>NZ_JAQNCY010000009.1 GCF_028368855.1 Leisingera sp. SS27 | reverse complement strand
GACGGAACTGCCCGCAAGAGCCGCCTGGGCGCGAACGCAATTTTGGGAGTTTCTTTGGCGGCAGCCAAGGCAGCAGCTAAAGTAACTAACCAGCCGCTCTACCGCTATATCGGCGGCACCTCGGCCCGCGTGCTGCCGGTTCCGATGATGAACATCATCAACGGCGGCGAGCATGCCGACAACCCGATCGACATCCAGGAATTCATGATCATGCCGGTGGCCGCGGACAACATCCGCGAAGCCGTGCGCATGGGTTCGGAAGTTTTCCACACCCTGAAGAAAGAGCTGTCGGCCGCAGGCCTCAGCACCGGGATCGGCGACGAGGGCGGCTTTGCCCCCAACATCGGCTCCTCCCGCGAGGCATTGGACTTCATCCTGAAGTCGATCGAAAAGGCAGGCTACAAGCCCGGTGAAGAGATTTACCTGGCACTGGATTGCGCGGCGACCGAATACTACAAAGACGGCAAATATGTCCTGTCCGGCGAAGGCAAATCCCTGTCCTCCGAGGAAAATGCCGACTATCTGGCGGCGCTGGTCAATGACTACCCGATCATCTCCATCGAAGACGGCATGTCCGAAGACGACTGGGACGGCTGGAAGCTGCTGACCGATAAGATCGGCAACTCTGTGCAGCTGGTGGGTGACGATCTGTTCGTGACCAACCCGGCGCGTCTGGCTGAGGGCATCGAGCGCGGCGTGGCAAACTCGATGCTGGTGAAGGTGAACCAGATCGGATCCCTGACCGAGACCCTGAAGGCGGTCGATATGGCGCACGGCGCCCGCTACACCAACGTGATGTCGCACCGCTCCGGCGAGACCGAGGACGCCACCATTGCCGACCTCGCGGTTGCCACCAACTGCGGCCAGATCAAGACCGGCTCTTTGGCGCGGTCCGACCGGCTGGCCAAGTACAACCAGCTGATCCGGATCGAAGAAATGCTGGGTGAAGTGGCTGAATACGCAGGAAGATGTGTTTTAAAAAGTGGCAAATGATTGGAAAATAAATTGCGCGCCGCGCATTTTGGCATCTTTTTCCTTGGGTGTGTCTATTTGGAAAGTGGATGATTGGCGCTTTAACTTCCCGTTTCGTGACGAGTTGCGGTCCGCTAGGTTCCAGATTTCTAGTGACAGTGCATTCGTATTTGATGAGCAATCAAAAGGAAGAGGTGATTATCTTTCAGTTTAACCTGTCCCTCCCATACAATCAGGAATGATGCGATGAAACTTCTTACGAAAATCGCGGCTTCGAAATCTGCAATTGATAACCTTAGCACCAAAACAAAAATCGTTCTGGTCGCGCTTTTTCCATTGGTGTTGGTGTTGGCGGTCGGGATTCTTTCAGTGGTCAACCTGGGACGTATGGAAAAAGCAACTCAGATGGTTGCTGACACACAGGAAATATTAAGCGAGGCGCAGACGCTGGCAGAAGCAGCTTCTACGATGGAATCTGGACTGCGTGGCTATCTGCTCGCAGGCAGAAGTGAATATCTAATTCCTTATGACGCTGGAAAGACTAGGGTAGCACAATCTTTTAAAACTTTGCGGCAGATGTCAGTTGGTGAGGCAAACATTTTAGCACTATTGTCCGAAGCAGAACAAATACTTGCTGGGTGGCAGAGTGAAGTGGCCGTCAATGCTATAGAACTGCGCCATGAGATTGGCGATGCCATGACCATGAATGACATGGCCGATGAAGTAAAAAGAGCCAAGAGTAAAGTATACTTTGAAGAATTTCGTACACTTGTCGGCCAGATGATCGGCATGGAAGAGCTTCTTCTGGTAGATAATCGTGACTCTCTAACATCACGGATCACCGCGGGCCTGTCAGATCCAGGGCTACTCCAGGAGCCATTCCAAGATGTTGAAAGAAACTATCTTGTACTTGGCATGGCAAAAAACCTACTTGCCGCAGCTGTAGACATGGAGACTGGCATGCGCGGGTTTCTTTTGGCGGGAGAAGAGTCTTTCCTTACACCCTTTGTGCAAGGAACCCAGCGTTTCGATGCCGGTATAGATGCTTTCCGGGCCGCGATGCAGGAAGACATCCTGTTATTGGATCAGCTGGATGGAATTTCCGAAGTAATTGAAAAATGGCGCGGTGAGGTTGTGGTGCCAATGCTGGACTTGCGCCGAGAAATCGGCGACGCGGCCACAATGGATGACATGGCGGATTTTGTTGCCGAGGGACGCGGCAAGGCCTTTTTTGATAGTTTCCAATCCACTATGACGAAACTCCGAAATGAAGTTTCTGCGGCGATGGCTGCCAACCAAGCTGCCAACGAAGAGATCGCAGCTCAGACGCGCAAAATGATCCCTGCCGCCATTGTTGCTGCGATAATAATCGGTGCTGCAATGGCGCTGGTGACAGGATCCGGCATCGCTTCGGGCATTCAACGGATTGTAGTATCCATGCGTGGCCTGGCTGAAGGCAACAACGCAGTGGAAATCCGCGGCCAAAAGCGCGGCGACGAAGTTGGAGATATGGCCCGGGCGCTGGAGACGTTTCGCGCCGAATTGGTTCGTATGCAGGAGGTCGAACAGCAGAAGGCCCAAAGCAAAGACGCCGAATTGGCATATGTAGTGCAGCAGCTAAGCGAGCGCCTATCACGTATGGCAAATGGTGATCTAACCATACGCATCGCCGAGACATTCCCGGAGGAATATGAAAAACTGCGCGGCGATTTTAATGGCTCGATCGACAACCTGAACACCACAGTGCAGCAAGTGATCGAGGCTTCTTCGAGTATCCGTAACGGCGCGGCGGAAATCAGCCAAGCCTCGGATGACCTGTCGCACCGTACCGAAAGCCAGGCTGCTACCCTGGAGCAGACAGCGGCGGCGATTGATGAGCTTACAGCCAGCGTGAAATCTGCAGCCAAGGGCGCGCGCCGTGTAGAAAACACCGTCCGAGAGGCCCGCCAAGAGGCTGTAAGCAGCGGCGAAGTGGTGCGAAACGCAGTCGCTGCAATGGGTGCAATCGAGGAAAGTTCCAGAAAAATCGACCAGATCATTGAGGTGATCGACGATATTTCGTTCCAGACCAACCTTCTTGCACTCAACGCTGGGGTAGAGGCATCCCGTGCTGGTGAGGCCGGCCGCGGCTTTGCGGTTGTAGCCTCGGAGGTGCGGGCACTAGCGCAGCGTTCCTCGGATGCAGCAATGGAGATCAAAACGCTGATTTCCGACAGCTCCCGCCAAGTAGATCAGGGTGTCGATCTGGTAGGTCGGGCAGGCGAGGCTCTGCAGTCAATTTCCACCCGTGTCAGCCATATCTCGAAGCTGGTCTCCGATATCGCCGAAGGCGCGGAGGAGCAATCCACTGGCCTACACGAGATCAACACTGCAGTGACACAGCTCGATCAGGTGACTCAAAAGAACGCCGCGATGGTGGAAGAAGCCACGGCCGCAAGTCATATGCTGAACGCCAACGCGATCAATTTGGCAAAACTGGTAGCCCGGTTCAACGTCGATGGCAATGGTGCTGCACCCGTGGCCCCGGCAGTGAGAAAAGCGGTTGAAACACGCTCCTTAGCACACGGCAGCAAGGACTATGAGATCTAGACTAGCTCAAGCACTGTAAGTGCGGCGAAGGATCGGAAATTCCTGCGCCTTGTGATTTCGACGTTTGGTCTTCGCTGCGGCAAGCATGAATGACCGTTACTTCCCCTGCTCTGCGGCGCTGACATCTGAGCGCTTGCAGCATCTCTGTTGTTGCGTGCGCATGCAGCGCGAAATTCGACATTTCAGTTTGGGCTCGATCCGACCCACCGCTGCGCCGCGAACGCAGGTCCGCTCAGGATTGGCGAACGGCAAGAGCCGCCCGCCAACGTGGATCAAATGTCGATTTGCTCGGCAATGTTCAGCGCATCTTCGAGTTCGACACCAAGGTACCGTACTGTGCTGTCTACCTTGGTGTGACCGAGCAGAAGTTGAACCGCTCTGAGATTTCCGGTTTTGCGGTAAATCTCAGCTGCTTTGGTCCGGCGCAGCGAATGGGTGCCGTATCCACTGGGTTCTAGCCCAATCGCGGCCACCCAACCCCTCACAAGCCGGCCATATTGGCGCGTTGAGATATGCGGGCGGTCGTGAAACCGGCTGGGAAACATGAAGCGGCAGCCGATCATTTCCGGCAACTTGATCCATGCGGCGATGGTATCCCGCGTGTTTTCAGAGAGTTCGAACTGAACGGGCCGCTTGGTTTTGCTCTGGATCACGGACACGCGTTCGCGAACGCGACCGTCCCTCACCAAGTTGGTGACGGTCAGTTTCACCAGATCGCATCCGCGAAGCTTGCTATCAATCGCCACATTAAACAGCGCAAGATCGCGCAGGTTGCCCGCCAGTTCGAGCCGCGCGCGGATCGCCCAGACCTGTTTCGGCAACAGCGGCCGTTTCTGGCCGATGATCCGGCCCTTGTTCCAGGCTCTTCGTTTCGGGGTGACCGCGGGAAGTTGGACTCTTGGCATATTGCTCCCTCCAATCCTCCCGCCAATCCCAGACATCAACACAGCGCTGACGCCTCAGTTTACTGGTGGTTTGCATGGCCGTTGTCAGGTTGCGTGTACTTTGGGAAACGCCGCGGATGCATTGGGCTGGTCTGAGCCCATTCTACCGAATGCTGCGCCTGATCTCAGCGGCAGCTATGCGAGGAAAGTTGCGTTTCCAAGGTCGGCACTAGTCGACGCAATGGATCAGCCTGTCCGGACCATTTCAGACATTCCTCAGCATCGAAGCAGCCACAACTCGGCAGGCCCAAAGCAGCAGTTCTGCGGTAGATGCACTGATTGAGGTTCACCGCCGGCAGTGAGGCTGGCATGCGTTCATCCACTTCAATCAAATACTGCGATATACGTATGCACCTTTGCTTCCGAGTAAGGACTTTGAGCCTAACCGCATCAGTCCTCCATTTCCCGAAGTAGTATTCAGTTTTAACAATTTAACGAAATCAGTTTCTTGCGATGACGCCTTTTGGCGCCCCCTCTAAGCCGCCTCACTAGACTTTGGCGCTTGACAGAATAAGTTCAGTTTGCCTAAGTCCCGGCCATTCTGGTCCGGCTGGGAGACCACCCGGTTAAAAGGGAACACGGTGAGGTGTAGCCAACAGGCGCCGAATCCGTGACTGCCCCCGCAACTGTGAGCGGAGAGCAATGCTGCGATATGCCACTGCCCCAAGGGGCGGGAAGGCGCGGCAAAGCCTCGACCCGCAAGTCAGGAGACCTGCCAGGATGATCACCCTGTCCGGGTGCGGGGCGCGCCAAGGACAACGGACTTCCGTAGTGGTGGCAGTTTTCACCGTCTGCGGGGGCAAAGCCTTCCAAAGACCAAAATTTTGAACATGCTGCCCGGCATGGGCAGCCGCTTGGCCTGTGCTTGCTGCGCGGGCCGGGAGGAATGGAATATGCGCAAGGCAAGCTTGTCCCTGGCCGCCGCCCTGGCCGCCGCCCCTGTAATCGCAACCGCTCAGGATGAAGAAGTCACCGATCTGGGGGAGATCATCGTCTCCGGCGGCTTCACGCCGGTCGAGGCCCAGAAGTACGGCCGCTCCGTCTCGGTCCTGACCAGCGAGGAGATCGATGATCGCGGCATCACCACCGTCCAGGACGCGCTGCGTTCGGTACCCGGCCTGATGGTGAGCGGCTCCGGCGACAGCTTTACCCAGGTCCGCATCCGCGGCGCAGAAGCCAATCACACGCTGATCCTGATCGACGGCGTCGAAGCCTCGGGCGGTGACAGCGAGTACATTCTGTCCGGCCTAGACACTGCCAATATCGAGCGGATCGAAGTCCTGCGCGGCCCGCAATCGGTGTTCTACGGCTCCAACGCCTCGGCCGGTGTGATCAACATCATCACCAAGTCCGGCGGCATCGGCACGGAATACGGCGGCAGCGCGGAAGCGGGGTCCGACGGCTACCGGGCCTCGGCCCGGGTTTCGTCGCGGACCGAGCGCGGCGGTATCGCCTTCAGCTTCGCCCATGACAATGACGACGGCTATGACACCTCGGGCGATGGCGGTGAAGAAGACGGCATCCGCCGCAATACACTGCAATTGAAAGGCGACTACCTGGTCACCGACCGGCTGAAACTTGGCTTCAACTTCCGCACGTCGGATGAACGCTATGACAGCGACCGCACCTCCTTCACCGCAACGGATGCGGCCAGCTATGTCGTGGATGATCCGACGCAATTCAGTGACCGGGATGAGCAACTGGCTCAGGTCTATGCTGAACTGGACACATTGGGCGGCCGCCTGAAACACCGCCTGTCAATCGAACGTACTGACTTTGACCGGTCCCTCAATGGCGGTACCCCGACCGAGACCAAAACGGAAGCAGCAAAGTACCTGCTGAGCTTCGGCCTGGACGGGCAGTTAGCGGATCAAGCAGACCACCTTCTTAACGCGATGCTGGAATGGGAAGAGGACTCCAGCAGTTCCAACCCGGCCTTTGCGCGCGAAACCAATTCGATTGCCCTGGAATACCGCGGCAGCTTTGCCAACGGCCTGGACCTGCAGCTCGGGGTGCGCCACGACAACAACAGCGTATTCGAAGACGCCACCAGCTGGACCGCCAGTGTCTCCTACACTTTTTCTGGCAGCGGCGTGCGCCTGCACAGCTCGGCTGGAACCGGTATCGTGAATCCCTCTTACTTTGAGCTGTTTGCCAACAGCACATTCGGCTCCACCACCTACCTCGGCAATCCGAACTTGCAGCCGGAGGAAAACCGCAGCTTCGATTTCGGGGTTGAGGTGCCGTTCCTGCAAGGGCGCGGTCTGGTTGATGTGACCTATTTCGACGAGACGCTGACAGGCGAGATCGAGAGCTACATGGTGAACGCAACCACGTTCTCCTACCGCAACCAAGCCGGTGACAGTGATCGCAAAGGTGTTGAGCTGGCAGCAAGCCTGGAAGCCACCGAATACCTCGATCTGCGCCTGTCCTACACCTATTTGGACGCCACCAACCCAAATGGCTCGGTCGAGATCCGCCGCCCGGAGCACGAGCTTCTGTTGAGCGCCACTCTGGATACTTTCAACGGCCGCGGCTCCGTCACCGCGGACATCCGGCATGTGGCAGGCAATTGGGACAGCCAGTTCTTTGGCTCCTTTGCCACAACTGAGCTGCCGGATTACACCACCGTTGATGTGGCTGCTCAGTATGAGCTGACAGATAACGTGGTGCTGACCGGGCGCGTCACCAACCTGTTCGACGCGGACTACGCCGACGTCTGGGGCTACGCCAAGCGCGGCCGCGCCGCCTATGTCGGCGTGCGGGCGTCGTTCTGACCCATGCGCAGGCTGCCCGGCATAGTCCTGGCCCTTTTGTGGGCCGCCACCGGCGCCTTTGCCGGGCCGTCGCGCGTGGTGTCGATGAACCTTTGCACCGACCAGCTGGCGATGCTTCTTGCGGCGCCCGGGCAGCTGGCCTCGGTTTCTTATATCGCGCGGGATACACGCGCCTCGGCCATGGCGGAAAACGCCCTGGCCTATCCAATCAACCACGGGCTGGCCGAAGAAATTTATTTGCTGCAGCCTGACCTGGTGATTGCCGGCGCCTATTCGACACCGGCTACCACGGATATGCTGCGCCGTCTTGGCGTGCCGGTGGTGGTGTTCCAGCCCGCCAGCTCGCTGCAGGACGTGCGCGCGCGTATCCTGCAGATGGGTCAGGCTCTAGATCGAGAAGAGGCGGCCCGCGCACTGCTGGCAGGCTACGACCAGCGGCTGGCAAAGCTGGAGCAAGCCGGGCCGGAGGCACCACGCGCCGCGCTCTATGCTGCCAACGGCTTCACTTCCGGCAGTATGACCCTCGCGGGCCGGATCCTGCGCGCGGCGGGGCTGCGCAATATCGCGGATGAGCTGGGCTATGCGCACTCCGGTCATATGCCGCTGGAACTGCTGGCATTGTCGGCGCCCGAAATGCTGATCGGCACGTCGCCCTATCCGCGCGCCTCGCGCAGCGAGGACAATCTGGCGCATCCGGTGGTGCGGCAGCTGGCCGCCCGCAGCGGCGCCGGGCAGATACGCGATGCGGATTGGGTCTGCGGCACCCCGCATGTGCTGCGCGCGGTGGAAACCCTGGCCGCAGAGCGCCGGCTGTTTGCGGATAAGGAGAGCCGGGAATGACCCGTCTGATGCTGTCGCTGGCCGCAGCGGTGCTGGCGCTGTTCCTGCTGTCGCTCACCGTGGGGCCGGCTGATGTGGGCGCTGGCGAAAGCCTGGCCGCTCTGTTTGATGAGGGTTACGGGCCGCTCACCCTGGTGATGCGCGAAATCCGGCTGCCGCGGGCGCTGCTGGCGGTGATTATCGGCGGCGGGCTGGGGCTGGCGGGTGCCGCGATGCAAGGCTATCTGCGCAACCCGCTGGCTGAGCCCGGGCTGATCGGTGTGTCCTCCTCGGCGGCGCTGGGGGCGGTGCTGGCGATCAACACCGGGCTGGCGGCCAGCCTTACCCTGGGCCTGCCGCTGGCCGCTCTGGCCGGTGCTCTGGCGGGTGTCTTTCTGGTGATGGCGCTGGCAGGGCCGCAGGGCGGCTCGCTGACGCTGATCCTGGCGGGGATTGCGATCTCAGCGATGGCGGCGGCGCTCACGTCGCTGGTGCTGAACCTGTCGCCCAACCCCTTTGCCGCCAATGAGATCGTGTTCTGGATGATGGGCTCGCTGGCGGACCGTTCGATGCTGCATGTCTGGCTGGTACTGCCCTTTGCGCTGTCGGGGGGCGCAATCCTGCTGACGCTGGCGCGCGGTCTGGATGCGCTGACCCTGGGCGAGGATGCGGCGCAGACCATGGGGTTGAACCTGAACCGGCTGCGGCTGCTGCTGGTGGCCGGAACTGCCGCCATTGTCGGCGGCGCAACCGCGGTGGCCGGCGCCATCGGCTTCATTGGGCTGGTGGTGCCGCATATCCTGCGTCCGCTGGTTGGCGGCCAGCCGTCGCGGCTGTTGTGGGCCTCGGCACTTGGCGGCGCCATCATGCTGCAACTGGCTGACATTGCGGTGCGGATCATCCTGCCGTCGCGGGACCTCAAGCTGGGAGTGGTCACCGCCCTGGTCGGCGCGCCGCTGTTCCTGCACCTGATCTATAAGACGCGGAAGGGGCTGGCATGAGCGTGCTTTCGGTCCGGAACCTTTCCGTCACCTTGCGGAACCGCCCGGTACTCCGCGATGTGTCCTTTGAAATCCAAACAGGTGAATTCGTCGGCCTGCTGGGGCCGAACGGCGCTGGCAAAAGCAGCCTGATGCGTTCCGCCCTGGGGCTGATTCCGGCGCAGGGGCACAGCTCGCTGGCGGAGATGAGCGCCACGGAGCGCGCCCGCGCGGTGGCCTGGATGCCGCAATCTCGCGAAATTGCCTGGCCGGTCCCGGTGGAGCGGCTGGTAGCGCTTGGCCGCCTGCCGCATCTGCCTCAGGGGCTGCGGCTGCCGCCAGGCGATCAGGCGCTGGTCGACCAGTCGATTGAGCGCATGGGGCTCGGTCCGTTCCGCCAGCGCGCTGCGTCGCGCCTGTCGGGCGGCGAGCAGGCCCGCGCGCTGATTGCCCGCGCGCTGGCGCAGGACACGCCGCTGCTGATGGCCGATGAACCCGCCGCCGGGCTGGACCCGGCGCATCAGATCTCCACCATGGAGGTCTTTGCCAGCCTCTCGGCCGAAGGCCGCGCCGCGCTGGTCTCTCTGCATGATCTGGGGCTGGCGGCGCGCCATTGCACAAGGCTGATCCTGCTGGCCGAAGGCAGCATCCTCGCCGACGGGCCGCCCGCCGAAGTGCTGACTCCGGACCTGATGGCCCGCGCCTTTGGCATCTCGGTCTGGCATGAGATAACGGCGCAAGGGCCGGTGTTCCAGCCGCTGGAGGTTCTGTGATGGGCACGGTCACCCTGGAACGCCCCTGGATCGAGTTTGACCTCGGCGCAGAGATGCAAGTGCTGAGCTGGGCGGTGAACCGCCCCGGCCTTGTTACCGCCCGCCGCATCCTGTGGCGCGAGGTCAGGAACCGCGATCTGCCGCGGGAACTGGATGTGACCGAATGGTTTGCCGGTGAACTGGCACTGAGGGGCTGCGAGGATGCCGTGGCCTTCCTGACCTCGCGGGATGTGCGCCGCTATTGCGAGGCCTCAGCCGCTGTAGAAGGCATCAGCGCTCAGGCGGTGGCCACTGTCGGCCTGTCCAATGCCGAAAGGGCCGGCAGCCGGATGGATTACGCCAGCCGCAACTGGGGCACCATCAATGTCGCCCTGCGCCTCTCCGAAGGACTGACCCAGGCCGGACTGATCGAGGCGATGAGCATAGCGGTCCAGGCCCGCACCGCCGCAGTGATGGAGGCGGGCATCGCCCTGCCAGGCGGCATCGCGACCGGTACCGGAACCGACTGTGTTGCGGTGGCGGCACCGGCTGGTGCAACTTCCTATGCCGGGCTGCATACCGCTACCGGCGAAGCCATAGGCAAAGCCGTTTACCAGGCTGTCCATCTGGGCGCCCTGGAATGGAAATCAACCAACAGGAGGGCAGCACATGCCTGAGCTTCACCAAGTGCTGAAAGATGCGCTGATGCAAGAAGATTGCGGCTGGAACATGGGGTCTTTTGGCGCCATTGCCGAGTTCCATCATGTCTATGGCGACCCGGCCCCGCAGGAGCATGCCGGGCTTATGCAGGTAACCCCCCGCGGCGGCGTGCGCATCGACAACTTGGAGGGCGTGCGCCCGGTCGCCTATGAGACGCTCAGTCCAAAGCCGCACCGCTGGACGCAAGCCGTGTCGCTGTGCTTGCCGCATGACGCCGCCGCGATGAACCAGCGCGTTGCGCTGACCGCGCTTGGCCCCGACGAAGATGCGCTGCGCGACGAAGACCGCGGCACCCAGCTGTTCGACATGGGGCTGGGCCAGTATCAGGCGGATTTCTGCATCCGCACCGCCGACCCTGAGCTGCTGGAGGTTCTGAACGAAAACGCCGGCCGCTCGCTGTTTGAGCACGGCAACCCAGCGATGGGGGCAATCCTGAAGCACCATCCGCACCGGGTGCTGCCGACCCGCCTTGGCCGGGTCGAAGTTTATCAAATGATCGGCGGTCCCGACACCGGCGGCAAGTCTCCCGAAGGCCCGCACACCCATGTGCTGCCCAAACTGCTGCGTGCCGAGCGCACCCATTCCGCCAACACGCCCATCCCCGAAGGCTGGGTGCCCTGCTGCGGCGTCCATCCTGAGAACCCGGTGATAGGCCGCCTGGGCGAGGACAAGGTCTTCAACCGCGCCGCCTTTGACGCGTTCCAGAAACTGCTGAGCACTTGGGGCGCCGAAGCATACTGCCAGGGCAAGCAGGCGGTCTGGGAGCTGCTGGAGACGGAAATTCCGGCTGAGGATGCCGTAGAGCCCGACACCCGCGAAGGCCGGGCCGGCTGGCGCAATGGCATCCGGCAATGGCGGGTGCTGCATGGTCCGAACCGGCTGACCGAGGCTTACGCCGAACGCTTTGACCGCGGCACTGAGCAAACTGATCCGGAAAACCCGGGCCACTGACGGAGGCTGCGATGTCCCTAGCCCCTCTCCTCGATTTCATGGCCCGCGGCGGCCCCGCCCTGTGGGTGATCGCGGCGCTGTCGGTACTGACCCTGGCGCTGTTCTTCTGGCGGGTGATCGGGCTTGCGCAGGCGGGTGCCTGGCGCAAACCGCAGGCTGACGCCTGGCTCGGTCAATGGCGTGCGGGGGGCACCCCGCCCAACAGCGCAGGCCGCACGCCGCTGGACCGGGTGACGCAGTCCGCGATGCGGGCGCTTCTGACACCTGAGTTCAGCCCAGACACCGCGGAAAAAGAGACCACCCGCATTGCCAAGGCAGAGCTGGCGGGCCTCCGCCGCGGCCTGCGCCCGCTGGAGCTGATTGCCGCCGTAGCGCCTCTGGTCGGGCTCCTTGGCACCGTGCTGGGGATGATCGGCGCGTTCCAGGCCCTGCAGGAAAGCGGCAGCGGCGCTGACCCTTCGGTGCTGGCCGGCGGCATCTGGGAGGCGCTGCTGACCACGGCGGCGGGCATGGCGGTGGCAATCCCGGCCTCGGCTCTTGCCTCCTGGATAGAGGGGCTGGCTGAGCGTGAGCAAGCCGCAATGGAGGACGCCGCGACCCGTGTGTTCTCCGCGGCAGCCGCCCGCCCGGCACTGCGGCACGCCGCAGAATGACACTTGCCTTTGGAACACCGCGCGCGAAAAAGCGCCTCAGCCTCGCGCCGATGATCGACGTGGTGTTTCTTCTGCTGGTGTTCTTCATGCTCGCCTCGCAATTCGGCCGCGACCGGGTGGTGCCATTGGCCATGGACGGCGCGGGCAGCGCCTATCAGGGGCCGCCACGTCTGGTTCAGGTGACCGCCGAAGGGTTGCGGCTGAACGGGGTTCCAGCGGAGGAAGAAGCCCTCGCGGAGCGGTTGACCGCGCTGACCCGCAAGAAATCGGATGCGATCATCCTGCAACCGGACACCAAGGCTTCGCTGCAGCAGCTGATGGATGCGGCAGGTCTGCTGTCCGGAGCCGGCTTCACCGGCCTGGTGGTGATGGAGTGAGCGGCATGAATTTCTCAACACCCAAGAAGCGGCAAGCAGGCGAGCCAATCCTGCCGATGATCAATGTGGTGTTCCTGCTGCTGATCTTCTTCCTTCTGTCCTCACAAATCGCGCCACGCGCGCCCTTTGCGGTGACCCCGCCGGAGCTGGAAAGTGGTGAACCTCCGACGCCGGAGGCGGTGCTGTTCATGGCCGCAGACGGCCAGCTGCATTTCTCCGGAGCTGAAGGTGGGGACGCCCTGGCCGCTGTTGCGGCGCAGGCAGCAGAACTTGAGGTCCTCACACTGCGCGCCGATGCCGGGGTGCCTGCCCGCGAGGTTGCGGCGCTGATCTCCCGGCTGCGCGACGCAGGCATCAAGGCTGTCAGCCTGACAGGTACAGGCTCTTGACCCGGCGCGCCTTGTTCCCCGCCTGCCTTGCCGCCGCCGCTGTGCTGCACGCCTTGCCATTTCTGACAATGCGCGAGGGCGGCACAAGGGCAGCCGGCTTCGGCAGCAGCGGCAGCGGGCAAGTGACACTGGCGGCCGCCTCTGAGGCGCTGACGCAGCAGGTCTCTGACTGGAACCGTCCGCCGGAGGTCCACACGCCAGCTCCTGCCAAGGCCCCAGCCGACCCACCGCAGCAGCCTGTGCAGGCTGCCGCTCCGGCTGCGCCTTATGCCCCGCACGCTCCGGCAGCTGTCAGTTCGCCTGTGCTTGCCGCTGCACCCGCCGCGGACACAGCACCTGCGCGGCAAGTATCACCGCCGCCTCCACCACCTCCGCCCGCTGCAGCGGCACCCGCCCCATCCCCCGCACCTTCAACGGAAAGTATGCAAGAGCAAGCTGCCGGCAGCAGCCGCCAACAGGCCAAGGGCGACGGCGGCGCAGATGCGGCCACCACCGGAGATACAAAGCGCACTGCCAGTCTCAAGAACCGCTGGGGTGCAGCAATCATCTCGCGGATCGAGCGGCAGAAACGCCCGCCCCGCGGTGGCGGGGAGGGGACAGTACGGCTACACCTAACGGTCTCAACCCAGGGGCGTTTGATGACCGTTTCTATTACCCGAAGCTCCGGCAACGCAAAGGTAGATCAAGCGGCAGTAGCCGCGGTAAAAAGAGCCCGTGTGCCGCGTGCTCCCAAAGCCCTGGCGCCCGGCAGCTACAGCTTCACATTCCGCACGACATTTACCGGCTGATTGCAGCTTTCTCCGGCCCTCTTCACATTGTGGAACACATCTAAGGTGTAAGTAAGTGCCAGCTTGTTGACACACTTAGATGTTTCAACCGCAAAAGCATTAGGTATGTCTGCGAAGGGTATAGAAAGAGACAAGCTTTATACTGTCCCAAAAACTGTCATCCCAGCCCGCTGGCAATTTTCAAAGGATCGATGTTTCGTTTTCAATAGATCGACAGACCTCCAATTTGAACGTCCGATTTAATGGCGCAAAGTTTGTGGCTGGTTGGCTGCAGCGAATTTTTTCTTTCCGCCCAGCGAGCATGAACGACCCCGGTGATCTGCTATTAGGACGAAGGTTCGCAATACGGCGGCCTGCAGCCATTGTCCCCGGCGACCGGAGCGACGGCTTTGTCCCGCGACATGTGAATTGCCGCCACGATCTTTGCTGCGCTTTGCATCAACGGCCGTTTTTCCCGCCGCACAGCGGCACAGGGATTTGCGCTGCCGCAGCAATTTTCGCGCTGCGTGCGCTCGCAGCACAAAATAGAAATGACCGTCTTGGGCTCAACGCAGAGATGTCACCAACCAGAGGCGGCTGCCCACAACCGACGCAGAGCGCCGTTAGACGCCGTGCGGCGTTCGAGCGGGATGGGACTTAAGAGCGGAAACATTGCGCAGGAGCCTGCCTTTGCAAGCTTTGCGCAGCTTTCTAGAAACGGGCACTGAAGCTGATTGCAGCCACCAGCGAGTCTGAACCAGTTTTCAACCGTTGAGACACCCTCGGGAAAGCTCAGGCATTAAAAAAGAGCCCGACGCAAGGCCGGGCTAAGCCGTGGCGGAGGATCTCGCCACTCAGGAAGGGTAAGCTGTGCCACTTAACATAAGGCGCCTCTATTCAGCTTGCTGCGGTTTTCGCCGGAAAATGCGGGAGAACAATCGTCCGTCTGTGACAGCAAAACCCAAAGCAATAATGCCAAACCCTATCCAGGCTTCCGGCTCCATCCGCTCACTGAGGAACATCACACCAAGCCCGATAGCAAAGGGCGGGATCAACAGAGTGACCAAAAGCAGATTGGCAGCCCCTGCCCGCGCCAGAATTGCAAAATAAAGGACGTACGCCAGTGCAGTTGAGAGAGCAGCCATGCCCAGAAGAGCCCCCCAAATGCTTAGGGACAGGGCAATATTCGGGGGGCCATCAACGGCGAAGACAACTGGGATCATGAGAGCCGTGCTGCCAGCCAGCATGCCAAACGCGTTAACCAGCGGGGGCTGGCCGGACAGCGCTGTTCTTCCCCAAACTCCCGCAAAAGCATAAGACAGAGTGGCACCAAGGATTGCGAGTTGCGCCAGATTTCCGGGATTGAATTCAGTCACCGCACTTGGCCCCATTATGAATGCCACCCCTGCGATACCCAGTGTGGCCCCCGCAATCTTCTTCGGCGTCAGAGGTTCGTCCTTGAGCAACAGCCCTGCGACAACTGCGGCGAACATTGCCGTCGTTGCATTCAAAATTGATGCCAGCCCGCTGTCGATCTGCGTCTGCCCCCAAAAGATCAGCGAAAAAGGAATAGCATTGTTGAGAGCCCCCATGACGAGGTAAGCGCCCCAAACCTTTGGTGACAAGGGAATACGCAATCCTTTGAAGCGAACGATGATGGCAAGGAGCGGAACAGCCCAGAACACCCTGTGAAGGGTGATTGTGAACGGTGGAACTTCTGACAACGCAACTTCGCCAAAAAAGAACGACCCACCCCATACTGCGGCAAGCAGCAGCAGCATGGCCGCGGCCTTCAAATCCATTGATGTCATCGGTGGCTGGTTCATGTCTTGCGTTTCCATCGGAAGGTTTCCTGAATGCCAAATTAGCTTTCAACGCGAAGCGAAAACGACCCGTTTCTTGCGCATTGGCTGTCCGGTTTCGGTATTGCTGCCATACGGTCTGATGACCGCTTCGGGCAGTGTTCGATCTGCTGCGGCAGCAAAGTGAAGGGCCCGAGCAACGGCGGCAGTGGGCTCACAATTGCCATTTCCTCCTTAGCAGCAGCTTTGCGACCAGGGCAGCCCCTTCCCCTCACCCGACCTCAATATCCAGCGTCACTGGAAAATGGTCGGAGGCATCCAAGAGCGCCTGGCGTATCTCCTCATCCGCGTAGCACTCCGCGTCTTCGAACGGGTGCCAGATGCGCCACTGGGGGCGCAGGCCCATCAGGCTTTGCGAGATCATCACGTAGTCCAGCAGCGCCCGGGTGAAGCGTTTGGTTTCCGCATTGTAGAACCGCGAAGTGCTGGGCGGGATCGCAGGGCGCGGCTGCAGCAGGCTCTGGGCGTGGGGATCGTGCAGCAGAGCGCCCATCACAATCTCGACCGAGGACTGGCCGAACAGCTGTTCATACTGGTCGAGGCCGGGGCCGTCGTTGAGGTCGCCCAGCACCACCACATGCTCATCTGCGGCCACATGCTCCTCGACACGGCGGTGCAGCCAGATTGCCTGCGCCAGCTGCTTGCGGCGGTTGGCGATGGCGGCGGCGGTGATCTCAGCCTCGGTTCTGGCCCCATGCGGCGCCTTGGATTTCAGATGCGCGCCGATCAGCCGCAAGGCGGTGCCGCCCTTGGTGGTGACGGCCAGTTCCAGCGGCGGTTTGGAGAACTCGACCTGATCCAGCCGCTCATCCACATCGAGGTCGATCTCGAACACCCCGTCAAACCGTGGCGCGGCAGGGCTGGAGCGGGCATCATGGCGGGCGTCCAGCACATCCGGATCATAGAGCAGCGCGATTTCCTGATGGGTATCGTTCGGAAAGCCGCTGACGGCCTCGCGCGCCCTGAGGCCCGCCTCTGCCGCAAAGGCCTCAAGCGCCCGGGTGGTGCGCTGCGTGCGGCCCGTATTCGGCGCCTCGACCACCATGATGGCATCGGCATCAATGCGCTGCAGCACATGGGCAATGGCGCGCCCCTGGGTGTAGCGGTCGACGCCGTGCACGCCCGAGGGCTTGGCGTCCAGCATCAGCCTGTCGTTCTTGTCGAACAGATAGGCGAACCATTCGATGTTATACGTGGCGATCCGCATTGCCGCCGCATCCGCTGATTTCATCCCAGGCTCGGTTGATGTCGATCATCCGCTTCTCCGCCAGCCGCACCGCTTCTTCCGGCACCCCGCGGGCGATCATCGCATCCGGGTGCGTGTCGCGCACCAGCTTGCGCCAGTGCTTGCGGATCTCGTCACGGGTCATCTCAGGGGAAACGCCCAGCACCGTATAGGGATCCTTGGGCGCATCCGGCACGAAACGCGCGCGCAAGGCTAGAAACTGCTGCGGGGTCTGGCCGAAGATGCGGCTCACCTCCTCCAGGAACTCGTTTTCGCCGGGGTGATAGAAGCCGTCCGCCATGGCGATGTGAAACAGCCCCTCCATCAGGTCGCAGAGCGTGGTGGGATCATTTGCAAACATGCTGTGGATGCGGCGGGCGTATTCCTGGTAGCCCGCGACGTCGGTGCGCGCCATGTTGAACACCCGCGCGGCGCCGGCCTCGTCATCGCGGGCGATCTGGAACACCTCGCGGAAGGCGGTGACCTCATCCCGTGTGACCTGGCCGTCGGCCTTGGCCATCTTGGCGCCAAGAGCAATAACGGCGATGGCAAAGGCCACGGTGCGTTCGGGCGGCGCACGCAGCTTGTCAAAGACGTCGGTGAGGCTTTCACCTGCGGCAAGCGCGGCCAGCGCGTCGGATATGCGGGTCCAGAGTGACATGCGGCGAGCCTATCCGGGTTTCGCGGCACTGTCAGGGGCGGGAATACCCGGCGTCAGGATTTTCTGCATGAAAACAGTGTCGAGCCAGAGACCGTTCTTGCAGCCAAGCTCCGGCATCCGGGCGGTTTCCACGTAGCCGAGGGCGGCGTGAAAGGCGATGGCGCCCGGGTTGGCGCTGCTGACGCTGGCGATCAGCACGTGGATCTGCGATTCCTTGGCCTTGCTCTCCAGTGCCTGCATCAGGCGGCGGCCGGCGCCCTGCCCCTGTGCTGCGGGCAGCAGGTGGATGGTGTGCTCAGCCGTGAAGCGGTAGCCGGGGCCGGCGCGGAACGGGAAGAAATGAGCATGGCCGAGGATTTCCCCGTCCTGCTCCGCCACCAGATAGGCGCCGTTGCTTGCGGTGATCTGCTGGCGCACCTGTTCCGGGGTCTTCTCGATGGTGTTGAAGGTCGCCAGTGTGTCGCGGATCACCCAGTTGGCGATGGCGCAAACGGCTTCGGCGTCGGCCTCGGTTGCGGAGCGGATGATCACCGCAGCACCCTCGCCCCGTGCGGCGTGTCGAATTCCGCCATCATTGCGGGGGCGCCCTGCTCCACTGCGATGCGCGGGTCCGCGATGATCCTGTCCAGTGCCTGCTGCAAAGCCGAAGCCTCGGGGTGGCTGAGGATCAGGCGGGTCAGGCGGCAGCCCGATTGCGGCAGTTTCGCTGCAGGCGGCTCCCCTTGCCATTGCAGGGCGGCGGGGAAGAGGTTGTCGAACGGCAGCAGCCCGTCGGCAGGCACCGTCATCAGCCACTGGAGATCGCCGCGCTGCATCGCCACATGGCGCTGCGCATGGGGCGGCAGCAGAGGCTTCTCAGCCTCAAGGCTTTCGCTACGCAGGATCCAGTTGTTAAGCCTTGCGGGGCCTTCAAACCGGTCGAGATTGAACCAGCGCGGCTTCTCCTGCGGCTGGACGTCCGGGTCGACGGCGATGGCTTCAAGGTACAGCCCGTCCTCCAGCCCGATCAGCCGGTTATGGGTGCCATAGCGGGCATGCTTTCCGCCGGAACCGAGCGAGATGCCAAGGGCCTCTTCAGTATGGGCAACGGCCTCTGCCAGCGGTTCGCCTGCCACGGCCAGATGATCGAGTATCATTCGCGCCTCCCCTTTTGCGGGCTGAGACTAGCGGCGCTGCGGCAGGGTGCAAGGCAGGAATTGCTACTGTAAAGGCGTGCCGGAAATCAGGATTAGCCCCACTTGAGTTTTGGAGCTCTCCCTATAATTGTGGCAGATACCAACCCGACCTTTTCCGTTTCTTTCAAGCTTCTGCCCTCAATGACCTCATTCGATTTCAGAAATTACCAAGCCCTGTCGGACCTTCATCAGGTGCACAAGTTCCTCGGGCCGGCATCGATCTACCCGATCACCCAGAACAACAACGCTCTTTTCAAAGAGCTTACGCTGTTTCTGAAGGACCCGTCGCAATATTCCGGCATGTGTTTTTCACAGGCCATGAATGACGCGCTCTGGCTGGCTGCGGTGTCGCCCGAAACCAACCCTGACGCCGTCCTGACAGCCGCGTCTGTCCTGATCATGGCTTCGCTTTCAAACAAGGATTCCGCACAGGATCTGAGCTGGCTTTGGGAGGAGTACAAGGACATCTACCGAGCCGCAACGCCGCCGGTCCGGGCCGCGTTGATGAACGGGTTTAAGCGGTTGCGGCACTCACGCCTTCTGCCGGATGACTGCAAACCCTCAGAGGAAGACTTGCTGACCCGAGCGCTCTCTGACGTGGAAGAAATACTGATCCCCATCGCCCGGAGCATGACGTCGGCTGAGATCGAAAGCGTCGCCGCCGCAGATTATGGAATGGACCTTGAAAAGCACATGGGCGCGCTGACCGATCTGTTGGACAGCCCGACATTGGCTTATCCGCCGGGCGAACGCTGGTTCCCCGCGGAGGTCGTAGAACTGACGTCTCATGTTCAGGGGCGGACCGGCTGGCTTCCCTGTTCCGCAATTATGCTGCTGGATGCCGTCCGGACCTTGGACAATCGGTCAAATGCCGAGTTCAGATTTGAAAGTCAGTGGCGGGACTACCGCCGACTTCCGGCGCGAGAGCGGGCAGCCTTTCACGCCGCGCTCAGGTATCTGTATGAAAGTGACGCGTTCAATCCGCAGTTCCCAAACTATCACTGCTTCGATACCGACAATGATGTCAGTCTTTGCTGGAACGAGTGGCCTTAACCGCCATAGCAGACTGGGCGTCCGCTTCTTTCTGGTCCGAAATACCCCCGGGGGGGGACCGGGGGCAGGCAGCCCCCCCCTGCTCTGTTCAGCTGCGCGCTTCGCGGATCAGGCGCAGGATGTCCTGGGCGGCCTCGGGGATGTTGGTGCCGGGGCCGAAGATTGCCTTGACGCCCTTGGAGTACAGGAACTCGTAATCCTGCTGCGGGATCACGCCGCCGCAGATCACGATGATGTCGCCGGCACCCTCCGCCTTCAGCGCCTCGACCAGCTGCGGCGCCAGCGTCTTGTGGCCCGCCGCCTGGGACGAGATGCCGATCACGTGGACGTCGTTGTCGATGGCGTCCTGGGCGGCCTCGGCCGGGGTCTGGAACAGCGGGCCCACGTCAACGTCAAACCCGATGTCGGCAAAGGCGGTGGCAATCACCTTGGCGCCGCGGTCGTGGCCGTCCTGGCCCATCTTGACCACCAGAAGACGCGGGCGGCGGCCCTCTTCCTCGGCGAAGTCCTCGATCGACTTCTGGATCGCGGCAAAGCCCTCGTCGCCCTCGTATGCGGCGCCATAGACGCCGGCCAGGGTTTTGACTTCCGCGCGGTGGCGGCCGAATTCCTTTTCCATTGCCATGGAGATCTCTCCGACTGAGGCCCGCGCGCGGGCGGCTTCGACTGCGGCTTCCAACAGGTTGCCCTCGCCTGATGCGGCGCGGCGGGTCAGTTCATCGAGGGCGGCCTGGCAGGCGGCCTCGTCGCGGGTCTCGCGCATCTTTTGCAGGCGGGCGATCTGGGCGTCGCGCACCGCGTGGTTGTCGACATCCAGGATGTCGATCGGGTCTTCCTTGTCCTTGCGGTACTTGTTAACGCCGACGACCACTTCCTCGCCGCGGTCGATCATCGCCTGGCGGCGGGCTGCCGACTCTTCGATGCGCAGCTTGGGCATGCCGCTCTCGACGGCCTTGGTCATGCCGCCCATCTCCTCGACCTCTTCCATCAGCGCCCAGGCCTTGTCGACCAGCTCAGCCGTCAGGCTTTCGATGTAGTAGGAGCCGGCCAGCGGGTCGACGACGTTGGTGACGCCGGTTTCCTCCTGCAGCACCAGCTGGGTGTTGCGGGCAATGCGGGCGGAGAAATCGGTGGGCAGCGCGATGGCTTCATCCAGCGCGTTGGTGTGCAAGCTTTGGGTGCCGCCGAGGACTGCCGACATCGCCTCATAGGCGGTGCGGATCACGTTGTTATAGGGGTCCTGCTCCTGCAGTGACACGCCGGAGGTCTGGCAGTGGGTGCGCAGCATCTTGGAGCGTTCGGACTTGGCGCCGAATTCGGTCATCACCCGGTGCCACAAGGTGCGGGCGGCGCGCAGCTTGGCGATTTCCATGAAGAAGTTCATGCCGATCGCAAAGAAGAACGACAGGCGCCCTGCGAACTTGTCCACGTCCATGCCCGCGTCCAGCGCGGCCCGCACGTATTCGCGCCCGTCGGCGATGGTGTAGGCCAGCTCCTGCACCAGGTTCGCGCCGGCCTCCTGCATGTGGTAACCGGAGATCGAAATGGAGTTGAACTTGGGCATCTCGTTCGAGGTGTACTCAATAATGTCCGAGATGATCCGCATCGAGGGTTTCGGCGGATAGATATAGGTGTTGCGGACCATGAACTCCTTGAGGATGTCGTTCTGGATGGTGCCCGCAAGCAGGGATCTGTCGTGGCCCTGCTCCTCGCCCGCAACAATGAAGGACGCCAGCACGGGGATCACTGCGCCGTTCATGGTCATCGAGACCGAGACCTTGTCGAGCGGGATACCGTCGAACAGGATCTTCATGTCCTCAACTGAATCGATGGCAACGCCCGCCTTGCCGACATCACCGACCACACGGGGGTGGTCGCTGTCATAGCCGCGGTGGGTGGCGAGGTCGAAGGCGACCGAGACGCCCTGCTGGCCCGCGGCCAGATTGCGGCGGTAGAAGGCGTTGGATTCTTCCGCCGTGGAGAAGCCCGCATACTGGCGGATGGTCCAGGGGCGGCCTGCGTACATGGTGGCCTTCACCCCGCGGGTGAAGGGGCCGAAACCGGGGAGCGTGCCCATGTGGGGCAGATCCCTGGTGTCGTCTTCGGTATAGAGCGGCTTGACCTCGATGCCTTCCAGCGTCTGCCAGTTGAGGTCGTCGACCGCCCGTCCGCGCAGCTCTTTCTCAGCCAGAGCCCGCCATTCGTCTTTGTTTGTCATCAGGTCTTCCTCTTGTCAGTGCGATACGGGGCGGGTTCGTGCCCGCCGCCTGTTTATCCGGGTCTTTTGCCAGCTCCGCGAGGCCGTCCGCCCCGCCCGCTAGCCACATCATGTCGTCGGCATAGGCCTCGCGCAGGGCAGCGGTCTGGGCGTCGCTGAAGGGGCGCCAGCGGCCTGTCCCTTCGGGCAGGTCGGCTGCCACTGCCGGCGGCAGGCTGGCGCGCAGGTCCTGCAGGCACAGCGAGGCGTTGAGGCGCACCCGCGCATGGGCGCGCGGTGCCTTGATGCCGGTGAGGGCTGTCAGCGCCGCCTCAGGCCGGGTGCCGAAGGTTTCAAACGGCAGCACATGCAGGTTCACGCCGGGCATGGCCGCAGCAATGTCGGTGATCACGTCGCGCCAGCTGCGCGCGGAATACGCCAGCCGGTCGAGGCTGTCGGCGGTCGGCATCTTGTGCCCGCGCGCCACCGCAAAGGCGAGGCCGGAGGTCCAGTAACTGTCGAGGCTGCGGATCGAGAGCGCCACATCGGTCACTGCGCCGCTGAAGGCCTGCGCGTAACGCGCCATCCGTTCGCCGACGCCGCCGTAAAGGTCGCCAAGCCGCAGATTCTGGCGCACCGCGCCGATCATGTTTTCCTCGCTCACCAGCAGCTGTGTGATGCCGCGTTCGCGGCAGCCCGCCAGGCGGATCTGCAGCCTGCCTTGCGCACGCTGCACCAGATCGCGGCCCGTCACCTGCGCCGGGCCCGGCTGGATGCCATGAAACAGCCCCTTGCGCGTGCGGTACGGCCCCCAGAAGCCGATGCCCTGCCGGTTCAGGCCGAGCACGTTCTGGCGCATGTATTCCTGGAACGATGTGGTGGCGCAGCGGTGGGCGCCGGTGTGCAGGATGACTTTCATAGCGTTACGGGGCCTCTGATGGAGGGCCGCAGGCCGCAGCCCGGTCAAGGGGAATGGCACGATCATGGCCGGCAACCCCTCATTATCCCGTTAACGAAGATGTTTTTTGTCCAAGTGGCGGTTTTCACAGTCGCATTTGCCGCCGGCGCACATATATTCAACACAACAGGAGAGATCATGAGAGCAATCCTAAGCGTTGTTTTGGCAGGCTTCCTGCCGCTGGCGGCTGCGGCGGCAGATGGAACTGCGGCCGATTTGATCAAGCCCGGGTATGATGTGGAACTGGAGGAATTCCAGTGGACGCACCGCCCAGTGGTTGTGTTTGCCGACAGTCCCGAGGACCCGCGGTTCCATGAACAGATGGAACGGCTGATGGAGGGCATCGAAGCACTGAAGACGCGCGATGTCGTGGTGCTGACCGATACCGATCCGGCTGCCAAGTCCGCCCTGCGCAAGAAGCTGCGGCCGCGCGGCTTCATGCTGGTTCTGGTGGGCAAGGACGGCGGCGTCAAGCTGCGCAAGCCGCACCCCTGGACGGTGCGCGAGCTGTCCCGCACCATCGACAAGTTCCCTGAGCGTTTGCGCGAAGTGGAAGAGCGGCGCGGCGGGTGAACCCGCCCGGCGCCGCGTGTCAGCCGTTGCCGCGGACGTAGATCAGCGCCATCGCCTGCTTGTCCAGCACCACCATCGCGCCGGTTTCCGGCACGAACACCAGGCTGGAGCCCGGATTGCGGATTGCCTGGTAATAGACGGATTTGACCAGATCGGTCATGCAGCCGACCCCCGCCAGCCCGGAATTCAGCACCCCCAGCCCCTGCGGCAGGTCGCGGGACATGATTTCCTCTGTCACCGTATTGGGGGATTTTCCGGCCACGGCAAACATCACCGGCTTGCCGGTCTCCAGCATTTTCATGCCGGTGTTGAGCGAGCGGGCGCGGTCCACCAGCGAGGTGATGCGCGGATTTTCCGCGGTGTGAAACACCGCTGCGGTGCAGCTCATCGAGCTTTGGAAAAAGAACGTCTCCCCCAGCTCCACCCAGGCAGAGAGCTGGGCGCGCAAGGCCTCTTCCTTGTCCAGCGCGCAGGCGGACAGCACGGCCAAAGCGGTCAATAGACAGGTCAGGAGACGGATCATGCGGCACCTTGGGATCGTCAAACGCCCGCAATGTCGCATAAAAACCTGAAGATTTGGTGCACGGCACCAGCAAATGCGGGGCAGGCACAACTGCAGGGGCGGGAAAACCCGCCTGCCCGGCTGTATATGTGCCTGCCCCGAGGTGCATTATTCGAATTCCATGATCACATCGTCGACCGCCAGGCTGTCGCCCGCCGCCGCATTGATCTTGGACACCACGCCTTTCCGCTCCGCGCGCAGGATGTTTTCCATCTTCATCGCCTCGACGGTGCAAAGTGCCTGGCCCTCCTGGACCTCCTGCCCCACTTCGACGTCGACCTTCACAATCAGGCCGGGCATCGGGCACAGCAGCATCTTGGAGGTATCGGGCGCGACCTTCTCCGGCATCAGCTCGGCCAGCTCAGCCTGGCGCGGAGTGCGCACCTTGACGGCCAGATCGGCGCCGCGGGAACGGACGCGGAAGCCCTGGGTCACCTTGCCGACCTTCAGCACCAGGGTTTCGCCGTCCACATTCAGCGTGGCCAGCTGGTCGCCCGGGGTCCAGTCAGAGGTCACACGGTAGCTGCCGCCGCCCTCGAAATTGACGGTGGCGCCCTCGCGGTCGGCGTCAATCACCACGTTGAAGGACTGGCCCTGCAGGGCGACAACCCAATCGGTGCCAACCTTGCGCTCGTGGTTGTCCATCCGGCCGGAGACGCGGGTGCGGCGGATTTCGGCAACCCGGTGCATCGCGGCGCAGGCGGCGGCGATCTTGCGCAAATCGTCGCTGTGCAGCTCAACACCCTCGAAACCGTCGGGATACTGTTCCTCGATGAAGGCGGTGGTCATGGAGCCTTCGATAAAGATCGGGTGGTCCATCACTGCCGACAGGAACGGCAGGTTGTGGCCGATGCCCTCCACCTCGAAGCTGTCGAGCGCGGTGCGCATGGCGCCGATGGCGTCCTCGCGGGTCGGTGCCCAGGTGCAGAGCTTGGCGATCATCGGGTCGTAATACATCGAGATCTCGCCGCCCTCATAGACGCCGGTGTCGTTGCGCACGGCGGTCTCGCCCGCAGGCGCATCACCCTGCCACTTGCCGTTGATCAGCATCGGGCCTGCGGCGGTTTCCGCCGGCGGGCGGTAGCGGGTCAGGCGGCCGATGGAGGGCAGAAAGCCGCGATACGGATCTTCGGCGTAAAGGCGGTTTTCGATCGCCCAGCCAGTCAGCTTGACGTCTTCCTGGCGCATCGGCAGTTCTGCGCCGTCGGCGACACGGATCATCTGCTCCACCAGGTCCACGCCGGTGATCAGCTCGGTGACCGGGTGCTCCACCTGCAGGCGGGTGTTCATTTCCAGGAAGTAGAAGTTCTTGTCGCCATCAACGATGAATTCCACGGTGCCTGCCGAGGAGTAGCCCACGGCCTTGGCCAGAGCCACCGCCTGTTCGCCCATCGCCTTGCGGGTCTCCTCGTCAAGGAACGGCGACGGGGCTTCTTCGACGACTTTCTGGTTGCGGCGCTGGATCGAGCATTCGCGCTCGCCCAGGTAGATGCCGTTGCCGTGCTTGTCGCAGAGCACCTGGATTTCGATGTGGCGCGGCTGGGTGACGAATTTCTCGATGAAGATCCGGTCGTCGCCAAAGGAGTTCGCGGCCTCGTTCTTGGAAGACTGGAAGCCTTCGCAGGCCTCTTCGTCGTTCCAGGCAATCCGCATCCCCTTGCCGCCGCCGCCGGCGGAAGCCTTGATCATCACCGGATAGCCGATCTCGTTGGAGATCTTCACCGCCTCGTCAGCGTCGGCAATCAGGCCCATGTAGCCGGGCACAGTGGAAACGCCTGCTTCCTGAGCAATCTTCTTGGAGGTGATCTTGTCCCCCATCGCCTCAATCGCGCCTTTCGGGGGGCCGACAAAGGCAACGCCCTCGGCCTCAAGCGCCTCGGCGAACTTGGAGTTCTCGGACAGGAAGCCATAGCCCGGATGCACGGCCTGGGCGCCGGTCTGGCGGATCGCCTCCATCACCTTGTCGATGACGATATAGGACTGGTTGGCGGGCGGCGGGCCGATGTGGACGGCCTCGTCGGCCATTTGCACATGCAGGGCCTGCTTGTCGGCGTCGGAGTAGATGGCGACGGTCTTGATACCCATCTTGCGCGCGGTTTTGATCACACGGCAGGCGATCTCGCCCCGGTTGGCGATCAGGATCTTATCAAACATAGGCAGTCCCTTGTTCCTTGGTCTTCCGGAATGCAAAACGCCGCGCCCGGGGAGAGCCCGGACGCGGCGTTTGCGCGATGTCAGAAGCGGCCCGCGACGGGCTGCTGTTCAGAGCGGCGGCAGGTGCGTCAGCACTTGCGCGGGTTTTGCTCGCAGTAGATGAGGTTTGCGGCCACGCCGACAGCGGCGCCGGTGACCAGGTTGGCATCCAGCACGGCTGCGCCAAGCGCACCTGCGCCGCCGCCGTAGATGATGCGTTCGCCGGTGGTGTCGCCACAGGCCGCCACGAGGCCGCAGAGCGAGAGCGCCGCGATGAGAGATTTTGCCCGCATGTCCAGGTTCCTTCTTCCGGGGACGTTACTGTCCCGGCCGAATTTGCAGGCTGCAGGGAACGGTGCAACGCTGCGGACACAAACTGCGGATGTTGAGCGGAGGCTTGCCGCACCGGGGGGGAGATACGGCAAGCTTCCGCCAATGCCTGAAGGGGATAAAAGACGGGCAGGCCGCGGATGGGGGCGCGTACCTGCCCGTTCAGGCGAAGGGGCCGGAACAGATGCTCGGCACAGCAGCGTGGCTGCGCTGCTTGACTTACGATGCACCGGCGGGCGGCGGCTGTAAGCCCCTGAACCAAGGGCTCCCGGTTTTTGGCAGATTCCTGCTGAAACACGCAAAGCATGTGCAGTTTCACGCCGAAATTGCCGGGCTGAGCAGGGCGTCCGGCGCGATTGCGCGTCAGCGGCGTCACATCGCTGTGACAAGACTGGCGCCAGACAGCCCCGGCCGCAGTGCTGCCGGTTGCAGCGCGTGAGCGGAAAGGCAGGCCGCCGCGGGAAAAAACCGGCAGCGCCAACAGCTTGCACTGACGGGTCACAGCGGCGGGACTGCGCCGCGAGGATCTGTCACGTTTTCGGGCGCGAATCCTCACAGCGGCTCGCCTCAACGTCATTTCCCCCCTCGTTTTTCTCGTGGAAGCGTGGCCGCACGTCACTGAAGGAGGAGGGATAACCCCATGAAACAGGTGCTTAAGGGACGCTTTGTCCTGGCTGCTGCTGCACTTGCCGGCAGCGCTGGTCTGGCGCAGGCGGACACCACGTCCGAACTGCAGGATCTGCGCGCGCGGATCGAGGCCCTGGAGGCCGAAAACCAGCAGGCAGCCAGCATCCCCGGCGATTTCCGGCTGGGCAATACGGCGGTCGATATTTACGGCTATGCCAAGGCCGATTTCTATTACGACTTTGACTTCATCCAAGGCGACACGGCCTTCGTCAACAATATCGGCGAGCCGGTCAACGCCACCGACGGCGACTTCGGCGCCACGGTGCGCCAGTCGCGTCTGGGTATCCGCACGACCACCGAAAGCGATATCGGAACCCTGCAGGGGCAGCTGGAATTCGACCTGTTTGCCTCGGGCGGCCGGTCCGAACTGCGGCTGCGCCATGCCAACATCCAGGTCGGCGATCACTGGACCTTCGGGCAGACCTGGACCAACTTCATGCCGCTGGGGCAGTACCCCACCAGCGTGGAGTTCAACGGGCCGGTCGGCATTGCCTTTGCCCGGGTGCCGCAGATCCGCTACAGCAACAGCTTTGGCGAGGGCTTCGACTACAGCCTGTCGCTGGAGGAAAACAGCTCCGCGTCCAGCGATCCGGTGTTCACCGCAGCTGCGCAGTACAGCAATGACCGGTTCACGGCACGGATTGCCGGCCTGACCGGCACCATCGAAAGCGGCGGCGTTGAAGTGGACCAGACCGGTGTCACCCTGTCGGGCTCTATCACCCCGTGGGACGGCGGGCTGTTCCAGGCCACCTATGTGAACGGTGAAGCCCTTGGCCCGCTGCTGATCGGCGTTGGCGATGCCATTGTCGGCGGCCAGGCAAACGACGTCGAGGGCTACACCCTCGAGTTCCGCCAGGACATCGGCAACAAATGGAACGTCGGTATCGGCTACGGGCGCGAGGATTACGATCTGGCGACCTCGACCGGCAGCCTGTCGTTCACTGAGCTGGAGACCATTCACGTGAATGCGTTCTACAGCCCCACCGACAATCTGACGCTCAGCGCCGAGTACATCTTCGGCGAACGCAATGACGCGGCTTCCGGCAATACGTTCGACGGTGACCGTGTCCAGCTGGCAGTGCAGCTGAACTTCTGAGACGCGGCGCCCCGGACGCTGCAGCAGGCATCGCGGAGCAATCCGCGGTGCCTTTGCCATCATATGCGTCCGGGGCCGCGCCATCAGTCAAACGCCTCCGGGAAGGACGCGCGCGCAACCGCCTCGTTGATGACCAGCAGCGCCTCATAGCTTTCGGGATCAAAGGGATCTTCGGCCGGGATCACCTCGCGGCCGAACAGCCAGCTGAGACGGCCAGCATCAAGGTTGCCGCGCTCAAACGGCTGATCGCCGAAATGTTCCCACAGCGCCTGCATGAACGTTTGATCGACACGCCTGTCGACGTTCTTGCGGTCGCGGAAGCGCTCGCGCCGGGTCAGCGGCGTGACCCCTTTGGGGTTGGGGCGGCGGATGGTGAATTGAAAATCTGTGCCGGGCATACGGCCCGGAAACCCGCGGTGTTTCAGCATTTGGGTGCCTCCGGTCCGGCACCCCACGGGGCGGCGGGGGCCGGCCGCAGGGCCGGACCCCTGAAGTGATTAGTTGTACTTGCCGGTGAAAACCGGTTCTTCGCTGACCGGCTGCGGCTCGACAACGACGAACTCTTCTTCCTGCTGGGCGCAGGCAGTGACGGCGGCCAGCAGGCCTGCCAGGGCGATAAGCTTGATGCTCTTGGACATTTCTGTCTCCTGATAAATTTTGAGAAACCTGCGGCGGCGCTGCCGTCCGCGTGCCTCAACCTCAATGCAAAGGCAGCCGCGCGGCTGCCCGCGGCGAGGATACCCGGCTTTGCAGGCAAGTCACATGCAAATCGCGGCAATTGACCGGGCTGTGGCTGCAAAGCCGCAAGATTCCGCCGGTTTAGCCCATGGCCCGCAAGATATTGTGGAAACATCAGAAAGCCTCCCACATGCAGGCTGCGCCTTCGGGGCGGTAGGCCTCAAAAAACTGCGTCGCCTCAGGGTCCTGGGCGCCAAAGGGCACCATCCGGTCGGAAAGCGAGATCACCACCCGCGCCGCGGACAGGCCGTGCTCGGCCAGATAGGGCAGCGCGATGCTGCCGCAGAGATGGTCCATGTCGGGGGCCGCTGCTTCATAGCTGACGGTGCCGGTGCCGCGGGCGATCTGCGGCGCCAGGAAGCGGAACCGCGCCCAGGTTTCGCCGGGCTGGCCGGGGGCATCGTCCAGCAGCACCTCCGACAGCGTCACCGGCTGGCCCGAGGGAACAAGCACGGCATCCGCCGCGGCGGCGGTTAAAGTCCAGAAAACAAGAGGGATCGCCGCCAGATATCCGCAGCCCCGGCCCCCGGTTGCCCGGGCTCCTCCGGCCGGAGCTGCAGGCGCTGCGCAAGTGGCGCGCGCTGTCTGATATCGGCTGGGGCGGATCATGACGCTGATTCGCTCTTCATGTCAATTTTTGCCGCGATTCTGCGCGAATCCTTCGCATCTGCACGGGAATCGGGCAGTTGGGCGCCCTGCACCCGGCTGGCATGGCGGATCCAGCGGGCGCGGCGGGCGGGGTTATCCAGAACGTCCGCGATCTGCCCGGCGGCATTGGCGGGCACCCGGCCCATCACCTGGCCGCCTGCACGCACCCGCAGCCCCTGCCCTTCGGCGGTTATTTCGACCACCGGGGAGAAACCGCGCAGGGACTGCAGCTTACGCCACATGTCCTGGCGGATCTGGTGCGCCAGCCGCAGGGGATCAGCGGCAGGCAGCACCGTTTCCACCGCCACGTCGAACCGCGCAGGCAGGCGGCGCGACAGCGTCAGGGCGCCGTCCGTGCGGGTGATATGCCAGGGGGTGCGGTTCATTCAGACACTTCAATCCGGTTCAGATCGGCGGTTTGCCAGCTTTCGTTGTCGAGGCCAAAGACCACCCGCCGCGTTGGCGGAATGGTCCGGTAGTCTGCCTCAGCTCCGTCTGCCAGTTCCACGAAGTAGTCGTCAGGAAGGCCTGCGTCAGTCGTAGCGGCAAGCTGCACCATGAGAGAGACGGTTTGGCGTATCGACGCCGCTTCCTGCGGAGATGGCGCACGGGCATTCAGTATGCTGCCAAGATCAGAGCGGAACACGGCAAGCATAACTTCGCGAGCATCGGAGCCGTTGGAAATCTCAAAGAAATCGAGATATTCCAGCGGCGTGCGATCTGCACCGAAAGTCACTGCCTCGATTTCGCTCTGATCCGTCATTTACCCACTCACAGCGGAATGTTGTCGTGCTTTTTCCACGGGTTTTTCAGCTGCTTGCCCCGCAAGGAAGCAAAGGCGCGGCTGACCCGTTTGCGCGTGGACTGGGGCATGATCACCTCGTCGATGAAGCCGCGCTCCGCCGCCACGAAAGGGTTGGCAAAACGGTCTTCATAGTCCGCCGTGTGGGCCGCGATCTTGTCCGCATCGCCAAGGTCGGCGCGGTGGATGATCTCGGTGGCGCCCTTGGCGCCCATCACCGCGATCTCCGCGGTCGGCCAGGCATAGTTAAAATCGCCGCGCAGGTGCTTGGAGGCCATCACGTCATAGGCGCCGCCATAGGCCTTGCGGGTGATCACAGTGACCTTGGGCACGGTGGCTTCGCCATATGCGAACAGCAGCTTGGCGCCGTGCTTGATGACGCCGCCGTATTCCTGGGAGGTGCCCGGCAGGAAGCCCGGCACGTCGACGAAGGTCAGGATCGGGATCTCGAAACAGTCGCAGAAGCGCACGAAACGGGCAGCCTTGCGGCTGGAATCGATGTCGAGGCAGCCCGCCAGCACCATCGGCTGGTTGGCGACGACGCCCACGGTCTGGCCCTCAAGGCGGATGAAGCCGGTGATGATGTTCTTTGCGAAGTCTTCCTGAATCTCATAGAAATCCCCCTCATCCGCGACTTTGGTGATCAGCTCCTTCATGTCGTAGGGGCTGTTGGGGTTTTCCGGGATCAGGGTGTCCAGGCTTTCCTCGATCCGGCCAGGCTGGTCGAAGAACGGGCGCACCGGGGGCTTTTCGCGGTTGTTCAAGGGCAGGAAGTCGACCAGGCGGCGGACCTCTGCAAGGGCTTCGACATCGTTTTCAAAGGCGCCATCCGCGACGGAGGACTTCTTGGTGTGGGTGGAGGCGCCGCCCAGTTCCTCAGCCGTCACCACCTCGTTGGTCACGGTTTTCACCACGTCCGGGCCGGTCACGAACATGTAGGAGGTGTCCTTGACCATGAAAATGAAGTCGGTCATCGCGGGCGAATAGACCGCGCCGCCGGCGCAGGGGCCCATGATGACAGAGATCTGCGGGATCACGCCGGAGGCCATGATGTTGCGCTGGAAGATCTCGGCGTAGCCTGCGAGCGCATCGACACCTTCCTGGATGCGGGCGCCGCCAGAATCGTTGATGCCAATGACCGGCGCGCCGTTCTGCACGGCCATATCCATGATCTTGCAGATCTTCTGGGCATGGGTCGCGGAGACCGAGCCGCCCAGCACAGTGAAGTCCTGAGAGAAGACATAGACCTGGCGGCCATTGATAGTGCCCCAGCCTGTGACCACACCGTCGCCGGCCGGCTTGTTGTTTTCCATGCCGAAATCGGTGCAGCGGTGGGCGATGAACATGTCGAACTCTTCGAAGCTGCCCTCGTCCAGCAGCAGTTCGATCCGTTCGCGGGCCGTCAGCTTGCCGCGCCCGTGCTGCGCGTCGATGCGGCGCTGGCCGCCGCCCAGCCGCGCGTCCTGGCGGCGGTCTTCCAGCTCGGAAAGAATGTCTTTCATGGCTCATGTCCCCTGTCAGTTTCAGCGCGACCATATATTGCGCTGCGGCGAAGCCAAAGGACATTATCGCAAATTTGCAAACCGTTTGCATACGCGGTTGGCAAAGTTGAAAATTAGCAAAGTCAGAGGACAACTTCCGGCCCCTTCTCAGGACCGGAAAGCGGCGGTCAGGCGGCCTTGGCAATTCCGGCGATCTGGCGCAGGGCGTTGCCCAGCGGCGCCCGGACTGGCGCGGAGATGCCAAAGGGGTTCTCCTCCACCAGCGCAATCACCGGATCATCCTTGAGAAACTTGCCGTAGGCGGCAACCTGCGCCAGCAGTGCCTGCGCCGCTGTCTTGCGGGCCTCGCCGCCGGCGGAGTTCATCTCGAACAGCGCCTTCATCAGCGCGGTCTGATTGCCGCCTGTGACGCCTGCCAGCCCGGCATCAGCGATCCGCGCCAGCACCGGATGGTTCTGGGAGCGCAGCGCGGCCTGCAATACGGAGATGCCGCGGTCCACGTCTTCCTTGGCGGCCTGCCAGATTGCCATGACATCCTCCCCGGGCGCTTCAGCCGCAGCCGGGGTCTTCAGGGCCTGTGCCAGCACCTTCAATCCAGCGGCGGCATCCCCCAGCGCGCCGGATTTCAGCTGTGCGGCAATTTCCTTGGCCCGGGCCGCCAGAGGTGCGGCCTTTTCCGGCGGCAGCGCTTTGATCCTGGCTGCCTGTTCCTTCAGAAGCTTGCTGAGCCGGGCCGACTGCTCCTGATCTGATGAGGGTTTTGCAGACTGCCCCTGAAGCTTGGCCAGTGCTGCCTCCAGACGTGTCAGGCGGGCGGCGCAGCCCTCATGATCGCCCTGCCCCAAGAGCTTGACGCTGGCCTTTACTTCCGGCGCGAGCTTACCGGTAAGATCCGGGTTGCCCAGCGCCTTTACCGTTTCCGCAGCAGCGGCGATGCGCTGCTTCAGAGCTGCGGCAACACCGTCGTCCGCCTGCGCCGGTGCGGCGGTCTCCTGCGCTTCGGCGTCGTCATCCGGCAAGGCTTCCTCGTCAATTACGCTGCCGTCGGGGCCAATCAGGACTGGTTTAAACTTGACCATTCCCTCCTTCATGAACCGCTTCTTGAGCTGCTTGACGATGCCCTTCAGCGGTTTTACGGGCTGCAAGAGAACCTCGTTCTCCTCCACCCGAAGGGTGCCGAAGCAGGTTTTCTTGATACCCGGCATTTTCTTCAGGTCGCCGCGCAGCACCTTGCCCGGCTTACGCAAGTCGATCATCAGCCCGCAGTTCTCGGGCTTGGCCCCCAAGCCGAAGGCAAAGGGCAGCTCCTTACCGGAGGCCTTGGATTTCTTGATGAGTTTCAGGACGGCATCGGCGTCAAAAGACTGGTCGGACATGGCAATTCCCTCAGGCGCCGGTGAAGGCGTCCCACTCCTCTGCGCTCATTTCGACAAACTCCAGATCGGCCTCGTCACCGGGCTCTGACAGCGGCTGGTCCGGCCAGATCATGCCATAGGCACGGCGGAACAGCGCCTCCAGCTCCGGGCCGGAAAACGGGTACTGCTGACCTGCAAACTGGCTGATGCGCCCGTCCGGACTGGCGATTAGCGCATCCAAAGCGAGACGCAGCCAATCCAGGTTGCCCTCCTTATGGGCGCGTTTGTGCATGGCGCGGATGTCGGCGTCGAATTGCGCCAGATCAGCCATCGGATCAGGCGCATTCACAGCCCTCCCCATGGTCAGGAGCCGCGTGTAGCCTTCGATCAGTTCCTTGCGGATTTTCATGGGATCATGTTCCCCGGATTGCCATTGGTGTAGGTCTTGGTTTCGTTGTCCCAGCCGTCAGCGACCGGGTATTGCTGCATCATCACCCAGCGGCCCCTGATCCGGGCTGGCGGGGCCCCGTGGCGGGTGGTGTACTTTGCCACGTAGTCGGCGTTATCCTGCGCTTTTTCCTCGTCGTAATGCGTGCCCGGCGCGGGGTGGCCGGTGGTCTCGTCCGGCAAAAGCTCCGGCTCCCAGATGAAGTTCACATAGGCGCGGGTCAGCCCCTCGATCTCCTCGAAGGTTTCATAGGTCTTGTCGGAGATCGGCTCGCCGCTGTCATCCAGGCGCACATGTTTCTTGTGGCCGATATAGGCCTTATCGATCGGGCGGCCGTGCTCGACGGTGAAATCGGCGTTTTCGTCCGGGTCGGTCAGCGGATCCCCGGTGAAAGTCATTTCCGTCTCTGTGATGTCGATGCCGTTGGCCAGCGCCGCTTGCGCCGCCAGCTCGCGCCCCGCGAGCCAGTCCTGCGGGCTGTGGAACTTGGACGAGGCGCCGGTATAGGAGCGCTCATCATCGGAATGGGCGTTCGGAGGCTTGCCGGTCTTGAGGCGGGTGATCAGGTCCTCGTCGCTGACATCCGGACCGTGGCGGTCCAGGGAGTGGCCTGCGTTGCTGCCTGCCCCATCCGCGGCTTCGCAGGCTTCTGCCGTCTCGGTGCTGAGATCGGCAAGATCCCCGCGCAGCGCGTCAAACAGCGTTCTGGCTTCGGTAAAGTCAGGCTTGGCGGCCTCTGCTTCCGCGGCGGCGGCGCGGAGTTCGAACGGGTCCAGTTTTTCCGCCTCCACCCCTGCCCGCCGCAGCGCGCCAAGAATGCCCTGCACCTGAAACCGTGCGGTCGCCATCGGCTTCACCTGCTTCAGAAGCGTCAGGTGCTGATCGAGCAGCAGGAAGGCGTCGCCGTACTCCCCGTCATCACCGGCCCGGTCGGTGGCGGTCTTGAGCGAGGCGTCCAGTGCGTTTTCGGCCTCCGGCAGCTTGAGATACTTCTTGGTCCGGGTGTGTTCCTTTTGGACCTTGGCGAGTTTGGCATTGTAGTCGGTCATGGCAAGCGCCAGATCCAGATAGTCGGTTCCGTCCAGCACGCCCCGCAGGTCCGACGCTGCCTTGGCCGGGTCGCCGCCGCGGGCGGTGAGGTCTGCCGCCTGCATTGCGTCATCAAGCGTGCTGCGCAGGTCTGCCGGATCACCGGGCAGCGCGGCCAGCAAGTCCAGCGCAGTCTGGCGCAGGGCAAGATAGCCTGGCATCATCTGCAGTTTTTCCAGCGCCCCCGGCGCAGCCGCAACTGCCGCCGGATAGTTCGCCCCGGCCAGGGCATCGGTCACCGGCCTGTGAAAATCATACCCCTCCGCCGCCGGATGCCGGCGCAGGATCGCGTCCATTTCGCGGCGGCTGTCGGTTATCGCTTCCAGCTTGAACAGCTGATCGAGCTTGGCGTGGTGCTGCGGCGCACCGGTGTTCATGTCGAAGTCACCGGCCTCGGCCAGCAGTCTGTGCGCCTCCCAGGTGGTGTTCAAGTCTGTCAGCTCAGGCTCCTTCAGCACTTGCTTCAGCGCGTCATAGCGCTTCTGCAGGGCCTTGAGGATCTGGGTGGAATAGCTTTGCCCCATGATCGCGGGATGCGAATTGACCCAGGACTTCAGATCCTTGAGCGCTTTCTTGGGATCATTGTCCCCGGCAGCGGCCTGCTTGGTCTGGGCCGCCAGCACCGCATTGCGGAACTCCGCATTCGGCATCATCGACATATCAAACCCGCGCAGGAACTTGGCCAGTGCCGCGCGCTCCTTGGTGCCATAGGCGATCAGGGCGTTCAGCTTGGCCTCTGCCTCCGGGAACTTGCTGTCTTCATAGGCCAGTTTCTTGGCGTCTTTCAGGTGATTGCGGAAGTCACCAGTGTCGCGCAACTGGCTGCTGAGGATGTTCTGGCAGCGCTTGTGGTGATTTGCTTCGTAGCCGCACAGAAGGGCGTCGAAGCTGACAGCAGCCGCCAGGTGGTCCTCGGTATCAAGGTTGCTTTTCCAGACCTCCAGCGCCGCCTTGGCACCATCGAAATCCCCCGTCTTCGAGAGCGCTGCCGCGGCCGCCATCCGTGCCGCGCGTTCGGTGGTTGCGGTTTCCTTGGCCGGATCATCCATCGGCTTGATCAGCAACAGCGTGGCACGGGTCCAATTGTCAAAGAAGACTCCATAGGCCCGGGCCTCCTCTGCTTTGGCGGCGATGTCCTTGGCCTGCGCCTCCACCGCTTCGAAATCGGCGGCTGAGACGGCGGCGGCCATGGCCTTTTGCGCGGCCTTGATCAGAATTTCGAGGAAGGTGAACGCGCCCTGGTCAAGGCTGTCGCGCTCCTTGGCGAATTTTTCCTCTGCCGCGGCAAGCGCGGCCTGCGCCTTGCCGCGGGCGGCGGCAATGGCCAGTTGGGCGGTGATCTGGTCTTTCAGCGCCTGAATGCCGCTGTCAATCTGATCAAAGGCCTCCGCCGCGTCAGCGCCTAGGATCTGCTTTTTCAGCGCCTTGCGCCCGCCGGCCAGGCTGCGCCGGGCACCCGAGCTGAGTGCAGCGGGCACGCCGGTCTTGTCCAGCTCTGCCAGTGCCGTGGTGCGCCGCGCTTCCAGCACCTCCCCGCCGGCTTCCGGCGTGTCCGGCATGTCCCACGCCTTGGCGTCATAGAAGCGTTCAGCCCAGAGGCGGATGGCAGGGTTGTTGGCAAGCGGATCGGGGGCATTGGCCATGGATCACCTCGGCAGCAAATAGGACGGGACTGAAAAACAAGAAAAAATGCAGTAGTGCCCCCAGCATAGGCGGCGCATTGTTTGGCAGGCAAGTGTCTTCTGACGCGGCGTCACCCCTGTGCGCCGCTGCACATGCGGCAGATGGACAACCCCGGCCGACTGCTCTAACCCGATGGTATGTCCACATATGATACCCGGGCCCCTGGCCAGCGGACGCCTCCGCGCATTTTCACCCTGATCCTGCTGGCAGGCCTGTCTGCGCTTGGCATGAACCTGCATCTGCCGTCGCTGGCAGGGATGGCAGAGTATTACGCGGTGGATTACCGGGTGATGCAGCTGTCGGTGGCGCTCTATCTGGCGGGCAATGCGGTGGTGCAGATCTTTGTAGGGCCGATTTCCGACCAGATGGGGCGGCGTCCGGTCATTCTGATCAGCATCGTTTTGTTCCTGCTGTCCACATTGGGCTGCATATTTGCGCCGACGGCAGAGTTGTTCCTGCTGTTCCGGGTGGCGCAGACGGCGGTGGCCGCAACCATGGTGCTGAGCCGCGCCGCGGTGCGCGACATGTATGACACCAACGAAGCCGCCAGCATGATCGGCTATGTCACCATGGGCATGGCGGTGGTGCCGATGATCGGCCCCGCCATTGGCGGCTTCCTGGATCAGTGGATGGGCTGGCAAGCCAATTTCTGGCTGTTGTTCCTGGTCGGCGCGGCGACGCTGCTCATCACCTTCAGCGATTTCGGCGAAACCGCGCACAAGAGCGGCAAGACGCTGGTGGCGCAGTTCCGCGAATATCCGGAACTGCTGCGCTCGCCGCGTTTCTGGGGCTATTCGCTGTCGTCCGGTTTGGCGTCGGGTGCGTTTTTTGCCTATCTGGGCGGCGCGCCTTTTGTCGGCACCGAGGTCTACGGCCTCAGCACCGCGGAGCTGGGCGTCTGGTTCTCGGCGCCTGCGGTGGGGTATTTTGCCGGCAACTTCATTTCCGGACGGTTTTCCACACGGCTAGGCGTCAACCGCATGGTGCTGTGGGGCTGCGTGATCAATGGCGGCGGGGTTCTGATGTCGCTGCTGATTGCAATGGCAGGCGCAGACAGCGTGTTCACCTTCTTTGGCCTGATGTGCTTTGTCGGGCTGGGCAACGGCATGGCGATCCCCAATGCAACTGCCGGCGCGATTTCGGTGCGGCCGCATCTGGCAGGCACCGCCTCAGGCCTCAGCGGCGCCATCATGATCGGCGCAGGCGCCGCGCTCAGCGCCTTTGCGGGGATGCTGCTGGTGCCGGGATCGACCGCGGTGCCGCTTTTGGTGATCATGTTCGCCACCGCGACGATGGGGCTGGTTGCCATTCTGCTGGTGGTCTGGCGGGAGCGGCAGATCCGCGCATGATCCCGGTCACGGGCTTGCAGGGGTGAGTTTGCAATTATACCATTCGCAAGAAATGGATTTGCAAAGGCTCACCTCATGGCCACCCAAAAACTTTACGCAGGCGCCAAGCTGCGCGAGATGCGGCAGCGGCTGGAGCTGACGCAAAAGGATTTTGCTGCCAAGCTGGGGGTCTCCCTGCCCTATCTGAACCAGATGGAGAACAACAACCGCCCGGTGTCAACCACGGTGGTGCTGGCGCTGGCGCAGGAATTCGGCATGGATGTGACCGAATTGTCAGCTGGGGACAGCGAACGGCTGGTCAGTGACATGCGCGAGGCGATGGCGGATCCGGTGTTTGCCGATGATGCGCCGCCGCTGGCGGATCTGCGGCTGACCGCCTCAAACGCGCCGGCGCTGGCGCGGGCGTTTCTGGCGCTGCACCGGGCCTACCGGCAGACCCATGAACGCCTTGCCTCATTGGATGAGGCGCTGGGGCGGGAGGATGCGCGCATTCAGGCCAGCCCATGGGAAGAGGTGCGCGATTTCTTCCACTACTGCGACAACTACATCGACGCGGTGGACCACGCTGCTGAGCGGTTTGCGGCCACCAGCGACATCCGCGCGGCAGCGATTGCAGAGCTGGAGCGCGGCGGTATCAAGGTGCGCCAGACCGAAATGGAGGGGCTGCGCCATTACGACGCCGAGGCGCAGGTGCTGCATCTGTCGAACCGCTCCGCGCCGCAGACGCAGCTGTTCCAGATGCTACTGCAGGTGGCGCTCCTGGGGCAGAACACCTTGCTGGAAGCCACCCTCGATTTTGCAAAGTTTCAAAGCGAGGAGGCCCGCGCCATCGCCAAGATCGGCCTGGCCAATTATTTCGCGGGTGCGGCGCTGATGCCCTACACACGGTTTCTGGAGGCGGCGCAGGCCTGCCGGCATGACCTGGAGCTGCTGGCGATCCGATTTGGCGCCTCGATTGAACAGATTGCGCACCGGCTGTCGACCATGCAGCGTCCCGGTGCCAAGGGGGTGCCGTTCTTTTTTGTGCGGGTGGATCAGGCGGGAACGATCACCAAGCGGCACTCAGCCACGCGGTTGCAATTTGCCCGCTTTGGCGGCGCCTGCCCCCTGTGGAACGTTCACCGGGCGTTTGAGACCCCGGGCCGGTTCCTGCGCCAGCTGGCGGAGACGCCGGACGGGGTGCGCTATATCTCGCTGGCGCGGGATGTGTCCAAGCCGGGCGGCTCGTTCGGCGCGCCGGTGCGGCGCTATGCGATTGCCCTGGGGTGCGAGGTGCGCCACGCGGACGCGCTGGTCTATGCGGACGGGATGGATGTGAGCCAGGACAGCGCCTATGAGCCGATCGGCATCTCCTGCCGCATCTGCGAGCGCAAGGATTGCCACCAGCGCTCTGTGCCGCCGCTGGAACGGCGTCTGACGATCAACACCGACCAGCGCGGTGTTCTGCCCTATGAGGTAAGCTGAGGGCGCCGCTGGCGGCGGCAAATTTCTTTCAGGATATTTGCCAAGGACAATCGAGCATCCTTGGCCGAGGAAGCGGGAAATTCAGGCGCGCAGACGGTTCAGCAAGCGGGACATCAGCGCACGGTCCTTTGCGGCCGCTGCCCGCGGCGGCTGATTGGGCTGAACTGCTTCGGCTGTTTGCCATTGCTGCACCCGGCCGGGAGCGGGTTTCTGCTCTTGCACCGGGTCTTCAGCGGCCGTTCTGACCACGCTGCGGACCGCTGCCAGCATGTCCGCATCAGAGGTTTCGTCGGGTACGCCTTCGATCTCTTGCCAGCGCCCCGGCTGATAGACCTGTCCCATTGGTTTACTCCTTCACACAACTGCACAGCAGGCACTCTGAGACCGTATTTCCTGCTGCAGGCAAGATATAGAGCGACCGGTCACATTTTTGACGAATTTGCCTTAATTTAACCTGATTTGCCGGAAATTACGGAGAATCCTTCCAACATTCCCTGTTGAATTTGAACACTGTCTCCAAATCAAGATCAATCCGGCAACTGCGATTCGCACATAGGTTGAAACCAGAGCGCCATTCCCGCGTGAGCGGCGAAGAGGCGCTCGGCTGCGCGGCAGAAATGAGGGCAGAACCAGCGAAACGCGCAAAGAAGGCATCACCCATCAAAAGAACGCACGCGGACTGTCCTGCGTCCAATCAATTGCTGAGCGCGAGGGTATCGTTGACTTTTTCAGCAATTGAGAACAAAACAGGAACGCAATTCACCATCGGAAGAAAGGCACCCCATGGAAGAGAAGCTCAGCACATCCCGGGATTTCGATTTTGAAACCGGCCGTTGGAATGTGCGTCACCGCAGGCTGAAAGAGCGGCTGACTGGCTGCCGCGAATGGGAAGAGTTTCAGGGAACCTCGGAAACCCGGGCGGTACTGGGCGGCAATGGCAATGTGGAAGACAACCTTCTCAACTTCCCCGGGGGAGCGTACCGCGCCATTGCCTTGCGGTCTTTTGATCCTGCCAGCGGGACCTGGGCGATCTGGTGGCTGTCGGCAAACGCCCCGCACCAATTGGATGTTCCCGTGGTTGGCAGGTTCGAGGACGGCACCGGATCTTTCTTTGCAGAGGACACGCTGCGCGGCGAACCCGTGTCAATCCGGTTCCTGTGGCTGCAAACGGACACAGAAACACCGCGATGGGAACAGGCCATGTCACGGGACGGCGGCAAGACCTGGGAAACAAATTGGACCATGGATTTCACCCGCGCGTAATTGGCGCAGCCGCCCCTTGCAGCAAGGCCGAAGGGGAAAGATAGAAAAGGGGCACCATTGGTGCCCCCTGCGTTTTACCGCCTGCCTGAAGGTCTCAGGCCTTCGACAGGATCCCCCAGATCTCATCCTTCAGCGCGGCACGCTGTTTGCGCAGATCGGTTTCGGCCTGGGCGCTGACCGGCTCCACGTTGGTTTCCGCCCGGTGCACGGCGCGGTTCACTTCGTGGTATTCATCCGACAGCTTGGCGAAATGCGCATCCGACTGTTTCAGCTGGCTCATCAGCGCCGCTTTTTCCGGGAATTCCTCGGCCAGTTCATGGGGAGTGTTGGACACCTGCTCGCTCCTTCTTCCTAGGGTCGTCTGCAGGGTATTGCCTTCCCCGGCCCGCCACTTTGACGCGGATCAAAAGATGCGGGAAAGGCGCTGATTTTTGAGGAAAAAGTAAGCCGCCCGCACAAAGGGGAGGTGGCGGGCGGCTTGCTGGCAGTGCAACAGGATCAGCGTTGCGCTTCACGCCAGTTCGGGTTGAACCACGGCTCTGCGTTGGAGGACGGCAGGCGGCGGCCCAGGATGTGGTCGGAGGCCTTCTCTCCGGTCATGATCGAGGGGCCGTTAAGGTTGCCGTTGGTGATCCGCGGGAAGATCGAGCTGTCGGCAACGCGCAGGCCGTCGACACCGATGACACGGCATTCCGGGTCAACGACCGACATCGGATCATCCGCCGCGCCCATCTTGCAGGTGCCGCAGGGGTGATAGGCGCTTTCCACGTGCTCGCGTAGGAAGCCGTCGATCTCGTCGTCGGTTTGCAGATCGGTGCCCGGCTGGATCTCGTGCTTGAGGAACGGCTTCATTGCGTCCTGGGCAAAGATTTCGCGCGTCAGGCGCACGCATTTGCGGAAATCGATCCAGTCCTGCTCGGTCGACATGTAGTTGAACAGGATGTTCGGCGCGTCCTTGGGATCTTTCGACGCCAGCGTGACCTCGCCGCGCGAGGGTGAGCGCATCGGGCCGACATGGGCCTGGAAGCCATGCCCCTCTGCCGCCGCCTGACCGTCATAGCGGACCGCGATTGGCAGGAAATGGTACTGGATGTCGGGGTAGTCGACGCCCTTGTCGGAGCGGATGAAGGCGGCGCTTTCGAACTGGTTCGAAGCGCCCAGGCCGGTCTTGGTGAACATCCACTGGGCCCCGACAAGGCCCTTGCCCAGCAGGTTCCAGTACTTGAACAGGGTGATCGGCTGCTTGCAGGCGAACTGGAAGTAGAATTCCAGGTGGTCCTGCAGGTTCTGGCCGACGCCAGGGCGGTCGGCGACCACGTCGATCCCATGCTCGGCCAGGTGCTTGGCCGGACCGATGCCCGAGAGCATCAGCATCTTGGGGGAGTTCAGCGAGGACGCGGCCAGGATCACCTCGGCATTTGCGCGGATCACCTCAACCTTGCCGCCGCGTTCGATCTCGACACCCACGGCGCGGCCGTCCTCGATCACCACCTTGCGGGCGAAGGCGCGGATCAGGTCGCAGTTCTCGCGTTTCAGAGCGGGCTTCAGATAGGCGTTGGCGGCGGACCAGCGGCGGCCCTTGTAGACCGTCATCTCCATCGGGCCGAAACCCTCCTGCTGCTCACCGTTGTAGTCGGAGGTGACCGGGTAGCCCGCCTGCTCGCCCGCCTTGACGAAGGCGTCGTGCAGCGGGTTGTCGCGGGGGCCGCGGGTCACATGCAGCGGACCGTCCTTGCCGCGCCAGTCCGCATCGCCGCCGTGGCCGCGGTCGTTCCAGGTTTCCATGCGTTTGAAGTAGGGCAGCACGTCGGCATAGGACCAGCCTGCGGCGCCCGACTCGGCCCAGTGGTTGTAGTCGCCTGCGTGGCCGCGCACATAGACCATGCCGTTGATCGAGGAGGAGCCGCCGATCACCTTGCCGCGCGGGCAGACCAGCTCACGGCCGCCCAGATGCGGTTCGGGCTGGGATTTGTAGCCCCAGTCATAAAACGGCATGTTCATCGGGTAGCTGAGCGCGCCCGGCATCTGGATAAACGGCCCGGCATCGGTGCCGCCGTGTTCGATCACCAGCACCTTTTTGCCGGCTTCGCTGAGCCGGTAGGCCATGGCACAACCCGCAGAGCCGGCTCCGACAATCACATAATCCGCGTTCATTTCTTCTCTCCGTCGCTGAGACCGGGGGCTGCCCGCCTGCCCGGCTCTGCCTTAGTTCGGTGCAGGGCCGCCGCAGCGGCACCTGCCATTCTTACTGCCCGGCTCAGAACGCCGCTTCGACGTCGCCCATGCGGACGTAGACGGATTTCACCTGGCTGAAGTGCTTGATCGCCTCTTTCGAATTCTCGCGGCCCACACCCGATGCCTTGACCCCGCCGAACGGCGCCTCGACCGGCGCATCGTTGTAGGAGTTGATGAAGCAGCTGCCCGCTTCCAGCTGGCCGATCACCCGGTGGGCGCGGCTGAAGTCGTTGGTGAAAACGCCGGCGGACAGGCCGAACTCGGTGTCATTGGCGCGGGCGATCACCTCTTCCTCGGTGTCGAAGTCAAGGACGGACATGACGGGGCCGAAGATTTCCTCGCGCGCGATGGTCATGTCGTCGGTCACATCGGCAAAGACGGTCGGCTGGATGTAGTAGCCGTCCATGTCCGCACGCGCGCCGCCGCAGACAACGCGGGCGCCTTCTTCCTTGCCCTTTTCGATATAGCCCAGAACGATGTTCATCTGGTTCTCGGTGACCATCGGGCCAAAGCTGGTGGCCTCATCCATCGGGTCGCCGAGGATGGCGTTGCCGGTACGCTCCGCCAGGCGGGCCAGGAATTTCTCCTTGATGCCTTTCTGCACGAACACTCGGGTGCCGTTGGAGCAGACCTGGCCGGAGGAGTAGAAGTTGCCGTTGATGGCGCCGCCGACGGCGTTGTCGATGTCGGCGTCATCAAAGATGATCAGCGGCGACTTGCCGCCCAGTTCCATGGTGACGTGTTTCATGCCTGCCGCTGCGGCGGCATAAACCTTCTTGCCGGTCGGCACCGAGCCGGTCAGCGAGACCTTGTCAACACGCGGGTCGGCAACCAGCGCACCGCCGACCTCGCCCATGCCCTGGATGACGTTATAGATACCGGCCGGGGCGCCGGCCTCGTGCAGGATCTCGGCCACTTTCAGGGCGCAAAGCGGCGTGGTCTCGGAGGGTTTGAACACCATCGAGTTGCCGCAGGCCAGCGCCGGTGCGCCTTTCCAGCAGGCGATCTGGGTCGGGTAGTTCCAGGCGCCGATGCCGACGCAGAGGCCCAGCGCCTCGCGCACGGTGTAGACCCAGTCCTCGCCCATCGGGATGTGCTCGCCGGTCAGGGAGCCCGCGAGGCCACCGAAGTATTCCAGCGCGTCGGCGCCGGAGGTGGCGTCAGCCACCAGGGTTTCCTGCAGCGGCTTGCCGGTGTCGTAGGTTTCCAGAACGCTGAGTTCATGGTTGCGCTCGCGCGTAATGTCGGCAGCGCGGCGCAGGATGCGGCCGCGCTCGGTGCCGGTCATCTTGGCCCATTCTTTTTGGGCCGCCTTGGCGGTGGAGAGCGCCTGTTCGACGATTGCCGGCGTGGCGGCGTAGACAGTGGCGATCTGCTCACCTGTCGCGGCATAGATCACCGGGATCGGGGTGCCGGCGGTATCCTCGACGTATTCGCCGTTGATGAAGTGGCTGGCCTTGGGCTGTGCGGGATGTGTCATTTTGTGTGTCTCCAGCGGGGGTCTTCAGCAGGGGAGATGCTGAGTAGTTGCTATGGTTATTCTCCGCGGGGAAAGCGTTTGCTTTCCTCGAGGTTGTCGAGATTCATGTGGTTGCGCATGTAGCGCTCCGAGGCTTTTTGCAGCGGCTGGTAATCCCAGGGGTAGTAGCCGCCCTGGCGCAGGGCCTCGTAGACGACCCAGCGGCGGGCCTGACTGGCGCGCACCTCTGCGTCGAAGGTTTCCAGGTTCCAGCGGGCCTCCGACTTGGCGCGCAAGGATTCCAGCGTGCCGGCATGGGCCGGATCATCTGCCAGGTTGTTGAGTTCGTGCGGGTCGGCTTCCAGATCAAACAGCTGGTCGGGATCCAGGGCGCAGCGGTTGTATTTCCACTTGCCGTAGCGGAGCGACACCAGCGGCGCGTAGGACGCCTCAGCCGCGTATTCCACGGCGACCGGCTCGGTGCGTTCCGTTCCATTGGCCAGCGGCACCAGGTTCTGGCCGTCGGTCCAGGGTTCGATTTCTGCCATGTCGACACCGGCCAGCGCGCCCAGCGTCGGGGTCACGTCCAGCGTGGACACCGGGGTCTCAATCAGGCCCACGGGCAGGTCCGGCGCCGAGATCATCAGCGGCACGCGGGAGGAGCCCTCGTAGAAGCTCATCTTGAACCAGAGGCCGCGCTCGCCCAGCATGTCGCCGTGGTCGGAGACGAACAGGATGATCGCTTCCTGCCTTGTGGTTTCCAGCACGTTCAGGATCTCGCCGATCTTGTCATCCAGATAGGAAATATTGGCGAAGTAAGCGCGGCGGGAGCGTTTGATGTTCTCTTCAGTAATGTCGAAGCTGCGCCAGTCGTTGGCGTCAAAGATCCGCTTGGCGTGGGGGTCGTGGTCCTCGTAGTCCATGGCGGGGACTTCAGGCAGCAGGTGCTCGCAGTCCTCATAAAGATCCCAGTACTTGCGGCGCGCCACATAGGGATCGTGCGGATGGGTGAAGGAGACGGTGACGCACCAGGGGCGCTCGTCGAGGCCGCGCGACAGCTCATACAGCTTGGCGGTGGCGTTGTAGGCGACCTCGTCGTCGTATTCCATCTGGTTGGAGGTTTCCGCCACCCCTGCCCCGGTAACGGACCCCATGTTGTGGTACCACCAGTCGATCCGCTCGCCCGGCTTGCGGTAGTCCGGGGTCCAGCCGAAATCGGCCGGATAGATGTCGGTGGTCAGCCGGTCCTCGAACCCGTGCAGCTGGTCGGGGCCGACAAAGTGCATCTTGCCCGAGAGGCAAGTGTAATACCCGGCGCGGCGCAAGTGGTGGGCGTAGGTCGGGATGTCGCTGCGGAATTCGGCGGCGTTGTCATAGACGCCGGTGCGCGAAGGCAGCTGGCCGGACATGAAGGAGGCGCGGCCCGGGGCGCAGAGCGGCGACGCGGTATAGGCGTTCTTGAAGCGGGTGGAGCGTTCCGCCAGCTTTTTCAGGTTCGGAGCATGCAGCCACTCGGCGGGGCCGTCCGGGAAAAGCGTCCCATTCAACTGGTCAACCATCAGGATCAGGATATTCGGGGCACTCATCGCGGACCTCCCAAGTATTGGCGATGCTTTGCAAAGGCGCCTGGCAGGCCCGAAGGCGCTGCCAGGCAGTTTGGTGGCCGGTCCCGTCATTCGGGGAAACTTGGGGCCCAGCCGGGAGACCGCCCTTAGTGGGCTGTCTTGATCTTTTCGAAGTCGAGCGTGTTTTCCTCGGGCGAGGCGTCGATGCTCATGACTTCGCTGCGCTTGAAGGCCACGATGTAAGCCAGGCAGGCCACGTAGATGGCGATCACGATGGTGCCGATCCACTGGATCTGCAGCCACTGGCTCTGGAATGCCAGGGTCAGGCCAAAGAGCACAACCGCGTTGCCGAGCACGTAAGGAATGGTGCCGAAACGCTTGGCCGTCAGGTTCAGGTTGTCGGTGTAAAGGCGGATCAGCGAGTCAAAGGAGTTGACCACAAAGATGATGCCCACAGCGACCATGGAGACGTTGATCAGCAGCGTCGTTTCGATGCTGTTCAGGTGGTAGTAGTACAGGACCGAGAACCACACACCCAGCGGGATCGACGGGAAGATCAGCAGCGCTGCCAGAACCTGCCAGGTGCGCAGACCGCCGACAAAGCGGGAGGTGAACTGGCCGATCATGATCGACCACGCGAACCACCAGAACAGGTAGAATTCATGATAGTCGGTCAGCGGCAGGATGAATTTGTGGATGTTGGCGAAGTAGCCGCCGATGTTGGACGCTGTGTCCGCAAAGGCGCCAAGGCCCATGCCTGCATAGGCCCACATGCCCAGGATCAGCGCCAGGAACAGCGCAGTGGAGCCGACCGACAGAATACGAACGTATTTGATGTCGGTGGAGGAGAAGGCGGCAAACAGGATCACCAGGAAGGTGATGACATAGAAAGCCGGGATCACGGTTTCGCCGTCACCCATGAAGGTGGCGTAATACGGCAGGTAGATCAGGAACAGCGCGCCGGTGAAGGCGCAGGTGCCGATGATCACGATGTTGTTGATCCATTTCACCAGCGGGATCTCAAAGAACTTCACCCGCGGTTCCACCACGCAGAAATAGAAGGTTGTCAGGAAATAGAAGCCCCAGATCAGGAAGCCCCAGAAGCCGAACTCCAGCGCAAGCGGGTTGGTGAAGCCATAGGCCGGTTCCGCCGCGGTGTCCGCATAGAGCGGGAAGTCCCAGGCCAGCGGGAACATGATCAGGCCCACGTCCAGACCGGAGGTGAACAGGATTGCGATGAAGGTGAAAAGGTGAACGGGGGTCACGCCGACGTTGCGGACGTTCCACCACTTGATCACGCAGAACGCCACCAGCGCAAAGGCCAGCAGAATCCCGAACGAGATGATTGAAGTCATATGTCCCTCCCATTTCCGGGCGGTTTCCGCCCTCAGACATGGATCGGTTACATATCACAGCAGACTGAAGCGCCAAACAGTTTTTTAAACGGTCATTCAAGTTTCAGAATCGCGCGAACAACAGTTGAAACGCCGCCCCAATTGCCGCACAACTTAATCATGAGCAGGAAACGCATCCGGGACATCCGCAACGAAGAGCTGATCGAAGCCACCATCGTTGCCGTGCACAAGCGCGGCTACGGTGTTGTAACCATGGCAGAAATCGCACGGGAAGCCGGAGCGTCAGCGGCCTCCATCAACTATTATTTCGGCTCCAAGGAAGGGCTGATGGAAGCCACCATGCTGCACCTTCTGGGCAAGCTGCGGCAAGCGATGAGTGCAGGCTATGCAACCGCGCGCACCCCGCGCGAGCGCTTGTATGCGGTGATGGATGCGAACTTTGCGGACGGTCTGTTCACCGTCCCCCAGTGCAGCATCTGGATGCAGTTCTGGGCAAATGCCCCTTACTCAACGCGCCTCAGCCGCCTGCATCGAATCAACCGGGCCCGGGTCCGCAGCCATTTCCTTGCCGAACTGCGGGCCCTGCTGCCAGAGGACCGGGTGGAGACCGCGCGCCAGGCGCTGCAGTGCTACATGGACGGGGTCTGGCTGCAGGCGGCACAGTCGGAAGAAGCGCTGGACCCGGATGAGGCCCGTGCCGCGGCGCACCGGGTGGTGGACCTGGTGATCCCCTGATCCTGGGGTCAGGGGTTCAGCGAATCCGCCGGTAGTCCAGCCGGATGCCATTGGGAATATAGACCAGCGTTATCCGGTCCTGTGTCAGCGCCTCGATCCGGTAGCAAAGGCTGCTTCCGCGCAGACTGTCCCAGGCCTGGAGATACTCACCCTCACCGCGCGCCTTCCCTTCACAGCTGGTCCGCACCGAGAGGAACTCCGGCGTCATCTGGCGCCCTCCATAGCTGGCCCGGCGCACGGCACCGGAAACGATGAACCGGTCGAGCGGATTGCGCTCAGACTGCCACCGGCCCTGCATCTGATGCAAGATTTCATCCAGGCGGCCCGGCACCCGCGGCGTCACGCTGTGAAGATCCAGTTCACCGAACGACCCGAAACGGGAGGTCATCTCGCCGTCGATCACCATTGAAGTGCCGCGCAGCACACCCAGCAAGTAGGTAAAGAGCGGGTCGCTGACCTGCAGCCGGCCCTGTGCGGCGAGCTCCATGCCGTCGCCAACGAACTGGCAGGTAGCGGTTTCCTTGCGGGGGTTCAGCCTGCAGCCCTGAAAGATGACCTCAGCCGTATAGTGCTGCCCGCCTGTCCGCAGATGATGCGGGTCCTTCCCCCGTGCCGCAGCCCGTCCCGCACCGCCGGCTGAGCGTTTACTGAGCAAGACCTTCTGATCTGAGGATGCCTTGGCAAAGCGCAGGGGCACCTGATTTTCGCCGGTGCAATCGCCACCATGCGGGATGCGGAACCGGCCCGGTGCAGTACAGAACCGCACACTGTCATCACGGAAACGGTATCCGGGGCTTTCGGAGCGGAAATAGAGAAACTTGCCCTGATACTGGCGCGGCGCCGCCTCCATGCATTCACCCGGATGCAGATGCTGCCAGCCCTGCGCCACCCAGCCGCCACGGTCGCGCAGGACCACTGCCAGATGGTGCAAGGCATCCGTATCATTGCAGATCCTGGCACCCGCCTGGGCCTCCGCCAGATTAAGAAATGCTGCCAGCAGCAGTGCAGGCAGCCAAAGGCATTTCATCATTCAAGGCTCCTGCAATCCTCCGCAGGCGCAAGAGGCTACCAGGGTCAGTAACGTCAACAAGGCGATTAAACGCCCGCGGCATTACCGGAAGATGAAAGAGCCTTCTTTTTGATCCTGGCTTCACGCAGGGAAATGAAACTGACCGCAGCCAGGATCAGCCCGCCGCCGGAGACGACCCAGATGTCTGCAGGCTCCCCAAAGGCCAAGGCGCCCAGCAGAGTGGCCCAGACCAGCTGCAGGAATGTGACCGGCTGGGTGACAGCCACAGGCGCGGCGGCAAAGGCCAATGTCATGGTGTAGTGGCCCGCGGTGGCGAAGCAGGCGACACCGAAAAGGATCGCAACCTCTGCCAGTGTCGGTGTCACCCAGACTGCCAGGGCAAAGGGGGCAAGGCCGATGGTGACAAAGACCGACAGCATCCCAACCACCACCGCCGGACTGTTGCTGCCAACGGTGAACTTGGCGATCAGGTAGGAGGCACCAAAGGAAACCGCTGTGAACAGCATGGCGATGTGGCCAGAGGAGACCTCACGGAAGCCCGGACGCAGGATGATCAGCGCGCCGATCAGCGCAACAGCGATGGCGGAGATGCGGCGGAAGGCCAGCTTCTCCCCCAGGAACAGGGCAGCTCCCAGCGTGACATAGACCGGCGACAGGTAGTTCATCGCCGTGACTTCAGCCAGCGGGATCTGCGTCATGGCGTAGAACCACAGGATCACACCCGCCGTGTGCACCACACCGCGTCCGGCAAACAGCGCCCAAAGACGCGGGGTGAGATGCGCCCTGCGCAGCGCGCCAGCCATCGGGATCAGGAACACCAGCCCGAGGAGATACCTCAAAAAGGCGCTTTCGGCAGGCGGGATGCGGGTGCCGAGCGATTTGACCAGAGCTGTCACCGCCACGAAGCAGAGGCCGGTCACAACCATCCAGAACACGCCCCTGAGCGGGTTCTGTGCATGCTGGACGGGGGCGGAGGATTGGCTCATGGGCTGACAGAACACCCGTTCGGGCGGCGGCGCAAGGCTTCACATGTGAATTATTTCCGGCCCTCGGGAAGCGGGATAAATTCTTCGTCATCGCCGGGCGGCAGCTGGAAGCGGCCATGCCGCCAGTCGCCTGCAGCCCAGGAAACCTTGGCCGCTTCGATCCGGTCGCGTGAGGAGGCAACGAAATTCCACCAGATATAACGCGGCCCGTTCAGCGTCTCACCGCCCAGCGCCATCAGCCGGGCGCCCTCAGGCCCGGCGGTCACGGTGATCTCATCGCCAGGGCGGAACACCATCATGCGGCCCGCCTCAAAGGTGTCGCCGGCGATCTGCACCGAGCCTTGCGTAACATAGAGCCCCCGGTCCTCGTGATCGGTAGGCAGCGGCAGCCTGGCACCCGGGTGCAGCATCACATCGGCATAAAAGGTTTCTGAATAAAGGGTTGCCGGGGCTTTCTCACCCCAGGCATTGCCGAGGATCAGGCGCACGGTCTTGCCCTCGCCCTCCAGTACCGGCAGCGCCTCCTTGCCATGGTGCTCAAAGGCCGCTGGAACATCTTCGTGACTGTCGGGCAGCGCGATCCAGGTCTGAATGCCGAACAGGCTGCTTGGGTTCTGGCGGGTTGCGGCAGAGGTGCGCTCGGAATGGGAGACGCCCTGTCCCGCAACCATCCAGTTCACCTCGCCCGGATAGATCATCTGGTGCGTGCCGAGGGAGTCCATGTGCTCAAACTCGCCCTGATAGAGGTAGGTGACAGTTCCGAGGCCGATATGGGGATGCGGGCGCACGTCGATGCCCTGGCCGGTCAAAAACTCGGCAGGCCCGGCCTGGTCGAAGAAGATGAACGGCCCGACCATCTGGCGGCGCGGTGCAGGCAGCGCACGGCGGACCTCAAATCCGCCGATGTCGCGGGCGCGCGGAATGATCACCGTCTCGATGGCATCAAGGCTGCCCGCATCAGGGCATTGCGGTTCCAGTGCCGGGTTCCAGCTCATCCTTCCCTCCTGTCGGCTGTCATGGGGGAAAGGTAGGGCTTTTGTGCGCAGGCGTTAGGCCCGCCTGCGCACAAGTGCTATTCGTCACATCAACAGGAGCTTGGCGGCAATCGCCCACATCGTGAGGCCGACGAGGGCGTCCAGCATCTGCCAGGCGCGCGGGCGGGCAAAGACCGGGGCCAGCAGGCTGGCGCCATAGCCCAGTGAGAAGAAGAATGTGAAGCTGGCGACGGCGGCTCCGGCGGCGAAAATCAGCGGGTCGGGATACTGGGCAGAGATCGAGCCCAGCAGAACCACCGTGTCCAGATAGACATGTGGGTTCAGCCAAGTGAGCGCCAGAACGGTGGCCAGCACCGGCAGCAGCGCCGCGCCTGCACCTTCTTGCGCGGCCTCCAGCGTTTCGCCTCCGCGCCAGGCGCTGCGCAGGGCGCGGGCACCGTACCAGATCAGGAAGGCCGCGCCGCCCCAGCGCATCGCCTGCTCGAACCAGGGCACCGCCACCGCCAGGGAACCGAAGCCCAGGACCCCCGCGGTTATCAGCAGCGCGTCGGACCCGGCACAGGTCAGGCAGATCCAGAACACATGCTGGCGCCGCAATCCCTGGCGCAAGACAAAGGCATTCTGGGCGCCGATCGCCATGATCAGGCTGAGGCCAAGGGCAAATCCGGCAATCAGGCTGGGGGGCATTGCAGTCTCCATCGTTGTGATGGGGTTTGACTACCGCCCGCCATGACATTAATCCAGTTAAAGAGCTTAAGGGTAGATTAGAGCTTCTAATGCAGATGGACCCCAGCCAGCTGGCAGCACTGAGCGCGGTGCTGCGTCTTGGCTCGTTTGAGGCGGCGGCGCATTCCCTGAATGTGACGCCTTCAGCCATTTCACAGCGGATCAAGGCGCTGGAGGACAGGACCGGCACCGCGCTGGTACTGCGCGGATCGCCCTGCACCGGCACAACGGCAGGCCTCAGGATTGCCAAACATGCCGAAGACATTGGCCTGCTGGAAGCGCAGCTGGCGCGGGAACTGGCGCTGGAGGCAGGCCACGGCCCGGTACGGCTGCGGATTGCGGTCACTGCCGACAGCCTGGCGAGCTGGTTCATTGATGCGATGGCCGCGGTGGAGGGCGTGCTGTTCGATCTCTTGGTGGATGACCAGGACTACAGCGCCGAATGGCTGAAACGCGGCGAGGTCTCTGCTGCTGTGACCGCCAGTTCCAAACCCGTGACCGGTTTTGACGCCTATCCGCTGGGTGCGCCGGAGTATGTGGCAACCACAAGCCCGGCCTTTATGGACCGCTGGTTTCCCGGCGGGGTGACACCGGAGGCCGCCGCAAAGGCCCCTTGCCTGATCTTTAACGCCAAGGACAACCTGCAGCGGCTGTGGCTGGAGCGCAATGTGGCCCCCGGTCTGGCACCGCCCGCGCATTTTCTGCCATCGACACAGGCGTTCATTGATGCGGCCGCGGCAGGCCTGGGCTGGGGGATGAACCCGCTGGCAATGGTTGAAGGGGACATCCGCGCGGGCCGTCTGGTGCCGCTGATCCCGGAGACCACGCTGCCGGTGCCGCTGACCTGGCAGGTGGCGCGGGTGATGGCCCCGGCCCTTGCCGAGGTGACCCGCGCCGTGCAGAAATCGGCAAGAGAGTATTTGACGCAGAGCTAATCCGGAAAGACCGCCTATGTTTGCCAAAGACGCGCTCAGCTATGATCCGCTGCCGCTCCCCGACAGGGCGGAATATTCCGACGCTCAGATGCAGGAAAAGGCCGCTGCGTTCCTGGCGCATATGCAACGGCGGCACACGGTGCGGGACTTCACCGAACAGCCCGTGCCGCGGGCAGTGGTCGAGACGTGCATCCGTGCCGCCGGAACCGCACCCTCGGGCGCCAATCACCAGCCATGGTTCTTTGCCGCAATCTCCGACCCCGCGCTGAAGTCGCAGATCCGCGCAGAGGCCGAGGAGGAAGAGCGCCGGTTTTATGCGGGCGGCGCCGGTGATGAGTGGATCAAGGCGCTGGAGCCAATCGGCACCACTGCCGATAAGCCGCATCTGACCACAGCGCCCTGGCTGATCGTGGTATTTGCCCAGCGCTGGGGAGAGTTTGCGGATGGCACGCGATACAAGAATTACTATGTGCCAGAAAGCGTGAACATTGCCACCGGTGTGCTGCTGACGGCGCTGCATACGGCTGGGCTGTGCACATTGACCCACACGCCGAACCCGATGAAATTCCTGAACGGCGCCCTTGGCCGCCCTCCTTCAGAAAAACCCACTATGATCATCGCTGCGGGCCACCCGGCAGAGGATGCCGTGGTGCCTTCCGTTGCCAAGCTCAAGAAGCCGCTGGAGCAGATCTGCCAGGTGTTTGAATGAAACCGGCTGCAGGATGAAGGGCGCCCCTGCCGCCCTGCCCCGCAGCCTGGCGCTGCAGGTGGTGCTGCCGCGGGCAGCTGTGCTGCTGGTTTGGCTGGCGCTGAACCAATGGATCAAACTGCCGCTGATACTGGCCTATGCGCTGATGGCGGCCGATGCGCTGCTCCACCTGTGGCAGTTTCGCGCCTATCAGCTCAGCGCTGACGACCATGTCCGCAGCACCGGTGCCATGGCCCCGGTCTGGGGCGGTTACCTGCTGCTGCTGTTTGCGGGTTTTGCGTCGCTGACCCAGTGGTGGGATGCCCTGCTGATTGCCCGCGAGGTGGAGGAGCCTGCCTATGCCGAGCAGTTGAGGCTGGAGCGTGAGGCACTTTATCAGCTCACGGTTTCCGCGGATGGCAGGACGCTGGTCTTTGACGGCGAAATTACCTTTGGCCTGACAAAACGGCTGCGGAAGTTGGCCGAAGACAACCCGGGCCTGATGCAGATGGATCTGACCGGCCCCGGCGGGCTGATTGCCGAGGCCCGCGGCGCTGCACGGCTGATCCTTGAGCAGGGCTGGAACACCCGTGCGGCAGGGCTATGCGCTTCTGCCTGCACGCTGGTTTTTGCCGCTGGCAGCCAGCGCACATTGGGGACCGGCGGGCAGCTCGGCTTTCACAGCTATGCGCTGCAGTTCGAGAGCGGGCTGCCGCAGATCGACCTGCGGCGCGAACAAGAGAAGGATCGCGCCTTCCTGCTGCAGCAAGGGGTCAGTATGGAGTTTGCTGAACAGATATTTGAAATGCCCAGCGCAGAGCTATGGGTGCCCAGCAGAGATGAGTTGCATCGTGGCGGGCTCATCAGAGCGGGCACGCGCTGATCACTGACACCTCGGCACCGAAGGTCAGCGGGTGAGTTGCTTGGTCATCTGGTAGTTATGCAGGGTCACTCCGCGGCGTTCGATTTCGCGCCGGGTTTCAGCCGTAAACCCCCGGCGCAGAAAGAACCGGCGGGCAGCCTCGCTGGCCTCCACAAAAAGTGCGGTGAGACCGAGACTGCGGGCTTCGGCTTCCAGCCGCTCGTACAGCATCGCTCCCGTACCGGTGCCCGCCGCCTCAGGCTGGCAGTAGAAACAGTCGATATGCCCGTCCGTCTCCAGTTCGATGAAAGCCTGCGGCTGGTCCTGCGCATCCGCGGCGACAAAGACCCGGCGGCCATCAGCGGCGCGGCTGGCCCAAACCTCTGCCGGGGCAGGCTCCGGGCTCCAGGCGCTGAGCTGTTCGGGACTGTAGTCCCGGGCGCCTATGACATGGACCGCGTCATGAAAGATCTGCGCCAGCGCTGCAGCGTCTTCGGGGCGGAACTCTCTGATCTGCATCGTGCAGCCCTTGTTCTTTTTCGTGCGCTTTGAAGCGAAAAAGGCCCGCCGGGCTGGCGGGCCTTGAAAATCAGGTCAAGCGCCGGCTCAGAGCTGCGCCATCACCTCGTCAGTGGCCTCGAAGTTGGTGGTGACGCGCTGCACGTCGTCGTCGTCTTCCAGCGCATCGACCAGCTTCATCAGCTTCTGCATGCCTTCCAGGTCCAGCTCGGTGGTGGTGCTGGGTTTCCAGACCAGTTTGGTCGACTCGGATTCGCCCAGCTCGGCCTCCAGCGCGTTGGAGACGTCGTTGAGATCACTGTCAGCACAGTAGATGATATGCCCGTCCTCGGAGCTTTCGACATCCTCGGCGCCTGCTTCGATCGCTGCCATCATAACAGTGTCGGCGTCGCCTGCGGAGGCCGGATAGGTCACCTCGCCCTTGCGGTCGAACATGAAACCGACAGAGCCGGTTTCGCCCAGGTTGCCGCCGTTCTTGGAGAAGGTGGAACGCACGTTGGAGGCGGTGCGGTTCTTGTTGTCGGTCATCGCTTCGACGATGACCGCAACACCGTTGGGGCCATAACCCTCGTAACGGATCTCGTCATAGTTCTCGGCGTCGCCGCCGATGGCCTTCTTGATGGCGCGTTCAATCACGTCCTTGGGGACGGACTGGCTCTTGGCTTCTTTCACGGCCAGGCGCAGGCGCGGGTTCTTGTCGGGATCGGGGTCGCCCATCTTGGCGGCCACGGTGATCTCCTTGGCCAGCTTGGAAAACAGTTTCGACCGTGCCGCATCCTGACGGCCCTTGCGGTGCTGAATGTTAGCCCATTTTGAATGGCCTGCCATGGTGCATCCTTGCTGCTGAATATCTGAATTGGCGCCCATATAGCCCTGCAAGGCGGGGGCTTTCAAGCGCCCCTGCTCCGCTTTGCCCTTGTTCCGCGGGGTTTCGGGGATAAGCTGGCGCCATGACATATGATCAAGCCGTTTTATTTGCGTTATTTGCTGCCGTCTTTGCTCTGCTCCTTTGGGGGCGTTTCCGCTACGATCTGGTGGCCTTTGCCGCGTTAATGGCAGGCGTGGTGCTGGGGGTTGTGCCTGCGGGCGAGGCGTTTGCGGGGTTCGGCCACCCGGCGACGTTGGTGGTGGCGCTGGTGCTGATCGTCTCCGCCGGGCTGGTGCGGTCCGGCGCCGTGTTCCTGATCACCCGGACACTGGTGGACAGTGCCCGCGGCCTGGGCGGCCATATCGCGCTGATGGGCGGGGTTGGCGCTGTGCTGTCTGCCTTCATGAACAATGTGGCTGCGCTGGCGCTGCTGATGCCAGTCGACATCCAGACCGCCAGGAAGGCGGGCCGTGCGCCGGGGCTTAGCCTGATGCCGCTGTCCTTTGCCACCATCCTGGGCGGCATGGTCACGCTGATCGGCACGCCTCCCAACATAATCATTGCCGCAATCCGCGGCGAGACGCTGGGTGAGCCGTTCAAGATGTTCGATTTCGCCCCGGTCGGCGGAATTGCCGCGCTGGCGGGGCTTGCCTTTGTGGCGCTGATCGGCTGGCGGCTGATCCCCGCGAGGGAGAACGCGGCCGGTGCCTCGGAGGCCCAGCTGGCGCCCTATATCGCCGAGCTGACGGTGGGCGAAGGCTCTGAGCTGGTTGGCAAGCGGCTGGGCGAGCTGGATGAGGAAGCCGAGAAAGCCGATGTTGCCATCCTGGGCCTGATCCGGGACGGCAAGCGGCGTTATGGGCGCTCTGCTGCTGCCACGCTGCGCGAGGGCGACACGCTGGTGATCGAGGCAGAGCCTGAGGCGTTGGACGAGTTCCGCAGCGCGCTGAAGCTGGAGTTTGCTGATGCTGCGCGGGCCGAGAAGCTGACGGCGGCAGGTGACGGGCTGGAGCTGACAGAACTGGTGGTGCCGGAAACCGCCCGCATCCGCGGGCGGACCGCGCAGTCCATCGGGCTCGCCTGGCGCCAGAGCGCGGTGCTGCTCGGGATTTCCCGCCAGGGCACGCGGATCACCCGCCATATCCGTCAGACAGAGGTTCAGGCCGGTGATATCCTGCTGCTGCTGACCCCGCGCGGGCGCAGCGCCGATGTGGCGGACTGGCTGGGCTGCCTGCCGCTGGCCGCGCGCGGGCTTGCGGTGACCGCCAACGACAAGACCTGGGCCGCCATCGGGCTGTTTGCCGCCGCAGTGCTGGCGGCCTCTGTCGGGCTGCTGTACCTGCCGGTGGCGCTGGGGCTGGTGGCCATCGGCTATGTGCTGCTGAAGATCCTGCCGGTGGCAGAGATCTATGACCACGTGGAATGGCCGGTCGTGGTTCTGCTGGGGTCGATGATCCCGCTGGGGGCTGCGCTAGATAGCTCCGGCGGCACGGCCTTGATCGCCAACGCGCTGACCGGCCTGACCGCGGGCCTGCCCGCCTGGGCGGTACTGACGGTGCTGATGGTGGTCACCATGACACTGTCGGATGTGCTGAACAACACCGCCACGGCGATTGTGGCAGCGCCTGTCGGCATCCAAATGGCGGAAACGCTAGGGGTCTCTCCGGACCCCTTCCTGATGGCGGTGGCAGTGGCGGCTTCAGCCGCGTTCCTGACCCCGATCGGGCACAAGAACAACACGTTGGTGCTGGGGCCTGGCGGCTATCATTTCGGCGACTACTGGCGGATGGGACTGCCGCTGGAAGCGCTGGTTATCGCTGTGTCCATACCGGCCATTCTGGTATTTTGGCCACTGTAGGAACAGCCGGCGCTCGGCCTCGTTATTGCGATTGTTCCTGCTGAAGAGGCACCGCACGGGCGGCGCCGCTGGTCTGGACTTGCGACACCAGAGCAATCGCAGTGGAGCCTGCGAGAACGACAAACAAAAACACTTTTCTGAAACTCATGGGTTTGGCCCTTATGAAGAGACTGCTCCTCTCAATATGGGCAATAGTTTAACAGTTTCATGTAACCGCGGTCACAGAAGGCGGAGTTTCGCCGCCTTTTTGCTGGCTTGGGCAGGTTCAGAGCGGCCAGAAGAACGGAATGAGCAGCGAGGCGACCATGCCGACGGTCAGGTTCAGCGGAATGCCGACGCGCAAGAAATCGGTAAACTTATAGCCGCCGGGGCCATAGACCAGCGTGTTGGTCTGATAGCCGATCGGGGTCGCAAAAGACGCCGAGGCCGCGACCATCACCGCCACCACAAGGGGGCGCGGATCAACGCCCATCGCCTGCGCGAGGCCGATAGCAATCGGGGTGACAACCACGGCAACGGCGTTGTTGGACACCAGCTCCGTCAGCACCGAGGTCAGCAGATAAACCGCCCAGACCAGCAGGAACGGCGGCAGCATCGACAAGCCTGGCGCGATGGCGTTGACGATCAGGGCCACCGCGCCTGAGCTTTCCAGCGCCGCTCCGATGGCCAGCATTGAGAAGATCAGCGCCAGCAGCCGCCCGTCAACAAAGGAAAACGCCTCATCCGCGTCAATGCAGCGTGTGATAAAGACCAGCGAGACCATCAGCAGTGACAGCATCAGGATCGGTGCAACCCCGAAGGCCGCCAGCAGCACGATGCCAAGCAGCGCAACGACCGCAATCGGCGCGTGGCTGCGGCGGTAGGCGCGCTGGGTCGGCTGCGAGACATCGGCCAGGTCCATGTCAGCCGCCAAGCGCTGGATATCGGCGGGCGCGCCCTCCAGCAGCAGGGTATCGCCGATCCGTACCACCAGATCGTCAAGCTGCACGCCGATATTCTGGTTCCGCCGGTGCACTGCCAGCGTGTAGACACCATAGCGGCGGCGCAGGCGCAGGGCGCCGAGGCTGCGGCCGACCATGCGGCAGCCGGGGGTGATTAGCACTTCGACGGTTTGGGTTTCGATGGCGGAGACCTGATCGACCCGCTTCAGCTCCTTGTTGGACTGCAGGCTCAGAAGCTCTGTCATCCGGGTCCGCAGCACCACCCGGTCGCCGACCTGCAGCTCCACGCCCTTGAGGTTGCGGCGCAGCGAGGCATCGCCGCGGATCACGTCAATGAGGCGCACGCCGGGACGCTTGAACAGCTGCACGCCGGTGACTTCGCGGCCGATGAGGTTGCTTTCGGGCGGAATGACCGCCTCGGTGAAGAATTTCATCTTCGATTTGTCGCTCAGCAGCTCTGCCATGCTGTCGCGCGCAGGCAGCAGGCGCGGCGCGATGAAGCGCAGGTAGATCATACCGTAGGCAACGAGGATCAGCCCCAGCGGCGTGACCTCGAAAATCGTGAAAGGCTTCAGCCCCTGGGCGCGGGCCACACCATCCACAAGCAGGTTGGTCGAAGTCCCGATCAGCGTCAGCGTGCCGCCGAGGATCGCCGCATAGCTGAGCGGTATCAGCATCTTGGAGGCGGAGACATTGAGGGTGCGGGCGATCTGGATGAAGACCGGGATCATCACCACAACCACCGGCGTGTTGGACACCACGGCAGAGGCGGTGACGACAAACGCCATCAGCAGGGCCACGGCCAGCTTGGGGTTTACCTCCGCCTGTTTCTTGGCGATCTGAGTAAATGCATCCAGCGCCCCGGTGCGCACAAGCGCCCCCATGATGATGAACATCGCGGCAATGGTCCAGGGCGCCGGGTTCGACAGAACCGGCAGTGCCTCGCCATAGGGCAGAATGCCGGTGGCCAGCATCGCCGCCACGCCGGTCAGCGCCACAACTTCAGTCGGATAGGTTTCGCGCAGGAATGCCACGAACATCGCCAGGACTATGGCCAGCGCCAGAAATGCGCTGCCGGTGTCACCAAGTTGGAAGTACTGCATATACCGTGACTTTGCCCATTTTGTTCAAGGCAGACTGCGCCCCGCAGACGCACCGCCATCGCGCAGTTTCCCCGAAACCGGAAGCCTGAGCAAGAATTTCCGCAATTGCAGCCGCTTAACCGCCTGCATTCGGGATTTTTTACGGCAAACGGCCGCCACAGCAGCAATTCCTCCCGTCAACAAGCCGGGCCAAGGGCACAAAGTGCGGCTTAGGGGGCGGCTTCCTGCAGCAGTCCGCCGTTGCGCACCATGCGAATCTGCTTGGCCGCGCCGGTGCGGTCATCGGTCTCGACAAACACGCCGGACAGCGTCGCCTCGCCGTTCGCCGGGGTAAAGCGGACCTTGGGCATGCCGGTCAGGAACCGGCGCATCGGCTCGGCCTTATCCATGCCAATGACGGAATTGTAGTCGCCGCACATGCCGGCGTCAGTCAGATAGGCCGTGCCCTCGGACAGGATCTGTGCATCTGCCGTGGGCACGTGGGTATGGGTGCCCACCACCAGCGAGGCACGGCCGTTGCAGAAGTGGCCCATCGCCATCTTCTCAGATGTGGCCTCGCAATGCATGTCGACGATGACCGCCTGCGCCAGCCCGCCGCGCGGATGGGATTTCAGCACTGCCTCCACCGCACCGAAAGGATCGTCGAAGGCACGTTTCATGAATACCTGCCCCAGCGCCTGAACCACCAGCACCTTGCGTCCGCCCGGCGCGGTGAACAGCCTGAAGCCACGGCCAGGCGCGCCTTTGGCAAAGTTCAGAGGCCGGATGATGCGCTGTTCTTTCTCGATGAACTGCAGCATGTCCTTCTGATCGAAGGCGTGGTCCCCCAGCGTCAGGCAATCGACGCCTGCATCCAGCAGCAGCTTGGCATGCTCGCCGCTCAGCCCCATGCCGTTGGAGGCATTTTCGCCGTTCACCACAACAAAATCGAGCCGCCACTCGTCACGCAGCCGCGGCAGGGTTTCGGTGATGGCACGGCGCCCCGCGCGGCCCATCACATCGCCAAGGAAAAGAATACGCATGCCCGGCTGGTAGGCAACGCGGTGCCAAAGAGCAAGGCCCCGCGGTACGATTTCACCGCCATGTGGTGCCGGACGCATTCCTTGCGCCGCGCAGTATTCCCCAGATTTCAGCGACGTGGAAACAGGCAGTTCGGCAGATGTCGGATACCGGCCTAACTGACCAGCCCAGCACACGAATCACCACTTGCGCCCGGCCTCAACCCTCCTGCGCTGGAGAGTTGGAGGATCCGTCCAAAGGCCTGCGGCCAAGCCGGAAATCTGAGGAAAAACATGTCTGAATTACGCAAATTTGTGCTCCCAATGCATGATTGCCGTCTTGACGCGGACCAGTCCCGTCAGGAGAAATACCGGCATGGCGTTTCTGGCAGATATTTTCCGGCTCATCAGGCTGACCGTTGCGTGTGCAGCGATCCTGGCGCTGGGTTTTACGTTGCCATCCGCTGCGCATTCCATTGCAGGTCACCACAGCAATGCCGCTGCCCTGCATTCCGGGGACAGCCATACTGGTCCAGCAATGGCCGATGCGGCACATGATGCTGCCCGGACCGGTATAGCGAATGGCCAGGACGCACCCCTGAACCCTGACAGTGCGAATTGCTGCGCAGGTGCCTGCATGGCGGTCGCCGTGCTGTCTCTGCAGCCGGAAGAATTCTTTGTAACCCAGCCAATTCGCTGGAAGCAGGAAAATGCGCAGCTGCCGTCCCGGGAACAGCTCGCGCATTTGCGGCCTCCAAGAACCTGAGATTTCTGAACCGCTTCTGCGGTCTCTAACCCCCTCCTGCACGCAGATGCAGGAGCCGTGCGGATAATTCTCAGGAAAATCACATGAAATATCTTCTACTGGCCGGGGCAGGCACCCTGCTGCTGGGCGCGTGCGCCAATTCACCGGCGTTGCTGCCCGATGCTGCTGCCTTGCAGAAGGCTGCCGCACCAACTGGCCCCTACCGCAGCTTGAACTACCGGTCTCCCTTTTCGGGGTTTGAAAGCCACGAGCCAAGCGGTCCCGCATCCTGGCGTAAAGTCAACGAGCAGCAGGGGACTAACTGATGTCAGCAAAAACTTGGCACGTCCTTCTGGCGTCGCCCTTGGTTCTGGCCGCCTGTTCTGCGGCGGTGCCGGAAAAATTCACCAGCCCACAAGCCGGGTTTCAGGAGGTCGCCAGCCAGACCTCGGCCGCCATCGGCAAGCGCACGGCCTTTGCGCAGACACAGGCCCAGACCGAAGCGCTGGCCGAGGAAGTGCGGCAACTGGTTCATGGCAAGACAATCTCTGCGGATACGGCTGTGCAGGCGGCGCTTTTGAACAACAAGGGGCTGCAGGCGTCTTTTGCTGCGGTTGGCCTTTCGGCTGCAGACGTTTGGCAGCAGATGACGCCGGAAAACCCCGTGGTCTCAATCGGCCTGATGGGGATCGGCGCGCCGGAACTGGGCCTGTACCGGGCGCTGGAATCGACCATTGCCGTGAACCTGCTGGACGTGAAGACCCGCAAACAGCGCATCGCGGTGGCTGAGGCGCGGTTTCAGCAGGCGCAGCTGAACGCAGTGAACGATACATTGGCGCTGGCAGGCCAGACCCGGACTGCCTGGATCAATTCCGTGGCCGCGTTTGAACGGCTGAGCTATCTGCGCAAGGCCAGCGGGACGGCTGCAGCCGGGGCCGAGCTGGCCAGCCAGCTTGGCAAGACCGGTGCGCTGAACAAGGCGGGACAGGCGCGGGAGTTCGCCTTCAATGCGGAGCTAGCGGGCCAACTCGCCCGTGCCAGGCTGGAGGCGCAGCTGGCCAAGGAAGAACTCACACACCTGATGGGCCTGTGGGGCAGCGATGCCAGCTATTATGTGCCCGATGCGCTGCCACCCCTGCCGAAGTCCCTGCCGCGGGTTGCGTCGATCGAAAAGGCGGCACTGGCAAACCGTGTCGATCTGAAAGTCGCCAAGCTCGGTCTGGAAGCACAGGCCCGCGCCTTTGGCCTGACGGACCGGACCCGGCTGGTCACTGATCTGGAGCTGATTGCCGGGGCCGAGGCGGAACGTGAGAGGGAGGATGGCGAAACCCATACGGAAACCCTGCCCCAGCTGGAACTGGAGTTCGCCATTCCGGTATTCGACACCGGCAAGGCCCGGATGCGTAAGGCAGAGCTCGCATATTTGCAGGCGGCGAATGCTCTGGCGGAACGGGCGGTCAATGTCCGGTCTGAGGCCCGCAGCGCAGAGCTGGCCTATCACTCCTCCTATGAGATCGCGCGCCACTACCGCGATGTGCTGGTGCCGCTGCGCAGGACAATCGAGGAGGAAGGGCTGCTCAGTTACAACGGCATGATCACCAGCACCTTCGAATTGCTGACCGACGTGCGCGAGAAGCTGGCGGGTTCGCTGGAGGCGGCCAATGCCAAGCGCGATTTCTGGCTGGCCCAGGCAAATGTCAGCGCCGCGATCTACGGCGGCAGCGCAGGATCAGCCCCGCAGAGCGGCAGCGCTGAAATCGCCGCCGGCAACGGCGCAGGCCATTGAAAGGATCACATAACATGATGAACAGACGTCAACTGCTTGGGGCCGGTGCCGCGGGTGCTGCGCTGGTGTCCAGCCAGGCCTGGGGCAAGACCGCCAACATGGGCCTGCCTGAGGCCGCAACCATGGACAGCGCCGCCACCCAGCCGCCGCTGACCCCCGCGACCGGGCCGGACTACAACCCGGTGGTCACCTTGAACGGCTGGACCCTGCCGTTCCGGATGAACAACGGCGTGAAGGAATTCCACCTTGTCGCGGAACCGGTCGAGCGCGAGCTGGCCGAGGGCATGACCGCGCATCTGTGGGGCTATAACGGCCAATCCACCGGCCCCACCATCGAGGCGGTGGAGGGCGACCGGGTGCGGATTTTCGTGACCAACAAGCTGCCCGAACATACCACGGTGCACTGGCACGGGATGATCCTGCCTTCGGGCATGGACGGGGTCGGCGGCCTCAGCCATCCGGGCATCCCGCCCGGCAAGACTTTTGTCTATGAGTTCGACCTGATCAAATCCGGCACCTTCATGTACCACCCGCACGCGGATGAGATGGTGCAGATGGCGATGGGGATGATGGGCATGTTCATCGTGCATCCCAAGGACCCGGATTTCATGCGGGTGGACCGGGATTTCCTGATCATGCTTAACGCCTTCGACATCGACCCGGGCTCCTATGTGCCGCGGGTGATGGAGATGACGGACTTCAACCTGTGGTGCTGGAACAGCCGGATCTTCCCCGACATCGACCCGCTGGTGGTCAATCAGGGCGACCGGGTGCGCGTCAGGACCGGCAACCTGACCATGACCAACCACCCGATCCACATGCATGGCTACGACTTCGAGGTCACCTGCACCGACGGCGGCTGGGTGCCCGAAAGCGCCCGCTGGCCGGAGGTGTCGATCGACATCCCCGTCGGCGCCATGCGCGCCTATGAGTTTGACGCGGTGCATCCGGGCGACTGGGCGATCCATTGTCACAAGTCGCACCACACGATGAACGCGATGGGCCACGACGTCCCGACCTTCATCGGCACCGACAAGCGCAAGCTGACGGGCCAGATCCGTAACCTGCAGCCCGAATACATGCCGATGGGCACCGCAGGCATGGCGGATATGGGCGAGATGTCGATGCCGCTGCCCGACAACACCGTGCCGATGATGGCCGGCTGGGGGCCCTACGGGCCGCTGGAAATGGGCGGCATGTTCTCGGTCGTGAAGGTGCGCGAAGGCATTGATGCAAACGACTACAGCGATCCCGGCTGGTACGAAAACCCGCCCGGCACCCAGGCCTATGAATGGACCGGCGAACTGCCGGACTTTACCCGCGCCGAAGACGCACAGACCCGTATTTCCCCGAAACCATCCGCCAAGGGCTGACCCTTTGGCATCCAATCAAATCTGACGAGGAAACAGACATGAACAAGATACTATCCGCAGCCCTTGCTGGCGCTCTTTTCGCTGCTCCGGCTTTTGCCGGCGGCACTCACGGCGGCGGCCATCACGATGAGATGGAAGTCGGCAAGCCCGGCGAAGCCGCCCATGCGGACCGGGAAGTCGCCGTCACCATGAAGGAAACCGACGACGGCGAGATGCTGTTCGAGCCGTCCAGTTTCTCCTTTGCCAGGGGCGAAACGGTCAAATTCGTGATCACCAACGCTGGCGAGCTGGAGCATGAGTTCGTGCTGGATACGGCTGAGCGCAATGTCCATCACAAGGCGATGATGGCAAAGATGGAGATGGAGCATGACGACCCGAACTCGGTGCGCCTGGACCCGGGCGCCAGCGGCGAAGTGGTCTGGACTTTCTCCAACGAAGGCACCTTCGAGTTCGCTTGCCTGATTCCGGGCCACTATGAATCCGGCATGCACGGGCCGGTCGCTGTTCTGGCGGACGGCGGCGGCACCTTTACCGCGGGCACGGTCAAAAAGGTCGACGCCAAGTCCGGCAAGGTCACCATCATACACGAAGAACTGGTGGACCTGGACATGCCGGCAATGACCATGGTTTTCCGGGTCGCCGATGACGCGATGCTGGACCAGCTGAAGGCCGGCGACGCCATCGAATTTCTCGCCGAGCGGATCAAGGGCAAGCTGACCGTGACAGCGCTGAAATAGGCTAAGACGGGAGGCGGGCCATCCCCGCCTCCCGGTACACAGACCTGAGAAAACGATGCCTGAATTTCACACTCTTGCGCATGACGCGGCGGCGGCGCTGGGTTTCAGCTACGACAGCAGCGCGCCGGCCTGGCTGCATCCGATGATGCATCTGGTGCTGGTTCTTGCCCCTGCGCTGCTGGCGGCAACCCTTGCTGTCCACGCGGCCATGCTGCTGCGCAGGCGGCATCAGGCGGCTTCTGCAAATGTTCGCCCTCCGGTGCTGAACGCAGCCGGCAATTGGCCCAGCCTGCCGCGGCAGATAATGCGCGCCACTGGCAAGCAGCAGGCGGCCCTTGTCCTGCTCAGCCTCACTGCCATGCCGATCCTGTACCTCACGCTCGAACTGCCCAAACAGATCGTGAACCGTGTCTTAGAAGGCCAGGACGGCGCGGTTCCGGTCCTGCAGTATGAGCTTACACAAGTTTCGCTGCTGTTTCTGCTCTGTGGTGCCTATTTGGCGGCAATTTTGCTCAATGGCCTCAACAAATACTGGCTTAACATCTGCAAAGGACGGGCCGCCGAACGCTTCGCGCGCCGGATACGGCTGGCGGTCTACCGCCAATGGCGGCGGGATCAGCCCGCGCAACGCCAGCCCGCCATCATGCCGGTTCTCGGCGCCGAGGTTGAACCAGTCGGCGGCTTTGCTTCTGAACTGCTGGCCGTTCCGCTGCTGCAGGGCGGCACCCTGGCGACAATCCTCCTGTTCATGTTCGTGCAGGATCCGATCCTCGCCGCGGCCGCCCTTACGGTGCTTCCGCTGCAGCTGATCATCGTGCCGCGGCTGCAGCGGCAGGTGAATGCCGTGTCCCGCGAAAGGATCCGAGCGATGCGCCAGCTTGGCGTTCATCTTGACCAGCAAATGCGGGAGGCAGGCCAAGGCACGCTGCCTGTTTCACAAGGCTTCCGGCAACTGCAGCAATTGCGCCTGCAGATTCACCGGCTGAAATTTCTGGCCAAGGCCATCAACAACTTCCTGACCGCCCTCACCCCGTTCCTTTTCTATTCGCTGGGCGGTTACTTCGTGCTGCAGGAGCGGGTTTCGCTGGGTGCGCTTGTGGCGATGCTGGCGGCGCACAAGGATTACTCCTCTCCGTTGAAGGATCTGTTCCGTTTCTACCAGCAAAGCGAAGATGTGCGGATCCGCTATCAGGAAATCCGCGCCTTTGCATCCCGCTCCGGCGGGGCACGCGGGCCGGCGCCTGCAGCAAGCCGGCACAGCCTTCCCCCAACTCCTGCCGCGCGCGGCATTTCACTCCCCAACTAAGAAAAAGAGAGCCTCATGAGGAAAATTATTGCCATTACAGCTGCCGCAACCGTGTCAGCGGCGGCAGCTTACTTTGTGTACAGCAGCGCAGGCGGAAAAGGTGCAACCACGCAGCGCACAGTTCTGGAGCCGGGCGCCCCGCTTGCCGCTGTCCAATTGCCGCCGGAGTTGAGCGCTCCAGCAGTTATCGGCAAGCGTGCCTTTGATGCGGTCTGCGCCGAATGCCATGGCGACAATGGCGCGGGGCGCAACGGTATGGGGCCGCCGCTTGTTCACAAGATCTATGAACCATCCCACCATGGCGACGCGGCCTTCCTGCGCGCGGTCCGCAATGGCGTGAGGGCACACCACTGGAACTTCGGCAGCATGCCTCCGCAACAGGGGCTGACAGACGGAGACGTCAAGAGCATCACCCGGTATGTGCGGGAACTGCAAAGGGCAAACGGCACCAACTAAGCAAGCGGAAGAAGCAGGATCATGCTTCCGGCGCTTTACTGGTCCGTCCTCACAATTTCACTTTATGTTCGCCTTGGCAGGATGGGCGCTGAAAAACCGGCTATGGCAATTCACTGGCGCAACGTTGTCGCGGCCCGGAGCACGCGCGAGACGCATTCGCGCGCAAGCGCACTGCTCTGCCATTTGCCGCATCTTGGGGCAGTGCTCTTGGAAGAGCCCGATACTCCGCGGGATACCAAAGCTCCTCTATGCCGCGCATTCTGGTTCTTGAACTACGCCCTTTCAGAACTGCCGCTGTGCCTGCATCGTTTTCCGGCAGCCCGCTGGCGCGTCAGAACTGCAAAATACGGCTTTCGGTGACGATCATGTCCAGCGGTTGGTCGGTCGGCTCCAATGGCAGGTTTTCTGCCTCCTGACCATCGAAGGCAAATCCGATGGCCAGCGTGCCCCGCTTACCGCGCAACAGTTCCAGCGTGCGGTCGTAGAAACCGCCGCCATAGCCGAGCCGCCCGCCCTTGGCGTCAAAGGCGACCAGCGGGACAACCAGGATTTCCGGCTCAAAGAAGTCATCGACCTCAGGCACCATGGCGCCAAAGGGCCCTTCGCGCAGCGCGCCTTCGGGCTGCCAGCGGCTGAACTTCAGCGGCTGCCCCGCGCCCAGGATCACCGGCACGCCAACGGGCCCGTGCGCCGCAGCCTCGGCCATCGCGGGCAGCGGGTCGATCTCAGTCCGGATCGGCATGTAGCCCGACAGCGGCACGCCGCGGTAGCCGGCCAGAACCTCTGACAGGTGGCCTGCGGCGCCGGGAATGTTGCGGGCATGAGCCTCCTTGCGGCGGGCAAAGGCGGCCTTGCGGGCGGCGGCCTTGATTTCAGTCAGATCCGTCATGGCGGTCTCCTAAAGCAAAAGAGCGGCCGCAAGGCCCAGGAAGGCGAAAAAGCCCACCACATCGGTCACTGTGGTCACAAATGCGCCGGAGGCCAGCGCCGGGTCAATTCCGGTTTTCTCCAATAGAACCGGGATCACCGTGCCCGCCAACCCCGCCACGACCAGATTGACCACCATAGCGACGGCAATCACCACGCCCAGCATCGGGGAGCCGAACCAGGCCAGCCCCACCAGCCCCATGACGATGGCAAAGATCACCCCGTTGACCAGGCCCACCAGCACTTCCCGGCGGATAACGCGCCAGACGTTAGAGCCGGTGAGGTCGCGGGTGGCAATGGCGCGCACCGCAACGGTCAGCGACTGGGTACCGGCATTGCCGCCCATGGAGGCAACGATTGGCATCAGCACGGCCAGCGCCACGATCTGGGCAATCGCTGCCTCGAACTGGGCAATCACCAGCGAGGCCAGCACCGCCGTCACCAGGTTCACCGCCAGCCAGGGAAAGCGGCGCTTGGTGGTCTCGATCACCCGGTCGGCGAGCGAGCTTTCCTCGCCAACACCGGCGAGGCGGAGGATGTCTTCCTCGTGCTCCTCGTCCAGCACGATCATCGCATCGTCGATGGTGATCACGCCGACCAGCCGCCCCTCGTCATCGACCACCGGGGCCGAGATCAGGTGGTACTGGTTGAAGGCGTAGGCAACGTCTTCCTCGTCCTGATCGGCGGGAATGACCTGGAAGGTATCCTCGACCAGATCAGTCAGGGTCACATGGCGCTTGGCGCCCATGATCCGGCCCAGGGTGACATTGCCAACGGGATGCAGACGCGGATCGACCAGCACCACATGATAGAACTGCTCCGGCAAATCGTCGGAGTTGCGCATGAAATCAATGGCCTGCCCGACGTTCCAATGCTCGGGCGCCATCACCACCTCGCGCTGCATCAGGCGGCCGGCGGAGTTTTCCGGGTAGCTTAGCGATTGTTCGACCGCGACCCTGTCAGCGTCTTCCAGCGCGTCCAGAATGGCTTCCTGCTGCGGCACCTCCAGATCTTCCAGCAGGTCGACGACGTCGTCGCTGTCCATCTCCCGGACCGCGTCGGCCAGCACCAGCGGGTTGAGGATCTCGATGACTTCTTCGCGGATGCTTTCATCCAGTTCCGACAGAATCTCGCCGTCGAATTCACGGTCATACAGGCGGATCAGCCTGGTCCGGTCGTCGGAATCGATCTGTTCCAGAAGGTCGGCGATGTCGGCTGCGTGCAGGTCTTCCAGCAGCTCTGTCAGGGTTTGCTGATCGCCCTGCTCCACCGCGTCCAGAACCTGCGCGACCATCCTGCGGTCGAGGTCATAGGCATCTTCCTGAGACTGGTCGCCGGTGATGTTGTCGCCGCTGCTCATCTGATGCCCCCGGTATTTCCTGGTCTTTGCGTGCAAAATAGAAGAGCCCGCCACTGGAAAACAATGGCAATGCCGCAATTTACCCGCACCCCTTCGGCGGGTATCCTGCGCGGAGCCAATTTGCAAGGAAAGGGTTCAGCGCATGGGCACCGGTTTCATCCTGAAGGGGCAAGTTCTTGCCTTTGCCGCCTCTCCCTTTTCCGGGGAGCGCCCAGAGGACGCAACCCTGCTGCGGGAAGCCGTCGCATTGAAGGACGGGAAGATTGCGGGCGCCGGCACGCTGGCAGAGATGCAGGCGCTGCTGCCGGAGGCGGAGCTCGTGGATCATGCCGGCAAGCTGATCCTGGCGGGGTTCGTCGATGCCCATGTGCATTACCCGCAGACCGCTATCATTGCTAGCTGGGGCAAGCGGCTCATCGACTGGCTGAACAGCTATACTTTCCCCGAGGAGATGCGGTTCAGCGACCGCAGCTATGCAGACGAAATCGCAAGCCGGTACTTGGACTTGACCACAGCCCACGGCACCACAACGGTTTGCAGCTATTGCACAATCCACCCGGAAAGCGTGGATGCGCTTTTCTCCGCCGCGCAGGTGCGCGGGCAGCGGGTGGTGGCGGGCAAGACCTGCATGGACCGCAATGCGCCGGAGGGGCTGCGCGACACCGCGCAGTCAGCCTATGACGACAGCGAGGCGCTGATTGCACGCTGGCACGGCGTGGACCGGCTGGAATATGCGATCACCCCGCGGTTTTCGCCCACTTCAACCGCGGAACAGCTGGAGGCAATGGGGGCGCTGTGGGCCAAGCATCCGGAATGCCTGATGCAGACGCATCTCAGCGAGCAGACGGATGAGATCGAGTGGGTGAAATCGCTGTTTCCGCAGGCCCGTGATTACCTGGATACCTATGAGGAGTTCGGCCTTCTCGGTGCCAAAGGGCTGTATGGCCATGCAATCCACCTGGAGGAGCGCGAGCGGCACCGGCTGCGGGAATTCGGTGCGGCGCTGATCCATTGCCCGACATCCAATACCTTCATCGGCTCCGGCCTGTTCGACATGGCAGGACTGATGGCCGAAGGCCAGCGGATCGGCCTTGCCACCGACACCGGCGGCGGGTCGAGTTTCTCAATGCTGCGCACGATGGCAGCGGCCTATGAGGTCGGCCAGCTGCGCGGCACCCCGCTGCACGCGGCGCAGCTGTTGTGGCTGGCGACGCAAGGATCGGCCACGGCACTGCGGATGGAAGGCAAGATCGGCAACATCGCGGCAGGCATGGAAGCAGATCTGGTGGTGCTGGACCTGGCCTCCACCCCAGCCATCGCCCAGCGGTCCGGGCGGGCCGGAGATGTGTGGGAAGCAGTGTTCCCGACCATCATGATGGGTGATGACCGGGCCATTGCCGAGGTCTGGATCGGCGGCCAGCCGGTCAAGCGCAGCTAGCAGCGCCGGATCAGCAGCCCGGGCGGGCCAGCACCATAACCCAGATATTGCCCGCGCCGCGGGCGACGGCGACCTCGGTCACCTCGCGGCTGAGCATGTTTTTGCGGTGACCTCGGGAAGCCTGCCAGCTGGCCATCGCTTCAGTCAGCCCTGGCTGGCCCTTTGCAATGTTCTCGGCCGCCGCGCACCAGCCGTAGCCAGCGCGCGTCAGCCGGGTGCCTAGCGTGCTGCCGCTGCTGCCGGTGTGAGAAAAGAACCCATTGCGCGCCATGTCCCCTGCATGGGCCAGCGCGGCCTGTTCCAGAGCGGCGGAATAAGCCAGCGGCGGCAGGCCGGAGCCTTCACGCAGCCCGTTGACCCCGGCCAGCGCAGCAGCATGGTCCACGTCCTGCGCCTGCGCCTGGGCTGCCCACAATAAGAGAAAGGCTGCGCCAAGCTGCCGTTTCTTCATTGTGTCATCCTTCCATCAGCTTGTGCGCCAGCTTGCCGTGGCGTTCGATCAGCCGCGGCAGCTCCAAGGTCGTCAGTTCGCCGCCGCGGATGATCTGCCTGCCTTCGACAAACAGGTGTTTGACCCGGGTTGGGCCGGCCAACAGCAAGGCGGCGGCGTCCCAGCTGCCGCTGGAGGCCACGCCCCTGGTGTCCCAGATGGCAATATCGGCGCGCTTTCCCGGCTCGAGCCGGCCGCAGTCGGGACGCCCCAGCACGTCAGCACCGCCGCGGGTGGCGATTTCCAGCGCTTCATATGCGCTCATAGCGTCGGCCCCGTTTGCAACCCGTTGCAGCAGCATGGCCTGACGCGCCTCGGCGCTGAGGCTGGCCATGTCGTTGCTGGCAGAACCGTCAACGCCCAGACCCACCGGCACGCCTGCATCCCGCATTGCACGCACTGGCGCAATACCGCTGCCAAGGCGGCAGTTGGAACACGGGCAATGGGCAACCCCGGTGCGGGTTCTGGCAAAGAGATCAATCTCTTGCGCGTCAAGCTTAACACAATGCGCGTGCCAGACATCATCGCCGGTCCAGCCCAGCTCCTCTGCGTATTGGCCGGGGCGGCAGCCGAAGTTAGCCTCGGAATAGGCGATATCCTCATCGTTCTCGGCCAGGTGTGTGTGCAGCATCACGCCTTTGTCGCGGGCCAGCAGGGCGGCATCCCGCATCAGCTCGCGGCTGACGGAGAACGGCGAGCACGGCGCCAGGCCTACACGGCACATGGAACCTTCAGATGGATCATGAAAGGCATCCACCACCCGGATCATGTCGTCGAGAATGGCTCGCTCATCCTCGACCAGGCTGTCCGGCGGCAGGCCGCCGTCGCTTTCGCCGATGCTCATGGCGCCGCGGGTGGGGTGGAAGCGCAGACCCACATCGCGGGCCGCGTGGATTGTATCCTCCAGCCGGGAGCCATTGGGGTAGAGATACAGGTGGTCGGAGCTGAGGGTACAGCCGGACAGCGCCAGTTCGGCAAGACCCAGCTGGGCGGAGATGAACATTTCGTCCGGACCAAAGCGCGACCAGATCGGGTACAGGGTCTGCAGCCAGCCGAACAGCAGCGCGTCCTGTCCGCCCGGCACCGCGCGGGTCAGGTTCTGGTACAGGTGGTGGTGGGTGTTCACCAGGCCTGGGGTGACGACGCAACCGCGGCCTGAGACCACGTCGCCGCTGGTCTGCAGCCCCTGCCCCACCCCGGCAATCACACCGCCGCGGATCAGCACATCCGCACCGCGCAGCACACGGCGGGCATCGTCCATCGTCAGGACGGTATCGGCGTTTTGAATCAGAATCTCTGTCATATCCACACACTCCAATAGACAGCCCGCTTCATGGGAATGTGTGATCGGCCGATGGAAAACGGGCGAAGAACCGGCCTTCGTTGAAACTAGAGGCCGGGGCCGCCCGTTTCAACCCGCTTGCGTCTGCCGCAACAGTTCCAGAGCCGCGGCGTGAATATCCGCATTGGCTGCGGCCAGAGCCCGGCCGCCGTTGTGTGCCGGGTTTCCGTCCCAGTCAGTCACGATGCCGCCCGCCGCCTGGATCACAGCTATTGGCGCCTGAATATCATAGGCGTTGAGACCCGCCTCGATCACCAGATCCGCCTGGCCTGCCGCCACCAGCGCATAGGCATAGCAATCCATGCCATAGCGCGTGAGCTTGGCTTGCTTTGCGACGCGTTCAAACCCTGCCCGTTCGTCCTCGGTTCCGACTTCGGGAAATGTGGTGAACAGAATTGCTTCGGAAAGTGCAGCAGTGCTGCGGGTCCGCAGCGGCATTTCACCCAACGGACCTGTCATTGCAGCAATCTCCGCCCCGCCGCAAAAACGCTCGCCGGTGTAAGGCTGGTCGATCACGCCGAGAAACGGACCATTGTCATCAGCCAGCGCAATCAGCACTCCCCAGGTCGGTGTGCCGCTGATGAAGCCGCGGGTGCCGTCGATCGGATCCAATACCCAAGTGCGGCCGGACCTGCCGGCCGCGGCGCCGAACTCTTCGCCCAAAATGCCGTCATCAGGGCGCAGATCTGCCAGCACCGTACGCATCGCCTGTTCGGCAGCGCGGTCGGCCACGGTCACCGGATCAAACCCGCTTTCGAGCTTGTTCTCGGTATTCAGGGAGGGGGTTCTGAAATGCGGCAGGATGGCAGCGCGTGCCGCGTCTGCCATCCTGTTCGCTACGTCGAGGTCCGTGAGTGATGCCTGTGTCATACCCGAACGGGTGCCACTCAGGCGCTTTCATTGCAAGCGCAAACCCCGCCACTCACCGGTTCCGCGCAGCAATTCCCCTACAGGGGCCGGATCCGGCCCCTGTCCCGTCTCAGGCGACGTCGCTCAGCACGCGGGCCAGTTCAAACAGGCGGCGGCGCTGATTTTCAGGAATCGAGTAATAAGACCGCACCAGATCAAGGGCTTCCTTGTCACCCATCAGGTCCTCTGGCACGGAGGCCTTTTCCGCCGGGGCCTTGCCCTCTTCCTGCAAGCCTTCGAAGAAGAAGCTCACCGGGACTTCCAGCGCGTCGGAAATATCCCACAAACGGGAAGCGCTGACCCGGTTGGCACCGGTTTCATATTTCTGGATTTGCTGGAATTTAATGCCGACCTGCTCGGCAAGTTGCTGCTGCGTCATTCCAATCAGCCACCGGCGGTGACGGATACGCTTTCCCACGTGCACGTCTACGGGATGAGCCATGCGTTTCTCCTAAACTGTCATTTTGGCCAAAACCCGGACCGCTCTACCAATCAAACCGTTCTGGCAGCTTGCAATGCCTGCCGGAAACACGTTTCCCCATCAGCGCGATCAGTCTTCAACCTCTGAGCAAAAGTGTACAACCCTTGCGGTTGATTGCAAGACTGCCGTCGCGCATGACGAGGTCCAACACCCCAAGCGCATGATTTCACGCAGCATTTTTCCAAACGTTTTATTGCCAACCGGCTGCGGATCGCGTACCTCCCCAGAAATAGCGAGGTGCAGGCCGCAGGTGCGCACCGGCAGTGTGCCCCGGCGAATCACACTGATTCCCGCAAAAGGTGAGGAGAACACATGCAGGCTTTCCAAGTCTCCGCGATTGGCACACCGCCAGTGCTGACGGAAACGCAATGTCCGGCACCCGGAGCGGGCAAGGCGGCCGTTGCCCTTCATGCCTGCGGCCTGAACTTTGCCGATCTGCTAATGATAAAGGGCACCTATCAGGATACACCTGAGCCCCCCTTCACCCTGGGGCTGGAAGCGGCCGGGGTGGTGACGGCGCTTGGCAGCGGCACCGCAGGTTTTGCCATTGGCGACCGGGTGGCAGTGTTCGGCGGCTCCGGCGGACTGGCCGAAGCGGGTGTCTTTGATACCGCGCGGCTGACCCGGATCCCGGACACGATGAGTTTTGAGCATGCCGCGGCGATACAGATCGCTTATGGCACCAGCCATATGGCCCTGGATCACTGTGCCCGCCTGCAGCCTGGTGAGACCCTGCTGGTGACCGGAGCCGCAGGCGGCGTCGGGCTGACCGCGGTGGAAATCGGCAAGCTGATGGGGGCAACCGTGATCGCCCAGGCCCGCGGCCAGGACAAGCTGGATACAGCCGCGGCCGCAGGCGCTGACCATCTGATCGATGCCGGCGAGGACCTGCGCAGTGCGGTCAAGGCGCTTGGCGGGGCAGATGTGGTCTACGACGCCATTGGCGGCGACGTTTGGAAAGCCGCTTTCCGCTCTGCCAATCCCGGAGCACGGCTGCTGCCGGTCGGTTTCGCCGGAGGCGAAGTGCCGCAGATCCCGGCCAACCATCTGCTTGTAAAGAACCTGACGGTGATCGGCTTCTACCTGGGCGGCTACATGAAGTTCCGCCCCGAAGCGGTGCGGCAGTCTTTTGAGACGCTGTTTGCCTGGCACGGCGAGGGCCTGATCAAGCCGCACATCAGCCACACCCTGCCGCTGGCGCAGGCCGCGGAAGGGCTGGAACTGCTGCGCAGCCGCAAGTCCACCGGCAAAGTGGTGATCACCATGGGCGGCAACTGACAATCCCAGCGGCCGCCGTAAGGGCTCCCGCCCGCAACCAGCGCATTTCTGCGAAATGCACTGCAGCGGTTGGGCCAGGCTCAGCGCCTGTGGCGCTGAGCCTGGCCCAAGACCGCCAAGGGTGCGCTGGCAAAGCCAGGGCAGCCTGCGGGCGCGGGAGCTCCGCCCTGCCAGCGGTTCAGCTGGCGGCGCGCAGCGGTGTTGACCACAGCCCCTGGAAACCCTGCCGGATGAACGCCGCCAGTTCCTCGACATAGGGCGCATGCACGCGCTCCGCCCCGTACAGGTTGATATGCTGCATCGGCAGTTCCGGCAGGCTGCAGCCCGGGCCGATCAGTTCCTGATAGGACGGCTGGGTGCCCTCCAGCAGCACTCCGACGGCCAGGTCGGCGCTGACCGTTGCCTCGACAGTGCGGTCCGAGTCGCTGTCCAGCGCCATTTCCCATTCGATACCGGCCTCATCCAGCGCCGCAGTCGCCACCGGGCGGAAACTGCAGTTGCGGCAGAAGCCGAGCCGCAGGGGCCGCTGCCGCCAGACCGCCCCGTCCGGCGCGCCAACCCAGCGCAGGGGCATGCTGTGAATGGTCTCACCGCCCTCGCCCGCGCCGGTTTCGGTGGTCAGGATCAGGTCAAAGGCACCGCGCGCGAACTCGGTCTTGAGATCCCGGGTATTTGAGGTGCAGAGGTTCACATTGACCCGCGGATAGCTGAGGCTGAACCGCTTCAGCACCTGCGGGATGACCGGGTGCACCACATCATGCGGCACCCCCAGCAGAACCTCGCCCTCAAAGGCCTGGTCGGTCAGCCGGCTGATCACCTCATCATTCAGCGCAACCATCTTGCGGGCATAGCCCAGCATCTGCTCGCCCTCGGCCGTCAGCGCAATGGTGCGGCCGGACCGGTCCAGCAATTCCAGCCCCAAGAGCTCCTCCAGCCGCTTCATCTGCATGGAGACCGCCGACTGGGTCAGATGCAGAAAACCGGCGGCACGGGTCACCCCGCCGTATTCCGCCACCGCCACAAAAGAGCGGAGCGTGGTGATATCGAGATTTCTTACCATCACAGAACCTGATTCATTGGATCAAAAACATTCGTTTTCAAAATATGCCATAGCACCCCATATTCATCAACACAATTGATCACCCAGAAGGGATGCATCACAAACCCAACTGAAGGACCAAGCCAATGACCCTCGCGACCTCTACCTGCACCACCTCTTGCCACGGCGCCAAGCCCCAGCTGTCCCTGACCGCCCGCCTGCGGCTGCACATGGCTGCCTGGCGCCAGCGCCGACAGCTGGCACGGCTGGATGACCGCGCGCTGAAGGACATCGGCGTGACCCGTGCACAGGCGGACGCAGAGGCCCGCGGCGGGTTCTGGAAAGCACCGGATCACTGGCGTTTCTAAGAAAGCCGCCCCATTCCTGGCGCACTATTCCGGACGGGCCGCCGCAGCGCGGCCCGTTTGGTTGTTTTTTCATGTATTTCTTTGTCTGAAATACTTGAACCGAAGCCTGCTTCACCCGATATTTGGCGGGAAAGCTGAGGCCCGCGGTCCCATTCGTGTGTCGGCAGCGAGGGAGTAGATTACGGAGACCATTCAATATGGCACAATTCGACACCATCCGCTCTGCTGCGGGCGCCCGCGCCCAGCAGATTGATGAGGGCCTCCGCGCCCATATGAACAAAGTCTATGCCACCATGTCGGCAGGCACGTTCATCACCTTCCTGGCCGCCTGGGCGGTTGCAGGCCTGGCCGTCACCTCGGACCCGGCCAATGCCGTGGCTGAACTGAGCACTGGCAAGTATCTGACCAGCCTGGGTTCAGCAATTTACCTGTCGCCGCTGCGCTGGGTTATCATGTTTGCGCCGCTGGCCTTCATCTTCGGCATCGGTGCGGCCGCTAATCGCATGTCCGCTGCCGGCGTTCAGCTGCTGTTCTATGTTTTTGCCACCGTGATGGGCCTGTCGATCAGCTCGATCTTCCTGGTCTTCACCGGCGAGAGCATCGTGCAGGTGTTCCTGATCACCTCCATCGCCTTCGCGGGCCTGTCGCTGGTGGGCTACACCACCAAGAAGGACCTCAGCGGCATGGGCTCCTTCCTGATCATGGGTCTGATCGGCCTGATCGTGGCCTCGATCGTCAACATTTTCCTGGCGTCCTCCGCCATGGCGTTTGCGATCTCCGTGATCGGCGTGCTGATCTTTGCAGGCCTGACCGCCTATGACACCCAGCGCATCAAGAACGACTACCTGCAGATGGCCCACGCGGGCGACCAGGAGTGGCTGGCGAAGTCCGCGATCATGGGCGCGCTGAGCCTGTATCTGGACTTCATCAACATGTTCATGATGCTGCTCCAACTGCTTGGCAACCGCGAATAACCGCAGGCCACATACCAAACAGCGAGGGGCGGACCGCAAGGATCCGCCCCTTTTCATTTGAACAACAATAACAGGGGACACACCCATGGAAATCATTGAGATCCCGGCGGCAGAGGCAGACCGCCTGCTGCCGCTCTTGCAGGACCTGCACGCGCTGCACGCCGAGCACCAGCCGGAGCGCCACATTCCAGCCCCTGGCGGCGGCGACCTGGCCGCCTGGCTGCAAGGCTGGCTGCAGCAGGACAACGTCCATGCGCTGGCCGCTGAGAGCCCGCAGGGAGCGCTTCTGGGCTACCTGATCTATGAACTGCAGAACCGCCCCGCCCTGCCCGTCCGCGCGGCTGAGACACGCGCCATGCTGCACCACATTTCCGTCATCGAAGCCTGGCGCCGCATGGGCGTGGGCAAGGCGCTGGTGGAGGCCATGAGGACGCAGGCGCTGGCAAATGGGGCCACTGTGATTGCGGCCACCTATGCGCCATTCAACGGCGCCTCAGCCGCGCTGATGCAGGGCATGGAGATGGAGCCTGTGCTGACCGTCGCTGAATGGCGCGCCTGAGGTCAGGCGCCTGAGCAATCAAGGCCGGCGGAGATGGCAAGTGTCCCCTGCCGGCCGGCAACTCTCTGCGGGAGCCCGTTCACACGGCAACCGGAAGCGCTGCGGATCATTTCCAGAAATTCGACCTCCGCAATCACGGGCAGCACTGGCACTGCGCTTGTCCTGGCAGCCTGCAGCACAGCCACTCCGGCGCTGCCGTCGCGAACAAGGCTCAAAGTCAGTTTCCGCCCGTTGATGCGGACGCCATGTTCGGAAACGATCTGCTGCGCCTGTGCCTGCTGCCTTGTATTTTTTGCGGCCGCAGGCAAAGGCTCAGCGCTGACCGCCGGGGGCAGCGGCACGCCCGGCTTGGTCTCGAAAAAACTGGAGACCGGCGCACCGGCCACTGATATTACCGCTGCCAAGAAGAAAACCCGCACTGCACATTCACCCGTTCACTTGTTCACCCAGGGCATCAGGCTAGGTGTGAATTGGGGCAAGAAGGTGCCGGGGCGCGGGACAATGCGCGCAGCATTTTCCGACAATTGCAGGCAGCGGGCCCATGCGGCCGTGCGCACAAAAGAAAACGGGCCGCGCAGCGCGACCCGTTTCCGGAAATCAGTCAGCAAAGAAGGCTTACTTGATTTTGCCTTCTTTGTACTCGACGTGCTTACGCACAACCGGGTCGTACTTCCGCACAACCATTTTCTCGGTCATGGTGCGTGCGTTTTTCTTGGTCACATAGAAGTGGCCGGTGCCCGCGCTCGAGTTCAGGCGGATCTTGATTGTGGTCGGCTTCGCCATGGTGCTTCTCCTGCGTCCGAAAAGGCAGGGGCCTCTCGGTAAATTCCTATCTGAAGCCCGGCTTTTACCGTCCCCAGCCCCCAAGTCAATAGGATTCTCCCCATTCTCTGAGGGATTAATGCGCAGAAGGCCTGTAAGCCGGATCCTGTCCCCCCTGCCCCGTAAAGCAGGGATCGATGACCATTCATCTAGGCGGCGCATTGCTGCGCCGCTCAAGCTGCCAACCCGGTCCCTCTCGGCTGAAGCGAACCTAGCGGCGGTATCCCGGAAACCCGGAACCTGCCCGCGCGGGGACCCTATTTGGCATTGCTCCCGGTGGGGCTTGCCGTGCCGCCCCTGTTGCCAGGGGCGCGGTGGGCTCTTACCCCACCGTTTCACCCTTACCAGCCCGGAGGCTGGCGGTCTGTTTTCTGTGGCGCTTTCCGTCGGGTTTCCCCGCCCGGGCGTTACCCGGCACCGCTGCTTCATGGAGTCCGGACTTTCCTCCCGCGCAGGTCTCCCCGCGCCGGCGGCCATCCAGCCTTCTGCGCGACGGGAGGCGTAGGAACAACGGCGCGCGGCGTCAAGCGGATAGTGCAGCGGCAGGGGCTTTGCCCCTCTTGGCGAAGGGCCAATTCACCCCAGGATATTTTCAGCCAGATGAATATTGGATCCGCCCTTCATCTGGCCCCCAATATCCCGGAGCGCGAGGCAGAGCCTCGCTAAAGCCCGGCCCTAGCGGACCAGAGGACCAAGAGGCAGAAAGTCCTCGGTGCAGAGCGGGCCGCGTGCCCAAGGGCGGAATCGCAGCCGCACTGCGGTCAGAAGCGTTTCGTCCTCTGCCGGAGCCGTAAAGCCGGCCGCGGCGGCTGCAGCCCGGAAACGCGGGAATGCCACCTTTTCCGGAACTGCCGAGCCTGCCGACCCTGCAGCCAGCCCCTGCCGGGCAAGGCGCGCCCAGTCAAAGCGCGGGCCGGGATCGCATTTGCGGCCCGGCGCCATGCAGGAATGGCCGATTACCCCTTCAGCCGGAATGCCCCAGCGCAGCATGACACCGCGCATCAGCGCCTCCAGCGCTGCCATCTGCGCCTCGCTGAACGGATGCGTGCCGCGGTTGTCGAGCTCGATGCCGATGGAACGGGAGTTGACATCGTCCTGCCCGGCCCACTCTCCGGCACCGGCATGCCACGCGCGGCTGCTCTCGGCGACCATCTGCCAAAGGGTGCCGTCTGCACCGATCAGATAATGGGCGGAGACCTCCGCCGCGGGATCGCAAAGCCGCTCCAGTGCCGCACGCGCACTGTCCATGGCAGTGTAGTGCAATACAATCAGGGACGGCGTCAGACCGTCCCTGCGCGGCCCGAAGTTCGCGCTGGCGTGCCAGATGGCGCCGGGCTGGTCAGCCCTGCCCGCATCAGGCGGCATCAGTTCTGGACGGCCAGCCGGTAGGGCGCCGGATCCCAGCCGCAGGCAAAGCCGTCGCCATCCGGGTCCAGCACCTTGCGGTCGCGCTGAGGGCCGCCGCTTTCCAGGAAAGCAATCTGGGCCTGGTCAGGCGAAGCGAACTCAGCACAGTTGCGCTGGCTGCGGGCCCGCAGGTTGATGCCCGCCCGGGTATAGAGGCGCACCCCCTTGGGATTGGACGTGCTGAGCGCATATTTCACGATGTTCGGCCCGGTATCACCGCCACGTTCCGGCACTGCGGTGGGCTGCACCTGCTGATACTGCGACCGCTGGCGTTGCAAACGTTCGGCATCGCTTTCGATCGACTGGCGGGCGGACACCGCCTGAAAGTCGTTCTCGTCCGAGATCCCCGCGTTGCCGATCAGCTCCGGTGCCGGGTTGGAGGGGCTTGCATCCAGCGGCGCAGTGCCAGTGCTGGAACTGCTGCGCGAAGCTGCCAGGGCTGCCTCTGTCTGGCGCGCGATGTCGGCGTCGCTGGACGACGCCGCAGCGGTGCTGAAGGTTCCGGCTGCAGTGGTGGAGGCGGTGCTGCGCGGTGCCGTCCCGGCGTGGGAAGGAACGGTTTCGGTGGACACCCGCGCCGGCGGCACAAGCGGATCGCCATTGATCGTGGTGCCTGCGGCCGGCGGCGGCGCGAACGGGTCGCCGTCGATGCCAACGCCCGCGACGCTGTCCGGAACCTGGGGGGAACAGGCAGCCATAACCAGAAGGCTGCCTGCGGCGGCGTAAGATGCGAATGCGCGCATGGGGTACCTGTCAGCTCTGCTCAATTGCTTGCGCAGATGTTTACCACCATTGCTGCGGCTTGGCTACAAAGCCCGCCGCATTCTCCAGCGCATAGGCAGTGTTCAGCAGATCGCCCTCTTCCCAGGGCTTGCCAATGAGCTGCAGCCCCAGCGGCAGGCCCTGGCTGTCCAGGCCCGCAGGCACCGCGACGCCGGGCAGGCCCGCCAGGTTCACGGTGACGGTGAAGACGTCATTGAGGTACATCTGCACCGGATCCGCCTCAGTCATCTCGCCCAGGCCAAAGGCCGCGGACGGGGTGGCCGGGGTCAGGATCGCATCGACGCCGGCGGCAAAAGCGTCCTCGAAGTCCTTCTTTATCAGGGTGCGGACGCGGCGGGCGCGGTTGTAATAGGCGTCATAGAAGCCTGCCGACAGCACATAGGTGCCGACCATCACACGGCGCTGCACCTCGTGGCCGAAGCCCTCGGCGCGGGTCTTCTCGTACATCTCGGTGATGCCGTCGCCCGCGTCCAGCGTGGCGCGGCGGCCATAGCGGACACCATCATAGCGCGCCAGATTCGAGGACGCCTCAGCCGGGGCAATCACGTAATAGGCGGGCAGCGCGTATTTGGTGTGGGGCAGCGAGATATCAACGATCTCGGCCCCGGCGGCCTTCAGCATCTCGGCGCCGTCGGACCACAGCTTCTCAATCTCGCCCGGCATGCCGTCCATGCGGTATTCCTTGGGGATACCGATCTTCTTGCCGCGGATATCGCCGGTCAGCATCGCCTCGAAATCCGGCACCGCCAGTTCGGCAGAGGTCGAATCCTTGGGGTCGTGGCCGCACATGGTTTCCAGCATGATCGCCGCGTCGCGCACTGATTTGGTCATCGGCCCGGCCTGGTCCAGCGAGGAGGCAAAGGCGACGATACCCCAGCGCGAGCAGCGGCCGTAGGTCGGCTTGATGCCGACGGTGCCGGTAAAGGCGGCGGGCTGGCGGATCGAGCCGCCGGTGTCGGTGCCGGTGGCCGCCAGGCACAGGTCAGCCGCCACGGCAGAGGCGGAACCGCCGGAGGAGCCGCCCGGGGTCAGCTGGGCCTCGTCATTGCCGCGGCGCCAGGGGCTGACGGCATTGCCGTAGACGGAGGTTTCGTTGGAGGAGCCCATGGCGAACTCATCCATGTTCAGCTTGCCCAGCATAACGGAGCCGACATCGGCCAGTTTCTGGCTGACGGTGGATTCGTACTCCGGCTTGAAGCCTTCAAGAATCTTCGAGGCCGCCTGCGACGGCACGCCCTTGGTGCAAAACAGGTCCTTGATGCCGATCGGCAGGCCGCACATGGACGGCGCATCGCCCGCCTTGATGCGGTCGTCCGCCGCCTTGGCGCGTTCCATCGCCAGTTCAGGCGTCTTGTGCACAAATGCGTTGAGCGCGTCAGCCGAGTCGATTGCCTTGAGGCAGGCTTCGGTCAGCTCAACGGAAGTGGTGTCGCCCTTGCGCAGCGCGTCGCGGGCCTCTGCCAGGGTCAATTTATTGAGTTCGGTCATTTTATCGCCTCTCTTAGGCAAATGTCATTGGGCTCCGCCCGTTCACAGCTGAAACCGTCCCCCGGACGGTTTCCAGGACGCTGCTCACTACTCCACGACTTTGGGCACTGCAAAGAAGCCTTCGCGGGCGTCCGGCGCATTGGCCAGAACCTTGTCCTGCTGGTTGCCGTCGGTGACTTCATCCGCGCGGCGCTTCAGGCGCTGCGGGGTGACGGAGGTCATCGGCTCAACGCCCTCGACATCCACCTCGTTCAGCTGCTCGATGAAGCCCAGGATGTTGTTGAACTCGTCTGCCAGCGCCGGCAGAGCGTCGTCCTCGACCTTGATCCGGGCCAGTTTGGCCACCTTGGCGGCGGTGCTTTGGTCAATCGACATGGAAACCCTCATCTGGTGTTGGCTAGGCATTTACCGCCGTGCCGCCTGCGCTGCAAGCCTGCAACGGGCGGCCGGGCAGCAAACGGGGTGGCGCACCCATTTTCTGGCACGTTTGCATTCCTTTTCACCCGCAGCCTGTTAGGCTGCCGCCAAGAACGGCATTAGGGCCAACGGGAGGAGAAAACCGATGAAGATCATTTGGCTGGGGCATGGCTCATTCCGTATCGAAGCAGGCGGCCTGGTGCTGCTGGTGGACCCCTGGCTGAGCGGCAACCCGGTGCTGCCGGAGGAGAGCCATGAGGCCGCAATTGAAGGCGCTACCCATATCCTTCTGACCCATGTGCATTTCGACCATGTGGTGGACGTGCTGCCGCTGGCCAAGCGGCTGGAGGTGCCGGTGGTGGGGCAGTACGACCTGATGGGGCTCTGGGGCGAGACCGAAGGGGTGCAGACCACCGGCTTCAACAAGGGCGGCACGGTGGACCTGGGCGGGGTCAAGGTTGCGATGGTGCCGGCCTCGCACAGCTCCACCTTCAACACCCAGGACGGGCTGCGCACCGGCGGTTCGGAAGTGGGCTACATGCTGATGGCGGAGGGCAAGACGGTCTACCTGTCCGGCGACACCGCGATCATGGCCGACATGGAGTGGATGGGCGATTACTACAAGCCGGATGTTGGCATCCTGTCGGCGGGCGGGCATTTCACCATGGACATGAAACAAGCCGCCTATGCGGCGAAGCGTTATTTCAATTTCAAAACGGTGATTCCCTGCCACTACAAGAGCTTCCCGGTCCTGGAGCAGGACGCCAAGGACCTGATCGAAGGGCTGCCCGGCGTCGATGTCATTGAGCCGGAAGTGATGAAGGCTATCGAAGTCTGAGCCGCGCGGGGTGAAGGCACTCTCCCGCCCGTCGCCGGATCTGTCAGGCAGATCCGCTCCCGTTGGGCGTGGCGCCGGACCTGGCGGTCCGGCGCGGACAGGTTTCAGGCCGCCGGTTTCATCTGCGGCACGGTGAACGCCGCACGGGCCACGGCGGCCTTCTCCCTGCAGATGCAGCCGCGAGCGTGGTCGTTGATCAGCCCCATCGCCTGCATGAACGCAAAAACCGTGGTCGGGCCGACGAATTTCCAGCCGCGTTTCTTGAGCGCCTTGGACAGCGCCACGGATTCAGGGCTGGTGGAGGCGGTCTGCGGCTCCGGCAGGTCTTCCGGGTTCGGCTCATAGCTCCAGAAAAACGCGGCAAGGGACCCCGCCTCCGCCACCAGCTCCTTAGCGCGGGCAGCATTGTTGATCACCGCCTCGATCTTGCCGCGGTGGCGGATGATGCCCTTGTCCTGCAAGAGCCGCTCCACATCCGCCGCACCGAACTCCGCCATCCGGTTGAAATCAAACCCGGTAAAGGCGGCGCGGAAGTTCTCGCGCTTGTCCAGAATGGTCCGCCAGCTCAGCCCGGACTGAAAGCTTTCAAGGCAGACCTTCTCAAACAGGCGGATGTCATCGCCCACCGGGTAGCCCCATTCCTCGTCGTGATAGCGCAGGAAATCGGGCGCCGAGGCGGCCCAGGCGCAACGGGGATGTCCATCAGGAGCGGTGTACAGGCGGCTCATTCGCCGGCCCGCAGGAAATCAAGCCGGGGATCCATCATGGTCGGCGCCACGCCGATGATCTCCGGCTCCACCACGCCCCCGGTCACAAAGGGGTCCTGCGCGACGCGGGCAAACAGGGCCTCTTCGCTTTCACCCACGGCGAGGATTGCGCCGCCCTCACCGTCAGTCATGGATCCGGCGGCAAGGAAAACCCCGTCCGCGAACCCCTGCTGCAGCCAGGCTTTGTGGCCGTCCAGAAACTCGGCCAGGCGGCCTTTCTGCTCTGCGAATGTCAGCAAAATGAAATACATGTTTTTCTCCTGTGATGCGTTTAACGGGGGTGACCCTGTGGCAGCTGACCCCTGAGCCAGTCCTGCATCAGCGCCACTTCGCGGTTGATGAATTCCACATCGCCAAATGCCTGCGCCAGCGCCGCCGCCCCCTGACTGCGCGCCAGCAGGTGCATAGCCAGGGCATCCGATTCCGTGCCGCACCCCAGCTCTACGAACTGGCGGCAGAGCCACGTCCGGAACAGGGTGAAAACCGCATTGGCCTGATCCTGCGCCGCATGGTTCAGCTTGCCAAGCTCCGCAACCAGTGTCCCGACCGGACAGCCGTAGAGGGTGATCTTGGCCTGGTTGGCGATCAGGATGCGGATAAAGCAGATGACCCGCTGCTCCGGGCCGGCGCCTTCCGCCTGCCAGGTGTTCAGCATGGTGCGGGTTGCAGCCAAGCGTCGCGCGATCACCGCTTCAAGGATCTCGTCCTTGGTCTTGAAATGATAGTAGAAATTGCCGCGCGAGATGCCGACAGCCGCAGCGATATCCGCAAACGATGTGGCCTCGAACCCGCGTTCATAGAACAGCTGGTCCGCGGCCTCAGCGATCCTGTCTTTGGTTGCTGGCTGTTGCATTCCCACCCCTAGGACGTTTGACCTAAAAGCAGCCTAGGACACTTGACCTACAAGCGCAACCGGCAGGCGCCGCGACGGCACGTCACCGGCTATTTGATCAGCGTTTGCCGGCAAAGAACTCCTTGAGCAGCGCGCTGGCCTCGCCCTCCGCAATCCCGTCATAGACCTCAGGCGCGTGATGCGCCTGCGGATGGGAGAACACGCAGGCGCCATGCGCCACGCCGCCGGACTTGGGATCAGCGGCGCCGTAGTACACCCGGCGGATGCGGGCGGCGGCGATGGCGGCGGCGCACATCGCGCAGGGCTCCAGCGTTACATAGAGGTCGTATCCAGTGAGGCGTTCGCTGCCCAAAGCCGCACAGGCCGCGCGGATGGTCAGGATTTCGGCGTGGGCGGTGGGGTCGTTCAGTTCGCGGGTGCGGTTGCCCGCCAGCGCCGCCACCTGCCCGTCCGGTGCGATCAGTGCGGCGCCCACGGGGACCTCGCCGCGCTTTGCAGCCGCCCGCGCCTGTTCCAGCGCCTTGTCCATATGCGATTTGAATGCCATGCCCCTTCCTGCCCGCGAATGCCCGCTTTCGCAAGACGGCGGAATGCTCTATGGCACGGGCATGAGCAAAACACCCGCATCCCCCAAGGGCAAACCGGCCCCGAAATCCCAGCCCCGCAAGGCGACCGCCAATCCCGAAGGCACAGCCCCCGAGGGCGACCGCATCGCCAAGGTCCTGTCGCGCGCAGGCGTCGCCTCGCGCCGCGAGGCCGAGCGCATGATCGCCGAGGGCCGTGTATCGGTGAACGGCAAGAAGATCGACAGCCCAGCCCTGAACGTGACCGCGGCTGACCGGATCAGCGTTGACGGCCAGCCCCTGCCGGAAGCCGAAGCGCCGCGGATGTGGCTGTATTACAAGCCAACCGGCCTTGTGACGTCGAACAGCGACGAAAAAGGCCGCAAGACCATCTTTGACGAGCTGCCGGAGGATATGCCGCGGGTCATGACAGTCGGCCGACTCGACCTCAACTCCGAAGGGCTTTTGCTGCTGACCAACGACGGCGGCATCAAGCGCAAGCTGGAGCTGCCCGCCACCGGCTGGCTGCGCCGCTACCGGGTGCGGATCAACGGCCGCCCCAAGGACGAGGATTTTGCCCCCTTGCGCAAGGGCCTGGTGATCGAGGGCGAGAAATTCCAGCCGATGACCGTGTCGCTGGACCGCCAGCAGGGCGCCAATGCCTGGTTGACCGTGGGCCTTCGCGAAGGCAAGAACCGCGAAATCCGCCGCGCGATGGAGGATATCGGCTACAGCGTGAACCGGCTGTTGCGGGTATCCTACGGGCCGTTCCAGCTGGGCGATCTGAAACCGGGCGAAGTCGAGGAACTGCGCCCGCGTGTGGTGCGCGACCAGCTGGGACTGGAGCCAGAAGAGGAAAAGCCGGCCGACCGGCCCACCCGTTCCCGCAGCGGTAAGCCTGGAGGCCGCCCGGCAGGCAAGCCCGGCAGCAAACCAGCGGGCAAGGCGCCGGCGAAAGCGGGCAAACCGGGCGGCAAGCCCGCAGCGCCGCGCAGCGACCGCCCCGCCCAGCGCGGTGGCGGCAAACGTCCAATCGGCAAGAATCCCCGCCGCTGAGCCAATTCCCGCAGACTTCCCCCTAGCAACACCGACTGCTATCCCCTAGATTTCCAATCAGTTAATCTTTGCTGGCGGTTTGGGGGAACTTTCGCGTGCAGAAACTTGCCTATGCTGCCCTGTTGATCCTGATGTTCGGCCTGAGCACCGGCTGGATCGTGGGAGGCTGACCGCATGGCACAGCGTTTTGGCGGCAAATACAGCCCGGACGGCAAACCCGCCGCTCAGGATACGCCCCCGCAGCAGTCTTACCGCAATGCGCAGGTGGACCCGGCCGGGATGCGCGCCAACGTGCTCTTTGTGCCGCCCGCGATCCTCACCCTTTTGTCCCTGAACGACGGCGCCACCGGCCTGGCACTGGGGCTGATCGGGGCGGGCCTGTGGACCGGCGGCGCTTTTCTGCTGCGCGAAGGGCTCAAGGCCGAGGCAGCCTATGCCGCCCGCAAAGTGGCGCGCAAACCCGCCCTTCCCCGCAAGATCCTGGCAGCGCTGCTGACTGGCGGCGGCGCAGCACTGGCCGCATGGAAGGCTGAACCCGGCATTCTGATCGCCGCCATCTATGGCGCCGCGGCGGCGGGACTGCATATCGCCGCCTTTGGCATCGACCCGCTGCAGGACAAGGGTGTCGAGGGCGTCGACGATTTCCAGCAGTCCCGGGTGGCCCGAGCGGTGGATGAAGCCGAGGAAAACCTTGCGGCGATGAAAGACGCCGCCCTGCGCGCCCGTGACCGGACTGTCGAAGCGCGGGTGGAACAGTTCCAATCCGTTGCCCGCGATTTGTTCCGCACGGTGGAGGAAGACCCCCGCGACCTGACTGCCGCACGCAAGTATCTGACCGTCTATTTGCAGGGCGCCCGCGACGCGACAATAAAATTCGCTGACATCTATGCCCGCAGCCAGGACGCCCAGGCTCGCGCCGATTATCTGGCGCTGCTGGACGATTTGGAACAGAACTTTGCCGCGCGCACCCGCAAGATGCTGGTGGAAGACCGCACGGACCTGACCATTGAAATTGATGTGCTGCGCGACCGGTTGCAGCGTGAAGGGGTCCACTTGGACCAGAACTGATTAAGGGGAGCCATTCATGTCTGAAGCCGTTCAACAGAAGGCCGCCCAGGCCGAAGCCCTGGTAACGGAAGTCACCGCCATTGAACTGCCTGAACCCGTGACAGAGATTCAGCCGCTGGAACAGGCTGATGAACCCACCAGCAAGGCGATCCGGCAGCGGATGGACCAGATCGACATGGGCGACACCAACTCGATCATCCATTTCGGCTCTGCCGCCCAGGCTGAGCTTCAGACGATCAGCCAGGCCATGCTGTCCGACGTGCGCAACAAGGATGTGGGGCCTGCGGGCGACTCCTTACGCAACATCGTGACCACGATCCGCGGATTTTCGGTGTCCGAACTCGACATCCGCCGCAAGCCGACCTTCTGGGAAAGGCTGTTGGGCAAGGCTGCGCCTTTTGCCAAGTTCACCGCGCGTTATGAGACCGTGCAAGGGCAGATCGACAAGATCACCGATGACCTGCTGGGACATGAGCATATCCTGCTGAAGGACATCAAGTCGCTCGACCTTCTCTATGAAAAGACGCTGCAATTCTACGATGAGCTGGCGCTCTATATCGCCGCAGGCGAAGCCAAGCTGGCAGAGCTGGACGCGACTGCGATACCGGCCAAAGAGGCGGAGGTGCAGGCCGCCCCGGAAGGCGATCAGGTGATGAAAGCGCAGGAACTGCGCGACTTGCGCGCCGCACGCGATGATCTGGAACGCCGGGTGCATGACCTGAAGCTGACCCGTCAGGTCACCATGCAGTCGCTGCCCTCGATCCGGCTGGTGCAGGAAAACGACAAGTCGCTGGTGACCAAGATCAACTCGACCCTGGTGAACACCGTGCCGCTGTGGGAGACCCAGCTGGCGCAGGCGCTGACCATCCAGCGCTCGGCCCAGGCGGCGGCGGCAGTGCGCGATGCCAATGACCTGACCAATGAACTCTTGACCTCCAACGCCGCGAACCTGCGTCAGTCGAACGAGATGATCCGCCAGGAAATGGAGCGCGGGGTGTTTGACATCGAAGCGGTGAAACAGGCCAATGCGGATCTGATCGGCACCATTCAGGACAGCCTCAGGATCGCGGATGAGGGCAAGGCCAAACGCGCCGCGGCAGAGGAAGAGCTGCAGAAAATGGAAGCGGAGCTGCGCGACACCCTGGCCGCTGCCAAAGCCCGGCGCGACGGGGTTGGCGACAACGCCGGCACCGCAGTTCCGGGTTAAGAAAGGCAGCGTAAGTGCAGGCAATCCGGACACTTTGGAAAAGCGCGGCGGTCCTTTCAGGGCTGGCCGCTCTTACGGCCTGCCTGCCCTTTGACCAGGCGGAATCGCTGGTGCCGCAGGCCCGGCCCGCGGTGCCCCAGCCTGCCGTCTACAAACCTTCTGCCGACAGTGCCCAGCTGGCCTATTACTACAATGCCTTGCAGCGCGACCTGCTGACCCGCGGTCTCTTGCGCACCGATGGCGGCGGGCCGGACACGCCTTATGACGCAGAGGATCTGGCCAGAAGCTTTGAACAGCTGGCCTTTTATGACGAATACGGCGGTGCGGGCATCTCGGGCGGCCTGGGCCGCTGGTCCGGGCCGGTGCGCATTGCGGCAGAATTCGGCCCCTCGGTTCAGGCGGGCCAGCGGGCTCAGGACCGGGAAACGCTTGCGGACTATGCCGCGCGGCTGGCCCGTATCACCGGCCATTCCATCAGCACCGTCAGCGGGCGCGCCAATTTCCACGTGATCTTTGCCAGCCTCGACGACAGCGCCTATGTCGCCGAAAGGGTGCGAGAACTGCTGCCCGCGATCAGCGCGCGCGACCTGTCGCTGCTGGCAGCGCCGCCGCGCAGCTACTATTGCCTGGTGGTGGCAGGCGGGCCGCAAACCGATCCTTTGTCCTATACCCGCGGCGTTGCCCTGATCCGGGCCGAGCATCCCGATCTGGTGCGCAAGAGCTGTGTGCATGAGGAAGTGGCGCAAGGTCTGGGCCTCAGAAACGACAGCCCGCGCGCGCGGCCGTCGATCTTCAACGACGACGACGAGTTTGCACTGCTGACCAGCTTTGACGAAAAACTGCTGCAGATGCTGTATGATCCAAGACTGAAGGCGGGGATGAGCCTGGAAGAGGCCCGCCCCATCATCCGCATTCTCGCCCGCGAAGCGATGGGCCAGGAACTATAGGCCGCCACTGGAAGAGGACCTGAAACATGGGTATTTTCGATTTTCTCAAAGGCGAATTCATTGATGTCATTCACTGGGTGGACGACACCCGTGACACCATGGTCTGGCGGTTCGAGCGCGAAGGCCACGAAATCAAATACGGCGCCAAGCTGACCGTGCGCGAGGGCCAGGCGGCTGTGTTCGTGCACGAGGGACAGCTGGCAGATGTGTTCACCCCCGGTCTCTACATGCTGGAGACCAACAACATGCCGGTCATGACCACGCTGCAGCACTGGGACCACGCCTTCCAGTCGCCGTTCAAGTCTGAGATCTACTTTGTCGATACCACCCGGTTCAGCGATCTGAAATGGGGCACAAAGAACCCGATCATCTGCCGCGATCCGGAATTCGGGCCCGTCAGGCTGCGCGCCTATGGCACCTATACGATCAAGGTCGCCGACCCTGCCCGCTTCCTGAGCGAGATCGTCGGCACCGATGGTGAATTCACCATGGACGAGATCTCCTATCAGATCCGCAATATCATCGTGCAGGAGTTTTCCCGCGTCATTGCAGGCTCCGGCATTCCGGTGCTGGACATGGCCGCCAACACGGCTGACCTTGGCAAACTGGTGGCTGCGGAGATTTCAGGCACTCTGGCGGAATACGGGCTGTCCATGCCCGAGCTGTACATCGAGAACATCTCGCTGCCGCCCGCGGTGGAAGAAGCGATGGACAAGCGGACCCAGATGGGCGTGCTGGGCGATCTTGGGCGCTACACCCAGTTTTCGGCAGCCGAGGCAATGACCGCCGCGGCAAAGACCCCGAACAGCGGCATGGGTGCCGGCATGGGAATGGGCATGGGTATGGCGATGGCGCAGCAGATGGGCCAGGCGCTGCAGGGCGGTGCCGCCTCTCAGGCAGCGGGTCAGCCGTCCGGGCCATGGGGCGCACGGCCCGAACCCGCTGCACCGCAAAGGCCGGCGCCAGCGGCACCGCCCCCACCGCCGGTCGAGCATGTCTGGCACATCGCGGTGGATGGGCAGACCTCCGGCCCGTTCTCCAAGGCACGGATGGGCCGGATGGCGCAGGACGGCACGCTGACGCGCGAAACCCACGTCTGGACCCCCGGCCAGGACGGCTGGAAACGCGCAGGCGAAGTGATAGAGCTGGCGCAGCTGTTCACCATTCTGCCGCCGCCCCCGCCACCGTTGCCAGCCGGGTAACGCCGCTGCCGGGCAGCCAGCCGCTGCCCTGCCTCCTGACTGACACTGCCCGACAGGTTCCCCTACCCGTGACGATGCCCCCGCCGCCGCCCGCCGAAACCGTGCCCGCTGCCGAAGAAGAAACCCACCGTTTCCCCTGCGAGCAATGCGGCGCGGATTACACCTATGACCCGGCCAATAGCACCCTGACCTGCGGCCATTGCGGTCATACCGAATACATTCGCAGCGGACCCTGGAAAGGCTCCGCCCTGCAGGAGCTGGACTTTCGCACCGCGGCAGCCGAGCAATTGCCCGAAGCGGAAATCGAAATAACGAGGGTTTCCACCTGTCCCAATTGCGCCGCGCAGGTGGAATTCGACCCGGACACCCACGCCAAGGAATGCCCCTTCTGCGCCACACCCGTAGTGACCGGCACCGGCGAGAACCGGCATATCAAGCCCAAGGGGGTTCTCCCCTTCGCAATTGAGGAACGCACAGCGCATAAGGCGATGGCAGACTGGCTGGGCGGTCTGTGGTTTGCCCCGAACGGCCTCAGGGAATATGCCCGCAAGGGGCGCCGGATGCAGGGCATCTATGTGCCCTACTGGACCTATGACGCCCAAACCCGCAGCAGCTACACCGGCCAGCGCGGCACCGTCTACTACGTGACCGAAACCTTCCAGCAGGACGGCAAGACACAATCCAGGAAAGTGGCCAAGGTGCGCTGGACACCAGCGTCCGGCCGGGTGCAACGGTTCTTTGACGATGTGCTGGTGCTGGCCTCAAAAAGCCTGCCCAAGAAGTACACCGAAGGGCTGCAACCCTGGGATCTGGCGCAGCTGGAACCTTACCAGCCGCAGTATCTGGCGGGCTTCCGGGCCGAAGCCTACACAGTGGATCTGGAGGCAGGGTTTGCCGAGGCCGGGCAGAAGATGGACCGGGTGATCGAGCGTGATGTCCGGTTCGACATCGGCGGCGACCGCCAGCGGATTGCCCATATCGACACCAAGGTGTCAGATGTGACCTTCAAGCACATCCTGCTGCCGGTCTGGCTCGCCGCCTACAAGTACCGCGGCAAGACCTACCGCTTTGTGGTCAACGGCCAGTCCGGCCGGGTGCAGGGTGAGCGGCCCTATTCGGTCTGGAAGATCGCATTTGCCATCCTGCTGGCACTGCTGGCCGGCGCCGGGATCGCTCTGGTGGCCAGCCAGCAATAGCGGGCAAAGCGGAAGGGGGCACAGTTGCCCCCTTCCTGAACCGGCCGGTTCCTTTCCCCGGATTCTGAGCCGGAACCTGCGGCCGGCCTCCCTGTCAGCCTTTGCTGATTTCAATCCTGCGGGCGGTATCCGGCTGCTCCAGCGCCTTCTTCGGCACCGCGATATGCAGCACGCCGTCCTCCATCCGGGCCGAGGCCCCCTGCCCGTCCGCGTCCTCCGGCAGACGGAAGGACCGGCGGAACGCCCCATACTGGCGCTCGCTGAAATACCAGGTGTCGCCCTTTTTTCTGACTCGGTCTTCTTCTCGCCGCGGATCGTCAGCACGCCGTTGTCGACGGTCAGCTCCACATCCTCCAGCGAAACTCCCGGAAGCTCCATCGCAATGTCATAGGCCTCCTTGCCAGAAGACGCCTCGGTTGCCGGGGTGAGCCAGTCGGCAAGCCGCGCGCCGAAGCTGCGGAAAGGATCATAAAGCGACGGCCAGAAGCCGCCATGTTCGGTTTTTTCCACCATTCTTCAGCCTCCTTTTTTGCTGCGTCCCATTGTACTACCTGCACGGCCGCCCTGCCTTGATCCGGCGCAATCGCCAGGCCTGCGCAGGAAGGTTTCAAACGGTGCACTCGCCTGAGCGCAGCAAAGGGGCTAAAGCTGTTGCAGACCTGTCCGGAACAAGAGCAGGCAAGCCGGATCGTCAAAAGGAGCAAACATGCGGGCACTCATTCAGCGGGTCAGCGAGGCCTCGGTCACAGTTGACGGCGAGGTCATCGGCGAAGTGGGCCCCGGCCTGCTGGTGCTGGTCTGCGCCATGGCAGGCGACAGCGAGGCGCAGGCGGAGCAGCTGGCCGCCAAGATTTCCAAGATGCGGATTTTCAAAGATGAGGGCGGCAAGATGAACCGCTCTTTGCTGGATACCGGCGGCGGCGTGCTGGTGGTCAGCCAGTTCACCCTGGCCGCCGACACAAGGCGCGGCAACCGGCCCGGATTTTCCACCGCTGCCGCCCCAAGCGAGGGCGAACGGCTCTATGAACATTTTGCCGCTCAGCTGGCAGCGCTGGGTTTGAAAATGGCAAAAGGACGGTTTGGCGCAGACATGAAAGTCAGGCTGCTGAATGACGGCCCGGTGACTGTCTGGATGGACACCGAACAAGTCTGACAGCGGCCAGCCCGCCGGAACGCAGACATGCCGCAAACGGCCGGCGCGCACAAACCGGCCTGTGACGGCGCGCGGAGCCGCCTGGCCGCGAAAGAGGCGTTTTTTGGCCAGAAAGCATCGATTCTGTTCCTCGGCAGGCGAACCGGGCTGGCTTGCCGGTCAGATTCACAAAAAAATCGCAAAACCACCGCAGGAATATTTCCTGTCGCATTCCAGCAGTTTCTTTCTTTTCCGAGGCACCTAAATCGCAAAAACGGCACCTTGACCAAAAAAGGCGACACTTGCGGATCTGCCGGGACTGCCCCGCTCAGGGGCCTGCACCTGCGCAACGCTAATAACGCTTGCGAGTTAGCGGTAAATACGCAAATCTTAAATCGCCAATCAAAAAACAGGTGCCTGAGCACCGCAACCAATCGGGAGATCTTCATGAACCGTCATATGCAGTATCTGGCCAGCCAGGCCGCGGCAGGCAAACTGTCGCGCCGTGACTTTCTGGGCAAGGCCGCCGCACTGGGCTTTACCGCCGTGTCCGCAAACCTGCTGCTGTCCACCGCCGCCAAGGCGGCCGGCCCGCAAAAGGGCGGCACCATCCGTCTCGGCCTGCAGGGCGGCTCCACCACCGACAGCCTGGATCCGGCACTGGTCACCAACACCGTTGGCCTGATGGTCACCCGCCTGTGGGGTGAGACCCTGGTTGAACTGGCCGATGACGGCGGCATCGAAGGCAAGCTGGCGGAAAGCTATGAAGCCTCCGCCGACGCCAAGACCTGGACCTTCAAGCTGCGCTCCGGCGTGACCTACTCGAACGGCCAGAACGTCACTGCCGACGACGTGGTCAAGACCATGGAACGCCACAGCGGCGAAGACACCAAGTCCGGCGCCCTGGGCATCATGCGCGGCATCAAGGACGTGCGCGCAGACGGCGACAGCGTTGTCTTCGAACTCGACAGCCCGAACGCCGACCTGCCCTATCTGCTGGCCGACTACCACCTGATCATCCAGCCGAACGGCGGCAACGACGATCCGGCAGCCGCCATCGGCACCGGCCCCTACATCATGAAGTCCGCCGACATGGGCGTGCGCTTCGTGGCCGAGAAGAACCCGAACTACTGGGGCGATCTGGGCAACGCGGACACCGTGGAAATCATCGTCATCAACGACGACACCGCCCGCGTCGCAGCCCTGCAGTCCGGACAGGTGGACGTGATCGACCGGGTGCCCCCGCGCACCGCGAAACTGGTCGACCGCGCGCCGAACATCACCGTGCACTCGACCTCCGCGGCCGGCCACTACGTGTTCATCATGCATTGCAACACCGCACCGTTCGACAACAACGACGTGCGCATGGCGCTGAAGTACGGCATCAACCGGCAGGAAATGGTCGACAAGATCCTGAACGGCTACGGCACCGTCGGCAACGACACCCCGATCAACGCCTCCTATCCGATGTACACCGAGCTGGAACAGCGCCAGTTCGACCCGGACAAGGCGATGCACCACCTCAAGAAGTCCGGCCACGACGGTTCCATCCTGCTGCGCACCTCGGACAACTCCTTCCCGGGCGCACCGGATGCCTCCGCCCTGTTCCAGCAGTCGCTCTCCAGCGCCGGCATCCAGCTGGACGTCAAGCGTGAGCCGAACGACGGCTACTGGTCGGAAGTCTGGAACGCCAAGCCGTTCTGCACCAGCTACTGGGGCGGCCGTCCGACCCAGGACCAGATGTTCACCACCGCCTACCTGTCCACCGCGGACTGGAACGACACCCGCTTCAACAACGAGCAGTTCGACCAGATGCTGGTGGCGGCCCGCGGCGAGCTGGACGTGGCCAAGCGGACGCAGATGTATGCCGACATGTCGACCATCCTGCGTGACGAAGGCGGCCTGATCTGCCCGATGTTCAACGACTTCGTTGAAGCGACCACCGACAATGTCGACGGCTTTGTCGAAGGCATCCCGGGCCAGGTCCTGATGAACGGCTATGCGGCCAGCAAGATGTGGGTCAAAGCCTAAAATGTCTCCGATCGTAAAACTCCTGGCTCAGCGCATTGCGCTGAGCCTCCTTCTTTTGCTGCTCATCTCAGTCGTGATCTTCGCTGGCACCATCGTTCTGCCGGGCGACGTCGCACAGTCAATCCTGGGTCAGTCGGCAACACCGGAGGCACTGGCCAACCTTAGGGCTGAGCTGGGTGTGAACGATCCTCCCGTACAACGCTATTTTGCCTGGCTCTTCGGCGCCATGCAGGGCGATCTTGGCACCGCGCTTACCAGCGGCCAGGACATTGCCCAGGCTCTCAGCAGCCGTTTCTGGAATACCCTTTTCCTCGCCTTCTGGGCTGCCGTGGTTGCGGTTCCGCTGGCGATCTTCCTGGGCCTGCTGGCCGTCCGTTTCAAGGACCGCTGGCCCGACAAGATGATCTCTGCCGTCACCCTGGCCTCGATCTCGATCCCCGAGTTCCTGATCGGTTACGTTCTGATGTACTTCATCGCGGTGAAGCTGCGCTGGTTCCCCTCCGTGGCCATGGTCAACGACTCCATGGGCCTTTTTGACAAGCTGAACGCTATCGCGCTGCCGATTGCCGTGCTGACGCTGGTTGTTCTGGCGCACATGATGCGGATGACCCGCGCTGCGATCCTGAACGTGATGCAGTCGGCCTATATCGAAACTGCGGAACTCAAGGGCCTCAACGCCTTTCAGGTGATCTACCGCCATGCTTTCCCCAACGCGATCGCGCCGATTGTGAACGTGGTGATGCTGAACCTCGCCTATCTGGTGGTCGGCGTCGTGGTGATCGAGGTGGTCTTTGTCTACCCCGGCATGGGCCAGTATCTGGTTGACCACGTGTCCAAGCGAGACGTGCCTGTTGTGCAGGCCTGCGGCCTGATCTTTGCCGCCGTCTATATCGGCCTCAACATGATTGCCGATATCGTCGCCATTCTGAGCAACCCGCGCCTGAGGCATCCGAAATGAAGAATATCCCCATTTCCGCACTCATCGGGCTGTTCTTCACCGCCCTCTACTTCCTTGGTGCCATCTTTGCGCCGCTGCTGGCCCCCTATGGCGTCGGCGAAGTGGTCGGCGATGTGTGGGAGCCCTCCAGCGCAGATTATCTGCTGGGCACCGACAACATCGGCCGCGACCTTCTCAGCCGGATGATTTATGGCGGCCGCACCACCATCTTCATCGCCACCGCTGCGACCGTCCTGTCCTTCACCCTGGGCTCCGTCCTCGGCTTCTTTGCCGCGGTGATGGGCGGCTGGATCGACCAGGCCCTGTCGCGCTTCGTCGATCTGGTGATGTCGATCCCGACCCTGATCTTTGCGCTGGTGGTGCTGTCGGTTGCGCCGGTCACCATTCCGATGCTGATCATTGTGATGGGCCTTCTGGACGCCACCCGCGTCTACCGCCTGGCCCGTGCCGTTGCCGTTGATATCGAAGTGATGGACTACGTCGAGGCTGCCCGCCTGCGCGGCGAGAAGACCGCCTGGATCATCTTCCGCGAGATCCTGCCCAACGCGCTGTCGCCGCTGATCGCGGAGATGGGCCTGCGCTTCATCTTTGCAGTTCTGTTTGTCTCCACCCTGTCCTTCCTGGGCCTGGGCGTGCAGCCGCCAGAAGCTGACTGGGGCGGCATCGTGAAGGAGAACAAGGAAGGCATCGTCTACGGCATTCCGGCGGCCCTGATCCCGGCCTTTGCCATCGCCACCCTGGCGATCTCGGTCAACCTGGTGGCTGACTGGGTGCTGAACCGGACCACATCGCTGAAAGGAGGCCGCGGATGAGCGATACCCTGTTGAAAGTCCGCGACCTGAAAATCGGCGCGACCATCTACCCGCCGGGCGAACGCCCCCGCGACATCGAGATCGTGCACGGGGTCAGCTTTGACCTCGCGCCCGGCAAGGTCCTCGGCCTGATCGGTGAATCCGGCGCCGGCAAATCGACCATCGGGCTTGCTTCCATGGCCTACGGGCGGGGCGGCGTGAAAATCACCGGCGGCGAGGTTTGGGTCAACGGCCGCAATATCCTCAAGGGCGGCCACAAGGACATCCGCAAACTGCGCGGTGCCGAGGTGACCTATGTGTCGCAATCGGCGGCAGCCTCCTTCAACCCGGCCAAGAAGATCATGGACCAGGTGGTCGAGGCCGCGGTGGAGCAGAAAAAGTTCTCCCGCAAGGACGCCGAGGCCCGCGCCCGGGTGCTGTTTGCCAAGCTGGGCCTGCCGGATCCGGACAATATCGGCGAACGCTACCCGCACCAGGTGTCGGGCGGCCAGCTGCAGCGCTGCATGACCGCGCTGGCGCTGTGCCCGGAGCCGGATCTGGTGGTGTTCGACGAGCCTACAACGGCGCTCGACGTGACCACCCAGATCGACGTGCTGATGGCGATCAAGGAAGCGATCCGCGACACCGGCGTTGCCGCGCTCTACATCACCCACGACCTCGCAGTTGTGGCACAGGTGAGCGACGACATCATGGTTCTGCGGATGGGCAACACCGTCGAATACGGCAACGTCGACCAGATCATCAACAACCCGCAGGAGGAGTACACCAAGGCGCTCGTCTCGGTCCGCTCCATCGAGCATGAGGAGAAGGCCCCCACCGAGGAGCCGGTGCTGAGCGTGCGCAACATCACCGCGCGCTACAAGGGCACCCAGTTCGACGTGCTGCACAACGTGAACGTTGATCTGTATCCCGGTCAGACGCTGGCGGTGGTGGGCGAATCCGGATCCGGTAAATCCACCCTTGCCCGCGTGATCACCGGCCTTCTGCCGCCGCGCGAGGGTGAGATCGAATTTGCCGGCCGCACCCTCTCGCCAGACCTCAAGGGCCGCACCCGCGAAGACCTGCGCGAGCTGCAGATGATCTACCAGATGGCAGACGTGGCGATGAACCCGCGCCAGACCGTCGGCACCATCATCGGCCGCCCGCTGGAGTTCTACTTCGGCATGCGCGGTTCGGAGAAGAAGAAGCGGATTATCGAACTCTTGGACGAGATCGAGCTGGGCGAGAAGTTCATGGACCGCTATCCGGCGGAGCTGTCGGGCGGCCAGAAGCAGCGCGTCTGCATCGCCCGCTCGCTGGCGGCCAAGCCCAAGATGATCATCTGCGACGAGGTCACCTCGGCGCTGGACCCGCTGGTGGCGGACGGCATCCTGAAGCTGCTGCTGGATCTGCAAAAGATCGAGGATGTTGCCTATCTCTTCATCACGCACGATCTGGCGACCGTGCGCGCCATCTCCGACAACATCGCGGTAATGTACCAGGGCAAGGTGCAGCGCTACGGCGGCAAGTCCAAGGTACTGAGCCCGCCGTTTGACGACTACACCGATCTGCTGCTCAGTTCCGTTCCGGAAATGAAGCTGGGCTGGCTGGAAGAGGTGATCGCACACCGCAAGATGGAAAGCGCCGGCAACTGAATCCACGAATGGATGCAAAGCCCCTGCTGTTGTCAGCGGGGGCTTTTTCTTTTTCAAAAATCACAGTTTTGTGATAGTTTATTGAATCAGGGAGAAAGCAGCGAAACGCGCTGCAAACAATATAAAAAGCACTGAGCGTGGCTAAGGTGAGGCAAGCCAACCCGAATTACCGGGCAGTATTATTGTGACTGCAGGGATGGGGAGGAACCTTCATGACAGACTGGGCAATTCACGGATTCGAAATCGCCAATTGCAACTGCGTCCCCGGGTGTCCCTGCCAGTTTTCGCAGCTCCCCAATGACGGCACCTGCGAAGCGATGCTGACCTTCCGCATCGATACCGGCCATTACGGCGACACCAAGCTGGACGGGTTGCTCGCTGCAGCGATCTACAAATGGCCGGGCCCCATTCACGAGGGCAACGGCGAGATGCAGATCATCATCGACGAACGCGCCACGGCTGAGCAGAAGTCCGCGCTGGAGGCGATCATGACCGGCCAGGACACCGAAGAATTTGCAACGATGTTCTTTGTCTTCAATGCCATGTGCACCACCAGGCACGAAACTCTCAGCGCCCCGGTATCGCTGAGTTTTGACGCGGAAACCGGCATTGGCCATGGCAAGGCCGGCAGTATCGGGGAAACCAGGGTCGAACCAATTGCACATATCGTGTCCGGCGCGCCGCATTCGGTCCAGATCAAGCTGCCCAATGGCTTTGAATATTCCGAGGCCTCCGTCTGCCAGGGCACGACCCGGACGCCAGGATCGGCCATCAGCCTGGAAAAGAACAGCGGAACCCACGCCCATGTCGCCGAGTTGCATCTGACCGGCAAGGGTATAGAGCGCGCGGCCTGATCCGCCATGGCCCGCATGCAGCCCATACCCGGGACGGCTGAGCGCCTTGCCCGCAACGACCAGCTGGTGGTTTTGGGGGCCGTGGCCTTGGTTGTGCTGCTCAGCGGGCTCTACACCGTCTTTGGCATCGGCATGGACATGACTGCGGTTGAGATGACCCGGATGGCCCGTCCGATCGGCGAACCGATGGCGATGGGTTCAGTCACACCTTGGACTGCGGGCTATGCGATGCTGGTCTTTGTCATGTGGTGGGTGATGATGATCGCCATGATGACCCCCAGCGCAGCCCCTGTGCTGCTGCTCTACACTGCCATCAAGAGGGCTGGTGCCCAGGCCGGCAGCGCTCCGCTGCTCAGCCTGCTGTTCCTCAGCGGCTACCTGCTGGTCTGGGCCTTCTTTTCTGCGATTGCCACCGCTTTACAATGGTGGCTGGAAACAACGGGCCTCTCCGACGGCCCCATGATGTCGCTCAGCAGCCGCGCCCTTGGCGGTGCATTGCTGCTGGCGGCGGGCGCCTATCAGTTTACCCCCTACAAGCACGCCTGCCTCTCCCATTGCCGTTTGCCGGTTCAATTTCTGACCGCGCATAACCGCACAGGCTTGGCTGGTGCTGTACTGATGGGCGCCCACCACGGAATCTTCTGCTTTGGCTGCTGCTGGGCGGTGATGCTGTTGCTGTTTGCCGGAGGTATTATGAACCTCTATTGGATTGCTGGGCTGGCGCTGTTTGTACTGGCCGAAAAGACCTTCCCCTATCCAAGATTCTTCACTGCAGGTGCCGGGGTGCTGCTGCTTCTTGCAGGCAGCTATCTGCTTGTGACTGCCCGCTGAGGCTGCCAACGCCGACCGGCAATTCTGCAACGCCTCTGTGAAAATACCCGTTTGCGGCCGATCCGCCGTTTTTTGAATGGCAATTCAAGAAATGGGCGCAATGATACCCTCCCGAAGCCATCGCAAGGCAAAGGGATTCGGCGAATGGACAACAAACTCCTGCTCATCATTCTGGACGGTGTGCCCTGGCGCAATTTCCGCCGCCTGTTCGGGAACCTCGAAGGCTGGGTCGACAGCGGAGATGCCCGCGTCTGGAAACTGCGCGCGGTGCTGCCGTCGATTTCGGCCAGCTGCTATGCCTCGATCCACACCGGCGTAGCCCCCGCCATCCACGGCTGCACCGGCAATGCCAACGTGTTCCGCCTGAAGGAAAAAGACATATTCAGCCAGGTCCGCGAAGCCGGCGGCGTCACCGGTGCCGTGGCGCACAGCTACTGGTCGTCCTTCTTCAACCGCCACCCCTTCGACTATGTGCGCGACATTGAATACGACGAGCCGGAAAGCAAGACCATCAACCACGGCCGTTTCCACACCATGACCGGCTATGGCAAGGACAACCAGATGACCCCTTCGGATGTCGATCTGTTTGCCACCCTGACCAACCTCTGCCTGCGCTTCGGGCTGGACTACGGCATGCTGCACGCCTGCACCTTGGACAGCATGGGTCATCGCTTTTTTCACGACTGCCAGGAAATGGACCACGCCTGTTTCGTGATGGATGAGATGCTGGCCCCCTTCATCACCCGCTGGCGCGATCTGGGTTATGAGGTGATCGTCACCGCCGACCACGGCCAGGACGAGCGCGGCCATCATGGCGGACGCAGCCCGTTGCAGCAGGAAACCGCGCTCTACTACTTCGGTGAGGCCGACGGGCCGGATCATGGCGACGTGATCGACCAGCGCCAGCTGGCCCCCACCATCCTCAAACGGCTGGGCGCGCCGGTTGCGGACACCATGAAGGCAGAACCGTTCCTGAAATAATCTGAATCCGGCGGCTCTGTGCTAGGATACAGTTCAGCCGCCGTTTTCCGATGTCAGGACTTTGCCATGAAACCCCTTGTTGCCGCCTTTTCGCTGCTGGCCGCCCCCGCGATGGCCAGTGACGGATGCCATGACCTTTGGTTCACCCGCAACGCAGTCATCGACCGGGCCGGTTACTGCTTCGGCTCCCCACTTGGGCAAGCGGTGTTCGACAACGGCGATTGCACCGGCCAATCCGTGTCCCTGCAGCCTCAGGCAGAACGCCTGGTTGCTGAGGTGAAGCAGATGGAGGCCCGCTTTGGCTGCCGGGTCAACAACAAGCAGACTCATCTGGATCTCGACGATCTGTTCATTCGTTACCAATTGCGGGATCTGCCGGTGCGGGATGAATTCGAAAGCGCCTGCCTGGGCTGGCTGGGGCCGGTCATCGGCCTGCGGGCGGGCCACAGGCCCGATGCGCCACTGGTCGGGCAGATCGATCCGGGCGATTATGTCAAATATTCCCACATCCCTGTGGGCAGCTGGACCTATGTCACAACCTCGGGCCCGGACTAGCAGGTCACCAGCGGCGGCTGGCTGGACACATCACTGTTTCAGGAGCAGTGCCGGGATATTGCCGGCTAGAGACCCCTAGTCGTCGTCATAGGGCCAAATCCCCTGCCCCAGCGCCTCGATCGCAACCGATATCCGCTCGAAACTGTCGCGCGCGCGTCCCACGCTGTGGCGCGCGCGCAGGTAGCCGTGGATCAGCCCGGGTTCATTGATCCAATGCGCCTTGCCACCAGCTGCTAAGATACGGTCACGGTAATCGCGTGAATCATCCCGCACCGGATCGCAATCCGCGGTCACCAGCACCGTGGGCGGCAGGCCCGAGAAGTCGCGGTCAGCAAGCGGTGCAAACAGCGGATCATCCTTGGGCACCTCGCCATCTGTGCGGATATCCATGTAATACAGAACGTCCTCACGGGTCAGCATCGGCGCCTGCGCGTGTTCAATATAGGACCCCTGGTTCACGTCACCGCCAAAGGTGCCATAAATCAGCACCTGGCCCAGAATCGTCTCGCAGCGGCCGCGCGCATGATGCGCTACTGCGGCACAAATGTTGGCCCCGGCGCTGTCCCCCATCAGAACAACGCCTTTGCCGTAGCCCGCCTCGACCCAGCCCAGCACCACCCAGGCATCCTCAAAAGCCGCCGGATGCTTGTGCTCCGGCGCCAGCCGGTAATCCACTGCAACCACCCGGTAGCCGGTCTGGGCGCAAATCTCGGCGCAGACATCATCGTGGCTGTCCAGGCCCCCGACGACAAAGCCGCCGCCATGGCAGAACAGAACCGTCCTTGTCGGATCGCCCGCCGTATAGACCCGCACCGGCACACCGTTGGCTGACAGCTCCTCAACAGCAACGACATCCGGGCGCGGCACCCGGAACTCCAGGGCCATCGAATTGTAGATGCGGCGCTGCTCGTCGATGCTCATGTCAACGGCATCATCAGGATAAAGCTCCCCGGTCTTCTGGATGAAGTCCCAGGTCTCCTCGTCGATCAGCCGTTCGTAATCCATCTGCGAGCCTCCCTGCACGCCGCTGTCCCGGAGAGCCTAGGCACAGTTTCCCGCAAATGGAATGCCTGAAAGAAAAAGCGCCCCGAAGGGCGCTTCTTATCCCACACTGTCCGGCAGGGTCACGCAGCCGCGGCAGGTTCCCAGGGACGGGTGAAATTGTTCAGAACTCCATTGATGTCCGCGTCCGAGCTGCCATTGGCCGCTACCTGTGCCACCAGCCCGCGTTTCTTGTCATCGGTCACGCTGACAACACGCGCGGACACGCCGGCCTGCTCCAGCGCGCCGTTGTAGACGCGGGTGATCGCCATCTTGCGCAGATCCGGCTTGAACACCTTGCCCACTGCGGTTTTCGGCAGCTCATCCAGCACCGTCAGATGCTTGGGGATCGCCGCCCGTTCATGCACATGCACCTTGCAGTATTCCAGCAGTTCCGCCTCGCTGACAGAGGCACCGGCCACCAGTTCGACAAAGGCACAGGGCAGCTCGCCCGAATGCGCGTCCGGCTGGCCGATCGCACCGGCAAAGGCCACCGCATCATGGCCCAAGAGCGCCTCCTCGATCTCTGCCGGATCAATGTTGTGGCCGCCGCGGATGATCAGATCCTTGGCGCGCCCGGTGATCCACAAATAGCCATCCTCGTCGATCCGGCCCAGATCGCCGGTGCGCAGGTATTTTCCCTGGTAGTAGAGGTCCACGTTCTTGTCGGCCTCGGTATAGGTGTTGCCAGCATAAACGCCCGGGTTCGACACGCAGATCTCCCCCACCTCGTCGCGGCCGCATTCCAGCGCCCCGTCGTTGGTCTGCTTGACGATCCGCACATCCGTATAGGGGAACGGGATGCCCACCGATCCCACCTTTTTCTCGCCGCCCGGCGGATTGCAGCTGACCAGGCAGGTGGCCTCGGTCAGGCCGTAACCCTCGACGATGGCCACGCCGCAGGCGCTTTCAAACCGCTTGAACAGCTCCATCGGCATCGGCGCAGAACCGGAGAAAGCGGTCTTCACGGAGGAGATATCCGCATCCACCGGCCGCTGCATCAGCGCCGACACCGCGGTGGGCACAGTGATGATAAAGGTGATCTTCCAGCGCTCGATCAGCTTCCAGAAATTGTCGAACACGCCCTCGCCCCGGTAGCCCTGCGGCGTCGGGAACACCACATGCGCGCCAGAGGCGATCGCCGCCATCATGATCACATGCACCGCAAAGACATGGAACAGCGGCAGCGGGCACATGATGTTGTCTTCTTCGGTGAACAGCAGGGTGCTGCCCAGCCAGCCGTTATAGACCAGCCCAGAATACTTATGCTGCGCCACCTTGGGCATGCCGGTAGTGCCGCCGGTGTGGAAATAGCACGCCACCCGGTCGCCCGCACTGTCGGCAAAATTCAGCGTCCTGGGCTGTTTCGCCATCTCTTTGGAGAAGTTCAGATAGTCCGCATGGCTGGGGCGGCCGTCCATCTTGGGCCGGATCAGCGGCACAATCCACGACTTAGGCGGCGTCAGGTAGCGGTTCAGATCCACCTCCAGCACCGTGTTCACGCCCGGCGCATGGCGCACCGCCTCGGCCACTTTCTGGGCCACATCCGTTTTAGGGAACGGCCGCAGGGTGACAACCACCTTGGCCTTGGTCTCCCGCAGGATGGAGGCGATCTGCTCCGGCTCCAACAGCGGGTTGATCGGGTTCACGATCCCCGCCACCGCGCCGCCCAGCATGGTGACCAGCGTCTCGTTGCAGTTGGGCAGTACATAGGCCACCACGTCGCTTTCACCGATCCCCAGCGCACGGAACATGTTGGCCGCCTGGCTTACCTGCTCCTTCAGCGTGCTCCAGGTCAGCGTCTCCGCCTTGTCCTGCGGCCCGGAGAATATCTGATAGCTGACCGCCTTGCTGTTTGGAAACTTGTCCGCGGTGCGCGACAGCAGCCCGTACAACGTGGCCGGCAGGTCCCGCGCCTCATAAGGCATTTCATTCTGCAGCGCATCGCGGTCCGCGATTCCGGAAAAACCCATAATTCTCCTCCCCGTTCCTCCGCTGCACATCCGGTGTACAGGGGGTGTACAGGCGGTGCACGGAGTGTGTCTCTGTTTTTGCCCAGATTATTGCAATCGCCTGATTGCGCAAGCGCCGCGGCAGGGTCACGTCAAGGCAGCTTGGGCCGTGACGTCGCGCCAATTCGCGGCAACAGGCTGTTTTCAACAAAAAACGCCCCGGATCGGCTCCGGGGCGCTTGTCATGTTAAGCTGCGCAGCGCTTACTCCGCCGCCAGCCCTTCGGTGAACTGTAGCTTGGCCAGGCGTGCATAAAGCCCGCCCTGCCCGACCAGCTCATCATGGGTGCCGGTGGCGACGATCCGGCCCTGATCCATCACCACGATACGGTCAGCCTTCTTCACAGTCGCCAGCCGGTGCGCCACGATCAGCGTGGTGCGGCCCTGGCTCAGCTCATCCACCGCGGCCTGCACCAGGCGTTCGCTTTCCGCATCCAGCGCCGAGGTCGCCTCGTCCAGCAGCAGCACCGGAGCATCACGCAGAATGGCGCGGGCAATGGCGATCCGCTGTTTCTGGCCGCCCGACAGCATCACGCCGCGTTCACCGACAAAACTGTCATAGCCGTCCGGCAGCTTCGAAATGAAGTCATGCGCCGCAGCGGCCGCAGCAGCAGCCTCAACCTCGGCATCGGAGGCCTCCGGCCGGCCGAACCGGATGTTCTCGCGCGCCGAGGCGGCAAAGATCACCGGATCCTGCGGCACCAGCGCAATATGCCGGCGGAACTCATCCCGCTGCAATTGCGTCAGCGCCACGCCGTCCAGCTTTACCGCGCCTTGATTGGGGTCATAGAACCGCTGCAGCATCTGGATAATGGTGGTCTTGCCTGCACCCGACGGGCCGACAAACGCCACCGTCTCACCCGGTTTCACCGTCAGCGACACCTCATCCAGCGCCGAAACATCGGGACGCGAGGGGTAGCGGAAAGAGACATTGTCGAACGCGATCTCACCCTTGACCGGTACCGGCAGCACCTGCGCCGCAACCGGGTCCAGCACCGTGTCTTCGGCGTTCAAAAGCTCCACCAGCCGTTCGGTTGCCCCGGCGGCGCGCTGCAGCTCGCTCCAGATCTCCGACAACGCCGCCACGGAGCCTGCGACCAGCACCGCATAGATCACGAACTGGATCAGCGTGCCTTCGGACATAACACCCGCACGCACGTCGTTGGCGCCCATCCACAGAACGCCCACTATGCCGGAAAACACCAGGAAGATCACGATCACAGTCAGATAGGCGCGGGTCTGGATACGGCGGCGGGACACATCATAGGAGGTTTCGGTCAGCTCGGAAAACTTCAGTCGGCTGGCACTTTCATGCGTGAAGGCCTGCACCGTCTGCACCGCGCCCAGCGCCTCGCCCGCGTTGCCGGAGGAGGCAGCGATCCAGTCCTGGTTTTCCTTGCTGATCGCGCGCAGGCGGCGGCCCAGCACCAGGATCGGCACGATCACCGCCGGCACGATCAGCAGCACCATCATTGTCAGCTTGGCTGAGGTCAGCAGCATCAGAACCATGCCACCCAGGAAAATCAGCAGGTTGCGCAGCGCAATTGACACCGAGGAGCCCAGTACCGACTGGATAAGCGTGGTGTCGGTGGTGATCCGGCTCAGCACCTCGCCCGTCATGACACGCTCATAAAACTCGGGGCTCATGCCGATCACCCGATCGAACACCGCCTTGCGGATATCGGCCACGACACGCTCGCCCAACCGTGTCACCAGCGCATAGCGCACGCCAGTACCCGCCGCCAGAAGTGCCGCAATAACCAGCGCACCGCTGAAATAGAGGTTCAGGAGTTCGGAATCAGAAACCCGGAAATTGTCCACCACCCGCCGCACCGCCAGGGGCAATGTCAGCGACAGCCCTGCAGTCAGCACCAGCGCGCAGGTGGCAGCCAGCATCAGCAAGCGGTAAGGGCGCATGAACGGCCAAAGGGCCGACAGCACACCGATCTTCCGTGATTTCTCACGCTCTTGCTCCGCATTCGGGGCTGCTTGTCTCCGCGCCATTCCGGATCCTTCTGCACTTTAGTCCCGCGGGTCTCAAACCCGCACAGTCGCCAAGGTTCATGGCCCCGCAGACCCGGCGCGTCAAGCACTGAGCTGTTTTAGGACGAGCGTGAAAACCGCTTCGGCCTGCGTCACAGCGTATCAATCCAAGGTTCCGGGAAGGTCTGGAGCGGGTAGCGGGAATCGAACCCGCACCTTAAGCTTGGAAGGCTCTTATGATACCATTTCACCATACCCGCTCAGGACATTTGCTGATTTAGGTGAAGCGCCGGGGAACGTCAACCACCTTGTTTTCGTTTACCTTTGCGGTGGCGGAAATTTCACCGCGCCCCTTGCGAAAGCCCCGCCAAGCTCTCCAAATAACAGAACATTCCATTCGCCATGCCGCCCGACCCTAACACCGGAAAACCACAGTGACCCAAGATCCGCAAACCGCCGTTATCACCGCCCATGGCCAACCCTCGGCACCCGCTCCGGCAGAGGCGGATCTGGCAGCCACTGCCAGGGCCGTTGCCGCACATCTTCCGGGCTGGGATGTCAGGTCCGCCACCCTTGCAGATACCGGCCGGCTGGAGGCGGTGGTGGAGGACGGCGCCGTAGTCTATCCGTTTTTCATGTCGCGCGGCTATTTCACCAGCAAGGTGCTGCCGGGCCGTTTGCAGGGCCGGGCCATCCGCATGGCCACGCCCTTCGGGCTGGATAGGGGCCTGCCGGATCTCGCGGCAAATGCAGTGCAACAGGCGGCATCGCAACGAGGCTGGCCGCTGGAAAGCCTGAATCTGCTGCTGGCCGCCCACGGCTCTGCCCGCGGACCCCGCGCGGCAGAAGCCGCAGAGGATTTCGCCGCCCGGCTCACCCCACTGCTGCCGGGCTGCACCCTGTCGCTCGGTTATGTTGAGCAGGACCCGCGGCTCGCCTCTGCTGCTGCCCCCCTGCCTGCTCAGTCCATCTGCCTTCCGTTTTTTGCCCAGGCAGGCGATCACGTGAAGGAAGATCTCCCCGAAGCCCTGGACACCGCAGGTTTCGGCGGCACAGTACTGCCTGTGGCCGGCGCCCTGCCCGGAGCCCCGGCCCTGATTGCCGCAGCCATCCGCCACGCAAGCCTTGACCCTAGCGCGTCTCAGTGAAATTCCAGCCTTCCGGAAAGAAATCAATTTTTGGCTCAAGCAATGGCATTTGGCCTCTTGCACCAGCCCCTGGCATGTGATTAATCACGCCTTACACCACGGATGGCGAGTTGGCGGAGTGGTGACGCAGCGGATTGCAAATCCGTGTACACCGGTTCGATTCCGGTACTCGCCTCCACCCTCACCCGGCAGTTAACCCGTATCTTGTCAAAAGGTCAGATTTGGCACTGCCGCGCACGGTTCAGGCCCGAAAGTATTTCTCCATTCTCTGACGGCCATGCAGCCGCCAGCCTTATCCCGCCCGGTCAGCCGGAACAGCTAGCCTTTCAGTTTGAACCGCTGAATCTTACCTGTCTCGGTCTTCGGCAACGCCTCGGTGAACACCACTGACCGCGGGTATTTATAGGGCGCGATGGCCGCCTTCACATGGTCCTGCAGCAGCTTGACCAGCGCTTCAGAGGGCGCATTCCCTCCGGCCAGCACCACATGCGCCTGCACAATCTCGCCGCGTGCCTCATCCGGCACCCCGATGACCGCGCATTCCGCCACCGCCTCATGCGCCAGCAGCGCAGCCTCCACCTCCGGACCCGCAATGTTGTAGCCGGAGGAGACAATCATGTCGTCGTTGCGGGCAGCAAAATGCAGGTAGCCGTCCGCGTCCCGGATGAAACTGTCGCCGGTGATGTTCCAGCCGTCCTGCACGTATTCCCCTTGCCGCTCATCCGCCAGATAGCGGCAGCCGGTCGGCCCCTTGACTGCCAGCCGCCCCGCCTCGCCGCGGGGCGCTTCGTTGCCATCACCGTCAAGCACCTTCACCTGGTAGCCAGTGACCGGCTTGCCAGTGCAGGCCGGCCGGTGGTCGCTGAACCGGTTGGTGATGAAGATATGCAAGAGCTCCGTCGCGCCGATCCCGTCCAGCATCGGCTTGCCTGTCTTATCCATCCATTCCTGATAGACCGGCGCTGGCAGGGTTTCCCCCGCTGAAACCGCGGCACGCAGCGAGGACAGATCCGCCCCCTCCTCCATCGCCCGCAGCATCACCCGGTAAGCCGTGGGCGCGGTGAAGCAGACCGTGGCCTTGTACTTCTCGATGATCTCGATGAGGTTCGGCGGTGTGGCATTTTCCAAGAGCGTCGCCGCTGCGCCAAAGCGCAACGGGAAGATCGCCAGCCCGCCCAGGCCGAAAGTAAAGGCCAGCGGCGGTGAGCCAACAAACACATCCTCCGGCTGCACATCCAGCACTTCGCGCGCATAGCCATCGGCAATGATCAGCAAATCGCGATGGAAGTGCATCGTCGCCTTGGGCGACCCGGTTGTGCCAGAGGTGAACCCAAGCAAGGCCACATCGTCCCGCCCCGTCTTTACCGCCTCGTAGGCAACAGGTTTCTCCAGCGCCAGCCGGTCCAGTTCCGCGTCGTGGTTGGAGGTGCCGTCGAAACCCACAACCGTTTTCAGGAATTTCGATTCCTTGGCGCAGGCGACCAGTTCATCCTTCAGCCTTGTGTCGCACAGCGCGTGGGAGATCTCCGCCTTGTCGACGATCTTGGCCAGCTCGCCCTTGCGCAACAGCGGCATCGTGTTGACCACCACCGCGCCCGCTTTGGTCGCAGCCAGCCAGCAGGCCACCATCGCCGGGTTGTTGGCAGACCGGATCAGCACCCTGTTGCCGGGCTTCACGCCCAAGTCCTCTGTCAGCACATGCGCCAGCCGGTTGGTCCAGTCGGCCAGCTCCTTATAGGTGCGGTAGCGGCCGTTTCCGATCAGTGCCGTATGGTCGCCGAACCCCTTCTCCACCATCGCATCGGTCAGTTCGACCGCAGCGTTCAGGTGTTCCGGGTACTGAAACCCATCCAGCAGGAACTCCGGCCATTGATCGGCGGGCGGCAGGTTATCCCGGGCGAATGTATCTGCATGCGCGCTTGGTCCCAGCATCTTATTTCCCTCCCTGAAAGGCGCCAAGAGCCTGCCGCGCAATCACCACCCGCTGCACGTCCGAGGCACCCTCGTAGATGCGCAAGGCCCGGATATCGCGGTAAAGCTCCTCTACCTTCTGGCCGCGCCGCACACCGTCACCGCCATGCAGCTGCACAGCCTTGTCGATGACGGCTTGTGCCTGATCCGTGGAAAACAGCTTGGCCATCGCCGCCTCGCGTGTCACGCGCGGCGCTCCGGAATCCTTGGCCCAGGCGGCGCGGTAGACCAGCAGTGCTGATGCATCCACATCCAGCGCCATGTCGGCGATATGCCCCTGCACCATCTGCAGATCGAACAGCGGCGCGCCCTGCACCTGCCGCTCTGTCACACGCTGCAGCGACTCGTCCAGCGCCCGGCGGGCAAAGCCCAGGGCGGCAGCCGCCACGGTGGAGCGGAACACATCCAGCACCGACATCGCAATCTTGAAGCCCGCGCCCGGCTGCCCCAGCAGCGCCGATTTCGGGATCCGGCAATCTGTGAACCGCAGCGTCGCCAGCGGATGCGGCGCAATAGTTTCCAGCCGCTCAGCAACCTCGAACCCCGGCAGGCCCGCGGGCACCACAAAGGCGCTCAGCCCTTTCGCCCCCGGTGCCTCACCGGTGCGAGCAAACAGTGTATAGACATCTGCAATCCCGCCGTTGGAGATCCAGGTCTTCTCGCCGTTCAGCACGTAAGCGTCGCCGTCCAGCGTGGCGGTCATAGTGGAGTTCGCCACATCCGACCCTGACTGCGGCTCGGTCAGCGCAAAGGCAGAAATCGCCTTGCCCGCGCGTGTCAGCGGCAGCCACTCCTGTTGCTGTGCCTCAGTGCCAAACAGCGAGATCGCCCCGGTGCCCAGCCCCTGCATGGCAAAGGCAAAATCCGCCAGCCCGTCATGGCGCGCCAGCGTCTCGCGGATCAGGCACAGGCTGCGCACATCCAGCTGTTCACCCGCCATCGCGCCGGAATGCAGCGTCCAGCCGCCCTCGCCCAAGGCTGAGACCAGCGCCCGGCAGGCGGCATCGATGTCGGAATGATCAATGCCCGCCAGCTGCGCCGCAGCCCAGGCCTCCAGTTCTTCGGCCAGCTCCCGGTGCCGGTCCTCGAAAAACGGCCAGTTCAGAAACGTCCTGTCCGCCATGATGCGGCCCTCCCAGTTTCATCTTTCCCAAATACTCCCGTCCCGCTGCCCGGCAGGCGTCTTTGCCGCCGAGAGGGGAGGCTCCCGCGCCCTCCTCCGGCGCGGGCTCCAGCGGAGTCACACTTCAGTCGCCCTCAAACAGCGGCTTTTCCTTGTTCACAAAGGCACGGTAGGCGCGCTCGAAATCCGCCGTCTGCATGCAGATCGCCTGCGCCTGCGCCTCGGCCTCAATCGCCTGCTCAATCGACATCGACCATTCCTGCGCCAGCATGGTCTTGGTCATCATATGGCCGAAGTTCGGACCCGAAGCGATCCGCGCGGCCCAGCTCTGTGCCTCCGCTTCCAGCTCGTCCGCGGCCACCAGCTTGTTGTGAAAGCCCCAGGCGTGGCCCTCTTCGGCGGTCATTGACCGGCCCGTGTACAAGAGCTCCGCCGCCCGGCCCTGGCCGATGATCCGCGGCAGGATTGCGCAGGCGCCCATGTCGCAGCCCGCCAGCCCGACCCGGGTGAACAGGAACGCGGTCTTGGCCTCCGGCGTGGCGATGCGGATGTCGGAGGCCATGGCAATGATCGCGCCTGCGCCGACACAGATGCCGTCAATCGCCGCAATCACCGGCTTGCCGCAATTCACCATCGCCTTGACCAGATCGCCGGTCATCCGGGTGAAGGCCAGAAGCTCCTTCATGCTCATGCCAACCAGCGGCCCGATGATGTCATGCACATCGCCGCCGGAGCAGAAGTTGCCGCCGTTGGAGGCAAAGACCACCGCCCTGATGCTGTCGTCATAGTGCAGGTCGCGGAACCAGTCGCGCAGCTCCGCATAGCTGTCGAACGTCAACGGGTTCTTCCGCTCCGGCCGGTCCAAGGAAATCCTGGCAATGCCATCCTCGATCCGGCACAGGAAATGCTTTGGCTCCCGGTTCACCTTCATGGCTTGCTCCCCTCATCCAGCCGCCGCGCCACCGCGTCCAGGCTCTCGGCAATTCCTTGGGCCTCATCTGCGGTCAGCCCGTCAAAGGCTGCGTTGATCCAACCTTCATGCGCCTCCGCCTGGCGGGAGAACTCAATCCGCCCAGCCTCTGTCAGCCGCACCAGATTGGCGCGGCGGTCGCCCTCGACCTTCTCGCGCTGCACATGGCCGTCCTCGACCAGCCGCTCGACAATGCCGGTCACATTGCCGTTGGAGACTTTCAGAACCCCCGACAACTCACTCATCTTGAGGCCTTTTTCGTGCTGCATCAGAGCCGCCATCACATCGAACCTGGGCAGCGTGGTTGCAAACTCCCGCCGCAGGTTCTCGCGCACGTCGCTCTCTACCGCCTTGGTGGCCTTCAGCACCTTCAGCCACAGCCGCAGCCGGTCTTTTGATGTCGTGCTCAAATTTCCCCTCCCGACACGCTCATCGCGTGCCCATTGACCGAGGCCGCGCCTTCGGACGCCAGAAACACCGCCGTGGCCGCCACTTCCTCAGGCGCGATCAGCCGCTGCATCGGATTGCCGCCAACCACCATCTTAAGCGCCTTTTCGCGCGGTATGTCATGCCGGGCCATCAGCCCGGTGATCGCGCTCTCCGCCATTTCGGTATCGACAAACCCGGGACAGACCGCATTGCAGGTGATCCCGCGCTTGGCCACGCTTTGCGCGACCGAGCGCACCAGCCCCAGTACCCCGTGTTTGGAGGCCGCATAGGCCGGGATCTGCGCCCCGCCCTGCAGGGACGCGGTGGAGGCGATGGCAATCAGCCGCCCGCCCGGCCCCATACCCGCTCGCAAGGCCGCCCGGAAGGTCAGGAAAGTGCCGGTCATGTTGACCGTCAGGGTCCGCTGCCAATCCTCCAGTTCAACATCCTCGATCCGCGCCGCAACGCCGGTTCCGGCATTGGCAACAACCACATCGTAGGGCGTGGCGAACAACGCCTCCACCTGCGCCTCATCCGTCACATCGGCCACGCGGATCTCCAGCCCCAGCCCCTCAGCCGCCGCCTCCAGCGGTTCCCGGCGGCGCCCAGTGATGGTGACATGGCAGCCGTCTGCTGCAAAAGCATGGGCAATCGCCTTGCCGATCCCCGTGCCGCCGCCAGTGACCAGTACCCTGCGTGTCATGCCCGGATCACCTCCGCCTCGCGGTCCGCCAGACGCCAGGCCTGATCGCGGCCCGCGTGATAGGGCAGCGGCCAATCGCCGTGGCGGTCGCCGATCCGTGCGGCCTCGTGCAACGTCCAATAGGGATCAGCCAGATGCGGCCGGCCCACACAAACCAGATCGGCCCGCCCTGCCATCAGGATCGAATTCGCATGATCGGCCTCATAGATATTGCCCACCGCCATGGTGGCAATTCCGGTCTCGTTGCGGATGCGGTCGGAGAACGGCGTCTGGAACATGCGCCCGTAGACCGGCTGGGCGTCCGTGGATGTCTGCCCGGCGGAGACATCGATTATATCCGCACCCGCCGCGGTGAAGGCTTTGGCGATTTCCACCGCTTCCTCGGGCGTCACACCCTCATCGCCCACCCAATCGTTTGCGGAGATCCGTACAGACATCGGTTTCCCCTCCGGCCAGACTGCACGCATGGCCCGGAACACCTCCAGCGGATAGCGCAGGCGGTTTTGCAAGGAGCCGCCATACTCATCGTCCCGAATGTTCGATTTTGGCGAGATGAAGGACGAAATCAGATAGCCATGCGCGGCATGAAGTTCGATCATGTCAAACCCCGCGCGCTCCGCCATCTGCGCCGATGCAGCAAATTCGTCGCGAATTTGATCCATTTCACCCCGGGTGATCTCCCGCGGCGCCGGGTTGTTTGCCGACCAAGGGATCGCGGAGGCCGAAACCGTCTCCCAGTTCCCCTCGGGCAGCGGCGCGTCCATTTCCTCCCAACCCAGCTGGGTAGAACCCTTGCGGCCTGAGTGACCGATCTGGCAACAGATCTTCGCGCTGGTCTCACCGTGGGCGAAATCCGTCAGCCGCTTCCACGCCGCTTCATGCTCCGGCGCATAAAGCCCCGGGCAGCCCGGCGAGATCCGGCCCTCCGCCGACACACAGGTCATCTCGGTATAGACCAGTCCAGCCCCGCCCTTGGCGCGCTCGCCGTAATGGATCAGGTGCCAGTCGGTCGGACAGCCCTCCACCGCCTTGTATTGCGCCATGGGGGAGACCACGATGCGGTTCTTCAGCTCCATCCCGCGCAATTTGTACGGTGCAAACATTGGCGGCCGCACCGGCGCATCGGCAGGCGCACCCGCCTTGTCCTGAAACCACTTCTCGGCGCTTTGCAGCCACTCCGCATCGCGCAGGCGCAGGTTCTCATGGGAAATCCGCTGCGAGCGGGTCAGCAGCGAGTAATTGAACTGCACCGGATCCATATCCAGGTAGCGCTCGACCTCCTCGAACCACTCCAGCGAGTTGCGCGCCGCCGATTGCAGCCGCAGAACGTCCAGCCGCCGCTCCTCCTGATAGCGCTCAAAGGCACGCTCCAGCGTCGGCTCAGTGCTAACCAGCTCCGCCAGCGCAATGGCACTGTCAAACGCCAGCCGCGACCCCGACCCGATTGAGAAATGCGCCGTGGCAGAGGCATCGCCCAGCAGCACAACGTTCTCGTGATGCCACTTCCCGCACAGCACCCGCGGGAAGTTGATCCACACCGCCGCCCCGCGCAGATGCGCCGCGTTCGACATCAGCGCGTGGCCATCCAGATGATCGGCAAAGATCTCCTCGCAAGTGCGGATGATCTCTTCCTTGCTCATCCCTTCAAAACCCCAGCCCTCCCAGGTCTCGGCAGAGCATTCGACGATCACCGTCGCGGTGTCCGCGTCGAACTGATAGGCGTGGATCCACATCCAGCCGTGCTTGGTCTTCTCGAAGATGAAGGTGAAAGCATCATCGAATTTCTGATGCGTGCCCAGCCAGATGAACTTGCAGGGCCGCACATCGATTTCCGGTTTGAAATGTTCTGCGAACTCATTGCGAACACTGGAATTCAGCCCGTCGCAGCCGACCACTAGGTCATAGTCTTTCTGATACTCCGACGCAGGCTTCGCGGCGGTTTCGAACTGCAGGTCCACGCCCAGCTCCCGGGCCCGGTCCTGCAGCAACAGCAGCATCTGCTTGCGCCCGATCCCGGCGAACCCGTGCCCGCCCGACACCGTGCGGGTGCCGTCATGCACCACCGCAATCTCATCCCAATAGGCAAAACTCTCCCGGATCGCTTCTGCGCTTTTCGGGTCATTGGCGCCCAGGTTCTCCAGCGCGTCATCCGACAGCACCACGCCCCAGCCAAAGGTATCATCAGGCTTGTTGCGCTCGACCACCGTGACCTCGGCCTCCGGCTGGCGCAGCTTCATCGAGATGGCAAAGTAAAGGCCCGCAGGCCCTCCTCCCAGACAGACGACTTTCATGATCATCCCTTCCCGCTCAGCGCACGTCTCTGGAATCAGGATAAGCAGGTCCGAAAAAACTTCAAGCATAAAGTTTTAAGCTTGAAGCAATTGATCGCAGCAAAGCCTCTGCACCCCCTCAGGCGCAGGTGCCGCCTCCCAGACCCACCCGCGGGTTATAGCCCCCGCAGGTATTCCATTACGGCTGGGCGTACCGCCTGGTCGCCGCGGTGGCGAGCGTCGGAGATGATCTTGCGCAGCTCGCCCAGATCCACCCGCAAGAGCAGCGACTTAACCGGACCGATGGAGGCCGGGCGCATCGACAGCGTGCGGATGCCCATCGCCGCCAGGCAAACCGCCTCGACCGGGCGGCCCGCATCCTCGCCGCAGAAGCTCAAGGGCGTGCCGGAGATCGCACAACGTTCCACAATGCGCTCAATGAAGCTCAGGAAGCTGACGTTCAGCGTGTCATAGCGCCGCCGCACCCGCTCGTTCTCGCGGTCAGCCGCAAAGAAGAACTGCTTGAGGTCATTGCCGCCGATAGAGATGAAGGCCACTTCGTCAAAGAATTTCTGCGGCGCATAGGCCAGCGACGGCGTCTCCAGCATCGCGCCGATCTTCAGGTCAGCGGGCAGCACATGGCCCAGGATGCGCTCGCGCTCGATGGTCTTTTCCACTTCTGCCCGGGCAGAACGGTATTCCTCGAACTGCGCGACAAAAGGGAACATGATCGACAGCGGCCGCCCCTCGGCAGAGCGCAGCAGCGCCTGCAGCTGCATCCGCATCACGCCCGGCTTGTCCAGGCCCACCCGGATTGCCCGCCAGCCCAGCGCCGGATTCGGCTCATCCGTGGGCTTCATGTAGGGCAGCACCTTGTCGGAGCCGATATCCAGCGTGCGGAACACCACCGGCTTGCCGTGGGCGGCATCCAGCACCCGCTTGTAAAGCGCCACCAGCTCCGACCGTTTGGGCATCTGGTTGCGCACCAGGAACTGCAGCTCGGTGCGGAACAGCCCCACTCCCTCAGCGCCGGAACCATCCAGCGACGGCAGATCCGCCATCAGGCCTGCGTTCATCACCATGTTGATACGCTGCCCGTCCGTGGTGACAGCGGGCTTGTCGCGGATCGAGGCATAACGCTCCTGCGCCTTGGCCTGCATCGCGATCTTGTCGCGGAAAGCGCCGACCACGGTCTCGTCCGGGCGCAGATGCACGACCCCCTGATCGCCATCCACCATGATGTGGTCGCCGTTCAGCGCCTCGGTGGTGACCCGCTTTGCATTGACCACCAGCGGAATCGCCAGCGCCCGCGCCACGATCGCCGCGTGAGAGCCGACTGAGCCCTCCTCCAGCACGATCCCGCGCAAAGAACGCCCGTATTCCAGCAGGTCGCCGGGGCCGATGTTGCGGGCAATCAGGATCGGGTTTTCCGGCAGCTCCGCCCCGGTGTTGGCGCCCTGCCCGGTCAGAATGCGCAGCAGCCGGTTCGACAGGTCGTCCAGATCGCTCAGCCGTTCGCGCAAGTAAGCGTCCTGCACCTGGCTCATCCGGGCCCGGGCCTGGGACTGCTCCTTTTCCACTGCCGCCTCGGCGCTGAGGCCCCGGGCAATGTCTTCTTCCATCCGCCGCATCCAGCCCTTGGAGTTGGCAAACATCCTATAGGCCTCAAGGACCTGCAGCTGCTCCTTGTCGCCGTTACGCGACACTTCCAGCATCTTGTCGACGCCGACCCGCAGCTCCTCCACGGCCTCGTTCAGCCGCTCCAGCTCCTTGTGCGGATCATCGGCAATCGGGTTGGTCACGATCACCCGCGGCTCATGCAGCCACACATGACCCTCTGCAGCGCCTTCTTGCGCCGAAACCCCGTGAACCAGAACCGCCTGCTGGTGCAGCGGCGACAGCGCCGCACCCTCGCCGACAAAGGCACCCAGTTCGGTCATCTCGGCGATCACCATCGCCACCACTTCCAGCGCATAAACCGCATCCGCCGAAAACTCGCGCGCTTCTCTGGATTGCACAACCAGCACGCCCAGCATCTCGCCCAGCCGCTGCACCGGCACGCCCAGAAAGGAGGAAAACCGCTCTTCCCCGGTTTCCGGCATATAGCGGAAACCCTTGGCATTGGGCGCATCCGGCGTGTTCACCACCTTGCCGTATCTGGCAACGCGGCCCACCAGGCCCTCCCCGATCCGCATCCGGGTCTGGTGCACCGATTCGGTGTTCAGGCCCTCTGTCGCGCACAGCTCCAGCGTCTCATCATCGCGGAACAGATAGACCGAGCACACCTCGGTCCCCATGCTGTCGGCAATCAGATGGGTGATCTTGTCGAGCCGCGCCTGGCCGGCATCATCGCCCGCCATCGCCTCGCGCAAACGAACCAGAAGCTTCCTGCTTTCGGATTCCGTGGTATCGGCCATTCTCACCCTCTCCCGAGGTTTCTTCCCCGCACGCTGCCGCCCAGATTGCTCTCTGGAAACGGACACCGCCCAGAGTAGTACGCCAGCGTTCTCTCCTCCACCCACTTGTCCCACCCCGGCGGAAAAAGTCCAAGTGTTTTTGCAGCATTGCCTGCAATCAAAGCATTCTGTCCGGCCCAAAGGCCAGACACCGCCTGCCACCGGCCAGACATGACAAAGGCGCCTGAACGGCGCCTTTGCGTGTCTCGTGATACTGTTTTTAAAAGAAGCGCTTAGCTTGCTTTCTCCAGTTCGAACGCATCATGCAGCGCCTGCACGGCCAGCTCCATGTACTTGCGGTCGATCAGCACCGAGATTTTGATCTCGGAGGTGGTGATCACCTTGATGTTGATGCCCTCATCCGACAGCACCTTGAACATCTTGGCCGCCACGCCCGACTGCGAACGCATGCCGATGCCGACCACCGAGACCTTGGCGACATCCTGATCAGCCAGCAGTTCCGCATAATTCAGCTCGCCCTGCTCCTTGATTGCCAGCAGCGCCTTTTCGGCACGCGCCACCTGATCGGTCGGGCAGGAGAAGGTCATGTCGGTGCGGCCATCTTCCGAGACGTCCTGCACGATCATATCGACATTCACACCCGCCTCGGACAGCGTGGTGAAGATCGTCGCTGCGATCCCCGGGCGGTCGGCCACCGACTGCACGGTCAGCTTGGCCTCATCGCGGGAGTAGGCAACGCCGTTTACAACATTGGATTCCATGATTTCCTCCTCGTCGCAGACCAGGGTTCCGGCCTCGTCGGACTGTTCCTCAAAGCTCGACAGCACGCGCAGCTTCACATTGTAGCGCATTGCCAGTTCAACGGAGCGTGTTTGCAGCACCTTGGCCCCCAGCGAGGCCAGCTCCAGCATTTCCTCGAACGCAATCTTGTCCAGCTTGCGCGCCTTGCCGCAGATCCGCGGGTCGGTGGTATAAACACCGTCCACATCGGTATAAATATCGCAGCGCTCAGCTTCAAACGCGGCGGCAAAGGCCACCGCGGTGGTGTCGGAACCGCCCCGGCCCAGGGTGGTAATGCGGCCCTCAGGGCTGATGCCCTGGAAACCGGCAACAACCGCCACCTTCATGCCCTCGGCAAACTTGGCATTGATGTTTTCCGGCGGGATTTCCTCGATCCGCGCCTGGCTGTGCGCCGAGGTGGTCATCAGCGGCACCTGCCAGCCCTGCCAGCTGCGCGCCGGGATATCCATCTCCTGCAGCGTCAGCGCCATCAGGCCCGCGGTCACATTCTCACCAGAGGACACCACGGCGTCATATTCCCGCGCGTCATACAGCGGCGAGGTCTCACCGACCCAGCCCACCAGCTCGTTGGTCTTGCCGGACATCGCCGACACGATGACGATCACGTCATAGCCCTTGGCCACCTCAACACCGACGCGTTTGGCGGCGCGGCGGATGCGGTCCAGGTTGGCGACAGACGTGCCGCCGAATTTCATCACAAGTACGGGCATATGGAACGGGTCTCCCTGCGCTTGCGGGTTTCGGTCCCGTGCCTCATATGCGAGCCGCCCCCCAAGGGCAAGGGCGCGCGGGCCATCCGGGCAAGGAAGCTGCGGCCTGCCTCCGGATTTCAGCGCGGCAAAGCGCCACAAGGCTCTGGCTGCGCAATTTCTGGTATCCCGGCAGCATCCCGTCCCGGGATTTCCGCCAGCACGCCGTCAGGCGCGCCAGAACCGAACTGTCAGGATCGCGTATACAGCCATCAGTTCCAGCCGCCCGATCAGCATCGCCACGCTCAGGATCCACTTGGCCGGATCATTGAGGGTCGAAAAATTGCCCGCAGGCCCGATGATATCGCCCAGCCCCGGCCCGATATTGGCCACCGCCGTCGCAGCGCCGGACACCGCTGTCACGAAATCCAGCCCGGTCAGCGCCAGCATCCAGGCGATAATGCCCAGCGTCACCACAAAGAACATGAAGAAGGAAATCACCGAACTCAGCACATCAGCATCCACCGGCCGCCCCTCGTATCGGGTCTGGAACACCCCGTGCGGCGATCGGATGCGCTGGATCTGCACCTTGATCGAGGCAAACAGAAGCTGATAGCGGAATATTTTTACCGAACAGGCCGTGGATCCCGCGCAGCCGCCAATCAGGCCGGTGAAGAAGAAGATCATCACCAGGAAGCTGCCCCATTGCATGTAATCCGCGCTGGCATAGCCGGTCCCGGACATGATCGAGGTGATGTTGAACAGGGCGGAGCGCAGCGCTTCTTCGCCGCCATGCGGACGCGCGTAGTACAGAACCCCTGCTGCCACCGCGACCAGGAGCCCCAGCGTCATCATGAAACCGCGGATCTGACTGTCGCGCAGCAGCGGGGTCCCGTGGCCATTGATCAGCTGCACATAGCGCACGAACGGCAATGCCGCCAAAATCATGAAGACAGAGGCTGCGTATTCCACCGGCCCGGCAAAGGCCCCGAAAGAGGCATCGTAATTGGCAAATCCGCCGGTCGCGATTGTGGTCATCGAATGCACCAGTGCATCAAACGGCCCCATGCCCATCATCATGTAGACCAGCATGCAGGCCCCGGTCAGCGAAACATAGATCAGCGATATCTGCTTGGCGATCGCCTGCGCCCGCGGCAGGATCTTCCCGAAGGTGTCAAAGCTCTCGGATTTGAAGATCTGCATGCCGCCGACCCGCAGCTCGGGCAGGAACACCATTGCAACCACAATGATGCCGATGCCGCCCAGCCATTGCAGGATGCCGCGCCAGAGCAGCAGCCCGCGCGGCAGATCATCCAGACCGGAAATGACGGTTGAGCCGGTAGTGGTCAGCCCCGACATCGCCTCGAAAAAAGCATCGACAAACCGCAGTTCGGTTGCCCCCAGCATCAAGGGCACGGCCCCGAACAGCGGCAGCGCCACCCAGACCAGCGTGGTCAGCAGGAAGGTCTGGCGGATGCTCAGCCCCTCCTTAACCCCGTTGGCACAGCTGAGCGACAAAAGCCCGCCCACCAGGACGGTGAACACGGCGCTCTCCAGGAACACGGGCCACTCGCCCCGGCCATCATAAAGATCGACCAGCAGCGGGAACACCATCATGGCTCCCAGAATGACGACCAGCAGGCCGATGACATACCCAACCGGGCGGAGATCCAACATGCGGCGCAGCGTTGGCCCCCTGCGCAGTCAGTGTCAAGTGGGCGGCGTCAGTCGCCGCTGCCGCCGGTGCCCGCAGCGTTGCGCTGCGGCATCTGCGGCGGGGTGGACGGCTTGCGCGGGCGTTTGGACGGCGCGGCTTGCGGCGCTTGAGCATTGCCCCCCGCAACAGGTTCTTCCGCAAGCGCCTTGGGCGCAGCGTCTGCGGCTGCCGGGGCCTTAGCGCCGCTTGCCGCAGGCTGAGCCCCGCCGCGGCGGGCAGAGGAACTGCGGAACATTGCAGATTGTTCCCTTGCCTTCTCCCCGGCCTTTGAACCATTTTGATTTGCAGGCTTATTCGCAGAGGGCGCCGCCGGCGGAGCCGCCTTTGCAGCTTCCCTGACCGGCTCCGGCTTGGCAGGTTCTGCCTTAACAGGTTCCGGTTTCACTGGCACCGCCTTAGCACTGGCTTGCAGGGCGGCTTCGGTCTTGGCTGCCGCAGGAACTGCCGGCTTGGCAGCTGCCGCCTTGGGTGCAGCGGTTTTGCGCACAGGCGCCTTGCGGACCGCAGCCTTACGGCCTGCGGATTTGCGCGCCGCAGGCTTCCGGGCCGCGGGCTTCTTGGTTTTGGCCTTTGCTTCGGCCGGCATTTCGACCGGCGCCGCCGCTGCAGCATCCGCTTTCGGCGCCGCCGCTGCGGCCTCCTTCTCCGGAGCCGCCTTGGCTGCCTCACCGGCATCCCCTGCCAATGCCGGCACGCCTGCCTGCAACAGGCGCCGCTGGGCTTCCAGCATCGTCTGCGCCAGCTGCATCTGCGCCAGCGGCGCCTTCAGCGCAGCCTCTGCCGCTTGGCGCCACAGCTTCAGTTGCAGCCCGGCCGCATAGCCCGCCCATTCATGCGTCTTGACCGTCAGGCCCGGGATATTTTGAAAGCTCGTCATTTGTTACTCCTAAAGTCCAGCACTGCACTTGCTCCGGAACGGCGCTGCTGCATCCGGGCAAAGAAAAACGGGAGCGGCGGCCGGGGGCGTCCCGGGCCTGATGCAGCGGAAAACGGGCCGTCAAATACAGACACCTGCGCACAAGCTCCCCTGGCCCCCGGCAGGACGGCCGGGGGGATTCGCATTGACGCTAGCATGAAGCGCTGCGTTGCGGCGTAAAAAATGCGGCAATGCAGAAATTACCAGGAGGCCAACCGGATGACCTAGCGGAAACCCGCCTGAAAATCAGGCAGGCCGGCCCGTTTCAGCCCTGGTGGATAAGGGTTGCGAACAGTTTCGGGTCCAGGCTCATCGCCTTGAACAGGTCGCCTTGCGTCAGCACGCTGACCGCATCATGGCTGTGCAGGCTTTCCTGGTGGCTCGCCACCACCCGGAAATCTCCAATCCGGTCATCCGCCTGCAGCGCCTCACAGAACAGCCGCGCCGCATCCTCGACAAAGATCGGGTTGGCGGCATTGAGCTCGGCAAAGGCCTGTTCGTCCTCGCGCTTGACCATCACCTGGGTTTCGGTCGGCACCGCCTTGCGGCACAGCTCGATCAGCTCCTCGAACCACAGGCAATCGCTGCCGGGCACCGACTGCACCGAAATCCGTGCCACCGAGCGCTGCGAATGCGGCGTCGCCAATTGCCCCCGCGCCTGGCGGGCGTGCTCCGACAGTTCCAGCGAGCACGGGCAGGTCGAGGAGTAGACATAGTCCAGATGCATGATCTTCTCACGCACCCCGTCGTGATCCACCAGTTCCAGTGCAAAGTCGTAGTACTGATAGCCGCTCAGGCCCGAGCGCAGGCTGCTGACCCGCGCAGGGAAGGAGAACCGCATCTGGATGCGCGCATCCGGGCTGTCCAGATCGCTCAGGTAGTCATCCAGCGCGCTTGCCATCACCTCGAAACTGAAGGTGCTTTCCGCGTGCTTGTAGAAGGTCCGCATGATCCGGGACATGTTGATGCCCTTCTTGCCCGCATCCAGGGACACGGTGCCGGTCACGCTGGTCTCCAGCGTCAGATCGCCATCATCACGGGTGTGGAAGCGGATCGGCAGGCGGAAGTTCGAAATCCCCACATGCTGGATCTGCTCCTTGGCGCCGCGGATCAGGCTGGTCGGCCCGTTCTGCAGGTCAGGCAGCGTCGCGCGGTAGGCTTCGTCGGATTTGAACTCCTCAGGGTACTGACGCGACAGTTCCGGGTAGTTGCCAACCTCGCGGCCCGGCAGCAGCCGTGCCACCGCCGGGTCCAGCTCGGCGATCTCGGTCTCAGTCACGGTGCCGGCCCAGGCCCGCAGCACATCCAGCGCGGCAGCAGCGGCCTCGCGGTCCGGCGCCCCGGCAGCGTCGCGGTTATGAATGTTCATCGGCGTTTCCCCCAGTGATACGGGCCCCATATAGGGTGCGGCAGGCCACTCTCATATACTGTTACGCGGCAATTTTCAAAACGGATCCGCCATTTGCGGCAGAACCGGCGCCTTAACGGACCCCCAGCACCTCCGCAAGGGTCCGCAAGCGGCGCGAGCGCGACTTGTAATGCGCGGTAACCAGCACATAGGGCCGCGGCATCTCCAGCACCGGCCCCTGCAGCCGGTGCAGCCTGCCCGCGCGGATTTCCCCGCCCACAACCTGCTCCGGCAGCAGCGCAATGCCCAGCCCCGCCTGCACCAGCGCCACCACCGAGGGCACCGACTGCCCGATGACTGCCGTGGCCAAATCCTGCCGTTCGACTGCATGCTGAACAAAATACTGCCGCCAGCCCGGCACCGAGGAAATGGTCTCGCCCCAGCTGACCTCCACCAGTGGCGCCGTCCGGATATCCATATGCGGGTCCTTGCCAACCGGCACCAACCGGTCCGTGAACAGGGGCTGTGTCCGGTGCTCGGGATGTTCACCGCCATAGGTCAGCCGCGCATCAATACCCTCCGCCTCCAAATCAATCCGGTCATCCTCGATCCTGAGCCGCACAGGCACATCCGGCCGTACCTCCGCAAATGCCTTCAGCCGCTCCGGCAGCCACAGCTGCGCCAGCGCAGGCGTGGCCGAAATCACCAGCGGCCGCCGGGTGCCGCCTTCGGTCAGCGCCTCGGTGAAACTGGCAATCTCCGCCAGCGACATCGCCGCCTTCTGATAATAATCCCGCCCGGCATCGGTCAGCCGCACCTGATTGGCACGGCGGGTGAACAGCTTCAGCCCCAGCCACTCCTCCAGATTTTTCACCTGCATCGACACCGCCGCGGAACTCACGCCCAGCTCTGCCCCGGCAGCTGAGAAGCTCCCGGTCCGGGCAGCGCATTCAAAGGCGCGCAGGGCGTTCAAGGGCGGCAGCTTCATGATGGCACAGTGCAAGAAATTCTTATGCTCTCCAAGATATTTTATAGTGGTCAGATCCCCGCCCGGCGCGCAGGCTTGGGAAAACACGAAAGCCCCCAAGGAACACCCCATGCGCGATATTCTTGATCTCGACCGTTACCCGCTCGACCGCCCCGGCACGCCGGAATGGCAGGCGCTGGTGGACCGCTGCCGTGCTGAGCTGGCCGCCGACGGCATGTTCAGCCTCGAGGGCCTGATGAAACCGGAGGTGGCCCAGGGGGCCGCCGATGCGCTTCAGGGCAAGTTCGAGACCGAAAGTTTTCACCACAAGCGCTGGCACAACATCTACTTCAAGGACGCGGTCGACGGCCTGGCCCCGGACCACCCGGCACTGCAAAAGGTTGAGACCTCGAATTTCACCCTGTGCGCCGACCAGTTTCCGGACTCGCCCGTGCTGCGCCTGTATGATTGGCCGCCCTTTGCGCAATTCCTTGCCGCCACCATGGACAAGCCTGCGCTTTACACCATGGACGACCCGCTGGCGCGGCTGAACATCATGTCCTACGGCGCAAGCCAGGCGCTGAACTGGCATTTCGACCGCTCTGAATTCACCACCACCATGCTGCTGCAAGCGCCCGAGGAAGGCGGCGAGTTCATCTACAGCCCCGAACTGCGCACGGATGACGACCCGAATTACGAAGGCGTCGAACGGCTGCTGGCGGGCCAAGACCCCAACATGCGCACAATCACCCTTGATCCCGGCACGCTGAACATACTCCGCGGCAAGAACTCCCCCCACCGGGTCGGCACTGTCAAAGGCGGCAAAACACGGGTGATCGCAGTCTTCACCTTCTACGAAAACCCGGGCGTGCGGTTCACTGACGAGGAAAACATCGGCTTCTACGGCCGCGCCTCATGACCGAACTGGCCGTTTTCAAGGATGAGCGCAAACGCACCTTCCTGAATGCAGAAGGCTCAGACAAGCCGCTGAAATCGCCGTTGGGACAGGATGTTCTGGACCGCGCCCGCACCTACCGCCTGCAACGGCTGCGGGACGAAATGGCGCGGCAGGACGTGGCGGGCCTCCTGCTCTATGACCCGGTCAACATCCGCTATGCGTTTGACTGCTCAAACATGTCAATCTGGACCGCCCACAACCCGATCCGCTACGCGCTGATCCTGAACGGCGGCCCCGGCATCATGTTCGAATTCAAGAGCTGCGAGCATTTGAACAATGGGCTGCCCGGCATTGACGAGGTCAGGAATGCCATCGGCTGGATGTTCATGTGCGCGGGCGACAAGGCCGCGGACCGGCTGGCGCCCTGGGCGGCGGAGATCGCGGATATGGTCAAGCAATACGGCGGCGGCAACCTGCGCCTCGGCGTTGACCGGATGGAGCCGGGGGGTGTGCACGCCCTGTCAGAACACGGCCTGCAGATCATCGACGGCGGCCAGATCACGGAAACCGCCCGTGCCATCAAATCGGCGGACGAAATCGAACTGATGCGCTGGACCATCCGCGTCTGCGAGGCCGGCATGGCGCGGATCTATGAGCACTCGGTGCCCGGCGTCACCGAGCAGGAGCTCTGGGCGCATCTGCATTTCGAGAATGCCCGCTCCGGCGGCGAATGGCTGGAAACCAAGCTGCTCACTTGCGGACCCAACACAAACCCGTGGTACAAGGAATGCTCCGCCCGCGAATGCCGCGCGGGTGAGATGATCTCCTTTGACACCGACATGATCGGCCCCTACGGCTATTGCGCCGACCTCTCGCGCAGCTGGACCTGCGGTTTTGTCCCGATGAATGACACACAAAAGCGTCTGTATCAGGCTGCGCGGGAGCAGATTGAACACAACATGGCGCTCTTGCGGCCCGGCCTCAGCTTTTCCGAATTCAACGCCAAAAGCTGGCAGATCCCGGAACCCTACCAGCCCTACCGCTATTCTTTGGCGGCGCATGGCGTGGGCATGGCCGATGAATGGCCGGTGGTGCCGCTGCATGCGGATTTTGAGGGTGCCCACGGCGGCCGGTTCGAGGAGAACATGGTGATCTGCATCGAAAGCCTGATCGGCGAGAAAGGCTCCGAGTCGGTCAAGCTGGAAACCCAGGTGCTGGTCACTGCGGACGGCCCGCAGCGGCTCGACAGTTTTCCCTGGGAGATGTGACGCGGCAAAAAAGAGAGGGGGCTGTCTGCCCCCTCTTGAGCCTGCGGCTCAATTCACCCCCGAGAGTATTTCAGGAAAGATGAAACCCTGCCCGGCCTCAGGCCTGCGAAGCCTCCAGCGCGGCCTTCAGATCGGCGATCAGATCATCGGCATCTTCCAGCCCGACCGAGAAGCGCACCAGGCCCGGAGTGATGCCCAGCTCGTCTTTCAATTCGTCAGTCAGCCGCTGGTGGGTCGTGGTCGCCGGATGGGTAGCGATGGATTTTGCGTCGCCCAGGTTGTTGGAGATCACCGGGATGGTCATCGCGTTCAGGAACTTGAACGCCGCCGCCTTGCCGCCCTTCAGGTCCAGCGACAAGACGGTGCCGCCCTTGCCGCCCAGCTGGGTCTGCACCAGCGCGTTCTGCGCGTGGTCCTTCAGCCCCGGGTAAATGGTGCGCTCCAGCGCCGGATGGCCGCTCAGCGCTTCCGCGATCTTCAGCGCGGTTTCGGCCTGGGCATTCACACGCAGCGAAATGGTTTCCAGCCCCTTCAGCATCACCCAGGCATTGAACGGGCTGAGCGATCCGCCGGTGTGCTTCATATAGGGTTCCAGCGTGCCGCGGATGTAGTCCTTGGTGCCCAGCACCACCCCGCCCAGCGCCCGGCCCTGGCCGTCGATGTGCTTGGTCGCGGAATAGATCACCACATCGGCGCCCTGCGCGATGGCGTTCGAGAACACCGGAGTGGAGAACACGTTGTCCACCACCACGGTGGCGCCGACCGAATGCGCGATCCCGGCAACGCCTGCGATGTCGATCACCTCCAGCGTCGGGTTCGACATGCTCTCGAAGAACACTGCCTTGGTGTCCGGGCGCACAGCTGCCTTCCAGGCGTCCAGGTCGGTGCCGTCGATGAAGGTCACCTCAACCCCGAAGCGGCCCAGCACATCCGCCAGGATATAGTTGCAGGAACCGAACAGCGCCTTCGCGGACACGATGTGGTCGCCGGCCTTCACCAGCGAGGTCAGCGCGCCATTGACTGCCGCCATGCCTGATGCGGTGGCAAAGGCGTCCTCGGCCCCTTCCAGCGCCGCGATGCGCTTTTCGAACATGTCGACGGTCGGGTTGCCGTAACGGGCATAGATGAACTCATCCGGGCCGGTCTCGATGAACCGCGCCTCAGCCTGCTCGGCGCTGTCGTAGACGAACCCTTGCGTCAGGAAAATCGCCTCGCTCACCTCGTTGTACTGGCTGCGGCGGGTGCCGCCATGCACCAGCGTGGTGCGCTTGCTCCAGTTGTCGCTCATCTCTTCTGTCTCCTCGCGCCCATAGCGCACAAAAAACCCCCAATCGGCCAAGCGAAAGGGGGTCCTTCACGTCCTGACCTCTTTAGCGGGATTGTTTAACGTGGCCCGCAATCCGGTAACAAATCGCCACGATGTGATGCAGGGGCTTTACGCATCTTGCGAGATTCGGTCAAGCCGCAGCATGTCCGGCAATCACGGCGATGTGAGGCGCCCCGCCCCTTGCTTCACCGCCGCCGCCCGTGCTCCTGTGGCCCCGCACACAGACGGAGGCGCACGATGCAGGATCCCATCCAGCTGTTCTACTGGCCCACCCCCAATGGCTGGAAAACCTCCATCGCGCTGGAGGAGATGGGCCTGCCCTTTGAGGTCACCCTGATCGACATCGGCAAAGGCGGCCAGTTTGCGCCCGGGTTCCTGAAGATCTCCCCCAACAACCGGATGCCTGCAATCGTGGATCCGGACGGGCCGGACGGCGCGCCGGTCTCGCTGTTTGAAAGCGGTGCCATCCTGCAGTACCTCGCCCGCAAGACCGGGCAGTTCTACGGCGCGGATGAGCGCACGCGGCTCAAGGTGGATCAATGGCTGATGTGGCAGATGGGCGGCGTCGGCCCGATGGCGGGCCAGGCGCATCATTTTCTGAAATACGCTCCCGAGGATCTGCCCTACGCCAAGGACCGCTACCGCAGCGAGGTTACCCGCCTCTATGGCGTGCTGGACCGGCAGCTGGCAGAAAATGAGTTTGTGGCGGGCTCAGATGTCACGATTGCCGACATGGCAATCTGGCCCTGGGCCTCGCTCTGGGAAGGCCAGCAGCAGACTTTGGACGACAAGCCGCATCTGGCCCGCTGGCTGGGTCTGATGTGGTCGCGCCCCGGCGTCGTGGCCGGCCGGGCGCTGCACGCGGACCTGCGCGCGGACCGGTCCGATACAAGGGCCCAAGAGGTGATTTTCGGACAAACCCGGTAGCGCGCGCAACCGCAGCGCACCGCAGGTGCGCTGCCCGGCCCAAGGCTTCAAGCTTCATCATTGATGATGTACGAAGGCGCGGGAGCCTGCCTCTGCCCGCCGGTTGTTACTCCGCCGGGCCCGCCTCCTCCTCGTCGCCGTATTTCTGCAGCAGCTGGCCTTGGAACATAAAGAAGGCAAACATCGCCACCGGCAGGCCGAAGGTCTTGAAATAAACCCATGTCTCGGTGCTCTGCGTGCGCCAGATCAGCTCGTTTGCCACCGCCAGGCCAAAGAAGAACGCGCACAGCCGACGGGTCAGGATCATCCAGCCCTCCTGCTGCAGCGGCATCAGCTCTTCCATCACCACTTTGAGCCAGCTTTGCCCGCGCATCAGGCCGATGCCCAGCAATCCGCCAAACAGCAGATACAGCATCGTCGGCTTCATCTTGATGAAACGGTCATCATTGAACCACACCGACATGCCGCCGAACAGCACCACCAGAATGAGCGTCGCAAATTGCATCCGCGACAGATGGCCCGTCAGCTTCCACAAAGCGAGCGTGGAGGCCACCATCAGCGGGATGAACGCCGCTGTGATGACGATGAAGCCCTTGTACTCGCTGCCCCCGATCAGAAACACCTCATCCTTCAGCTTCAGATAGCCGATGAAGAACAGGACAATCGGGCCCAGTTCCAGCAGCATCTTCAAAGTCGGGTTGATCTTCTTCACGGCCATGTGGCCTCCTGTCTGCTCTGCTTGCGGGCTTTAGCCGCCCATTTCCACTATCACGGCGCCCAGGGCGATCAAAGCCATCAGGGCAATCCGCCGCGGCCCCACGGTTTCCTTCAGCACCAGCCAGCCGATGAGGGCGGCAAACACCGTCGAGGTCTCGCGCAGCACCGCCGCCTCCCCCACCTTGTCCAGCCGCGTCGCCAGCATGATCGCGCCAAAGGACGCAAAGGCCACCAGCCCGCCGAAGAAGCCCTTGGCCATCAGCGGCCCGGGTGCAGGCGGTACCGCCATACTGCGCCAGCGGCTGAAGGCAATCACCGGAAACACCAGCCCGTCGATCATGAAAAACCACGCGAGGAAGGTGAACGGATCCGCCGTCGCCCGGATGCCATAGGCGTCATATGTGGTGTAAGCGGCCACAAACAACCCGGTCACCACCGCCAGCCCCAGCGCAATCCCCAGCGTGTCGCGGTTCACCGTCAGGTAGCGGTAGTTATACCCCGCTAGGCCAAAAATCCCCGCCAATAGCACAGCCACCCCCAGCCATTGCACCGGGGTGAACACTTCGCCGAACAGAAAGAAGGAGCCAATGACCGTGAACAGCGGCCCGGTACCGCGCACCACCGGGTAGACCACGGTATAGCTGCCCTTGGTATAGGCCAGCGCCTGGAACAGCTTGTAGAAGACGTGGATCACCCAGGCGACGAAGAAAATCACCCACATATGCGGCTCCGGCCAGGGCACCACAAACAGCGCAAAAGGCGCCGCCATCACGCAGTAGGAAAAGTCGATCGCGCCGCGCGACAGCCAGGGATCATGCCGCCCCTTTTGCAACGCACCAAAGACTGCGTGCAGAAAAGCTGCCCAGATAGCCAGAAACAGGGCTGCCTGATGCCCCGCCTCGGTGCCTTCCAGGGAGATCAGCCAATCGCTCAAGGTGCTTCTGTCCAGCGGACCGTGATGCTGACGTCCTTCAATAGCGCCAGAAAATCCTCTGAGTCCGGAATGGTCCCCGCTGCATCCATCGCCATGGCAAAGGGCATGAAACGCGCCACCCCCAGCCCCTCTGCAGACACCACGCTGACTTCCAGCGTGCCTGACGGATGCGGCATAGTGCTAATCATCTGCTGAAGCGCAGCTATGGAGCCTTCCGTGTAAAGGCTTTCCGGCAGCTGCGACACAAACCGGTCCGCTTCCAATTTCAATGCCTGAACCTGTTCTTCCACCGGGGTATCCTGCGACAAAAGCGCGTTGCCGATGGGCAGCAAAGCCACGTCTTCGAACATGCCATGCGAAGCAATCCGCAGGTCCAAGCGGGACATGGCTGCCGTTCCGGCACTCATCTGCAGCTTGGCAAGGCTGCTTGCATCCACTCCGCTAAGCTGTCCAGAAACCGCAATCTCATTGTCTCCGGGATAGTCGATCCAGGCGCGGTCCAGTAGCAGGCTATCCCCGGTCAACCGGTAGCGCACGCCGCCGCTGATCCCCTTGCGGCCCCTGGCCTGCTCCCGCAACAGATATGCAGTAACCGGATCCCCCGGAATAACCGGCACGAACCGCAGCCCTTCAAAGGTCATGTCGAGCGTCTCCGGCGGCAGTCCGGCAGCCAAGCGCCCAAGGCCGGCGCCAGCCCAGCTGATGCGCTCCACCTCGGCGGCCAGATATTGCGAGGACTGCACTGCAAGCCCTTGCACCAGACAACGGCCGTCCTCTGCGGTTTCGGCCACTGGCAGATGTTCCGCCAGCGGAGCAAATTGCGCTGCCGCTATGCTCCAGCTTAAGCTGCACTCCTCCGCATCCGCGCCAGCCGCAGCAGGCAGGCAAAGCACGGCAAGCGGCGCGAGAGCAAAAAGGCGCATTACTTGTTCCCGATTCCGGTCAGCGCTGCCGCGAATTCTTCCGGATCAAACGGCGCCAGATCGTCGATTTGCTCGCCCACGCCGATGGCGTGGATCGGCAGGCCGAACTTGTCCGCAAGCGCCACCAACACGCCGCCCTTGGCGGTGCCGTCGAGCTTGGTCATCACCAGGCCCGACACATCCGCCAGCTGCTGGAAAGTGCCGACCTGGCTCAGCGCGTTCTGGCCGGTGGTGGCGTCCAGCACCAGCAGGGTGTTGTGCGGCGCGGTCTCGTCCTTTTTGCGGATCACACGGACGATCTTTGCCAGTTCCTCCATCAGGTCGGCGCGGTTCTGCAACCGTCCGGCGGTATCGATCATCAGCAGGTCAGCACCGTCTTCCTGGGCCTTGGTCATCGCATCAAACGCCAAGGAGGCCGGGTCAGAACCTTCGGGCGCGGTCAGTACCGGCACGCCTGCACGGTCGCCCCAGACCTGAAGCTGTTCGACAGCGGCGGCGCGGAATGTGTCGCCCGCGGCGATCACCACCTTCTTGCCAGCGCCCTTGAACTGGCTGGCCAGCTTGCCGATGGTGGTGGTCTTGCCGGAGCCGTTGACGCCCACCACCAGCACCACCTGCGGGCGCTTGGCGTAGATCGGCAAGGGCTTGGCCACCGGTTCCATGATACGCGCGACTTCCTGCGCCAGCAGTTCCTTGATCTCGCGGCTGGAAACCTTCTTGCCCATCCGCCCCTCGGCCAGGTTGGCGGTGACACGCAGTGCGGTGTCCACCCCCATGTCGGCGGCGATCAGCAGCTCTTCCAGCTGCTCCAGCATGTCGTCATCCAGCGCCCGGCGCGGCTCCGCCGCAGCAGAGCGGCCCATCAGGCGGCCCAGCAGGCCCGGTGATTTCTTCTCAGGTTCTGGCGCAGGCTGCGGGGCCGGTGCGGGCTCGGGGGCCGCAACGGGTTGCGGTTCAGGTTCGGGTACGGGCTCCGGCGCGGCCACGGGTTCCGGCTGCGGAACCGGCGCAGGCGCAGGCTGCTCCGGTGTCACTGCCGGAGACTCCGCCAGGGCCTGAACAGCCTCATCCGCAGCGCTCTCCGCACCTTCCTCGACAATCGCATCGAGCCCCTGCTCGAGCTTGGAGGAGGATTTGAACAGCCGCTCCTTGAGCTTTGAGAAAAACGCCATCTTGGTCTCCGCAAAAGGGTCTGCCCCTCACCTAATGCGGATTTCGGCGGAGTGCAAAGCGCTAGGCGTTGCAGAAATCAGGAAAATGCCGCCAGAAAGCCCGCTTGCGCCCCCCAATAAAGCGGCCAGACCGCAAAGGGCGTGATCCGGCGCAGCGCGTGATCCTCCGGCAGCACAAAGGTTTCCGCCGCCAGCACCATATCCGAAAGCATGAAGGCGCAGGCCGCGGCAAAGACCCACGAGCCAAACGGCAGCGTCAGCGCTGCCGCCCCCATGCCGAGGATGATCGGGATATAGGCAAGAACCGGCCTCTTCAGCGCCCCGGCGCGCGGCGCCAGGATCTTCGCCATCACAACACCCAGCACCAGCAGAACCGCCGCAATGGCGGCCCCGGGCATCTGCAACACCCGCACCGGGTCGCTGTCCCCGCGCGTCAGGAACAGCACCGCATAGTCCAGGTGGCCGGCGGCAAAGGCCCCGACACCGGCCATGAACGCCCCCTCGCCATCGCGCGACAGGAACAGATCGCCCAGCCCGCAGAGGCCCAGCGCCACGGCCAGCAGCCAGGGCGCGCCCGTCAGCAGCGCCGCCAGCGCCAGCAATGCAACAGAAGCGGTCTTCAGCACGCTGCGCGCCAGCCCCGGCGGCTGCGCAGCCATCGGCAGGTAGATCAGCGCGCAGGCTGCGGCGCCTGCCCACAGTGCCAATTCCGTTGTCATACTCTGCCCCCCCTTGGTTTTCCGCTACTCTGTCCGCGCAAAATGCGCGCGGTCAAAGGTGACCCCGCGGGAGCCTGTTCAGAAAACGCAAGGCTTGGAGCATCCGCTGCTCCTGAGGCACAATGGCCTCATGCGTTTCTTGATGATTCTCCTGCTGGCCGCCCTGCCCGCCCCGCTGGCGGCGGGTGAAACGCTGAGCGCTGGCGAGTTTGACCGCTACACCCAGGGCCGCACGTTGTTTTACGGCTTCGGCGGCGCCTTGTACGGGGTTGAGCGCTATCTGCCGAACCGCCGGGTGATCTGGTCCTTTCTCGATGGCAAATGCCAGGACGGCAGCTGGTACGAGGAGGCAGGCCGGATCTGTTTCATCTATGAAAACCGCGACGATCCGCAGTGCTGGACCTTTGAACTGACACCGCGCGGACTGACCGCGCGGTTCGAGGACGATCCTTCCGCCACCGAACTGTATGAAGCCGAAGACATCGGCGAGGAGATGCTGTGCTACGGCCCCGAGGTCGGCGCCTGAGGCCCCTGCAAATGCCCCGCTAGAACAGCGAGCCCTGGCCGCCGCCCTGTGCCGGAGGTTTCGGCGTTTCCTTCTTCGGCGCCTGTGCGGTGCCCCCCTCCAGATCCAGCGTGCCATCTGCAAATTCGATCTGCAGGGCGTCTGCCTTGGCGGCGGCAGACCGGGTGGTCAGGATCTCATCGCCAGACCGCACCACCGCATAGCCGCGCTCCAGCGTTGCCTTGTAGCTGAGGATCTCCAGCTGCCGCCCGGCGGCGGTCAGGGCCTGGCGCTGGCGGTCAATACGCGCGGCCTGCACCGCATCCAGCCGCTGCGCCAAGCGGGTCAAGGCGTCTTTCTGCGCCGCAACCTCCCGCTGGATCGGCCGCAGGCTGAGACGCGAGGACAGGTTCTGCAGCCGGTTGAGCCGCCCTTCCACCAGCTGGCGCAGAGTGGCGGGGCGCAAGGACGCCGCGGTTTCGCTCAGATGCAGCCGCCGCCGCTGCACGCCGTTGATCAGCGCACCAGGCAGCCGGTCGGAAATCCGGTCCAGCCGCTGGCGCGGGGTTTCCAGCAAGGTATCGGGCTTGGGCAGCGCCCGGGCCAGATCATTCAGCCGCTGGCGCCTGAGCTGCACTGCCTGGCCGGCGGCGCGGGTCAGCCGCGCGCCTTGGTTCTCGCTCCACGCCATCAGCTCCAGCCGCACCGGCACCGCCAGCTCCGCCGCCGCGGTCGGGGTCGGCGCCCGGCGGTCGGAGACAAAATCGATCAGCGTGGTGTCCGTCTCATGCCCGACAGCCGAGATCAGCGGGATCTGCGAGGCGGCGGCGGCACGCGCCACGACCTCCTCGTTGAAGCCCCACAGATCCTCGATCGAGCCGCCGCCGCGGGCGACGATGATCAGATCGGGCCGCGGCAGAGCACCTCCCGGTGTCAGACGGTTGAAACCGTCGATGGCGCGGGCCACTTCGCCTGCGCAATTCTGCCCTTGGACAGCCACGGGCCAGACCAGCACCTTGCGCGGGAAACGGTCGCGCAAGCGATGCAGGATATCGCGGATCACCGCGCCCGAGGGCGAGGTCACCACCCCGATGATCTGCGGCAGATAGGGCAGCGGTTGTTTCCGCTCCGGCGCAAACAGGCCCTCGGCCTCCAGCTGCTTCTTGCGCTTTTCCAAGAGCGCCATCAGCGCGCCCTGGCCGGCAACCGCGACCTCATCCACGTTCATGTTGTACTTGGACTGCGCGCCAAAGGCCGTCAGCCGGCCGGTGACAACCACCTCCAGCCCTTCCTCCGGCACCACCGACAAGCCGCTGATCTGCCCCTTCCAGGTGGTGCAGGCCAGCACCGAGCGGTCATCTTTGATGTCATAGTACAAATGCCCGGAACGCGCTTTGAACACGCGGCCCACTTCGCCCTTCACCCGGATGCGGCCGAAGGTGCCCTCCAGTGTGCGCTTCACCTCGCCGGAAATCTCCGAAACGGTGAATTCCGGGGCGTTCTGGCCCGGCTGCGGGTCGTCAAACAGGTCGGACATCGGGGGCTGCTCTCCTGCGGCCTTTGGCCGGTCTTGTTTTGAAGTCGCGCGCAGCATAGAACGCGCGGCAAGCAAGGCAAGCCCCGGGTGGCACCCCGCGGGCCACAGGGCTCAGGCAGATCGGAGAATGCGCCAATGAACATCCTTATCCTCGGCAGCGGCGGGCGTGAACATGCACTGGCCTGGGCGGTGATGCAGAACCCCAAATGCGACAAGCTGATCGTGGCGCCGGGCAATGCCGGCATCGCCCAGATCGCCGATTGCGCAGCCTTTGACATCGAGGACGGCGGCGCGGTGGTGAATTTTGCCGAGGAAAACGCCATCGACTTCGTGATTGTCGGCCCCGAAGCACCCCTGGCCGCAGGCGTCGCCGACCGGCTGCGCGAGGCTGGCATCCTGGTGTTCGGCCCATCTGAGGCGGCAGCAAAGCTGGAAGCCTCCAAAAGCTTCACCAAGGAAATCTGCGACGCGGCAAACGCCCCCACCGCAGGCTACGGCCATTTCACCGACGCAGAGGCCGCCAAGGCGCATGTGCGCGCCAACGGCGTTCCAACCGTGGTCAAGGCTGACGGTCTGGCAGCCGGCAAGGGCGTGATCATCGCCATGACTGAGGAAGAAGCCGTGGCAGCCATCGACGATATGTTCGGCGGTGTCTTCGGCGGTGCCGGCGCCGAGGTGGTGATTGAGGAATTCATGGAAGGCGAGGAAGCCTCCCTGTTTGTGCTGGTGGATGGCGAGGACGTGCTGGCAATTGGCTCCGCCCAGGACCACAAGCGCGTCGGCGAGGGCGACACCGGCCTCAACACCGGCGGCATGGGCGCCTACTCACCGGCGCCGGTCTTGTCGGCAGAGATCGAGGCCCGCGCGATGGAAGAGATCGTCAAACCTACAATGCGGGTGATGGCGGAACGCGGCATGCCTTATCAGGGCATTTTGTACGCGGGCCTGATGATCAAGGACGGGCAGCCGCGGCTGGTGGAATACAACGTCCGCTTCGGCGACCCGGAATGCCAGGTGCTGATGATGCGTCTGGGTGCCCAGGCGCTGGATCTGATGCATGCCGCGGCTGAGGGCCGCCTGCGCGATGCACAGGTGAACTGGGCCGATGACCATGCGATCACCGTGGTGATGGCGGCAAAGGGCTATCCGGGATCTTACGAGAAGTTTTCCGAGATCCAGGGCCTAGACGCGCTGCCCGAGGACAGCAGCAACATGGTGTTCCACGCGGGCACCAAGGCGCAGGACGGCAAGGTGCTGGCCGTCGGCGGCCGGGTGCTGAACGTGACCGCCCGCGGCGAAACCCTGCAGGAGGCGCGCGACCGCGCCTATGCGATGGTGGACCGCGTTGACTGGCCGCAGGGCTTCTTCCGCCGCGACATCGGCTGGCGCGCGCTGAAGTAATCCGCCCCCAGGTTCCGGCAGGCCCTCCCGCCTGCTCCGGGCCAATCTGGAGATTGCCCCTCACAGTTGGGCGTGGCCGGGCGCTGCCGCGCCCGGCGGTCGGCGCGCCCCCGCGCCCGCGGTTTGCCAGGGCTGCGGCCCCGGGATATCCTGCCGCGCAGGAAGGAAAACACATGCGCCGACATCCTGCCATCTGCCGCCTGCCCCGATCCCGGTCCCGGATGCCTGCCCGCGGACCAGCACAATGACCGCACCCCGGCGGCTTTCTCCCGATGATCCCTGCCTTCTGGATGTGCTGGATCTGATCCAGCGCAGCTTTGCCTTTATGGACGGGCGCATCGACCCGCCCTCCTCCATGCACCAATTGACGCTGGCCGCCCTGCAGGACCAAAGCCGCGGCGGCGAAATCTGGACCATTGGCACACCGCCTGCGGCTTGCGTGTTCCTGACGCCCCGCCCCGATTGCCTGTACCTGGGCAAGCTTGCGGTAGACGGCAACCATCGCGGCACCGGGCTGGCGCGGGCGCTGGTGGAGCTGGCCGCAACCCGTGCTGCGGCACTTGGCCTGCCGGTGCTGCGGCTGCAGGCGAGAATTGAACTGACGGAAAACCACGCGGCCTTTGCCAGGATGGGGTTCCGCAAGACGGGCGAGACCGCGCACCCCGGCTTCGCCAGGCCGACCTCAGTCACCATGGAAAGAGCCGTGCCGGGCAGCCGGGCCCAAAACTGAGCAACGGACTGACGTTCAATGGCACAAAGCGGAACCGCAGCTGAACGGGCTGGCCAGGTTGCACAGAAACAATGCCTGCGACCTGCATCCCGGCCTGAAGGCTGGCCTCCATTAGGTACCTCTTGTCCGCCGGTGAAAGGCGCGGTTCGGCAGACCGCAAATGCGGCGCCCTTCCGCGGCGGACTGCCCGCGCCGCAAAGGCAGAGCGGCAGCAGCGCTCAGGCTCGCCTCGGATCATCCTGCCTCTTTGGGTTGGGTTCAACGAACCTGAACCCCGCCTCAGAAACCGCCCAGATCCGTCATCAGCAGGAACCGCCTGCGGAACTGATCCAGCATGTCCGGCTCCAGTAGATCAGCAGGATGAGAGGTGCCAAAGGCGGAAAAGGCCCGGTCCTTCATCTCTACCAACTGGCGTTCGATATCCAGCTGGCCAAAGCTTGACGGCAGTGCCAAAGCGGTCTCGAACACGGTGCGCAGCGGTGGTGAACCCATGATATTGTACCAATGGGCGTTCTCGCTGCCGCCCTCATCTGCAACCGCCTGCAGCTCCCGCTCCAGCGCCAGTGCCAGGCGCATGTTGGGATCGGAGTTGCCGATCTCGATCTCGAACTGGCGGGTTGTGTACAGATCCGCCAGCTCCTCGGCAAAGCCGTCCGGATAGTCCTTTGCGACCTCACCCTTGTTGAAGGAGAAGGCATAAGCCATTGCTTTCATGTTGTTGTCATGGTGCAGATTGGCATAGGAGATTTCCGAGGACAAATCCGAGTCCAGCGTCTTGATCATGACATTGAAATCGCTGTCCCGGTGGCTCAGCCCGAAGATGTCCAGCGAGGCTTCGAACAGGTTGAGGTCAAAGACCACGTCCCTGGCCTGGGTCATGGTGTCGAGCTTGTCGGTGATCTCATCGGAGAACACCTGCATCTTGCTGACATGATCCGGCCAGGTCCCCTGGAACGCCTCGGCAAAATCGTAATAGGCGATGTTGGCCGGCTGGTTCACAAAGGAGTTCGGGTCGCTCAGGTCGGACTCCAGCACCTGGCGCAGGAAGGTCTCCCCCCGGTCGCTGAGGTTGAACTGGTCCAGCGCATCCGCCAGCAGCTCCGGGTTCAGCAGCAGCTCATCCGGGTCGGTCATCGCGTCGATGTCCGGGTAGCCGAAGCCGAACGCGCGCGAAACATTCAGATAGCGCGTGTCCTCAAGCTGGTTCACAAAGGAGTCCGGATCGGTGGTGTCCGAGTTCAGCACCCGGCGCAGGAAATCCTTGCTGGTGCGCTCCAGATCGAAGGTCTCGATCACCGCCTGAAGCAGCTCCTCGTCCTCTAGCAGGTCATCGGCGCTGGCCAGCCCGTCGGTGTGCTGATTAAACTCCGACACCAGCGCCTGGATGCTGCTATCATATTCCGGCGGCTTGTTGAATTCGAACTGTTTGGCAAAGTCGGCGAACCGGGTGTCGGTCAGCTTGTTGGCAAAGGACTCCGGATCGGTGAGGTCCGATTCCAGCACTTTCTGCAGGAAGAACTGATTGTTCTCCATCCCCTTCAGCCCGACGTTGTCCAGCGCCTTGCTCAGCAGGGTTGAGTTGGACAGGAGGTCATCCGCGGTGGTAATTCCCGCAAATTCGCTGCCGCCCTTCGCACTGGGCAGCTGCGGGCCCTCCGGGCTGTTGAACCCAAAGGTTTTTGCCAGCGCCAGATAGCGGCTGTCATTGAGGCGGTTCACAAAGGACTTGGAATCACTCAGGTCGGAATCCAGCACTTTCTGGATAAAGGCACGGTTGTTGATGTCCTCATCCAGGCCAAAGGCGCCCAGCGTCACCTGCAGGAGATTGTAATCGTCCAGCAGCTGGTCCGAGTTCTGGATACTGGTGATACGCTCTTTGAAATCCTGCACCTGGCGGTCCAGAACGGGCGATTTTTCATAGACTTCCTGCTGTTGGGCCTGGGTCCGCTGCAGGAAGGTCCAGCCGGCGATACCGGTGCCGAAAACATAGGGTGTAAAACTCACGCGCGTGTCTCCTGTGAAAACATGCCCCGGCCGGCGCCGCCGGCACTTTCCCATTTGCCGCAGGCTATCCAAAGGGAGTGAATATTTCGGTAACGCCCGTGCAGACCCGCCGGAGAACGCAGGCAAGGATCACACCCAAGGCGGAAACGCGGCTCTCCCGCCTGCTTCAGCCCATCCGGGGATGGGCCGCGCCGTTGGGCCGGGCGCCGCGCAAGGCGCGGCGCGGGCCGGTTGCGCCCGCTTGCGTTCAGCGGCAGGCCAGTGCGCCCGCTAGCCTGGTGTCAGGATCAAAGGGACCGATGTCCCGGGCAGTGATTTCACCATCCTGCAGCCGCGCGGTCATGATCCGGCGCCAGCCGCCGCTCACCATCACCAGTTCCACCCCCTCACCGCAGTCACGGAGGCCGGAAGTGATGAAGTCCTCGCCGATGCGGTGATTGGTCAGCCCGGGTTTGCTGGCGACCTCATGCAGCGCGCCGTCCCGGAACCGCCAGATGCGCAGGGTTTTCGCAAGATGCGGCCGGTCGACATAGGCGATTTCGACATGGCCGTCGCCATCCAGATCCGCGGCGCCGATGGGCGCCAGCCAGCGGTTGCGGGTGCCGATATGCGGGGTCTCGGCAATTTTTTCACCGTGCGCGCCATAAATGGCCAACTGGGCGCCCTGCGCCACATCGGTTTCCACCACCAGTGCCTCGGGGCTGCCATCGCCGGTCACATCCGCCAGCCGCGGCGCGATGTCTTCGAACACATGATCCAGCGGCAGGCGGATCAGAATGCCAGATTTTTGGTAGACGGCTTTGGCAGAACAGCAGCCCGCACCGTTGTTGTCCACCGACAGCTCCAGTGCGCCGTATTCCACATCATCGCCCAGCACCGCATGGCCATAACGGGTGGTGGGTTCGCTGTAGCGGGCCGAGACGATCCTGTCTTCAGCCGCCAGCGCAGAGGGGCCGGCCAGGGCCAGCCCCAAGCACAACGCCCGCCAGGCGCGGCGGGCAAAACGGGGCCGGCAGCGCAACGGATGACGCCGCGCTGCCGGCCCCGCAGTCATCAGATCTGCTTCTCGGGCATATGCACAACCAGGCCGTCCAGCGCGTCGCTCACCTTGATCTGGCAGGTCAGGCGTGAGCGGGCCGGGTCGGGCTCATAGGCGAAATCCAGCATGTCCTCTTCCATGTCATCCTTGGCGGGCAGCTTCTCAACCCAGTCCGGCGCGATGTAGACGTGGCAGGTGGAGCAGGCGCAGGCGCCGCCGCAATCGGCCTCGATGCCCGGAATGTTGTTGTCGCGCGCGCCTTCCATCACGGTCAGCCCGCTGGCCACGTCCACCACGTGCTCGGTGCCGTTGTGCTCGATATAAGTGATCTTTGCCATTCGTCAGCTCTCTTCCCTTTTCCGGTACTTGCGCGACTGTGTAGCCAAGCGCCCGCGCCGGTGCCACCCCCAATTGCGACGCCGCCCTGCCGCTGCTGGACTTTACCGCCCCATGTTCTATATTTGTTCACACTCAAATATTCTCAACCCCAGGGGTGATTTCCTCATGCCAGCCCCCGCGCGCCCTCCCGTGCCGGCCCGTGCAGCCGCCGGGCCCGATCTGCAAACCGGCCCGCGAACCGGCCGGCAGACCAGCCCGCCCCCTTGGCCGCGCCCGCCCCATTGCCTGCCCGCCGCCCGGCTGCAGGAGCCGCCGGAAAACGCCCGCATCACCGTCGCGGGCCTGGTGATCCTGCGCCAGCGCCCCGGCACCGCCAAGGGGGTGATCTTCGTCACGCTCGAGGATGAGACCGGCGTGGTCAATGTGATCGTCTGGCGCAAGATCTACGAGGCCTTCCGCCGCGCGGTGATCTCCGGGCGGATGCTGCGGGTCACCGGGCGGCTGCAGCGGGCCCATTCCGTCACCCATGTGATCGCCGAAGACGTGGAGGACATCTCGCCCATGCTGGACCTCCTGCTGGCCGATCAGGGGCGCCGGGACGATCCGGCCTTTGCGCCGCCCCCCGAACTCGGCTAGGCTGCCGCCAAAGCAACGGCGCCCCGCCCCGCCAGCGGGACAGACAGAGGCGCCGGCATGAGGCAACCGGGCATGATGCCATCCAACCTGACTTTCGCGCGGCGCCTGGCGCCTGCCCTGCTGCTGGCGGCCCTGGCGGCGCTGCCTGCCTGCGTTCAGCCGCAGCCCGGCAGTCCCGGCAGCGAAACCTCCCGAACAGGCCGCTATGCGCCGCCCGGCGCAGCCCCCGGCACCTGCTGGAGCAAGCATACCTCGCCGGCCGTCATAGAAACCGTCACCAGCCAGGTCCTGGCCGAACCGGCGCAGCTGGACGCAAGCGGCCGGGTCCTCCGCCCCGCTACCTTCCGCACCGAGACCAGCCAGCAGATCGTGCGGCCACGGCAGGAGCAGTGGATCGAAATCCCCTGCCCCGAAATGATGACCCCGGACTTCATCCGAACCATCCAGCGGGCGCTGGCCGCCCGCGGCCTCTACCGCGGCCCCGTGCATGGCCAGATGGACGCCGCCACCCGCGCGGCAGTGCAGCGCTACCAGGCGCCGCTGGGGCTGGACAGCGGCACACTGACGCTGGCCTCCGCCCGCAGGCTGGGGCTGATCGCCGTCGCCGGCTGAACCGCCCGGTTCAGCTGCCCGGTTCCCAGCCGCCCAACCCTCTGCTAAGGTCAAGGCACCGGGCCACAGACATCAATGAGACAAACACCATGCTGACCACCCGCCTGCCGGACACCGGCTTTCTCTCCGGTGCCTCCGGCCCTCTGCGCCGGATGCTGGAGAGCCAGGCCACCGAAGTGCGCCTGCGCCAGGGCGAGGTGCTGTTCGAGCAGGGCGACGCAGGCGATGCGCTTTATGCGATTGCCGAAGGCGCGCTGGAGTTTTCGGTGCTCTCTGCCTCCGGCCGCAAACTGTCGCTCGACATGATGCGCCCCGGCGCGGTGTTCGGCGAAATCACCCTGTTCGATCCCGGCGAGCGCACCGCAACCGCCATCGCCGCCGAACCCAGCCGGGTCTTGCGCCTGCGCAGCGGCGACGTGCTGGCGCAGATCCGCCAATACCCCGATCTCGCCGCCGACCTGCTGCGGCTGGCCGGGCAGCGGATGCGCTGGATGAACACCCAATTGAACGAGCAGGTGTTCCTGCCGATGCCGGTGCGTCTGGCGCGCAAGCTCCTGTATCTCGCGCCTGAGGCTGGCGACGGCCGCGTGGCCCTGTCGCAGGCGGAACTGGCTGAATTTGTCGGCGCCACCCGCGAGGCGGTGTCCAAGACACTCGCCGCCTGGAAACGCAGCGGCCTCGTCGGCATCAGCCGCGGCGGCGTGCAGATCCTCGACCGCAGCGAACTCGCGGTTCTGGCCGAGCCGGATTCAATCTGATCGCGCGGCAGGAAATTCCGCACCAAAATCCGCCCTCTGTAATCCCGGTCACAGAAGCCGGTCCGGCACTGCGCCATAAGTGATTCATAGACGGCCGTTATCCGTTCCATCCCAACGGCTGCCTGTCCAACAAGAGCCATGTGCCCGCCAGCACATGGCTCTTCCCCTTTTGCGCATTAGCTGTGCCGCCCGCCCCCGGAATTCTGCGAGAATTCCGGCTCGGAAAACACGTGTTTTCCGAACCGTTTCCCGCGCCGGGAAACGTTATCTCCGGCATCCCTCCAGTTCAAAAAATATTCACTTAGCCAATCCACGCCCCCGCCGCTACGGTGCCGCGCATGGCTTACGACTACGACAAACTCTACCGTGAAACCCCTGACGCGCTCGGGGTACCCGCACCCGCATTCACTACCTTTTTTGAGGGGCTGGGCGCGCAAAGTCTGGACGTGCTGGATGCAGGCTGCGGCCAAGGCCGCGATGCGCTGTTCATCGCCCGGCTGGGGCACCGTGTCACCGGCATCGACCTCTCCCCGCACGGCATCCGGGACATGCTGGCTGCAGCGCAGCGGCAAAACCTCGCGGTGACCGGAATCGCTGCTGACCTCACCAGCTGGGAGCCGGACAGTGATCACGATATCCTGCTGTTCGACCGCACCCTGCATATGCTGGCTGCGCCGCAGCGGCGGGCGCTGCTGAACCGCTGCCTGCCCTATGTGCGGCCCGGCGGCTGGGTGCTGATTTCGGATGAAAAACGCAATCTCGAAGATTTCCGCCAGATCTTCGCCGCACAGCCCCGTGCCTGGCACACCGAAAAGGACAGCCGCGGGCTCCTGTTCATGCGGCGCCGATGAAAAAGTCCCGTAAAAAAGGAAAAGGCCGGGCAGATGCCCGGCCTTTGCCATTTCAAGCAGTTCACGCTGCGGCTGTCACTCCGACAGGTTCAGCGCCACAAAGCGCGGCTCGCCGCCGCGGCGCACCAGCAGCAGAAGCGACTTGCGGCCGGCCTCCTTGGCTTCGCTGACACGCGCTTCCAGATCGCTGATCGACGCAACCTTCTGCTGGCCCGCTTCGGTGATCACGTCACCCGCACGCAGCCCCTTCTCCCAGGCTTCCGAAGTCTCATCCACCGACAGAACCGCCAGGCCCTCGACATCCTCAGCCACATTCAGCTCAGAGCGCATCTGCTCAGTCAGCACGCCAACCGAAAGCCCCAGCAGTTCCTTCTCGGTGCTGCCCGGCGCCTCGCCGCTGCCGCCTTCGCTGGCAGGCGCACGCTCTGCATCCTCACGGCGGCCCAGGGTGATCCGCAGGGTTTCGGTCTTGCCTTCACGGTAAACAACCACGCGCACGGTCTTGCCGACCTCTGCATTGCCGACCTGGCGCACCAGGCCGCGGGTGTCCTTCACGTCGGCGCCGTCAAAGCTGACGATCACGTCGCCGGCAAGCACGCCGCCGTCCTTGGCGGGCCCATCCGGCACGTCAGTCACCAGCGCGCCGCGGGCCTTCTCCAGACCCATCGCTTCAGCCAGATCCGAATCCACATCCTGGATCTTCACGCCCAGCCAGCCGCGGCGGGTCTCGCCGAATTGCTTCAGCTGATCCACCACCTTGACCACCACGTTCGAAGCCATCGAGAACCCGATGCCGATGGAGCCGCCGTTGGGCGACAGAATCGCAGTGTTCACGCCAACCACATCGCCATCCATGTTGAACAGCGGCCCGCCGGAGTTGCCCCGGTTGATCGCCGCATCGGTCTGGATGTAGTCGTCATAGGAGCCCGAGAGCTCGCGGTTGCGGGCCGACACGATGCCTGCGGACACAGAGAACCCCTGCCCCAGCGGGTTGCCCATCGCCACCACCCAGTCGCCGACACGGGCGGTGTCGCTGTTGCCGAACTTGACGTATTTCAGCGCCGCCGGCGCCTCGACCTTCAGCAGCGCGATATCGGTGTTGGGGTCGGTGCCGATCACCTTGGCGGGCAGCAATTCCTTGGGCTGGCCCTCGCCGGGGAAGAACTCGATCTCGATCTCGTCGGCGCCGTCGATCACGTGATTGTTGGTGACGATATAGCCATCCTCGGAAATCACGAAACCGGAGCCCAGCGCAGAGGACCGGCGCGGCCGGTTGCCATTGCCGTTGCCGTTGCGGTCCTGGAATTCACGGAAGAAATCCTCAAAGGGCGAGCCCTCCGGCACGATTCCCTGCGGCCCGGTGCGCCCCTCAACGACAGTGCTGGTGGTGATGTTGACGACCGCCGGACTAACCTTGTCGGCCAGCGGCGCCAGGCTTTCGGGCCGGGCCATTGCGGATACCGCCTGCATCAGCAGGACTGCTGCGGTCAGCACCGCAAGCCAGGCCAGCCGGATCATCGCGCCGCTGCCGCCTGCCCGGCCGGAAATTGCAATTGCCTGTGGCTGCACGGATCTACTCCTTGTCATTTTCAATTCTTCTCCCCAGCCCGGGAGGGCGCAAACGCCGCAGATGCCGGGCAAAGTCTTATGGACCCAATGTAGGCACTCTCCCCCATCCCGCAACAAATGTTGCACGGAATAAAGCCGCTGTGATCCGGTTTTCCCCCTGGAAAGGCGGGGGAGGCCCCGCTGAAACCATTCTAACAGGGAAAGATTACGGTTTCGCTGAAAAATTGGGGGGAAAGCACCGCTTTAAATCCCCAGACGGAACGCCAGCCAGACCAGGATCAGGCCCAGCGCCAGCGCCGCCAGCCCCGCATTGCGGCGCTGTTCCTCCGTCAGGGCGCGCAGCATTTCCAGCAGCCGCTCCACAAGCGAAGGGGCCAGTGCGTACACCAGCCCCTCTGCAATCAGTACCAGCCCGAGAGCCAGCAGGACGAATCCCATTACTGCACCGCCGGCTTGCCGCCAGACGATTTCAGGTAGTTGAAGAAATCGGAATCCGGCGACAGCACCATCGAGGAGTTGCTCCCCTGCAGGGCGCCGACATAGGCGTTGAGGCTGCGGTAGAACTCAAAGAATTCCGGGTCCGCCCCATAAGCCGTGGCAAAAATCCCGTTCCGCTCGGCATCCGCTTCACCGCGGATCACCTCGGCCTCGCGTTCGGCTTCCGACACCAGCTCGACCTCGGTCCGGTCGGCCTGGGCGCGGACGCGCTGCGCCGCCTCTTCACCGCGGGCGATCTCATCCGCCGCTTCCCGCTCGCGCTCAGCGCGCATCCGGGCAAAGGTGGCTTCCAGGTTGGCCTGCGGCAGGTCGGTGCGCTTCAGCCGCACGTCGATCACCTCAAGGCCCAGCTGGCGCGCCTGGGTGATGGCGCCATTGCGGATCCGCAGCATCAGCGCGAAACGGTCCGAGGACAGGATGTCGTTGGAGCTGACGGAACCCAGCACCTCACGGGTCTGCGCCCGCATGATCTTGTCCAGGCGCAGTTCCGCAGCACCAATGCCGCCGCCGCCGACGGCCTGACGGAAGGTATCCACATTGGCAATCCGGTAGCGCGAGAAGGCGTCCACGATCAGGCGGCGGTCATCCAGCGGAGTGACTTCCAGCGGGCCGACTTCCAGGCTCAGGATGCGGTCGTCATAGCGCACCACATTGTCGATGACCGGCAGCTTGAACGCCAGGCCCGGGGCTTCCTTGATGTCCACCACCCGGCCAAAACGCAGCACTAGCGCCTTTTCCCGCTCGTCAACGATGAAGATCGAGGACAGCACAGCAATCGCCGCGACCACCAGAACGGGCAGAAGAAGTGTAGATTTCCGCATCAGTTGCCCTCCTGCGATTTGCGCAGCTCATTCAGCGGCAGATAGGGCACGACGCCTTGGCCTTCGCCGCCTGCAGTGTCATCCAGGATGATCTTGTCGACCCGGCTCAGAACCTCTTCCATGGTTTCCAGGTACAGGCGCTTGCGGGTCACTTCCGGCGCTTTCTGGTATTCCTCCAGAACAGCCGTGAAGCGGCTCGCCTCACCCTGCGCCTCGTTCACAACCTGCGCACGGTAGGCCTCGGCCTCTTCCAGCGTCTGCGCGGCCTGGCCGCGGGCGCCAGCCAGCTTGCGGTTGGCATAGGCATCCGCCTGTTTCTCCAGCCGGTCGCGTTCCTGGCCTGCGGACTGCACTTCGCGGAAGGCGTCCTTCACCGGCTCTGGCGGGTCGGCGCCGTCAAAGTTCACCCGCACGATGTTCACACCGCTGTCGTAGCTGTCCAGCGTCTCCTGGATCAGCTCTTCCAGCCGGGCGGTGATGGCGCCGCGGTCGCGGTTCAGGATTGGTGCCAGCTCGGACTGTGCGATGATCTCGCGCATCGCCGATTCCGACACCGCGTTGATGGTCGAGCGCGGATCGCGCAGGTTGAACAGGAACCGGGCCGGATCGGAAATGTTCCAGACCACCTGGAAGTCCACGTCGATGATGTTCTCGTCACCGGTCAGCATCAGCCCGGCCTCCGAGCCGCGGGCGCCGGAACCGATGTTCTCGGTCTGCTCGACGCGCACCGGGATCACCTCCTTGGTGACCAGCGGCCAGGGCGCAAAGTTCAGGCCCGGCTGCCCGGTCGAGGAATACTCGCCCAGGAACAGTTCAACCGACTGCTCTTCCGGCTTGACGGTATAAACACTGGCAAAGCCCCACAGCACCGCGCCGGCAATCACCGCCAGCCCCAGGGTGCCCTTGGTGAACAGCGGCGCACCGCCGCCGGCACCGCCGCCGCGTCCGCCGCGCCCGCCAGAGCCGCCGCGCCCGCCCATCAGGACGCGCAGCTGTTCCTGGCCTTTCTTGACCAGCTCATCAATTTCGGGGATCTGGGGATCTTCCGGCTTACGGCCGCCGCCGTTGTTGCCGCCGTTGTTGCCCCGGTTGCCTCCGCCGCCGGAGGAGCCACCGCCCCCCCATGGGCCACCGCTATTGCCCGCCATTTGTCTCCTATCCGTTTGCTGCCGCCCTTCCCTTCTTCAGAAAGGGCCGCATGTGAGGTTTGTTCTTGCCGGTTTGCCCGTTCAGGCCGAGCGCACCGGACTTTTCAAAGTTACCAACTCTTCCGACATTGTCGGGTGCACCGCAACCGTACGGTCGAAATCTTCCTTGGTTGCACCCATTTTTACGGCAATTCCGGCCAGCTGGATCATCTCACCCGCGCCAGGTGCGACGATATGGCAGCCCAGCACCTTGCGGGTGGCCTTCGAAACGATCAGTTTCATCAGCACCCGCTGCGCCCGGCCGGCAAAGGCCTGCTGCATGGGTTTGAACGACGTCGCATAAACCTCAACCGGTTCCTGCTCGCGCGCCTCTTCTTCGCTGAGGCCAACGGTGCCCATCTCCGGCTGGGTGAAAATCGCGGTCGGGATCAGCTCATGGTCGGGGCTGGTGGGATTGCCCTTGAACACGGTCTCGACAAAAGCCATCGCCTCGCGGATCGCCACCGGCGTCAGCGCCACCCGGTCCGTCACATCACCGATCGCATAGACAGACGGCACCGAGGTCTGGCTGTATTCATCGACGATGATCTCGCCCTTGCGGCCACGCTCCACGCCGATCTCCTCAAGGCCGAGGTTGTCGGCATTGGGGTGGCGCCCGGTGGCATACATCACCTTGTCGAACAGACGTTCCTGACCGTTGGTGGACTTGACCAGGATCTTTTCGCCTTCCTTGCGCATCTCCAGCACATTGGTGCCCAGATGCACGTCGATGCCCGCCTGGCACATCTCCTCGCTGATCAGCCCACGCGCTTCATCATCGAAGCCGCGCAGAATCTGCGCACCGCGGTAAAACTGCGTGGTCTTGACGCCCAATCCGTTCATGATGCCCGCAAACTCGCTGGCGATGTAGCCGCCGCCGACGATCAGCAGGCTTTCCGGCAGTTTGTCCAGGTGGAACATCTCGTTTGAGGTGATCGCCAGTTCAGAACCCGGAAACTCCGGCACAGTGGGCCAGCCGCCGGTGGCGATCAGGATGTGCTTGGCAGTCTTGCGGGTGCCGTCGGCCAGCTCCACCGTATGGGCATCGGCAAGCTTCGCCCGGCTGTCGAAGCTCTCGACGCCGTTATTCTTCAGGATGTTGCGGTAGATACCTTCCAGCCGGTCCAGCTCGCCATGCAGCTTGCCCTTGAAGGCGTCCCAGTCAAATCCGCCTGCGGTGATGTCCCATCCATAGGCCTTCGCATCCTCGACCATGCCGGAATATTCAGACGCGAAAACCATCAGCTTTTTCGGCACGCAGCCGCGGATCACGCAGGTGCCGCCATAGCGGTCCTCTTCGGCCAGCGCCACCTTGGCGCCCTCCTGTGCCGCCACGCGCGCCGCACGCACCCCGCCGGAGCCGCCGCCGATGACAAACAGATCGTAATCAAAGCTCATGAAGTTCCGCCCTTTGCAATTCTTGATCAGGTGTATCCCATAACGGACCACCAAACGCCATATGCCCAAGTGGGCGTTTGCGCGCTGCATTCAACCTTTTGCATTGAATTTGCACCGTGTTGTGAGACGGAATTCCGGTTTTCCGGCCACTTATGGGCGGTACATCCGCAGAAAACGGAATTCGGCGCGAATTCCGTCCCGAAATCCTGCGAGGATTTCAGGCCCGTCTCTGCGGCCCGTCTTCAGTGCCGCCGCCCCCGGTTTCCGCGCCGGAAACCGGGCCGAATTCCTCGCAGGAATCCGGCGTGCAAACGTGGAACGCAACCGCGCTCAGTCCATCAGGTCGGTGAACAGGTTGTCAGCCTCGACAAAATCCAGTTTGTCCTTCTCGACCGTGCCCTCGTTTATGTCACGCACCTCGACGCGCCCGTCGCCATAGCCGATCACCACCGTGTCGCAGATGTCGATGAACAGCCCGTTCTCGATCACGCCGGGGATCTGGTTCAAGACCAGCGCCAGCTGGCGCGCATTGCCGATCCGTTTCAGGTGCAGGTCCAGAATGTAATTCCCCTCATCGGTCATGAACGGCGCCCCGCCGTTCATCCGCAGGGTGGAGCGGCGCCCCATCACATCCATCGACACCAGCGTCTCCTCGATCAGGGCCTGGCTGCTCTGCCAGCCGAACGGCAGCACCTCCACCGGCAGCGGGAAGGCCCCCAGCGTGTCCACCATCTTGCTGGCATCCGCAATCACCACCATCTGGTCCGACGCTGTGGCGACAATCTTCTCCTGCAGATGCGCACCGCCGCCGCCCTTGATCAGGTTCAAATCCGGATCAACCTCATCGGCGCCGTCGATGGTCAGATCCAGCCACTTGGCCTCATCCAGCGAAACCACATGAATGCCCGCATCCCGCGCCAGCGCCGCGGTGCGGCTGGAGGTCGGCACCGCGGTGATCCGCAGGCCTTCGTTCTGCACCAGATCGCCCAGGCAGCGCACCAGCCAGGCCGCGGTGGATCCTGTGCCCAGCCCCACCCGCATACCATCTTCGATCATCTCCGCCGCCCGCTTGGCGGCCACGAATTTTGCCTTGTCGATGGGGGACAGCTCGCCGGTCATCTCAGGTCTCCATGCACGTGTATTGCACACCGTTATAGGCGGACGCCCCCTCGCGCGCGAGGGGGCTTTTGCCTTCCCTGCCCGCCGCCCGGCTGGAAATCCCGGCCTATCGCCCTAATCCTCAGACATGCAGGGAGGGACAGGTATGCTGCAATTCGATGAAGAAACCACCCGCGTTCTGGAAGATGCCTATCAGGGCGCCGACGTAACACGGCGGCGGCGCGCCAGCTTCGATGCTCTGGCCCCGGTGCCGGGCGACCGTATTCTGGATCTGGGCTGCGGCAATGGCTTGCTGACAGAGGAACTGGCCCGCGCGGTCGGCCCCTTGGGCCATGTGACCGGACTGGACGCCAGCCCCGACATGCTGTCCGCGGCCCGCCAGCGGCTAATGGGGCGCGAAAATACCTCTCTAACGGAAAGTGACGCCGCCAGCCTGCCGTTTGACCCGGAAAGCTTCACCAAGGCCGTTTCGGTGCAAGTGTTTGAATATATAACCAGCCGCCGCCCAGTGCTGCGTGCCGTGCACAAGGTACTGAAACCAGGCGGCCGCCTGGTCATCGGCGACATGCATTTTGACACATTTGCCTGGCACAGCGACAACACTGCCCGGATGCAGCGCTTCCTGGAAATCTGGGACAACCACCTGGCCGAACGCGCGGTCCCTGCCAGGCTGCCCGAGGAACTGCCCGATTGCGGCTTCGAAGTGGTTTCAATGCGCCCTGTCACCATCTGCGACACCAGCTTGCGCCCGGACGGGCTGGCTGCAGTGATGATCCGCCTGATCCGCGCCTATGCGGTTCAGACAGGCGCCACCGACGAAGACGACGCCGCCGCCTGGGCCCAGGAACAGGAGGAACTGGCGGCAGAGGGGCGGTTCTTCTTCTCCCTCACCCACTTCGTCTGCACCGCCCGGCGGGTCTGAACGGGCAGCTGTCCTCTGCGCAAGGGGCAGGAACTCCTGTCTCGAACCGGCTGTTTTGTGCGGCAATTCAGAACGCACGCTGAGCGGGACAAACCTGACCTTTGTGGACAACTTGTGAATGACCGATACTAATTAGGATCAT
>NZ_JAQNCY010000008.1 GCF_028368855.1 Leisingera sp. SS27 | reverse complement strand
CCAAAATGACCCAGTCTCTCCTGAGCGTCCAGCCGTCTCTCCAGCCCGTCCCCCGTCCGATCCCGCGTCGCCGCCGTCCCGCCCGGTGTCTCTCAGCTGCGCCTCAGCGCCGCCGGTGAGGGGTGTTCTATGGTTAGTGCCGGAGAGTCGCAACCCCTTTTTTGAAGTTTCCATGACTTTTTGACCAGCACCCATATAAATTGAAAGAAACCAGTATCTTAGGCGGCAAGAAAGCCGTTTAACGGCCAGCCGTCCAGGCTGCGAAGAGGCTTCGAAGCGGCGGACGGAGCCAACGCCGCAAACACGCTCCACCATATATAGGGGGGACTCGCCTGAGACACACAAGCGGGGCACACCGCGGCGAGTCGGAAAGACCCGCATCCAAAGCCTCAAGCCCCGCGAATCCCGGGGTTTTCTCAACATGGATAGAAAGTCTGAATGTCACACGGCCCATCCTCAGCGCCGGCGGCCAGGAAATTGCCGGATGGCGATCCCGCCCGCAGTCAGGCTGCTGCGGACAGAAGCCGCAAGCTGCACCGCCTCGGCAGTATCGCCGTGCAGGCAGATTGTGTCGATCGCCGCCGGGATGCGCCTGCCGCTTTCGGTAATGATCGCGCCCTCCTGCACCATCTGCAGAATGCGCGGCCCGGCCAGAGCCGGGTCATGAATAACAGCACCCGGCAGCGACCGGTCAACAAGGGTGCCATCGTCATTATAGGCGCGGTCGGCAAAGATTTCGCCGCACCAGTTGCAGCCCAGCTCACGCACCACCTCCTCCATGGCGGTGGCGGCCAGCACCATGATGATGATATCCGGGTCGACATCCAGCGCCGCCTCATAGCAGGCGCGTGCCATCGCGTGGTCGGTGCAGGCCATGTTGGACATCGCCCCGTGCAGTTTCAGGTGCCGCACTTCCGTGCCTGACGCCTTTGCCATGCCGCGGGCGGCACCCAGCTGGTAGCGGATCATATTGGCCAGAGTGCCGTGCGGCACCTGCATCTTGCGGCGGCCGAAACCCTGCAGGTCCATGAACCCCGGGTGGGCGCCGATCCCCACCCCTTTATCCCGCGCCAGCGCCATGGTCCGCGCCATCACATCCGGATCGCCTGCGTGAAAGCCGCAGGCAATATTGGCAGAGGACACAATTCCCAGAAGCGCCGCATCATCGCCCATGTTCCAGGGACCGAAGCTTTCGCCCATATCGGCATTCAGGTCGACAGTCTTGCTCATGTGGATTCTCCCTTGGCGAACGGGTCGGCATCGGCCGAGACAGCGCCGCTGATCAATTGATAGGACAACAGGTCCCGGACTGCTGCCGGGTCGCGCACCAGCGGGCAGCACGCCGCGGGCAGGCCTTTCAGGGATTTCCCGAACGCGGCCTGGATCTCCAGCCCTTCCTCCAGGCTGATCCAGCGGAAACGCAGGCTTGCACCTGCCTGGGCCTGCGCCACTTTGGGCAGGTCGCAAGGCAGCACAGTGCCGATCCTGGGGTAGCCGCCAGTGGTCTGGCATTCGCGCAGAAGCACAAACGGCTTGCCGTCACCTGTCATCTGAACGTCGCCGGGCAGGATCACTTCGGACAGGATATTTAGCTGGCCGTCGGCAGCGAAGCCGGCGCCATCCGAGACCATCTCTACCCCCATCCGGTTGGCCCGGCTGCCGCGGCTGAAGGCCGTTGCGGCAAAGCGCGTACGAACTGCCTCGGGAAACAGAGGGCTCTGGAAACTTTCGACGATGCGCAGCTCGCCACCATTGAAACGCTCTTCAGCCGCCAGCACCAGCCCGGTCTCATCGCTATTGTCAGGCCCGGCCGGCAGCAGGTCTCCGGCTTCAGCCGCCCGGCCGAGCCCCGCCATCAGATGAACTGAGCGCGCGCCCAGCACCGGTTCCGTGGCAATGCCGCCGCCCAGATGCAGGTATCCATAGACGCCGGCGCGGGCAGCGCCTATGGTCAGGCGCTGCCCTGCCTCCATCTGGTGCGAGGCATTCCAGGCCAGCGCAGTGCCCTCCAGCGCTGCCGCCATCGGCGCGCCCGTGAATGCAATACGCAGAGGGCCAGTGGCTTCGAATTCACCGCCCATGCCGCCCATTTCCAGCGTCGCCAGGCCCGGATCCTGCCGCAGAAGCGCCGCGCCTTCGGCCAGTGCCAGGGTGTCCGCGGCGCCGCCCTGGGATATCCCCTGCCCCAGCAGCCCGGGGCGGCCCATGTCCTGCACCGATGCAACCGGGCCTATACGGAGGATCCTGAGGCCGTTCATGCGCCGATCTCCCGCGCTGCCGCCCCGCCGCGCAGCGGGTCAGCTTCACACAGCTTCAGGAACTCCGGCTTGGAAACCGGTTCAAACTGCATCTCGTCGCCGGCGCGCAGGGCAAAGGGCTGGCCCGCGTCCGCTTGGAACAGCATCATTCCGGTCTGGCCAACATGGCGCCATCCGGTGGGGGCGGGATTTGAGAACAGCACGAACTGGCGGATCGCCTGCACCAGTGCCCCGCGCGGCACCTTCGGTGTCAGTTCGGTCTGCCGCGGCAGATCCCATTCCGGTCCCAGCGAGCCGAGATAGGGCTGGCCGGGCGCAAAACCTATGGTCAGCACCCGAACCCGCGCCGCACTCAGGCTGTCGATTGCCTGCGCCTCGCTCATACCTGCGGCATCGGCGGCCTCTGCCAGCTGGGGTGCCAGATCGGTGCCGTAAACGGTGGGCACCCGCCAGAACCTGCGCCCGGCGGGCAACGGCGCCTGCAGCCAATCCTGTGTGGCAAGCAGCCCTCGCAGCGCATCTTCCAGCCGGCCGTGCGGCAGCACCGAGGGTTCAAAGCGGACAAACACCGACGCCAGCGAGGCCATGGTCTCCACCACGCCCTCCAGTGCCATCGCCTCCACTGCGGTGCGGAATGCCAGCGCTGCACGGTTGGACGCCTCGCTCAGGCTGCCGGCGAAACTGACCAGCATGCCGCTCAGCCCGGCCCGGCGGACCAGCGGATATGCAGCCGCATTCTGGCTGTCCATGTGTTCACCCCGTCATTTTTGCGGCCAGCGTTGCGGCACAGGCGGGGAGTGTCAACACGTCAATTCAGGCCGGGCGGCACCGGATGGCTGGCATGCGGGGGCCTCAGAAATCGTCCCAGCCCTGCGCCGCAGGCAGCTCATTCTGCGCAGCAACCGGCGCCGCCGCAGGACGCTGGAAAGCGATCACGTCTGCTCCCGCGGGCATTGTTTGACCTGCTCCTCCGCAGCCGCTGAACTTGGAAACCTCACGGGTCAGCTGACCGGCGTCAGACGACAGCTGCTGGCTGGCTGCCGACGTTTGCTCCACCATCGCCGCGTTCTGCTGGGTCACCTGATCCAGCTGCGAAACACCCAGATTGATCTCGCTCAGCGATGTCGCCTGTTCCTTGGCGCCGGTGGCAATACTGCTGATGTGGCTGGAAATGGTGCCGACGCTGCCTATGATCTCTTTCAGTTCTGCTCCGGTGCGCCCCACAAGGTCGACACCGCTGGCCACCTGCTGCTTGCTTTCGCTGATCAGCTGCTTGATCTCCCCTGCCGCCCCGGCGGAACGCTGCGCCAGCGCCCGCACTTCGGAGGCCACAACCGCAAATCCGCGGCCCGCATCTCCGGCCCGCGCAGCCTCCACCCCGGCATTCAATGCCAAAAGGTTGGTCTGAAAGGCAATGTCGTCGATCATCCCGATAATCTTGGCGATCTCTTCAGACGAGGTCTCGATCTGCGACATCGCTGCCACCGCATCCTCAACCACCCGGCCGCTTCGCTCTGCCGCGGTTTTCGCCTCGCTGACGATTCCCTCCACCTTCTCGGCCCCCTCTGCCGCGGAATGCACGGTAGAGGTCAGTTCCTCGATCGCCGCCGCCGTTTCCTCCAGCGTCGCGGCCTGGCTTTCGGTGCGCTGCGACAAATCGCTGGCAGCCTTTGAAATCTCATCGGAAGTACGCCCCACCGCATCCGACACCCGGGTGACAGCACCGATTGCGGTTTGCAACTGCTCCGCAGAGCGGTTGAACGCCTCGCCCAGCGCTGCAATGTCCGCCTGTTCCGACAGCGTGACCCGGATACCGAGGTCGCCCTGGCTCATTGCCTCCAGACCACGGGCAATTTCCTGCAGCCCGCGGCGGCGCACAGTCACGTCGGTCGCAACCTTCACCACCTGCACGACAGAGCCATCCGGCCCGGTCACCGGCGCATAGGTGGCCTGGATCCAGATGGTCTCCCCGGATTTGGTCACCCGCGGATACTGATCGGTGAACACCCGCCCCTGCGCCAATTCCTTCCAGAATGACTTGTATTCCGCACTCGCCGCCAAATCCGGTGCCACGAACATCGAGTGATGCCGGCCTTCGATCTCCTCCAGGCGGTATCCCAGCGCAGAGAGGAAATTGGCATTGGCCGTCAGTATGGTGCCGTCAGGTTTGAACTGGATCGTCGCCTGCGTGCGGTCGACCATACCGGCAATTATTTCTGCGCTGCCAAGCTGTTCTGCAGGTTTGGCCGCCTTGGAATTGAAAAACATTAATCTCTCCGCGCGTTCGTGATTCTAAAGAGGTCGCGCAAAGCTAGCGTCAAACCGACAGAAATTTCTTAACCCCGCGCCGAGCCGCTTTCGGCGCCCCTGCAAACCTCGCACGCCGCCCGGCAGCACTCCTGGCCTGCCGGGGCCTCAGCGCATCAAAACGGTTGCAAAACTTCTTTGCCCGGCGCGGCTTCGGCGTCATTGCAGGGTTCCTGCCTTCCGATACCCGCCGTCTCCCCGGCGCCTGACCGTGTGCACCAATCCGATTATCGCGTCCGCGCCCAACATCCCAATAACAACCCTTAGGTGTATTTTCCTTGATGAAACACACAAGGGGTGTACTCTTTCCAGGCAAACCGTCATTCGGCCGCAAACAGGGCCGCAGTCAGAAAACGAAATTCCATCCGCCTGCAATAATCCAAGGGACCGCTCGCCACATGACCTACGCCCGGCAAACCGGCATCCGCCAGCCAGCTCCCCGGCTGCTTCCAGAGGGCCAGCGCGCCCAGGCTGCAGCAGCCGCTATGATTGCTGCAGGATTTCTGTTCGACTATCTGACCCCGCTGGGGGTGGCGGCCGGGCTGATCTACACCGGTGTCGTTCTCTGTGCCATCTGGGCGGAGACACCCGCTACCGCATACACCTATGCCGCGGTGGGGTCGGCCCTCTCGGTTCTCGGCTACTTTCTGGTTCCGCACACAGCGGCCAATCATTGGATCATTCTGACCAACAGGGGGCTTACGGTCCTGGCACTCTGGGGTTTTGCCTTCATCGTGTGCCGCCACAAGACGATCCAGCTTTCTCTGCAACGCAAACAGAATGAGCTCGCCGCGATTCAGGAAAACACTGTCGACGGAATGATCACCATTGATGCAGGCGGAAACATCCTTAGCTACAACCGCGCCTGCACACATATTTTCGGCTACAGCGCAGAAGAAGCCACGGGACGGAATGTCAAATTTCTGATGCCAGACCCCGACCGCTCGGCACACGACGGCTACCTTCGGAATTATCATGAAACCGGCCGCAAAAATATCATCGGGACCGGCCGCGAGGTGCGCGGGCTGCGCAAGGACGGCAGCACCTTTCCGCTGCAGCTATCCGTCAGCGAAGTCCACGTCGGCGGCCACATCCTGTTCAGCGGCATCGTCCGCGACATCTCAGAACAAAAACGCGCGGAGGCCGAGCGGGAGCAATTCATAGAAGAATTGTCCCGGTCGAACCGCGACCTGGATGATTTTGCCTATGTAGCCTCCCACGATCTGCGGGCGCCCTTGCGGGTGATCGACAATGCCTCCACCTGGCTGGAAGAGGATCTGGCGGATGTTCTGGACGAAGACAGCCGCGAGAATCTGCAGCTGCTCCGCTCCCGTGTGACGCGGATGGACCGGCTGCTGGACGATCTGCTGGAATACTCCCGGATCGGACGTGCCGATGATCACCGTTACCAGCAGCTCATGCCAGGTGACGCGCTGATGCAGGAAGTCCTGATGCTGATTGACCTGCCTGAAGGTTTCACGATCCGCATCGACCCGGCCTTCAAGAACATCCAGCTCGTGAACATGCCGCTGAAACAGATTTTTGCAAATCTTATCTCCAACGCGATCAAGCACAGTGAAACCGGCACCGGGAATGTGGACGTAACACTGCGGGACCAGGACGGGAACTGGGTCTTCCAGGTCGCTGACGACGGACCCGGTATCGCCCCTGAGTATCATGAGAAGATTTTCAAAATGTTCCAGACGCTCAAATCACGTGACCAGGTGGAAGGCAGCGGCATGGGTCTCGCCATCGTCCAGAAACACGTACAGCGGGCGGGGGGATCTGTTTCAGTCCGTTCCGCAGAGGGGAAAGGATGCGAGTTCAGTGTCACATGGCCCAAGCATCGCACCACCGTAAAGGGAGGCAACTGAAATGGAGCATCAGCCCGGCAGCCTCCCCGCCCGGGGAGAGCTGAACATCCTGCTGGTTGATGACGATGACGGCGATGCCAAGGCGGTGCGGCGCGCCTTCCGCAAAGCCAATATCGCAAATCATATCACCAGAGCTGTTGACGGTATCGACGCGCTCGGCATCCTGCGCGGTTCCAGCGGCAAAACCCGGCTGTCCCCTCCCTATGTGATTTTGGCCGACATCAACATGCCGCGAATGAATGGCATCGACCTGGTCAGTGAGCTGCGCAACGATCCTCTGCTGCACAATGCGGTGGTATTTTTTCTGACCACCTCTAATGATCAACAGGACATAACCGCCGCTTACAACCTGAATGCCGCAGGCTACATTGCCAAGGAAACCGCGGGCCGCGACTTCTTGCAGCTCGTCAACATGATGGACCGGTACTGGCGGATCATCGAACCGCCAGTAGCGCCACACTGACCTGCTGGACCTATGCCAGCGCCCTGGCCCACGTGCCGGCCGCGGCGCAGGCCGTGTCAAGATTGCGGTCTTGACCGAAACCGGTCACGGTTTTGCGTGGCTTCAGATCGTGGTCGCCGTCTTCCATCCAGCACAGGCTGACTGCCGCGGACAGTGCGTAACCCTGCACGTCCGCCCGCGTGCCAAAGGGATCGCGGCTGCCCTGGCAGATCAGCGCAGGCGTCTTCAGTCCCTCCAGATGCGCCGTCCGCAGCCGCTCCGGCTTGCCGGGCGGGTGAAACGGGTAGCCCAGGCAGAACAGCCCGCAAATGCGGCCCTCCGCATAGAGCCCGTCAGCAATCATACTGGCCACACGGCCGCCCATGGATTTACCGCCGATGATCAGCGGCCCCTCGCAGGCAAGCCGGCTGACGGCCGACAGGTATTCCGCCTGCAGCTTCTCAACCTTTGGCGGCGGCCGCTTCACCCCGCCGTTGCGGCGGTCGACCATATAGCCGAATTCGAACCGCACAACCCGCAGCCCCTGCCCCGCAAGGCCCGCGGCAATGGCGTCCATGAATGGGGTGTCCATGGCGGCGCCGGCCCCATGCGCCAGCAGAACAGTGGTGCGGCCCGAGCCGCCGCCGGTCAGAAGAAAAGGGCTGTCCATCAAAACATCCTCGCCGGATCATTTACCTTTGGCCACGTGTTCAGACGCCGGCCAGCGCGTCCAATTGCGCCAGCAGTCCGGAGCTGACCTCGATTCCGTCCGCCTCTGCCGCCGCACGTTTCTTCAAGCGCCCGTCGCCCGGCACCCGCGCCGCGCCGTTGCCCTCAATCTCCGCACAGATGCGGGTGATGTACTCGCCAAACGCCGCATTGCCGAACCGCTCCGGATCAATTGCGATCAGCGTGGCACCGCCCTTAATGTTGAGCGCGCCAAAGGACTCCCGCTCCTTGTTGTCGACCGACAGCGTGCCGCCGGCAAGGGCCGCGCCCAGCACCTCGATCATGAAGGCAATCGCCGCGCCCTTGTGCTCGCCGAATGGCAGCAGGCTGCGGGTTTCCAGGATAGCCTCCGGGTCGGTGCTGGGAATGCCCGCCGGATCCAGCCCGGCAGGCCGCGGCAGCTCGTGGCCCTCGGCGGCCGCCATGCGGATATCCATCAGCGCCACCATAGAGGCCGCCTGGTCCCAGACCACAGGAGCTGCACCGTCGCGCGGGCAGGCAAAGGACATCGGGTTGGTGCCGAACACCGGGCGCACACCGCCCTGCGGCACCACCATCGACAAGGAGTTGATCACCGCCAGCGCCACCAGCCCAGCCTTGGCCAGCGGCTCGGTGTCAAACCGCAAGCCGCCCAGGTGATGGCAGTTGGCACAGGTGAAGGCGGCAATGCCGTTTTCCCGCGCCAGCGCAATCAGCTCCCGCCGCGCTGCCGCAGCGGCGATCTGGTAATATCCGTTGTCTGCATCGCCGCGCAGCACGCCCGGCGCGATCTTTTCGATCTTCGGGACGGCGGCGCCATTGGCATAGCCGGAAGTGAAGCTTTGCGCATAGACCGGCAGCATCCGCAGCCCGTGGCTGCGCGGGCCGTCACGTTCCGAACAGGTGACGATCTCTGCGATCAGTTCGCTGCCCGCTGCATCCATGCCCGCGGACACAAGGACGGATTTGGCCAATGCCCGCACTTCGCCGAGTGAGAGCGTTCTTGTCGAAACGGTGGTCATGGGCTGAGATCCTGTCCTGGTGCCGGGTCAAAAAGGCGCCGTGGCGCCCGCAGTGCCAGGCTTGGAATAAAGCACGCGGCTTGGCAACACATTCATCCGGCGCTGCAGCGCGCCCTGGCCCGCGGCAGCGGATCAGGTCCCGAAAACCACCTCAACACGCAGACCGGGTCCGGCATCGGACAGCTGCAATTCAGCCCCGTGCAAACCGGCGATCGCCGCCGCCAGGCTCAGCCCGAGGCCGCTGCCCGGCGTTGTCCGGCTCCGCTCCAGCCGGTACAGGCGCCGCAGCACCTTGCCGCGCTCTTCTTCCGGAATGCCGGGGCCGTGGTCCCGCACCGACAGGACCGCTGATGCCCCCTCCTGCCGCAGCGACAGGCTGATGGCGGAACCTTCCGGGGTATGGCGGAGCGCATTTTCGATCAGGTTGGCCAGCAGCTGGCCCAAAAGCGTGCGGTCGCCGGTGACCGTGGCAGGCGCCCCGGGCAAGCTGAGGCTGAGGCGGCGGCCCTGCTCCTCTGCTGCCGGCTCATAGATCTCGGCAAAGGTTGCGGCCAGTTCGCAGAGATCAACCGCCTCGAACCGCGCACGCGGCGCGCCGTCCTCCAGCTGGGCAATCTGCAAGAGCGCCTGAAACGTGCTGGTGATGCCGCGGGTCTCTTCCAGCGCCGTGCCAGCCAGCGCCTGCGCCGCTTGCGGCAGTCCCGGAGTTTCCTGCAGGTGCTGAAGCTGCACCGCCAGGCGCTGGATCGGGGTTTTCAGGTCATGGGCAATATCCGCCGACACCTGCCGCAGCGCCTCGGTGGACTGCTGCTGCGCTTCGGCCATGCGGTTCACGCTGCGGCCGATGCGGGCGATATCGCCCTGGCGGCCTGGCATCTGCGGCACTCGGGCGCCCAGATCACCGGAGGTCAGCGCCGACAGCGTGGTTTCAATCCCTGCCAGCGACCGCGCCGCGCGCCGCGCCAGCAGCACCCCGCCCAGCACCGCGGCGGCAATCGCCGGAAGCAGGCTGAACAGAACCACCCTCAGATAGGTCTGGCGCAGCTCATCCAGCGGCCTGGCGCTTTGCGCAACCGTCAGCAGGCCACCGTGAATATAGGCGCTGAGCGAAATGAAGCGGCCCGCAATCTCCACCGGCGCCGGGCCCAGCGCCACCACCCGGAATCCCTCCTGCTGCTGCATGATGGCAGCATTGCCCGCCACGATCCGCCCGCCGGGCCGCCGGTAGCTGAGCAGGCGGCGCTGCGGGTCGGTCTCTGCCGTCTCGGCGTTTACCAGCGCCGCCAGCGCTGCCGCAGAAGGCGTCGCGCGGAACCCCGCCATGTCCTGCATCAGGCTTTCCCGGATGGCCCGGTCCTGCGTGCCATGCGCCACATAGTAGGTAACCCCGAGGCTCAGCGCGCTGGCCGCAACAAACAAGAGCGACAGCCACAGCGACTGCCGCACCGGCGAGGAGCGCAGCAGGACGCGCGCGCGGGTCACGGCATCATCCGGCAATACGGTACCCCGCGCCGCGCACGGTTTCGATCAGGCCACTGCCGAAGGGCCGGTCCACCTTGGACCGCAACCGCGAGATATGGGTTTCCACCACGTTGGTCTGCGGATCGAAACTGATGTCCCAAACCGCTTCCAGCAGCATGGTCCGGGTCTGCACCCGCCCCTTGCGGCGCAACAGATGCTCCAGCAGGCGGAATTCGCGCGGCAGCAGCTCGATCTCCTGGCCCGCGCGGGTAACCCTGCGGCGGACCAGGTCCATCTCCAGATCCCCTGCCCGCAGCACGGTCTCCTGTTCCTGCAGCCCCGGACGGCGGGCCAGCGCCGCCACCCGCGCTGCCAGCTCGCCGAAGGCAAAGGGTTTGACCAGATAATCATCCGCCCCCGCCTCCAGCCCCTCGATGCGGTCGTCCACGCCGCTCAGCGCTGTCAGCATGATGGCAGGTGTCCGAACCCCGGCGCCGCGCAGGGTCTTGATCAGGCTCAGCCCGTCCAGCGACGGCAGCATCCGGTCGATGATCAGCACGTCGTAATCCGCCGCGGTTGCCTGCAGCAGCCCCTCACGTCCATCGGTGACCAGATCCGCGGTATGCCCCTCCTCGCGCAGGCCGGCGGCCACATAAGGCCCGGTCGTGGCATCGTCTTCTATCACCAGGATCTTCAAGCCATTCCCCGCTTTGCTGCGCCTCCCGGTTCTTAAACCAGATCCGGTTTCAGCACACATTACAGATCTGTATAGAATGCGTCAGGCGATTGAAATGAGGGCCTGCCATCTGCCTTGCATCTCTAGTGAAGCAAGGAAACGAAGATGCCCCAAACCAACGCTCCCAAACGGTTCGCCTTTGCCCTGACAGCCGCCGCCTCGGCGGCCGCAATGATGGCTCTAGCGCCCGCCCCCGCCCTGGCCGTGCCCGCGGGCGGCTATGCCGATCTGGTCGAAACCATTTCCCCGGCAGTCGTCTTTGTCGAAGTCACCGCCAAGGCAGAACCCGCCGCAGACCGGCAGGGAATGCCCAATGACAAGTTCATGGAAGAATTCATGCGCCGCTTCGGCGGGCGCGCACCGGACTTCGGCAACAGCCGCCCCGTCAAGGGCGCAGGCTCCGGTTTCGTGATCTCCCAGGACGGGCTCATCGTCACCAACCACCATGTGATCGACAACGCCCAGACCGTCTCCGTCACGCTCTCTGACGGCAGCAAGCATGACGCCACGGTGATTGGCGCCGACCCGCTGACCGACATCGCACTGCTGAAGGTCGAGACAGGCACACCGCTGACCGCGGTGGAATTCGGTTCCTCAGATGACCTGCGCGTCGGGGACGAGGTGCTCGCCATGGGCAGCCCCTTCGGCCTTGCAGGCACCGTGACCTCCGGCATCGTTTCGGCCACCTCGCGCAACATCAACTCCGGACCGTTTGACGACTTCATCCAGACCGATGCAGCCATTAACAAGGGCAACTCCGGCGGCCCGCTCTTCAATGCCAAAGGCGAGGTCGTCGGCGTCAACACGATGATCTATTCGCCGGGCGGCGGTTCCGTCGGCATCGGCTTTGCGGTGCCGTCAGACATGGTGCAGAAGATCGTGACCGACCTCGAAGACGACGGCGAGATCACCCGCGGCTGGCTCGGGGTGCAGATCAAGCCGCTCTCTGAGGACGCCGCCAATGTGCTGGGCCGCGAGGCCGGCAAGGGCGTGGTGATCGAAGGCGTCGAGCCCGGCAGTCCGGCGGCAGAGGCAGGGCTGAAACCCGGCGACGTGGTGCTGCGCTTCGGCACGGCAGAGATCAACGAACTGCGCGACCTGACAGCCGCGGTCGCGGTGAACGCCCCGGGTGAAAAAGCGCAGATCGAAGTCCTGCGCAAGGGCAAGGAAGTGACCCTGGACGTGACCCTGGGCGACCGCTCCAGCTAGGACGCCTGACACTCCGGCCTATTCCCTGCCTGGGAACAGGCAGGGAAACCATCCGGCGCCTGCCGGGGTGAACCCGGAATGCCCGGCGGGACTGGACCGTCCGCAGGCAGCAAAAATCATGGAGACGAAGGCTGCAAAACCTATTTCTGGTTCATTGCAGCCCACTCTGTGAGTAAGATGCTGTAAGTGCATGGAGAAAGGGAAGCCCGTTGTACAGGATCCGCCTGTTTGCCATCCGCCATTCGCGCAGTTTTGAATGGATCTACAAGCGCCTGGAAAGCGCCATGATCGCGCTGGACCCGGTTCTTGCAAAGATCGGCTATGACCGGGTTGAGCGCCCGGTCGCCTTTGTTGAAAAATGCGTCAAGACCGTGCTGTTCGATTGCAAGATGTGCGGGCAATGCGTGCTGTCGTCAACCGGCATGTCCTGCCCGATGAATTGCCCCAAACAGCTGCGCAACGGCCCCTGCGGCGGTGTCAGGCCGGGCGGCTTCTGCGAGGTAAAGCCGGAGATGAAATGCGTTTGGGCGCTGGCATGGGACGGGGCGTCGCGGATGAAAGGCGGCGCGCAGATTCACACCGTTCTGCCGCCGGTGGAGCGTAACCTCGAAGGGTCCTCGTCCTGGCTGCGCGTCAGCCGCGAAAAAGCTGCGCATCTGCGGGAAGCCCGGGAAAAGCGCCGCACCGCCATTGCCGATGCCTTCCCCGGTGCCCGCGCAAACGAACCCTCCGCCGCGCCGCTGGCAGAGGAGCCCGCGCAGGCTGTGAAAGGCAGCAAGTGATGGATCATACTTTGCCCCAGCCTTATTCCGCGCCGCCCGAGGGCCATGTCTCACACAGCCGGCTGGAACGGGTGCTGCGCTCCGGACGCTTTGCCATCACCGCTGAACTGAACCCGCCCGACAGCGCCGACCCTGCAGATGTCTATGAGGCCGCGCGCCCGCTGGGCGAGGTTGCCGACGCCATCAATGCCACCGATGCCTCGGGCGCCAACTGCCACATGTCCTCGATCGGCATCAGTGCGCTGCTGACCCGTGCAGGGTATTCGCCGGTGTACCAGATCTCCTGCCGCGACCGGAACCGCATCGCCATCCAGGGCGACGTTCTGGGGGCCGCGGCCATGGGCGTCAGCAATGTGCTTTGCCTGACCGGCGATGGCGTGGGCGTAGGCGACCAGCCGGGCGCCAAACCGGTCTTCGATTTCGACTCCCTGTCGCTGTTGCGCACCATCAAGACAATGCGGGATGAGCGCAGATTCCTGTCCGGACGCACCATCAAGAACCCGCCGCAGCTGTTTCTGGGCGCGGCTGAAAACCCCTGCATCCCGCCTTATGACTGGCGCCCGGAACGGCTGGCCAAGAAGGTGGAGGCCGGGGCCGAGTACATCCAGACCAACTACATCTACGACGTGCCCCTGTTTGAGAAATTCATGGCACGGGTGCGGGACCTGGGGCTGGACAAGAAGGTTTACATCCTGGCCGGGGTCGGCCCGCTGGCATCGGCGCGGGCAGCACGGTGGATGCGCTCGAATGTGCCGGGGATCCATGTGCCCGATGCGGTCATCGACCGAATGGAGAAGGCTGAAAAACCCGGACAGGAAGGCAAAAAGATCTGCATCGAACTGATCCAGCAGATGCGGGAGATTTCCGGCGTCTCCGGGGTGCATGTCATGGCCTACCGGAAGGAGCACGAGGTCTCCGAGATCATACGGGAGTCCGGGATCCTTGCGTCCCGGAAGAGGTGACACCGGGCACCTGGCATCAGATACAGCAATGGCACCCGCCGGACGCCTTCTTTCTGCAGACCGGTCGGGAACCCGCAGAAAACCTGCAGGATGCAGATTTGCAGCGAGCCTCCACCGGTTATCAATTTGCCAAAAAATTCAAACATTCAGGCATTCTCTCATTCAGTATCCGGCGTGAATTGCCACCAAAGCCAATGTGTCCGTCCGCAGAAAAGGGCCCGCAAACGGACCCTTGAAACATAAGCGTTGCACCTCACCCCCAATTCATAGCCTTCCAGCGTTGCTGGCCCAAATAACGATGGCGGGGCTGCAGATGGTGATTTCCAACCGGACGGTTTCAGCTCCGGTGCATTCACGGCCGCTTCGTGCGACTAATCGGGAATGGCGAGAATCAACTTTGAACAACTCAAGACGTTTCTGAATGTTGTCCGGCTGGGTGGTGTGCGCCGGGCTGCCAATGCACTGAATTTAACCCAGCCTGCCGTGACTGCCCGGATCAAGAACCTTGAGGACTCGCTGTCCTGCGAGCTGTTTGAACGGACCTCGGGCGGTATGAAGCTGACCAAACGCGGCGAGCTTTTGGTGGTGCATGCCGAAAAATTCGAGCAGCTGTCCGAACTGGTGGAAAAGGATGTCGTGGACCCCAGCGGCATCGAAGGGAGGTTGCGCCTTGGCGTTTCGGAGACCATTGCCCAATGCTGGCTGCCGGAATTGGTGTCAGCCTTGCACAGCCACTTCCCAAAGCTGGAGATCGAGTTCAACGTGGATATCTCGGTCAACTTGCGGGCGGGGCTGATGGCCCGCGAGATCGATTTGGCGGTGCTGCTCGGGCCGGTTTCGGATTACTCTGTCAACAACATAGACTTACCCGGATTTCCACTGGCCTGGTATGCAGCCGCCAAGGGCCGCACAGAGCAAGATCCAGCGGCCTATCTGTCACGCCCTGTTCTGACCTATGCGCGTCACACCCGGCCGCACCGGGAACTGAAGGAAATGCTGTTTGAACGGGTCGGGCCAGAGGTTTCGCTGTTTCCATCTTCCTCGCTTTCAGCCTGTTTCCGGCTGGTCGAAGCGGATCTCGGCGTTGCCGTTCTGCCCCGGGTGCTGGGAGAGGAGCTGGTTGCCGCAGGCCGGATTGTCGAGTTCGATCCCGGCTGGGTGCCAAACCCGCTTCAGTTCACAGCGTCCTACCTGGGCGAACCCAAAAGCCATGTTACCGAGACCGCCGCTCATCTGGCCCGTGACGTCGCGGATGCATTCTTTCTCCGATAAAAAAAACTGATCAAAATCGGAAAAAACATTCGATTTGATATTATAGGTGTTTCTTGTGACCCTTTGCCAAGCGGAGGGAAGCAAGTGACCATCACCTATCAGCATCTGAAAGACGGCAGCGCAGCCGAAGCACGTGCGGCGATCCGGGCCGGGCAGTACCAGGGCCATACGGCTGGCCTGGGCAGCGGCGTTCTGCAGGCCAACCTGGCGATCATGCCCGAGAAATATGCGCTGGATTTCATGCGGTTTTGCCAACGCAACCCCAAGCCGTGCCCGCTGACAGGTGTTTCCGACACCGGCAACCCGATGATGGCCACGCTGGGGCAGGACATCGACATCCGCACCGACGTGCCGGCCTATAACGTTTACCGTGACGGCAAGCTGGCTGAGACTGTCACGGACATTCAGGCCCTGTGGCAGGATGATTTCGTGGCCTTTGCGCTCGGCTGCTCTTTTACTTTCGAGCACGCCCTGCAGCGCGCGGGCCTGCCGCTGTGGCATGTCGAAAACAACACCACCGTGCCGATGTTCAGGACTGGGATCGATACCGTTCCCGCCGGCCCGTTTTCCGGCAAGATGGTTGTCAGCATGCGGGCCTTGCCGCAGGACCGCGTGGAACAGGCCGCCGGTATATCGCGCCGCTACCCGCTGGCGCATGGCGCGCCGGTGCACTGGGGCGACCCGGCCGAAATCGGCATTCAGGACATCACCCGCCCGGACTGGGGCGACGCGGCCCTGGTCGGGGCCGGCGAAACCCCGGTGTTCTGGGCCTGCGGCGTCACCCCTCAGGTTGCCATTGAAACCGCGGCGCTGCCGCTCTGCATCACCCACAAACCCGGCCATATGCTGATCACCGATGTCAGCGAGAATGCCGAGGTTCCCGACTACCGGACATAAATCTTCAGGGAGGAAGACATGAAATCACTAACCGCATTGACCGCCGCACTGGCACTAAGCGCAGGCGCGGCACTGGCCGACAACCCGGTGGTGCTCAAGGCCGTGGGCACCTGGTCCAGCCTGACAAACTACCAGAAACACGAAGGCCCCTTCTTCAACGAGCGCCTGGCCGAAGCTTCCGGCGGGCAGATCGTCGGCGAAATCCAGTCGCAGTCGGGACTGGGCCTGAAAGGCTTTGAAATCATGCGGCTTGTCAAGAACGGCGTTTTTGACTTCGCCTTTGGCCTGCCGGGCTATGTGGCTGCCGAAAATGCCATTTTCGAAGGCGCCGACCTCAGCTCTGTCACCCAGGATATCGATACCCAGCGCAAGGTGGCGGAAGCCTACTTTCCGACTCTGGAAGAGGCCTTTGCCCAGTATTACAACGCCAAGCTCCTGATGCTGTACCCGTTCCCCAGCCAAACCCTGTGGTGTAACGCCGAGGTCAACGGGATCCAGGATCTGGAAGGCAAGAAAATCCGTGTTTACGCGACGACCCTGGGCGACTTCGTCGAAGGCGCGGGCGGCACCTCGGTCACGGTGCCCTTCTCTGAAGTGATCCCGGCGCTGGAAAAGGGCGTGGTGGATTGCGGCATCACCGGCACCATGTCGGCCTACACCGCCAATTGGCAGCAGGTGGCCACCCATGCCTACACCCTGCGCGTCGGCTGGGGCCTCGCCTTTGGGGCAATGAACATGGACAAGTGGAACTCTATGTCTCCTGAGCAGCAAGAGCTGATGCAGACTGAGATCGCCGCGCTGAACGAACGCATGTGGGCGGAGACCGCCACCGAGGACGGCATCGCAATCTCCTGCATCACCGGCGGCGACTGCGAGATCGGCGAAAAGGGCGGCATGAAGCTGGTGGAACCTTCCGCCGAAGACCTTGCCATCCGCGACAAGATCGCGTCCGAGGTCGTGCTCGCCCGCTGGGCCGAGCGCTGCGGAGAGGACTGCGCCGAGAACTGGAACAACACGGTCGGCAAAGTCCTTGGCATGACCGCCAAAGCCAACTGATACTTCACTGAAAAAGGGGCGGCCTGACCCATCCGGCCGCCCTAATTGCATCCAAGAGGCAAGACAATGCTTGAGTCCCTTTTGACCCGCACCCGAAAACTCAGCCTGTGGCTGACCTGGGCCGGGGGCACGCTGATTGTGCTGTCCGCCTTCCTGGTCACGCTGGAAGTGCTGCTGCGCAAGATCTTTAATATCTCTCTCGGCGGCGCGGACGAGATCTCCGGCTATGCCTTTGGCGTTGCCACTGCCTTTGCCTTCAGCTTTGCGCTGTTTGAACGCGCCCATATCCGGGTCGATGCGCTGATGGGCACCCTGCCCCGCAAGCTGCATCCTATGATCAATTTTCTGGGGCTGGTGCTGCTGATCGGCTTTGCCGGGATCGTTGCGGTGATGGTCTGGGGCATGGTGGCGGACTCCGTCCAGCACGGGTCCCGTTCGATCACTCCGCTGCGGGTGCCGCTGGCGCTGCCGCAAATCCCCTGGCTGATGGGCTGGCTGCTGTTTGTGGCCTCCGGCGTCCTCATTGGGCTGGTTGCACTCAAACGGCTGGCCCAGGGCGATCAGGCCGGCGTGCAGGACCTGATCGGCGTCAAATCCATTGATGAACAAATCGAAGACGAAAGCGTCTGACCCATGCTGCTGAAAACACTCCTCATCCTGCTGGCGCTGATCGGACTGGCCGTGCCGATTGCCGCATCCCTTGGCTGGCTTGGACTGATCCTGCAATGGACCGACAGCCCGATGCCGCTGCACCGCGCCATCTCGGATATGGCCTGGCAGACCAGCACCGACTTTTTGCTGGTAGCGATCCCGATGTTTGTCATGCTGGGCGAGATCCTGCTGCGCGCAGGCATCACCGAGAAAATGTATGATGGCATCGTCAAATGGCTGGGCTGGCTGCCCGGCGGGCTGATGCACTCCAATATCGGCTCCTCGGCGCTGTTCGCCGCCACTTCCGGCTCCTCGGTAGCCACAGCTGCCACCATCGGCACAGTGGCAATCCCGCAGATCCGGAAACGCGGCTATAACGAGCCGCTGTTCCTCGGCACCATCGCCGCGGGCGGCACGCTGGGCATCCTGATCCCGCCCTCGATCAACCTGATCCTCTATGGCCTGCTGACCAATACTTCGGTGCCCGAGCTTTATCTGGCAGGCTTCCTGCCCGGCTTCCTGCTGGCAGCTCTGTTCATCGCAACCGTGGCAGCCACCTGTATCCTGCGCCCCGGCTGGGGCGGCGAGAAGCTCAGCTATTCCTGGGGCGAACGGATAGGGGCGCTGCCGGCGCTGGTGCCGCCGCTGGGGATCTTCCTGGTCGTCGTCGGCTCAATTTACGCAGGCATCGCCACCCCGACCGAAGCTGCCGCCCTGGGCGTGGTTGCGGCCATGGCGCTGGCGGCCTTCAACGGCAAGTTCTCGATTAACATGATGCGCGAAGCCATTGAGGGCACCATGCGCACCACCGCCATGATCATGCTGATCATCATCGCGGCGGTGTTCCTGAATTTCGTCTTGTCGATCATCGGCCTGACCCAGGCGCTGACCGACTTTGTCACCGGCCTTGGCTGGGGACCGATGCAGACAATGCTGATGATCGTGGCAATCCTGGTGCTGATCGGCTGCTTCATGGAGACGCTGTCGATGCTCCTGACCATGGCGCCGCTGGTGACACCCATCGTGGTGGCGCTCGGCTTTGATCCGGTTTGGTTCGGCATCCTCCTGATGGTTCTGCTGGAAACCGCCCTGATCACGCCGCCGATCGGCATTAACCTTTACGTGGTGCAGGGGCTGCGCAAGTCAGGTCCGATGATGGACGTCATGAAAGGCGCACTGCCTTTCGTGCTGACCATGTTCGTCATGCTGGGGCTTCTGCTGGTCTTCCCCGGACTCGCGCTCTGGCTGCCCGCCCTGTTCTACTAACCCTGCATAAAAGGATGTGAACGATGGCCATCGCTTCTGAATGGCCCCGGATCAGTGCGCTTGGCACTGACGGGTTCCTTGTGACCTTCGCAGACCGGTTGAACGAGCCTGCGAACCGGGCAGCGCTGGCCTTCCGCCATGCGCTGGACCGGGAGGGCTGGAGCGCGGTAGAGGAAACCTCGACCTCACTGGTTTCCGCCTATCTCAGGTTTGATCCCCGCGGCAGCAGCCATGCGGAGATCCGGGAAAACCTGGCGCACCTCCTGTCCCGCGAAAACTGGCTCGACGCACCGCTGCCGCAAGGCCGCAGGCTGTGGCGGGTGCCCGCCGTGTTCGGAACGGAGATGGCACCGCAATTGGAGGAAGCAGCACAAGCGGCGGGGCTGACACCCAAGGAGGCCATAGCCTCACTCACAAGGTCCCCAGTGCGGGTGCAGACCATCGGTTTTGCCCCTGGCCAGCCCTACTTGGGTGAACTGCCCCCAGCGTGGGACATCCCGCGTCAAAGCAAGCTGACCAGCCAGGTGCCGGCCGGTGCGCTTGCGGTTGCCATCCGTCAGCTGGTGCTGTTCCCGGTGCCCGCTCCCACTGGCTGGCGGCATGTTGCGCAGACCTGTTTCCAGCTGTTCCACCCGGACACGGATGAACCATTCGTGCTGCGGCCGGGCGATGAACTGCAAGTTGAGTCCGTCGGCGCGGAGACACTGGAAAGAATGAAGGCTGATCCCAATGGCGGCGCCCGAGCGGAGGCAATCCGATGACCAGAACACTGACGGTGAAACGCGCTGGACCCGGTGTTACGGTGCAGGACCTTGGCCGTCCCGGCCACCTCGCCGGGGGCCTGTCCCGCGGCGGCGCCGCCGACCGGCTGGCGCTGGCCGAAGGCGCCGCCCTTTTGGGGCAGGATGCCGGCACCGCGGCGCTGGAGATGGCGGGCGCCGGCGGGGAGTTCGAGGCTTCTGAAGACATGCGTATCGCGCTTACAGGCGCGCCAATGCGGGCCAGCCTCGACGGCACCCCGCTGGTCTGGGACGCCAGCCACCTCCTGCCGCGCGGCGGCCGTCTGAAGATCGGCGGCTGCGAGGCCGGCTGCTACGGCTACCTGCATCTTGGCGGCGGTGTCGCGACCGATCCACTGCTTGGATCGCGATCGGCGCATCTGGGCACCGGGCTGGGACGCGCGCTGCAGTCAGGCGATCGCCTGCCGGTTGGCGCGGATCCCGGCCTGCGCGGCACTGGCCAGCGGCTGGACCCTGCTGCGCGGTGCGAAGGCGGGACCCTGCGGGTTGTCGCGGGCCCGCAGACCGGCCTGTTCACCCCGGAGCAGATCCGGGCTTTCGAGAACAGCACCTTCCGCCGCGACGTGCGGGGCAACCGGATGGGGATGCGGCTGATCTCGGACGCTGCTGAACTGAAGCCCGGCGGCGGGCTGACAGTGGTCTCGGAAGTCATCGTGCCCGGCGACATCCAGATCACCGGCGACGGCTCGCCCTTTGTGCTGCTCAGCGAATGCCAGACAACCGGCGGCTACCCGCGGATCGGCTCAGTCCTGCCTGCAGACCTGCCGCTGGCGGCACAAGCACGCCCCGGCACGGCCTTCAGATTTCAATTCGTGACGATGGAGGAAGCGATGCAGATCGAACACCTGGAGCAGGAGCGCCGTCAGAAATTAAGCAAATCGCTGCGGCCGCTGCTGCGGGATCCGCGGGCCATGTTTAACCTGCTGTCCTACCAGCTGATCAGCGGCGCTACGTCCGGAGATGATTTGGAGAGAGAAAACCGATGATCAGAACCGTCGATCTGAATGCGGATATGGGCGAGAGCTTCGGCCCTTGGAAAATGGGCAACGACCTTGCCCTGCTGGAGTCGGTGACTTCGGTCAATATTGCTTGCGGCTTTCATGCGGGCGATCCCGATGTCATGGCGCGGACCATCGCGGCGGCTCACGGCAGAGGCATTGGAATCGGAGCCCACCCGGGTTTTCCCGATCTCCAAGGATTTGGCCGCCGCCAAATGTCCATCCCATTGGAAAGCCTCGGTAATATGGTGCGTTATCAGCTAGGAGCGTTGCAAGCGATGGCGCGGGCCTGCGGGGCTGAAGTCCGGCACCTCAAGCTGCACGGCGCTTTGGCCAACCGGGCAGCCAGAGAGAGGAACGTTGCTCTGGCCTGCTATGATGCAGCCTTATCGGTTGCTCCGGACATCATCGTTGTCGCAATGGCTGCCACCGAACAACAGGCCGCCGCCAAGGAGCTTGGCTGCAAAAGTGCCTGCGAAATTTTCGCCGACCGGGCCTATAACCCGGACGGATCTCTGGTCAGCCGGGGTGAGTCCGGTGCCGTTCTTCACGATGCCGATGAAATTGCACAGCGCGTGGTCAGAATGCTCAAGGCAGGCGCAGTCTTCGCCGCGGATGGCACGAGGGTTGCCACACCTATTGACACAATTTGCTTGCACGGCGACACGGCATCTGCTGATGCATCAGCCCAACGGATCCGTGAGGCACTGTTGTCAGCAGGAGTAAACACCGCTCCATTCAGCGGCAGGGCATAGCGTCACGAAGGCTTCTGCCCATGCCCGGGTGCCAGCACCGCGCTGACATGCATATGCGATTGTGTGCAGTTCCTTTCCGGTTTCCGATGCCACCGGGAGCGCGTTGAGCGTTTCGAGGAATGTGTCGAGATGGCGCCGCGAGAAGACAACATTCCGCACAGCACCAGGTTTATCGCGAGGAACCAAAGGGCGAATGATCCCACCAGCGTAGAGGGTTTGGAACTGGTTTTTGGATGCGCCAATATTTCCGCGGGCAGATCGAGACCGAGATGCTGAGCACATTTTGCGACTCAGAGGCCGAAACGATGTGCCTCGCCAGACCCTTCCTGAATGCGCCGCAGGCACATTTTGATAACGGCTGCGGAGCAAGTCAAAGAAGCCGCGAAGAAGCTGCGGCTCACGGAACTGGAGAGGAAGGTCGCCGCTGCGCTGACCAGTCTCAAAACCGTCAGCGATCAGGTAAACGACTTTGAAAGCTATCAAAACATAAAGGGTGCATACGAAGCCCAAGTCATCACCCTTTCGTCAATGCTGGATACCTTCATCAAGGTTCAAAATGGAGCACTGCAAGCCGTGCTGGATACCATCAGCGATGATGTCGGGAAGTTCTACACGGCGCTTCATCCCAAAGAGAGCGTGGACAAAGTGCGCCTGACTATGGTCGGCGATGAAGGTGTCGAGTTCCAGTAAAGAGGCTCAAAAATTCGCATTCAACCAGCCTGGAAGCGTTGTTACTTCTGTTTAGGTAGCCCAAACTCGTAGCCCGTCAGTCTTCATTTGAACCGTGGCTCAGCCAATTCGAATGTCCGGAATGCGGGCTGCGGCCGCAGCATCCGAAGACCGCGCTTAAGGCCGGCAATGGGCCGGCAGTTCAGTTGGAAATGATTGCTGCGTGAAACTTCGGAACATGTATGTTGTGGCTAGCTCAGACGACCAACGACAGCCTCTTATCGGACAGGTGAACCTGGGCCTCGACACCCCAGTCAAAGGGCAGGAAATCCTGCTCTATCTCGTCGGCAAAGATGACCCCGCCTTCGTTGATCGGGCAGATGCCAGGCATACGCATCAGGCGCCGGCACCAGCATCCAGCAGCGCATGCTTTTCGATCATCTTTGAAAAGTGACGTGCTCCCCAGAAATGTCCGCGTTTTGAAGTTAGCCTGTTCTCCACACGAGGAGCCAGACAATGCGGAAAAGCCGGTTCAGCGACGAGCAGATCCTTGGCATCTTGAAAGAGCACCAGGCCGGGATAGGTACCAAGGAACTGTGCCGCAGCCACGGTATCAGCGATGGCACCTTCTACAAATGGCGCTCGAAGTATGGCGGTATGGAAGTGTTCGAGGCCAAGAGGCTGAAGGCCCTGGAGGCCGAGAACGTCAAGTTGAAGAAGATGCTTGCGGAGCACATGCCCGACGTCGCCGCACTCATGGAAATGCTGGGAATGGAAGCAGGCGAACGCCATGCGTTCGAGTGAGCCTGCGGACCCTTCTGAAGCCCGGTGCTCGGAAACGTGCCGTGGACTGGGCCATGACAGAGAAGAACTATAACCAGCGGCGGGCGTGTGCCTTGGGCGGGCTTGATCCGGGTGTCTATCGGCGAAGGTCAAGCAGGCCGGAGGACCAGGGGCTGCGTCAGCGGTTGAAAGAGTTGTCCGGAGAACGCAGGCGGTTGGGTTATCGGCGCCTGCATATTCTGCTGAACCGGGAGGGCTGGCAAGTGAACTGGAAGAAACTCTACCGGATCTACCGCGAAGAGGGCCTGACGGTGCGCAAGCGCGGCGGGCGAAAACGCGCCATTGGCACCCGTGCGCCGATGGCAATTCCGCAAGGCCTGAACCAAAGGTGGTCGCTGGACTTCGTGTCCGGCAGCCTGTCAGACGGGCGCCGTTTCCGGGTCTGTGCGTCATTGACGACTTCAGCCGGGAGTGCCTGGCCTGCGTGGTCGACACGTCTCTTTCCGGGCAATGCGTGGCGCGTGAACTGGACAACATCGCCCGGCTGCGCGGCTCCTCCTGCATGGTGGTCAGCGAGCGAGCTTTGTCCGCCATTGGTCCGAGGACAATGGCGAGCGGAACGGTACTGACGTCGAACGCCATCCTGAAATGGCAAGAGGCCCGCAAGGTCGAGTGGCACTACATTGCCCCTGGCAAGCCAATGCAAAACGGCTTCGTGGAAAGCTTCAATGGCCGACTGCGTGACGAGTGCCTGAACGAGCACCTGTTTGCCACTTTGCGCCAAGCCCGAGACCTGATCGCGGCTTGGCGCGAGGATTACAATCACCACCGCCCGCATTCGAGCCTCGACGGGCTCACCCCGCGGGAGTATCATCAAAGGTCAGTAGAGGACCAAACCCTGAACAGAGCGAACTAATATCCGCGGACTCTACGGGGAGTTCGTCACGCGGACAAAGCCGACATTGACGTTTCGACATGTTGCCAAAGCAGCATCCGCTCGCGACTGCGGCGCGGTTTTCGCTGTGAAGCAGCATGTGTCGCCAAACCGGCCGTAGAAAGTCTGTCCGAGGGGCCAAATTCAATCCACCCTTTCGCCGCAACGTGGATCGACCAAGGGGGAGCGGGACAAAGCACCCGCTGCAGCCGCTCGGGGCAACGACGGCAATCAACCCAAAGCAACTTAACCCCTGAGTTATGCGGGCGAGTAGCTAGTGCCTTCTGCAATAGCCCTATTTCTGTCCTGAGAATCGGCAAGCGGCCATTCGGAGTTAGTTACACGCTGCAGTTCGTAACGGATGCCGCGTTGTGAATAGCCAGGCACAGGAATGGTACCCGCATAAAGTTTGCCGCATTTCCGGTTACGTCGGCAGTAATTTGAAGTTCTGCTTGGAAATTTGCTGTCTTGAATTCGGGTCACAAGCCGGAGCGCAGAAGACGCCCCGGCTGGCATTGTTATTCACCCGGGACAGCTTGCAGCTCGGGTCCGTCATGGTGGTGGTGCTCTTTCACCGGACGCATGAAGAGGTTGGCAAAGAAGGCCACCGCCAACAACGCCGCCATGCAATACATGGTTGTATTGTAGAGACTCGGCGTCGGATCCACGGTGCCGGCCGGTGCGATTTCCATCAGCTTGGCGATGGTCACGGTCTTGGCTGCCACCAGCTGGTCAAGCTGCGCAACGGGCGCGCCGAATTTCGCGGCAAAGGCGGCTGGGTCCACCTTGGCGGCCAGGTCCTGCACCGCATTAGTTACCGACATTTGCCGCAGCGAGGTGATGGCCAGCGGCCCGAGCACGCCCGCGGTTGACCAGGCAGTCAGCAGGCGGCCGTGGATGCCGCCGACATGCATGGTGCCGAACATGTCGGCCAGATAGGCCGGGATCGTGGCAAAGCCGCCGCCGTACATCGAGAAGATCAGCATCGTGGCCAGGTAGAAGCCCATCAGGTAGACCAGAGACGGATTGGCCGCGGTGGCAGAGGCGAAATAGGGGATCGACAGGTAGAGCGCAGTGCCCAGCACGAAGAAGCACATGTAGGTTGCCTTGCGCCCGATGTAGTCCGAGGCAGACGCCCAGAAGAACCGCCCGACCATGTTGAAGACCGAAATCATCAGCACATAGGTCGAGGCGAAAGCGGCGGTTGCCACCAGCGGCATCACCGAGCCGAAGATCTCGGACATCATCGTCTTGGCGACACCGATCACGCCGATGCCTGCGGTGACGTTGAAGCACAGCATCACCCACAGCTGCCAGAACTGCGGCGTCTTCAGCGCCTGGTCGATATGCACGTCGTTCTGCGTCACCAGCCCCGAGGCGGCAGGCTTCGGCTCCCAGCCCTCAGGCTTCCAGTCCTTGGCCGGAACCCGGTACTGGAAGGCGGCCAGGATCATCACGACGAAGTAAACGACGCCCAGGGTCATAAATGTCTGCGCTGCGCCGGTATTGCCGGTGCCCACCGCATAGGCGCCGGCCTCGCCGCCGAACTCGGCAGCCTGCGCCGTGCTGGCGATCACCACCTCGATCTTGCCTTGTGCGGTTTCGGCAAAGACCCGGCCGTTTTCGACCACGGTCTGCACCGCATCCCTGGCGCCAAGATAGGTCGGCGCGGTTGCATAGAGGTCCAGCAGCCAGCCCTTGACCGGCGCGGCGATCATCGCGCCGCCGCCGAAGCCCATGATGGCCATGCCCGTCGCCATGCCGCGCCGGTCCGGAAACCAGCGGATCAGCGTTGACACCGGCGAGACATAGCCCAGTCCCAGCCCGCAGCCGCCAAGCACGCCGTAACCCAGATAGACCAGCCACAGCTGATGACTGGAAATGCCGAACGAGCCGACAATGAAGCCGCCGCCCCACAGCAGCGCGGCCACGACACCCACCATGCGCGGCCCGACTTCTTCCAGCCATTTGCCGGCAAATGCGGCGGCCAGGCCGAGGCAGACAATCGCGACCGAAAAGATCCAGACAACAGAGCCGAGGCTCCAGTCATCGGCGCTGGAGGCCACCACCCCCAGCTCGCGGGTCAGCGGCGGGTTGAACACCGACCAGGCATAAACCGAGCCGATGCAAAGATGGATGGCGATGGATGCCGGTGGCACCCGCCAGCGGTTGAAACCGAGTTCGGCGGTGATGTGCTCCTTGTGCAGAAAGCTCAGCCCGCCGGATGATGGCGTACTCATGTGGTGTCCTCCCTAGTGCTGTTCCGGCGGCTGCAACCTCCTATTGCGGCCGCCCCGAATGGCCCGCGGCAATGTGCCGTAGCTTGACAAAGGCGGAGGGATGACCCAGCTGTCAAATGAATAATTTAGCAATAACAATATCTTATCATGTCACTCTGTCCGTCTCGCCAGACATCATCAGACGGTTGCGGGACAATCTGTCCGCACCGGGGAGCCGGGACCTGCGCATTTGCGCCAATTTGTCCGGATCAGGCGCCGGCAGGCGCGGGCAGAAAAATTTCGAACCGGCTGCCCTGCCCGGGTTCTGACTGCACGGTGATGCGGCCGCCGGCGCGACTCACCAGCTGATGGCTGATCGACAATCCCAGCCCGGTTCCCTGCGCCTGCTTGGTGGTGAAGAACGGGTCGAAGATGCGGTTCAGCAGGTCCGCCGGGATGCCGGTGCCGGTATCCTCTGCGGTCAGCAGCACCCCACCGGCGGCATCCTCGGCGGTCAGGGTGAGCCGGCCGCCGCCGGGCATCGCCTGCACCGCATTCAGGACGAGATTGACGATCACCTGCTGTAATTCCGTGCGCGACATCCGGACCTGGCCGGTACTGGCCAGTTGCGCCTCTGCTTCGATCCCGGTGGCCTCGATCTGATGGCGGGTCAGAACCAGGCAGTCGGCCACCACTTCGGCCGGGGAAATCAGCCCGGAAGCGCCGGAGTATTCCTCGGGCCGGGCGAATTGAAGCAGCTTGGAGACGATCACGCCGATGCGGTAGACCTGATCGTCGATCAGCCGGAATTCCTCCTCGACCGGCTCCGCATGGCCGCCCAGCACCGTCCGGGCCAGATCCAGGTTGCCCTGGATCACCGCCACCGGGTTGTTGATCTCATGCGCGACGGAGGCGGTGATTTCGCCGACCGCCGCGAGTTTCTCCGAGACGATCAGCCGTTCGGTGGTCCGCTCCAGCCGCCGGTTCGCCTCGCGCAGATCTGCGGTGCGCTCCTCGACCTTGGCCTCCAGGCTTTCCCCCCAGCCGCGTAATTGCCGGTCGCGCTCCTGCACCTGGTCCAGCAGGCTGTCCAGATGCGCCGCCACGCGGGCAATCTCGCCGCCGTCCTGCTGCGGCTGGTTGCGGGCGGCCAGATCCCCCTGTTCGACCCGGGCGATGGTCTGGGTCATGCCCTCAAGCGGGCGGAAGATGCGGCCGGCCCAACGCAGGAAAATCGGCACCGACATCGCCGCGATCAGCAGGAAGGCCCCGCCGAGCGTCAGCACCGTGCTGCGCTTGGCCTGGCGGAAAGGGGTTTCCAGAAAGCCGACATAAAGCATTCCGGCCCGGTTGCCGCGGCTGTCCAGGATCGGCTCATAGGCGGAGATGTACCAGTCGTTCACAACGAAAGCCCGATCCAGCCAGACATCACCGCGCCCCAGCACCTGGCCGCGCACCTCGGCCGAGACCCGGGTGCCGAGCGCACGCACGTTTTCGAACAGCCGCACATTGGTGGAGATCCGCACGTCCTCCAGAAACAGCGTGGCGGTGCCCTGGCTGCCCTCCGGCAGGCTTTGCTCGCGGTAGACTAGCGCGTTGATGGTGTCGATGAAGTCCAGGTTGCGGTTCAGCAGGCGCCCGCCCACCAGAACCGCCTTCTGGCCGTCCGGCAGGACCACCGGGGCCGCGGAGTGGATGATCATGCCGCGGGTCTCGGCGGTTCGGTCCGTGGGCACAGCCGCTTCGGTCTCCACCAGCGGGATGGCCGCGCGGGCGGCAAGACCGGGGGCCAGCGTGTCAAGCTGGGCAGCGTGCAGAATGTCGACTGCGCTCTGCCACTGCCCCTGCAGCGCGCCGCGGATGACAGGCCAGTCAGCGGGCGTGAAACCGGCCCGGCCATCGGGTCCAGCGAGATAGAGAAAATCGAGACCGAGCCGGGCTTGTTCCTGGGCCAGGAAACCGGCGGAACGACCCGCCGCAAGCGCACTGCGGAACCGGACCGATTGCGCCACCGCATCCAGCAGCTCGCCCGAGGTGGCGGTCAGCCTGGCCAGATACTGGTCGGCGATGGTCAGGTCACCGTTCACCTTGCTGATCAAAAGGCCGTCGGTCTTTTCCGACCAGCGCCAGGTGGCAATGCCCAGCAGCAGCGGCATCAGCACCAACATCGGCAGCAGTGCGATCAGCAGCAGCCGGACCCGGACCGACCGCATGAGCGAACGCAGCCTGCGCACGGCTCAGAGCCCCCAGGCCGCGAATTTGCGGTCAATGGTCTTGCGCGAGACACCCAGCCGCCGCGCCGCTTCGCTGCGGTTGCCGCCGGCCGCTTCCAGCGCGTGCAGGATCTCGCGGCGCTCGACCTCCTCCAGCGGCAGGATGTCGGCAGCGGGACGGGCCGGGGCCAGCGTGTCCAGGGAAAAGCAGCCGAAGATCAAGGAGCGTTCAACGAAGTTCCGCAGCTCGCGAATGTTGCCCGGCCAGTCATGGCGCAGCAGGGCGGATTTGACGCTGGCAGACAGCTCCAGCGGAGGCAGCTGCAGCTCGGCAGCGATTTCGGACAGGAATAGCCCGGCAAGCTCAACGATATCGGTGCCGCGTTCCCGCAAAGGCGGCATTACCACTTCGATCACATTGATGCGGAACAGCAGGTCCTCGCGGAAAGTGCCCGCCGCCACCGCTTCGTCCAGCGCGCGGCTGGAACTCATCACGAAGCGGACATCGAGCTGCACCGTCCGCTCGGTGCCGATTGGCCGGATGCGTCCATCCTCCAGCACCCTCAGCAGCGCGGTTTGTGCCGAAGGGCTGAGTTCGCCGATTTCATCGAGGAATACGGAGCCTCCCTGCGCCGAGGCCAATAGGCCTTCGCGCCCGGCTGGCGCACCGGGGAAGGCGCCGGGCGCATGGCCGAACAGCTCGTATTCAATCACGTCCGCCGGAATGGCGCCGCATTGCACCGGCACGAAAGGCGCCCCGGCGCGGCTGGAGCGCGCGTGCAGGTGGCGTGCGGCAACCTCCTTGCCGGTACCGGAGGCGCCGGTGATCAGCACCGGAGTCGAGACCTGGGCCACCCGGTCCAGCAAGGCGCGCACCTGGCCAACGGCAGGCGACGCCCCGACCAGCTCGCGGCGGCGGCAGCGGCCGGGGCCAGCGGTTTCCAGCTCCCGCCGCAGCAGCATGTTCTCGCGCTTCAGCCGCGCCGTCTCGATGCAGCGGCGCAGGGCATTGAGGATCTGGTTGGAGCGGAAAGGCTTCAGGACGAAATCCGACGCCCCGGCCCGGAGCGCGTCGATTGCCGTTTGCAGATCGGCATAGGCGGTAATCAGGATGGTATCGGTGAAGCCGCCTTCACGCCGCTGCTCCTCCAGCCAGTCCAGGCCTTTCTGGCCAGGCATGATGTTGTCGAGGATCATCACATCATATTGCCTGGTATTGAGCAGGGCGGTTGCGGCTCCGGTGTCTTCGGCTTCATCCACCAACAGGCATAGAGGGCGCAGGGTTTTCACGAGGAAATTGCGCATCCCCGGTTCATCGTCCACGATGAGAATACTTGCTTGCCCGAGCGGGTCGGCCAGCCTTGCCATATCTGTATTTGTCATACCTGCCGCTCTTCTGTGTGGGCGGTATTGGACTATTGTCGCTTTCCAGCGCTTTGTCGAGAGAACAGGGCCTTGCTCACTGCAGGGCGCTGCGTTCTGAAAGCTGTAGCTTGAGTGAACCGGCAATATCCCGGTTATCGTTCAGCAGCGAGCGGCATGCTGTGACCCGCCGCAGGATTGAGCCGGTTAGGAGATCAGTAAACGATCTATCCGTCTTCAGGTGCGCTGGGGCGGATACAGCATCAACGCCGAACCGCGGTCAGGATACCGTCGGGCGAAAGGAATACCGTGCTTTGAAGTCGACTTGCCAGGCTTGTCCATCCAAGGAAATCTGCGAGCCCAACCAGGCGAATGCTGCAAAACGTACAATTGTCTTAAGCGACCTGAGAAGCTGCCATCAAACGATGGCTCCTGACGCGCCACGAGGGATGACAGAACACCGAAAATCCGCCGGCAGGGGCGGTAGCGACCGGGATTCCCTATTCATTCATTACCAGCGCCGATTGCTGACCTGTCATCCTGCGGACCTCAGACACCGCCTCGGCAAGGGCTGGTCCGACCTCGTCAAAGATGCGCTGATCCGTCAGCAGTTTTGAGGTCGAGCTTGCCAGAAACGCCACCGGCTCCCCCAGATCGGACGGGCGGTATGGCACCGCGGCGGCGTTGATGGTCTCGGAAAACCGGTTTCCGCCCCGCACCTGGGTGTAGCCGTCAGCCAGGATCTCGTCGTGCGCGGCAAGCCGGATTGCCGCCAGCTCCGCCAGCAATTCTTCCGGCTCACCGCTTTGGCCCTCAAGGAAGCGGGCAAATTCCGCATCGCTGAGCGCCCCCAGATAGGCCTTGCCGCTGGATGACGTATGCAGAGGCATCCGGTAGCCCACGTCCAGCCAGATCGCGGATGAGTTCACCGGCCGCCAGGCCTTGGTCATCAGCATCCGCTGGTCATCCTTGATGCTGATCGCGGTCAAGGTGCCGGTTGCATCTGCCAGCCGCTGCATGACCGGCGAGGCAATCTCGACAAAGGCAAAGGATGCGGCCGCAATGTTCCCCAGTGCCAGCGCCGCCGGGCCGAGCCGGTATTTGTCGTGCCGCCGCCCATGGGTCAGGTATCCCAGCGCGCACAAGGTAAATGTCAGCCGGGACACTGTCGGGCGCGGAATGCCGGTGCGCTCCGAGATTTCGAGATTGCCCAGGCCGTCATCCGTCGGGCGGAAGGCCCGCAGGATTGTAAGGCCCCGCGCCAGTGTGTTTGCAAATCTCTTGTCCGATGAATCGGCTGGCATGGTGTTTCCTGTATCTATGCGGGCGTCTGGCCTGCGCGGGGCATCCGCTGTTCGCGCTGTCCCGATACTACTGAACCGCATTTGACAGCACCAGAGAGATCGGCGGGAAAGCCACCAGCAGAAGCAGCACAATCACGTCGATGCTGAGGAACCGCCAGATGCCGGAAAAGACCATGCCGACAGGCGCGTCTTTTCCAACGACATTGGAAAGGACAAAGACGTTCAGCCCCACAGGCGGCGTTATCAGGCCGATCTCCAGCAGTTTCACCACAACGACCCCGAACCAGATCAGGTTCAGCCCGTAGGATTCCACCAGCGGCACCACCAGCGGCAGGGTCAGAACCATGATTCCGATCGGATCCAGAAACATGCCCAGCACCAGATAGACCACGCAGATGGCAAACAGCAGCGTCGCGGTCGAGAATTCAGCCTGTGAAACCCAGTCCACCAGCGCCGGAGCCATGCCCGTCAAGGCGATGGCCGCAACAAATATCTTGGCCCCCGCGGCAACAAAGAAGATCGCGGCGGTCTGCACGCAGGTTTCCCGGACCGCCAGCCAGATGCCTGCCAGATCAAGCTGCCGCTGCGCCATGCCGATCAGCACAGTCAGCACAACGCTCACCGCTGCGGCCGCCGTGGCGGTGAAATAGCCGCCGTAAATCCCGATCACGATCACCGCAAAGATCACGGCAGCGGGCCATGCTCTTTGGAACGCGGCCAGCTTTTCGGCGAAACTGGCCGCCTCGCCGCGGGCCGGGACCGCCGCCGGGTCCGCCCTGATCCACATCGCAATGACCAGGACAAAACCCGCCAGCGTCAGCAGTCCCGGCAGAATGCCGGCAATGAACAGCTTGTTCACCGAGGTCTCGGTGAAGATTGCATAGATGATGAACAGGATGCTCGGGGGGATCAGCGAGCCAAGTGTGCCCCCGGCGGCGACGCTGGCGGTTGCCAGCCTTGGGTCATAGCCAAGCCGCAGCATTTCCGGGGTGCAGATCTTGCCCATGGTCGACGCGCAGGCCAGGCTGGATCCGGTGATGGCGGAAAACCCGCCGCAGCCCATCACGGAGGCCACCGCAATCCCGCCGCGCAGGCGCAGCAGCCACACCTTGGCGGCGTCATAGACCGCTGTGGTGATCCCGGCCCGGTAGGCGATGTTTCCCAGCGCAATGAACAGCGGGATCATCGACAGGTCGAAGGAATGCAGCAGATCGAAGGAGTTGTTGAAAACCAGCGAGGAGGTCGCCCGGAAGGCCCGTTCCGGCATGAAGGTGCCCGTGCGGAATGCAAAGATTGTAAAGGCCGCCAGCGTCGCCACGCCAATCAGGGCAAAGGCAATCGGCACACGAATGGCCAGAAGCACGAGCATAACGGCAAAGGCCACAAGGCCGATCAGGGCAGGATCCACGGACAGTCTCCTCGGCAGGTCTATTGAATGTCAGATCGGTGTCAGGACTTGTGCAGCGCGATCACGCCGCCGCGCAGCAAGGTCAGCGCGTCGCCGGCAGCCATCACCGCAAGCCGCAGCCAGCCCAGCGCAATCCCGATGGTAAAGGCCAGCCGTCCCGGCCATTGCGGCAGGTTCAGATCGCCGTAAAACACGCTACCGGTCTGCCACTGATGCAGGAATTCGCGGCCACCCGAATACAGGATCGGCGTCAGCGCCAGCAGGCCGAACAGGGTGCCGAACACTGCCAACCATCCCGACACGCGCGGCGGCAGCAGATTGGTCAGAAACTCCACCGCGATATGCGCCCGCTGCGCGGTTGCGGCGGCCAAAGGCATCACAATCGCCAGAACCATCAGCTCGCGCACGATGACAATAGTGTCCGGCACTGAGCTGTTGAACAGATTCAGCGCCACGACATCGGCAAATATCAGCAGCGCCAGCAGAATGATGGCCGCAGCCGATACATCAACGAATACCCGCTCAAGCCTGTGCAGCATCACGTCCTCCCTCGGAATTGCCAGGCGGCCCTACAGCCGCCGGCCGGTCTCTGCTTCGCCCTGATCAGTTGCTTCGCGTCCAGGGGTACCCTTCGGCTTCGAACTCGGCGGTGAATTCAGCCACCGCGGCGGTGTAGGTTGCCATCAGCTGGTCGGCATCCAAACCGACGCTGCGGGCATTTTCCATCCAGTCGGCAATAAAGGGTTTCGCGGCAGCATTCAGCACAGCCTTGTCAGCATCGCTCAGCTCGATGACCTCAATCTTGCGGGTGGTCTCGCCTGCGGTCATCGCCTTCATCGCCTTGCTGTTGGCCCCGGTCACGATCTTGGCGAACTGATCCGCCAGTTCCTCGCCCGCCTGCATCAGCACCTGCTGCTGGCCAGGCTCCAGGCTGTCATAGACCTGCTTGTTCATGAACATGCCATAACCGCCGATCTGCCCCCAGTTCAGGACGGTATAGCTGTCGATCACCTCGTCCCACTTCAGCGAAGGCACAATGTAGTCATAGCCCTGGCTGCAGTCGATCAGCCCGGTATCGAGCCCCTGATACGCCTCATAGACTGACAGGTTCACACGGGTTGCGCCCATTTCGCCGAACACCTTGCCGTAAACGCCTGCACCGCGGACCTTCTTGCCCTTGATGTCCTCAACCGAGCGGATCGGCTCTCCGGCGCAGGCAACATTGACGGCCGAGGCCGTGAAGGTGCCGATATAGACCAGGTTCTGGCTGGCCAAATGCTCGGTGATCTGGGGTTCTGACCGCATCAGACGGTCGGCTGCCCGCATGGCCACCCAGGCATTCGGCCCGCCGATGGGGAAGTCCGCCAGCGAATAGGCCGCCATTTCCTTCTGGAAGTAGGCTGCAATGATCGAGCCTGCATCCGCCACCCCGTCGCTGATCCCCTGCACCGCAGCGCTTGCCTTGAACAGCGCGCCGCCCCATTGAACGTCCAGCCGCAGATCGCCGTCCGACAGCTCGCCGATACGGGTGTTGAACCATTTCAGCGCAGCAGGGACGGTGCCCCTGTCCGGGCCGCTGTGGCCGTAGTAAATCACGGTCTCCGCAGATACTGCCGTTGCACCAAGACCGGCCGCAAGGGTCAGCCCTCCCAGAAAATTCTTGATCATTCCCATGACTGGCATCTCCTCCTCGAAAGCCATCGCAAGTTTTACTATGTGGAATTTTAAGCTTCTGTCTAGAATTTTATTCCACATATTGAAATTTTTGAACATCTGCCCGCTTGCGGCCCGCAGCCAGCAGGACCGGCGCAGGTGCTTCGCTGCAGGCGGGGCAGCTGGCGCAGCAGATTAGACGCCGTCCGCCAGTTCGCTGGCAAAGGTCTCGATCAGCTTCGCTTTCAGGATCTTGCCGGTCGGCGCGGCAGGCAGCGCGGCGGCCACAATGATGCGTGCCGGCCGCTTGTAGGGCGCAAGCCGGTCCTGCAGAAAGGCCTTCAGCTCCGCCTCCTCCACGCTGCTGCCGGTGGCGGCGCTGACAAAGGCCAGAACCTCCTCGTTCCCTTCGACGGTGCGCCCTACCACGCTGGCCACCACCACCTCCGGATGCTCGGTCAGCGCCGCCTCGATCTCCACCGGATAAACATTGAAGCCGGAGCGGATGATCAGTTCCTTTGTGCGCCCGGCAATATGCAGCCGCCCTTCATCGTCAAAGCGGCCCAGGTCGCCGGTGCGGAACAACCCGTCCTGCGTCAGCGCGGCAGCTGTTTGCACCGGATCGCGGAAATAGCCCTTCATGATCTGCGGCCCCCCAACAAGGATCTCGCCGATGCCCGCCTCATGGGTGGCGCCCGGCGCGTCCAGATCCAGTTCAAGGGTGCAGCCGCCCATCGGCAGTCCGACACTGATGTCAGGGTCGCCTAAGGCGTTGCGGGTTGCGCAGACACCCGCAGTGCCCTCCGTCAGCCCATAGCCGTTTTGCAGCGGCAGGCCATAGAAGGCCTCCGCCTCGCGTTTCCAGGCCGGATCCAGGGGCGCACCGCCCGAGGAGACAAACCGCAGTTTTCCCGCATCATAGCGCGGCTTGCCGTGGGCGCGGGCATAGTTGAACAGATGCGCATGCATCTGCGGCACCGCGGGCAGCAGGGTCACATCCTCCTGCAATGCCTGGTACAGGCGCTCTGCCGAGAATTGCGCCTCCATCCGCATCGCCGATTGCGCCAGGGTGACGGACAGCATGGTGACCAGCCCGAAAATATGGCTGAGCGGCAGCGCGAGATAGGTCACATCCGACGTTTGAATGCCCCGCACCTCGGCTGAGGCCGCCGCCCCTGCAAGAAGATTGGCATGGGTCAGCATCGCGGCCTTGGGGGCGCCGGTTGTGCCCGAGGTATAAAGCAGAAGGGCGGTTTGTTCGCGCCCGTCCTCCGACACCGGTTCCTGCGTGGCGCCTGCGCGCGGCATCAGGGCTGCAGCGCCAAAGACACCCTGCACGTCCCGGGCGCCATAGTGATCCGCATGGGCCCGGGCCGCCGCGGATGCGGCCGCCGTGAACATGACGGCACTGGGATCGGAGTGGGCAAAGATCCGGTCCAGCTCAGCCGTGGTGAGCCGGGCATTGATGGCAACCGCGGATGCATCCAGCAGGCTTGCACCATAGAAAAATGCGATCACCTCGGCGCAGTTTTCAAACACCAGAACCACCCGGTCGCCGGGCCGCACGCCTGCGGACTTCAGCTGCTCCGCCGCGGCATGTGCCGCTTGGGACATCTCCTGCCAGGTGAGGCGGCGGCCATCCTGATCCATCAGCGCCAAAGCATCGGGGCGGGCCTCGGCGGCAGCCTGCAGCAGCCCGTGTACGCGGTTATGCATGTCTTTCCTCCTCCCTTGCAGCGTCACGCCGCCAGACCGAGCCGCCCGAATGCCGCCAACGCCTCAGTTTCAAGCCGGGCGGTGATTTCGGCAAAGGGCTCCACCTTGTCGACGAACCCCAGCGCGTGGCCCGCCGACAGCAGCCCGCGGGAGACGTCGCCAGTGGCATAGGCCTGGCGCCCGATCTTGCCGGACACATGCTTCAGCAGCTCCTGAATGCCGATCTCCGGATTGTCGCGCTCCAGCCTGGCCACCGTTTCTGTGGTCTGGTTGCGCAGGCTGCGCACGGTGTTGCGCACCGTGTGCATGGTCAGCTGCGTGTCCAGCTCGCTCGCATTCACCATCGCCTGCTTGTAATCCGGATGCGCAGTCAGCTCGCTGGCAACCAGGAACCGGGTGCCCATCACCACGCCCGCCGCACCCATCACCAGCGCCGCCATGATCTGCTTGCCGTGCCCGATGCCGCCGCCGATGAGCCAGGGGATGGTCAGCCGGTCCCCGGCCAGGCCTGCGTTGACCATGCTGCCAACCATGTCCATGCCGGGATGGCCGCCGCATTCGGCGCCGACAATCGACACCATATCAACCCCCACCTGCTCCGCCTTCACCGCATAGCGCAGGCTGGGCACCTTATGCAGCACGGTGATCCCGGCATCCTTGAGGATCGGCATGAAGGCCTCGGGGCTGCGGCCGGATGTTTCGACGAACTGCACGCCTTCGTCCGCGATCAGGCGGAACACCTCTTCAGTCTTTTCGCCCGGCACCAGCTTGGGGATCATCGAGACATTGACCCCTAAGGCCTTGCCTTCGCACATCTCGCGGCAGCGGCGGATCTCGGCGCGCAGATCGTCCATTTCGGGGAAACTGGCGGCAGTGATGAACGAGACAATCCCCGCCCGCGCCGCAGCCGATACATATTCGGCATTGGCCAGCCATTGCAGGCCGCCCGCCACAACCGGCAGCCGGGTGCCATAGGTCCGGGTCACGGCTGTATCGAAAATCGCCGGAAGCGCAGAAGTGTGCATCATGTCGGTCTCCTTACCGGAATACTGGGGAGGTCTTGCTGAGAAAGGCGCCGATGCCCGCCTGGGCCTCGTCACCGCCAAGGGCCTGCGCCATGGCATCGCGTTCATGGGTCATCTGGTCTTCGAAACTGGCGGTCTCAGCCTGGTTGAGCAGTGCCTTGATGCCGGCAATTGCCTGTTCGGGGCCGCGGGCCACCGCATCGGCCAGCGCTTCTGCCAGCGCCAGGGTGCGGCCCTTGGGGGCCAGCTCCGTCACCGCCCCCAGCTGGTGCATCCGTTCCGCGCTGAGCGGTTCCGCCAGCATCGCCATCCGGGCCACGGTCGCCCGCGGCAGCGCCTGCGTCAGCGCGTAGGTGGCGCCGCCATCCGGCACCAGGCCCGCCTTGACGTAGGCCAGGGTGAACATCGCCCCCTCTTCAGCGACGATCATGTCCGCCGCCATCGCCAAGGACAGCCCTGCTCCCGCCGCGCCGCCTTCGACAGCTGCAATCACTGGCTTGGGGCAGTCCCGGACCGCACGGATCAAGGCGTTCAGCTTGCCGATCTGCACCTGCCGTTCCTCGTACGGCATCTCCCGGCGTTCCTTCAGCATGTTCAGATTGCCGCCGGAGCAGAAGAACCCGCCCGCACCCGCCAGGATCACCGCAGCAATCGCAGGGTCCTCTGCCGCCCGCGCCAGACCGTCCTGCAAGCCGTGGTAGTACTCATAGGACAGCGCATTGCGCATGCCTGTGTTGCAGTTCCAGATAACCAGGGTCCCGCCGCGGACCTCATGCCGGTAAAGCGCGCTCATGCCGCATCCTCAGCTGCTGCTCCGCGCACCCGCTTGAAAACGCCGGTTGAGGCCGCAATCAGCCGCCCTTCCCCGTCGCGCAGATCGCAAGAGACAAATTTGGTTGTGCTGCCGCCGCCGGTGATCCGGCCGGTCGCCCGCACGCGGCCAGACCGGGCCACCGCCATGTAGCTGACGTTCAGCGACAGGGTGGCAAATGGGGTAATCCCTTGCGGATCGCAGGACAGGCTGGCGGTGATCCCGCTGGCCGTATCCAGCAGCGTCGCCGCCACCCCGCCATGCAAGCCGCCCTGGCGGTTCAGGTGCAGGCTGGAAATCTCTAGCACGCAATGCGCCTCAACCGCCTCCCGGTCTAGCTCTATGTCATAGCCCATCGCCTCGAACAGCGGGATCAGGGGCCTGCCGGGACGCACCAGCGGCATCTCTTACCCTGCCTTCAGCGCGATGAAGCGCTCCAGATGGTAGTCCGTGTCGCCGAACAGATGGTCGATCATCGTCAGGCGGCGGGCAAAATGGGACAGCGCGTATTCATCGGTCATGCCGATGCCGCCGTGCATCTGGATGCATTCCTCAGCCACCAGCGCCCCGGCCCGGCCAACCAGGTTCTTGGCCGCGCTGGCGTGGCTTTCGCGCAAAGCCCGCGGCTGATCCAGATTGCTTGCCAGGTTGATCACCACCGAACGCGCCTGCTCCACTTCGATCAGCATATCCGCCATCCGGTGCTGCAGCGCCTGAAACTTGCCGATCGGCATGCCGAACTGCTTGCGCTCCTTCAGATAGCTGATGGTCAGATCCTTGGCGGCCTCCATCGCCCCCAGCGCCTCGGCGCAGATGGCTGCCAGGCCGCGGGCAACAGCGGCTTCCAGCGCTTCCAGCCCGCCTCCGGCCGCGCCCAGCCGCGCCGTCTCCGCCAGCCGCACACCCTCCAGCGCAACCGTTGCTGACGGTATGCCGTCCATATTACGGTGGCCGCTGACGGTCACGCCCGGCGTGTTCACCGGCACCAGAAACAACGAAATGCCTGCCGCATCCGCCACCGCGCCGGCCTCCCGTGCCGACACCACAAGGGTCTGCGCCTCGGCGCCGTACAGCACATGGGTCTTGATGCCGTTCAGCACGATGGCATCACCTTCGGCAGCCGCCGTGGTTTCCACATGGTTCAGGTCATAACGCGATCCGGCTTCGCCCTGGGCCAGCGCCGCCAGATGGGTTCCGGCAATGATCTCATCCGCCAGTCCGCGCTGGCGGCCCTTGCCGGAGGCAGCAATCAGCCCGCCCGCCAGAACCGCCGGCAGCACCGGTTCGATCACCCCGGCGCGGCCCAGCTCTTCGAACACCACCATCAGGTCAAAGCCTTCGCCGCCGAATCCGCCCTGATCCTCGCGGAACATGCCCCCCAGCACGCCCAGTTCGGCCAGCCCGGCATAGATCCCGGTATCATAGGGCTCACCCGACGCAATCAGCGACCGCCGGTTCTCATGCGCGTATTTGTCCGCCAGAAAGCGCCGCAGCGTATCGCGCAGCATCATCCGTTCTTCGGTCAGATTGAAATCCATGTCGCCTGCCCCCGTTACAGCCCCAGAATGGCCTTGGTGATGATGGTGCGCTGCACCTCGTTCGAGCCGCCAAAGATCGACAGCTTGCGCATGTTGAAATAGGAGGGCGCCGCTGCCGCCGCATGGTCCGGCCCCAGCGCCGCTGCATTGCTGCCGCCATCCAGAAAGTCAGGCTGGAACGGCAGCGCGTCTGGCCCCATCGCCCGGCGCAGCAGTGACGTCAGCTCCTGCCGGATCACCGTGCCCTTGACCTTCAGCATCGAGCTTTCGGCGCCGGGCGCCTGCCCCTTGGCTGCGGCTGAGACAACCCGCAGGTTGGTGGTCGCCATCGCCATCAGGTCGATCTCCGCCTGCGCCATGCGGGCCGCGAAATGCGGGTTCTCCGCCAGGGGCCGGCCGCCGGAGTTCACCCGCCCGGCAACATGTTTCAAAGTGGTCAAAAGCGCCGTCGAAAAACCCACGCCTGCAATATTGGTGCGCTCATGGGTCAGCAGGTACTTGGCGTAGGTCCAGCCCTTGTTCTCCTCCCCCACCAGGTTCTCCGCAGGCACCCTGACGTTGTCAAAGAACACCTCGTTCACCTCCGGCTCGCCATCAATCAGCACGATGGGGCGGACCGTGACTCCGGGTGTGTCCATGTCGATAAGCAGAAAGGAGATGCCTTCCTGTTTCTTGGCATCCGGATCCGTCCGCACCAGGCAGAATATCCAGTTCGCGTGCTGGCCCAGCGTGGTCCAGGTTTTCTGGCCATTGACCACATAATGACCGCCGTCGCGCACCGCGCGGGTCTTGACCGCCGCCAGATCGGACCCTGCGCCCGGCTCGGAATAGCCCTGGCACCACCAGTCCTGGCCGTTCAAAATGCGCGGCAGAAAGCGCTGGCGCTGGTCTTCGGTTCCAAACGCCAGCAGCACCGGCGCCAGCATCGTCAGGCCAAAGGGCAGGCTGCGCGGGGCATGGGCCAGGCAGGCTTCCTCCTCGAAGATATGGCGCTGTACCGCGTTCCACTCGCAGCCGCCATAGGCCCGCGGCCAGTTCGGCGCCAGCCAGCCGCGCGCATTCAGCAGGCTGTGCCACAGTTCCATGTCCGCCTTGGCCAGCCGCTTGCCCAGCCGCACCTTTTCGCGCAGCTCATGCGGCAGGGTTTCCTTCAGCCACTGGCGGACCTCTGTCCGGAACGCCTGTTCTTCCCTGGTGTAATTCAGATCCATCGCGTGGTGCCCCTCAGAAGATTTCAAACAGGCCGGCCGCGCCCATTCCGCCGCCGATGCACATGGTGACAACGCCCAGCCTGGCGCCGCGCCGCCGGCCTTCCAGCAGCAGGTGCCCGGTCATCCGCGCCCCGGTCATGCCGAACGGGTGGCCGATCGAGATCGAACCGCCGTTGACGTTGCAAATCTCCGGGTCGATCTCCAGCCGGTCGCGGCAGTACAGCGCCTGCGAGGCAAAGGCCTCGTTCAGCTCCCACAGATCAATGTCGCTGACCGTCAGCCCGTGCCGCTGCAGCAGGCGCGGCACCGCATGGACCGGACCGATGCCCATTTCATCCGGCTCGCAACCTGCCACGGCAAAGCCCTTGAAGGCGCCCAGCGGCTCGGCGCCTTCACGTTCGGCCAACGCGCTGTCCATCAGCACCAGCGCCGCCGCCCCGTCGCTCAGTTGCGAGGCATTGCCAGCGGTGACGAAATGTCCCTCACCCTGCACCGGGGCGAGCCCGGCCAGCCCTTCCAGCGTTGTGTTCGGCCGGTTGCAGTCGTCCATGGCAAAATTCACCTCCTGGCGGGTGATCTCGCCGCTTTCCTTGTCCTTGAAGGCCTGAGTCACGGTGATGGGCACAATTTCATCATCCAGACGGCCCGCTGCCTGCGCCGCAGCCGTGCGCTGCTGGCTGGACAGCGCCAATTCGTCCTGCGCTTCGCGGCTGATGCCATAGCGTTCGGCGACGATGTCAGCGGTCTGGATCATCGGGAGATACAGTTCCGGCTTGTTTTCCAGGATCCAGCTTTCCCGCGCCTGCGGCGGGCGGGCGGGCGGCATCTGGCTTATGCTTTCCACCCCTGCCCCGATCGCGGCCGGCGCGCCCTCCATCACAATCGAATGCGCCGCCATGGCGACCACCTGCAGCCCGGAAGAGCAGAAGCGGTTCACGGTGGCCGCGGAAACGGACACCGGCAGCCCTGCGCGGATCACCGACTGGCGGGCAATGTTGGACCCGGTCCTGCCTTCGGGGTAGCCGCAGCCGACCAGCGCGTCCTCGATCAGGTCCGGCGCAATGCCGGCCCGCTGCACCGCGTGGCTGATAGCATGGCCCGCCATGGTTGCCCCATGGGTTTCATTGAAGGCGCCGCGGTAGGATTTGGCCAGACCGGTGCGCGCGGTGGAGACGATGACCGCCTGTTTCATTGAAAACTCCTTCAGGTGTTGAGGCTGGCAAAGGTCCGGCCTTTGGCGGCCAGACGTTCCAGCAGCGGCGCAAGCTGCCAGAGCAGGGGATCTTCCTCGTGGAAGCGGCAGATATCCTGCAGGATCCTGTCCAGCCCGATGACATCGGCATAGTGCATCGGCCCGCCGCGCCAGCGCGGAAACCCGTAACCGTTCAGCAGGGTCACATCCACGTCCAGCGGCCGCAAGGCAATGCCATCGCCGACCACGCGCGCAGCCTCGTTCACCATTGCAGCCATGTAGCGGCTGATGATTTCCGCTGCGCCGATGCTGCGGGGCGTGATGCCCTTGGCAGCCCGTTCCGCCGCGATGATCTCTTCCACCTCAGGGTCAGGACGAGGGCTGCTGGCGCCCTCCTCGTAGATATAGAAACCGCGCCCGGTCTTGCGCCCGAACCGGCCCAATTCGCAAAGCCGGTCGGCAAATTCGGGATAGGTCTCCCCCGGGTCACGCGCCGGAGCCAAACGTTTGCGGTTCGCCCAGCCGATATCCAGCCCGGCCAGATCGCCCACTGCAAACGGCCCCATCGCCAGGCCGAAGCCCGTCAGCGCCCTGTCGACCGCATAGGGGCTCGCCCCCGCCAGCACCATGCCGTAGACCGCCTTGCTGTAGTGCGACAGGATCCGGTTGCCGATAAAGCCGTCGCAGACCCCCGCGCGCACCGCCACTTTTTTCAGCCGCTTGGCCAGTGCAAAGCCCGTCGCCACTGCGTCCGGGGCAGTTTCAGCCCCCACCACAACTTCCAGCAGCCGCATAACATGCGCCGGCGAAAAGAAATGCAGACCAATCACATCCTGCGGGCGGCTGGTCATTGCCGCAATCCGGTTCAGATCCAGGTACGAGGTGTTCGATGCCAGAATGGCTCCTGGCTTGCAGACCTTGTCAAGCCGGGTGAACACGTCCTTCTTGACGTCCATGCTTTCAAACACGGCTTCGATCACCAGATCCGCCTGTGCGAAGTCCTCGTACGCAGTGGTGCAGCGGAAGGTTCCGGCAAGCATGGCATCGCGCTGCGGCCCGGACAGCTTGCCGCGTTTCACTGCACTGTCCAGCATCTTTCCGACACTGGCCGCTGCCTTTGACGCTGCCGCCTCGTCGCGCTCAAGCAGGGTCACGTCCAGGCCGCTTAACAGGGCGCTGACAGCTATCCCCGCCCCCATTGTGCCGCCGCCCACAACACCCACCCGGCTGATTTCACGCGGTGCAGCCCGTTCGGCATCCGGCAGTTTTCCCGCCTGCCGCTCGGCAAAGAAGGCATGGATCAGGGCCTTGCTCTGATCGGAAGCCACAAGGTCCTGAAACAGCGCGCGCTCTGCCTTCAGCCCCTCGGCAAAGGGCAACGACATTGCCGCCTGCAGCGCCTCCAGGCAGGCTATCGGCGCAACGGCCCCGCGTGCCGCCTTGGCTGTTTTGGCCCTTAAGGCCGCCAGTTCCGCGGGCTCCAGCCGATTGCACGGCAGGCTGGCGGCCGGGCGCGGCCCCTTGCCCGCCGCGATCAGGTCCCGTGCAAAGGCAACACCTTCGGCGCAGGCATCGCTGCCGTCCCCGATTCTGTCGATCAATCCCATCGAGAGCGCCGCACCGGCATCAACCGGCTTGCCGCCGGTGATCATCCGGGCCGCATCCGCCGCCGGGATCAGCCGCGGCAGGCGCTGCGTGCCGCCTGCGCCGGGCAGCAGCCCCAGGGTGACCTCCGGCAGGCTAAAGCGGGTTCCCTTCAGCGCAACCCGGTAGTGCGCGCCCAGGGCAACCTCCAGCCCGCCGCCAAGCGCGTTTCCGTGCATCGCGGCAATGACCGGCACAGGCGCCGCTTCGATTTCATTAATGAGATCCGGCAGAATCGGCGCCTGGGGCGGCTTACCGAATTCCCGTATATCCGCTCCGGAAAAGAAGCTGCGGCCCGCGCAACAGATAACCACCGCCTTGGTCTGCGCGCTGTTCAGCGCCCTCCGCAAACAGTCCTGCAAGCCAGAGCGCACCGCGTGCGAAAGAGCATTCACCGGCGGGTTCTCCACCGTCACAACAGCAATGCCGTCATCCATTGCCAGATTGACCAGGTTCACCATTTCCCCCCGCACGTTGCTCTCAGAATCTCTTGCTTTAGTTTTGCTAGCCAATCCAATCCATAGTTTCAATATGTAAAATTACATTCCTTTATGTAGAATTTAACATCCGGCGAAACAGCTGCTCATCTACAAGGTCGCACAGGACGCGGCATATAACGCGAACACGCACGCACCCACTGTCAACCGTGTGGAGTGTCGGCCAGTCAGGTTCCGGACTGAGGCTCATGATGAAGGGCCGGTTCTGCAGTCGCTCAAGCATGCACACGCATGTGCGGCGAACTTCCGGAGACCGCCCACCCTCCAGGAGTGAGAAGGGCCAAACAGCGGTTCCGGTCACATCTGTGTTGGGCTGCCTGCCGTCATTGCTTCCGGCGACGGGAGCGGCGGCTTTGTCCGCTGTGTGTGAATTCACCAGGTCCAACACCTCGCAGCCCCAGCGAACGGCAGGAACGGCGGGCTGCGCTGCAGCGCAAAACCTCGGCTGGTTGCGTCAAACGGCCGAGTTCTGCGCTTTGCTGACCCCGTTCCAGCTGGCGGTATAAGAACAAGTGCTTGCGCCCTGCTGAAGGTCCGCTTGCGCTGGAAGGCTTGAAAAAGCTCGCACATGCAGCGATCGGCGCCAAGCGTGTCAACTTAACGGCAAGTTTGGACTGACTGCTGTCTTGGAGCAGGCTGATGTGAAACTCTATCTTTTCACTGCTGCAGAAGGCGGCCGCTGCCCCCATCGCCGGGTATGAAGTCACCCAGACCCCGAATATGCAGGCACAGCAAAACGAAGGAGCCTGTTCTCTGTTTCCGCAATGCATTCGGTCTCTGCCACAACGCCCCAACCCAGATATAGAAAAGGCGCCCGCTGGGCGCCCTATATGTAGATCTTGGTGAGAACTCGTGCCGAAACGGTGGGAACTCGTGGAAGATTTACACAGTCTTAGTGGGTCCAGGGACCGCGGCGGCTGGTGGCAAAGTTTTCGCCGTAGCCGCCAGCGCGGATATTGGCCTTGCGGACTTTCGGCTCGACAACCACCGCGTCGATGCCGTGGTCCTCGGCGTATTCAACCGCCGCTTCCTTGCTGTCGAACCGCAACTTGACCTGCGCCTGGGTGTCGGTGGAGGAGGTCCAGCCCATCAGCGGGTCCACTTCGCGGGCCGAGGCAGGGGCAAACTCCAGCACCCATTTCCGCGTTTTGGCCATGCCAGAGGTCATGGCGTTGCGTGCCGGCCGGTAAATCCGCGCTTGCATGGGCTGTCTCCCGCTCCTGAGTCTCAAATCCAGCGCATTTATGCGCCGGATGCAGGTCTGCAGCAAGGTGGCATTTTGAACAGGGTTATCCGGCATTTGCAGCGCTGCCACAGGACACCCGGGCCAGCGCCCCGAGATACGACTGCCGCGCGGCCAGAAATGCCGTCAGCCGGCCCGGGTAGCCCTCCGGGGGCGCCTGACGAACCGATGGGCGGGCAGAAACCGCCGCGCGCCAGTCTGCCATGCGCCCCTGCGGCGGCATCAGGCCGAAATCCCCGATGGCATCAAAGGTGTCGAAATAGCGGAACACAGTCCCCCAGACCCCATCCACCATATGGAAACTGCCCCCGGCAAAGAACGGCCCCGACACCTCCGGCGCGACCCGCTCCAGCCGTTCGCGCAAGCTGTCCGCCGCCGCAGCAAACGCTGCCTGATCCGGTGCATTATAGAGCTTGCCGATGGCCGCCAGCGTGTCCGAGCCGAACGCGATCCAAGCCCGGTGCCGCGCCCGCTCCAGCGGATCCGCAGGATGCAAGGAGCCTGGCGTTGTCTCGTCCAGATATTCCGCAATCACCTGGCTTTCGAACAGCACCCGCCCGCCGGTCTCCAGCAGCGGCACCCGGCCCGTTGGCGACAGGGCGCGGAACCAGTCTGGTTTCTCCGCCAGATCTATATAGGTGCGCCGGTGCGGGATGGATTTCTCGCTCAGCACAATCACCGCCCGCTGCACATAGGGGCACAGGTGATGGCTGATCAGATGCAGGTCGTTCATGGGCGTCTCCATTTAGATGCATTTGCATGTATATCACATGGGCAACCACCCTTGAATGTCAATGCACTTGCATCTAAATTTCTGCCATGACCATGTCCGCCCCCGATCCCTTTGCCGTCTGGCTGCCGCTGGCACGCGCGCAAAAAACCATCCTCACCGCGGTGGAGGCTGCATTGAAACAGGCAGGCCTGCCCGGCCTCGACTGGTACGACCTGCTGTGGGAGCTGGAATGCGCAGGCGATGCGGGACTGCGCCCCTATGAGCTGCAGGAAAAACTGCTGTTGCCGCAATACGGTGTTTCACGGCTGGCGGACCGGCTGGCCAGGGCCGGATACCTCACCCGGCAGGACTGCAGCGGTGACGGCCGCGGCCAGGTGCTGCTGCTCACCCCCGAAGGCGCCAGAACCCGCGCGCAGATGTGGGAGGTTTACGCCGCCGCCATGGAGCCCGCCATCTCCAGCAACCTCAGCACCGGTGAGGCGCGGCGGCTGGCAGAATTGCTGGGAAAGCTCCTGCGCCCCGCACCTGCTGACAAAATCTGACACCATATTCCGGATTGCGGCCCCCGCCCCCTTGCACCGGAACAAAAACAGACCAAAATCGGCCCCAGCCGCCAACGGAGTCGCCCGATGCCCTATGCCCATTCCGACAAGACCATGCCGATGATGACCCAGCGCGCGCCGCAGCAGCGGCCCAAGCTGGAGGGCGGCAAGCGGTTTGTCATGAACACCACTTTCGATCCCGCAGGCGACCAGCCCACCGCGATCAAGGAACTGTCCGAGGGCGTGCTGGACGGCGAGCGCAACCAGGTGCTCTTGGGCGCCACCGGCACCGGCAAGACCTTCACCATGGCCAAGGTGATCGAGGAAACTCAGCGCCCGGCCATCATCCTTGCCCCCAACAAAACGCTGGCGGCGCAATTGTACGGCGAATTCAAGGGCTTCTTCCCGGAGAACTCGGTCGAATACTTCGTCTCCTTCTACGACTACTACCAGCCGGAGGCCTATGTGCCGCGCTCCGACACCTATATTGAGAAGGAAAGCCAGATCAACGAGCAGATCGACCGGATGCGCCACTCGGCGACCCGCGCGCTTCTGGAACGCGACGACGTCATCATTATCGCGTCTGTCAGCTGCATCTACGGCATTGGCTCGGTCGAAACCTACTCCGCCATGACCCAGGACCTGAAAGCGGGCGAAATGTACGACCAGCGCCAGATCATGGCCGATCTGGTCGCCCAGCAATACAAGCGCAACGACCAGGCCTTCCAGCGCGGCTCCTTCCGGGTCCGCGGCGACACGCTGGAAATCTTCCCCGCCCACCTGGAGGACCGCGCCTGGAAGCTTTCCTTCTTCGGCGAGGAGCTGGAGGCGATCACAGAATTCGACCCTCTGACCGGCGAAAAGACCGGCACCTTCGAGCAGATCCGCGTCTATGCGAACTCCCACTACGTGACGCCCAAGCCGACCCTCAATCAGGCCGTGGTCTCCATCAAGGCGGAGCTGAAACAGCGCCTCGACCAGCTGGTGCGCGACGGCAAACTCCTGGAAGCCCAGCGCCTTGAACAGCGTACCAACTTCGACCTCGAAATGCTGGAGGCCACCGGCCACTGCAACGGGATTGAGAACTACTCCCGCTACCTCACGGGCCGCGCCCCGGGCGAGCCGCCCCCGACCCTGTTTGAATTCATCCCCGACAACGCCATCGTGTTCGCGGACGAAAGCCACGTCTCCGTCCCGCAGATCGGCGGCATGTACCGCGGCGACCACCGGCGCAAGTTCACCCTGGCGGAACATGGCTTCCGCTTGCCGTCCTGCATGGACAACCGCCCGCTGAAGTTCGAGGAATGGGACGCCATGCGCCCGCAGTCGGTCTTCGTCTCCGCCACCCCCGCAGGCTGGGAGCTGGACCAGTCCGGCGGCGTCTTTACCGAACAGGTGATCCGCCCCACCGGCCTCTTGGATCCTGAGGTCGAAATCCGTCCCGTCGGCATGCAGGTGGACGACCTCCTGGATGAGATCCGCAAGGTCACCGCAAACGGCTTCCGCACCCTGGTCACCACGCTGACCAAACGCATGGCCGAGGACCTGACCGAATACCTGCATGAACAGGGCATCAAGGTCCGCTACATGCACTCCGACATCGACACGCTGGAACGGATCGAGATCCTGCGCGACCTGCGCCTCGGCGCCTTTGACGTGCTCATCGGCATCAACCTCCTGCGCGAGGGGCTGGATATTCCCGAATGCGGCCTCGTCGCCATTCTGGACGCCGACAAGGAAGGCTTCCTGCGCTCCGAGACCTCGCTGATCCAGACCATCGGCCGCGCCGCGCGGAACGCCGACGGCCGCGTCATCATGTATGCCGACAAAATCACCGGCTCGATGGAGCGCGCCCTGGGCGAAACCAACCGCCGCCGCGAAAAGCAGATCGCCTACAACCTCGAACACGGCATCACGCCGGAAACCGTCAAGAAAAACGTCGAGGATGTTCTGGCCGGCCTCTACGAGGGCGATGTGGACATGAACCGCGTCACCGCCACGGTGGACAAGCCGATGCATGGCGCCAATCTGGAGGCGCATCTGAACGGGTTGCGCGACCAGATGCGCAAGGCCGCAGAGAACCTGGAGTTCGAAGAAGCCGCCCGCCTGCGCGACGAGGTCAAACGGCTGGAAGCGGTGGACCTCGCCATCTCCGACGACCCGCTGGCGCGGCAATCGGCGGTGGAGGCAGCGTCGGAGGCCGCCGTCAAATCGCGGGGCCGTTCAACGGCCGGGAAGGCCGGGACGCGGGCGTATAGGGGCAAGTCGCAGAAGAAGTTTTCGTGAGGATTTGATCTTTACTATGGATCGTGTCCTACAAGAAAAACGGGGAAAAAAGATTGAGCCTTGACGAAAAACACATTCGACAATTGATCGTTACGAGGTACCATCTCCAACTAGCTAACGACCAAGCTTCTATAGATAGGGAGCCTTCGATATTCGCTGCTATCTCCTTGCTGCACGACAGCTTGGAAGCATTTTTAGTGACCGCATCAGACTTCCTCAATGCAAACGTAAAACAACAAACTGACATCCCCACCTACTTAGACAGAATTAACGAAAAGCTCCCTGAAAACGTTGAGTTACCATTTAGATTCCGCCTTTTGCAGCTTAACAAGGTTCGCGTGAATGCAAAACATCACGGCGTCCAACCGGATCGTACTGAGCTTCAGGGTTACCTTGGCACCTGTCGCGACTTTTTTGAAAAGGCGACCAAAACGATATTTCAAAGGGAATTCTGGAACTTAAGCTTGACCTCCATTCTTGACGATGGCGAAACGAAAGAACTGCTTCAGGAATGCGAGAACTCCCTAGCTCAAAAAAACTACAATGACGCACTTACCTTCACTCGAAAAGCCTTCTTTTTAGAGTTTGAAAAATCCTACGATATCAAGCACTTTTCGGAAGGAGAACGTGACAGCGCCTGGTTTTTTCCATATCGGATGCAATGCACCTTCATATGCGCGAAATGCGAACTACATAGATGAGAGGGTGAATTCCCCCTTTGACTTCATAGTCATGGACAGCAACCATCTTGACGCCGAACTAGCGAAAATGAGAATTGACCACGGAACATGGTGGAATATTTGGCGCCTTACACCAGAAGTCTACCGCCACGTTCAAAGCGACGCTTGGACCGTAAAAAATGATCTGAAAGTTTTCGAGGCAGAAGGCATTGAAGCAAGAGCCCACTACGCCTTCGACAACACGGTGGACATCATTCGGAAGAAACAAAATTTCCAAAAATCTCTTCGATGGATCAACGGATCAAGCAATTACATCGTAAAACCGAAGAGAGGAGTAAAAATATTCAGAAAGGCAGATAGAAACAGCGAAGTTGTTAAAATCTTTCCCGACGGATTGTCAAGCATTAGAACCGAATACTCGACACCAGGCCTAAATGGTGAAGGTACATATTGGCACGTTTCTCATTTTCACCAGAATGAAGGGGAAAGTGAGTATACAGTTGGCTTCATTGACGAAAATGACATCAACTGGAGTTAATATTGAGCGACGTACGACTGCACAGCACACTCACCTCCGCAAAGCTACCACAAACCCACCAACCTTATATTAATAAACAAGGTTTCGCAGCGAAACCTCCTTTCATTTACACCCGTGCCCGGGCCACCGCTCCCCAGGCCCAAACCACAAAAAACCCCTCCGGAAACTCCGGAGGGGGACCACTCTTCACCACAAATCTTAAATCAGTTGTCGGCGGCGGTCTCGGTGCCGGCGTCTTCCGGCGGGGTCACTTCGATGCCGGGCACGGTGATCTCGGCGTCTTTCATCTCCACGTCGACATCCGGCACCTTCACGGTGGCGGATTCCTCGGTCAGCTCGACCGACCCGACCTCGGCATCGAACTCGGGCAGCTGGCCGCCCTCGACGTTCACTTCCACATCCGGCAGGCGGGCCTCTTCGGTCTGGTCGACGTCGATCATGTAGAACGCGGCGGCAATGGCGATAACGGCGGCCACTCCAATGGCAACGGCAGATCCTGTCTTCATGGGTTTTCCCTCTCGATTACCTGGCACCACAGCGGTGCGTCGCAGGGATAACGACCCAGGGGCGCAAAGAGTTCCCAAGATATTTCCGCGGCTTGCAGGCCCGCCGCCCCGCCCCCTTGCCCGACTCACCCCTTCGGGCGCAGACTGTCAGGCACCATAAACCTGCGCGCGCCCCGGCCTGCCGCTTGCTGCGCCCAGGACTGATGCCGCCGCCAGATCAGTGAGCCGGAACGCTCCCGCGGCGGCCAGGACCTGCGCCACGCGCCGCCGGGGTCCCGCCCCAGACAGGAGGACCCTTCGATGATTGCCTCACGCCTGAAACATCATCTGGAGGCACAGGGATTGCCCTTTGCCACCGTCCGCCACCCCTATACCGCCACTGCGTCCGAATGCGCCGAAGCCGCCCATGTGCCGGGCGGCCATCTGGCCAAATCGGTTCTGATCCACATGGAGGAAGGCCCGTTTCTGGCGGTGATCCCCTCTGACCAGAAGGTCGATCTGCACAAGCTGCAGTCGATGGTCGACCGCCGCCTTGGCCTCGCGCCAGAGATTGAACTGGATCAGGTTTTTGATGATTGCGACCCGGGCGCGGCGCCGTGCGTCGGCGCGGCCTATATGGTGCCCACGGTGATCGACGACAGCCTCACCGGACTCGACAAGGTCTGGTTCGAGGCCGGCGACCACAAGACGCTGGTGGAGATGAAGGGGTCCGATTTCGACACCCTGATGAAGGACGCCAAACACGGCTCCTTCTGCACCATGCACTGATGCCTGCGGCCAGCCGCCCCCGTGTTTCCGGGGCGGCACGGATGGCGGCGGTCAGAAGTCGAACAGATCTTCCAGGAAGTTCTTCGATTTCTTCTTGAAGGACTTCTTTTCGTACTTCTTTTCATATTTCCGGCCATCTTCCCGGCCGTACTCCCGGCTGCGCTCCTCATAGCGCTGCGGCTGCGGCGCGGACTGCACCGGCTGGGCGGAACGTTCGATGATCTTGTCCAATTCGCCCCGGTCCAGCCACACGCCGCGGCAGCGCGGGCAATAGTCGATCTCGACCCCGGCGCGGTCGGACATCACAAGTTCGGTTCCGTCAATCGGGCACTGCATTCGCGTCTCCTTCTGCAACTCCAGCCTTTCACGTGGGAACCGCTTTGGCCTCCTGCAAGGCAAAACCAGTGCAAAATCCCGCAATTTGCGGCTTTCCGCCCGTTTCCAGAAAGCTGACGCGTGGTAAGCTGGAGCAAATCAAGGAGGCTTACATGAGCAGCAAGACCATCCTCGCCGGGCTACTGGCCCTGATCTTTTCCTGTGCCACGGCTCTTGCCGGCGGCGACGGCGGCGGCAGCCGGGACGGGATGGATTCCGGCGGCGGCCAGCGCAGCGGCCTCAGTTCCAAGACCACCAAGGCGGTTGTCACCACGCTGACCCGCGGGTTTGAGCGCTGCGGCACCCTGCCCTGGGCTTACAAATACGACTGCTACCGCCACACCTACAAGCTGGCGGCGCAGAAACTGAACGGCAACCAGGCCTATGCCGAGGCGCACAGGGCACTGGTTCTGGTCGAGGAAACCCTGACCAGGGCCGTCAAGCAGAACCTCGACCCCGCCCAGCCGGTCAAGCGCAAGGGGCTCAACCTGTACCGTCCGGTGAAGCGGGAGGCGGTGCCTCAGATCAAGCGGCAGACCGAAGCGGCAATGAAGAAGGCCGAAACAATCCTGCTGCGCTCACCGGCAAACAAGCAGGTCCATTATGCCCGTATCGCGGAGGCGGTGAATTCGAACAAGGTTCTGCTGCGTTCCGCTCTGCTGCCCGGCGGCATGATCCGGCTGGCCTGGAACCTGCTGAAAGCGGCGGTCCCGGCCTGAGGGCCGGGTTAGCCTCAGCGCACCACATGCACGGCACAGGCCGCGTGGCGCACCACGTGGCCTGAGGTCGACCCCCAGATCAGGTCCTGCATCGACGGCCGGTGCGAGGCGAGGATGATCAGATCCGGGCCGTTCTGCTCTGCCCAGTCCAGGATGGTGCGGCCGGAATGCCCCTCCACCAGCACGCCCTCGGCATTGGGCAGCGTCTTGGCCAGCCCGTCCAGCTCTGCCTGCAGCGCCGTGCGGGTGCCCTCCATGAAATCCGCCGGGATATAGGAAATCGCATAGGCCGGCACCTCTTCGATCACATGCAGCAGCGTCACCTTGGCGGTTGGCGAGGACAGCAGCCGCGCCACCTTGAGCGGCCCGGTGGTGTCGCGTTCAGGGTCAAATGAGACCGGCACCAGAATGTTGTGATACATAGCAGTTCTCCCTTCTCTTTCAGTTTACACCCTTTTTCCGCCCAGCGCGTTGACAGGGATCATCTGCAGCGTGCACGCCAGGGCGGAACTGCTCAAGTCTTGTGCCCAACGCCGCCGCCCGCCTATGGTTCCGGATGAGGCCCCTGCCCCGGCCGCGCTCCGGGACGCTGATTGAAAGGTACCCGGATGATTTTCAAATCCATTTCCGCAGGCTTTCTGGCAGTGGCGCTGGCCCTGCCCGCAGCCGCCAGCCCGAAGGCGCCGCACGGCAGCTACACCACCGCGATGTCGGACAGCGTCACTGCCAAGGCGGTGAAGGTGCTGGCAAGCGGTAACAGCAGCTGCCGCCAGCTGCCCCCGGCCTATCAGATCGACTGCTACCGGCAGTTCTACCGCCGCGCCGCATCAGAGCTGAGCCGCTACCCGGATTACAAGGACGGGCGCAAGGCGCTGAAGATGGTGGAGAGCACCCTGAATGCCGCGCTCAAGCAGTACCGGGACAGATCCGCTGCTCCCCTGCGCAGCGGCGGCCAGACGTTCAAGGCGATCAAGCCCGAGGGGCTGAGCCCGGCGGCGGAGGCCTTCCGGCGCGCCCGCGCTGATGCGGTGACGATCCTGCTGCGCTCCCAGGGGCCGATCAAGGTGCACTACGAGCGCATCGCCGAAGTGGTGGATTCGGCCAAGGTCATCATCCGCTCCGGACTGATGACCCTGCGCCGGTTCATCTGAGGCAGCCGGGGCTCAGGCCCCGAACACCTCGGCGACGTCATACATCACCGGTTCGAAGCTGCGGCACAGCTCGTTGATCTTGCGGTTGCGCTCGCGCATCTCCGGGCTGCGCAGCATCGCCATGAAATCCTCGCGGCGGCGCCATTGCGAGTAGTTGGCGATCCGGGTCTGCGCATCATTCACATGCAGGCCCGCCGCAATGAAGCCCGGCTGCTTGGAGATGAACTCCGCATAGGCATTCTCAAGCGCCTCCAGCAGATCCTGGCAGGTGCCCGGCGTCATCTCGAATGTGGTGATAACGGTCTGGATGTCCGCGGTTTTTGCTATTTTCGGCATTGGCTCCTCCGTTGACGTGATCCCAGCCTACGCCCGTTACCGCACCAAGCGCACGTCATTTTTTACGGAACGCCCTCCGGCCGTTCGAGAGGCGGTTAACACAACCTTAACCATAAAGCCGAACCCTTGCAGCTCTCGCAACGAGGTTTCGGGATGAGACCTGCCTTTGCCGCCTGTCTTGCCGTGCTGCTGGCCCCGCCGGCGGATGGCGGCGCTTGGCTTGAGACACCGGGCCAGGGCTTTGCCGCGGCCAGCGCCAGCTACCGGCAGACCGCCAGCGGTGAACAGCACGAGCTGAGCTATTACGGCGCCTACGGCATCACGCCCAAGCTGACACTGGGGGTGGATCTGAACCAGTCCGGCGATCTGTCCGGCCATGCGCTGATCTTTGCCCGGATGCCGCTTTATGAGGGCGCGCGCTACCGGCTGGCGGCAGAGGCCGCCTTTGGCGGCAATCATGACCGCGGCCTTTGGATGATGATGCAGAAGGCCACCCTGTCCTATGGCCGCGGCTTCGACACCGGCACCATCAGCGGCTGGCTGGCCATCGACGCCGCCTATGAGCTGCGCAACAGCGGTCTGGCGGCAGTCTGGAAACTGGACGCCACCCTGGGTTTGAACCGTCCCGGCAAACCCGCCCCGATGCTCAAGATCGAGACCTCCAAACCGGATGGCGGGGTGTTTTCCTACACGCTGACGCCGTCGCTGCGCTATCCCTTGCGCACCGGCCGCGAGCTGGTCGTCGGCGTGGAGCGCCGCTCCGCCGGCGCGGGCAGCCTTGGCCTGAAGCTGGGGCTGTGGCAGAAATTCTGAAGCCGCTGACCCGGTCGGGCAGCACAAAACAGAAAGCGCGCCATGGCCGATGTGATCCGCCCCACCGATGACCAAGCCCGCGGGATGGCCCGCGGCCTGATGACCGGGGCCCGGTTTGCCGCGCTTGGCGTGCTGCTGGAAGACGGCCAGCCGATGGTGACGCGGGTGGCCTTTGGTCTGGACCCCCAAGGGCATCCCATCAGCCTGATCTCTGACCTGGCGCAGCACACGCAGGCGCTGCGGCAGCATCCCGCCTGTTCGCTGCTGGTGGGGGAGCCGGGCGCCAAGGGCGACGCGCTGACCCACCCGCGGCTCAGCCTGCTGGCAGAGGCGGCCTTTGTGCCGCGTGACAGCGCGGACCATGATACTGTTGCCGCGGCCTATCTGGCGCATCAGCCGAAGGCCAAACTCTACCTGCAATTTGCCGATTTCAGCTTTGTCCGCTTTACAATCACGGCAGCGCATCTGAACGGCGGCTTTGGCAAGGCGTTCCGCCTTGCCGCCGCAGATCTGCTGCCGGGCGATTAGGGCCATCGCGTCAGGACCCGCTGTCCATCCGCATCAGCAGCTGCACCTGCCCCTTGACCGCCTCCGGCCAGCGCAGGTTCACATTGTCGTTGTTCGCCCCCTGCGAGACCTCTGCATAGGAGGTGATATAGCGGGTGCTATTGCCGCTGGTCTGCAGCGCCCCAATCGGCACAACGCTGTCGACAAACCGCGCATGGCCCTCAAACGGCAGCTCGCCGCCGGCGGCAACGGTCCAGGTGGAGGCGGCCGAGGCCTGATTATGCACACGCCGCAGCGGGTTGGCCGATTGGATCACAACGTTATGGTACATGTTGCCGCTGAAATCGACGTGTTTGGAGCGGCTGAAATCCAGATTGGCAAAGCTGGTGTCGACCCGTTCCGCGCGGTCAATGGTGCCGTTCAGGGAGCGGAACTTGTTGCCGGTCACCGAGACCCCGTTCAGGAAGTTGCCGCTGCCATAGGGTTTGATGACGATGTAGCTGAACCAGGGCGCCACATCGCCCGACAGGAACACATTGGCGGTGATGGAAAGGGCGCTGAAAGAAAACCCTCCGTTGAAGTCCGGCGTAGTATCGCGCTCGTTGGTCCATTCGATGAAGCAATTGTCGATGTAGTTGTCCGACACGGTGGAGGTGCAGTTGTTGAAGGCCAGCACCAGCCCGGCGGTGCGCACCCCGTTAGGCACCGCATCGCCCTGAAAGAAGTGGTTGCCGGCCACGGTGTTGTAACTGCCGCCCAGCACAGCGAAGTGCCGGAACCGCGTGGCGCGGTTGCCGCGCAGTTTGGAGTCATTTGCATTGACGTTGAGGCCGATGCTGACACGGTCCGGCACATCCAGCGCGTCTTCATTCGACAGGAACTGGCAATTGTCGATCAGAACGCCCTGGCAGCCGGTGCCGGTGGAGGTGATGCCGCGGTCCAGCGGGCGGGAGAAGAAGCAGCTGTCGAAGGTGTTGACCGAGCCGGAGGGCGCAAGCCGCACGGCGCTGCAGCGGCCGTTGCACTGGAACTCGATGTCCTGCAGGCCGAATTTGCTGAGCGAACCGAAGCCGCTGAAGTCCACCAGGTACTTGAAGTCGCGGAATGTGAAATTCTGGGTGCCCTCGGCATCGTAAAGCGCGGCGCTGAGGGTCAGCTCGCCGGCGCCGGTGTTTTTGGACCTGACATAAACCTCGCGGCCCACGCCAGCGCCCTCGACCAGGGAGCCGACGGCGATGTTGGCAATATTGGTGACATTGGTCAGCTTCTTGGCATCCGCAGCGCTGTAGGTCGCCTGCGACGTCACCACCTGCGTGTCCCAGGCGGCGCTGTCCGCGGCTTCGATCTGGCCGTTGCGGATGATGCGGCGGGTGGCATAGGAGGTCTTGTTGGGCACCGCCGCCGCCATGCCGATGGGGGCGCTGACGGTGATCTTGCGGCCCATCAGGTCCAGCGATTCATGGTCGGAGTTGTTCAAGAGTGCCTGGAACGCCTTCCGGAAGCCCAGCCCCTCATCCCCGAAAGCCGCGGCGTAGGAGGGGAAATCAAAGTTCCGGGTCAGCAGCAGCATGGCGCTGTCCGGCATCTCAACCGTGCCTTCAAACACCGCCTCGTGGTTCAGCGACACGGTGCTGGCCAGATAGAACTCCCCCGCAGGCACCAGGATGCGGCGGCCGTCGGCGGCGGCGTCGGCCGCCTCGAACGCGGCGGTGCAGTCAAAACTGCCGTTGCCCACCGCGCCATAGTCGGTGACATCCACCACGCTCAGCATATCGCGCAGGAAGGCGCTGGTGATGTCGGTGATCTCGATATCATCGATCCGCACCACGCCGCCGTTAGCGCCGGTGAGGTCGAGGCCAAGGTGGCCATAGGCTGCATCGCGGCCCCAGGGCATGTCCACGCCGCCGCGGCTGCCGCTGCCGACGATGCCGGTCACCTCCACCACCTGGCCATAGGTGCTGAGCGCCACCTGCGGCGCAAACTCGGTGACGCCGCCGATATGGCCGCCGCCGGCCGCCGCCGCCCAGCCTGCAACCCGGACCGAAGGCAGCGCGCCGCTCATGGCCTTGATGCGGACCTTGATCTGCAGATAGCAGCCCGGCGTGAGCGGTGTCTGGCCCATGAAGCGCAGCTTCTGGGTGTTTTCGGTCTTCTGCATTTCCAGACAGCTGCCGAAATCGCCATCCGCCGCCACAAAGACCGCATTTACGGCGCCATCATAGGTGTCAGACCCCGGGGTGCCGTCGCCGCTGGACCAGACGCCCAGACCATCCGCAAAGGCGGGGGGCATCAGCTGCAGACCGTCGGTGATTGCCTTATTCATGGAAGCTTCCTTTCCTGCTGCGCATCTCGCGTTCGGGAAAAAGGAAGTACAGAAAGGGCGTTAAATTCCGCCCAGCGGTGCGTACGCTGCCCTGGGTTCAGACGCTGCCGGCCGGCCCCTTCAGCAGGTGCACCGCGTTGATTTTCCAGCCGCTTTCCAGGTTAACCATTTGGTAATCCAACAGGTGCACGGCGCCGCTTTGATCGGTGATCATGACGCGCTGCCACAACCCGCCCGCCACCTCACGCAGGTCCAGATAGCGCACCTCTGCAGGGCGCCAGACCATCGGATAGCCCTGCTTCACCATTTCGCCAAACCGCTCAGGCGTGCCGAAAATCCGGCGGATATCCGGAGAGGCGAAGGTGAACGCCGTCTCAGCATCATTGTTCAGGAAGGCCTCAAACTGAGAGCCGATCACAGCTGTGACCGGCTCTCTCTGGGCAAAGGCCGGAAAGGTCAGAAGAAAAACACTTACCCCCGCAAACAGAACACTGCGCATCTGTCCCTCCCGGTCCGTTTCTTAATGTTAGGACAGGGTGACGCTGCGTCAAACTTTTTTTCGATCTGGTAATTTTGTTGCGCAGGGCGCGGCCGCGGGCGGCAAGGCTGGAAACGCAGAAGGGCGCGGAAACCCGCGCCCTTCGATTGCGATAGACTGTTCAGGCTCAGGCCAGCTCGCCCGCCAGCGCTTTTTCGATCAGCGCGATGGTGTCCTCGACGCCGTAAAGCGCGATGAAGCCGCCGAAACGCGGGCCCTGGGAGGCGCCCAGCAGCACCTCGTAGATCGCCGAGAACCAGGCGCGCAGCGGCTCGAAGCCGTGGATCTTGCCGATGGCGAAAACCACCGACTGCAGGAATTCCTCATCCGCGAAATCCGCCTCGGGCAGCGGGTCGGTGTTGCCTGCGATCTCGTTCTTCCTGGCAATTGCGGCCAGGGCGGCGTCCGCCGATTTCAGCGCGTCTGCCAGGTCCTGCAGCGCCGCGCGCTCCTGATCGGTGGGCAGGCGGAATTCCTTCGCGGGTTTCACGAAGTCGTTGAAATAGGCCACCGCAAAGCCCGCCGCCTGATCCATGCCCGGATGGGTGTCGGGGGTGGCGTTGGGGGCGTATTTGTTGATGAAGCCCCACATGGTTTCCTTGTCCTCTGCACTGGAGGCAGAGGCCAGGTTCAGCAGCATCGAGAACGGCACCACCATGTCCGACTGCGGAACATCGCCGCCGTGGATATGCCACACCGGGTTGTTCAGCTGCGCCTTCAGGTCCTGTGTGTGGTAGGCGCGCAGCTGCTGGTGGTACTCGTCCACCGCCTTGGGGATCACGTCGAAATGCATCCGCTTGGCGGTCTTGGGCTTCTGGTACATGAAATACGCCAGGCTCTCGGTCGAGGCGTAGGTCAGCCATTCGTCGATCGAGATGCCGTTGCCGGAGGATTTGGAGATCTTCTGGCCGTTGGCATCGAGGAACAGCTCATAGGTGAAATGCTCCGGCGCGCGCTGGCCCAGCACCCGGCAGATGCCGTCATAGATCGGAGTGTTGGTGGAGTGGTCCTTGCCATACATCTCGAAATCGACTTCCAGCGCGGCCCAGCGGGCGCCGAAGTCCGGCTTCCACTGCAGCTTCACGTTGCCGCCAGTGACCGGTAGGGTCCATTCCTTGCCGTCCTCGTCGTCGAAGGTGATGGTATAGGTCTCGGCGCAGACCTTCTTCATCGGCACGTAAAGAACGCGGCCGGTTTCCGGGTGGATCGGCAGGAAGATCGAATAGGTCTGGCGGCGCTCCTCGCGCAGGGACTTCAGCATGATCGCCATGATGTCATCGTATTTGTCGACGGCGCGCTTCAGGATCTCGTCGAACTGGCCGGAGCCGTAGAATTCGGTGGCCGAATAGAACTCATAGGAAAACCCGAAGGTGTCCAGGAACCGGCGCAGCATGGCGTTGTTGTGGTGGCCAAAGCTCTCATGCGTGCCGAACGGGTCCGGCACTGAGGTCAGCGGCTTTTGCAGATGCTCCGCCAGCGCCTCCTGGTTGGGGACGTTGCCCGGCACCTTGCGCATGCCGTCCAAATCGTCGGAGAAGCAGATCAGCTTGGCCGGGATGTCCGAGATGGTCTCGAACGCCTTCTTGATCATGGTGGTGCGGGCGACCTCGCCGAAGGTGCCGATATGCGGCAGGCCAGAGGGGCCATAGCCGGTTTCGAACAGCACATAACCCTTCTCCGGCGCGCCCTTGGCATAACGTTTGAGAACCCGGCGGGCTTCTTCAAACGGCCAGGCTTTGCTCTTCAGAGCCTCGTTGCGCACATCAGACATTTGTGTTCTCCATCGGCGGCAGTTCTGTCAGCGATCGGGGTGCCGCGTGATCATCCCGGATGCCCCATGCATCCGGCCCTTCCCTCTATTGTGCCTGTGCAGCATGAGTCAATGACGGCAGCCCTTCCGGCGCAGGGATTTGCAGGCCGCAGCCGCGCAAAAATTGCCGCAGCGCGCGGTCTGCCGTTGAACCCGGCTGCGGGCATACCTATCCTGATTGCATCGCAAATTTTCCAGACAAGGAATTCGTCCATGACAGAGCAAACCCCGCACCCGATGTCCCCGCAGGACTGCCTGGTGGCGCTGATGGTGGCGGTGTCTGCCTCGGACGAGAACATCCGCACCGCCGAGCTGGTCAAGATCCAGTCGGCGGTCAACATGCTGCCGGTGTTTGCAGACTATGACATCGACCGGGTGGCCCGCATTTCCCGCACCGTGTTAGACCTGTTCGAGCAGGAGGACGGGCTGGAGGCGCTGTTCGGCCTTATCCGCGGCGACCTGCCGGAGCGGTTGTTCGAGACAGCCTATGCGCTGTCCTGCGATGTGGCGGCGGCTGACGGGGTGCTGGGCGAGACCGAGCTGGAGTTCCTGGCAGAGGTCCGTTACGAGCTGAACATCGACCGGCTGCACGCCGCCGCGATCGAGCGCGGCGCGCGGGCGCGGCACATGGTCTGACACCGCCCGGTTGACGCAGCTTCCCTTGCCCGGCGCGCATGGCGGGGTTGCACAACGCAAGCTTGCAGAAAATTTGACCGACTCCCATTTCGCGCTAGTTCGACGCGTATTGGGAATCGGTGCATGGTCAGGTGGCAAAGAGACATTGGTGAAATCCGCAGGCTTCTGCTCGAGATCGAGGGCGGGAGAGAAGCGTTCTGCGCCCTGCCGCGCTCTTCTGCCGAAGCGATGATGCTGCCCGCGGAAGAGTGCCTGCCCGACGGTGAGGCGCGCAAGCTGTCGTATCATCTGAGCCTGCTGGAAAGCGCCGGACTGGCCCGGTTCAGCAGGCTGTCCAATGGCAACTGGCATGTGCGCGGGCTGACCTGGAGCGGTCATGAGCTGCTGGACAACATCCGCCGCGAGGACATATGGGAAGCAGTGCAGGAGCGCCACCGCCAGCTGGGCGGCTTCAGCATGGAAATCCTTAGCGGTCTGGCAGGGGAATTGATGCGCCGGGAGGCCGGGACGCTGGAAGCGTCCGGCACCTGAGCAATCTTTTTCCCTGGGCCCGGCCGGCACTCCCCCCGGCGCCGGCCGGGTCTCATCAGGACACCGCCAGAATACGGGCCGGGCCGCCGGAGCCGCCGCGGTGCGCCGGCGCCCCTACGAACAAACGGGCGCCGCTGGCAGGCACCTGATCCAGATTGGCCAGGTTTTCGATCCCGTAACGGTTCTGCGGCAGCCAGGCGTAATGGGTGGCGAAATCCGCGGACGGGCCGTGGTCCAGCGACAGCGTGTCGACCGCCAGCGCCACGGCGCCGGTCTCCAGGAGCATCTGCGCCGCTTCCACATGGAAGCCGGGGAAATGCATCACGCCCTCTTCGTCGGCATTGCGGAAGCCGTCGCTGCCGGTTTTGCCGCCCCAGCCGGAGTGCATCGCCACGCAGGCGCCGTCCGGGATATCGCCGTGCTCGGCGGTCCAGGCCTTGATGTCATCCGGTGTCACCTGGGCATGCGGGCTTTCCGCGGCCCGGGCGGCAATGTCGATCACACAGAGCGGGCAGATCAGGTTCTGCACCGGGATTTCATTCACCGCCTGCCCATCGGCCGAGAAATGCAGCGGCGCGTCGATATGGGTGCCGGTGTGCTCGTTCAGGGTCAGATTGAACAGGTTGAAACCGTTGTCCTTGAAATTGAAGGCCTGGGTGATCTCTACCCCGGGCTGGCCGAAATAGGTCGGGAAATCGGCGTCATAGGCATGGGTCATGTCCACCACCCCGCCGTGCGCCATGGCGGCAGCGGGGGCAGAGGCGCCCGCCCCAAGGGCAGCACCGGCGGCTGCGGCGGCACTCGCCTTGAACAACGACCGGCGCGACAGCATCCGGTCCTTGACGGCATTCATTACGCAATGGTCACACATGGGCTTCTCCCTGGCTGGCGCCGCCTTGCTGGCGGCTGCATTGGCAGGAAACTAGCCTGAGCTGTGCAATGTCAAACCTCTGCGCGCTCCCCCGGCTTCACGTCTGCGCCAGACCGGTCACCGGTAGAGCGCGGAATTGAGGTAGCGCAGGCCGGTGTCGATCACCACGGTGACCACCCGCCTGCCCGGCCCCAGTTCGCGCGCACGCTGCAGCGCCGCCCAGATATTGGCGCCGGAGGTGATACCGCCCAAAAGCCCCTCCTGCTGCGCCAGCATACGGGCACCAGCAAAGGCGTCCTCGTCCCGGACCGGCACCACATCGTCAATCAGGTCGCGGCGCAGGATCTTGGGCAGGAAGGACAGGCCGATCCCCTCCAGCTGGTGGGTGCCGCTGGTGTCGCCGCCCGACAGGTTGCGCACGTGATAGGGCTCGATGGCAATGATGCGGGTTTCAGGGTTCACCTCCTTCAGCACCTCGGCATTGCCGGAAATGCAGCCGCCGCCGCCGGTGGCCATGACAAATTCATCCACTGGCCCTTCCAGTTGCGACAGGATCTCCCGCGCCATACCGTGGTAGCCGCGCTTGTTGTCCATGTTGTTGACCTGATCGGTCCAGAACACATCCGGCTCCGCCGCCAGCTCCCTGGCCCGCGCGATGGTGCGGTCGATCACGCTGGCGGTCAGGATGCCGCCCTCGGCGCGGATGATCTCCACCTTCGCACCATAGGCGCGCATGGTCTGCAGCTTCTCCTCCGAGAACGCGTTGGAGGAGACGAAATGCGCCTTGTAGCCGCGGGTGGCGCAGACCATCGCCAGCGAGCTGCCGGTGCTGCCGCCGGTGTATTCCACCACCCTGCCGCCGGGCTTCAGATCGCCGCGCCGCTCCGCCCCTTTGATCATCGACAGCGCCATCCGGTCCTTCATGCTGCCGGTGGGGTTGGCGCCCTCCCATTTCACCCAGACCCCGGCCATGTCCGGGGTGGTCAGATGCTTCAGTTGAACAAGCGGCGTGTTTCCGATGGCGTTCATGCGGCGGGTCTCCCTGGCTGCGCGAGTCACTTTCAAAATTAAAGTGACTATGCGGTAGTGGCTTTCATTTTAAAAGTCTCTTAATGTGGCGGGACCAGGATCCACAGGAGACGCGCCTTGACCCAGCCGCAGACCAAGTACCGCTCGCGCTGCTCGATAGCCCGGACGCTGGACGTTCTTGGGGACAAATGGACGCTCTTGGTGGTGCGCGATCTGATGTGGCACGGCAAGCATACGTTCCAAGAGCTGCAGGCAAGCGAGGAGCATATTGCCGCCAACCTGCTGTCAGAGCGGCTGAAGCGGCTGATGGCGCTGGGGCTGGTGGCGCGCGAAGCCTATCAGGACCGGCCGGTGCGCTACCGCTATGCCCTGACGGAGGCGGGCCGCAGCCTGGAGGGGCTGCTGCTGCAGATCATGGGCTGGGGCCACGCGCATCTGGGCGGCGGGCTGTACGACCCGCAGGCCGGGCGGACAGTGGCGGACGCTACCCCCGATGGGCCGCAATAAGCTTGCTTAGGCTCTGTTTCTGCTGCCCCTCAGCGTCGAAATTGCCGGGATCGAGCCATTCGGCATAAGCCGCCTCCAGCCGCGGCCATTCGCTGTCCAGCACCGCATACCAGGCGGTGTCGCGGTTGCGGCCCTTATAGACCACGGCCTGGCGGAACAGCCCTTCATAGGTGAAACCCAGCCGCTCCGCCGCCCGGCAGGAAGGCGCGTTCAAGGCGTCGCACTTCCATTCATAGCGGCGGTAGCCGAGGTCGTTGAACACCCGCGCCATCATCAGAAACATCGCCTCCGTCGCGGCGGGCGTGCGCTGCAGGGACGGCGCATAGGTGATGCCGCCGACCTCGATCACGCCGTGTTCGGGCTTGATCCGCATATAGCTGGCCACCCCTTCGGCCCGGCCGCTGGCGCCGTTGACGATGGCAAAATAGGGCTGCGCATCAACACCGCTGGCACCCTGGATCCAGGTGCGCAGTTCGGTTTCGGTGCCAAACGGCCCCCAGGGGATATAAGTCCAGATCGCGCCGCCGGGGTCCTGGCAGAAGGCGGCAAACAAATCCGTCGTGTGGCGGGCGGCGTCCAGCGGCTCCACCCGGCAGTAGCGGCCTGCCAGCCCGTCGTGGCCGGGCAGGCGTGCGCCCTGCCAATCCGGCAGCGGGGCACCGATGGGCTGTCCGTGGTCGTTGATACGCTCAGTCATTGTCTGGTCCTTTGCATTCCCGGCAGGCCGCGCCAACGGTCTGCCTGCGAACTGGCCCGCAAGAAACGTCCAGTATCAGGAAAAACTGCCAGACCAGTCAGGGCCTAACTGCCGTAAACCGCGCCCCAGCGTTCGATCAGCTGCTGCTGAAGCTGTTTGGCGCGGCGGTTCCAGCTCTTGGCGCCCTGGGGACGTTCGCGCTGCGCCCGGGTCAGGCGGCCGCGGGTTTTCTGATCCGCACTGAAAATGGCAAAGGCCAGCACGGTGCCATCCGCCGCGGTCATGAAGCCGCCGAGGCCGGAAACAAAGTTCAGCGTTCCGGTCTTGGCGGCGACCTTGATCGGGTGCCCCTTGATGATGCGGCCCTTGGCGTCACGCATCTGGAAAGATTTCAAGAGCGGTTTCAGCTGGCCCGCCTTATAGGCCGCCACCAGCGCGCCGGTCAGATCCGCAGGTGTCATCCGGGAATCTTCGCCAAGGCCGGAATGATCCACCAGCCGGCTGCCGGACATGCCGTATTTGCCCGCAGCCCAGCGGCTCATCTCCGCGGCGGACGCCTTGAGCGAGGCCGGACGGCCCGCGCGGGCCGCGGTGGCGGACATGCCGATCATCTCTGCCATCAGGTTGTTTGAATACTTCAGCATCGCCTTCAGCAGCACATCCAGCGGCGGGCTGTGGTGCTGGGCCAGCAGGGTGGCTGAGGGCAGCGTGCGGGTTGCCTTGGGCTTTGGCAGCTTGATGCCATTGGCGCGCGCCATGGTGCGGAACACGTCCCCTGCATAGGCCGCAGGGTTGCGCACCGGCAGCCAGCGGGACCCGCCCTTGCCCAGCGCCTTGGAGGCGACGGTCCAGTGGTCCACGCCGCCCTTCTCAGCATAAGTATAGACCGGCACCGCGCGGGACTGGATCGCCATCCGGGCAGTGGCCACCTCGGGGCGGTATTTCTCGGTGCGGGCGTCCATGGTGATCGCCCAGCCGCCGCTGGCGGCGCGCTTCCATTCGAAATGCACCCGGTTGAAGTTCAGCGAGATGCCGGAAACCGCAGGGGAATAGCCGACATGATCGGGCTGGTCCGGGTCGATGGTTTTAACGCTGGGCAGCGCGCCGTCCCAGATCAGGAACTTGCCGCGCACCTCGCGCACGCCGGCGGTCTTCAGCGACTTTGCCAGCAGCGCCAGATGATCGGTGTTCAACAGCGGGTCGCCGCCGCCCGCCAGGATCAGGTCGCCGTTCACCACGCCGCCCGCGACACCGCCGGTGGCCAGGATACGGGTCTCAAACCGGTGGTCCGCCCCCAGCACGTCCAGCGCATAAAGCGCGGTCAGCGCCTTGGCGACGCTGGCAGGCGGCAGGGCCTGGGTGCCGCCGGAGGATTCCAGCACTTGGCCGGTCTTCACATCCGCCACCGCGCAAACAGCCTCGCCCCTGAGGCCCGCGCGTTCAATCAGCGCCTTCAGGCCATCGGCCCCCGCCGCCAAAGAGCTGACCTTGCGGGCAACAGGCCGCAATGAGACCGCCGGCGCATTGGCCAGCGCAGAGGAGCCCGCCAAGGCGGCGAGCCCGGAAAGAAGGAATGTCCGGCGTGAAGTCATCTTATTCATTTTTAGGGTCAGGAGCGGCTCTACTTCAATCCCCGATCCGCAGCTTTGCGCCGCAAGGTCCGGGCTTTTTCACACGGGCAAGTCCTGCTACCGCTGGCAGCCATGTTTCAGGCAGTACTCCTCATGTTCGCGGCCATGTCAATGATCCCCGCAGGCGACCTGTGCGGGAAGCTGCTGACCGGCGCCGGGCTGGCCACGCCCGCCTTTGTCGCCTGGTCCCGCTTTGCCATCGGCACCGCGCTGATCCTGCCCTTTGTGCCGCGCCGGGCGTTCTCCCTGCTGGGTGACTGGCGGCTGTGGCTGCGCGCCGGGCTGCTGACCGGCGGTATCTTCTCGATCCAGCTGGCGCTGCAGACGGAACCGCTGGCCAATGTCTTTGCCGCCTTCTTCATCGGGCCGGTGGTCAGCTACGTGCTGTCGGTGCTGTTGTTGCGCGAGCAGGCAACGGCGCTGCGCAGCCTGCTGATGGCGCTGGGGTTCCTGGGTGTGCTGATGGTGGTGCGGCCGGGGTTCGGCGGCTCTGTGAACCTGTTGTGGGCGGTGCTGGCAGGCTGTTTCTATGGCGGCTTTCTGACCAGCTCACGCTGGCTGGCGCATGTCGGCACACCGCTGGAGCTGAGCCTGACGCAGCTGCTGCTGTCGGCCCTGCTGATGCTGCCCTTGGGCCTCGCCAGCCTGCCGGAGTTCACCCCCGCCACCGCGGCGCTGACGGTGGGGAGTGCGGCCTTTTCGATGCTGGGCAACCTCTTGCTGCTGTTTGCCTATGGCCGGGTGCAGGCGGTGAAGCTGGCGCCGATGGTCTATTTCCAGCTGGTCGCCGCGGTCGGCCTGGGCTGGGCAGTGTTCAGCCAGCTGCCGGATGCCTGGACCTGGGCCGGGCTGGGGGTGGTGCTGTCGGCCGGGCTGGCCTCAGCAGCCCTCCGCCGCTGACCAGCTGCCGCGGGCGCGCAGCGCGGTGGAGCTGACGTCCACCATCGGCAGATTGACAAAACACCAGGCCGGGCTTTCGGCCTGTGCCAGCAGCTGGCTTTCGCTGCCTTTCAGCATCGAATGCCGGTAGATCCGGGCCGCCGGGGAGAACCGGGCCGAGATCCGGTCGCCGGGACGCGCCAGCACCCCCACCGGCACCGTGTCCAGGATCTGCTGCCAGTCCTTCCAGCGATGGAAGTGGGTCAGGTTGTCAGCCCCCATCAGCCAGACGAAGCGCACGCCGGGATGGCGGCGGCGCAGGTGGCGCAGGGTCTGGGCGGTGTAGCGGGTGCCAAGGTCCGCCTCGATACCGCTGATATGGATGCGGGGATGCTGCACCAGCGCCTCTGCCGCAGCGATCCTGCGCGCGAGCGGCGCGGGCTGGCGGGTCTTCAGCGGATTGCCGGGCGACACCAGCCAGAACAGGTGATCGAGCCCGAAACGCTTCAGCGCCGCATGGGAAATCGCCGCATGGCCGCGGTGCGGCGGATCAAAGGACCCTCCCAAGAGCCCGACGGCCATGCCCGGGCGGATATGCGGCAGCTTGCAAACCATGAAGGCCTTGATGCGCATAGTTTCCGGCTGAGATCAATCGCCACACGCAGCAGTGCCGCACAACCCTGCGCAGATTGCCTGAAACGCTGCTTTGGGTGTAGAATTTTATTGCGCGGGCAGAGTTTCCGGCCCGCTGGTTCCAATTTGCGAGTTTACCATGGCTGCCAAGCTTTCCGCCTCCGTCGGGCGCAAGGGCAAGAACCTGCCCGAAGACGTCAAAACCGTTCAACAACTGCTGAATGCCTTTGCCGGCCAGTCCGGGATCAAGAAGGTCAAGACCGACGGCACCCCGACGCCGGTGCTGGAAAAGATGATCGGCCAGTTCCAGCAGGAGATCTGCGGCTTCAAGCCCGACTGCCGCATCGACCCCGGCAAGACCACCATCAAGAAACTGAACGCAGGCCCCGGCAAGGCCAAGGCTGAGAAGAAGGCCAAGGAAAAGCAGGACGAAAAGGCCAAGGAGGACGCCAAGGCCAAGGCGGTGAAGGCCGCCAAGGACGCGGTGATGAAGGAGGCCAAGGCCAAATCCCTGGACCAGGGCGGCTGGGCCGCGCTGCTGGAGGAGATCGAGGACTATGCCACCTCGCTCTACGACAGCTATTTCGCCAAGGGCGAGGAAAAGGGCGAGGACCCCCAGAAAGCGGCAAAACAGGCGGCAGAGAAGGCCGCCAAGAAGGCGCAGAAGAAGGCCGCGGAAAACGTCATCAAGACCGTGGACACCGGCGGCCTGTGCAAGCCGGGCCGGCTCACAGGCAAGACGCAAGGGGTGAAGAAGAAAATCCTGGATGTGCTCTACGAGGTCTCCTCCCACTACGGCGAGACCATCCATGTGGTCTCCGGCCTGCGCGACAAAAAAGGCCAGGCCAGCGCCATGTACGGCGGCTGGAACAGCCACCTGAAGCGCGGCAAGATCTATTCCTACCTCAAGAGCAACGAGGAGCTGCGGCTGGAGCTGGACGGGTTTGTGCAGGCGGGGGACAAGAAGGGCTTCATTGCGTGCATGTTCAAAAAGGCCAACTGGAAATACATCTCCCGCCACCTGTCGGGCCAGGCGGTGGATGTGACCACCCGCACCGATCCCAAGATCATCAGCGCGCTGTCCACCTGCCTGCGTTACCTGGCGGAACGCAACAGCGAAGGCATCAAGTGCCACCACTTCGACAACCGCAAACTGATCTACCCGGTGCCGGACAACATCAAGAAGAAGTGGAAGATGTGAGGGGAACCCTCTAAGTGGGGCGGGGGCAGCGCCTGTCCATCTTTACCCTAGATAATCCTGCGGCTTGATGGGCCGGCAGGCGCAGCCTGCGCTGCCCTCGGGACGGTATTAGATCGGACCTTGCTATCCCCGGCGGATCGGGGTCTTGTTCGCTCATTTACGTCGCTGCCTGCATCAGCCAGCGGCTTTTGGAGAACAGGAATGAAGTGTTTTTTGATCGAGATGGACTTCGAGCCGGAAATGCCGATGTTCTACAATTGGTCTCGGAGCACCTCGCGGGAAGGCGTGTTTCGGTTGCCATTTCCATGGGACGAATGGGTGCCAGAGCGGGACATCAGATTCGAAACTGGCGGAGTGCACTCTTACGGTACGATCCTGAAGGGCGGCCGCCTAACAGAGACGACCAAACAGGAACTGGCTAAACTGTACTGTGTTGTGAAGTCTCAGTCCGGGGCCGCTCGTGAAACGATCGACGGCTTTTCGGTGAACATGGACAAAACTCCATTGGTGAACAGCCGTCTGAAATCAGCGCTAGAAGACAGTTTCGCCGGAACTTTCGAATTTGCAGCGGTCGAGCAAGTTTGGAACGAAGTCCATGACAGCCCCCTGCCGGGTGGTCCCTATTACATGGCGAATCTCTTGAAGCGCCTTGACGGATGGGACAAAGAAAGATCGGTCATCTACTCGATGACGCGCAAGGACGGCACAACTTACAACACGACGAACACCTCGAAAAGCGCACTTCTGGAAAGCGCGCTGGAGAACGCGTCTATCTGGCGGGACTCGGTCACAAGAGACGTTCTGTGCACAGAAACCTTCCGTGACTTTGTAACCGAAGTTGGCTGTGCAGGATGGTCGTTCAGAGAAGTTTCCGTGACCTCGGACAAGTAACTAAATTTTGCCCGGGTGCAACACGGGCACAACACAAGGCCCGGGCCTGACCTTGGGAAGGCGCGAAGGCGCCTGACCGGGGGGAAGGTCAGGCGCGGGCCGTGCCGCTCCGCGCCACGTCCCAAGGGACATCTTGCATCCGTTCTGAACCCACGCAAACGGCCCCCCCCGGTGCACAGGGGGTGTACAGGGGGTGCACGCCTGGCACCCCCTTGCGCAGGCCTGCTTCCCGCATTGCCCCGCCGCCGCCCATCCGCTATCACTCCCGCCAGCGAATTTCCCCCTTAACGGAGCGAGCACATGGCCTCCTACCAGTACGTCTACCACATGCAGGGTGTCTCCAAGACCTACCCGGGTGGCAAGAAATGCTTTGAAAACATCCACCTCTCCTTCCTGCCCGGCGTGAAGATCGGTGTGGTCGGCGTCAACGGCGCCGGTAAGTCCACGCTGATGAAGATCATGGCCGGCCTCGACAAGGATTTCACCGGCGAGGCCTGGGCGGCTGAGGGCGCCAAGGTCGGCTACCTGCCGCAGGAGCCGCAGCTGGATGAGAGCCTGAGCGTGCGTGAAAACGTCATGCTGGGCGTCAAGGAGAAGAAGGAGAAGGTCGACCGCTTCAACCAGATCGCGGTGGAAATGGCCGAGAACTACACCGATGAGCTGATGGCCGAGATGACCGAGCTGCAGGACGCCATTGATGCGGAAAACCTGTGGGATCTGGACAGCCAGGTCGACGTGTCGATGGAAGCGCTGCGCTGCCCTCCGGATGATGCGCCGATCAAGGATCTGTCGGGCGGTGAACGCCGCCGCGTCGCTCTGTGCAAGCTGCTCTTGGAAGCGCCCGACATGCTGCTCCTCGACGAACCGACGAACCACCTGGACGCCGAGACCATCGCCTGGCTGCAGCAGCACCTGATCGACTACAAGGGCACCATCCTCTGTGTGACCCACGACCGTTACTTCCTGGATGACATCACCGGCTGGATCCTGGAGCTCGACCGCGGCCGCGGCATTCCCTACGAAGGCAACTACTCCGCCTGGCTGGAGCAGAAGGCCAAGCGCCTGGCGCAGGAAGCCCGCGAGGACAAGGCCAAGCAGAAGACGCTGGAGCGCGAGCTGGAATGGATGCAGCAGGGCCAGAAAGCCCGTCAGGCCAAGTCCAAGGCGCGTATTGCCGCCTATAACGAGATGGCCAGCCAGTCCGAACGCGAGAAGGTTGGCCGCGCCCAGATCGTCATTCCGAACGGCCCGCGCCTCGGCTCCAAGGTGATCGAAGTCTCTGGCCTCGCCAAACACTTTGGCGACAAGCAGCTGATCGAGGGCCTGGAGTTCTCGCTGCCGCCGGGCGGCATTGTCGGCGTGATCGGGCCCAACGGCGCTGGTAAATCGACCCTGTTCAAGATGCTGACCGGCCAGGAGCAGCCCGATTCCGGCACCGTGGAATACGGCGACACGGTGAAGCTCAGCTATGTCGACCAGTCTCGCGATGATCTGAAGGATAATGAAACCGTCTGGGAAGCGATTTCCGGCGGCGCCGAGATCATCGAGCTGGGCGACGCGCAGGTCAATTCCCGCGCCTATTGCTCCTCGTTCAACTTCAAGGGCGGCGACCAGCAGAAACCGCTGAGCCTGCTGTCCGGCGGTGAGCGCAACCGCGTGCACATGGCGCGTCTGCTGAAAGAGGGCGGCAACGTGCTCTTGCTCGACGAACCGACCAACGATCTGGACGTGGAAACCCTGCGGGCGCTGGAAGACGCTCTGGTCGATTTCGCCGGCTGCGCCGTGGTGATCTCGCACGACCGTTTCTTCCTCGACCGGATCTGCACCCACATCCTGGCCTTTGAGGGCGATGCGCATGTGGAGTGGTTCGAGGGCAACTTCGAGGACTACGAGGAGGACAAGAAGCGCCGCCTGGGTCCCGACGCGCTGGAGCCCAAGCGGTTGAAGCACAAGAAGTTTGTGCGGTGACCCTGCGAAAGTCCTGGCTTATGGGGGCGGCTTTAGCGGCCGCCCTCCCCCTTCACGCGGAAGAGGTGCGTCTGAAGTCTGGTGTCCGCGCTGATCTTTCGAGTGCCGCTCTGGTAACGGCGCCTGAAAAGTTCGGCGGGATTGCAGCAGGTAACACTCTGGAACTGACATACACAGTATCAGGCAGCGGCTATTCATTGCGGCAAGACGCTCAATCCCTCTGCCGGGTTAATTGGTCCAAGCATTTCAATTCTACTAAAGCCAAACTGACAGCCACTCAGCTCAATTCCGGTATCCGGCTGATTGACACCAATGCTCCGCTTGTTGCCGTCAAAGTCACCTTTCAAAAAGCACCAGCATCCGGAAGCCATTTCGCAGTCGGCGTTTCTCAGTGGATGGATATGCGCGGACTGAACAAATGCCGGCTACAAAGCTGACCCCTGCACCGGAGAGCAGATAGGCGGCTTTTTCGGCATCGATCAATTCAGGTCAGATGCCCTCGAATTCGGCGCAGGACATGCGGCAGGCGCTTCACCTCCCTGCAGGTGCTGAACACCAGGACAGCGGCTGCCTGGGCGGGCCCGGGCGGTTTGGGGCATGCAGCGCAAATTCGCTTCTGAACCGTTTAACTGATCCGTTGCGGACGACATTGTCCCGCTCTCTCCGTTTCGCCTTTTCCCCGCTCTGCGCTATCATCCCCTCAGGCACCCGACGTGCCTTGTATTGATTGAAGCATTGCAAAGGATCTGCCCATGCCCCTGAAACCGGAAGACGTGAAGGCGCAGGTCGAGGCGCTGAATGGCAAGAAGGCCAAGCGCAAGCGGCTGAAGAGCGAACCGGAAGGCACCAAAGGCCGGAAGCTGCCCGGCGATGTGCGCAAGGGGCTGGAGGCGCACTTCTCCAAAGCGAAGCTCGCCAAGGTGCAGGTACATTCGGGCGGCAACGCCAAGGATGTCTGCAAGGAGCTGAAGGCCAAGGCGTTCACCTATGGCAACGACATCTACTTCATGAAACCGGGCGACGCCAAGAACCCGGAACTGCTGGTGCATGAGCTGGCGCATGTGCTGCAGCAGGGCAAGGGGCGGATGCCCAAGGCCAAGGACGGGGTGGCGCTGACCTCAAAATAGTGCCCGCGTTCCAATTATTTAGACCGGATTGTAAGCACCACCGGAATCTTAACGCTTTGATAACCTTCTTGGCCGGATGATGGGCGCGGGAACAGCCGGGTATTGGGGCCCTGCTGCACGGATGAAGGGGGCGTCATGGCCTGGGCAGGTATTATTCTGGGTATGGTTGCAGGCCTGTGTGCCGCAGTGATGGGCTATGCCTTCGCCGGGCTGCCCTGGTGGGCCTGCCTTCTGATTTACCCGGTGGCAGGCACCGCGGTGGCTCTCCTGGCAACTGCCCTGCTCTATTGGCTCAGCGAGGCTGCGGGACCCGGCAGCGGGGTGACCCCCGGCGGTCAGCTGGCTGCCGCCTGAATCGGGCGGCACCGCCTCCGCAGAAGCGGCCCGATGAACTACCTCTGACTTAACGGCCCGCGCGCAAATCACCTCAGGGTATCAATTGCAGAGTTGCCGGCCTGTACGCATGCCCTATCTTTTGCAGGTGGGGACTTGAGGGGAAGGGCTGTATGGCCTGGTTCAGCGCATTGTTCGGGGTATTGGGCGGCCTGGTGCTGGCCGTGGCCGCCGGTGCGGCAGGCGGCTGGCCGGTGTGGCTGATTGTGCTCCTGTACCCCTTTGCCGCCGCTTTTCTGATGCTGGGGATGCTTGCCCTGCAGCTGTGGCGCAGCGGCGGTTCCGGCAGCCAGGGGAACAGCACCGGCAAACGCAGCGGCCCCGGGGCCAAGCATGAACGGCGGCTGGATCAATCCTGATATCCGGCCCATTTCCAGCAAAGGCCGGCTGCGGTTTCAGCTGCGCAGCCAGCTGACGATCTGCCCTGACCGCAGTGCACCGGCCTGGCGTTTCTTTTCCTTGCCGCGCTCAAAGGCGATCAGCGCCGGGATGCCGCGGATGCGGTAGCGGGCACCGGTTGACTGATGATCCTGGGTATTGAGCTTTACCAGCCGCGCGCTGCCTGCAAGGGCTTTGGCAGCCTTGGCATATTCCGGCGCCATCATTCTGCAAGGGCCGCACCAGGGCGCCCAGAAGTCCGCCACCAGCAGCACATCATCATGCTGCAGTGCCTTTTGCAGCGTGGCCGGATCCACGTCCACAGGCTTGGATGGCATCAGCGCCGCACCGCAGCTGCCGCATTTCGGTCCGCTGCCCAGCTTCTCCTCCGGCACCCGGTTGAGCTGGGCGCAGGTCAGGCAGGTCAATGTCTTGGTGCCCATGACGGCTCCTTCCGGCTGTGTCCTGCCCGGCAGATACCGCCGCACGCAGGGCGGCGGCAAGGGCAAGCCCGGCAGCAGCGGTCAGAAAGTCAGTTTGGCACCGATGATGATTGTATCCGAGCGGACCCCGGAATCCGCTACAACGGTCGGCAGGATCAGCGGCACGAAGCCATCGTTGTAGAGATACTCCACCCCCAGCTTCACATGTTCTGCAACTTCGACTTCGAGCCCGAAGATCACCTGATCCATCTTCTCCCACTCAGTGCCGTCGGCGCCCTGCACACCGCGGCTGGCCGCGAGCGACCAAGTGGCCGGCTTGCCGAACAGCTGTGACCGGTAGCGCCCCTGCAGCGTCAGCGCACGAACCCGGTGGCCGGTGGCAGGCCAGATATCCTCGGTCCGGGTGAATTCCGCCATCACGTCAAAATCGCGCCCGCTGAGGGTGGCGTTCAGATTCCAGGCGCCGTTCCAGCCACGGTCTATGCCCTGGCTGGGCGGATGGTGCGCAATGACGCTGTCATAGATGGTTCCACGCAGGTAGCCCGCGCCCAGCCGCACGCGCATGTCCTGCCCGGCGTCAAAGCTATGGGCGGCGTTGAAGGCAAAGTTATCCCAGCCGCCGTCATTGCCGGGGCTGCTGATCACCCGCAGGCCGCGATGGTTGCGGATCAGGGAGAACGCCAGTTCTGTCCGTTCTGTGACATAGCCCAGCTCAACCAGCGGGTCATCGACCTGAGACCAGAAATAGTGGTTGCTGTGACTATGGGTGAACGGCGCGTAGGTGGCGAAATTGCCGAAGTTCACGGTTTTCCGTCCCGCTGCCAGATAGAACGGCGACCGGCTCAGATCTCCCACCGCAACCCAGTATTTGCGCAGCTGGGTTTCATCCTGGCCGGGATATTCGATTTCGGTGTACTCGCCCTGCACAAAAGCCGTAACCATCGGAAGCGTCAGTGTCGCATTCAGCGAGATGTCGTTGATTACGTCGTAAGTATCGGAAAACCCGCTGGTATGCGTCGGCGGCAACCGTGACAGGATGGGAAACTTGCCTGGTGTGTTGGTTTCCTCGTGGATCACGGTGCCAAGGAAACGGCCGCCAAGGTACAGACGGTAAGGATCCAGCACACCGCTTTGACGGGCCCGCAGGGCAGTGGCGATCTTGTTTGCCACATCCTCCTGCCGGTCGAACATCCGTTCGGAGTAGCGCAGATTAGTGCCAAGGAAGCCCGTTCCGTCCTGAGCGACGGCAGCAAGCGGTGCCGACGCCAAAACAATCGCCGCCCCAAGGGCGCGCAGCAGAATAGAATACCCCATAACAAAAACTCCTGAAAAACCCGGTCCCTCTGCAGGGCTTTTCAGCACGCCTGACGGGAATGCCTGCCCTTGCTCACAAAGCTATCACGGTTTTGTGATCCGGCAAGGCTGTGGCGTTCTTGGCCCTCTTGACGCCTGTCCCCGCCGCTTTCAGACTGGTCAGGACAGTCCCATAGACCAGTGAGGGTTTCATGTTTTCCCGACGCAATTTCCTGGCCGCCACTGCTGCCACCGCTCTGCCGCTGCCTGCGCTGGCCCGCAAGAAGGATCCTGCACCCTTTGACCCCACACCGCAGGAGGTGCGCATCCGCAAGGATTTTGCCCCCGGCCAGATCCTGGTGCTGCCGCGGTCCTATTACCTCTACTTCGTGACCGACAAGCGCAAGGCGATGCGGTACGGGGTCGGCGTCGGCAGGGCGGGTCTGGAGTTTACCGGAAAGGCTGTGATCGAGCGCAAGAAGGAATGGCCGACCTGGCGTCCCACCGATGAGATGATCGAGCGTGACCCGCGGGCCTATGCCAAATTCGTCGACAATGAGTACATCCAGCCGGGCGGACCGGACAATCCGCTGGGGGCGCGGGCGCTGTATCTGTTCCAGAACGGCATCGACACCTATTTCCGCATTCACGGCACCAACCAGCCGCAGACCATCGGCCATTCGGTGTCAAACGGCTGCATCCGGATGCTGAACGAGCACGTGGTGGACCTGTACGCACGGGTGCCGCTGGGCACAGTCGTGACTGTGCTATAGCCGCACATGTTACAGTTCATTCGGCACTCTGCCGCCGAAATCTGGCCCGGAACCCCGCGTCACCGCGCATTTTTCTTGCGCTAAGGGGGATTCGTACCCAATCCTGTCACCGCAATGTTACGCAAATACGCTCACTGTCCCGATTACGGCACGGTGATGATCATCTGCAAACCTTGCCGGACTGCCGCATAAGCGGGCAGAGAACTGAGACGACTTAGGAGTACACGACGATGGCCACTGGCACCGTCAAATGGTTCAACACCACCAAAGGCTACGGCTTTATTGCACCCGAAGATGGCGGCAAGGACATTTTTGTCCATATTTCCGCAGTTGAGCGTTCCGGCCTGACCGGCCTGGCGGACAATCAGAAAGTGACCTATGAGCTGCGCGCGGGCCGCGACGGCCGCGAATCCGCAGTGGATATCGCGCTGGTCTCCTGATCCTCTGATCTGCACCGAGAGTTTCAGACAGCCCTGACGGCCGGGGCTGTTTTCACTGGCCTATTGCAGCCAACAGCTGCAGGGCAGCCGGGCCGATAGCGGCCACGTTCAGCGCAACGCCCCGGGCGTTGGGGTGGATGCCGTCGTCCTGAATAAAGCCCTGCGCCGCAGCCGGGTCGTTCCCCGCCGCTGCCGCAATGCCGGCAAAAGCGTCCGGGTGCAACACCGCGCCGTATTCCTCCGCAAGCTCCGGGTAGATTGCGTCGAATTCCTGCTTGTATTCCGGGCCATAGTTGCGCGGGGCCTTCATGCCGATCAGCAGAACTTCGATCCCCTTGGCCTGAGCTGTCTGCAGAATGCGTTCCAGATTTGCGTGCGCCTCCTGCGGGGCCAGCCCGCGCAGCATGTCGTTGCCGCCCAGCAGAACGATCAGCCCGTCGGGATCGTCCGACAACGTCCACTCGGCGCGCTCTGCCCCGCCGGCGGTGGTATCGCCGGAAACGCCGGCATTTTGCAGCATGACCTCAGCACCGTTTTCGTTCAGCCAGCGCTCCAGTTGCGGCACCAGCCCCTGGCCCTGCGGCAGCCCGTAGCCCTGCACCAGGCTGTCGCCAAGCGCTGTAATACGCAGCGGTTCCGCCCATGCGGCGCCCGTGAAAACCAGCAAACTCAGCAGTGCCAATGTCTTGCGCATCGCGGCAAACACTCCATATCCGTTAGGTGCATTCAACAGGCAGGCCCGATGACCGATCAAAACAGCCCCGTACTGCATCTCTTAGATGCGAGTTTGACCCTGAATAGCAATACCGGCCCGGTGGAGATTTTGCACGGCATCTCGCTGGACGTGCGGCCGGGGGAAACGCTGGGACTGGTGGGGCCGTCCGGGTCGGGTAAGTCATCCCTGCTGATGCTGATGGGCGGACTGGAGCAGGCGACCGGCGGCACGGTGAGCGCCCTGGGCCAGGACCTGACCGCGATGGATGAAGACGCGCTAGCGCGGTTCCGGCGCAACAACATGGGCGTGGTGTTCCAAAGCTTTCACCTGATCCCGACCATGACGGCGCTGGAAAATGTGGCAACGCCCTTGGAGCTGGCAGGCGTCAAGGATGCCTTTGGCCGCGCACAGGCGGAGCTGGAAGCGGTTGGCCTCGGCCACCGGGCGGGCCATTTTCCGGCGCAGATGTCGGGGGGCGAGCAGCAGCGGGTGGCGCTGGCGCGCGCCTTGGCGCCGCGGCCTGCAATCCTGCTGGCCGATGAGCCCACCGGCAACCTGGATGAGGCCAACGGGGCCGCGGTGATGGACCTGCTGTTTGGCTTGCGCGACCGTTATGGCGCGACGCTGGTGATGGTTACCCACGCGCCGGAACTGGCGGCGCGCTGCGACCGGGTGGTGCGGCTGCGCGACGGACGGGTGGATGACGCCGCGGCCCGCGAGGCTGCGGAATGAATGCTGCGGCCTTCCGCCTTGCCTGGCGTTTTGCCCTGCGCGAGCTGCGCGGCGGCCTGAAGGGGTTCCGCATTTTCCTGGCCTGCCTGGCGCTGGGGGTCGGGGTGATTGCCGCCATCGGCTCCATCCGTGCCTCCATCGAAACCGGGCTGGAGCGCGAGGGCGCCACCATCCTGGGCGGCGATGCGGAGCTGAACTTCACCTACCGGTTCGCCACTCAAGAAGAGCGCGCCTGGCTGGAACGGACAGCGCTGCGCCATTCCGAGATTGCCGAGTTCCGCTCCATGGCCACCGTGGGCGAAGAGCGCGGGCTGACCCAGGTGAAGGCGGTGGATGGCCTTTACCCCTTGAAGGGGGAGATGAAACTGGCGCCGGAGATGCCGCTGGACGCCGCGCTGGCGGGTGCGGACGGGTTGCCTGGCGGCGTGATGGACCGGGTGCTGGCGGACCGTTTGGGGCTGCAGCCGGGGGATATCTTCCGGCTGGGCACTCAGGATTTCCGCCTGATGGCGATGATCGCGCTGGAGCCGGATGCAGCCGCCTCAGGCTTTGAGCTGGGGCCGCGCACGATGGTGCGGACCGCGGACCTGGGAGGTTCCGGCCTGCTGGAACCCGGCACCCTGTTTGACACAAAGTACCGGATGGAATTGCCTGCGGGCAGTGATCTGGCCGCCCTGCAGGCAGAGGCCGAAGGGCTGTTTGAAACCACCGGCATGCGCTGGCGCGATGCACGGAACGGCGCGCCCGGGATCACCTCCTTTGTCGAGCGGCTGGGCGGGTTCCTGGTGCTGGTCGGCCTGTCCGGTCTGGCAGTGGGCGGGGTTGGCGTCTCTGCTGCAGTGCGCGCCTATCTGGCGACCAAGACCGCAACCATCGCGACCCTGCGCACGCTGGGGGCGGAGCGGCAGACAATCTTCCTCACCTATTTCCTGCAGATCGGAGCGCTGACGCTGGTGGGCGTGGGCATCGGGCTGGTGCTGGGCGGGCTGGGGCCCGTCCTGCTGGGGCCGCTGATTGCGGCGCAGCTGCCGTTCCCGGCGGTGTTTTCACTTTATCCCTCTGCCTTGGCAGAAGCCGCGGTCTACGGCGTGCTGACGGCCTTCATTTTTGCCCTGTGGCCGCTGGCCCGCGCTGAACGGATCCGCGCGGCCTCGCTGTTCCGGGATGCCTTTGCCAGCCGCACAAGGCTGCCCGCGCCGCGCTATCTGCTGGCAACCGGGGCGGCGCTGGCGGCGCTGGTCGGGCTGGCGGCCTGGTTCAGCGGCTCAGCCCAGCTGACGCTGTGGACCGCGGGCGGGCTGATGGGCGCGCTGATGGTGCTGCTGATTGCAGCGCTGGCAATCGGATTTCTGGCGCGCCGCGGCACCCGGGCGTCGCGCGGGCGCCCTGCCCTGCGTTGGGCGCTGTCGTCCATTGGCAGCGCCCGAGATGGCGCGGTGCCTGCGGTACTGGCGCTGGGGCTGGGCCTGACGGTGCTGGCCGCCATCGGCCAGATCGACGGCAACATGCGCCGGGCGATTGCCGGCAACCTGCCGGATGTTGCGCCGAGCTATTTCTTTGTCGATATCCAGCGCAGCCAGATGCCCGCCTTCCTCGAGCGGGTGGAGAACGATCCCTCCGTCACCCGGGTGGAAAACGCGCCAATGCTGCGCGGGGTGCTGACCCGGATCAACGGACAGCCTGCAACAGAGGTTGCGGGCGACCACTGGGTGGTGCGCGGCGACCGCGGCATCACCTATGCCGCCGCCCAGCCGGAGGCGACGGAGGTCACGGCGGGCAAATGGTGGACTGAGGATTATTCCGGCGATCCGCAGATCAGCTTTGCCGCCGAGGAGGCAGAGGAACTGGGGCTGAAGCTGGGCGATACACTGACGCTGAACATCCTGGGCCGCGATATCACGGGCACGATCACCAGCTTCCGCAACGTGGATTTCTCCACTGCGGGCATGGGATTTGTGATGGTGCTGAACGAGGCCGCACTGGCGGGCGCGCCGCATAGTTTCATCGCCACGGTCTATGCCGAGGAGCAGGCGGAGGCGGCCATCCTGCGCGATCTGGCGCGGGAGATGCCGAATATCACCGCGATCCGGATGCGCGACGCCATCGACCGTGTGTCGGACATCCTGAGGCAGCTGGCTGCGGCCACCGCCTATGGCGCGGCGGCGACGCTGTTGACCGGGTTCCTGGTGCTGCTTGGCACAGCGGCGGCGGGGGAGCCCGCGCGGCGGTATGAGGCGGCGCTCTTGAAAACGCTGGGGGCACCGCGCAGTCAGATCCTGGCAAGCTTTGCCCTGCGCTCTGCCCTCTTGGGTGCGGCTGCGGGAATGGTTGCGCTGGCGGCGGGCATTGCCGGGGCTTGGGCCATCAACGCTTATGTGTTCGAGACCAGCTATGCGGTGATCTGGCCGAACGCGCTGCTGGTGATTTCAGGCGGGGTGCTGACAACGCTGCTGGCAGGGCTGGCCTTTGCCCTGCGGCCGCTCGCAGCCAAGCCGACCCGCATTCTGCGCGCCCGGGAATAAGAAAGAGGACTGCGGCGGCCTGCCTTAGCGGGCGCCGCAGGAGACCGGTTGCAGGATCCGCATCAGATCGTGGTTGTCGCAAACCAGCGATTCCAGCGAGATATCGTCCAGCGAGGTGTAGAAGGCCTGAGCTGCATCCGCCAGTGCCACCTTGAGCCGGCAGGCCGAGGCCAGCGGGCAGGTGTTGTCCGCATCGGCAAAGCATTCCACCATCGGCAGGTTGCCCTCGACGTCGCGGAACACATCGCCGATTCGAATCTCTGCGGCGTTCTTGCCCAGGTTCATACCGCCATTGCGGCCGCGCTGTGTAGCAAGATAGCCCAGTTGGCTGAGCTGATTGATCACCTGTGCCAGGTGGTTTTCCGAGATATTACAGCACTCTGCAATCTCAGCCTTGGTCACCAGGCGGTCTTCATGCGCGGCGCAGTACATCAGCAGCCGCACGGCAATGTTGGTCCTTTTGGTAATGCGCATGGGGTGCTCCCGAAGCTAGATTGCATAGCTTATTGCACAAGCCGCCAAAAAGCGGTTTGACATACATCAATTGGCGGAAACGCGGCAGAAGGGCGAGGCAATGACAGCACCTTACTTTTTTGGTTATGGCAGCCTGGTGAACACTGCGACGCACAGCTATGGCGGTGCACGCCCTGCCAGATTGCAGGGCTGGCGGCGGGCCTGGGTGCACACCTCTCTGCGCGAGGTGGCGTTCCTGTCGGCGGTGCCCTGCGAAAACAGTGAAATCGACGGGCTGATAGCCGAGGTGCCGGGCGCCGACTGGGCGGCGCTGGATGAACGGGAATTTGCCTATGAGCGGCTGCCGGCCTCAGACCGCGTGCAGCACGGGCTGGCGGGAAGCCCTGAAATCTCTGTCTATGCGGTGACTGCGGAAAAGCAGAACGGTGTCAGCACACGGCACCCGGTTCTGATGAGCTATCTGGATGTTGTTCTGCAGGGCTACCTGCATGTGTTCGGCACAGAGGGCCTGCAGGGTTTCGTGGAAACCACCGACGGCTGGAACGCCCCCATTCTGGACGACCGCGCAGCACCGCGGTATCCGCGCCATCAGGTGATTTCCGCAGACGAGCGCAAAATCTTTGACGATCTGATCGACAGCACCGGCGCCCGCCGCATAGTCTGCAAGGCATGATCGAAAAGATACTGCTTCACTTGGGCCGGATTGCGCGGCAGCTCTGGTTCAGGGTTGTTCTGATTTCCCTCCTGTCCGTGCTGGCGCTGCTGCTGGCCCCGTTGGCGAAACCCTGGCTGCCGGACAATCTGAGTGAGGATTTCGGGCGTGAGGCGGTGTTGCCGGTACTGACAATCCTGGCGTCGGGCATGCTGGCGGTCACCACCTTCTCTCTGAACGTTATGGTCAGCGCTTACCGCACCGCCGCCTCGATGGCGACGCCACGGGTCTACCGGCTGCTCTTGGAGGACACCGTCACCCACCGGGTGCTGGCGACCTTCGTGAGCGGCTTCATCTATTCACTGAGCGCGGTCATCCTGTTCCGCGCCCGCTATTTCACCCCGGAAGGCGCACTGGTGGTGTTTGGCCTAACCGTCATCGTGGTGGTGCTGATCGTGGGGGCCATCCTCCGCTGGATCGATCACCTGTCGAGCCTCGGCAGCATGGATCACACCCTGCGGCTCATCGAGGACCGCACCCGCGCCAGCCTGCAGGCCCGGATGGATAAGCCCTGCCTCGGCGGGCTCTGCGCACGCGAGGAGGGCAAACCGGACGGCGCGGTGGATATCCCGGCGGCCAAGAGCGGCTTTGTCCGCTATGCGGGGCTGTCACGGCTGAATGAACTGGCGGAGGAGGCCGGCACCCAGATCACCCTGGCGCGGGCGCCGGGGCAATATATCCTGCGCGGCCAGCCGGTGGCCTGGGCCACGGAGGGGGACAATGACTTCTGCAAGGCGGCCTCTGCCGCGATCGACATCGGCGATGTGCGCAGCTTCGATCAGGACCCGTCCTTTGGCCTGACGCTGCTGGCAGAGACCGCGCAAAGGGCGCTGTCGCCCGGCGTCAACGATCCCGGCACTGCAGTGGAGGTGATGGGACGGCTGGAGCGGCTGCTCTGGGAAAACATGCCCGCGGATGAGACCAGCGAAACCCGCCAGGCGGAGTTTCCCAATGTCTGCATACCGCTTGTCACCGCCGGGCATCTGCTGCACTGCGCCTTTCCGCCGATTGCCCGCTGCGGCAGCGACTCCCCTTCGGTGATGCGCTGGATGGAGAAGTCGCTGGACGCGCTTGGCGGCCACCCGAACCCGGACATGGCGGAAGCCGCCAAAGAGATGTGCCAGGAAGTGCGGGACGGCCGCTGGGACTGACCTGCCAGTTATTCAGCCGGGTGGGCCTCCCGCCTGCTGCGGCACATGTGCCATGCGCCTCACAGTTGGGCATGGCAGTGCAACCCGGCGGGATGCACTGCCGCGCCGCAGCGCGGCGCGCGGCCCAACCGCTGCGGCGGCATCTTTGATGCAGCCCCTGCGGGCGGGAGCCTTCCGTACACAAAAAAAGACGGCACCCAGAGGCACCGCCTTTTGCAACAGGATGTCTAAAAAACCTCAGCCGCGGGCGCGGACGGTCTCCATCAGCGCCAGCAGCGCCGACATGTCGGGGCCGCGCTCCATGCCGGTGACGGCCTTGCGCAGCGGCATGAACAGGCCCTTGCCTTTGCGCCCGGTCGCCTCTTTGACTGCGGCGGTCCACTTGCCCCAGCTTTCGCTGTCGTAGGGGCCTTCGGGCAGCAGCGCCATCGCCTCGGCGATGAAATCCTTGTCCTCATCCGCCACCAGCGGCTCAGCGCCGTCGCGGCACAGCTCCCACCAGCCGGCCAGATCCTTGAGCGTTGTGATGTTCTCCTTGGCCATATCCCAGAAGGCGGCCTGCTTTTCTGCCGGAACGCCCAGCACATCCACATGGCTTTGCACGGCCTCCAACGGCAGCGATTGCAGATGGCGGGCGGTCAGCGGATAGAGATCCTCGACGTCGAATTTGGTTGGTGCGGCGCCGAAACGGTTGATGTCAAAGCCGTCGATCAGCTCTGCCAGTTCCGTGCGCAGTTCCACCGGGTCGGAGGAGCCCAGGCGCGCCATCAGGCTGAGGAGCGCCATCGGCTGCACGCCGGCCTCTCGCAGGTCGCGCAGCGCCAGGGTGCCCAGGCGCTTGGACAGCGCCTCGCCCTGCGGGCCGGTCAGCAGCGAGTGGTGCGCGAAGGATGGAACAGAGCCGCCCAGCGCCTCGATGATCTGGATCTGGGTCGCGGTGTTGGTCACGTGGTCGGAACCGCGCACCACATGGGTCACGCCCATCTCGGTGTCGTCCACCACCGACGCCAAAGTGTAGAGGAACTGGCCGTCGCCGCGGATCAGAACCGGGTCGGAGACCGAGGCCGCGTCGATGGAGATGTCGCCAAGGATGCCGTCGGTCCACTCGATACGCTGATGGTCCAGCTTGAAGCGCCAGACGCCGTCGCCGCGCTGGGCGCGGAGCGCAGCTTTCTCGTCATCGGACAGGTTCAGCGCGGCCCGGTCATAGACCGGCGGCTTGCCCATGTTCAGCTGTTTCTTGCGCTTCAGGTCAAGTTCGGTCGGGGTCTCGAACGCCTCGTAGAAACGGCCGATCTCGCGCAGCTCTTCCGCCGCAGCGACATAGCGGTCGAGGCGCTCGGACTGGCGCTCCACCTTGTCCCAGGTCAGGCCCAGCCATTCCAGGTCCTGCTTGATCGCATCGACATATTCTTCCTTGGACCGCTCCGGGTCGGTGTCATCGATACGCAGGATGAAGGTGCCGTCGGCCTTGCGGGCGATCAGATAGTTCATCAGCGCGGTGCGCAGGTTGCCGACGTGGATATAGCCGGTCGGCGACGGGGCAAAACGGGTGGTGGTCATCACGAGTCTCCTGTTGCCCTGCCCCTTGTCACATGGGCCGCGGTTTGTCCAGTTTCGCGAGGGTTAACGCGCCTTTGCAGCGTGCCTGCGGCGCAAGTATTTTTGGAATAATGATGCCAGGTTACCCAGGCTGCACGGGCCAGATTGCATCGAGGTCTTTGAGGCCCGCGCGGATCAGCTCGCCCAGCACGTCCAGATCAACATCAGCGAGCTTATTCACATAGAGGCAGCTTTTACCGAGGCGGTGCTTGCCCAGGCGGGCCAGGATTGCGCTGTAGTCCTGGTAGCCCGGCATGATGTAGATCGAATGGCGCGCCCGGCGCGGGGCAAATCCGGTGGCCAGGAACTCCCCTTCGCGGCCCGTTGCGTAGCGGTAGTGGTATCTGCCGTAGCCGATGATCGACGGGCCCCACATCTGCGGCTGGAACCCCGTCACCTCGCAAAACAGCCGATTTAATTCCTGCGCCTCTACAGATTTGCGCTCCGGCTCCACCGCTTGCAGAAAATCTTCAACGCTGGCACCTGTTGGCGCAGTCTTGTTCCCGCTCATCCGCCAGCCCTCCTGCCGTAAGGATAGTGCAGCACTTGCACTCTGACAGTCCGGGGCGGCCATTCTGGTTAAATGGATCAGCAGCCGGTTTGCGGGCCGTAACCGCCGCCGTCGGTAAACCGCGACAGGCGGAAGGCATGCGGATCCACGACCGGGGCGCTGCCGGTGACCAGATCAGCGGTCAGCCGTCCGGCGGCGGGGCCGATGCCAAAGCCGTGGCCGGAGAAACCCGTGGCAATGAACAGCCCCGGCAGGCTGTCGACCTGCGAGATGACCGGGATCGCATCCGGTGTCACATCCATCAGCCCGGCCCAGCTTTGCACCACATCGGCGCCCTGCAGCACCGGGAAGGCCTTTTGCGCGGCCGCCCAGCCGCTGCGGAGCGCCTTTTGCGATGGCGCCGGATCCAGGACGCGGCACTGCTCAAAGGGCGAGATGTCCTGCGGGTCCCATCGGTGCGCCTGGGCGGCCTCCTCTGCCCAGCGGCCGGAGATGCGAAACTGCAGCGCCCGCCATTCCTGGCGCAGGCTGGGCAGGTATTTCCAGCCCAGGCGAAAGCTGTCAGGAACGATGTCGACCACGTTTTCCATCGCGTCAGACACCGTGTAACCGCCATCACCCCGCTTGCGCAGGCCAAGATTGCCGCTGCGCACGGAAGTTTCCGGGCCGCTTGGCACCGGTGAGGTGCGCAGGACCGAGTTCAACACTTTGAGCTGCGGCAGGTCCACGCCTGCATTGCCCAAAAACAACCGCGACCAGGCTCCGCCTGCGGTGACAACGGCAGAGCAGGCCACCCGGCCGCGTTCAGTCATCACACCGCTGATGCGGCCCGCAGAGGTTTCAACACTGCGCACCGCGCAATCGGTCATGACTTTCGCCCCGGCTGCACGGGCGGCGGAGGCGATTGCGTGGGTGGCCAGCTGCGGCTCTGCCCGCCCGTCCAGCGGCGTGTGCAGCGCAGCCTGCGCCTTGGTCTGGTGTCCCGGCATCAGCTGGGCCAGCTGTTCGCCGCGAACCATACGAGCGCCCTGGTCCCAGCCATCGAGGTTGCGCAGCCAGCGTTCGAGCTGAGCCTCGCGCTTGGCGGTCTCTGCGGTATAGAGGATGCCTGAACGGGTGAAGCCGGTTTCATGGCCGGTACGTTCTGCCAATCCGTCCCACAGGCGCAGGGATTCTGCCATCAGCGGGATCTCCCGCGGGTCGCGGCAGGCGATGCGCACCCACCCCCAGTTGCGCGAGCTTTGCTCCCCTGCGATCTGGCCCTTCTCGCAGAGCAGCACCGAATGGCCGCGTTCGGCCAGCTCCAGCGCGGTGCTGGCGCCAATGATGCCGCCGCCGATCACCACGGCATCAACGGCCTTGGGCAAGGCCAGATCGGATTGAAAATGGGGCAGCTTGGGTCCGGGCATGCGGGCATCTATGCCCGGTGAAAAACCGCCGGTCCAGCGTGCATGCGACACAGGTTGCGCCGCATTCGGCCATTGTGATTTTTCCGCCGCATATCAGGGCGTTACTGGCACCGAAAACCCGGACCTGAAGTTGCCAAGGCGCGGAAAAACCTGCCGCTTCAACAGGTTAACGCGCTCCTCAGGAAGGGTCGCGCCAGCGGTTCACAATCGGATAGCGGCGGTCCAGCCAGAACGCGCGCCGGGTCAGCCGGGCACCGGGGGCGGACTGGAAGCGCTTGTATTCGCTGATGTAAACCAGATGCTCGACCCGCTTGGCCGTGTCCCGGTCATAGCCTGCCGCGACGCAATCTGCGATTGAGCCATCCTGATCGACCAGAATGTCCAGAATTGCATCCAGCACCGGGTAGTCCGGCAGGCTGTCGCTGTCCTTCTGATCCTCGCGCAGCTCGGCACTGGGCGGCTTGTCGATCACGTTAGGGCGGATCACTTCGCCCTCAGGGCCTTTCATCCAGGGGCGGTGGTTGGCATTGCGCCAGCGGCAAGTTTCAAACACCCGGGTCTTGTAGAGATCCTTGATCGGGTTATAGCCGCCGTTCATGTCGCCGTAGATGGTGGCATATCCGACCGCGACCTCCGACTTGTTGCCAGTGGTCAGCAGCATTTCCCCGAACTTGTTGGACATGGCCATCAGCAGCAGACCGCGCAGGCGGGACTGGATGTTTTCCTCCGTCAGGCCAGGCTCCATTCCCTCGAACAGCGGCGCCAGCGTATTGGTGATGGCTGTGCGGCCCTCAGAGATCGGCACATAGTCGTAGCGGACGCCCAGCGCCTTGGCGACGGCTTCGGCATCGTCGAGGGATTCCCGGCTGGTGTATTCCGACGGCAGCATCACGCAGCGGACGTTCTCAGCGCCCAGAGCGTCCACCGCAATGGCCGCAACGATGGCCGAGTCCACGCCGCCGGACAAACCCAGCAGAACCTTTTTGAAGCCGGTCTTGCCCATGTAGTCGCGCAAGGATTCCACCATCACCCGGTAGTCCTGTTCCCATGCGTCAGGGAGATGCGCCTTTTCGCCCTCAACCGCACGCCAGCCGTCATCGGTGCGCTCCAGATCGAGCTGAGCATAGGCCTCGTCAAAAACCGGCATCTGCAGCGCCAGCGAACCGCCCGGGTTCAGCACGAAGGAGCCGCCGTCAAAGACCTGATCGTCCTGACCGCCGACCATGTTCAGGTAAATCACCGGCAGATGGGTTTCGACAGAACGCGCCACCATGTGGTTGAAGCGCACCTCCATCTTATCACGGAAATAAGGCGAACCGTTGGGGATCAGCAGGAACTCTGCGCCGGTCTCAGCCAGGGTTTCCGCGACATCCTCGTGCCAGCCGTCCTCGCAAATGGGGGAACCGATACGGGTGTTGCCAACCGCGTAAGGTCCGCCCAGCGGGCCGGCATCAAAGATCCGCACCTCATCAAACACGGTCTCATTCGGCAAGTGGTGCTTGAGGCTGCGGGAGGCAATCTTGCCGCCCTTGAGGATCAGATAGGCATTGTAGAGTTTGGTGCCCTCGACCCAGGGGCTGCCGATGGCCAGCGCCGGTCCGTCAGCGCAGTCCGCGGCCAGTTTTTCTACCTCGGCGATGGCGGCGGTGTGGAACGCCGGCTTCATCACCAGGTCCTGGGTGTTGTAGCCGGTGATGAACATTTCCGGCAGCGCCACCAGATCGGCGCCAGCCTTGCGGCCCTCCTCCCAGGCAGTGCGGGCCTTGGCAGCATTGCCTGCCAGGTCGCCAACGGTTGGGTTCAGCTGCGCCAGTGTCACGCGGAAACGGTCTGCCATGCTGCTTGGGCCCTTTGTAACATTCCTCCATCAGCCATTTACCAGATTGACGGCCAAGGAAAAGAGCAAGGGGCCTAAGCCCGGGAAAAGACATTGCGGCCCGTGTTGCTGTAGCTTAGTTTCCGGGCGAGCAACCCAATATGGCAGCAGCACCGTAATCCCTGGGCAGGCAGAGGTTTTCAATGACCCGTTTCGGCACCGCATTCGCGCTTTCCACCCTCCTGGCACTGGCCGCCCCCGCGCTGGCGCAGGACGGCGAGGTCATTACCACCCAGGACGAGATCGGCGGCGTCTATGAAGGCACCTTCAAGGGCGGGCTGCAGCATGGCACCGGCACCTACAAGCTGCCGAACGGCTATGAGTACAGCGGCGAATGGGTCGAAGGCGAAGTGCGCGGCCAGGGCGTGGCCCGGTTCCCCGACGGTTCGGTCTATGAGGGCGAGTTTGCGCAAGGCAAGCCGCACGGGCTGGGCAAGCTGACCCGCGCTGACGGCAGTACCTATGAAGGCGGCTGGCAGGACGGCCAGATCCATGGTGACGGAACCTCCACCTATGCCAGCGGCGTGCGCTATCAGGGCAGCTTTGCCGATGGCAAGCGGCATGGCCAGGGGGTGATGTCCTCCACCGACGGCTACACCTATGACGGCGACTGGGTGGAGGGCCGCCAGCAGGGCTTGGCGAAGATCACCTATGCGGACGGCACTGTTTACGAGGGCCAGGTCGCGGACGGCCAGCTGCAAGGCCAGGGCCGGCTCGAAACTCCGGAGGGTCTGATCTACGAAGGCGAGTGGGCAGCCAGCCAGATGCAGGGCACCGGGCGCCAGGTGCACCCCAATGGCGATATCTACGAAGGCGAGCTGCAAAACACCCGCCGCCATGGCCATGGGAAAATGACCTATGCCAATGGTGATGTCTATGTCGGTGAATTTGCCGACGACCAGCGCCATGGAACAGGCACGATCACCGAGAAAGACGGCTATACCTACACCGGCGACTGGGCCAAGGGCCAGATCGACGGCAAAGGGACAATGACCTACCCCGACGGCTCAGTCTATGAGGGCGAGTTCCGCGATGATCTGGCCGAAGGCAAGGGCAAGATCACCTATCCGGACGGCGCAACCTATGAAGGTGATTGGGTGGCCGGAGTAATCGAGGGCCAAGGCACCACAGTCTATCCCAATGGGCTGACCTATACCGGCGGCTTCAAAAGTGCCCAGAACCATGGCCAAGGGGTGATGACCTATGCCGACGGCTACCGGTATGAAGGCGGCTGGCAAGACTCGCAGCGCCATGGGCAGGCAACAGTGACCTACGCCGACGGCTCAGTCTACACTGGCGAGTTTGTTAACAACCAGCGCCACGGACAGGGCAAGATCGTGATGCCCAATGGCTTCATCTATGAAGGCCAGTGGCAGGAGGGCAAGATCCTGGGCCAGGGCGTTGCGACTTATGCCAACGGCGATGTCTACGAGGGCAGCTTTGTCAACGGCAAGCGGCAGGGGGCAGGCACGATGAAATATGCCTCCGGCGTGCAGGAAGACGGATCCTGGGAAAACGGTGCGCTGGTCAGCGGCGGTGCCGGGGCCTCAGGGCAGACGGAAACAGGGCAGACCGAGTAGCCCTGACAGATTGAGAGGCGCGCCAGGACGGCGCGCCTTTTTTGTTTCAGCCGATACGGATGCGGCTCAGGTGGCCGGGCATCGCGACCCCTTCCAGATTGGCCGGGTCGGGCTGCGGCGGTTTCAGCTCCATCGCCATCGGCACCACCCCGGCCCAGATCGGCAGGGCGTAATCCTCCTCGTCATCCTTGGGCGGGCCGGAGCGGATCTTGGCAGCCCCTTCCTCAATCGGCATGCGCAGCAGAGCGGTTGCCTTCAGCTCCTGAGCACTCATCGGGCGCAGGGTCTCCCAGCGGCCCGGGAAGATGTGGTCCACCATCGCCTTGAGACTGGCGGCCTTGGCGTCCTCGTCCGTGACCTGCTCCGCCACCCCGAAAAGCATTGCAGAGCGGAAGTTGACCGAGTGGTGAAACGCCGAGCGCGCCAGAACGTAGCCGTCCATGCAGGTGACACTCAGACAGACCTCTGCCCCGGCCATCGCCCGGATGGCGCGGCTGGCGGCAGAGCCATGCCAGTAAACGTGATCCCCCTCGCGCCATTGCAGGGTGGGCAGCACCGAGGTGGCGCCGTTGATCTGATAGCCGATGTGGGCCAGCGGCATCGCGTCGAGCACCTGATACAGGCTTTCGCGGTCATAGAGCCCGCGTTCATGGGCGCGGCGCAGGCGGCTGCGGTCCGATTTCAGGGCGGCTTCTTGTTCGGGCTGGCGCATGGGCTGACCTCATATTTCTTGTTGTTTCCCGCGACAGCTATGCGCAAACTGGACCTGCTTTAACTTCCAGTTTCCGACAAAATGAGCAGTCCAATATGATCGACCTGTCCGGCATGGTTTCTGAAGGCCGCGCAGAGCCGCTGTATCAGCAGATCGTCTCTGCGCTGCGACGCCGGATCAGCGACGGCCGCCTGAGGCTTGGCACCCGGCTGCCTTCTTCGCGGGCGCTGGCACAGGATCTGGGGGTTGCGCGTTCCACCGTGGTGACGGCCTATGACCAGCTGGTAGCAGAAGGGTTTGCGGAACCCCGGCAGGGCGCCGGGATCTTTGTCTGCGACGTGGCCCCAATCCGCCCGCCTGAGGTTCCAGCAACGCCAGTTGCAGCAGTCCCGCCGCCCGCCCCCGGAATGCTGCTGCCCGGCGCACCGGATCCGGGGGTTTTCCCGGCCCGTCCCTGGGCACGCTGTGTTTCACGTGTGGCAAGAATGAACCCGCTGAGCCTGAGCCACCAGGAGGATGCCTTTGGCGACCCGGAATTGCGGCGCGAGATCGCCGCCTATGCGGCACGGTGGCGGGGAATAGACTGCAGTGCAGAGCAGGTGCTGGTGACCAGCGGCGCACGGGAGGCGCTGGAGCTGGCAATGGTCATTCTTGTGGAGGGCGAGGACATCGCGCTGGAAGCCCCCGGCTTCACCCCCACCCGGCGGTTTGCGCAGGCCCGCGGCTGGCCGGTGCACTGGCTGCAGGCGGGTGCGCGCGGCGCAGCGGTGCCGCGGCAGATGGCCAAGGTCACGCTGCTGACGCCCTCGCATCAGTTCCCGCTGGGCGGCACCCTGCCGGTGCCGCAGCGGCAGGCCTTTCTGCAAGCCGCCAAGATGCGCGGCGGCTGGATCATCGAGGACGATTTCGACAGCGAGTTCCGCTATGGAGGACAGCCGGTGCCAGCGATGGCCGCTTTGGACCGCGAGGGGCGGTGCATCTACGTCGGCACGTTTTCCAAAACGTTTTCCCATGCGCTGCGGCTGGGCTATGCGATCTTGCCGCTAGCATTGGTGCCGCAGTTCCGGGCGCAGTTCATCCACCCGAGTGCCGGTGCTGCCATCACCGCACAACGCCCGCTGGCAGAATTCATGGCGACGGGCCAGTACGACCGCCACATCCGCCGCGCCCGCAGGCTCTATGCAGAACGCTATGCCGCAGCGGCTGAGGCGCTGGCGGGCTGGCCGGAGGCGCTGGGAAATTTTCACCGCCACAATGCCGGGATGCAGATCGCCTTTCATCTGAAGGACAGGCAGAACGACACTGAAATTTGCCAGCGCGCCGCTGCAGCAGGGTTTGGCATCCGGCCGCTGTCTGCGCACGACCCGGACGGCGCAGCACAGGGACTGCTGATCGGGTTCTGCCAGTCGCAGGCTGAGGACCTGCCAAACCAGATCGCCGGGCTGCGCCGGGTTGTGGAGAACACCAGCTAGGGGCCAGCCAAAGAAAAAGCCTCCCCGGATGCCCGGGAAGGCCTGTCTCATTCAGCTTTGATCAGGATGGGGCCGATCAGCTGTATTTCTTGATCTCACCCGATTTCAGGCGCGCCATGTAGCTGTTCAGCTCTTTCTTGACGATCGGCATCAGGAAGTAGAGCGCGATGATGTTGACCACCGCCATGGCAAAGATTGCCGCGTCGGAGAAGTCGATCACCGGGCCGAGGTTTGCCGCTGCGCCGATCACCACGAAGATGCAGAAGATCACCTTGAACACCAGTTCGGTGGTCTGGCCTTCGCCGAACAGGAAGGTCCAGGCCTTGAGGCCGTAGTAGGACCAGCTGATCATGGTGGAGAACGCGAACAGGATCACTGCCAGCGCCAGCACGTACTGGAACCAGCTGAAGGCCGAGGAGAACGCCGCAGAAGTCAGCGCCACGCCCTTGTTGCCGTCCACGGTCTGAATGGTGCTTGCGCCTTCGTCCAGCAGGTAGAGGCCGGTGTTCGGATCCTGGATCAGCTGACCGGTGATGATGATCACCAGCGCGGTCATGGTGCAGATCACCACGGTGTCGATGAAGGGTTCCAGCAGCGACACAAAGCCTTCGGTGATCGGTTCCTTGGTCTTCACCGCGGAGTGCGCGATCGCCGCGGAGCCAACGCCCGCCTCGTTCGAGAAGGCCGCACGCTTGAAGCCCTGGATCAGCGCGCCGACCATGCCGCCGGCAACACCTGCACCGGTGAAGGCGCCGTTGAAGATCTCGCCGAATGCCCAGCCGATCTTGTCGGCGTTCATCCCAAGAATAACCAGCGCCGCCGCCACATACATGACGCCCATGAACGGCACGACCTTTTCGGTCACCCGGGCGATGGATTTCAGGCCGCCGACAATCACGGCAAAGACCACCGCAGCAAACACCACACCGGTGATCCAGCCCGGATAGTCGCCAACGACGCCGGAGATCTGCGCGTGCGCCTGGTTGGCCTGGAACATGTTGCCGCCGCCAAAGGCGCCGAGGATACAGAACACCGAGAACAGCACCGCCAGGAACTTACCCATCGGCAGGCCGCGCTCGGCAAAGCCCTTGGTCATGTAATACATCGGGCCGCCGGAGACGTGGCCGTCTTCGAACTCATTGCGGTATTTCACGCCCAGGGTGCATTCGGTGAACTTGGAGGCCATGCCCATCAGGCCGGCCAGGATCATCCAGAAGGTTGCACCGGGGCCGCCGATGCCGACCGCCACCGCAACGCCGGCGATATTGCCGAGGCCGACCGTGCCTGAAAGCGCGGTTGCCAGCGCCTGAAAGTGGCTGACCTCACCCGCATCGTTGGGGTCGGAGTAGTCGCCTTTGACCAGCGAAATCGAGTGCGGGAAAGCGCGGAACTGGATCAGGCCGAAGTAGAGTGTGAATACGGTGGCCGCGATCACCAGCCAGGCCACGATCCAGGGGAAGCTGGTGCCGGGAAACGGGCTGAAGATCAGGTTGACGAACCAGCCGGTGGAGCTGGCAAACAGCTCATTGACGCGCTCATCGACGGATTGTGCCATCGCCGGCGCGGTTGCGGCCAGCAGCAGCGGCGCAGACAGGGCTGCCGCCTTAATTGATTTCCTCATGACTGTCCTCTGAGTTTATCTTTAGGGAACGATGGTGACCGGAACCGGGGCCGCCTGGGCCAGGCTGCCCGCAACAGAACCGAACAGCCGCGAAGACAGGGCCGAATGGCCGGTGCGGCCGATGATCAGGTGGCTGGCGCCACTCTTCTTGATCACATCGATCAGGGTTTCCGCGATATGGCCGTATTGCAGCTCAGTCGAGACGGTGACACCGTCGTCCTCAAGGCTTTTGCGCACGGGTGCCAGCAAGGCGTCCTCTGCACGTTTCAGCTCTTCTTCGCGGCGCTTGTGGCGCTGCTCGATCTCCTCCGGGGTGAGGAAAGAATAAGGCGACCATTCCAGCACATGCGCGATCACCAGCTCTGCCCCTTGCGCTTTGGCAAGGCTGACGGCAAAAGCAAGCGCCGATTTGGCGGCTTCGCTGTCGTCATATCCAAGGACAATTTTATTCGACACTTTTTCCTCCTATCGATGGCGCATTTCCCTACGGGAGCGCCGGATCCGGGGTGTCAACGCCGGAAAAGCCGCCAGCGCAAGACCCATTGCCGTTCCCGCCTCATAAAAAAGGCGCAGTGCGGACAAACTGCCGCATTGAAACTGCGGCAGGCCCTTACTTATATTATAGCCCTTTTTCAATATTGTCTTGCACTTACCGCATACACCCGCATACAGCACCGCCGGCACCGTGGCGTGCCCGGGCAGCAACGTCCGAATTCCCGGCGGGCAGAATCCCCCTTTCCATTCGGTGCCGCCTCTGTATAAATCCCTGCCATGACCATTTGCGCAGATACCACTATTGCCGCCACCGCCACCCGCGGTGCAGCTCTGCGCGCCCTACTGATCCTAGCCCGCCTCTGAGCGTGCCCTTCCGGCGCGCCCGCTCAGAGGATTGCCGCACGCGCGCCATCGAAGGCTATGAATACCCTGGAAGGGCCTAGGACAGAGACAAGAGATACCATCATGACAAACGCATCCCCGATTTCCGGCGACAAATCCCGTGTATTGATTTTCGACACGACCCTGCGCGACGGCGAGCAGAGCCCCGGCGCCACCATGACCCATGACGAGAAGCTGGAGATTGCCGAGCTTCTGGACGAGATGGGCGTGGACATCATCGAGGCCGGCTTCCCGATTGCCTCCGAAGGCGACTTTGCCGCCGTGTCCGAGATTGCCGAGCGTTCGAAAAACGCGATGATCTGCGGCTTGGCGCGCGCCAATTTCAAGGACATCGACCGCTGCGCCGAAGCGGTGCGCAAGGCCGCGCAGCCGCGCATCCACACCTTTATCGGCACCTCGCCGCTGCACCGCGCCATCCCGAACCTCACCATGGACGAGATGGCCGACAAGATCCACGAAACCGTGACCCACGCCCGCAACCTGGTGGACAACGTTCAGTGGTCGCCGATGGATGCGACCCGGACCGAGTGGGATTACCTGTGCCGGGTGATCGAGATCGCCATTAAGGCCGGGGCCACCACCATCAACATCCCTGATACCGTGGGTTACACCGCACCCGCGGAAAGCGCCGACCTGATCAAGCGGCTGATTGAGACCGTGCCGGGCGCGGATGAGGTGGTTTTTGCCACCCACTGCCACAACGACCTGGGCATGGCGACCGCCAACGCGTTGGCCGCAGTGGCGGGCGGCGCGCGGCAGATCGAATGCACCATCAACGGCCTCGGCGAGCGGGCAGGCAACACCGCGCTTGAGGAAGTTGTGATGGCTCTGAAAACGCGCAATGACATCATGCCCTGGTCGACCGGCATCGACACCACCAAGATCATGCATGTCTCGCGCCGGGTCTCGACCGTTTCCGGCTTCGTGGTGCAGCCCAACAAGGCAATTGTCGGCAAGAACGCCTTTGCCCATGAAAGCGGCATCCACCAGGATGGCATGCTGAAGAACCGTGAGAACTTCGAGATCATGCGACCAGAGGACATCGGCCTCTCCGGCACCTCGCTGCCCTTGGGCAAACACTCCGGCCGTGCGGCGCTGCGCGACAAGCTCGAGCACCTCGGCTATGACGTGGGCGACAACCAGCTGAAAGACGTCTTTGTCCGTTTCAAAGAGCTGGCCGACCGCAAGAAAGAAGTGTTCGACGACGACCTCATTGCGCTGATGCGTATCGGGACTGACGCGGAGAACGACCACCTCAAGATCGTTTCGATGAAAGTGGTCTGCGGCACCGGCGGCCCGGCGGAATCCACCGTAGAGATGGAGATCGACGGCAACGACGTCACCGAGACCGCCGAGGGAGATGGCCCGGTGGATGCCACCTTCAAGGCGATCCGTAAGATCTATCCGAACACCGCCCGCCTGCAGCTTTATCAGGTTCATGCGGTCACCGAGGGCACCGACGCACAGGCAACCGTGTCTGTGCGGCTGGAAGAGGACGGCAATATCGCCACCGGCGAAAGCGCCAACACCGACACGGTTGTGGCCTCGGCCAAGGCCTATGTGAACGCACTGAACCGCTTGATCGTGCGCCGCGGCCGGGTGGGCGAAGGCGCTGACACCAAGGAGATTTCCTATAAGGATCTCGCCTGAGCTAGGCTCCATTGAAAGAAAAAGGGCGCCCGCTGCGGCGCCCTTTTGCTTTGCACCTGCAGCGGCCTACTCCAGCCCGGCCTTGCGCAGCCCTTCAATGAAATGCTCCTTGTCCTCGCTGCGGCCGTAATGCAGACCGGCCAGCAAAGTCTCCGCTGTGGCCCCCGGCTGCATCGCCCGGATTTGCGCCACGCAGTCCTGCGCCTGCTGTGCATTGCCCAGCCAGCTGTGGCACGCCGCGACCAAACCTGTCTGAACCGCGTCCAGCGCAGGCAAGCGTTTGAAATCCGTCAAAGCCTCCGCATAGAGCCGGGCGGTGAAATGCGCCTTGCCGAGGTGGCTCCAGAACCGCACAGGGAAATGCGGGTTGAGGCGCATCGCCTTCTCGATCCATTCCGCGCCCTCCTCCGGCCGTCCCTGCCAGGTAAGGAGCTCGCCCATCTGCACCACAACCAGATCGTAGTTCGGATTAAGCGACAGGGCGCGTTCCTGGTGGTACTGCGCCTGGTCAAGATTGTCCTGCAGGATGGAAACCGCCGCCATCAGCCGGTGCACGTCCGCATCGTTGTCATCCATCGACGCGGCTTTCCGGATCGCCTCCAGCGCAAGCTGCAGCATCCCCTCAACATCATCGCACCAGCCATACCCCCAGGCCTGACCGCGAATGCAGCCGCGCCAAGCGTGCGCATGGGCGAACTCCGGGTCCAGCTCCACCGCGCGGTCGATCAGCTCCATCGCCTTGGCATTGTCTTCAGCCGTGCTGCGGTGATGCAGCACCTTGGCCGCCAGTACGCATTCATAGGCCGCCAGATTCGATGGCTTTTTGCGTGAAACTTCGTCCTGCTGCGCCGCCTCGATCCGCCCGGGAAGGGTGGCAACAATCGCTGATGTCACCTCATCCTGGATTTCAAAGATATCGTCGAGGGTACGGTCGTATTTCTCTGCCCAGATATGGGAATCGTTGCAGCTGTCGATCAGCTGCACAGTAATCCGGACACGGTTGCCGCCTTTGCGTACGCTGCCTTCGACGATGTAGCGGGCGCCGAGCTTTTCCGCCACTTCCCGGATGTTCACCGCCTTTCCCTTGTAGACAAAGGTCGAATTGCGGGAGATCACGAACAATTCATGGCGGCGGCTGAGTTCGGTCAGGATATCCTCGGTCAGCCCGTCGGCAAAAAACTCCTGCTCCGGGTCCCCGCTCATATTGGCAAAGGGCAGCACCGCTATGGAAGGTTTGACTACGGCTGCCTGTTCAGCCGTGTTTTGATCCGGATCCGGCGTGGTACCGGCGGCATCCTCCTCAAACAAAAGCCGGTAGACCTGTACCGGTTCTGCAATATTTTTGAGCTGCTGCAGTCCCAGATCCTCGAACTGCAAGCTGCCCATGCGCCGGACCTGATCAAAAACCGCGGCGGATATGCAGACATCCCCTGTGCCAGCAAACTGCTCCAGCCTTGCCGCCACATTCACACCACTGCCGTAGATGTCGCCATCTTCAAAGATGATATCGCCAAGGTTCACGCCGATCCGGAATTGGATGCGCTTGCCGGGCGCCACATCGGCGTTGCGGCGGCGCATCCGGTCCTGCACCTCGGCAGCGCAGGCCACCGCATCGCAGACACTGGGAAACTCGACAAGCATTCCGTCGCCGGTGGTTTTGATGATGGAGCCGCGGTTCTTGGAGATAGCAGGGTCAATGAGTTCGATCCGGTGGGTGCGCAACCGGGCCAGCGTGCCCTGCTCATCCACGTCCATCAGACGGCTGTAGCCAACCATATCTGCCGCCAGCACGGCGGCCAGCCTGCGTTCCATCTGGCGCCCTCCCTGCTGAGAAGCGTAGCGGGAAAGCGCTGGATATCAAAACCTATTAGAAACTCAGCCGCGCAGGATCCGGGCTGCCAGCGCTGGCGATGGAGGCTGAGCACGCCGAGCAGCACTTGCAGCTGGCACCGGCAATCGCGGCGCTGGCAGAGAAGATGGCGCAGCTCGTTCTGAAAACCATCCGCCGGTTTGCCCGGCCGCAGGCCAGTTAGAAGCGCGCGACGTCATCGCCATCGCCAAGGGTATGATCAACGCAGCTGCATGAGCCGGCGAGGCTGGCGGCGCAGCACTGATTGCGCGGGTGGAACGCGCGATCCGGAGCTACTTGCGGGAAACCGTGCCGAACAGCTCCGAAATGCGCGCGGCTTCCGCCGCCGCGCCGTAAGGAGCATTGACTACGAACATGCCGCTGCCCACCATCCGGTGGCCTTCGCGCACGGGCGGAAAGGACACCTCGTGGCGCAGCGCATCAGGCAGCCCTTGGCTTTCCAGCGCCTTCAGCATCTGTTTGTGGCTGCCGTCCCTCAGGATCGGATACCAAAGCGCGATGACGCCGACGTTCCACTTTTTGTGCAGCTGGCCGATGATGCCGGGGATGCGGGCATAGTCGGATTTGATCTCGTAGCTCGGGTCGATCAGCAAGAGGCCGCGGCGCGGGGTTGGCGGTGCCAGCGACATGGCGAGCTCGAACCCGTCCTGCTGGTGCACCTTGGCCTTCCAGGGCTTCAGCGCCGCGCGTAATGCGGCATTTTCCTGCGGGTGCAGCTCGGCAAAATGCAGCGAGTCACCAGCGCGCAGCAAAGAGGCCGCGATCAGCGGCGAACCCGGATAGGCCGCTGCACCGTGTGCCTTTCGGGTCTCCGACAGTGCGCGGTGCAGCGGGTGGTCCGCCGCCAGCCCCTGCTCTGCCAGCACCTTGGTGATGCCCTGCTCCGCCTCGCCGGTCTTTACAGCTTCAGGTGCGTCCAGCTGATAGAGCCCCCGGCCCGCGTGGGTCTCGATATAGCTGACCGGTTTGTCCTTGCGGGTGAGATAGGCCAGCATCCATGCCAGCAGCGCGTGCTTCTGAACATCGGCCAGGTTTCCGGCGTGGTAGATGTGCTGATATGAGAGCATAGGCCCCCCTCTAGCCGCTATTTTCAAAGGGCGGAAGAGGCCGCGTAAGCTGGATAAACGGAATCTCAACCCCGCTGCGGCAGACTGCATCCCGACAAGATACCGCAGAATGCAGGTTCCCATGCCCCTCAGAATGAGCGCCCTTGCCCTGATCGTGACGTTTCTGGCGCTGCTGATGTGCACAGCAGCCGCCGTCAGCGCGCAAGGTTATTCGCTGGTTGGCAATAATTTCTTCCTGCAAAAGGCCTCTGCCCCGATGCCAGGACCGGCGCCCGCCGCTGCGGCCCCTGCACCGCAGGCGGTTGCCAGCCTGCTGCCGGACACCTTGCCCGGCGCGGATCAGGGGCGCGGGGCGGTATCGCTCAACCCCGGTGCAGCCAGCCTGTTCCGCGGCCGCAGCGGCGGCGGGCTGTTTGCCCCGATCCTGAAGGCCCCGCCCAGCGTCAAGCGCCTTCTGGATCTGATCGCCAGCGCTGAGGCCGGCAAGGCGCAGTATGATGCGGTGCAATACGGCGCCACCCGCAAACCGCCGAAGAAGCCGACAAGCATGACCATCGCCGAAATCAACGCCTGGATCGACGCCACCCCCGGCCAGCCCCATGCCATCGGGCGCTATCAGTTCATCCCCGCAACACTGCGGCGGCTGGTTAAGCATCAGGGCGTGAAACCGCAGGCGCGCTTCACGCCGGAGCTGCAGGACCAGCTGGCGCATCAGCTGATCGAGGAGGCTGGCTATAGCGCCTTCCTGGCATCAGAGATGCCGCGCAAGACCTTCATGCTGAACTTGGCCAAGATCTGGGCCGGACTGCCGGTCTCCAGTGGAAAATCCTATTATGAGGGCTATGCCGGCAACAGTGCCAGCCTGACATGGGCTCACTTCGACACCGAAATGAAGCGGATATTCCGAAGCTGACGCCTGGGCTTTTCTCAACGGCTCCGTTTTCGATCCGGTTTGTCTGGCGGCCGCGGCAGGAACAGTGCAGGAACGCGGCTTGGCTGAGGCCCTACATAGTGGGCGGAAAGGCGCTGTTTCACCATAATACGCCCTTTCGCGGCTCTGCTGGGCCGCTTATAAGGTTTGTGAAGGCGGCTCCTGCGGGGAGTCGCCCAAGGAATATTGGCAGCACTCACAGGATCCCTTCTATATGGCGCTTTTCGGAAACTTGGGCGGTCTGTTCTCCTCGGACATGGCCATCGACCTCGGCACAGCCAACACTCTGGTCTATGTCAAGGGCCGCGGGGTGATCCTGTCCGAACCTTCCGTGGTTGCCTATCACGTCAAGGATGGCGTGAAGAAGGTGCTGGCCGTAGGCGAAGACGCCAAGCTGATGCTGGGCCGCACGCCCGGCTCGATCGAGGCGATCCGGCCGATGCGCGAAGGTGTGATTGCCGACTTCGACACCGCTGAAGAGATGATCAAGCACTTCATCCGCAAGGTCCACAAGCGCTCAACCTTCTCCAAGCCCAAGATCATCGTCTGCGTGCCGCATGGCGCCACCCCGGTTGAAAAACGCGCGATCCGCCAGTCGGTGCTGTCCGCAGGCGCTCGCCGTGCCGGGCTGATTGCGGAACCCATCGCTGCCGCCATTGGTGCCGGCATGCCGATCACCGACCCGACCGGCAACATGGTTGTCGACATCGGCGGCGGCACCACCGAGGTTGCCGTTCTGTCGCTGGGCGACATCGTCTATGCCCGCTCGGTCCGGGTCGGCGGCGACCGCATGGATGAGGCAATCATCAGCTACCTGCGCCGCCAGCAAAACCTTCTGGTGGGTGAATCCACTGCCGAGCGCATCAAGACTTCCATCGGCACCGCCCGGATGCCCGACGACGGGCGCGGCCAGTCGATGCAGATCCGCGGCCGCGACCTTTTGAACGGAGTGCCGAAGGAAATCGAGATTTCCCAGGCCCAGGTGGCAGAGGCGCTGGCCGAGCCGGTGCAGCAGATCTGTGAGGCGGTGATGACCGCGCTGGAAACCACCCCGCCGGACCTGGCCGCCGACATCGTTGACCGCGGCGTCATGCTGACTGGCGGCGGTGCCCTGCTGGGCGATCTGGATCTTGCGCTGCGCGAGCAGACCGGCCTGGCCGTCTCCATCGCTGACGAGAGCCTCAATTGCGTGGCGCTTGGCACCGGCAAGGCGCTGGAGTTCGAGAAGCAGCTGGCCCACGCCATCGACTACGACAGCTAACAGTCCCCGCCCGCCAGAACGGCGCCAGCTGACAGGCTGGAGTGGCGGCTGGAAGGAGAGACGTGGCAAACGACAAGTCACAGCGCGACGATTACGCAACCCCGCTGCGGCGTCTGCTGACAGCGGTCCTGTGCCTTTGCCTCGCGGCGGTATTTGTCATCTGGCGGATCGACAGCCCGCGGGTGGAACGTTTCCGCGCCCAGGTGGTGGACACGGTTGTGCCCAGCATGGATTGGGCGATGGTGCCGGTCACCGCCACAATCAACCTGATCCGCGACTTCCAGAGCTACCAGCGGCTGGCGGAGCAAAACCGCGAGCTGCGCAGCGAATTGCGGCAGATGCGGGCCTGGAAGGAGGCCGCGCTGCAGCTGGAGCAGGAAAACGCCAGGCTGCTGGACCTCAACAACGTGCGGCTGGACCCGCAGCTCACCTATATAACCGGTGTGGTGATGGCCGACAGCGGCTCTCCGTTCCGGCAGTCGGTGCTGCTGAACGTGGGCAGCCGCGACGGTGTGCATGATGGCTGGGCCGCGATGGACGGAATCGGGCTGGTGGGGCGGATCTCCGGCACCGGGCGCAACACCGCCCGGGTGATCCTGCTGACCGATGCCGCCAGCGCCGTCCCGGCCACCATCCAGCCCTCCGGCCAGACCGCGCTGGTCACCGGCGACAACAGCGCCGCACCGGTTCTGAGCTTTCTGGAAAACGCCGATCAGGTGCGGCCCGGCGACCGGGTGATTTCCTCTGGTGATGGATCTGTCTTTCCGGCAGGCCTGCTGATCGGCCAGGTGGCCAAGGACCGCTCGGGCCGGATGCGGGTGCGCCTGTCTGCTGACTACGGGCGGCTGGAGTTCCTGCGGGTTCTGCGTCATCACGGCACGCAAGTGATCCAGGACCCCGGCGGGCTGGTCGGCGCCGCCCCCGGCAGCCCGCAGCCGCAGCCGAGGCCTGAAACCCTGGGGGAGGACAGTGCCGAAGACACAGCTGAGGCCGGCAATGGCTAACACCTCGCCAGCCCGGATCTGGACCATGCGCGCAGCTTTTCCCGTACTGGCGCTATTGATCATGTTCTTCCACCTTCTGCCCTTGGAAACCGAGCCGCGCTTCTGGGCGCCGCCGGATCTGCTGCTGGCGCTGGCCATGGCCTGGAGCTTGCGCCGCCCGGATTTTGTGCCCGCGCTCTCCATCGGTCTGGTGATACTGTTGGCGGATCTGCTGTTTCACCGCCCGCCGGGGCTGCTGGCGCTGCTTGCAGTTCTGGGCTGCGGCTTCCTCAAGGGCCGAGCGGCTCCCCACCGTGAGAGCACCTTTGCCAGCGAATGGATTGCTGTTGCCCTGGTGCTGACCGGGATCTTCACACTGAACCGGCTGGTCCTGACCCTGTTCGGGGTTGCCCAGGCGCAGCTAAGCCTGACGGTAATCCAGGTTGTGATGACCATCGCCGCCTATCCGCTGGCAGTTTGGGCCAGCCAGTCTATTCTGGGGGTGCGCAAGCTATCCCCCGCTGAAGCCGAAACCCTGGTGACCCGCTGATGAAACGCAATCCCAAGGATCTGGATGCCGCACATGGCAAGATGACCCGGCGGGCGCTGTTCCTGGGCGGGCTGCAGCTGGCTTTTGCCGGCGGGCTGGCGGCCCGGATGCGCTATCTGCAGGTTGATCAGGCCGATGAGTTCCGCCTGCTGGCCGAAGAAAACCGGATCAACATCCGCCTGCTGCCGCCCGCCCGCGGTCAGATTTTTGACCGCAACGGCCTGATCATTGCGCAAAACTCGCCGTCCTACAGGATCACAGTGGTGCCGGAGGACGCAGGCGACGTGGAGGCGGTGATTGCCAAGTTATCCAGCCTGGTGCCGCTGGACCCGGAAGACCTGGAGCGCGCCCGCACTGAGATGCGCCGGTCGCCGCCGTTTCTGCCGATCACCCTGGCGGACCAGATCGGCTGGGCGGACATTTCCAAGGTGGCGGTGAACGCCCCTGCCCTTCCCGGCGTCACTCCGGAGGTGGGCCTGACCCGGGTTTATCCGCAGCTTGGCGATTTTGCCCATGTGATCGGCTATGTCGGCCCGGTCTCCGACTATGACCTGAGCAAGATGGAAGACCCGGAACCGGTGCTGATGATCCCGCGCTTTCAGATCGGCAAGGTCGGTTTTGAGGCCCGGCGCGAGGATCTTTTGCGCGGCAAAGCCGGCGCCAAGCGGGTCGAAGTCAACGCCACCGGCCGGGTGATGCGCGAGCTGGACCGGCGCGAGGGGATTTCCGGCGCCGACATGCAGCTGACAATTGACGCAGAGCTGCAGAATTACGTGCAGGCTCGTCTGGGCCGGGAAAGCGCCGCTGCGGTCGTGATCGACTGCGAGGATGGCGACATCCGCGCGATCTGCTCCTCACCCAGCTTCGACCCCAACCTGTTTGTGCGCGGCATTTCCGTTGCAGACTACCGGGAGCTAACCGAAGACAATTACCGGCCGCTGTCTAACAAAACAGTGCAGGGCACATACCCGCCCGGCTCCACCTTCAAGATGATCACCGCGCTGGCCGCACTTGAAAACGGGGTGGTCGGACCCGAAGAAACTGTCTGGTGCCCCGGCCACCTGAAAGTTGCAGGACGCCGTTTCCACTGCTGGAAGCGGGCCGGCCACGGCCATGTGGACCTGAACACCTCGCTGAAGCGGTCCTGCGACGTGTACTACTACGACGTCGCGATCAAGACCGGGATCGACAAGATTTCCGAAATGGCCAATCTGTTCGGCCTGGGTATAAAGCATGACCTGCCGATGTCGGCGGTGGCGCAGGGGATCACTCCGACCAAAGCGTGGAAATCCAGCTCCTACGGCAAGGACTGGCTGATCGGCGACACCGCCAACTCCTCTATCGGGCAGGGTTACATGCTGGCGTCTCCCTTGCAATTGGCCGTGATGTCAGCGCGGCTAGCCACCGGGCGCAGCGTGACGCCCCGACTGCTGAAATCCATCGATGGGGTGGAACAGCCAAGCGGTGCAGGCGAACCGCTGCCGGTCAGCGAAAACAGCCTGCGGATGGTGCGTCGCGGCATGTATTCCGTCAGCAACGACCGCCGCGGCACCGCCTACCGCTCGCGTATTGTCCCCAAGGAGATGGAGATGGCCGGCAAGACCGGCACCAGCCAGGTCCGCAACATCACTGCCGCAGAACGCGCTGCGGGTGTGATCCGCAACGAGGACCTGCCGTGGGAACGGCGCGACCATGCGCTGTTTGTCTGCTTTGCGCCCTATGACAAGCCGAAATTTGCGGTTGCTGTGGTGGTTGAACACGGCGGCGGCGGTTCCAAGGCGGCGGCACCGGTGGCCCGCGACGTGATGCTCCAGGCGTTGTACAACGGCACCCCGCCGCTGGAGGCCTACCCCAAGGCCGACCGCAGCCGGATCAAGGCACAGCAGGAACGGCTGGAGCGCGAACGCGTCAAGCGCCCGCTGGGCAGCAGGAGCAGCCGGGCATGAGCTATCTTGAGTACCACGCCAAATCGACCCCCACCGGCCTGCGCAAGGTATTGCATTTGAACTGGGGGCTGACGCTCCTGCTGATTACCGTTTCGAGCGTCGGCTTTCTGATGCTCTATTCGGTGGCGGGCGGGTCCTTCAGCCCCTGGGTGGAACCACAAGTCAAACGCTTTGCACTGGGGCTGGGCGTGATGTTCGTGGTGGCGATGATCCCGATCTGGTTCTGGCGCAATATCTCAGTGCTAGCCTATCTGGGATCGCTGGCGCTGCTTGTGGCCGTGGAGCTGTTCGGCACTGTCGGAATGGGCGCGCAGCGTTGGATCGACATCGGTTTCATGCGGCTGCAGCCCTCGGAAGTCACCAAGATCGCCCTGGTGATGCTGCTGGCCGCGTATTATGACTGGCTGCCCGCAGAGAAGACCTCGCGCCCCTTGTGGGTGCTGCTGCCGGTGGCGCTGATCCTCATCCCCACCGCACTGGTGCTGAAGCAGCCAGACCTTGGCACATCGATCCTGCTGATGGCTGCAGGCGGCGGCGTGATGTTCCTGGCGGGTGTGCACTCGGCCTATTTCGTGGCGGTGATTGCGGCCGGCGCGGGGCTGGTCAGCGCGGTGTTCCAAAGCCGCGGAACCGAATGGCAGCTGCTGAAAGACTACCAGTTCCGCCGCATCGACACCTTCCTCGACCCATCACAGGACCCCTTGGGCGCCGGTTACCACATCACTCAGTCCAAGATTGCGCTAGGATCCGGCGGCTGGTCCGGGCGCGGCTTCATGCAAGGCACCCAGTCGCGGCTGAACTTCCTGCCGGAAAAGCACACTGACTTCATCTTCACCACCCTGGCGGAGGAATTCGGCTTCATCGGCGGTGTCACCCTGCTCTCGATCTATATGCTGATCATCGTGTTCTGCATCGCCTCCGCCATTGCGGCCAAGGACCGGTTCTCCTCGCTGGTGATCATGGGCATCGCCATAACTTTCTTTCTGTTCTTTGCAGTGAACATGTCGATGGTGATGGGGCTGGCGCCGGTGGTGGGCGTACCGCTGCCGATGGTCTCTTACGGCGGCTCAGCCATGCTGGTGCTGCTGGGCGCCTTCGGCATTGTGCAAAGCGCGCATATCCACCGCCCGCGCCAGGCCTCACGCTAGATATTCAGGACGGTCTCATAGCCCCGGATTGATCCTGCACCTCCAAGTGCTTTACCCCGGCCGGTCAATTGCCGCACCAGGAACTCTATCACCGGACGCTCCGCATCCCGGGTCCAAGTCAGCACGCCGATATCCCGCGAAGGCGCTGGCAGGGCAGAAACGTCAATCCCCGGAAACCGCGCCTGACGCCCGGCCCAATCCGGCAGTACCGCCTGCCCCAGCCCGTCCTGAACCATCTGCGCAATCATCTCCGGCGCATCAGCCTCCGCAAGGATTTCCAGCTTCGGCGCCAGAGCGCTCAGCGCCTGCCAGCAGGCTGCGCCGCCCCAGCTGCCGCGGCTGTAGACAATGTACGGCAAGGCAGCCTCCGGCACAGAATGCTCTGGCCGCATCAGACAGACCGGCTGCCGCGCCAGCACTCTGAACTGCATCGTTTTCGGCAGCTCAAACGGCGGCCGCACAAGAATTGCGGCATCCAGGCGCTCTTCCTCGAAGGCGCTGAACAGTATGCTGGATGCACCCGGCACCAGATGCAGCCCGACCTCTGGAGCATGCTTCCGCAATGCTGCCGCAAGATGCGGCGCGTAATCGCCAAGCGCCGTCGAAACCGCCCCCAGCCGAAGCGGTCCCGCCAATTCCCGCAGGTGCAGCGCAGCGGTCACGGCCCCTTGCATTGCCACCATCCGGCGCAGCTGCGGCAAAACTGCGCGGCATTGCGGCGTCGGTTGCATCACGCGCCCAGCCCTGCGCAGCAGCGGCGCCTTCAGTTCAGCCTCCAGCGCAGCCACCCGCTGTGCCACCGCCGAGGCGGTGATCCCTTCGGCCCGCGCCGCTGCCGCAAGCGATCCCAGCTCAACAACCGACAACAAGCAGGAGACAAACTTCAGATCCATAGTTTTTCTTATGTCTGAAAGCAGAAAGAATAGCTACGCCATTTCCAGCAGCCACAGTAAAACCAGCCCGAATCCAGTCCAACAACACCCAGCTCTCAGAAGGGAGACACCCGGCATGAGCATTTTCCACCTCGCCTATCACGTCGACGACCTGCAGCGCGCCCGCGCCTTTTACGGCGGCCTTCTCGGATGCACCGAGGGACGCAGCACGGACAATTGGGTTGACTTCAATTTTTTCGGCCACCAGATTTCTCTGCACCTTGGCCCGGTTCTGGCCACCGCCCGCACCGGCAAGGTCGGCGCGCATCTGGTGCCGATGCCGCATCTTGGGGTGATCCTCCCCTTGGCCGAATGGCAGGTACTGGCAGACAGGCTGACTGAAGCTGGAGTAGAGTTCACCCTTGCCCCCGCAACCCGATTTGCCGGAGAACCGGGGGAGCAAAGCACCATGTTCTTCCATGATCCCGCAGGCAACCCGATTGAGATCAAAGGGTTCGCCGATATGTCCGGAGTATTCGCTGCATGATCAATGTTCTGTTTGCAGGCCATCCCGATGCTTGGCCCGTCTATGAGCCGCTATTGAAGGCGGAGTTCACCCGCTTAGGTGTAGACGCCGGCCTGAGCAACAAATTCCCGCCGGAAGACGTGGACTACATAGTCTACGCCCCCAGCGGGCCGGTCAGTGATCTCACCCCTTTCACCCGGCTGAAAGCGGTGCTGAGCCTGTGGGCCGGCGTTGAAAAAATCGTGCCTGTCGTGCCCGCCGGAATGCCGCTCACGCGGATGGTGGACGCAGGGCTGGAACGAGGCATGACAGAATGGGTAGTGGGCCACACGCTGCGCTACCATCTGGGCATGGACGCCCATATCCTGCGGCAGAACGGACGCTGGGAGCCCAAGGCCCCTCCCCTGGCCAAGGACAGGAACGTCACGGTAATGGGTCTCGGGGCCCTCGGCACCGCTTCGGCTTTGGCTCTGGCTGCGCTTGGCTTTCAGGTTTCGGGCTGGAGCCGGACGCAAAAGGAGATCGCAGGCGTGACCTGCCATTCCGGTGCGGATGGGCTGAAGGCGGCATTGGCGCAGGCAGAGATCGTCATCCTGCTGCTGCCGGACACGCCGGCCACCGAAAACGCCCTGAATGCGGACACACTGGCGCTGCTGCCGGCGGGCGCCAAAATCATCAACCCGGGCCGCGGTCCGCTGATTGATGACGCGGCACTGCTGGCGGCACTGAACAGCGGCCAGATCGGCCATGCCACGCTGGACGTGTTCCGCATCGAGCCGCTGCCGCCCGAACATCCCTATTGGGCGCACCCCAATGTGACGGTGACACCTCACATTGCCTCGGAAACCCGCGAAAGCACCGCGGCGGAGGTGATCGCCGAAAACATCCGCCGCGCCGAGGCGGGGGAGCCGCTGCTGCATCTGGTCGACCGCAGCCTCGGCTACTGAACGCAAAAGAGCGGGCCAGCACCCGCTCTTTCATCTTTCCCGAAATACTCCCGCCGGAGGCAGCGCCCGTCGGGGCGCTTTCCTTATTCCGCGGCCAGGCCGCGGCCTTTGAGCAGCGCCTCTACACCTGGCAGGCGCCCGCGGAACGCGGTGTAAAGCTCTGCCGGATCAACCGATCCGCCGGTGGAGAGGATATGTTCCTCAAGCGCCTTGGCGCGCTCCGCATCAAAGGCCCCGCCCGCCTCCTCAAAAGCGGCGAAGGCATCCGCGTCCATCACCTCCGACCACATGTAGCTGTAGTAGCCCGAGGAATAGCCGTCGCCTGCAAACACATGCGCGAAATGCGGCGTGGCGTGGCGCATGATGATCGCTCGCGGCATGCCGATTTCCGCCAGCACCTCGGCCTGCCTGGCCATCGGGTCGGCGGGTGCCGCCCCGTCATGAAAGGCGAGGTCGACAAGGGCGGACGCGACATATTCCACCGTCTGGAAGCCCATGTCGAAATTGGCCGCTCCCAGCACCTTCTCCAGCATTTCCTGCGGCATCGGCTCGCCGGTTTCCGCGTGGGTGGCAAACTCCTGCAGCACCTCCGGCACTTCCAGCCAGTGTTCATACAATTGGCTGGGCAGCTCCACGAAGTCACGCGCTACCGAAGTCCCGGAGATGCTTTCATAGGTCACATTGGACAGCATCTGGTGCAGCGCGTGACCGAACTCATGGAACAGCGTGCGCGCATCATCCCAGGACAGCAGCGCCGGATCGCCCTTGGCAAAGTTACAAACATTGATCACCACCGGCGCCTGAACATCCGGAAACTTGGCCTGCTGGCGCATGGCAGAGCACCAGGCGCCAGAGCGCTTGGAGCCGCGCGCGAAATAGTCACCGATGAAGACCGCCACATGGCGCCCGTTCCGGGTCACCTCCCAGGCGCGGCAGTCGGGGTGGTAAAGCGGCACCTCCAGCGGCGCGAACTCCAGTCCGAACAGGCGGCTGGCGCAGGCAAAAGACGCCTCGATCAGCCGGTCCAGCTGCAGGTAAGGCTTCAGCGCTGCCTCATCCAGGTCATGCTCGGCCTTGCGGCGTTTCTCCGCGTAGTAGCGCCAGTCCCAGGGTTCCAGATCGCCGTTGACGCCGTCCGCCTGCATCATTTCAGTCAGGATCTTCGCATCCTGATCAGCGCGCGACTTGGCGGCCCCCCAGACCTCCATCAAGAGCCCGCGCACGGCCTCCGGCGTCTTGGCCATTTCGGTTTCCAGCTTGTAGGCTGCGAAGTTTTCGTAACCCAGCAGCTGCGCGCGTTCTTCACGCAGCTGCAGGATCTCCGCTGCGATGGCGCGGTTGTCGGTCCCGCCGCCATTGGCGCCGCGGGCGGCCCAGGCGTTGAAGGCTTTCTCGCGCAGGTCGCGGCGCGGCGAGAACTGCAGAAAGGGCGTGATCAGCGAACGGGACAGGGTGACCACCGGCCCGTCCTTGCCCTTGTCCTCGCCGGCCGCACGGGCCGCTTTGACCACAAACTCCGGCAGGCCTTCCAGATCGTCCTCGCTGAGCTCCATGTACCACTCGCGCTCATCCGCCAGCAGGTTCTGGGTGAATTGGGTGCCCAGGGTGGCCAGCCGCCCCTTGATCTCCTGCATCCGGGTGTCGGCTTCACCTTCCAGCGCCGCGCCGCCGCGGACAAAACCGCGGTGGGTCAGCATCAGCACCCGCTGCTGTTCATCTGTCAGGTCCAGCTCTGCCCGCTGATCCCACACCGCCTTGATACGTGCATAAAGCGCCTTGTTGGCGGTGACAGCTGAAAAATGCGCCGCGAGTTTCGGAGAGAACTCTCGCTGCAGCTCTTCCCGCTTGGGATTGCTGTCGGCGCCGGCCACCGTGAAGAACACACCCAGCACCTGCTCCAGCTCGCGGCAGGGTGTTTCCAGCGCCTCGATGACATTGGCGAAACCAGGCGGCTCGGAACTGTTGGCGATGGCGTCGATCTGTGCCTTGTGCGCCTCCAGCGCCTGCTCCAGCGCGGGGGCAAAGTCCTCATCGGAAATGCTGCCGAACGGGGCAATTTCAAACGGCGTGTCCCAGCGGGACAGAAGCGGATTGGACATGTGAATGATCTCCTTTGCAGGTGACGCTAGCGGCAAAGAGCGGGGGCTGCAATTGACCTTTCCTTGCGCGGCACCGGCACCTCAGCCGCCTGCCCCGTCACCCTCCGTCAGCTCTGCCGGAATGATGCGGATGGGCACGTCAGCGATATTTGCCGCCCGGGCGATACGCCATTCGAACCGGCCCATTTTGCCATCGGTGTCGATCAGCACGACCACCGGCTCCTTACCGGTGATCTCTGCCAAAAACAGCGCCTGCTGAAGGCTGTCGAGGCTGCTGCGCTTGTCCAGACCGAACTCGATGACCCGGTTCCCGTTCTCGCAATCGGTGCGGATCGAGGCCGCGCCGCCGGGATAGGTGAAATCGTGCACCTGTTCCGGCTGGCCGCCGAACAGGGTGCCGCAAAGGAGCGCGATGAAATAGGCTTCGTTCACTGGCAGGGGTCAGCTTTCCGCCTTACCGCCGCAGGCCGGGCAATCCGCCCGGCGGGACAGGCGGATCTTGCGGGTTTCACCGTAGAGCCCGTCATAGATCAGCATCTCGCCCCGCAGCACTGCTCCGGCGCCGGTGATCTGCTTGACCGCCTCCACCGCCATCATCGACCCGACCACGCCGGGCAGCGGGCCGACCACCCCGGCCTCGGAACAGCTGGGCGCAAGACCGGCTGCGGGCGCCTCCGGAAAGATGCACTGGTAACAGGGGCCGGCCTGGGCTGGATGGAAGACGCTCAGCTGCCCCTCCCACTGCGACAGCGCGCCGGAAATCAGCGGCTTGCCCAGCGCAACAGCGGTGCGGTTGGCCAGATAGCGGGTTTCGGAATTGTCAGTGCCGTCGAGGATCAGATCATATTCAGCAAACAGCTCCGCCGCGATCTCTTCGGTCAGGCGGCGGTTGTAGGGGTGCACATCGACATAAGGATTCTGCGCCTGCATCGCGGCCTGGGCAGAGAACACCTTGGGCTTGCCGATGTCCTCATCCCTGTGGATCACCTGGCGCTGCAGATTGGCATTATCGACCAAATCGTCGTCGATCACCCCGATAGTGCCGACGCCGGCCGCGGCCAGGTATTGCAGCGCAGGCGCGCCCAACCCGCCAGCTCCGATCACCAGCACCTTGGCCTTCTTCAGCTTCTTCTGCCCCGGCCCGCCCAGTTCCCGCAGGACGATATGGCGGGCATAGCGGTCAAGCTCGCTTTCGGTGAAGGTGCTGGCGGGCTGGTTCATCTCTGGGTCCTGAGGCTGGGCGCGGTTTTTCAAAGCCGTTACGATACGCGCATAGAACCCGGCAACAAGGGCAAAGCCGCCCAGCATCAGCCAGGGTGCTGCCGAGCCGCCGGTGCTTTCGCGCAGCGGGTGCCCGTCCGGCAGCGTCAGTTGAATGGCTAGAACCGCAGCAAACAAGAGAACAAGCATCGCAACGCGGATACTGCGCGGCAGATGGGCAAAACGCCCGCCCCACCAGATCAGCGCGGCAAGGATGACAATGCGCAGCATCAGCCGCGCCCGGTGGAGCCGAAGCCGCCGTCGCCCCGCTCAGTGCCTGCCAGCGAGTCGACAACTTCAAACCGCGCCTGCAGTACAGGGGCCACCACCATCTGGGCGATACGCTCGCCGTGATGAACCTCAAAGGGTTTCTGCCCTGCATTCATAAGGATCACCCCCAGCGGGCCGCGGTAATCGCTGTCGATCGTGCCCGGTGTGTTAGGCAGGGTGATGCCATGCTTCAGCGCCAGCCCGGAACGCGGCCGGATCTGCACCTCATAGCCCGCTGGGATCTCAATCCGCAGACCGGTCGGCACCAGCTTACGCTGCCCTGGCTGCAGCATCAGGCAGCCGCGGTCCGGCAGGTTGGCGCGCACATCGGCGCCGGCGGCACCAGCAGTTTCATAAGACGGCAGCGGCACGTCCCGGTCCGCACCCTCATCGTGGATCACACGGATAGTCACCATCCCCGCTCCCCCTTCATCTTTCCAAAAATACTCAAGTTCACCCGGCCAGCGCCGCCGCGATCCGGTCCGCCAGCCTGCGGGCGACTTCGTCCTTGCCCATCCGCGGCCACTCCTCAGCGCCTTCGTCAGAAATCAGGATCACCGCGTTTTCACTGCCGCCCATAATGCCGGTCGCGGGGGAGACATCATTGGCCACGATCCAGTCACAGCCCTTGCGCTTGCGTTTGGCGGTAGCGTTCTCGATCACGTCGTTGGTTTCCGCCGCAAAGCCGACCACCAGCCCGGGGCGGCCTTGCTTCATCTGCGAGACGGTTTTCAGAATGTCGGGGTTTTCAGCGAATTCCAGCACCGGCAGCCCGTCCTTGGATTTCTTCAGCTTCCGGTCAGAGGCGCTGGCCACCCGCCAGTCCGCCACCGCGGCGGAAAAGACACCAGCGTCGGCGGGCAGTGCCTGCTGCACGGCGGCTTCCATCTCGCGGGCGCTTTCCACCGGCACCACCTGCACGCCTTCAGGCGGACGCACCTCTGCCGGGCCCGTGACAAACACGACCTCAGCCCCCAAGTCGCGCAGAGCACGGGCCACCGCTGCCCCCTGCGCCCCGGAGGAGCGGTTGGCGATATAGCGCACCGGGTCAATCGGCTCATGCGTGGGGCCGGAGGTGACCAGAATGCGCTTTCCCTTCAGCGGACCGTCCGCGAGTTTGGCGGCAATAGCCGCTAGAATCTCATCCGGCTCCGCCATCCGGCCGGGCCCGAACTCACCGCAGGCCATGCTGCCGTCGTTAGGGCCGATGAAAGACACACCGTCCTTTTTCAGGGTTTCAAGATTGCGCTGCGTTGCCGGATGCTCCCACATGCGGACGTTCATCGCAGGCGCCAGCAGCACCGGGGTGTCGGTTGCCAGCAGCAGCGTCGAGGCGAGATCATTTGCAAACCCTTGCGCCATTTTCGCCATCAGATCGGCGGTGGCCGGCGCCACCACCAGAAGGTCGGCGCTGCGCGACAGCTGGATGTGGCCCATCTCGGCCTCGGACGTCAGGTCGAACAGCTCCTGATGCACAGCAGTCCCGGCCAGCGCCGAAACCGACAGGGGCGTCACGAACTCAGCGCCGGCCCTGGTCAGCACCGGCGTCACCCGCGCGCCCTGATCCTGCAGGCGGCGGATCAGCTCCAACGACTTATAGGCCGCAATGCCGCCGCCGATGATCAGTAGAATATGTTTGCCAGCCAGCATCTGCGCATCCTCGCCCGGTTTCCCGCGACCTTACTGCGGCGCGGCAAAAGTGTGAAGCAGTCAGCCGTCCTTGCGGAAGGCCAGACAGGGATCAGGCCGCTCAACCGAAGGAGCATCCAGCACCAGGTCAAATTGCCCGCTTATCTGCCCGTCCTCCGACTGCCCCAAACTGCGGATCTCTGCGTCGGGACGTGCCTTCGCCAGATAGACGGCAAGTCCCCGGTCAGTGCGAGCATGGCCGTTGCCTGTGATCACCGCCACCGGCCCGCCGGTCTCCGCCAGCGCCTTGTCCGCCGCGGCGGCCAAGCTTGCATCGCGCAAGCGCTGGAAGTCCACAAGGACCGGCAGCATTTCAGGTGGCATCGCGTTGCAGTGGTTGGCCTGCTGGTCCGCTTCCCGCGCTGCCTGCTCCGCCTCAGGCAGCGGCTGGTCCAAGCCAAAGCGCGCAGAGGCTTCCGCCCCGAAATAGGCTGCCGCCCCCTCGGCCATAACGCTGGGGGTATCATCGCGCAGCACTAAAGCACCATATTGCCGGGCTCCTTTCGCCGCGGCAAACACCGGTGCGTACAGGCGGAACTCCGGCCAGCCGCTTGCAGCCCAATCGAGCTGTTTTGCCGTCTGCCCCTCATTCGCGAGCGTATCCGGAGCCAGCCCCGCAGCCTGTTCCGCAGTAATCATCTCCCAAACCACGGCCCTGGGATTCAGCGCCTGAAGGAGCTGCGCCTGCCGCTGGTGATGGACCGGATTGTCATGCACCTCGCCCAGAATCACCACATCCGCGCCCCGCAGTGTCTCAGCTGCGCCGGACAGCTCGTCCGCACCGGCACCGGACACGCAAAGCGCCGCCAGTGCGGCGGCGCTTGCAATCATTTTCAGGCCATTCAATCGCTTTCTCATGAAAGCAGTTTGTGCACCTCGCGCGATTGGCCTTCAAGGCATTTGCGCATCTTCTGGAAGGCACCTGCCTCCAGCTGGCGCACCCGCTCCTTGGACAGGCCCAGCTCCAGGCCCAGGCTTTCCAGCGTGCGCGGGCGCTCGCGCAGCTTGCGCTCGGTGATGATGAACCGCTCGCGGTCGTTCAGCGCCTGCAGCGCCCCCACCAGCCACTTGCGCAACTGGCGCCGGTCATGGCGCTCCTGCACCAGTTCCTCGGCCTGCGAGGCTTCATCCTCCAGCGCGTCGATCCACTCACGGCCCTCTTCATCAGCGGATTGAATCGCATTAAGCGAGAAGTCCGCACCGGACAGGCGCCCCTCCATCATTTCCACGTCGCGCAGCGGCACTCCGATTTCCGTGGCGATTTTCTGATGCAGCTGGTGCCGGTCCAGCTTCACTCCCGACGCCCGTGCCTCGCGCTCGAACTGCGCCTGCACCCGGCGCATGTTGAAGAACAGCGACTTCTGCGACGAAGTGGAACCGGTGCGCACCATCGACCAGTTGCGCATCACATAATCCTGGATCGACGCCTTGATCCACCAGACCGCATAGGTCGAGAACCGCACACCGCGGTCCGGATCGAATTTGTCTGCCGCCTTCATCAGGCCCAGGCCTGCCTCCTGGATCAGGTCGTTCATCGGCGCCCCATACCGCTTGAACTTGGCCGCCATGGAAATGGCCAGGCGCATATATGCGTTGATAAGCCGGTGCAGCGATTGCACGTCGCGGTCATCCCGCCAGGCATAAGCCAGACGCCGTTCAGTCTCTGCATCCAGAAGTTCCGCCTTCATTGCTTGTCTCGGCAATGGGTTTTCGGCTGTTTGATCAAGTGCCATTGTGATTTCCCCCCGGAAACTAATTAACAAACTGCCGCCTGCAGGCGTGCTTAGAACAAATGGAGGCCCGGCATTCATAGGCCGGCAGCAACAGCGCAGCGGATAAGGCTTACGGCTCATCCAAAGGCCAAAATGGAAAAGTTAAATTGTATCTTGGCCCCTGCGCAGCCTATCCCGGCCTTAATAAGTGGAACCCCGGGACGCTGCGGTCTCTTGTCTTCACCGGGCCCTGCAGTTACCCACAGGAACGGCTTCGGACTCATAGGTTAGCAAAAAATGCCGTTAAATGTAACTTTTATTCTTGGCGGCGCTGCTTCGGGCAAGTCGGCATTCGCCGAAAAGCTGTGCGCAACCGCCGGAAAAGATAAAATTTACTGGGCAACCGCACAAATTTTCGACGCTGAAATGCGCGAAAAAGTGTCCCGGCACCTCGAACAAAGAGGCTCAGGCTGGGCCACTATTGAAGAACCGGAAACAGCGGCGCAAGTGCTGGACCCTCTGGCACAGGGCCATATCTGCCTGATGGACTGCGCAACCATGTGGCTGACCAACCACCTGCTGGCGGAACACGATCTGGAGGCGGCCACACGAGAATTGCTGTCAGCTATTGACCGCTGCCAGGCCGACCTGGTGATTGTCTCCAATGAAACCGGGCTGGGCATCGTGCCGGAAAACAAGCTGGCCCGCCGCTTCCGCGAGGCCCAGGGGCGCCTGAACATCGCGCTGGCCGCACGGGCGGACACTGTGGTTCAGGTGACTGCCGGGCTGCCGCTGGTTCTGAAGGGCACGCTGTGATCACCCGCCTGTTCCTGGTGCGGCATGGGCCAACCCACGCGAAATGCATGGTCGGCTGGTCCGATTTGCCTGCGGATTTGTCGGACACCGCAGCACTGTGCCGCTTGTCGGACTATCTTCCTGCCGGGGCGCTGGTGGTCTCCTCGGACCTGTCCCGGGCGGTTGACACTGCCAGTGCGATTCAGGGCAGCCGGGAACGCCTGCCCCACGCCGAGGCGTTGCGCGAAATCCATTTCGGCGCCTGGGAACTGCGCAGCTGGGCCGAAGTCGACGCCGAGGACCCCGAGCGCATCCGCGCCTATTGGGAAACTCCGGGAGACGTGACCCCGCCTGACGGTGAAAGCTGGCATCAGGTCTGCAACCGGGTCAACGCTGCGATTGACCGGCTGGTCGATGCGCACCGGGGCCGCGACCTGATCGTGGTCGGCCATTTCGGGCAGATCCTGACCCAGATCCAGCGGGCGGAGATGCTAACGGCAGAGGAAGCCTTTGCCCACCGGATCGACAACCTTTCGGTCAGTGAGGTTTCCCTCGGGCCGGATGGCTGGAAGGCCGGAAAGATCAATCACCTGCCGTGACGTGTGCCATCACAAACATTCCATTTTGAAATGCGCGGCCCCGCGCTAGCCTCCAGCCATGGCTTATGAAATCTATATTGGCGACCGCATGTTCTCCAGCTGGTCATTGCGCGGCTGGCTCATGCTCGAAAAATTCTCCTTGCCCCACACCGTGCATATGGTGGGGCTGTATTCCGGAACCATGGCGCAGGACATGGCGCATCTGGCCCCGGCGCGGCTGGTGCCCGCGTTGCGCACGCCGGATGGGTTGGTGGTGGGCGAAAGCCTGGCCATTGCCGAAACCCTGGCCGAACGCCACCCGGATGCCGGCCTGTGGCCGTCCGATCCGGCGGAGCGCGCAACGGCGCGCTGGCTGGCAGCGGAAATGGTTGGCGGGTTTTCAGCACTGCGCGGCGAATGCCCGATGCAGCTGGCGCACATCTGCGAAGGTTTCGAGGTGTCGCGCAGTGTAAACGCCGACCTGGAGCGGATCGAGGCGCTGTTTGCCCACGCCCGCAAGGTGTCCGGCCACAGCAGCGGTTACCTGTTCGGGGATTATTCTCTGGCAGATGTGTTTTACACACCGGTTGCGGCCCGGATCTTAGGATATGGCCTGCCGGTTTCCGCAGAAACCCGCGCCTATTGCAAGCTCCTGCTCTCCGATCCGGCGGTCCTGCATTGGCAGACCCTGGCCCATGAGGTCAGCTATGACCCGCAACCCTACGCGATGGATCTGCCGAAGCGGCCCTGGTCGCTGGATTGAAACTGAAGCCTCCGCGAAATCTGCGTGAATTCGCGGCACATCGCCACTCCCGTTAACCAATTGGAAACCACGATTTCCAAGCATCTCTCCCTGACCTTTCAGGAGGCGGGGAGAGATGACAGCACGGTCCTACACGGTTGCTTTTCAAGGCGTCGAAGCCCGCCAGGTCGAGGTCCAATGCGCCGTCGCGCCCGGGCTGCCTGCCTTCTCAGTCGTCGGCCTGCCTGACAAGGCGGTTCAGGAAGCGCGCGAGCGGGTACGCGCCGCCTTTGCGGCGATGTCCATCGCCCTGCCCTCGCGCAGGATTACCATCAATCTGTCACCCGCCGGCCTGCCCAAGGAAGGCAGTCATTTCGACTTGCCGATTGCGCTGGCGTTGCTGGCCGCCATCGGCATCGTTCCGGCGGAAAAGGCTGAGGAAACCATTGCACTTGGCGAATTGTCGCTGGACGGCCAGCTGATGCCGGTGGCCGGCGCGCTGCCCGCTGCGGTCACGGCCGCTGAGGAGGGCAGGATGCTGCTTTGCCCGAAACCCTCAGGGCCGGAGGCCGCCTGGGTCGACGCCGCGCAGGTGATCGGGGCCGCCACGCTGACAGAGGTGGTGCAGCATTTCACAGGACAGCGGCGCATTGAGCCTGCCAGGCCGGGTGAGGCCATTCTCAGCCTGGGAGGCAAGGACCTGCGTGATGTGAAAGGGCAGGAGACTGCCAAGCGGGCGCTGGAAATCGCCGCCGCCGGGCGCCACCATATGCTGATGGTCGGCCCGCCAGGATCGGGCAAGTCGATGCTGGCGGCGCGGCTGCCCTCGATCCTGCCGCCGCTCACACCGGCAGAGGCGCTGGAAACCTCGATGATCCATTCCCTGTGCGGATTGATCGACGAAGGCGGCATCAGCCGTGCACGCCCGTTCCGTGAGCCGCACCACACCGCGTCCATGGCCGCAATTGCCGGCGGCGGGCGGCGGGCGCAGCCGGGCGAGATCAGCCTGGCCCATAACGGCGTGCTGTTTCTGGACGAATTGCCTGAGTTCGGCCGCCCGGTGCCGGAAACCCTGCGCCAGCCGCTGGAAACCGGTGAAGTGATGGTAGCGCGCGCCAATGCCCATGTGAAATATCCCAGCCGCTTCATGCTGGTGGCCGCCGCCAACCCCTGCAAATGCGGCTATCTGGCGGATGCCAACCGCGCCTGTTCCCAGGCCCCCATATGCGGCGCGAACTACCTGGGCCGGATATCCGGCCCGCTGCTGGACCGGTTCGACCTGCATCTGGACGTCCCGCCGGTGGATGTGGCCGACCTGGAGCTGCCGCCCAGTGCCGAAGGTTCTGCCGAAATTGCCCAGCGGGTGGCGATTGCACGGGAAATGCAGACCGCCCGTTTCAGCAGCCATTCCGGCCTGCGCCAGAACGCTGATGCCGAAGGCGCGCTGCTTGAGGAAATCGCAGCCCCTGACGCAGAAAGCCGCGACCTGCTGGTCCGCGCGGCTGAACGCTTCGGCCTCAGCGCGCGCGGCTATCACCGGGTGCTGCGGGTCGCACGCACCATTGCGGATCTCGCCTGCGAGGAGCAAGTGCAGCGCAAGCATTTCGCCGAGGCGCTGAGCTTCCGGCTGCCGGGCTGAACCTCAGACCTTCGCTTCGATCGCCTGCCAGACTTTCTCCGCGATATTCACACCGTCGAACCGCTCCAGCTCCTGAATGCCGGTCGGCGAAGTCACGTTGATCTCTGTCAGGTAATCGCCGATCACATCGATGCCGACAAAGATCTGGCCTTTCTCGCGCAAGAGCGGACCGATGGCGGCGCAGATCTCCAGATCGCGCTCGCTCAGCCCGATCTTCTCAGGCCGGCCGCCCACATGCATGTTCGACCGGGTTTCACCCGCCGCGGGCACCCGGTTGATCGCGCCCACCGGCTCCCCGTCGACCAGGATCACCCGTTTGTCGCCATTACTGACATCGGGCAGGAATTTCTGCACGATCAGCGGCTCGCGGCTGAAGCCGGTGAACAGCTCATGCAACGAGGTGAGGTTGCGGTCGTTTGCGTCCAGCCGGAACACGCCGGCGCCGCCATTGCCGTACAGCGGCTTCAGGATCACGTCGCCATGCTTTTCCTTGAACGCCTTGATGGTCTGCAGGTCGCGGGCGATGGTGGTCGGCGGTGTCAGCTCAGGGAAGTTCAGGACCAGCAATTTTTCCGGGTAGTTTCGTACCCAGAACGGATCATTCACCACCAGCGCCTGCCCCTTCAGCATGTCCAGGAGATGGGTCGAGGTGATGTAATGCATGTCAAACGGCGGATCCTGGCGCAGCCAGACCACGTCGAAATCCGCCAGATCAACCTCGCGTTCCTCGCCCAGAACCGCAGGTGTGCCAGCCACCCGCTGCACGGTCATGTCCTGGCCGCGGGCGGTAATGCGGCCTTCCTGGTATGCCAGCTGATCCGGGCCATAGAAAAACAGCTCATGGCCGCGCGCCTGGGCTTCTTCGGCCAGGCGGAAGCTGCTGTCGGCGTTGATGTCCACGCCCATGACCGGGTCCATCTGGAAGGCGATTTTCATGGCAGTATCCCTCGTAAGCTGACCGAATACATGGCCCACAGAACGCCGGGGTTCAATGGGGCAGCTGCGGATCAGTCAAAGCCGATAGCGTTTTCGATGATCTCTACCGCGCCGGTGCCATCGACCAGCGCCGCGTCAAACCGGACCGGCGTCAGCTGGCCTTGCGGTTCGTTGTCCAGGTACTGCCCTGCACTGGCATAGATCCGCTCTGCCTGCCGAGGTGTGATCCGCAGCGCCGCGCCGGCGCTGGTGGCGCTGTGTTTCACCTCGACAAAAACCAGTTCTTCGGGGCCGCGCAGGATGAGGTCAATCTCGCCGCCCGGACCCCGCCAGCGCCGTTCAGCCACGGTGTAGCCGCGGCTCTCATAGTGGCGCGCGACAATCTCCTCCGCCGCTTCACCGGCCAGATGGGCGCGGGCCCCGCGGTGCTGGCGGATCCGGCTCATGGCTCACGCCCCCTTCGCCATTTGCAGCGCCAGCTGATAGACCTTGCGCCGGGGCAGACCGTGCATCTCGGCAACGATCCCCGCGGCATCCTTGACCGAGTTGCCCTGCAATGCGGCCAGCAGATCGCTCTCCAGATCGCCGTCGCTGACCTCTGTCTCCTGCGCGCGGTCGACCAGCAGCACGATCTCGCCCCTGACCGGGGTTTCCTCCAGCCCGGCAGCCAGTTCCGTTAGCGGCGCGCGGCGCACCTCCTCAAACTTCTTGGTCAGCTCACGGCACAGCGCGGCAGGACGATTGCCCAGCACTGCCGCCATATCCGCAACAGAGGCCGCAACCCGTTTCGGGGATTCATAGAAAATCAGCGTGCCGGGGATTTCGCGCAGCTCTTCCAGACGCTTGCGCCGCGCACCAGAGGCATTCGGCAGGAAACCTGCAAAGAAAAATGCATCCGTGGGCAGCCCCGCCAGCGTCAGCGCTGTGGCCGCAGCAGAGGCGCCGGGAGCGCACGTGACGGAATGGCCCGCCTCTGCCGCCGCACGGCTGAGGTCAAAACCCGGGTCGGCAATCAGCGGCATCCCGGCCTCTGACGCGTAGGCAACCGACTTCCCCTCGCCTATCGCCTCCAGCAGTTTGGCCCGCGCGCCGGTGCCGCTGTGGTCGTGGTAGGCAATGATCCGCCTCCCGCCCAAAGGCACGCCGTGAATCTCCATCAGCTTGCGCAGCGAGCGTGTATCCTCAGCTGCAAGCACATCGGCCGAGGCCAGCACATCCAGCGCCCGCAGGGTAATGTCGCGGGCGGTGCCGATCGGCGTGGCAACAAAGTAAAGCCCGGGGGACAATATGACATTCTGGTGATTCAACGCTGGACCCGCCTTTTTGGTCGTTTATGATCCGCCCTTAAACCCACACGGCGCCGCAGCGCCGGGAGAACGGAGTTTCAAGCCATTATGTTTGCTGTTTTCAAACGCGCCCGCAAGGCAGCACTGACTGCCGCCGCCGCCATTTCCGCCATCGCCCTGACCGCCTGTGACCCGATTGCCGTCGGCACCGGCCCGACCATCAACACCTCCAAGCCGGTCCCGGTGGCGCTGCTGGTGCCGCGCGGCTCTGCCCAGCAGGGTGACACCGTGCTGGCAAAGAGCCTGGAAAACGCAGCCCGCATGGCCATTGCCGATCTGGACGGCGTGCTGATCGACCTGCGGGTCTATGACACCGCAGGCAGCCCCGAAGTGGCCTCTGGCGCCGCGCAGCAGGCGCTGAAGGACGGGGCCCGCGTGATCCTCGGCCCGGTCTACGCCGAGGCTGCCAATGCCGCCGGTATCGCGGCGCGCCAGCGCGGCGTGAATGTGCTGGCGTTTTCGAACAACCCGGCAATTGCAGGCGGCAATGTCTTTATCCTTGGACCGACCTTTGACAACACGGCCCGCCGGCTGACCAGCTTTGCCGCCCGCAACGGCAAGCGCAACATTCTGGTTGTCGGCGGCAATGACGCTGCAGGCAGCGCCGGGCGCAGCGCGATCCAGCGTGCCGCGGGCCAGAGCGGCGTGAACATCACCGGCAGCGTCGGTTACGAGCTGTCGCAGCAGGGTGTTATCAACGCCATTCCCAGCATCCGGTCTCAGGCAAGTGGCGCAGATGCGGTTTTCCTGACCTCGACCACCGCAGGCGCGCTGCCGTTGCTGGCGCAGCTGCTGCCCGAGGCCGGAGTTGACCCGGCGGATAAACAGTACATCGGCCTGACCCGCTGGGATATTCCACCCCAGACCCTGGCTCTGCCTGGCGTTCAGGGCGGCTGGTTTGCGCTGCCTGATCAGGGCAAAGTTCAGCAGTTCAGCGCCCGCTACCAGGCCAGCTACGGCGCTGCGCCGCATTCCATCGGCAGCCTGGCCTATGACGGCATTGCCGCCATTGGCGCGCTGGTTGCGGCCGGCAAGTCCGACGCGCTGACCGCAGGTGCCCTGACCCAGGGCGCTGGCTTCCAGGGTGCGGGCGGCATCTTCCGCTTGCGGCCCGACGGCACCAATGAGCGCGGGCTGGCCGTTGCCACCATCCAGGAACAGAAAGTCGTGATCATTGACCCAGCACCCAGCAGCTTCGGCGGCGCAGGCTTCTGAGCCTGCCGCCCTGGCGCAACCCTCGGTTAACGGCCATCCTGAACCGCTGGGCCCGCTGATCTGCGGCCCGGCGGAGATTTTTGACGCTGCCAGCATCCGCGCGCAGATCAAAGCACTGGCAGAGGACACTGCCCCTGCGGCTCTGCGCGCGGAAACCGTGAAGATCCTCAAGGCGGCCAACAAGGCCGGGCGCGCGGCCATTGCTGAGGCCTTTGCCAAAAAACCTTTTGCGGCACGGGATCTGACACGCTCCTACACGTTCCTGACCGACGGGCTGGTGACCACAGCCCTGTACGTGGCCAGCGAACTGCTGCACCCGCTGGCAACCCCGACCCGGGGCGAAAGGATCGCTGTTATGGCGGTTGGCGGTTACGGACGGGGGGAAATGGCACCGGCCTCGGACGTCGATCTGCTGTTTCTGACACCGTACAAGATCACCGCCTGGGCCGAGAGCGTGATCGAATCCATGCTCTACATCCTGTGGGACCTGCGGCTGAAGGTCGGCCATTCCAGCCGCACCATCAAGGACTGCATCCGGCTGGGCGGCGAGGATTACACCATCCGCACCGCAATGCTGGAGCACCGGTTCCTGGCCGGCCATGCGCCGCTGGCCAAGGAACTGGACAAGCGCCTGAAAAAGGAGCTGTTTTCCCAGGACGCCCCGGAGTTTGTCGAGGCCAAACTGGCCGAACGCGATGCCCGCCACCTGAAACAGGGGCAGCGCTATATGGTTGAGCCCAACGTGAAAGAGGGTAAAGGCGGCCTGCGCGACCTGCAGTCGCTGTTCTGGATCGCCAAGTATCTCTACCAGGTGAAGGACGCCAGGGAGCTGGTGCCGCTTGGACTGTTCCACGCCGAGGAGATGGAGCTGTTCACCAAGGCCGCCAATTTTCTTTGGGCGGTCCGGTCGCATCTGCATCTGGCAACCGGGCGCGCCACCGAACAGCTGACCTTTGACCTGCAGGTCGAAGTCGCCAGCCGCATGGGATACGAGGATAAGGCAGGCCGCCGTGGCGTGGAAGTCTTCATGCAGGAGTATTTCCGCCACGCCACCCGCGTCGGCGACCTGACCCGCATTTTCCTGACCAAGCTGGAGGCCAGCCAGCAGAAAAACGCGCCGCTCTTGGAGCGGATCTTCCGCCGCCGCCCGCGGATCAAGCCCGGCTACAAGGTGGTGCACAACCGGCTGGACGTGATCGACCCCAAGGCATTCCTGCAAGACCGGCTGAACCTTTTGCGGCTGTTCGAGGAAGCCCTGCGCACCGGCATGCTGATCCACCCGGATGCAATGCGGCTGGTGACAGCCAATCTGCATCTGATCGACGAGGACATGCGCAACGACAAGGAGGCGCGAAAGCTCTTCCTGGACCTGCTGCTGAAACACGGAAACTCCGAACGCGCCCTGCGGCGCATGAACGAACTGGGCGTGCTGTCCGCTTTCCTTCCGGAATTCGAACCCATCGTGGCGATGATGCAGTTCAATATGTATCACTCCTACACGGTGGATGAGCACACCATTCAGGTGATCGCCAACTTTGCTGCCATCGAACGCGGCGAGCTGGAGGACGAGCTGCCGCTGTCGTCTGGAATTCTCCGCAAAGGCCTCAACCGAAAGGTGATGATGGTGGCGATGCTGCTGCACGACATCGGCAAGGGCCGCGAGCAGGATCATTCGATCCTGGGCGCCCAGATCGCCCGCAAGGTCGCGCCACGGCTGGGGCTGAAGCCCTCGGAATGCGAAACCGTGGAATGGCTGGTGCGCTATCACCTGCTGATGTCGGACATGGCGCAGAAGCGTGACATCGCCGACCCGCGGACAGTGCGCGATTTTGCCAAGGCAGTGCAAACGGTGAAACGGCTTGATCTGCTGCTATTGCTGACCGTCTGCGATATCCGCGGCGTCGGGCCGGACACCTGGAACAACTGGAAGGCGGCCCTGCTGCGCGCGCTCTATGGCCAAACCCGCGCCGCGCTTGAGGGCGGCATGGAGGCTTTGAACCGCGAGCACCGGGGGGCGTCCGCCAAGAAGGCCCTGCGCGAGGCACTGCCGGATTGGTCCAAGGCCGACCTCAAGACCGAGACCGCACGCCACTATCCGCCCTACTGGCACGGCTTGCACGTTACGGCGCATGTGGATTTCGCCGAAATGCTGCGCGAATACATCGCCAAGGGCGACCCGGGCGAGGTGATGATCCGGCTCTATCCGGATGTGGACCGCGACGCGACCCGCGCCTGTTTCGTGATGGAAGACCATCCCGGCATCTTTGCCCGCATCGCCGGTGCCCTTGCCCTTGTCGGGGCCAATGTGGTCGATGCCCGCTCCTACACCACCAAGGACGGTTACGTGACCGATGCCTTCTGGATCCAGGACAGCGAAGGCCACCCCTTTGATCCGATCCGCCTGCACCGGCTGAAACAGATGATCGAAAAGACCCTGAAGGGCGAGGTGATCACCCGCGACGCGCTGAAATCCCGCGACAAGATCAAGAAACGCGAAAAAGCCTTCAAGGTGCCGACCCATATCACCTTCGACAACGAAGGGTCGGAAATCTACACCATTATCGAAGTCGACACCCGCGACCGGCCCGGGCTTCTCTATGATCTGGCCCGGACCCTGGCCTCTGCCAACGTCTACATTGCCAATGCGGTGATCGCGACCTATGGCGAGCAGGTGGTGGATGCCTTCTATGTCAAGGACATGTTCGGCTTGAAATACTACGCCGAATCCAAGCAGCGGACGCTGGAAAAGAAACTGCGCGAGGCAATTGCCGAGGGCGCAAAACGGGCGGATACATGAAACCGATCAAATTGCTGTCGGGCTTCCTGACCGTCGGGTTCTGGACGCTGGCCAGCCGTCTGCTGGGCTTTGCCCGTGAGATTCTGATTGCCGCCTTCATCGGTCCGGGGCCGGTACTGGACGCCTTTATCGTGGCCTTCCGCCTGCCCAATATGTTCCGCCGCTTTTTTGCCGAAGGTGCGTTCAACGCTGCCTTTGTCCCGGCCTTTTCCAAGCGTTTTGAGGCCGGCGAGGATGCCCGGAGTTATGCCCAGCAGGCCTTCAACCTGCTGGCCGCCGCGGTGCTGGCACTGGTTGGTCTTGGCATGGTGTTCATGCCCGGGCTGGTCTGGCTGACCGCCGGCGGTTTCGTCGGAGACGCTCGGTTTGATATGGCAGTAGGATACGGCTACATCGTCTTCCCCTACATCCTGTTCATGTCGCTGGCGGCGCTGTTTTCCGGCGTGCTGAACGCCACGGGGCGGTTTGCAGCCGCCGCCGCGGCTCCTGTACTCCTCAACATCTTTGCCTGCGCTGCAATGACAGCCGGGGCCGTTCTGGGCGGCGACGTTGTTGTCTGGCTTGTCTGGACCATTCCGGTTGCAGGTGTTGCACAGCTGGCCCTGGTCTGGTCAGCGGCGGAACGGGCCGGCATCCCGCTGCGGCCCGGATTGCCCCGCTGGAATACTGAGATGCGCGATCTGATGCGGGTGGCGCTGCCAGCCGCGCTCGCCATGGGGGTCACTCAGATCAACCTGGTCGTCGGCCAGTATGTGGCCTCCGATATCGAAAAGGCCGCCAGCTGGCTGTTCATCGCCGACCGCCTGTACCAGCTGCCCCTGGGGGTCGTGGGCATCGCGGTCGGCATCGTTCTGCTGCCCGCCCTGTCGCGCCGCCTGCGCGCCGGCGACACCTCTGGATCACAAGACGCCTTGTCCCGCGCGGGTGAGTTTTCGCTGCTGCTGGCCGTTCCCTCCGCTGTGGCCTTCATCACCGTACCGGTGCCGCTGGTCTCCGTGCTTTACGAGCGCGGCGCCACCGGCCCCGAGGACGTCGCCGCAATTGCCGTTGCGGTCGCCATTTATGGCGCGGGACTGCCGGCCTTCATGCTGCAGAAGGTGCTGCAGCCGCTCTACTTCGCGCGCGAGGACACAAGGACCCCGTTCCGCTATGCCCTGGTTGCCATGGTGGTGAACGCTGGACTGGCCTTCGGGCTGAAACCGGTGCTGGGCTGGATTGCTCCCGCCATCGCCGCCTCAGCAGCTGGCTGGGCGATGGTGGCGCTGCTGGCGCTCGGTGCCCTCGGCATGGGCGAGGAAGCCCGGTTCGACACCCGCTTCCGCCGCCGCGCCTGGCGCATCCTCGCAGCCTCTGCCGTGATGGGCGCGGTGCTCTACGCGGTGGCGCACACAGCGGGCTGGCTGTTCACGCTGGACTACTGGCGGTACCTGTCCCTGCTGGGGCTGGTGCTGCTGGGCGGCGCGGTCTACTTCGCCGCGGGCCAGGCCTTCGGCGCTTTCCGCCTGTCGGAGTTCCGCACCGCCCTAAGCCGCCGGAACCGCGCATGAGCCGCCTGTCCTGCCCTGCTGGCACCGTGCTGTTCCGCCCCGGGCAGGACTGCCCCGGCTTTGTCCGGCTCACCGCAGGCCGCATTAAGGTCACCCTGACCGCCGCCAACGGCCGCGAAGTCGTGCTGTACCGCGTCGGCCCGGGCGACGTCTGCCTGCAGACCTTTGCCTGCCTCACCGACGGCCGCAGCTACGCCGCGGAAGGCGTGGCAGAGACCGCGCTGGAGGGCGAGATCCTCCCGCATGCTGCCTTTCGCCAGGCGATGTCAAAGGACGGGGCGTTCCGCAGCGAAGTGCTGACCGCCGTCGCCCGCCGCTTTGCCGACTACGAGCAACTGGTCGAGGACGTCGCCCTGACCGGGTTTGACGCCCGGCTCGCCCGGGTGCTGCTGCGGCTGGCACAGGAAAGCGACGAAGTCCGCATAACCCATGACGCGCTGGCTGCCGAAACCGCCTCGGGCCGCGCTTTCGTGACCCGCCGCCTGCGCGAATTCGCCCGCCTTGGCCTGGTGGAAACACAGCGCGGGCAGTTGCGCATCCTGGACCGCGCCGGGCTGGAGCGGGTGGCTGAGGATGAAACCTGAGCTTTGGTGACTCTGTCACCGACAGCCAGTGCCGCCACGGTCTAAAATAGACTCAGAATTTCCAACCTGAGTTCGAAAGGACCACGCAATGCCCCGTAACGAAGGCACCCTCGACCGCGCCCTGCGCATCCTTCTTGGCCTGATCCTGCTGTCGCTGGTGTTCATCGGCCCGCAAACCCTGTGGGGCCTCATCGGCCTGGTGCCGCTGGCGACCGGCCTCATGGGCTATTGCCCGCTATATCAGGTTCTCGGCCTCAGCACCTGCCCGCTCAAAAAACAGGGCTGACCCTCCCGGCCAGTCCCGTGTCAAGGGCGGCATAGCCGCCGCGCGGCAGCGCGGCCCGGCCCAACGGCTGGCGATGCCCCGCCAGGGGCGTCACCAGCGGGCGGGAGAAGCCCGGTTTCAATCGTGGCGGATGCGGTTCCTGATCCGTGCCCAGCCGCCCGGTGCCAGGAAAAACGACAGGCCGAAGCCGGTGGCAAATCCTGCCAGGTCCGCCACCCAGTCCTTCTGGCCGCCAAACAGCAGCCCGAACAACAGCTGCGCCCCCATCAGAAAGGCAATCAGCGTGAATGCCCGGCTCTGCTGCGCCCCAACCAGCGCGAGCGAGCGCCACAGCAGGAAGGTGAAGGCGCCGATGAGCCCGTAGACCGCGGGAAACCCGCCCACCAGCGGCGCAGGTGAGCTGACCAGAAGCGCATAGCCCAGCGCCCCGCCGGCGCCGGACAGCAGGAAGATGACGACCATCGCCAGGTCACCCATCACTTCGCCCACCATCTTGCCCATCGCCAGCACAAAGACGCAGACAAACAGCGCGTGGGTAAAAGCGCCATGCACAAATATGTAGGACAGGAAACGCATCAGATGCTCCGGCACCCAGCGGCCGCTTTCCTGCATCCACCAGAAGATATCACCGGAAAACGCATAGGACTGGATCGCTTCCAGCCGCCAGCCGATTGCCTCCGGCCCGCCCAGGATGCCGCGCGCACCCAGCGAGAAAACCGCCTCGATGCCGATGATGATCAGCACCAGCGCCACCACGGCGGCGGGCAGCGGGTTGACGGGGGCGTTATGGGGCTCACTGCTCATCCGGACTCCTTGCGGCACGGAATGCCCCGCGCCTGTTGACCTATCCTGGCCCCATGGGTAAGCGACGATGGTGCATAATTCCAGACGGGAGTTTCCGCGATGAGCGAAACCAGCTTCACCCCGCGCGTGTTTTCGGGGATCCAGCCTTCGGGCAACCTGCACTTGGGGAATTACCTCGGTGCGTTGAAGCGCTTCGTCGACTGGCAGGCCAAGGACGTTGAGACCATCTATTGCATGGTTGACCTGCATGCGATCACCGTCTGGCAGGATCCCGCGGACCTCCAGAAATCCACCCGCGAGCTCTGCGCGGGCTTCATCGCCGCCGGCATCGACCCTGAGGATTCGATCCTGATCAACCAGTCCCAGGTGCCCGAGCACGCGCAGCTGGCCTGGGTGTTCAACTGCGTCGCCCGCATGGGCTGGATGCAGCGGATGACCCAGTGGAAGGACAAGGCAGGCAAGAACCAGCAGAACGCCTCGCTGGGCCTGTTTGCCTATCCGGCGCTGATGGCCGCCGACATTCTGGTCTATCACGCCACCCATGTGCCGGTGGGCGAGGACCAGAAGCAGCACCTGGAGCTGACCCGCGACATCGCGATCAAGTTCAACCATGACTACGGCGTCAACTTCTTCCCGGAGACCGAGCCGGTGATCGAAGGCGCAGCCACCCGGGTGATGTCCCTGCGCGACGGCTCCAAGAAAATGTCGAAGTCCGACCCTTCGGACGCCAGCCGCATCAACCTGACCGATGACGCCGACGCCATCGCCAAGAAAATCCGCAAGGCCAAGACCGATCCCGAGGCGCTGCCCTCCGAAGTGAAGGGACTGGAGGACCGCCCGGAAGCGCGCAACCTCGTGAACATCTACGCCGCCCTGAACGAGCAGACCGTCGAACAGGTGCTGGCTGATGTGGGCGGCCGCCAGTTCTCCGAATTCAAACCGATGCTGGCGGATCTGGCGGTTTCCAAGCTGGCGCCGATCTCCACCGAGATGGCGCGGCTGATGCAGCATCAGGACGAGATCGACAAGATCCTGGCCCGCGGCGCCGAACGCGCCCGCGCAATCACCGCACCGATCCTGCGCCAGACCTATGACATCATCGGCATGGTGCCGCCGCCGGCGGTCTGACGCCCGCCACGTCATCCGCCAGCGGAAAACAGCCTGATCCAAGCCGCCCCGGCCCGGGGCGGCTTTTCTTTTTGGCCTGCGATGCGCAACTAACCCGGTGTTTATCCGTTATCCTTGTGCGGCCATGTGCCGGAACAAGAAAGGAACCGAAATGAAACCGGGAATTTTCAAATCATCCACGGCGCTGGCAGTGATGATCTCGCTGGCGGCCCCGCTGCCCGCCCTGTCGCAGAACCAGAGCGGCAAGCAGATTGACCTCAGCCAGATGTCCGCCGCAGAAATCGGCGAACTTGTGGACCGTTGCCGCAAGCGTGCTGAACGGCGGCAGAAGAAACTGGAGGCCGGCCAGGACGTCGAGGAAAAGGCCGGCAAGATCGCCAAGTTCTGCCAGGCCTATGGCGAAGGCGCCTTTGACCCCGCCCTGCCCGCAGACCTCCAGTCTGCCAGTGTTCTGGCAGGCATCGGCGCTGCGGAGGCAGAGGTAACGGCAACCGCGGATCAGGCCGTCGAAGCGCAGGCAGAGGCCGCAGCAGAAGCCCAGACCGAAACCGTCAGCGAAGATCAGTCCCAGGCAGAAGCTGCGGCGGAAGCCACAGGACAGCAGGACGCGCAGGAACAGCCTGCAGAGGCCGAAGCGCAAGTAGAGGCCGAAGCTCAGGCTGAAGCCGAAGCGCAGGCACTGGCAGAGGCTTTGGCGCAAGAAGAAGCTGAAGCGCAGGCTGCAGCTGAGCAACAAACGCAAGCCGAGGCCGAAGCTCAAGCCGCAGCTGAACAGGCTCAGGCGGAAGCAGAAGCGCAGGCTGCGGCAGAAGAACAGGCCGCAGCTGCAGAACAAGCTGCAACAGAACAGGCTCAGGCGGAAGCAGAAGCGGCGGCTCAGGCTGCAGCCGAGGAACAGGCCCAGGCAGAGGCTGAGGTGCAAACCGATCCTCAGGCTGATATCAGCGGCGAGGCATCCGCCGGCGCCAGCGCCGAGGAAATCGCAGCGGACCTTGCACAGTCTCAAGGCGGGACGGCTGAAGAAACGGACAATCCCGAGCTGGTGGAACAGGACAGCCAGGCCCAGGCTGATGCTTTGGCCGAAGAAACCGGTGAGCCTGCAGCCGCCGCCGCGGCCGCGGACGGCGCTGTTGCCGAAGGCGAGGCCGAAGTAACCGAAGAAGTGGTCACCGAGGAAACCGCGCGCAGCTCTGACGAGGAATTCGAGACCGGGGTCAATGAAACCGCCCAGGCACAAGCCCAGGCACCTGCCCCGCAGGTCAACGCCGCCACTGAGGATGACAGCGGCCTCTCCACTCGCGAGCGCAACGCCCTGCTCGGCCTTGGCGCGCTGGCAATCGGCACGCTACTGAACAATGGCGGCAAGGTGGTCTCGAACTCCGGCGACCGCGCCATCGTCGAGCAGGACGGCCAGTACCGCGTCCTGAAAGATGATGATGCACTGCTGCGCCAGCCGGGCTCCAACGTGACCACCTACCGGTTCCAGGACGGCTCAACCCGCACCGTGGTGGTGCGCGAGAACGGGGTCGAGGTGGAAACCATCCGCTCCGCCGACGGCCGGGTGCTGCGCCGCACCAAGCTGCTGCCGGACGGCCGCAGTGTGGTGCTGTTCGACGACACCCGGAAGGCTGAGCGCGTGGTGGTCAATGAGCTGCCGCAGGCGCAGGACAACCGCCGCGCCTTCTCCAGCACCGGCACGGTCTCGGCTGAGGATCTGGCCGCAGCACTGGCCGCACAGGACGCCAAGACCGTTGACCGCCGCTTCTCGCTGGCGCAGATCCGCAACATTGACGCGGTGCGCCGCCTGACCCCGGTGATCAACGTGGATTCGGTGAATTTCGACACCGGCTCCTCAGTGATCCGACCGCAAGAGGCAGAAGAACTGGCAACCCTCGGCAACGCGCTGCGCGAGCTGATTGACCGCAACCCGGGCGAGGTGTTCCTGATCGAAGGCCATACCGATGCCGTGGGCGCCGCGACCTACAATCTGGCCCTGTCGGACCGGCGCGCGGAAACCGTGGCCCTGGCGCTGACGGAGTATTTCGGCGTGGCACCGGAAAACATGGTTGTGCAGGGCTATGGCGAAAGCGACCTGGCGGTCAGCACCCTGGCAGCCGAACGCGCCAACCGCCGCGTCGCGGTGCGCCGTATCACCCGGCTGCTGGGCAACCCGGGCTGACAGGCCTGAAACTGACCGGATCTGAGAAGAAACAGCACCCGGCGGGACATTCCGCCGGGTGTTTCACTGTTACTCTGCCGGTGTCCTCTTGCGCGACAGCAGCCCGTATTTCAGCGCAAAACCCTTCCAGCTGAACCGGCGCCGGCCGCTGGCCGCCTTCGGCTTCCCGGCCGTGCGGTCGAACTCATACATGTCGATGGCCCGTTCGGCGCAGCCGCAGGCCTCGCCCAGTCCCACCTTCTTGTAATAGAAGTTTTCGAAGTTCTCAGGTTTCTGCATGGCACCCTCCGGTATCCGGACAGGCTAGCGCAGAAACGCGGAAACGCAAAACCGCGCCGCAGTCAGAGCCCCTTGACCCCGCTCAGCGTCAGGTCCGCCACCAGCCCGGCGTAATCCTCGCGCGCCTTTGAGCCGGCGCCGGAGTTCCACATGTAATACCAGTTCAGCATGCCAAAAACAGACATGGTGGCGCCACGCAGCTTGGCGGCGTCACCATTGAAAATCTCCGGCGCCACATCCTTCAGCGCATCGCTCATGAATTGAACCATCTCGCGCTGGTAGCCGCGCAGATGCTTCTGCTGCTCCTCCGGCAGCGCCCCCATTGCGCCCAGCTGCACCTGATGCTCATGGTCGGCGCCCTGATAGGCCAGCATGATCTCCGACACGATGCGGCGCAGCCGGTCCTCTGCGTTCAGGCCCGCCAGATCCACTCCGCAGACCCTGTCGCGCAACTCGCAAAGGTAGGTATCAAGGAGGCCATAAAGCACGGCATCCTTGCTGTCATAGTAATGGTAGATGTTCGCCTTTGAGATCCCGCATTCGCGCGCCAGCTGGGTCATCGACGCCCGGTCGTAGCCGGAGTCGGCAAACACCTTGGCTGCCGACTTCAGGATCTGTGCGCGTTTCTCATCGTGGTCTTTTGCGATCGTACGGGCCAAGGCTCACTCTCCCGGTTCAGGACTGGCTGCGGTTGTCGACGACGCGTTTGGCCTTGCCTTGGCTGCGCTCGACGGACCCCGGGTCGCCTACAATGATCTCGGTCGAAACGCCAACCATATCCTTGATCCGCTTGGTCAGCATCCGCGCTGCCGCGGTCTTGCTCAGCTCGTCGGTTGCGTCCGGGTTGGCCTCCACAAACACCCGCATCGCGTCCATGCGGCCGGATTTGTAGAGCTCGATCTGATAGTACGGCGCGAGGCCGCCGGTCGCCAGCAGCTGCTCCTCCACCTGGCTGGGGAACACGTTGACGCCGCGCAGGATGATCATGTCGTCGCTGCGCCCGGTGATCTTCTCCATCCGCCGCATCGACCGCGCGGTGCCCGGCAGCAGGCGGGTCAGGTCGCGGGTGCGGTAGCGCACCATCGGCAGGCCTTCCTTGGTCAGCGTGGTGAACACCAGCTCGCCCAGCTCCCCGTCCGGCAGCACCTCGCCGGTCTGCGGGTCAATGATCTCCGGCAGGAAATGATCCTCCCAGATCACCGGGCCGTCCTTGGTCTCAACGCATTCGTTGGCGACACCCGGCCCCATGATCTCGCTGAGGCCATAAATATCGACCGCATGCATATCAAAGGCGTCTTCAACCTCCTTGCGCATTGCGTCGGTCCAGGGTTCAGCACCAAAGATGCCCACCTTCAGCGAGCACTCGCGCGGGTCCATGCCAACCTTGTGGTACTGCTCCAGGATGTTGAGCATATAGGAGGGCGTCACCATGATCCCATCGGGTTTGAAATCGGTTATCAGGCCGACCTGCTTCTCGGTCTGCCCGCCTGACATCGGCACCACAGTCGCCCCCAGCCGTTCGATCCCGTAATGCGCACCCAGGCCGCCGGTGAACAGGCCATAGCCATAGGCGTTATGCACCATGTCGCCCTTGCGCAGGCCGGACGCCCGCAGGGACCGCGCCACCAGATCCGCCCAGTTCGAAATATCATTGGCGGTATAGCCCACCACCGTCGGCTTGCCGGTGGTGCCGGAGGACGCATGCAGGCGGATGATTTCACTGCGCGGCACGGCAAACAAGCCAAAGGGGTAATTGTCCCGCAGGTCGTTCTTGTAGGTGAAAGGGAACTTGGCCAGGTCGGACAGCTCCTGCAGGTCGTCCGGATGCACGCCGGCCTCGTCAAACCGCTGCTTGTACATCGCCACGTTGTCATAGGCGTGGCGCACCGACCACTTCAGCCGCTCCAGCTGCAGGCTGCGGATTTCGTCGATCGAGGCGATCTCGATCGGGTCCAATTCACCCTTCTTGGGGCTCAGGTCTTCCATGGCGTCCTCCACACCTTATTCGTCAAACAACTGGCCTTTGACCGCCCGGGAGAAGCCCCGGAACTCAGCGATCTGCTGGCCGTCCTGGTTGGTCACTGTCACGTCGTAAATGCCGCTGCGCCCGGTCAGGGAAATCTCGCGGGCCGTGGCAATCAGCTTGTCACCCAGCCGTCCCGGCGCGGTGAAGCTGATCACGTTGTGCTGCGCCACGGTCGACTGGTTGCGGCTGTTACAGGCAAAGGCAAAGGCACTGTCAGCCAGCATGAACGTCACGCCGCCGTGGCAGATGCCGTGGCCGTTGCAGTGGTGCTGCGCAATGGTCAGCTCCAGCGTGGCCTCGCCCTCATCCACATGGGTGATCTCCATCCCTGCCCATTTGGACGCTTGGTCCTCTGCCCACATCGCGGCAGCAGATTTTTCGGCGCGTTCCTTGGGGGTCATGGTCATTTGCCCTTGAACGCGGGGGCGCGTTTTTCCAGGAAGCTGGCGACGCCCTCGGCGTAATCCGCGCTTTCGCCGCAGGTCTTCATCGCGTCCGCCTCAATCTCCAGCTGGTCGGACAGGGTGTTGACCGCCGCGGCCTGGATGCACTGCTTGGTCAGCCCCAACCCCAGCGTCGGGCCATTGGCAAATTTCTCTGCCATGGCGCGGGCCTCTGCCATCAGTTCGCCGTCCGGCAGCGCTTTCCAGATCAGGCCCCAGTCCTCTGCCTTCTTCGCAGGCAGCGGCTCAGCGGTCAGCGCCAGACCCTTGGCCCGCGCCTCGCCCAGCAGCCGCGGCAGATGCCAGCTGCCGCCAGTGTCTGGGATCAGGCCCACCTTGGAAAACGACTGGATGAACTTGGCGCTTTCCGCTGCCAGCACCATGTCGCAGGCCAGCGCCAGGTTGGCGCCTGCCCCCGCGGCCACGCCGTTCACCGCGCAGATCACCGGGAAGTTCAATTCACGGATCAGCCGCACCAGCGGCGCATAGAATTTGCGCACGGTCTGGCTCAGGTCCGGCGGCCCGTCCATCTTGCGCGGGTCGCGGTCGCCCAGATCCTGGCCGGCGCAGAAGCCGCGCCCGGCGCCGGTCAGCAGCACCGCGCGGGCGCCGCCGTCGCGCGCGCCTTCCAGCGCGGCGCGCAAGGCGTTGTGCATCTCCTCGTTGAAACTGTTCAGCCGGTCCGGGCGGTTCAGGGTGATCTCCACCCAGGTGCCGTGGTCCTCAACCAGAATCGTATCGCTCATCGCTCCCTCACCCTCGTCAGCGGCGCATCTGACAAATTTCTTGCATAAACCGACCGGACGGTCAATATATCTCAGCATCGGATTCCAGCCAGCCGGCTCCGCGCCGGCCTGATGAAAAGGACGACAGGATGAGCCTTCTAGAGATTTCCAGCTTTGCAGCGGGTCAATGGGTCGCACCGGGCACAGGCGCCCGCAACATCGCCAGCGCCATCACCGGCGAGGTGATCGCGTCAGCCGGCAATGACGCACTCGACGTGCAAGGAATGCTCGACTACGCCCGCGCGGTGGGCGGTGCCAACCTGCGGAAGCTGACCTTCCACGACCGCGCCCGGATGCTGAAGGCGCTGGCAGGCCACCTGAACCAGCACAAGCAGGCGCTTTATGACCTGTCGTTCAACACCGGTGCCACACAGTCCGACCATATGATCGACATCGACGGCGGCATCGGCACCATGTTCGTCTTCGCCTCCAAGGGCCGCCGCGAGATGCCGGACGGCCATGTCTACCTCGACGGCGACGTAGAGCAGCTCAGCCGCAACGGCACCTTCCTGGGCCAGCACATCTGCACCCCGCTGCGCGGTGTCGCGGTTCATATCAACGCCTTCAACTTCCCTGTCTGGGGCATGCTGGAGAAACTGGCCCCCACCCTGCTCGCCGGTGTTCCCGCCATCGTGAAGCCCGCCACCAACAGCTGCTATGTGACGGAACTGGCAGTAAAACTGATGCTCGACAGCGGCATCCTGCCCGAGGGCGCGCTGCAACTGGTCTCCGGCGGCCTCGGCGACATGCTGGACCACCTGACCATGCAGGACGTGGTCAGCTTCACCGGCTCCGCCAATACCGCACTGAAACTGCGCGCGAACCCGGTGATCCTGGAAAACTCGGTCCGTTTTGTGGCCGAACAGGACAGCCTCAACGCGTCCATCCTGGGCCCCGACGCGCAGCCCGGCACGCCGGAGTTCGACTTGTTCGTCAAGGAAGTCAGCCGCGAAATGACCACCAAGGCGGGCCAGAAATGCACCGCCATCCGCCGCATCATCGCGCCGCAAGCGCAGGTGGACGCGGTGATCGAGGCACTGTCCGCTCGCCTGTCCAAGACTGTCATCGGTGATCCGCGCCTCGATACCACCCGCATGGGCGCGCTGGTCTCCAATAGCCAGAAACGCGACGTGCTGGAAAAGGCTGAAATCATCGGCCAGGAGGCGGAGCGCGTCTTTGGCGACCCGGAAAACTTCTCAGTCGACGGCGCCGACGCCGACGCCGAAAAAGGCGCCTTTGTCCCGCCGATGCTGTTCCACTGCGCCGATCCGGACAACGCCCAGCGCGTGCACGACACAGAGGCCTTCGGCCCCGTCTCCACCATCATGGGCTACCGCGATCTGGACCACGCCATTGATCTGGCCAACCGCGGCCAGGGCTCGCTGGTGGCCTCTGTCATTACCCATGACGCCAATGTCGCCCGCGAGGTTGCCATCGGCGCCGGCGCCTATCACGGCCGCCTCTACTTCAACAACCGCGACTCGATGAAGGAATCGACCGGCCATGGCTCCCCCCTGCCCCACATGGTGCACGGCGGCCCGGGCCGCGCCGGCGGCGGCGAGGAGATGGGCGGCGTGCGCGGCGTCAAACACTACATGCAGCGCACCGCCATCCAGGGCTCGCCCGACATCCTGTCCGCGATTGGAGACAAATGGGTCCCCGGCGGCACCGAGATCGAAGGCCCGGCGCACCCCTTCACCCGCAAGTTCGGCGAGCTGTCCATCGGCGAGACCCTGCACACCGCACCGCGTACCGTGACGCTGGAGGATATCGAGACCTTCGCCCATTTTACCGGTGACACCTTCTATGCCCACATGGACGACGACGCCGCCAGGCGGAACCCGTTCTTCCCGGGCCGCGTGGCACACGGGTACCTGCTCCTGTCCTTTGCCGCAGGCCTGTTCGTGCAGCCGGACGAGGGCCCGGTTCTGGCCAACACCGGCCTCGACAATCTGCGCTTCATGAAGCCTATTTCGGCGGGCGAAAGCATCAAGGTCCGCCTGTCGGTCAAGAAGAAGACCCCCCGCAACGAGGAATACGGCGAGGTGCGCTGGCACGTGACCTTGACCAATCAGGATGATGAGATCGCGGCGGAATATGAACTGCTGACCATGAACGCCTTCTGACTTGCGCAAAAGCGGCAGGCTGCGGTAACGCAGCCGTGCGCCCGGACTGGTCTATCCAGTCCGGGCGTTCTATATTTATCCCCATGAACGAACAGCATAACCCCTGGTTTGACGCCACTGTCCAACAGCTGAACGACCCGCAGAACCAGCGGGTCTGGTCGGTCATTGTTTCGCTGTTCGGTGATCTGGCCCAGGACAAGGGTGCCCAGATCAGCGGCGGGGCGCTGACACGCATCATTACCCCGATGGGGATCAAGCCCGAGGCCATCCGCGTGGCCCTGCACCGGCTGCGCAAGGACGGCTGGATCGAAAGCGCGCGCGCAGGCCGCGCCTCGGTCCACTACCTGACAGAATACGGCCGCAAGCAATCCGCCGCAGTCACCCCGCGGATCTATGAACGCCGCGCGGCGGTACCAGGCGAATGGCACTTGCTGATCGCAGAGGACGGCGCCGGCCAGGCCACCCTGGATGAGGTGCTGATGCTGCCCAGCTACGTGGCGGTCAACCGCACCACCGCTCTGGGCCGCGGCCCTGTGCCGCAAAACCTGGATGATCTGCTTGCGGCGGGCGTCAGCTCCATTGCGGTGCCTGATTGGCTGAAATCACGCCTGTTCCCGGACCACCTGTGCCAGGCCTGTGGCGCCCTGCAGCGGGACCTGCAGCAAATCTCTGCACCGCCCGCCGTCCTGACACCTGTGCAGACCGGCACCTTGCGGACCCTGATTGTGCACCGCTGGCGCCGTGTGGTCCTGCGCCACCCGGATCTGCCATCCGGTTTCCACCCGGCGGACTGGACCGGCGAGTCCTGCCGCGCCCTGGTGTTTGCCCTGCTGGACAAGCTGCCGCGTCCGGATCTCGCGGCCCTCGACAGCCTGTCCGAATAAGCACTGCCGCCATCCGTCCGCACGCGCCGCAACAGCCGCCCTGATGGATCGCACCCGGCCCCAGGCGCAACCAACCCGCTGAAAAATATATAGAAATCCTATCACTGCGAAAAATCTCAGAAGAATCGGGGATTCTTCTGCTTTTCTGCTTGACCCGGCTGGCGGCATTCCGTAAATCGCCTCCACACAGAGCGGCGGAGTAGCTCAGTTGGTTAGAGCAGCGGAATCATAATCCGCGTGTCGGGGGTTCAAGTCCCTCCTCCGCTACCACCCTTCCCGAAATGACAGAATGCACAACAGCAAAGTTTTGTGCTGATGCGGACGCGTTTCACCTGCCGCACCGCGGTTTTTCCAGATGCTTCAACGGATGCGACCGCCGCGCAAGCCAACCGCCCTCAGAACGGCCGCTCCTGATGCGGAGACTTGCCGAAATAGCGCCGGTAGACCTTGGCGAAGTGGGTCTGGCTGTTGAAGCCTGAGGCCAGCGCCACATCAATAATCCGCATGTTGGTCTGCAGCAGCAGGCTGCGCGCGTAGTCCAGACGCAGCTTGGTGTAATAGACCTTGGGCGTGGTCTGCAGATACTTGGAAAACAGCCGTTCCAGCTGGCGCACCGACAGGCCAACCAGATCCGCAATGCCGCCGGGGGTCAGCGGCTCTTCCAGATTGCTGCGCATCAGGCTGAGGGCTGCAGCCAGTTTTTCATGCCGCACGCCTGCGCGCCCGAATTCTGAAACCGTCTGGTCCTGACTGCCCTTGCGGGCTGAGGAACACACCATCAGATCCGCCGCCGCCGTTGCCACGTCCGATCCGTGATGATCTGAAATCAGGTTCAGCATCATGTCCACCGTGGCGGTGCCGCCGGCGCAGGTGATCAGCTTACCGTCGATGGTGAACAGCGAGCTTTTCACCTCCACATCCGGGTGCATCTCAGCCAAAGTGGCCCGCTGCGCCCAGTGGACAGAGGCCTGACGCCCGGCAAGCAGCCCAGCCCGTGCCAGCGCCATGATGCCGCCGCCCAGCGCCGCCATCGGCAGCCCCATGCGCTGCGCCTTCCTGAGCCAGCCCAACACCTTCAGCGAGATGCCCGGCTCCACCCCCTGGCCGCCGCAGACAAACACCATGCTGCCGCGCACCAGGTCCGGCAGGCCGCCATCGACGGCCACGCCCAGCCCGTTCGGGGCAGTGACCGGCAGCCCGTCCTCGCTCACCACGCGCCAGTCATAGCGCGCGGTCCCGTCACGCATGTTCGCCGCCTCCAGCGCCGCCACCGCACTGGACAGGTCCAGCGGCGAGAAGGTCGGCAGCAGCAGGAAGATGCAGCGGCAGGCCGGAACGGCCTCAGCAGCTTGGGGGAGCGTTCGCATGGCTTGGGTCATGATATCCGCTCCCCGTCTTGGCTCACGCGCGCATATTGGCGCCGTTGGCGTCATAAATCGGCGCGCCCAGCACTTCGGCGTCATACATCTCGCCCAGGATCTCGATCTGCAGTTTGGTACCGGCCGCGGCGTGCTCCGCCGAGACATAGCCCATCGCCATAGAGGTCTTTGCGTGATGCGCATAGCCGCCCGAGGAGATGTAGCCAACCGCCTCGCCATCCTTCAGGATCGCCTCGTCGTTCGACACATCTATGCCGTCCACGTCGATGGTCATGGTGACCAGCTTGCGGCTTGCCCCAGCCTCCTTGGCCTTCAGCGCGGCTTCCTTGCCCACGAAATCCTTCTTCCAGTTGATGAAGACATCCATGCCGCTCTCCGCCGCGTCGAAATCGGGGCGGAAGTCCAGCGTCCAGACGCCCCAGCCCTTCTCCAGACGCATCGACATCAGCGCGCGCGCCCCGTACCAGCGATAGCCCAGATCGGCGCCCGCCTCCTCGATCGCCTCCGCCAGGCGCAGCAGGTACTGCGGCTTGCAGTAGATCTCATAGCCCAGCTCGCCCGAGAAGCTGATCCGGTTCAGGATCACCGGCACGCCGCCGACAAAGGTCTGGCGCAGATCGCGGAACTTGAACGCCTCGCCCGAGACATCCTCGCGCGTAATCCGCTGCAGCAGTTCCCGCGACTTCGGACCCGACAGGGCAATACCATGCCAGTCGTCAGAGACGTTCTGGTACGACACATCCGCGGGCAGGTCCTTCTCGAACCAGCGGCGGTGCGCCTCCTGCATGGCGCCGGAGCCGAACAGCATGAAATGCTCCTCACCCAGGCAGGCCACAGTCAGATCGCCGTACAGCTTTCCCTTCGGCGTCAGCATCGGTGTCAGGGTCAGGCGGCCCGGCTTCGGCACGTATCCCGCCAGCACGCGGTCCAGATAGGCCCGCGCGCCTGCGCCCTTGAATTCATGCTTGGCAAAGTTGGCAATCTCGATGCCGCCCACGGCCTCGCGCACCGCCTTCACCTCGCGCGCCACATACTCATGCGAGCGGTTGCGCTCAAACGTCGGCTCCTCATGCGCATCCTCCGGCCCATCAGCAAACCACAGCGCATTCTCCAGGCCAAAGCCCTGCCCCATCCGCGCGCCCTTGGCGACCAGACGGTCGTACAACGCAGTGGTCTTCTGCATCCGCCCCTTCGGCAGCGTCTCGTTCGGGAAGGTCATCACAAACCGGCGCTCGTAGTTCTCGGTCGATTTCACGGTACCCCAGTCGGGCGTCGCAAACTCACCGAACCGCGCCACATCCATCGCCCAGACGTCGATGGACGGCTCACCGTCGATCATCCATTCGGCCATGGTCAGGCCCACGCCGCCGCCCTGGCAGAAGCCCGCCATCACGCCCACGGCACACCAGTAGTTCTTCATGCCCGGCACTGGGCCGATCATCGGGTTGCCGTCGGGACCGAATGTAAACGGCCCGTTGATCATATCCTTGATGCCCGCCTCCCCGATGGCCGGGATACGCTCAAACGACATCTCCAGACGGTCGGCAATCCGGTCCAGATCCGGCTGCAGCAGCTCATGCCCGAAATCCCAGGGCGTGCCGCCCACCTTCCAGGGCGTGCCCTTCGGCTCATAGGTGCCCAGCAGCATCCCCTGCCGTTCCTGCCGGAAATAGATGTTGGCTTCATAGTCGATGCCGGCCGGCAGGCGGGTCGGGTGGTTGGCCACCGCGTCGATCTTGTCGGTGATCAGGTAATGGTGCTCCATCGGCTGCACCGGCAGGTTGACGCCCTGCATGTGGCCGACTTCCCGCGCCCACAGCCCGCCGCAGTTCACGATGTGCTCGGCATTGATCACACCGCGCGGAGTGGTCACATCCCAGCTGCCGTCGGCGCGCTGAGTGGTACCGGTCACCGGCGTATGGGTGAAATACTGCGCGCCATGCACGCGGGCGGACTTGGCAAAGGCATAGGTCGCGCCCGACGGGTCCAGATCGCCGTCCTGATCATCCCACAGCGCCGCGTGGTAATGTTTCGGATCAATCAGCGGATGGCGCTCGGCCACTTCCTTGGGGCTGATGAACTCCTGGTTCAAACCCATGTAACGCGCCTTGGAGCGTTCCCGCTTCAGGTAGTCGTACCAGGTCTTGTTCGACGCCAGATAAAACCCGCCAGTGATGTGCAGACCGACGGAGTGGCTGGAGGTCTCCTCGATCTCCTTATACAGGTCGATGGTGTAGGACTGCAGGCGCGAGATGTTGGGATCGGACGAAATCGTATGGATCTGCCCCGCCGCGTGCCAGGAGGAGCCGGAGGTCAGCTCATCCCGTTCCAGCAGCACAACATCCTTCCAGCCGAATTTGGCCAGGTGGAACAGGATCGAACAGCCAACCACACCGCCGCCAATGATCACCGCCTTGGCGTGGCTCGGCAGTTTCTTGTCTCCGGTGCTCTCCTCCTTGTGGATGTTGAGCGTCGATTGGGCAAAATTGTCTGACATGGGTTTGTCCTCAGATCTGGGGCACAAGGCGGGAATTGCGGCAAACGGCACCCAGGGGGTGCACAAGTGGTGTACGGGGGGTGCACAGGGGGTGCCGGGTCAATCCGGCATTTCCTGCATAAGCTGTGGAAATGGGTGAAGAGTTTCTTAACTCAGAACCACGCATCCGGGATCTCCTCCTTGCGGCGGGCAACATAGGCGGCCAGTTCCTCTTTCACCGCCTCATCCATTGGCGGCGCCTGATACTCGTTCAGCATCTGGTTCCAGCGCTCATAGGCGCGCTGGCGCATGTCCTTGGACCCGCCTTCTTCCCAGCTCTCGACATTCTCGCTGTCGCTCAGCTTCGGCTCATAAAACGCGGTCTGGTAGTTGCGCATGGTGTGACCGGAACCCAGGAAGTGCCCGCCCGGCGCCACTTCGGCGTAGGCATCACGGGCCATCGCCTCGTCGCTGGTATCCAGCCCCTGGCTCAGCACCTTCTGGTAGGACCCCAGCCGGTCCGCATCCATGATCAGCTTCTCAAACCCGGTGCACAGCCCGCCTTCCAGCCAGCCCGCCGAATGCAGCACAAAATTGGCCCCGGCCAGCATGGTGGAATGCATCGAGTCGGCGCTTTCATAGGCCGCCTGCGCATCCTCGATCTTGGAGGCGGTCAGTGACCCGCCGCAGCGCAAGGGCAGCCCGGCCCGGCGCGCCAGCTGGCCGATGGCATAGTTCGACACCACCGGCTCCGGCATCCCGAACGTCGGCGCGCCGGACTTCAGCGACATCGACGACAGGAAGTTGCCCAGCACAAACGGTGCGCCGGGACGGACGATCTGGGCAAAGGCGCAGCACATCATCGCCTCCGCCATCGCCTGCGCCACCGAGGCGGCAGTAGAGACCGGCCCCATGGCACCCGAGAGGATAAAGGGAACAACCACAATTCCCTGATTCCGCCCGCAATAGACCCTGATTGCCTCCGTCACCACCTTGTCCACCAGGAGCGGTGAATTGGTGTTCACATTGCCCATGATCACGCAGTTGTTGTCCATGACGTCCTTGCCAAAGACGATTTCGGCCATGTCGACACTGTCCTGTGCGCGGGACATCTCGGTGATGGCGCCCAGATGCGGTTTGTCGCTCAGCGTCATATGGGCAAACAGCATGTCGAAGTGGCGCTTGCTCACCGGCACGTCACAAGGTTCGCAGATCACAAACCCGCCGTGATGCAGGTTCGGATGCATATAGGTGAGCTTCACCAGTTTCTCGAACGCCGCCATATCGCCATAGCGCCGCCCGTCCTCCAGATCCCGCACAAACGGCGCGCCATAGATCGGGGCAAACACCTGGTTGTTGCCGCCAATGGTGACCGACCGCGCCGGGTTGCGGGCCAGCTGCGTGAACTCCCGCGGCGCCTTGGCGCAAAGGGAGCGGATCCACTGCGCATCAGCCCGGATTGTATCGCCGTCGATCCTGGCGCCGGCTTCCTTCCAGATCCGCAGCGCCTCCGGGTCGTCGCGGAAGGCAATGCCGACTTCTTCGAATATCCAGTCAACCTGTGCTTCCAGCTTGACCAGCTTCTCCTCATCCAGAGCGTCAAAGAACGGCAGCGTGCGCTGGATCCAGGGCGACGCCGGAACGTCGGCGGGGGCAGTGTTTCTGTCACGGGATGCGCGGGCGCGTCGGGCCATGGGGCTCTCCATCTTCAGGCGTTGCGGAACAATAAGACCCGGCGCGGATGTTGTGACGGTTGAAAAATCTGATGATTTAGATAATGCACAGTTATGCAAGAACTCTGGAAACTCCTCACCAGCCCCCGCCACCTGATCGTGTTCGAAGCCGCCGCCCGGCACGGTTCATTCACCCGTGCATCGGAGGAACTGAACGTGCAGCAGCCTGCCGTCAGTGCGGCGGTCAAGCAGTTGGAGGCGTCTTTGGGCGTTGTTTTATTCCGCCGCGGCCACCGGAAGGTGGAACTGACCGGGGCGGGAATGCGGCTTTACACAGATGTCTCCAAAGCGCTGGAGGACATCCTGTCATCAGCCAAAGCGGTGCGGCAGTTCGGGCGCAATGACCATGTGACGCTCAACTGCTCCTCCGCTTTTGCATACTACTGGGTGATGCCAAGACTGGCCCAGCTGCACGAGGCGCACCCCGATATCGACCTGCGGCTGCAAAGCTCTGACCGGGAGCCTGATATCAATACCGAAGGCATTTCACTGGCGGTGCGGCGCGGGGATGGAAACTGGCCGGATTGCCATTCAGCCCTGATTGCACCTGAGGTGATCTTTCCGGTGGCCAGCCCGCGGGTAATGGCTTCTGCGGTGAACCTAGCAACCGTGCCGAACCTGCTGCATGAGCGGCTGATCCATCTGGAGGAGCCGATCCGGGAGCGTCCCCGGTGGCAGCAATGGTTCGCCCATTTCGGGGTCACAGGGCGGCTGCCCGCTGCAGGCCTGCGCCTCAACGACTATGCGCTGGTGCTGCAGGCGGCGATTGCGGGCGAGGGTTTTGCCTTTGGCTGGCAGCATGTGACCGAACCGCTGATCAAACAGGGGCTGCTGGCAGCGCGCAAGGACTGGTCCTGGACCACCGGATCAGGGTTCTATCTGGTATGGTCCAAGACGCAGGACCTGGTTCCTAATGCAGAACTGGTGCGGCAATGGCTGCTGGAAATGGCCCGGCCCGGGACCGAGTGACTCATGCGGTTCCGGAGGTTTCCCTGGTGCGCTGCATCGAGGTTTTGCGGGTCAAATACAAGCGCTGCACAAAAGCCAGGATGAACAGCGCACTTAGGATCAGCACGATGGTCGGTGCCGGGGCGCTGTCGAGGAAGAAGCTGGCATAAGTTCCCGCCAGCATCGAGACCATGCAGACCAGAACCGATACCCAGAGCATGGTTGAGAACTTGCGCACCACCAGGAAGGCAATTGCACCCGGCGCGATCAGCAAGCCGATGGCCAAAATCAGCCCCGCCGCCGACAGCGTCGCCACAATGGTCAGCGACAAGGCCGCCAGCAGCCCGTAGTGCAGAACCGTGACCGGCAGGCCGGAGGCCTGCGCCTGCGCAGGGTCGAAGCTGTGCAGCAGCAGGTCTTTCCACTTCAGGACCAGCGCTGCACCAACCACCAGAGAGATAATGCCCGCGGTCCAGAGCTCATGCCCTTCCACCCCCAGCATGTTGCCGAACAGGATGTGATCCAGATGCGCGTTGGTCTCAACCGAGACGTAAAGCACGATGCCCAACCCGAACATGCCGGAAAACACCACCCCCATCACGGTGTCCTGCTTGACCCGGCTGTTGCCGGACAGAAAGCCTGTGGCGACCGCACAGAGCATACCGGCGGCAAAGGCCCCGAGGATCAGCGGCAGGCCCACGATATAGGCCAGCACGATCCCCGGCAGCACTGCATGGCTGACCGCATCGCCCATCAGTGCCCAGCCCTTCATCACCAGAAAGCAGGACAAGAGAGCCGTCGGCACAGAGACGATCAGCGAGATCAGAAAGGCGTTCTGCATAAACGCAAACTGGAACGGCATCAGCAGCGTACCGAGGTCCATCACGCAGCACCCCCTTGTGCGGCCGGGCCGCGCTTCAGCGCTTCGCGCGCCTTGCGCTTGGCCGCCAACAGCCCGTGTTTCGGGGCAAAGACAAAGATCACAAGGAAGATCACGGTTTGCAGCGTCACGATGATGCCGCCGGTGGCACCATCCAGAAAGTAGCTGGCATAGGCGCCGAAGAAGCTGGTGAGGGCACCAATCAGCACCGAGACTAGGATCAGCCGCGGGAAGCGGTCGCAGAGCAGGTAGGCGGTCGCCCCCGGCGTTACCACCATGGCGATCACCAGGAATGCGCCTACGGTCTGCATCGCCGCCACCACGGAGGCCGACAACAGCACGAAGAACACCGCTTTGAGCAGGCCGGGGCGCAAGCCGATGGTGCGGGCGTGGTTTTCGTCAAAGAAGGTGACCATCAGGTCCTTCCACTTGGCCAGCAGCACGGCGAGTGAAACAAAGCCGATGATTGCCAGCTGCAGCGTGTCCTCCGGCGTGATCGCCAGGATATTGCCCATGGTGATGGTCTGGACCGAGACCGACATCGGGCTGATCGAGACGATGAACAAGCCAAGCCCGAAGAAGGAGGTGAAGATCAGGCCGATAATCACATCGACCTTGAGGCCAGAGCGTTCCGACAGGAACAGCATCGCTCCTGCAGCCAGCCCACCCGCAATGAAGGCACCAAGCGCAAAGGGCAGGCCCAGGATGTAAGCACCAGCCACACCCGGCACCACCGAATGTGAGAGCGCATCGCCAATCAGCGACCAGCCCTTGAGCATCAGATAGGCCGACAGGAAGGCGCAGACGCCGCCCACCAGCGCCGAAACCCACATCGCGTTGGTCATATAGCCATAGGTAAAGGGCTCCAGCAGGTATTCCATCACTGCTGCCCCCCGCCCTCGCCCTGGCTTTCGCTGGTCTGGGTCTTCTCGCCGTACTGGACAAAGGGGCGCTCGTCGTCGGTCAGGATGGTGACCTGGCGGGTGTCGCCATCGTCATGCAGCGCATCGCCGCCCAGGGTAAAATGGCGCAGCACGCCGCCAAAGGCGTGTTCCAGGTTTTCCCGGGTAAATGTGGTTTCAGTCGGCCCGTACCCAAGCACGGTCCCCTTCACCAGCACGGTTCGGTCACAGAACTCCGGCACGCTGCCCAGGTTGTGGGTGGAGACCAGCATCACCCGGCCCTCGTCCCGCAACTCGCGCAGCAGGGCGATGATCTGCTCCTCTGTCTTCACGTCCACGCCAGTAAAGGGTTCGTCCAGCAGGATCACTTTCCCGTCCTGTGCCAGGGCGCGGGCAAGAAACACACGCTTGCGCTGGCCGCCGGACAGCTCGCCGATCTGGCGGTGGCGGAAGTCCTGCATGTTGACCCGGCGCAGCGCCTGATCGACCGCCTCGTGATCGGCCGCCTTGGGGCGGCGCAGAAAGCCCATGTGGCCGTAGCGGCCCATCATCACCACGTCCTCGACCAGCACCGGGAAGGCCCAGTCGACCTCCTCGGACTGCGGCACATAGGCCACAAGGTTCTTGCGCAGCGCGTCCTTGACCGTCATGCCAAGGATGCGGATTTCGCCCTGCGCTGCCGGAACAAACCCCATGATCGCCTTGAACAGGGTCGATTTACCGGCGCCGTTCACCCCCACCAGTGCCGTCACGGTGCCGCGGGGAATGGCAAAGCTGGCATCCCACAGCGCGGTGTGGCCGTTACGGTAGGTGACCGTGACGTTACTGGCGGCAATACCGCCATCCGCAGGTGCGGCGCTGGTGTTCATGGTGCGGGTCTCGCTGGCATCAAGCATGGGCTGTCCTGCTGAGTTACACACAGAAATCGTGTTTTGTGAAATGAAACGCCCCGCAACCTGCGTTGCGGGGCACTTGGATACGAAAACAGGCTTAGTTGGTGACCTCGGTCAATCCGCGGGCGACCGTTTCCGATGTGACCCTGAGCAAGTCCAAATAGGTCGGCACCGGGCCGTCCGCCTCACTGAGCGAGTCGACATAAAGCTCCCCGCCATAGGCCACACCGGTTTCGCGGGCCACCTGTTCGGCCGGGGCGGTGTTCACGGTGCTTTCGCAGAACACCACCGGGATGTCATTGTCGCGCACGCCATCAATCACGCCGCGCACCTGCTGCGGGGTGCCGACCTGATCGGCATTCATCGGCCACAGGTACAGCTCCTTCATGCCGAAATCGCGTGCCAGGTAGCTGAAGGCACCCTCGCAGGTCACCAGCCAGCGCTTGTCCTCGGGGATTTCCGCAATGGAACGGCGCAGCGGCTCGATGGTGGCACGCAAACGGTCTTTGTACTCGCCAGCGTTCTTTACATAGACGGCGGCGTTTTCCGGGTCATGCTCGGCAAAGGCCTCGACGATGTTGTCGATATAGATCAGCGCGTTATCCAAACCCATCCAGGCGTGCGGGTTGGGCTTGCCCTCATAAGAACCAGCTGCGATCGGGATCGGGTCGATGCCGTCAGTCAGGGTGACAGAGGGCACATCCTCCATGTTCGACAGGAACTGCTCGAACCACAGCTCCAGGTTCATGCCGTTCCACAGGATGAGGTCTGCATCAGATGCACGCACAATGTCGCGCGGGGTCGGCTCATAGCCGTGGATCTCTGCCCCGGGCTTGGTGACCGAGACGACCTCAGCCGCGTCACCCGCCACATTGGCGGCCATATCGGCAAGCACGGTAAAGGTGGTAACGACCTTCATCTTGTCTTCAGCCATTGCGGTGCTGGCAGCAACGGCTGCGATGGCAGCGGCGGATACGGTCTTGAGCAACTTCGGAAACATCCGATTCTCCCTTGGAAGGCGTGTCTGATGCACTGTTATTGCAAATCATTCGCAACTGTCAATGAAATTGAGAATGATTTGCAAAAGCGGGTCGTTCATGCCGAAGCGCTTACTGCGGATAGCGAGGCTTGCTGCGGGGACCTTCACCCGTGATCGCCGTCAGCGAGAGCGTATGGTCCATGTTCTTCATCCGGTGGCGCAGCATGAGCCGGGTCAGCCGGTTCAGATCATCTGCATATTCCGCCTGCCCAGCCACGTTCTCCATTTCCCCCCGTCCCTGGCTGTCAAACAGCATCGGCGGCAGGTCGGCGGCGAACTCGACCAGCGTGAACCGCTCATCCCGCAGGATACCAAGGCAGGAATCACTGGCAGTGGCGCCCAGCTCCTGCTGCCACAGTGTCGGCTCAAGCGGCTCCGAGAAATCCAGCTCCGAGAAGGAATACTGCCGCCAGTCCTGCGGTGTCTCTCCGCGCAGGAGCGGCAGCAGAGACCGCCCGTCCATGGAATTCGGGACCTCCTGCCCCACCCACTTAAGAATGGTCGGTGTCACATCAATGGATTCCGTGATCTGAGACAGGCAGGCGCCCGCGTTCTGCTCGTTGCCCGGCAGCCGGATGATCAGCGGCGTGTGGTAGGCGGCATCATAGACCGTCATCTTGCCCCAGGAATGCCGGTCGCCCAGCATTTCGCCATGGTCAGCGGTGATCACCACCATAGTACTGTCATACTGCCCACTGTCCTTCAGGAACCGGATTACCCGCCCGACATGATGATCGACTTCCGTTGCCAGCCCCAGGTAGACCGCACGCAGGGTTTGAATGTTTTCATCCGTTGGCTCCAGATCCGGGAAGCCTTCGACAAAGCTGGCAGCGGTGCTTTTGCGCAGCAGCGGGCCGAAGAACGGGTGCTGTGCGCTTTCCTCTTCCGGATTTGCCAGCCGCTGCGGCAGCGGCAGGCTGGCGGGGTCATACATGCTGTTGTAGGGCGCCGGCGCCACAAGCGGCGGGTGCGGGCGGATGTAGGTCAGATGCGCAAACCAGCTGTCCTTGCTGTGGGCCGGCATCGTGTTGAGAAATGAGTTGGTGAGAAATGCGGTATCGCTGTCCTCTGCCGCGTACAGCGCCGGGCCGTTCAGACGGAGCGCAGCACCGTCCGGCGAAACCGGCTTGTAGACGTCCCAGTAGGTCTCGAATTCGTAGCCGCGGCTCATCAGATGCGACTGCCACGGGTAGGACATCTCCAGCCGCATCTCGGTCACTTCATGAAACCCGTTCATCGGGTATTCATAGGTCCGGAGCGCCGGATCGTTGGCGTCAAATGCGCGGGGGTCCTGCGATGTATCGGTATAGCCGAACAGCATCGGCAGGTAGCCGGCCTTGCGCATTTCGGTGGCGATATTCGGCGTGTCGTGGCGCAGGGGCGTGCCATTGCGGACCGAGCGGTGGTTCATGGCGTACTGCCCGGTCAGGATCGACGCGCGCGATGGTCCGCAGGGGTTGGTCACAGAAAAATGCCGGTTGAACGATACCGCCTCCTGCATGAAGGAGCGGATGTTCGGCAGGTCCACATGGTCCGCCAGCGCACCCGACAGGCAGTCCGCGCGCAGTTGGTCAATGATAACGAACAGGACATTCCGGTTTTCGGGGCGTGCGGCAGGCATCCGGGCTTCCTCGCTGGAGCAAATCAGGTTTCCGGAGACAATCTGTGGCAGCCTGCGCGCGGATTACAAGCGCAGACTGCGCCGCTCCCGTGGGGCAGCCTGCCGCAGGTTGCCAGCTGGCAATTCCCGGACAATTTTAGCGATCAGCCAGCAAGCGGCAGAGTGAACAGTTTACCGAACTGCGGCTGCGGATCTGTCACGCCTGCCAGCCGCAGCATGTGCCAGCCCAGCGCCTGGTTACTGGAGATGACCGGCACACCCGTCTGAGCCTCAATCCCGGGTATGATCCGCAGGCAGCGCAGGTTGGTGCAGGAGATCACGATTGCATCGCAGTCTTCCTGACCGGCGACCTGGGCGGCTGCCTCCGCAATTGCCGACTCGGAGATCCGGGCCACCACCCGGTCGTCCATCTGCTCGAACGATCCGAAGCCTGCAATGTCAAAACCTGCCGCTTCCAGCTTGGCGCGCATCTGCGCCGAAACCTCCGGCAGGTATGGCGTTACAAATCCAAACCTGGCAGCGCCCAGCGCCTTGCCTGCCGCGATGATAGCGGCCAGCGGATCGGTCACCTTGGCGTTCGGCAGAACGGTCTGCACGGCCTCAGCCACCTTGGAGGAGCCGATCACGGTCGAGGCCGAGGTGCAGCCATAGCCGATCACGTCAAAGTCCGGCGTGGAGGGAAACAGCTGCGCCGAAGCAGGCAGGTCTGCCTGCATCTGCGCCAGCGTCTCCGGGCGCACCTCCGGCACCATCGGGATGCGGCTGTGATAGAGCGCCACGCCGGGTTGCGCCATCATCCGGGAGAATTCCGGCTCCAGCGTTTCGTCGGTCTCCAGCACGATCACACCCAGGGTGGCGCGGCTGCCAATACCTGCGTCCGTGTCATAGGGGAGCTTCATGGCGCGGGGCCTCCTTCAGATCACCGGCAGTTCCGGCGCGGCACGGACGGTCAGCAATTCTGCGCCGTCCGCACGCACCACGATGTTTTCTTCATGCACCATGATACGGCCATCGCCATAGCCTAGCGAGGGTTCCAGCGTCAGCACCATGTTTTCCTCAATCACGGTCTCATCGAATGCCGCATGCGAGGGCCATTCGGTCAGCTGCATCCCCAGCCCATGGCCGAGACGCCCAACGTCACCGCCCTGATCGTCCATTTCGGCAATCACGGACTGCATCGCCCGGAACAGATCGCGGCAGGTGGCGCCGGGTTTGGCTGCAGCAATACCTGCTTCTGTGGCGCGCCACAGCACATCATAGGCGCGGCGCGACAGATCATCAGCACGGCCGATGGCGAAGTTCCGGTCGAAGTCGCAGAAATACCCGTCCCAGGTGGCGCCGGTATCCAGCATCACGATATCGCCTGCCTGAAGCGGCCGCGTGGTCGGCGGCGAGATCACGTCGCTGTAGCCGCCCTGATAAGCACCGCCGACCAGGTAGGGCACGTCATCCGCCCCCTGCGCCAGCGCCTCGCGCCGGAAGGCGCGGAACAGATCCTCGAACGGCTGCCCTGCATGGGCGATCTGAGGCACTTGGGCAAAGGTGCGGGAGCCAATGCCGCAGATGTGGCGCAGCTTTTCAATTTCGGCTGCGGATTTCACCATCCGCAGGCCGCGCACTATCGGCGTGGCATCCGCCACCTTGAGCCCCGGCAGCCCCGCGATCAGCCGCTCGTAGTCCCCCAGCGGCATTCTGAGCGAAGTTTCGTGCCCCTTCATCAGGCCAATGGTGCCCCCGCGCCCGGCAATGGGCTCGAGCAGCTCTGTCAGCAGGCTGATGCCATCATCCTGCGGAGCCGGCGCGCTCCAGGTGCGGATGTCCTTGATCCAGGTCCGGCGCATCAGGTCCGCGCCGATCTCTGGAATGATGGCAATCGGTTTGCCCGCAGGCGGCACGAACAGGAACCAGGGCCGGGTCGGGCTTTGCCAGAACAGCGTGTGGAACCCGCTGAAATAGCGCACCTCCGGTTCTGTCAGCAGCAGCAGCCCGTCCAAACCCTGCGCCGCCATAAGCGCCTGAGCCTTTTCGGTGCGCGCGGCGAATTCCGCCTCGGGGAAGCCGCGCACAGGCGCGTCAGACATGGTCTTTGCCTTCCATGATCGCAGCGAAAATCGCCGGGTCGGTGACACCTTCGGAGCCGATCAGCAGCACGCGGGAGGTTTCATCGAGACCCTGGGTAGCCTTCATTTCCGGCGACTGGCAGGCGGCGATCAGGGCAGACAGACCCGCCACCGCGCTTTCGCCTGCCTCCACCACCGGATCGCCGGTTTCAGCATTTGCCAGCAAGCGCACCGCGGGAGCTACAATACTGTCAGGGATCGTCACGAAGTCCGCAGCCTCCTCGGCCAGGATTTCCCAAGCCATTTCCGACGGCTCGCCGCAGGAGAGGCCCGCCATGATGGTTTCCTCCTGAATGGCGAAATTGGTCGCCTTGCCGGCTTTGGCACTGTCGAACAGGCAAGCCGCCAGCTCCGGCTCGACAATCACGACCCGCGGGGAAGCCGTACCGTAGAACTGCCGCAGCGCCGCAGCGACCGATGCCGCCAAGCCGCCAACGCCCCCCTGAAGGAATACGTGAGTCGGCGCCTGTGCCAGTGCCTCGCAGGCCTCGCGGGTCATCACACTATAGCCTGCCATCACGTCGCGCGGCGGCTCAGTATAGCCTTCCCAGGAGGTGTCTGAGACCACAAACCAGCCGTTTTCCTCCGCCTCTTTCTTGGCCAGCAGGACGGATTCGTCATAATCGCCTGTAATGCGGATCACTTCGGCGCCCAGTTCGCGCATCGCCACAGCGCGCCCCTCGCTGACCTCGGCATGGATGTAGATGCGGCAAGGCGCGCCGAACCGCTGGCAGCCCCAGGCCAGAGAACGGCCATGATTGCCGTCGGTGGCGGAAACCAGGGTGATCCCGGCACAGGCGTCCTTGTGGGCACCGTTGCGGATTTCCTCCAGGCTGACGTCCCGGCCCAGCTGTTTGGTCAGCTCGCGCTGGAGCACCCGCAGCGCCGCATATGACCCGCCCAGCGCCTTGAAGCTGCCGAGGCCAAACCGCGGGCCTTCGTGCTTGTAGTCGATCCGCCCGACGCCAATCTGTCCGGCCAGACCCGCCAAGGACACCAGCGGCGTCGCCTCATAACCCTCCCAGGCCGTTATTTCCGCCTGCGCATTCGCAAAATCCTGCTCAGAGAGAACCGAATAGGCCGCTTCTACGGTGTTCGGATTTCCCGCCGCATGGCGGATGGCAACGTTAAATTTTTCAAGCATGGTCAGTCCTTTCCTACGGGCAGCCGGTCACGCACCAGCTGCACCCAGAATTCTGCGCCAATCGGCAGCAGAGCATCGTTGAAATCATAATCCGCCGAATGCAGCGGCTGGCCGCACGGCCCCTCTTCGCCGTTGCCCAACAGCAGGAAGCAGCCCGGGACGGCCGCCGAGAAATGAGCAAAATCTTCGGAAAAGCTCATCGGCGGGCGGTTACGGACCACTTCGCGGCCTGCAGCCTCACCAGCGCGGTAGACAGCCTCCGCCGGACCATCTGCGTTGATGGTTTCGACGAACTCGGTGTTGAAGCTCACTTCGGCTTCGACTGCATGCGCCGCGGCAACACCGGCTGCGATCTGGCGCATGAAGCGCTCAACCGCCTCACGGTCTTCGGGAACACGTGCACGCACGTCGCCCTTAAGCACGGCGTGACCCGGCAGCACATTCCGCTGGCCGTCGGTCAGAAATTCCGTCACAGACACCACGGCCCCGGATCCGGGCGCCAGTTTGCGCGCCACGATGGTTTGCAGCGCCAGCACCATTTCGGCACCGACAGTGATGGCGTCCACCCCTGCCTGCGGCATTGAGGCGTGGCCTCCCTGGCCTTGGATCGCGATTTCGAACAGGCTCTCGCTGTTGCAAATCTGGCCGGAGCGGGTCGAGATCTGCCCTACCGGTGCGCCCGGCAGATTATGGATCGCATAAACCTCTTCAATCGGGAACTGCTCCAGCACGCCCTCGGCAATCATCGCCTGGGCGCCCAGACCGTGTTCTTCGTTGGGCTGGAAGATCAACACGACAGTGCCGTCAAACCCCTGCTCCTGCACCAGCCGTTCGGCGGCGCCCAGGAGCATTGCCATATGCCCGTCATGACCACAGGCGTGCATCTTGCCTGGTGTTTCCGAGACATAGCCGTGGGTTGAGATTTCGGTGATCGGAAGGGCGTCCATATCCGCCCGCAGTCCGATGGCACGGTTTCCGCCGCCAGCACGCAGCAACCCTATAACACCGGCGCCTTCGTGCACCTCCAGCCCCAAGTTGCGCAGATGCTCCGCGATCTTGGCCCTGGTGCGCTCCTCCTGAAAGCCAAGCTCAGGGTGGCGGTGGAAATCCCGGCGCAGTGCAGTCAGGCGGTCCTGAAATGTGGTCATCAGCGCTCTCCAAGCCGTTTGCAGCGACATTAGGCTGCAAACTGCGACTTGGTGCATAGAATTCAGGCCGTCAGGAGACGATTTTCGTCCTTGTTTCAGTATTTCGTGTCGAAACTCGTACTGCGGCGGTGGCCGCTGACTTTAGATTTCTTCCCCCTTTTCCAGCAGTTCCTCGATCAGCTGCCGCTGAATCCCCGGACTGTCGCCGCCGCCGAACTGCATGGCCCCGCCGGTATAGAGCGTGCCATAGGTCCGGGCGATATTGACTGTTTGGCCGAGCGAAGAAATCAGCTGGTCCTTCTCAAGAGGTGACAGCGGATGAATGAAGACCGCCCAGAGCTGCCCCTTGGCCACCGCGTAGCGCGCGTCCAGCGCGGTGTCGAAATTCGCCTGCATCATCCGCAGCAGTTCCTCTGCCGTCAGTCCTTCGGCAGGGCGCAGCGGCACCATCGCCCGCATCCGGTCCGCTGCCGGGTCAGTAACCACCAGCACCGGAACACCTGAGATCGTCAGCTGGAACCCGCGCCCCACCGGCTGCGCTGCGTCATCGAGGGCAAAGAGGATCCGGCCCAGCCGCTCATAACTCATCGGCGGCTCGGGTTCCTCCTGCGCCAGCGCAGGCGCCGCCAGAATACCCGCCACAAAAACTGCCCTCAGCCAACCCATGGAAACACCCCTTTTCCGCATTCCCTCTCAGGCTAATGCGCTCTGGCTCAGGCCGCCATGCACAGATGAGTGAACCCCGAAGCGCTGCTCCAGTGCACAGTTTGGAACGATCTGCATACTCAGACGAACGATCGGAGATTAATCGTCCCGCTCATCGGATCTAGCTTCAGATTACCGGGCTGTAGAGCCTGATTGCACACTGAACCAGATGAGGAAAATCATGAAGACACTTCTGACAACCGCCCTGATTTCACTTTCCGCAGCATTTGCTGCGCCGGCCTTTGCCGCCGATGAAGTTAACGTCTCCAATGGCATCTCAGCCGGCGGCGCGCCGCTGGCGGCCCATGGTGTCGACCTGGTGGCGCTGGTGGACAGCCGCAACCCGGTTGAGGGCGTTGCCACCTATTCCGCAACCGTCGACGGCGCCTCCTATTACTTCGCGTCAGAGGAAAACAAGACCGCGTTTGAAGCCAACCCGGCGCAGTACCTGCCGCAGCACGGCGGCTTCTGCTCCTATGGCGTGTCAGTGGGCAAAAAGTTCGATGGCGACCCGGACCAGTATCTGGTGCATGACGGCAAGCTGTTCCTGTTCCTGAACGCTGCCACCCGCGCTGCTTTCCTGGAAGACGTGGCTGGCACTGCCAAGACCGCAGACAGCCAGTGGTCGGAAATCAAGCACACCGCCGTTGGTGCACTCTAATCCGGGCTGACAGACGGCGGGCAAGTATAGAATTCACCTTGAACACCTTTGGCCCGCAACTGATGCGTCAGTTGCGGGTTTTGCCGATCCGCGGGCCTTTAGGGCAGTTTCTCTCCGGCCTTGCGGCGCGCCTCAATCACAGACATCGCCTTGGCCAGGGCCTCCTCGATACTCAGATCACTGGTGTCGATCAGTATGGCATCCGCTGCCGGACGCAGCGGGGCCTCGGCCCGGTTCATGTCACGGTCGTCGCGGGCCTTCACGTCGCCCAGCACTTCTTCGAGGGTTGTCACCTTGCCTGCAGCGGCCAGTTCCAGGAACCGGCGGCGTGCGCGCACTTCGGCGCTGGCAGTGACAAAGAACTTCACCTGCGCATACGGGCAAATCACGGTGCCGATGTCGCGCCCGTCCAGGACCGCGCCGCCTGCGCGGCGGGCAAAGGCCCGCTGGAAATCGACCAGTGCAGCGCGTACCTCGGCAATCACCGCCACCTTGGAGGCGGCCTGGGCCACTTCCGGCCCGCGCAGGTCATCACGCGCCAGATCCTCTGGTGTCAGGTTCTGCGCAGCCTCTACAGGTGCAGCGCCATCCAGCATCCTGGCTCCGACCGCCCTGTAGAGAAGACCGGTATCCAGGTGGCCGAAACCATAGTGGGCCGCGAGCGCCTTGGACAGTGTGCCCTTGCCTGCGGCGGCGGGGCCGTCGACTGCGATAGTGAAGCTTTCGCTCATGTGCGCTCCAGCTTGGCACCCAACCCGCCCATCAGGCTTTCAAAGATCGGGAAGGAGGTGGCAATCGGGCCGCCGTCGTCAACAGAGACCGGGTTCTGCGCACCCATGCCCATGACCATGAAGGACATCGCGATACGGTGGTCCAGGAAGCTCTCGCAGGTGCCGCCGCCGGGCACACCATCGATGCCGAGACCGGCGACTTCCCACCAGTCTTCGCCTTCCTCGACGGTGACGCCATTGGCGCGCAGCCCTTTGGCCATCGCGTCGATGCGGTCGCTTTCCTTGACGCGCAATTCCTTGACGCCCCCCATCATGGTCTTGCCCTCGGCAAAGGAAGCGACCACCGATAGCACCGGGTATTCGTCAATCATCGAGGCGGCACGCTCTGGCGGCACTTCGATGCCTTTCATATTGGGTGAGAACTTGGCGCGCAGATCGGCAACCGGCTCGCCGCCCTCCTCGCGCATGTTCTCGAACGTCAGATCCGCGCCCATGTCCTGCAGAGTGTAGTAGAGGCCGGCGCGGGTCGGGTTGAGGCCGATATTCGGCACCAGCACGTCAGAGCCGGGTGTAATCAGCGCCGCACAGACCGGGAAAGCGGCGGAGGACGGATCGCGCGGCACGGCGATGACCTGCGGCTTCAGCTCCGGTCGGCCCGTCAGGGTGATAACGCGGCCCTCGTCGGTTTCCTCGGTGGTAATCTCTGCGCCAAAACCGGCCAGCATCCGTTCGGTATGATCGCGGGTGGCTTCCTTCTCGATCACCACGGTTTTGCCCGGTGCATTGAGGCCAGCAAACAGTACCGCTGACTTCACCTGCGCGGACGGAACCGGCACCTCATAACGCACTGGAACCGGATCGGCAGCCCCTACGATGGTCATCGGCAGGCGGCCGCCAGAGCGGCCCACGGACTGGGTGCCAAACAGCGCCAGCGGATCGGTCACCCGCGCCATCGGGCGCTTGTTGAGGGAGGCATCGCCGGTGAAGGTCGCCGTGATCGGCGAAGTTGCCATCACCCCCATGATCAGCCGAACCCCGGTGCCGGAGTTGCCGCAGTCAATCACATTATCCGGTTCCGCAAAACCGCCAACACCGACGCCGAACACCGACCAGTTGCCGCCGCCGTGATTGACCACCTCTGCGCCAAAGGCCTGCATCGCCTTGGCGGTGTCCAGCACGTCCTCCCCTTCCAAGAGGCCGGAGATCTTGGTTTCGCCAACCGACAGTGCGCCCAAAATCAGAGACCGGTGCGAAATTGACTTGTCGCCGGGCACCTCTGCCATGCCCTTGAGCGGGTCAGCACGGTGGGAGGTCATCGGGATGGGCGTGCCGTGTCCGGACATGGGGCTTCCTTCGTCTGTCGGTCGTTCGTCTGTTCGTTTGCGCTATCGGTAACGGATTGGGTCTGGCCGGTCCAGCGTAATTGGCCTCAGTCCAAACGGCGGAAGGTCAGGTAATGCGGGGTGCGCCCCTCGCGCAGGGCCTTCTGCTCGTAGCGGGTGGAGATCCAGTCATCCCAGGACTGGCGCCAGTCAGAGGGGTCTTCGGCCAGCCATTCGAAACCAGCTTTTGGCACCTCCTCCAGCGTCTGGCGCACGTAGTCGGGGATATCGGTCGCCACCCGGAAGATTGCGCCGGGCTTCAGGCATCGGGCCAGCGGCTCCAGATGTTCTTGGGTCACAAAGCGGCGGCGGTGGTGGCGCGCCTTGGGCCAGGGGTCAGGATACAGCAGGAAGGCACGCGAAATGGAGGCCTCCGGCAGCACATCCATCAGGTCGCGTGCATCGCCGGGATGCACGGCGATATTGTCTGCGCCCGCATTGCGGATTTTGCCCAGCAGCATCGCCACGCCGTTGATAAATGGCTCAGCGCCGATAATGCCAACGCCAGGGTTGCTGACCGCCTGATGCACCAGATGCTCCCCGCCGCCAAAGCCGACCTCCAGCCAGACATCCTTGCCGCCGAACAGCGCCTCAATGTCCAGCGGGTTACGGTCCGGGTTTTCCTCCCAGCCGACAGCGCCCGGGCTGAGGCTGGCCAGGTCCTCGTCAAGGTAACGTTTCTGGCTGTCCTTCAGGGTCTTGCCTTTGAACCGGCCATAGAAATTGCGCCAGGGCGCACCGCTGGCGTGTTTATCGGCCGCATTTTCAACTGCGGGCCGGGCATCCTTGGACTGGTCGTCGCGGGGCTTCTGGTCGCCGGACATGCGTCTGGGCTCCTGTTCGAGGCGTTGTTTGAAAGGCTGGCCGCCCCTGTGCCGCAAGCAGGCCCGCGGGTCAAGCCATCTAGGGGGTTTGCCCCGGGCGCAGCTCACGCAGGACACCTGCAGCGATCAGCCGCAGACGGCTGGGATACCACTCGCCGTCCGGGTCCGTGCGCAGTGTTTCAATGGCAAAGCCGGGATCGACGCCGCGCTCCACCATATAGCGGAGGTGCTCGTAGACTTCGCTCTGGGTGTCTTGGTAAATCCAGGAGCCGAGTTCAAATGGAGTGGACCAGCGGCGGCGTTTGCGTTCGCTGCGGTAGTATTTGTGCACGGCCTCTGCCGGCCAGTTGCGCTGGTGAAAGCCAATACTGGATCCGATTGTCATCCGCCTGCGCCCGCCTGCCAGAAAAACATCAACACAGGCGCTGATGCAGGTGCCGTCAACCAGAGTGTCCAGCTCGTATTCCAGCACCAGCCCGGCGATTTCTTCACCTGCATAGACGCTGCCGCCAACGCTGTTGAGCTGCAGTTCCGTGACTTCCGGACGCTTCTTCAGGATGTCCCGCAGGTTTGAGACGTCCTCTTCGGTCATCTCGGCCAAATCGCCGGTCACATCTGTTTCTGTGTCATAGACGAGCGTCTTGCCCTTCAGGCTGAATTTTTGCGGCAAGGTTTCCTTGGCGCCAGCGACGGGCGCCAGAAGCAGGCAGCTAAGCAAAGAAATCACGCGCAGCATCACGTCTCCGGCGGCTGAATGGATCCTGCCTGGCACTATGGCGCAGGCTTTCGCGCCACTCCACCCCCAACACTTGAGGCATTCTGCAGGAATGTTTCGCACCGCTCTTCATGCCCGCAAAAACAAAAAAAGGAGCGGGCCATACGGCCCGCTCCCCAATTTCGTTGCTGGTCTCAGACCGCTTTTTTCAGAGCGTCGGCCAGATCCAAGCGCTCCCAGCTGAAGCCGCCGTCCGCTTCCGGCTCGCGCCCGAAATGGCCATAGGCTGCGGTGCGCTGGTAAATCGGCTTGTTCAGGCCAAGATGCGAGCGGATACCGCGCGGGGTCAGATCCATGACCTGATCAATCGCCCGTTCGATCGCCGCCGGGTCAACCTCGCCCGTGCCATGGGTTTCGGCATAAATCGACAGAGGCTTAGAGACGCCAATGGCATAGGACAGCTGAATCGTGCATTTCTCAGCCATGCCCGCGGCCACCACATTCTTGGCCAGATAACGCGCGGCATAGGCCGCCGAACGGTCCACCTTGGTCGGGTCCTTACCGGAAAACGCGCCGCCGCCATGCGGTGCTGCACCGCCATAGGTATCCACGATGATCTTGCGCCCGGTCAGCCCTGCGTCGCCATCCGGACCGCCAATCACGAATTTGCCGGTCGGGTTCACGTGCCACTGGGTGGCATCTGTCAGCCAGCCTTCGGGCAGGGTTTCGCGGATGTAAGGTTCAACAATGGCACGGATATCCGCCGAGGTCAGGCTTTCATCCAGATGCTGTGTCGACAGCACCAGCGAGCTGACACCAATCGGTTTGCCATCCTCGTAGACCACCGACAGCTGGGATTTCGCATCCGGGCCAAGCACCGGCTCGGCGCCGTTCTTGCGCACTTCGGCCAGACGGCGCAGGATCGCGTGGCTGAACTGGATCGGGGCCGGCATCAGCGCGTCGGTTTCATTGGTGGCAAAGCCGAACATAATGCCCTGGTCGCCGGCGCCTTCGTCCTTTTCACCCGAGGCGTCAACGCCCTGCGCGATGTGGGCGGACTGCTCGTGCAGCAAGTTTGTCACTTCCACGGTTTCGTGGTGAAACTTGTCCTGCTCGTAGCCGATGTCCTTGATGCAGGCGCGGGCAATATCTTCGATCTTGCCCATGTAATCGTGCAGCTTGTCCTGATCGGACAGCCCGACCTCCCCCCCGATCACAACGCGGTTCGTGGTTGCAAAGGTCTCAGCCGCCACGCGTGCTTCGGGTTCTTCCGCCAGAAAAGCATCGAGAACCGCGTCGGAAATGCGGTCGCAGACCTTATCCGGGTGGCCTTCGGAAACCGATTCCGAAGTGAAGGTGTAGTTCGTACGGGTCATGAAAAGTGCTCCATTGTTTTATCCTTGCCACGCCAGGAAGCCGTTGTGGCAGGTATCAAGCCGCATTACGCGGCCCATCCGCGCGGGTCAATCTATATTCCGATAGAGTTAAGCACCTATGACCGCGGCGCAAGAGCACGGGGAAGAAAGATTGCCGCACCGGCGATCAAGAAACACAACCACAGAACAGGCCAGTCCCCGGTCCGGCTGTAGAGCGTCGGCGGCAACGGCGCGGGCAGGGCCGCGTCAATGAAGCCGGCTTCCCCAAGCGGCAGCTGATCCAGCAGCGAACCGTCCGGCGCAATCATGGCCGAGACACCGGTGTTGGCCGCCCGGATCATCGGCAGCCCTTGCTCCAGCGCCCGCATCCGCGCCTGAACCAGATGCTGATAGGGACCTGAGCGGGTGCCGAACCAGGCGTCGTTGGTGATCTGCACCAGCATGTCCGGACGGGTTTCGGCGGCGCTCACATCCTGCGGGAAAACGGCCTCATAGCAGATCAGCGGCAACGCACTGCCGATAGGCAGATCCATTACCCTGGCCCCCGGGCCAGCGGCATAACCCGCTCCGGCCTGGGAGGCAAAACCGTGGATCCCGAAACGGGCCATAAAGTCGCCAAAGGGAACATACTCCCCGAACGGCACCAGATGCGCCTTGTCATAAGTTGCTATTGGCAGGCCATCAGCATCCAGAAGCACCGCAGAATTAAAGTAGGCACCGCCCTCCTCCCGCTGGATACCCAGCAGGACCGGGACCCCGCCGGCCTGTTCAGAAATGGCCTGCAGAGTGTCTCCGGCATAGTTCATCAGCTGCGGAACCGCAGTTTCCGGCCAGACGATCAAGTCAGGACGCGGCTCCTCGGCAGAGAATGCCAGCGCGCGGCGGACGAATTCCCACCTGTGCTCCGGATGCCATTTCAGCTCCTGCGGCGCGTTGGGCTGAACGATCCGCACTATGCGGTCTGTCCGTGCTGTTTCACTGGGACGGGGAACGCCAGCAACTGCGGCCACAGCCAATCCCAGCGGCAGCAGAGACGCGGCAGGTTTCGTCCTCAGCAAGGCCAGCGGCAAGGCTGCGACAAGTGTCAGCAGCGCCAGCCCCTGCGGCCCGATCCAGGGCAGCAGATCAGCGGCAGGCGTATCCATCCAGAACTGGCCGAAAGCAGCCCAGGGAAAACCGGTCAGCAGATAGGCGCGGGCAAATTCCGCCAGGGACCACAGTGACACCAGCACCGGTATCCGTGCGGCAGCCCGGCTGAAACGGACAGAAAGGCCGAAGGCCAACCCCCAGAACAAGGCGAGACCCGCTGCCAGGAAAACAAGCGCAAAGGGGGCCATCCAGGCGTGACGGTCGGGGTCAACCTGAAACGGCTCTATGATCCAGGAAAGGCCGAAAGTGAAATAGCCCAGCCCGAACAGCCATCCAGCCAGCGCAGCGGAGCGGGCGGAGTGCGCATGCATCACCAGCCAGCCAGCCGCGGCCAGTGCGACCGGCAGCCCGATCAGCATATGCCAGGGAGCCAGCGCCAAGGACAGCAGCCCGCCGCTGCCAAAGGCAAGAGCCGCTTGGGCCAGACGCAGCTGGCGCGCGGCCTGCCGCAGCCCCAGTGCCATCAAGCGGCGGCGTCCGGCAGCCGTACCCGCAGCCGCTTGATCCGGCGCGGATCGGCATCCATGACTTCGAACTCGGCACCTTCGGGGTGTTCGATCACCTCGCCGCGCGCAGGCACGCGGCCGGACAACATGAAGACCAGCCCGCCAAGCGTGTCGATCTCCTCTTCATCCACGTCATCGTGGCTGGTCAGCGAATGGCCGGTCTCCGCCTCAAACTCCGGCAGCGAGGTGCGGGCCAGCGCGATGTAGCAACCGGGCTTCTCTTCGAACCAAGTCTGCAGTTCGTCGGCGTCATGCTCGTCCTCGATTTCGCCCACCACCTGTTCAATCAGGTCTTCGATGGTGACAAGCCCGTCAACACCGCCGTATTCGTCGATCACCAGCGCCATGTGGCGGCGTTCGGCCTGCATCTTGGTCAGCAGCACGCCGATCGGCATCGACGGCGGCACGAACAGCAGCGGACGCAGCATCTTGGAGAGATCGAACTCCGAGGTGCCGCCGTTGAACCCATGAGTCAGCGAAAAATCCTTGAGGTGGACAAAGCCCAGAGGCGTGTCGAGTGTGCCTTCGTAAACGGGAATGCGGGTAAAACCGCTTTGCCGGAAAATGCCGACCAGATCATCCTTGGCGACAGTGACCGGCACCGCGGCAATTTCAGCAGAGGGGATTGCGACATCTTCCACCCGCATCCGGCGCAGGTTGATCATTCCGTGCGGAGCTGATCCCGGCGCCGGCTGTTCGCCGCAGGTGTCCTGGCCTTCCTGCAGATCGGCGCTGAACATGTTGCGCAACCGCGTCCACAATCCGGTATTTTCCGAGGCCGGAGCATCCGCCGCCGTGCCGTTGATGTCCTTCAGCGCGCCCTGCGCCGCGTTAGAACTGCCTTCTATGTCGCCCATCTTTCCATTCCAAAAACCCCGGTCACGGGGCGTCCTAACTATTATATGGGTTCGCGATACCCAGTTTGCCAAGTAGCAGGACCTCAATCCCTTCCATCAATGCGGCATCGCGGTCACGAATGTGATCATAGCCCAAAAGATGCAACAGTCCGTGAATGAGCAGGTGACGGGTATGGTTGGCCAGGTTTTTGCCCGCTCCGGCAGCTTCCCGGGCGCAGGTATCATAGGAAATGGCAATGTCACCCAGCGGGATTTCCCCGGTAAAATCGGCCTCTGGCAGCAAAGGCGTGCCGCCGTCCTCCTCGGCCGCCAGCTCCTCTGCCGGCCAGCTGAGAACATTGGTAGGCTTGTCCTTTTCCCGGAACTCAGCGTTCAACTCAGCGATCCGGGCGTCATCGCAGGCCAAGAGCGAGATTTCGCAGACTTCCGGATCAAGGCCGAAATGCGCCAGCACAACAGCGATGGCTTCTTCCGCCAGCGGCTCAAGGCCGCCCCTCTGCCAGCGGCTGTCTTCGATAGAGATGTCGAGCGTCATGATGCGGTTGCATACGCGGGGGCCAGCCCCCGCACCCCCGGAGTATTTTCACAAAGATGAAGCCCGATTGAGTGCGTCCGTCAGGCCGGTGTCGAATCCGCGTCATAGGCCTCAATGATCGCGGCCACAAGCGGGTGGCGCACCACATCACGGGCAGTGAAGTAGTTGAAGCTGACCTTGGGAATGCTTTTCAGCAGCCGCTCAGCATCGGCCAAGCCCGACTGCACTCCGCGCGGCAAGTCAACTTGCGAGCGGTCGCCGGTGATCACCATGCGCGAGCCCTCGCCCAGGCGGGTAAGGAACATCTTCATCTGCATGGTGGTGGCATTTTGCGCCTCGTCCAGCACCACAAAGGCGTTGGACAGTGTGCGGCCGCGCATGAAGGCCAAAGGTGCGATCTCGATCCGCTTGTCCTCAATCAGCTTGGCAAGCTGCTTGCCCGGCAGGAAATCGTTCAACGCGTCATAAAGCGGCTGCATGTAGGGATCGACCTTGTCCTTCATGTCGCCGGGCAGGTAGCCGAGCTTTTCCCCGGCCTCCACCGCCGGGCGCGACAGGATGATGCGGTCGACATGGCCGGTGATGAACATCGAAACACCCACGGCAACGGCCAGATAGGTTTTGCCGGTGCCAGCGGGGCCGATGCCAAAAGCCAGTTCGTGCTCGAACAGGGACTGAACATAGGCCTTTTGCGCGTCAGTGCGCGGTTCCACCAGTTTCTTGCGGGTCTTGATCTCAACCCGGCCGCCGCGGAACATCTGCAGCTGGCCATCGGGTTCGGCATCATCCGTGTCCGTCCCCATGCGCAATTCGCGGTCGATGTCGCCGCTTTCGACACTGCGGCCGGTTTCCAGGCGGTCATAAAGCGCTGTCAGCACCCCAGCAGCCTGCTCCCGTGCGGAATCCTCACCCATCACTGACAATTGATTGCCGCGGCGGACAATTTGCACACCCAGTTTTTGTTCAATGTCAGCCAGGTTGCGGTCATATTCGCCGCACAGGTCGATCAGCAATCGGTTGTCAGGAAATTCCAGCAGCACTTCGTGGGTTGCGGTCTGGGTCTGCGGGTCATTCAGGGCGCTGATGGCCAAGCTGATCTCCTCAATCTGGCGTTGCCTCTTCAGTCTGCCTCTGCGGCAGCGTTTGCGCAAGCAGGCGCTGCGCAAAATCACATTTTTGAAACAAAAACAGCCGCCCCGGAGGGCGGCTGCAAATCAAGCAAGTTGTATGTCTCAGATCGGGTCGCCAAAAGTCGAACCGTCCTTGAAGGGGCCGGTCGCCAGGGTGGGCGGAATATCACTGTTGCAGACCGGCTTCCCGTCGGGCGTGCGGCGGAGGTCAGCGTAGCCCTCAAGCCCATCGTCGATGATCCAGTGTTCACAACCGTTCGGGTCAACCCAGATGCCGGCTGTCAGGTTGGACAGGTGATTGTTGCTGCCATCGCCAACGTGGCCATCGCGGGTTTTATCAAATGCTTCGCTGCAGGCTCCAAGGAGTGAAATAACCGCAACAAGACCAAGCGTTCTTTTCATCATCATGCTTCCCCCTCAGCGCAGGCAATAGATTTCGACACGGCGGTTCTGTGCCATGTTGGCAGCGCTGGTATTGGGCACCCGCGGATCGCGCTCGCCGTAGGCACGCACACCTGAAATGCGCGCACCAGCCGAACGGCCAACCGCTGCCACCGCATTTGCGCGGCGCTCGGACAGGCGGATGTTGTATTCATCCGATGCTCTGCTGTCGGTGTGGCCCGCAACGATGAAGGCGCGCGCACCGTTGCCCTGCGCCTGCTGGAAGAACTGCCGCAGGCGCTGTCTGCCTGCTGCATTGATGTAGTGTTTGTCAGTGGCAAAGAACTGGTCCGTCGGCATCACACCGCAGATATTGCCGCGGCGGCAAACGGGTTTGCCATCCGGTTTGACATGAGGCGTCATGTAGCCCTCAGCGCCATCGTCCATCACCCAATGCTCACAGCCATCCGGGTCGACCCAGATGGTCGGCACATAGCGTTCGCCTTTGATGGTTCGCTGCTGTGATTGGGCGCTCGCGGGCGCAGCGGCGATGCTGAGCGCAGCCGCGGCAGCAGCGGCCAGCGCAATCGCCTTGTGCAGTTTAAATGTCAACACAACCGAAATTCCTTCACCTAAGTCCCCCCAGGGAGCTGTCTCAAACCTGGCCACCCCTTAGGCCATACGGGTAAATCTACCTGATTTTTAGTTAAAACATTCTCAAAATCGGCCGAATGCACAAGCCGATTAAACACTTCCGCAAAACACTCAACCCAACTCCGGGGCATTGTTGCCAGTCGCGATGCAAATCGCTTCCTGAAGATCAGCCGGACCGCCCGGACTTGCAACTGTTCCCGCCCGTCGCCGCAGCGATTCGCCGAGCGAAACAAGGTGTCAGCCGACCAGTTCACCAGCCAGGGAGTTTGCTCCGGAAGACACAATACGCACCCGGGCAAGTTCGCCGATACCACGGCTGCAATCAGCAACATGCACGGCATGCAGGTAGTCGGACTTACCCACCATCTGCCCGGGCAAGCGGCCCGCCTTTTCAAACAGCACACCGACTTCACGGCCAACCATGCTGTCCTGCACTTCGCGCTGCTGCCGGGTCAGCAAGGTTTGCAGGCGCTGCAGCCGGTCGTCTGCCGCGGCAGGATCCACCTGCGCGCGCTCTGCAGCCGGGGTGCCTGGGCGTGTTGAGTATTTGAAGGAATAGGCCGTGCCGTATTTCACTTCCTCCACCAGGTCCATCGTGGCCTGGAAGTCTTCCTCAGTCTCTTCCGGAAAACCGACAATGAAGTCTCCGGAGATCAGGATGTCAGGCCGCGCGGCACGGATGCGCTCAATCAGGCGGATGTAGCTTTCGGCAGTGTGGGAGCGGTTCATCCGTTTGAGGATCTTGTCTGAGCCCGCTTGAACCGGGAGATGCAGATAGGGCATCAGCTTGGCGCAAGTACCGTGTGCCTCAATCAGATCGTCCTGCATGTCGTTCGGGTGCGATGTGGTGAAGCGGATACGCTCCAGACCTTCGATCTTATCCAACTCCCAAATGAGCTGCGCCAATGTCAGATCACCGTTAGGCCCAGCACCGTGGTAAGCGTTCACATTCTGGCCCAGCAGGGTGATTTCGCGCACACCGCGTTCGACCAGGTCCTGCGCCTCGCGCAGGATACGGTCTGCCGGGCGCGAGACTTCGGCACCCCGGGTGTAAGGCACGACGCAGAAGGCGCAGAACTTGTCGCAGCCCTCCTGCACCGTCAGAAACGCCGTCGGGCCGCGCTTGGCCTTGGGGCGGTTTTTCAATTTCTCGAACTTGTCTTCTTCGGGGAAATCGGTATCCAGCACCTTCTCCCCTGTCCGTGCCTTGGCCTCCATCTCCGGCAGGCGGTGGTAGCTCTGCGGGCCCACTACCAGATCGACCAGCGGCTGGCGGCGCATGATCTCCTCGCCTTCGGCCTGGGCGACGCAGCCAGCGACGCCGATCTTCAGATCCGGCTTCTCAGCCTTCAGCCCCTTGAAGCGGCCCAGTTCAGAATAGACCTTTTCCGCCGCCTTTTCCCGGATATGGCAGGTATTGAGCAGGATCATATCGGCGTCATCGGCAGATTTTGTCTCGATATAACCTTCGCCGCCCAGCGCCTCGGCCATACGTTCGCTGTCATAGACATTCATCTGACAGCCATAGGTCTTGATAAACAGCTTTTTCGGGGCGCTCATGCGGGTCAGCCTTCCAGCCAGGGTGGGTAAACAGCGGCTTGCAATACAGGCAAATGCCGCAGCTTGCAATGGAGCGGCATTTACCCGATTTTGGCTGCAAAGGCCAGAAAGGCAGGGCAGAACGGCATGATGTACTCCTCGCTGCAGGATTTCCTGAAACAAGGCAAAACGCTACTCGCCAAGGGACCGGTGGCGCTGGTCTTCATAGAAGATGAAACGGAGATAGCCACCACTCTGCGCCATCACCTTCAAAGCGGCTTCACGGCGGTGGCAGCCTTGATGCCGGATGCCTTCGACTTGCCTCCGGATGTGCGTGCAATGGTGCATAGGGTGCCATTTGATTGCGGAAAGGACGGGGCAGTCACAGGCGCCGTTAACGCAGTTATCGCTGCGGCTGAGCCAGGGTGCTGGCTCTACTACTGCTATAATGCGGAATACTTGTTCTACCCGTTTTGCGAGTCCCGCGGGATCGGAGAGATGCTCACCTTTCACACCGAGGAACGCCGGGATGCGATGCTCACCTATGTAATTGACCTCTATGCCGGCGATCTGAATACTTGGCCAAGCGCGGTGTCACTTGAAGAGGCGTATCTCGACAAATCCGGCTACTATGCGCAGTCGCGCAAAGATCAGGAAACTGGACATCCGCGCGAGCGGCAGCTGGATTTCTTTGGCGGAGTTCGCTGGCGGTTCGAAGAACACATCCCTGCAGCCAGCCGAAAAATAGACCGGATTTCACTGTTTCGCGCCAAACCGGGCCTGAAACTGCGCCCGGACCACACCTTTAACGATCAGGAATACAACACATATGCATGCCCCTGGCATCACAACCTGACAGCTGCGGTCTGCTCCTTCCGCACCGCAAAAGCGCTCAAGCGGAATCCTGGCTCCACGTTCGATATCGAAACCTTCCGCTGGCATAATTCCGCGCCGTTTGAATGGCATTCGCGCCAGCTTCTGGATCTGGGACTGATGGAACCCGGTCAGTGGTTCTAGGTGTTCGCCTTCACACCAAAGCGGACCCAGAGTGTGTCGTGACTGCCCGTGCACCTCAAGTCCGCCCTTTCGCGCTCAGCAGTGGTGAGCTGACGAGGCTCAAACGCTTGCAGTGTGTCGAAACTACTCTGCTGCACATCCGGGGAATGAAATAATCGCAGGAGCGTCACTGGATTGATGAAGAGGGCCTGCCTCCACTGGTTCCCCGTTCAAATCGGGAAGCTTCGGGTTTGATTTTGATAGCCGCCGTTTCAGGCTGGGCAAGCGCGGGGCGCGGAATTGCATTCCGGTCCGCCAATTTCTGTGCGGCCCGGATGGTGTAGTCCGCCCACTCGCCATTGGGCTCGAGCCAATGGTGCCTCAATGGCTCAATCGCAATGCATTCGGGCTTACCGTAGATCCGCATCAGAGCACCCAGCTCAGACGCTGCATCATGGCGAGGGATTTCGCAGGGGGCAGATCACTCGGCTTGCCTTCGTCAACAACCGCGCGTGCGCAGCGCCCAAAGCCAAGGGGAGCCCGGCCAAGCAAGTGAGCCCATGGACGCGGGCGTACGCCTTTACCAAACGGAGCAGCGCAAAAGAAAACGCCCGCTCCTTTCGGAACGGGCGCAGAAATCCGGATACGCGCGGATTAGCGGCGGATGCCCAGGCGCTTGATCAGGTCCTGGTAACGGGCCTCATCCTTGCCTTTGGTGTAGTCCAGCAGCTTGCGGCGCTGAGCAACCATTTTCAGGAGACCACGGCGGCCGTGGTTGTCCTTCTTGTGGGTTTTGAAGTGCTCAGTCAGGGTGTTGATGCGCGAGGTCAGGATTGCAACCTGGACTTCCGGAGAACCGGTGTCGCCTTCTTTGGTTGCGAATTCTTTCATCAGGCGCGCTTTTTCTTCCGCAGTGATCGACATCGGGGTCTCCTTCATAAGGTTAGAGTGGATGGCGCAGGCCGGGATGTCGTCCAGCACAGGCCCATGGAGCTGTCTGCCGCGTAGCGAAGCAGATGCGGGCGTATAAGATGATTCCAGAGCAAAGGCAAAGGATATGTGCGGGTATCCCCGCCGGGATTGCCGCCTCTATTGCGGCAGCATTCCTGCTGCGGCAGCCGAGGCAGTATCCATCAGCACCACATCGCTGGCGGTCAGCTCATCGGCACCAGACACACGCAGAGCCGGCTCGCCATCCACCAGGACCAGGTGCTCGCCCTCAAAATCGGGATTCTGCTGCACCTCCACGGATGGCTCGGCACCGCCGTCAAAGTCCCAGACCAGCACCAGCTGATCCTCAGCGGCATCGTAATCCATCAACTGGACAGCTTCCGACGTGCCGGTCCAGATGCCTGCGGCAAACTGGTCCGCGCCTGCTCCGCCGGTCAGGACATCCGCGGCCCCGGCGATCAGCGTATCGTCGCCATCGCCGCCGTTCAAGAAATCCTGCTCAGCGCCATCTCCGGCACCGGATACAACATCATTGCCTGTGCCGCCGAACAGCGCATCCTGGCCGGCCTCGCCGGTCAGGCTGTCGTCGCCGTCATTGCCGTGCAGCGAATCCGTGCCGCCGCCACCCTCGAGCCAGTCGCCGTCCTGACCGCCGTGAAGCACATCATCACCGCCGCCGCCAAACAGGCTGTCCGTTCCGAAATGGCCGTACAGGCTGTCAGCCCCATCGCCGCCTTCCAGAATATCGGCGCCGTCCTCTCCGTGCAGAAGGTCGTCGCCGCCGCCGCCAAACAGGCTGTCGTCGCCGCCATCGCCATGCAGTACATCGTGGCCTTCGCCGCCAGCCAGCCAGTCATCGCCGCCGTAACCACCGATCTGGTCATCCCCCCCGCCGCCACTGATGCTGTCTGATCCGCTGCTGCCTGCCAGCACATCGCCAGCATCAGTGCCAGTTATGGTGTCACCATCACCGGGGGCTTCACCGCCAGGCTCAATATAACCGCCGTCCAGGCCATCCTCCTCAGGCCCGGCGCCCTCTTCATCCTCTGTGCCGTCGACATTGACCAGGACCGCACTGCCCATTGCCACCAGTCCCAACATGCTTGCAAGCCACAACATTGGCTATCAACTCCCGGATGTATTACTCGCACGCGAGCACACTTTCACAGCGCACGGCAAATTGCAAAACAAAACAGGAACACCGGTTAATTCGGGTCAGTGGCCTGCGATGACCGCCCACAGTTCCGGCTGCTGGCGGTAGGGAATATACAAGGGATGCTTGGGATGGCCTACCTTGCTGAGGCCAAGATGATGCAGCGGCTTCCCTGTCGAGCGGAGCGCCTCTTCGACCAGCGCGCCCTGTCCGCGGTGTGCGCCATGTGTGCCCCAGGCACAGATGACTGTATCGGCCCAATCCATGCCTTCAAGAACGGCCGCCATGTTATCCGGCCCTTCAGGCGCTTCCAGCCTGCGCATCTCCCGCGGGTCAGTGACGCGGCAGGCAAAGATGTTGGTTGCGCGGAATCCGCCGAATCCCAGTGCCCGGGCACGGCGCTCGCAGCGTTCAATGGTTGGGTCGTTCTGCACCTCTGTTGCAGTCGAAGGGTTCAGCATTACGAACATCACCCGCAGGCCAGCAGGTTCCCAGATCCGGGTCAGGCTGTAGCGGTACGTTTCGCAATCGGAATACACGGCGGTCGAGGGCGCATCGCCCTTGGTATGGCTGCGGGTGATCATGGTAGCGGTTTTAGAACAGCAAAGGTTGCCTTCCAAGCCCGCTTTCGCCATCCTCCAACTGATCCGCGGCCAGATTTTTCCCGCAAAGGATTTGACCAATTTATTGACCTGAGCGGTATGGAACTTCTTATCTTTCTGGCACTGGCTGGCTCCGCAATCGGGGTTGGTTTTGATAACGCGGACGTTTCCGGAGAAGAATCGTCTGAGCGGTCTGAACCGGAACCGCCAGTTGTTCCCGAAATACCGGCGGGCCCTGATCCGCTGCCCCAAAACATCAGCTTGTCCGGCACCGCCGGGACGAACGACATCCTGGACGGCGCAGATGGAAACGACACGCTGACAGGCAACGCCGGTGACCTTGATCTCCTGGCTGGCGGCCGCGGAGATGATGAACTGCATCTGGGTGCCGGCAATACGGCCGCCGGCGGCCACGGCGCGGACCGTTTCGTTCTGGACGATGCGGGCAGCCGTGAAACGGTGATTGAGGATTTTGAACTGGGTACCGACCAGCTGGCACTGACGCCGTATTCTTCCGGTTACGTTGAACTGATCGAGACCGAGGACGGCAGCGGCCTGCGCTTTATCGACACTCTCAACAACCAAACGATCCTGACCCTGCCCGGCGTTTCGCTTGCAGAGGGAAAGGTCTTGGAAGTGGATTTTCTGAACGGCATTGGTGACGTTGCCTGGACAGAGCGCTTTGAAAACCCTGGCTTCAGCGCCCCCTTCGCCCTGGATGCGATCCGCGGCACTTCGGAAAGTGACACACTGGACGGCACCGCAGGCGATGATGTGATCTTTGGCGAAGGCGGTGCCGACACCCTTACCGGCGGCGAAGGCGACGATACGCTCTACAGCGGCAGTGGCTCGATCCACTATGAAGGGTCCTACAATCACTACCCCGGTGACCTGACCCGTGCGGGTGACGACGGTGATGTGCTCGACGGTGGAACTGGAGATGACCGCCTGTGGATCGGTCCCGGGACAACGGCCACAGGCGGCGCAGGGGCGGACACCTTCCACGCCTTTGCAAATGTGTACGAGGCCGGAACTCAGGAGGCGGAAATCACCGATTTCGATCCGTCAGAGGATCAGTTGCGGATCGACTTCCCGGTCGTTGCCGGCTTCGGGTCCATTCCCAGCTACAGCTTCGAAGATGCAATCGCCGGACTGAGCGTCAGCTACGACGCGGATCAGGACAGCACTCTGATCGCCATGGACGGTATTGCCATCGCAACCTTGCCCGGGGATCAGTCCGGGCTCAGTATCGCCTTCCATGACAACTACTCCACCAGCGAGGACCGTTGGCGCGATGCGGCGGGCAATCAGATCAGTGCCGAGGAGGGCGCGCAGGCCAGTATCCTCCTGACCGCTCAAGAGTATTACTCTGTGTTCGGAGACAACAGTACAGCCAGGCAAGCCTAGGTAAGACCGCAGAACACCCCCCCCCAAGGATATTAGGTCAGCTCTACTGCCCAAATGTTTCGCGCGCGAAACATCCGGTCAACGCAGCTGACCCAAAAAGATACGCTTTGTTAACCGGCGCTGCTGTCCTGATTGAAGACGCGGCTGGGATGCAGGGTTCCGGATTTGTAGACGCCGACCGCAACCGCATGACCGTCGAGCGAGGCCCAGGCCTCATCGCCGTATTCAACCTCATCATTGGGCATCACCATGCCCGGGTTGCCATTGCGCAGCCGCACAGCCCCTTCGGGGGTGCACTTGACCTCGGGCAGGTCAGCCAGCCCCTCCTCCAACGGGCGCAAATAGGCGTCCAGATCCGGGGTGCGGGCGAGGCGGTCGATCTCTTCGAGTGAAATCCCGTCCTCAGCCGCATCAAACGGGCCGGACCAGATCCGGCGCAGTTCCTTGACATGGCCATGGCAACCTAGTGCGGCACCAAGGTCTCGGGCGATGGAGCGTACATAGCCGCCCTTGCCGCAGGTCATCTCCAGCACCACATGGTCCGCGTCCGGGCGATCGAGCATGATCAGTTCCTCAACCCACAGCGGGCGGGCCTCGATCTCCACGTCTTCACCATCGCGAGCGAGCTTATAGGCACGCTGGCCGTCGATCTTCACCGCGGAGAACTTGGGCGGCACCTGCATGATCTCACCCAGGAAGGGCAGCAGCGCGTCCTTGATCTGCTCATCAGTGGGGCGCTCAGAACTTTCGGCAATCACTTCACCCTCAGCGTCGTCGGTATTGGTTGCCTGACCCAGCCGCACGGTGAAGGTATATGCCTTCAAGGCATCGGTGATATAGGGAACGGTCTTGGTCGCCTCGCCCAGCGCAACAGCCAGAACGCCGGTCGCTTCGGGATCCAGGGTGCCTGCATGGCCGGCCTTCTTGGCCTCAAGCGCCCAGCGTACCTTGTTCACAACCGCTGTCGAGGTCAGGCCCGCGGGCTTGTCCACCACCAGCCAGCCGGAAATATCGCGCCCTTTGCGTTTGCGTGCCATGCATCGTCCCCATGTGTATGTGAGGCGCGCCGGTTACCGGATCGCCGGGACGGTGTCAATTTAGCAAAGGCACGGCAGGCAGGAAAGCGGCGCTGCGCGGCTTGCTCTTGCCGGGACCACGCAGTAGGCAAGCCGCCATGGCCGTTTCAAGCGAATACACCCCGCCGCAGGACCCGCTGGAGATCCTGCACCATGACGCAGAGCTGCTGGCGGTGAACAAGCCTGCAGGCCTATTGTCAGTTCCGGGCCGCGGCGAGCATCTGGCCGATTGCCTGATCAGCCGCATCCAGGCTGCCTTCCCCGAGGCACTGCTGGTGCACCGGCTCGACCGCGACACCTCCGGCGTGATGGTATTTGCTCTCACTCCTCATGCGCAGCGGCACCTGTCGATGCAGTTTGAGAAACGCACCGCGAAGAAAGCCTATGTAGCGCGGATTGCAGGCAGGCTGGAGCCGCGCAGCGGCACCGTGGACCTGCCGCTGATCGTCGACTGGCCGAACCGGCCCAAACAAATGGTCTGCCACGAGACCGGCAAGCCTGCTGTCACCGACTGGCGGGTGATGAAGTATGAGGACGATGCCACTCGGGTGCGGCTGACCCCCAAGACCGGGCGTTCGCATCAGCTGCGGGTGCATATGCTGTCGCTGGGCCACCCGATTTTGGGTGATCCGCTTTATGCCACGGGCGCCGCGCTGGAGCATCCGCGCCTGATGCTGCATTCGGAGGAGCTGCGGATCAAGCACCCCGACAGCGGCGAGTCGCTGAAATTCCGGGTGAAACCCCAGTTTTAGAGCCTGATTAAGGCGCCTCCATGACTATCAGAAACATCGTGTCGGGCTGTTTCGCCTCGTAGGTATGCGGATGGTCTCCAGGATATGTATAGTAATCACCCGGCCAAAGCTGCTCCTCCTGGCCTTCCGGCCCGGCGCGCATCTGACCGGAACAGACCAGCATATGCTCCACCGTTCCGCGCGGATGCGGCTGGGCGCGGCGGATCTCTCCGGGCTGCATGACCACCCGGTAGACATCCCGCCGCACGTTCGGCGGACTGCGGGACAGCAGCACGGCGGCGAAGTCCGACTGCTCCGATGCCAGCACCTCGCCCTCATCCGCGCGGATCAGCCGGGTGGCAGGCGCCTCGGTTTCAAACAGCAGGCTCAGCGGAACATCCAATGCGGCGGCCAAGGCCCAAAGCGTCTCTACGCTGGGATTTCCGTTGCCTGCCTCCAGCTGGGACAGCGTCGATTTGGCGATGCCGGCCTCGGCAGCCAGAGCGGAAAGCGACTTTCCCGCGCGGCTGCGCTCGCGCTTGATGGCCGCGGCTATCATCTTGTGGGGCGCTGATGTGTTCACTATTTCATCCAATCGTTCGACTTGACGAACAAATCGTTCGTTCGGTATAGAAGCCTCGCGAACGGTTTAAATGAACGCTTCGCCTGTTTCCAGAGGAGCCTGCCAATGGCCCTGCCAGACTTGAATGTTCTACCTGCCGCCCGCAGCCAGCTGCTGGCGGGATTGCGGGACATCGTGCCGCTGGCGGTAGGCGTCGCCGTCTACGGGGCGGCCTTCGGGCTGTTGGCTGCACAGGCGCAGATGAGCGGGCTGCAAACAGGGGTGATGGGAACCATCGTCTTTGCCGGCTCCTCGCAGATCATCGCGGTCGAACGTCTGGTGGCAGGGGCAGGTGCCGGTGCTGCGCTGCTGGCGGGCCTCGCGCTGAACCTGCGGCTGTTGCTGATCACCGCGTCCTTGCGGGATGAGCTTGCCGGGCGCCCCTGGTGGCAGATCCTCTTGGGAGTGCATCTGGCCACGGATGAGAACTGGGCGCTAATGCACGCCACGCGCAGCCGCGGCCGCCCCGCGGGCTACTGGTATCTGGTGGGCGGCGGTTTGGGGCTGGTTGCGGTCTGGGTGCTGGCCACGGTGGCGGGGGCAGGCTTCGCCTCGGCAGTGCCCGAGCCGCGCGCCTTGGGCATGGACTTTGCGTTCACCGCCGCCTTCATCGCCATCCTGCGTTCATTGTGGAGCGGCATGGCGATGCTGCTGCCCTGGGCCGGATCCGTTGCTGTTGTGCTGCTGGCCGGGGAGCTAACGCCCCTGGATCCCACATGGACGCTGATCCTGGGCGGGCTGAGCGGAGCCACGATTGCCGGGGTGCTGGGAAATGACTGAGACGTGGACCCTGATCCTAGGTCTCTCTGCCGCCACCTTCACAGTGCGGCTGTCAGGTTACCTGCTGGGCCGGAGGCTGCCGGATCACGGTCCCTGGGCCCGAGGGCTGCAGGCATTGCCAGGCTGCCTGATCCTGTCTCTGGTCACCTATCTGCTGATGCAGGGCGGGCCGCAGGAATGGACCGCAGGCGCGGCCGCTTTGGCAGTGGCACTGATCACCCGCAGCCTTCCGCTGACGATGGGCGCTGGAATCGCCATAATCTGCTTGCTTAGAGCCTATTTCTGACCAGAACTCTCAGCACCCATTGAGGGTCAGGCACCGCTCAGCAGTCCCCTGCCCGTGCGCAGCGCGGGCCACGCCCAAGCCAGAATGCGGTCCGGCGCAGCCGGGCGGCCTGAAGGCGCGGGAGCACCGCCCCGTCGCGCACGATGGCGCAAAAAGAAAGCCGCCCCGGAAGGCGGCTCTCCAACATCTCAAAGCAAAAGGATTACTCGGCAGCCCAGCCGCCGACGGCTTTCACTTCCAGGAAGTCCTCAATGCCCCATTTGCCGCCTTCGCGGCCCTTGCCGGATTGTTTCATGCCGCCAAAGGGCGAACCTGCCGAGCGGGACTTGCCGTTCATCTCCACCATGCCGGAGCGCAGCGCACGGGCCATGCGGTTGGCACGGGCGCCATCCTGGGTCTGCACATAGTTGGTCAGCCCATAGGGCGTGTCATTGGAGATCTCAATCGCTTCCTCTTCGGTTTCAAAGGGAATGATAGACAGCACCGGACCAAAGATTTCCTCGCGGGCGATGGTCATCTGGTTGTTCACATCCGCAAAGACGGTGGGCTTCACATAATAGCCCTTATTCAGACCATCCGGACGGCCGGTGCCGCCGGCCACCAGCTTGGCGCCTTCGTCGATGCCTTTCTGGATCAGATCCTGGATTTTGTTCCACTGCATCTCGTTCACAACCGGACCAATGTGGCGGCCTTCCTGGCTTGCCGGGCCGACCTCTACCTTGGCAGCAACTTCAGCCACCTCGGCAACCACGCGGTCATAGATGCTGTTCTGGACCAGCATCCGGCTGGGCGCGTTGCAGCTCTGGCCGGTGTTCTGCATCATGTGCAGCACACCGCGCTTTACGGCCTTTTCGTCGGCGTCTTCAAAGATCACGTTGGCGCCCTTGCCGCCCAGCTCAAGGTCCACCTTCTTGAGAGTCGGTGCTGCCGCCTGGGTAATGGCGATGCCTGCGCGGGTGGAGCCGGTGAAGGAGATCATGTCCACGTCCGGATGGGTGGTCAGCTGCGATCCGACGCCGGGGCCATCGCCGTTCACGAGGTTGAACACGCCAGCCGGGAAGCCGGCCTCGTCCATCAGTTCCGCAAAGATCATTGCATTCAGCGGGCTTTGTTCCGAGGGTTTCAGCACCATGGTGCAGCCCGCGACTGCGGCGGCGCCGACCTTGAGCGTTACCTGATTCATCGGCCAGTTCCAGGGCGTGATCAGGGCGCAGACACCCACTGCCTCGTGAATGATACGGTCGTTGGGGCTGCGTTCATTCAACGGTGCGTCAAACGGGAACTCCTTGGCCGCGGCGATGAAGTTGCGCAGGTGCCAGCTGCCAGCACCCACTTGCGAGCTGCGCGACATATCGATGGGCGCACCCATCTCAAGTGACATCGCCTGGGCGAGGTCTTCCGCGCGGGCTTCATAGACATCGATCAGCTTCTCGACCAGCGCGATGCGTTCCTCCACTGGGGTGGCCATCCAGCCAGGCAGAGCCGCCTTGGCCGCGGCCACGGCTGCGTTGGTGTCGTCTTCAGAACCCAGCGAGATAACCGCACAGGGTTCTTCGGTCGAGGGGTTGATCACCTCAAAGTCGTTGGCGGCAGAGGGGGCGACCCACTGGCCGTTGATGTAAAAGTCACGTTTCTCGATCATCTGGGAACTCCCGTTTCAGACGTATTCCTGGCTCCGGTTTGCCGGTTTCGCGGCCACTCTGTCACTGCGCCCCGGAGGGGGCAAGGGTCTTCGCCTCGCAATTTGATCAAATTACCGCAGGCGGTGTCAATGGCATTTCATGGCCACTTTCGGCCCGGAGCGCCGTGATATTTTGCGGTTTCCTTGCACGGCTGCTTTATCGTTGCGTTAGAGTACTTAGGTAACAGTCAAGACGACTCAATATTTCACTGACAAGGAGATACCGCCATGGGTTTGCGCATTAACGACACGGTCCCGGATTTTACCGCAGAAACCGACCAGGGCACGATTACTTTCCATGACTGGATCGGCGACAGCTGGGCGATTCTGTTTTCCCATCCCAAGGATTTCACCCCGGTGTGCACCACCGAGTTTTCGGCAGTTGCCCAGCTGGGTGAAGAATGGGCCAAGCGCAACACCAAGGTGATCGGCGTTTCGGTCGATGGTGTCGAGGACCACAAGAAGTGGAAGAAAGACATCGAGGAATACGGCAAGGCAGCACCGGGTTTTCCGATCATTGCCGATGACGGGCTGGCAGTGTCCAAGGCATTCGACATGCTGCCGGCCGAAGCCTACCTGCCCGACGGCCGCACCCCTGCCGACAGCGCCACCGTGCGATCGGTTTTCATTATCGGCCCGGATAAACAGCTGAAGCTTTCGATGACCTACCCGATGACAGTTGGCCGCAACTTTGCTGAAATCCTGCGGGCGCTGGACGGGTTGCAGATGTCGATCGGCAAGGGTGTTGCCACCCCGGCAAACTGGGTTCCCGGCGAAGACGTGATCATCCCGCCCACCGTCTCAAACGAGGACGCCAAGGCGAAGTTCGGCGAGTTCGAGACCATTTTCCCCTACCTGCGCAAGGTGAAGGCCCCGGAGTGACGCACTATTGGCGCAAGCGGCGTCTGGAGAGCACCGTGCTTTCAACTTGATCACTGGAAGTTCCAGGGTAGGATTTCGTCGAGCCGACTGGCAGTGTGACCTGCAGCGATGGCTTCAAAGGTGGCCTTGAGGTAGGTAAGGGGCTCGACGCCCTTGATCTTTGCCGTACCGGTGAACGGTGCGGCATCACACTAGACGCCGTCGCCTTCCCCGTACGTCACCGGCAAAAATTGCGTTCTTCTTAGTCAGAACCATCGGACCGATCAGGTTTTAGACAGCGTTAGATTCGATCTCGACGCGGCCATCGTGGAGAAAAGTCTGCGGCCGATCTCATTGGCGGTGGATGTAGCTCAATTTCTCAACGAAATGCGACTTTGAGGAGATCCGGTGGCGCTGGCTCTACAGCCATTCTCCGAACTCGGCGACCAGTGGCGCGATGCAGGCTTGTCGGGCCGACAGCCGCCGGCCGGCCACCATGCCGCGGATCTCACCCTCGATGCGGTACACCTCTGCAGCACGGCGCAGCCTCTCGGCGGCGACCTCCTGTGCCTCCCTCAAAGAAGTTGCCCGTCCCTATGTTTAGAAAACTGAGGACCATAGGTGGCGGCGAAGAAACCCGAGAAGGACTGATCTCCCCCCGAAATTCGGACACTGACATAAGCTACGGTTTGCAGTCTGCTGATCTTTGAGGAGAAAGAGATCAGAGATGCCGAAACGCAAGCAGCACGCGCCGGAGTTCAAGGCGAAGGTTGCGCTGAAGGCCCTGAAGGGCGAGGAAACCGCAGCCGAGCTGGCGAGCCGGTTCGGGGAGCATCCGACGATGATCCATCAATGGAATCGGGCATTGCTCAAAGGCGCCTCCGGTGTGTTTGAGCGCGGCGCCCGGAAAAAGCCCGGGATCGGCGAAAAGCAGGTGAAGGAGCTTCTCGCCAAAGTCGGGGAGTTGGCGGTGGCCAGCTCTTTTTCGGAACGAAAGCTGAAGTCTTGGGGTGGGAAGTGAGGCGCGGCATGATCGAGCCTGACCACCCGGAGCTGTCGATCGGACAACAGTGCAGGCTGCTGTCGATCGCGCGCTCGTCCTTTTACTACGAGCCGAAGGGGGAGAGCGAACAGAACCTCGACTTGATGCGGCTGATCGACGAGCAGTTCTTGCAGACGCCGTTCTTCGAAGTATGGCGGTATGGAAGTGTTCGAGGCCAAGAGGCTGAAGGCCCTGGAGGCCGAGAACGTCAAGTTGAAGAAGATGCTTGCGGAGCACATGCCCGACGTCGCCGCACTCATGGAAATGCTGGGAATGGAAGCAGGCGAACGCCA
>NZ_JAQNCY010000007.1 GCF_028368855.1 Leisingera sp. SS27 | reverse complement strand
TTGCTCCTTGATCATCCCGATGATCTGCGCCGCGGTAAAACGGCTCTTCCGCATTCGTCTGCTCCTTAAAGGTTGGGCAGACTCTACATCATGGTGAGGGATTTCGCGGGAGGCAGGTCAGTCTTCAGAAATGCACGATCGGCAGCAATGCAATAGATAGCGCTGCCTCGTTCAGCCAGATTTAGGGCAACAACCAGGCGTGCCTTGTAGGATTTTCCAAGTTTCGCGGCCTGCGAATTGAGCCCTTCGACCCAAACGAACGAACCCGAGTCTTCTTCAACGTTCTTTTTCCGCACCACGCCAAAGTTTCAACGGTCAATGCCAGACAGGTCGACGTTCCAGGTCTTCAGCACGCTGGAGCAGCCGGGATGCAATCCGGAGGTCGATGCGCATCCCATATTGGCAAGTGCGGTCAACAGCTTCGGTAACAGCTTGGACTGCGATGGAAGACAGATGCCGCTTAGCGCCTTCCCGCCGCACGAAATCACTTAATTCCGCAGGTGTGAGCTCGCGCAACCGGACAGGCGGGCACCTGCTGAGAAGCGGTTCGGGCAGCAGGCAGTAATTGTTGGACGTTAGAACCCAGCCCACCCAGCTCATGTCGAATTTCACCTGATAGTAAGGGCAATTCCAGCGTTTGGCAGTCATGGGTTCGAGCAACGGCAAGAGCGCCTCAGCCAGACCAAAAGTATGGCCCTTATTGGACGTAGCTTTCCCGGCCTTTTCCACTTCATCCACGACAAGGATCGGGTTTGCTACGCGCGCCTGCAGAATGGTTTCCAGCACGCGCCCCGGATATGCACTGCCCCAGCCCCGCTGCGACCCAACAACGCCGAACGACGCGTTCTCGCTAGTAGCTTCAACAACGGCCGTTGGGACTGTGAGCATCTGCCCGAGGCGCCGCGCCCAGTGGCTCTTACCGATACCGGACGGCCCTTCCAGCAGAATGTGCGGCAGACGCAGGCCCGGCCACCCTTCTCGTACGGACCGGCGCATCGCATGCCACACGGCTTCCGTCGCCGGAGCCATCCAAGGCATTTCCCCTTGCAGTTCAGCCGCCAGTTCATCAGCCTGGTGTTCGATAGCGATCGCAACCAGCCTGACGCCATCTCGAAATACAGAGAGCCGCTCCCGGTGCTCCCGGCTAAGATGCCCCAAGCCGGAAGCTGCCTTCCGGCGCTCAAGAAGAAGATAAACACGGCGTTTGATCCGCGTTCTGTCCTGTTCGCTGGGGCGGGTGGCGAACTTGGCGCATTTCTGTGTCTGCGTCTCAGCCACCTGCACGCGCTGCGTTCCTGGCAACCGCAGCGGCAGTTTCAGCGCCTCTAATCCTAGGCCGCTTCCGCATCCGCCTCCGGCGACAGGAAGCCGACAGGGTAGATGATCGTGTCAGGATGGATTTCCTGGTAAGCAAGAACGGGCAGGTAAATTCCATGCTTTTCCAGGATCGTGTACAGTGGATATCTTACATCCTGCTGAGTTATCAAAGCCGGATCCTGGCCGCGGCGGAATTCCCCGGAAACATAGCTTTTGGCCTGCTCTGCAATATGCGCCGAAACCTCAGGAGCCAAAATCAGGTAGGAACCTTCGTCCGTCTCCCGCATCCCTTCCCGGATGAAGTTTTCCAGCGTCGGCGCGGTCACGATCACCGGCAGATACCCTTCGGGCGCGAACCGCTTGGTGATGAATTCCGAAATGGACGTGCGTACTTTCTGCAGCACTTTCTCCGGCTCGGAACGGGTTTGTGACGCCTTGGCGATGGCTTCCAGGATGCGCACGGTGCTGGTCACCGGGATTCGTTCCTTCAGCAGCATGCGCAAGACGCTGCTGATCTGGTTGTTGGACAGGTCCTCGCGCAGATCAGCAACCAGGTTCGGATTGCTGCGCCCGACAATGTCCAGCAGATTGGACGTAGCCTGCAGGCCGGCAAAATCCCCCAGATGCTCGATAACAGCCTTTTTGACATGCATCAAAAGCTGCTCCAACGGACCCCAATATTGAATATTTTCCTCCTGCAGCCGCGGAATCTCGGAAACTTCGACCAGCGCCCCCTCTTGCGCGCCAAACCTGGCGATGGACGGAATGCCCAGGCTGCTCAAGTAGCTGATATTTGCCTTCACAAAAACCGTGTCCGGGTCCAGCCGGCCGGAGGCAACCAGCTCCTCCTTGATAAAGATCTGGTACTCTTGCAATTCATCGCTGAGACTGTAGCGCCAGTAGCCCATCGGCACGCCGAAATCAGCCTCATTGGACGTCCGGACGCCTTCCAGCGTGTTGTTGAATACCTCAGGATTGAACATTCCCATGACTTTACGCGGCAGAACAACCTTGACCGCTTCATCCGAACCCGTTCGTGCTTTGATGTCATCCCAGCTCAAGCTAAGCCGCTGGATCATGAGATCCCAGTCGCTCCATTGGGCTTCCAGCGTCTTGGCGTATTTTCTGATCCCGAAATAGACACTGCCGGATAACGACAGCCCCAGGATGGCAAAGATCGCAGTCGGAAATCCCGGCACAAAGCCAAACAGTGCAATCACCAGCCCGGCAATGATGATGGTCCTGCGGTTCGCCATCACCTGCTGGCCGATTTCGGTCCCCAGATCCATGCCTTGCGGATTGGTGACCCGGGTGACCATTGTCCCAGCCGCCACAGAGATCAGCAGCGCCGGAATTTGCGAGACAAGCCCATCGCCCACGGTCATCAGGGCATAAAGCTGGATCGCCTCACCAAACGGCAGGCCGCGCTGCGCCATCCCGATCGCGACTCCGCCAAGCAGGTTGATGGCAGTGATCACAAGGCCTGCAGTCGCATCCCCTTTGACGAATTTCATCGCCCCGTCCATGGATCCGAACAGTTTGGCTTCCCGCTCCAGTGTCTGGCGGGCCGAACGCGCATCGACATGATCAATGTTGCCCGCGCGCACGTCGGCGTCCACACTCATCTGCTTGCCGGGCATCCCGTCCAGCGTGAACCTGGCACCGACCTCAGCGACCCGGTCTGCGCCTTTGGTTATCACCAGAAACTGCACCACGGTAATGATCAGGAAAATGACCAAGCCAACAACCAGATTGCCGCCGACAACAACTGTGCCGAAGGTCTCGACGATCTTGCCGGCATTACCCTCAATCAGGATCAGCCGTGTTGTCGAAATCGAAATCGCCAGGCGGAACAGAGTTGTGACCAGCAGCAAAGAGGGAAAGGTGGAAAATTGCACCGGGCTGTGCAGGTGCAGCGACATCAGCATGATGATAATCGCAGCGCTCATGTTGAGCGTGATGAAGATATCCATCAGCACAGTCGGCAGCGGCAGGATCATCATCATCAGGATCAGGGCAAAGACCGCGATCAGCATGACGTCCTTCTGACGTCCGAGGCCTGCAATTGCGTTCAGTATTTTCATAGGCCCTGTCCGTGCAGTTCTACTGTCCCGGCGTGTCGATCTCGGGACTGTCCAAAGACGTCAGATCCGGGCCTGAAATCTCGGTTCCCCGCACGACGGCCAGATCGTTCCTGTCCGCTTCCTCAATCGCTTCCACAGCTTTTTTAACAAGCGTGACATACGACGCTGGTCCGGACACCAGAAAAACCCGGCGTTTCGGGTCCGAGGCGTGAACAAACTTTTCCTGATAGATGCCCAGCTGGGACAGGACATCCAGCACCGTGCCGCCATCGTTGTCCTGGAGCGGAATTATCTCGGTCTCAACCGACCGCACACTGGACACATGCAGCATGACACCATCATAGAACCAAAGCAGGCCGAATTCGTTCGACAGCCGGTCCAGATACGCCCGCCGCGACATCCGCTGATCTATGCTCACGGATGCCTCGTTGGTGATTTCCTCGTCGATGCTGACCGCCACCCGGATGTTGCGGCCAAAAGTTTCCAGCGTTGCCCGCAATCCCTGGTTCTTGCCAAGAAAAGGGTATTCCTCGTTCTCCTGCGGCAGCAGCCAGCGCGTCACCGGCGCCTGCTCCTCCGCCGCCGTGGCCAGCGCAGGCAGCAAGGCCAGCGCCCAGATGACGGTCAAGCGGCACAGGCTGGAACGAAGACCCCTCATGACCACCCGTCAGTACAGGAACCCGGCGGGCCCGTGCACTTCGATTTTGCCGATGGAACCGGCTTTGCTGGAATACTGAGACAGAATGTATTCAAGGTTGGACATGGGACGGGACAGGATATGCTCCACCGGCCGCCTTTCCAAATCACCAAACCGGGGGGTAATCACGGCGATCAGTTCCCGTTTGGAAGAGCTGATGTTGTCTGTTCCCAGAATCCGCCGCATGGTCGCCGCAAAAACGGTGTCATTTTCACCAGTAGCCTGGTTTCGCGTTTCCTGGCGGCTAAGCCCGGCAATGACAAAACTCTGCTTGTCGCGCAGTTCCACATTGGTAGCAAAACGGCGTGTGGACAGATTGGGAAAATCGTTCCCGTTAATTGTTGTTGTCGCAGGCTGGAGACCGGATATCACCGAATTGACTTCAAGGCGCAATTTGTTGCCCGGCAGCATTTGCGGCTTGAAGCGGACATTCATGCCGACAAACTTATAGTCGATGCTGAAATTTCCGGTCGCCGCTTCTGTCTCACCAGAGAACGTCGGAATTGCGATTTCCTCCCCGACAGAAAAATCCGCATCCTTTCCCGAAACTGTCGTCAGCGATGATTGCGTGACAAGCGTGGCAATACCGCTGTTGACCAGCAGGTCCACGGTGGCATCAACAGAAGTTTGGGGATCCGTCTCATCATATCCGAAACGGATGATCCCGCCGCTCTGCGCGCCCACGGAAAACCCGCTCGACGCCACTAGGCCATTCCAGTCGATGCCATAGTTCTCGGCCAGGTCCACGCTGATTTCCATCAGCTTGACCTCAAGCTGGATTAACTGGCTGTCACGCACAACCAGTTCATCAATCAGCGCGCTGCTGGGCACACTGTTGCGCAGGGTTTCCAGAACATTTGCATGCACCCGCTCGGTCGAAACGACACCCGAAACGAAAATGCTGCCCCGTGCAGAGGCCAGAGTGATCGCTTCTCCAGGGAACCGCTGGGAAAGCGTCGCGCGCAGGCCTCTCAGGTTATGCGTTACGGAAATTGCGATCTCAAAGAGAATTCCGCCGTTCCGCCCGGTTGCAATCAGCGTCGTTTCACCAACTGCCTTTCCGAAAATATATGCGGCCTCACCCGGCGAAGTGGAGACGTCCGCAATTGACGTATCCGCCACAAAAATGGACTCCGCCTCCCCCAGATTGGACAGGCTTTTACCTTTACCCTCTTCAATCACCATGCGCTGCGTCACCTGGGCCTCCGCCGGAGCCGGTGTCACTGACAGGAAAAACAGCAACGCCAATGGAATCAGAGAAGCGACTCTCAAGAAATGAGAGTACACGGATTGCGTCTGTTTCATGGCGCACCTGACTTTGATTGACTGCTCTGGTCTCACGGGCCTTATCCAGTGGCCCGTATTTGTAATTTAACCAAATCAGTATCAGCCTCAGGACTCCTTTTCCAATGATTTTCCGACAGGATGCGGGCCAGACCGGCGAAACTGCGCAAACTGACATGGCTTGCGACTTCCGAAGCCTTCATTTGACTGGATGCCAGCATCAATTGATCATGCTTTTGTCCGACAGGGGCCGTCTCGACTGCTGCAGACCTGGAAACTCCGCTGGCGGCAGTGGTTGCTTCTGCCTGCTGCTTTTGGCGCAGCCCCTTTAGCATCTGGGAGGACTGCGGGTCGTTCTGAGGCTTGGCAACTGCTGGCTTTGCAGTCCGGCTCCGCCTTATTTTCTGCGCGCTGGGATCGTTATCCTGCTCGCCGTTTTCCTTGCTGGCCCCGCTATGCGCCCGCTGGGTTGCGGCGTAAGCTTCATCCACCCCCCCGTCCTGCGCATCCTTGAGCATCGCCGCATAAGAGGTTGAGCTTTCGATCTTCTCCTGCGGCGCATTCTGCTTTTGCTGCTGTTCAGGTATGCTGGGCTGTTGCTGCCGGCGCCTGGGCGCAACAGGCTGCAACGAAGTCTGCTGCAGCCGCTCTGATCCTCCCTGTCCAATTGTGTTGCTGCTCATGCCGATCCTCCTTTCAGGAAGCTGCGCACAGCCTCTGATCTGGATGCTTCAGACCCGTCTGTCAGCATTTCCAGCCGTGCCCTGACATAACTCAAATTGCGTGACGGCCGCTTCGCTCCGGCCAGAACCCCGGAAACTTCGCTGAACTTCTGATTCAACAGCAGAGCCTGGGCATACATCTCCCGGATCCGGTCATCCTCGGGGAACAATGTCAGGCCAAGCCGCCCATAGGCCTCAGCCTTCCACAGCAGCCCGGACCGGATGCTGAAGGAGGCAAAAACCAGAAGTGTGTCAGCACATGTGATCATTCATCCACCTGCTGTTCTGCCTGCCGCGGCATCCCGCGGCGGGCTCCGGCCCTGCAGCTGACCGGGAGATCATTCTGCGGCCCTTACAGCCGGAGTTCTGGGCGTGTGCTTGAAATAGCCGATGTCTGCGACCTCAAACCCCAGCCGCTCCAATGCCGGATTGGGTTCCGGCATGGTGCAGAAAACATATTCGACGTTCTTTTCCTTGGCCCACCGCATGTAGGCGCGGAACAGGCCAAACCCTTTTCCCCTGGCTTCCGGAATCGTGTACCAGACCAGTTCATTTGCTACAGGGATCGGTGCATAAGGTGTCGCACTGATTGCTCCGACAAAAAAGCCGGCACCGTCATCCAGCAGCAGCACCAGAGTATCGTCGCCTTCGATGGCCGCAGACAAAACCTCCATCCATGCCGCTTCGTCATAGGGAAGTTTCATGCCTGTCTTGTGATCGGCACGAAAAGCCGCGCTCAGCTGCTTCAGAACAGGGAGGTCATCGTGTGTTGCCGGGCGAATTGCCATCGTGGTCTCCTTGGGCTTGGCGGTCCGGAAAGGCTGCGTCACCCCATGCTTTGCTGGATTTTGGAGATCAGGCTGAACTTCCCTGCCAGGGAGCTCATCACGCGTTGCGATTCCTGGTTGGCCATCGCGCGCTCTGCCTGAAATTTCGACGCTTCCATTGTGTAGATATCCAGCTTGTTCTTGATATCCTGGTACAATTGCTTGCTCCGGACCGTTCTGCCGTAGCTCAGAGCCTGCGATTGTTCAGTCAGCGCCTGGGCAAGCTGCAGGGAGGTGAAGCTGCCGCCGCTGTTATTTGTTGGGCCTGGAAGATCGAACATAGTTGCGTTCTTTGTTTGGGGCTTGCCCCTCCCCTGTCAGCTGAAGACAGCGGGCGGGAAGGAGCAAGCCGTTCTGCTGTTAAGCGCCGGCCGCCTGAGACAGCTGCGATGTCGTGTTCTTCGACTGGGTCGCGGTGTCAGCCTGGGCATGGCGCGACCGTTCCTGCTGGTCGTTGTCAATGCGGCGCTGATGCTCCTGCTGAGCGGACATCTGCTGCTGTGCAAACTGCTCGCGCGAGTTTGCCTGCTGCTGCTGGTGCTGCATCAGCATCTGCTGCTGCGACTGAAGTTCCTGCTGTTTGGTCAGTGCTGCTGAAAGAGCCAAAGATCCGGACATGGTATTCTCCTGTTGATATCTGAGTTGGGGTTAATACGGACGGCCGGAAAACCAGCCGGTCCGGGAATTTCAAATGACGAACGCTTAGTGGTACTTCATGCCGTCCGTGTTCGGAGCACCCTTGCTGTCGCCCATATGGATGTGAATATTGATCTCGGTGTCATCATCGCTGCCATAGCCGCTGTCATAGCCGCCATCGCCGCCACCCTTATGGCCGCCGACAGATCCCTGATGGCCTCCGGCACCACACTGGTGGCCGCCCTGCTTGCCGCCAACACCATTGTCTTTCATCAGCTGTTCGATGGTTTCCTGCTGCTTGGCATTCTTCTCTTCCATCTTCTTCAGCTGCTCTTTGAAATCGTCACCCTGCTCCTTGATGTCATCTTGCAGGTCTTTGGTCTGATCCATCAGCTGCTGGTTCATCCGTTGATTCTGCGCCTGCTGCATCATGTTCATCATCATCGAAATAATCATGGTCTTCCTCCGCTTCGTTTCAGAAAGGCGGGCAAGCTGGAAACCGAACTTCAGGTCGTCTAGTCATCTTCGGACCAGCACATTTCTGCCTTACAATTGCCAGATTTCAGCAACTGGGGCAGATAAGGTCATAGATATTAATTATAGTTTCCAAATTTCTTAAAAATGAATTGTTTTCAGTCGCTTGATGCCATTAGGTGAAATTGCTGCCAGTCGGCTTTGCTAATCCGGCTGGCGGGAATCACGGTGTCATTGAGGACCGAAATGCGCGTTACTGACTCACCCGCCGCCAAATTCAACCCGCCCGAAATGCCGGGCCCAAGCAACAGCCGTGGCGGCGCACAAAAGCGGCCGGCCGGCCCGCAGGCACAACCGGACACAGCCAAACAGGCGCGCGCTTCCAGCGTGTTCAGCGAAGGCGCTGCAAAGATTGCATTTCCGCAGACCCGGCCCGCCGCGGCTTCCGCATCAGCGCCGGCAGCAAAACCCAACCGCCATGACGACAGCTACGCCGGGTTTGTATTGAACACCAAAGTCCCGGAACTAGGCTCAGCGGACACCTCCGCCATTTTGGGCAAGGTCGCCGACAACGTCTCACTCAGCCGCGGCTATCTGGCAAACCAACGCACCGCAGATGCCATCAACAGCACTTTGGCAGAGGCGCTGGAAAAATCCCCCACCTTCCGCCACACGGTTTCCTTTGCCAGCAGCCAGGGGCTTTCCGATCTCGGGAAAGTCCTGTTTCAAACGGTTTACGAGCCGACGGACGGCGGGTTTATCGACGACATTGAACTGGGCGATGTTTATGAGGCCTATGAGGAAGGCAATCCTTTGCCGATCATGAACGTTGCCGAGGCTTGCGAGCGCGACATTGACGGCGAGACCCGCCATGCGGTCAACATTGGCATAGCACCGAACTCAGAGCAGTTTCCGGCTGAATACAAGTTCTGGCAGGAATGCCTGGTTCACGAACTGACCCACCATCTGTGCGATTCCGGCGACCCGAACGACAGTACCTCCCTTGGACCGACCGAACTTCTCGCCCGTCAGGTGGCTGCCGAAGCTGGCTGGGGAGAGATGCCGGGCGGATCCTACAATGACCCGGCCCGCACTTCAGCTATGACAGACAGGAACACAAAGGCGCTGATTGCTGCACTTGGCAGCCACGACGCACCGGTGCTTTTTGACCGGCTCAAGGAAATCTGCGCTGACGCGCCCGCCGGCACTGCCTTGCCGGCTTCAGACGTGTCCGACAGCGAAAGCGACAGTGATGCAGGTTAAGACCGGGCCTGACCCCTAGTCGCCGTTTTGCAGCTGCCAAAGCTCTGCATAGGCGTGCCCGTTGCTCAGCAGCTCGGCGTGCGGCCCCTGCTCGATGATCTCGCCCTTGTCCATCACCACAACCCGGTCACACAGCGGCATGCAGTTCAGCCTGTGGGCGATCATGATGACTGTGCGCCCCTTGATGATCTCCGGCAGCCTTTGCAGGATGCCTGCTTCGGTTTCGTAATCCAGCGCCGAGGTCGCCTCGTCAAAGATCAGGATTTTCGGATCGGCCACCAGCGCCCGGGCAATCGCAATCCGCTGGCGCTGACCTCCGGACAGGTTGCCGCCCCGCTCCCCGACCTGAGTGTCGAACCCATGCCGCAGATGCTCGATGAAATCGCTGGCGCCGGACAGCCGTGCAGCATTCAGGATGTCTTCGGGTTTGGCAGTCGGATTTCCCAGTGCGATGTTGTCCCAGACACTGCCGTTGAACAGAAAATTCTCCTGAAGCACCACACCCATGTTGCGGCGCAGGTTGGCCGGATCGGCCATGGCAAGATCAACATTGTCGACCAGAACCTGCCCGCTTTGCGGAACATACAGGCGCTGCACCAGTTTGGTCACCGTGCTCTTGCCCGACCCGGACAGGCCGGTCAGCCCCACGACCTCTCCAGCCTGCACCGTCAAATCAAGCCGCCGCAGCACTTCGGCGCCGTCCGGCGCATAGCGGAACGTGACCTTGCGCAGATCGATCCTGCCCTTGATCTCCTCCAGCGAAGACCTGCCCGCACTGGCCGCCGTCTCCGGCTCCTCCTGCAGGATATCACCAATCCTGCGGATTGAGATGCCGGTGTGCTGAAAGTCCTGCCAGATCTGCGCCAGCCGCAGGATCGGCATGGTCACATGGCCCGACAGCATGTTGAAGGCCACCAGCTGGCCGACGCTCAGCTCTCCCGCCATCACCAGGCTGACACCGAACCACAAAAGCAGCGCGGCTGAGATCTTCTGCACCAGCCCGATGCCGCCGCCGGCCCAGTGGCCCAGCATGCTGGCATCGAACGTCGCTTTCAGCGAGGCACCCAGCCTGTCTTCCCAGGCCCGGGCGAACTGGCCGCCCAGGCCCAGCGATTTGATGGTTTCGATGCCCGTCACCGTCTCGGTCAGAAAGGCGGAGTTCTCGGCATGCCGTTCATACTCCCGTTCCACCCGCTTGCGCAGAAAGGGCCCGATGACCAGCCACATCAGCCCGAACACCGCCAGCGTTGCCAGCACCACAAAGGCCAGCTTGCTGGAATAGGCGAACATCACCGCCAGGAAGACGCTGATGAAGCACAGGTCCACCACCATCATCAGCGCCGAGCCGGTCAGGAAGTTGCGGATATGGTCCAGCTCCTTGACCCGGGCCAGGATCTGTCCCGCCTGCCGGTTGCGGAAGTAGTCCAGCGGCAAATAGACCAGATGCCGGAACAGCCGCGCTGACAACTCGGAATTGGCGCAACTGGCCATATGGGAAAACACCAGTGACCGCAGAAAGGTCATCAGCGGTTCGAAAAAGGCAATTCCGATCAGGGCAATGGCCAGCACATCCAGGCTTTGCAGACCGCGGCTCACCAGCACCTTGTCAATCACCACCTCGAACAGTTTCGGCGACACCAGCGCAAATCCCTGAATGACCAGAGAGGCCAGCAGGATGCGCCGGAACCGCGCCTTGTGTTTCAGGATCGACGGCAAAAACCAGGAAAAACCAAAGGCTTTCTGCCCGGATTTCCAGGACGGCTCCCGGCTGCACAGGATCACGTCGTCTTCAAAGTCCGCGGCGACATCCGCAGGATCGCTGCGGCTGGTGCCGCCGGTCAGCGGGTTGGTCACTTGCAGCTGGCCGCCAATGGTGCCGGTCACCGCGTACCACTGCCCGCTCTGCGCCTTGCGGATCAGGTATGGCATCGGTGCAGTCAGCAGCCGGCGCTTGGGCAAGGCCGCCAGCCGCGCCTTGATCCCCAGCCGCTTGGCGCAGCGGATAATATCCGCATCCTCAAATGCCGCATCGGTCTTGCCGTGCATATGCCAGACCTGGGCAGCCTCTGCCGCAACATCCAGCCGCCGGGCCGCCGCCATCAGCGCCATCAGGCCGCTGTCCTGCCGCGGGTCCGCCGCTGCCAGCCCGCCCCCTTGCAGGAAGGCCGTTTCCTGCAGGCTTTCCGCTGCCGCACTCATCACCGTTCCCTCAGAGTTTCGGACTGGTATTCGCGCAGCGGGCTCAGGACATAGTCGATGATCCGCCGGTCGCCTGTCCTGATTTCAGCCGAGACCGTCATGCCGGGCGACAGCGCAATCCGTTCGCTGCCCGATGTGATCTCCAACCGCTCCAGCAGAACCCGCGCCGGATAGACCAGCCCCAGCCGTTCATCCTCGATGGCATCGCCAGAGACATTCTTGACCTCACCCGCAATGGTGCCGAATTTGGTATAGGGGAAGCTGTCCACCTTGACCTCCACCCTATGGCCTGTGCGGACAAATCCGATGTCCTTGTTCAGCACCATGACCTCCGCCTCCAGGTTGGCGGCATGCGGCACCACCACCAGCAGTTCCTGGGCGGGCTGCACCACGGCACCGACAGTGGTCACCGCCACCTGCTGCGCCACGCCGCTCACCGGCGCGGTGACGGTCATCTTGCGGGCGTTTTCATCCGCCTGGATCAGCTGGTTGCGCAGGTTTGACAGCTGGATCTGCTCCTGTGCCAGCCGATCCAGCAGCGACTTGCGGGTCTCATAGCCGAACTGCTCGATCTGCTGGTTCAGATCGTTCTCCTCAGACGTCAGCTGCGTGAGCGAGACCTCGGTCTCGGCCTGTTCCCGGCGCTGCCCGATCAGTTCCCGCGACAGTTCCAGAAACTGGTAGCGCGGGAACAGGCCCTGCTCCATCAGGGTGCGGCGGCTGTCCAGCCGTTCCTGGGTGTTCTTGATCAGCGCCTGGGTTTCGGCGGCTATGGCCGCGGTGGCCTGCCGCCGCAGGCGCACCTGTTCAACCCGGTTCTGCAGCACAGTCAGCTGCGCCTCTGTGCTGTCCGCTTCCGCCTGCAGCCGGCTCTGCGCGATTTCGGCCAGTTCCGGCGGCGTGCCATCGGGAACCAGGAACTCCGTCAGCGGCCCGCCGCTCAGCAGCGCCTCCAGCCGCGCAGTCTCCAGTTCCGAGGCCTGCAGCTGGCGGCGCAGACGGGCGCGCTCTGCCGCAGCCGATGTCGGGTTCAGCTCGATCAGCACCTCCCCCGCGCTGACCTCCTGACCATCGCGCACCAGGATCAGGCTCACCTCGCCGCGCTCGGGCGCCTGCACCACCTTGGAACGGTCGTCGACAATCAACCGGCCTGAGGCGGTGGCGATAATGTCGATCCGCCCGTAAACCGCCCACAGCACCACACCGATGCACAGCAGCACAATTGCCAGGCTGAAGCCCCGCGCAGCACTGGAGGGCGGCCGCTCCAGGATCTCCAGATACTCCGGCAGAAACTCCAGCTCCAGCCGGCTGCGCTTGCCGGCAGCGGGCCGGCTGGCTGCCTTGAGGGCGGTCCGGGCCGGTTTTTCCGCCTGATCTGCGGTACGGCCCCGTTTGGTCAGCAAATTCATCTGGCCCTCCTGGTCAGGACGCTGCCGGCGTCCGGGTTTCGGCGGCAGCCAGTTCGCTCTTCTGCAGGTTCCACAGGTTACGGTAGGCGCCATCCGGAATCCGGATCAGCTCATCATGGGTTCCGCTTTCGGTTATCCTGCCCTGATCCAGCACATGGATACAGTCGCAGTCGCGGACGGTGGACAGGCGGTGCGCAATCACGATGACGGTCCGCCCCTTGCGGATTTCAGCCATATTCTGCTGGATCAGCGCCTGTGAATGATCATCCAGGGCCGACGTCGCCTCATCCAGGATCAGGATGCCGGGATCGCTGAGCAGCGAACGGGAGATGGCAATCCGCTGCCGCTGGCCGCCGGAAATCGAACTGCCGCCTTCTGACAGGATGGTGTCATAGCCGTCCGTCATTTCCAGTATGAACTCATGCGCCCCGGCCTTCCCTGCGGCCTCCGCCACCTCTGCCAGCGAGGCCGAAGGACGGGTCAGCGCGATGTTGTCCCGCACCGACCGGTTGAACAGGAAGTTTTCCTGCAGGACGATGCTGGTGTTCTGCCGCAGCGACACCGAATCCAGCGTCGCGATATCGGTGCCGTCTATGCACACCTGGCCGCTTTCTGGGATGTAGAGTTTCTGCACCAGCCGCGCGACGGTGCTTTTGCCTGACCCCGACCGCCCGACAAAGGCCACCATGCGGCCGCCGGGAATATCCAGGCTGAAGTCCTTCAGAACCGGCTCACCGTCCGGCGCATAGCGGAAGGTAACGTTGCGGATCGACACCGCCCCCCGTTCGATCCGCTGCAGCGGCCTATGTGCTTTCGACACCTCGGGAAGCGTGTGCAGCACATCCCCCAGCCGCTCCACGGACACCCGGGTCTGCACAAACTGCCGCCACAGCTCTGTCAGACGCAGCACCGGCTGGCTGACGTGGTTGGCCATCATGTTGAAGGCGATCAGCTGGCCGATCGACAGCTCCAGCCCGATCACCTTGCGCGCGCCGATCCACAGCACCAGCACCATCGTCAGCTTCTGGATTGCCTGCACCAGCGTGTTGGACAGCTGCATCAGCCGCTGCACCTTGTAGTTCGACAGCACGAAATCGCGGGTCTGGTATTCCCAGCGCCGGACCATCTGGGCTTCCAGCGCCAGCGCCTTGACCGTCTCCACGCCGGTCAGCATTTCGGTCAAAAAGGAGGTGTTGACTGCCCCGTCCCGGTAGAGTTCCTCAATCCTGCGCTGCAGCGGGCCGGTGATCAGAAACGAAACTGCCATGTAGCAGGGCACCGATCCCAGAACCACCAGGGTCAGCACCGGCGAATAGTAATACATCACCGCAAAGAAGATGAAGGTGAAGCTGAGGTCGATCACCAGCGTATTTGCCGCCCCGGTGATAAACTCGCGGATCGCACTCAGCTCGTTCACCCGCGCCACTGTCACCCCCACAGGGCGCGACTTGAAATAGGTCAGCGGCAGATCCACCAGATGCCGGTACAGATTGCCGCCCAGCCGGGCATCTATCCGGGTTGCGGTACGGGTCGCCAGATACTGCCGCAGGGTCTTCAGCGCCACCTCGAACACTGCCACCGCAATCAGCGTGATCACCAGCACATCCAGGGTCGAGACGGAGTTATGGACCAGCACCTTGTCCATGATGACCTGAAAAAACAGCGGTGAGATCAGCGCAAGGCATTCGATAGCGGCTGAGGCCGCGAGGATCTCGAAGGCCAGCCCCTTGTAGCGGATCAGTTCAGGCAGAAACCACCGGATGTCAAATTTCTGAACGATCTTGTGAAACCGCGCCCGCAGCCGCAGCAGGGCCGCCCGCCCGGACCAGATCTGTTCCAGCTCCTCAGGCGTCAGGGCTTCGGGGGCGGCGGCATCCGGGCGCTGGATCAGGGCCTGCTGCTCTGACAGGCTGGCCAGCAGGAACCACGCGCCGTCCCGGTCCTGAAGGATCAGCGGCAAGGGCTGACTTTGCAATTTTTCCCGCGTCAGCCCTTTAAACCGCACTTGCAGCCGCAATCCCCGCGCCGCGGCCCGCACCAGGCGCTCCGGGCCCGTCTCCGGCTGCTGCGCCAGCAGTTTCCGCACGGCCGGCTCTGCATCCGGCATCTGCATTACCGCTGTCCAGATGACGAAACACTGGATCAGGCTGTCTGCCGGCGCGCTGCCCTCCAGTTCCGGCTGGGTCAGGCTCATGCCTGCCACCCGGGCAAGACTGCGCCTTCCTGCCCGCCTGCCTTGGGCAAACGCAAACCAGCAGCGGCCTGCGCCCTCCCGCGGGAAACCGCGGGTCCCATCACACGCCCTCGAATACGGATGCCAGCTGCTGTGCCAGCTTACGGACACAGGACGCTGAGTCCGGATTGCAAACCACGTGGAAATCAATGTTCCCAAGGTCCGGCAGATGCTCTTCCAGCAGCTTGACGGAATAAGGATTCCGGTCCGCCCGCAAGAACTTCTCCACCGTAAAGCCAACACCGTACCCGCGCCGGATCGCATCGAAGTAGGACGTCAGCGATGAGGTTTCAAAAACGATCCGGTAGCGCCGATTGCAGCTTCTCAGGATTTCGTCCGCAGACGGGCCGCGGCTGACGTTGCCGCGCCAGATCACCAAGGGGACTTCGGCATCTCCGGCCAGCGTGGATTTGTCAAACTGCAGGCCGCCGATCCATCTCAATTTGCAGCGCTTGGAAAAAACACTGTTCTGCGGCGCCCCCAGACGGCTGCAAACCACGGCAACTTCGATCTGCCCCAGCTCAACTTTCTTCAGCAGATTATCTTCATTGTCAGTTACGATCTCCAGCTTTCGCCCCGAGCCCGGCGTATCCAGTTTCCAGATCATTTCCGGACCAAAAAAGAACTCGATGGCCGGCAGAACGCCAATCCGCGACCGGCTGCAGGTTTCGCTGTCGACAAGGTTCTCAATCTTGCCCAGCTCTTCGACAATCCGCTGTGTGATGCCGTAAAGCTGCCGCGCTTGCTCTGTCATGCCCTGATGCGGGTTGCGGTCAATGAACAGCGTAAACCGCACTGCTTCTTCCAGCCGTTTGATACGGTTGCTGATCGCAGGCTGCGACAGGTTCAGCTTCTTTGAACACGCAGTGTAGGATTTAAGCTGCGCGAGTTCATAGAACGTCCGCAAAAGGTCGAGACTGACCTGGCTCATATACGCCAATCCTGTTCTTCTTGGATCGTTACGTGCCAGCATAAGGTTACTCCGCTTAACAACTAATCACAATTCCCAATAGCTGCCGCCACGGAAGCCCAGGCACTGCTGCGGTGGGGACCTGCTGTGAGGGATATGTGCGGGCACCGGGTTTACCGCCGGTGCCCGCTCTCGTCTGGCCAGGACCGCGGCTACACCGTTGGTGTGACCCACAGGCGGGTGATCTCTTCCTGGATCGTTGCCCCCGACTGTGTTGCCGCACCGTAGTCAAACCGTGCGTGCCCCGCCATCTGAGAAACCAGCAGATCAATGTTTGCGCTCGACAGGCTTTTGCCGCCCGCTGCCAGTTCCTCAATCTTGCCTGCTCCGTCTTCGCTGAAGTAGCCCTCGACCTTCTGGCTGCCCTCGGCCGCCGCGCCGGCCTCCGGTGTGCCTTCGCTGTTCAGGATGTACAGATCCTCGCCGTCCCGGGTGAACCACAGGTTGGATATCCCGATGGACCGGCCATTCAGGTCTTCATAAATGATCCGGTCGGTGCCTCCGGCATCAGCGATAACATCATGGCCATCGCCGGCGCTGTAGATGTAGCGGTCATCGCCCAATCCGCCCCGCAGCTCGTCGTCGCCTTGACGGCCCCGCAACAGATCGTTGCCATCCTGCCCGTCCAGGTAGTTGCTGGCAGCGGTCCCGTAGAACTGGTCGTTGTGGGCGGAACCGACGACGCCTTCGAAGTTGGACACATCGTCGCCTTCCAGCCAGCTGCCATTCAGGTTGTAGCGCTCGAACTGGGTGCCGCCCAGATCGAACCAGACAGCATATCCGGCTCCCTTGTAGCTGGCGATGTCATAGCCTGCGCCGCCGTCCAGCACATCCAGGCCCGCACCGCCATGGATCAGATCATCGCCGCCGCCGCCCTGGATGGTATCCGCACCCGCGCCGCCTTGCAGGAAGTTCGCGCCCCCGTTGCCGGTCAGAATGTCATTGAAACCGCTGCCGATGACCCCTTCAAAGCCTGTGACGTCATCACCGTCGTTCCAGACACCACCTGCAAAATACTGCTCAGTCTGGCCGCCGTTGAGATCGAACCGGATGGCAAAGCTTGCCCCGTCATAGCTCGCGGTGTCGAAACCATCCCCGCCTTCCAAGTGGTCCAGCCCTGCCCCGCCGTGGATCAGATCGTCACCGCCATAGCCGTACAGAAAGTCCCGCGTGTCTCCGCCGGACAGGAATTCATCCGCATCCGTCCCGACAAAATAGTCTTCGCCGGCGCCGCCAATCCGTTGGCTGGCGAAGCTGCCGTTGAAGTAGTCAAAGGCGGTCTTCTGCCTGTCTGAAACGGTGTGGATCTGGGCCTGCGGCAGCGGCGCTTCGGCGGGCCGCACAAACCGGGCGCCGGCCCAATCCGCGTGATCCGAACCGTTGCCGTCGCCGGCGTCGCCAACCACCAGCCGCAGCTGGGAATAGCCGGCAACCGACACATCGACTTTGCCTGCCCCATCATTTCCGGTCAGGGTGCCGCTTTCGAACAGCAGCTGGTTGTCGCCGTAGACCTTGAAGGTGACAGAGCCGTTGGCACCGACTTCGTCATCAACCCCGATATCGGAGATGAACCGTCGGGCTCCCTCTGGAATGTCCACCACAATGTCCGAGCCCGCATGCACGCCCACGCCCTTGGCATAGGTTGTGCCGCCGATGGTGATCTGGCCGCCGTCGGAGGAACCGGTTTCCCCATTCGACCGGTCCCGCTCCGCCGCACCCCAGCCATTGGTCTGGGAGCTGAAGGCCAGATCGCTCAGATAAACGTTTTCCTGCCCCAGCATATTGGACACATGCTCCGTGATGCCGGTGGCCGTGAAAGTGATCTCCTTGATCCAGCGGGCCTTGCTGAAGGTGCCGCTGACGCCCACCAGACGGTAGCTCTTGTAGGGAATGCCCCCGGTCCGGATCTGCACGGTGTCGCTGCTGTTGCCTGCGGGCTCCCAGTCATAGACATCCGATACATCCTGCCAGGTGCCGGTATGATCCAGTGCCTGGATCTTGAACTGGCTTTTCGGATCCGCCGCATTCTGGCTGCGCAGCAGGCTGATCGCGGCATCCGCAGCCGCCTGCTCCTCGTCGTCATAGGCCCTGCTGGACAGGTCGCTGTCGATGGTCAGGCTGGTCAGGATGACCTTGTCCGCCAGGTCGAACCGGATCCAGGCATTGCCGTTCATGGCAACATCATCCTCACCCGTGGTCCAGGCCGTTGCATCCCGGTTCAGCTGCCAGCCGTCAACGATGTTGGACGGGTTGGACCGGCTGCCCCAGGCGGTGGTGTCCGTTTCCGACACGCCGATGTCCGCCGTGCCGGAGTGCGGCACCGCCAGCGAACTGGCCGCTTCGCTCTCCAGAATTTCGCCGGCCTTGATGTTGCCGCCGTCCAGATCCCGGTTGGCCCAGTAGCTGCGCACTGTCGAGAAGGTCGTCAGCGAGTCGCTGACTGACACCTGGATCAGCCCGCTGCGGTCGCCGGACTCGTATTTGGCAAAATTTTCATCGCCAGACACGATATCCGCGGCCGAAACGCCTGCATCAATGAAGCGCTTGATGGCATCCGCGCTGGTGATGCCGATCCGGAAATAGGCGTCGATGCGGGCATGATCGCTCAGGCCCTTCTCTGCCATCACCGCCGCAACTTCCCGGGCGGCCGACCGCTGATAGCCTGCGATAAACAGGGCTTTCTCGATCAGCGCCGCGTCCTGGCTGGTTACTGAACTGTTGATCAGATCCCGGACCGTCTTCACGTCCTGCGGCAGCACGCCTTCGCGCAGGTACTGCTCGCCCTGAATGGCATTCAATCCGGCATCAATTGCTGCCAGCACAAACTCCGCGCTGGCCCCGATGCCCCGCAACTGGTTGACAAAGGCCAGATCGAATGCCTCCGGCCGGACCTTATCGCGAACGTCAGAAGTTCCCTGACCCAGCAGCTCATCATTGAACTGCTTGATCACTTCGGCATCGTCCAGCCCGGCCTTGAGATAGGCAATTGCGTTGGCCAGCGCCGGCTTGGTCTGGAAACCGAAGTCATCCACCAGCTGGTCAATCACGCCGCTCAGGTCACCCTGCAGCTTCTGGCCGCGCAGCAGCACCTTGGCTTCGGCAGCAGTCAGCGACTGATCCAGGTACTCGAACCCGGCCCCCGAAGGCCACCGGTCGCCTGCCAGCTCATACGCTGTGTCGCCAAAGTAGATCGTGCCGTCGAAATCCGGGTGAAACTCCTCAGCCTGCGTATGCTCCAATCCAGCGCGGAACGCCTCCATCGCAAGGGAAGGCAGCTCTGTCTGGAACAGCATCCCTTCTGTGTCATGGGCAATCCGCAGACGGCGGGTGGCCGGATCCATGGCAACAAGGATCTGCCCCGCATTGAAAGACTTCAGATGCGGCGAGCCGGGCGATGTCTGGAACTGGCGGATGTGGCCGCTCCACTCGCGCAGGTGCAATTCCAGGTCGCCCTCGCGGTTGACCTCGATCCGGATGCCCGGCTTGCTCCCCCAGCTGGTCTGGTCGAAGATCGTGACCTTGGTATCGAACTGGCTCTTATCCTCCTGCGACAGATAGGCAAATTCCTTCTCTTCCAGCTGCTGCCAGCCGGATGCGGTCCTGGGCGCCTGGACCAGAGTATCCTCTGCGTTGAAGGCCTCCACCGTTTGCGCCTCTGCTGCCGTCAGGCCGGCATTGGCATAATGGACCACGTCCTTGCGGGCGATGCCGGCATCCAGATAGGTCTGATACTGCGGGTCTGCGTCCGGAAGCTGCACATCGTGATTATAGGTATCGCCATGCGTTGCCGCGGCGCTGCTGCGCCAGGCAAAACTGATCAGATCCGGCTCCAGGTAGTAGTTCTTGAAGTAGAGCGACTGGGCACCGTCCGCAGAGGTCAGCTTCAGGTCCAGGCCGATCACTTCTTTCGTATAGGCGGCCACATCCGTGTCCAGTTCAACATAGGCATAGCTCTGATTGCTGCCAAAGGTGAAATGCGGCTCCAGCGGCAAATCAAAGAAATGCGGCTTGCCGTTGTCCATCAGCTGGATGCGCTGGTGGTGCCGGGCATCAAGCTCATAGAAATTGGTTTCTCCGGCCACCAGTGCAGGCAGCCCGTAGTTGAACCCTGCCACACCCAGGCGAACCCGCAGGTGCCGCGCTTCGGTTTCCCGGTTGAAGTTCTTCAGCGTGACCTGGCTGTTCTGATAGGACAGGATCAGATCGCCATCCTGATGAGTGAGCACCACGTCGCGCATGTCTCCGGAGGCAACGCCGTCCAGTTGCAGCATGTCATAGGTCAGGGCGCCGTCGGTGTTGTCGATGACATAGGATTTGCTGCCTGACAGATCCACGGCATAGGTATCGCTACCGGCTCCCCCTGCCATCTCGGCATAATCGGACCCAACCATCCGGTCATCGCCGCTGCTGCCCAGATAGCTTTCTGTATCCGCGGCAATGGCCTGCGCCGTCACGGACTGCCCGTTCACCGTCAGCCCCGGCGCCGTTGAGGCGGCGTAATAGCCTTCGATCAGCAGCGACTGCTGCGCCTCCAGCCCCAGCGCGGGATCCAGCCGGCTCTCGTCATAAACCAGCAGGTCATCCCCCATGCGCAAGTAGGACAGCTGCGACAGCGCGGCGATTGACACCGCCAGCCCGGCGGCTGCATCCGCCTGTGCGACATAGCGGCCTTGTTCTCCGGCAGAACTCAGCTCGACCGTATCGCCTGCCGCGACCGATGTGACCGCACGCAAACCTGCAACAGCATCTTCAGCTTCTGCAGTCCCTCCGGCAACGTTGTCCTTTGACAGGAAACCACTGCCTTCTGCAGGAATTTCAAGAAGCGCCGGAACCGCGTTTTCCGCACCCGGCGTGTTGGCGTAAATCGAAATCTGACCTGCATGCGCATAGTAGTCTGGAATGCCAATTTCGATCTTGTTACCGAATGGAGAGTACAGAAGGGCCAGTTGACCGTCTTCCATGTGCGAGAAAAACACTTGGTCCAGATCGACATTCAGCACGACCGACATCATCCGCTGCGTGCGCGGTGCCAAAGTAAAGTCGCCAGCGCCTTCGTTAAAGCGGTAGGTCGAAACACCCTGATCACCAAAAAGGTGCGTGATCTCATTAGCTTTGGCGTCTTCCTTCCTGAACACAAAGGACTTGGACACCCGCTCCAGCGATACCGGGTACACACGGCTGCCGTCAGCTCGATAGGCGTTCTCCAGCGTCAGCGAGAAATTGGCACCGCTCTTGTCGCGGAACTGCAAGATCTTGTTCTTGCGCACCACGCCGTTGCTTTCAAAGATGTCGCCGATTTGCAGGGTCTTACCGTCCGGCCCGCGCAGCACCAGCGCGTTGGCCGAGGTGTCCAGCGTATAGCGGTCGTAATTGTCCGGCAGCTCGATCAGCGCCGCCTGCGGGCCGTCGTTCTTGTCCAGCCAGATATGGCCTGATGCGCCCTTGCTCCACAAGAAGGTGTCGTCACTGGTGCTGTGAATGATAATGCCGCTGTTAACGACAATCGTGTTGGCGCCGCCGCCGCCATGCACCTCATAGCCGGCCGCAAAGCCACTGCCGCGCACATCCAGCAGGTTGTCGCCATCATCGCCATAGACTTTGGTGAAACTGTGCGCATTCACCACCGAGATATTTTCAATGCTCGACAAGTTGAAGCCGATCGGGTCCGGATGCACGATCCGTCCGGTGCCTGCTCTCAGGTCAATGGCTGCAACATGCCCGTCCGCATCCAAGATCAGCGTGTCGGTTCCGGCGCCGCCGTCCAGATGGCCTGCCTCAGCCTTTGACGACATGTTGTAGACATCCGCCAGATTGCCGCCGGTCAGCCGGGCCAGCTCGGTGGTGTCGTCCAGATTGAACAGGTTCTTCTTGTTCAGGTCGCCGGTGACCGACTCGCCTGCCTTGCGGCCCAGCTCCGCCCACACCGTGGTGCCGGTGGCGATCAGATGCGTGGTGATCCGCTCCAGGCTGCCGTAAACCGGCTCTTCCTGCTGCAGCAGATAGCCGACCTCATCCTTGTCGCCGTCATTGTCGCCGTCATAATCGACAATGCCATAGTTCACGTTGAAGCTGCGGTTCCGGACATTCAGGTCCTTGTGGCCGCTCTTGGCAAAGATGTCAGACAGATAGGCCTTGGTTTCATTCCAGCCATCCAGCAGGCTGGTTTCGGTGTCGGCCGCCGCTTCCTCGCCCTGCTTGCGGGCCTTGGCTTCCTTGAACCCGCGGGTTTCCACCCCGACCCAGGCCGCAAAGAACTGATGCACCTTGTCAGCGGTGTTTTCGAAATAATCGCCGTATTCTTCAATCTGCAGCGCACCTTGAACGATGCCTTGGATGATGAATGCCGCGGCCCCGATGGCCAGGCCAATAGGGCCGGCAGAGGAGGCGACGGTGGCAAGCAGCGACCCGGCTGCCGCAGCAGCCGCAACCGTCGTGCCTGCAGCGGATGCCGAGACTGCCGCCGCAATCGAGACGCCGGTCAGCGCGACACTGGCGGCCAGCGATACCGTGGTGATCACGGTGCTGGAGACCAGGGACTTGTATTCGATGCTTCCGGTGTCGCCGTTGTTGTCCCAGAAATCTTTCCATTCCAGCCCGATGGACGCCAGACTGATCGGTGCCAGAACCAGGTCAAGCGCCCCAGCCTTGACCGCCTTGCCCACGGTTCCCAGCGCCTTGCCTGCCAGCTTGAAGCCGGTGCTGATCCCCTTGCTGACCACCGTCGGCAGCGCCACGCCGCCCGCCAGCTCTGTTACCGTCAGCGCTTTCTGGGTGGTGTTCAGGTTGTTCCAATCGGTGATTACGGAACGTACGGAGTTCAATGTCGTCAGGGTGGTAAAGCTGATATTCGCCCCGTTCAGCGCCTTCTGCGCCCGTGTCGGGCGGAAGTTACGGCGCAGCGACTGGCCCAGCTTCTGGGTTTCCAGATCCGTGTCCTGGCGCAGCTTGCCCTCGATCCCACGGTACAGCTCAGGATCAATCTTGGTCAGTGCGCTGACCAGCTCCAGCCGGTCCCGGTAGGTGCCGCTGTTGACGATCTTGCGGACCGCGGCCACATCCAGAGGGTCCGCATAAGGCCCGGCCCGGAACACGCCCTTGTCGTTGAGATAGCTCATCGCGTCGGACCGGGTCCAATCCGCCATGTCCACAATCGCGGTTCCGTCATCCAGCCCGCGCACGCTGCGGCGCAGCTGATCCGTTGCCGCAATCTCCAGCAGCTGAAGGTCAGACGCACCGCGGTGCTTGTTTCTGAGTGTCTGGAAATCCTGCTCGCTGTAGCCGTTCAGCTGCTTGGACAGTTCCGCAACCCGCAGAACCGAGGCAGTGTCCTCAATGGACAACCCGAACTTCGCTTGCAGCTCCTGCGACTTGCGCAGGTTCCGGCTCTGGCCCGTTGCGGTCTCTACCGCCTGATGGAAGTCCGGTGCGGCCTGATAGGCGCCGGTGATCTTAGAGGTGATCACATCTGCCAGCGACTGCGCCAGATTGGTGGACCCGACTGTGCTTTCCTCCAGCGACCCGGTGCTGAACACTTTGGAGAGATCGCCGCTTTCCGCCTCCAGCCGCTGCTTCAGGATCACTGCGATCTTGACCTTCTCCGCATCCGCCAGGTCACTGGACAGAACGCCCTCCAGACCGCGCACGTCAAAGCGCAGATCAGACAGCATCGCGCCGCCGCTCGACAGTTCGCTGAACACGTTGCCGGACACTTTGAACCCATGCACCGAAGTGCCCGCATCATAGAGCGCCAGAGCCGAAACAGCTTTGCCGTTCAGGCTGACGTCGCCAAGTTTGGCCAGGCGCTGCCGCTCGGTTACGAAACCGTCGCCTTCGAGCAAACCGTCAAGATCGGTGAAAGCCTCTTTCCCGGCCACTTTTGCAGGGTCGAACTGATAGGCATCGAACACCAGGCTGCCTGCGGAATTCTTCTGTGTATCATAGTAGGACGCCAGGCTGCCTTCCCAGTGCCCGCCGCTGCTTTTCTGCAGCAGATGGCTCTCGATGATCGACTTCAGCGCCCCGGCTGTTCCTGCCTCTGACGCCGAGGACAGTTTCACCTCGGCAGCATTGGTCTCATAGAAATGATAGCTGGCCGTGCCGCCGGAAACCTTCTTGGCCACGGCAAAGGCATGGTTGCCAGTATGCAGCTCATAAAACGCATCCCCCGAGGACGCCTGCAGCCGCGACATCACCTGATCCAGGGTCAGGCTGCCCTGACCGTTCAGAACTGACTGCGCCGCATCTCCGGAATTGCCGAATGCACTCAGGCGGCGGATCAGGCTCTGGAACCCGACGCTTTCCACGTCTTCGCGGATGGAACTGCCGCTGTTGTCCACGATCCTTGAATGGGTGAACACGCCGTCCAGGAATTTCTGTTTGACGCTGTCGGACTGCGACAGGCTGTAGAGATAGCCCAGCGACAGCCCCACGCACTGGCCGCAAGGCTTGCCGTCCTTACCGACCCCGACATAGAGCGATTGCGGTGCGTGACGGACTTCTGTTGCGAACTGGCCCGCCGGCGCCTTGCTGTCCACCATCCGGGAAAACCCGGCAGACACTTCGCCCGACAGCGCATCCCAGCTCAGCAGGCGCTCGATATCGCTGCCGTCATCACCCAGCAGATACAGCTGGTCATCCCCCGCCCCGGCCCGTACGCGGCTGGTCCCCGCCTGGCTCGGCGGCGCCTTGTAAAAGGTCAGGTTCTTCTGGATTTCCAGCGTCTGGCCTACGGTATAGCCAGCCGAACCGCCTGCCTTGACCACAAACCCGCCGGACACCTTCTCGATATCGGGGAGCTCCGATTTTACCGAAACATCAAAGGTCAGCTGATTTGCGTTCTTTGACTTGGTTGGGTCTTTCAGGATCTTCTGAACGTCCTTCTGGAACCCTGTATTGTCGAACCCGACCTGATGTCCGGAGCTGTCCCGCACAATATGCTTCTTGTACAGCGCTTCAGCGGCATCATCGCGGATCTTGAAACTCACAACGAACTTTTTTGATTTGTCGTTGCCAAAGGCCTCGCCCGCCGCACTGGACAGCCGCCGCGCCTGCGCCCGCCATTCGTTGAAGACGTCCCGGCCGAACAGTTTCTGCAGCCCGTTCTTGAACCCCAGCAGTTCCTTGGCGATCCCGCCAATCGTGTTCTTGTGCAGCGAGAAGGGGATCTCGAACCGCCCCCCCTCGGCGATCTTCGCCTGGCCCAGCCGGGCCTCTTCGGTGGCGTAGCTTTGCGCCGCCGAGCCGGCAACGTTGTCAGGCCGCGCCTCATCCGCCCGCAGACCTGCGCCGCCGGACACAGGCGTCCAGCCCAGGGTGACACCGCCTGAAGTCAGCGCCGCCCGCTTGGATACTGCGTCCGGGTCGTTCAGCAGCAGCTTGTCGATATTGACCTTGGTGACTTCCTTGTTGCCCGGCGTCGTGACCGTGATCGAGCCGCTGGAGGTCCCGTCCGCGGCCCCAACGTTCTCCGAATCGGCCCCCGTGGAACCAGCGATCCCGCTGGAAAGGCCCGCCGCAACCTCGCCCTTCTTCTTGATCTCGCGGGTGTAGGTCTGGAAATCAATGGCGTCCAGCGTGCCGGTGTACAGCTTCTCGATCAGATACTGAACTGCGCCCAGATCCAGGTTCTCTGAGGACCAGGTGGCGGTCTTCTGGTAATTGATCAGCTTCACATCCAGTGTCGGCTGCGTATAGGCCACATCGACCCCTGCACCATAGTCGCCCCGCAGCTTGAAGGACCGGCCGCTGGCAATCACCAGATCCACCGAAAAAACGCCATCCTTGGCAGTGATGGTAAAGACAGAAGTGGTTTCGGAATCTACGCTGGCCCCGGCCTTGAACCCGCCCCCGACAACTCCCTTGGCGCCAATCCCGTGATTACGCTCGGACTGGAAGGCAAAAGTGGTAGTCCCGACACCATCCGGCATCGTTGTCGGAATTTTCTTCAGGATCTCCAGCTTCTGCACCTCAGTCAGGTCTCCAAGTGCTGGATCACGATTGGGCTTCACAACTTTTTCAAAGAAGTAATCAAAAGGCCTGGTGCGGGAATCGCTGCTGTTGAACTGGGCAATCCGGCTTTTCAGGCCTGCCAGGTCCTCGATGTCGCCTTCTTCGGCCTCCACCAGCGGTGCTTCGTCCCCCGTCGAACCGCTGCGGGCCTCAAGGATCCGCGTTTTCAGGTTACCCACCTTCTTCTTCACCAGCGATCCTGTGCTGGTGGCGCTTTCCTTGACCCGCTTAGCAGCGCCCAGAAAGCTGGTTTTCAGGCTGGGCCGCGCATCGGGATCAACGGATGTACCGGTGGTGCCGGATTGAACCAGCGGGGCCGCGGATTTGAGAAAGGCGATCCTGGAAGACTCCGGCTTGCGCAGCCGGATCAGGTTCACGAAATCGAACCCATCCGCATTAACTGCCGTTGCATCCCCTTCATTTACATCCAGCAGGCCCGCCGCATCCTGGCTTGCGGCCCTGCGCAGGCGCCACGCAAACTCACCCGGTGTTGTCAGATCGTTGCGGATTTCATTCAGGCCATCCGCCAGGCTCTTGCTCTTGTTCTTTTTCAGTGCGCCGCTGCTGGTGCCTTCGGCGCCGGCGAACTCGATATCAAACCCTTCACCGCCCATTTCAAAGACGCCGGCATCCTCATCCGCCGCTTCCGCCGCAGTATCGATTTCAAACGCCTCAGCAATATCCGGATAAAGCGCAGCAGCGAATTTCGCCCCTTCGTCACCGCTGCTGTCGCCATCCCCCAAAAGCGCATCAAAGTGATGGCCCAGCTCTTCCGCCAGCAGATACTTCAGATAGGCGCGGCCGCCGGTGATGGCGTCATAGGTCAGCACAATGGTGCCGCCTGCGTTTGCCGAATAAGCCGCATGCGCACCGCCCAGGCTGTGCTCCGGCAGGATCGCCAGCCCTTCCGGCATCAGGTCGTCATCGATATTGGCAAACTTGTTGAACAGCGTGTCTTCCGCGGCCTGGTCTCCTGCGACCTTGCTGAAACTGGACCGCAGGATCTCCCGCAGCGCAGCTGCGTTTTCCGACACTGCCAGATTGAGGTCCGCCAGAACTTCGGCCATGACATCGGCAATGTGATCGTATTCCGCGGCCAGTACGGCTTCTTCACCAGCTTCAGCGTAGAGGAGTTCGTCAGTCGTTGTCATGCGGTTCAGCCTTCAGTCCAAGTTGCCAGTTCTGCACACGCCTGTGCACTTGGCCAAACTTGGTAGGAAAGCCGGACTATTCGCTCAAATTTCTATCCGAAATACATTATTCACCACGAAAATAGGGTCATAATTTTTGACCTAAAAAGGAATGGGCATCTTCGCTCTGCCGGCACGGCGGCCAGCCGGGAGAACCGGCAATCAAACCCTTTTCCGGCAAGACGTTAACACTTCAGACGCAATTCGAACGGTAACAGAATTGCGCCCGCATAGGAATTTCAGAATGTTTGTTTCATTGGCATTTCAGGGCGCTGATTAACGTAAGGGCAACCAGTATCGCCTCGCCGGCCTCCCAGCCTGACCGGCGGATCAGCATGACGCAAATGCACTGCAGTTTGTCGCATTCCTGTCCGGCAGCCGAACACCCGGGGACGGCTTTCAAAGGGTTCCGAATCTCTTTGGCACGGCAGAGTGGACACCGGACCGCTGCCCTGTCTAACGAAGCGCAGGCACGCAGCCTGCCCGCGGCCGAAACGGCCACCCAAGCTTTAGCTGGCTGGCCGTCTCTGAGTATGCGAACCGCTTCCACCCCGCCTGAAAGCGGGACCTTGCCCTAGGTCTTTTCCAGCAGCATGGCTGCAAGGCCAAGACCGTTTCCGGCGCCAATCATCAGCACCCGGTCATGCTTGCGAAGCGCTTGCCTCCGGCCTAGCTCCCACAGGCCGAGAAACTGGTCAGCCGTTCCCGTATGCCCGATGCTGCGCCCGAAGCCCCACATGTCCTGCCGCGCCAGATCCGCAAAGGCGCCGGCGTACAGCCGGGCGCTTAACCCGGCTCCGACATTGGGGTAGATGACATAGTCTGCCGGGCGCGTTTCAAGGTCTGCACTGTCCAGCAGCCTGCGGCGCAAACGCTGCAATGCCGGGATGAACAGCGCGTTGAACCCTTCCCGGCCATGCGCCTCCAGATACGCCTTCTTGGCAGACTTGACATCGTGATCACCGGGCCCTTCCGGCTCTGGCGTGACGGCCCGGTACATCGGTTCAAGCGCCGGTTCCGACTCCAGCTCGAGGCAGGCAATGCGGTAGGCGCCGGGGGCCGCACTCAGCCGCAGCGCAAACGCCGCATCGCCGTAGAGCGTCCCCAAATCCGAGTTGAACCGGTCAAACGCCGAACCCGAAAACCGGTCCGCGCCAACAACCAGCTGATCGCCCGGCAGCCCGGCACGGATCAGGTCATAGGCCAGAGAGACCGCGGTGAAGCCGCCATTGCACCCCTGGTTCAGCGACATGACACGGGTGCGGCTGTCCAGCTCCAGCACCCGGTGCAGATAGCTTGCCGGCGGCCACAGCAGCTTGTGGCCATGCCGGTGGATGCTGCAAAGATACAGCGAATTGATGGCGCTTGCGTCCTCGGGCCGCAGCAGCGGCCGCGCCGCCCGCAGCGCCATTTCCGGCGGGCTCAGATGCTTTTCGATGCAGACCGAGGTGAATCCATCCGTTGCCGCCCGGTCTGCGTCATAACGGCCTTGCGAAACGGCCTCCTCCACCGTGCAAACGGTGTCCGGCAGCCAGGCGCTCACGCCGGAAACATAGACATCCGCTGTCATGCCGCCACCTTGCGGACACGGTCCAGCGCCTGGACGGCATCAGCAACGATATCGTCCTCATGCTCGCAGCCGACGCTGAGACGAACCAGATCGCCCGGGATGCCGCCCAGCTTCTTCTCGGCTTCGCTGAGCTGCGAATGAGTCGAAATCGAGGGGATGGTTGCAGTGCTCTTGATGCGTCCCAGATCATTTGCACGCCAGAAGATCTGCAGCCCGTCAAGAAAGGCCCGGGCTGCCGGGATACCACCGCGCATCCGCACCGACATCAGGTACCCAAAGCAATTCTCCTGCCCGCCCGGCTCCAGGTCGCTGTCCACCAGCACCATGTCACGCCGGGCAATCTCATGGTCGGGCATGCCCGGCAGTCCGGGATAGAAGGTCTCTGCGACCGCCGGATGCGCGGCCAGAACCTCTGCCAGCCGCTTGGCCGAACGCCCCATGATCTGCATCCGGCTGCGCAGGCTGCGAAGATCCGCAAGGCTTTGCAGGGCATTGAACGGGCTGAGGATGACACCGGTGTCACGCTGCGGGCCGCGCTTGAGGAACCCGGCAAAATCGCCGCGCATCTCCTGCCGCGGGTGCGGGCAGCAGATACCGGGCCGCGACACCACGGCACCGGCAATGCTCAGCCCGCTCGCCGACATGGACTTGCTGACCGAATGCACCACGATATCGGCCCCCAGGACCAGCGGCCGCATCACCGCCGGGCTGGACAGGGTGGCATCCACCATCAGCGGCACGCCCTGGGCCGCAGTGATACGGGCCAGCGCAGGGATATCGGTCATCCGCAGCAGCGGGTTGCACGGCACCTCGCACAGCGCGAACCGGGTGTTGCCGTCGACCGCACGCTCCCATTCGCCAAGATCCAGCGTGTCCTGGATCCAGCGCAGCTCGATCCCGCGGTCCTGCTGGAACCGTTCCCGGAACAGCATGAAGCTGCCGCCATAACAGGCCGCGGGCAGCACGATGTTCGCCTTGGTCCGGGCCGGGTCATCGGCCACCAGCGCGGTGGCCGCCATGAACAGCGCCGCCATACCGGAGGAAAACACCGTGGCGGTGGCGGTGAACCCGCCGCCATAGGCCTCAAGCGCCGCAATTGTGGTCTCCAGCTGGCGCACGGTCGGATTGTCGATCCGGGTATAGACCCAGCCGTCCGCCTCCCCGCTCAGCGCCTGCCGCATGTGTTCGGAAGAGGCGAAATGCTGGGCAGGCGACAGATAGGCCGGCTCGCAGATCGCGCCTTCGTTTGCCAGTGCCGACGGCTCGCCATAGCCGCCGCGCACCGCGATTGTGTCAAAACGCATGGAAACAGACCTTTCCGCCTATTGGGCCGCAACGCCGCTGGCCAGGCCGGCATCCGCATCAAGATCCTGCTGCAGCAGCGCATTGGCGATGGTCTGCGCCCTCGGCGCCAGCAGCGACAGGGACCCCGCATCACCCATGCCATGGGTCGCCTCGCACAACCCGTTCAGAACCAGCGCGCCGGCGCCGGCATACCCGGGCTGCAGCTGCGCGCGGTAGGACCGGTCCACCTGAACGCAGCCCTCTTCGTCCAGTGCCAGCTGGTCCTGCACCCCTTCCAGAATGCCCGGAACCTGCACCGATCTGCTGTCGCTGCCGATATTGCGGAACCCGGTTGCCAGGATCACGCCGTCAAAACTCTCGCTGCGGGTTTCGCCGCTCTCCCCGTCGCGCACCGTCAGACGGACGCCATCCGCACTCTCTTCCGCCGCAAGAATATCGGTCAGCCTGTTGATGGTGATCCGGTTCACCCCATGCATCCGGTCATAGTACAGCTGGCGGTACAGCTCCTCGAGCACATCCATGTCGCAGGCGCCGTAGTTGGTGCGGTGGACATCGCGGTCGATCCGCCCCTTCAGGTCCTTGCCGGCCTCGAAATACATGTCGGTGAAGGACGGGAAGTAGATCTCGCTCATGAACGGATTGGTGTCCTTCAGCGGGAAGGCAAAGCGGCGCATGAAGCTGTGCAGTTCCAGACGCGGCTCGTGTTTGGACAGATGCAGCAGGATTTCCACCGCGCTCTGACTGCTGCCGACAACGGCAAACTTGCGGGCGCCCTTGTTCAGCAGCGCCTTATGCGCGCTGTTGTATCGGTTCAGGTGGAACACCCGGCCGGAGGCGGTCAGCGTCTCAAACGCAGGCGGGATATAGGGCTCGCGGCCTGTGCCCACCACCACATGGCGGGCAAAAACGGGATCACCCGATTGCATGTCGATCCGGTAGACATGCCGGTGCGCCTCATCCAGCATGGTGATCCGCTCCACCCCGCATCCAGTCTGCAAGTTGCCGGACAGCTGCTCCGCAACCCAGCCGACATAGGCGGCAAAGTCAGGCCGCATCGGCATCAGCAGATCCATGTTCAGATGGCTCAGCAGCTTACCGGTGCTGTGCAGGTAATTCATGAACGTGTATTTGCTGCGCGGCGACCGCAGCGTGGCCAGATCCCGGTGCGGGATGTTCTGAATATTCGAATGAATGTCGAGCGCATTTTCAAACAGCATTTCCTGCTGCCAGACAGGGTTGTCCGACTTATCCAGGAACACTGCATTCGGATACAGGCCTTCTTCATCAAACAGCGCCGCCAAAGCGATATTTGCAGGGCCAAAGCCGATACCGGCGACATCAAAAGTTTTTGCCATTTCAGGACTCATTTCTGTCTGGGCAAAACAGGCACACCCTGCTTTGCGTTGAATAAAGATTGAAAATCGGAAAGGGGGTTATGCCGGCTCCAGGTCCGGCACATGGGGCTGGGAAGGACATTCCCTTACGCCCAGCACTGCACTCAGCGCCTGCCGCACAATGGCAAAACCTTCGTCCAGCTGCTCCGGTGCAAGGGTAAGCGGCGGCAGGAACTTCAGCACCTCATCATGCGGCCCGCAGCGTTCGATAATCAGGCCGCGGCGGACACAGTCCGCCTGCACGGCCGCTGCCTGGCTGTCATCGCTGAATTCCAGCCCCATCATCATTCCGCGCCCTTTGACACGCAGGCCAAAGCTCTCAGCCAGCTGTGCGCAGTGGCGCTGCATTTCAGTACAGCGGTCTGCCAGGGACAGAACGAATTCAGGATCGCCCCAGAAATGCTCCAGCGCGGCGGCGGCGGTGACAAAGGCATGGCTGTTGCCCCGGAAGGTGCCGTTATGCTCGCCGGGCTCCCAGCAATCCAGCTCCGGCTTCAGCAGCAGCAGCGACATCGGCAGCCCGTAGCCGGACACCGCCTTGGCCAGGCAAACCATATCGGGGACGATGCCCAGCGGCTCGAACGAGAAGAATGTGCCGGTCCTGCCGCATCCGGCCTGGATGTCATCAACAATCAGCAGCGCCCCGTGCTTGCGCGCAATCTCCTGCAGGCGGCGGACCCAGGCTGCGGATGCGGATTGCAAACCGCCCTCGCCTTGCACCAGCTCCACCACAAAGGCCGCAGGCGCATCAATTCCGCTGCTCGGGTCGTCCAGCATCCGGCCGATATAGTCTGCCGTATCAAACCCGGTCCCAAGATAGCCCTCATAGGGCATCCGGCTCACCTGCTGCAGCAGGGCCGCAGAACCGGCACGGTGATGGCTGCTGCCGGTCAGCGACAGCGCCCCCAGCGAACAGCCGTGAAACCCGTTGGTAAAGCTGATGACGTTGCTGCGCCCGGTTGCTTTGCGGGCCAGCTTGATTGCAGCCTCCACGCAGTTTGCCCCGGTCGGGCCGGGAAACTGCACCAGATAATCCAGCCCCCGCGGCGCCAGAACAATGCGCTCGAACCGCTCAAGAAACACCGACCGCGCGGTAGAATTCAGATCCAGCGACATGCACAACCCGTCACGGGCGACATAATCCATCAGCGCAGCCTTGAGCACCGGGTGATTATGCCCGTAATTCAGCGACCCGCAGCCTGCGAGAAAATCCAGATGCCTGACGCCGGTTTCATCGAACATCTCCGCGCCTGACGCTTGGTCAAATGTACTCCCGAACGCCCTGCTGTAGCTGCGCACATTTGATTCCATTACCCTGTTTCCGATCATTTCCCCTGCACTCCAAAATCGCAAAAACGTGATAAACCCTCCGCTTTCCTAGGCAGGAGTTTTTGGGGATTCCGGCCAAGTTCACGATAGTTTAAGACACTTTTTGGAAGATTAATTAACCAATTAATCAACTAAAGGATTAGCACCTTTCGCGGCAGAGAAAGGGACTCTCCCGGCCCGCGGGCTGCAGGTCTCCTGCATTGGCCGTTCTGACAGCATCTTTGGCCGCCATTGCCCATGCAGCGCATTAGCTTTGGAAATGATCCCCCCTGGCCCGCCGTCACAGGCAGGCCAATTCCGGACCAACTGGCGGCAGCGTAACAGCTGCCGCATTTTTCAGCCAGCGCCGGCCTCCGCCTCGTCCTTCTGCGCTGCCTTCATGCATTGGCGCATGACATCGACCGAAGAAAAGCCCGCCAGCGCTGCAATCCGCTTCTGGCTGTAATCCGTGTTCTTCATGTAGAACCCGGCACGGGCAGCCCTGATTTCGCGCACCATCGCCGCGGGTGTCTTGCCCAGGGCGGTCTTGAACTTCCGGGTGAAGCTGCGGGTGCTCATATTGCAGCGCTCCGCCATGCGGTTCACGTCATGATTGGCCGCAGGATTGGTCCTGATGTACATCACCAGCTCGTTGAGCTTTTCCTCCAGTGTGGGCACATTGCGCAGGAACTCCGAGATCTGCTCCAGATGGCCCGGCCGCGCCATGTAAAGAACGAGGTTCCGGGCCACCTGCTGGGAAATGTCCGACCCGAAGTCCTCGGCAACAACGGCCAGCGCCATATCAATCCCGGTGGCCACCCCGGCCGAGGTCCATATATTGTCTTCGGTGTGGTAGATCACGTCGGTCAGCACAGTGATCCCGGGAAACAGGCGCCGGAAATTGCCGATTTCAGCCCAATGCGTCGTGCATTTGCGGTTGTCCAGGATACCCGCCTCCGCCAGCACAAAAGCCCCGGTGCATATGGACATGATGCGGATCTTCTTGCCATCGGCGCGCTGAACCAGCCGCCGCAAGGCCGGATCCCGCATCGCCTGCGGCGTGCCCTTGCTGCCGCCCGGAATCAGCAGCGTGTCCACCCCTTGCAAATCCTCGGCCTCGACGCTGCCATGCGCCTGAATCGAGATACAGCCGTTTGTCGCAACCGGCCCGCCTCCCGGCGAGATCAGCGAAACGTCATACCCCAGCTCCGGCGGCAGCAGTTTGTTTGCGCCCTCAAAAACCGTCACCGGGCCGGATATGTCCAGCACCTGGGAATCGGAGAACATGACAACTTTGATCTTCCTGCGTTCCTGAGCCGCCATCCGCTTGCCCCCTTTCGGCATTCCTTGAACTCTCATAGCAATTTGTGACGCTGCGTAACGTCGCATTTGCGGCGCGATAGCACAACTTTACCATCAGTAGAGGGAAATTTTCAAAAATCCGCTCAGGTTGCAGCTTTCCGCTGGCGCCAGCGGCCCGCGGTCTGGCCGAAATTGCGGTGCCGTTGACATAAAATCCGGCACTGAAAGCTGTATCTCCTCTGCAACTATTTCTGTGGATGGACCCATGCTGCTGATCAAAAGCCCAAACTTCCTGCTCGTGCTGCTTGGCGCGACAGTTCTGACAATTCCGATGCCGATGCTCATCATTCTCGGCGGGCTGGCAGGCCTGCAGCTGTCGCCGGGCGAAGGCCTGGCTACGCTGCCCGTGTCGGTCCAGCTTCTGGCCGGGCTGTTCACGGCCACGCCGATGTCCATCCTGATGGGCGCACGCGGGCGCAAGGCAGGGTTCCTGCTGGCCGCGCTGTTTGCGGTGCTGGGCGGGGCGCTTGCGGCCTACAGCCTGATCCACGGGCTGTTTGTGCTGCTGTGTCTTGCCCACGCGCTGCTTGGCGCGGCGGTGGTCAGCTTCGGGCTGTTCCGCTTTGCCGCTGCGGAACTGGTTGACGCCCCGCAGCAGGCCAAGGCGATTTCTCTGACTCTTGGCTCGGGGCTGGTCGCCGCGCTGCTGGCACCCGAAGTTTTCCGCCTGTTCAAGGATGCGCTGGCCCCGGTCCCGCTGGCGGGTGCCTATCTGGCGGTCTCGGCCATCGCCCTGGCCGGCATGCTGCCAATAGCGGCTGCCCGCTTCGCACCGCCGCAGCCCAAGGCCGCCAAGGACACATCCCGCGGTCAAACCGCGCCGCTCTGGAACCGGCCGCGGCTGCTGTGGGCAATGCTGTGCGGGGTCGGCAGCTTTGCCGGCATGATGCTGCTGATGACCCCAACACCGCTGGCAATGGTCGGCTGCGGGTTCAGCGATGTGCAGGCCGGCGATGTCATCCGCTGGCACGTGGTCGCGATGTTCGCCCCCAGCTTTTTCACCGGCTCGCTGATCACCCGGTTCGGCGCCAACAAGATCGTCGCAACAGGTGCTGTCCTGCTGGCCCTGTCCGGCCTGACCGCCCTCGCCGGGATTGATCTGGTGCATTTCTACGTGTCCCTGATCCTGCTGGGGCTGGGATGGAACTTCGGGTTCGTCGGCGCAACAACGCTGCTGAACTCTGAGCTTCTGGACAACGAAAAATCCCTGTTTCAGGGCATCAACGATACTGGCATCGCGCTTGGCGCGGCCATCGCCTCCTTCGGCTCCGGCCTGATGATCGCCTCAGTCGGCTGGGCGATGATCGCAGCGGTTCTGCTGGGCTTTGCAGCTGTGGTTGCCTTCGCCAGCTTCAAACAGCGCCAGGCGGTGTCGAACACCTCTTCTCTCGTGCAACACTAAACTCACAGGAACTTTGCCATGGCCTTGGATGCCACCCATGCCCCTGCCGGTCTTACCCAGGCTGTCACCCGGTATTTCGATGCTCTCTACTTTTGCGACACCGATCTGCTGCAGCGGGTCTTTCACCCTGCCGCCAGCCTGTTTGATGCCGATGACGGACGCATCTTCACGGACCCGATCAGCTGCTACCGCGACACCATCCTGCGCCGGTCGCCGCCAGCGGCCCTGAACGCCCCGCGGGAGGACGAAATCCTGTTCGTGGATATGCTGTCAGACGCCGCCGCAACGGTGAAAGTGCGGGTCAGGATCCATAACAACCGGTTCTCCGACCATCTGATGTTTGCCCATGACAGCTCCGAATGGCGCATCGTCGCCAAGCTGTGGCATCTGGATGAAGTCGCCGCAGACACATGACCCGCAGCCGGAACCGGGGGCTGCGCCACTGCGCGCCCGGTTCCGGTGAACAGATCACGGGCGCTGGTATTTGATGAAGGGGGTTTCCACGCCGATACGGTCATAGAGCTGCCTGGCCTGGCTGTTGAAATGCTGCGTCATCCAGTAGGTGCCGCTGGCACCAGCCGCATCCGCCGCCGCATAGACCCCCTCGATGAGCCGCCGCCCCAGCCCCTGCCCCCGCGCTTCCGGATCCACGTAAAGATCCTGCAAGTAGCAAACCGGCGACGGTTTCCAGCAATGGGCGTGATACAGGAAATGCACCAGCCCAGCGAGCGGCTGCGGACCCTCCCCGTCTCCAGCGCCTGCCAGCACCAGCGCCGAAGGCTCCCACGCGTCCCGCGACATAAGCCGCGCAAAGGTCCCGTCATAGATGCCCTTGGCAAGCTCCGTCTCATAAAACGCCAGATATCCGGTCCAAAGCCGCGCCCATTCCGCCCGGTCGCTTTCCCGCAGCGGGCGCAGTTCCAGATCTATTGCTGTCATGTCTTCTGTTCCTTTTGTGTTTTCGGGCCCCGCCCGCCTCAAACCGCCGCAAGGACGGCGTCGCAGGCGGCCTGCCCGGCCAGCGGAGCGGTCTTGAAGCCGCCGCCGGAATCCGAGGTTATCACGGTGCAGAGCCCGCGCTGCTGCACCATGCCGGGAAACGGGAACCTGGCCCAGACGTTTGATGCCACCCGCCCCCTGAGCAGCGCCCGGTAGGCCGGATCAGCACAGCTGTAGGCGGCGGCCGCCTTGCTGCGGACTTCGTCATCCGGCAGCAGCTGCTCATCAGCGCTGTGCGTCAGCAGGCCGCAACCGAACTTGGCGTCATAACTGCCAAGCGCCGGCATGCCCCACAGATCCTGGCCCAGGAATCCGGTCCAGGCCGTGCGCGGGCGCTTGGCTTCCGGCAGCTCTGCCTCGGGCAGATACACGACATAGCTGCGGCGGGGGCTGAATTGCGCCAGGATCTCCCCTGCCCCGGCAATCTGCGCCAGCTGCCGTGCTTTCCAGCCCAGGGCGCAGATGATCCCGTCAAAGCGCTGCGGCGCCCGGCCCGCGATCTCAGCCGTGCCTGATTCCGTGTCCAGGCCGCGCAGCGGCGCCTCCGGCAGGAACCTCACGCCGCGTCCCGTCAGGGCGGCACACAGCGCCATCAGGATCTTATCCGCCAGCAGCACCCCGGATTCAGCAAAGAACACCGCCCCGGGCATATCCGCCGCGCCTGCCAGCAAGGCATCGGCCCGGGCAGGCGGCAGCCGCACCGGCTGCTGCCCGGGGACGGGATCAACAGCCTCCGGCGCCGCCACCAGAACGCCGGTTTGCACAAAACCGCTGCATCCGGTGTCCTGCAGAATTGTCCGCCACAATGGCAGCGCCTGCGCGGCAGCAGCGGCCTCCTGCGGCCGTCCGGCGGGCGGCCAGGGATGGATCAGCCGGTGTGCCCCATGCGAGGCGCTGCCAGGATTGGGCACCGGCCCGGCCTCGCAGACGGTCACCCGGGCCCCGGCCCGGTTCAGGCAGTAGGCCGCCATCAGCCCGTTTATGCCCGCCCCTGCGACCAGAATATGCGGCTGGCTGTCAGGCAAGCTGCTCTCCGCCTTCCGGCCCGTAAAAGATCACCCAGGTTTCCAGACTGCTGCCAAAGTCGAGAAACCGGTGCTCCATGCCTGCCGGAACAAACAGGAAATCGCCCGCCTCGAAGGGCACGATGTCCTCCCCCATCTGAAACCGGCCGGATCCGCGGATTACCACATAGCATTCATCCCGGCTGTGCGGCTGCTGCAGGTCTTCCCCCTGCGGCACATACAGCTCAACCTGCAATTCTCCGCGCAGAAGCCCGATATGAAACCGCTCGCCGCCCGGCCCGGGAATGCTGTTGCGCATATCCTCTGGCCGCAGCCGCACCGCATCTGTTGCAAGGCTCATTCCACCCTCCTCAACTCCCAGGAAAACCCTTCAGCCCGCCCGCAATCATCAAATACCAGCGGGCCATACACTGTCTGCCAGCTCCGCCCCTGCAGGCTGTGCAGCATCTGCGCAGGGGTCCGGCATCCCTTCTGCAGCCCTCTGAGCGCAAGATAGACCGCCATCCAGGCCGTCAGGAAATAGGGACCCGGCTGCCGGCCCAGCAAACGCGCCGCGTCATGTTCGATACTGCCGGCCGAAAACCCCAGAAGGCAGGTCTGCTGCCGGGGCCGGCACAGCGCCGCAACAAACACCGGGCATCCCAGCCGCGCCGCCTGCTGCCGGACCGCAACAGCATTCAGGCTGTCATCGGACAGGTAGACGGCTGCGGGCAACGCTTGCCCGGTCAGGGATGCCAGCGCCTCGGCGGCGTATTCCTTGGACCCCAGCAGCACCAGCGGATTTCCAGTGACCTGACCGGCGGGCACCTGGTCAATGCCGCTGTAACCGGACAGCGCGCACGGCCTCGCTGCCTGCAAGGCGTCCAGCAAGGCCGCACCCGCATTCCCCGGCTGACCCAGCACCACCGCCTGCCCCGCCCCTCTGAGCGCGCTGCACAGCACAGCAATCTGGCCGCTGTCGCGGGCGAAGGCCTGAAACACCGGTGCGCGCGCGCCCTGCGCCAGATCATCGGCAGAGGATCCCGGGGCAAAGAACGGCACCCCCTGCGCGGCATAGCATTGTGCCGCCCGCCGCGCGACCGGTGAGGAGAAATGGCCGATGGCCGCATCCGGGCGCAAGCCACCGGCAAAAACCCCCTCAAGGGTCCGGGCGCAGATACCGGGGTCGCGCTGATCATCAAGGACAACCGCCCGGACACCGGACCGGCGCCCCAGATTCAGGCACCAGGCGGCCAGCAAATCCTCGAAATTTTCCCCGTCGCTTTCTGCCAGCAGCACGCAGGGGCCTGCGGCGTCTGTGGTGCTGTGCTGCCGCCGCAGGAACCAGTCCGGCAAGACGGGAACCGGGCGGCGAACTGCGGCCGGCAGGATCAGCTGCGGGTGATGGCTGGAGAACTCGCTCATGGCTATACACTCCTAAAGATACGTGCCGGCCTGCAGAAGGATCCGCATCCCGATCAGCAGCAGCACCAGGCCAAGAAGACAGTCGATGGAAAAGCTGGCCCGCTCATACATTCGGCGGAACCTAGGCCGGGCCAGGATCAGGATCACCAGACCGTACCAGAGGATCTCGATCAGAAAGCTCGCGGCCAGCACCGCGCCTTTGGTGGCCAGGCTGGTCCGGGCAATCAGCGGCGCATAAAGGCCGATGAAGAACACGATGCCCTTCGGGTTGAGCAGGTTGACCAGCAGCCCCTTGTTCAGGGCTGAAACAAGCCTTTCCCCGGCAGGCGCGGCCTCTGGCACCATCTCCGGCTGCTCTGCCGGCACCGACGCGGCGTGGCCTGCCGGTTGCAGCTGTGTGCGCTCCCGCAGGGCAGAGACAATTGCGCTCAGCCCCAGATAGCCCATGAAACCGCCGCCCGCGACCGACACCAAGAAGCCGAACAACGGATACGCCACAATCAGCGACCCGACGCCGAACATGGTGATCGAGGCATTGATCGTCGCGCCCGCCGCCAAGCCGAATGTCACGGCAAAGGCCAGAGGCACCGGATGCCGCAGGCTGTAGCGGGTGATCAGCACGAAATTGGGTCCCGGGCTGATCACGATCATCACGTAGACCGCAATGACCGCAGCAAAGGTTTCAAGATCGAAGGTCATAATGCTTCATCCTTCGCGCCCGCTCAGGCGGGTTCCGGCTCCAGCTTGGCATTGGGCCGGCAGGGCCTGCCCTGCGGGTCAAAGGCCTGCTTGAAAGTAAAGGCTTGCGGGCTGGGCCCATGGTCATGCAGATGCTCCAGCCTGGCGCAGGCCTCCGGCCAGACAGGCTGATGCGCCGCCGGGATCCACCAGGCTGCAAATATCGGCCAGTCCTGCGGCCCGAACCACTCGGCAGATTGCTTCAGCGCAGCCCGGTGGCGGGCGCCGCGATAGGCAAAGGTCCAGACTGAATGCAGGTCGCGCCAGACCGACAGCGTCTGCGCCTGATAGGAGCTGCCGCTGAAGGTGCCGCCGGGATAGAAGCGCGGCACCGCAAACGGCCCCCAGCGGCCCCAGTCCTTCTGGTAATTGGTCATCCAGGCAATGTCCTCCACCGGCTTGGCGCGGGCGATAAAGCCGCCGCTGGTTTCGGCCTCGGCAAAGGTGTCAGGCGTCCGGTCATCGAATTCCTGCACCGAGGGATCGCCATAGGGCGCCTTGAGCACGGAAAACGTCATGAAGGCGAGGTGCATCTGCTCAGGCATCGGCCAGCTCCTCTGCCGGGGCGCTAGCGCCGCCTGCAGGCTCTTGCCCGGTCAGCTCCGCCGGAATGCGCCCGGCTTCCAGCGCCCGCTGCAGGCTGCTGGCAAGCGAGGGCATCAGCGGTGCGGCGGCGCGCGCCCAGGCCGCCAGCATCTGCATCACGCAGTCCCGGCCCGTGCCCGGCGCCGCCTGAACGCTTTCGATGGCGCCCAGCCCTTTCAAAACATCCTCGGCCGCCTGCCGCAGATTGAACCGCTCAAGCGACAGGCTTGCCGCCACACGCGTTTCCATCGCCGCAGCCGCCCGCGCTGCCGGATCCGGCAGCCTGCCCCCCTGCCCGGCGGTCTCCGCCGCCGCAGCGATCCGCCTGAACGGGGCCAGCAGCCTGCGCTCGACAACCTCCTGCATGTCCTGGGCATTGAAATTCCCCTGCTCGAACCCCGGCGCCGAAAGCGCCGTGTAAAAGCGCACCAGATCCGCCGGATAGGCCGCAGCGATGTCGCGCGCCCAGATCAGATGCCCGCGGCTGGTGGAGAATTTCGCGTTTTCCAGATTGTAGAATTCATTGATCACAGTGGCATGAGGCAGGAACTGCTCCATGCCAGCGGCATGCAGCAGGGCCACATGCACGATCGCGTAGAAATAGGAGTTGTCGTAACCGAAGAAATTGACAATCTTCGGCGCCCCGCCAGCGGCCTCCGCCTGCTTATAGCCATGCACGAAATTCAGCGCCAGCTCCGGCCAGGCATTGACGACCTGCCCGGGCAGGTCGGGGTGCCCGGCGCCGATCCCCCAGCTGCCCGGCACGGTCACCGGAAAGTCCGGCAGCGGCCCGGCAAGCGCGTCATCGACCAGCCAGCGGTACTTTGGCCGGATTGCGGTGCCGAAGTTGTGGAAGCGCCGCAGAGCATCGCGCCAGGCCTCCAGTTCCAGCACCAGCACCTCGGCGTGGCGGACCTCAACCCGGGCTGCGGGATCATTGGTGCACCGCGGGTTCAGCAGCGTGTCCGCCCGGGTCGGAAACCCGCAGGCCTCGCAGATGCCGCACTTGCAGTCATCCAGACAGCGCGGGCACAACCCGCTCGCCCCGGCTTCGTCCAGAAACTGTTCCTGATCCGGCAAATACATGAACGGAAAAGTTTTTTTCTTTAAGATGCCTTGATCATACAGCCGCAGCAGCGTGTCGCGCACAAAGCCGTCCGAGGCCGGGCCCGGTTCGAAGTAGTTGTCGACCTGGCAACCGTAGATCTCCAGCGTGTCCAGGATGTCGCGTGTCCAGCCGGATGCCAGCTCCGCCGGATCGCGGTCCTGCTTTTCCGCGGTCGCCCGCACATAGGACTGGTTGGTGTCGCTGAAAGACAGCACATGCACGCTCTGACCGCCCGCCTGGGCTGCCTTGGCAAAGATGTCAGCGGCCAGAAACGGCCCCGCCATATGGCCCACATGCAGCCCTCCGTTCGGGGTCGGCGGCGGCAGGGTGACGATGAAATCGGGAGGGGAAGACGCGGGTTTCATCACAGGGCCTCCTCAAGCTCGGCTGCAGAAAACACTTCAAAGCTTCGGCCCTTGTCATCCCAGTAAAGATCAACAAAAACAAATGGTTCAAAGTTCGGATTGCGCAGCTGATGCATCCAGAAGCGCGGGATATAGACGACGTCGCCGGCGAACAGTTGCGTTGTCTGGCCTTCAATCTCCAAATCCGCCCGGCCCGCGGTCACGATAAAGCATTCCTCCTCGTCGTGGCGGTGGGCATCGACGTCCTCCTGCGGCCGGATGGTCACCAGGATGGCGCCGAATTCCGTCAGCGGGCGCTTGCTGTTCACGCGCCCCGGCCAGGGCAGCAGCCGCCGCAGGTCGGCGTTGTACTCGCGCGTTGTCACCGCGCTTTCGCCGCGGCGCACCAGGGTTTCAATGTCAAATGTCTCTCTGTCTTTCAGTGCAAACATAATCTGCCTCGTCATGCGGGTTGGACCGTCCGCGCAGGGGTGTCCTGCCCTGCGCCGGATGAGTTGTTCTGCGGCCGGACCGGCACAGCGGCAATCGACCGGGCCAGCTCAGCCGAGCGGACCGAAAGAAGGCTGAAGGAGCCGGCATCGCCAAAGCCGTGGCTGGTTTCCGAAACGCCGTTCAGAAAGACCGGGGCCCGCGTCAGGCCCGGCTTGATCAGCAGCCGGTAGTCCCGCGCCTGGGCGATGGCGCCGTCCGCACGGAACCGGGCCTCTTCGGCAATGCCGGCCAGCAGCGGGTGAAAGGGCTCGCCTTCAGGCGCGCTGCCGTGGTTCAGGAAGCCTGTCGCCAGAATGACCGCATCAAATTCCGCCCGGGTTTCGCTGCGATCCATCCGGTCCAGCAGCCTCAGTTCAAAGCCCCCTGCCCCGCCCTGCGGCGCGATCTCCTGCGTGGTCTTGTTGTCCAGCAGCACGATCTGTGCCCGCCCGGTGACCCGCTGTTCGTACATGCGGAACTGCAGCGCATTGATCACGTCATGGTCAGCGGCGCCATAGTTGCTGCGCCACAGCTCCCGCCGCATGCTGTTCTGCACGTCCTCCGGCGCGCCGTAGAAACGGTCGACGAACTCCGGCTCATACACCCGTTCGGTGAACGGGCTGAGGTCCTTCTGCTTGTAACCGAAGGACCGGCAGATGCCGGTGATCTGCGCCTGCGGGAAATGGCCCGGCAGATCCAGCAGCATTTCCACCGCGCTTTGGCTGGCACCGATCACGGCGATGCGCCGGACAGTGCCCTCCTGCTGCCAGCGGGCCACGGCGGAGCGGTATTGCGCCGCATGCACCATGCGCCCGCCCATTTGCGCGGCAAAGGGCTGGGGGATGCTGATTGACCGGCCCGGCGCAAAGCTCACGCTGCGGGCAAGAAGGACCTCCCCGCTTTCCAGCCCGACCCGCACCGCAGGAAGCCCCCCGGCCTCGGTATATTCCAGGCTGCGCACCGCGGCGCTGTAGCGCACTGCGCGGTCGAACTGACGCGCTGCCCATACGGTATAGCGGGCGTATTCGGTGCGCGGCGGATAGGGCGCTTCGAGGTTGAGAAATTCGAACAGGCGGCCCTTTGCCTTCAGATAACTGAGAAACCCATAGGGAGAAGCCGGGTTGCGCGGGGTTACAAAGTCACGCAGCGGATTGTGCTGGATGTCGCTGCCATCGATCAGGAATTCACCCTGCCAGTCCGGCGCTGCCGCTTTTTCCAGAAACAGCACATTGTCCAGTTCCCCCGCTTCCTCGAGCGCAATTGCCAGCGCGATGTTGGAGGGGCCGAAACCGATGCCGATGCACCGGTAGATATGCGGGCTGTCTTCACTCACGTCCGTGCTCCGTCTGTTGCCACCGAAAGGGCGCGGCCAGCACGGGTGCCGGACATCTGCCCTGTTCCGGTGATGCCCAAGCCGCCGGAAAATTAAGCGCCAAAAAAACCACAAAATCTGCCAAAGGCGGCGGGCCGCGCGCCTGCTGCAGGGGCGTGACTGCCCGCTGCCGGTCTGAGGCTGCAGAGGTTTCGCAGCGAAACCTGGGCCGCGCATGGCATCACTGTCGCGCTCTGGTTTACAGCTGACCTGGATGGACGGCGGTTCTGCCCCCTGTCTTCCAAGCCTGTCCGGTTTGGAGGTTTCGCAGCGAAACCTCTCACGGGGCAATGCAGCCCGCAGGCAAGAACGCCATTGCTGAGCGGGCCGCTGCGAAAAGGGCGCCGCAGGGAGGATTGGGCGGTTCAGAGGTTTCGCAGCGAAACCTCCCTGCCCTTCAGGCCACAGCGGCAATGAAAAACCCCGGCCCTTCAGCCGGGGTTTCGCTGCGAAACCACTGATGCGGCCCCTGCCCGCTCAGCCCTGTTCCAGCAGGTGGCGGACATTTTCCATCACCGCGTCGACCAGATCGGAGGTGACATTGCTGCCGTGAAAGCGGATCGCATAGCCGTTGGGCCCGCTTTCGCGTTCGATGGAGATGCCGTTGGCCAGCCGGGTGCGGCGGCTGCGCTCAACCTTCTGCGCGGTTTTGGGGCGGCCGCCGCGGGCCGGGTCCTGAGGGGCGCCTTCGGCCTGTTCAATGAACTGCAGCAGCGCGTCCCATTCCTCTGCCGCGGAGCGCGCGCCTGCGGCCTCCAGCGCGGCGCGCATCACCTCAGCGGTGCCGGTGCGCAGCGCGGCGGCCAGCCGCAGGCACTGGCGCTCATTGAGGCCGGTGGCATAGGCCAGCATGTCGCCCAGCTCCTCGTGGATCAGCGCAAAGGAGCGGATCTTGGAGCGCTTGGCCTTGGAGGCGTGCTGGAACAGCACCGCCACCGCGTCGTCGACATTCTGAAAGATGCCGTCATGCACCGCCGAGGCCGCCGCGCGGCCGCGCTCATACTGGCTGAGGCCGGAGCGGATCTCGTTTTCCTCGATCATCGACACCAGCGCATTGGCGATGCTGCCGGGCTCGCGGATGAAGGCGGGGATGGTCTGGAACCGTTCGCCGCCGCTCATGGCATTGAGACGGCGGATGGCGGACAGGCGGCGGTAGCCGGAGACCAGCGCGTATTTGCCCGCATCCTCGGGGTTCAGCGGCTCGAAGACCTCGATCGGCAGGCGCAGCCCGTTGGCGGAGATCGAGGCCATCAGCTCCTGCATCTCGTCCTCATCCAGCACGATGCGGTCGCGGTTGAGGGCGTCGGCGGTGATGTCCTCCAGCGGCAGCTCCACCGCCACCAGGCCCTTGCCCTCCGCGGCGCGCAGCCGTTCGGCGTCAGCCTTGTCCCGCGCGGCCGCCTCGCGGTCGGCCTGGGGCAGGGGGCTGGCGTGGCGGGCGGCGTCGGCCACCACATCGGCAATCGGCGGGCGCAGGCCCGCGGGCCCGCGGGCGAGGTCGCGGTCGATGCCGGCCTCGATTTCCTTCAGCGCCTCGGGAGAGGGGGTTTCAAGCTGTCTGCGGCGTGCCATCTGCTCTGTCCTCTTTTGGGGTCTGTTCTGCCTGCTCCATCTGCTGATCGCGCCACCAGCTGCCGATCAGAAGCTCCTTGAATTCCGCATAGGTGCGGTCGAACACCTCGCGGCCGCGCACATAGGTCTCGCGGTTGAAGTTGCGGTAGTCCGCCTCGTAGATGCCGGACACGCTTTCGCCGGCCTGACCGACGAGGGCGGTATAGTCCTGGCGGTAGGCGTTCATCATGTCGCCGAAATAGGCCTGGATCACATTGGCCAGGTCGCTTTGCTGGCTGGCGTCAAAGCGGGTGATCAGGGCACGCACCACGTCCCATTCGAACTTCATCTCCGGCAGCCCTGCGCGGCGGCGGCCGGCGTTCTCGCCGTCCTCGATAGAGGCAAAGGTGGAATAGAGCATGTCGAAGAAGCGGCCTGTCGAGTCGAACTCCAGAAAGGACGCGCCCAGCGGCACCATCAGGATGTCGGCGGCGGCCAGCGCGTTGATGGTGAGGTAGCCGAGGGCAGGGGGGGTATCCAGCAGCACGATGTCATATTCATCAAGCGCGCCGCCGGCCTCCAGCGCGTTGGTCAGCGCATCCCACAGCGCCCAATTGCGCAGCCCCATGCGCCAGACCGGGATCTGGAATTCGGCCCAGTAGAGGTTCAGCTGGGCGCCGATGAGGTCGATGTTGGGCCAGTGGGTTTTCTGGACCACGTTTCGCAGCGAAACCTCCTTGGCCTCGGTCAGAGTCTCATCCAGCGGAATAGAGTCTAATCCAGAGGCTGCGCGGACCTTGTTTTCAGCCTCCACCGCCTCGGCATAGTCGCGGGCGAGGAGGGGGAAGACGGTCTGCCATTCATCGGCCACCTGGCCGCCGAGGATCGAGGTCATAGAGCCCTGGCTGTCGAGGTCGACCACCAGCACCTTGTAGCCGTCGAGTGCGGCGGACATCGCCAGATGGGCGGCAGTGGAGGTCTTGCCGACGCCGCCCTTGAAGTTGGCGACCGCGACGACCTTGGCGGGCAGCCCTTCGGGGCGGTAGGGGCGGTATTCCTTGGTGCTGATGCCTTCGGATGCGAAGTGGTCGCGCAGTTTCAGCACCTCCTCCAGCGTGAACCATTTGGAGCCGCTGGCGCCTTCGCCCTGGGGCAGGTCGGGGTTCTTGTTCAGGACCCGGCGCAGGTGAGCGGGGGCCACTGGGATCAGGTAACGGGTAATCTCCCAGGTGGAGAATTTGCGCAGCCGCTTGCGGCCGTCGGGGGCGTAGCCGCGCTTGGCCAGATCGTCGCGTCCGCGGCCCGCAAAGGCGGCGGCCTTGGCAAATCTGGCGGTATCCACCAGTTCGCCAAGCTTGGCCGCTGCTGCCTCCGGATCCAGGTTGAAATAGGGGGGCAGGGGGGTATCAGGTTTCTTTGCCATGTGCCTTATGCCTCGGGTATATCGCCTGTTCGGCGTGTTATCCCGGTTTTTGTCGCACATCCTGGGCAGAAGGTGAATCATTATCTGGCAGCGCATCTGTTTTCCGCTGCCGTCCGTATCCCGCGGAATATATGACTCTTTTCCCCAATAATGACTATGGCACAAACAAGTTGAAATGTTGTGAATCTTTGATTCAGTTTAGAATCTTTAGGGTCAGTAAGTTGATGTTTATCAGATAGTTAGATAGGTTTTGGGACCTGTTTCCAGTACCAAGGGTACCCGTTTTCAGGGGCATTGGTACCCGTCTGCGGGAACAAGGGTCCCGATTCGCAGGAGGACGGGGACCCGCGACTCGAGACAGCCAAAACGGGCCGTTTCGGGGGCCAGAATAGCCTTGAACACGGGGTTTGAGCAGCCGTTTGGCGCGAAATTCCGGAGGCCGCCTGTAAAGGTACCCGTTTGCAGGATGGTCTGATCCCGTAAAAGGGTGCCCAAAGCAGGATTGAGCGCGGGTGCCTTTTCCGTCATAATATTCCCGAGAGCAGATCCCGCAGAGTCGCAAAGGCCAAAGCGGGGCAATAGGGCAGGGCGATGGACGCAGAACATATCCCGCACAGCAAGCTGACAGGTCCCCTGCGCCGGGGCTCAGTGAAGAAGAATGTGGCGGCGATTCATGTCTCAGGCAAGCTGACGCTCTTGCAGCGCAAGCTGTCGAATGTGCTGCTGCTCAATGCCTATGACGCGCTGGTGACCAAGCCCAAGCACCAGATCGACGCGCAGACGCTGTGCCTGATGGTGGGCTACAACTCCAACGACATGGAAACGCTGAAGCAGTCGCTGCGCTCGCTGGCGGAGACGGTGGCCGAATGGGACATGCTGGATGAGCAGGGGCGGCAGGAATGGGGCGTCAGCTCGCTGCTCTCTTATGCCAAGCTGTCCGGCGGGGTCTGCGAGTATGCCTATAGCCCCGCGCTGGCGGAGAAGCTGCACGACCCCAAGGTCTTTGCCCTGATCAATCTGAACATCCAGCGGCGGTTCACCAGCGGCCATGCGCTGGCGCTGTATGAAAACTGCTATCGCTTTGTGCGCACCGGCTCGACCGGCTGGTGGGACATTGCGCTGTTCCGCCGCCTGATGGGGGTGGATGGCAGCGCCTATTACGAGAGCTTCAAGCATCTCAATGCCAAGATCATCAAACCGGCGGTGGCGGAGGTGAACAAGACCTCCAACATCCTGCTGACGCCGGAGTTCAAGAAGATGGGGCGGCAGGTGGCGGAGGTGCGGTTCCGCATCAAGGAGAACCCGCAGCTGGCGATGCTGGATATCGACGATGGCGCGGGGGTGCGGCAGGGGGCGGTCTATACGCAGCTGATGGAACTGGGTGTGAGCGACCGGCTGGCGCGGCAGTGGATAGCCGAGCACGGCGAGGACTATGTCGCCGAGAAGGTCGGCTATCTGAAGGGGCAGAAGGCTGTGGACAGTCCGGTGCGCTATCTGAGCGCGGCCCTGCGCGATGATTACAAGTCCGGACCTTCGGAAGCCGCCAAGGACGTGTCGCCGGAGGTGCTGGCGGCAGCGCAGGCGCGCAAGGCGGCAGAGGCCGAGGCGGCGCGGGTTGCAGCGGCAGAGGATGCGGCCAAGGCGCGGGAGCGGTCCCGGCGTGCGCAGAAGCTGGAGCGGATCCGGGAGCTGGCGGCGGGGCGTTCGCCCACCCAGCGGGATGCGGACAAACGTCTGTTCCTGAGCCGTCTGGAGGATGAAATCGACCGCGAGGAATTCCGCAACCGCGGCTGGGCGGCGGCGCTGCTGGCGGCGGAAATGGCGGCCTTCTGGGAAGAGCTGGTTCCGGGCGCGTTTGAGGATCTGCCTGTTTAGAGCCTGTTTTCCGGGGGTGATCGGGTGTGGCGTGCAGAAGGGAAAGGGAGGCAAGCGTGGTCCTGAAAGTCAAACCCAAGCGCTATGGCCCGGTGTTCGTGATCTTTGATGGCGGCGCAGAGCTGCGCTATGCCAGCGGCGAAGGGGCGGACAGCAGCCCGTACCCGCCTGCAGGCTCACCGGTGGAGACGATGCTGGCCGCGCTTGGCGCCTGTATTGTGCGGTCGCTGGAATGGACGGCCGGCCGGCACAAGCTGCAGCTGCCGCCGTTTCAGGTGCAGGTAGCCGGAGTTGGTGCGCCGGAACTGCCGGGGCACCTGGAAACGGCAGAGGTGACCGTGATTGGCAGGCTTTCGGATGATGCGGCGCTGGCCGGGCAGATCGTGATGCAGGCCAAGTCCGCCTGCACCGTCAGCAACTCGATGAACAGCGTGGTGACGGTGAGGCTGGAAGAGGGCTGACAGCGCTACCGGGTGAAGCTGATGGGCAGGCTGAGGCGGATTTGGCTGGCCTGCAGCTTTTTCGGGGCTGGCGGGAATTTTCCGGCGCGGGCGACGGCGTCCAGCGCCGCCTGATCAAACGCGGCAATTCCTGAGGATTTGGCGATGCGGTGGTCCAGCAGCCGGCCGTCGCGGGCAACCGTCAGGCGAAGTACCACCTGGGCCCGGCCTTTGGCACCAGAGGGGTAGCGCTTGCGCCGTTCGATGCGGGCGCGGATCTTGTTGCCCCAGACGGTGCGCAGCTTGGCCTCGCGGCCGGGATTTGCGGTGGCCGTCCGGGCGCCGCCGGTTTGGCCCGCCTCAGTGCCGCCGCCCGCACCTGCGGCGCGCTGGCCCGCTTGGCCGGCTGCGTTGCGGTTGGAATTGGCCTTGGGCGGCGGGGTTTGTTGCGGCTTGGCCTGCGGTTCCGGCTTTGGCGCTGGTTTGCGCGGTTTTGGCGGCGGCGGGGCGGTGTCGGCCTGCACCGGCTGGGCCGCAGCGGGCTGGGTAAGCGGGGCCAGCAGCGCGGCGCGCGGCGCCTGGGCCAAGTCGATCTGCGGCAGGGCAGGGGGCTGGATCTGCGGCGGAGCTTCCGGGCTCGGGGTTTCGATCTGCGGGACTTCCGGCGGTTTCTGCCAGGCCTCGGTCATGCGGGCGACCTCGGCGCTGGCGGGCTGCAGCGAGACCAGCGCATCGCCGCCTGCACCGCTGGAGTGCGCGCCCGTTTCCGGCGCGCTGGCAAAGAGCGCAATGTGGATAAGGCCCGCAAGGCCCGCAAAGACGGTGAACTCAGTGGCGCGCTTCATGGCTGGCGCACCACCAGTTCGGCGCGGGCGAGGCCGGCTTCCGCCAGCTGACGCAGGATGCGGGCGAGGGTCTTGGCCTCCAGCCGTGCGTCGGCGCGCAGCTGGATTTGCGGGCTGTCCGCGCTGGCAGTGGCGAGGCGGGCGAGTGCAGCGTCTCCCTCGGCCCCGTCGAAAAACATCCGGCCGTCGGCGGCGATGTAGAGCACCGGCTGGGCCTCTGGCGCGGCCTCGGAGGCGGCATCGGGCGGGGTCACGTCAAACGGGTCGGGCTGCGCCAGGCGCGAGGTCATCAGGAAAAAGATCAGCAGCAGGAACACCACGTTGATCATCGGCACGATGGATTCGGTGCGGGGACGTTTCGGGGGATCGCTCAGGTCCATGGGCGCTGCCTCACTCCACCAGCACGATGTTGCTGAGGCCTGCCTGCTGCAGCAGCGCGGTGATGTCGGTGATGCGCTGCAGGCTGGCGCCGTCACGGCCGCGCAGGATCAGCATGTCGGTTGGGCTTTTCATCAGCGGCGCCAATGCCTGGGCCAGATTGCTGTCCGCCACCGGCACGCCGTTCACATCCAGGTTGCCGGGTCCGACGCCAATGAGGCGCGGCGGGCCGCTGTAAGTGCCGCCCTGTCCGGCCAGCGGCAGCTGCAGCACCGTGTCCATGCCGAAGCGGGAGGCCAGCATGAAGAACACCAGGAGCAGGAACACCACGTCGATCATCGGCGTCAGGCTGGGTTTGCGCCGCGGGCGCGGGGCGGGGGCGAGCTGCATGGGGCTACTCGGCGGCCAGCGCCAGCTGATCGGGCTGGCGGGCGACGAAGATGCGGGTGGCGCTGTCCTCCAGGTCGCGGCGGATGCGGGAGATTACTGCTTCGAACCAGGTGAGGGCAGCGGAGGCGGGGATCGCAACGGCCATGCCGGCGGCGGTGGTCAGCAGCGCCTCCCAGATGCCGCCGGCCAGCAGGGCGGGGTCGGCCTTGGATCCCGCGGCCTGCAGCGCCTGGAAGGCGGCGATCATGCCGAGAACGGTGCCGAGGAGGCCCAAAAGGGGGGCGATGGTGGCAATCAGCTCCAGTGCGCCGAGGCCGGTGGCGGCACTGGCCAGATGCAGTTTGGCGACCCGTGCGGTCTCCTCGCGGGCGCGGTCCTCCGGCAGGCTGGCGGTGGCGGTGAGGGCGGCTGTGACGACTTTGGAGCGCACGCCGATGCGGTTTTGCACGATGGCCAGCGCAGCGGCGCAGTCACCGCGTTCATAGGCGGCGACGGCATCGGCGGCCTTGCCGCGGGACCAGGCGCCGATGAGGGCCAGCCGCCAGATCTTCCACAGGATCAGCGCCAGAGTGATCACGGACAGGGCCGCAATCGCCCAGATTGAGGGTCCGCCGTCGCGCAGGAACTTCAGCGCCTTGGCGGAGGTGTCATTGGCCATCTGCGCCAGTTCGGGCGGGGCGGCAGGCGGTTCAGCCGCGGGCTGCGGGGCTGGAGCGGCTGCAGGGTCCGCTACCGCGCTGTCTGCGTCTGATGGAAGGACCGGGGCCGGAGGCACAGGGGCCGGCGCAAGAGGAGCCGTCGGCGCTGGTGCTGTTTCGGCGGCTGCGGGTGTGTTCGCGGTGATGGCAGGAACCGGAGCGGCGGTGCTTTCCTGAGCCGCAGCAAAGGGGGCCATGAGCAGAAGGGCAGCCGCGGCTGCGGGCAAACGAAGGGTCATGGACCGGTCTCCAGCCAGAAGCGCCGCGAGGGGCGGCGCCGGTTTTTCGGAAATGGCTGGGCGGCCCCTGAGGGAGCGGGGAGTGCCTTGCTGGAAGCGTTCCGGGGGAAACGCGGGGTCACGGGTAGGAAACCCAACCCGTTTTGTCAAGATTCTGGGATCAGGCGGCGTCTGATTGCCAGTCCATCGCCTCAAACGCCTCGCGGAAGGCGAAGCGGGCGAGGTGGCGGTCGATAATGTCGCGGGCCTCGGCCAGGTCTGCGGCGTCAGGTGCAGTGACCTCGGCGGTCAGGGTGTTTCCTGTGGCCTGCAATGTCGCAGGCCCCATTCCCAGCGCGACGGTGCCGCGGGTACCGTCGTGTTCGACGGCAACCTTATGCGCAAAATGCTTGCAAAGCTGCTGCAGGTATCTGGAGGCGTTCGGGGTCTCAAAACGGCCCTGATCGGTGAGCATGATGTAATCCTTAGTGTTTTACTCAGATTGCAGCACAATAACGGGCTGCAGGCCTGCCGCAAGCAGAAATCCGGGGCGCATTTTGCCAACGGGGCGCGAATTTCGCTGCTGACAAGCGGGGCAGGGGCCCCTAAAAGGAGCGGGCTGCGGTGCAGGCAGGATCCGCGCCCTTGCCCTTGTTAGTCTCTGGTTCCGGGGATTCGGGCGGGCGGATACGGCGACCCACATCTCAAGCGGTTCCATGAAAATCCTTGAGAGGCCTCCAAAATGTTCCGGGCTTTTGAAAACCTTGTCGATCCCTTTGCGCCTGCGCATCAGGCGCCGCCGCGGCCCGCCTTGCGGGCCTATCTGGCGCAGCAGCTGGCGCCCTACCGCAAATGGCTGCCGCTGATGTTTGCCACCGGCGTTCTGACCGCGCTGATGGAGAGCGGGCTGATCTTCTATTCCGGCCGGGTGGTGGACCTGATGGCGGAGACCGGCGCCGGGGCGTTCTGGGCTGCGCATGGGACGGAGATGCTGCTGGCGCTGTTCTGCGTGCTGATCGTGCGGCCGTCGCTGGTGGGGCTCAATCACCTGCTCTTGGAGCAGACGCTGTCGTCGAACTTGCAGGAGCAGGTGCGCTGGCAGGCGCACCGGCATCTTTTGGGGCAGTCGGCGGGGTTCTTTCAGAACGATTTCGCCGGGCGGCTGAGCAACCGGGTGATGCAGATGGGGCCTGCGGTGCAGGACAGCGTGCATATGCTGTTCGAGGCGGTGCTGTTTGCCGTCACATACATGATCGGCGCGGTGGTGGTGCTGACGCAGATCGACTGGCGGCTGGCGGTGCCGCTGGTGGCCTGGGTGGGGCTTTATGCGCTTTATGTGCGCCATACCGCGCTGAATGTGGCGGCGACAGCTGAGAAATGGTCCGATGCGCGCTCTGCCGCGACCGGGCGGATTGTCGATGCCTATGGCAATATCGAAACGGTGAAGCTGTTTGCCCGCGACGGGCAGGAGCAGGCCTATGCCTTGTCGGCGCTGCGGCGGCTGCGGACGCGCTATCAGCGGTTTCTGCGGATGATGACGCGGCTGGCGTTTGGCAGCATCGCCATCAACGGTGTGCTGATTCTGATCGTAGTGGCGCCGGCCATCTGGCTGTGGATGCGCGGGTCTGTCAGCGTTGGTGAGGTGGCGGCGGTGTCGGCGCTGACGATCCGGCTCAACGGGATGAGCGGCTGGATCCTGTGGGTGACGATCCGGCTGTTTGAGAACATGGGGGTGATCCGCGAGGGGCTGCGGTCCTTGTCGGCAGCGCATGAGGTGATGGATGCGCCGGGGGCAAAGCCCTTGGAGGTGGCCCGTGCCGAGGTGCGGATCGAGGGGCTGCGGCACCATTACGGCAACACGGCAGGCGGGGTGAACGGGATCGACCTGCACATACCGGCGGGCCAGCGGGTTGGTATTGCCGGGCCGTCGGGGGCAGGGAAATCGACCCTGATCAACCTGCTCTTGCGGTTCCGCGACCCTGAAGGCGGGCGCATCCTGATCGACGGGCAGGACATCCGCGGGGTGACGCAGGAGAGCCTGCGCAGCCGGATCGGGGTGGTGACGCAAAACACCTCGCTCATCCACCGCTCGGTGCGGGCCAATATCATGTACGGCAACCCGAGTGCGACGGAAGCGGAGATGATTGCCGCCGCCAAACGCGCCGAGGCGCATGACTTCATCATGGGGTTGCGCGACCACGCGGGGCGGACCGGCTATGACGCCCATGTGGGGGAACGCGGCGTGGCGCTGTCGGGCGGCCAGCGGCAGCGGATCGCAATTGCGCGGGTGGTGCTGAAGAACGCGCCTGTCCTGATTCTGGACGAGGCGACCTCAGCACTCGACAGTGCGGTGGAGGAAGCGATCCAGAAGACGCTTTGGGACGTTATGCAGGGCAAGACGGTGATTGCGATTGCCCACCGGCTGTCGACGATTGCCCAGATGGACCGGATCGTGGTGCTGCGGGAGGGGGAGGTTGCCGAGGACGGCAGCCACGCGGAACTGCTGGCGCAGCAGGGGGTCTATGCAGGGCTGTGGCAGCGCCAGGCGGGCGCGGCGGAGCGGGTGCCTGAGGCGGTGTGATTTCATACAGGCAGGATGCGGAAGCAGAAAACCCGGCACGTCTGCCAGCGTGCCGGGTTTCTTGTGCCAGGATCGGGGGCCGACGTTTTCAGACCGCTTCCGCGGTTTCGGGCTCCGGCCGCCGGGTTCGGGTGCGAATCTGGGTGATATCGCTTAGCAGAGTCTGGAAAACCGCATCCCCGAACCATTCCAGGGAGGCCTCGCAGGCCGGGTCCTGGGCCATTTCTGCCAGCAGCGCGCTGTAGTCATAGGCGCCCTGGAACAGTGGTACCATGCCGTCGCGGCTGCCTGCGGCGCTGTAGACGTTGGCGGGGGCAAAGACGTCCAGCCGGTTGCGGGCGGAGACGTTTTTCAGGTGGTAATGGGCGATGCGGGGCAACAGGATGCGGCGGGCCTCCACCGGGTCGTCGCCGCCTTCCCAGACGTGCAGCGCGTCGAAGTTGATGGCGAGCGCGTCGTGATCCGTGGCGTCGATCAAATCGCAGGTGGCGGAGAGCGTGTCGGCGAGGGTGCCGGGGTGGGTTTCCACCAGCAGGCGCAGCCCGTGATCCGCGGCGATGATGCAGGCTTCGCGCAGGGCGCGGGTGATCTGGCGGCGCTCCTCCGGGGTGGCATCGGCGCTGGCCTGCTGGCCCGCAAAGGTGCGCATCTTGGCCGCGCCCCAGGTCCGGGCCTGGGCGCAGAGCGCCAGGGTGCGGCTGCGCAGCAGGTCCGGGTCATGCAGCGGCAGGTAGTCGCTGATCATCGGCACCGACAGGCCCTGCGCGGCCATCCACTGGGCGTTGTGAATGGCCAAGGGGGATTGGTTGCGGGCGTGGACGCCCCACAGCTCAATCCCCTGAAACCCGTTGTCGCGGGCCCAGAAGGCTATGTCTTTGAGCCCGATCAGCTGGTGGCGGAAGGAAATGGTGCAAAGCGAGATTTTCATGCCGGTACCTCCTGCGGCTGGGTGTCTTCCAGTTGCGAGCTGGCCGGAAAACTGGGCGGGGCTGGCAGGTTGGCGGCGCACCAAGTGTCAAACTGGGCATGAAGCGCTGCTTTGATGGTGAATTCGAGCTGGTCCAGCGAATCGAGCGCTGCGAACAGGTCGGGGATCATGGCGCGGTCGCCGGTATGGGCGATGCGGGCGGCCAGAAAGTGCAAGCTGCGGAAGCCTTCGCAAAGCGCTTCGACCCGGTCGCATTCGGCGTCGAAGGGCTCGAACGGTGTGTCCAGCTCCTGCCAGAAGAAGGCAAAGGCGTGCTCATAGGCGTATTTGCGCAAAGAGAGCACCGGCATTTCGCGCACCGCACGGCCCAGGTCGGCCAGCGCCAGCGGGCGGGCGGGGGCACAGTGGTATTCAAAGATCTGCCGCAGGGCGGAGGTCAGCAGGTTGTCCTCGCTGCGGAAAGTCTCAGTGAAATAGGCCGCCAGATCCTGTGCCTGCGGGGCCTGCGCATCGCCGCTGTTCAGGATATAGCCGCCCGCGACGGTGGGCTGCGCCATCGCGTTCAGGATGGTTTCGCGCGGCAGGTCGCCACGCCAGCGGTAGTCCGGATCATAAAGGTGCCAGAGGTCCGGATCATCGGTCTGCTCAATGATGACGTAATGCGGGAAGGGGTTCTGGTTGTACTTGTTCTCGCGCTCCGGCAGGTGGAACATGTCGAGGAAGACCACCAGCTGCTCGTCATCGGATTTGGTTGAGAGGAGCTGTTCGAAGCGGATCAGGTTCTGTTCCTTGGTCCGGCTGTGGTCGTACCATTCGCGCACCGGGATGTTGTAGAGCCGCTCGACCCAAGCCGCGAAGTGGTCCTGGGTGATCTCCTCGCTGTGGTAGGCGAGTTGCATCGCAGGCGTCACCGCAAAGCTGCTGTCCCAGGTGCCGAAATAGAACGGGCGGAAGTTCAGATGCTCATGCCGCCGGATCGCGGCGCAGAGGCAGCTGACGAAGCAATGCACGGTGATTTCGCTGGGGGCGGGGGCGTTGGAGGTGTCTTCGGCGGCTTCAGGGGCCTCGCCCAGCAGCATCCGGATCAGCCCGTCGACGGTTGCGAAATCGCTCTTGGACAGCTCGCGTTCCGGCATCTCGATGCCATGGTCCGTTTCCAGATACAGCATCAGGTTGATCAGGATCACCGAGTCGATGTGCAGGTCGTCGTTCAGCACCGCCTGGGCGGAGAAGTTCTGCATATACGGGTTGGCAAGCGGGCCGGAGAGGGTCTGGCGGATAGCCTCGAGGATGGTGTCATAGGTCATGCGTCTGCACTCTCCGGTGTAAACTCTGCGGCGATCTCGCGGCGGCTGATCTTGCCGTTGGCCTGGCGGGGCAGGGCGGGCAAGTGCCGGATCAGCGCAGGCTGCTGGTAATCCGCAAGGGCTGTGCGGCAGGCCTGGCGGATGGTGTCTTCACTGGCGGTGCCGGCATACAAGAGCCCCGCGCGGGCGCCGGAATGCAGGTCAGGCAGGCGGAAGGCGACGGCGTCACTGACGCCGGGCAGGGCCATGACGGCTTTTTCCACGTCCTGCGGATAGACGTTGAGGCCAGCAACGTTGATCATGTCATCGGCACGGGCGGTGAAGACCAGCATGCCGCTGTCATTGAGGCAGCCGAGGTCGCCGGTGTCGATTGTTTGCCCTGCGATGGTGATGCGGACCGCGTCCGGGGTGTCGTTGTGGCCTGCGGTCAGGGTCACATGCGGCAGCGGCTGGCCGACGTCATACGGGTTCTGCAAATCCTGGTTGATGGCGACGCAGCCACCCTCCGAACAGCCGTACTGCTGGAACAGATGGGTGGTGCGGGCGCGGATCGTTTGGAACCAGGCCTCTGGCAGCACGGTGCCGGAGGTGTTGGCCGCGTAGAGGCGCTGGCCATCGGGCAGGAGGCGCGCCAGCGTGTGCAGCATAGCGGGCGAGGTATAAAGCAGCGGCTGATCGGTTTCGCGCAGGCGGCGCAGGATGTATTTCGGGTTCAGGCTGTCGAGCACCACCGGCACATGGCCGCGGTGCAGCGCCACGAAAACGCCGGCAATCAGCCCGTAGGAATGGGTGACGGGGCAGGCGATCACCGGCGTCATCGCGGCGCTGGCTGTGAAGAAGGCGGCGTAGCTTTTGACCTCTGCCGCGATTTCCGCCCAGCTGCGGGTGATCACCTTGGCGGCACCGGTGGTGCCGGAGCTCATCTGCACCAGAACGCCGCCGCGCGGGGCGGTGTCCGTCTGGGGTAGGCTGATCTGTTTCAGCCCGTCGCTGAGCATCACGTCGCAGCCCGCCGCCTGCGCCATTTCGCGGGCAGTTTCCGGCGGGATGCCCGCGTGGATCGGGAAGACGCCGGCGCCTTGCGCGCGCAGGTACAAAAGCGCCGAGAGTGCGGCGCCGGCGTTTTGCATGTGCAGGCCGTAGCGGTGCGTGGCGGGCTCCGTCAGCACGCGGTTCAGCCGCGCGGCGAGGTCAGAGGGGTCGATGGTCGTGTCGTTCAGAACAAACATGGCGGTTATCCTTTTCCGGTGGCCAGGGCGTTGGCGATCAGGTGGCCGTGCTGCGGCTTGTCAGGGTCTAACTTGCGGGAAATCAGGCTTTCGGCGCGGATTTGCGGGGTGAAGGGGGCAAAGGCCGCCTGCCGGCCCTGCATTCCGTGCTCAGCCGCGTAGCGGTCCAGGCGGGTGCGGACGCGGCGCCAGAAGGTCGCCTCTGCCAGCCCGTAGTGGTGCTGCAGAAGGTCCGAGAGGTCGGCGAGGTTGAAGACAAACAGCGTGTCCATCACCAGCCAGCGCAGTTCTTCGGCGCTGGACATGCGGTGGAATTTGTCCGGTGGTGCGTGTTTGTAGGCCGGGTCGATCTGCGCGAGATCCGGGCAGAGGTCCGGGCGCGACAGCAGCTCCGGCACGTATTCCAGGCTTTCGTGGAAGTCGCGGGCGATAAGGCCGGTGGGCCAGCCGTCCTCGTGGTGCAGGATCAGGTTCTGGCCGTGCGCCTCCAGCCCGATGCCATGGGCTGCCATGAGGTGCCAGACTGGCAGCACTGCCACTTCGATCAGCCGGGCGAGCCAGGCGTCGAGGCCGTGGGTTTCGATCCAGGGGGCAATCAGGGGGCGGCCGTCGGGGTCGGTGAGGGCGAGGCCGTTCACGGGCATCATATGTTCCGCGGGCAGGCCAAGCGCCTGAGGGCTTTGCCGCCAGATCGCGGCCAGATGCCCGTCCAGCACGGTGCCGCGGCCGGCGGTGATGGCGGCGTATTCCGGCAGGATGGTCAGCGGGTAGCGGCTGGTGAACAGCGGGTCGCTGTCCAGGACCTGCGCCAGCCAGTTGGAGATCGCGGGCGCGACGGCGACCGACTCCGGCGCGAGGGTGCGCAGCGAGGAGGTGTTGCGCATCGCCATCGCGGTCTTCACATGGGCGCGGGCGGGGTCTGCGGCGTTCATCAGGGTGCGGATTGACTGGGTGGCGCGGCAGGGTGTGCCGATGGGGCCAATCTCTGCGAGCCGGCCCGCGTTGCGCCATTTGGTGAAAAGCGGGTCTGATTGCAGCTTGGCGTGCTGCCACGGATGCAGGGGCAGCAGGCGGAAGCTATCCAGAGGCGCGCCGTTCCGCTCTGCCAGCGCGGTGATGCGCTGCCATTCTTTCCGGCCCAGCTCGTGCTCCCAGAAATCCGGTGAAGGCAGCACTTGCTGCACCAGAGACTGGTGGAATAGCACGCCTGTCAGGCGGAAGGTCTGCCCGCCCTCCGGCCCGTAGGCGAGGTGGTCGGCGTCGGTGAAACCGCTGCGGGCCTTGTAGCAGGGGTGATAGGGGTGGCCCTCGTGCAGGGCGGTTTCCAGCGCGGAGATACCCAAACGGTGCCGCCGGGTTGCGGCGGGGATGTGCAGCGCGGTCAGATCGCTGAGGTGTTCGGTGTGCTGAAGGTCGGCGCGCAGGATGTCCAGCGCAGGCGAGGGGTCCGCAACTGCTGCCAGCACATCCGCGGTACTGGCGGGGCGCCATGTGAGGCCGTCGCGGATCTCGATGCTGCCTTCCTGCAGCCGGTAGCGGCCAAAGGCGCCGCGGCGGCCGCGGGCGCGGAATTGGGTCCGGCGGAAGGACCAGCTGAGGGTCTGGCCGCGATCCAGTTGCAACGCGGCGGCCCAGCCCTCGCACAGGAGCGCCTCGCACAGCTGGCGCAGGACACGGGGGGCGGATGTGGCGCGGCTCACGGTCTCATGCAGGGACATCGTTGCGCTCCTGCACGTGCTGCGGCTGTACCGCGGCGATGGGGTTCGGCATCTGCAGGAACAGCCCCTCTTGCGCTTGGGTTTCCAGCTCATCCACGTTGCGGGCGCGGGTCAGCAGGTTGGCCTTGGCGCTGAGCGCAGGGGCGGTCAGAAGGTAGCGGGCGAAGTCAGCGCCTGCGCCGCTGAGGCGGCTGGCGGCCGTAGTCAGGCGGCGGCGCAGTTGCAGCAGCAGATCAGGCTCCGGCGCCAGCCCGTCGCAGCCCAGGCGGCGGATCACTGCAAAGATCTGGTTGATCACCAGATAATAGGCCATCCGTTCATTGATGCGCGCGCGCGGATAGACCAGCGCGGGCTGCTGTGCCAGCGAGGGTTCAAGCGCGCTGAGGCGGGGCAGGGCGTCCTCAGCGATGAAATAGCCCTGGTTGTCGCGGTAAAAGCCGCGCGACGGCAGGCCGGTGCTGAGGTCCAGCAGGCTGTTCTGCTGATGTGCCTCCAGCGCGATGCCGTAGCGGTCATAGAGGTCCAGCACCGGGTCGAGCATGCAGGTGAGGTAGGCCTCGAACCAAAGGCGGGCGGTCTCAGCAGGTGCCTCGCCGCGCTCTGCTGCTGCCTGCTGGATCAGGCTGGCGAGGAGCGGGCCGCGGCCCGGCAGCGGATCGGCGGTGAGGGCGGCGAGGTTGTAGATGCCCTTGCCTGCTGCGCCCGTGAAGGGGTTGTCGCGGAAGATCACCTCAAACCCGCTTTCGCGGCGGCCCGGCAGGGTCAGGGTCAGATAGGCCGGGTCGTTCAGGATGCGGAAACGGGGGCCGACGGCGTCCAGATGTTTCAGCAGCCGCGCCATCAAGACGCCGGTTTCCAGCTCGTTTTGCTTGGTCACGCGCAGGGAGTTGGTGAGCCGAACCGGGACCGAGAATTTCAGCATCCAGGGGCAGTTTGCAGCGTAGAGCGTGCGCAGGGAGGAGGTGGCGGTGAAGGTGCAGCCGGCCTCGCCCAGATCGCGCAAGCGGCCTGTTGCCATCAGAGCCTGCACCTGCGGATCCAGCCGCAGCATCTGCGCCTGCAGCGGGTGGGCGGGGATCAGCACCTCATCAGGGCGCAGACGGAAGACGCCGCCGAGGCCGGGGATCTGGCGGAGCATGTCCGCGGGGGTCTGATTGGCGGAGCCTTCTGTGACAAGTGTTTTGTCGGCGGTAAAGTAGGTGAGGCGGAATTCACCCGCGTATTCAGGCGCATAGGCTGTTTGCTGCCAGTTGGTCAGCCCGTCGCGGCTTTTGGGTGTCGGGTGCAGCCAATGGCCAAACGTCAGCGCCTGCTCGGCGCTGAGGAAGCCGTCGGGTTCCGGTGTCCCTGCGTGGCGGACCAGGTTCTGCTCGATCCCGGCATTGCTGTTGAAGAGGCCGCGCAGGAACTCCGGCAGCTGGCCCGCATCGCGGCTGTTGAGCCGCGTGAAGCACTCCTGCGCGATCAGGGTGAGGACCTGAACCGGCGGCGCGGAGTGCCAGGTGCTGGAGCCATCAAACAGGATTTGCGCCGGGCCGAAGCGGTGGGGGCCGGTTGCGGAGAAATAGGTGATCCGCACCCGCAGCCGGGCGGGGATGTGGCTGAGCGGGATTTCCACTGCGCTGCGGTCGCCGGCAAGCACGGCGCTGCCGGGGGCCATTTCGCGCAGATAGGTGCTGAGAAGCGCCTGCAGGGAGGCGGTCTGCGCTGCTGTTGCGGCGCAGGGGATACTCTGCTGGAGGCTCATCACAGGCCTCCGGTCATGGGGCGGACAGGGTGCATGGGGTCTTCCCGTAGCCGTGCCGCGGCGCAGACAGGCCCCGGCAGTGCCGGGCCGTCGGGCCGGGTCAGTTTTTGACAGATACTAGCGGGAAGCTGGCTGCGGAGCGGCGCGGGCAAGAAGGCTGGGCGCCGGATGTGAAAAGGGTTTCACGCCCCGTATTTAGCCTGTGCGGCGGGGCGGGGAAAGGGATTTCTGACTATTTTACTGTGTTTTGCAGTGCCCGGCGGAGAACCGCCGGGCACTGCAAGCCCGCGGCGGCTTAGAACTTGAGCGTTGCAACGACCGAGATGTTGCGGCCCGGTTCGTTGAGGGTAGCAACTTCCGAGGAGATATACTCGGTGCCATAGGTGGCGCGGTCGGCGTATTGCTTGTCGAACACGTTGTCGATGGCGGTCCGGATGGTCAGATTGCCCAGCGACGGCGGGCTGTATTCGGCAAAGAGGTTCAGCACGCCATAGCCGGGCTGTTTCCGGGTGTAGCTTTCGTAGACGCCGTTGTCGTTTGAGAGCGCCGCCTCGACGCTGCCGCCGACCAGCAGGTTCATCGTTGCGATCTCCTGCTGCACCTCGAACGCCAGCACCTTGCCGACCGGGGTGCCGGAATCGACCAGGAAGAAGCTCTCTGCCGCCTCGCCGTTGAAGGAGACGTCGGCGTTGTTCATGGTGAAGCGGGCAAAGCCGCTGTTCCAGCCGTAGGTGGCGGCGATGTTGAAGCCTTCGCTCTCAAAGTCGTTTCCGGAGACAACGCCGCGGCGGGACACGCTGCGGACATTGTCGATATTGGTTTTGAACAGTTCGCCGCCCAGGGTCCAGTTGCCGCGCTGCCAGTCGGCGCCGACCACGATGTTTTCGGCGCGGGAAGAGCGGATGTCCGTGTAATCCCAGGTCCGGAAGAACAGGAAGTTGTCTTCAAGGTCATAGCCGCCGAACACGTTTGAATAGCCTGCCCGCAGCGACAGGGAGTCTGTCACGTCATAGACCACCGACAGGTTGCCGCTTGCGCCGGAGGCTTCGTCAGTGAAGGCGGTGCCGGACTGGGCGAAGTCCTGGCCGGTGAAGTCCTGCCAGTCATAGCGCAGACCGGCTGAGACGCTGAGCCGGTCGGTGGGTTCCAGCCGGGCCTGAGCGAAGATGCCGAGGTTTTTGCTTTCCTCGCCGGTCTTGCCGTTGGTCCAGGTTGCGTTCACCGAGCTTTCGCGGATCTGGTAGTCCACCCCGGCGGTGATCGTGTTGCTGTCCGACAGGTGGAAATCGTTCTGCAGCGTCAGCGAGTAGGTGTTCGAACTGGTGGAGGTGGAATCGCCCCACGGATCAGACGGGCGGTCGACATTGATTTCGGAGAAGCCGAGGGTGGCCGAGGGATCCCAGAGGCCGGATTCATTGCCGCTTTCATAGCGCAGCGAGGCGATGCGGCGTCTGGTGTTATAGGTGGCAAAGTCGGCGCCGCTGCTGGGGCCGAAGTTGGGCCGGATGTTGCGAAGCTCGTTGTCCTGCGCCTCCTGGAAGGACAGCTCGATCCGGTCGCCCTGGTCGCCTTCATAGGCAAACTTCAGCAGGCCCGCGGTCAGGTTGGCGGCGGAGCCGGAGATTTCGACGCCGCCGCCGTCCTCGTAGTTGCTGCCGGTGGCGCGTTTGGCGTAGCCGAGGATTTCGAAACCGCCGCTGCGGCCCGCCAGGGTCAGCGACCCCTGGGCGGTGTTGCCGTTGCTGGAATAGGACAGGCGGGACTGGCCGCCGAAGGTTGCGCCGTCTTCCAGAATATCCTCTGCGTCGATGGTTTCCATCACCACCCGGCCGGCCAGCGCGCGCGGGCCGGCGTCGGCGGGGGCAACACCGGGATCGACGCGCACCGATTTCATCAGGCCGGGGTCGAAGGCGTTGGCGCTGACGTGGTGGAAGGTGCGGTTGTTCTGGCTGATGCCATCCACCTGCACCGCGAGGTTCAGCATGTCGACGCCGTTGACGAAGATCTTTTGCGCAATCGGAATGCCGCCGCCGACGGAGACCGAGGCGATGCCCGCAAACAGATCCTTGAGGTCGCCCATTGCGGCGCGTTCGATTTCGGCGTCGGCCACATAGATCGAGGTGGCGCGGTCTGCGGCGTTGCCGATGGGGTCGCGCTGTTTGACCACGATCGGGTCGAGCGACAGGATATCGTCTTCCTCGGCCAGCGCGGCGGAGGCGGTGATGAGAGTGAGCGCGGTGCTGCAGAGCAGACCGGACAGGCGGATGCTGGAAGTTCGTGCCATGATTAACCCGTGTTCTTGGAGCTGTTAGCTTGGGTTAAATCCTGGCTTGCCTTTTCAAAGGCTTGGGCCTGATAGGGAGGGCTTGCGCCGGGCGCAAGGGGGTATTGTTGAGTAAATTAGTTTGTTATGGGCTGTTGCAGTTTTGCCGCGCAAGCGATGCGGCCGGAAACGTATGCCCCGGCCGCGGACACGTTACTTGGCCGCTGCGAAGGACATCAGCGCATAGGTGATCTGAGCGGTGGTGAATTCCGAGACCCGGCTGTCCTCAGTGGGGGCCAGCTCCACCACGTCGCAGCCGGCCAGATTGCGGCCCGCCAGCGCAGAGCGCACGATGTTGAGCGCCTGATAGTAGCCGAGGCCGCCGGGCACAGGTGTGCCGGTGGCAGGCAGGATCGCCGGGTCCAGACCGTCGACGTCAAAGGAGACATAGACGTCCTGCGGGAAATCTTCGGGCAGGGTGACGGAGTGGATGTTGCCGGTGACCAGCTCCTCTGCGTCGATGGAGATCACGTGGCAGGCGGCGCGGCGGTCGACCTCTTCCTGGCTCATGGCGCGGACGCCGTACTGGGCGATGCGGATCCCGTCTTCCTCTGCCAGCAGCTGCATCACCGAGGCGTGGGAGTGGCGTTCGTCCTGATAGGCCTTGCGCAGGTCGGCGTGGGCGTCGATCTGGACGATACCCACGGGGCGCCCCAGCGCGCGGGCCACGCCGCGCACCGCCCCGTAGCTGAGCGCGTGCTCGCCGCCCAGCGTCACCGGCACTGCGCCTGCGGCCACCGCGGCCTCGGCGCGGGCGGCGATGCGCTCCATCACCTGGGGCAGGGGACCGGTGCAGTCGACGGCTTCTTCGGTGACGATGCCTGCTGCGCAGGGTTCCGCGTCGCGGTAGAGGCGTTCCAGCTCGACGCTGGCTTCAAGAATGGCCTCAGGCCCGCCTTCGGTTCCGCCGCCATAAGACACGGTGCGCTCCAGCGGCACCGGGATCACCCGGAAGCGGGCGGTGGCGGGATCGCGTTCGGCGTCGCTCAGTTCGCCTTCGAGGAAGTAGGTCATGACAGGCGGTCCTTGAAATCGTCATAGGAGGGGGTGCGCAGGAGTTTCAGCGCGTCAGTCTCGGAGTTCCACAGCGCAATCGCGGGCAGGGGAACGCCGTTGAAGGTGTTGGTCTTGACCATCGAGTAATGCGACTGGTCCAGGAAGGCGATGCGGTCGCCGGGCTGGGGCGGCGCGGCAAAGCCGTAGTCACCGATCACGTCGCCCGCCAGGCAGGACGGCCCGCCCAGGCGGTGCGGCGGTACGTCCGAGACTTCGCCCAGCAGATCGGGACGGTAGGGAGCCTCGATCACATCGGGCATGTGGCAGGTGGCGGAGATATCGGTGATCGCCAGCGGCATGGCGTTTTCGGCAACGTCCAGGATCTCACCCACCAGAATGCCGGAGTGCAGCGCCACCGCCTCGCCCGGTTCGATGAAGACCTCGACATCGAAGGTTTCGCGGATGTGGCGGATCAGAGCGATCAGACCGTCGCGGTCATAGTCCGGCATGGTGATGTGGTGGCCGCCGCCGAGGTTGATCCATTTGAGCTGCTTGAGGTGGTTACCCATCTTCTCCTCCAGCGCGGCGAAAGTGCGCTGCAGCGGTTCGAACAGCTGTTCGCAGAGCGTGTGCATATGCAGGCCCTCGACGCCTTCCCAGTCCTGATCGCTCAGCTGCGACACCGGCGTGCCGAGACGCGAGCAGGGGGCGGTGGGGTCGTATTTCTCGTTCCAGCCTTCGGAATGCTCGGGGTTCACGCGCAGGCCGATGGAGATGGTTTCGCCCTTCGCGCGCGCCTCTGCAATCAGCGGCGCAAAGCGGCGGTGCTGGGCGGGGGAGTTGAAGATCAGGTGATCCGACAGGCGGATGATCTCCGGCAGGTCTTCGGCCTTGAAGCCGGCCGAATAAGTGGTGACCTCGCCGCCGAATTCCTCGCGCGCCAGCCGGGCCTCATAGAGGCCGGAGGCGCAGGTGCCGGACAGGTAGCGCCGCACAAGCGGGGCCACGGCAAACATCGAGAATGCCTTGAGCGCCAAGAGGACGTTGGCGCCGGAGGCATCCGCGACCTGTTTCAGGATCGTCAGGTTGCGCTCGACCGCGGCCTCATCCACCACGAAACAGGGGGAGGGCACACGGTGCAGGTCGAAGCGGGCAAAGCTTTCGGTGGAGAGCGCTTTGATGTCCATGGCGGGGTCTTTCGTTGCGGCGGGAACGGAAAGGGCCGGCTTCTGTTTGCTGACACACGCCCGGGGAGCGCAAAACCGGTGCCCACTTTTGCGCGGCGTGCTCTGTATGAAACCAGCCCGTTTGTCTGGCCGCGGGCAGTGGATGCCCGCAGCCGGTGTCTTGGAGCGCTTAGAACTCCGGGTGGCCTTCCAGTTCGACCACCTGCCAGGGCAGGCCGTCGGTGTTCAGCATGTCCATGAAGGCATCCGGGTCCAGCTGTTCGGTGTTCCACACGCCCGGCTCGCGCCAGGTGCCGTTCATCACCATCGCGGCGCCGATCATTGCCGGCACGCCGGTGGTGTAGGCCACCGCCTGGCTGCCGACCTCGGCATAGCATTCCTCATGGTCGCAGATGTTGTAGATGTAATAAGTCTTCTCTGCGCCGCCGTCCTTGGCCGGGCCGGTGATGATGTCGCCGATGCAGGTCTTGCCCTTGGTCAGCTCACCCAGTTCCGACGGATCCGGCAGCACGGTTTTCAGGAACTGCAGCGGGATGATTTCCTGGCCGTTGTGCATCACCGGCTCGATGCCGGTCATGCCGACGTTCTGCAGCACGGTGACATGGTTGATGTAGGCATCGCCGAAGGTCATCCAGAAACGGGCACGCTCGATTTCCGGGAAGTGGGTCGACAGCGACTCCAGCTCCTCGTGGTACATCAGGTACATGTTCTTCTTGCCCACGGCGGGGAAGTCGAACTCGTACTTGTGCGTCATTGCCGGGCTTTCGACCCAGGCGCCGTTTTCCCAGTGGCGGGCCGGAGCGGTGACTTCGCGGATGTTGATTTCCGGGTTGAAGTTGGTGGCGAACGGCTTGCCGTTGTCGCCGCCGTTGCAGTCCAGCACGTCGATCAGGCGGATGCCCTCCAGCTTGTGCTTGCGCACCCAGGTGGCCATGATCGAGGTGACGCCCGGATCGAAACCGGCGCCCAGGATCGCGGTCAGGCCCGCTTCCTTGAAACGCTCCTGATAGGCCCACTGCCATTTGTACTCGAACTTGGCCTCGTCCTCGGGCTCATAGTTGGCGGTGTCGAGATAGTGAATGCCGGCCTCGAGGCAGGCGTCCATCAGCACCAGATCCTGATAAGGCAGGGCGAGGTTCACCAGCAGCTCTGCGCCGGTTTCCTTGATCAGCGCCACGGTGTCGGCGACGTTCATCGCGTCCAGCTGCGCGGTGCGGATGGTGACGCCGGTGCGTTCCTTGACGTTGGCGGCGATCTCCTCGCATTTGGAGACCGTGCGGCTGGCCAGAGTGATCTCCTTAAAGATCTCCGGGTGCATGGCCATCTTGGTGACCGATACGGATCCGACGCCGCCGGCGCCAACAACCAGAACCTTTTCCATGTGTATTTTCCTTTGCAGATGGGGCCGGGGCCCAGGTGTTCCGATGTGCCCCTGGGTGGTCAGCCGGGGGGCGGCTTCAGTCGAAATAAGTGCTGCCCGCGAGGCTGTCCTTGTAGGCGGCAATCATCTGTCGGCGCTCCGCAGCGTTGACTTTGCCGGATTTCACGGCGCGTTCCACCCGCTTGCGGAAGGTTTCCAGGCACTGGCGCGGGTCGTATTCGACATAGGACAGCACTTCGGCAATGGTATCGGCTTCGGTCTCGTGCTCGATATCAAAGCCGCCCTGGCCGTCCAGAGAGATGGTGACCACGTTGGCATCGCCAAACAGGTTGTGCAAGTCGCCCAGCGTTTCCTGATAGGCACCGACAAAGAACACGCCGATCAGGTAGTGCTCATCCTCGCGCAGGTCGTGGACCGGCAGCGCGTTGGAGGTGCCGTCAGCGAGGATGAAGTGATCCAGCTTGCCGTCGCTGTCGCAGGTGATGTCGGTGATCATTGCGTTGCGCGACGGCATCTCGTTCAGGCGCTGCAGCGGCATCATCGGGTGCAGCTGGTCGATCGCCCAGACGTCCGGCAGCGACTGGAACAGCGAGAAGTTGCCCTGATAGTGGTCGGTGAAGGCGCCCAGGGCGCTGGCGGCCTCTGTCAGGCTTTCGTCGCCGCGGGCGGCGGCTTTGAACAGGCCGGCCAGATAGAGAAACGCCTGTTCGGCGCGCGACAGCTGCGCCAGCCCGATCTGGCCGCGGCGGAACAGCGCGCGCAGTTCATCGCGGTAATAAATCGCGTCGTTCAGCGCCTCCTGGAAGCGCGGTGCGCCGATGTAGGCCTCCACCGCCATAAGGTCGGAAACCAGATGGTGGTCGTCGGGCTGCACCTCCGGCTTTTGCGGCGCATCATAGAGCGTGGCGCCCAGCACCTCGAAGATGAAAATCGAGGAATGCGCGACCACGAAGCGGCCGCTTTCGGTGACGATGGCGGGGTGGGGCAGGCCCGCCTCATCCAGCGCATAGCGGATGGTTTCAACAATGTTGGTGCAGTATTCGTTGACGGTGTAGTTGACCGAGTTGTCGTCCGGACGGCGGGCGCCGGTGTAGTCGACGCCCAGGCCGCCGCCGAGGTCCATATGGGTCAGCGGCGCACCCATGCGGGTCAGTTCGACAAAGAAGCGGCAGGCCTCATCCGCGGCGCGGCGGATGTCGAAGATGTTGGGGACCTGGCTGCCGAGGTGGCTGTGCTGCAGTACCAGGCAATCAAGGAAACCGCTGTCGCGCAGGCGGTCCATCAGGGTCACAAGATCATGGGCGCCAAGCCCGAAGGTGGAACGGTCGCCGGAGCTTTCCTGCCACTTGCCGGTGACGCGCTCGGTCAGCTTGACCCGCACGCCCAGAAGCGGGCGGATATCCAGATCCTCCGCCACCCGGCGGATGATGTCGAACTCGTCCAGCGTCTCAATGACGATGACGGTATTGTGGCCCAGCTTGCGCGACAGGATCGCCAGCCGGATAAAGGCCTCGTCCTTGGATCCGTTGCAGATCAGCAGCGCGTCTTCGGGCAGGGGCTGCGACAGGGCAATCATCAGCTCCGGCTTGGAGCCGGCTTCCAGCCCGTAGTTGAATTTCTGGCCCGCAGCCATCAGATGGCCTATCACCTCGGCCTGCTGGTTCACCTTGATCGGGAACACGCCGCGGTACTGGCCCTTGTAGCCCGCAGCCTCAATCGCGCCGTTGAAGGCGTCGTGCAGCTGGTTCAGGGACTGTTCCAGAAACTGATGCACCCGCAGCACCACCGGGGCGGAAATGCCGCGCGCCTCAATCGCCGCGATAACCTCCGGCAGCGGGGTCGGCTTGGCGTCCGGGTCCTGCGGCAGGCGCAGCGCCACGGCACCGTCCGGGGTGACCTCCAGCATGCCGCTGCCCCAGGCGTCGAGGCCATAGAGGCCCTCATAGGTTGCGCCGCTGCTCATCGGTTTTGCGCCTGTGCCGGGTGTTTCGGGAAATCGGAGAGGGGGAGCCGGTGCGGCATCGCGGGGCCTTTCTGTCCAGAGTTCGAGGGGGCTGGGAGGTGCAAAGCTGAAGGTTCGGGTCGAAGCCTTATCAGGTGCAGGACCGTGCGGTGGCCGTCTCCTTACAATCGGTGCTCAGCTGCATCAAGAGGTTTTCTGCAGGCAGGGCGGTGATTTGCGCGCCTTCGCCGGGCGGGCGCATCCGCAGGCTGCCGCCGGGGCAGCGAAATGGCGCGTCTGGACTTTTGCCGCATGTGCCGGTAAGCCCCCCTTGATTTTCAGCAAGCCTTCCAAGCCAGCCGAATTCCAACTCATCAGAGGACAGGAAATGGCACATTGGAAGCTTTTGCAACTGGCCGCGCCGGTTTTTTTCGCCCTGACGGGTGCGGCATCGGCGCAGGAACTGGCAGTGGAAACTGCGCGCGGCAGGGTCGAGCTGCCTGAAACTCCTGAAAGAATCGTGGTTCTGGATGTGGCTGCGGCGGACACGCTGGGCGCGCTTGGGGTTCAGCCCGTGGGCCTGCCTGCCGAGATGTTCGTCAGCTATCTGGATGATCTGAAGGAGCATGCCGGCTCTGCCGGCACGCTGTTTGAGCCGGATTTCGAGGCGATTGCCATGCTGGCGCCGGACCTGATCGTGGCGGGCGGGCGGTCCTCCATGCAAGTGGAGCCGCTGGCGGAGATTGCACCGGCCATCGACATGACGATCTGGGGCATCGATCTGGCAGAGCAGGCGCTGGCGCGGCTGCGCAGCTATGGCCAGCTGACAGGGCGCGAAGACCGAGCGGCGGAGCTGGAGGCGGCATTCAATGTCAAGCTGGCAGAGGCCGGCGCGTCGGTGGCCGGGCGGGGCGACGCGCTGATCGTGATGACCAACGGGCCGCGGGTCTCGGCCTATGGCGCCGGGTCGCGGTTCGGCTGGCTGCATCAGGCGCTGGAGCTGCCGGAGGCGGTTCCGGATCTGGATGCGCAGACCCATGGCGAGGCCATTTCGTTTGAATTCATTGCTGCCGCAGATCCCGACTGGCTGATCGTGGTGGACCGGGCGGTAGCGCTGGGGCAGGGCAATCAGGCCGCCGAGGTGACGCTGGACAACGCGCTGGTGGCAGGCACCAAGGCCTGGGCCGCGGGGCAGGTGATCTATCTGAACGCCGCCAATATCTATGTGGCGGGCGGCGGCATCCAGTCGATGAGCGCCACTTTGGAGGAAATCAAAGCCGGGTTTTCGCAGGGCGGTAAAGCGGGTGGCTGATTTGGCCGCCCAAGCTTTGGCTGCGCCGCGCCGCTGGCTGCTGCTGGCGGCGGCGCTCTTGGTGCCGCTGGCACTGGTAAGCTTGCTGGTGGGGGCCGGGCCGCTGCCGCTGGGCACGCTGCTGAGCGATCCGCAGGCGCTGCAGGTGCTGGCGGTCAGCCGCATCCCCCGCACCGCTGCGGTGCTGTTGACCGGTGCGGCGATGGCGGTGGCGGGGGTGATCATGCAACTGCTGGTGCGCAACAAGTTTGTCGAGCCGGGCACCACCGGCACAAGCGAGGCAGCGATGCTTGGCCTTCTGGCGGTGACGCTGCTGGCTCCCGGCGCGCCCATTCTGGTCAAGATGCTGGCGGCCGCCGGGGCGGCGCTGGCGGGCACCGGCGTCTTCATGCTGCTGGCACGCCGCATCCCGCCGCATCAGGTGCTGCTGATCCCCCTGTCCGGGCTGGTCTACGGCGGGCTTCTGATGGCGGTGGCCACCTTCATCGCCATCGAGGGCGGGCTGCTGCAGTACCTTGGTGTGTGGATGAGCGGTGAGTTCTCCGGCATTCTGGCGGGCCGGTATGAGCTGCTTTGGCTGGCGGGCGGGCTGGCGCTTCTGGCCTATTTTGCCGCCGATCAGTTCACCATTGCCGGGCTGGGGCGCGATGTCAGCCTGAACCTGGGCCTGCGTTACGGGCAGGTGCTGGGGTTCGGGATTGTCACCGTGTCGCTGGTGTCGTCCCTGGTGATCGTGACCGTGGGGATGCTGCCGTTTATCGGCCTGGTGGTGCCCAATCTGGTATCGCGGCTGATGGGTGACAACCTGCGCGAAGGCTTGCCGGTTGTGGCCGCCGCCGGGGCCGGGCTTCTGCTGATCTGCGATATCCTGGGGCGCGTGTTGCGCTACCCCTATGAAATCCCTGCGGGCACCGTGTTCGGCATCTTCGGGGCTGCCGTTTTCCTGTACCTTCTGCTGGGGCGGCGGGCGGGTGGCTGACCGGCGGCTGATTGTTCTGGGCTGCTTACTGGCGGCAGCGGCGGCGCTGTTCCTGTTCTGGGGTTTGCGCGGCCCGACCGCCTATATTCTGGAGCTGCGGCTGGTCAAGCTGACGGCCCTGCTGGCAGTCGGCGCCTCAGCCGGGGTGGCAACAGTGCTGTTTCAGACCATCAGTCAGAACCGTATCCTGACGCCCTCGATCATGGGGTTTGATGCGCTGTTCCTGCTTTTGCAGACCGGGCTGGTGGTGGGGTTGGGGGCTGCGGGCGCCAGCCGGATCAGCGGCCTGCCGGGCTTTGCGCTGGAGACCGCGGTGATGCTGGGAGCGGCACTGCTGTTGTTCACCAGCCTGCTCAGCCGCACCCGGCACGATATCCAGCTGATGGTGCTGGCGGGCGTGGTGCTGGGGGTGATGTTCCGGACCCTCACAGCCTTTTTGCAGCGGCTGATGGAGCCCTCGGAATTCACCATGGTTGAGGCGCGGATGTTTGCCCAGTTCAGCGGCATCGACCGCTCGGCGCTGATAGCGGGGTTGGGGCTGATGGCGCTGGCGGCCCTGTGGCTGGTGCGTCATCACCGCGTGCTGGATGTGGCTGCGCTGGGACGCACCACGGCGCGCAGCCTTGGCGTGGCATATGACGGGCTGCAGCTGCGGGTTCTCTGCCTGATTGCGGCGCTGGTTTCGGTTGCGACGGCGCTGGTGGGGCCGCTGGCCTTCCTTGGCCTCTTGGTGACCAGCCTTGCCCACAGTCTGATGCAGAGCCACCGCCACGCGCTGCTTTTGCCTGCCGCCGCGCTGATCGGCGCGCTGATCCTGGTGGCGGGCCAGACCGTGTTCGAGCGGCTGCTGCATCTGCAATCCACCCTGGCCGTTGTCATCGAGTTCTGCGGCGGTCTGTTGTTCCTTGTCCTGCTGGTGAGAGGAAAAATCCGGTGATCCAAGTCTCAAACCTCGGCTATGGCGCTGCGGGAAATCCCATCCTGCAAAATGTGAGTGCTGAAATCCCGGCGGGCCGGGTGACGGTGCTGATCGGTCCCAATGGCGCGGGAAAGTCAACGCTGCTGAAGCTGATCGCGCGGCAGTTGACCGCGGGCAGCGGCAGCATCCGCATGGACGGGATGGATCTGGCGCAGACGGTCCCGGCAGATCTGGCCCGCAAGATGGCTGTGGTGGCGCAGCATCTGAGCGTTGCCAGCCGGGTCCGGGTGCGCGACCTGGTCGGCTTTGGCCGCTGGCCGCACAGTGCGGGGCGGCTGGGGCCTGCCGACAATGCGGCCATTGCCGGGGCGGTGGAACTGTTCGATCTGGGCGATCTGCAGCAAAGGTTTCTGGATGAGCTGTCAGGCGGGCAGCGGCAGCGGGCCTTTATCGCCATGGCCTATGCGCAGGACACCGACTGGCTGCTGCTGGATGAGCCGCTGAATAACCTCGATCTGCACCATGCCCGCAACCTGATGGCGCAGCTGCGGGAGCTGGCAGAGGCGCAGGGCAAGGGCGTCGTGATCGTGGTGCATGATCTGAACTATGCGGTCAGCTGGGCCGATCACGTGGTGGCGCTGCGGGACGGGCAGGTGGCCTTTCAGGGCCCGGTGACAGAGGCCGCGACTGCCGAGCGCCTGACTGCGCTGTACGGGACCCCGGTGGCAATCACTTGGCTGGAGGGCCAGGTGTTTGCGCAGTATCACCGGTAGAACTGTGCTTCCGGCATGTGTCTGGCCGTTGCCGTGATACCGCGGTCCAGGATACTTGGCCGCTGATACGGAGGGTCAGCGCCAAGCCGTCCGGGTGGAAAGCTTGGCTGTCAGTCAGATCAAGCCCGAAGTTTCACTGGTTAATTCCGTTTGTTCATCGGCGCAAAGATATCATCCATGTCCTGCTGAGAAAATGCCGCGACCGATTCCGTTGCTTCCGCGGTTCCCGCGGCGGTATCGCCTTCCAAGCTTTCATCTTCCTCGGGAATTGTTTCGAGACCTGGCGGGGTGCTTATTGTGTACCTGTCAGGCACCTCAACGCCACCTGCGGCCTGCTCCTCTGGTGCGCTTCTGCTGGCAGACCGGCCGTAGGCCTCTTCAAATTGCGCTTGACTGTAACGGATGGCCTTGTCGTCATCGGCGATGCCCAGCTCAAAGGAGCGGGAGAAGGTGATATCGGCCTTTTCCATGACGCTTGCCAGGAAGGGAATGCCGAACTTGGCGCCCTGACCATAGGTTTTGCTTTCGGTCATCGATACGCTGAAGTCGATGTCGTCGTGAAACTTTTTTGGGTTTTCAAGGATCGTTTTCAGCTTCTTTTTCAGCTCAGCCGCATCTTCGTGGCCGAATTCCTGGATTGTCTCAGTTCTAGCCTTGTCAAATGCCTCCGGTTTTACGGTCATTGTAGCGTTGAACTTCAGGTTCCGCTTGCGGACATCGTAGTCTTCGCCTGTCGCCTCTTTCAGCGTCGATATGGCTTTTGCCATGATTTTGGCAGCGCGTTTCTCGCCAAACAGGGATTCCGGCTTGAGGCCGGAACTGCCTTCTGCGGTCCAGCGCTCCTTGCGGGTTGGAATGGTCGAGCGTTTGGCGCTCATCTCCCGGAGCTGAGAGTCCGCCTGCGGCACTGAGACTTTTTTGTCCTTTGGATCACTTCCGTTTTTATTGCGTGTCAGAGCAGTGCCTTCGCCGGCGAAATTCTGGTGGCGCGTTGTGATGTTGTAGCTGCCTGTCGGCTGCCCGGTCTCCGGTTTTGGAGTTTCGACATCGGGATTTGCCGGTTCAGGGGAAGGCTCAACCCTGGGATCCCAATCCACACCGTCCCTGATCTGGGACAGTCCCCATCCAAAGCCAGCGTCGGTTGACGCATCGCCGTTCCAGATCGTGTGCTCGGCTTTGACTTTTTCAGTCTTCACTTCAACCTTGACCTTAGTTCCGTCGCCAGCGGACGAGTCCTGAAGCTTGTAGGTCTTGTCCTTGCCGCCCAACTCCTTGCCGACACTGACCGTAGCGAACCCGCCCATATTGGCCTCGCCTAGCGAATCCGCATAGCCGCCGGGGCCAAACGCGGCCCAGGCTGCAAACTTGTTGGTCGATTTCTTTCCGTGAACAGCGTCGTCTCCTTGGTCCTTGGAAACATCGTGATCCATATAAAGATTGAAGAACTCGGCTGTTCTTTCCAGCGACTGGTCCTTGATGGTGAGGCTGCGCTCCTCCTTGTGGCTGCCGCCGGCATTTGCGGCGGCAAACAGGAAACTGTTGTCGACACTCTCTTCCAATCCGCCGACGGTTCCAAAGTCAGGCGCCACGCTTGCCCGCAAACCTGCGCCGTCAGCCTGGTCGTACTTCAGTTTGATCGAGAAATTGCCGTCGTCCTGGCGTTCAATCTTGAACCCTGTGGTGCGGTCGTGATTGACATCAAGACCCACTGTCGGCCCAACCGGCAGGGCCACGATAGCGCCAATGGGGATGCGCGGCCCCCACTTCACATTGGTTGCCATGTCAATGTTGATCGAGGAGCCCGGCCGGGTGCTGTCCAGGTAGGCGGCAAAGGATTTTTTGAGGTCGTCGCGTGTTTCGGTGTTGAAGACCTTGTTCATGCTGGATTTTGCCAGCCACCGCCCTGGCGAGGCTTTGTTTAGCTGTGAGGCCGGATCGTTGCCGTATTTTCCGGTTTCCCTGTTATTGTCATTTCGCACGGCGAGCGCAGCCAGTTTGCCGCCGGTTTTGAAAAGCTGGGCCCATTGCTTCCCCTCTTTTATGGCGGCTTTCTTTGCCAGTGTAGCCTCGTTTCGGCCCTCGCCCTTGTAGCGTTCTTTCTTAACTTCACGCTTGCGTACAGATTCGGCGTCCTGATGCACAACCTTTGTGTTCGCGCGGACTTTGCCCATGATCAGTGTGGGCTTCATATGCATGAACGCCCGGGCAACTTTGCTTTTGCTCTGAAGGTCCCTGAAGGCAGCGTTCTCAGAAGCCGCAGGCTTTTGATCCGCCGCCTTGCCGGGAGCAGCTGACCCGCGCTTGACCTGCGCACGTTCCGGACTTGCCCGTTCAAAGGGAGATGCCGCAGTCTGAGCTGGGGTGCGGTCTGCCTGCTTGCCAAGGAAGGCGCCTGCTCTGCGTTTGGTTGCTGCCCGTGTCTCGCTTCCCCTTTGGAACGGGGAGGCCTCAGTCTCATCTGCGCCGCGGGCAGATGCGTTGGAAGCAGCGGCGAAAACCTGCCGTGCCGGCACTTGGTCTGCTGCTCCGGCTTGTGCCGCCTGCGCATTCTGTGCGGCATTTGACGTATTCTGGGACACGCCCTGGCGCTGCCGTGATTGAGGAGCGGTTTCTTGCTGAGACGGTGGCAATTGCGGTTGCACGTTCTGTGGCGATATCCTATCCGGCACGGCAAATCTCCTCTTCAGGCCCGAGCGTTCTGAGTGCCCGGCTCCTTTGTGACTGACTAGACTACTGCAACTTCAGCTTAAGAGTGTGCAGCTAATCGCGCCGATTAAGTTATAGATAATTGTTATGCCGTTCAGTGCTGAGTGACGCTGGTCAACTTTCGCACCCTTTGCGGGGACAAGCGCAACAGCTGCTATCCTTGAGGATAGCGGTTGCCTGACATTGACAAGGTACTTTGAGGTCCGACTGCATGAGCATAACAATCACACCTCATGTCCGCATTTTTGTGGCCGTTGTTGAGTCCGGATCCATCACAGCTGCGGCGGAAAAGCTTGCGCTTGCCAAGTCGAGTGTCAGTCAATCCCTGAAGGACCTTGAAAATTCGCTGGGCACGCGCCTCCTGAACCGGACAACACGGCAGCAATCGCTGACCGAAACCGGCGGCATGTACTATCAGGCTTGCCTTAAGATCATGTCGATGGCCAGGGAGGCCGAGGAGGAGATCAGTTCCGCGCTTGATACTCCCGCAGGAGAGCTGACCATCACAGCCCCCTTCGCCACCGTATGTTCCGCCGTGATTCCGGCCTTGAAAAAAATCCGTGCAGATTATCCGGAAGTCATGCCGCGCCTGTTGATTGATGATTCCCGCCTTGACCTGATCAGCAATAAAATCGATGTCGCCATTCGCCTGGGAGAATTGCCGGACAGCAATTACCGTACCCAAACAGTTGGCTACATGCCGGCGTCGCTGTGGGTCAGCCGGGATTATCTGGGATATTCCGGGTTTAGACAGGACGGGGTCAGCGATCCCTCTGAAGTTGCCCGTTACCGTTACATTGCGCAGAACTGGCAGGGCAATCCGATCCAGCATTCCTATCGCACTCCGGATGGGAAACAGGCCAAGCTGGTGTTCGAGACCTGCGTTCAATGCAATACGGCGGCTGTAGCCCGCGGCCTGGTCAAAGACGGGTTCGGAATGGCGCTATTGCCGGATATTCTGATGGAGGAATTCGTCGAAACGGGCGAGGTGGTCAAAGCACTGCCGCAACTCGAGCAGCCGCCGACACGCATTTCCGCGATTCATCCCTACGGAGACAAGGCACCCCTGTCTGTCCGCCGTTTCATTGACACGTTTCGGGCTGAACTGAAGGCTGAATAACCGGTGCGTTCTTCATTTTTTTGCAGTCTTCAGCCGGGCTAACGCGAATTCGGCTTCGGCAATCGCCAGCTGTCCCTTTGCCAGAGCCTTGTGATGCCGGGCATCTTCAAGCCGGAGGCCTTGTTCCGCCAGCGCCGAAGCCTTGTTAGATTTCTCGCGGCTGATTATGCCGCTGATCGTTTTCTGGCGCTGTTCCTCGCGTTTGATGGTGCCTTCCATGGCCTTTTTCTGCAGGCTGAGCTGCCCCTTCAAGGCATTGGTCACCGCGGCTATGTTCTTTTCCAGCGACTTGATTTCTTTTGCGTTTGGTCCCGGATTGCGCTTCAGCTGTGCCAGCCGCGCCTTTTTCAGTTTCAGCTCCTCAATTACCGGCTTGTTTAGTTCCTTGAAGTTCTTTGAGAAAATTTCGAATTTCTGCTTGGCCTGCCTTGCGGCGGCTTGGCTTTGCTTTTCGTCTGCCCGCAACTGGGTGATGTTCTTGTCAAAGCTGTTTTCCGTGCGCTGCAGGCGGTTCTTTTGTTCTGCAACCCGGTCGCGGGCTTGCGTCAGGCCGGATTTTGCGGACTTGACCTCCTGTTTCGCCATTTTCTGTTCTGGTGAAAGGGCCTCTTTCTTGAAAACCTTCGCTGCTTCCGAGAACAGGCTCGTGAGACTGGATTTCGGTTTTGGTTGCGGAGCGACTCCTGGAGAAGACGGCAGCGCAGGCTGTTTCTTCTGCTGCTTCTTTGTCTGCAACGGTCCTGTCTGCTGAAGGTCAGCACCGGCAGTTTTGGGAGAAAAAGAAATTTTCATCGCGGCCTCCTGCCTCTGGAGCAGAAGCCGGGATGCGGCTGAAGTCAAAATAGGAAAATCCTATCTCGCTGGATCGCGGCGCACAGATACTGGCCCTGCGATGACCCGGTCTTGCTTCAGCTCTGCAAAAGTTTGGCAGCTGGCGCGATGTCACCTGGCGAGGACAAGAGCCCGTGACAAAAGGCGAAAATTCTCATTGGCCTGCGCTGTCGACAGGTCGACGGACGCCGTGCGCTGAGCTTGTTGGTGCTCACCTGACAAATATTGCGTGATGGCCAGATTTTGCCGGATGGTTGCATTGTCCGGATTGGACTGCGTCAGAGCAGCGAACAGGGGCTTGGACAGGCTCGGCGAACCGTTCAGTGTCATGGAAAGGGCGAAATTATTAAGCGTTTTCGTGTGGCCGGGTTCCACCAGAAGGATCTCCCGGTAGATCGCCTGAGCCTTGCTGTGCTGGCGCTGCAGATCATAGGCAACGGCCAGCCCGTTCCTGGCGTCGATATTGGACGGATTTTTCTGCAGCGCCGACTGGAACGCCTGTTCCGCATCTCGGGGTTTGTTCTGGGCCAGTCCAACACGGCCCAGCCCGATGTGCCCTTCCTCGCGGGCACCCAGCGCTATAGCTTTCCGGTAGCTGGTCTCAGCCTTCAGGAAGGCATTGATACGGAAGTAGGAATCGCCCAGTTCAAGAAAGGCCTTGTGGGATTGGCTGTTGCGCTCTGCAACCCGGTCGTAGATGCCGTAGCCTTGGCTGTATTCACCGTTTCTGACAAATTGCTCGGCCACATTGATTTGCGACGACACGCTGGTGAAATTACTGTTCGGAGTCGCACAAGCGGCGAGACTCAGCGCTGCCGCCAGCGCGGCCATTCCAAAGCGCGATGCTGCCTTGCTGCGTCCGGCCCGGGCAAGGGTTTGTGTAGATGCAACCTTATCCATGGCACACCGCTTTCCTCAATCGATACGGAGCTGTTTTGAGTTCCGCGCTGATCCTTTCAGGATGCATTGCGGGCCTGCTCCATTTTTATGACCTTATGTATACCCGCGGCCGACTTTGCAGGCAAATATGAACCGGGCGCTGCCATTTTGTGGAGTTCTTTTGCAACACCCGGAAGGTTGTAAAGACCCACACCATAACTCTGGCTGCGCCGGAGAGTCTTTCCGATGCTTCCTCCACGCGCCTTGGCAACCATGAATGGCGGCGTTTGGGAATCCGGGTAATAGATTACCGCGACCATATACTGCTCTCCATAGATGACGTGGGTGGCTTCTTTGAGGCTGGGCAAATTCGCTTCCCGCATAGCAATCGACTTGCGCTCGCCCTTGACCTGCGGATCGCCTTCCTGCCCCTTGAACTCATTTTTCACATCATCCTTCGACATCATGTTCTGCTTTCGGAACAAGGCGTTTTGAACCTTGTAGTCGGCAGCGGCAAGCAGCAGCAGCACGACAAGAATGACTGCAAGAAGAGTTTTCAGATACCCGATGAAGAGCGGAGCCAGGCAATAGACGCCGCAATGGCTGGCGTTGATGACATCCGTGAAGTTGTTCCGGATCGTGATGTACAACAGGAGAGACAGGATTATGAAGTAAGTCAGGATCCGTCCAAAGTTGTAGAGGGTATTCTTTGAAAACAATGACTTGAGGCCGTTAACAGGGTTCAGCTTCTCAAATTTCGGCTTCATCGCCTTGGGGGCGAAGTTGAACCTGTTCAGAAACAGCCCGAACAGCAGGGTGAATGCAAATGCGGCCCCCAGAAAGATAAAGAAGACCACTGCCAGCTCCTTGATGCTGATCAGCACAAGGCCCAGGCCCTCGTCAAACCCGGTCTGAACGGAGCTGATCACGTTGCTGAGGACAGCCTGCAAGGAGTCTGAAATCCGGCCGGCCAGTCCCGCCAGCAGCAAGACGGAAACCGTCAGGAAGACAGCTTCGATCACGTTCTTTCGCTGTGGCAGCTGGCCTTCCTTGCGGGCATCGTCCAGCTTTTTCTGCGTTGGCTCTTCTGTCTTTTCCCCGCTCACGGCACCAGAACCTTTGACATCATGGCCAGCGCTTCGCCGAAGGTCATCATGATCTTCGGATAGATTATCTCGAGGTAGAAGAAGAGCAGGATCAGCATGATCGCGGATTTTACCGGCATGCCGAAAGTCAGGGCATTCAGGCTTTGGGCGCTGCGGGCGAGGAAGGCGATCACAACGTCGGCAATCACCATAAAGCCGGAAATCGGCATGGCGACCGCCAGGGCAGTGACAAACAGAATGCCCGCGAATTGGATCAGAAGCGCGGAAGAATTGGCCGAAACGTCCGGGAAGGGGGCGGTTGGCGGCCAGATGCGGGTGCTCTCAAACAGCATTGTCAGGACCATCAGCAGCCCGCCGCTGGTAAAGAAATAGGCGCTGAAGGTCTGCGCCAGCAAAATGGCGGTGGGTGTTGTCTGGGCCGCAAAAATAACATCGTAGTCCTGTGCCTGCGTGCTTCCGCGCTGTGTGTCCAGAACCACGCCTGCAAACTCCAGACCGCGCACCGGCAGCCAGGTCAGCACGCCCAGAAGAAATCCCAGAACAAATTCCTTCAGCACCAGGACATGCAGATTCCGTCCCAATTCCGGTGTGCTGTGCAGCTGCATGACAACCGGCGGTGCACAAATGAAGGCTGCGGCCAGAATGAAGCCCAGACGAACGGAGCGTCCCATCGCCCGCTTGCTGAAGAAGGGGGAGACGGCGAAATATGCGGTGAATCTGGCCATCACCAGAAGCGTGCCGGAAATGGCGAAGTCGATGAGACCTGTATCAAAGGGTTCGAATTCCATTCCCGCGCGCCTACTGGCCGCCGATCCGGTCAAGCGTCTGCTCCAGCAGCTTAAGCAGTTCATAGGACATCCAGCTGCCGGTAAAGAAGAACATTGCAACCACCGCCGCGAGCTTGGCCGCGAAGGCAAGGGTTTGCTCTTGCAGCTGAATCAGGGTCTGCAGCAGGGCAATGATCAGGCCAACAACCGTCGCGGCGATGATGATTGGCATGGACAGGTAAAAGACCATCAGAACAGCGTTCTTTGCGGTCAGCATGACTTCATTCGGGGACATGAATGCTCCTGTCAGACATAGCTCAGGATCAGCCCGTGGAGCAGCCGGGCCCATCCGTCCGCGGCCACAAACAGCAGGATCTTGATCGGCAGGGACACCAGCATCGGCGGAACCATCATTGCGCCCATTGCCAGCAGGATGTTGGAGACGATCATGTCCACGACCACAAAGGGCAGAAACAGCAGAAAGGCAATTTCAAAGGCCCGTGTGATTTCCGAGGTGACATGAGCGGGCAGCAGCAGAAAGATGTTGTCGGGTTTGATGTAGCCATGCATCGTTTCCGGCCAGATCGCCCGCGCCGCATCCATGAAGAATTCCAGCTCGCGTTCATTGGAAAACCGGGTCAGATAGCCGGACATATTGGTGGTCATCACATCAAAGACCCGGAGTGCGCTGTCCCAGTCCGTCAAACCCAGGTTTTGCTGTTGCAGCTCCCGCAGAATGGCATCGCCCACCGGCACCATGATGAATGCGGTCAGGGTGAGCGCAATGGAGTTGATGACCATCCCGGATGGTGCCTGCTGAACCCCCAGCGCATTGCGCAGCAGCATGAGAACAATGGAAATCTTGGTAAATGCCGTGCCCATCACAACCAGGAACGGCAGGAATGTCAGCCCCATAATTGCAATTGCCGTGGGGATGATGGCTGGCAGGTCCTCACTCATCTGCGGCAGTGCTCTTCGGATGCCATTTAGCGATCTGCAACCCGATACTGTCACCGATCTGAACCAGTTGCCCGGTGCCAACCGGGGTGCCGTTTGCCTCGATGGTGAGCGCGGTGCTCAGATCGAATTCCAGTTCCAGCACCGACCCGCCTGCAAGGCGGCTGAAGTCTGCCAGCGTCAAGGTCTTTGAGGCCAGTTTGAAATCCAGCCGCACTGGCAGGTCTTCCAGCGGAAATCCCTGTGCGGGAGGCTGCATGCCATCCGGTTCTGCGTCCTGAATGGTGCTTTCAGCCTCCAGCCAGTCCGCGCCGCCGTCCTCTGAATACCCGTCTGCTTGTGCGTCGTACTCGGACAGCTCCGACGAAAAAAAATCTTGTTCCTGCATGCTGTTTCCCCAATTGCCTTGGCCTTGAAACGTGGCAACGCCATCGTTCCCCAGTGTTCCGTCCCAAAGTCTGTCCGGGCCAAGCCGGGCCTGAATTGGAATGCCCTGTGCGCCTGACGGAAGCAGAAGAATGTCGCCCGGCGACAGGATCCGGAAATCACCGAGCGCAACCATCCGTGGCGCGGTCTGGACACCGAATTGAAATCCCGGGTCGGCCAGACTGACGCGCGAGTCTGCGATCTGATTTGCAAGGGCTGTCACGGTATCCGCCTGCACGGACCAGGTACGGATGGCAAAGGCATATCCTGCGCCGTCCAGAAAAACCGTGCCGCCGATGGCACCGGCAAGGTCCTGCGGTCCGAGACGCATCAGGCCCTGTTCTGCCCAGGCGGCTTCGATTTCTTGGGTCAGGCCGATGGTCTCGAGCACTTGCGACAGCGCATACATGGCCAGCCAGTCTGTACGGACAGCGGCCGCGGGCTCCTGCTCCCAGCCTGGCAGGCAGAGATCGCAGACGCGGCTGACCAGTTCGGGGGCAACAAAGAGGTCGAAACTTCCAAAGCCGGTTTCGGCGGATATCCCTATCAGCTGGTCCGGAAGCGCCTCCATCCCCTGAAAGACAATGCCTATGGAATAAGGCACGGTTTCGGTATCCGATCCGAAAACCCGAAACTCGCCGTCAAAAAACCACTGCCGTCCTGCAAGCAAATTGCACAGTGCGGCCGCATCCGGGGCGATTTTCGGGAACCCGGCAAACTTGTTCATCTCGACGCCCTTGCCCGTCCAAAGCGGGTTTCAACAAAGGCGTCGATTTCGGCGTCTTCGGCGTGGGCGAGGGCTGCCTTGTGCTCTTCTTTCAGAATGTTCAGAATTTCAGTGCTCTTGTTCAAAGACGCCTGCGCCGCCCGTTTGTCCAGGCTTGCCTGCCGCTGCGCGGCTTCTGCCTCCTGCAGCTCCTCTTCGGCCTGCCGGACGTCATCCATCAGCGCGACGGCCTTTTCCTCTGCCGCTTTCAGGGTCTGTTCAATGGCGGTGAGATCGGTGACCGCCACTCGGGTATTGAGCACTTCATTCAGCAAGTCGATTTCAAGTGTCATGATTTCCTTGCGGTAATCCTCCACCGCAGCGCGGGCGTCCTCGACGGCCTTCACTGCCGCAACCCGCACGCGCTTGGCGGCCTGTTCAGCACTGCGGAACCGGTCCAGCTTGCGGTTCCGGACCGAAACGAGGGAGGCAAATTCACGCATGGCCGAGCATCTCGAACAGCTGCGACAGGGTGTCTTCGTAAGAGGAAAACTCACTGGTCCGCTGCCTGAGGAAGCCGTCAATGAGCGGCTTGTAGTGTATTGCCGCGTCTGCTTCGGGGTCCGAGCCTTCGATGTACTCGCCGATCCGGACGAGCAGCTCTATCTCCTGGTATTTTGCAAGCAGGCCCCGCATCTTGCCGATGACTGCCTGGTGGTCTTCGCTGGTGATGGCTCCCAAAACCCGGCTGGCGCTGCTGAGCACGTCAATCGCCGGGTAATGGCCGGAGGCCGCCAGTTTGCGGGACAGCACAATATGCCCGTCCAGCAGCGAACGCACCTCGTCTGCTACTGGCTCATTCATGTCGTCGCCCTCGACCAGCACCGTGTAAAGTGCAGTAATCGAGCCGTGTTCGTTCTTGCCCGTGCGTTCCAGCAGCGAGGGCAGGCGTTCAAAGACCGAGGGGGGAAACCCGCGGCGCGTTGGCGGTTCGCCGGCGGAGAGACCGATCTGCCGCTGCGCCCGGGCGAACCGGGTCAGGCTGTCCATCAGCAACAGCACCCGTTCTCCGCGGTCGCGGTGGTACTCGGCAATGGCCGTTGCGCTGTAGGCAGCCTTGACCTGTTCGATGGCCGGGCTGTCTGACGTGGCGACAATCACGATGGATTTTGCCATGCCTTCCGGACCCAGCTGGTGTTCGACGAATTCCCGGACTTCGCGGCCGCGCTCGCCGATCAGTGCAATTACGCAGCGGTCGCATTCCGCAAATTTGACCAGCATGGACATCAGGGTGGACTTGCCGCCGCCCGCGGCGGCAAAAATGCCAACCCGCTGCCCGTCGCCGCAGGTCAAAACCCCGTCTAATGCCCGTACGCCGAGCGAAAACGGCCTGTCAATGACCGGGCGGCTCATCGGGTCGGGGGGAGGGCGCATGCCGGGGTAGAACTGTTCTGTCTCGATCGCGGGGCCGCCGTCAATCGGCTTGCCCAGGCCGTTCACGACCCGGCCTGTCATCGCTTCGCCCACGGGAACCAGAAACTCGGGCATGACCGGCCGGATGGTAGAGTTATAGGACATGCCATTGGAGAAGCCGTAAGGGGTTAGCAGCGCCTCGGGGCCGTCAAAGCCAACCACCTCGGCCAGGATCGGGTCCTGGCTGGCGCGGGTGATGGAGCAAATTTCGCCGATGCTGTAGTTGCCGGTGGCCCGGACCACCGCGCCCGAAACATTCTGCACCCGCCCGTATTTCTTGAAGATTGCCGGGCCAGTGCTGTCCAGGCCTTCCTTGCGGTTTTTCGGGTCAGACTGCATCTGTGCCACCCCGTTCCGCGGTTTTCACAAATGCGGTGATCAGCTGTTCGACCATGACTGGCACGCTGGCGTTGATGACCTCTGTATCGGTGTAGATCATGCAGTCGTCTGCTGACATGGACTGATCGAATTCAGCACTGATTTGCACCTGGCTGCCAAAGCGGTCGCGAAAGGCCTGCACTGCATGAGCAAACGCGCTGGCGTGATCCGGATGCACCCGTGCAACGAGGGCGGTTTCGGATCTGAGTTCAGCCAGGACCGAAGCAAATGTCGCTTCCAGAAGATCCGCCTTGGGCATGCCGCCAAGCACCTGGCGCAGGCTGCGGGTAACCAGCTCTTCAACCCTGCCGGCCAGATCTTGCCGGGCGGCATCCAGGCGCCCGCTGGCCTCGGCAAACAGCTGCAGGCCAGCCTCGTAGCCGGATTGCAGCGCCTTGGCCTCCGTTTCCTTGGCCAATTCGGTGATCCTGAGCTGCTCCTGTTCCGCCCAAACCCTGGCCGCAGCGACACAGGCATCGGCTTCATTGACAGCGGCAAGCAGATCCCCGCGGATGATCCCGTTGGCCGGCATAGGAGCCTGGCCTGGCAGCTCAATCCTGCGCATCCTGCGCCTCCCCGGAAGACCAAATCGGCACCGCAAGGCGCACGTAAGTCTCAAAAACCTGCCTGTCGGGATCTTCGGCCGGAAAAACCTTCTCCCCGGCAAAGGTTCCGGCTGGAAACCGCAGCAACAGGCGCTGGCGGCAAGCCTTGGGCAGAACCCCGATCAGATGAGTGAGAACATGCCCGGCGTAGAGCTCAAGCATGTCAATCGAGAGGCTGGAAAGGACGGGAAAGGCTGCGAAGACTGGCAGATTCCCTTTGCGCAGGACATCCAGAACACGGGCATCCCCGCACCATTCGATCACTGTATTGAGCCGCTGGCTCTGTGTTGTTGAAATCACGGCTGAAAAGTTAATCAGCACCGACTGAATCCGCGCCAGACGCAGCAATTCGTCACGGCTGCTGAAGACTATGCTTTCATACATGCCCGCTGTATCGCCGGGCAGCTGCGGCAGTGGCAGCAAGCTGTCGCGCAGGAAGTCATCAATAGAGAGCCGCAGCATCGGAGTCTGCCACAGAGATGCAGCCAGAGCCGGGTTGTTCAGCCCTGTCATGGCTTGAAACTGATCGGGCACCACATACTCCGAAGGGCGTGCTGACATCTTGGCAAAACTCAAGGTGCCGACCTCCCGCTGCCGCGGCCTTGCAGCCATTTGAAGATTCCAAAGGAGCCTGCAAGGCCAATTACCGCCAGCAACGCTGCAGCACCTGCCAGGAACCTGGCAGTTTGCAGGCTGCTCTGATGCACAAGCAGACCGGCAAAGCTGACCATTTGACCCGTTTCGACCTTGGGCGGAGGAACCGGAGACAACACCACGCCGACCCGTTCGTAATCAATGTTTTCAATGCTGAAGGAGACCAGCTGCTTGATCTGCGGGATCAGGTTTTCGGTTATGTAGTCTTCGCCGATGACCACCAGAACGGATGCACTGGGCGGCGGCGGGTCTTCAAACGGTTTGGTATTGCGGGGGTTTGCTATGTGCACCTCCGCAGAAACCACGCCGGGCAGCGAGGAGATCGACTTGGACAGCTCCTGGCTCAGGGCAAAATTGAAGCGGGCCCACTCTTGCATCGGGCTGGCGACAAGCCCGTCGGTACTGAAAACTTCACCCATGTTGACGAACTTGCGGCGCGGCAGGCCATATGCGTTCAGCAATTCAACCGCTGCACCGAATTGGGATTTCTCAACAAAAAGCGTGACGCTGCCATCCTGTTTTTCCTTAGAGGCGGCAAGACCGTGGCCCAGCAGCTTGGACAGCATCTCGTTTGCTTCGCGCTCTTCCAGATTGCTGTTCAGTTCCACCTGGCAGCCCGCCAGGAAGACGGCGGCTGCGAACACTGCCAGCTTGCACCAGCAACGGAGATTGCCAAGCGAGTCCCGGATCATGACGCGCGACCTGTCGCAGCCCGCAGGTGCATCATTGCGCAGACAGGATTTGCTGGATGCCATTTGTCGTCTTGCTGATTGCCTTGATGGCAAACTCGATCTTTATCTTGTCAGCGTTTGATTTCACCTTGTCGCGGATGTAGTCCGTGTTGCTGTTGTGCATCTCGATGATCTTCTTTTTAACAGCTTCCATCAGCGCCCGGGTTTCGGGATCAGTGAACTGGTCATCCCACTTCTTGAACTGATCCTGAACGTGCTGGGGAAGTTTGAGTATCGCGCTGCCGGGCTCCAGCGATTTTTCAATATCGCCGGAGATGTGCCGCTCATACCCCTTCAGCGTCTCGCTGAAGTTCTTGGCAATTCCGGGCACGCCGGCTTCTTCCTGGGCAGGCAGCGATGGCGCCGCCGTTGCGTTGCTGGTGGCTGAGATCATTTACGCGTCCTCCGAATGGGGTATTTCGTCTGAAGCTTCGATGGTTTCGAAAAGCTCATCGGCGCATTCGGCGATGACGGTGGAAACCGCGGCAATTGCTGACGGCGATGTGACAAGTTCTTCTGCCAGGTAAGCCTGGCCGAGCTCATGAGCCTGCTCAATGCTGCCAGCCTGTTGCAGCAGGTAGAGATGGAAGGCGACGGCCTCGTCGCGATTGTTCTCTGTCTGAAAGGCGCCGGATGTTTCCAGAAAAAGCCGGGCCTCTTCTGTCTGACCAATGGAATGCAGGTACATGGCTTCCAGAACAAATGCGCCGGCGTTGGCGGGGCGTTCTTCCTGGATGAGCTTCAAAAGCGGTTGGGCCAAATCGCCATACCCGGTTTTGATCGCTGTTGCGGCGATGTTCCCCAGCACAAACATGTCGTCTGCATTGAATTCAGGTCCGGCGGTATTCATTGCAGCTCCACTTTCTGCCGGGAGCCGCTGATCTCGATAACAATTGACTTCTGATGCACCTGTATGAGCTTGGCGTCTTTGCCGATCGTTTCGCCCGGGCGGACTGTTTTTCCGTCTTCCAGAAGCACATAAGGGAAATCACCTGCCCAGGTTCCGGCGATTTTGCTTTCGACCATCGCGGCAGTTTCCTGCAGGCGGCTGTCGTAGACGACACTTTTCAGGCCCGGGACATCAGCAAGCAGGCTGGTTCGCAGCATCTGCGCCTTGGGGGCGTCTGCGGTCAGCCCGGATACGCTGACCACACCCTCATCGACGGTCTCGATTGTTGCTCCCAGGGCCAAGCTTTCAACGACGACTTCCGCAGCCTCGGCCAACCGGTCGTCCGCAAAAAAGCGCGGAGAAAAATGCGGGGCCGAGTCGGACAGGGCGGCCTCTATCCGCTCTTGCTCAGCCCTGTCCGTGACCCGCAGGACTCCGGTCCAGGCATCGCCTGATCGGGCAAGGCCGGTTACCTGCAGGCCAAGCGCTTCAAGCCCGGCAAGAATTTCCTGCCGGTCTGGGATGGTAGTTTGCGCGGCAAGGGTCGGGTCCATAGCCTTTGCAGGGCTAGCGGTTTCAGGCGCTTCCCTTGATCCTGTTCCGGGCAGCTCAGTTTCAACTGCGCCAACCTGAGTCAGCAAGAGAACGCCGGCCATCAGGCCAATTGCAACGCTTCCAGCCAGCTTGATCCGCCAGCCCTGTGCCGGCTTTCCGGCCGGTGCCGGTTGCGGCAGGGAAGCTGTTGGGGAGCTCAGCATTTCGCCCTGCATCTTGATCTGCGTTCCGCCAATCGTCAGGCTGTCGCCCCAGCCCCATTGCAGCACGGATCCCGGTGCGGCTGGACGGCCTGCAGGTTCGCCGCTGCTTTGAAAATAACCGCTGGAGTCCGGCGACATTTCCACTTCCACGCCATGAGGGGACACCTTGATCAGAAAATGCAGCGGGTCGATCTGCTCCTCCAGGAGCACAATATCGGAACTGATGCTTGAGCCGACGGCATGCACACCTTCGCCGAGGCTGACAAACCGATCCTCCAGCTCTTCAGAGATGATTTTGATGATCAGCATTAGCTTGGCTCACCGCTCTCCGGACCTGTGCTGCCCAGCAGGTCGAGCAGCGCCACGGATTGGTCGATTACTTTGATTGCCCGGACATATTTGGCCGGATCGGCTCCGGCTGATGACGTTTGCGACATGTTCCTCAACAGCATTTTCCGGCGAAGCTGAAGGTACGTCTTCACTGCAGGCAGCCCGCCCAGCATCCCGTCGTGGAGGATGCTGTCGAAGCTTACATCAGCTTCGCTGAAGGATTTAAACGAGCCGCTGGCAACAGGCATAACAAATACCCCCGATTCAATCTTAGATAACCTTATGTTCAGGTTATGACGTAATCTGTTTTTGTTATTTCTGATGCGCTGCGGTTTTGCTGATGCCGGGCAGGGGTCAAGAAAGGGTCAGTATGCATTACCTTATTTCAAGATTTTATGGCCCATTCACATATCTTATTTGCATTTTCCTTTTGCCTGCAGCTAAAGAAGCGTTGCCTGGAAAGGTGGCCGGAATGGGTTGCAATCGATCGAACGCGCAACTAGTAAGAGCTCCAAGGGGATCTTGGTTTTTTGATCCATCCTGAAAGCTCGATTATGCGGTCGGATGGCTTTTGCAATTTTAGGGGTTATAACTTGCGGTCAAACTATTCATTTAGTTTTGTGCAAGTTTCGCGCCAGTTTTTGGAGGCGAATGAATTCCAAAATTCTTGATTCAATTTCCTGAATCGGGTGACTGCTAAGAAAATCCTCTCATGAGGATGCGCTCCTGTCTGCACCCGTGCAACTGCTTCCTGTCTTTCAAGTAGTTTAAGATCTCAACTTAACTATCTGAAAGTATGAGCTGAACCGTAGAATTTGGCGGAGGGGGCATTGAAGTGTGCCGTCTGAAACTCAAAACCACACATAGTTCCGTATGATCGGGGTTCATTTTTCAAGGTAGGCGTAATGAATGGAGAAGTTCACTGTTTTGTTACCTCACCATATCATTTATAATCACCCTTGATTGTAAGGGTATGTATTGCTCGTTCGACACTGGCGAACATACAATCCGAGGCAAAACACTTAAGTTTCTATCAAAATTGTGCCCTTGTATTTGCTGCGAAGGCAAATAGTGATTCCAGCTATCCGTTGGTCATTAACCGCTCAACTGATCTGTTAGCGTGCATGCCTTTTCCGTCTTGGGTGAGGGTGAGATTATATGGAAATCAGTCTTAGGAAGATGAAGGTTTTTATGGCCATTGTGGAGGCCGGCAGTTTTACTAAGGGCGCGGCGGCAGTAAAAATTTCACAGCCGGCAGCCGCAGCCATCGTCGATGAAATAGAAGGCATCTCAAAGCACCAGTTGTTTCTGAGATCCGGAAAAGTCCGAACCGCCAAACTGACCCGGGAGGGAGAGGAGGTCTTCAAGGTGTTCTCGCGCGTGGTCAGCTCTTATGAGCTGGAAATCGGCAAGATCACCAGCCTCCACAGGTCGCTGCGGAAGTCTTCGCTGATCCAAGATGCGTACTCCTCCAGCATTGATGTAAGCCGACTGACCGGAATTATGCGCCGCTACCAGGAGAGCAATATCGAGATTGGAACCCGCAGCCGCCGGGAAGTCATAGACTCGGTTGCCAAACGGGAGGCGATCCTAGGTGTGATTGATGATGCTCCCGACAACTCGAACGTGGATTTCAAGCAGATTGGTGTGGTGTCCATTTCCCTGGCCGTGCCGTCAGGACTGAACATCCTGAGCGACAGCCAGCGAGCGTTGCCTTGGCGGAACGTGCCCGACAGCGCGGCGATTTTTTCGGGTGTCAGCCCCAAACTGCTGTCGCAAATTCAGGCCAACCTGTCTGTCGCCGGCCTGGACACAGGCAATATGATTACCATTAACAACAAAGAATTTGCACGCAGCTTCCTGAGTGATCTGAGGCGGCCGGTTGTGATTCCTTCTACGATGACAGAGGAAATCGAGGCACTTGGCTTAGGCCGCGTGCTAACCTTCTCGCATTCCCCGGTTTCGGCTCCGCTGGGGATCATCGCTCCCAAGGGCTATATCAATGCGATGAAGATCTCCAACCGCGAGTTGCAGAGCATCTTGAGGTCTGGCCAAACTGGCGGCCAGGAGGACGATCTGGTGCAGCGTGTCGGATAACCAGCTATGCCGCAGGATAGCATAACTGGAAAGGGCGGCAGCTGGCAGGAGGGAAGCCAAGAGCGCTTGCCTAAGCACATGCAGCTGATTTCCAACGTTTTTCAATTCTCGCACGCGGAAATCGCCGATGTCATCAGGCGCCTTAACACCGGGGAGAGCTTGGGTGCAGCGATTGGCGAGGCTGCCCGGTTTGTTGCCGACTCGGATCTGCCGGATGAGGATAAGGATCTTCTGCTCCAGCTGCTGCACGAAGAAGAACAGGTTCTGCAGTTCTCTCGCACTGCGCGCAATTCTGTTGTGGAAATCTGAAGTTCTGTCCTGCGGATAGGATCCGCCTCAAAGCCAGAGCATTCTGTGAAGGGTCTGGCTATTTGCTGGATCCCTTGGCGCTATGGTTTGTCCTGGCTGAGCAGCAACGGAAAATGCCCTGCCGGTTGCCGGCAGGGCAGGGTCATTTTCAAACGCATGAAGTTAACGTTAAGCTCTGACCGATAGCGGCGTCAATTGAACTGCATGTCTCCGAAGCTTGGACCCTGGCCGCCGCCCATGCCGTGCGCCATTGCGCCGGCCTGAGGCCCGCCGCAGCCGCCCATGCCCTGTCCCTGGCTTTGGCCGCCGCCGCAACCCTGCCCGCCTTGACCGCCGCCGCCGGCCTGGGCGCCGCCGCACTGCTGTTCTGCACCCTGCGCACCGTTCTGGTTCATGGCAGTAAGCAGCTGCTGGAGCTGCTTGTCTTGCTCCTCATCCTTCTTCTTGAGCTCATCCATCTGTTTGGTGAAATCTTCGCCCTGGGCTTTCAGATCATCCTTGGCGCCACCGACCTGGCCGCCAATCTGGTCTGCGGCCTGATTCTGTTGCATCATGTTCATGAGCGACATCATCATTTGCATTATCATACCGGTTCTCCTAATAAATTCATTTGTTTGCAGGCGGATGAACTAACGGCAGTACATTGTGGCTGCAAAAAAGGGGCCGCCTTACAATTGCCATGATTCACCACGGCGGCCGGATAACCTCATCAGAATTTGCTATATTCCCGCGTGCACGTACTGAGCGCGGCTTCAGAGGAAGCGGCATTGTGCGCCAGCGCCCCTACCTTCGCAGCCCCTTTGGCTGCGGCAGATAGGAAATTCAAATGCCAGGATAACCCCAGGTTTTGCTAGGAGCAGGAAACGAGAGCCGGACGGCTCCAGGGATGCAACAAACAGAGGCGGGCGGGATGCGGACTCCGGTACCAGCTAATAGGCCGGTTCAGCAGCCAATCAATGGCGCAGCGGCGGACAATGCGCAGAGGCGGTCTGAAGCCAAGGCCGCCCGCTCCGCCGCGGCCAAGGCTGACAAAACCACCGCCGGCGGGCCGCGGGGCGCTGCCTCCAACGCGGTATGGAAGGAAGCGGGGGCCGCCGCGGCTGCGGGAAAAAACGGATCCCTGCCGCGTGACGCGGAAATCTCCCGTATTTCCTTCCTTGATGCCAGCGGCCGAAGCCATAAGGCGGATGTGAAACCGACCGGCCAGCGCCATCTGGGACGCGAAAGCATCTATGCGGAAATCGGCCTGAACGGCCAGCCCACCGGCCGCACTTTCACACGGGACGGGGAAACGGACGAATTCATCCTGTTGCATGCGGAGCGCAACAAACCGGCAACAGCCAGGCCGGCAGCTGCCCGGTCCGATGACAAAACGCCGTCACCAGCGGGCCAAAACCAGCAAGCCACCTCCGCTGGTACCCGTCCCAGGGCCGCACATGCAGCGGCGGACGGAGGCCGGGAGAGCGAGGTCTTTCTGCAAGGTCTCTTGGCGGAAGTGAAAAAGGACCCGGCGCTCCTGGGCGCAAGGGGGTTTACGTCGCGGTCAGTTGCCGACAGGCAGGGTGTGAACTTTTCGCAGCTGCCGGATGCTGCGAAATTTCGCGTCATGGCCGAACTCATGAAGGGAGCCAGCACGGAGATTCCAAGGAAAACGTCTCACAAAATCGCCGAGCAGCTGACCGCACGCGATCCGCAGCTTGGCCGCTTTCTGAACAGCACTTACACTGTCAAGGGCAAGGAGTTTCAATACCGCTCCAAGCTGACGGATGAAAAAACACCCACAGACAAAATCAGCGTGCTGGAACGGGTCTGCAAAAGCCGCATGAACAAAGTGCTGAGTTTTGCCGAGTGCACCGGTGCTGCCATGTATGCGGCCGGCTATATTGCGCGGCCGATCAACGAGGCGCTTCGCGCCGGAGATAAATCCCATCCCGCACAGGATCTGGCCAAGGTGGTCCGCGGCGCGGCCCATAAGCTCCATCATTCCAGAACCGCGGCCGCCAACCAGCTGAGGTTTTCAGACATGTCGCCCTATAACGGGGCCTACCGGTACATTCAGCCGCCTGCCGCAGCCAACGGGCAGCCGCAGAATTCCAGGGAGTTTGTTCTGGAAAAAATCGGCAAACCCGGGGACATCATCACCGATCCCTCGATCGTGAGTACCTCCATGTCGTTCACTGCAGCCAGCCACCGGCTGATAACTGGTGTTGCTGGAGGGACGCCAAAGGTCTGTGTTCTGTACAATCAGCCGCAATCCATTATCCCGCTGGTGGACAAGATGGAGCCGGAATCAAGTTATGAGAACCGTAAAGGCATTGAGCCCAACGGATTGGGGCATTGCACGGCTTATGCCGAGGCGATCATCGCTCCCGGCAGCCATTTCCGGGTTGCAGATGTGTCCTATGATGCAAAGAAGAAGTTCACGACAGTCATCCTGGAGCAAATTCCCGCAAGCGTGCTCGAAGCGGAAGATGACCGGGCGCCGGTAAGCCGCCTTGTCGACTATGATTTGGGGTGACCCTTAGGTTCAGGCCGGACAGGCTTCGGGACCGTAACACGGGCACCGGCCTGTTCCGGCAGGCAAAGGTATCGGGAAAGCCGAATTGCCCATAGGCAGCCGTTATCGAACAGTGGCTCAGAGAGCGCACAGCCCTGAGTGCTTCTTCCTTTTGCTGCCTTGATGTGCAGGCCACGCTTTCCTGGCTCAGACCCGGCGTTTTTTCATGCGCTCAGGCGAGCTGATCGGGCGGGCGGCGGTGCTGGGCCGCCATGCAGGCAGATATGCCTGCTGCGGCACGGATGTCATTCAAGAGGGAAGTGCTTAAGCCGCGCGTCAGAATGGAGTTAAACACATGGCATCTGCTGGTCCGGTCACGAATAACCACGGATATTACACGGAATCTGCTTATACTAAGAGCATTCACATGAAGTTTGATCCCCGTCGGCTGGCCGCGGTGGCGCGGGCAGGCGGGAGTGCTGCGCCGGACCCGATGGAGCCGTTCACCTATGCCGACTTCGGGTGCGGGTACGGGCTGACGGTTATCATGCTTGCGCAAGCTTTGCCGCATGGCCAGTTCTTTGGAATTGATCTGATGCCGGAGCACATGGAGGCTGCACAGGCCTATGCCAGCCAGCTGGGGGTCAAAAATGTCACCTTCATCGCCTCTGCCTTTGATGAGATACAGGCGCACGCTTTGCCGCCGCTGGATTTTGCCGTGGCGCATGGCATTCTCAGCTGGGTGGCGCCGGAAGTGCGCCGCTCGTTGCGGCGCATCGTTTCCAGCAGCCTGAAGCCGGACGGCCTGTTCGCCGCAAGCTATAACCTGGGGTCCTCCGAACGCCTGAGCATCCCGCAAGTCCGCAGCTTGATGGTGGAGGCCATCGCGCGCGGCGTACCTGAAGATACCGCATTGCAGCAAGGCGTGGAAATGATGCAGTACGCCCATGGCGGCGCGGCAGGCCAATTCCTGGGCGCTGGTGAGAGCGACCAGCTCGCCTATCTGCGGCACGAATACCTTAGTCAGAATTGGACCTGTTTTTCGCATCTGCAGGTGGCCTCGGAAATGGCGGAAGACGGGCTGATGTTCCGCGGTCCGTATCTGTCCGATGCCTGCCTTGTTCCGGTGGGCGAACGGGCGTTGCCCATTGCAGATCCGCTGTACTGGGAGGACGTTAACGCGCTGCGTGAGAAGAACACCTTTGCCTTGTCGCTGTTTTCACGAATGGACGCAGGAGAGTCCGGTCCGCAGCCAGCAAAACAGATGCCGTCGGGGTATCTGACACTGCTCCCCAGTGTGGCAAATTTGCTCGTTGGAGAAGGGTTCCATCCTGTATTTGACGCGATGGGGAAATCTTCTGCACCGCATCCGGGCATTCCGCTGTCGGAGATTGGCCGCCGTGCAGCAGATGCCTATTCGCAGAATGCGCTGGCCCGTATGCTGCACAACAGCAGCTTCGTGGCGTTTTCGAACAAACCTTTCCAGCCGTCTGTCGGTGCTGGCCAGAGAGCCTTTGTTCTCTCGGATGAGGTGCGGGAACAGATTGCGCGCCATGACAGCATCCTGCCGGTGAACCGGACCCTGATCTGCCCGGGTACCCAGACAGTGATTTCTCCGCTGCACGACCTGCCATGGCTGGTGCTGACCCATTGTTCTGACGTGCCGGTTGACCATTACGCCGAGGTGCTGCTTCAGCTGCCGGGTATCCGCAGCATGCTGGCTCATCCGACCTACACATCCAGAGACGGGCTTTCTTCGCTGCTCCATGCCTGGCACTCCCGCTGGGCGCCTTGGCTGGCTGCGCAGGGTGTACTGGCCCTCAAATAAGCTGACGCAAAGGAGCGGGGGGTGCGGGAAAGCCTGAGGACTCTGTGTCCTCCGGCCCGGCCTGCGCCAAGTCTGCTCAACATGCGTGCGCTTTGCAGCCGCGCGCTGCTCAACAGAGGATAGCCTGAAATGATCCGGATTTTCTGAGGGTGACCTAAGGGAAGGGGCTGGGATCGTTAAACCCACATAAATTCTTGGACCGCCAAATACGTAGCGCAAGCAAAACGGAGGCGCGTTATGCCGGTTGGCTATCTGGTCGTACTTGGAGATGGCATTCTGGATGCGGGGGACAGCATCACGGTATCTCAGGCCAGTTTTTCGTCGGCCGGGACAATTGGAGCCGGTGAGTGGACGTGGTCCGGCATCATGGAGGATGACGGGCTTTACTACGAAAACATAACGGATACAGGCACCTATCACCTAGCCGAGGATGGCAATGTTTATTTCGTTCCGGACTTGTGGGATATCACCAGCGGCACCGCGGTTGCGGAGACCATCCCGGCAAATACCGTCAAGGGAACTTCGGGTGATGACAGCATTGATGGCGACGGTTCCGGCCAGGCGGTGTTTGGCGGGGACGGGTCCGATACCCTGGCAGGTTCCGGCGGCGACACGCTTATGGGCGGTGCTGGCAATGACCAGCTCAGCGCAAGTGGCGGCGCCACGCCGCCGCCGGGCGCCACTTTTGTGGGCGATGGCGATACCGGCTCGGGCGGCTACGGACAGGATGATTTCGAGTGGGCGCCGGGCTCGGGCGGCACCAGCACCATCAACCTTGGCGGCAGCCCTGGCACAACCGGCAGCGACGACGCATCCGACACGATCACCGTGTCCAGCACCAGCGACGGCGCGCATCTGACCGCCTTGAAATTCGATGCGGGTATTGACCAAGTATATCTTTCCGAGACACCTGCGTTGATCGTCAGCACCTATGCAACCTCTGGCGTTTCCGACTTCACCGTGACCTATGCGAACGGGAACACGCAGACCTTCCGGTTCTACAATGATGGCGGTTCAGGCATTTCCGATCCGGCGCAATTCTTCGCCACATTGCCGTCCTCAGGCTCAGCAACATTGGACGGTGGCGAGGGCGATGACACCTTGACCGGCGGGACGGGCGGCGACCTGCTGCTGGGCGGGGCCGGCGCGGACAGTATCATTGCAGGGGGCGGTTCGGACACCATCAACGGCGGGACCGGAGATGATATAATTGATGTCGCAGGCGACTCCGACCGTGACTATCTGGTCGTGGATGTGGATGGCGGCAACGACACGATCTACGGGTTCGACCTCAGTGACAGCGGTGACGGCACCACGGTTGACCAGTTTGACATCTCAGAGCTGACAACCCCTGGCGGGGCACCGGTGCGGGTTTGGGACATCACGGTGACCGACAGCAACGGTGACGGCACTGGTAACGCCATACTGTCTTTTCCTGGCGGTGAAACGGTCACCTTGGACGGGATACAGGCATCTCAGGTGGACGAGGGGCCGGAATTGATGGCGATGGGGTTCGTTTGCTTTGCGGAAGGCACACGGCTTGCGGTGCCAGGCGGCAGCCGCCCGGTTGAGGAGATCGCGCCGGGAGATTTTGTCACCACAGTCGGGAATGGCATACAACAGGTGCACTGGGTTGCATCCTCGGCCTTCGGTGACGGGACGGAAACGCTTCCGCAAAATCTGGTTCCGGTACGGATCAAACCGGGGAGCCTTGGAAACAAGCGTGCATTGCTGGTTTCCCAGCAGCACTGCATCCTGATGCAATGCCGCAAGAGCGGCGAGACTTATTTTGCCCGGGCCAAGCATCTTGCTGAAGAGACAAATCTCGCATCCTTTGCCAGAGGCCATAAAAAGATAAGGTATTTCCACCTGTTGACCAGGCAGCACGAGGTGCTGATTTCCAACGGGATTCCGTCGGAGAGCTTTTATCCTGGACCTTATGCGACAGGCATATTGAGTCCGCAGGACAGGCGCCGCCTCAAGGCCTGCGTTCCGGGCCTTGAAGATACGCCGCCTGAAAACTGCTATGGGCCACCAGCACGTCCGGTTCTGACACGCAAGCAGCTGGCAGAGCGCTATCAGGCTGGCGGCCTTGCGGCACCGCGGATTCCAAGGTTTTTTGGCGGATTTCCGGCGTTTCTGCGCCCCGCGCGGTTGTGGAGCTGGCCACCGGAGATGGCGGCCTAGGATCAATGCGCCGGGTCTGCGTCCTGCCTGCAGGCTTCTTTGGCCCGGTTGTCATAGCCAAAAGCGATAAGCTCATCAGCACCATGTCCGCTAAACTGATAGTCAAATCGGAGAGCGGGTTTCAGATGCCAGACGGAAACGTGAAATTTTACGACGCATGTGCCGGATATTATGATGTTCTGCATAGCAACCGGGATGAGGAGTTCCAGTTTTATCGGAGTTTTTTGCCGCCTGCGCTGGACGTTCTGGAAATTGCTTGCGGGTCGGGAACACTCTCGCAGGTGCTGGCGGAAACCGCTGCTTATGTCACCGGCATTGATGCCTCGGAGCCGATGCTTGATCTGGCTCGGAAAAGGCAGCCGGAGGGGCGTTTTATGCAGGCGGACATGAGGGCCTTTGATCTTGGGAAGCGCTTTGACGTTGTGGTCTGTCCGTTCAACTCCCTGATGCACCTGACACCAAGCGATGCCCTCTCCGCTCTTTCCGCATTTGCAGCCCATTGTGCGGACGATGGGCAGGTTGTCATTGACGTTGCCAATGTTGACGACAGTTTCCTTGCGCCTTCTTCTCCGGAAACCGTCATCAGAACCTTCTTGGATGAGGTGTCTGGCCGCAGTATGCGTGCCTGGGAGCGTTCGGAGTACGAACAGGAAAGCAGAACCCTGTCTGTACATTGGAGGATCGAAGACATGCAGAGCGGAGAAACCACAGCCGCTTCAAGTTATACGCAGCAAATTTTCACGGCGGGAGAACTGGACGGTATGATCGCAGAAGCAGGGCTGCATGTTTTGCAGAGGTTCGGCACCTATGATCTCAAACCATTTGCTGCCGGCTGGCCGAGGCATTTGATTGCCGCAGCACCGCGTTCATAGTCAAGCCAGGTGCTGGTCAGCGGGCCGAAAGGCCAGTGATGGCAGAAGCGTTGCCGCTCAGGGTCAAAGGTCAAGCTCATGCTGCCAAGGCGGATTGGCGCCGCTGCGCGAAACGGTGACGGCGGCAACCGCTGCACCATGGTGCAGCGCGGCCTCTGCGGCCTTTGGCGTCAGGCTCCGGGCCGTCCGCTTGCTGGCTTGCCCGTCCGGGGCAAGTGCCGCCAGGAAGCCCGCGTTGAAGGTGTCGCCGGCGCCCACGGTGTCGCCGGCGCCTGATGCCGCAGCAGGGGCAGGGCGGGCAGGCACCTGCACAATGTCCCCGCCGGGCAGCAGCGCCGCGGCGCCCTTGCTGCCGCGGGTCAACAGCACCAACGGCGGCCCCATGGCCTGGATCCGGGCCAGCTTGTCCGTGGCGGGTTCCGCCCCCGGCAACAGCCAGCCCAGGTCGTCCTCCGACAGTTTGACGATGTCGCTGACCGCAAGCATCCGGTCCAGGCGGCGGCGGTAGCGGGTCTCACCGGTAATGAACGCGGGGCGGATGTTGGGGTCGAGCATCACCAGCCGCTCTGCGTGGGACTGCAGCGCCAGCGCCTCAAAGGCCTCAGCCGCGGGTTCGCAGGCCAGGGAGATGCCGCCGAAGAACAGCGCGGTGACGCTGGCGCCCGGCTGCGGCAGATCTTTCGGTGCCAGCATCCGCCCTGCGGTGTTTTCGTCATAGAAGGCATAGCGCGCCTCGCCATGCTCCAGCGTCACGAAGGCAAGGGTCGAGGGGCGGGCGCTGATGACGCAGCCCGCGGTGCTGACATGGCTGGCCTCCAGCGCCTCCAGCAGCCGCTGCCCGAACATGTCCGACGACAGGCCGGCGGCCAGGCCGCAGGGTACGCCGAGGCGGCCAAGCGCGATGGCGGTATTGAACACCGCGCCGCCGGGGCAGGGGGCGAAGCAGGCACTGCCATCCGCGGCCGTTGCAGGCAGCATGTCGATCAATGCTTCGCCGCAGCAGAGGATCATCTGAGCCAGGTCCCGTAGTCCGAGACCAGCAGATGCAGCGGCGGCTCGTCCTCCTCGATCCGGGAAAACCGTCCGATGTCCATTTCAAAGACATTGTCGGTGGTGTCGTCGTTGACGGTGGAGACCTCGCCGATCAGCACGTCGCCGCCTTCGCCCCAGAAGGCATGCCAGACGCCGGGCAGCAGGGTGACGCTCTCGCCGGGCGCCAGCGCCAGACGGCCGCCCGGGGGCAGGGTGCGGATCTGCCCGTCGCAGGGCACGGACACTTCGCTGTGGCGGCAGATGCTGCCATCGGGGGCGCTGGCGAACAGCTCCAGCACCAGGGTGGCGCCGCCGCGGTTGATGATGTCCTCAGCCTTTTGGATGTGGCGGTGCATCGGCGACAGCTGGTCCCTGCGGCTGATCAGCAGCTTTTCGGCGTAGAGCATGCCGGAACCGGTGGCCAGGTCCTCCTTGCGGCCGTTGCGCAGGGTAAACAGGAACAGGCCCAGCTCATCGAAACGGCCCTGGCCGTAGTCGGTGACATCCCAGCCCAGGCCGCGGGCGGCGATCATCGCGTTGTCCCGCGCCGCCATTTCCGCGGGCGTCCAATAGGCAAAGGGCGGCAGATGCATTTGGAAGGCGCGCAGGAAGGCGGCGCCTTCGCGGATCAGGCCGTTGACGGCAGAGCGTTTCATGGCATGGCCTTTGACAGCTGGAGCAGAGGCGGCAGGCAGCGCCGTTTCTGGTTCATGTGCAATCTCCTGAGCAGGGTGCAGCCGCGGCTGTTCTATTCCGAAGCATCAAACACGCTGAAGGCGCCATGGCGCAAGTCCGCTCCAGTGTCTCGGCATCACTTGCCCGCCGGTGGGCACAAGGGGCGGGCAGATCTTCAACCGCAGAAAAGCTGGAGCTTTCGCTGGATCCGGCTTGGTTCATCTGATTTCGAAGGCCGCTACGGCCAGCGATGCAGACCCGGCCAAATCTCCGGTCAGGGCGGTGAAAACATCCTGAGCCAGGCGCCCGTCGCGGTTGCGGATTTGCTGCAGCGGGCTGGTGCTGCCAATTGCAATCAGCATCTGCGCCGTGTCCCGGACCGGGCCAGCCAATGTCACGGGCACGTCGAAACGGGTGACATTGCCTGTCTGCGACAGAAACCGCTGAAGGTCCTGGACTACGCCATTGTTGTCTACAAGCAGGAGCGCGACGTATTTGCCCGCAGTGCCGCGCAGCGCACCGGTGAGACGCCCGCCGCTGGCCACTCTGCCAGAGTCCAGCCGCAGACCCAGCCGGGTTGCCGGGTAATCGCGGTTGCGGCGGATGTATTCGGCTGCCGGGCACTGGCGCGGATCCAGCAGCGTCCGCGTCTGGCGCAGGGCGCTGTCGTTCTCACCCAGTACAGCCTCGGAAAACTGGCCGAAGGCGGCATCGCGGGCGGCAAGCATCTCCAGGCCGGTGCTGTCGGCGCCGTCCCTGCGGGGCAAGGCCAGCAAGCAGTCCGGCCCGCCGTTTGCGCGGATCCGGGCAATCAGGTCTTTAACCGCAAGGTCCTGTGCGCGGGGCGGTGGCGGGGTCTTGGCCGCAGCGGGTTCAACCGCAGTGCCGGAGCTTCCGCTGGGAAGGGCCGCCAGCGGTTGAAGTGTTGCCAAACTTCCATTCACAGAGGCCGTTGACACCGCAAGGCCGCTGGGTGCCACCGGGGCAAGGATTTCCGGGACCAGAGGTCCGGTTTCTGCTGGCAGAAGGGGCGATACAGCTTCGGCTGCAACAGCAGGTCCGGTGGCGGTCTGCGGGTCCGGTGATTGCCCAACCGGCTGCGTCGCAACGTCCGGGGTTCCGGGGGCTTCATCGCTGGCGGGACTTGTTTGCTCAGAGGAATCTTCCGCTGAGTTCATAAGCTCTGGCGAAAGGGGATCGCTTTCCGTCTGGGCCTCTGCGCCGGCCATTCCGTCCTGCAGAGAAAGGCCGGCCAGAGTGTCCGAGTTCAGCCGTTGCAGGGTGACACGGTACTCCGGGGCCGCGGTCTGCGGGGTGAAGCGGCCGATGAGAGGCTGCAGGCCGCCAAGGAGAAGCGCGCCCAGTGCCGCATGAACGGCCAGAGAGCTGCAGGCGGCGGCAAGCCAGCCCCTGCTGGCCGGACTGCCATAGGGAAGGGTGCTCATGCGCCGGCCTGCCTGTGGCGGGTGACCAGCCGGATGTCCAGATCCGGAAACGGCGGCTGTGCTAGCAGTTGCAGCAGGTCCAGCGCCGGGGCGGTGCTGTCGGTCAGCACATGCAGAACCTGCCCGGCAGGCAGGGTGTCCTGCAAGGCGGCGGCCGTGACCGCGCTGCCGTCGAGACGCAAGCTGCCGTTCGGTCCGACCTCCAGAAGCGGGCTGGGAAGATGCCCGGACGGCAATTCCCGGGTTGCAGGCAGCTGAACCTGTGTGTCCGGCGCGGGCACCAGAGACCCGGTGACCAGGAAAAAGAACAGCAGCAGCAGCACGATATTGACGATGGCAAGCGAAGTGCCGGGTGTGCGCAAGGCCTTATGCGGCGGCAGCAGGGATCGCCGGGACAGCATCTTCAGCCGGCTCCTGCACTGAGCTGGACCGACGCAATCCCGGACGTGCGCAGCTGCTCAAGCACGGTGGTCAGGTCCTGCACCCGGGCCGAGGGCTTCACGATGACCACAACGGCTGCCTCAGGGTTGTCATCGCGCAAGCTGCGGGCAAGGCCGGGCAGGGCCTCAAGGGGGAAGTCCTGTCCCTGCACCCGCAGTTTGCCGGCCTCCAGGTTCCACAAGGCTGTGCCGCCGGGGACGGAGGCCTGCGGGGCCTGTTCGGCGGCAGCGGATTGCGCCGGGCCGGGCTGGCGGTCCGCCACCGGGCCGCTGCTGTGCAGGGGCAGAACCGAATAGGGGGTCAGGCTGGAGGACAGCATGAAGAAGATCAGCAGCTGAAACATGATGTCCGCCAAGGGTGTGAGGGCAAATGCCCTGCGCTGCCGGGGCGCGGGGAGGCCAAGCCGGCTGATTTGCATCAGGTCCGGGCCTGCGCGCTTGCAGTCTGGCCGACCCGGCCATGCAGGGCCGCCGAGACCAGAACCTCGATCAGGTTGCGCTCCCGCTCGATCCGGGCGTCCAGCCAATTGGCCAGGAAATAGGCCACCAGGGCGATTGCCAGCCCTGCCGCTGTGGTGGTGAGCGCGGTCCAGATGCCAGCGGCCAGCGCCGCCGGATCCGCGGTGGCCTGCGACTGCGCCAGCACCGAGAAGGCATCGATCATGCCGATCACTGTTCCCAGCAGACCCAGCATGGGCGCCGCCTGCACGGCTAGTTCCAGGGCCCGCATCCGATCCGACAGGGTGGCGAGTTCGGCAATGGCGGTCTGCCGCCCCAATTCCTCGGCATAGGCCGTTTCGCCGGGGCGGGCCTGCAGGCCGGTGAACACGGCATGCAGAACCCTGGACAGAACCGATTGGCGCGCGGCGGCCTGCTGCATGGCAGCTTCGGCCTGGCCGGACAGCCAGGTATCGATGATTTTCTCAGCCATGCTGCGTTTGCCCACGCCCAGGCGGGAAAACTGGAGCAGCTTGAAGAAAAAGACCGACAGCACCGTGAAGGACATCAGGAACAGTGCGGCAAAGACTGTCAGCGTGAAGGGATCAAACAAATCGCCCCGGAAACCGGTCATGAAAACACTCCTTGGCTGGCCGCAGGCGGCGCGCCGTTAAACGAAAGGCGGCGGGTATCAGATGCCGAACTGGATCGGTGTGCGGGAGCTGGCTGCAAGATTGGACATGCACAGCGGGCTTTCGCTGCCGTCGCTGGCGGTGCAGGCCGGAGCGTCGTTGACGACAATCCGCGAAATCGCGCCGCAGGGCGTGCCTGTCAGGTCAAACTGCAGAACCTTGGTTTTGCCTTCCACCAGGGCGCCGAATTCCAGGACCAGCAGCCGGCTGACCACGCCCTCGCCGTCAAACAGAGCGATCTGGTAGGACGCGCGCTCCAAGGCGGTGCCGGACTGGTTCGCGGCAACGTAGGTCAGGCGGCAGTCACCCGCTTCGGTCTCGGTGACGGCGTTCAGATCAAGCTGGAACTGATCGGTGTCCTGGGCGGTCAGGGCTGCGGCCTGGGCCAGAAGGGCGGCGGCGGCAAGAGCCCCCGGTTTTAGAGCAGAACAAAAGCGCATTTTTCCTCAACGGGTCTGATCATCAAATCGCGGCTATATGGGCGCTAAACCGCAGCACAGGTCAACCGGGAAAATTCGATGGAAAAAACCCGTTATGGCCGAGTCAGCGGAAGACCCCTATGAAGAACCCGGGGAGTGCGGACTGCGCGTCCCGGCGCTGGAGCTGCGGCGGCAAGGAAACCGCTGCCGGCTGAGCCCCGGCCACGGTGATGGTGCCGGGCTTTGCAGCCTGCGATTGCTTGTGCACAAGCTGCGGGTCCTGAACGGCAGGACGGAGAGCGGGTGCCGCCGTGTGACGGCGCTGCGGGACTGTGCCGGGGGCCTGCCGCTCCAGAGGTGCAGCGCAGCAGCTGGACGGCGCTGCCGGTTCGCTGGCGGCGGGCTGCACCGCCTGCACGGAAACCGGTTCGGCCAGGGTGCCGGGCAGAGCGGCCGCGGCCTTGGCGTGACGCCGCACAGCTGGTTCAGGCTGCACCGCTGGCGCCAGAGAGGCCAGGCGCCGCTGTCCGGAGGCGGCATCGTGGCTGAGAACCAATGCAACCCCTGCGGCAACTGAAAGACAAACAAGGCCTGCGCCTATCGCGAAATACCGTACCATGGCGGCCACTTTTAGGCATGCTGCCGCGCAGCGCCAGCGGATTCTGCCGCTGGCCTCCGGTCCGGGCCAAAAAATGTTGCGTTTATCTCACTTTCGCTGCCACGCGGATGGGATTACTGTAGGGGAAACGGAAAATTTCCAGCAATCCTATAATGATGCGCCTTATCCTGCTTACCTGTCTTGCCGTCAGCCTGATCGCCGTGCGCCCGGCCAGGGCAGCGTTCACTGTCTGCAACCAGACCTTGGATGTTGCCAATCTGGCGCTTGGCGTCTCTGAGGGGGATGTTTTTGAAACCCTGGGCTGGTGGGTTGTCGGGCCAAGCCAATGCGCAGATCTTATCAGCCATAAGTTGCGGTCGCGGTATGTCTATATCTTTGCGAAAGACGTATTCGGGCGGGTGCTGCTGGAGGGCGCGGCGCCGATGTGCGTGGATGTCGGCCGGTTCCAGATCCGCGGCGAGTCGGATTGCCTGGTCCGGGGCTACACCGGCGCGCGGTTTCATGAAGTGGACACGCAGCAGGCGGACAGCTGGACATTTTTCCTTCGCTCAGGGGCGCAATAGGCGGATATTCTGCTCCAAAGCGCTCTCCCTTTAGGGTATGAAGCCGGTATTGATCTCCGCGTTTAGGTTGAAAGTATTGCAGCCTGTTCCTTATTCCCTGGCCCGCCGGGCCGCACTGGCCCTGATTGCGGCTGCTGGTCTTGGTTGCGGTGCAGCCGCGGCGCAGGACTGGCGCGGGCTGGCGATCGGAGACACCGGCGGTGGTGCGGCACGGGCCTTTGCCGATGCGTATTATGCAGCCGAGGCGATCCGGAGCTGGAGCGGCGCGGCGCCGGTTCTGCTGCGCAATGCAGCGCACAAGGATGCGGCGGAGGCGCTGGACGGGCTGCAGGGAGCCGGGTGGCTGGTGCTGTACTATGCGGGTCCGGTGCAGCTGGATGGCGGCCTGCTTGCGGACGGGCGCGGTCTGGCGCTGGCCGACCGGCTTGAGCCGCTGGCGGCCGCGGGGCTGTCGCATCTGCTGCTGCTGGTCGAGAATTGCGCAGGCACCGCAGGGGAGGCTGCGGCGCTGCCGGATCTGTCTGTCGAAGCTGCAAAGGCGGGGGTCACGCTGACGCTGGCCGCCAGTGCCGGGGCGGGCGAGGCCTGCCCCGCGGCGGCCGCTGGCGGGCGGTTGAGTGATGCGATGAAGACGGCAGCCAAGGCGCAGGGCGCTGCCGCCGCAGATGTTTTGCAGGCCTTTGTGCGAAACGGTTCCGGGGAGGTGCTTGCGGGCCTGGGCAGCGCGAAGGCGGTCCCGGCACAGCGCGCGCAGGTTCCGGCGGCGGATACGGTCCGGCTGATGCCCGCCCGGGCGCCGGTGCCGGCCCGTCCGGTGGCCGCGGTCCAGCCTGTTTCTGTGCTGGCAAACGGTCTGCTGGGGACCGGCGCAGCCCTAACATCTCCGGCGCCGCAGTTTGCCGCCCGGCCGCGGGCCGAAGGATTGCCGCAGCCCTCAGTCATCGTCGGGGTGATCGGGGGGGCGGGCGGTGCGGATTTCGCGGCGGCGCAGGACCCGGCGGATCTGCAGGGCAGTGAAATTGCCTATGACAACCTGGCTGCGCGGCAGCGTCTGCGCAGCGGCGATCCGGATTTGTTCGCCAGTCTGGTTGCGGCCGGGGCGTTCGATCCGCCGGCGCCGCTGCTGCCGCAGGCGCTGCAGAGCGAACTGGCCCGCATGGGGTGTTATACCAGCCGTATTGACGGCGATTGGGGACGCGGCTCGCAGGCTGCGGCGCGCCGGTATTTCGCGGCTGCTGGCGGCGGCAGCCCCGCCAGTCTGGAGGCGACGGCAGAGCTGTTCCGCCTGATTATCAGCCGGGATGACGTAGTCTGCGCCCGCCCGGTGGCCGCAGCCCCGCGCACAAACGCAAACAGCGGCGGCAGCCGGCAGACCCAAGCCCGGCGGGCTGCGCCCGAGCAGGCGCCGTCAAGCCAGCCGGCCCAGACCATCACGCCCGGGTCTGCCCTGGGCGGCGTGTTCCGCTAGGCAGCGGGGCAGCGATGGGTATCCCGGTTGATCCGGTCTTTCACAGGGCCAAAGCCAAGGCGGTGGCCAGACGGCGGCGGCGGCTGGCGGTCCGGCTCGGTGCGGGCGGCGCGGGGCTGGCGGCTGTGGCCGCGGCGGCTTTGTTCTGGGCGCTGAACCGCGGGATAGAGGAAGACGCCCGCCTGACCATGATGCCGCAGAGCGAAGCAGCCGCTGCAGAACCGGTCCGGCAGCAGGCGCAAAATCGGGCGATGCTGAACCTGCGCCGCGCACCGATGCTGCTGCGGCTTAAGGAGGAAGGCCAGGGCGGCAGCCGCCGGACGCTGCCGGGGCCGCCGGGTTTTCTGCCAGAGCGTGCAGGTCCGCCCGGCCCGGCCCGGTTGTCGGTTGTTCAGGATGAGCTGTTTGCCGCCGGGCAGCAGCTGATGGTGCATTTGCCGTCTGAGCGCGATGACTTTGCCCTGTTCCAGGCCCATCGGCGGCGGGCGCTGCCTGCGGCGGAAGACCCGGGGGCGGCCCGGCAGGGCGCAGATACCCTGGCGGGGTCTCGGGAGGCTACCAGCGCCGCCACAGTCAGCGCGGCGCAGGCGCGCGTGTACCTGTTCAGGGAAACGGTGCTGCATCTGTCCGCGTCCCAGACCCTGAGCGGTCTCTTGGAGGATCACGGCTTCACCCGGCAGGAGGCAGAGGAGATCGGCGCGGCGGCGCAGCGGCTGCTGAAGTTTGATGGCGCGCTGGCGCCGGGCAGCCTGGTGGCGCTGCGCTGGCGGCCAAGGCCGTTCGGGCAAGCGGGACGGGAGCTGCTGCAACTGTCCCTGTACGGGCCGCAGCGCTATCTGGCCAGCATGGCGCAAACCGGCCCGGGCCGGTTTCAGGCCGCGGCAGATCCCTGGGCCGGGGAGGATTTGCTTCAGGTGTCGGGCCGTAAGCCTTTGCAGACGGGGTCGGGCCAGCAGCCGCGGCTGCTGGATGCGCTTTACTCCACGGCCCTGCGCAACGGGCTGGCCACCGATCTGGCGGGCGAGCTGATCGTGATGCTGTCCAGGCGTTTTGATTTGGAGCGCCCGGTTTCCGGTGAGGACCGGCTGACGCTGGTGCTTGCCGCCAACCCCGGCCCGGACGGGCAGGGGGGCGGCCAGGTTCTGTTTGCCGGTCTCGGCGGCCCGTCGGGGCAGATGCGCTGTTATGTGACCGCACGTACCGGGCCGGACAGCGGTTTTGGCTGTTTCAGCTTTGCCGCAGGCGGCGCCGCCGCGGGCATAGAGGCGGTGGATGCGCTGGTTGGCCGGATCGTGCAGGTGGAAAGCGCCGGGCGGGCCGATGCCAAAAACCCGCTGTCCACGGCCACCGGGCTGGGCCAGTTCATTGAGGGCACCTGGCTGCGGATGATGCGCAGTTACTATCCGGACCTGGCCCAGAGCCTGGCGCGGGCAGAGCTGCTGGCGCTGCGGCTGGACCCGGATCTCAGTCGGGAAATGGTGCGGAATCTGGCTCGGGAAAACGAGGAATACCTGCAGGCGCGGGGGCATCAGACCACCGCCGGACGCCTGTATCTGGCGCATTTCCTGGGGGCGGAGGGGGCGCACCGGGCCCTGTCCAGTGATCCCTCCTTGGGTGTCGGCGACGTCATGGGTGCGGCAGTGGTGGCTGCCAATCCGTTCCTGGAGGGTAAGCGGATCGCGGATCTGCTGGCCTGGGCCGACCGCAAGATGCAGGGGCGGGGCAAGACGGCTGCGGTGCCCGCCGACGTGCTGGCGTACAAGGCGCAGATTGATGGGGTGCTGAGCGGGCTGTAAGGGCCTCAGCCGCCGCAGGGCTGCGGGCGGGGGGCGGAGAAGTCGCGCAGGCCGAACAGGCTGAGATCCGGCGTGAAGACATAGCCCGCTGCTGATGCCTTGTGCTGGAAAAGCACAAAGCCCCCGGCAGGAAGCAGCAGGAACAGCGCGGTGATGGCCCCCAGCAGACGGGCGTGCCAGCGGTGGGGCAGGGGGGCGAGCAGCAGGAACAGGGGCAGCACGGCGAGTCCGAGGAACCAGAAGGCGCTGTTGTCTATCACCGCTTCGGCGGCGCAGCCCCGCATGGCGGCTAGGGCTGCGGAGATATCCGACAGCCCCCAGCCTGCCGCCAGCAGGCCGAGCAGGGAAAACCCGCCCAGAATGGCGATGGCTGCGGCCCTGGACATCAGTGCGGCAGCGCGTTGCGCAGGGCCTGATTGACCAGGTGCCGCTCCCAGGCGTTGATCTGGCGGGCCAGCTTGCGCAGCGGGTTTTCAAAGGAATCCACCGTGTCCTCGATGGCGCGGACCAGGGTTTCCGTCAGGCCGAATTTGCGGTCCACCCGGTCCAGCAGGATCGACATGCCGATGCCGACGGCGATTGCCGCGATGACCGGGCCGGCGGCGATGGTGGTGAGGGTGCCCACGGCCACACCTGCCAGATAGCCGGCGCCCGCCGCGATGGCGAATTTGGTCACATCGGAGGCCACGGTGCCGATCAGCTGGGTGAGCCGCGGATCATTGTCCGCAAACACATGTTCCACCACCCGCAGCGCGGTGAAGGCGACAATGGCGATGCCGGTCATTTTGGCGGCGCCCCTGGCCAGATCCTTGCCGCTGAGCACCAGTTTGGCGACCTTGGGATTGCTGGCGAGGTAGCGGGTGCCCTGCAGGGTGGCGCGCTGGCCGGGGTAGCCCTTGATGATGATGTAGTCCTTGCCGTTCACATGTTTGATATAGGCCCGGCCGGTCAGCCCGAGGCGGCGCACGATGCTGACGGCACCGGCGCTGTCGATGCCCGCAGTGGCGGCGCTGACCAGATCGACGCCGGTGGCCTGGGCCAGTTCGTCGTTGATCTCGGCAACGTAGAGCAGGGTTTCCTCAATAGTGATTTCACGGCTGTCTGTGGTGACGGTGCAGCGGCCGGTGGCCAGGGTTTCTGCCATGGGTACTCTCTCAACAAAGGGATTGCGGTTCAATATCAGGATAATGCGTATTCAAAGCCGTCCGGGCCGGCTGAAACGCTGACGCGGGCGATTTCCTGGCCGGAACTGAGCGCCTGCAGCAGTTTGCGGCTGAGGTCTGGCAGGATGGAATTGGTGATGACGTTGTCGATCATCCGCCCGCCGCTGTCGGGGTCGTTGCATTGGGCGGTGATGTGGTCGAGCACATCCTGGCTGTAAACCAGATCTGTGCCATGGGCGCCTTTCAGACGGTCTGCAACGGCGGCGAGTTTCAGGCGGGTAATTCCACCCAAAACCTCGCGGCTGAGCGGGAAATAAGGGATTGTGACCATCCGGCCTAGAAGGGCGGGAGGGAAGACCTCCAGCAGGCTGGGTTTCAGGGCGAGGCCCAGCTGTTCAGGGTCGGGCTGGTTGTCCGCGTTCCCGGCCATCTCCATGATCACGTCCGTGCCCACGTTGGAGGTGAGCAGAATCAGGGTGTTCTTGAAGTTGATCAGGCGGCCGTTGCCGTCCTCCATCACGCCCTTGTCGAAGACCTGAAAGAACAGCTCATGCACGTCGGGGTGGGCTTTTTCGATCTCGTCCAGCAGCACCACGGAATAGGGTTTGCGGCGCACGGCCTCAGTCAGGCGGCCGCCCTCGCCATAGCCGACATAGCCGGGAGGCGCGCCTTTCAGCAGGGAGACGGTATGGGCCTCCTGAAATTCGCTCATGTTGATGGTGATGACATTCTGCTCGCCGCCGTAAAGCTGTTCGGCCAGCGCCAGCGCGGTTTCCGTCTTGCCGGTGCCGGAGGGGCCGCAGAGCATGAAGACACCGATCGGCTTGTTGGGGTTGGCAAGGCCTGCGCGGCTGATCTCGATCCGTTTGGCGATGGTGCGCAGGCCGTGGTCCTGACCGATCACCCGTTCGCGCAGCGTGTCCGACAGGGTCAGCACCGCCGCCAGCTCATCCTGGACCATGCGGCCTGCGGGTATGCCGGTCCAGTCGGAGATCACGGAGGCCACCGCCTGCGCGTCCACATGGGCATAGACCATGCGGTCGTCAGGGCTGGCGGCGTCGAGTTCGGCCATATGGGTGTGCATCTCGCTGCGCAGTGCGTCGGGGGAGGCTGTTTCTCTGCTGTCCGGGTCTGCTGTTTGCATCGCGGTGCGCAGGGCAAGCACCTGATCCACGATCTCTTTTTCGCGGGCGTAGCCGGACTGCAGGTCTTCAAGGCTGCTGTTAAGCGTCTCGATCTCTGCGCGGATGCCGTCCTCGCGCTCCGCGTCCGTTTCGCCCAGGTCGCGGGCGGCGGTCTTGCCCGCGAGTTCTGCTTCCAGCGCGCTGATGCGCGCCTTGGTGTCCATGATGCGGGCGGGGACGGCGGATTGGCTGATGGCGACGCGGGCACAGGCGGTGTCCAAGAGCGAGACCGCCTTGTCCGGCAGTTGCCGCGCCGGGATGTAGCGGTGCGACAGGGTGACGGCGCTGACGATAGCCTCGTCCGAGATCCGCACATTATGGTGCTTTTGCATCGGCTCCAGAATGCCGCGCAGCATGTCGCAGCAGACCTCGACCGAGGGTTCATCCACGTTGACCGGCTGGAAGCGGCGGGTCAGGGCCGGGTCTTTTTCGATGTGCTGGCGGTATTCGCTCCAGGTGGTGGCGGCGATGGTGCGCAGGGTGCCGCGCGCAAGCGCCGGTTTCAGCAGGTTGGCGGCGTCGCCGGTGCCGGCCTGGCCGCCTGCGCCGATCAGCGTGTGGGCCTCGTCGATGAACAGGATGATCGGCTCGGGGCTGGATTGTACCTCGTCGATCACCGATTTCAGGCGCTGTTCAAACTCGCCCTTGATCGAGGCGCCGGCCTGCATCGACTGGATGTCGAGTTCATAGAGGCGGGTGCCCTGCAGTTTGGGCGGAACCTCGCCCGCGGCCAGCAACTGGGCAAAGCCCTCGACCACGGCGGTTTTGCCCACCCCGGCCTCGCCGGTAAGGATCGGGTTGTTCTGGCGGCGGCGCAGCAGCACGTCGGTCAGCTGGCGGATATCCTCGTCGCGGCCCTTGACCGGGTCCATATCTGCAGCGGCAGCGGTCATGTCCTTGGCAAAGCGGTCCAGGGCGGTGCTGCCGCCCTTGGCGGGGCTGCCGCCAGCGGTGTCCTCAGCTGTCGAGAGGTTGGCGCCGTCCATCGGGCGCATGGTTTCCTCTTCGCTGCCGGCCCAGAGCGTGCGGCTGTCCTGGCCAAGCTGTTCGGCAGAGATGCTTTCGAACACAGGCGAATAGCGTAGCAGCTGGCGGCGCAGGGCGGGGTCGTTCAGGAGCGCGGTCAGCACATGGCCGGTGCGGATCTGCGCCTCGCCGAAAAACAGCGTGGCATAGGTCCAGGCGTGGTTCAGCGCGTCCGACAGGTGATCGCTGATGCCGGGCGTCTCGGTCACGTTCTTGTCGAGCCGGTCCATCGCGGCTGACAGATCCTTGAGCATGCGGGTGCGGTCCAGATCCAGCTGGCGCAGGGTGACAGAGATGTCGGCGTTCTGGTTGGAGACGGAATGGAACAGCCAGTGGCTGAGATCGACATAGCGGTTGCGGGCGCTGCGGGCCTGGCGCATGCCCTGCAGGAAGGCGTCATAGCCTGCGCGGTTCATCTTGCCCGCGTATTTCTCTATGGTGATTTCTGTCATCTCGGTCTGCCTCAAATACGGGCGGCTGCAGATTATGCGGCCTGGCTTTCAAATGCGGTTTCTGAAGAGGGGGCGGGGAACAGCGGGTAGCGGCTGACCTGCAGGTGGCCGTCCCGCCGCGGGATGCCTGCGGCAGCGGCTTCTTCTGCGGGGCCGACGCAGGCCAGCCAGCCGACCTGGGTGCTTTGGCCCAGAACAGCGGTGCGGATGTCCGGTTCCGGCATCCAGAGCGCGGTTTCCACATCAACCGACTGGCCGAGGTACCAGAACACAATGCCGCGCAGGCTGGCGTGATCCGGGCCGCCGGGCAGGAAACGCTGGTAGGAGGCCGGTCCGCTGACGGTCACGTGGATGCGGATCTTGGCGCTGAGGGATTGCACATGGCCGCCGAGGAAGGTGTTTTCGCCCAGGGTGCAGCCCTGTTCGCCCAGAAGGCACAGCGCGTCGGGCTCCAGGTCCAGCCAGCAGGGCACGTGTTCCTCGATGCGGAAGGCGGCGCGGTCTGCAAAATGCAGCTCCAGCATCTGGCGCAGGCGCACCGGGCTTTTGACGCGGCCTGCAGCCAGCGGTGCCAGCTGCAGTTTCGCCATGTCGCTGAGGCCCGTGGTGCCGCGCAGGGCCGGGGTGCCGCAGCCAAGCAGCGACAGGATATAGGCCTGGAACCGGTCGCCGTCCTGATGGTCGAATTGGGTGATGGCCTTGGCATCAGACCAGGCGCGGAAGAACAGCTCCTGAAAGCGGGCGGTGAAGATGTCGCAGAAGGCGACAAAACTTTCATCACCGGCGGCGAACCAGGATTCCACCTCCTCTGTCCAGTTCAGCGGCAGCGCGCCGAAAGCGCCGAACAGGCCCATGAACTGGGCGCGCAGCCGCGGCGTGCTGCTGGTCAGGTCCACCCGCGCCAGATCGCGCGACGGAAAGGCCAGCGCCGGGTCCTGCCCCAGATGCACAATGGCATCGCGCAGCCTGCTGTTTTTGCCGATACGGGGCTTGCCGGATACGCCGGCGCGGCGCTCCAGCTCGCGCAGCAGGGCAAAAAGGCCAGTGCCTGAGGCCGCCTGTTGCTGCCGTTCCCGCCGGGTCAGGGTTTCAGCCGCCTGGGAAACGGGCTGGATTTCGTTCATAGCAGCGCTCCGGTACCGGAGCAGGGGGCAAAGCGGGCAATCTCGCCGCGCTGCTGGCTGACGATCACGGTTTGGGTGAAGCTGTTGACGGCAGTGTATTCCGCGAAGAAACGGTCCAGCACCGCGCCGAGCGGCACGATGCCGGTGCTTTCGAACTCGGTTTCGTCAAAGGTGACGCGCACCTCGATGCCGCGGGCGGTGTAATAGCCGTCCGGCGCGGCGACCGTGCGGGTGACCGGGGTGCAGTCGAGCCGCCGGATGCCGCTGATCTGGGCTTCGCTGACGGTGTCCGACAGGTCGGCAAACAGAGACAGCATCTCGCGCAGCGCCGCGGCGGAGCCGTCGCCGTCAGGGCTTTGCAGCCCGTGGGTGCCAAGCGACAGGTAGGAAATCAGCCGCCAGTAGGTGTCGCCCGCGCCGGCCCGGTGGCTGGCTGCGGTTTCCCTGTCCGCGAGACTGTCGAGCGGCGGTGTGGGTCCGGCCAGGCAGGCCAGCGACACCGACAGGTCGTCGCTCAGCTGGAAGGCATCGGTGCTGCCTGCGATCGGCAGGTATTCGGTCAGATGCCGGTTGGAGCAGAGCAGTTTGACCTGCAGCCGGTTCAGGGTGTCGTGGCCTTCGGGCTGATAGAAGCTGAGGAAGGTCTCGGTGCCGCGGTAGCTGTTGCGCGGCGCGCCGTTGCGCTGCTCGCTCAGTGTCTGGCGGCGCGGTTTGCGGCGGGTAGTGTAATAGAGTGTCTGGCGCGGGTCCTTGCCGTCGGGCGGCAGCGCATAGAGCGGATGCACCTCGGTCTTGCCCTTGCGGTCGCTGTAATGGGCCCAGGCCTGGCTGACGTGATGCACCTCGTAGTGGGTGACAGGGCTGGAATTCGGCACAACCGCATATTCATGCCGCTTGCGGTCGAGATGCAGCTGGCTGGACATTTCCTCGAACAGATTGACCGCCGGAGCGGCGTTCACCGCCAGATGATGCGGTTCCATCGCGGTTGCAAGCCGCTGGCGGGCGGTGCTGAACTCAAAAATGATCTGCAGCGTGCTGCCGCGGACATGGGGCAGCACATCCTGCAGGCCGCTGAGGCGCAGGCCCAGGAATTTCCGCGGGAAAACAAAGAATTCGCGCAGGCGGGCAAAACCGCTGAAGAGGCGTTTCTGATGGGAAAACAGCCGCTCGTCAGGGTCGAATCCGATTTTGTGCAGCTGGCTTAGGGACAGGCGGGCAAAGACCGGATCGCCTTGCGCATTGAGCCAGCGCAGCGAAATGCGGGTGCAGTTGCAGAAGACCTGCTCATAAAGCGCCGCGGCCTGGTCCATCGGGGCGGTGAAATGCAAGGTCAGGCTGTCCATTGCCAGAGTGCGGAAGCTGGCGGCGCCGGCGTCGTCCCCGCCCAGCCGGGTGAGTTCCGCAACCAGCCCGGCCTTGGTGCCGCTGGCGATCTCCTGGCCAAGCGCGCCAATAGGCCCGGCGCTGGCGTGATAGGCGGCCTGGGTAACCGCGACCGGCCAGACCGAAAGGGGCGCGGCCATGGCGAACCGGCAGGAAACCCGCTGCTGGGCATCGAGGAAACGCGCGTCCATGTAGCTGCCGGGCTGGAAATGCAGGCCGTTTTCGATGTCGGGGCTGTCCACGGGGACATGTGCCTGGGCCAGCATGACGCTGGGCGTGGGGGCCAGCGCATCGGGAAAGATCTGCTCCAGCAGTTCGCGGGTGAAGGTCTGGTATTCCTCGTCCATCCGGACCTGGACGCGGGCAGACAGGAAGGCGCTGCCTTCCAGAAGGCCCGCCACCGCAGGATCGAGGTTTTCCTCCAGCAGCCCGCCCAGCCGGTCAGCAAGGCCGGGATATTCCGCGGCGAACTCCGCCGCGCGTTCCTTGAGCAGTCCGAGTTCCTGGTTGTAGGCGTCGCGCAGGGCCCGTTTCATGCAGTCATCCGCAGTTTGGAAAGCGTCATCTTGCCCGCGCCAAGATCCACCTCGGCATCGAAGTCGAGCGGCACGTCGACGGGATCGCCCATCAGTTCGGCTGACACCACCACAGCTAGGTGGTGCTTGCGGCCGTCACCGTCGCGGATCTGCACATCCAGGCTGGCGGGGATGAGTCGGGGTTCGAACCGCAGCAGCGACTGGCGCAGGGTCTCGACCACGGCGGGGGTGTTCAGCTCACGCGCGCCCAGGCTGCTGAGATCGCGGAAGCCGTAGTTCACGATGGAACCGGCCACATGCGGCACGTCATCCAGCGGAACAGCGGATTCCAGGTGGGTTGTGTTCAAAAGCGCCGCCAGATCGGCCTCGAGGTGGGCGCGCAGCTCGCTTTCGGATACGCCGAAGCGGCGCTGCTTGCGGGCCTTGGTCAGCTGCGCGGTGCCGTCGCCGGCCTTGCCGCGGTTGCTGCGGGCATCATGTTCCAGGTGGGCGGCGCGGAAGACCTGCAGCAGCGAGGTCTTGGCCTTTCTGCCGGATTGCCAGGGGCGCCGGGCGGTATCGGAATTGTCGGCGTCACCCCGCGGCATGGCTGCACCTGAAATCTGGAAACATTGCAAGACGCCGGCGGCCGCAAGGGGAGGCAGGCCGCCAGCTGAATTCCCGGGCAAGCCTGTGCCCGGGGATCCTTTGTTTGGGACCGGTCTGGTCCGGGCTTACTTGGCCCACTCGCGGTTTTCCGCGATTTCCCAGCCCGCCTGGCTTTCCGGGCCTGCGGCGCCGGTCTGCTCCTGGAAGGTGTAGGTCACCTGGAAGCGGCGGAAGTTCAGGGTCAGGGTTTCCTGCACCCGGTCCAGGCCGTCCTTGCTGCCACCGGTCTGGTAGTTGCTGATCAGGACATCCTCGAAATCAATCTTGAGGTAATCCACCGGCGCGGTGCCGCCGGATTTGCGCACCACCAGCTGGCCGGACTTGATGTGCTCGCCCGAGCAGCAGCGCTTGATCAGATCGTGGGTCGCCTTGTCGACGTATTTGGTGACCTGGATGTCCTGGACGTCGACCTTGCCGCCGCCGCCGCCGCCACCCATGTGGGTGGTGCCGGACTGGGACATCGACCAGCCCCAGGACAGGATGTCGATCCAGTCCTTATGTTTATCGTCCTGGCACTCGCCGACGATGCCGTTATCAAGTTTCAAAAAACAATCAATCGCCATGAATAACTCCTTGAGGCGTTAAACATCGCTTCCAAATAGCGGAAACGAATTACTTCCCGGAGGGCAGTTTGGAGACCAGGCTCATGCCGATATCCATGCCTTCCAGCTGGAAATGGGGTTTGAGGAAGAACTTGCCCTGGTAGTAGCCCGGGTTCAGCTCGTCCTCGACAACTTCAACTTTGGCGCCAGCCAACGGCTTCTTGGCCTTTTCCATTTCGCTGGCGCTTTCGGGGTTGCCGGCCACGTATTTGTTCACCCAGGCCTGCAGGTCGCGCTGCAGCTGGGAGACATCGGGGCTCTGGCCGATTTTGTCGCGCACCATCGCCTTGAGGTAATGGCTGAAGCGTGAAACCGCGAAGATATAGGGGATGCGCGACGACATGTTGTCGGAGGCGGTGGCCTGGTCATCCACATAGGTTTTCGGCCGGTACAGGCTCTGGGCACCGATGAACACGGCCTTGTCGGTGTGCTGGCGGTGGATCAGCCCGATCAGGCCTGCTTTGCTCAGCTCGCCTTCGCGGCGGTCGGTGATCGACACTTCGGTCGGGCACTTCAGATCCTTGGCGCCGTCGCCGGTGTCGAACACATGGGTCGGCAGGTTGGCCACTTCGCCGCCGGAGGTGACGCCGCGGATGCGGACGGTCCAGCCGTGCTCCTTGAAGGCGCGGTTGATGTTTGCCGCCATCGCATGGGCGGAGTTCATCCAGGCGTACTGGTTGCCTGCGTGGCCGTCGGTTTCCTCTTCGAAATTGAATTCCTCAACCACCGAGTTTGAGTTCTGGCTGTAAGGCTCGCGCGACAGCACGCGGGGCAGGGTCAGGGCGACAAAGCGCGAGTTCTCGCTGTCGCGCAGGCTGTTCCACTGGGCGTATTCCGGGGTCTCGAAGATTTCCGACAGATCCGGCGGCGCTGCGATTTCATTCCATTCGTCCAGCCCCAGCAGGTTGGGGGAGGCGCCGGAGATGAAGGGCGCGAGCGAGGCTTCGGAGATCTTGCCGATCGAGTTCAGCAGGTTCACGTCGGCCGAGGAGTGGTCGAAGTGGTAGTCGCCGATCAGGCAACCGAAGGGTTTGCCGCCGAGGGTGCCGAGGTTCTGTTCGTAGACGATGTTGAACAGCGGGGACTTGTCCCATTTGGCACCGGGGAAGCGGCGCATCATCGCCTGCAGCTCTTTCTTGGAGACGTTCAGCACCTTCACCCGCAGCGAGGCGTCGGTTTCGGCGTTGTTCAGCGTGTAGGCAAGGCCGCGCCAGCTGGATTCAAACTGCTGGAATTCCTCGTTGTGGAGGATCGCGTTCATCTGGTCGGACAGTTTCTTGTCCAGCTTGGCCAGCATCGCGTCAACCGTGTCGATCACGTCATCGGCGACAACCGACTGATCGTCCAGCGCTTCGCGCACCAGTGCGACCACCGCGTTGTCGACCTCGCGGGCGGCGATGTCGCTGCGCGGCTTGATGGTCTGTTTCAGGATGTCGGAAAACTCCGACAGCTCATCCAGTTCCGCAGGGGCCTCGCCTGCCAGTACCTGTGCTTCGTTATCCATGGTAATCACCGTTCCCGTCTATCGCCCAAGCGGCGTTCAGGCGTCTTCGCCGGTTTCGTCTTGTGCTGCGCGTTCCGCCAGCGCTGCCATCAGCTCAGGATCCTCGAGCAGCTTCCTGAGGTGGTCCTGCGCCTTGGGCTTGGAGGCCATGTAGCGCTGCAGGTTTGCCAGCTGTTCGCGGGCCTCCAGCAACTTTTTCAACGCAGGCACCTGGCGGGCGATGGCCGCCGGTTCCAGGTCACCCATGTTTTCGAACTTGAGCTCGATGCCGATCTTGTCGTTGCCGCCGCCGCCCAGCCGGTTTTCCGCCATGAAGGTCATGCCGGGCTGGATCGACGCCATGTAGTCATCCATGGTGTCCTTGGTCACATCGGCAAAGGCGCGCTCCTCGACCGCGTCCTTCTCGACCCCCGGATTGTTGCCCGACAGATCCGACATCACCCCCATGACAAAGGGCAGTTCAATCATCTGCTCGCTGTCGAACGGGTCTTCGTACTGGATCTGGACGCGCGGAGGGCGGTTGCGTTTGATAAAGCTGGAGCCTGAATCTGAGGCCATGAGTGCTACTCCCGTTACGTGCTGATCGAAGGGGCCCGCGCTTTCAGCTGACGCTGGAATGCCAATAACGGGGCGGGGCCTTCGATCGGATCAAATGTCTATTTTACTACTTCAAGATGTTTTTGCTTGCGGTATAAGTTCTTCAATCAGTGATTGAAAGTCCTTGTCCAAGTAACTTTGCGCCCGCTGCAGCAGGACCGGCACCGGGCTGGACCGTTCCTTGCGGCGGAAAAACTCCTCGACAGATCGGATTGCCTGGGCCGCCTGGGCCGCGGTTGAGATTCTGGTTTCCGGACCGGGGTCCTGGGGCAGCTCCGGCACCGTGCCGGCGCCTTCGGGCAGAGCGTTGCTCAGCTCCTCGAGCCGTCCGGCACCCAGCAGAAACCCGCTCGGCGCACCGAAATCCACAACGGCGGTGTCGGCCTGGGCCGGCAGCAAAGCACGCAGCGCCTCCACCAGCGGCTTGCCGATCAGCAGGCGCGCTTGAGTGACCAGCAGCAAGGCTGCGGAAGAGGGCTCGGCCTTGCGGTAGTAGAGTTCACAGGCCTCAAGTGTGCGCCTTGCGTGGAGATGGCTGACGATTGCGCTTGGCGGCGGCGCTTGCTCAGGTGCCGCCAGCACGGGCGGCGGCTGCAGGGCGGGCTTGGCCGGCTCTTCCGCTGCGGTCTCTGTTGGCGGAGGGGGGTCAGCCTCCGCGGCCTTCAGTTCCGGGCGGGCCTCGGCGAGTGTTTGCAGAATCTCGGAGATCACCGCGCGCAACTGGTCGAAGCTGGGAGTGAACGGCCTTTCTTCATTGTTTTTGCAGGAAAATTCAATCCGGGTCAGCGCGTTGGAAAGGCGAGTGAAATCCTGGTGGCAGGCGCTGACCTTGCTGGCATTGGCGGGCGCGGCCAGGGTGTCCAGAAGCGGTTTGAGCTCCAGATCGATTTCATGCTGCAGCGGTGCGGCGCTGCCGCTGGAGGCGCGGATTTTGCGCAGGGTGACTTCGGTGGTGCCTGCCAGCCCCATGAACATCAGCGGCTGCACCATTGTCACGGGCTGGTTCAGATCATTGATCGCATCCCGGCGTTCCGAGCCGCCGTCATCCAGTGCCGGATGCGCCTCCGCAGGGTACTGCTCCAGCAGGGTGGCGATGGTTTCGATCGTGCCGGCCAGCGCGCTGCGGCGCCCGGCCAGCGCATCCCATTGCGCTTGCAGCACCAGCAGCCGCAGATCCCGGCTTCGCGCCAAAAGCGCGTCCAGCGCCCGCTTCTCCGCGCGGTGGTCAACATCCTTGGGGTCGAAAATCCGGTCCGGGGAACGGCTGCCGTCCGGGCGCTCGACACCGGGCTGCATGTAGAAGCCGGGCAGGCGCCCGACCGCGCCGAAATAGTATTCCTCGTACTCCGGGTCAAAGCTGGCGTTCAGGTCCGGCCCGCAGGGGGCGCTATCGGACAGGGGCGCGGCAATTGCGCTGCTGTGCATCAATCAATCCTGTCCAAAATCAACCTGAAGTTATTTTCTTGTTCAAATCTGCGCTGAACTTAATCAACTTTAACATGTCGTCAAGGGTGACAGTTCAGTCGAATTTCCCATTTTGCTGGACAGCATCGTGATAGGCCTGCGCAAAGGCTTTCAGAAAGACGTCCAGCATCCCGTGTTCGGCCTCCGCGGCCTTCTCGTCCCAGCGGTCCACATAGCTCTCCCACAGCTTGCCGCGGCGGCTGCCGCCCAGCAGATGGGAGCCGCCGGCGGCAGCTTCGATCTCTTCTGGCGAGAGGCCCTGCAAAACGGCAGCAAGCGCTGGCTGCAGGGCTGCAAACACAGCCTGCTGGTGGCTGCGGAGATCCGCAAGGGCAGCCGCAAAGCTCTCCGGGCCTTCCATGAAGCCTTCGCGCGGGTTCAGGAACATTGCATCCAGCGCCTCGTTTGTATCCGGAAGAAACTTCAGGGGATTGTTGCCGTGGGCATTGCGCATGGTGCGCTCGCCGCCCTTGGTGAACTGTTTGACGCTGGCCCGGTCCTGAAGCATCCGCATGATTTCTTCGGCTGAACCGCGCAGCGCCTGCCCCAATGAGCGGGCCAGGTGTTCCGGGCCGGCGTTCTGCGCGAGGCCGGGATCCAGTCCGGCCCCCTCGCAAAAGGCGCGCAGAATGTCCGGGCCGGGTGCCGCGGCGGGCGCGGCGGCGGGGGCGCCCGTGGGAACGGGCTGTGGCAGCGGTGCGGGCGCGGCAAGCGGCGGTGCGGGCGCCGGCGCCCCCGGGGATGGCATGGGGACCGGCGCGACCGGAGAATAGCCGTCCGGAACGGCTGCCGGCTGCCCGGCGGCCTGCGGCGCATGAGCCGGGCCGGGCGCCGGCGGCGCAAACTGCAGGAACTGTTGCGCTGCATCGTCAAAGGCTCTGGAGCCGGCTGTCCGGTGCGGCAGCGGATTCACCGGGGCGCCTGCCAGTACCCCCAAATCCCAGGGGTCGGCCTCTTCGCCTGCCTGCGGCTGCGCAGCGGCGGATGTGGCGCCGGCTTCCACGGCAATGACATAATGGCCGGCGATCAGCCGCTCGCCGCCGCGCAATTGCACAGGGCCTTGCAGGCGGTGAGGCTGGCCTTGAAGAAATGTGCCGTTGGTCGACACGTCCGTCAGCCAATAGCCGCCATCGCGGTAACTGATGTCAAAATGATGGCCGGAGACATGCCGGGTTGCGTCGGGCAGCACCCAATCCATCGACCTGTTGCGGCCGGCACTGGCGCCATGGCCGTCCAGGGTGATCCGGACCGGACCGCCATTTTCCAGCAGGTCGAAGTTTTCCAGTCTCAATGTCAGCATCATGGCCATGGTTCGGGTCGGTTGATTTCGGGAGCGCTTGCCGGGCTTCCGGCGGGTTTAGTAGGTGCGGAACAGAGGCGCGGCCAAATCGATGAAACGTGCCAGCCGCACTGGCCGGTCCGACAGGGCGGCCTTGCTCAGGCAGGACAGCACCGCGGAATTCACTGCCCGCGGCGCGCGGTGTTCCGGAACCGTAGCGGGATCGTTCGGGGCAATGGCGCCGCCGGACCAGGCAACCGCAAGCCCCAGGAACACCGCGGGGCTGCGCACCGGAGCGTACAGCGCCATTCTGGCGGCCCGGTACCGGTTCTCATCATCCGGGTATGTTGTCCAGGTTGCTACCAGCTCCATCATGCGCCGGTCGTCCTCGCTGATGAGGTCCGCCGCCAGCCGCATGCATTCATAGCCCCACCAAACCGCCATTTTCGGCTGCGCGGCAAATGCCGTGAAAGTCACCGCATCCTCAGGTGTGGTTGAGGCCCGCAGCCGCATCAGAAAGGTGAGCCCGTCCTCATGTTCCTGAGGCCGGTTCTGGATCAGCCGGCTGAGTTGAGGCATACCTTGGTATAGGGCGCAAGGAGTGTCGAACCGCAGTGCGGATATTGGCGGCTGCGTCTTTTCCCCGTCATCGCCGCCGTTGAATGGCAGCTCTGCCGGGAGCGTTGTTTCATTGCTGTTCAAGGTCATTGTGTCTGGTCATCCAAATGTTTCGGCCTTCCGGCGGCGCTTGCGTCTGCAGGAACATGCCGCGGCGTGGCTGAGGCAGCGGCGTCAGCCGCCGAAGCGCACATCTTTCGGGCGGCCTGTGGCCGGGGAAGGCGGAAAATGGCAGCCGTATCCTGATCCGATGTCACCCTTGCGGGCCGCCGTTGGCGCTGCTTTCTCCTGTTGATTTTCGGGTTGATCCTGACCGGTTCTGGGATTTCATGAACGCCTTTAGATTGCGCTCTGCCAAGCCCTTTTCGTCAAGACGCGTCCTCTCTGGCAGATCTGTTCTTTGAGATGGCTTTAAAATAGATGTTTTATCACAGATGGTTGTGCAGATTCTGCGGCAACCATATCGATCAGCTTCAGCGTGTGGAAGGGTGAATATTTTGTAAATCTCCCCGCCGTGTCCAGTTGACTTCTCATGTTTAAATTGCATTTTGCGCGCATTTGCTGAAGCTTTCCGCTTGCCACCTTTGATTGAAATTTTATCCTAAAACGGTATTCAAACATGCGCATTCTACTGCTTGGAACCACTGCAATCTATGCAGGGATGATGGCTTGCCCTGCTGCGTCGCAGTCTTGGACCAATGGCAATGGAACTGCAAATTGGGGGGAAGACGGCAACTGGGACACAGGCACAGTGCCCGATTCCAGCTCTGCGGCGGCTGAAATTTCCGGCGGTAGCGGGCCGGAAGCCATCTTGCTCAGGAACAGCGACGGCTCCATCACCAGCTACACGGCCAACACGGTAGACATCCAGTCCGAGACCCAGCTGTCCGGTGGTACCCTGGTGCTGGACGGACCGGGTGCCGGCCTGACCTACGGCGGCAGTTTTGCCGGCGATGTGCTGGCTGATGATATGGTGCTGCAACTGGACGGCAGTGCGGAGCTGACACTGGATGCGGATTTCTCCGCAGCGGCCGGCATCACCAGCACCAGTACCGCGGCCCTTTCCATTAACGCGGCAAGCGGCGCCGAAGCGGGTTTCTCGGGCGTCATTGAGGACGGCAGCGGGGCCCTGTCGGTGGACGCCGTTGGCGACGGGGATGTTACGCTTTCAGGCAGCAATACCTACACCGGCAGCACCACGGTGCAATCCGGCAGCCTGACTGTGACCGGCAGTCTGGCATCGGAAACAGTGAGCGTGGCGTCCGGAGCAAGCCTCGCCACCGATGGCGGCGCGCTGGCGCCAGGAACTGAACTTAGCAACGAGGGCGCTGTTTCACTGGGCGGTGATGAGAGCATTGCCCGCCTGAATGGGTCAGGCACGGTGGCGCTCAGCCCCGGCAGCCTGACGCTGACCGCCGGAACCTCCTCGGTTGATGGCGAAATCTCCGGCACTGGCGGGCTGACCGTCGCAGGGGGGGACGTCAGTTTGGCGGCGGAAAACTCCTATACCGGTGCAACGGAGGTCCAGTCTGGCAGTCTGACAGTCACCGGCGGCCTGGCCTCGCAGTCCGTATCGGTCTCACCGGATGCGTTGTTGACGTTTGACAGCACAGACGGGTCCACTGTCGGCGGGCTGACCAATGCGTCCGGTAACGGCGGCTTGGTTCTGGAAGCCGGATCCGCGGTGACGGTGTCCAGTTCCGCCGGCGGCACCGGCAGATTCAGCAACAGCGGCGTAGTTTCTGTCGGGGACGGTGGGTCGCTGGAAGCGGAGACGATCAGCAACGCAAGCGGGGCGTCTCTGACCCTGGGGGCGGGGGCATCGCTTACAGGCACCGGCAACACGCTGACCAACAGCGGCAGCATCATCGTCGGCGATGGCGGCAGCGTGGAAGACGCCGGCGCGATCAGCAACACCGCCAGCGGCAGCATCACGTTCACCGGCTCCGGGGTGCTGAACGCCGACAGCGACAACAGCGGCGAGGGGTTGACCAACGCAGGCGCGATCTCGACCCAGGACGGCGGCAGCGACACGCTGACCCTGGGCGACGGCAGCGGCGACAGCTTCACCAATACCGCAGGCGGCAGCCTCAGCATCGGCGCGGGCGACCAGCTGGAGGGCAGCGGCACGGTGCTGACCAACAGCGGCACGGCGGGGGCGGCGGCCACCCTCACGGTGGGGGATGGCGCGAGCCTGTCGGTGGCGCAGCTGGACAATGGCGCCTACGGGGAAATCACCAACGCGGGCACCATCAGCACCAGCCACGGCACGATCAGCAATGCGGCGGACGGGGTGCTGGAGAACACCGCCAGCGGCACGATTTCCGACAATGTGGAGACATCGGGCAGCTTTACCAATGCCGGTATCGTAAGCGGCACAACCTCTGTTCTGGCGGGAACGGCCAGCAGCTCGGGTACGCTGAGCGGCGATGTGACGGTTGCGGCGGGCGCGGAACTGACCACCAGCGGCATAGCCGGGACGGTGGATAATGGCGGCACCGTGGCTGTCACCGGCGGCAGCGTCGCCGAACTGACCAACAGCGGTACTGCCACGGTCACGGGCGGTACGGTGGCGGACCTGGAAAACAGCGCCACCGGCGATCTGACAATTGCCAGCGGCGGCTCGGTGACAGCATTGAGCAACGCGGGAATCGCGTCGAACGCGGGCACCGTGGGCACGCTGGACCAGACCGGCGGCAGCTTCACCAACACCGGCACGGTCAGCGGCGCAGCGTCAATCTCAGGCGGCACCGTGACCAACAGCGGGTCGATGGACGGAGCGGTGACCGTCTCGGGGGGAACTCTGGTTGCCGATGGAGGCGGATTTGGCGGCGATGTGACGGTCGAAAGCGGCAACAGCGCCACCTTCGAAATCGCTGCGGACACTTTGGTGAACGGGAATGTCGTGAACAACGGCACAATTGCCTCCAGCGGCAGCGATACTGTGACCTTGAGTGTTGCGGGCGGCAGCAGCTTCACCAATACCGGCACTCTGGACGGTAGCACAGCGGACCTGCAAATCGATGCGGATGAGATCGTGCTGAGCAGCAGTTCAGTAGTGACGGACGGTGTGACGCTGACAGGAAATGTGACCAACCATGGCGATCTTTCCCTCAATACCGATCTGACTGGCGATTTGCGTGCGGAGAGCGGATCAGTTGCGCAGATCTCTGGCAATGTAAACGCTGGCGGCCATTCTGTATCGGTCAATGGCGGCAGCCTGCAGGTGGCAAATGGTGTGGCGCTGGAGAATGTCGGCGCGTTGAGCAACAGCAGCGTAGTTTCTGTCGGGGACGGTGGGTCGCTGGAGGCGGAGACGATCAGCAACGCAAGCGGGGCGTCTCTGACCCTGGGGGCAGGGGCGTCGCTTACGGGCACCGGCAACACGCTGACCAACAGCGGCAGCATCACCGTCGGCGATGGCGGCAGCGTGGAAGACGCCGGCGCAATCAGCAACACCGCCAGCGGCAGCATCACGTTCACCGGCTCCGGCGTGCTGAACGCCGACAGCGACAACAGCGGCGAGGGGCTGACCAACGCAGGCGCGATCTCGACCCAGGACGGCGGCAGCGACACGCTGACCCTGGGCGACGGCAGCGGCGACAGCTTCACCAATACCGCAGGCGGCAGCCTCAGCATCGGCGCGGGCGACCAGCTGGAGGGCAGCGGCACGGTTCTGACCAACAGCGGCTCGGCGGGGGCGGCGGCCACCCTCACGGTGGGGGATGGCGCGAGCCTGTCGGTGGCGCAGCTGGACAACGGTGCCTACGGGGAAATCACCAACGCGGGCACCATCAGCACCAGCCACGGCACGATCAGCAATGCGGCGGACGGGGTGCTGGAGAACACCGCCAGCGGCACGATTTCCGACAATGTGGAGACATCGGGCAGCTTTACCAATGCCGGTATCGTCAGCGGCACAACCTCTGTTCTGGCGGGAACGGCCAGCAGCTCGGGTACGCTGAGCGGCGATGTGACGGTTGCGGCGGGCGCGGAACTGACCACCAGCGGCATAGCCGGGACGGTGGATAATGGCGGCACCGTGGCTGTCACCGGCGGCAGCGTCGCCGAACTGACCAACAGCGGCAATGCCACGGTCACGGGCGGTACGGTGGCGGACCTGGAAAACAGCGCCACCGGCGATCTGACGATTGCCAGCGGCGGCTCGGTGACATCACTGAGCAACGCGGGAATCGCGTCGAACGCGGGCACCGTGGGCACGCTGGACCAGACCGGCGGCAGCTTCACCAATACCGGTACGGTCAGCGGCGCAGCGTCGATCTCAGGCGGCACCGTGACCAACAGCGGGTCGATGGACGGGGCTGTGACCCTGTCGGGTGGTTCGCTGGACAGCTCCGGCACGCTGAGCGGCGATGTGACGGTTGCGGCGGGTGCGGATCTGACTACCAGCGGCAGTGCCGGGACGGTGGATAATGGCGGCACGGTCAGCGTCACCGGCGGCAGCGTAGCAGAGCTGACCAACAGCGGCAGTGCGACGGTGAGCGGCGGGGCGGTTGCAGACCTTGAGAACAGCGCCACCGGCGATCTGACGATTGCCAGCGGCGGCTCGGTGACAGCATTGAGCAACGCGGGCACTGCCTCGAACGCGGGAACCGTGGGAACGCTGGACCAGACCGGTGGCAGCTTCACCAACAGCGGCACGGTCAGCGGGGCTGTGGACTTGTCCAACAGTTCCATGGACAACAGCGGGACGCTGTCAGGCCAGGTGTCTGTGTCCGGGAGCGCTGCGCTCACCACCAGCGGTACGGCGGAGGCGGTTCAAAACAATGGGACCGTGGCTGTGACTGGCGGCACGGTTGCGGAGATCAGAAATACCGGGAGCAGCAGCCTGACAGTGGCAAGCGGTGCTGCTGTGACGGAGGTAAACAACTCTGGAACCAGCACTGTAAGTAATGCAGGCGCCATTGGCACTCTGATTCAATCTGGGGGAGGCATTACGAATAGCGGCACGGTTGATACGCTGACTCAGTCCGGCGGGAGCATCGGCAACAGCGGCACGGTAGCCGGTACAGTCATCGCAACAGGCGGAACTCTGGACAACTCGGGCACCATCAGCGGTCCGCTCACATCGTCGGGAGGCACTCTGACCAATACTGGTGTGATGTCTGGTAATGTTCTTATCGGCGGGGCTGCGTCGCTGACTACCAGCGGTACCGCCGGGCAGGTTCAAAATTCAGGTGTTGTGGACGTCACTGGCGGTACAGTTTCAAACCTGACCAACACCAATACGGCTTCGGTTACCGGCGGCACGGTGGCGGACCTTGAGAATTCCGCCTTTGGCAGCCTGACGGTTGGCAGCGGCGGCACGGTTACAGCGCTGAGCACCGCTGGCACGGTGTCGAATGCTGGCACCGTGGGAACCTTGGACCAGACAGGCGGCAGCTTCACCAACACCGGCACGGTGAGCGGCGCGGCGTCGATCTCGGGCGGCAGTGTGACCAACAGCGGGTCGATGGACGGGGCTGTGACCCTGTCGGGCGGTTCGCTGGACAGCTCCGGAACGCTGAGCGGCGATGTGACGGTTGCGGCGGGTGCGGATCTGACCACCAGCGGCAGTGCCGGGACGGTGGACAATGGCGGCACGGTGAGCGTCACCGGCGGCAGCGTATCTCGCCTGACAAACAGCGGCAGCACCACGGTGAGCGGCGGCACTGTGACGGACCTGCAGAACAGCTCCGGCGGCGGTCTGACCGTCTCCAGCGGCGGCTCGGTGGCAGCATTGAGCAACGCGGGCACCGCCTCGAACGCAGGCACCTTGGGCACGCTGGACCAGACAGACGGCAGCTTCACCAACAGCGGGACAGTCAGCGGCACTGCGGCGGTCTCGGGTGGCACGGTCACCAATGACGGCACTATCGGGGACAGCGTGGCCATTTCCGGCGGCATGCTGACGAACAATAGCACCATCAACGGCGGCGTCTCCAATGCCGGAACTTTGGTATCCACAGGGATGATTTCAGGAGACCTGACAAACAGCGGCAGTGCAACAGCCGATCTGTCTGGCACGCTGGACGGCAGCCTGATCGTTCAGGACAGTGCGGTTGTCACAGTCTCCGGTGACCTGACGGGTCTGGAGAGCTTTTCCAATTCCGGCAGCGGCACCCTGGCCATTACTGGCGGAACCACCACTTTGGATGGCGGCGGGACGGTGGCAAATGACGGCCGGGCAGAGATTTTCGGAGCCACGCTCACCGGGTCAGGGGGAACGGTTTTTGAGAACTCTTCAAACGGCAGTTTGACGGTTGGCAACAGTGCAAGGCTGGAAATGGGACTGGAAAATGCTGGCACTGCCGAAATAGCGGCAGGCGGCAATGTGACCGGAGATGTGGTCAACAGTTCTGGTGCAACGCTTGATCTGGACGGAACTGTCACCGGTGATGTCACCAATAACGGTACCGCGACGCTGGCAGGCGATGTCACGGGGTCCTTGAACAACAGTGGAACCCTGACCGTGGATGGCACGTCGGAAGTCACTGGAACGCTGTCCAGCAGCGGGCGCATGATCATCGAGGGCAGCTTGTCATTTGGTGCGCTCGCAATCAGCGGCAGCAGCACGGCACAGGCCACCGCCACGAATGCCAGGATGAATGTCAGCGGCGCTTCGCTGCAGGTGTCCGGCAGCGGTGTACTGGCGTCCGGCACACTGACCAACACCTCCTCGCTGGGCCTGTCAGACGGCGCCACGGTCCATGCAGCGGTGGTGAACAGCGGGACGATCATCGCGGAAGGCACCGTCACTGGCGCCGGCCAGTTGACCCATCAGACGGGGGCGGTCATCGACCTTGCTGACGGGGCGGGGGACGATGTGTTCAGAGTCTCGGGAGATGCCGTGCTGAACGGCACGTTCGAAATGGATGCGGTGTTCGCAGACGGTGTGATTCAAAGCGATGTCGTCGAAGTGTCCGGCAACCTTTCCGGCCAGGCTACCTTCAATTTTAGTAACACAGAGGATCTGACCAACCGTTTGACCGGCAGCGTCGATGTCCTGAGGTACGGCAGCGGCGCGCTGCAAGGCGTCACGGTCAACGGTTTGCCTAATACCGGGGCAGCAGTATATGCCCTTGTCGACAATAGCAGTGCAGGCGCCTATCAGCTGCAGGGCGCGGCCAACCCTGCGGTCGGCGGGCTTGCAACCGGCCTTGCGCTGACACAGTCGCTGATGGGCAGTGTGGTCAACCGCCCGACGAGCCCCTTTGTGACAGGCCTTGCCGTCCCGGGAGACGACGTTTGCGGGCTGGGTACCTGGAGCCGGGCCACAGGCGGTCAGGCTACCGCCACCGGGACATCAGAAACCGCACTTGGCAGCTATAGCAGCGAGCTGTCGGCGGATTACTACGGGTTTCAGATCGGCGCGGATTATTCCTGTTTCAACGGCTATTTCAACGGGTGGGACCTGAGCTTTGGCGGTATCGCGGGCTATAACGGCGGCACCACGACGCAGCCGGTCTACTATTTCGATGCCAATACCGGACTGCTGAACCCGAATGTACGCACCAGCACAAACCGCAGCAGTTTCTCCCAGCGGTACGGCAGCGCTTATATGGCGGCTTCCCGCAGTTTGGGCGACAGCGGCCGGGTGCTGTTTGCAGATGTGCAGATCAGGGCGGATAAAACCGCGTTCGATCTTGAAAATACGGTGAATGCGGCAGCTTTGGATACGGTGCGGACACTGTCCGGGGACGCGACCCTTACGGCAGAGGATCTGAGCTTTGGTGTTCAGGATCAATCCTACGACAGCCGCGGCCTGACCATCGGCGCCTCAGCCGGGCTTTCGATTCCCTTGAACGAAGCCAAGGACCTGCGCCTTGTGCCCTCGCTGGGGTTCTCATTTTCCAATATCGAGACCGACACGCTGTATTTTGACAATGGCGAGCTGGAGATCGAAGACATCGAGAGCCGGGTGGGCTTTGCGGGCCTGACCCTGTCCAAGAGCAAGATCGGCCTGACCGGCACGTCCGCGCTCAACTATTTTGCCACGGCAACGGTTTACCACGACTTCGGATCCGACGTGGAGTCGCAGTTTTTCCTCTATGACCCGGATACCGGCGAACGTGCGGGAACCGCGCTGAGCAGCACGAGCAGCAATCTTGGCACCTATGGCGAACTCAGCCTTGGCCTGAATTACACCAAGATTCTGCAGCCCGGCAGCGCGCTGCCGGGGCGTCAGCTGGACGCATCGTTCCGCGCCGACACAAGGTTCAGTGACAGGCTTGACAGCTGGGGGGTGACTGCGCAGATCCGCTTGCAGTTTTAGGGCGCACTACCGGACCGTGTTGACGATCCGTCCGCAGGCCTTAAAAGTTGCGTCATTCTTACCGGGGGCCACCGGCCCGTTTGATATGGAAACGATTGAATACACATGTCGAATTTCAGCAAAGTGGCCTGGAAAGAAGGCCTGTTTCTTCAACCGCACCATCTGCAGCAGGCCGACCGCTACCAAGAATACCAGCTGCGTGAACGCACTGCCAACATCACTCCTTACCCCTGGGGCGTGAGCGAGCTGCGGTTCGACCGGGATCTGGCGCAGCAAGGCAAGATCGGCCTGCGGGCGGTGGCAGGCATTATGCCCGACGGCATGGCCTTTGATGCGCCGGGATCGGCGCCGCTGCCGGTGCCCGTGGAGGTGCCGGAGGATGAGGCCCAGGGGCTGGATGTCTGGCTGACATTGCCGGATGCCAGCGTCAGCGGGCAGGATGTGTCGCCAGCGGCCGCCAATGCGGCAACACGTTTCGTCCTGAATGCCGAAACCGTGGTGAACAACGCGTCGGCCGGCCGCTCGGAGCATATCGTCGAAATCGCCCAGCCGCGGCTGGAACTGGTGCTTCGCAAGACCCCGCGCCCCGGATACCAGAACATCCGGCTGGCGCGCATTATCGATATGCGCGACGGCATCGTGACCCTGGACGACAGCGTGCCGCCGGTGGCGCTGGTGATGCGGGTGCATCCCGCCTATGAGGGCTATCTGAGCCGCGTCATCGGCTGGATTGAGGCCAAGCTGGAAACGTTGGCGCGCTATGCTTCCGACCCGTCCTCGGGCGGGGGGATGCAGGCCACGGATTACCTCATGCTGATGGTGCTGAACCGCGAGCTGCCGGTTCTGCAGCACATGCAGGGTCTCGCCAATCTGCATCCCGAGAGGCTCTATGAAAAACTGCTGGCGCTGGCAGGCGAGCTGTCAACCTTCGACCAGGGCGCGCGCCGGACCCGCACTTACGAACGCTACAGCCACCAGGACAGCAAGGACAGTTTCACCGCCCTGGTGCAGGACATCCAGCAGCTGCTGGCCCGGGACGTGGGCCGGGCGGTGCGCCTGCCGCTGAACGAGGTCCGCGCCAATTCCTATGCGGCGCTGGTCAATGACCGGAACCTGTTTGCCCAGGCAACCTTTGTTATCGAGGTGTCCTCCAGCCTGCCCCTGACCCAGGTGCAGCAGCAGTTCCCGCAGTTGTGCAAGGCCGGGCCCTCCACCAGCATGAAGCAGATTGTCAGCAACAACCTGCCCGGCATCGGCCTGGTGCATCTGCCCAACCCGCCGCGGCAGATCCGGGTGGTGTCGACCAATGTCTATTTCCTGCTCGACAAGTCCTCGGACCTGTGGCGGGAGTTCTCGACCGCCCCGGCGGTGGGGCTGCACTTTGCGGGCAACTGGCCGGACCTGAAGCTTGAGCTTTGGGCGGTGCCGGAGGGCGGCTGATGGCGGAGGATGACGACAAAACCGTTTTCGGACAGCCGATCCCGCCGGTGCCCGGCCCGGCGCCGGCGCGCCCGCCAGCAGCTCCGCCGGCAGGAAATACGGTGTTTGGACAGCCGCTGCCGCCTGCCGGCGGCGGGCCGGGCCGTATTGCTCCGGTGCAGTCCCCGGCAGAGGACACCTGGCTTGGCGGAGCGCTGCCGCCGCAGCCTGCTCCACCGCAAATGCAGCCGCAGTACCGGCCCGCAACGGGCCAGCAGCCTGCCGGCGCAGGGATTTTCCCCGATATCGTGCAGCCGGGCCAGGCGGTCCGGCCACAGGCGCAACCGCGGATCGCGCTGGCTGATGCGCTGAAGGCGCAAGGCAGCGGCGCTGCGCAATCCTCCAATCCGCTGATTGCGGCTGCGGCAGACCTTCTGGTGCTGCTTGGCCGGCTGCGCACCGGGCTGGTGGACATGCAGGCCGCCCCGCTGATCGACCATGTGGTCCGGGAAATCGACGCCTTCGAGAAAACGGCGCATGCTGCAAATGCTGCGCCGCAGGACGTTCTCGATGCCAAATACGTGCTGTCCGCCACAGCGGACGACATCGTCCAGAACCTGCCCGGCACCGACCGCGGCATATGGCAGGAATATTCCATGGCGGCGCGGTTCTTCGGCGACCGCTCCTCCGGGGTGGGTTTCTTTCAGAAAGTGGACGAGGCAATGCGGGCGCCCGGCCAGCGCTTTCACTTGCTGGAGCTGATGCTGACCTGCCTGTCGCTGGGCTTTGAGGGCCAGTACCGCACCATGCCCAGCGGCACGGTGGAAAGCGCCCGCATCCGCACAGCCATCTACGAAACCCTGCGCCGGGTGCAGCCGCGCCCGGATGACGATATCTCGCCTCGCTGGAGCGCGGTGCCGCTTGGCACCCGCCGCAATCAGGGCAAGCTGCCGCTGTGGGTGGCGCTCAGCGTGTCCGCTGTGATGGTGATGGCGCTGTTTGCAACACTTTCGACGCTGCTCACCCGGCAAAGCGCCGAAGTGCGTGACGGTATCCTGGCGCTGCACCAGGGCCAGCCCGGCATCGTCATCGAACGCACGCAGCCGGTTGTCCGCCCGTACGAGCCACCCCCCAGCACGCAAATGCAGCGGTTGACTGGCGCGCTGGAGGGCGAGCTGGAAACCGGCCAGATCGAACTCGACCAAACCAATGACTGGGTGCTCATCCGTGTCGGCCGGGCGCTGCGCTTCACCTCAGGCTCCGCGGATCTGAGCAGCGATATCAGCATGCTGATCGGCGCCGCCGCCGCGGCCTTGGACGGGGAAACCGGCCCGGTGCGGGTGGTGGGCCATACCGACAGCGTGCCGCCGTCGGGGCGCGGGCGCTACAAGACCAATGAGCAGCTTTCACTGGCCCGGGCGGAAACTGTCGCAACTGTTCTGGGCGCGGCACTGGCCGACGCCAGCCGGATTTCGGCCGAGGGCAAGGGCGCAGTCGACCCGATTGCTGACAACAGCAGCCGTGACGGCAGGGCACGCAACCGCCGCGTCGAAATCATGATTCCGAGAGAAAACTAGAATGTTCCGGCTCCTTTCCTTTCTCAGCCTGCCAGTCCAGCTGCTGCGCAAGCCCTGGATGCGCATTCCGCTGATCTTGACCGGCATCCTTGCCTTGTTTGCTGCCATCTGGTTCGGGTTCCCGATGACCGGCCTGACCCTGCTTGCTGCGGTCTGGTTCCGCGCCGCGGTGATTGGTGCAATTCTGTTTGCGCTGGCGCTGTACTACGGGCTTCGCTGGCGGCGGCGCCGGAAACGCGCGCAGGATCTGGAGGACAGCTTGCTGCAGGAACCTGTGGGCGATGCCACGGTTCTGAGCGAACGCCTGCAGGAGGCGATGGCGAAACTGAAGAAGGCGGGCGGCAGGAACTACCTGTATGATCTGCCCTGGTATGTGATTATCGGTCCGCCCGCGGCGGGCAAGACCACAGCCTTGTCCAATGCCGGGATCGAATTCCCGGGCCAGGACATTCTGCCGGACAAGGCGCAGGGGTTCGGCGGCACCCGCAACTGCGATTTCTGGTTCGCCGAGGGCGCGGTGCTGATCGACACCGCCGGCCGCTACACCATGCACGACAGTGATGCGGCGGCGGACAAAGCCAGCTGGGATGCCTTCCTGGGCCTGCTCAAGAAGGGGCGCCCCGACCAGCCGGTGAACGGCGTCATTCTGGCCTTTTCGGTCGAGGACATGATGTCTGCCTCCCCCGCCTCGATTGCTGAAAATGCCGCGACGGTGCGGGCGCGGCTGGGAGAGATCCACGAAACCCTCAGGATCGACTTCCCGGTTTACGTGCTATTCACCAAGGCAGACCTGATTTCGGGCTTCCGCGAATACTTTGCCAGCTTCAGCCAAAGCCGCCGCAAATCCGTCTGGGGGGTGACCTTCCAGACCAAGGACCGCGGCGTGGAAACCTATAAACAGGCGGGTGCGGAGTTTGACCAGCTGATCAGCCGTCTGTCGGACGAGGTGATCGACCGGATGAACGAGGAACCCGACGGAGCCAGCCGCATCGCGATATTCGGCCTGCCTGGGCAGATGGCGATGCTGCGCGGGAACATCTGTGAATTCCTGCGAGTCGTCTTTGAACCCACCCGCTACAAGACCAGCGCGCTGTTGCGCGGCTTCTACTTCACCTCGGGCACCCAGGAGGGCACACCGGTTGATCAGGTGCTGGGTGAGATGTCCCGCAACAGCGGCGATGCGGGCCTGTTTCAGCCTGCCTTCATGTCGGGCAAGGGCAAGTCGTATTTCCTGCATGATCTGATGAAGAAGGTGATCTTCGAGGAACGCGGCTGGGTCGGCTTCGACCGTGCCGCCATGCGCCGCACGGCGCTTCTCCGCAGCACGGCCTTTGCCGCCATTCTGCTGGGCACGGCAGGCTCAATGGGTGCTTTCGGCTACAGCTACTGGCAGAACGCAACGCTGACCCGCAATGCGGAACATGACGCGGTGGCGTTTTTCGATGCGGCCCGAAACGAGCTGTCCCGCACCGTGATTGACGGCACCGACCCCTCGCCGGTGATGCCGCATCTGCAGGACCTGCGCGACATGACTACGGGGTACGGCGATCCGGAGCGGCCGGGGTTCTGGCAGGGACTTGGCCTGTCGCGCCATGCGGAACTGTCTGGGGCGACTCACCGGGCCTATTCTGACGGTTTGGAACGCATGCTGCGGCCGCGTCTGGTGCTGCATCTGGAAAACGCCATCCCGCAGCTGATCGCCGATGAAGACACCGCCGAAGTCTACCGTGCGCTCAAGGTTTACCTGCTGCTGGGCGGGGCGGGGCAGGGCAATGCCGCTGACAACGACGCCGCTGTTACCAGCTATTTCGAGCAGCTGTGGCGGCGCCAGTTCAACGCGCCGGGCCAGATTGATGAGCGTCAGCAGCTGCTGGCGCATCTGGAGGCGCTGCTGGATCTGGACGGAGACCGCAAACCGGTGATCGGCATCGACCCGGAAATCGTGCGGCAGGCACGTGAGGCAATCGTCAACCTGCCGCTGGCTGAACAGGCCTATGCCCTGATCAAGGAGCGTGCGGCAACTTCCGGCATCCGCGACTTTGGCCTGGCTGAGCGGCTGTCCGGCCAGGTGGCCCAGGTTCTGGAAACCACGGATGGCTCGCCGCTCCAGTCGGTTGGCGTCCCGGCGCTCTACACCTTTGAAGGGTACTGGGGCTATTTCCTGGAAGAGCTGACCACGGCCCGCACCCGACTGCGCGAAGACCAATGGGTTCTGGGCGAGGCAGCCGGGCGCGTCGGCTATGAAACCCAGCTGGCCGGGCTCGAGGCTGAGCTGCACCGGGTTTACAGGCTCGAATTCAGCGCCGCCTGGAAGGCGATGTTCGCACAGATCGGACTGGCGAGGATGTCGGCGGATGCACCGCAGTACGCAGCCCTGGCCGCGGCGTCGTCGCAGGTCGCCTCACCGCTGCTGGAACTGGTGGAGGCGGTCGAGGAAGAAACCCGTCTGTCCCGCTTCTATGATCAGCTCGACAGGCTGGATCCGGCGGCGGTCGCGGCCTCTGGCGGCGATCTGGGCGCCAACATGGGCGATGCGGTGTTCAAACGCATCTACAGCAAATCCGGCGTCTTCCAGAAAGTGGCACTGGACAGCTTCAAGGCGCGCGCCAAGGTGCAGACCCAGGCGGGCGCGGCCGGCCAGGCCCATGGCGAGGACTTGCAGCGCCGGCAGGTGGAGCGTATCTCCGATGACTTTGCGCAGTGGCACAGTCTGCTGAACGGGAAGCCGGGGCAGCGCCCGATTGACCTCGTGCTCGCGGCGCTTGGCGACCTGCGCGAGAACCGGCGCCAGGCGGCCGTTGCACCGACCCCGGCGGACGAAGCGATGCTGAGCCAAACGCTGTCGGCGCTGACCATGAACAATACGGCTTTGCCGGCCCCTCTGGCGCAATTGCTGAACGAGGCTGAAAGCGAATTCCGGGCCGAGGCCCAGGACGCGGCGATGTCACAGCTGAACCGGGCGCTCAACGACGAGGTGACTCAGTTCTGCCGGGACTTCATTGCACCGCTCTACCCCTTTGGCGGCGGCAGGCATGTCTCGCCTGCGGTGTTCGGCCAATTTTTCGGCCCCGGCGGCCGGATGGACAGGTTTTACACGTCCTATCTGCAGCCGCATGTGGTCCGCTCGCCGGATGGGCTGAAGCCCGCACCGGGCAGCGCAACCGGGCAGCGGCTGTCGCCAGAGATTCTGCGCCAGTTCGGCAATGCGCAGGCCATCCAGCTGGCGTTCTTTGCCTCGGGTGCGCCAGAACCGGAGGTGGGCATGTCCATTGTGCATGCGGATTCCTCTCCCTCGGTCGAGTTGGCTGTTTTGTCGGTCAACGGCACCTCCGTACGCACCCAGCCCGGCAGCACACCCGCGGCACTGTCCTGGCCGGGGCAGTCTTCTGGTGTGTCGGTGGAACTGTTCCCCCAGAAGAGGCAGCGGCAGTCAGCGCTCAGCTTTACCGACGGGCGCTGGGATATCGTCACCTTCCTGCGCCAGGGCCGCTCCAAAGTCACTGGCAATGTGGTGGACGTGCGCCATGAGATTGGCGGCCGCTCGATCAGCTACCGGATCGAGTTCGACAGCACCACAGTGCCTTTCCTGATGCCGGAACTGGCGGATTTCTCCTGCCCTGTCACGTTGGAGTAGCGGAATGGACGCGGACATCGGCCTATTAGGCAAACACCCCGGGTACGGCGATTTTCTCCGTGCCAATGTGGAGCACCACACGGCAGAGCAGCTGGAGGCCTGGCTCGACAGCTGCTTGCCGGAGATCCGTGACCAGCAAGGGCAGAACTGGCCTGCGTTCTGGGAACAGGCGCAGGATCTGCGTTTCTGGATCGGACGCGCTGTTCTCGGGCGCAGCCTGATAGGGGTTCTGCGCTGCTCGCGCGACCGGGCCGGACGGCGCTATCCTTTGTTTCTGATCGCACAGGGGGCCGCGGTGCCTGCACCGCTGCAAGACACGGACCAATCCGCCTATGAGGCGCTGGCCGCGCATTTCTCGGTTATGCAACCGGGCCAGGGCGGGGCGGCATTACTGGATGGTCTGCATCTGCAGCTGCCTGCCGAAGATGACGCTGCCACGCAGACGGGCGGCACGCTGTGGGCGCATCAGCCAAACGGGGATCTGTCCAAGCTGCTCCAAGCGGCCAGCGCAGCCGATGCTGAACGCGCGCTGCTGACCCGCAGCTACTGGTGGGCACCTGCCAGCGGCGCCAAGGCCGCCATCTGGCTCGGATGCAGCGGCATGCCAGCGGCGCCGGCCCTTCATTGGCTGCTGGCCGGCACCTTCCGCGGTACAGAGGATGCAGATGTTGACAGCTGAGTTCTGCCTTGAGTTTGAAACCGGATCGGCCACTGATGTGGGGTGCCGCCGCAATGTGAACGAAGACGCTCTGCTGGCACGCCCCGACTCGGGCCTTTGGGCAGTGGCTGACGGCATGGGCGGCCATGAGGCAGGCGACTTTGCCAGCTCCGCAATTGTCCAGCAGCTGGACACCATCGGCCACGCCGCATCTGACGAAGATCTGACGTCGCGGTTCATGGATCGGCTGTTCCAGGCCAACCGGCTGATCCGGGCGCGCGCGGCGGAACTGGGCGGCAGCACGGTCGGCTCCACGGTGGTCACTCTGCTTGTGCATGGCTGCAGTTATGCGTGCATCTGGTCAGGGGACAGCCGCGCCTACCTTCTGCGCAATGGCCAGCTGGTTCAGCAAAGCCGTGACCACACCGAGGCAAACGCCTTGCTTGCCGCAGGAACAATAACACCGGAAGAGGCCGAAAACTGGCCCCGCAAGAACGTCATCACCCGTGCCATCGGAACCAGCAATGAACCGCAGTGCGACCGGGTCAGCGGCAATCTTGAGCCAGGTGATATTTTTTGTCTTTGCTCGGATGGGCTGACCGAACACATTGAGGACCACGAAATCGCTGCCTGCCTGGCGTCTCTGCCACCGCAGCAGGCGTGTGAAGCGCTGATCCGCGAAACCCTGAACCGCGGTGCCAGGGACAATGTAACAGTCTTGGCCGTCCGCTGCGCTGCCACCGTTGACAGCGGCAACTGGCCGGCCGACGACGTCCTGGACGATTTGGCATGACCGGGGCAGCGCCCAAAGATCCTAAGGCTCAGCCATTCGCCGATGCAGAGGCGGATGACCGGACGCAGATTATCAGCGAGGCGCAGGCGCTGAGCATGCCGCGCCAGCCCACTGCGTCTCAGAAGCGCCCACAGACCGAAACTGCAGGCGAAGCGCTTATCCCCGCAGGTGCCGGATCCATTCCACTGGCCCGCCCGGAAACAGCCGCCGCGGCGGCTGTTTCCGGGTTGAGTCCGGGCACCGTGATCAACAACAACTACCGCATTCAGGCGGCGCTGAAATCCGGAGGCATGGGCGAAGTGTACCGGGGCATAGAGATCGGTACTGAAGATCCGGTGGCGATCAAGGCAATCCGGCCGGAGCTGATCAGCGATGTGCAGGCTGGCGACATGTTCCGGCGCGAGGCCCGCACTCTGCGGCTGCTGACCGACGATGCCATCGTCCGCTACTATAATTACGTCCATGACCGTGATCTGGACCGTTATTTTCTGGTAATGGAATTCATTGGTGGCATTCCGTTGTCGGACCACCTGCGCCAGTTCGGGCCTCTGCCCGGCGAAACTGCCAAGGTCCTGCTGCAACGCCTGGCCAGGGGGCTGGCCAAGGCGCATAGTAAGGGCGTTGTGCATCGGGACCTGTCGCCGGACAACGTGATGCTGCCTGATGGCATCGTGAGCGAGGCACGCCTGATCGACTTTGGCATCGCCAGGGCGCAGACCATTCCGGAGGGGGCATCCGCAGGGAAATTTGCAGGCAAGTTCAAATACGTTGCTCCGGAGCAGCTGGGCCACTTCGGCGGCGCGACCAGCCCGGCAACCGACATCTACGGACTGGCGCTTCTGACCGCAGCGGCTCTGCTTGGCAAGCCGCTGGAAATGGGCAGCTCGATTTCTGAAGCAGCCGCTGCCCGTCGCGTGGTGCCGGATTTGTCTTTGCTGCCGGAGGAAATTCAGCCGCTGCTGGCGCGGATGCTGGAGCCGAACCCGGCCAAGCGGCCCGCAACGATGCAGGATGTGTTGCACTTGCTTGAGGGCCTGGATGCAAAACCAGCACTGTCTGACCGGTCCGCAAACCGCCGGCCGCTGCCAGCATCAGGAGTTCAGGTATCCGCGGCCGGGTTGGCTCTGCCGCCGCAGGCAACTATCCCGGATTTGCAGTTCCCTGCATCCGCCGCAGCCTCCAGCCGGCCTCCACCGCTCACTCACGCAGGGCTTGGGGGGGCAGAACCCAAACATCCGAAGACATTCGGCACCTCTCGCAAGGCTGCAGTGTTCGTCTCAATCTTGCTGTTTACCCTTGCGGGTGCAGCCGGCTGGCATGCCTGGCAAACTGGCTTGCTGCAGACTGGGCTGGCCGCTCCAGCCTTCGGTGACGGGCAACTCGCGGCACAGCCGCCCGCTCCGGCCATTCCGCCGCCTTCACCCGGCACCCGCGAAGGATTTCTTGCAGGGTTCGGTGCCGGCGGCTGCAGCTTTGCCACCCGGCTTGCCGCCGGCCCCAACGCGGGGGTGGTCGAAACCTATTCGGTGGATGGAAGCGCGTTCGAAGCCTTGCCCGCAGCTTATGAGGAGCGCTTTGGCACCCGTCCCGCGCTGCAGCATCGCGCTCTTACTCCGGAACAATGCGCGGCAGCTGATTTGGCCCGCGCCCTCCAGGGCCGTCAACCGGACCCTGTGCAATTGACGCTTTCAGGGGATCAGGCCGTCAGCGGCGAAACGTTGCAAGCTGAAGTCCATGTACCCGCGGCCCAATCGGTCTGGGTGGTTCTGATCAGCGCACAGGGCAATATCTACAATCTCACCAATCGGCTGACCCATAGCAATGGTGCAAACCGGCACTTGGAATTCGCCATGGCCTTGGCGCCAGAAGCAAAAGCTGCACCGCAACTTGTTCTGGCCGTGGCAAGCGACACCCCCTTGGTACGCGCCGCCACCGCTGCGGACGGCAAAGACGCGGCAGACTTGCTGCCGCAGGTGCTGGCGGAGATCCAGTCGAACGACGGCCAAGCCAGCGCCGCTCTTTCCTATGTTTTGCTGTCGGCTCCTGTTGCTGACACTGGCGTTCTTGATCACTGACCCAGAGGGTGGGCACCTGGGGAAACGGGCAGGAACCGGAGCCCTCGCCTAACCTCTAAGGCGCTTTCATTCAGTTCTCCCTAGTGTTGAAACACTGTTACTGCCGCCCGGAACTGCGACCGCTGAGGACTGGCCGCTGGACCGGGCCAGAGAGCGCAGGCAGAAAAGCGGTAATGAAGGCAAGCCAGCCGGCACACCAAAGCACGGCGGCGGTTGTTGTCAGGCTCTGGGAAAAGGCCGGAAGAAGAGGCGGAGCCAGACGGGTGCAGGCGGCAAGCCACACCAGCGTGCATCCGGCCGTGAACCCGGCGCCTGCACGCATTTCCCCGTTCGGACGATGGCTGCCCGCCCGGCCCGAAATGGCCATTATGAATCCGGTCATGGCGCCGATGGTAATGGCGTGAAGCGCGTCAGGAACCGGAAAAGCGATGATGCCAAGCCCGGCAGCACCGAAAGCCAGTGTGCCGAAGGCCAGCCAGACAAAGGCAAGGTGCTGCGCTGCCAGCAGCGGGTTAAAGAGCGCTTTCCCGGTTCTCCAGCCCCGCATGAACCATAGCATCAGTGCACCTGCCGCGGCCCATATAGCGGAGGCCGCAGCTGCAAACCCGGCGGGCTTCAGTGCCAGTGCCAGAAACAGCAGGCCCAGCAGCAGAGAGCGCAACTGCGTTGCGTTCCGCACCGGCGGGCCTGCATCGTCCTGCTGGGCCAGCCAATTGCGGGTAAAGGCAGGGACTGTCCGGGCGCCGACAGAGAACAGCAGCAGCAGTATGCCAGCGAGGGCAATATGTGCCAGGTCAAGGCAGGTCCTGATATTGCCGCCGACTGCCTCGATCAGGAACACGGTTTCGCAGAGGGAAAGGCCCATAATTGCAGCCGGATACCCAAGCTTGTGAAAGGCCCTGGCAGCGGCCAGCTGATGGCAGAGAAAGCCTGCGAGCCCGGCCAGGAAACCCGTATTCAGGGCCAGAGGTATTACCAAGGGCAACGCATCGAACTTGGCAATGGCGGCCCGCGCCAGGACCCAAACAAGAACCAGTGCTTTCAGACCAGCCCCTTTTAGGGGAGGGCATGCCGCCCAGCCAGGCAGAGCTGTCAGCAGGTAGCCTGCGATGGCCGCAGCGGCAAAGCCGAAGAACAATTCATGGACATGCCACAAGACAGCAGGCGCAAAGTCAGGGCCGGGCAGGCCAAACCCAACGCCCAATGGCCACCAGGCCACGGACAGCAGCGCGCCGAGGAATGCAGCAAGAAAGAGCGGGCGGTAAGGCGCATCCCAAAACGTGCTGAAATCACGCCCCAAAGTCATCGCAAGTCAGGCTTGGCAGACCAGGATACGCCGCTGGGCCCATTCAGGAAACCATCACTTAGGCGAATTTCCGGTGTTGTGCGCTGGATTTCGCCGGCAATTGCACCGGCGGGCAGTGTGCCTTCCAGCCGCTCACGGTAAAATTCGCAAATCCGGTTAAAGCCGCAGGATTGCGGTGACAGCCGCAAGGCGGAGACACCTGCTGCGGCAAGAGCCTCGATCTGATAGTCGGCGCAGGCATAGCTATCCGACAGTGTCTGCACCCCGTTCATCGCCATAAACGGCCGGTCCTCAAGCGTCCGGACCTCCAGCCCGTCCGGGTCTTGTTCGCAGGCAAACTGGCAATTGTCCTTGGTCCGCTTGTGCAGCCGCGCGTGATAGCAGCGCCCGGATATGGCCAGCGGCAGCCGGCCATGTCCCCAAACCTCGATGTCCACGCCAAGGCTGGCACCGGCGCGGGCCAGTGATTCAACCGACGCAACAGGCAATTCAGGCGGCAGGCAGATCCGTCTGGCGCCCAGCGATGCCAGCCAGGCCAAGGTCCCCTCGTTATAGACATTGACCAGCGGCCCGACGTGAAAGCCCAGGCCTTTGGGCAAATGCGCCAGGGCGGTCAGGTCGTTTATCTCCACCGTCACCCCCATGTCCGAAAGTTCCGCTGTCAGTTTGCGTTCACGCTTGAGAGTGACAAGCGCCAGGCTGGTCAGAACCGCCTCCTTGCCGGCTTCGGCAAGAGCAGTGAGTGCTTCAGGAATGCGGTCCTGGTAGAATGGCAGGCGTTTGGAGCAGACAAGCTCGCCCAGAACGACGCGGTCAACGGGGGCATCAGCCAGGCCTTCGTAAAATGCGCTCCAGGTTTCGGCCGGCCAGAAGAACTGGTTTGGCCCGACAGTCAGTTCCATACTGTTACCTCCAGGTTTTCTTGTAGGCGCCGGTGGTCATGGCCTGGCCTTCCGACAGCCGTGCGAGCATCCCCTCGGGCAAGGGCCTGCCTGCCTCGAGCGCATCAACCGCGGCGCGGAAATTGCGCACCACTTGCGCGACGTAGGATTTGGAGCGCTGGCGCCCTTCGATCTTCAAGGCCCTGACGCCGGCCTGTTGCAGCTGAGGGATCAGCTGTTCGGCATTGAGGCTGACAGGATCTTCGAACAGATGCCCGGTCTGGCCGCCCGCCGAAAAGCAGCCCTTGCACAGGGTCGGATAGGGGGCGGGCTCATCCTTTGCTGCCCTGTGGATCGTGAACCCGCCCAGCCTGGCATCCAGCTCTCCGTTGTTGTCGTGGTATTTCACATGGCTTGCAGGCGAGCAGACACCGTTCATATTGGGCGAAAGACCAGTTGCATAAGACGACAGCGAGCAGCGCCCCTCGGCCATGACGCACAAGCCGCCAAACACAAAGACTTCGGTTTCCACATCCGTTTCGGCATTGATGGCAGCGATTTCCGGCACCGACAGCACACGCGGCAGAACCACGCGTTTCACACCAAAGGTGCCGGCGTAGAAATTGATGATATCGGCATTGGCGGCGGCGGCCTGAACTGAGAGATGCAGACGCAAACCCGGATGGGCGCGTGCGGCGAAGTCCAGCAGTCCGGCATCTGCAAGGATCACAGCATCCGCGCCCGAGAGTTCTGCGTCGTCAATGGCACGGTGCCAGATTGATTGATTGCCTGCACGGGGGAAGGTGTTGATCGCCACCAGAACCCTGGCGCCATGGGCATGGGCAAAATCCACACCCTCGCGCATTTCGCTGCGGTCAAAGTTCAGGCCGGGAAAGTTGCGGGCGTTGGTCTCATCGTTGAAGCCGCAATATACGGTATGCGCCCCGGCCCTGACCGCGGCACGCAGCGCGGCAGGCGTGCCGGCGGGACAGACAATTTCCATCACCATGCCCAGTCCTCTTCCGGCCGGGCCAGGCTGACGCCAGTACGCCGTTCGGCAAAGGCGGCGGTCTGAAGGATAATGCGGGAAAACGGTCCGGAAAGGGCGGCGATTTCCTGTGACAGGTCCAGTTCGGCATCATCCACCGCATTGCGCAGGGCCAGGACGGCGCCGGTGTCACCCTCAATCACCAAATCGCGGGAGAAAAACAGCGCATCCCCGTCATAGGCCCCGTGGACAAGCCCCAGCAACGCAGCAAACGGGCCGGATATGCGCGCCTCTCCCTCACAATCTCCGCGCAGTGCGCGCAGGGTAGGGGCACCGCCGTTGGGAGCCAGGCAGAGCATGATGGGTAGGTCGACCGGGTTTAGGACGAAGCGCGCGCGGCTGTGCTCGCCCAGGCGGCGGAACAATCCCGGGTGACGCTTGCCTATGTGGCGGCAGAAGGCGGTCAGCGAAAGGGATAACGGCACAAGCGGCGCCACCCGCAGAATGCGCGCCAGAGCAGCCGGGCATTGGGGAACTTGGGGCTGTGGCAAATAATTTTCCTTTCCCGCCGGTGGTTTCAATCACAGCGGTTCTATTCTGCAGCAGGCCTCCCGAGTTTGAGCGCGAACAAATTCAGGGGGTAAATCTCTGCTAGGGATCCGCGTAAGCCAGCAATGGAGCAGTACCATTCGTACACTTCCGCCATACCCCAGCCTGCGCCACTTCCTTGATTGGTGCGAAGGAGCCGGGCAGTTCCAGAAAATCCCGGATCCGGTGTCCGTGCAGCATCAGATGACGGCGGTGCATCGCGCTGTGCTGGAGGCCGGCGGTCCGGTCCTGCAGTTCAGCCACCCGGTTCTGGACAGCGGGCTGGCTTCGGAAATTCCGGTTGTTGTGAACCTGTTCGGCACGGCTGAGCGGGTGGCGGCCGGCCTGGGGGTTTCACTGGACCAGCTTGATGAACTGGGTGCCTTTCTCGCGGCGCTCAGGTCACCCGCTCCGCCAGAGGGATTACGGGATGCGCTTTCGCGCTGGCCCATGCTCAAGGCCGCCTTGGCCACCCGGTCAAGGATCGTCAAAACAGCACCGGTGCAGGCCGTTGTGCGCGAAGGAGCGGATGCAAATCTCTCCAAGCTTCCGGTGCAGACCCATTGGCCTCGCGATGCGGGGCCGCTGATCACCTGGCCGGTCGTGATCACCCGGCCGCATGGCAGCGGCCCGCAGGACCTAAGTTGCTGCAATGCCGGCGTCTACCGGGCGCAGGTGCTGGACCGCTCCCGGCTGATCATGCGCTGGCTGCCCCACCGGGGCGGTGCCGCGCACTATAGAAGCTGGGTTTCACGAGGCGAAAAAATGCCGGTGGCGGTGGTACTGGGTGCGGACCCGGCAACGCTGCTGTCGGCGGCGCTGCCGCTGCCGGAAACCGTGTCCGAGCTAACCTTTGCCGGGGCGCTTGGCGGAGCCCGGCCGCGCATGGTCCCGTGCAAGAGCGTGCCCCTGATGGTGCCCGCCGATGCCGAGATTGTTCTGGAGGGCTGGGTATCACCGGACGAAACCGCGCCTGAAGGCCCCTTTGGCGACCACACAGGCTATTACAATCCTGACGAACCCTTTCCCGTTATGCAGGTGAGTGCAGTGACGCATCGCGAAAATCCGCTGTACCTGTCCACCTATACCGGCCGGCCGCCGGATGAACCCGCCATCATCGGTGAGGTGTTCAACCGGCTGGCCCTGCCAACGGTGCAGGCGCAAATCCCCGAAATCCGCGACCTGTGGCTGCCTCCGGCCGCCTGCTCCTACCGCATTGCCGTTGTCAGCATAGACAAACGCTACCCTGGCCAGGCCCGCCGGGTGATGATGGCGCTTTGGGGAATGCTGCCGCAATTCAGCTACACAAAGATGATCATTGCCGTTGATGCCGATGCTGACCCGCGGAACTGGGATGACATCGCCTGGGTGCTGGCGACACGCATGGACCCTTCCCGCGATGTGATGATTTTGGAGAACACGCCAATGGATTACCTCGACTTCGCGTCGCCCCAGCCAGGCCTGGCCGGCAAGATAGGCATCGACGCCACAACCAAGATTGGAAGTGAAACCGCCCGGGAATGGGGGCAGGTCATGCACGGGGCGGCAGAAGATCAGGCATTTGCCGCTGACCTGGTTGCCCGCCTCATGCCGGAGCTGGGGGCATGAGCGCCCGGCGGGTGGTGCTGGGGGTTTCCGGCGCGTCCGGCGCTATGCTCGGCTTGGCGGCGGCCCGGCATTTGGCCTCCCTTGGGGTTGAGACCGACTTGGTTGCCAGCGCCGCAGCCAGGCGCACCCTCGCGGAGGAATGCGGCCCGGAGGCCTTGCGAGCGCTCGAAGCAATGGTCACCCGCAGCCATGCAATTGACGACATTGGCGCCGCCATTGCGTCAGGCTCGGTTCCGGTTTCAGGAATGATCATTGCTCCCTGTTCGATGCGCTCCCTCGCCGCCATCGCGCATGGTCTCGACGATAATCTTCTGACACGGGCAGCGGGGGTACAACTCAAGGAGCGCAGGCGCCTGGTTCTGCTGCCCCGCGAAGCACCGCTGACCTTGGCTCATCTTCGGAACATGACAGCGGCAACCGAGATGGGCGCCATCATCATGCCGCCGGTTCCTGCATTCTACTTGGGGCACCGGACCCTGGAACAGGCCGCTGAACAGATCGCCGCCCGCGCGGTTGATCTGATGGCCGTATCCCCTCCTTGCGCGCAACACTGGTCGCCCGAGGCCGAGGATCAGCCGGCCGGAAACTGTTAACTACGATTCCGAGGCAACGAGTGGGGCTGTCTTCCGCTTGACCGGCTTTTTCCAAAGCGTTGGGTACTCACTGTTCTGACTGAGCGGAAGGTGCCTTGCAGAAGGTTCCCATATCCACTTTGGCTAAGCACGTAGCAGAATTATTACCATTTGTGATCTTGTTCACAGGGAAACACCGGGAAACCGGCTAATTCGCACAGGTCCCGGCATATTGTCTTGCACTAGAGGCAGCGCCTCCTGAAACTCCCATACACAGCGGAACAGCAAGAAAACTGCCCAATAAGGAGTGATACGCATGCGCTTGCCTAACTCGTTTGCATTTGCCGCAGTCTTGGCTGCGGGGCTTGCGGCCTTGCCCCCAGCCGCCCCTGCCCAAGAAGGACTGAAACCGGTCAAGCTGCTGCAAACCTCCTCGGAAGCATTGCTTATGGAACGGCAGTTCTTCGGCCAGGTTGCGGCCAAGCAGACGGTGGATCTTGCGTTTCAGGTTTCGGGTCAAATCTTGAGATTCCCGGTGGCCGAAGGCAGTGCTGTCGCGAAGGGCGGGCTGATTGCCGAACTCGACCTGGAGCCGTTCGCATTGCAGCTGGAGCAGGCGCAACTGCGTAAGGAACAGGCTGACCGTACAGTGGCACGCCTGAAAAATCTGACTGGCACCGTAAGCCAGGTCTCGATCGACGACGCTGAGACTGAGGCGGGGCTGGCACGGGTGGCGCTGCGCGACGCAGAGTATGAATTCGAACACGCCACCCTGGACGCGCCCTTTGATGCGCTGGTGTCCAGCCGTGAGGTGGAGCAGTTCACCACCGTCAGCTCAGGTACGCCCATTGTGCGGCTGCACGACATGTCTGAACTGCACATCAAGGTTGATGTGCCCGAAGTGCTGTTCCAAAGGGCTGAGGAAAGCGATGTGCGGACGATTGTTGCAAACTTTCCCGGCCAAGAGACCGAGTACCCGTTGGAAATCCTTGAATATGACGCAGAGGCGAGCAGCGTCGGGCAGACATACCAGGTGACATTCCGCCTGACCCCGCCCGAAAACCGCCAGATCCTGCCGGGTGCATCTGCAACTGTAAAAGTGCAGGTGAACACCGGCGATGCAGGCATCAGGGTGCCGTCCACTGCCTTGGTCACTGCAACCGATGGCAGCACCGGTGTTATGGTCTTTTCGCCTGCAGGCGCTGAAGAAGGCACCGTCGCATGGACCAAAGTCAAGGTTGAAGCCGCACAGAACGGTGATTTCCGCGTGGCAAACGGCCTTGCTGGAAACGAAGAGATTGTGTTGACCGGAGGCGGTGCGCTGAAGGATGGACAGCGGGTCAGACGCTTTACCGGTTTCGGAAACTGAGGGCTGGCAGATGGACATTGCACGCGGGTCGATCAACCGGCCGCTTTATACCTGGATCATCATGCTGGCTGCGTTGCTTGGCGGCATCTGGGGGTTTCTGAACTTGGGCCGGCTCGAAGATCCGGCCTTCACCATCAAATCCGCGGTCATTGCGACACAATACCCCGGCGCCAACAGCGAACAGGTTGCGCGTGAAGTCTCCGAGCCTCTGGAATCCGCAATCCAAAAAATGGGCGAGGTCAAGCTGATCACTTCTGTCAACCAGCCCGGCTTCTCCCTGATCGAAGTGGAGATGCAGGATACGTACGACGGCACCGAACTGCCTGCCATCTGGACCAAACTGCGTGCAGAAGTCCGCGATGCCGCCCGCTCTCTGCCCGAGGATGTCAGCCAGCCGGTTGTGAACGACGGCTTCGGCGATGTGTTCGGCCTGTTCTATGCGGTGACGGCGGAAGGCTACACAGATGCCGAAAAGCATGACCTGGCAACCTACTTGCGGCGCGAGTTGCTGACGGTGAACGGGGTGGCAGATGTTGAAATCGCCGGGCTTCCGCAGGAGGCGATCTTCGTCGAACCTACAATGGCGGTTTCGGTCAATCAGAATGTGCCGATTGACGCAATCAGCAACGCTCTGGCCGCGTCCAATTCGGTCCGTTCTGCCGGCAGCCTTGATGCCGGGCCTGCCGAAACCCTGATGCGAGCGCCTGAAGGCTCGGACTCGGTTTCTGAAATTCAAGGCCTGGCGATCGGCTGGCAGGGTGAGGTGGTCAACGTAATCGATATGGCCGATGTGCACCGCGGCCGCATCGACAACCCGGATCTCATCATCCGTTTCGACGGGGTCGAGGCCTTTACACTTGGCATTGCAGGCCTTGCCTCCGAAAACATCGTCGAAGTAGGCAAGAACGTTGATGCCAAACTGGCAGCTCTGGACGGCCAGATTCCTTATGGTGTCGAGCTGAAACCAATCTACCAGCAGCATGTTGTCGTCGAGCAGGCCTCCAACGACTTCCTGGTGAACCTGGCTATGTCGGTGTCCATCGTGGTGGTCGTGCTGGCGCTGTTCATGGGCTGGCGCGCCGCTGTTGTGGTGGGCACCACCCTCCTGCTGACCGTGGTGGGCACGCTGTTCTTCATGAACATGTTCTCGATCGAGATGGAGCGGATCTCGCTTGGTGCGCTGATCATTGCCATGGGGATGCTGGTCGACAACGCCATTGTCGTGGCGGAGGGAATGCAAATCTCCATGCTGCGCGGCAAGACTTCCCGCGAGGCGGCGCATGATGCAGCCTCGAAAACACAAATCCCTCTGCTTGGCGCCACGGTGATCGGCATCATGGCCTTTGCCGGTATCGGTCTCAGCCCGGATGCGACTGGCGAGTTCCTGTTCTCTCTGTTCGCGGTGATTGCTATTTCGCTGCTGCTCAGCTGGTTCCTGGCTCTGACAGCCACACCGCTGTTGGGTCATTATTTCTTCAAACAGGGCAAGGAAGGGGATGGCGATGCCTATAATGGTGTCCTGTTCCGCACCTACGGCGCAATTCTGCGGGCATCTCTGAAGCTGCGCTGGATGGTCGTCGCTGGGCTGATTACCGTCACCGTGGTCTGCTTTATCGGTTTCGGGCAAGTGCGGCAGCAATTCTTCCCGGATTCCAACACCCCCCTGTTCTTCGTCCATTACAAACTGCCGCAGGGAACCTCGATACAGACCACGTCCGAGCATCTGCAAGTGTTCGAAGACTGGCTTGGCGCACGCGAAGATGTAGTTTCTGTGGCGTCCTTCACCGGTCAGGGCGCAACCCGCTTCATGCTGACCTATTCCGCCGAAAAGCCGAACCCTAGCTACGGGCACTTGATTATCCGCACCGCGAGCCTGGACGCCATTCCGCCTTTGCAGGCTGAACTGGAGGCCTTTGGCCAATCAAGGTTCCCTGAGGGAGAATTCCGCACCAAACGGCTGGTGTTCGGCCCCGGCGGCGGCGATCCGATCCAGGTGCGATTTTCCGGCCCCGATCCCCGCGTCCTGCGCAGCCTGGGCGAAGACGCAATCCGGCGGCTGGAAGCGGCCTCTCCCAACATCCTGCTGCCGCGCCATAACTGGCGCGAGCAGGAGCCGGTTCTGAAACCCGTCTATGCCACCGACCGGGCGCAGACCGCGGGCGTCACCCGGGAAAACATTGCCGACGCGCTGCAGTTCTCCACCGATGGCCTGCAGATGGGCGTCTTCCGCGAGCGCGACCGGCTGATCCCCATTGTTGTGCGCCGCGCGCCAGAGGAAACCTACAATATTTACGATCAAGTAGTGTTCTCCTCCTCTGCCGGAAAATTTCTGCCGCTGGAGCAGATGATCGACGGCATTGATGTCGAGGTGGAGAATACTCTGGTGCAACGCCGGGACCGGCTGCCTACGCTGACTGTCGGCGCGGACATCCCGCCGGACATGACCGCCGCCACCGTGTTTGCCGAGATACGGGACACGATCGAAGCGATGGAAATACCACCCGGCTACCTGATGGAATGGGGCGGTGAGCATGAAAGCTCGGGCGACGCCAATGAAAGCCTTGGCAAGCAGCTGCCGGTGACCCTTCTGATCATGGTGCTGATTTCTGTGCTGCTGTTCAACGCGATCCGCCAGCCGGTCATTATCTGGCTGCTGGTGCCGATGTCTGTTAACGGTGTGGTGATCGGGCTGCTGGGTACGGGCTTTCCCTTCACTTTCACCGCCCTGCTGGGTCTCCTCAGCCTTTCGGGGATGCTGATCAAGAACGGCATCGTGCTGGTCGAAGAGATCGACCTCGTACGCGAGACCGGCAAACCGCTGCGCGAAGCAATAGTAGAGGCCTCGGTTTCGCGTCTGCGCCCGGTGATGCTGGCGGCGGTGACAACCATCCTCGGCATGGCGCCTTTGCTGACCGATGCCTTCTTCGTGTCGATGGCAATCACCATCATGGGCGGGCTGGCCTTTGCCACGGTCCTGACGCTGGTAGCGGCCCCGGTTTTCTACCTGATCTTCTTCCGCGGCGTAGAAAAACGCGAGACGGCGGGCGCCTGATATCCGCTTTGCCTCTTAAACATGAGAAGCCCCGGCGGAATGCGCCGGGGCTTCTCATGTTAGGGTCTGTTTGCAGGGCCACCCCCCTGCTTCCGCGGCTTTCCATCGCGGCGGTATGAGCTAATTCCACGGCTTTCCGAACTGCTCGTTTGGAGCTCCGGTCAAGACCAGCCAACAGGCTCAGCGCGGCTCCACCCCAAACAAATTGCGCTCCTTTGCCAGGTAGGCGAGGCGTGCAGTGGACTTGCAGCCAAACTTTTGCCTCATCCTCAGGAAGCTGGTCTTCACTGCAGACAAAGAAAGCGAAAACTGCTCGGCGATCTCATCATAGGATAGCTCCTGCTGGATATGCAGCCGCAGCATCTCCAATTCTTTCTCGGACAGGGACGGGGGCGGAAGCAGCGCGTCGAAAAACTCCGTGATCGTCATGCTCAGTGAGCGCATCTCGACATCCGAAAGCTCCCTGTCGTGCCGGGAAACAAACACCATAGATCTTTTTGAACCCGTCAGAGCTGCAAACGCCGCACCATAGACCAAGCCGTACCGCTGAGATTTTTCGAGGATTTGCAAAGGATCAGGCAGCTCGACAGCCGACCAGCGTATGGCTCCTTCGTTCTTCAGTGCCCAATTGAAAACAGGATCATGAAGGAAATAATTTTCCCGGTCATACTGCTCCTTCCACTTGTCATGGAAGGAGCACTCAAAGTGTTCGTAACCCATGATTGAAAAGTTGACCATGAGGGTGAAACCCGAAGTGCTTACTTCGTTGATCTCGGATCTGCAGGCCGAAAATGCCGCCGCAATCCTGGTGCTGTTAGCACCGTCAGAGGGCAGATTCGTTGTAATTACAGATTTTGGCATCTCTGACGACCATCTCCCATGTTTTGCAACTTAGGTTTCCACAGCGGCGACCGAGGTTGCATTGCCCGCAACTTAGGTCTCATCTGATGTAACCAGGGTTGCTAATAGTATGCCGCAATGTGGTAGTTCTGGACAACCAAAAATCTACCATTAGATGTATTTGCTGAGTGGGGACGGTCAAAATGCGTACTGGAGATACTCTGATGCAAAACGATAACGCCACCATGATGGCGGCGCCCCACATGGCGATTGAAACCATGGTTGTCCAGTTCGCGCCCGTGCGGTTGCCAAAAACGCTGAGAAGTTCCGATCAGGGCGTGCTGGACGCTTTTATGTCGTTGCGGAAGAGCGTGTTCGCCGAAGGTAAAAACTGGCGCGTGTGGCTGTCCTGCCAAAGCGATCTGGACCAGTACGATCACTTGGACGCCTATTATATTGTCGCCTTTGATCCTGCCACGAACGAAGCGCTGGCCGGGGCGAGGCTGCTGCGCACAGACCGCGGGGGCCGCTATCCTGGCAGTTCCGAAATGACCTACATGGTGCGGGATGCAGTCCGCGGCCTGCTGCCAGGACTGCCCGCAGACCTATGTGACGCCGAACCGCCATGCGATCCCGCGGTTTGGGAGCTCACCAGGTTTGCTTCAAATGGAACTCCGGGAGCAGGGCAGCTGGTGCTGCAGCGGCTCCGTTCATTCCTGCTGGAACAGGGAGGAGAGCGTTTCGTCTTTCTGTCTCCGCCGGTTGTTGCACGGCTTGCCAAGTCTTCAGGCTTTACAAACGTCATCCCGCTTGGCCCGTTGAGAGGTGATCAAAACGGCAAATACCGCGTCTATTCGGCCAATGTTCCCCAGCCAAGGGTCCAGGAAACATGATACGCAATCGTTCCTTTGCCAAACAGCGCGGCCGGGATGGCACTCCTGGTACCAGGCAGCAGTTCCAGTAGATTCGAATGTTACGGATGAGCACTCAGCAATGTGTTTCCGACTGGCGTATTCTGTCCGGACTTAGCGGCATACGCAGGGCATCTCAATTCATTGAAATGGGAGGCGAAGTCAGGCTGGCATGCGGGGAACAATCAGCCGCGCCCGAAAACCGCTGGTCTGTTCATCTGCATGGGTATTCGGCACGGGGCGACACACTGCGGGATGCGCTGGACAACTGGATCAAGGTAGCAGGATTAAACCTCACCGGCTAATTTTTCCACCCATTGGACCGAACCCGCCTCATAGGTGAGGCTGCACCTGTCCTGAACAGGCTTATGCGCCAGCATTTGCCTGCTGGTGCCCCTGGGGTTCGTCAACAAACTGAAGTGTTTTCTCTCTGAACTAGCTTTTTTGCAGAAGCCGGCAAATGGCCGGGCTTACTCTTTTCCGGACGATTACATCCCACGGCCGCGGTTTTGGGTATCCCGGCGGCCCGGACTCGCAGCGTTTCCTCGTCGATCCCAAGATGGATCTTGCGCCGAAAACGGCGCTTGGAAACTCCACGCTTGCTTGCTTTCACTCACCTTCGCCTCCGGCTTTGACAACGGTGCTTTCGATCAAGAGGATCAGCTTCGCCTCGGCACTGCGGTTCTGGGGTTCACACTCAACGTCTTCTGCCGAGGGCAGAGCTTTCTGAAATCCGGAACGGACCAATCCACCCCGATTGGGCGCAAGAACCTCGCGACAGAGCCGGTCGTTTGCCTCATCGGCAACCCGAACACTGCCTTGATGCCTGAACAGGCCTGGATCGTGGCATCGCAGAAGACCATTTCGTGATCCTCTAGTTCGTGGAGGCCAGCTGCTCATTCCTCCAGCGATCAGCTGGAAGCGTTACATGAATCCGCTGCGTCGAAGTCTGCAACAAACCCTTGCATCTTCCAAATCTGAACATCAGAGCCAGACCGGTTCATCACGAATGCGATCCACCAGATGCCGGGACTGAACATCTGGATGCGCCCCCAGGGCACAAGAAACGCGTAAGCGAAATTATGGTAAATTTATGGACGGAAAACGCATTTCCTGCTGACAGGCTGAAGGCTGACTCCAGCCTGCCGTTTCAGTTTCAGGCGCTCAGCCGATTCGTATCCTCCGCAAAAACTCAGGCTCTATGCTATCTTCCGGTTCACAACGTCCACGCAAGGCGTCAGCGGGAAATAGCTTCAGTGCTAGCCTAATCTGACCTATAAAGACGCTTGACGCATGTCGCACAAGCACCTGCAGCGCTAATATAATGAGTTCGAGAACCGCTTGGATCGCCGGATGCGTCCCGGGACGATACTTTCCGAGTTGCTTTCGCGCTTCCTTGAACAGGACGTTTGATCACTTCATCCTGCTTGTCCAAGTCGCCTGCCGGGGCGGCCTCATGCTCCTCAGTGTAGTGCCTTTCGTCGTTTCTTTGCAGAATAGGCGCGGTAGCTTTGACGCCAACCCGCAAGCATCCAAACATGGCCGCTACTTCCAGCAGTGCGGCCCAGGCAGGCGCAGTGCCGCACAGCCTTTCAGCGCGGCGGCGTCATCCAGGATGACATGCACCGGGGCAGCGATGCGGGCGTCGAGCTCGAAGGGCTGTCGAAACCCCTCTATGAAATTCGCCCTCGCCGGGGACACAAGAATGCTGCGGGCGACGGCGCCCGCGAAATACATGCCTTGCGTAGGCAGGAAGGCCAGCATCAGGTTGCGGGCCAGCAGCGCCAGCAGATCCGCATAAAAGGCCTGGAAATCCCGCGTGCCGGTGTCATCCTTGGGAAAATGCATGCGCACCGCTGCGTGGCCGCGGCCGGAGAAGAGATGTTCCACCGTTGCAAACTTCGCGGCGTCCGGCACATGGTTGCGCAGATGCTCCGCGACATCCAGCGGCAGGCTGACATGGCCGTATTCCACGTTGAGGTATTGCACCTGCCCGTCGGCGTCCAGCACCGGCGAGAGGTTGAAACCCGTGCCGATACCCACCACCAGCCGCTGGCCGTCTCCGCCCGTATAGCTTGCAGGGGCAATCACTGTGTCGAGGCAGTCTGTCTGCAAATACGGGCAGGCCTGCCCCAGTGCGGCAAGGTCATTGAGCAGATGCACCTGCGCGCCGTTCAGATGCTGCGACAGGGCCGCGACGTTGAAGTGCCAGTCCCTGTTGGTGAGCCGCGCGGTGGTGCCGGTGACAGGCCCGGCGATGGCAATGGTAACCTCTGCCACACCGCCGGGGGCGGCGGTGTGCAGGTAGAGGTCCATCACTTCGGCAAAGCGGCCAAAAGCCTCGTTGCGGAAGCTTTGCACCGTGTCCGCCAGTAGCAGGCCGTCGCGTGCCAGCCCCAGCCTTGTGTTGGTGCCGCCCACATCCGCGGCCAGCCGCAGCCCGGTCAATTCAGCCGCTCGCCGGTTGCGGGCGAGAAGTAGGAGACCTTGGAGAGATCAAAGGCCAGATCCAGCATCTGCCCTGGCTGCGCCCGGGTTTCTGCGTGCAGCCGCGCCGTGACCTGTTTGCCGCCTAGCTCTGAAACCACATAGGTGTCGGCGCCGGCAGGCTCCACCATCTCGATCATGCAGGCGGCCTCCTGTACGCCTTCGCCTGCGCGGAAGCCTGCCTCGGCAATGTCTTCCGGCCGCACGCCCAGGATCACGTCCTGCGGCAGGCCGGTGGCGCGGCTGTCCTTCAGCACGATGGGCGCGCTGCCGCCGCAGTCCATCTCGATCCGGGTGCCCTGCCCGTTCGGCTGGGCGCGCGCCGGGATCAGGTTCATCGCCGGGCTGCCCATGAAATCGGCGACAAACAGGTTGGCGGGCTTGTTGTAGATCTCAGCGGGCGTGCCGATCTGCTGCACCACGCCGCCCTTCATCACCACGATCTTGGTTGCCAGCGTCATCGCCTCGATCTGGTCATGGGTCACATAGACCATGGTGGCGCCAAGGTTGTGGTGCAGCTTCTTGATCTCGGTGCGCATTTCGACCCGCAGCTTGGCGTCGAGGTTCGACAGCGGTTCATCAAACAGGAACAGCTTGGGATCGCGGACCAGTGCCCGGCCCATTGCCACCCGCTGGCGCTGGCCGCCCGACAGCTGACCGGGGCGCCGGTCCAGGAGCGCCTCGATCTGCAGCTGTGCCGCGACCTCTTTCAGCTTGCGCTCCTGCGTCGCGGCATCGGCGCCGCGCACCTTCATGCCGAAGGTGATGTTCTTGGCGACCGTCATCGTCGGGTAGAGCGCGTAGGACTGGAACACCATGGCGATGTCGCGGTCCTTGGGGCTGACATGGGTCATGTCGCGGCCGCCAATCTCGATCTGCCCGCCGGAGATCGGCTCCAGCCCGGCGATGCAGTTGAGCAGCGTGGACTTGCCGCAGCCGGAAGGGCCGACCAGCACCAGAAAGTCGCCCGGCTCAATGCTGACGTTGATGTCCTTCAGGATCTCGGTCGACCCGTAGTTCTTGCGCAGGTTGGTGATGTCCAGGATGGGAGCCATGGGTTTACCCTTTCACAGAGCCAGCGGTCAGGCCGCGGATGAAGTATTTGCCGGCAACGGCGTAGACAAGCAGCGTCGGCAGCGCGGCGATGATCGCAGCGGCCATGTCGACGTTGTATTCCTTTACGCCGGTGGTCGAGTTGACGATGTTGTTCAGGGCCACGGTCACCGGCTGGGTACCCGCCTGGCTGAACGACACGCCGAACAGGAAGTCGTTCCAGATCTGGGTGAACTGCCAGATGACGGTCACCACGATGATCGGCAGCGACAGCGGCAGGAAAATCGACCAGAAGATCCGAAAGAAGCCCGCGCCGTCCACCTTGGCTGCCTTCACCAGGTCTTGCGGAATGGTGACATAGAAGTTGCGGAAAAACAGCGTGGTGAAGCCGATGCCGTAAGTCACATGCACAAAGATCAGCCCCGGAATGCTGCCCGCCAGCCCCATCAGCCCCAGCATCCGCGCCATCGGCAAGAGAACCACCTGGAACGGAATGAAGCAGCCGAACAGCATCAGCGAGAAGACCAGGTTGGCGCCGCGGAACCGCCATTGCGCAATCACATAACCATTGGCCGCGCCCAGCATGGTGGAGATCGCCACCGCCGGCACCGCAATCACCACGGAGTTCCAGAAATACGGCCGCAAGCCCTCGCATTGAATGCCGGTGCAGGCCTCGGACCAGGCAGTGCGCCAGGCGTCGAAGGTGACCTCACGCGGGAAGGCGATCAGGCTGCCGGTGCGGATTTCCTCCAGGCTTTTCAGCGAGGTGGTGATCATCACAAAGAGCGGCATCAGGTAGAACAGGGCAAACAGGCCCAGGAGGGTGAACAGTGTCCAGCGCAGAGCAAAGTGGCTCCAGTTGCGGCTGTTTGCTGCGGCGGCGGGGGCAAGCGTCACATCAGTCATGTTTGGCCCTCAGCTCAGAGTAAAGATACGGAACGATGATTGCGAACACCACGCCCATCATCACCATGGCGGAACTGGCTGCCTGGCCAATGTCGCCGCGGGAAAAGGCCATCGTATACATGTAGGTGGCGGGCAGATCGGTGGCATAGCCGGGGCCGCCGCCGGTGAGGGCAATCACTAGGTCGAAGCTCTTGATCGCCAGATGCGCCAGCACGATGAAGGCAGAGAGGAAGATCGGCGCCATCGAAGGGATGATGATCGCGGTATAGATCCGCCAGGCGGGGATGCCATCGACCTGCGCGGCCTTGATGATCTCGCCATCGACCCCGCGCAGGCCCGCCAGGAACAGCGCCATGACAAAGCCGGACGCCTGCCAGACACCGGCGATGACCACCGCATAGATCGCCTTGTCCGGGTTGATTACCCAGTCGAAGGTGAAGCTCTCAAACCCCCAGCCCCGCACCATGGCCTCCAGCCCCAGGCCGGGGTTCATGATCCACTTCCAGGCGGTGCCGGTCACGATCAGCGACAGCGCCATCGGATACAGGTAGATGGTGCGCAAGACACCCTCGGTGCGGATCTTCTGGTCCAGCAGGATGGCCAGCATCAGGCCGAGGACCATCGAGATCAGGATGAACAGGGTGCCGAACACAAACAGGTTCGACATCGCGGTGTCCCAGCGCGGCGCGTTGAACAGGCGCTCGTACTGGATCAGCCCGTCGATTTCGTATTTCGGCAGCAGACGCGAGCGGGTCAGCGACACCCAAGCGGTCCAGGCAATGAAGCCGTAGACAAACACCAGCACCGCGGCGAAGGACGGTGCCAGCACCATCTTCGGAATATGACGTTCAAGCCATTCAGTCATGGAAACGGGCCTTGAATAGGTGGCCCCGCATCCCGGAGGACGCGAGGCCCGGGGGAGATCAGAGCGAATTGGCGACAGCGTCAGCCAGCATCTGCACGGCCTCAGCCGAGGACATTTCGGAGTTGAAATGCGCCGTCACCACGTCGGTGATGGCGCCAGCCTGCGCGCCGCGCAGGGCCATGCCATGGGCATAGCTGGGCAGCAGAGAGCCATTGTCAGCGCTTTCACCCATGTCCTTGGCCGACAGATGCGCGCAGGTGTCAAACGCATCCAGTTTCACATCCACGCGTGCCGGGATCGATCCCTTGTTGAGGTTGAACACCTCCTGGAACTTTGGCCCGACGATCAGCTTGGCCAAAAGGTCCTGCCCGGCCTGCTTATCCTCGCCGTCCACCTCGAACATGGCAAAGCTGTCGACATTATAGAGGAACCCGTCGCCCGGAACCGAGGCGCAGAGGAAATCCTTGCCTGGCTCCTTGCCTGCGGCCAGGAACTCACCCTTGGCCCAGTCGCCCATGATCTGGAACGCCGCCTCGCCGTTCATCACCATCGAGGTGGCAAGGTTCCAGTCGCGGCCCGGGAAGTTGGCATCCACATAGCCGCGCATCTTGCGCATCTGGTCGAAGACCGCGGTCATTTTTTCCGATTTCAGGGTGTCCATGTCCAGTTCGACAAAGGCCTTGCGGAAGTCTTCCGGCCCCAGAAAGCCAAGCGCCACGGCCTCGAACACGGTAGCGTCCTGCCAGGCCTGGCCGCCATGGGCCAGCGGGGTGATGCCCGCGGCCATCAGTTTGTCCGCGGCGGCGTTGAAGTCTTCCCATGTCTGGGGCATTTCGATGCCGTTGGCCTCCAACAGAGCGGCATTGGCCCAGATCCAGTCGACCCGGTGCACGTTCACAGGGGCTGCGCACCATTTGCCCTCACATTTCATGTGCTCAGCGATGGAGCCGGGCAGCACGTCCCCCCAGCCCTCGGCTTCGGCCACGGAGGAGATATCGGCCAGCACGCCTTCCTCATACCATTCCTGGATCGCCGGGCCTTTCAGCTGCACTGCGGTGGGCGCGTTGCCGGACAGGACACGGGCACGCAGCGCGGTCATTGCCGCATCGCCACCGCCGCCAGCCACCGGCATGTCGGTCCAGGTGCCGCCGTTGTCGGCAAATTCCTGTTGCAGCACCGCAGCGGACTTGGCCTCGCCGCCGGATGTCCACCAGTGCAGAACTTCGGCCTCTGGCCCGGCTACAGCCGGTGCAGCACAGGCCAGTGCCACGGCCGATACGGCCGCAAAAGCGGTGTACTTCATCGCTCATTCCTCCCTTATGTGACGGCTGCGCCCCGCAGCCTTCGCCAATCAGCTTGCCCGGTCCCGGTGCTGCATTTCAATTGCCCGGCAGCACCCCGGACGCCTGCCACGGCAGATTTACCGTCCGCCTGTTACCTGTTGTTACGCAGCAATTGATTTTGTTGCATGATGTTACAAACAAACAGCGGGGACAGCCGCAAGGGGCGGTTTCCGGGGAGGAGAGCAACAGATGGCGATTCCGCGGCTTCTGGTGGTGGATGACGATGCTGAGACGCGCATGATGCTGACCCAGTACCTGCGCCAGAACGGCTTTATCGCCCTGCCCTGCGGCAGCGAAGCGGAGATCCGGGATCAGATCGGCGCGGGCCGGATTGACCTCATTCTGCTCGACGTGATGCTGGGCGATGAGAACGGGGTGGAGATCTGCACCCGCCTGCGCGAGCAGCAGGATGTGCCGATTATCCTGGTCTCGGCCCTGTCCGCCGATCACCAGCGGATGGCGGGGTATGAATCCGGCGCGGATGATTACATCGCCAAGCCGTTCAACCCCGATCTTCTGCTGGCCCGTGTCCGCGCCGTGCTGCTGCGGGCGCGGCGGTCGTCGTCACTGATCTACCGGCGCAGCGTCGCCACCTTCCGCTTTGCCGGCTGGACCTATGACGCCAAGCGGGATGAGGTGATTTCCCCCGCGGGAGTGCAGGTGGCACTGTCGCGGCGTGAAACCGGCTTGCTGAAGGTGTTCCTTGCAAACCCGCATATCCCGCTGACGCGCGAGGAGATTGCGGCGGCGCTGGATGTGACCGGCGACGGCGGAACGGATGAGGGGTCGGGCCGCGCCATCGACGTGCTGGTGGGCCGGCTGCGCTCCAAGATCGAAGACACCCCCAGGGCGCCAACGTTGCTTCGCACCGAGCGCGGCACCGGCTATGTCCTGGCGGTGGATGTCGAGACTGGCGGAGATTGAGGCACATGGCGCTGCGGCTCAGAACCCGGGGGCTGATCCTGCTGCCGCTGGCCTTTGCCGCCGGGCTGGGCGGCGCCTGGGGTTGGTTCCACTCCGGCGCCAGCTGGCAGGCGCATCTGACCCGCGCTGCCATTTCCGGTATTACATTGGACGGCACCCTGCGCCGCGGCGCGCCACCGCCTGCTGGAATGACGGTAACGCCCGTGGGGCCGGAACAGGCCGCGTTTCTGTCTGCGGGTGATTATCTGCGGCTGGAGGGGATCGCAAAGCCTGCCTTCTTCACCAATGTTTCGATCATCGACAGTGGTTCCGATCCCCTGTCGGGGGAGGTTCTGGCGCTGGTCATTGCCTCCCCTGCCCTGCGCTATCCGGTGGCGGAACTGCCGCCCGCAGGCGGCGCCACAGCAGCGGAGAAGCTGGGGGCGTTGACCCGGTTGCTGGCCACTTATTGCAGCGAGCCGGTGATCTTTGCGCGCGCGGGCTATGGCCCCTGGCAGCGGGTCGACGGCACTGCTGTCTGGGGCTGTTCCGCCACGCCGCGCGACTTGCGCCTGCCGGCGGTTCTGCTGTCGCTGCTAGCCCTGGCGGTGCTGGCGACGCTGGTGATGGACACTTCGGCCCATTTCGACCGCTTCGCCCGCGCCCTGCGCCACCGCCGCCGGCTGGGCGGGCCGGACGCCTATGCGATGAAAGGCCCAGGGGAGCTGCAGGAGATTGTCTCGGCGGTGAACAGCTATCTGGAGACCGAGCGCGAACAGCTTGCCAGCCGCGCGGCGGTGCTGTCCGGCGTCAGTCACGATCTGGGCACCCCTGCGACCCGGCTGCGGCTGCGTGCGGCGCTGATCCAGGACACGGAATTGCGCCAGAAGTTCGAGACGGATCTGGACGCCATGACCGGCATGATCGAAAGCGTGCTGACCTACACCCGCGCCGAGATGAGCGCCGAAACCCCGCGCCGCCTGTCGCTCAGCTCGCTGGTCGAGGCGCTGGCGGCTGATTATCAGGACATGGGCAAACCGGTAGAGCTGCTGCCGCCGGAACCGCAGGTGGCGGCGGGCGGGCGGTCCGTTTTCACCTCTGCCCCCGGCCAAAGCGCGGTGCCGCAGGGGCAGGTGATGCTGGTTGTGGCGCGGCCTGTTTCCTTGCAGCGGGCCATCACCAACCTGATCGACAATGCACTGAAATACGGCCGCCGCGCCGCCATCAGCCTCAGTTCCACTGCCGATCACGCGGTCATCACGGTGGAGGACGAAGGCTCCGGCATGACGGCGGCGGAGATCACCGAGGTGATTGCCCCGTTCCGCCGCGGCGATAACACCCGCGCCATCGACGGCTTTGGTCTGGGGCTGACGATTGTTGCCACGGTGGCGGAACAGCACGGCGGGCGGCTCTCTTTCGAGGACGGCAAGCGGGGATTGCGCGCCGTCCTCGAGATTTGCCGCAACTGAATGGCGGCCCTCAGCCCAGCACGGCCTTAACAGCCCGCAGGGTGGCGTCGACCACCTGGTCCGCCTCGGCACGGGTCAGGCAGAACGGCGGCGCAAAACCCAGGATATCTCCCTGCGGCATGGCGCGGGCAATCACCTTGTCCTGTTCCAGCAGCTTAGCTGAGATCTGCGGCCCGATCTTCTCCGCGGCGTCAAAGAAGGTGCGGCTATCTTTGTCCTTCACAAATTCCACCGCACACAGCATCCCCTCGCCGCGCACCTCGCCCACATGGGCATGGCCCATCAACGCCTCCGCCATGGTGGCATTCAGATAGGCGCCGGTCTCGCCTGCATTACTGACAAGGTTCAGCGCGTCGATCAGCTTGAGGTTCGCCACCCCCGCCGCCGCCCCGATCGGGTGCGCCGAATAGGTCCAGCCGTGGCCGATCGGGCCGTTCTCGTCGGCGCCCTGTTCCAGCACCTTCCAGACCTTGCCGGAGACGATGGAGCCGGACAGCGGCGCATAGGCCGAGGTGAGACCCTTGGCGATGGTGATGATATCGGCCTCAATCCCGTAGTGGTCAGAGCCGAACATGGTGCCAAGGCGCCCGAAACCGGTCACCACCTCATCGGCGACCAGCAGGATATCGTGCTTTTTTAGCACCGCTTGAATTGCCTGCCAGTAACCAACGGGCGGCGGCACGATGCCGCCAGTGCCCAGCACCGGTTCGCCGATGAAGGCGGCGATGGTATCTGCGCCCTCGTGCTCAATCAGCGCTTCCAGCTCGGCGGCGCAATGGGCCACGAACTGTTCCTCGCTTTGGTCCAGATCGGCGCGGCGGTAGTAATAAGGCGCCTCGGTGTGGATCACCTGCTCCACCGGCAGGTCGAATTTCTTGTGGAACAGCTCCAGCCCCGTCAGCGAGCCGGTAACCAGCCCGGAGCCGTGATAGCCGCGCCAGCGGGAGATGATCTTTTTCTTCTCCGGGCGGCCCAGGATGTTGTTGTAGTACCAGATCAGCTTGACGTTGGTTTCATTGGCGTCCGAACCGCCAAGGCCGAAATAGACCTTGGACATGTTCGCAGGCGCCCGGTCCAGGATCATTTTCGCCAATGTGATTGAGGCCTCGGTGCCATGGCCGACATAGGAATGGTAATAGGCCAGCTCCCGCGCCTGTTCGGCGATGGCCTCGGCAATCTCCTGGCGGCCATAGCCCGCGTTCACGCAATAAAGCCCGGCAAAGGCATCCAGCAGCCGGTTGCCGTCGCGGTCCTCGATAAACACACCAGAGGCGGTTTTAATGACCCGGTTCGGGCTGTCTCCGCGGGCGTGCTGGGCCAGGTGGGTCGAGGGGTGGAAGAAATTCTCGCGGTCCCATTGGTCCAGTCGGTCGTTCTTCAGCATTGGTCATCCTCACAAATAAGGCGGCGCGCCGCCGGTTGATTTTCGGGAGGAAGGCTGCGCGGATCCTGCGCAGCTGTTGCGCGGGATAGGCGGGTATCTCCACCCGACCCTCAGCAGCAGCGCGCAATGCCTTTATTGCCAGGGTACAACAGGCCTATACGGCCTGTTCGGTTATTTCCAGAGTTTGTTTATTCCGCCGCGACCCCAATCACCGCGACGCAGTCGCCGGATTTGATCAGCCCGGGGAAGTGGCGGCTGATCAGCAGCCCGCCCCGGCGGGCGCGGTATTCCACCGGCGGCTGGCCGGTGCGGTCCAGCGGCCAGACGCGGGCCAGCAGGTCCCCCTTGGCAACTGCTTCGCCGAGGTCTTCCATGATCTCAAACAGCCCGTCGCCCTCGCTGAATAGAAAGCAGTCATCATCCGGCATGGTCAGGCTGACAGTCTCCTCCAACTGCATCTCGCCTTTCAGGATGCCTGCATGGATCAGCACATTACGCAGCCCCTTCTTGGCAATTGCATTGCTGCGCGCGGATGAAGACCCGCCGCCGCCGAGTTCGGTGGTGACCAGAACCTTGCCCATCTCCTCGACCGCGGTGTCATACATGCCTGCGCTGTCGATCTCCAACAGCTCCACCGAATAAGGCGCGTTGAACGCCTTCATCGCGGCAAAACAGGCCTCCTGCGTGGTCTTGTCCTCCAGGATATGGGCGGCGGCAAAGGGCACGAAGTCCAGCGTCTTGCCGCCGGAATGGAAATCCACCGCCAGATCCGCCATCGGCAGCAGAGTGCGCTGGAAGTAATCGGCGATCTTCTCGGTCACTGTGCCGTCGGGGCGGCCCGGGAACGCCCGGTTCATATTGCCCTTGTCGATGGGCGAGGTGCGGGTGCCGGCCCGGAAAGCCGGGTAGTTGAAGGCAGGCACGATGATCAGCCTGCCGGTGATATCCTCAGCCTTGGTGGTTACCGCCAGTTCATGGAGCGCAATCGGACCTTCGTATTCGTCGCCGTGGTTGGCACCGGTCAGAAGGGCTGTCGGCCCGTCTCCGTTTTTGATCACAGTCAGCGGGATCATCACCGAGCCCCAGGCAGAGTCATCCCGGCTGTAGGGCAGTTTCAGGAAGCCGTGATGCACCCCGTCCCGGTCCAGCGGGATGGTGGGAGAAATGGGATTTGCCTTCATGGCTTAGTCCTTCACCAGCATCTTGCGCGGCACATCGGACAGGCATTCCGGGCCGTCGGCACCGATGCGGATGCTTTCGGTGATCTCAAAGCCCCAGTCCTCCATCCAGAGGCCGGTCATGAAGTGGAAGGTCATGTTCTCTTCCAGAACCCTAGTGTCGCCCGGGCGCAGGGACATGGTGCGCTCGCCCCAGTCCGGCGGGTAGCTGACGCCGATCGGATAGCCGGTGCGGTTGTCCTTTTCGATGCCGTATTTTTTCAGCACCTCGAAAAAGGCCTTGGCAATGTCCTCGCAGGTGTTACCTGCCCTGGCCATCTCCAGCCCCGCCTCCATGCCCTCGAGCACTGCTTTCTCTGCGTCCAGGAAGGTCTGCGTCGGTTTGCCCAGAAACACGGTGCGCGAAAGCGGGCAGTGATAGCGGTGCACGACGCCCGCGATTTCAAAGAAGGTGCCCTCGCCGGACTTCATCGGCAGGTCATCCCAGGTCAGATGCGGCGCAGCGGCATCAGAGCCGGAGGGCAAGAGCGGCACAATCGCCGGGTAGTCGCCGCCGAAGCCAAGTTCCGCATCATAGCGCAGGCCCGCGTCATAGATATCCGCCACCAGATCGCATTTGCGCATCCCCGGCTCGACACGCTCAAAGATCCGCTGGTGCATCCGCCCGACGATCCGGCCCGCCTGGCGCATGTATTCCAGCTCCGTCGCCGACTTCACTGCCCGCTGCCAATTGACCAGCGCATTGGCATCGCTGAAACGCGCGTTGGGCAGATGCTTTTGCAGCGACGCATAGGCGGCGGCTGTGAAATAGTAATTGTCCATCTCAACGCCGATCACGCCGCCATCCAGCCCGCGATCCTTCAGCTGCGCCGACAGGTAATCCATCGGGTGGCGTTCGGTCGACTGCACGTAATGGTCCGGGTAACCGATGATATTGGCGGGATCCATGAAGCAGGTGCGCAGCGCGCCGTTTGCATCCTGGCCGCGCCCGTACCATATGGGTTCACCTTCCAGTCCCAGCACAACGCATTGATGCACATAGAAGGACCAGCCGTCATAGCCGGTCAGCCAGTTCATGTTGGAGGGGTCCGTAACGATCAGAAGATCAAGCCCGCGGCGGGACATTTCGGCCCGGGTCTTGTCGAGGCGCGCCTGATATTCTGCGCGGGAGAAATACAGCTTAGGGTCTGCCATATGTGTGGTTCCTGATTGATCAGCTGGTGAAAGAGGCACCAGCTCCTGCTGCAGCAGCATGGCCGGCGTGATTCCCCTGGCTGCCTGCAGCGGATTCACCGGTTCCGGCACAGGCCCGGGGTCTTTCGGCCACCCTTGTGAGGACTTGTCCTGCGAGTCAATTATTTTATTGTCGCGCGACAATCAGAAGGCCAGTGAAGCGGCCCCTTCCGGCGGCTGGCGCAGCATTCCAGCCAGCAGTTCCAGCGCCTGCCGGAAGCGGGCCGGATCCTGCACGCTGCCCAGCGAGACCCGCACCGCATTCTGCGGCGGCACCCGCGGCGCCAGGAACGGGGTGTCCGGCGCCACCGAGACCTGCAGTCGCCGTGCATAGGCGGCAAAGCCCTCGCTGGTCCAGCCGTTCTGCAGCGGCAGCCACAGGTGCAGCGCTGCCGGGTGGCCCTGCCATCCGCAGCCCTGAAGCACCTCTGCGGCGATCCCGTGGCGCTCCGCGAGGGCGCGGCGCTGCCAGCGGGCGAGTTCCAGCGCGGTACCGTCCCGCACCCAGCGGCTGGCCAGCTCCCCCATCAGCGGAGTCGCCATCCAGCTGAACACTACGATCCGCGTGGTGAGCGCGGGCAGCAGATGCTCCGGCGCTGCCAGATATCCCGCCCGCAGCCCCGGCAAGGTACATTTGGTGAAACTGGTCAGATAGACCGTGCGCTCCGGCGCCAGCGCCGCAACCGGGGCCGGGCGGTCCGCGGCAACCGGCCCCAAAGCGTCATTCTCGATGATCAGCAGATTATGCCGCCGAGCCACATCCACCAGCGCCTGGCGGCGTTCCAAGGGCATCATCCCGGCGGTGGCGTTGGCCAGAGATGGAAGCAGAAACAGCAGCTTGGGACTCCTCTTGCGGCAATAGTCCTCCAGCGCATCCGGCAGCATGCCATCGCTGTCCGTCTCCAGCCCGGCCAGCGTCAGGCCCAGGCTGGCACAGGCGGGGATCAGCAGGTGATGGGTGATCTTCTCCGCCACCACCGTGTCTCCGGGGCGGGCCAGCGCGGTCAGTGCCGCCGACAGCCCGTGGCTGACCCCGTTGGTCATCAGAATGCGCTCCGCCGGCACCTCCAGCCCGCAGACCCTGAGCCATTCGGCGCCCGCTTCGCGGTGTGCCTGATGTCCCGCATTGGGCCGGGTCGACAGGTAGCAGGCGGGATCCAGCCCGTCCGGCAGCTGCTGCAGCGCCTGCTGGAACCTCTCTGCGTGCAGCGGTGCGAACAGCGGTCTTGAGATCGACAGATCATAGCCGCTGCCGGTCTCCGGCTGCAGCCGGTAGGGCGGGCTGCAGCCTGCTTCAGCCCCGGTCACGAAACTGCCGCGCCCGACCTGGCCGTCAATCAGCCGCTGCCGCCGCAGGCTGTCATAGGCTTTGCTGACCGTATGCACGCTGAGGCCCAGCTCCTGCGCCATCCGCCGGTGGGTCGGCAGCTGCGCACCCGTGGCCAGGCGGCCGTCAGAGATCGCCTTGGCCAGGGCCTGCGCCAGGCTGGCATGCAGCGGCGGTGTGAGGGTTTCGGGATCGGGATACCAGATTGTCATGCGTCAATCCTACCGGGACGCACCGGAAAAGCCCAGCCCTTCTCCGCCCGGCGGCAGGGGCCCCTCAAGCGGGATAGCGGCCCAGTTTAACTAACTTCAAGGCAACTCGCCGGCGCGGCTTTAACCCAATGTTTGCTGCCCTTTGGCAAGGATTGTGGCGGAAATGCGGCGGTTTTGCCGTAATTGCCCGAATGGGGCCGTGAACATTCCCCATTCCGCCGGCAGCTTAAAGGTCCGCCCGCGCCGTTCCGGCCCGGGACCAGGCAGCCAGGAGGAACAGACGCCGTGCCGCACGACCCGACTTCCGCCGATCCGGCACAAACCTGCGAACTGCCCTGCGGTTTCAAGCTGTTGCAGGGCCAGTACCAGATTGAGCGTCCGCTGATCAGCGGCGGTTTCGGCATCACCTATCTGGCTCGCGACAGCCTGGAACGGCGGGTGGTGATCAAGGAATGCTTTCCGGCAGGGATTTGCCGCCGCAACGGCCCGGAGGTGGAGCCGGCGGCGGCGGAACACGCCAAGTCCTGCCGCAACGTGCTGCGCGCCTTCCTGCGCGAGGCGCATCTGCTGGCCCGCGCCGAACACCCCGGCATCGTCGGCGTGCATCAGGTCTTCAAGGAAAACCAGACCGCTTATATCGCGATGGAGTTCATCGACGGGCTGGACCTGCTGACCGTGCGCGAGGACCAGCCCGAGCGCCTCACCGCACCGGTGCTGCGGCAGATCCTGACCCAGGCGCTGGAGGCGCTTGGCTGCCTGCACGGGCTGGGCATCCTGCACCGCGACATCTCGCCCGACAACCTGCTGCTCGGCCAGGACGGCACCTTGACCCTGATCGACTTCGGCGCGGCGGCCGGAAGCACCCCCAAGGACGACACGGCGCTGCCGATGCTGCTGGCGGTCAAGGACGGCTACTCGGCGCATGAGCTTTACAAGCCCGATCTGCCGCAGCGCCCGGCCTGCGACATCTACGCGCTTGGCGCCACCTTCTATTACCTGATCACCGGCGCACCGCCTCCGGGCAGCCAGCAGCGGCTGAACGCGGTGATGGCCGGCAACCCGGACCCCTGCCCGCCGCTGCTGGGCGGCCCCTGGGCGGCTGACCCTGCGCTTCTGGCCACTGTTGATCAGGCAATGTCGGTGCCGCCCGCCGAACGGTTTCAGTCAGCCCGGGCCTGGGCCGAGATGCTGGCGGAGTATGAAACCGAAGTGATGATGCCCGCCGATGCCATGGCAGAGACAGCATTGGAACCTGTTGATGACGGTGAACTGGACGCAACCATCGCCGATCTGGTCGCCTCGACCAATTCCAGCCTGACCCCGGGCCAGCCGCGCATCGTCCGGGCGGAAGCTGCACCCGAACGGCCGCCGCAGGAACCCCGCCAGATGGTCAACCTGTTCGGCGAGCCGGTCAGCGACCTGGAAGCCTGGCTGGCGGAAGAGGACTCCCGCAACAGGCGCAGCAGAAAAGCCCCCGCCGCCGGACAGCCCCCTGTGGCTGCTGCGGGCAGCGGCGCCAGTGCAGACAAACCAACATTCGCAGGCCGCCTGCGCAAAATTTTCGGGTTCCAGAACGGCACCCCGGCAACCGTTAAGAACTGAAGGAAACCGCAATGAAGTTCATCAAGGATATCATCGGCGAAAAACGGGAGCGGGTGAGGGCAGAAACTGCCGCCGCCCCCGCCGCCGAACCGGTGCAGCCGCCGGCACGGGACCCGTTTGACAGCCTCGCCGCCGCGCCCGAAACAGAGGCCCGCACCGAGGGTGCGCCCTTCAGCCTGGACCGCGGCTTCCAGCTGGATCCGGCACCGGGCGCCGCTGATGACGGCTGCGTTCTGCCGGAGGATTTCCTGGAGGAGGATGCACCAGAAGAAGAAAACAGCGCAGAGACCTATCTGGACAATCCCGGCAGCGAAGCGCCGGAGGAGGACGCCATCGCCGCTTTCTTTGCCCGCGAACAGACGCAGGAGGCCGCCGCAGAACCAGAGCAAACAGCGGCAGCCCCGGAATATGCGGAAGACGAGGACCCCTTCGCGGCAGAGGCCGCAGAGCCGGAAGCCTTTGCCGCTGACGACTATGCAGCCGGGGAAGACGAGGACACGCAGGAAGTGCTGACGCAAGAGCCTGACTTCAGCCGCCTGCAGCAGCCAGAGGCCGCCGCGGAACAGCCTGAAAGCTACCGGGTCTTCCACCGCAAGCCTGCCGCCGCACCGCAGATGGAGCCTGAGGCTGAGGCTGACGAACAGCCGGAACCACAGCCTGACCTGCGGTCTGATCCTTGGCCCGAACCCGCGCCGCGGGCTGAGGCCCAGCCTGATCCGGCAACGCAGTTGGCGGCTCCGGCTCCTCAGCCGCAGCAGAGCACACCCGTTGCCGTGGCACCCATCGACGTGCCCGCGCCTTCAATGGGACGCGGTGCCAGCCGCGCAGGCCGCGTCAAAACCCGCCTTCTCGGCTTCAGCCCGGCACAGGCGCCCGGCAGCGATCCGTTCTCACGCGGCGGTGAAACCACCGCGCCCGGCTACACCCAGTTCCCGGTCGGCTGGCTGGCAGTGGTGCAGGGCCCGGGCCGCGGTGCTGCCTTTACCCTGTTTAACGGTGTCACCGTGATCGGACGCGGCGAGGATCAGACCGTGCGGCTCGACTTTGGAGACAACAGCATCTCGCGCGACAACCACGCAGCCATCGCCTATGATCCGGAGCAGAAGGCGTTTTACATCGGCCACGGCGGTAAGGCGAACCTGGTGCGCCGCAACGGCCGGCCGGTACTCAGCACCGAAGAGCTGACCGCGGGCGACGAGATCCGCATCGGCGAAACCACGCTGCGGTTCGTGCCGCTCTGCGGTGCTTCTTTCGGCTGGGACCAGCCGCAGCAGGATGAAAACGCCCATGCTGCATTCCGCTGAACTAGAATACGACGCAGCAACTGCCATCAGCCAGGGCCGCCGCGAGCGTCAGGAGGATGCCGTCGCCGCCGATTTTCTGGCCGGCGCCGGTACCGGCTTTGCGGTGCTGGCCGACGGCATGGGCGGCCACGCGGCCGGCGACGTCGCAGCCAGGATCGTGGTGACAGAGGTTTTTGCAGAGCTGAAGCTGCGCACCGGCGAGCCAGAGCAGCTGGAGCCGGCCATCGGTGCGGTGCTGCACAGCGCGGCCGACGGCGCCAACGCCTGCCTGAGCGAATATGCCAGCCACCAGCCGCAGGTGCAGGCGCAGGGTATGGGCGCCACCCTGCTTGCTCCAGTGCTGTTCCGCGACAGGCTCTACTGGATCTCGGTCGGCGACTCGCCGCTCTACCTGTTCCGCGACGGTGCACTGATCCGTCTAAACGCCGATCATTCGATGGCGGCGGAGCTGGAGAAGCTGGTCGCCCGTGGCCGCCTGGACCCGGCTGAGGCCGCCGCCCACCCGGATCGCCACTGCGTGACCTCGGTGCTGACTGGCGCCGAAATTCCACAGGTTGATTGCCGCAGCGCGCCGGTACGGCTGCAGCATGGAGATATCGTGCTGGCCGCCAGCGACGGGCTGTTGTTCCTGGCAGAGGAGGAGATCGCCGAAGTGCTGGCCGCCGAATGCCACAGTCCCAGCGCCCGCATCGGTGCGGCGCTGATGCGGCGGCTGGAGGCGCTGGACGCTCCGGAGCAGGACAACGCCGCCTTCTGCGTGATCAAACCGTTCGACCCGCAGGCGCCCCGCCTTGCCGCAGCAGAAACAGCCGTGCCGGCTGCGCCGGAGCAGCAGCAGCCCGAACCCGCCCCGGCGGCCGCTCGCCAGCGCGCAGGCCGCCGGGTTGTCACCTTCATGGCCGCATCCTCCTGGCGCGACGCGCCGGAGGCAGGCCGCAGCAAGACGGATGCATCCGCGTGAGCCTTCCCCTGAGAGACATAAGCCCGCTGGCAGGCCAGCTGGAACGGACCCTCAGCACCGGGCGCCTCCCGTCCGAGGTTTCAGGCTGGGGCAGCCAGCTGCTGCAGCGCCTGCGCCAGCCGGTGCATGTGGCGGTTGCCGGCAGTCCCGGCAGCGGCAAGTCCGCCCTCATCGACATGCTGCTGGGCAGTGTCGTCATCGGCCGCAACGGCAGCGGCCTGCTGGTTGATGTCTGCCACGGCGCCGAGGAAATGGCGCAGGTCGAGACTGCCGCGGGCGAGCGTCTGCAAATCCCCGGACTGCTGGCGCAGATGGAGCTGCCGCAGGACGCCCGCCGGGTGCGCCAGATGCTGCCCGACCCGCGCCTGCGCTGGCACAGCTACCGCGAGTTGCCGCTGGCAGGGCCGCAGGACACCCAGCAGGAGATGCTGCAGCAGGCCGCCGCCAGCGCCGACATCATCCTGTGGTGCAGCCAGGAGTTCCCTGCCGGTGAACAGGCGCTCTGGACCGCGGTGCCCGACAGCACCAAGGATCACAGCTTCCTCGTGCTCACCATGGCCGACCGCCTAGTGATGCGCGGCACTTTGCCAGCGCTGATCGAAACACTGGAACCCATAGCGGCGGAGGAGTTTCTGGGCGTTTACCCGGTTGCCGCGATCCAGGGTCTGACCGCCCGTGCCGCCGATGCGCCGCAAGATGGATTGTGGCGCTCCAGCGGCGGCAAGCAGCTGGCCGGAGACGTTCAGCGCCAGGTCGATCTGGGCCGCGCCTCCGACGTCGATCAGGCGGAACTGCTGATCCGCCAATTCGGCGGCAGCCTGCCGCCTGAGACCCCCTCCCCTGCAGTTCCGGTCTCTTCCGCCGCAATAGCACCAGCAGCGGCAATTGCCGCTGCCCCTCAGGCTGCCAGCCTGGCGGCGGCGCTGGACCAGCTGCAAACCGGCGCCGAGGCGATGCTGGCGGAGGCCGAAGCCGCTGGCGGCCCTCAGGCCGCCCCGGTACTGGCGCAATGCATGGAGATGATCCGCAACCTGTCGCAGTCGCTTGATGAAATGCCCGCCAGTGCAGCGGTGGAAGCCGCGCGTGAGGCCGCTCAGGACGGCGAGGAGATGCTGATGCTGTGCCAGCTGGAACAGGATGAGGACGCAGCCGTCGATGCGGTAACCCTGCTGATTCAGCTGAAAAAGGAACTGATGGAAGAGCCGCCCGGATAGACGCGCGCCACGCCAAGACCCGCAAGCCGGACAGCAGAACAAAACGCCGAAGCAGATATCAAACAGGCCCTGCCATGAACATGGAACACCAGATCGAGAGCGCCACCGACATCCGCGCCTCCGCCCGCCCCACCAACCTCAGCGCCGGGCTGGAACCGCTGGCGGACTTTGCCCGCAAGGCGCGGCGGCTCGAGGGTGCACTGGCCACCCTGCACGGCGTTTCAGGCGAGCGGGTACAGCGCAGCCTCACCCGCCTGCAGGAGGAGCTTGGCACATTTGAACCCAGCGTCACCCTGCTGGGGCAGGTGAAGTCCGGCAAAACCTCCCTGGTCAATGCGATGGCAGGCTGGGCCGATTTGCTGCCTTCGGATGTGAACCCCTGGACCTCGGTTGTCACCTCCTTGCACCTGGAACCGGGCGAGACCCGCACCGAGAACAAGGCCTGCTTCCAGTTCATGACCGAAGAGGAATGGGACCGGCTGACTACCAAAGGCGGCCGCATCGGTGAAATGGCAGGCCGCGCCGGTGCTGACAGCGAGCTGCAGAAGATCCGGACACAGATCGAGGAGATGCGCGACCGCTCCCGCCAGCGGCTGGGCCGCAAGTTCGAACTCCTGATGGGGCAGAAGCACGATTACGGCTATTTCGACAAGAACCTGATCGAACGCTACATCTGCCTCGGCGATGATTTCGATGACGAAGATCTGGGCACGGTGGACGAACAGGGCCGCTTCGCCGATATCACCCGCGCCGCGGACCTGTATCTGAATTGCCGCTCGGTGCCGCACCGGCTCTGCCTGCGCGACACGCCGGGCGTCAACGACACATTCATGATGCGCGAGCAGATCACCATCCAAGCGATCCGCGACAGCCGCATTTGCGTTGTGGTTTTGTCGGCTGGCCAGGCGCTGACATCGGTAGACATGGGGCTGATCCGGATGATCTCCAACCTCAAATCGCGCGAGGTGGTGATCTTCGTAAACCGCATCGACGAGCTGGCCGACCCGGCCAAACAGGTCGCCGAGATCGAGACCAGTATCCGCCAGACACTGGAAACCCATCATGGGCCGCAAGAAGCGGAGATCATCTTTGGCAGCGCCTACTGGGCCAACAAGGTGCTGACCGGCGGAATGGAGGATATGGATCCGACCAGCTCCGCCGCGCTCCTGAATTGGGCCGAGGCGTCAGTCAACGCCTCCCACGCAAAGGCGACACCGCAGAACATGGTGTGGGAACTGTCTGGCCTTCCGGCCCTGAACCGCGCCGTCAGCGAACGGATCGTCGCCGACCTTGGCATCCCGCTGTTGCAGCGCATTGCCGCCACCGCCACCACCGCCGCCACCGGCCAGCAGGCCGCCAATGCGGTTATGGTTCAGGGCGAGGGCAGCACCGGCGGCGCAAATATGCACGATGTGCGCACCGCTTTCGAGAACATCTGCAAGACCCAAATGGCGGCGCTGGAGGCCGAGGCGGACCAGGTGCTCGATTCCTTCCGCGAGCGCGCCGACCGGGCCCATGCCACCTTCACCGACCGCGCCACCCACGCGCTGATCGACCATCTGGAGAAATGGGGCGAGGACTGCCATTGGGAATACGACCCGGCCGGGCTGCGGATGCTGCTGCGCTCTGCCTATTCGGTGATGACCAGCCGCCTGCAATCCGCCGCGCAAGACCGGTACGAGGCTGCAGTCAGGGACGTGGCAGAACTGCTTTATGACGGCTTCGGCCCGGCAGTTGAGGGCATCCAGCTGGCCGTGCCCGAGGTTCCACAGCCCGCCTCTCCAGTGGCCCTGGCACAGTCCATCGCGCTGGATTTCAACGACAGCTGGTGGGCCTCGTGGTGGCGCCGTACCCGCGGCTACAAGGCCTTTGCCAAACAGTTCCGCAAGCTGATCGCCGGCGAAACAGAGGATTTCATGACCCAGCTCAAGACGGTGCAGACAGCCGACGCCCGCGCCGCCATCCTTGCCCGCCTGCAGGGCTTCTTCGACGACCAGCGCGACATCCTGCTGGAGATTTCCGCTTGCCGCCGCGGCGGCGGCGACATGCAGGCACTATTCACCGGCGACGAGGCCGGCCAGCGCCAAACTGAAACCAATACTGCATTGGAAACACTCAGGAGTTTCACAGCATGAGCGACCAAACGGCCCAGCACGCCCCGGCTTCCGCCGCCTTCCCTCCGGCGGCCGCCCCAGCCCGCAAGCCGCGGCTGGCACTGATGGGCGAATTCAGCGCAGGCAAAAGCACTCTCACCAATCTGCTGGTGGGCCAGCAGCCGCTGCCCACCCGCGTCACCGCCACCCGCCTGCCGCCGGTCTGGATCTCTCACGGGGCCGAGGGCGCCAGCCTGACCGGCACCGATGGCAGAGAGACCCCGGTGCGGCTGGAGGATCTGGACGATGTGCCGCTGGAAACCACCGCACTGATCCGCCTGACCCTGCCCGCCGAGGCCCTGGAGCTCTGTGACCTCATTGACATGCCCGGGATCTCCGATCCCAATATGCCCGCCAGCGTCTGGCAGAACCTGCTGCCGGAGGTGGACAGCGTGATCTGGTGCACCCATGCCACCCAGGCCTGGCGCCAGTCAGAGGCCGCCGCCTGGGAGGAAATCTCTGCCCGGCTCGACGCCCCCAGCACCCTGCTGATCACCCATTTCGACAAGCTCAAGACTCCGCGCGACCGCGACCGCGTACTGCGCCGGGTGCAGAAGGAAACCGGCGATGGCTTCAATGCGGTGTTCCCGCTGTCGCTCAGCCAGGCTCTGGCCGCGGGCGAGGACATGGAGGCCTGGAAGACCAGCGGCGCCGATGGATTCATCGAATACCTGGTCGACCTGCTCTTGAACTGGACACAGCCGGACCGCCCCCGCCCGCCGGTCCAGCCTGCCGCCGCGGCAAGGGCGCTGCAGCCCGAGCAGCAGTTGCGGGCAGAGGTGCTGGACATTGGGGGGATGCGCGACAGCAGCCTGCAGCCTGAACTACAGCCGCAACTGCAGGCTGCTTCGGCCGGTGCCAGCGGTGGTCCCCGGGTGATGCCGCGCCGGGTCTCGGCCCCGTCCCGGCGCAGCCAGCGTCCCGAAACCCCTTCTGAAGGAAACTGAGCCCGTCATGCTGCCAGCATATGCGCCTTGCAATCATCCGGACTGCCGCGGAGGCTGCCCATGACCCTGGCCCGCCAGCTCGATGTCCTGCGCCAGGTTGAGCCCGGCTGCCGCCTGGCGGCCTTTGGCGATCTAAGTGCCAGCATCGTGCTGCGCAGCAGCAGCGGCGACGGCCACCCGCAGGAATACCTTGACGATCTCTGCCAGCAGGCCCGCCGCGGCTTTTTGGCGCTGGACGCGGCGGCCCAGGCAGGTGGCGCGGCAGCGGCGCCCGCGGATGACGTGCTGCTGCTCGCCCCGGGCGAGGTGCGGCTGTTCCTGCGCGCCGGTGACGGCTCCGGCGATGCAGTGCTCTGTATCTGCGACGATGCCGATGCCGCCGCCCGGCTGGCCGCACCGGCCCGGCAGCTGCTGGCCCATCAGGACGGGGGCGCGTGATGGCCAATCCTGCGCAGCAGACCACTCAAGATGGCACCAGTACAGCCTCAGACCTGCATCAAGCGCTGATCAGGCTGGCCGAGCCCGCCCGCGCAGCGCTTTCCGGCACCGCTGACAGCCTGACCGACGCCGTGCTGCGCGAAATACGCGAAACTATGTTGCCGCGCGAAATCACCCTGTGCATCAGCGGCCGCGCCGCAGCCACCCTCACCGTGGCGCAGCGCCGGATTGCAGGCTTCACCCTCCAGGACAGCGCGGATCCCTCCTCCGCCGCTGAAGATCCGGAGACCGCAGCCCAGCTCTTTGCCGCCCGCTTGCAACTGCTGCAGGCGGGCGGCAAGGAAGGAAAAATCAGCTTCCGCCGGCGCCCCTGCGCCGCACCCCAAGGTGCCGGAACCTGCTCTGCCGGAACCCTTGCCGCCGCCCTCGCAGCGGCAAGCGGCAGCCGTCTGGACCATTTCCGCGCCCGGGCCCTGCCGCAGGCAACGGCCTGGTTGTTTTGCCCGCGCAGCACCAAGGAGATGCAAGGCGACGGGCCGGAGACGCTGCTGACCCAGCTGGATGCTGTGCGCCGGGCGCTGGCTTCCAAGGCCGCCCGTCCTGCCTCCGCCCGGATGCCGGTGCCGAAACCGGACTGCCTGCTGCTGCCGGTCACGCCGCAGCTGCACATTCTTGCCGCCTCCGACGGCGGGGGTCTGCTGCTGCTGGCCTTGCCGCCAGAGGCCGCCCGTACCCAGGCCGCTGCCTGGGCCGGCCTCTACCGCTGATAAGCCGCACGACTGCCCGAAAAACAGGCAAACCCCGCGCCGCAGGCCGCGGCACATCGCTAGCGCAATTGCCATCCACTGCGGGCCTTGCAATATGCTAAGGCAGCCAGCCCGATGGAGCCTGACAATGACCGCAGCAGACTTTGACATCTCCGCCGCCCGCCCTTCCGACCCGGAGGCCGCAGCCCTGATCCGCCGCCACCTGGCGCAGATGGCGGCGCAATCGCCCGAGGAAAGCTGCCACGCCATGGACATCAGCGGCCTGGAGGGGCCGGAGGTGCAGTTCTTCCTTCTGCGCCGGGACGGGCAGGCGCTGGCCATGGGCGGGCTCAAAGACCTCGGCGATGGCAGCCGCGAGCTGAAATCGATGCATACCTTGGCAGAGGCCCGCGGCAGCGGCGCAGGCCGCGCCATGCTGGCCTTCCTGTTGGACCTGGCCCGCCGTGCTCAGGCCACCGCGATCTACCTGGAAACCGGCTCCACCGAAGATTTCCTGCAGTCGCGCAGGCTTTATGAATCCTTCGGCTTTGCCCCTTGCCCGCCCTTTGCGGATTACGCCGAGGACCCCTGGTCGGTCTTTATGCAGCTGGACCTGTGAACCGCGGCTTGACCCCCGGCCGCAGCCTGTCATAACTGGCGCCACGCGGTCCCTTAGCTCAACTGGATAGAGCAGCTGACTTCTAATCAGCAGGTTGAGGGTTCGAGTCCTTCAGGGATCGCCATTTTTCACTTTAAATGCCAATTAGGCATAAACTTGCACACTTTGGGGTTTTGATGCACGCCCTGTGTCAAGTGGAAAGTGCCAAGTGAAGTTGAGAGTAGTAAAGGCTCAGATAGAAAACGCTTTCGCTCCTCGACCGGCCCCGGGGGCCAGCAGGCGAATGTCAGCTCATGAGCGTGTTCAGGACGGGTGCAACCTCCTTTAGGAGGTAGATCGGTCCGATAGCCACACCATTCAGCCGGAAAGCTCCAATCCTGTGAGCTGCAAAAGCCGCCAGAATCGTATTCCGGTGAAGCCCGGTCTCCTTCGCTATCACCGTCGGCGTGGTGAACTTGTCATGGAAAGCAGCGATGTCCGCACTGGACATCCGCCACTGGGAGCGCTTTGTCACCGGGTGCAGAACCTCCATCGCAGGCGTATTGAACCGCACCGGGTTTGCCGGAGGCTTCAACTCTTGAGTAGGATGAAGCCGCAATGAACAAGACAACAAACAAGTTTTCTCCTGAGGTCCGCGAGCGTGCGGTGCGGCTGGTGCTGGACAACCAGGACCAGCACAGTTCCCGCTGGCAGGCGATCATGTCGATCTCCGCGGAGATCGGCTGTTCGGCGCATACGCTGAATGAGTGGGTCAAGAAGGCAGAAGTCGACAGCGGCAAGCGAGCGGGCGTCCCAAAAGATGTCGCCGACAGTGCGAGTCGTTCGCGTAGCGATCAAATGATCCGGGGGATCATTTGAAGGCCTAAACGAAGGCGCTGGAGCGGGAGAACCGCGAGCTGCGTCAGGCGAACGAGATCCTCCGCAAGGCATCGGCTTATTTTGCGATGGCGAAACTCGACCACCGGTCGAAGTGATGGTGTCATTTATCGACATGCATCGCGCGGAGCATGGGGTCGAGCCGATCTGCATTCGCCATTGTCTCTCGGACCAATGGCGTTCCAATGGCTCATTCCTGCCAATTGCCCCTTCCACGTATTATGAGCACCTGGCGAAGCGGGCTGATCCGGCCCGGTTGTCGGACCGTGCCCGGCGTGACGAGGCATTGCGGCCCGAGATCCGGCGGGTTTTCGAAGAGAACTGGCGGGTCTATGGCGTGCGGAAGATCTGGAGGCAGTTGCAGCGGGAGGGGTTCACTGTTGCCCGCTGCACGGTTGCCCGGCTGATGAAGAGCATGGGGATTCGAGGCGCTCGCCATTGTCCTCGTACCAATGGCGGACAAAGGCTCGCTCCTGGGCAAGCCGCACAAGACCACGGTGCCTGACAAGAAGGCCCCATACCCGCTGGACAAGGTGAACCGGCAGTTCCGAGTGCCCGCGCCCAACATGCTCTGGGTCAGCGATTTCACCTATGTCGCCACTTGGATAGGGTTCGCCTATGTCGCCGCTCGCCATTGGGCTCGAACCAATGGCGCCTTCAATGGCTCGCTTATCGATGCCTATGCCCGCAAGATCGTTGGTTGGCGTGTCAGCACCTCGGCGCATGCCGGGTTTGTTCTCGATGCTCTGGAGCAAGCTGTTCACGAGCGGCGGCCGACAAAGGCGATGGGGCTTGTTCACCACTCCGACCGCGGCAGCCAATACCTGTCTTTCAAATACACAGAACGGTTGGGCGAAGCCGGTATCGAGCCCTCTGTCGGCAGCGTCGGAGACAGCTACGAGTTCAAGTAGGTCCGCGCAGCGGATCAAAAGATCCGGGGGATCATTTGAATGCGCAGAACGCCCTGGCTGAGACGATCAACGGATTGTTCAAAGCCGAGGTCATTCACCGCTGCGGCCCTTGGCGCAACTTCGAGGCAGTGGAATACGCAACACTCGAATGGGTGGACTGGTTCAACAACCGCCGTCTGCTTGAGCCTATCGGGAACATTCCGCCGGCAGAAGCAGAGGCCAATTTCTACGCCGCTCTGGAAACTAAGGACATTGCCGCGTAACTGACTGAAATCAGCCTCCGGCAAACCCGGTGCGGTTCATATAGCCACCTTCGATCAACGCTTGGAGCGCCCCTTTCTCCCGCACTCCGATTGAGCGGGCAAAGGCAGCTGCGTTCATCTCCCCTTCCATGGCCGCCATTTTCTGCTCGCGGGGGCGAAGTTACTCCGACTGATCAACTTCGGCAACGTTGACGACGAGTCCGTGATACCCAAACGTTTCAGCGCGCTTGCCGACCCTCAATCTGCCGCCCCTGATCGCAGCGATAACCTGGCCGACAGAAAGACCCACTCGCTTGTGAACATGCTGGATCATTTCACATCCTGGTGTACCCGCCTCAAGCAAAATTGCCGTTCGCTCCAACTCCTCGAGCAGGACCAGCCCGCCAGACACGCGCCAGGGAGACTTGATCGTCGCAACTTTCGTTCTGGGCGTCAGCACGCCGTCAGCCTCCAGTGATTTGAGTTCTACTAACGTTGCGCCCATAGCTTTGCGCATCGCAGTCGGCCCGACCAAAGTCGGGACCTCCTCCAGAAGGGGTTTGTATTTCTTTGCGTCGAAGGTTTTGCGAGCATCAGCGCGCGTGTCATCAGGAGGGAACGCTCCAGCCTCAGTCAGGAAGCCGTTGAGGACCGACCTGCCGACCCCGGTTTCCTTGTTTGCCGAGGCGAGAGAATGGATACGTCGTTCGGGCACGGTATGACCGAGAACCTCATCTCCCGCCTCGACCGGCCAGATCCTCAACAAATGCCGACGTACAATATCGCGAAACCCATCAAAGCTATCATCGCTGCGATAGAGGCGACCAAGGGCCTCGATCAGCATCGGCAATGCCTGTTTTGATCCAAAGTACCCCCCATCCCCCGCCTGCAAAACGCGATCAAGCGCACACGTGATTGCCTCAGGCCCTCTCGATGCGGCATCAAAGCCTTTGGCCTTCGCAGCACGGTCGTCGGCTTCAAGTTCCTGAGCACGAAGGAGTTCCTTGCCAAGCAACGCACAGCAGGTCATGGCGGCAATCAAAGGCTGAGTTGCCAGCCACGTTTTGTCCTCACCTTGCGACAGGCGCCGATCAAGCCAGGCGTCATAGGCGAACGGCTCAATCAGATCGCTGTCAAAATTGCCCGCCAGAAGGTCTGGCAGGATCTCAGCCAATCTGGCACCAGCATCATCACGATTTACAGGCCGCGAGCTTTCCCAAAGTGGCATCAGAGGATGGCGGTGCCGCAAGCACACATCAACACCGCGGCACAGCCAGTCTCCCGCCATGGCCATGTGCCTCAGCGGAGAGGCTTGTTTTCTGCCGCCTCGCGCAGGCAATGAGGGCAGCCGCGGATGACAGGGTTGCGTACGGCGCGGGAAACAAAAACTTCCCCGCGAAATTTCATGCGTACGCCCCCGATACGCTCACCTGTCCATAACAGCATGGTTGACAGCTGATCGGTCACCAAACCGGATCGGGTGGAAAAAATGTCAATTGCTTCCTGCTCCTGTTTCAGGATCCGCTTTAAACTAACGACAAGATCAAGGGCAAATCCGGTGGCGTCGGTACCATTGATCGCAGCCATGCGCGAAAAGAAAGAGGGAAGTGTCTCGCGCTCCGAAGGTTTGACCGCCAGGGGCAACGTTTCTATCAACGGGGAACTCCGTTTCATTCTTGCATAACTTTAGGGCAAGATCGCTTATGCAAGCGCAAGTGTCCAACCCGTGAGGCCCCAGGATAGATTCAGGATGGTATCAAACCCACCGTTGGTTGCGAGTGTGCTTCAAGGTAAGTTCGAGACCATTGACCCGGCTGTGTGAAAATTTTGAGAAGTTTGTAATCCCAGGATTGGGAACAGACATTCATGTCTGTTCCTTCACTGTAGACAGCACAATATCTGTCTTGCCTCAGGTAGAGCCAAGGTCAGGAATGCGCAGGAAGCCGCCGCTGCAAAGTTGCGAACCGTCTTCGCCTTAAGGAACCTGACCGGCCCATGCCGGACCTTCGCCCTACCTTCACGTTGCTGCAGGCGCAGCCCGCTTTCCGGTCATTCTCCGCGAGCAAAATCTGGAGATGATCCAACTCACAGTCTGCCGGACATTCCCCGACCTTGGGTTCTAGACCTTCGCTAACGCAGCATCACACTGCAAATGCAGCGTTGCGTTTTCCGCAGCGCGGCACATTTTCCGTTTCCGGTCATTCAAAATGGCTCAAACCGGCGAAATCCAAATTAACCGTTCGCTGCGGTCAAGAACAACAGTCAGGTCGCGGGACAAACCAGCCTTTTGCTCACGCGTCAATTGCTGGCGCAGCATCCGTTCGCACTCGCGGCGGCAAACTTGCCGCACAACAGTACAGGTCGCCGAAGCGGTCATTGCCAATCAGTTTCGAGGGCCTCATGACAACCGTACCTTCGCTGCAGGCGGCTTGGACGCAAAAGACGCGGGACAATGCAGACTAACGCCGCCGCGCCGAATGCACTTGCAGAAGACACGGATACTGGTTTGCGCCCGCGTCCGCTGCCATGTCTGTGAAGTGCTTGCCTCCAAACCGGTCTGTCATAACCACGTCAGTGAGTGGATTTCTATTCCGTCCGTTTGTCGCGGTTGATTTCAACTATTAAGTTGCGGATCTTGCGCGGGCGCCCGGAACCAAACCTGTTGGCGCGCCAGTCTCCAAAATGCAATTCCTACTGGGGGTATTCTTTTGCTAAAGCATGACACAGGATGTTTTCGAGCAGGCGGGAAACATCATTGTTGAAGCCATTCCACGGCAAACTGCCACAGAAGGTGATCGAACCGGTCGAAAAGACCGAGCCGCCGCCGGGCAGCTCCAAGTAAACCATGTCTGCGCGTAGCATGTCAGCTTCCGGGCCACCACTAAGGTTCGTAAGGTGCGTGAGCTGCTCCTCGGGCACAAGCATGAACTCACCCTCACGTGAGAAAGACTGCGCGAGGATCACTGTATCAGGGGGGGTGCCCAGACGCGCATCGCAGTGGTCCAGTTCGAACCCGGCGGCGCCATTGCCGCTGAAGCCGAAGTCGCCGAGGACATCGCTCTCGATTCCGTCAAAAATCCAGTCATAAGCCGGATCGGTGCAGGTGCGCTGATAGGGAGCGCCATGGAATTCCCCCTGCGCGGCAAAACCGATGCCAACCAGCTCTTGCGGCGGGCGGGCGTTGCGGCGCCACAAACCGCCGTAGCCGCCATCAAAAGCGTTGTAATATTCGCCCGGTTCAGCCGCCCAGGCCCGGATTCCATCTTCGGCCCGGCGGATTTCCAATAGGCCGGGGTTTTCCTGATGCACAGCGATACGCCAATAGAATCCGTTGCCGCCCAGGTAGTTGAGCGCACCGCCCGCGTCGCGGTAATCGCGCAGAGCATTCAAGGTTTCCGTTGTGTGATACTCGGGGTGGCTGCCGGTGGTGACGGCTGCATAGCCGGCAATTGCGGCAACCCCATCGTTGTGCAGCTCCGCATCTGTCACGATGTCATAGTCAATCCCCTTGGCATGCAGCCAGCTGAGCAAATGGCTGTCAGCCTGCAGGTGCCGCAACCCGGAGCAAGAGGTGTTGCCAAAGGTCACGTAGCCTGGCCGAAGGTTGAACAAGGGCCGCAGATGCGACGCGTGGCAGATGCCGGACCCATCGGAATGGTAATTATAGGTGGACAACCCGTACTGCGGGTATTCGACCGGATTGTGCGGGTAGGCATTCCACTCCGTATTTCGTTTCTGCCATTCCGGCTCATAGTCCGGCCGGGCGTGGTTGCCATAGATCGTGTAGGTGAAGGTTGACACCAGCACGCAAAGCCTGGCGCGCGGCTGCCCAAGCGGCGGGCAAATGAAAAAGGGCATGGCATCTTCCATGCCGTCTGCCTCAATCCGCATCACATACGCACCTGAAGGCATGTCTTCCGGAACTTTGAGACTGAAATCCGTCTCCCATTCAAAGTCATAGACATCATCTTCATGAAAATGAATGGCGCCATAGTGATCCGGGCGGTGCCGCCAGTTCATCTCAGAGCCGTCCCAGCGGGAGCCAGTCATGGCCCTCGCTGGAAAATTGATCAGCGTCAGGTCCGGCCCCGTTGTCGCGTGCCCCTGCGTTGAAGAGATCCCTTGCGAGAAGTCCCAGGCAGCCAGTGGAGCGCCGTTGGCCAGAATAGATGGATCTTCGATCTTACCGTTGAAATGATCTGAAGCCTGCCCATTGTGAAGGCGGGCCGCAATTGAAGGCCGCCCTGCCAGCACCGTTGGCGGGACAGCATGGCCATTCGACATAACCTCATTTTCAAAACTGCGTCCAAGCGGCGTCTGGGTTATGCTGATGTCTCCAGCTGCACTGATCCGGCCAGTGATCCGGTACCAATGCCGAAGGATCAGCGGCTGGCCGGTTGCCACTGCGCCATCCGGAGCCAAGAAGCTAGCGCTGCCATCATTTGCCAACGCAAGTTCATAGCCGCCGCAGGCCAGCACCACCTGCTGCTTACCTGTCTGCTTGGTCGCAAATACAATAGCGCTGAAGGCAAGATCCGTTGGAACCGGTGCAGATACTGCCCCTTTCGCCAGCCCGTACGAGCCACTGCGGAAACTCTGTTTGCGGGACGGGAATTGGATCGGGTCGAAATAGGCTGAGGCATCCTCCTCCACGATCCCTTGTCCTGCTGGATTGGGGTCGGCGCTTATGGACCGAAAGAGACGGGCCGTGACTTTGCCTTTGGCTTCGGAAGATATTTTGAATGCGATACTCTCGCCAGGGCGCGCGGACAGCCGGTCGCTGTAGCCAATAAGGGGAATGGTTTTCATGGGTTACCTCAAGCGTTCGCCATAGACGAGGTCAGGAAGGAAAGTGACCCAGCTGGAGAAGAAGACCAGCAGCAGGATCATTGCGATATAAGGGATCAGCAGCGGCAGCACCCCAACAGAGATTTCCTCGATGGAGATCCTGCTGATGCGGGCCGCAACAAAGAGGTTGACCCCGATGGGCGGTGTCAGAAAGCCGATTTCGCAGGTCATCACCGTGAAGATTCCAAAGACCACCGGGTCGATGCCCAGGCTGGTCACCAGCGGGAAAAACACGGCGGTAAAAATGATGATCTGCGGAATGCTCTCCAGCCACATGCCGACGAGGATGTAGAACACGCCGATCAGCAGCATCACCAGCCAGGGATAGGCTGCCAGATTCTGGAACAGGTCCAGGACCGACGACGGGATGTCAAAGATCGTGACCAGCTGGCCAAAGGCCTTGGTCGAGCCGAGAATGAACAAAACTGTGCCGATAACGATGGCGGTGAATTTGAAGGCCTGAAACAGTTTGCTCCAGGTCAGCCCCTTGTAGATGAACAGCCCGACAAAGAAACCATAGGCCACGGCAACGCCGGCTGCCTCGGACGGGGTAAAGATGCCAGCATAGATACCGCCCAGGATAATCACAGGCGCCATCACGGCCCATTTGCCTTCCCAGAGTGCTTCGAGCAGCGGTCCCCAGCCGAACCTTTCACCGGTGCCGCCATACCCGTTGCGCAATGAGATCACGAACACTACGGCCATCAGAATAAGCCCCAGTACTATGCCCGGCACGATACCCGCCAGAAACAGGCGCGGGATCGACACATCAGTGACCAAGGCGAATATGATCAGAAGGTTGGAGGGCGGGATCATACTGCCAAGTGCGCCGGCGGCGGCGGCGATGGCACCTGCGAAACGGGAGCGGTAGCCTTCCTCCTGCATGGCAGGAATAGTGATCGAACCGATTGCAGCGGTGGTTGCCGGGCCAGATCCTGACAACGCGGCAAAGAACATGCAGGCAACAACGGTTACAAGTCCCATTCCGCCCTTGTAGGCTCCAACAAGACGCTGCGCGATTGCGACCAGCTTGTCCGACATGCCGCCCTGCTCCATCAACTGACCAGCCAGAATGAACAGCGGAATAGTGACTAGCGGGAATGGTTCAAAGGCAGTCCAGGCTGCTTGCGCCATCAGTGTCAGCGGGATATCGGCAATCAGCAGTCCCGCGACGGTGGCGATGCCTGCGGCAAAGGGGATGGGAACCCCAATCGCCATGGTGACTACAAAAACGATAGCCATCATGATTGGCCCGTTCGCACCTGCAAACATGGCCAGGATCAATGCAATGATCAGAACCACCAGCACCGAAACAGCGGTCAGTGAGGTGCGGGTAGCTGTGTTTTCGATAGACGCTTCTTTCATAGCGGCAAACCTTTCCAGTTATTGGCACGCCAGCGCCAGTAGACCTGCAGCATGCGGAACAGCATCAGGCAGAAGGCAATGGGAATGAACATTTGCACCCAGCGCTGTTCGATCCCCAAGCCCGGTGTCTGATAGGTCACTTCGAACAGAAGCTGCGTATAGGTTGTGGTCTGCACGATCATGAAGATCACAAACCCCAGCCACAGCGCATCGGCAAGTACAACGGAACAGATTTGCAGGCTGCGCGGCAGGCGGCTGATCAGCAGGGTGATGCGGATGTGTGCCCGGTCCCGGACAGCCATCACCGCCCCGAGATAGACCGCAAAGATCATGCCATAGACGGCGGTTTCTTCGGCCCAGGCAGCCGCGGAATGAAAGATAAATCGCAGCACCACCTGCATGAGAACCGAGCCGACCACCATGCACAGAAAGAACGTGCAAAGGACCTCCTCGAAATACCGGTCAAGGCGCGAAAGCATCGGCACCTCCATTGACATATGCATCTAAAAAAGCGGGCACATGAGGGTGGAACATGTACCCGCAGTCGGGGAGAAATCCGTTAGTCAGCCGCAGCGCGGATGGCCGCCAGGAGCGTTTTGAAGTCATCCCCTTTTTCAGCGGCATAGCGGTCCTGCACGCGCTGGCCAGCGGCCAGAAAACCGGACCGCTCAAACTCAGCAGTTTGCATGCCGCCCTCGCCAGTCAGGAATGCACGGATACCTGCAACCCGGCTGCCCATTTCCTCTTTCTGATACAATCCTGCGTCCCTGGCCGCCCGCAACACAGCATCGCGCTGCGTGCCGTCCAGCTTGTTCATGATCCGGTCACTGGCAAACAATGGCGAGAAGTATGAGAAATGCTCAAGCACAGTGAAATGCGGCATGATCTCGTAAAACTTCTGGGATTTGATGAACGAGGTGCCATTGTCCGCTCCTTCGACCGTACCGGTCTGCAACGCGGTTGGTGTGTCGGCCCAAGGCAGCGGAATCGGAGCTGCACCGAACTCTGCAAAAGTGTCGATCATCACCTGGTTTTTGGGTACTCGCACCTTTAGCCCGGCCATGTCCTCCATTTTGGTGATCGGATTGCGGGCGTTATAAAAATCGCGGTCGCCTACAAAGCCAAATGTCAGCAAATGCACATTGGTCGCGGCATGCAGCTGATCGGAAAATCCAGCGCCGACTTCTCCTTCCAGCACCTTATAGGCATGGTTTTTGTCCTCAAAGATGTAGGGCAGCACAAAGGCGTCCATTAGCGGAAAGTGCGGCGAGATGTTGTTGCCGGTGATTATGTGCATGTCGATGGTGCCCAGCTGCATCGCCTTAAACGCTTCATCCTCGCCCATAAGTTGACCGCAGCAACGGACGCGGACATCTATCGTGCCACCGGAATACTCCTCAGCTAGTTCCTCGAACTTGTCGGCCAATACGCTGTAAGAGCTGCCTTCGGCTGCAGCATAGCCAAGGTTGATGGTGACATTGCCAGCCCACGCATTTTGCGCCGGTGCTGCGGCGATGGCTGCCGAAGCCAGGATTGGCAGTAGCTTTCCCTCAAACATTTCGTTTCCTCCCAGAAGTTTTGAGTCTTTCGAACTGCAGAGAGCTTGGCACAGGAAAACATGCAGGTATAATATCAATTAAGTCATATCTGATACCCAAGAGGCATCATGCGCATAGGTTTGAGGCATATCCGCTATTTCATTGCTGTCGCCGAAGAGCTGCATTTCCGCCGCGCTGCTGTCCGGCTGAACATCGCACAGCCAGCGCTGAGCCGGGCAATTCAGCATCTTGAACGCGAATTACAGGTAAGCCTGTTTGAGCGCAGCAACCGGGCCACATTACTGACCGAAGCGGGCCGGGTGTTTCTGGACGGCTGCCGGGGTGTCCTGACGGCGACTGAACTCGCTGTTGAAAATGCGCGGCAAGCAGACCAGGGGCAGATAGGGTCACTGCGCATTGGGTGCACAGATTTTGCAATAGGCGGGTGCCTCCCCGATTTACTCAAGACTTTCCAGCAGGAATTTCCCGGCATTACGCTTAAACCGCATCACGGGGTTACAACTGAACAACTGCACCGTTTGGAAGATGGGACGCTGGATGTAGGCTTTGTTACCGGTCCGGTGAACCTGCCCGATATCGCCTCAGTCAGTGTCCAGCAGGAACACTTGCTCTGTATCGTCTACGAAGGGCACCCCCTTGCACACCGCAGCAGTATCCGGTTGGAAGAACTTGCAGCAGAGCGGTTTGTCCACGGTCCGGCTAAGGATTGGGAGTATTTCTATTACCATTTTTTGCCGCTTTGCCGCCGAGCTGGCTTTATGCCTGATATCGTTCAGGAGGCCTATAATTCCGCCGCCATTCTAGGGCTTGTTGCCAGCCGCATGGGGGTCACAGTTCTCGCCGAAAGCACCTGCCGCACCCCGCCGCCGGGATTGGTCTCCATTCCATTTGAAGATGTCATGGAAAGGCTTGAAACGATTGCGATCTGGAAGAAATCCAGCTGCAGCGGCGCTATGAACCGGTTTGTTGAGTTCCTTGCCCTGCAGCAAGGCTTTGCCGCCGGAAGTCAGGCGTCCAGCGGCAAAGCGTAACCCTACAACCGAAAGGCGCGGGGACAGTTGTTTCCAAAAGGAGCAGATCAATTCGGATCATTTATCGGAGCATTGTTGATAGTGCTCAGCTCTTCCATGATATCAAATACATAGTCTGCAATATCGGTCACCCCAAAGGCCTCAAGCCGCTTCATACGGGCTCTGTTGCGCAAATCACCTGTCGAGATTCATCTCATGAATCCAGTATGGTAGCTGGTGTGTATGAGCAGACCAATACCACCAACCTATAAGACCAAGAACTGGCCGGACTACAACGAGGCACCCAAGCAGTGTGGCTCCCTGACAATCTGGTTCGATCCCGAGATGAATTGGGCGGCGGAACTGTCCTGCAAACGAGGTCGACAGCAAACTTACAGCGATGCTGCGATCCAGGCCTGTCTGAGGATGAAAGTGTTGTTCGGAATGGCGCTGCGGCAGACGACCGGGTTCGATGACAGTTTGCTTCGGCTGATCGGTCTGGATTGGACGGTCCCGGATTTCAGCACCTTGTGTCGGCGACAAAAGACGTTGGCTGTGAACATCCCATATCGCGGATCACAAGGCCCGCTGCACCTCCTGATCGACAGCACAGGCATCAAGGCCGAAGGTGAAGGCGAGTGGCATGTGCGCAAGCATGGCGGCCCCAACCGCCGCCTGTGGCGCAAAATACACCTCGGGATCGATGAGCAAACGTTGGAAGTTCGAGCTATCGAGATCACCGGCAGCAGCATTGGTGACGCACCCATGCTGCCCGAGCTGCTCAGCTAGATCCCGCCTGACCAAGAGATCGGTTCGGTGACCGCGGACGGAGCCTATGATACCCGCAAGTGCCACGATGCCATCGCGGATCGGGGTGCTGCCGCTGTCATCCCACCGCGCAGAAACGCCAAGCTCTGGAAGCCCAGCAGCGCTGGTGCTGTGGCGCGTAACGAGGCCCTCCGGGCATCAAAATACTTGGGCCGCGCACTCTGGCGACGATGGGCCGGATACCACCGCCGGAGCCGCGTCGAAACAAAGATGCACTGTGTGAAACTGCTGGGCCAAAGCCTTATGGCACGAGACTTCGACCGCCAAGTCGCGGAACTCCATATCCACGTCGCCGTCCTCAACCGCTACACCGCACTTGGCATCCCAGCTACCGAGGTCGTAGGATAAGTCCGCCCAGGGAAAGGGGAATTGCGACCCTCAACCGATTTGCGCAACAGATTCCCCATCTTACACAGGTGCGTTAATTTCCAAAACTGTCGAATACTCGCTTTCTGTCTTAGTTGGCCCGAATTTGCGGAACTCTGGAGATGCGTGTGCTGAACCACCTCAAAACCATAGCTGCACGAATATCCTCATTCCAAAGAGGCACTACTGTTGCCTTCATATTAAACACTTTAGAATCTAATATTTACGAGCAATGCCAACACTCACCTCGCCCCCTGCGAGCACAAGAAAAAACGCCTTTCTGACCGATTGTGCGGTTTTTCTTGACTTTATAGTCAGCTTATTGGTTACATCTTGATCACATAATCAGATTCTGGGAGGATCACTCAATGGACAGAAGAAAGTTTCTAGTTACGTCGACTGCGGCGGCAGCAGCCCTCAGCTTGCCCACACTAGCGAAAGCGTCGGGCGGTATTGATATTTTTGGGTTGAAGTCAGTTTCCGGCAACTTTGCCAGTTACGGTAAATTCGCAAATCAGGGCAGCGAAATGGCTGTAGAAGCCGCTGGCAGCGTCATTGGCAAGGCTCTGAACTACCGCCTTCTGGATAGCGAAGGCAACGCAGGGAAAGCAGTGCGTAAGATCAAGGAAGCCATTGAAAAAGACAACGCGAGATTTTTCAACGGTGCCACTCTGTCTTCAACTGGCCTGGCTGTCGGCAAAGAAGTTGCAAATGTCGGTGGAGTCTTCACTACTCCAGTTGGAGCGGACGAGGTGACTGGTAGTGAGTGCAACCGCTCAACATTCCGCTGGTCGACACCTACATTCGGTGCGGTTGAACAAACTTTGAGGCCTCTTCTCGAACTAGATCCATCAATCAAAAGCGCGTACACTATCACACCGCAATACGTATTTGGTGAGGCTTTGCTGACAAACACAAAAAATGTTCTTGCAGACAAAGGTGTAGAGCACGTTGGCAACAGCTACCACTCACTCAGCGAAAAAGAATTCTCGGGATATATTACAAACGCAGCTGCGGCCAAGCCCGACCTGCTTGTCCTTCTGAACTTCGGCGGGCAATCTTCTACGTCTCTTCGGCAAGCAATGAACTTTGGCCTGAAGAATAAAATGAAAATTCTCGTTGTTTGGAGTGCTGGTCTGGATCAATACAAGTCCCTTGGGTCCGATATTCTTGAGAACGTTTATCTTGGCGCCCAATACTGGCATGAAGTCCAGAATCCGGGCAATGCGCGATTTGTTGAGTTGTGCCGCAATAAGTACGGTGTAAATCCTGTTTACCCGATGGCAGGCGACTATATTGGAACCAAGATTATTATCGATGCCATTGAAAAAGCTGGCTCAGATGATCCTGCGGCAGTCATTTCCGCTATGGAAGGGATGACTTACGAAGGCTTAACCGGCGAAGAGACGATCCGCGCCTTCGACCATCAGGCAATCAAGGATTACTATCTGCTAAAAGGTAAAGCGAAAAGCGCCATGTCCGACGAAGACAATTTCGTTGACGTTATCAGTTCAGGAAAGTCATTCCCCGATGAAAATGCTTCCCTGTGTAAGATGTCGTAATCTTGCATAATAACTAACGAGCCAGGGGCTCAAGAACCCCTGGCTCATTCTATGGGGAAATACATGGAACTCTTCTTCTTTCAGCTCCTGAACGGGCTTGGGCTCGGTGTGATTTACTTCCTACTTTCCGTTGGACTTACAATCACGTTCGGCCTTCTGAACTTTGTCAATTTTGCACACGGCGCATTCTATATGGTCGGAGCGTATGTCACCTTTGTCATTGTATCTCTGACCGGTAACTTCTGGCTTGCGCTTCTGATTGCCCCTTTAGTCATTGGAGCCTTGGCTATTGCGCTTGAGCAAAGCGTCGTCAAATTCTCCTATGTTCTGGAACACAAGTATCAGATCCTGGTGACCCTTGGCGTCGCGCTGATGCTGCAGGAGTTGGTCATTATGATTTGGGGGCCGATCGGAAAAAACGTCTCGCCTCCCAGTTCATTGGCAGGAATTATTGAGATTGGGGACTTCATTTACCCCAAATATCGTGCGTTTGTAATCACATTTTCTGCACTGATCGCAATCGTCGTGTGGTGGGGGCTGGAAAAAACAAAATTCGGTGCACTAGTTCGGGCAGGCTCCGAAAATGCGCAAATGGTTGGTCTTCTTGGCGTGAACATCACGCGTCTATTCTCAATTACATTTGGATTGGGAGGGCTTTTGGCAGGCTTGGCGGGCGTGCTCGCGGCACCACTTCGAGGGGCTGACCCCTTTATGGGCGTTGAAGCGCTCGGCATCGCCTTTATCGTTGTTGTGATAGGAGGCATGGGTAGCTTTCTTGGAGCCCTCGTTGGCGGTCTTGTAGTTGGCGTTATGCAAAGCGTCATGAGTAGCGTCTGGCCGGAAGGTGCTAGTCTGATGGTTTACGCAGCAATGGCTGCAGTGATCTTGTCACGGCCGCGCGGCCTATTTGGAAGGGCATAATGTAATGTCACTAGAACTTAAACACTGCCCGATTTTGATTGCCATCGCGCTGGCTGCTTTCTTAGTCTTGCCGTCTATCTCGCTGGCAACAGAGGTATTGATTTTTGCTATCATAGCGTTGGGCTGCAGCATTCTGCTTGGGTATGCAGGGCTACTTTCCTTCGGCCAAGCGATTTTCTTCGGCTTGGGAGCCTACGTTGCAAGTCTCAGTCAAATCCACTTGGGCGTCAACTTTCTAGTTGGTCTCTTGATCGCCACAGCGGCTGGAGCGATTGTCGCGGCTTTGGTCGGAGCACTGGCAATAAGAAGGCAGGGTATTTACTTCGTGATGCTAACATTGGCATTTACACAACTTGCCTTTTTTATCTCCTACACCCTGGACGAATGGACGGGCGGTGATAACGGTTTGCTGGACGTTCCACGAAACAGCGTTAACATTTTTGGATACGAAATTGCTATAGATAGTTCAGAGAAATTCTATGCTTTCGTAGCAATCTCGTTTGTCCTGATTTTCCTTGCGCTGCTGAGAATTACTCATTCTCAGTTTGGGCGAACCTTACTTGCTATCAAACAAAATGAAGAAAGAGCTACAGCACTCGGTTACTCAGTCAAATGGTATAAGGTACTCGCATTCGTTTTCTCGGGATCGATCACCGCCTATGCGGGTGGAATGTACGCGCTGTTCTTAAATTTTGCACCTTTGAGCAACGTCGAACTCATAATGAGTGAACACATCCTGATCATGGCAATCATTGGCGGGACCGGAAATGTTTACGGCGCTGTTTTAGGTTCACTGTTCCTGGTCGTGGTTGGGGACATGCTATCGGCCTTCTGGGAGAGATGGCTGTTCATGTTGGGTGGGATCTTGATCCTCACTGTCTTTTACATGCGCGGCGGACTTATTTCCGGCCTCTATGGCGTATTTGAATTCTTGAGCCAGAAACTTGGCTCCGCATCGACACAGAAAGAATCCTAGAATGTCAATTCTAACAACAAACAGACTCACCAAGCGTTATGGCGAATTCAAAGCCGTGACTGACGTGAATTTAGACGTTCAACCTAACACACTTCATGCGGTCATTGGCCCAAACGGAGCTGGAAAAACGACATTGTTTCATTGTCTGACTGGGGTGCAGCGTCTAACGTCAGGGAGAATTCTCTTTGACAATAAAGAAATCTCGAAGCTCGGACCGGAAAAACGCTCTTCCTTAGGCATGTCCCGGTCATTTCAAGTTACAAGCCTGTTTCTCGAAATGACCGTGCGTGAGAACCTGCAAATCGCCGCACTGGGTGTCTCTAGCATCGATGGTTTCCGCTTTTGGAGTTCATCGGCTTCTACTGTGAAGAAAACTGCTGCTGCAGTGGACTATGCGCTTGAGACAACTGGCTTCGAGAATCGAGCGGAAACTATCGCCGGAGACCTCTCGCACGGCCAGCAAAGAATGTTGGAAGTGGGAATGGCTCTTGCCCAACAACCTAAACTGATACTTCTCGATGAGCCAACATCAGGAATGGGTGTTGATGACATCCCCATGATTTCTAATTTGGTTAGAAGACTCACGAAGGACATCACCGTTCTTTTGATTGAGCATAACATGGGTATCGTTCTGGAAATCAGTGATAAAATCACGGTGATGCAGCTTGGGCAAATTCTCGTCGAAGGAACGCCCGATCAGATTAAAAACGACCAACGCGTTAGAGAAGCGTATCTTGGCGGGGAAACTGAAGATGCTTGAACTGAATAACGTAAACTCATTCTATGATAAGAGCCACATCCTTTTCGACGTTAATTGCACGCTCAAAAGAGGAGAAGTTTTGGCCATACTCGGTCGCAATGGCGCAGGAAAGTCTACACTGCTAAAATCAATAATGGGATTGGTGGATGTTCGCGATGGATCAATTCACTTCGAAAGCAATGAGCTAACAAATATTGCTTCACATAGGATTGCTCGCCAGGGTCTTTGCTTTGTGCCTGAAAACAGAGACATTTTTGAAATCCTTAGTGTCGAAGAAAACCTTTACATCTCGCATAATCCCGCATCCAATTGGTCGATAAACGACATCTATTCCCTTTTTCCACGCCTAAAAGAACGACGCAAAAACGGAGGTGGAAATTTATCTGGCGGAGAGCAACAAATGCTCGCCATTGCGCGCGCACTCGTTAATGATCCGAAGATCCTAATTCTTGACGAACCAACCGAAGGATTGGCACCAGTAATCGTCGAGGAGATCGAGAAAATTATTTTAAATGTTCGGTCAACAGGCATCCCAATCTTGCTTGTTGAGCAGAATATTTCAGTGTGTCGAAAAGTAGCTGATAAGTTCATTGTACTTGAGCAAGGCCAGGTTGTACTTGAAGGCAGCAATCAAGATCTAAGTGATCAAACAGAGAAGATTGAACACTACTTGGCTGTTTGATCCACTTGGACCTGCTTTGCAGAAAAGTCTGACTTAGCTCCCACCCCAGCAAGAATGATGGAGCAAACGTCAGACTTTATTTCCTCCCACTGTGCTTCATCAAGTTCTTTGCCATCGTTGAGAACACGAATTTGATGGTAAAAGTCCGCATAGTGCTGTGTAGTCGCCCAAATCATATATAGAATAGTGTTTGGATTGACTGGCTTTAGCCGTCCTTCTGACTGCCACTTTCTAAATAATGCGGTGCGTGAGTTTGTCCATTCATACAGGTCCTTGGCAAGAAAAGCATGCATGGTTGGGGCGCCTTGGATGATCTCATTGGCCCATATTTTTGAGCCGCTTGGACGCTCCCGCGAAATATCGAGCTTTCTGGTTATGTAAAGAGAAAAAGCAACAACGGGATCATCGATCTCGTCAAACGCTTCGGCGGCCCCCTTCCAAATATCAAAAATTCTTTCAACACAAGTTTGGTACAGGATTTCTTTTGATCCGAAGTAATAATGGATGTTTGCCGGGGGAAGTTTTGCTCTCTTGGCTATCGACGCGATCGTCGTACCCTTGAAGCCATGTTCTGCAAATTCAAGTTCAGCTGCATCCAGTATAGCGGTTGTATTTCTCGAGCGAACCGTGTCCGGGCGCAAAATTGAGTTTCTATTCAACGCAAATACCTCGCAATATGATGTCTTTGAGGAAGTATTTTGTTTCTTGCCATTGCTCATCGGTAAGTGGATGGTTGTCGTTCAAAGTTTCAATTTGATGTTGAAAATCAGCGTAATGTTGTGTCCCTGCCCAAATCAGATAGAGAAGATGTCGAGCGCTTGTTGCGCGTAGCTTCCCCGAGTCTATCCAATGCTGGATGACAACCATTCGGTCGTTGGTCCACCTGTGCAACTCATCTTCCATATAGTCTTGAACTATGGGTGCACCTTGAATCACCTCATTTGCCCATACTTTTGAGCCAAATGGGCGATTTCGCGCCATTTCAAGTTTCGTGTCAATATACTCAGCAATGGCCGTACTTGGATCATTGTCTTTTTTGATCGAATCTGCAGCGGATCGCCAAATATCGAATATGTCTTCGACAACTGCGCGGTATAAGGTTTCTTTATTGGTGAAATAGTAGATAATATTCGACTTTGGCAACTTAGCCTGCTTGGCGATCAGACTGAAAGATGCACCAAAGTATCCGTGTTCAGCAAACACGTATTCTGCAGCCTCCTTGATTCTTGAAATGTTCTTTTCCCTGTTTGCAATTTGCTTTTGGGGTTGCCGTAGCATCCTACACTCTCTTCCTACTTGCCTCATAGCTCCCCGAATATTCGACCAATTTTAGATCACCCTTCAGAGAGCCTTCCCGCTGATTCGTCGACAAAATACTTCGTCCAGAGATTCCGCCACACAGCAGCTTTATGCCTGATTGAACTTATCAGAGGAAGACAGTTTGTCCAATCGTTCACATTAAGCTGTCAGATCGATCAGGTTTAACTGATTAAGTAGTCAGAAAAGATTGACCGTTCGTGCCAACTATGGTTTTATCCCGCTCGACCAGACTCTTGGGAGGACAAAATGAAGAACGATCTGGAGGCTTTTTGGATGCCTTTCGCTGCCAACCGGCAGTTCAAGAAGAACCCTCGTATGATCGTTGGGGCCAACGGAATGCACTACTCGACGAGCGAAGGAAAAAAGGTTTTGGACGGCACCGCGGGACTTTGGTGCTGCAATGCTGGCCATGCAAGGCCAAGAAACACAGAAGCTGTGCTGCGCCAGGTTGTGGAGTTGGATTAATGTACGAAGTCACGAAACTCATCGACAACAAGAAAATCTCTTTACGTTGGTCGGAAGGCATCTCCAGCGGTGCAGTCTCTACGCTCCCAAGCCGAACCACATGCACAAAAGGGAGGAAAAAATGCAACACGGCAAGAACCTGAAAATTGATGGTCAGCGACTTTGGGACACTTTGGAAGAAATGGCCAAAATCGGTCCCGGTGTCGCGGGTGGATGTAACCGTCAAACACTAACGGATGACGATGCGGAAGGGCGCGCCCTGTTTCAAAAATGGTGTGAGAGCGCAGGCTGTACCATGGGCGTAGACAACATGGGCAATATGTTTGCGCATCGTGCGGGAGCAGACGAAAACGCACTCCCGGTTTACGTCGGTTCCCACCTCGACACGCAACCTACGGGCGGAAAATACGATGGCGTTTTGGGTGTGCTGGGTGGATTGGAATTGATCCGAACGCTCAATGACGCTGGCGTCAAGACAAAACACCCAATCGTTGTAACAAACTGGACAAATGAAGAGGGCACCAGATTTGCTCCTGCTATGTTATCGTCTGGCGTTTTCGCCAAGAAGCACATGTTAGACTGGGCATACGATCGCAAAGATGCAGAAGGAAAAGCCTTCGGCGATGAACTAAAGCGTATCGGCTGGCAAGGCGAAGAAGAAGTTGGCGCTCGCGAGATGCGAGCCTATTTTGAACTTCACATCGAACAAGGCCCGGTTCTGGAAGCCGAAAATAAAGTCATTGGCGTGGTCACCCATGGCCAAGGCTTAAGTTGGACCGAAATCAAAATCACTGGCAAGGACGCTCACACAGGGTCCACCCCGATGCCAATGCGCAAAAATGCTGGCTTGGGAATGGCGCGTGTTCTTGAATTGGTCGATGAAATCGCTTGGAGCCATAAGCCGCACGCAGTTGGCGCAGCAGGGCATATTGACGTCCACCCCAACTCACGGAACGTGATACCCGGACAGATTGTTTTCACTGTCGATCTTCGCTCTCCAGACATTGAAGTCATTTCCGACATGGAACAAAGGCTGCATGAAGGTACAAAAAAAATCTGCCGCGACATGGGGCTGGAAGTCAGTCTTGAAAAAGTAGGTGGCTTTGATCCCGTCAAATTTGATCCTCAATGTGTGAGCGCAGTTCGCGACGCAGCTGAATCTCTCGGCTATAGCCACATCGATATCGTCTCAGGTGCTGGCCACGACGCATGCTGGATCAATGCAGTTGCCCCGTCTGCAATGATTATGTGCCCTTGCGTTGACGGCCTTAGCCACAACGAAGCCGAAGAGATCACTAAAGAATGGGCGACTGCTGGCGGTGACGTTCTGCTGCACGCTGTTCTCGAAATCGCCGGAATTCAGGAGTAACAGCATGAGTAAAGTTTTCAATGGCGGTTGAATAGCCCCGCGTTTCTTAGGGATAGGATGCATTGATTTCGGCAGCGCTGCGTGATTCACGAGCTGGAAAACGGAGCGGTGATATGAGCGACCTTGTCTGGCAGAACGACGAGCAGATGGCCAAGTTGGCCCCCTTTTTCCCTAAATCGCACGGCAAGCCAAGGGTCGACGACAGGAGGGTTCTGAGCGGGATTATCTTCATAAATCGCAATGGCTTGCGTTGGCGCGATGCCCCTGCCGCCTATGGTCCGCACAAAACGCTTTACAGCCGATGGAAGCGTTGGAGCGAGAAAGGCATTTTCGCTCGGATGATGGCCGGTCTGGCTGCAGAACACGGCGAGAAGCAGACCGTGATAATTGACGCGACATACCTAAAGGCACATCGAACGGCGACCAGTATGGCCGCCAAAAAAAGGGGGCGCGGTCGCCTAATCGGTCGCACCAAGATGAGTGCGTGAAGGTCTTCGGTCGTCGCGCAAACGGCGTCCGCAAACTGTGTTTCCTCAAAGAAATTCGTGTAAAGATAATTCAATAGCATGGCACGACTCTCAAATTTGGTTGTTCACATGTCCATAGCAAGTACCGCCTGTCAAATGCGCCGTTCCGGATCGAAGTGTGAACGAAAGTCGCCATTGGTTACTTGCGCAGCATTTGTCAAAGATGGGCTCGAAGTCCGATTTCGCCGCGCGCGGCATGAATGTCTGCTTCAGCCGAAGGAAAATCTATGAGTCGCAAAAGGAAAGGCTGGTGCGAGCGTGAGTTTCCCACGGACCTAAAATCAATGGCTTATCGAAGCCTCGAAGGAAAAACTATGTGTCGCCCGACACTGAATGTCGGGCGACACATAGTTTTGCCATTTGCGGCAGAACATTTCCTTTTTCGTGTCTCCAACATCCCCGCTCGCGCCTCCTGTTCCGCCAGTGGCGAAGCCTTCCCTGATTTTCACTTCGGAAGACCTCGTGTCTTCCGGAGGGCAAAGCAGGGTGGGCGCAGCCCGGACTGCGGCCGGACGGTGATCTGACACACGGGGCCGGAGCGGTGAAATTGGGAGGGGCCCGCGCCTAGCGCGGGAGGAACCGGATTTCTCCGTGGAGACTGACGCGCAGCGGCATCAGAACCCGTGTTCAGATTGCCGGCCGGATGGCAGGCGGACCAATCAAACGGAAAATGCCAGGCGCGCTAGAGCGGAGCGGAGGCGCGGCTGACCTCTGTGCAAGCGATCGCGGTCTCGTCCGCGATCACATTATAAATTTGGCAGGAAGGGCAGGAGGAAAGCGGCCAGCGTGATCTTCAACTGCCATTCACCACGCCAGCCGCAAACTTACACTGCGCCGGACCAAGCGGCTATTCGCATTTGGCCGCTCACTAGCGGAAAACCGGGTGGGTTTGCTTTAGCCCATTCGCCGCTAGGGTCTGACGTGTTGCAGCAAGCTGTGGTCCTTTGTTTTATCGGACCGTGTTCTGTAAGCATGTGCCTAAATACCGATAACCGCCATGCACTGGCATAGCCCATGCAACCCATTTGCCGCCTAAGGTTTCAGTTTGACCCGATCAAAGAACCATGAAGTTTGTGTGGCAGGCCGTTAACTGACACCTTCGACATGTGTGCAGGCCCAAAGTACCCGCGCCTCCTGTGTACCCAGGCTTCTAATGCCGTGCCGCATCGTGCTGTCGTAATAGGCGCAATCGCCTGCTCTGAGAATGACCGGCTGGTAATGCTCCACTTTCAATTCGATATCGCCAGTCAGGATGAACACCAGCTCTTCGCCTTCATGTCGATCCAGTTGGTTGGGTTCAAGAGGGCCGCGGGGGCCAATTGTGGCGATCAAGGGAATGATTTTCTTACCCGTCAGCCCGTTGCACAGCACTTCATACTCATAGGTTTTGCCGCTGACTGCACGGCCTTCACCTGAGCGGGTGACGGTCAGGCGGGTGGTGTTCATCTCTTCCGCAGGGGATTCGATCAGCTTCTCCAAACCCACACCATAGCCCCGTGCCAAGCGCAGAAGATTCTCAAAACTGGGAGAGACTTTGCCATTTTCGACCTTGTAGATCGTTGAAACCGCCAGCCCAGTTGCCCCAGAAGCTTGTTCCAAAGTCATGCCCTCGCCAAGACGCAAGCTTTTGACTCTATTCCCCAATTCAGTTCGAATATGGTTTTTTTCTTCGTCATCAAGGATCGGCGAGACGACAGATTCTTCTGCAATGGGGAAGGTTTTGATTGATTTGGGCATGGTTTTTCTTATTTTACCAAAAATTCACTTTTAGCCTGCTTTCGGGGTGTCCAGACAAAATTATGCATGAGCAACACAAAAATAGCCAGAGGGTTGCCGTGATTGGCGCGGGGGTGGTTGGCGTGGCAACGGCTTATCACTTAGCGCAGCGGGGCTATCAGGTTGTGGTGCTGGACCAAGCCGACGCACCGGCGGCCATGTGCAGCTATGCAAATGCCGGGATCATCGCGGTTGGACATGCGTCAAGCTGGGCTGGGCCCGAAGCCCCACGTCAAATGGTGCGCGCCTTTCTAGGCAAAGAACCCAGTGTGAAAATTTCTCGCTTCATGGACCCGGATTTGTGGCGATGGGGGGTGAGCTTTTTGCGCAACTGTAACGTGGCTGCATATCGTAAGCACTCCAATGCCATGGCGATGTTGTCACGTCACGGGCGGGATGCGTTGCGAAAGATGGAGACCGAGGCGGGGTTGAGTTTTGATCAGGCTCATGACGGAGTCTACTATCTTTACACATCGCAAGCGCAATTTGCGGCACGGATGCAAGCCAACGTCGGGCCGGAAACGGGCTTCACCCCTCATGATGCGTCAACCCTTATGACGATGGACCCAGCCCTGCAGGCCTTTCATGGCAAGTTGCAGGGAGGGTTGATCTCTGACGTGGACAGCAAGGGGGATTGCCAAAGCTTTACCGCCAAGTTGGTCGATTGGCTGACTGCACGGAGCAATGTTACTTTTCATTTTGGCACTAAAGTCTCCGGATATGACACCAAGGGTGCGAGTGTTTGCGCCGTGTTGACCGACACCGGTCACTTTGCCTGCGATCATGTAGTGATTGCCGCAGGCACGGAAACTCCCAAACTGACCGCCTCGTTTGGGGTCAAACCTATGATCTATCCGATCAAAGGCTATTCGGCGACCTATCCAATTTTGGATGCCAGCCGCATTCCCAACCGCCCGTTTATTGACGAAACCAGCCTGCTTGCGGTTACTCAGCTTGGGGATCGTTTGCGGGTCACAGCCATTGCAGAATTTGCTGGCCACGACAGAACCATCACCGCAGATCGTGTGGCCTATCTCGATACCTATGTGGATCAGCATTTCTCTGGTGCCGTGGATGTGGCTCAGGCGAAACACTGGGCGGGCCTGCGTCCAACCACCCCAAGCGGCCGACCTTATCTGGGTCGACTTCGTAAGACTTCGAATGTTTGGCTCAATGCTGGTCACGGCCAGCTGGGCTGGACCATGGCCGCAGGCGCGGGCGAGGTCATGGCCGCGATGATATCTGGCGCTCCCAACACTGCAGCACAGGTTTCTGAAACCGCGCGCTGGCTGATCACCCCATAGAAACCGGAAAGATCACATCATGAAAATTCTCGACCTACCTGCAACGCGTGATGCATTGCCTTACAAAGACCTAATCGACGCGTTGGAAGAGGGGTTTCGTGGAGATTATGACGCCCCTTTGCGCCACCACCACTACCTGAAAAACGAGGCGATCGAGGATGATGTGCTGCTGCTGATGCCCGCGTGGCGCAGCGAGGGATATGGTGGCATCAAGCTGGTTAATGTTGTGCCCGGCAATGCCAAACGCGGGCGCGCGGCTCTGTCCTCCAGCTATGTTCTGTTTGATCGTGAAACCGGCGAACACTTGTTGATTGCGGATGGAGGCGAGCTGACGGCACGCCGTACAGCCGCCGCCTCGGCCCTTGCCGCCCGCCGTTTGGCACGCCCAGACAGCGCCACCCACTTGATCGTTGGCGCTGGCCGCGTGGGCTTCAACCTTGCGCTTGCATACCGAGAGGTCCTGCCAATCACACGCACCCTTGTGTTCGACATTAATCCTGACAATGCCGAACGCATGGTGGCGTCTTTGGCGGAAGAGGGCATTGCCGCCGAAGTGGCCGACAGCGTGCAATCCACCGCCGCTGAGGCAGACGTAATTTCCTGTGCAACATTGGCCCGAACCCCCGTGTTGTTGGGCGACTGGTTGCGCCCCGGTCAGCATATGGACCTGATCGGCAGTTTCACCCCCGAGATGCGCGAAGTGGATGACACCGCCGTGACCCGCGCGTCAGTCTATGTCGACACGCATGATGCGTTGGTGGAAAGTGGCGACATCAAGACACCTCTTGAAACCGGCATACTGCAAGAATCCGACATTCTCGCAACCTTGAAAGAGCTATGTGACAGCGGCGATCACCCTCGGCAATCCGCTGAGGAAATAACCCTTTTCAAAGGGGTCGGCACCGCCATCGAGGATTTGTCCGCCGCCATACTGGCTTTGAAATCTACGTACTGAGCAATCGGCCCGGCTGTTCTCAGCCGGGCCTTTGCTTTGCGCACCTACAGAATACGAGCGGCATCGCCGTTCACAAAAGTTAATACGAAGAGAGGAACAACAATGTCACTTCAACAAACCGAGGCGCATCCGCCGATTGGGCTCGCCTTGATCCCCATTGTGCTCACGCTGGCAATTCTAGGCGTGCAGATCTTCTATTTCGGCGATTTCACACCCCATATCCCGCTCGCAATTGGGATCGCTTTGACCACCATTGTTGGCCTTATGACGGGCCTGAAATGGGACGAGATAGAAAAGGGCGCGTTTCACGTCATCGCCGTGTCCTTCCCCGCGGTATCTGTGCTGCTGCTGGTTGGGATGATTGTTGGAACTTGGATCGCAGCGGGCACCGTTCCGACTCTGATCTACTATGGCCTGGCATTGCTGTCGCCGCAGATGTTTCTGGCTGCCGGCATGTTGCTGTGCTCCATTGTATCTCTGGCGTTGGGGACCTCTTGGGGGACCGTGGGCACCGTTGGCCTGGCACTGATGGGCATCGGCGAAGGCTTTGGAATTCCCGCCTACTGGACAGCGGCGGCAGTGGTTTCTGGCGCTTTCTTTGGCGACAAGATCTCGCCATTGTCTGATACTACCAACCTGGCTCCGGCAGTGACGGACACCAACCTGTTTGACCACATCCGCAACATGCTGCCGACGACGGTTCCGGCAATGCTGATCGCCCTGGTGATCTACTTTGCTGTTGGCTTCAACCTTGGCGATGGCGTACCGTCGTTTGAGCGGATTGAGGCGTTTAAAGCTGCGCTTGAAAACTCGTTCAATCTGTCACCCTGGCTGATGCTGCCCGCGCTTTTGGTCGTGGTGCTTGCTGTTTTGAAAATGCCTGCAATCCCCTCGCTGTTCATTGGTGTTTTGCTGGCATCGCTATTGGCAATTTATGTACAAGGGGCATCGATCCACGACATCTTCACTTACGCCAACTATGGTTATTCGGTTGAAACCGGCGTTGAAGCCATGGACAAACTGATGAACCGTGGGGGTATTCAGTCGATGATGTGGACAATTTCATTGATCCTGATCGCGCTTGGGTTTGGCGGCGCGCTGGAGCGGACCGGCTGTCTAGCCGCCATCATTTCGGTGCTGACCAAACGGGTGAAAAGCTTTGCTGGCGTGCAAACCTCTGCAATCCTGACATCGGTTGCGACCAACACCGTGGCCGGAGACCCCTATCTATCCATCGCACTGCCTGGCCGGATGTTCCGCCCTGTATATGACCGCATCGGGTATTCGCGTCTGAACCTTGCGCGTGCCACCGAAGAGGGCGGTACAATCATCTCGCCGCTGATTCCGTGGAATGCTGGTGGGGCTTTTGTGATCACAGCCCTTGGCCTGTCGATCGGCGACGGCAACCTTGAGAACCTGCTGTACATCCCGCTGTCATTTGCCTGCTGGCTGGCGCCGGTATTTGGCATCCTCTATGCTTGGGCCGGGTGGTTTTCGCCCAAGGCCGAAGAAGTTGAAGAACTATCAGGTACGGCGGCAAACGCCTAACCAGATGCAATTCCTACCGTCCTGTTCCTGGAATGGGGCGGTACTGCTACACGGCTGCGATCATGATGTTTCCCAGACCGGCGATCTCCCAATCCTCTCAACCAAATAATCAATGAACACGCGTACTTTGGCAGTCAGCACGTTGGACTTTGGATAGACAAGCCACAGCACAGACTGGTCGTCGACATCATACTCCGGCAGTACTCTGACAAGTGAACCTTCCCTGATTTCATCATGAACGCTCCACATGGAGTTCATGGAAATGCCAGCCCCAGCGACTGTCACGGCCTTCTGGCTCAGCCCGTCATTGAGAACCAGACGACAGTTTGCGGATTGCGGATCAAATACACCTGCTCTCCCATCAGCGGTTTTCAGATCCCGGGCTGAGTGGTCCTGAAACCCGATCAAAGCATGGGCGTGCAGATCTTTCGGAGCTTGCGGAGCCCCGAAACGGTCAATGTAGTCTGGCGAGGCGCAAAGAATACGCCGGTCATCGGCCAGTCTTCTGGCTTTCAAACTGGAATCCGCCAGGGCTGAGTTGCGCAGGGCCAGATCAAAGCTGCCATCGATCAGCCCGACCATTCGGTCGGAGAGTTGCAGATCAAGTTTTATGCTGGGATATGTGTCCAGAAACTCCGGCAGAATTGGCGCGATGTACATTTGTGCAAAACTGCTGGGGGCTGTGAACCGCAATGTCCCGCTGGCTTCGGAAGTTTCCAGCCCGAGTGCCGCACGTGCTGCTTTTTCCTGTGCTAGAAGTTCTTTGGCGAAGGGAAGGAACTCGGCCCCTTCGGTTGAAAGGCTGACCTTGCGCGTAGACCGGTGCAGCAGGTCGGACCCAAGGTTTTTCTCCAATTTGGCGAGCCTTGCACTGGCGACCGCAGGTGCCAGCCCGAGACTGCGGCCCGCTTCACTGATGTTCAGCTTCTCAGCGGCCCGGACAAAGAGGCGAACGCTTTCGAGATCCATCATTATATCCAAAATGCGAATTCTGAACTCTATTATCGCCCGTTTTTATCGTCGTTCAAGGATTTATGTTGAGCGCAATCGCACACAGGAGACTGCTCATGGCTTACGATGGCTTCACAACTTTCAACGTATCGACACAGGGCGGCATTGCCTGGGTCACATTCGATTATCCTCCGGTCAACATCCAGGGCCTGCCGATGTTGGAGGATCTGAATAAGCTGGCAAATGAATTGGAACAGGACCGCGATATCAAGGTGGTGGTGTTCAAGTCGGCCCACCCCGAAATTTTCGTGGCTCATGCCGATACGAATTTCCTCAAAGACATGTCCACAACCGCCGTCTCGCGCGCGGAGGTCGCGCTGCTTGATCTTCAGGTCACGCTAGAGCGCATTAGCAAACTGCCACAGGCGACCATCGCTCAGATCGAAGGCTTTGCCCGTGGCGGCGGACATGAGTTCGCTCTGGCCTGCGACATGCGCTTTGCCGCGCGTGGCAAGGCCAAATTCATGCAGATGGAAGTGGGCATGGGCATTCTGCCCTGCGGCGGTGGTGCGTCACGCATGGCCCGTCAGGTCGGTCTGGGCCGCGCGCTCGAAATCATTCTAGGGGCCGAGGATTTCGATGCTGACAAGGCCGAAGCCTACGGCACGATCAACAAGGCGCTGGATGCAGACAAGATCACGGATCACGTAAAGGCTCTGGCTGAACGCATTGCCCATTTCCCGACTGAATCCATTCAGGCCTGCAAGGAGACGGTCTATGCCTCAGTCGATCTGCCCATCGCCGAGGCGCTTAAGGAAGAGACCTACTGGCTCTATCAATCCATGAGCAAGACACCGGCGCAAAAGCGGTTTCAGTATGCTGACGACAACGGGGCCCAGTTCGATATGGCCAACCAGCGCGCCTGGAATGATCTGGTAATCGGCATTCAGGATGTGAAATGAGCACCGCAAACTACCGGAAAACCGTTACGGCTTTCCTTGACCGGTTCAGCGCGGGTGACAGTGATGGGGTTATGGCCCTTCTGGATGATGCCGCGAGTTGGAAGGTTATGGGTCGCGATGGCGAGCTGCCTATCTCCGGGGAGATGAACAACGAGGGTGTCGCCAGTCTGATGTCGACGGTTACCCAGGCATTTCCTCAAGGCATGACGCTCACTCCTTCTGGATGGACATCTGAAGGGGAACGGGTGGCTGTCGAAGTAGAGTCCTACGGCGTCAAAGCTGATGGGCTGATCTACAACAACCTTTACCATTTCCTGTTTGTGTTCCGCGGAGAACGGATCGTCTCTATCCGGGAATACATGGATACTCTCCATGTGAAATCGGTGTTCATCGACGGTTAACCCGGCCGCCCCCTCTCTCGATGATACATCAAACCGTGCCAGGCCAATGATTGGCCTGGCACAAGGAGAATATCGTTAAACCAAACAGTCAACCTGCCCCGTGAAACCATCGTTTCAAGATCGGCGGATCAGAGCGTTATCGGAGTTTCCAATGCAATCGACTGGAAGTGTCAACTATCACGTACACAGTGACACCCGGCAGGCTTTCCACATCGACGCCGGAGGGGTCACCGGAAAGCTGATCTCACCCGAACTTGCCGCGACCGTCATTGACGTGAAGGATGTGCGCATGGGCGATGCAGCCGTCAGATTTGCCGTCGACAGCGTCGGCTTTCTGCGCGCGCCGACAAAGGTAACTAATTTCACCGCAGGCGAGCTGTGGAAAGCGGAGTATGACCGCGAACTGACCGATCTTCTCAAGCAGGAGGTCGAGGCCAGGGATGTCGTGATCTTCGACCACACAGTTCGGGTGGACGATCCGAATTCTGACCGCAAACCAGCACGCAACGTGCATAGCGATTATAGCCCAGAGGGTGCCCAGCAACGGCTGATCGACATTCTGGGCGCCGAGAAGGCCGAGGACTGGAGCGCGGGGCATTACGGATTCATCAATATCTGGCGGCCTGTCGACGCGTCAATCAATAGCGCGCCGCTTGGCTTTGTGCGCCCGTCTAGCGTCGAGGAAGAGGATTGGGTTCTGGTCGATCTGATTTATCCCGACCGTCTGGGCCACATCATGGGGCTTGCGGCAAATGACGGGCATGAATGGGTGTACCAATCAAGGATGGCGCCGGATGAAGTGGCGTACTTCAACATCTACGATAACCGCGGCCACCCCTCCATCGCCCACAGCGCAATCGATCTGGTCGAGGATGCCAGCGTTCACAGCATCCGCAAGAGCATCGAGAGCCGAACACTGGTTCGATACTGATCCGAGTGGGCAGGAGGTATCACATGCTCGACACAACCCAACCCAACACCTTCCCGGTGATCAATCGGGCCTACAATTCTGTGTTCCAAAAAGGCAGGCTGAGCATAGGTCTTGTGGCACCCCTGGAGGCCTATCCCAACAGCGCGGTCCCGACCATGCAGGACCAGGTGGAGCGTATCAAACTGGCGGAGCAACTCGGTTTTGCCGCCATCTGGCTGCGGGACGTACCGTTCAACGTGCCCAGTTTTGGTGACGCGGGGCAGATCTTTGATCCCTGGGTCTATCTCGGGCATCTGGCAGGTCAGACGCAACAGGTCGCTTTAGGGCTGGCCAGTGCAGTACTGCCTCTGCGTCACCCCGCGCATGTGGCCAAAGCCGCAACTAGCATAGACGTATTATCAAACGGGCGCTTGTTGTTGGGGATCGCGTCTGGTGATCGGCCAGACGAGTACCCAGCGCTGAGCATGTCTTTTGAGGATCGCGGCGAACGGTTTCGCGAAGCTTATGGCTACATTCGCAACATGGCTGGTGCCGCGCCTGTTCATCAGGGTGGATACGGCAAATTGGATGGCTCAGTTGATTTGCTGCCCAAGCCGTATGGTGCCCGGTTGCCAATGCTGATCACCGGAGGGAGCCAACAATCCCCGGATTGGATTGCGCAAAACGGTGATGGTTGGATGCTGTATCCGCGCGATACGCCGACACAGGCCAAGATCATCTCGGACTGGCGCGCGCGAACTCTATACACTGGCAGGGACGAGCAGCCGGTAATGCAGCCGCTCTATGTCGATCTGGTTGAAAACCGTCAGGCACCGCAAGCCATCCACCTTGGTCTGCGACTGAATGCGCGCGATCTGGTGTCCTATCTGAAAGCGCTTGAGGGCATCGGCCTCAATCACGTAGCGCTAAACCTGCGCTTCAATCAGGCTGATACAGAACGCACTTTAAAGCATCTGGCGGAACATGTGCTTCCAGAATTCACTTGATAAAGGAGAGACCGAGATGACCAAAACGATCCTGGTGACCGGTGCTACCGACGGTATCGGGCTGGCTACTGTCCGTGTCTTGGCAGGCCTAGGGCATACCATTCTTCTGCATGGGCGGAACGTCGACAAGCTGAATACAGTTCAAACGGAACTGGCTGGATTGGCACAAGGCGGTCGTATTCACAGCTATGTCGCGGATCTGTCACGTGTGAACGAGGTAGAGGCCCTGGCTCAAGCAGTGGCCGCGGATCATACGAATCTCGATGTTCTGATAAACAACGCAGGTGTTTACCACACGCCCGTTGCAAAAACCGAGGACGGTCTCGACACGCGTTTTGCCGTCAACACCTTTGCTCCATACCTACTAGCCAATTGCTTGTGGGACTTGCTCTGCTCGTCCCGTGGTAGCCGAGTCATCAACTTGTCTTCTGCGGCGCAATCCCCAGTGCAGATTGATGCTTTGATTGGTAAAACCACCTTATCGGCTGGGGAAGCATATGCTCAAAGTAAGCTGGCACTGACCATGTGGACGCAAGAACAGGCGCTGGTCTCAGGTGAAACAGGACCGAAAGTTATCGCAGTAAACCCAGGTTCAATGCTGGGCAGTAAAATGGTGAAAGAGGCGTTTGGCGTCGCAGCAGGTGATGTCAGTCAAGGTGCTGACGTTCTGGTGAAAGTTGCGGTTTCAGACGATTTCGCGGACGCAAATGGTCGATACTTTGATAACGATTCCGGCAAATTCGCTGCACTTCACCCTGATGCGCTGGATCGCCGAAAATCCAAGGCGGTGGTGGATGCGATAGAGGACTTTCTCGCAATACTATGAATACAATCTGAAGGTCAGTTATTCAGTTTCAAAGGAGCACGAAGCTGCCTTTGGAACAAGTTGTAGCATTCGAAAAAATGGGCTCGATTCAAACCACCGCTGCGGCGCGAACGTAGGTCCGGTTCGAATTGGCGAACGGCAAGTGCCGCCCGCCAACGTGGTTCAAATGTCGATTTGCTCGGCGATGCTCAGTGCATCTTCAAGTTCGACGCCAAGATATCTGACTGTGCTGTCAACCTTGGTATGTCCGAGCAGAAGTTGAACCGCTCTGAGATTTCCGGTTTTCCGGTATATCTCCGCTGCTTTGGTCCGGCGCAACGAATGGGTGCCGTACCCACTGGGCTCCAGTCCGATCGCGGCCACCCAATCCCGCACAAGCCGGCCATATTGGCGCGTTGAGATATGGGGGCGGTCGTGAAACCGGCTGGGGAACATGAAACGGCAGCCGATCATTTCCGGCGACTTGATCCACGCGGCAATGGTGTCCCGCGTGTTTTCAGAGAGTTCGAACTGAACGGGCCGCTTGGTTTTGCTCTGTATCACAGACACCCTTTCGCGAAGGCGATCATCCCTCACCAAGTCAGTGACGGCGAGTTTCACCAAATCGCATCCGCGAAGCTTGCTATCAATTGCCACGTTGAACAGCGCAAGATCGCGCAGGTTGCCCGCCAGTTCGAGCCGCGCGCGGATCGCCCAGACCTGTTTCGGCAACAGTGGTCGTTTCTGGCCGATGATCCGGCCCTTGTTCCAGGCTTTGCGTTTCGTGGTGACAGCGGGAAGCTGGACTCTTGGCATGATTTGCCCTCCGATCCTCCCTCCATCCCCAGACATCAGCACCGCGCTGACGATGTCATCGTACAAGCGGAGTGAATGCCTGCTCTCGGAAGTCGCCCGGTAACACCATTTCTGCCCAAGCATTCGGCGGCTCGGAACCCAAATTGACCGATGGTGCGGGAAGCACGAGTTGCCGATTTAAGTCAATAGTTTGAATTGGTTAGCGAATTCTATGCGCACGAATCACTGGACCTTGATGTTTGTAGGCAGCGGCTCAGCATCTGAACAAAATTAGGCTCTCGTACCAACCGTCCCCTGTTTTTCATTTATTAGACCAAAGACGGCGAGGGTTACGATTGGAAAAAACAGCCACCCCTGGGGCATGGTCTTATAAGACAGGCCAACACTTGGCGGCAGGAGAACACCCCAGACCCCGATGCCCGCCATCATGATTGTCAAAAAAACCACCAGCTCGGTCGAGTGTCTGACAAGTGCCGACCAAAGATAGCCCGCAGCGACGGCCCACAGCACAATGGTCACGATGTGCCAACAGAAGAAGTTGATGTACTTGGCCCGGTCTTCCAGCGTTGCGGCCAAAAGTGGATCCGCAACTTCGGGCGTGCCAACAAACGTATGCAGGGTCGCAAGGGCCGCTGCGCCAATCCCAGTGCCAAGGTGGATTTTGTTCATGTCAGATTTCCTTGCGATAATAGGTTTCTGTGGCCTGTGCCGTCGGTTTGCGCCACTCCTCGATCAACACAACGCTGTCTGCATTCGTTAAAACCTTTTGTGACAAGAACTCCTGATGCCCGCGACGCGCGGTGATGGTTTTCATAAGCTGGTCAGACAAGGGTCCTACAAGCCGGGTCTTGGTCACGACGATTGGGGTTTTAGATTGTGCCAACACCTGCATCGGCGCGACCAAAACCGCAGCGCTTGCTGCGATCATGGTCAATGCATCCCGACGGGTTGGCAAAGAGCCTTTTAGCGCGTTCATATCGCCACGCGCTCATAATATTGCACATCGGGCGGGCCGGTCATGAAAGACAACAGCTGTTCCATAACGCCATTTTCCGTGATGGACGCAATATAGGCCTGATGGTGCGCGCGTGATTTCCATTCTTCGAGGATCAGCAGCTTGTTGGTCTCTTCATCAAACAGGATCGATACGGACAAAGCCCCTTCAAACCCACGCACCGCGGGCAGCTTCGCCTCTAGGAACAGCTGCAAATCCGCATAGGCGTTTTCCTGAACGACCAGCTCCAATGTTACCCAAATACTCACATTGATCTCCTTGGTTGTGTGCGTGTTTTTTACATCGACACAATTTTTGGAAATACGCGCACTGTAGTAAAAATGCCGGATATCGCGCGTGATCTGGGGCAATCTGTCGTCTGGTGCGATAAGGTAGAAACTGGCATCCAACCCAAAAGAGGCAAGCGCGGCATGGCATCCAGAACACATCAAACATTGTCGGACCTTGGGGCGGATGGAACCAACAGCCTAGTTATTCCGCAAGGATTACATGACTTCGCGGATGCACAGGTGGTCATGGAACACGGGCAACAAGCGATCTTTCACAAACGTATCCTGTCCAGCGCCTTTGGTGTGGAGTTTTACAACAGTTGCCCCTGCCTAGGGTATATCATCAAAGGCGAAGAGGTGTTTATTACCCCTACTGGGGAAGAGATCACGGTTGGCGCTGGAGAGATGGTCTTGCTGCCACGGGATGTCTTTATGGTGACTAACTTTTCAGGTTCGGATGGACCGCTGGAAGCGCTGTTGTTCTTCTTTGATGATACCGTGATCCGCGAGTTTGAGCGGCAAAGCCCGGGCCATTCTGCACATCCCACGTCACGTATCGGTGCCTATAAAATTGACCACCATAACAGCCTGAACGGTTTCATGAGCTCGATGATCGACATCTATAAAACCATCGACGGGACACGCGAGTTATTGCACACCAAGCTGATGGAATTGTTGTTTTTAATCGCAGCGGAAGACGAATCCATGCGCCTCAGATCATTTCTGCATGAAAACTGCTCTGACAGCGGAAAACGCAATATTCGCCACCTGATGCGGGAACATTGCACCCATAACCTGAGCGTACATGACTATGCCCATTTGTCGGGGCGTTCCGTGTCGGCCTTTAACCGGGAATTCAAACGACAATTTGGCGTTGCCCCCAGCAAGTGGTTGATCGAACAACGCCTGACACGCGCACGCGACGCCGTGCTATCAACCGATGCATCGATCACCGAAATAGGCTTTGAGATTGGATATGAAAGCACGTCCCACTTCATAGCCCAGTTCAAGTCGATGTTCGGAACAACCCCCAAACAATTGCGTTTGGAGCAGCTATAGATAACCACTCCTGTTTCATCAGGAGCTCTGTCAAATCCAATCATCGGAAACGTATTGCGGCTATCAAAACGTTGCCTTTCCAGTTTGATTCTGTGTCGACTAGATTTTTGCTTGCAACCCGATTGCGATATCCCCATCGACTAGCAGTGTCTGTATTGGATGGGCTCAATTAGAACTCCTCGTTGAAACCGATCATTAGCGAAATTTCAACGGAGTGTAGCGTTGTCCGCGCTGTGTGATTTACCGTCTTAGATTTTCTGCGCGGGCGACGAATGGCCGATCTCCCCGCTGCAAGGCGGCGTAAACTTTTGCGTCTCTGCGGCAATTTCCTTGCTGCGAGCGCGCGCAGCGAGAATTGGACACTTCTCCTCTGGGCTCGTTCCAGCCATCCGCCGCGCCAAGCGTGAATGGCTGATCCCTGAGATAGGGGCCGTTCACCTGGTCGGGCTTGGATTGGCAGTGAGGCGGGAAACGCCGTCGCTCCCGCCGCAGGGGACAAGGACCGCAAGCAGCCCGAACCGGACCTCCGGCCTGTCGATTAGCCGCTACGGGTTCGCAGGCAGGTCGGGCGGAATCCGGACCTTCCCTGCAGGCGCAGGCTGAACATTGCGAAACGCTGGAAGCCGACTTTCCGGCACGTCTCATGAGATTTCTGTTCAGCAGTGCCGCAGGCTAGCCGCGAGCCCAATTCAAGTAATTCTGCAACTCAACGGAACGTCTCCATTTTAGAGTGTATCGTAGTCTCAGGATTGCGCATTCGGGTCACTTTCGGTGGGTAAAATCGGATAAATTTGATTATTTGGTCAAAAAATGTTTCACTGCCGGAAAATGGGAGGGAAACAATGAAAAATGCTTCACTAACAAGAAGAGCCGTGCTTGCGGTTTTCTTTACCTGCGCGAGCCTGCTGAGCGCAGGTGCTGCCGTGGCTGAAAAGATCAAGGTTGCAGCAATCTATACGCTGCCCGTCGAGCAGCAATGGATCAGCCGGATCCACAAAGCTCTGAACGCCGCAGCCGAGCGTGGCGATATCGACTACGTCTTCTCGGAAAACGTTGCGAACACAGACTATGAGCGGGTGATGCGCGAATATGCCGAACAAGGGCAGCAGCTTATCGTTGGTGAGGTGTTCGGGCTCGAGCGCGCGGCGCGCAAAGTTGCAAAAGACTACCCCGGAACCGCTTTTCTGATGGGATCTTCCTTTGGTCCGGTTGCGCCGAACTTCTCGGTTTTCGACAACTGGATCCATGAGCCGTCCTATCTGTCCGGCATGGTTGCAGGAGCGGCAACCGATTCGAATGTGATCGGCATGGTGGGCGGTTATGCCATTCCCGAGGTGAACCGCCTGATGCATGCCTTTATGGATGGCGCGCGGGAAGTGAACCCGGATGTGAAGTTCATCGTGAACTTCATCGACAGCTGGTATGACCCGCCAAAGGCCAAGGAAAGCGCCTTTGCGATGATGGATGCCGGGGCGGACGTGATGTACGCTGAACGCTTTGGCGTATCCGACGCAGCCGTTGAACGCGGTGTGAAGGCCGTGGGCAATGTCATCGACACCTCCGGCGACTATCCTGGCACGATCATGGCTTCGGCCCTCTGGCACATGGAAGCAACCATCGACAAGGCGGTTGCCAATGTGGCAGGCGGCAGTTTCGAGGCTGCGGATTACGGCCAGTACAGTTTCATGGCCTATGGCGGCGGTTCACTGGTGATGGACGAAAGCCTGATATCGTCTGAAACCGAGGCGGCCGTAAAGGCGCGCGAAGCAGAAATTCTGGACGGGCTGTTCCGTGTGAACGTGAACGATGCCCGCCCGGTTTCCGACAACTGACGGCAGAAGGGCCGGCATTTGCGCCGGCCCTGTTTCCCATGACAGATTCCACGGTTCTAAGGCTCAACGGGCTGAGCAAGCGTTTCGGCCCGGTTGTGGCAAATGACGATGTCAGCCTGACGCTGGCCAAAGGCGAAGTGCTTGCGCTGCTGGGTGAAAACGGCGCCGGCAAGACCACGCTGATGAACATGCTGTTCGGCCACTACCTGCCGGACGCTGGCAGCGTCGAAGTGGCGGATGAAAACGGCGTGCTGCACTCCCTGCCGCTGGGCCATCCGCAGGCGGCGCTGGCCGCCGGTGTGGGCATGGTGCATCAGCATTTTGCCCTGGCCGAGAACATCAATGCGCTGGACAACATCACCTTAGGGTCAGAGCCCTTGCTGGCACTGCGGCGCAACCGGCAGGCTGCGCGGGCCAAAATCGAGGGGATCATCGAACACAGCGGCTTGAAGGCACCGCTGAACACGCCTGTTGGCAGGCTTTCGGTTGGCGAGCGCCAGCGCGTGGAGATCCTGAAAGCGCTCTACCGCGACGCCCGGATCCTGGTGCTGGACGAACCCACCGCAGTGCTGACGCCGCAGGAAGCGGACACACTGTTTGAAAACATCAAGGCGATGACGCGGGAGGGCCTTTCGGTCATCTTCATCAGCCATAAACTGCGGGAGGTTCTGGCGTTTTCGGACCGGATTGCAGTGCTGCGGCACGGCCGGAAGGTGGGCGAAATGGCCACCGCGGATGCTGATGAGAAGGCAATCGCACGGATGATGGTCGGGGCGGATACGCCCAAGGTTGCCCGCACAGACATGGTGCCGGGCGCGCCGGTCTTGAACCTGTCAGGGATTTCCGTCTCCGGGCGCTCCAAGCGCGACACACTGAAAGGCATTGATCTCACGGTGAAAGCGCATGAAATTCTGGGCATTGCCGGGATTTCCGGCAACGGGCAAAGCGCGCTGGCCAATGTGATTTCCGGCCTGGCGGCGCCCAGTGCAGGGCATATACAGGTTGACGGTACAAAGGTTGCGAAACCCGGCCCGGCTGCAATGGTGAAGGCCGGTATCGGGCGCATCCCCGAGGACCGCCATCACGAGGGCATTGTCGGCGCCATGAGTGTCGCCGAGAACATGGTGATCGAACGGCTGGACGATCCGGAGGTGCAATCCCGCGGATTGCTGCGGCGGGACGCCATCCGGGACAATGCAGAACGGCTGGCGCAGGCCTATGACGTGCGCGGGCCGGGTGTTGCGGCGTCCTCCAGGCTGCTGTCCGGCGGCAATATCCAGAAGCTGATCCTTGCGCGGGTGTTCGAACGTTCTCCCCGCCTGATCCTGGCCAACCAGCCGACACGCGGCCTGGACATGGGGGCCGCGGCCGAGGTGGGCCGGCGCCTGCTGGAAGCGCGGGAGCGCGGCGCGGGCGTTGTCCTGATTTCAGAGGACCTTGACGAAATCCTGGGTCTTGCCGACCGCATCATGGTGATCCGCGACGGCAACCTGGTGGAGGCAGGCAGCCACGACCGCGAAAAGATCGGGCTGATGATGGCAGGAGAACCCGCATGATCCGCATTGAACCGCGCGAGAACCCGTCCCGTGCCTTCGCCATCGGCATTCCCATCCTGTCCGCCGTGATTTCCCTGGCCCTTGCGGCCATTCCCCTGCTGGCCGCCGGGGCCAATCCGCTGACCGCCTATGGCGAGATGATCAAGGGCGTTTTCGGCTCGGTCTTTGCCCTGTCCGAAATGCTGACCCGTGCCACACCGCTGATCTTCACGGGTCTTGCTGCCGCATTGGCCTTCCGTGCCAAGCTGTGGAACATCGGGGCTGAGGGGCAGCTGTACCTGGGCGCTATGGCAGCTGTTGCCATCGGTTCGGGATACCTGGACGCCCCGGGCATTGTGCTGCTGCCGCTGATTATTCTTCTGGGAGCCGGAGCCGGTGCGGCGGGCATGATGGCGCCGGCCTATCTGAAGGTCCGCTTCGGGGCCGATGAGGTTGTGACGACGCTCCTGCTGAACTTCATTATCCTGATCTTCTTGCAGATGATGCTGGAAGGCCCGCTGCAGGACCCGATGGGGCTTGGCTGGCCCCAGTCGGCGCCGGTACTGGATCAGGGCATGCTGCCGCCGTTGATTGAGCGGATGCGGGTGCATTCCGGGCTGATCATTGCGCTGGTGCTGGCAGGGATTGCCCAGTTCATGCTGGCGCGGTCGGTCTGGGGCTTCAAGCTGCGCGCGGTCGGAGAAAACGCCGCCGCTGCGCGCCATGCGGGGATAAATGTGAACCGGTCTCTGTTCGGCGTAGCCGCGATCTCCGGCGCCTTGGCCGGGCTGGCGGGCGTCAGCGAAGTTGCAGGGCTGAAAGGCTACCTGACTTCGGATCTGTCGCCGGGCTTTGGCTACACCGGCATTGTTGTGGCGATGCTGGCCGGGCTGTCGCCCGCAGGTGTGGTGGTTGCAGCCTTGTTCATTGCCTCGGTGTTCGTAGGCGCCGACAGTATGAGCCGCGCGATGGGCGTGTCGTCCTTCCTGGCAGACCTCGTTGTCTCGATGTCGCTGCTGTGCGTGCTGGTCGGCGGCTTTCTGGCGAAGTACCGCATTCTGCGCACCAGGGAGGCCGTATCATGATGGATCTTCTGAACATCCTCCTGAGCGAAAGCTTCTGGGCGGCATCCCTGCGCATTGCAACCCCGCTGATTTTTGGTGTGCTGGGCGCCCTGATTTGCGAACGGGCAGGCGTTCTGAACCTCGGGATCGAGGGGATTTTTGTTGTTGGGGCCATGTGCGGCTGGATGGCGGTCTGGCTGGGGGCCGGCCTATGGGGCGGTGTCCTTGCAGCGGCGGCGGCAGGAGCGCTGTTCGGACTGCTGCATGCGGTGCTGACGGTTCCCTTGGGGCTTTCACAGCATGTGTCCGGACTGGGGATTACCCTGTTTGCCACATCTGTCAGTTACTTCACTTACCGCACGGCCTTGCCCAATGTGTCCTCGCCGCCGCGGATCGAGCCGTTTAAGGCTCTGGACATTCCGCTGCTGTCGGATCTGCCTTTTCTTGGGCCGGTGCTGTTCCAGCAGACCGCGCTCACCTGGCTTGCGCTGCTGATGGTGGCACTGGTCTGGTATGTGATGAACCGCACTGCGCTGGGTGTGGCAATCCAGGCGGTCGGTGACAATCCTGACAGCGTCGACGCGCAGGGGCTGTCGGTTTACGGCCTGCGTATCGGTGCGATTGTTGCAGGCTCGGCGCTGATGGCGCTTGGCGGCGCCTTCCTGACCATGAGCGCCTTTGACGCCTTCTTTTTTGGAATGGTGAACGGGCGCGGATGGGTCTGTATCGCGCTGGTGATCTTTGCCAGCTGGCGGCCCGGCAAGGCCTTGTTCGGCGCCTTACTGTTTGGCGCATTCGACGCGCTGCAGGTGCGTTTGCAGACGGAAATGGGCGCGCTGGTTCCCGGCCAGGTCTTCCTGATGGCACCCTATATCCTGTCAATCATCGCGCTTGTCATCGCGGCCCGTTCTGCCGACTATCCGCGTGCCCTGCTGACACCCTGGTTCAAAGGGCAGCGCTAGAAATCCGCTTTGGGAAGGAGAGCCCGATGTTTGACCTGATTGTCAGAAACGCCAGCCTGACTGACGGGCAAACGGGCGTCGATATTGCCTGCAAGAACGGCAAAATCGCCGCGGTTGAAGCCTCCATCACCGCCGAAGCCAAGGAGGTGATCGAGGCAGAGGGCTATCTGGTCTCGCCGCCGTTTGTGGACCCGCATTTCCACATGGATGCAACGCTCTCGCTTGGCACACCGCGGCTGAATGTGTCCGGCACGCTGCTGGAGGGCATCGCCCTGTGGGGGGAGCTGAAGCCGGTCCAGACCGTGGACGACATCATAGAGCGTGCGCTGCGCTACTGCGACTTGGCGGTTGCAAAGGGCATCGGCGCAATCCGCAGCCATGTGGACACCTGTGACGACGAACTGAAGGGCGTTCAGGCGCTGCTGGAGGTACGTGAAAAGGTGAAGGATTATCTGGACCTGCAGCTGGTTGCCTTCCCGCAGGATGGTGTGCTGCGCGATCCCACTGCGATGGAGAACACCATCCGGGCTTTGGATATGGGAGTGGATGTCGTCGGCGGCATCCCGCATTTTGAACGCACCATGGCGGATGGCGCCGAAAGCGTCCGCCAGCTGTGCAGGATCGCGGCGGACCGTGGCCTGATGGTGGATATGCATTGCGACGAAAGCGATGATCCTCACAGCCGCCATATCGAAACTTTGGCCTATGAGACTCAGCGCCTTGGGTTGCAGGGGCGTGTGGCCGGATCGCACCTGACCTCAATGCATTCCATGGATAATTACTATGTGTCCAAACTTATCCCGCTGATTGCCGAAGCCGGAGTTCACGCAATCCCGAACCCGCTGATCAATATCATGCTGCAGGGCCGCCATGACACCTATCCCAAACGCCGCGGACAGACGCGGGTTCGCGAATTGCGCGATGCGGGCGTTGCGGTTGGCTTCGGATCCGATTGCGTAATGGACCCTTGGTATTCGCTGGGCAAAGCCGACATGCTGGACGTGGCGTTCATGGGGTTGCATGTGGGGCAACTTTCGAGCCGTGAGGATATGAGCTGGTGCTTTGACGCCGTGACAGAGAATTCCGCGCGTATCATGGGGCTGCAGGGTTACGGGGTCGCAAAAGGGAAAGATGCGAATTTCGTGTTGCTGCAGGCGCGTGACAAGATAGACGCCATACGGTTGCGGGCGCATAGGATTGCGGTCATTCGTGCAGGCAAAGTAGTTTCCCGGTCCGCTGCAGTGGTGCATGAGATCACCAAACCCGGCGAGGCCGCTACGGTTCTCATCGAAGCGCAGATCACGGATAGAATGACGAGCTGATACGCGCCGGTCCGCAATGGATTACGGGTTTGCTCGCACAGCTTGAGTTCGATTATCTCCAGATTTTGCACGCGCGGCGAATGGCCGGAAGGCAGGCTACGATTGCAGTAACGTGAAGGCAGGGCGAAGGGCTGGTCTGGGTCGGCTACTTCAGCCATGAATCTTCAAACCTTGTTGCTATTGCAGATCGAGGCCTGTGGTTCAACCGTCGTCCCATGGAGGGGTCGTGCTGAACGTTTCTCGCAGAATGTTAGCAAAATCACCCGCTCTTCGGGAAAGCGGCCGGATGCTGGGTCTCACGAGTTCAACCAGTCGCTCACCAATGCGGTGACCGCTCAGAACCTCCTCCAGAAAACCGTCACGGATAGCATCGCTGCAAGCGTATTTGGGTTCCAGACAGACACCTAGCCCGGCTTTTGCCGCCTCGATCAAGATCTCACCGTTGTTGGCAGCAAAGCGTGGGGACAAGCGAACTTCTACAGTTCGGCTGTCCGGACAGGTAATGCGCCAACGCGCTGGGTCGCTCCCGATCTTGTAGACGATTGCCGGTAAACCCTTCAGATCTTCAGGCCTGCCGGGGCGCCCATGCTCATGCCAAAAGGCCGGGCTTGCGGTGATGACATACTGAACAGGAAAGAGAGGTTCAGAGGTAAGAGCAGGGTCATCTGTATGGCCGATGCGGATCGCAAAGTCGAAGCCTTCCTCAACAAGATTTACAGCCCGGTCACTCATGTCGATATCAAACTGAGCACCTGGATGCGCAGCAGCATAGGCGTTTGCAAGCGGAGCGAGATGACGTAGTCCAAATGCGGGCGGGCAGGCAATACGTATTGGCCCTGAGACCGAACCATCAAGACCCGAAATTGCATTGTCGGCTTCTGTCAAATCCGACAGGAGGCGGAGGCAACGGTCATAGTACATGCGCCCTTCTTCGGTGGCTTTGACACCGCGTGACGAGCGCCACGTGAGCTTCACTGCAAGCCGCGCTTCCATCTCGTCGACCCTACGGCTGACGGCAGAAACCGCCACCCCCTGCCGTGCTGCGGCCGCGGAAAACGAGCCGGTTTCTATGACCGCAACGAAAGCTTCAATTTCGGCAAACCGGTTCATTTGCTTTCCATTTTTTCGATAGATGCCACCTGATTTATACATCTTCTCCAAAATTTCAGAAGGGATATGTTTGAAAAACCAGTACGCCAGCACAAGGAGCCGCTCGTGGGCCACTGCGTAGCGCAACGTTCCCCTTCATATCCAATCTCTATGTTTGCCGTTCTGTGGCTCGTGGGCTGGACATTGCGTGTCCCGGTTCTGGCAGCCCCGCCATTGGCAACACGCATCGGCAATGCATATGGATTGGACACGGCGGGCATAGGGGCGCTGACCATGCTGCCGGTGGTTGCCATCGCCTTTGGAGCGATCCCAGCGGCAGTGATCATCACGCGGTTCGGGTTAAAAACCGCCATTACCGGGGGGCTTTTATTGATGGCGGCAGCGTCCAGTGCACGAGGTTATGCCCCTTCTGGCGCAGTGCTGTTTTCAGTCTCAGTGCTCATGGGGCTGGGTGTTGCCGTGTTCCAAACAGCTTTGCCGGCTGCAACGCGGGTCTGGACACCAAGCCACATAGCGCTTGGGAGCGCAGTCTATTTGAATGGAATGATGGTTGGCGAGATGTCTGGTGCAGGCTTGACGCTCCCTGTGGTGCTGCCGATGGGCGGAGACGACTGGCGCGCAGCACTGCTGCTGTGGTCCGTTCCGATTGTGTTCATTGCCTTGGCAACGGTCTTCGTCCGGCCGCCTGAGGCTGTGAGGGACCCAACAGAGGGCGCGGCCGGCCAAGAGATCGCAGCAACATCCATGCCGCGCTGGAACGATCCTCATGCCTGGCGGTATGGGATGCTTCTCGCCGGCTCGGTTGCGGCGTTCTACGTCATTAATTCCTATGTAGGACCTATCCTTCAGGATCGAGGGGAAACATCTGCCCTGGCAGGCTTGCTCTTCGCGTATAACGCGACCCCTCTTCTGGCCTCTATTGCAGTTCTGGCTGTTCCGCGTTGGATTGGAAGGCAAAGACCAATTGCTGCATCAGCTGTGCTATCCGTTGCGGGGCTCGCCGGGTTTGCCTTCCTTTCCGGATGGCCATCCTGGGCGGCTGCGCTGCTAACCGGCTTTGCGGCTTCGGTTGAAATGATCCTGCTGGTTTCACTGCCGGCGGTAATCGCCAAAGGGCATGCGGTTACCCGGCTGAGTGCAGGAATGACGCTGGTTGGCTATGGCATTGCATTTGTATTGCCGCTGATGGGAGGCTGGCTTGCCAAACGCCTGGAGTGGCTGGAGTTTGCGCTCATCCCGTCCTTGGTTTTTATGGTTGCGGCGCTGTTTGTTGCTGGAAAGAACCGTCGTTACCGTGAGTATGAGTAAAGAATACTGGCGATGCTCATTTGCCTATAGGCGCCACTAAACCAACCGCAGCTAAGGATCGCTTGGTCCGCAAGCTGTGAGATCACACGTGACCTGACCTTGTGGTCCCAACTATTGTCCGCTTCGGCGGGCTGCAATGAGCGGTGAAGGGTGATGACCAACGGCAGCTACGGGCCGGACTTACTCTCCATGGCCTCCAGTGAGGCAGCGGCATATTTCATGGTCAAAGCGAACATCCACATAGAGCAACAAATTGGCATCCGCCTTTTGCTGGCGGGCGCCGTCAAAACTATGATTTAGGCGCCACGGCTTTCTTTGCGGTTTTTCTTGCTGACCTGACCTGCTGCTGATTTCACCAGCTGGATGAAGGTTTTGACCACCAGATTCGGCTCTTCGCCGCGTTTGCGCACCAGCTTGATCTCGGACTTCAGGTCAAACATACCATCTCCTACCGAGCGCACCCGGCCTTCACGCACCCAGATGTCGGCGAAGCTTTCCGGCAGGTAGCCGATATAGCGGCCGGTCAGCACCAGCATCGCAATGCCTTCGATCTGATGGGCGCTGGCGTTTGAAGGCAGCCCGCGGGAGACCGGCGCCACCAGGTCTTCGTTCAGGTAAGCCCGCTTACAGAAATTGGCCTGAGGCAGCCGCTCCTCGACCTTGGCAGGCGTGTCTGCCGTGAACAGAGGATGGCCGCTGCTGCAGTAGAGGCCGATCCGCTCGTACCCCAGCGTCTCGTAGATCAAGCCGGGCTTGTGCTTGTGGAAGACACCAACTCCGAGTGCAATCTTTCCGTCCTGCACTGCCATCTCAATGTCATCCGGCGCTAGCGAGTGCATCTCAATCTCGACCTCTGGCGCAATCCGGGTGAACTCGGCCAAGGCGCTCATGATCGGCGCTTCATTGTTGAACACCCAGTTGTCGATCGCCGCCACAGGCAGGCGGCCGACCAGCTTGCCGCGGGTGCCGTCCACCGTTTCGCCGAACTGGTCCAGCGCCGCAAACAGCTTGTGCGAGGCAGCATAGACGATCTCGCCTTTGTCGGTCAGCCGGAACCCTTTGCGGCCGCGCTGGCACAGGCGCATGCCCAGCCGGGTCTCCAGGTCTGCAATCTGCCTCGAGATAGTGGAGGCAGAGACATTCAAAGTGATCTGCGCCGCCGAAAATCCGCGCGCCTCCACCACCGCGCAAAACACGTAGAGCAGGTGCAAATCGGCTTTGGACAGGGCGGGGGGCAGCATGGGTTCACCATACTTGTATCTTTGTAAAAGTTAAGTCCCTTAGTTTGTAGTTTAATAAAAGGTAAACCCAGCCAATCCTGTCTCCCAAACATGGAAATTCTGGGAGTTTGAGCAGCATGGATGCAAGCACGGCAACGGCCAAACGCTGGGGGATCAACAACGACTATGCCAAGCTGAAGGATGTTCTGCTGGGCAGGCCGGAGTACTTCAAATGGGTCGATGCCGGCCCGCTGATCGGCCGCACCTTGGCCAATGCGCATAAGACCGGCGTGCAGTTCGACCTGCAGCTGGCGATGAAGCAGCACTCGGAGATGGTCTCGATCTACGAAGACGCCGGCGTCACCTGCCACTATCTGGACAGCGACGAAGTGCTGCACCGCAACTTCTTTGCCCGCGACAGTTCAGCCATGACCCCTTGGGGCGCGCTGATCTGCCATATGCAGCTGAAATGCCGCCGGGCGGATTACGCCACCGCAATCAAGTTCTATCAGGAAAACGATATCCCGATCTGGAAGTTCGCCACTGCGGGCCATTTCGAAGGCGGCGACTTCAATATCATCGAGCCGGGCCGGGTGCTGATCGGCTATTGCGGTGAGCGCTCTGAGAAAGAGGGCTCGGAGCAGGTTGCCGAATTTGTCCGCGCCGAAGGCTGGGAGGCCGTGGTCGCCCCGATCAGCCGCGAGTTTGTGCATATGGACGGGCTGATCGTGCCGCTGGCCGAGAAACTGGCGGTGGCCTGCATCGACGCGATGGAACCCTGGCTGGTGGATACCGTCATGGGATGGGGGATTGAGATCGTCGATGTCTCCTATGCCGAGGCCAAGAACCTGGGCGTGAACCTAGTGGCCTTGGGCGACGGCAAGGTGCTGTCGATGGCTGGCGCCAAGGACCTGAACGCCAAGATGCGCGCCCTGGGGTTTGAGGTCTACGACCCCGATATGTCGATGTTCACCCTCGGCGGCGGCGGCGTGCATTGCCTGAGCCAGGCGCTCTGCCGCGAAGACGCTCCCCAAAGCGCATGAGCAGCAACCATCGCATAAACGGCGCCCGGCTGTGGCAGAGCATCATGGAGATGGCCAAGATCGATGCCCTGCCGGGCGGCGGTTGCGGGCGGCTTACACTCACCGACGGTGATCTGGAGGCGCGCGAGCTGTTCACCCGCTGGTGCGAGGACGCGGGCTGCACCGTCACCAATGACCGGCTGGGAAACATGTTTGCCCGCCGCGCGGGCCGCGACCCGGAGGCGCTGCCGGTTGCTATCGGGAGCCACCTGGACACCCAGCCGCACGGCGGCAAGTTCGATGGCGTCTACGGCGTACTGGCCGGACTTGAGGTGGTGCGGACGATGAACGATCTGGGGCTGGAAACCGATGCCCCGATCGAGATCGTCAACTGGACCAACGAAGAAGGCGCGCGGTTTGCGCCTGCCATGCTGTGCTCCGGCGTTTATGCCGGGCTGTTTGATCTGGAGTTCGCCCTCAGCCGCGAGGACGCCGAGGGCCTGCGCTTTGGCGAAGAGCTGGCCCGCATCGGCTATGCCGGCACGGAGCCCTGCGGCGCGCACCAATTCGGCGCCTTCCTTGAAGCCCATATCGAGCAGGGCCCGGTGCTGGAGGCCAATGAAGAGGTGATCGGCGTGGTCACCGGCGGCCAGGGCCAGCGCTGGTATGATGTCACCGTCACCGGGCGCGACGCCCATTCCGGCTCCACCCCGATGCCCGGCCGCAGCGACGCGCTGGTGGCAGCCGCCCGGCTGATACAAGAGGTGCAGCGGATCGCCTTGGCCTATGGCCCCGATGGCGTCGGCACCGTGGGCGAGCTGCATGTCAGCCCGAATTCCCGCAACACCATCCCCGGCGAAGTGCGTTTCACCATCGACTTCCGCCACCCTGACGACGCGGTGCTGAGCGGAATGGACAACGCCATCCGGCGCGCGGCCGCCGAGGAGCAGGAGGCCGAAGTTGCGCTGGACATGATCTGGCACAATCCGCCGGTGAAATTCGATGACGCTTGCGTCGGTGCCATCGAGGCGGCGGCCAAGGAAAGCGGTTTGCCTTGGCGCCGGATGGTGTCGGGCGCGGGCCACGACGCCTGCCAGGTCGCGCGCAAGGTGCCCACCGCGATGGTATTCGTACCCTGCCGCGGCGGTCTCAGCCACAACGAGAAAGAATGGGCCGAACCGGACCACCTTGCGGCCGGCTGCAAGGTGCTGCTGCAAGCCGCCCTCTCGCTTTCAAAACAAATGGCTCCGGCATCGTGATCACGCGCCGGGAGCACAAACAAAAATCAAAGTGATCATTCAACAAGGGAGAAGAAACATGAAAACAGCAAAGACACCGGTCAAGACACTGGCCGCAGCCGCACTGGCCGCCACACTGGGCAGCACCGCCATGGCGCAGGATGTGGTGATCGGGGTGCCGAACTGGGCCTCGGTCCGCGGCACCGCACATATCCTGAAAGTGGCGCTGGAGGACAATCTGGGTCTCTCGGTGGAGCTGCAGAACGGCACCAACCCGATCATCTTCGAGGCGATGGATTCCGGCGCGATGCACGTCCACCCGGAAGTCTGGCTGCCCAACCAGCAGAACCTGCATGATACTTTTGTCACCGGCAAGGGAACCGTGGCCTACAACCCGAACGCGGTGCTCTCCGACCAGCAGATCTGCGTCACCAAGGACACCCAGGAGCGCACCGGCATCTCGTCTCTCAGTGATCTGACCGACCCGGAGATGGCTGCCAACTTTGACACCGACGGCGATGGCCGCGGCGAGATGTGGATCGGCGGTGCGGGCTGGGCCTCGACCAATGTCGAGAAGATCCGCGCCAAGTCCTATGGCTATGACGAGACCATGAACCTGATGGAGATGGACGAGACCCTGGCGCTTGCGCAGGTCGACAACGCTGTCGCGCAAGGACAGAACATCGTCTTCTACTGCTACACCCCGCACCACATGTTCTCGCTCTACGAACTGGTGCCGCTGGCAGAGCCTGCCTATGACGCCGCCGAATGGAATGTGAAACAGCCGACCGATGATCCGAATTGGCTGGAGAACTCCAAGGCGGGCACCGCGTGGGACGCGGCCAAGCTGCATGTGTTCTATGCCGCAAACCTCGCCGTCAGCCAGCCTGAAGCGGCAGCAATGCTGGGCAAGGTGAAGCTCACCACCGAGCAGGTGAACGCCGTAGTCTATGCGCTGTCGGTCGACGGCCAGGACCCGGCGGAATTCGCCCGCAATTGGGTCGATGAGAACGCCGATCTGGTGGACTCCTGGTTCCAGTAAACTGCCGGAACCCAAGGGCCGCAGGCGGGCGGAACGGCTGCCCGCCAAACGAACCGGGACATCCGGAGACTGAGCTGATGAGTGACAATGTGATCACGCTGGACGGCGTGTGGAAAATATTCGGCCCCAATGCCGATGCCGCGATGACGGCAATCCGCGAACGCGGACTGGGCAAAGCCGAGGTGCTGGAGGAATTCAACTGCGTCGTCGGCATCGCCGATGTGTCCTTTGAGGTGAAGCGCGGCGAAATCTTCTGCGTGATGGGGCTGTCGGGTTCCGGCAAATCCACCATGGTGCGCCATCTGAACCGGCTGATCGAGCCGACGGCAGGCAACATCTCGGTGCTGGGCCGTGACATGCTGACCCTGTCCGACGGGGCCTTGCGTGAGATGCGGGCGATGAACATCGGCATGGTGTTCCAGCATATGGCGCTCTTGCCGCACCGTACCGTGCGCGACAACGTGGGCTTTCCGCTGCAGGTGCGCGGCGAGCCCAAGTCCACGCGCTGGGAAGTCTCGCAGCGCTGCCTGGACAAGGTGAACCTGACCGGTTTCGAGGACCGCTTCCCGCGCGAGTTGTCAGGCGGCATGCAGCAGCGGGTCGGTCTGGCGCGTGCGCTCGCGTCGGACCCGGATGTTCTGCTGATGGATGAGCCGTTTTCAGCGCTTGATCCGCTGATCCGCCGTCAATTGCAGGATCAGTTCATGAAGCTCTCAGCCGAGTTGAACAAGACCACCGTTTTCATCACCCACGACCTGGACGAGGCGATACGGATCGGCAACCGCATTGCCATCATGAAGGACGGCCGCATCGTGCAGATCGGCACGCCGGAAGAGATCGTCACCCAGCCTGCCGACGACTATGTGCGCGACTTTGTCGAAGGTATCTCCAAGCTGAAACTGGTGTTCGCCCATTCGATCATGGTGCCGATCAGCGAGTACACACCCACCCGGCCCGTCAATTTCGACGAAAGCCCGCGGGCGCATCACGGCACCGATCTGGACCAGCTGATCGACATCGCAACCTCAACCGAGAATGTGATTGTCATCACCGGCGATGATGGAGCCGACGTTGGCGTGGTCGACCGTGCGACGCTCTTGAAAGGCATCCAGGGGGGCAAGGCATGAAGGACACGAATTTTCAATCACCCGATTTGAGCGTCGAGGGATTTGCCGGTGAAAACGGCCCCTACTACGCCCGCGAATTCGCCCGCATCCAGGGCAAGACCGGCTTTGCCTGGTCCTGGAACACCATGGCCGCCGTCTGCGGCCCCTTGTGGGGCGCGGCCCGCGGGGCCTGGGGCTTTTTCTGGATGTTCCTGGTACTGGAGCTGTTTGCCCTGGTGCAGATCGGCCGTGGCCTCTGGGGTGAACTCGGCGCCGACCAGCTGGCCCGCTATGAACGCCTTCTGGCCAATATCGCCAAACGCGAGGCGCAGGCTGCAGATCTGACCTCGGCAGGCGACGCCGCCGGAGCAGCCGCCAAGTTGAAGATCGCTGACAACCTGCGCGCTGCCGCCGACAAGGCTCTGGAAGCCGCCAATGCCGCTAGCAGCACTGCCTTAGCTATTCTGTTCACCGGCCTTGCCCTGCTGGCGGTGATCAAGCTGGCCGAAGGCTTTTATGCCAACACGGCTTATGAGGCGCAGTATCTGCGCTGGCGCTCGGGCCAGAAGGCGCAAAAAGGGATGAGCCGCAACGGGCTGATCTTCGGCGCAATCGGCCTTCTGGCGATCTGGCCACTGACCCTGGTGCGCTTCACTGTCGCCAAACCGGATGAGGCCATGGCCAGCGCCACCGGCGGGCTGCTGGGTGACCGTCTGCCGATCACCGAATTCCCCGTAGGCAAGGAATACTTCGCCGCGCTGTCCAAGAAGGGTGACGCCGGGTTCGACTGGCTGGCCAACAACTTCGGCGATGTGTTTGACGGGGTGACCGCCGGCATCCGCTGGGTGCTGGACGGGCTCGAGGTGCTGCTGATCCAAACTCCTTGGCCGGTTGTCATGTTTGTGACTGTGGTGATGGCGCTGCGCCTGGCCGGGCCGCGGGTGGCGATCTTCACTGCCGCTTCGCTCGCTTACCTTGCCTTCATGGGCCTGTGGGAGCTGGCGATGATCACCGTGGCGCTGATTGGGGCAGGGGCCTTCCTCTGCGTGGCAATCGGCATTCCGCTCGGCATCTGGTTCGGGAAGTCCAAACGCGCTTATGCGATTGCAGAACCCGTTCTGGACTTCATGCAGACCATGCCGGCCTTCGTCTACCTGATCCCGATTATTGCCTTCTTTGGCACCGGAAAGCCGCCCGGCGTGCTGGCCACGCTGGTCTTTGCGATGCCGCCGGTGATCCGCCTGACCGCACTGGGTATGCGCGGCGTGCCCGAGGCCACCAAGGAAGCCGCCGTCGCATTCGGCTGCTCCCGCTGTCAGCTGTTGTTCAACGTCGAGTTGCCCTTGGCGCTGCCCTCGATCATGACCGGCATCAATCAAACCATCCTGATGTCGCTGTCGATGGTGGTGATCGCCTCGCTGATCGGAGCCGAAGGTCTGGGGGCGCTGATCCTGGAAGCGCTGCAATATGCAGCCAAAGGCCAGGGCCTCTTGGGGGGGCTCGCCATCCTGTTCTGCGCTATGGTCATCGACCGGATCGCACAGGGCGCCTACCGCAAGAAAACCGGCGAAAGCTAACCTCTCCCCCGGGCTGTTCCCGGACTGCCCCGGTGCTGAAGATCTGGCATCGGGGCTCTTTTCCCTAACACGCAGGACCGAAAATGGCTGACGAGCACCTGAAATCCATGATGGAGAATCTCTATTGGTGGGGCATCCCCACCATGTTCCGCTGCCCCAACGAAGGCCCCGAAGACCAGGACATCGCCCTGGTCGGTGTGCCGCATTCCACCGGCAACGGCACCACAGAACGCGACCAGCACCTCGGGCCCCGCGCACTGCGCAATGTTTCCGCCGTCGGGCGCCGGGTGAATGGGGAGTTTCAGCTGAACCCCTGGGAGGCGGCCAGGATTGCCGACATCGGCGATGTGCCTTTCCCCCGCGCCAACGACAACGAGGACTGCATCGAACAGATCACCCGTTTCTACCAGCAGATCGATGCGGCAGGCGCCCGCCCCGTCTCAATCGGCGGCGACCACTCGATCACCGGTGGCATTGTGCAGGCCATCGGCTGCGGCAAGATCACCAAGGGCGAGCCGGTCTGCTTCCTGCATTTTGACGCCCATACGGATGTCTTCACCAAAGTCGACCATTTCCTGGGGGCCAAGAAATCCGCGGCTCATTGGGGCGCCTACCTGGCCGATCAGGGCAAGGTTGAACCGCATCATTCCATGCAGATCGGGTTGCGCGGCCACCCCCGCACGCTGGACTGGCTGCAGCCGTCATATGACTACGGCTACAACATTGTCACCATGAAGGAATTCCGCAAACGCGGGGTCGAAGATGTCGTCGCTCAGATCAAGGAGGTGATGGCAGGCCGCCCGGTCTACATCACTTTCGACCTCGACAGCCTGGACCCGACAATTGCGCCGGCCGTTTCCAACCTGGAGCCGGGCGAGAAGGGGTTCGACATCGACGAGGCGGTGGCCCTGCTGCACGCCGTGCGCGGCATGAACATCGTCGGCGGCGATATCGTCTGCATGATGCCGACCAAGGACAGCCCGAACCAGATCACCGCCCTGACCGCCTCTGCTATCATGTTCGAGATGATCTCTATGATTGCGGAAAACGTGAAGAACGGAGCCACAGCATGACCCAAAAAGGCGATGACTTCTTCCAGCCGGTATCCGCCATGGAGCTGCCCCGGTTCGCCGGGGTGCCGACCTTCATGCGGCTGCCCTCGCTGACCCCGGACCACCCGCGCTACGAAGACGTGCAGATGGGGCTGGTCGGCGTGCCTTGGGACGGCGGCACCACCAACCGGCCCGGCGCCCGGCATGGGCCGCGGCAGCTGCGCGACTATTCCACCATGATCCGGGCGATGAATCCGGTGACCGGCGTGAACCCCTTTACCACCGTCAACTGCGCCGACTTGGGCGATGTGCCGCCCAATCCTGTTGATATCCAGGACAGCCTGGAACGGATCACCGCCTATTACAGCGCCTTCAAGGCGGCCGGAATCACACCGATGACCGCGGGCGGCGATCACCTGATCACCCTGCCGATCCTGCGCGCGCTGGCATCAGGCGGGCCGCTGGGGCTGGTGCAATTCGACAGCCACACCGACCTCTTCGACAGCTATTTCGGCGGCTATAAATACACCCACGGCACCCCCTTCCGCCGCGCGGTGGAGGAAGGGCTGGTCGATCCCAAACGCTTTGTCCAGGTGGGGATCCGCGGCACCGCCTATAACACCGAAGACATCGAGTGGGGTCTGGAGCAAGGCATCCGCATCATCCGCGTGGAAGAGCTGTTCGACCGCGGCATCAAGGACGTGATGGAAGAGGTGCGCGGCATCCTTGGCGGCCAGCCCGCCTATTGCACCTATGACATCGACTTTGTCGATCCCACCTATGCGCCCGGCACAGGCACGCCCGAGGTCGGCGGCCCCAACAGCTTCCAGGCCCAGCAGGTGATCCGCGAGCTGGCGGGCGCCAACCTGATCGGTGCCGACCTGGTCGAGGTCGCGCCCCCCTTTGACGGGAGCGGCAGCACAGCCTGGCTAGGCATCTCACTGATGTTCGAACTTATGTGTGTGCTCTCGCAGTCCATGGCACACCAAATGGGGTGAGCCCGGAGTGTCTTCGCCCCCAATAAAGGGTCACTAATTGACCGATCGTGTATGATACGTTGAGTTCGAATGTCCGCTCTGTGGATGCAGCGCTGCAGAAGGTCAATTGTTCGCAAAGGTCGGCTTAAGGCCGTCCTCAACGCCTAGCCGGAACCTAATCGGCTGGATGCAGCGCTGCCTCCGATGACCGTGAAGAGCCCATTGTTTGTGACCTGCCCCCCGCTGGTCCCTCGTTCATGACGGGAGTCTGCGGGTTTGATTTTGGTATTCGTCGGTTTCGGGCTTGGCAAGCGCGCCGGGCGCGGAGCCCTCAAATTGCTCAAGCGTCCGGCGCGCTTCGACCGGCGTTTTGTTCCCGAGCCATGAGTGCGGACTGACGGTGTTGTAATCGTAACGCCAGAGCGCCAGCTTCCGGCGGACATCGTCCAGGGTGTCAATTATCTCCTCGTTCAGCAGTTCGTCGC
>NZ_JAQNCY010000006.1 GCF_028368855.1 Leisingera sp. SS27 | reverse complement strand
GGACGGGCGCTGAATACACTCAATTTGCAACAAAATTAAGTGGCAATTTCGATATTTTTGAAACCAGGCTGCGGTTTGCCGCAGCGTCCCGGCCGCACCGGCGCTCAAGCCCGGCCCCGGCGGCTCACCTCCCAGGCCAGAACCAGGGCCACCCCCACCGCCGCAAGCGCCAGCAGGCCTGCGCTCGCATCAATCTCCGGCACACCATGCGGATTGCCGACGCCATTGCCAAACCCGCCGCCATTGCCGTTACCCCAACCGCCGCCATTTGTGCTGCCATTTCCGTTGGCAAACGCAGCACTCAGGGTCATGCAGTGCGCCGCAAAAACGGCAGTTGCTGCTGACAGAAAAGCTCTCATTGCTTCAGCCTCTTCAATTTAGGAAATGTTTCATTTCGGAGACCATTACTACTTTTCGAAAAATTGCGCAATTTCCGGCATCCGCCTGCCCGGCCTTTGGCCCGCATCTGTGTCCGGTCTGCACTGCCGCCCGTTACTGCGGCCCGTCCCTGCCGCCTGTCAGGAAGGAGGCTGAATTCAGACCCTAACCGCGCACCTGCAGGAACCGCGGCGCGCTGCCGTCCAGGCAGACCGCGGACAGCACCCCGCTGGCATAGGCGCCGGTGTCGATCGCAATCCGGCCCTGTTCCGCCACGGGCGCCGCAACGATGGTGTGCCCGTGCACCACCCAGATCCCGTCCCGCCGGGGCCGCCGCCCGAACGCCGGATGCCCCCACAGCAGCGCGGCCTCCGGCTGCGCCTCCGGGGCGGCATCCGGATCCGCGCCGGCATGCACCGCCAGCACATTGCCCGTCCGCAGCGACGCCGGCAGCCCGGCCAGCCAGGCAATCAGCGCCTCCCCCATCCGGTCCTGCAGATCATCGCGGCACGCGCGCAGCTCTTCTGCCGTCATCTGCGGCCGCACCCCGCGGACACCGAAGGACGCCAGTGTCTGCAGCCCGCCATTGCGGATCCACAGCCCGCCCGCACGCGCGGGATCCTCCAGGAACCCCAGCAGCATCGCCTCGTGATTGCCTATCAGGCAGGTCAGATCCTCCCGGCCGCTCAGATAGCGCAGCACCTGCGCGCTCTGCTCGCCCCGGTCGATACAATCGCCCGCCAGCACGCTCCGGTGGCCGGGCGGCACCTGCGACAGCATCTGCTCCAGCAGCGCCAGGCAGCCATGCACATCGCCGATCACGCACAGCGGCGCATCCGGCGCGGGATCCTCAAACCGGGCCGGGGGCCGGAACCTGTTGAACAAGGATGACAGCACGGATGCCAGGCCTCCCGGCGGCCCCGGATGCAGCAAATCCCCGGCGCGGGGCCGCGCGCCGGGGCAAAAACCGTCCGAGGGGGATAGCCCCCCGCCCGCCGCGGGGCAAGCCCGCCCGCTCAGGCGCTGCTGCAGGCAGGCACGCCCATGCGGATGATCTCGCTGCCCTTGATCTTGTGCACCCCGGAAATCCGGTTGCGCCCCTCCGCCATGAACCAGGACTGCAGCGGCGCCGGGTAATACTGCGCCATCACCCGGCTGAAATAGTCGAACTTCTCCCGGGTCAGGCGGCGGCCGCCGCGCGAGGGGCCGTGGAATCCGAAGGTGGTGGCCGGGTCGACACAGGCGCCCGGCAGACCCAGGAACATGGTGCAGGTGGAATAGCAGACCTTGCCGCGGATCTCGACCCGCACCCCGTGTTTCTGCAGGTTGCTGAGCTCGATCAGCCGGTCATGCAGATAGCCGCCGCGGTCGCTGCCCACCACATAGGTCTGCCGGGCCGCCGCCGCAGAGGGCTGCAGCAGCATCAGCGCCAGGCCGCAGGCGGCGGCCGCCCGGGCAGCCGGGCGAAAAGCGGAACGGGCGCTGGACAGAGGGGCAAAGGCCGGCATGGTCAGATCTCCAAGGCAAAAACGGGCGTTGGAGACTGGATAGACACCCCCTGCGGGCGGGCCGGGGTGCAGATGTGGCAAAAGTTAGTACATTATCAACACTTTAGCCTGCATGTTAGGCAAATTTTAAGGGGCCTTAACAGACCTCCTGCCGCGGCGGCACAGCCCGGGCAACCCCGGTCAGATCAGCCCGAAATCCCCGGCAGTAAGGGCCGCGGCGGCAATCGACGCATTGGCCAGCATATGCGCCTGAACCGCTCCAACGGCAGCAGTTCTCACTTCAAGGCGGCAAGTTGCTTAGCCAGCCGCATGCGGCAAGACTTCTGCGCTGTAGTACTCCTGGAACCAATCCACGAAACGCGAAACACCCTCATCCACAGAAGTTTGCGGCTTGTAACCTGTGAGGCTTTGCAGCAGAGACGCGTCGGCCCAAGTGGCCGGCACATCGCCGGCCTGAATCGGCATCAGATTCTGATCTGCTTTGTAGCCAGTCGCCGCTTCAATGGCTTCTATAAATGCGGTCAGGCGGACGGAATCGGAATTGCCGATATTGACGACCCTGTGCGGCGCGACCGGCGAAAGACTGTCCCCCTCCGGCACAACACCGTCTGCCGGGCGGACCGGCACTGCATCCAGCAGCAGGCGGATTGCTTCAACCAAATCAGTGATATAGGTAAAGTCACGTTTCATGTCGCCGAAATTGTAAACGTCTATCGGCGTACCTTCGAGGATCGCCTTGGTGAATTTGAACAATGCCATATCAGGCCGCCCCCAAGGGCCATAGACGGTGAAGAAGCGGAACATGGTAACCGGCAGACCAAACAAATGCGCATAGGAATGCGCCATGTTTTCAGTCGCCTTTTTGGTTGCGGCATAGAAGGACATCTGGTGATCAGCCTTCTGGGTTTCCTTGTAGGGCATTCCGGTGTTGGCGCCAAAGGCCGACGACGTGGAGGCCAGCAGCATATGTCGCGGCGGATAAGCGCGGGCAGCCTCCAGTAATTCGAATGTACCGGTTATGTTGCTTTCCAAGTAGGATCGCGGATTTTCGATAGAATAACGAACCCCGGCCTGGGCTGCGAGGTGCACGACATATCCCGGCCTGTGCGCCGCAAACAAATCCATCATGACACCCGGCTCTTCGATACTGCGGTTAGCCACCGTGAAATTCGGGTGTTGTTCAAGCATCGCCTGCCGGTCTTTCTTGAGCTGGACACTGTAGTAGTCAGAAAGGTTATCAATACCCGAAACGAGAAAGCCGGCGTCCAGCAGCAACTGACAGAGGTGGTATCCAATAAATCCAGATGACCCGGTAACAAGAACGGTTTGCTGGGTCATCAGTCTGCTCCTGGGTTTAAGTGAGGTGCCGAGGTTAAAGCCCGGCGCGGTATTGCTGTTTTCGAGAGTGCCAAAGCATCCGGGGCACATTATGGCAAACAGGATCGGTTCACGCCATACCCGATGGTGTTGCCCAGTAGTCAAGCCTCAGAAAAGGTTAAACAACACTGCCCGCACCCTTCCTGAGAAATGCGAGGTTTTTCTATGAAGTGAGGCCTATCAATTACATTGTTCCCGTTCTTCCCGACAGCGGCGTGTAGACTTCAGTCGGCTTGCCGCCCTTCGCCCATGTAAAGCTTTTGCATATCCACGAAGCATCCGTTTCCAGCCGCTGCAGGATCGCTGCCCAGCCTTCACTGTTGCCCTGAATGGCCCTGTAAAGTTGTGCCGGGATCGTCATATACTCAAGTAAGTGCTGTGACGCGGTTTCCTGCCATGCGAAGACATACCCGTCGGCCTCCTCATCTGTTTCAGTCAGGCGCAGCTCTATGCCTTCCGCTATCGGAACCGGCTCCACGCTGCGCAGGATGCGCAGCTTCGTCATCTCGATGGTGGCATCATCGAGACCCAGCCACCTGACCAGGAGTTTCTCACGCACTGCGGGGCCAACCGAAAGTCAGACGCACTGCCAGGCCATTGCCGACGTCTCGGGACGCTGCCGGGGCCTTCGCTCCGTAGCTGGTGTCAAACAGGGCTTTCGCTTCTTCCTCCAGCTCCAGGTGTCCGCCTCTCCGGTAGGACGGGTGGCCTGTGTCGCCTTTCACAGCGCCTCTGCCTTGCAGAGGTCGATGCCAGTGATATCCCGGAGCTGGCCATGGTGGCCTCAACCCTGGCGGCGGTGGTATTCCACTTGGCCTCTGCCGGGTTCGGTTGGCCTGAAAGAGCGGCGGGAGTCTCGGTCAGTTTTCCAGCGGCGGTGTCGCCGCTTGCGGCCGGTGCGGCCTGGGGGGTCGTCCTCAGCCGTGTCATCTTCGTCATCAGCTTCCGAATCGACGACATTGCCCGAAGGGTCGAGAATGAGGATCTTTTATTTGAGTCCGACCACCGCGAACATCTTCTTGGCCTTGCAGGCCACACCGGTGACAATCTTGCCCTCGATTGTCGTCGACAGTTCCTTACCCTCCTGCTTCAGGGTTCCGAAAGTGAATTGAGGGGTTTTCCCATCAGATTTTGCTTGCTTCCGCAGAACCTTGGCAACTTTGGTTTAGTGAGTGAGGAAAACCGACTTTTCAATTTTCTTGCCAAAGCACAACCAAAAGGGCAACTCGCGTTTGCGGGCGATTGCCATCTGTTATTTGATTTCTATTTTGCAGCGGAACCGTCAAGAGGCATGCGGCAGCTCCCCAACTGAAAATCCCTTAAAAACAGAGCCCTATCTCCATACCTTCCATAGCCATCGCATGGCAGCCGGATTTCAACAAGATTACTTTCTTGTCAGATGGTGCAGTTTCAGAAGACTCGCATAGCATGAGCATCAAGGTGAAACGGCTATGAGTTTCTGGCTGTTGCAGGAACATAAGTCCGAGAAGCCTCGCCGAACCCGGCCCGTGTTTCTTGGACTTATTGCTGGTTCACTGATCCGTCATTCCGGCGGCCCAGCCCCGCTTCCTTTTGATCAGCTTAAGCTGCGTTTTTGTCATCCTCACTCCGCAGCAGGAGGTGGAGCCAACGAATGCCTGGTCACCACGTGAGTGTTGATACAAACCGATTTGCCTAGCGATCTGCCTTCGACCATGGCGACCAGTTCGCGGGCGGCCTTTCGGCCCATTTCACGGTGCGGAACGTGTACAGTGGTAAGTGCCGGATGAACAATTCCAGCCAATTCAATGTCGTCAAACCCGGTTACAGAAACCTGTTCGGGCACCGAAATGTTCAATCGCTGAGCTTCTCGCAGCGCGCCAGCAGCCAGCACATCGTTGCCGCACATAACAACAGTCGGGCGCGGATCCAATGCCATCAGCCGGGCAAAGGCTTCCGCTCCTTTGTCGATCTCATACGGTGTCTCGATCAGCGGGAATTTTTTTATTGCCAAACCCTCAGCCAATAGAGCTTGCTGGATCCCAGCAACGCGGGCTTGGGCTCGGTCGTTGCCCTTGGTGATGCCGGAAATCAAGGCGATCCGGCGATGCCCTGCTGCAAGGACACGCCGGGCGAGTTCACACATGGCCTCCGAGTTGTTGAAACCCACCGATGGCTTTGTCGCATCAGGCTCAAAGGACCAGGCAACCAAGGATGGAACCTGATGCCGTTCAAGGTACTCGTAGATTTCCGGTTCACGCGCGTGTCCAATCAGCAGCAATCCGTCGGCGCCCCGGGCAACAAGAGTGCGGATCTGCTCACGTTCCGCCTCCGGGTCATAGGCTGAACTGGAAACTAAAAGCGTGTAGCCATCCTCTCGCAACTGATCCTGAAAGGCTTGTAAGCCCCGGGCAAAGATGGCGTTGTCCATTGTCGGAATGATGGCGCCGATAGTAAAACTGCGCTTTACCGCCATTACCCGCGCCGCGAAATTCGGCGTGTAGCGCAGTGATTCGACTGCTTGCATGACCCTTTGGCGGGTTGCTTCGATCACGCGGTCGGGCGAATTCAGGCAGCGTGAAACGGTTGCGGTCGAAACACCCGCTGCTTTTGCTACGTCGTTAAGTGTCGGAGCTGAACGGTTTTTTCCCATGTGATGCCTGCCATGTCCTTGACTGCTGTCTTAACACAAAATTCGGCCGATGCCATCCGCACATGTAAGCGCTTGCATTATCAATGTAAGCGCTTACAAATGAGTTCGGGATAAGAATCGGAGTCTCTGTATGTTCCTTTGGACTGCCGCCGCCGTCTTTGCCGTGTTCTTTGCCAATGTTGCCTTGGGCGCCTTTGGCGGCGGCGGGTTTTTGGGGGATATCGGGGAGATGCTGGTTCTGTTTGCCGCCGCGATCCTGTTCGTGGCGGCCATTCTCAAACGCGAAGCTGACCACAAGAACAACAACGGCAGCTGACGGATTTTCAAGGGAGGAAGACAATGACGAATGGCAAGGATGGCCTCAAATCTGCTGAGCGCCGGAACTTTCTTAAACTGGCCTCAACCGGCTCTTTCACCGCAGCGCTGGTGGCTGGCGCCAGCGGTGTGCTTTGGTCGTCCGAAGCCGCTGCCCAGACCGCAAAGGAAGAGAAAGAGCGCGAGCGCGCAGCAGAACATATCATGACGGTCGCCACCGCTTATGTGCTGGGGGCGTCGCGCAGCTATCCGATCATGCAACTGGATCTGAAGGAAAACATCCAGAACGCCACCAACGGCAAGATCTATGTCAAACTGGCCCCCGGCGGACAGCTGGGTGCGGGCGGTGCGCTGGTGCAGAAGGTGCAAGGCGGCACCATTCAGGCTGCGCAGCATTCGCTGTCGAACTTTGCCCCTTTCGCCTCAACTGTTGACTTGATCAACATGCCCTATCTATGCGGCTCCAACCAGCGGTTCACCAATCTGGTGAACTCCGACTTCTGGAACGCGGAAGTGCACCCCAAAGTGGAGGCCGCCGGCTTCAAGGCTCTGTTCTATGTCAATATCGACCCCCGCGTGGTGGCGGTGCGCAAGGGCGGCAACGCGGTGATGTCGCCGGGCGACATGGCCGGCGTGAAATTCCGGGTGCCGGGATCCAAGATGCTGCAGCAGTATTACCGCATGGTCGGTGCCAACCCGACACCGGTGGCCTGGGGCGAGACGCCCTCCGCCATCAAGCAGGGGGTAGCGGATGCGCTAGATCCGTCGGTCGGGGCACTGTATGTCTTTGGCTTCAAGGACATCCTGAGCCATGTGACCTTCACCCAGGCGGTGCCGGACAGTCAGGTCTATTCCTGCAATCTGGAATGGTTCAATTCACTGCCTGCCGACGTGCAAGACGGCGTGATGTGGGGGTCGGAAATGACCGCGCATCAGAATCTGTCCAAAGTGCCCTCCGCCCGCGCCTATGCGATGGCGGAACTGGCCAAGGCCGGTGTCGAATTCCATACCCTCAGCGACGATCAACTGGGCGAGTGGCAAGAGGCCGGCGGCTATCAGCGCAGCGAGTGGGACACCTTCAAGACTGAGCTGGCAGGCTCGATGGAGAGCTTCGCCAAGCTGGAAGAGGCCGCAGGCACCCAGGGCAAATACTACGTCCACGACGCCTGAGTCTCAGAGGGCGGGGGCCTCTATCCGGCCCCCGCATTTTTCAACAGCCGCCTTCGTAACAGCCCGCCGGGCTGGCTGCGGGGGTGTGCCTGAACCCCGGGAATGGCAATGCACATCCTGCGAAACATCGACAAGAACGCAGAACGCTGGCTGCTCCTGGTGTTCTATGTGATGCTGGTCATCACCATGGCGATCGAGGTGATCCGGCGCGAGCTGTTTGCCTATTCCTCGATCTGGGGCGAGGAGATCGTCCGATATTCCTTTATCTACCTGGCCTGGATCGGCGCCGCGGCAGCGGTCAAGGAACGCGCCCATATCCGCATTGATGTGCTGATGCACTACCTCGGCCCCCGGCCCAAGGCGCTGCTCTACATCTTCGGGGATCTGGTGATGTTCATCGTCGCCCTGGTTGCCCTCTACTGGTCGTTTGAGACGGTGCTGGTCTCGGCCAAGTTCGGATCGGTCAGCCACGGGCTGCGGGTTTCCATGGTCTGGTTCCTGATGGCGGTACCCGCGGGGTTCACCCTGATGGTCTGGCGCCTGCTGCAATCCTTCCTGCGCGACTACCGCAGCCTTCGCGACGGCACCCCCGTCTTTGAAGGCGACAAGCTGTTTGATTGAGGGGCCTTAAGCGATGCTGTGGAATTCACTCAATCAAACGGTCGAACTGGGCTGGGACTTCTACCTGCCGGTGATCATGTTCGTGGCGCTGATTGCGCTGGCGGTGCCGGTCTGGGCCGCTATTGGCTCGGCGGCGATCACCATGCTGGTGATGTCGGGCGACCTGCCGCTCAGCGCCATCGGCGAAAGCCTGTTCACCGGCATCGACGCCTTTGCCCTGACTGCGGTGCCGCTGTTCATCCTGACCGGCGACGTGCTGGTGCGCACCGGGCTCAGCAAGAAGTTCCTCGATGTGGCCGAGGCGCTGACCTGCTGGACGCGGGGCGGCTTCGGCTCCGCCACGGTGCTGGTCTGCGGCATGTTTGCCGCAATCTCCGGCTCTGACGCCGCGGGTGCGGCGGCAGTCGGGCGGATGACCATCGCGCGGCTGGTCGAAAGCGGCTACCCGCGGCCCTATGCCTGCGCGCTGGTGGCGGCGGGCGCCTGCACCGGCATCCTGATCCCGCCCTCCATCGCCTATATCATCATCGGCCTGGTGCTGGGTATTTCCGCCTCCACCCTGTTCCTGGCGGCGCTGATCCCCGGCCTCGCGATCCTGGTGTCGATCCTGATCACCAATATCATCATGAACCGGCTTTATACCTATGAGACCGGCGGCAACATGGGGCTGGGCGAGTGGCTGGGCAACCTGGGCCATGCGCTGAAATCCGGCTGGTATGCCTTCATCGTGCCGGGCATCATTTTCTACGGCATCTTCTCTGGCCGCCTGACCCCGACCGAGGCAGGCGCCACCGCCGTGGTCGTGACCATCCTGATGGGCTTCCTGCTCGGCACCCTGAAACTGTCGGATTTCCCGGCGATGCTGGTCAGCTCCGCCAAGGTGAACGGAGTGATCCTGCCGATCATCGCCTTCTCCGCCCCACTAGCCGAGGCGCTGGCCATCATGGGCGTGCCGCAGGGGTTCGTGACCGCGGTGACCGGTCTGACCGATGATCCCTCAGTGCTGATCCTGCTGATGATCTGCATCCTGATCGCCGCGGGCTGCGTGATGGAAACCACCCCCAACATCGTGATCCTGGCGCCGATCCTGAAGCCGCTTGCGGACAACATCGGCATGAACGAAATCCAGTTCTGCATCATGATGATCACCGCCTTGGGGGTGGGCTTCATCACCCCGCCGCTGGGCCTGAACCTGTTCGTTGTCTCCGGCATCACCGGCGAGTCCATCCTCAAGATCGCTGCCCGCGCCATCCCCTTTGTTCTGACCATGCTGATCGTGGTGCTGCTGATCGCCTACATCCCGCCGATCTCGACCACGCTGCTTCCTGATATCTACAAGTAGGACCCCCTGAAAATGACCCGAGAATACCTGAAAAAGGCCGACTTGACCCCCAAGTCGGATGCCTCCGAGACGCATAAAATCGTGCAAGGCATCCTGGCCGACATCGAAGCCGGCGGCGACGCCAAGGCGCTGGAATATGCCGCCAAGTTCGACCGCTACGAAGGCAACGTGCTGCTGACGGCCGAGGAAATCGAAGCGGCCTGCGCCCTGGTGCCGGAGAAGCTTAAGGCGGACATCCAGTTCGCCCACGACAACGTGCGCCGCTTTGCCGAGCTGCAAAAAGGCACGATGAAGAATGTGGAGACCGAAATCTCCCCCGGGTTTGTCACCGGGCAGAAGGTCATCCCGGTGGACGCGGCAGGCTGCTATGTGCCGGGCGGCCGCTACAGCCATATCGCCAGCGCTATCATGACCGTGACCACCGCCAAGGTGGCCGGCTGCAAGCACATCACCGCCTGCTCACCGCCCCGCCCGGACACCGGTGTTGCCCCTGCCATTGTCTATGCCGCCCATATCTGCGGCGCGGACCAGATTATGGCGATGGGCGGCGTGCAGGGGGTTGCGGCAATGACCTTCGGCCTCTTTGGCCTGCCCAAGGCCAACATCCTGGTCGGCCCCGGCAACCAGTTCGTGGCCGAGGCGAAGCGCATCCTGTTCGGCCGCGTCGGCATCGACATGATCGCAGGCCCCACCGACAGCCTGATCCTGGCCGACGGCACGGCGGACGCCCATATCGTCGCCACCGATCTGGTGAGCCAGGCAGAGCATGGCTACAACTCGCCGGTCTGGCTGGTCACCGATGACCGCACGCTGGCGGAAAAGGTGATGCGGCTGGTGCCCGGCTACATCGACGACCTGCCCGAGGTGAACCGCGAGAACGCCACCGCCGCCTGGCGCGACTATGCCGAGGTGATCCTGTGCGCGGACCGCGAGGACATGGCGGCCTGTTCCGACGAATACGCGCCGGAGCATCTGACCGTGCAAGCCGCGGATCTGGACTGGTGGCTGCAACGGCTCACCTGCTACGGATCGCTGTTCCTGGGCGAGGAGACCACGGTCTCTTACGGTGACAAGGCAGCGGGCACCAACCACGTGCTGCCGACCTCGCGCGCAGCCAGCTATACCGGCGGGCTGTCTGTCCACAAATACATGAAGATCGTCACCTGGCAGCGCGCCACCCGCGAAGGATCCAAACCGGTGGCAGAGGCCACGGCGCGGATCGCCCGGTTGGAGGGGATGGAAGGCCACGCCCGCGCCGCCGACGTGCGGCTGGCCAAGTATTTTCCGGACGAAACCTTTGACCTGACCGCCAATGGCTGACCCGCGCGCCCTGTTCGATCTCTCAGGCCGGACCGCCTGCATCACCGGCGCCAGCTCCGGCCTGGGGCGGCGGGCGGCCTTCACGCTGGCCGCCGCCGGGGCGCAGGTGGTCGCAGTGGCCCGCCGGGCGGAGGCGCTGGAAAGCCTCTGTGCCGAGATCGGCGCGGCGGCGGCTTATGCGGTCGCGGATGTGGCGGACCGCAGCGCGCTGGATGCACTGCGCGAAGCTGTCGCGGCTCCCTTTGGGGCGCCGGACATCGTGATCCACGCGGCTGGCGTCAACACCCGGCAACCCGCAGAAGTAGTGACGGCAGAGGGCTGGGATCAGACTCTGGCGCTGAACCTTTCGGCGCCCTTCTTCGTCAGCCAGGCGCTTGTGCCGGCGATGAAGGAGCGGGGCTGGGGGCGGATCGTCAACTTTGCCTCGCTCCAGACCACCCGCGCCTTTCCCGGCGGCATCGCCTATGGCGCCAGCAAGGGCGGGATCGGCCAGCTGACCCGCGCCATGGCAGAGGCTTGGTCGCCCCATGGCATCACCGCCAACGCGATCGGGCCGGGGTTCTTCCCGACCGAGCTGACCCAGGCGGTATTCGAGGATGACGCCCGCGCCGCCCGCAACGCGGCGCAAACCTGCATCGGCCGCAACGGCCGGCTGGAGGATCTTGACGGGCCACTGCTGTTCCTGTGCTCCGAGGCCTCGGCCTATGTCACCGGGCAAATCCTGATGGTTGACGGGGGGTTCACAGCGAAATGAAAGCCTTGGTTTATGAAGGGGTTGAGACGCTTGCGGTCCGTGAAGTGCCGATGGCCGCGGGCCGGGACGGCGAACACCTGATCCGCATTCATGCCTCCGGCATCTGCGGCTCCGACATGCACGCCTATCTGGGTCACGATGCCCGCAGGCCCGCGCCGCTGATCCTGGGGCATGAGGCCGCGGGGGTGATCGAGGACGGACCGCAGGCGGGCCGCCGGGTCACCATCAACCCTCTGGTCACCTGCGGCAGCTGCGCGGCCTGCGCATCGGGGCGCGAAAACCTCTGCGCCAGCCGCCAGATCATCTCGATGCCCCCGCGCGAGGGCGCCTTTGCCCAGTTTGTAGCCATGCCGGAGCGCAACCTGGTGACCGTGCCGGACGATGTACCGCTTGCAAAGGCCGCGCTGGCCGAACCGCTGGCAGTCAGCTGGCACGCCGCCCGGCTGGCGCTGGAGGCGCTGCATCCGGACACCGAACGCCGCGCGCTGGTGATCGGCGGCGGTGCCATCGGGCTGGCGGCGGCACTGGCGCTCAGGGCAATGGGGGTGGAGGATGTGACGATCCAGGAACCCAACGCCGCGCGCCGGGCCTTCCTGACAGACCGCTGCGGCCAGCAGGCCGTCGCGGACTTCAAGGGCATGGTGCCGCTGGTGGTGGACGCCGTCGGCTATGCCGCCACCCGCTCCGCCGCCTCAGCCGCTGCTGCGCCCGGCGGGGTGATTGCCCATGTCGGCCTGGGTGAGGACACCGGCGGTTTGGATATCCGGCGCATGACCCTGCAGGAGATCACCTTCATCGGCACCTACACCTATACCGCGCAGGACTTCTGCGACACCGCGCAAGCGGTCTTTGACGGCCGCCTCGGCCCGCTGGACTGGCCCGAAACGCGGCCGCTGTCAGACGGTGCTGCTGCCTTTCGCGACCTGCGCAGCGGCGCGGTGGCGGCGCCCAAGATCATCTTCGACCCCTGGGCCTGAGCCCGTGCCCCAAACAAACGGAGAGCAACCATGTATGACAATATCCTGGTTCCCATGGCTCTGGATCACGGGGTGTCCGGAACAACGCTGAAGACCGCCGCCACCCTGTGCAACCCCGGCGGGCAGATCACTGCGCTACATGTCTATGAGCCGCCGCACAGTTCGGTCACCGTCTACCTGGACGAAGACACCGTGCGCGAAGGCTTTGACAAGGCCCGCGAGGCGCTGGCTGAAAAAACCGCAGGCCTCGGCGATGTCACGGCAGAGATCATCAAGGGGCGGTCCTACCGCGCCATTGTCGAATACGCCGAACAGCACGGCACGGACTGCATCGTCGTCGGCTCCCACAAACCGGGGCTCAGCGACTATTTCCTCGGCTCGACAGCCGCCCGCGTGGTCCGCCACGCCCCTTGTGCGGTCCACGTTTGCCGGACCGCCTGACCCCGACACCTGAAGCAAAGGCTACCGACCATGAACATAGACAAGAGGATCGCTGACGTTCTGGCCGCCAACGGCGTCTCCTTCGTCACGACCGTGCCCTGCAAGCAGCTGGCCGGCGTGATCGAGGAGATCGACCAGCGCGACGACATCTTCCATATCCCCTCCAACAAGGAGGATGAGGGCATGGGGCTCTGCGCCGGCGCCTGGATGGGCGGCAAGCGCCCGGCGATCATCATGCAGAACACCGCCATCGGGGTTACCATCAACACGCTGGCAACGCTGATCCAATACTACCGGATGCCGCTGCCGATGCTGATCTCCTACCGCGGCGAGCTGCGCGAGCCGGTGGCCTGCCAGGTGGAAATGGCGGTGCATACCAAGGCGCTCCTGGCGCAGCTCAACATCCCGACCTACCACTTCCACTGGCAGCGGGACGTCGAGGAATTCGACAACATCCTGAAATACACCTTCATGTGCAACAAACCCGTTGCCATCCTGACTGACGCCAACTTCTGGGGAGGCTATGGCGACCAATGATCCGTTCCGAAATCCTGAAAGAGATCGCACCCATTTTGCGCAACGAACTGGTGGTCTGCAATATTGGCATTCCCAGCCAAGAACTGCACGCCATCGACGATCAGCCCAGCAATTTCTACATGCTGGGCACCATGGGGCTGGCCTCCTCCATCGGGCTGGGGCTGGCGCTGGCGCAGCCGAAACCGGTGATCGTGATCGACGGTGACGGCTCGATCCTGACCAACCTCGGCACCCTGCCCACCATCGGCAACAACGCGCCCGGCAACTATATCCTGATGATCATCGACAACGGCTCCTATGGCTCCACCGGCGATCAGCCGACCTATACCAGCCAGCGCACCGATCTGGCCGGCATGGCCCGCGCCGCCGGCTGCGCCCGGGTGGTTGAGGTGCAGGACAAGGACACCGGCGCGGCGCTGGAGGAAGCGCTGGCAAGCGGCGAGGCCACCGTGCTGGTGGTCAAATGCGACAGCGGCAATGCCAAGATGCCGGTGATCACAATGGACCCGGTTGTGATCCGCGACCGCTTCATGAAGGCTGTGGCCGGCTGATGGCCGCAGGCGCCATCCATTCCGCGGAGGACGCCCGCCGCCTGGCCCGGCAGCGGCTGCCCTGGATGGTGTTTGACTATATCGACGGGGCCGCCGGGCAGGAATCCGGGGCGGCGCGCAACCGCGCTGCCCTGGATGCCATCACCCTGCGGCCCCGCATCCTGCGCGATGTCAGCCAGCGGTCTTTGGCCACGAGCATATTTGGCGCGGAGGCTGACCGGCCATTCGGGATTTCTCCTATGGGCATGTGCAATCTCGCAGCCCCCGGCGCCGACTTGATGCTGGCCCGTCTTGCCGCACGCTACCGGGTGCCGCATGGGGTTTCCACCGTCGCCTCGACGCCTTTGGAGACCATCCTGGAGGCAGCAGAGGGCTATGCCTGGTTCCAGCTCTATTTCAGCGGTGACGGCAGCGGCACCTTCAAGCTGGCCGAGCGCGCCCGCGCCGCGGGCTATCAGACGCTGGTGCTGACGGTCGATGTGCCCGAGGTCGGCCGCCGCCCGCGCGAATTGCGCCATGGCTTCAAAATGCCGTTCCGCATTGGCCCGCGGCAGTTCCTCGATTTTGCCCTGCACCCGCGCTGGTCGCTGACCACCCTGCTAAAAGGCAAGCCGGTGATGGCGAATTTCGAGATGGAGGGCTATGACTTCGACCGCACCGAAAGCCGGGCGCGAGCCACTTGGGACACTCTGGCACAGCTGCGCGATCTCTGGCCCGGTAAGCTGGTCGTGAAGGGTGTGCTGGACGTCCAAGACGCCCGCGCGTTGAAGTCAGCGGGAGTTGACGCCATCCAAGTCTCTAGCCACGGCGCCCGGCAGTTGGAGGCAGCGCCGGCGCCGATAGAGATACTCAGGAAAATCCGGGCTGCGCTGGGGCCGGACTTGCCGTTGTTCTACGACAGCGGAATCCGAACAGGTGAAGACGTCCTGAAAGCACTTTCTGCCGGGGCGGATTTCGCTTTCCTCGGGAGGATACTGCAATTTGCGATTGCTGCCCGCGGAGCCTCCGGCCTGGAGCAGCTCTGGGAAGCCATAAGCGAGGAACTGAGCATTGCAATGGCGCAAACCGGGCTAACGTCGTTGGCCCGTGAAAATTTCCGGAACTAACAGACTACGGTCAGCCCCCTTAGGACAAACGAGCCAGTTCCAATGCAGCCTTTTTCAGATTTGGCAGGCACTCCATCAGCTCCTGAAGGCTGCGGCGCTGTGCTGGAGCATGGACAGAGAGCGTGGCAATCAGGCGATTGCGATTGTCTTGTACGGGGACCGCGACAGCGACCATTCCGGCAATGAATTCCTCATCATCGGTGGAGTATCCGCGGCTGGAAATGACCGTCAATTCCGCGTTGAGCTTGTCAGGGTCAGTGCAGGTTTTCGGGGTCACCGCCTCCAGCGTCCGGGCCCGCAAGACCGCATCAAGGGTACTCGTCTTCAGTGTCGACAGGTACATCTTGCCGCTGGCAGTGCAATGGAAGGGAACCTGAGTACCGATTGGCAACTGAATTCGCAGCGGCCATTTGGTTTCCACACGGTCCAGATAAATCATCCCCTCGCGATCCGGTGTGGCGAGGTTGCAGGTTTCGCCCAGCTCCTCGGCCACACTCTTGAGGATGCTGAGGCGGGCGGTGCGCAGATGCTCCGACGACATGGTGTTCAGCGCCAGCTTGCGCAGCCGCGGGCCGGGCCCATAGGCCCGTCCGTCAAGGTCGCGCTGCAGGAAACCCTCGGCCTCAGCAGTCTGCATCAGACGGTGCACAGTAGGCTTGGGCAAGCCCATGGCCTCAATCATCTCCGCCGGCTTCACCGCAACACCGCGGCGGACAACCTCCTCCAGCAGCACCAGCAGGCGCAGGTTCGTGGGGATTTGCCCCTCTTTCTTTTCCAGCGCATCCGCTGCCATCGCCGCCTCATCGCTACTTGTTGGGCAGCAGCACCAGCGCGAAGTCAGGAACCAGGGAGACCAGTACCCAGACCCCGATCAGGGCTGCAAGGTAAGGAACCGTATAGCGGAGCAGGCGGAAATACGGAACACCGGTCACACCTGAGGCGACGTAGAGATTCAACCCGTAAGGCGGTGTAATGAAGCCGATGGAGGCGCCGACCAGGAAGATCACCGAAAAGTGGATCGGATCGACCCCGACAGAGGCCGCTATGGGCGCCAGGATCGGAGCAAGGATGATGGTGACAGGCAGGCTTTCCAGCACCATGCCGGAGAAGAACACGATCACCATCGAGGTGAACAGCACCGCATGGTAGCCACCCATTGAGGTAACAAACCCGCCGATCACCTGCTGCGCCCCGAGGAGCGACAGGATCTGCTGCATCACCACCGAGATTGCAATCAGCGGCGCCAGGATCCCGGTAATCTGGGCCGAACGCACCACGATCGAGGGGATCTGCGGGATGGTGAAGCCTTCGACCACCAGCATCTCGGCAAAGGATTTCTCCTCCCAGGTTTTGTCCGTCTGGGCACCTGTGATTTTAGTTACCACCCAGGACAGGACGCCTGCGATAACGCAGAAGCCGACGGTGACGCCTGCGGCCTCAGTCGGGGAAAATTTGCCGGTGTAGATGCCCCACAGCACCAGGCCGATGGCAAAGAAACCGAGCCAGGCACCGAATGCGGTTTTCAGCACCCGGGTCAGCTGCAGCGGTATCAGGAAGCCCCAGCCGTTGCGGTAGCAGATGATCCAGCAGGCAAGCTGCATTCCGATGACCATCATTGCGCCCGGCAGGATGCCGGCCACAAACAGGTCCGAGATCGGCAGGTTCATCAGAAAGCCGTAGACGATAAAGATGATCGACGGCGGGATGATGATGCCCACGGTGCCACCCGCGGCGGCGGTGGCGGCCGAGAAGCGCTCATCATAGCCGCCCTTGACCATCTCCGGATGCAGCATCGAACCGATGGTGGCTGTTGTCGCGGAGTTAGAACCTGAAATGGCTGCGAACAACCCGCAGGCGCCGAGCGACGCCATCGCAAGCCCGCCGCGCATCCAGCCCAGACAGGCATAGGCAAAATCGGACAAACGCCGGGCGATGCCGGATTGGTTGATCAGGTCTCCGGTCAGAATGAACAGCGGCATCGCCAAGAGCGCAAAGCCCTTGTTGAAGACGTTCAGCAGCTCGGCACCCATATTGTCGAGCGTCAGCCCTAGCACAAAGGAGCAGCCGATAACCCAATAGCCGATCACCAGCAGCACCGGCACCCCGAGCATGAACAGGAAGGTGACCCCAATCGAGATCAGCGTGACCCAGGTTCCCGTATCCATTACACGTCTCCTCCGATCACGGTCTGTTTGATCAGCGGCGCGCCGCTGCGGTAATTTCGGATGTCGTCGGCCAGGTTTTCAAAAACCCGGGCGATCATGAGGACAAAGGACAAGGGCGCGGTGATCAGGAACCACCACTGCAACACGCTGTCAGTGCCCAGCACGATCTGAAAGTTGGAGGCCGACAGCGCGGTCAACCGGGTGGTGGTGACAAAGACGATGACGGCAAAGCCGAACCACAGCACTGCGTCCAATGCCAGGCAGCCCATCTGCGCCCAGCGCGGCATGACAGTGCGGAACTCGGAAAAACTGAGATGGGTGCGCAGCCGCACATTGAAGGCGGCGCCGAACCAGGCCATCACCATAAACAGCAAAGGCGGAATGGTGGTGGACCAGGGCTCCTGGTTCTTGAAGACGAATCGGTCGATCACGCCCCAGAAAATGATGAAGGCAATCGCCAGGTAGCTCCACACCATGATAGTGCGCTCCAGATGCCGGTCCAGAAGCGGCACCAGCCGGTAAACCAGCATCACCAAAAGGCCGCCGATTGCGGCGGCGGCAGTGCCGAGCACCCAGGCTGCATTGCTTTCCAAGGCATTGCGGATTTCCCAGCTGTCCTGCGATGCAAACGCGCTGAAAATCGCACTGATATCAGACCAGAGCGTCATTGGTTCCTCCCATGAAACCCCCGGTCTCCCGTCCGGAGGGGCGTTCCCCGGCACCTGTTGCAGCGCCGGGGAACGGATCGTTTAAGCCTAGGCTGCGGTCAGCCTTTCCACCAGCGGCGGGGCTCCACGTTTTCGGGCTTCATGTCTTTGTCGACTTCGCGCGCGATGTTGTAGATTTCCTGGTAGGTGTCGATGCCGCCGGCCCATTTGTTCAGGCGGTCGCGCCACTGTTCCCACAGCTGCGGCTGGAACTCGGGCGAGCACATTTCCTCGGCCATGCGGATTTCGCTGTCCGGCAGGAAGGCAGGCCGCACACCGTGTTCGACAAACATGGTGCCGGGCAGCTGCGGGTCCGAGAAGCCAACCGTCTTGACCAGTGCCGCCTCGTTTGCCGCCTGCACATGGGCCTGGGCCCAATAGGCGCTCTCCATCACCGCGTCCTGCAGATAGCCTTCTAGACCATCAAAGACTTTGGCCGACATCGAGGTGTGCTCGGTGCCGCAGAAGAACTTGAGGTCGACGGACTGGCTGACCACTGGCGACATGTTGGCATAGGCCACTGCAGAGGCCCAGGTTTCGGCGCCGTCGATCAGGCCCTGCTTCAACCCGTCCAGGGTTTCTTCCCAGGCCACCGGCACCGGGTTCAGGTTCAGCGCCTTCATGGCGATACGGCCCAGCTGGGTTCCGGTCACACGGTTCTTGGTGCCGAACAGCTGTTCCAGCTTGGTGATGGTCGGCTGGTCCTTGTATTTCAGGCCCAGCTGGATGCCGCGCAGCTCGCAGTGGCTGAACAGGAACTTCAGCCCGTGTCGCTTCTCCAGCGGGTCGCGCAGGATTTCCTGGCTCTTGGGATGATACAGGAAATGATACTGTGAGGCGCGGCCCGGGAACATGAAGGCGTAGTCCAGCACGTTCAGGTAAGGCGCGCCGCCGGCCGAGTTCTGGGTCGAGGCCGCGTAGATATCGACAATTCCTTGCTGGGTTTTCTCCACGCAGCTCAGCTGGCCGCAGATCTGGTTGTCGCCGATGAACTCGATCCGGATCTCGCCGTCGGTGCGGGCCTCCAGGTCACGGGCAAACTCCAGCGCCCCGGCCCGTTCAATCAGCAAGTTGCGCGCGTTAAAGCCCGAGGCGCCGAACTTCAGTGTGTGCTTGGCGGGCTTGGCATAGCGCTTTTCATAAGTCGATTCCGCAGCCGAAGCGAGATTCGCCAGGCTCATCGCGCCACCAAAGCTCCCAGCGGCCAGAAGGGTCGAGCTCATCCCATAAGTCCCTGCCACCCGGAACAGATCCCGCCGTGATATGCGGTTCAATTTGTTAGTCAGCCCCATAATTCTCCTCCTTAAGATCAATTATTGAGACGTTTCGTATCAAAAAACGCTAGACCAAATTACGCATCCTGTATAGAAGTTTTTTCATCGAGGGATCGGGAGGGATGGATTTGGACGCGGATTTCATCGTCATTGGCGCAGGGTCGTCCGGCTGTGTTGTTGCAAACCGGCTGAGTGCGGATCCGCGCAGCAAGGTGGTGCTGCTGGAGGCCGGCGGGCGGGACCTGAACCCCTGGATTCATATTCCGGTCGGCTATTTCAAAACCATGCACAACCCGGCAGTGGACTGGTGCTACAGGACTGAACCGGATCCGGGTCTTAATGGCCGCTCTATTGATTGGCCGCGAGGCAAGGTTTTAGGAGGGTCTTCCTCGTTGAACGGACTATTATATGTCCGCGGCCAAAAGGAGGATTACGACCGTTGGCGCCAGATGGGCAACAAAGGCTGGGGCTGGGAAGATGTTTTGCCGCTCTTTAAGCGCTCCGAAGACCAAGAGCGCGGCGCAGATGAATTCCATGGAACTGGCGGACCGCTGGCAGTCTCAAACATGCGCATCCAACGCCCAATCTGCGACGCTTGGGTGGCTGCCGCACAGGAAGCGGGATACCCGTTCAACCCCGATTACAACGGGGCGGAGCAAGAAGGCGTCGGCTACTTCCAGCTCACCACCCGCAACGGTCGGCGATGCAGTGCGGCAGTCGCCTTCCTTAAGCCCGCGCGGAACCGGCCCAATCTTCAGATCATTACAAATGCCCTCGTCGAAAAGGTAAATCTAGACGGGCGCCGGGTGACAGGCGTCAGCTATCTGGACAAAGCAGGCCAGCGCCACACTATTACGGCCCGCAGGGAAGTGATACTGTCCGGCGGCGCTATCAATTCGCCGCAAACCTTGATGCTGTCAGGTATCGGCCCGGCTGACCAGTTGCAGACCAATGGTATCGAACCACTTGTCGATCTGCCCGGTGTGGGCCAAGGGCTGCAGGACCATCTGCAAGCAAGGCTGGTTTACAAATGCAATGAACCAACGCTCAACGATGAGGTCCGCAGCCTGTTCAACCAGGCCCGGATCGCCTTGAAGTACGCGCTGTTTCGGGCGGGACCGATGACCATGGCGGCGAGCCTCGCAACCGGGTTCATGAAAACCCGGCCTGAAGTGGAAACACCCGACATCCAGTTCCATGTGCAGCCCTGGTCGGCAGACAGTCCCGGCGAAGGGGTACATCCATTCTCCGCCTTCACGATGTCAGTTTGCCAGCTGCGCCCCGAAAGCCGGGGCGAAATCCGGCTGAACGGACCGGACCCCAGGACCTACCCCAAAATCATTCCGAACTACCTGTCCGCCGAGACCGACTGCCGGACAATCGTCGACGGCATCAATATCGCCCGGCGCATTGCCCGGCATAATCCTTTGGCTTCCAAAATTGCCGAGGAATTCCGCCCCAGCGCTGACCTGGAAATGGAAGATTACGAAGGAACACTGGATTGGGCGCGCAGCAACTCGGTTTCAATTTATCACCCCACTGGTACCTGCAAGATGGGAGCGGGGGAGAATGCAGTGGTAGATGAAAAGCTGCGCGTTCACGGCGTTGAGGGGCTGCGTGTTGCCGATTGTTCCATCATGCCGGAAATCGTCTCCGGAAACACCAACGCACCCGCGATCATGATTGGGGAAAAGGTGAGTGATCTGGTCGCCAAAACTGGTTGAACTATAATGAGAGCTAATACTTAGGGTTCTGGTAAAGCTGAGAAAGCAGAGGCACGCTTAACGTACCCAGACCTCTACCCTCCGATTGATCTGGCGGCCCCAATCGCTATCATCGCAGGCCATCGGCAAGACTTCACCAAAACCCTCAGTCCGAATCTTCACGCGGCTGACGTCTGCGGTTTCCGCAGCCTTGATCACCGCGTCACGCACAGCGGCAGCCCGCTTCATCGCGATCTGCCGGTTGCCATCCGCCGGGCCAACCCCGTCGGAAAAACCTGCGAAAACAAGCTCCTGAGCATCGAACTCACCTGCTTCGAGCGCCCGAGCCAATTGTTCGATGTTGCTGCGGGACTGGGCGTCAGGGCGCGAAGATCCCGGCTCGAACCGAAACGTGGCTGTTAATCTCCGCATCCCTCCCAGCGCGGTCACCAGCCGCTGCAATTCAGCCAGGCCCGCCTTCTGGTCTGCCGCCAGAATAGCATTGGACAGGCGGTTCCCCTGGCGGCTCACCGGGATTAGTTCCGGGGCCTGATCGACAAAACCGGCACGGCGTATCACTGCCTGAGCAGCGGGTCCGCGCACATAAGCCAGAAAATCGCGCGCGACTTTGGGCAGGCGCCGGGCCGGCAAGTATAGAAACATCGGCACGGTCAACGGGTAGTCCTCGGTCTTCACCGCCTGCCGGCTGGCCTGCAGCGAAAACCCGCACGGCCCTGAAAGAGTCAGAACCCGGGCTGCGCCTCTCTCTGCGTAGCTTGCTATGCCGATGGCAAAAGGATCAATCAAAACCCGCCTGACCAAGGTGCTGCTGCGGTCATGACGGTTGATCTTGGACGTAAAACCTGCGCCGGATGGCGCCATCAGTTTATCTTCGACTGCCTGCGAGAGACCGGAACCGGACACAGGCATATGTATGGAAATTGGAGCATCTGGACCGCCAAGCACCTGCCAGTTGTTGATCCGGCCGGTCAAGATACCTGCCAACTGCGGCAAGGTAATCTCACGCACTGGATTGGCCGGCGCGACAACCGGAACAAAGGCATCCAGCGCCAGGATGCGGCTGCGCCCAGTCCCGGTCAAGTCTCCCAAACCAGCAGCCCGAGCGGCCTTTCTTTCCAACAGGCGGATCTCACGCGTTGCCATCGCAATATCCGCCTCATCAGCAACAAGAGCTGCGAATCCAGCGTCTGTATTACTGACTGCAAAAGTGAACCTTGCGGCAGGCTTCTGCCCCCGCAGCAAGACATGACTGAAGTTGCCCCCAGGCAGCGGTTCCCGCTGAGTCTGGTAGCCATTGCGCAATGCAAAGCCTTCAATCAGCGCGGGCAGCATCACCTCCGACATGGCGGAGGACCCGGCAAAGGTGATCTCCGCAACAAAGGCAGACAGGCTGGGACACCCCGGCCCATCGCAAGCCACACCCGATCCGTCCACGGTGAGTTCGCCGAATTGGGTCTGCACCCGGTAGAATTCGCCATCAAATCCCAGAAGCGTGCCGGTAATTTCGACCGCACCATCCGGAGAAGACAGGGTGACATCCTGAGCTGCAAGACCGCGCGCCAGGACTGTCAGAAAAAGTGCGGCACAAATGGCCGCACGCAAGAAGGTCATGTGGATACCTGAAGTTACCGCAAATCAGTTGGCCGCAATCTTCAAGTCTTCGAGAAGATTATTCAACACCAGAAAGCTACCCTGTGCATCGCAATCTGGCATTGCCATCACCAGATCACGGCTGCTGAGCCTGCCACCGGTCAATTGCAGCGTTTGTGCGAAGATGTCCCGGCCGCAATTTCCTTCGGTTATTTCGGCTTCTGCTGTCAACGGCACTGTTCCGGACGGTCCCGGCAGGCCGGAGCAAATTGTAAACCTCTGCGATCCGCGGAGCCAGAAGGCTTTGTTCTCCCAGCCGGTCAATCCGGCCCATGCCAGCATGGCGCCCTGCACCGTGCCAGACGTGCCCCTCACCTCCATAAGCGGCTCCGAATTCCCGGGCATGCAATTCGAGCCCACTATTACCGTTCCACTGCACAACGACACGCTCAAAATCTTCGATGCCATCAACTTCGGCCACAGCTACAGCACTGAAACCGCTTCGAACTTCGGCGATAAACACAGCTGTTCATGACAAGGCCGGCACAAAAGTTTCGACATTGCCAGTGCTACCCAGGGAAACGGTGAAACACATCCCGCTGTGATGCGCTGTAAGACGCTCGTGCGGGCTGCATGGGGCGCTTACGGGCAGCTTAACCATCGCCAGGGGAGCAGCTTCGGCAATAGCCGTCGTCTGGCAAGAGGCTTCAGTCACCGGTTCTGCTCTTGGCATGCCTGTGGAATCAGAAGCCGGACCGGAAGGCGCAGAAGTCAGGGAAATCTTCTCGATCAGAAGGCTTGTCGCTTCAAGCTCTACAAAGGTTTCATCATCCGCCGCAGGCGAATGGCCGGCTCCGCTGGTCACCCAGCGTGTTTCCGCTGCCTGCATGCAGACCCCGATGCCTAAAGCTCCTGCAAGCGTAATTGCACCTGTCAGCATTACCTGTTTGGTCAGCATGAAGCCCTCCTGAGACAGACTGCTTTTCACAGCCTGCCCCACAAGGATGGCCCGTTTGCGGCTGTAAGCAGGAGGACATCCGGCGAACTACCAGCCTTCGTTGCGATCCTGAAAACAAGTCAGGAGTACTCCCGCCCCTGCGGTTTTCGGGGCTGCGCAACGCGCCTTAGTCACGGCGCTGCACGTAGCAAAACGCCTGAGAACAGCGGTTTTGCCAAGTACCCAGCGTCGCAACCTGCCATGCGCTCCGGAGCTGGAGCATGATAGGAACTAAAGGTCAATCAGGCCAAGCTGCCGTGGCAATGCTTGAACTTCTTACCGGATCCGCATGGGCACTTGTCGTTGCGCGAAGGATTGCCCCAGGTTGACGGGTCGTCCTCTACAAAACCAGGCGCCGCTGCATCTGCCGACGCTTCCGCGCCAGAGGCTTGCACATCCATCTTCTGCATCGCCGCCTGACGGGCTGCCATCTCCATCAGCATCTGCTGCTGCTCTTCCTCAGTCATCGGACGCACCCGGCTGAGCTGCTGGGAGACTTCCTCACGCAGACTGTCAAGCATGCTTTCGAACAGCTGGAAGCTCTCGTTTTTGTACTCGTTCAGGGGATCACGCTGCGCATAGCCGCGGAACCCCACCACCGACCGCAGATGCTCCAGCGTCAGCAGATGCTCGCGCCATTTCTTGTCGATGGTCTGCAACAATACCTGCTTTTCGATGTTGCGCATATTCTCCGGGCCGAAGGCCTCAGCTTTTTCCGCCATCAACTTATCGGACGCATCCACCAGCCGCTCGCGGATTTGCTCGTCATCAACACCTTCTTCGGCTGCCCAGTCTGCAACCGGCGCGTCAATGGACAGCATTTCGCGGACCTGTTCCTGCAAGCCCTCAGTGTCCCACTGGTCGGCGTAGGTTTTGGGCGGCATATGGACGTCTAGAAGATCATCAATCACTTCATGGCGCATGTCATTGGTGATTTCTGACAAGTCTTCAGCAGCCATGATTTCGCGGCGCTGCTTGAAGATCACCTTGCGCTGATCGTTCATCACATCATCAAACTTCAGCACATTCTTGCGCATGTCGAAGTTGCGGCCCTCAACCTTGGCCTGGGCGCGTTCCAGCGATTTGTTCACCCAAGGATGAATAATCGCTTCACCTTCCTTCATGCCCAGCGATGACAGCAGCTTGTCCAGACGCTCAGAGCCGAAGATCCGCATCAGGTCATCTTCGAGGCTGAGATAGAAGCGGGTGCGGCCCGGGTCGCCCTGACGGCCGGAACGGCCGCGCAGCTGGTTGTCGATGCGGCGGCTTTCGTGCCGCTCGGATGCCATTACGAACAAACCGCCAGCATCCAGCACCTTTTGCTTTTCTTCCGCGTGCTTGGCTTCCTCGGCGGCACGCAGTTCTGCTGGATCGGCCTCGGGTTTGGCCGCCAACGCCTCCAGCACCTTCATCTCAACGTTACCACCGAGCTGAATATCGGTACCGCGGCCGGCCATGTTAGTGGCGATAGTCACCGCGCCGTACCGTCCGGCATCAGCAACGATCTGCGCCTCCTGCTCGTGGTGGCGCGCATTCAGCACATTGTGCGGGATGCCTTCCTGCTGCAGCATCTGGCTCAGCAATTCCGACTTCTCGATCGAGGTTGTACCAAGAAGAACCGGCTGCCCCTTTTCGTGAGCAACCTTGGCTTCCTCGATCATCGCCTCGTATTTCTCACGGGCGGTGCGGTAGACCTGATCGTCCTCGTCCATCCGGGCAATCGGACGGTTGGTTGGCACCTCAACAACGCCAAGACCATAGATTTCTGCAAATTCCTCGGCTTCCGTCATTGCGGTACCGGTCATACCAGAAAGCTTGTCATAGAGGCGGAAATAGTTCTGGAAGGTCACGGAAGCCAGAGTGGTGTTTTCCGGCTGAATCTGCACTTCTTCCTTGGCTTCAATCGCCTGATGCAAACCTTCGGACAGACGTCGGCCCGGCATCATCCGGCCGGTGAATTCATCGATCAGCACCACCTGGCCGTCGCGGACAATATAATCCTTGTCGCGCTGGAACAGCTTATGCGCGCGCAGCGCCTGGTTCACATGGTGCACCACAGTGGTGCTTTCAGGATCGTAGAGCGAGGCCTCTTCTTCTAGCAGCCCATGCTCGCGCAGCGTCTGCTCGAGATACTCGTTGCCGTCCTCGGTAAAAGTCACGCCGCGGGTTTTCTCGTCGATCTCATAGTGCTCCTCCGACAGGAGCGGGATAATCTTGTCGATGGTGGAATAGAGCTCAGAGCGATCTTCTGCCGGACCCGAGATGATCAACGGGGTACGGGCCTCATCGATCAGGATCGAGTCGACTTCGTCAACGATGGCAAAGTTGTGCTGCTTCTGGAACACCTGATCCAGCGAAGGCTTCATGTTGTCGCGCAGGTAATCAAAGCCCAGTTCATTATTCGTGGCATAGGTCACGTCACTTTGGTAGGCAGCCATTTTCTCTGAATCTGGCTGGCCCGACCAGATAACGCCGGTGGTCATGCCAAGCTGAGCAAAAACCTTGCCCATCCATTCGCTGTCGCGCTTTGCCAGATATTCGTTCACCGTGACCACATGCACGCCCTTGCCGGTCAGCGCGTTCAGGTATGCAGGGAAGGTCGCCACAAGGGTCTTGCCTTCGCCGGTCTTCATCTCGGAAATGTTACCCTGATGCAGGAAGACACCGCCCATCAGCTGGGTATCAAAAGCTCGCAGGCCAAGGGCCCGCTTGGCCGCCTCCCGCACATTGGCAAAGGCTTCGGGCAGCAGCGAATCCAATTTTTCGCCATCAAGTGCCCGCTTACGAAGTTCTTCGGTCTTGGCAATCAGCCCGTCATCGCTGAGCTTCGCGAACTCATCTTCCAGCCCGTTGATCTGCGCAATCAGCGGCCGTGTCGCCTTGACTTTACGGTCGTTTGGCGTACCGAAAACCTTCTTGGCGATTGATCCGAAACCCAGCATATCTTCTCCAGCGATCCTATATCCGGCCTATGCATCGGGCAGGCTTGCCCGCCGTGACCGCAACCCATAAACAATGGTGGAAAGACGGTCCTGCCAATGGCCTCAAGGCGATGTAAGCGGCAGGGTATAGAGTGTCAACGGCACGGCCCTTAACGGCCAAGGAATAGGAAGGTTTCAATGCGTAAAGGTCTCACATTTCTGCGCGGTATGGCGGTTGCCGCCTGTACTGCGCTGCCGCTGGCCGCAGCAGCATCTCCGCATGCAAACACGGTGGTTGCCTCGGTCAATGGCGAGGAGATCACCATTGGCCATATGGTTATGGCACGCGAAAACCTGCCGGCGCAGTACAAGCAGCTGCCCGATGACGTCCTCTACAACGCAATCCTGGATCAGCTGATCCAGCAAACAGCATTGAAACAGCAACTTCGCGGCCAGGTGCCCCACTATGTCGAGCTTTCGGTTGAAAATGAAAAACGCGCCTTGCTGGCCGCGGAGGTAATCGAAACGGTCATGGACAAGGCTAGCGGCGAGGAGAAACTGCGCGCGGCATATGATGCGAAATATTCCACCGGCGAAGGCGGTGATGAATTTCACGCCGCTCATATCCTGGTCGAAAGCGAAGAAGACGCGCTGGACGTCAAGGCCGAACTGGATGCAGGCGCTGACTTTGCTACGCTGGCAAAAGAACGCTCTACCGGTCCCTCAGGCCCGAACGGCGGCGACCTCGGCTGGTTTACCACAGGCCGCATGGTGCCAGAGTTTGAACAGGCTGTCCTTAAGCTGGGCTCCGGGGAAGTTTCGGGTCCGGTCCAAACACAGTTTGGCTGGCACATCATCCTGCTGAACGAACGCCGCAAGACAGAAGCGCCCGAATTCGAGGAAGTCCGCGCCGTGCTGGCTGATGAGCTGCGCCAGAAAGCGGTTGAGGAACGGGTGAACGAGCTAACTGCAGCTGCGGAAATCGAACGGCCTGAGATTGAGGAACTTGATCCGGCCATACTCAAAGATCTCAGCCTGGTAAGGAACTGATCATGGCCAAATCCATGCCTGTTTCTCCACTGGCGCCTGCCGGCTTTCCTGATCTCCCTGTAATAAAGGGCGTACGTTTTGCATCCGCCGCCGCTGGGGTCAAATATCAGGGCCGAACTGATGTGATGCTGGCGGTCATGGACCCGGGCACAGCGGTTGCCGGCGTCTTCACCCGGTCCAAAACCCGCTCAGCCCCGGTGCTTGACTGCCAAGCCAAACTGGGCGGAGCCGCAGACGCTGGTGCGGCAATCCTGGTAAACTCGGGAAACTCAAACGCCTTTACCGGCCATTTTGGCCAAACATCGGTTGCGGAGATTACTACCGCAGTGGCCGACCAGACCGGCGTGCCCATTGAACGGGTCTTTACCGCCTCGACCGGCGTAATTGGCGAACCGCTGCCCCATGACAAGATTGTTGCAAAAATCGGCGAGCTGAACGGCGCGCTGGATAACGGTGCTCTGGAAGGAGCTGCCAAGGCCATCATGACCACAGACACCTTTGCCAAAGGGTCCTGCGCCACCGTTGGCATAGATGGTAAAACGGTCAAGATAGCCGGCATCGCCAAAGGCTCTGGCATGATCGCACCGGATATGGCGACAATGCTGGTCTACATCTTCACCGATGCAAAGGTGGAGCAGGACGCACTGCAGGCGCAGTTGGCTGAGATCTGCAACCGAAGCTTCAATTGCATCACCGTGGACAGTGACACCTCCACCTCAGACAGTTTGATGCTGTTTGCCACGGGCGCCTCTGGAGTGGATGCAACTGGCAACGCAGAGTTTGCTGCGGGGCTGGAGCGGGTCATGCTGGACCTGTCGCACCAAGTCGTGCGTGACGGTGAAGGCGCGACAAAATTTGTTGAAATCCAGGTGACTGGTGCGGCGTCGGACGCAGAGGCCAAAACCCATGGCATGGCAATTGCCAATTCCCCCCTGGTAAAAACCGCAATTGCAGGCGAGGACCCGAACTGGGGCCGCGTCGTCATGGCAATCGGCAAGTCCGGCGCGGCGGCCGACCGTGATCTTCTGTCGATCTCATTTGGCAATGTTCTGGTCGCAGAGAACGGCTGGGTCTCGCCTGACTACAAGGAAGAACTGGGTGCCGCAGTGATGAAGAAACAGGAAATCAGCATCAAGGTCGATCTGGGCCTTGGCAGTGGCTCAGCGACAGTTTGGACTTGCGATCTCACACATCAATACATCTCGATCAACGCGGATTACCGATCATGAAAACGGTTTTGGTTTCTGCTGTTGCCCTCATCGATGCCGACGGCAGAGTGTTGCTGGCGCAGCGGCCTGAAGGCAAATCCATGGCAGGCTTGTGGGAGTTCCCCGGCGGCAAGATCGAGCCGGGCGAAACGCCTGAGGCCGCGTTGATCCGGGAATTGCACGAGGAGCTTGGAATAGGCACTTGGGCCTCGTGCCTTGCGCCTCTAACCTTCGCCAGCCACTCCTATGAGGGGTTTCATCTGCTGATGCCGCTGTTTGCCTGCCGCAAGTGGGAGGGAATTCCGCAGGCCAAGGAAGGACAAACACTGAAATGGGTACGGCCGCAGGATCTGCGCGACTACCCGATGCCGCCGGCAGACATCCCGCTGATCCCCATCCTGCGTGACTGGCTGTAACGCACTTTAGGCGCGCGCCCTTCCGGGCCGAGCCAAGTTCTTCAGACCAGTTAGGTTTTTCCGGGCAATTGCTCGCCCCAAACTGAAGTCGTGAACCTTTTGTTAACCATTATGTTCAAATCTTAACTCACGAACCAACTCACTGCACTGCACATCAGCGGATCAGGAGACGGCCATGATAAGAAAAGAGAAAACTGGACGCTTTTGCTAGTTCAGGGCAGCTTCCATACGGGCATTCCCAGACGGGATATTTTCGGTGCGGTTTGGCTGGAAGATGCATACCATGCTACCTTCTCAAACCCGCCGCCTGAGCGCCACTCACACATGCCAGGCAACAAAAGGGCAGCTACACAGGCTGCCCTTTTCATGTGGCGGAGCGGTAATCATGTATTTCCAATAGAAAAAGCCCCGGTTCTGACCGGGGCCTTTCATTACCGAACTCTAAACGTCCATCAGTCGAGTGTACGGGTGACTTCTTCGCGTTCGAAGATCTCGATCACATCATTCGGGCGGATATCGTCGTAGTTTTCGAACGCCATACCGCATTCCTGACCCGATTGAACCTCGGCGACTTCGTCCTTGAAGCGCTTCAGAGTCTTCAGCGTGCCTTCGTGGATCACCACGTTGTCGCGCAGCAGACGAACGCCGGCCGAGCGTCGGGCAACGCCTTCGGTGACCAGACAGCCGGCAACTTTGCCAACACCGGTGACCTTGAAGACTTCCTTGATCTGCGCATAGCCGATGAAGTTTTCGCGGATCTCCGCGGACAGCAGGCCCGAGGCCGCCGCCTTAACGTCATCTACCAGATCGTAGATCACCGAGTAGTAGCGGATCTCGACACTCTTCTGGTTGGCGGTGTTGCGGGCCGAGGCATTCGCACGGACGTTGAAGCCCATGATCGGTGCACCGGAGGCTTCCGCCAGGCCGACGTCGGTCTCGGTGATCGCACCAACGCCCGAGTGCAGCACGCGCACGCGTACTTCCTCGTTGCCGATCTTTTCCATCGCCTGAACGATGGCTTCGGCGGACCCCTGCACGTCGGCTTTGACCAGAATTGGCAGCTCGGAAACGTTTTCGTCTTCCTTGGCCTTGGCCATCAGCTGTTCCAGAGTGGTCGCAGCACCGGCAGCAGCGCGCTTGTCCTTGGCTGCCTGCTCACGGTATGCCGCGATTTCACGCGCCTGCGCTTCTGTTTCGGTCACGTTCAGAACGTCACCTGCTTCCGGTGTTCCGTTAAGGCCAAGAACCTCGACCGGCACCGAGGGGCCGGCTTCCTGCACGCGTTCACCCTTGTCGTTGATCAGCGCGCGGACCTTGCCGTACTGCTCACCCACAACAAAGATGTCGCCCTGGCGCAGAGTGCCGTTCTGAACCAGAACGGTGGCAACGGGGCCGCGGCCCACATCCAACTGAGCTTCGATCACGGCACCTTGGGCGGCACGATTCGGGTTGGCTTTCAGTTCAAGGATTTCCGCCTGAAGCGCGATGGCTTCCAGCAGTTCGTCCAGACCCTGGCCGGTGTGCGCCGAAACTTCAACGTCCTGCACCTCACCGGACATCTGCTCCACGATCACTTCGTGTTGCAGCAGGTCGGTTCGGACCTTCATCGGATCTGCGGCAGGCTTGTCGCATTTGTTGATCGCCACGATCATTGGAACTTCGGCCGCCTTGGCGTGGTTGATCGCCTCAATGGTCTGCGGCATGACGGCATCGTCCGCTGCAACAACCAGAACCACGATATCGGTTACCTGAGCACCGCGCGAGCGCATAGAGGTAAAGGCCGCGTGGCCGGGGGTGTCCAGGAAGCTCAGCGTGGTGCCGCTTTCGGTTTTCACCTGATACGCACCAATGTGCTGGGTGATGCCGCCGGCTTCGCCGGCCACAACGCGGGCGTTGCGGATCGCGTCCAGAATCGAGGTTTTACCGTGGTCGACGTGGCCCATGATGGTGATCACCGGCGGGCGCGGTTTGAGGTCGTCTTCCTTGTCTTCGACTTCCTTGATCACGTCCTCGACATCAGCGTCGGAAACACGGGTCACCTTGTGGCCGAATTCCTCAATGATCAGTTCCGCGGTATCGGCATCGATCGACTGGTTTTGTGTGACCATCATGCCCATCTGCATGAGCGATTTCACCACATCTGCAACACGTTCAGCCATACGGTTGGCCAGCTCGGACACCACAATGGTTTCCGGCAGCTGCACGTCGCGCACAACCTTTTCACGCTCAACAGAGCCGCCCATGGCCTTCTGGCGCGCGCGTTCCTGTTTGCGCTTCATCGCAGCCATCGAACGCTGGCGGTTGCCTTCGCCGCCAGTTGCCTGGCCCAAGGTCAGCTTGCCGGAACGGCGGTTGTCATCACGGCCCTTGCCGCGGGACGGGCGCTGCTCGCGCTCGCGCTCGGATTTGCGCGGTGTTGCGGCAGGGGAAGCCTTACTCGGCGCCGGACGCTCTGCTTTCGCAGCATCCGGTGCGGGAGCAGCGGCAGCACGCTTGGCAGCCTCTTCGGCTGCAATTCTCTGGCGCTCTTCTTCTTCGGCCTTAGCACGCGCGCGCTCTTCCGCCTCGCGCTGCTCGCGCTCCTTGGCTTCCTGTTCCGCCCGGCGGCGTTCACGCTCTTCGGCACGGGCCTTTTCCTCGGCTTCGCGCTGCGCAGCTTCCTCAGCCTCACGGGCCTTGGCGGCCTGCAGTGCCTTCAGGCGGCGCTCCATTTCCGCGTCGCTGATGCCGGCAGGCCGGCGCGATCCGGATGTGGAAGGCGCAGCGCCGCTGCCCCCCTTGGCCGCACCCGGCTTGGGAACCACCACGCGCTTGCGCTTGGTTTCCACCACGACATTCTTGGTCCGTCCGTGGCTGAAACTCTGTTTCACGTTCCCCGGACGGGAACCCCCACGCAGACCCAGTGTCTTTTTGCCGTCACTATCGCTCATAAAGCTACTTATCCTTCCGTGCGGCCGTTGCCGCCCACCATTTCGCGCAAACCTTGCAGTCGTTGCGCCTCATCTACAACACGTTTGCTGAGTCCGCCAGAGGCGAGGGCTGCATGGATCGCAGTTTGGCGCCCAAATGCCATTCCCAGCTCGTCCGCCGTGAGGCAGCCGATGAATTTGCCCTTGTAGGGCGTGCTCAGCTTCGACTTCCCGCGTCCCGACCCGTCAGAGGCCTGGATCAGCACCTGCGCCTCTTCCTTGGCCAGCCAATCCTTGACCCGCTCAAACCCGGACACCGCATCGCCCGACTTGCGCGCCAGGCTGATCAGTTCGATCAGACGGCGGACAACCTGGCGCTCGACTTCGTGTACCAGTTCGCCCGGCACCTGAACCTGCGCCTTGAAACCACGGGCAAACAGCTTCTTCTTGACTGCCGTGGCCAAAGCTTCGCGGCTCGAAGCCACATAGACACCGCGGCCGGGCAACTTACCCATCACATCGGGCACGACCTGCCCGTCAGGGCCCATCACAAAACGGATGAGGCCCTGTTTGGGCTGGGACTCGCCGGTTGCGATGCATTTGCGCTCGCTTTCGCCGGTCCGGTCTTTTGTTGCGCCGCCGCGTGTCATGCAGGTCTCCCGTGCAAAACCTGAAATCAGGCCTCGCCTTCCTCTTCGCCATCGTCTTCGCCTTCAGCGGCTTCCGCTTCCAGTTCTTCGGGATCAACCCAGCCCAGCATGATGCGGGCGGTCATCACCAGATCCTGCGCTTCTTCCAGCGACACGCCGAAGGGTTCGAGGATACCGTCATCCTTGACCCGCTCGCCGCCATCGGTGGTCCAGCCGCCGGCCAGTTCCCAATCCGCACAGGTTGCAAAGTCTTCCAGAGACTTCACGTCATCTTTCGCCAGTGCTTCCACCATCTGCGGAGTCAGGCCTTCAAACTGGATCAGGCTGTCCTCGGCACCCAATGCGCGCGCCGCGTCCAGAGCCGCCTTGGCCTGGGCTTCAAGGAAGTCGCGCGCACGGGCCTGCAGTTCCTCAGCCGTACCTTCGTCAACACCGTCGATGACCAGCAGTTCGTCCAGCTCAACATAGGCAACCTCTTCCAGGTTGGTGAAGCCTTCGGACACCAGAAGCTGGGCAAAGAATTCGTCCAGGTCCAGGGTTTCCATGAACAGCTTGGTGCGTGCCTCGAATTCCTTCTGGCGGCGGGCCGATTCCTCTTCCTCGGTCATGATGTCGATGTCGAGGTTGGTCAGCTGCGACGCCAGGCGCACGTTCTGACCTCGGCGGCCGATGGCCAGGCTCAGCTGTTCTTCCGGCACCACAACTTCGATCTTGCCGGCTTCTTCATCCAGAACCACCTTGGAAACTTCCGCCGGCTGCAGCGCGTTCACCAGGAAGGTCGGCTGATCTTCATTCCACGGAATGATGTCAATCTTCTCGCCTTGCAGCTCGTTCACCACTGCCTGCACGCGGGAGCCGCGCATACCCACACAAGCACCCACGGGGTCAATCGAGCCGTCGTAGGAGATAACGGCGATTTTGGCGCGCGAGCCCGGGTCTCGGGCAACCGCCTTGATCTCGATGATGCCGTCATAGATTTCCGGCACTTCCATCTTGAACAGCTCGGCCATGAACTCCGGCGCAGTGCGCGACAGGAAGATCTGCGGCCCGCGCGGCTCGCGGCGCACATCCTTGATGTAGCAGCGCACGCGGTCGTTCGGGCGGTAGCTTTCGCGGCCGATCTTCTCGTTGCGGCGCAAAATCGCTTCGCCGGCGCCGACATCGACGATAACGTTGCCGTACTCCTCGCGCTTGACCAGGCCGTTGATGATGGTACCGGCGCGGTCCTTGAACTCTTCATACTGGCGGTCACGCTCAGCTTCGCGGACCTTCTGAAGAATCACCTGCTTGGCAGACTGGGCGGCAATCCGGCCCATTTCCACCGGCGGCACTTCCTCGACGTAGGTCTGGCCGACCTCGGGGTCCGCCATATACTGGCGCGCCTGCTCGACGGTCATTTCAGCCTGGTAGTTTTCCAGCTCCTCATCGGCCACAACGGTGCGCACGCGGGTAAAGGTGGCGCGGCCGGTCTTGCGGTCGATCGACACGCGGATGTCCATCTCGGCGCCGTAACGGCTCTTGGCAGCGCGGGCGAGGCTTTCTTCCATCGCCTCGATCACCAGGCCAGGGTCGATCATCTTTTCGCGCGCCACGGCCTCGGCGGTTTGCAACAGCTCCAGCTGGTTTGCAGAGGTGATAGCCATTACTTGTTCTCCTCGTCAGACTCTTCGGTCTCTATTTCGTCGAATGCGTCTTCGTTCAGCGTGCCGGCCTCTTTGCGCTGGCGCAGCATTTCCTTGATCAGATCATCGGTCAGGACCAGCTTGGCATCGCTGAGCCAGTCAAATTTCAATCCGATGGTCACGGTCTCGCCCTGATCGTCGATATTAATCAGAACCTCATCTTCTTCAGTGCCTGCCAGCTCTCCCTTGAAGCGGCGGCGGCCGCCGACCAGCTCTTCGGTTTCCAGCTTGGCCTCGTAGCCTTCAAACATGTCAAAGTCCTTCAGCCGGGTCAGCGGCCGGTCGATGCCGGGGCTCGACACTTCCAGCGCGTAAGCGTCCAGAATCGGATCCTCTACATCCAAAGTCGCACTGACCGCGTTCGAGATCGCAGCACAGTCATCCACTTCAATGCCGCCTTCAGGCTTGTCAGCCATGATCTGCAGCGTGGTCGCCTTACCAGACATAAGCCGGATTCGCACCAGCTCATATCCCAGATCTTCGATCACCGGGGTGACGATCTCGGCCAGGCGCCGGTCAATGGCAGCTTTGGCAATCAGGTCGTTGGTCATCAGACCTCCACTTGGGGCGCGCAGACGGGGGGTCTGCAAACACAAAAAAACGGGCGCGCGGCCCGTCGAAATTCCCGGTGGAGCCTTGAGCCAGAGGTTCAACGCGCCGCTGTTGTCAAAGGCATATAGGGGGGATTAGGGAAAACTGCAAGGCTTGTGTTTTTCACGAAGCCCAAGCCGACTTCAAACCCGCCACCACCGTTCCGCGATGCGGCCATCGTCAAGCGGTGCACGCTGGCCCACCTTGCGCGGGATGCCGACATCGTGGCGGGCGGCAAGTGCAATATCTTTCGAGGACGGGTGATAAAGGAATTCACCGCGCTTGAGCAGGCCGCGCGGTTCCGGCAGCGCGGCAACATCGACATAGCCGTCGCGCAGTGCTTCGGCCCGGACTGAGGCATCCGGGATCACGATAATTTCCACGGTGTCTGCCCAGCCCGCTGCACCGGCCTTGTAATGCCCAGCCACTTTAGAAGCGCGGAAATGGCGGTTCTCCTGAGCACGCTCCACGCGATAGCATCCGGTTCCAACCGCCCCTTCCAGAGGGACCGGCAGCTCGCCGCGAGGGGCAATCAGATGATCTGCCCCAGCCAAGAGATAAGGCAGATGCGGGTTAGGATTCACCAGTTCCAGCAGCACCTGATGGCTATCCAACGCGGTAACAGCCTGCACATCTGACCCCGTGACGCCCAGCGCGCCCAAGGATGCCGCGGCATCCTCCGCCGTCAACGGTGTGCCATCGTGAAAAGTGACGCCTTCGCGCAAATTAAATGTCCAGGTTCGCGCATCCGTTGCGGACTGCCAACTGGTAGCAAGTTCACCACGAAGCAATCCATCAGGTGCGACTTCGGTTAGGTTGTCATAGATTGCACCACGGGCAGCCTGCTCCAGCATCCTTCCCTCACGCGGCACCGCGAGGCGTAAAACGCCACCAGGCTTCGGCGATGCATTGACCGACCCGCCAGCCGCCGCCAGCAAGGCAGCAGCTGCACCTGAGGTGAACAGCGCGCGGCGGTCGATGCGCGTCATGGCACAAGCTCTCCTGCAATCCGGTCCATTGCCCGAACCAGCTCAGCACTGATTCCCGGTTCCGACAAAGCATGGCCGGCATTGCGAACCATCTTCAACTCCGCATTTGGCCACAGCTCATTCAGACGCCATGCCGACGACGGCGGGCAGATCATGTCATAGCGGCCCTGTACGATAACACCGGGCACATGGGAAATCCGGCCCATATTGGCAAGGATCTGACCATCGTAGTCAAGAAACCCGCCATTGCTGAAGTAATGGTTCTCCAGTCGCGCAAAGGCGCGTGCATAATCCCCTGGGCTTTCAACGCTTTGACCGTTGGAATGAACAGAAGCCAGTGCGTTTTCCCAAGCTGACCAGGCCCGGCCGTATCGCACCTCTTCCTCCAAGCTTCCTGAAAACAGACGCTTTTTATACGCGGCAATCATATCGCTCCGCTCTGCATCTGGAATCAAGGAGACGAATTTTGCCCAAGTCTCCGGCCAAAACTTCCCTGCACCGCCGCCATAGAACCAGTCGAGCTCAGCCTTGGTCATCAGGAAGACGCCGCGCAGGATCATCTGCTGCACCCGGTCGGGGTGGGTCTGGGCATAGATCAGCGCAAGAGTTGCTCCCCAGCTGCCGCCAAACAAAATCCAAGACTGGATGCCGAGCTGTGTTCGAATCAACTCCATATCAGCGACAAGGTGCCAGGTGGTGTTATTCTCACATGAGGCATACGGGCGGGACCGGCCGCATCCACGCTGGTCGAACAGGACGATTCGGTAGACATGCGGATCAAAATAGCGCCGCATCGCCGGACTGCTGCCCCCGCCGGGGCCGCCATGGCAGACAATAACCGGAATTCCATTCGGATTACCGCTTTGCTCCGCATAAATGCGATGGCCCTGCCCTGCATCGATCATGCGCTGGTCAAAAGGTTCAACCGGCGGGTAAAGATAATGCACAGCGCGCTTTTGGTCCGGGTATCTATCCATTACTGACCTTAGTGAAACGTCAGATTACAAAAGAGCACACGGAGACAGGAATGCAAGCGCCTCAATCCACGGTCGACCCTGCGGAAATCGCCAAATTCGAAGCGATGGCTGCGGAATGGTGGGACCCGAACGGCAAGTTCAAGCCTCTGCATATGCTGAACCCGTGCCGCCTCGACTATATCACGAGCCAAATTGCTGGTGAGTTCGGCCGAGACCTCAGGTCACAAAATCCGTTCGAAGGGCTGCGGCTGTTGGACATTGGCTGTGGCGGCGGGCTGCTGAGCGAGCCGATGGCACGGTTGGGAGCAACAGTGGTTGGCGCCGACGCGGCTGAAGGCAACCTGCCTGTAGCCCGCATTCATGCCGAACAATCCGGATTGGAAATCGACTATCGCCATACGACCGCAGAAGCTCTGGCAGAAGCGGGCGAGCAGTTTGACGTCGTGCTAAACATGGAAGTCGTGGAACATGTCGCCGACCCGCTTAGCTACCTGACGGCCACCCAGCAGCTGTTGAAACCTGGGGGAATGGAGGTTTGCTCGACCATCAACCGCAATCCCAAAAGCTTTGCCATGGCAATTGTCGGTGCAGAATTGATTATGCGCTGGCTGCCGCGCGGCACCCATGAATGGTCGAAATTCATCACGCCTGACGAACTGTTCGAGTTGCTGCGACAGGCTGGGCTGAAACCTGTCGACCGCAAAGGTTTCGTGTTCAATCCGATCACTTGGAACTGGTCGATCTCTGAACGGGATCTGTCCGTCAACTATGTGACCGCAAGTGTAAAGCCTGAATGACGCCTTCCCTCGTCAGCCATTTCAGGCGGCGTCTATCCAAATGGATAGGAGGTAATCCTAATGAACACTTTGGACTCTGACGGCCGCTTGCTATCGTCAAATAGCGGAAACTGAATATTTTCGTCTCGGTGCTGGGGCAGTAAGCTTCTTAACCGAGTGATTGCTTGCCGCTTTAACGTTGGTGGGTCCACCCAAAGGTAACCGGAACCGCCACTCACGGACTGATGGGGACTGATGGGGAAAAAGGCGCCTGCTTGCAGGCGTCTTTTTTAATCCAATATATCAAAATCTTAGATTGATTCTGATTTTCATCCGCTCTCTTCAAGCTTGCCGCGAAGTTCTCGCAAGATTGGCAACGTGGCCCGGACCCGGTCGCTACCCAATTCACCCACAACTTCAGAAATCACGGGAATTATTCCTGCAAGGGCAGCGTCACGGGCGTTTTTACCTGCCGGGCTGATTGCCACCATCTTGCGCCGGGCGTCATCCCAGTCGGGGCGCACATGTATATAGCCTGCCACTTCCAGCTTGTTCAGCGTGTTAGTCATGGCTCCACGCGTCACATGAAAGGCCTTGGCCAACTGCGCCGGAGAGCGTTCAAGACCTGCGCGTGCAAGGTGGTTAAGCACTGAAAAGTGCGACAACTCCATACCCTTGGGCAGCACCTTGCTGAGGCGTGACCGGGCAAGCTGGTCAGCCATCAGAATTTCGCTGAACAGCGATACTGCCAGAGAATGCGTCTCGTCCATCAGGGTCCGTCAAACTCCCGGTCATGGGTCAGGGAAGGCACGCGCTTGCGTGCTTCTGCCACTTTTTCCATGTCGAGATCAACGTAAGTCAGACCAGGTTCCTGTCCTGCATCCGCCAGAACCTCGCCCCACGGAGAAACAGCTAAGGAGTGGCCATAGGTCTGGCGGCAGGGACCACGGGATGCGGGGTGCTTGCCGGTTTGCGCAGGCGCCAGCACGAAACAGCCGGTTTCAATGGCGCGGGCACGCAGCAGAGAGTGCCAATGCGCGGCACCAGTCACATAGGAAAAGGCGGCAGGCACGGTAATGATCTGAGCGCCCCCCATGGCGAGAGCCTGGTGCAATTTCGGGAAGCGCACGTCATAACAAATGGTCATGCCAATCTTGGCAAAAGGCGTTTCAGCCACCACTGCCTTGGTGCCGGGGCGGTATCCGTCAGACTCGCGGTAGGTCTCCTCTGGCGTGACTTCCACATCGAACATGTGGATCTTGTCATAGCGCGCCTTGATTTCACCGTCTGGCGAGATCAGGAACTGGCGGTTGGCAAAACGGCCGTCGTCGTCATGGGTCTTGATCCCCAATGATCCAAGCAGAAGCCAGACGCCGTGCCTGGCAGCCTCTTCCTGCAGGGCCGCCAGAGTCGGGTCGCCTTCCTCGTGGCACAGCACACTGTTCTGATGTGTCCGGCTGCCTGACAGGCAATTGGTGACTTCCGGCGTCAGAACAAAACCTGCTCCACCGCGCACAGCCTCAGCCATCATCGTCTTCACTGTCTCCAGATTTTCAGACGGAACATCAGTGGACGTCAATTGAAGCAGAGCTGCGCGCATGTCCGGTCTCCGGGTCTTAGGCCGCCAGCAGCGGGTCGAGCTTGCCCGCTTGCTCAAGAGCATAGAGGTCGTCGCAACCGCCGACGTGGGTTTCGCCGATGAAAATCTGCGGCACGGTGCGGCCGCCATTGGCGCGCTGAATCATTTCAGCCTTGCGCTCCGGCTGTGCCAGCACATTGATTTCCGAAAAGCTGACACCTTTCTGGTTCAGCAGCCGCTTGGCTGCATGACAGAAGCCGCACAGCGGCGAGGTGTAAATTTCAACCGGTTTCATTCAGGACCCCATGTTCAGGTTTCGAAGGTTGTGGAGGAATTGGGCATTCATTGCAACAATTGCCAGTGGCACCAAGCAAGCCTCACGCTTGCGTGACCCGGGCCAGTACTGCCACGCGCACTTCGTCCGCACCCGCCTGCAAGCAGGCATCGGTGCAGGCACAGAGGGTAGCGCCTGAGGTCATTACATCGTCAACGATCAGCACAGCCCGTCCTTTGATCCTGTTCTTTCTGTTTCGCCGAACACCAATGGATGAACCCAATAGCCGGTAACGCTGTTCCCGGGTTTTCCCCTCCAGCGAAGGAGTCCGTCGCTCCCGTCTCAGCAGATCCGGGCAATACTCCCACCCGCCGCGTTTCGCCAGGGCAGCGGCCAACAATGCGGATTGATTGTACTTTCGCTTCAGCAGCCTGGTCCAATGCAGCGGCACCGGGCAAATCAGCGGGTTGCCCTCCAGCAAGGGTTCTACCACCCGGTGCAGCCAGTTTGCTGCCGGACCGGCAATTTCAGTTCGATCGCCATGCTTCAAGGCCAGAACCAGTTTGCGTCCCTGACCTTCATAGAGCAAGGCGGACCGCCCCTTTATCCAGGGCCTGGAATTGCGCAGACAACTATCGCATTCCAAGCGGAACCCGTCCGCTTCACCTGGCAGCGGAGCACCGCAGCCTTCGCAAACTGTCCCACTAATAAAGTGCATGCCTGCCCAGCAAGCCGCACACAGCCCGAAGTCACTGCCAACCAACCCGCCGCAGCCTAAGCACTGGGATGGATAAATCAGTGAAACAGCAGTTTGAATCCGGGCTGTCAGCATCTAAATAGCCCCCATGACACAAGCACCCATGCAGCTCTTCGACCGCCGCGTCCTCGAAGTCCGCCGAGCGCGTCGGCGGCCGGATACCCTATTCCTGCACCAAATGGCACGGGACGAGGCTGAGGATCGTATAAGCTTGGTTAACAGAACCTTTACAGCCCCCGCTGTTGTCTGCCCATTTCCCGAGGTCTGGGAGGGGTTTGAACCTGAGGCGAAAATCGTCGCGGATGAGGACATGCTGGATTTGGAAGCCGGCGCGCACGATGTGGTGATCCACGCCATGTGCCTGCACTGGGCGAACGATCCGGTCGGGCAACTGATACAATGCCGCCGCGCTTTGAAAGAGGACGGGCTTCTGCTGGTGATTCTGCTGGGCGGTCAGACCCTGCACGAACTGCGCGCAGCCATGGCCGAAGCCGAGACCGCTGTGCTGGGCGGTCTTTCACCGCGCATAGCGCCGATGGGGGAAATCCGTGATCTGGGTGGTCTGTTGCAACGTGCAGGCTTTGCCCTGCCGGTTGCTGACCTTGTACCTCTTACTGCCGAATACCGCGACCTGACCCACCTGATCCATGACCTGCGCGGCATGGGTGAAACCAACGCTCTTGCCCAGCGCCTGAGGCGCCCGGCGCCGCGCGGCCTCTTCCAGCTGGCCGATCATATCTACCGGGAGCATTTCGCCAACGCCGAGGGCCGGTTGCCTGCAACGTTCGAGCTGGTCTGCCTCACCGGCTGGTCACCATCAGACAGCCAGCAGAAACCCCTGCGCCCCGGCTCTGCCCAGATGCGCCTGGCCGATGCGCTGAAGGTGCCGGAAACCAAGCTCGACTCCTGATAAGTTTCCGCTATGGCTGCGCCAATGTGATCCAATTGGCCTTCTGCGCGTAAACACAGTAATTATCCGCCAACAACAAATCTTAGCCGCACAGGACCTGCCCATGCTGGACGCCGCCCGGACCGCCCAATGCCCTGCCCACGCCCCGGCCCATCATCCCAAGATCCCGGCGGAAAAGGTCGGTATCCTACTGGCCAACCTTGGCACCCCGGATGACTATTCCTACTGGCCGATGCGCCGGTATCTGAGTGAGTTCCTGTCCGACAAGCGGGTGATCGACTACCCGTGGTGGAAATGGCAGCCGCTGCTGCAGCTGATCATCCTGACCAAGCGCCCGTTTTCCTCCGGCGCGGCCTACAAGTCGATCTGGAACCACGACAAGGGTGAAAGCCCGCTGATGACCATCACCAAGGACCAGACCAACAAGATCGAAGAGGTGATGAAAGCGCGGTACGGCGATCAGGTTATGGTCGATTTCTGCATGCGCTACGGCAATCCATCCACCAAATCCAAGGTGCGGAAAATGGTTGAGGCTGGCTGCCAGAAGATCCTGTTTGTCCCGCTTTATCCGCAGTACGCAGGCGCGACATCAGGCACCGCCAACGACCAGTTCTTTCGTGCATTGATGGAAGAATCCTGGCAGCCAGCAGCCCGTACTATTGCGCCATATTTTGATCAGCCTGCCTATATCGACGCTTTGGCAAGGTCAGTTGAGGAAGCCTATGCCAAGGCGCAAAAACGCCCAGATATTCTGGTGGTCTCTTATCACGGGATGCCACAACGGTATCTGATGCAGGGGGACCCGTATCACTGCCAGTGCCAGAAAACGACTCGGCTGCTGAAAGAGCGGCTGGGGTGGGACGACACCCGGATCACCACCACTTTCCAGTCGGTTTTCGGACCCGAGGAGTGGCTGAAACCCTACACGGTGGATCACGTCGCCACGCTTGCCAAGGAAGGCAAGAAAAACATTGCGGTGATTGCGCCGGCTTTCTCCGCTGACTGCATCGAGACACTCGAAGAGATCAACGAAGAGATTCGCGAGAGCTTTGAACACGCCGGCGGCGAAGACTTCCTCTATATTCCGTGCCTCAATGACGATGACGATCACGTTGCGGCTCTGGCCGGTGTTATCGAGGAAAACCTGAAAGGCTGGCTGGACTAACCGGCGGCCTCAGTCCAAAAAGTATCCAATATTCAGTTTCCGGACCGTCCGGAAAACAGGGAGATATTGGATGACGCTTGCGCATTGGGCCAAAGCCCTCCGGGAGCATTGGGGCATTGAAGCGGAACTGACCCGGCTGGACGGCGAATACGACCAGAACTTCCTGGCAAACGGCCAGAACGGCCAAGGATACATCCTAAAGGCAATGCGCCCTGGCTGCGAGGAGTGGCTGGTCGACATGCAGGTAAAGGCGTTCGAGCATATCGCGGAGCGCCAGCCTGATCTACCCTGCCCGCGGGTCATTGCGTCTTCATCCGGACGGTCACTTCTGTCACTACCGGATGAAGACGGCCAGTACCGGCTGGTTTGGTTGCTGAACCAATTGCCGGGCCGTTGTTATGCCAGGACAGAGCCGAAAAGCGATGCGCTGATCCAAGAGGTCGGCAGAGTTTTGGGCGGCTCGGCCAAGGCGCTGGCAGACTTCCGTCACGAAGGTCTTGAACGAGATTTCAAATGGGACCTGATGCAGGCAGGATGGATCACGGAACAGCTTTCCTGCATCAACTCCCCCGCACGCCTCGCCATCCTGCAAGAAATTTCTGCAGAGTTCGCAAAGTTAAAGCCTGAACTGGCGAAGCTTCCCAAACAGGCCATCCACAATGACGCCAATGATTACAACATCATGGTGGCCGGCGACTTGAATGAACCTCGGCGGGTATCCGGACTGATCGATCTGGGCGACATGTGCACAGGCCCCCGCGTCTGCGATCTGGCGATTGCCGCGGCATACATTGTTTTGGATCACCCTGCACCGGAGGAGGCCCTTGCGTCGCTGGTTGCGGGGTATCACGAGGCCTACCCGCTGACCGCTGCCGAAGCGGACATGGTTTGGCCGCTGCTGAGGATGCGGTTGGCAGTAAGCGTGGTGAATTCCACCCTGATGGCCGCGGAAAATCCGGATGACCCCTATGTGACAATTTCTCAGGCACCGGCCTGGCGGTTTCTGGAAAGCAATTCACTGCATAGCGGGCTGCTGAAAGCACGGCTCCGCGCGGCATGCGGTTTGCCCGTTATTGAGGGTGCCGACCGTGTCCTGGCATGGCTTGATCAGGAGCGCGGAAACTTCGCGCTTCTCATGGGAAAAAGCCTCGCGGACGCCCCTATGGGGTCGCTTTCCGTAGAACAATCAACTTGGCCGCAAAACCCGTTCCACATGCCCTTAAAAGAAGCTGCCAAGGTTGGTGAAGAATTCGAGGATAATGGCCGCATCTGGCTGGGCTACTACCATGAACCCAGGCTGATTTACACAGACGCTGCATTCCGCAAGGGGCCGTGGAAGGCCAGCAATCGCCGCACGGTTCATCTGGCGGTAGACGCTTTTGCCCCGGCCGGAACTGCTATGTTTGCACCGCTGCGCGGAGAAGTGTTTGCTGCCGAATACCGCGATGGCCACCTGGACTACGGCGGTGTGATCATTCTGCGCCATGAAACACCCGAAGGCGATTCCTTCTACACTCTGTATGGTCATCTGGATCCCGAGTTCCTGGACCGATTGAAACCTGGTGATACAGTCGAAAAGGGCGAAGAATTCTGCCGCCTTGGCAATCCTAACCAAAACGGCGGCTGGGCACCCCATGTTCATTTTCAGCTGGCGATGACCACAGAAGGCATCGAAGCCGGCTGGCCCGGAGTCGGCGATCCAGACGAGATGTATCTGTGGAGCGCACTCTGCCCCAATCCGGCGCCGTTGCTCAATCTGCCTGACGAGAAGGTTCTTTATAAGCCCACCAGCAAGGATGGCATTCTTGCGGGACGCCGCGCACATTTCGGTGGCAATCTAAGCTTGACCTACACCGACCCCGTGATGCTGGTACGCGGCTGGAAGCACCACCTGTTTGACGAATGGGGCCGGCCATATCTGGATGCCTACAACAACGTGCCGCATGTGGGGCACGCCCACCCGCGCATCCAGGCCGTTGCCGCCGACCAATTAAGGCGAATGAATTCCAACACCCGGTACCTGCACCCGGTACAAACTGCCTTTGCAGAGAAGCTGCTATCCAAGTTGCCCGATCATTTGGAGGTCTGCTTTTTCGTCAACTCAGGGACAGAGGCTAACGAACTAGCCTTGCGTCTCGCCCGCGCCCACACGGGCTCCAAAGGCATGGTGACACCAGATCACGGGTATCACGGCAACACCACCGGCGCAGTCAGCATTTCAGCCTACAAATTCAACAAGCCCGGCGGGATCGGGCAGACAGATTGGGTAGAACTTGTTGAAGTTGCCGATGACTATCGTGGCTCTTTCCGGAGGGATGACCCGGACCGGGCACAAAAATACGCCGGTCTAGTAGATGCAGCGATCGACCGCCTTCAGGAAAAGCGCCACGGCGTGGCCGGTTTCATCGCGGAAACCTTCCCTTCCGTTGGAGGCCAAATTATACCTCCCACGGGATATCTTCCTGCGGTTTATGAAAAAATCCGCAATGCAGGCGGTATCTGCATCGCAGATGAAGTGCAAACTGGCCTCGGACGGCTTGGCGACTATTATTTCGGGTTCGAACACCAGGGAGCTCTGCCCGACATTGTAGTGCTGGGCAAGCCAATCGGTAACGGCCATCCATTAGGTGTGCTTGTAACGACCAGGGCTATTGCCGAAAGCTTCGACAACGGGATCGAGTTCTTTTCAACCTTTGGCGGCTCAACACTGTCTTGCCGGATGGGAAAGGAGGTTCTGGATATCGTGGATGAGGAGGGTCTGCAGGAAAATGCCCGTATCCAGGGAAAGCAGCTGATTGAAGGCCTGAAATCTCTGGAACGAAAATACGCTTGCGTTGGCGATGTCCGCGGCATGGGACTGTTTCTAGGGATGGAGCTGATCAACCCGGATGGCTCCCAAGCCACAGAAATCTGCTCTTATGTCAAAAACCGTATGCGGGACCGACGGATCCTGATCGGCAGTGAAGGCCCCAAGGACAACATCCTGAAAATCCGGCCGCCACTGACCATCGATTCAGACGACACTAGCATGATCGTCAAAACGTTGGACAGCATTCTGCAAGAAGTGGAAGCGGTCTGACAGGAGCTTCAGAGATCGCTTCGGACAACAAAAAAGGCGGTGGGAAACCACCGCCTTCTCTGTAACCGTGAATCGAAATTAGTTCGATGCAACAGCTGCGCCGACCAGAACCAGCAGCAGCAGCGGCAGCAGGATGCCGCTGGAAGAACCCTGAGCTTCTTCCACGATGACCGGCGGTTCAACAACCGGCTCGGACAGGTTGCCAGCGGTGGCAGTGGAAGCAGCAGCGGTCAGCGCAGCAGCGATAACGAGTTTTTTCATGTTAACCTCCAGAATTTGCGCGGATCAAACATCTGAACCACGCACCCAAGACTTACCTCGTATTTTTTTCTAACCAGCAAAAACGCGGGATTGCAATTGCTTGTTATAGTTAACAGCTTAGCGCCCAGCTGCGTGTCGTCAAATTAGCAACACCTGAGTGCCGACTTTTGCCAAGCTGAACAACTCACCGATATGCTCATTATAAAGCCCGATGCATCCGTTCGACGACTTTCGCCCGATCTTGCGCGTATCGTGGGTTCCGTGGATCCGGTAGTACTTCCAGCTCAGGTAAAGTGCATGGGTACCCAGCGGATTATCCGGGCCCGGCGGAATGTAGGCAGGCCATTCCGGGTTACGTTTTCGCATATTGGGTGTTGGTGCCCAGCTTGGCCCCTCCACCTTGCGCACTACCTCGGTACGGCCGCGGCGTGTGAGATCGTCTGACAGCGGCACAGATGACGGAAACAGCTTGTAGGTGTTTTCATCCGCGGACCAATAGTGCAGCGCCCGGCTGTCGATATCGACCAGAATCGCCCCGTTGCGCAGATTGTCGAAATAGGGACGCCAGGATTTGGCCCGGAAAGCAGAAATATTGCGCTGTACCGGCGGTTCAGGCTCAGGCGGCGGGCGTAAGGGGTCATAAGCCTGCGCGGCACTATCAGATTCCTCTTGCGCCAGCGCCGTAGAGGATATCATAGCAGCGCTCCCGGCAAGGAACTGCCTCCTGCTGAAGCTTTCAAATGGTTTTTGGGACATCACATCTTCCAATTTGCGCGATCAGGATCCTAGGTGCTCCATTTTATGGCCGGAAAGCCGCAGTCGCAAATCAATCCGGCGGTCAAGCCTGCATAATTCTGCCGGTCCGTTTGCACAGCTGCCACATGAAGGATAAATGCATCTGCGACTGATAGAGCGAGAGAGCATTATGAATCGCGTTTTTCTGCTGGTGGCTGCTGCAATTCTAACGCTGGCGGCGGCCTGTACACCGTCATCAGAATCCGGCGGATCCTACCGCATCAGAAATGCAGACAAAGTGCAGTTGCGAATGCTCGACTCTGTCAATGCGTTGCGCCAGGCTGCTGGTGCGCAGTCTGTTCAGTTGAACGCCGAACTGACTGCTGCTGCAGCGACTCACTCCCGCGACATGTCCGTACAAAACCGGCCCTGGCACTTCGGGTCTGACGGATCATCGCCGCTGGACCGGGTTGCCCGTGCGGGCTATGCAGGCACGCTGCTGGGTGAAAACATCTCTGAAACCTACGAGAATGAACAGCAAACCCTGACTGCTTGGCTGGAAAAACCGGCCACCCGAGCTGTGATCCTGGATCCCAAGGCTAGAAACATGGGATTTTCCTGGTTCCAAGAGCCAAACGGTAAGATCTGGTGGACGCTGGTGATGGGCAGCTAAACCGCTGCGCTTCGTTTTGAAACGGTTCTGAAAAAAGGTCCTGCGCTGACACGCCGGACCTTATTGTTCAGATGAATCCCTAAATCAGGGCCGCAGTGCAATAGTTGTGCCGTCCTGCACCATCGCATAGATCTCTTCGATTTCCTCGTTGGTCACAGCAATGCAGCCAGCTGTCCAGTCATCAACCCGGGACGCACGCTTGCGTTCCTTGGGATTGTTTGGCTGACCATGGATGAAGATCTCTCCGCCTGGCCGCTTGCCGTTGGCCCGTGCAAGGGCACGGTCCTGATTGTTGGGATAAGAGATTCCTACCGACAGATGGTAACTGCTGTTGGGATTACGCCGGTTGATCACATAAGTGCCTTCCGGTGTTTTGCCATCACCTTCAAACCGCTTTGGCCCGAGCGGTGCAAACCCCAGATCAACTTTGTATTCCCGAAGGATTTCATCGTTGTGCATCAGGTACAGCTTGCGCGCGCCTTTGTTGATCACAATCGAAGTGACCTGCGGGCCATCATAAGCCTTGAACCTGCTCACCGTGCCGCCTGTGGTACTGCTGCAGCCAGCCAACGCCAGACTCGCGGCCGCACTCATGCCAAATGCCCTTCTGTTCATAGTCCCAGCCTGTATTTTTATTGTGCCTCTATTCAGGCTTTAGCGCGAAAGCTCTGTTAAGGAAATTCACAATTTCCTGTCCTGAACCGGCTGATTGGATAGCTTTTGCTCAATTGCCTCCAGCCGGCTCAGCACCTCATCCCGGTACGCATCGGTTCGCTCACCTTCCTCTTCGCCGTGAGCATCCTGCATCGAGTTCACAATCAGGCCGACCAGAAGGTTCACCACTGCAAACGTCGTGACCATGATGAACGGCACGAAAAACGCCCAAGCATGCGGATGCACTTCCATAACCGGGCGCACGATTCCCATCGACCAGCTTTCCAGTGTCATGATCTGGAACAACGAATAGGCACTCAGGCCGAGGTTACCGAACCATTCCGGAAAATCCTGACCGAACAGTTTGGTCGAAATGACAGAGCCGATGTAGAAGATGATCGCCATCAGCAAAAACACGGAGCCCATCCCGGGCAGTGCGGTGATGAACCCCTCAACCACCCGGCGCAGCCGCGGAGCAACAGAGATCACTCGTAGAACCCGCAGGATTCGCAGTGCCCGCAGGACCGACAGCCCCTGGGTGCCAGGTGCAAGAGCAATGCCCACGATTATGAAGTCAAATACATTCCAGCCGCTCAGGAAAAACCGCAGCCGGCGTACCAGCAGCTTGGCCAGAATCTCGATAACAAAGATTGAAAGGCAGACCTTGTCGATCAAGTGGATCAGCCCGCCAACTTGTTCCATAACTGATGGCGCGGTCTCCAACCCAAGAGTTACGGCATTGATCAGAATCACGGCCGTGATGAAACGGCCAAAACGGCTGCTATCCAGAATGGCTTCCAGGCGTCGGGTTGGTGTCATCACTTGAATATCCGTCATTTTAGTCTTTCAGGGCAAATTTTGCGGCCAGCTCGGTATGTGCTGACCAGCGGAACTGGTCAACAACCTGAACCCAGGCCAGCTCATAGCCTGCCTCAACCAGCAACTTTGCATCACGGGCAAAGCTGACTGGGTTGCAAGACACATAGGCGATCACCGGCGTCCGAGCCTTGACCAACTGTGCCACCTGCGCCTCTGCTCCGGCCCTGGGCGGATCGATAACGGCGGCTTCAAACTCGGCACCAAAGGGATTGAGGTCCTCCGGCAGCAAAGGGTTGCGAAACAAGTCACGGGCCTCGGTAGTGACCTTCTTCAGCCCCTTTGCCTTGCGCCAGCCGGCGTCCAAGGCCTTCACCATCTCCCGCTCGCCTTCAACCGCATGCACTTCGGCCACCGACGCCAGAGGCAGCGAGAAGGTGCCGCAGCCGGCAAAAAGATCCACGATCCGCTTGGCGCCTCTGGTAATATCCAGCACCGCTGTCAGCAATGCAGCCTCGCCTTCGCGGGTAGCCTGCAAGAATGCGCCAGGGGGCGGACAAACATGTGCCGCGCCAAAGGGCTGCACTGGCGGCTGCTCCATCGCCACCGGCTCGTCTTCCCAAGTTAGCCGAGCGATCCGGTGTCTTTCAGCCAATTGTGCAAGTTCGATCCGCAATGGGCCGTCCAGCGGTTTACCGTTACGCACCAGCATATCGAGGCCTGCTTCAGACAAAGTGATAGTCACCGCCAGCGGCGACTTCCGGCTGGCACCGGCTAGGGCCAGCGCCTCTGCAACTGGAACGGCTGCCAGCAAGTCTGGCTCCAGCAGCTGGCAGTCCGGAATTTCAGTAATCACATCCGATGCCTGGCCATGGAACCCGGCCATCGCCCCTTTTTTCGTGCGCCTTACAGCCAATGTGGCCCGGCGGCGGGACCTTGGAGGAGACGTCTGAATATGCCGGAACTCGGTCTCAAGCCCCTGCGCAGACAAGGCATTGCGCACAACGTCTGTTTTCCACTGTGCCACAAAGGCGTCGCTGGCATGCTGCAGCTGACAGCCGCCGCAAGCCTTGTAGTGGCGGCAGGACGGCTGCACCCGGTGTTCAGATGGCGTTTCAATTCGGACCTGTGTCAGGCGGCTGCCCTCGGCGATGCCGCTGACAATCTCGCCCGGCAGGGTGCGCGGAGCAAACAAGGGACCATCGGCTACGCCATCGCCCTGATGGCCCAGCCGGCTGATTGTTGCTGTGGTTCTGGCTGCGTCAGTCATGGGCGCTCATTACCCCGCCATTCCTGCCAGCAAAAGCAAAATGCGCTGGAATGATTACTCAGCTGCAGCTGTTTGTTCATCATCCGTGCAGATGAAACCACCAGATTGACGCGCCCAGAAGGAGGCATAAAGACCGCCTTTCACCAGCAATTCCTGATGGCTGCCAGTTTCTGCGATCCTGCCTTTTTCCATCACGACAATCCGGTCCATTTCGCTCAGCGTCGACAAACGGTGCGCAATGGCAAGAACAGTTTTGCCTTCCATCACACGGTGCAATGCAGTCTGGATCGATGCTTCGACCTCAGAATCCAATGCAGAGGTCGCCTCATCCAACACGAGGATCGGTGCGTCTTTCAGAATTGCACGTGCCAGGGCTATCCGTTGCCGCTGCCCGCCAGAAAGCTTCACACCACGTTCGCCAAGGTGAGCATCATAGCCTGTGCGCCGCTGTCCGTCCTCCAATTCAGTGATGAATTCATGTGCCTCTGCTTTTCTGGCCGCGGCAATCAGATCGGCCTCTGAAGCGTCCGGCCGGCCGTACAGGATGTTTTCCCGCGCGGAGCGGTTGAACATGGCAGTCTCCTGCGTGACCATGCCAATCTGGCTGCGCAAAGAGTTCTGCGTGACTTGGGAAATCTCCTGACCATCAATCAGAATGCGGCCTTTCTCTTCGTCATAGAGCCTGAGCAGGAGCGAAACGAGCGTCGACTTTCCCGCCCCAGAAGCACCGACTATACCCAGCTTTTCACCTGGGTGTATGGTCAGATCGATCCCTTGCACCCCGCCGACATCGCGGCCATAGGCAAACTCCACCTGATCAAAGACAATTCCGCCTTCGCTAACCACAAGCGGCATTGCCTCTGGCGCGTCTACCACCCTGTCGCGCACTGCCAGGGTTTTCATGCCGTTTTCGATTTCACCCACATTGGAGTAAATCGCCATCAGCGTGAAACTGACCCAACCGGTCATTTGTGCAATCCGGATTGAAACAGCGCCAGCTGCCACGATATCACCTTCAGTTGCCGTTCCTGATTTCCAAAGGAACAGAGTCGCTCCGATCAGCAAAACCGGCAGAATGCCTGCCAAACACATGAGGCAGAAGCGGAAGCTGGCAGAGAGGTAGCCAAAATCAAGCGACTTTTCCCGAAACTCGACCATCGCATCCAAAGCGGTACGCTCCTCATGATCGGCATGGGCAAACAACTTCACCGTCTTAATGTTGGTGATCGAGTCCACAACCTGGCCAGTCACCATCGCCCGCGCACCGGCCCGCGTGCCAGACCGTTTGCGGATGCGTGGCAAAAACCATCGGATCAGCGCGAAATAAGCGACGAGCCACGCCAGAAACAGACCAGTGATGCGCAAGTCAATAGAGCCTAGCAAGGCCAGCGAACCTGCCAACGATGCTAGTGCAAACGCCACCACGTTGATCACTTCAGTGGTGACTGAAGTTACTGCCGAGGCCGTCTGCATCTGTTTCTGGGCGATACGTCCGGCGAAATCATCGTCAAAAAACCGCACTGACTGACCCAATGTCCAACGATTCAGGCGCGACAGCACCATCGGGTTCACATTCGGTTGCACGATGATCGCATTGGACGCCGCCGACAGGCCAAACAGCACCGGGCGCACAAACAGGAAGAACCCCAGAGCCAGGGCAATAACAGCAACATTCCCAACGGAGAAAAACTGTTCTGGTCCGCTATCGATGGCCGTGTCAATCACCATGCCAAGGATAAATGCCGTGCCTGCCTCCATACCGCCGGCCAGTGCTGAAAATGCGGCCGCCAGCACCAGCATCGGCCAGGCGCCGGCAAGGCACCAGCGCAGGAAGGCCCCTAGACTTTGCGGCGGAGGCCCGCAGGCCGGGCGGAAAGCGTCGATCAAATTTCCGATGTTCATTCTGCTGCCTCAATATTCAGGAAGCCGCCGGACTGGCGCGCCCAGAGTTGCGCATAAAGCCCCTGCGCCTGCAAAAGCGTCTCGTGAGACCCCTCTTCAACTATACGGCCTTGGTCCATCACCAGGATACGGTCCATCTGCGCGATGGTGGACAGCCGATGTGCAATGGCGATCACCGTCTTACCCTGCATCATGCCGTACAAGGTCTCCTGAATGGCCGCTTCGACTTCGGAATCCAGCGCAGATGTCGCTTCATCAAGAACCAGGATCGGCGCATCCTTCAGGATCACCCGTGCCAAAGTAACCCGCTGTCGCTGCCCACCTGAGAGTTTGACCCCGCGTTCACCGACATGGGCATCATACCCCATCCGCCCATGCGGGTCCTCAAGGTCCAGAATGAACGCATGCGCCTCCGCCTGTTTGGTGGCAGCAATCATCTGCTCTTCTGTTGCGTCCGGACGGCCGTACAGGAGGTTGTCCCGCACCGACCGGTGCATCAGCGCACTGTCCTGCTGCACCATGCCGATGCGGCTGCGCAAGCTATCCTGAGTAACACATCGGATATCCTGACCGTCAATCAGGATCTGACCGCGCTCGGCGTCATAGAACCGCAAAAGCAGTTTCACCAAGGTCGATTTTCCGGCACCTGAACGCCCGATCAATCCGATTTTTTCACCGGGCTGGATGGTTAGGCTGATCTTGTCCAGCCCGCCAGCCTCGCGCCCGTAGTGGTGCGAGAGATTGCGCAGTTCGATTTCTCCCTTTGTCAGCTGCAGCGGTTCCGCATTGGCTGCATCCACCAGATCAATCGGCTGGGCAATCGTCTCCATGCCCTCTGCGACAACACCCAGCTGCCGGAAGAAGGACGTCAGCGCCCACATGATCCAGCCGGTCATTGCATTCAGACGCAGAGTCAGCGCCGTCGCCGCAGCCACAAGCCCGACGGAAGCGGAGCCTTGCATCCACAACATCACCGCCCAGCCCACAACTCCAACAATCAGAAGCCCGTTCAGGGTGACCAGCGTGGCGTCCATAACAGTGAAGATTCGCATCTCCGCCTGGAACGTCTTACGGGTGTTTTCGATCGCATCCTTGGCATAGGTCAGTTCCCGGTCATGGTGGGCAAACATCTTGACCGAGTGAATGTTGGAATAGCTATCGACCACCCGCCCCGTCACTGTAGAACGCGCATCAGACGATGCTTGGCTGGCCGGCCCAACCCTTTTGACGGTCCACATCACCAGCATTGCATACAGCGTGAACCACACTGCCAGCGGCAGCATCAGCCGAACGTCTGCAAACCACAGCAACACCGCCGCGCCTACCAGATAGGCCAGCGAAAATGTGATCGCGTCAAAAACCTGAAAGATGACCTCCCCCGCAGCGGGTGGTGTCTGCATGATCCGGTTGGCAATCCGGCCGGCAAAATCGTTCTCGAACCATCCCACAGACTGTCGCAGCACATGCTTGTGCGCTCTCCAGCGGATCAAGGTTCCATAGTTCGGTAGAATCGCATTGTTTAGAAGCACAACATCCAAAAGCTGGATCAGCGGCCGCAGCAGCAAGATGAACAGGGCGACCAGAATGAGTTCAGTACCGTAATCCTCCCAGACTTGCTCAGGTGTGCCGGACATGATGTCTACGACGCGGCCCATGTAGTAGATGAGCCCGACCTCAATTGCAGCGACAATCACCGACATCAGCGCGGTCAGCACGAAGATCCTTTTGAACGGCTTGGAATAGTCGCGCAGGAACGGCCAAAGCCGCGTTGGCGGCGTATTGGTTTCCGGGTAGGCGCAATACGGATCAATGAGGTTTTCGAAAAAGCGAAACATGCGGGTGCTCCAGCGTTTGAGCAAATCGGAATACAGATGAAGTCAGTGGGCGGCCCAAGGCTCCCACGTCACACGGGCGAGGTCTCAGGCGTTAGAGAAACCAGATCCCGTAATACATCAGCATTCCTCCGTCATGTGGTGGCTGCCTAATGGGTACGCAAGATTTTCCGTCTTGTCACCCCCCAAGGTTGTAACGCTGCTGACATGACCCTGTCAGCGGACAGATTTCAGCAACTCTTCCCGGCTGAGGCTGAAACCCGAGGCGATCCAATCCGCTTCGAGTTCTTTCAAAGCAGTGCCCAGTTCCGGCCCTTTCAGGTTCGGCAGAAGGTCCCGGGCTTTTACCGGGAACGTCGCACTGGCGCCCAGCCCGATATACGTTTCGACATCAGCTGAGAGCGGCTGTTCCAGGAATGAAGCGCGAAGCAGCAGCGTATCCAAGGCCTTCTCAGCTCCCATCCGGTACCCTAGCTCACTTGCGCCAGCGGTACCAATGGCAGCCTCCCGGATTGCAGCGATGTAAGAACCCTGAGCCTTGCTGAGCCGCAGCGCTTCCTGCAGGTCTTCGCCGCCCAGCACCGCAAGACGGCGGATGCCAGAAGCAGTTCGCCCGGCCTCAAGATGAACAAGCGGTGCCAGTGCTCTGTCATCAGCCCCGGGCAGAATGCTCGACAGGACACCAGCCTGACGCATCGCGGCAACCGACGGCGCCGGATCGGGTGCCGCCAGCAGCTTCAACAATTCGGCCCCAATCCGCTCCCTGGACAAAGCGGCCAGCCCATCCAAGTTGGCCGCAATCGCCGCCAGCGCAACCTCGTCAAATCCCTCTGTTTGATCGCCGTACCAGGCGTGAAAGCGGAAATAGCGAAGGCTGCGCAGGTAATCCTCCCGGATCCGGTTTTCCGCCGACCCGATGAACCGCACCTGGCGCCTTCTGAGGTCCGCCAGACCACCCAGCGGGTCCACTAGGCCGCCATCCGGGCGCGCATAAATAGCATTCATGGTGAAATCGCGACGGCGGGCATCTTCGGCTATGTCATTGGAGAACGCCACTACAGCCCGGCGGCCATCAGTGGCCACGTCCTTGCGGAAGGTAGTTATCTCATGCGGGATGCCGTTCTTCACCAGCGTCACCGTGCCATGGTCTATTCCCGTCGGCACCGCCTTGATCCCCGCTCGGGCGGCAAGTTCCATCACCTGCTCGGGACGTGCATCAGTGGCAAGGTCAATATCGGAAACAGGTGCACCCAACAGCGCATTGCGCACACAGCCGCCGACAAACAGCACTTGCGCACCATCGGCAGCAACGGCTTGGCACACCGCCTGCGTTCCCGGGTTCTTCAGCCAAGGCTGATCTAGCTGCATTCCCCCTCCATCCGGGCCGCGAACCCGCGCAGAATACGCGCGGTGGCCCCCCAAATGTAATACGGTCCGTAGGGAACGGTATAGTAACTGCGGCGGCTGCCACGCCAGCGGCGGGATTCGATGAAATAGTTTTCCGGTTCCAGAGCATGTTCCAGCGGGACCGAAAACACCTCTGCAACTTCACCGGTTTCCGCCCGCTCCTCAAAATGGTTCCGGATCAGCGCAACCACTGGGGTCACGGAAAATCCGGTCACGGTTTCATGCTCCGGCAAACAGCCGATGATCTGAGGAAGGTTTTGCGGCAGGCCAATTTCTTCCCAAGCCTCCCGCAGTGCAGCGGCACAGGCGTCCTTGTCGCCAGCGTCCACCTTGCCGCCAGGAAAGGCAATCTGACCCGGATGATGCTTCAGTGCTGAGGACCGCTTCGTCAGAATCAGACGCGGCGTGCCCGATGCAATGGTGACGGGAACCAGCACACCAGCCGGGCGCAGCTTGCGCCCTGCCGGCAGCCCGGCGCCAGGATTCAGATCAAAATCGGACGAGCCGCCGCCCTGACCGCTCAGGGCAGCAGAAATCCGGTTCACCAGATCCTGGACAGGGTCACTCACTGGGCGGGTTATCCGCTTCAAATCCCACGCTTGCAGGGTCCAGATCGTAATGAGCGCCGCAGAACTGGCAGTCGGCAGTCACCCTGCCATCTTCCGTGGTCATATGCTGGATGTCCCTGGCTGAATAAATCGACAGGCTTTGCCGTACCCTGTCCTCTGAGCAAGTACAGCCAAAGCGCACTGGCTGGGTATCATAGACCCGCGGTTGTTCCTCGTGAAACAATCGGATCAGAAGATCTGTGGGGGTTACCGACGGACCTATAAGCTCGAGCTCTTCCACCGTATTCAGCAGCGTAGTGGCGCGGTTCCAGTTCTCCTCCTCATCCCCGGAAACCAGGTCACTTGCCTGCAGGACCTCTCCGGCCCCTTCGGCCTGCGCGGCAAAGGGCGACGCCTTGGGCATGCTCTGCAGCATAACACCGCCGGCGCGCCAATGCTCAGCTACACCAGGTTCCGCCGATTTTCCAAAGCTCAGCTTAAACATAGTCGGCAATTGTTCTGACTGCGCGAAATAGGCTTCCGCACAAGCACTCAGCGACCCGCCCGACAGCGGCGTGATGCCCTGATAAGGTTGGGTGCCATTGCCCTGATCAATCAGAATGGCGAAATAGCCTTCACCCACCTGGTCAAAAGGATTGCTGTCCGTCAGCCTGTCGCGGTCAAAACTGGCATAGGCGCGGATCTGGCCGATCTCGCCTTCCTTTCGCGGCGCATAGTAATCGGTTGCGATCATCCGCACCGCCCCTTTGGACTGCACCTGCAGCGACAGCTTCCAGCGCAGGGAAATCGTCTGACCGATCAATGCCGTCAGCAGTGCCATTTCGGCAACCAGCGCCTCGACCACAGGCGGGTAGTCGTGCTGTTTCAGGATGCCGTCCAGAACGCCGTCCAGCCGCGCAACGCGGCCGCGCATATCCGAAGCATCAAGCTGGAATGGCAGGACGGTGTCGTCCCACGCGATTTTCGAACCAAGAGTCATGGGGTTTCCTTACGCGCCGGGGATTGGCATACCGGGGCTATATAGGAGAAACGACACTAGAGTGAAGGGGCCGGCCCTTGATCAGACGTTTTGGCGACACACCGGAAAAGGGCCGGCGCTACCGGATGCGCCCGGGAGTTTATGCTCTTCTGCCCCGTGACGGTAAACTATTGATCACCTGCCAGTATGATCCCCATCCGGATCTGCAGCTGCCTGGAGGCGGCATTGATCCTGGCGAATCTCCGATCCCCGCGCTGCACCGGGAAGTTTATGAGGAGACCGGATGGAAAATTCACGACCCGCGTAAACTGGGCGCCTTCAGGCGTTTTGCCTACATGCCGGAATACGATCTTTGGGCTGAGAAACTTTGCCACATTTATGTGGCATGGCCTCTGCGCAGGGTCGGTCCACCGGCAGAACAAGGGCATGAAGCGCTCTGGATAGACCCTTCAGAAGCTGCAGCCAAACTTGGCAATGCCGGAGACCGCCACTTTGCCGCTCAGTTGGCAGTCGGCCTGCGGCGGCGGCGGCAGAACTAAACACAAAATCCCAGCCGCAGCCGGGACGTCAGCACTCAGCAGCAAAAAAAACGCGGCTATGGCCCTTGGTATTCGAACAAGGTGGCGGAGACGTCATCTTCCAACCCATGTTCCTTGCTCATTATTTGGGTCAGATGCCAATAAAGGTCGTCAAGGAACTCCTTGCCATTCTGCTCCGGTCCGCACTTCTGCACCAAATCCAGCAGGCCCTCGGGCTCGAGCATCGACCCATCCTCCAGCCGCGCTTCGGTGAATCCATCAGAAAACAGCAGCAACCTGTCGCCGCGCTCCATCGTGAATTCTTCCTGGCTGTAGCCGATGTCCGGTACCAAGCCGACAGGCACGCCCCCTTTGCCAATGAATTCCATTTCACCGGATTTACGCAGCAGCAGCGGGTGCGGGTGGCCCGCTTGCACCATCTTGACGCCCCCGCTGCGCAGGTCAGCGATGCAATACGCCATCGTGAAATACTCTTCGATCCCAGTATCGGCGATCAGGCGTGCGTTCAGAAGGCTGGCAACCTCTTCCGGCTGGCGCAGGGCGTAGAACCGGTTAAAACGCTTCTCCATGCCCACGTTTTGGTCAAAATAGTTGGAAGACAAGTAACCGCCCAAACGCGCCGTCATCATGGCAGAGGTGATGCCATGGCCAGACACATCGATCGAATAGAAGCCGATTCGATTCACACCGGGCGAGAACATCCCGACCAGGTCCCCGCCGATATGGCCGCAAGGCTTAAGCAGCAGACTAACCGTGGAAGAACCGAATTCCCTAGAAAGCTCAGGTACCAGGGATTCCTGGATTTTTCGGGCTTGAATCAGATCTTTGTCGATTGCGTCATAGACCCGCTGCAGTTCACCCAAGGTTTCCGACACGATGCGGTTCTTCTCAGAAAGCTCCCGCTGCATCCGCAAGATCCGCTCGCCGGCAGAGATCCGTGCCCGAAGTTCATCAGAACTGACCGGCTTCGTCAGAAAATCATCGGCACCTGCATCAAGCCCTTCAGCGACCTCATTCTTTTCACTCTTGGAGGTCAGAAGGATGAAGTAGGCATAGTCCTCGCTGGCACGGGCGCGGAACGCACGGCAAAACTCCAGCCCGTTCATTCCTGGCATCATCCAGTCGCTGAGAATCAGATCAGGGGTCTCCTGCTCGCATATCTCCATGGCTGCCTCGCCGCTGTCGGCTTCGACGACCTCGAATCCCCATTTCTTGAGAGACGCCACAAGAATGCGTCTTTGCAGGCGGCTGTCGTCCACAACCAGCACACGGCGTATTGATCCGGCCACTGTCTGGTCCTCGTCGTCCATCGAACTTTCTGGCAGCACCGAAGGCACCTCACAAATGGCAAAATCAGAAGATCTTGTGTCACTATCGGCCCAGAGATTTAACAGGCGGTGAAGCCTAAAATTTGAGCTTCCTACTTTATTTCACCATATTTTTACTGCAAGCAACTTAAGATGCTGCGCACAGCGAAAGATCGTAAGGACGTATCACATGATTGACTGGCCACGCGTGACAGAGCTGCGCGAAGAGGTAGGCGCCGAGGATTTCGGGGAAGTTGTCGATATTTTCCTGGAAGAGGTCGAAGAAGTCATCGGCAAGCTGGAAGGGGGCGACCGCCGCCAGCTTGAGCAGGACCTGCATTTTCTGAAAGGCAGTGCGCTCAACCTTGGATTTGAAGAGTTTTCCTCAATGTGCCTGGATGGCGAGCGGAAGTCTGCACAGGGGGAAGCAGAAGGCGTCGATGTCTCCGCAATCATCGCCAATTTCCAATCATCCAAGTCTGCTTTTCTGGCCGGCCTGTCCGAAAAATTCTGATCCCCGCTCCGGGTCAGATAACAAACTGCGCCAAAGTTTCGTCGCTGGTGATGTCCGTGTAGGTCATGCCCGCAGCATCAAGACGCGCAAACAGTTGCTCAAAATTCTCCGGCCGCTTGGTTTCTATCCCGATGAGAACGGAACCAAAGTTACGCGCCGACTTCTTCATGTATTCAAAGCGGGCGATATCATCCTCAGGCCCCAATATGCCGAGGAATTCCTTTAGCGCACCCGGCCGTTGCGGCAGCCGCAGGATGAAGTATTTCTTCACCCCCGAATAACGTTGCGCCCGCTCCTTCACCTCAGGCAGCCGTTCAAAATCGAAGTTACCTCCGGATGTAACGCAAACCACGGTTTTGCCGCGGATCCAGGAGCGCACATCATGCAGCGCCTCAACCGACAGCGCTCCTGCCGGCTCCAAAACAATGCCCTCGACGTTAAGCATCTCGATGATCGTCGCACAGATCCGGTCCTCAGAAATTGCAAGCACGTCCGGCAGCGGCACGTTTCTCAGGATATCAAATGGCAAATCGCCGATCCGCCCCACTGCCGCGCCATCCACAAAAGTATCGACTGCATCCAGCGGCACCGATTTGCCTGCCGACAGCGCCGCACGCAGGCAGGCACCGCCGTCCGGCTCCACAAACAGACTGTGCACTTCGTCGCCAAACCACGAGGAAACACCCGCAGACATGCCTCCGCCGCCGACCGGCAGCAGCACGTGATCGGGTGCTTTGCCCAGCTGCTGCTCGATTTCCACTGCGATGGAAGCCTGTCCTTCGATCACATCTGCATCGTCAAAGGGCGACAGGAAATGACCGCCCTCTTGCGCGCACCATTCCTGCGCGGCGGCCAGGCAGACATCGAAATAGTCACCGACCAAGTGGATCTCAATGTTGTCTCCACCGAACATCCGGGTCTTTTGGATCTTTTGCTGCGGCGTGGTGACGGGCATGAAGATCACCCCGCGCTTGCCCATTTGGCGGCACATGAAGGCCACGCCCTGCGCATGGTTACCAGCCGAGGCGCAGACAAACAGCTCCTGATCCGGCTGTTTGCGCATCGCATTCATTGCGCCGCGGATCTTGTAGGAACGGACCGGGCTCAGGTCTTCGCGCTTCAGGTAAATGTCCGCGCCAAAGCGTTCGGACAGATGCACATTGCGCTGCAGCGGAGTTGCAGGGAATACATCGCGCATTGCCTGTTCAGCAGCGCGGGCTTGGGTCTTGAAATCGCTCATGCATCCTTCAGTGGCGCATGCCCGCCCCCAAGGCAAGGGGCGGGTGCGAAGCATACATAAGAATACCGGGAAGCTAGATCGGGCGGCCTTCGACGTAATGGCCGTAGAACGTGGTCAGGACACTGGCGCTTACCAAAGAGAGTATAAGCATCGCGGCAAGGACTATGATGGCACCGATGACCGGGATCAGAAGTACAACTGCTGCCGCAAGCTGCACCAGAATCTGGAAAGCAATCATTATCAGGAAGAGTGCAATAATTGTCCCATTGGCACCGGCTGTCGCGTTCCAGGCTTCTTTGAGTTTCAAACTCTTACCAATTGCCGCGGCCGGCAGCACCGGCACCAGCCGGTACATCGCAACCAGCACGGCCAAGTATGCGGCAACCATTACTAAGATCGAAACAACCGGCGAAACTGCGGAAACAGCCATAATGAGCAGAAAAACAGGGATCATCATAACAGAGGCGACCAGCGCCAGAAGCAAACCATGCCCAAAATAGGACAGTATGCGGTCAAACCGGAAAGCCGGCACCCAGCCGGACGGGTATTCTTCCAGCAGAACAAAACGATGCCAGGAGACTACAATCCAAAGCATCGTGACCGTGATCAACACCCAGAACGCAAAAATACCACCAGCAAAACTACCCGGGCTGTCTGAAATCAACTGATCCATTGCAACAGGATCCGAAAATGCAGACAGACTCAGCCCCGCCGCCGATCCCAGCGCCAGCAACAGCCCAAAAGCGATTACTGACGGAACTAAGGCTATCTGAACCGCCTCCCTCAAGTTGCGAATAACCATTCCAAGTGAATGAGCAAAAATCGACCACGCTTTCATCGCAGACGTTCTCCAAAAGATCCTTCATTTTCGCCGCGCACGGTATGCGTGCCAGGTGAATTAGAAAACCCCGGAAAACCTTGCCCTTGCGGCCAAAACCCGATACGCCGCAGGCGTTCTGACCTGAGAGGGAATTCCATGTCCGCGCCCAAGAAAGTTGTGCTCGCCTATTCCGGCGGCCTCGACACCTCGATCATCCTGAAATGGCTGCAGACCGAATACGGCTGCGAAGTTGTCACATTCACCGCCGATCTCGGCCAGGGCGAAGAGCTGGAACCCGCCCGCAAGAAGGCGGAGATGCTGGGCATCAAGCCGGAAAACATCTTCATTGAAGATGTGCGCGAGGAATTTGTCCGCGACTTCGTGTTCCCGATGTTCCGCGCCAACGCGGTCTACGAAGGCCTGTACCTGCTGGGCACATCCATCGCACGCCCGCTGATTTCTAAGCGCCTGGTTGAGATTGCAGAAGCTACCGGCGCAGATGCGGTTTCCCACGGCGCCACCGGCAAAGGCAACGACCAGGTCCGGTTTGAATTGGCGGCTTATGCGCTGAACCCCGACATCAAGGTGATCGCACCCTGGCGCGAGTGGGACCTGTCTTCGCGCACCAAGCTGCTGGAATTTGCTGAGGCGCACCAGATCCCGATCGCCAAAGATAAGCGCGGCGAGGCCCCCTTCTCGGTCGACGCAAACCTGCTGCACACTTCTTCTGAGGGCAAAGTGCTGGAGGATCCGGCGGAAATGGCGCCCGATTACGTCTACCAGCGCACCGTCCACCCCGAGGACGCACCGGACACACCGGAATTCATCGAAATCACCTTCGAAAAAGGTGATCCGGTTGCCATCAACGGCGAAGCTATGAGCCCGGCAACCATCCTGACCACACTGAACGAATACGGCCGCAAGCACGGGATCGGCCGCCTTGACCTGGTTGAAGGCCGCTTTGTCGGCATGAAGTCGCGCGGCATCTATGAGACTCCGGGCGGCACCATCATGCTGGAAGCCCACCGCGGCATCGAATCCATCACAATGGACCGCGGTGCAATGCACCTGAAGGACCAGCTGATGCCGCAATACGCGGAGCTGATCTACAACGGCTTCTGGTACAGCCCCGAGCGTGAGATGCTGCAGGCCGCCATCGACGCAAGCCAGAAACATGTCTCCGGCACCGTCCGCGTGAAGCTTTACAAAGGCTCAGCGAACACCGTTGGCCGCTGGTCCGAAAACTCGCTCTACTCCGAGGCACATGTGACCTTCGAGGAAGACGCCGGCGCTTACGATCAGAAGGATGCCGCAGGTTTCATTCAGCTCAACGCCCTGCGTCTCAAACTGCTGGCCGCCCGCGAACGCCGCATCAAGAAGTGAGTGGCAACGACGGCATAGACGGCGAGTTCGAGGACGACTTCGCGGAAGAGCTGGACATGTTCGTCGAAGCTCAGGACACCGTCTGGACGGCTGTCCTGAGCGAACTCTCTGCAGGTCAGAAGACGAGTCACTGGATGTGGTTCGTCTTTCCTCAGCTGGCTGAACTTGGCCGGTCCCATATGGCGCAGCTTTACGGGATCGAAGATCTGGCCGAAGCCACAGCATATTTGAATCACGAGGTATTGCGTGCCCGACTGGTCGAGGTCAGCCGGCTCATACTGTCTCATCAGGGCACGGACGCTGCACAAATACTTGGCGACATCGACGCAAAGAAACTGCGCTCTTCGATGACGTTGTTTGCCGCCGTACCCGGCGCGTCGACGGAATTCCGAAAGGTTCTGAGTGCATTCTACGGCGGCCAGCCATGCCCGATGACCAAGGCCGCACTTGCCGCTGCGTAATCTACCCGCCTTTCCCTTAGTCAATCTTGTCCGCTATCATGCCTCTGCCTAACCCTCTTGCAAAATGCAGGAGGACAAGATGGCACTGGACGAAATAGCAGCCGGGATCCGGGATGGCCTGGCCGGGAAAAGTTTCGACGGGTCGCTGAAATTCGATTGCGGAACGGACGGTGTGATTGTCCTGTCTGACGGAAGCGCCAGCACAGATGACCGCGAAACAGATTGCACGCTGCGGCTGTCGGCTGAAAACCTGAAAAAGCTGCTGACCGGAAACCTCAATCCGATGACAGCGGTCATGATGGGCAAGATCAAGATTTCCGGTGACATGGGCGTTGCTATGAAACTAAGCAAGCTGATCAGCTAATCCATTTCGGGTGGCAAGTTCCCGGGGCTTAGCGCCGCAGGCGCGAGGGGCAACTCCCCTCAGCCCATCAGATTTTGGCAGCCTTCATTTGTTCATAATAGGGCATCGCTGCCTGCAAGATCGGCTGCAATTCCTCCGGCACATCCGGCAAGGGCCCTTCGGGGCCCGCAAATCCGGTGGAAGTCCAGACAGCGCCGTACCAATGCGCCGCCCAGACACCGTCGTCCTTGTGGCCGCCTTTGGGCCAGCTCAGCATCTTCGGTGAATAAGGCATCCCGATCATCTCACACAGCTGCTCCAGCTTGGCCGCCGGATCCTCGCGGATGTCATGGCTGTCCACCACTACCGGCACCTGCCCCCAGCTGCGCACAAGGTCAAACAGTTCTGCCTGCTGGCGGAATCCTATGTCCTCCAGCACCGGGCTCTGCCGCTTCGCCGCATAAGACGCAATTACCCGGGCCGGGTGCCGGATAAGAAATACATTCGTGACTTCCCGCATCCAGTCCCGCGGAACACCCGGGATCATATGCTGGGTCATATGCTTCTGATAAAAAAACGGCTTGGCTGCCGGCACCGGCCCCAGCAGCGCTTGCGCCACGGTCTCGGGATCCTGCGGCTGGCTTTCCAGAATATCCGCACGCATCGGGTGATCGAGCCCGGTCATCGCCAGATAGGCGGCGTAAAACGGCTCATCCACTACGGCGCAATCGCCGCGGTTGCCAAAAGCGTACATCATTGCCGTCGAGAGGTTCCGGGGCCCCGACCACATGGCAATCCGCATCAGGCGCACTCCTTCCCGATCAGCGCTTTGTAGAGGCCGCGGATGCGCTCTGTCACCGGACCCATTTGCCCCTCGCCGATTTGGCGGCCATCGATGCTGCCAACCGGGGTTTGCGCACCAAAAGTCCCGGTGAGGAAGGCCTCGTCCGCGCCATATGTATCTACCAGAGAGTAATTTCTCTCGTAGACCGGGATGCCGTTTTCGCGGCAGAGGTCGATCACTTTCTGGCGGGTAATTCCATTCATGCAGTAATCACCGGTAGAGGTCCAAACCTCCCCCTTGCGCACGATGAAGAAGTTGCAGGCGTTTGTGGTATTCACAAAGCCATTCACGTCCAGCATCAGCGCCTCATCTGCGCCGGCCTTCTCCGCCGCGATACAGGCAAGGATGCAGTTCAGCTTGGAATGCGAATTGAGCTTGGGATCCTGTGTCATAGGCAGCCCCCGGATATGCGGCACTGTTGCCAGCTTTATCGGGCGCGGCAGATTGGGGCGGGAATGTTCCATGATAATTGTCATCGTCGGCCCCTGGCGCGACAGTGAAGGATGCTGAAACGGCCGGGTTTTCACACCGCGCGTCACCATCAGCCGGGCATGGGCATCGGTCGTCATCCCATTGGCATTTTGCGTCTCAAACAAAGCATTTTTTACACCGTTTCGGTCCAGGCCGATGTCCAGATCTATTGCCTTGGCAGCCTCAAACAGCCGGTCGAGATGCTCATCCATGAACGCCCAGGTGCCATTGTACAGCCGCAGCCCCTCCCACACGCCGTCGCCCAGCATGAACCCGCTGTCATATACACTAACCTTGGCCTCGGTCTTGGGTACAACTTCACCATTCAGATAGATCAGGATCTCTTCGTTGCGCTGATCTTCCTCAGCCTGATGGGTGCTCATTTTATCGCTCATGGGATCCTCCTTGGCCGGCACGTTAGTAAGATTGGATCCGGAATCCAAACGATAACGTGCTGTCACCAGTCCGTGAAATCCTGACTTGCCGGGTTGAGAGAACCCTCTGCAGCCGGCAGGCTGTCAGCAAGGCAGCATGGAGTCGGAAATGCGAGTTCTGGAGAAACTGAAACCTTTTGTACTTACCAGTCTAATTGCCATCGGCCTTGTCGCGCACAGCAACCCGGCGCGCGCTCAGGCAACAGAAGTTCTGACCGTCGCCGGTGGCTGTTTCTGGTGCGTCGAAAGCGATTTCGAAAGTGTGCCGGGCGTCATCGAAGCCGTGTCTGGATACACCGGCGGCAAGACGCAGAACCCCACTTATAAGGACGTTACCCGTGGTGGGACGGGACATTATGAGGCCGTACAAATAGCATTCAACCCCACCAAAGTCTCTCGCAAGCGGCTGCTGGAATTGTTTTTCCGATCTGTTGATCCGACAGACGCAGGTGGCCAATTCTGTGACCGCGGGGACAGTTACCGCACCGCAATCTTTGTCTCCAACTCGGAAGAAGAAGCGCTGGCGAAAGAGGTAAAGGCCGAAGCACAGCACGCCTTGGGGCAGAACATCGTTACCCCGGTTCTGGAAACCCGAACGTTCTATAAGGCGGAAGACTACCACCAAGACTATTACAAGGGTCAAAGCCTGGTGTTTACGCGGTTCGGCCCCAAACGGCAGGCCGAAGCTTACAAGCGTTACCGCCAAGCCTGCGGGCGGGACGCCAGGGTCGCGAAGCTTTGGGGCAGCGCGGCCCCGTTTGCCAAGGGCCACTGAGTCTATGCCGTCCTGAATTAGAACGCGGCGGCTTGAACTTCTTCCAAAGTTGGAATGACATCAGCCGTGCCCCGGCGCGTAACCATAAGCGCCCCGGCGCGGCTGGCCTGTTCCATCGCCTCCGCAACGGTAAGACCCAAGTCCAAGCCTGACAGGACATAGCCTGTAAACGTATCGCCTGCACCGGTTGTATCGACTGGCGTGACCGCCAAGGCGGGCACATCACTGACCGCGCCCGTCTCCCCGTCGATATGCCGCGCGCCCTTGGCACCCAGGGTGATAATCACATCCTTAATGCCCAACCCGCCAGGCTCTTTTCCTGTGGCCTGCTTAAGCTGCTGGGCTTCGACCTCATTGAGGATCAGAAAATCCAGGTACGGAAGAACTGCCTGCACCGCTTCTGCATCAAACGGTGCGGCCGCATAGCAGACGCGCAGCCCCATCTTCCGCCCCAGCTGCGCCGCCTCTGCCTGCATGCTGGTTTCATTTTGCATAACCAGAATATCGCCGGCGATTGCTTGGGACAGAGCCTGATTCACCTGTTCCCGGTTCAGCGTCCTGTTTGCCCCAGGAAACAGAAGGATCTGGTTTTCTCCCTCAGGATCCACCGCGATGATGGCATGCCCGGTTGGAGTGTCCGCCTGGACGATATGGCTGATGCCAACCCCGTATTCCTCAAGACGCTTCACCGCCCAATCGCCGTCAGGCCCCACAGCACCGATATGGTGCACGTCGCTGCCTGCACGGGTGGCAGCGACGGACATATTGGCGCCCTTGCCGCCAAGAAAGCGGTCAAGGCTGAGGGCGGCAAGGGTTTCCCCCGCCGCCGGCAAATGCGGCATTGCATAGACCATGTCCGCATTGATCGAGCCGAGGTTCCAGATTGCCATATCAGATCACCCGATGTTACAGGCCGCCAGAACCGCCATGTTGAGAATGTCATTGGTGGTGGAGGTGGTCGAGCAGATCTGGATCGGCTTGTCGATGCCGGAAAGGATCGGGCCGATCACTGTAGCGCCGCCCATTTCCTGCATCAGTTTGACTGAAATGGAAGCAGAATGGCGGGCAGGCACAATCAGGATGTTGGCCGGACCGGTCAGGCGCTGGAAAGGATAATACCGCTGCGCACGTTCGTTCAGGGCAACATCGACGGTCATCTCGCCTTCATACTCGAAATCCACCCCCCGCTGATCCAGCACGGTCGGCGCGACATGCATCTTTTCAGCCCTCTCCGATACCGGATAGCCGAAGGTGGAGAAGCTGACAAAAGCCACCCGCGGCTCAAGTCCCATGTGGCGGGCAACTACGGCAGCACGCTCGGCAATATTCGCCAGGTGATTTTCATCCGGCCATTCGTGCACAAGCGTGTCACCGATCAGCACGATCCGGCCCTTGTGCAGCAGTGCGGTCACACCTGCCACACCGTGGTCGGCATCGGCGTCAAACACATGGTTGATCCGGTCCAGCACATGCGCCGACTTCCGGGTTGCACCGGTGACCAGACCGTCGCCATGACCATGCGCCAGCATCAAGCTGGAGAACACATGCCGGTCACGGCCTACAAGGCGGTGGATGTCTTTTCGGTCAAAACCTTTGCGCTGCAGGCGGTTGTACAGGAAATCCTTATACATCTCGAAATGCGGCGTGTTGGCTGCGTTGATAATTTCCAGCTCGCGCACCGCATCTCCAAGGCCGGCTTTCTCCAGCTTGACCCGCACGTCTTCCTGACGGCCAACAACCAACGATTTGCCAAAGCCGGAGCGCTGGTACATCACTGCGGCACGCAGCGCCCGGGGATCGTCACCCTCGGCAAAGATCATCCGCGACTGGGCGGAGCGCGCCCGGGCGTTCAGGCCGCGCAGGATCGACGCCGTCGGGTCCATCCGGGATTTCAGGCCAACCTCATAGGCATCCATGTCCACGATGGGGCGCCGCGCCGCACCGGTATCCATACCCGCCTTGGCCACGGCCGGCGGGATCCGGTGGATCAAACGCGGATCAAACGGGGTCGGAATGATGTAGTCGCGTCCAAAAGTCAGTGACTTGCCATAGGCCAGCGCCACCTCGTCGGGCACATCCTCGCGCGCCAGTGCGGCCAGCGCGTGGGCACAGGCGATCTTCATCTCGTCGTTGATGGCGCGTGCATGAATATCCAGCGCACCGCGGAACAGGTAAGGGAAGCCCAGCACGTTGTTGACCTGGTTCGGGTAGTCCGACCGGCCAGTGGCAACAATGGCATCCACGCGAACTTCATGCGCCTCTTCCGGCGTGATTTCCGGATCCGGGTTGGCCATGGCAAAGATCACCGGATTGTCGGCCATGGAGGCGACCATCTCCTGGGTCACCGCCCCCTTGACCGACACGCCGAGGAACACATCGGCCCCGCGCATTGCTTCCTCAAGTGTGCGCAGATCAGTGCTGATCGCATGCGCCGATTTCCACTGGTTCATCCCCTCCGTGCGGCCCTGATAGATTACGCCCTTGGTGTCGCAAACAATGCAGTTCTCATGCCGTGCACCCATAGCCTTCAGCAATTCGATACAGGCGATGCCCGCCGCGCCGGCACCATTGAGAACGATCTTTACATCCTCAATCTTCTTGCCAGACAGATGCAGCGCGTTGATCAGACCCGCCGCACAGATCACCGCCGTGCCATGCTGGTCGTCGTGGAACACAGGAATGTCCATCTCTTCCTTGAGCTTCTGCTCAATGATGAAACACTCGGGCGCCTTGATGTCTTCCAGGTTGATGCCGCCGAACGTCGGCCCCATCAGCTTGACAGCTTCGATAAATTTGTCCGGGTCTTCCGTGTCCAGTTCGATATCGATCGAATTTACGTCAGCGAACCGTTTGAACAGGACCGACTTACCTTCCATCACCGGCTTGGAGCCGAGTGCGCCGAGATTACCAAGCCCCAAAACCGCCGTACCGTTGGAGATCACCGCAACGAGGTTGCCCTTGTTGGTATAATCGTAGGCGGTTTCGGGGTTTTCCGCGATTGCCTCACAAGGCACCGCAACACCCGGAGAATACGCCAGCGACAGATCCCGCTGCGTGGTCATCGGGACGGTCGCATTGATCTCCCATTTGCCCGGAGACGGCTCCAGGTGGAACGCCAGGGCTTCTTCGTCGGTGATCTTGTTCTTGGGCATTTAAACTCGTGTCCTCTCCTCGTCGCGGACCGTCTTAGCTCAGCCCAACGCGCCCCTCAATCCGCGGTTTCAAGAATCTGTATTGCCAGATTTTAGAAAAAAGCGGCTAAAGGACGATAAATTCCGTCAGGTTTTCGCCTCAAAGTAGACCGCGGAATGCTGTAATTTCTTAATAGATATTAACGTGCACCTGTCTTCCAGGTGGCGCTGAGGTCTGGAAGACAGGGACCTGCAAGCAACGGTCAGAACGGCCATTGTCCGCCCGGCAAGGGCATAGGATCAAAGGAAAAGTGAGGAATGATAAGCTTCCACAACAATTCCGGTGCGATGGTGGCGTTGCAGACATTGGGCGGAGTCAATTCTCAGCTCAACCAAACGCAAGACAGCATTTCAACCGGTCAGACGATCAATTCAGCGCAAGACAATGCGGCGCTTTGGGCCATCTCTGAGCTCATGAACTCGGATATTTCCGGCTTGCGCTCTGTATCGGACTCATTGTCACTGGGCGAAGCCACCGTAGCGGTTGCCTCAGCCGGGGCGGAGCAGATCACCGAAACCCTGACTGAAATGCGGTCACTGGCCATCATGGCCAGCAGCGGCATGGGCGACTTCAGCAAGTACGAAGCCGCCATGTCAAAAAAGACAGAGCAGATCAATTCGATCATCTCTTCTTCGGGCTTCAACGGGGTGAACCTGCTCAAAACAGATGTCGACGGTGCCGGAGGCACCGGGCTGACAGTGCCATCAGCAGTATCCAGCGATGGCAGCCTGAGCACTCTCAGCGTTGACGGTGTGGATTTTGAAGGCAGCCCGCTGTTCGACCTCGGCAACCGGACGGCAATCACTGACGGCGCCAGCGCGCTGACCGCTTTGGGTGAAATCGAAGGCTTTCTTGCCTACGCAATAGAAGGCTCAGCGGCGTTGGGATCTAGTGCCAATCAGCTCGCTGACCAAGGCGACTATGTCAGCAAACAATCGGATGCGCTCACCCGCGGTGTCAGCTCAATGATTGACACCAGCATGGAGGAAGCTGCGACAAAGCTGTTGGCCCTGCAGGCACAGCAGCAGCTGAGCACCCTATCGCTTTCGATCGTCAACACGATGCCTGACACGCTGCGCAATCTCTACTGACAGCAGCCTGCCGCCGGGCCGCCCGGCGGCAGCCATATCCGGGTTTTCCTCGCTCCGCCCCCATTGTAGATGTCTTGCAAAGACGACCCCGGGGGACCTCCAATGACCGTAACGCCCATGATGGCGCAGTATCTCGAGATCAAAGAAGCGCATGCGGATGCGCTGCTTTTTTACCGGATGGGCGACTTCTACGAGATGTTTTTTGAGGATGCGGTCAATGCGGCTGAGGCCCTGGACATTGCACTGACAAAACGCGGTAAGCACAATGGGGAAGACATCCCGATGTGCGGCGTGCCAGTCCATGCCGCCGAAGGCTATCTTCTGACCCTGATCCGCAAGGGATTCCGCGTAGCTGTTGGCGAGCAGCTTGAAAGCCCGGCCGAGGCCAAGAAACGCGGATCCAAATCCGTGGTAAAACGCGATGTGGTGCGCTTGGTGACTCCCGGCACCCTGACCGAAGACTCTCTGCTGGAAGCGCGCCGCCACAATTTCCTGGTTTCCTACTCTGAACTGCGCGACGAGGCAGCCTTGGCTTGGGCTGATATCTCCACCGGTGCGTTTCACGTGATGCCGGTTGCGCAGGTGCGTCTATCCCCGGAATTGGCCCGACTGGCACCATCTGAGCTGATCGTTGCGGACGGTCCTGCCTATGATGCAGCCCGCCCTCTGGCTGATGAATACAAGATCCCGCTAACCCCGCTGGGCAAGGCAAGCTTTGACAGCACGGCTGCCGAAAAACGTATTTGCTCCCTATTCAACGTCAGCGCTCTTGACGGCTATGGCACCTTTACCCGCGCTGAAGTGTCGGCAATGGGCGCGCTGATCGACTATCTGGAAATCACGCAGAAAGGCAAACTGCCACTCTTGCAGCCGCCGCAACAGGAGGCTCAGGACCGTGTGGTTCAAATTGACGCTGCCACCCGCCGCAATCTGGAACTGACGCGGTCCCTGTCAGGCGGCCGTGCCGGCTCTCTGCTGTCCGTCGTGGACCGGACCGTCACTCCGGGCGGCGCCCGGCTTCTGGAACAGCGGCTGTCCAGTCCTTCGCGCAATCTCGAAACCATCCACCAGCGGCTGGCCGCCCTGGATTTTGCGGTTGAAAACTCACAAACCGCAGATGACTTACGCGCGGCGCTTCGCAAGACACCAGATCTCGACCGGGCCCTCTCCCGCCTTGCGCTTGAGCGCGGCGGCCCCCGTGATCTAGCCGCCGTCCGGAACGGATTGTCTCAAGCAGAGGTTATCGCCGGCCTCTGCGCCAACCAGGAGCTTCCGGACCTGATGTCCCGTGCATTGTCCGACCTGCGAGACTTCGATGATCTCCTGTCGCTGCTGGATGCCGCTCTTGTGGCGGAACCCCCGCTGATGGCCCGTGATGGCGGTTTCATTGCAGCCGGTTATGATGCTGAACTGGATGAGGCTCGCACCCTGCGCGATGAGGGCCGCTCAGTCATTGCTTCAATGCAGAAAAGATACGCTGAGCACGCTGGCGTCGCCTCGCTGAAAATCAAGCACAACAACGTGCTGGGATATTTCATCGAAACGACTGCAACGCACGCCGACAAGATGATGTCGCCACCGCTGAATGAGACCTACATTCACCGCCAGACAACGGCAAATCAGGTCCGCTTCACAACGGTGGAGCTGAGCGAGATCGAGACCCGCATCCTGAATGCAGGCAACTTAGCGCTGGAGATCGAAAAAAGGCTCTATGCAAGGCTTTCTGGCGCTATTCTGGATAGTGCTGCGCGCCTCAGCACTGCTGCACGGGGGCTAGCCGAACTGGACCTGCTGACCGGGTTGGCCGACCTGGCCCGCGGTGAGAACTGGACCCGCCCCAAGGTCGACAACAGCCGTGCGTTTCACGTGCAAGGCGGCCGCCACCCGGTTGTGGAACAGGCCTTGCGCCAGCAAGGCGGAGAGACCTTCGTCGCCAACGACTGCGATCTGTCAGCGCAGGACGGTGCTGCTGTCTGGCTGCTGACCGGCCCCAACATGGCCGGTAAATCAACCTTTCTGCGCCAGAATGCTTTGATTGCCCTGCTCGCCCAGATGGGCAGCTATGTCCCGGCCGAGACCGCACATATCGGCCTTGTCAGCCAGCTGTTCAGCCGCGTCGGTGCCTCTGACGATCTGGCCCGCGGCCGCTCAACATTTATGGTTGAAATGGTCGAGACCGCCGCGATCCTGAACCAGGCGGACGACCGCGCACTAGTGATCCTCGACGAAATTGGACGTGGCACAGCCACCTACGACGGCCTGTCCATTGCATGGGCGACGCTGGAGCACCTGCACGAAGTGAACCGTTCCCGCGCGCTGTTTGCCACCCACTATCACGAGCTTACACAGCTAGCGGCCAAGTTGGACGGCGTCGAAAACGCCACAGTTGCGGTCAAGGAATGGGAAGGCGAAGTCATCTTCCTGCATGAAGTCCGCAAAGGCGCTGCCGACCGTTCCTATGGTGTCCAGGTGGCCCAGCTCGCAGGCCTGCCTGCCTCGGTTGTTGCACGTGCCCGCGATGTGCTCGACATGCTGGAACAAGGCAGCCGTGAAGGCGGGTCCAAGATTCAGATCGACGACTTGCCCTTGTTTGCAGCAGCGCCGCCTCCGCAGCCCAAAGCACCGGCATCACCCTCACCGGCTGAAGAGCTTCTCGCAGGTATACATCCGGACGATCTATCCCCGCGGGAGGCACTGGAGATGCTCTACAAGCTTAAGGAAGCGGTAAACTAAGAAAAAGGCAGGCCCAAACCAGACCTGCCTCTTCATCTTTCAGAAAATACCCCCGCAGGGAGTGGCGCCTGCAAGGGCGCACATCCTTATGCCGGTGTCGACGACACACCAACTTGCGCCGCGCGCAGCAGACGGTCGTGCAGCATAAAACCTTCGGCAGATACCTGAATGATGTCACCCGCCTTGGTGCCCGGTACAGGCGCCTCGAACATCGCCTCATGCACCTTCGGATCGAATTTGTCGCCCACTTCCGGCGACACGATCCGGATACCATGCTTTTCAAACACGCCCAGCAGCGAGCGCATGGTCAGTTCCACGCCTTCAATCAGTGCCGCCGACACCTCGCGCTGCTCGTCAGTAGCCGCTTCAATCGCGCGTTTCATATTGTCATAAACAGGCAGCATGTCTCGTGCCAGTTTTGAGCCGCCGTAATTCTCTGCTTCCCGGCGCGCCTTGTCGCCGCGTTTGCGGGCATTCTCTGCATCTGCCAGGGCCCGCATAAATCGGTCCTTCAGCTCATCCCGTTCTGCCCGGAGCGCATCAAGTTCCAGCGAGGCATCGTCAAATTCCTCGGTCTGCGCTGCCAGCTCTTCAGCTTCAGCGGCGGCGATGTCATCCAGAAAGTCTTCGTCCTTGAGCTCTGCCATATTTCACCTCTAACTCCGGTCGGACAACAGTTTGCCAACCAGCTGTGCCGTGTAGTCCACAATCGGCACAATCCGTCCGTAATTCAGGCGCGTCGGACCAATCACTCCGACTGCACCGATGATCTTTCGATCCGCGTTCATATAGGGAGACACCACCAAAGAGGAACCCGAAAGTGAGAAAAGTTTGTTCTCCGAACCGATAAAAATGCGCACTCCCTCGCCTTCTTCAGTCAGTTCCAGAAATTCGGCGATGTCCCGCTTGCGTTCCAGATCATCGAACAGCGTGCGGATCCGCTCGAGTTCCTCAGCAGCACCAGTTTCTGCCAAAAGATTCGCACGCCCGCGCACGATCAGGCGGGCTTGTTCGCTGCCTTCATCTTCCCAGGCCGCCAGCCCGCTTTCAATCATTGCATGTGCAAGGCTGTCAATTTCCTGACGCCGGACCGAAATCTCCTTCTCGATCTGCCTCTGAACCTCGCTCAGCGTCTTGCCTTCGATCAATGCGTTGAGGAAATTCGCCGCCTCTCGCATCGAGCTTGGTGTTTGTCCCGGCGGCGGAGTAAAAAGACGGTTTTCAACATGACCATCGGAAAAAACCAGAACCACCAGTGCCCGGTCGTGCGCCAGCGAAACAAACTCAATGTGCCTGATCTCCGCCTCATGTTTGGGAGTGAGCACCAACGACGCACCTTGCGTCACCCCGGACAGCGCAGCACCGACTCGGTCCAGCATGCCGCCAACGTCACCCGCGTTCCGGCCAAGGGTCGCGTCGATCTTTTCCCGGTCCTTCGCGTTTAGATCGCCAACCTCCAAGAGGCCATCGACAAACATTCTCAGGCCCATCTGCGTCGGTACCCGGCCGGCACTGATGTGCGGGCTATCAAGCAGGCCGAGATATTCCAGATCCTGCATAACATTGCGCACTGTGGCCGCGCTGACCTTCTCACTGAGTGACCGGGTCAGCGTGCGGCTTCCAACAGGATCGCCGCTCTCCAGATAGCTCTCAACCACCGCCCGGAAAACGTCCCGGGAACGGTCATTCAGGTCCTTTAGGATGTTGTTCGGATCGCTCATCAGCCTTCCAGCACGTTGCCCGGGATAAACATAAGAACCCCGGCCGGAGTTGTCATTAAAGAGCAGCAGACCAAAAGGTCAATCGGGCTTGCATAGCCCCGCATCCGGGGGATATCCCCAAGCCAACAGCAAAAGGATGTGCCATGCGACCCTCAGGACGAGAACTGAATGAAATGCGCCCTGTCTCGATCGAGACCGGCTTCACCAAACACGCCGAAGGCTCCTGCCTGATCAAAGCCGGCGACACCCACATCCTGTGCACCGCTACCATCGAAGACCGTGTGCCGCCCTTCATCAAGGGAACTGGCCTGGGCTGGGTCACAGCTGAATACGGGATGCTGCCCCGCGCCACCAACACCCGGATGCGCCGCGAAGCTGCCTCAGGAAAACAGGGCGGACGCACCGTGGAAATCCAGCGCCTGATTGGCCGCGCACTGCGGGCCGGCGTCGACCGTGTTGCCCTGGGCGAGCGCCAGATCACCATCGACTGTGACGTGCTCCAGGCCGACGGCGGCACCCGCTGCGCCTCAATCACCGGTGGCTGGGTGGCCCTTCGCCTGGCAGTGAACAAGCTGATGAAGGCAGGCGATGTGCAAATTGACCCGCTGATCGATCCGGTTTCCGCCGTGTCCTGCGGCATCTATGCCGGCCAGCCGGTACTGGATCTGGACTACCCCGAGGACTCTGAGGCCGGCGTCGACGGCAACTTTATCATGACCGGATCGGGAAAGCTGATCGAAGTGCAGATGTCTGCAGAAGGCTCTGTCTTCTCACGTGATCAGATGAACCAGTTGATGGACCTGGCAGCCAAGGGCACCACTGAACTGGCGGAGATGCAGAAGGCCGCGTGCAAATGACGCGCAAACTGGAAGGCGGCAAGTTGCTTGTCGCCACCCACAACAAGGGTAAGCTGAACGAAATCACCGAGATCCTTGCACCATTCGGCGTGCAGGTAGTCGGCGCCGGCGAGATGAACCTTCCGGAACCGGAGGAGACCGAGGACACATTTGTCGGAAACGCCCGCATCAAGGCGCATGCAGCTGCCGGGGCAACCGGTTTGCCGGCCCTCTCCGATGACTCCGGTATCACCATCGATGCTTTGGACGGCGCGCCTGGCGTTTACACCGCCGATTGGGCCGAAACACCGAACGGCCGCGACTTCATGAAAGCAATGACCCGTGCCAATAATGAGCTGACCGCGGCAGGCGCCAAGGCACCGCGCACTGCTCAGTTCCGCTGCACCCTTGTTATCGCGTGGCCCGACGGCCACGACGAGGTTTTCGAAGGCGTGATGCCCGGACAGCTGGTTTGGCCGATCCGCGGTGAGAATGGATTCGGTTATGATCCGATGTTCCAGCCGGACGGTTACGAGATAACTTGCGCCCAGATGGATCCCGCGGAGAAGAACAAAATCAGCCACCGCGGTAAGGCACTAGCCCTATTCGTACAGGGCTGTTTCGGTGGATGACTGGCGCAATGGGGGCTTTGGCCTCTACGTGCATTGGCCCTATTGCCAGGCCAAATGCCCTTATTGCGATTTCAACAGCCATGTTTCAGCCAAAATAGACCAAAACCTATGGGTTAGCGCCTATCTGCAAGAGCTCGATAGACTCTCAGAACAGCTTTCAGGCCGCGTTCTCAACACAATTTTCTTTGGTGGCGGCACCCCATCCCTGATGCTTCCGGAAACGGTGGCTGCCGTCATTGAGCGCGCACGTGAAATCTGGCCTTTTGCCAATGACATAGAGATATCTCTTGAAGCCAATCCCGGTTCCGTCGAAGCAGCCCGCTTTGCAGGCTACCGGGATGCCGGTGTGAACCGTATCTCCATGGGCTTACAGGCTCTGGACGATGAGGACCTGCGCCGTCTTGGCCGCATTCATACCGTCGCTGAAGCCAAGGCCGCGTTTGACATTGCCCGTAACTGCTTTGACCGGGTGAGCTTTGATCTGATTTATGCCCGCCAAGGCCAAACACTTGACGCATGGAAAACTGAGCTACGCGAAGCCTTGTCGATGGCTGTTGATCATCTTTCGCTTTACCAGCTCACAATTGAAGAAGGCACCGCCTTTGGCGACCGCTACGCCCGCGGTAAGCTGCGCGGGCTTCCTGAAGAAGACACCGCAGCAGATATGTACCTGGCAACACAGGAGATATGCGCATCCTTTGGTATGAATGGCTATGAAGTCTCCAACCATGCGAGATCAGGAGCGGAGTCGCGTCACAACTTGATCTACTGGCGCTATGGAGACTACGCCGGGATTGGCCCCGGTGCACATGGCCGCATAACCCTGAACCAACGGCGCTTTGCGACCGAAACCCATCTTTCTCCAGGTGCCTGGCTGGAAGCGGTTAAAGAGGGAAATGGTGAGTCGCTCCGCGAGCCCCTGTCAGCAGAAGATGCTGCGTCTGAATACCTCATGATGAGTATCCGCCTAGCAGAAGGTCTGGATATGGTACGTTTTTCCAGGCTGTCGGGTCACAAGATTTCTGAGAAGCGTCTGGAGAACCTTGTACAGCTTGGGATGGTAACTATCTCTGGCCAAAGGTTACGCGCGACAGATCAGGGCCGTGCGCTATTGAATGCGGTTCTCCGCGAACTCTTGATGGATTGATCCAATGCGTTTCCTCTATGCCGTCTTGGGATTGTTCTGCGTAGCCCTGGCCGTCATAGGCATTATTCTTCCCCTCCTGCCAACAGTTCCTTTCCTGCTTCTCGCTGCTTTCTTCTTTGCCAATTCTTCCGAGCGCCTTCATAATTGGATTGTTGCCCACAACGTTTTTGGACCAATGATCTTGGATTGGCGAGATCACGGAGCTATCAGGCCTGGCGCAAAAAGGGCGGCAACCCTTTCGATTGCCGCCGTCTTTGGACTTTCTCTGCTGCTAGGCGTGCCAACTCATGTGCTGAGTATCCAGGCAGTGGTTTTGACAGGCGTTCTTGTCTTTATCTGGTCTCGCCCTAGCGGCTGAGCAGGTTGCACAGCTCGTCCAGCTGATCGAGAGACTCGTAACTGATTGTCACTGCGCCGGTTTCACCGCCTGGCTTATGGTCAATTGAAACCTTCATTTTCAGCATTGCCGACAAGTCACCCTCAAGCGCTCTCGTGTCCGCATCTTTCTCAGGCGCCTTGCGCGGGTTCTTCGCTCCGCCTGTTTGAATACCTGCGGCATCTTTTTTGACCAGCGCTTCAGTAGCCCGGACAGACAGACCGCCCTTTACGATTTTGGTAGCCAATTCAGATGCATTATCAGACGTAATCAGCGCACGTGCGTGACCAGCCGACAGTTTACGCTCTTGAACAAGGATCTGGACATCTTCCGGCAAATGCAAAAGCCGGACCAGGTTCGCAATATGGCTGCGGCTCTTGCCCAGTGCCTCCGCCATTTTCTCTTGCGTATGACCGAACTTTTCCATGAGCTGCTTATAGCTCTGCGCCTCTTCCATCGCGTTCAGGTCCGAGCGCTGGATATTTTCAATGATGGCAACTTCCATCATTTCCAGATCGGAGTAGTCCCGGATCAGAACCGGTACTTCATGCAGTTGTGCCGCCTGCGAGGCCCGCCAGCGGCGTTCACCTGCAACGATTTCATACTTACCGCCGGCTCTGGGCCGTACGATTAGCGGCTGCAGAACCCCCTTTTCCTTAATGGACGCTGTCAGGTCATCAAGGTCTTCCTGCAGGAATTGCCGGCGCGGCTGATTGGGGTTGGCAACCACATTTTCAATCGGCACCAAAATTTCCGCGTTCCGCGGTGCCTCTGCCTGCGTGCTTACTGGCGCAGGGTTCACATCCGCCATCAACGCCGACAAGCCCCGGCCAAGCCCGCGTGGTTTTGTTTTCTTGTCTGCCATGGATGCCTCCGGTTCGTATTCTGCATTTACGCCGCTATCTTGTGATGTTTATTCAGGATTTCTTCTGCCAGTGCGCGATAAGCCCGCGCACCCTGGGAATTGCTGTCATAGTTGAGAACGGGTTGAGCGTAAGACGGTGCTTCGCTGACACGCACGTTTCGTGGAATCTTGGTCCGGAACACTAGATCACCAAGGTTGTCCCGCGCATCCTGCTCAACCTGCTGCGACAAGTTGTTGCGCCGGTCAAACATGGTTAGAACAATTCCCTCAATGCGCAGGTCAGGATTCGCAGACTGCCGAACCTCTCGGATCGTCAGCATGAGTTGTGTCACACCTTCCAGCGCAAAGAACTCGCTTTGCAAAGGAACCAGAACAGAGTGAGCTGCCACCATTGCATTGACCGTGAGCAAGTTCAAAGAGGGCGGGCAATCAATTAGGACATAGTCCCAGTCATATTCGTCCATTGCAGTTTGGCGCAAAGCGTCGTGCAAAAGAAAGCTGCGCTTTTCGTTGGTAAACAGCTCTATGTCAGCCGAGCTCAGGTCAACAGTTGCCGGAATAATACAAAGATCCTCGATTTCCGTTTGCCTGATGACATCTTCAAGGGATGCATCCTCCACCAGGAGATCATAAGTTGTCAGATCCCGGTCACACGGCTCGATTCCCAGGCCGGTTGAAGCATTCCCCTGCGGATCCAGATCAACAACCAGAACCCGCAACCCACATTCCACCAGAGCCGCGGCGAGATTAATGGCTGTTGTTGTCTTCCCTACCCCGCCTTTCTGATTTGCGACCGCGATGATACGAGGCCCCTCCGGGCGGGAATAATCAGACACGTTCTACTCCCCTGATTTTCAGGATTACTGCTTCTGGCTCAGTCAAGCTTTTAGAGGTTTCCACCTCGAACCGCCATCGCTGCTGCGCGTTATCCACTTCTTTTTTCCAGTTCTCCCCTTTAGGAAAAACGGCAGTTCCATTTTCTGCAAGATGCCGTTCAGAGAACCCTAGAAGATCATCCAAACTTGCAAGCGCACGCGCGGACAGAACCCCTGCTTCCTGCGAAGGAACCTTTTCAATCCGCTCGGACAAGACAGTTACTGATGCCCCGCACTCCCGCGCAGCTGTCCGGAGAAAGGCAGACTTGCGTTGATCGCTCTCGATCAGCGTAACCTTCATTTCCGGTGCCTCGTCGGCAGCCAGCAGCGCAATTACTAGACCGGGAAAGCCTCCGCCGCTGCCAATATCCACCCAGTGAAGAGGTGTTTTCACACAACGAAATACCTGAACGGAATCGGCAATATGGCGTGTCCAAAGCTGGTCAAGGCTGGAGCGGGACACAAGGTTAATCCTCGGGTTCCACTTCTGTATGACACCATCAAAGATCTCAAGACGCTGGATTGTTTCACGTGAAACATTGAGCGAATCAAGGAGTTCCTTACTGCTCATGCAGATTTCTCCTGCTGGCTCGCTTCTTTCCTGATGCGGGCAAGTATCAAGGCCAGCGCCGCCGGCGTCATTCCGTCCACCCTGGCTGCCTGAGCAAGCGTCTCAGGGCGAGAATGCGCGAGTTTCTGCTTAAGTTCCTTAGACAAACCTTCAATGTCTTCATAGACGAAGCTGCTAGGGATCAAATGCCCCTCATCCCGCTTCATCACTGAGATTTCCTTCTCCTGTCGCGCGATGTAATTTGCATACAGGGCATCACGCTCCATCTGCCGCCGGACGTCCGGTGTGACATCCTTTAAATCCGGCATCAGTTCTAACACGTGCTCGAAGGTAACATCCGGAAACGCCAGGACATCCAGACCGTTTCTCCGGTTACCATCCTGATTGACCCGAATACCCGCTGCCGCGATCTGCTTGGGTGTGAAAGTCTGACCCTCCAACGCTTGACGGGCACTGGTCAACTGCTCGCTCTTTTCAAGGAAGGACTTACGGCGATTTTCTCCCGCACACCCGAGATCAATTGCCAGGGGAGTGAGCCTCTGATCTGCATTATCAGCTCGCAGAGAAAGTCTAAATTCAGCCCTGGATGTAAACATCCTATACGGCTCAGTGACGCCGTTTACTGTAAGATCATCAATCATGACGCCAATGTAGCTGTTTGACCGGTTGAAGCTCACTGGCTCAGCACCCTGCGCCCTTCGCGCCGCGTTCAATCCCGCAACAAGGCCCTGCGCAGCTGCTTCCTCATACCCAGTCGTGCCATTTATCTGTCCTGCGAGAAAAAGTCCTGGGACGTCCTTCAGGGAAAGATCAAGCTGAAGTGCGCGCGGGTCGACGTAGTCATACTCAATAGCATAGCCCGGCTGCAGAATTTCAGCCCGTTCAAGGCCCGTTATTGAGCGAACATAATCCTCCTGAACGTCAACAGGCAGGCTGGTGGAAATGCCGTTGGGGTAAACCGTGTAATCCGACACCCCTTCAGGCTCCAGGAAGATCTGGTGCGATTCCTTCTCTGCAAACCGAACGATTTTATCTTCAATCGATGGGCAATAGCGCGGCCCGACACCTTCAATATGCCCTCCGTACATCGCTGACCGGTCCAAGTTTGCACGAATGATATCATGTGTCTTGGCGTTTGTGTGAGTGATGCCGCAGGACACCTGTTGAGCGTTTAAGGATTTTGTAAGAAAGGAAAAGAATACCGGGACCTCATCACCTGGCTGCGCGTCCAAGATTTCCCAGTTTATGGTTCTCCCATCCAATCTAGGCGGCGTACCGGTTTTCAGGCGGCCTAGAGGAAGTTCAAAGCTGTCCAGACGCTCTGCCAGCTTGACCGAAGGCTTATCCCCCATCCGGCCGCCTGGTTTAGAAATATCGCCAATATGAATAACGCCACGAAGAAAGGTGCCTGACGTCAAAACTACTGACTTAGCCGGGATTTCGCTTCCGTCGCTAAGAACCACGCCGGCGACAGTCTTCCCGGACATCAAAAAATCAGTTACTTCCCCCTCAAGGATATCCAGATTTTCCTGTGCCTGTGTCAGACGAAGCATTTCCCTGCGGTAGATACTGCGGTCTGATTGCGCGCGCGGCCCTTGTACAGCAGGCCCCTTCCTGCGGTTCAGCAGGCGAAATTGAATACCCGCCAGATCAGCAACCTGACCCATGACGCCATCCATTGCGTCAATTTCCCGCACCAGGTGCCCCTTCCCCAATCCGCCAATGGCGGGGTTGCAAGACATGACGCCGATGCCTTTCCGGTCAAGGGTCACCAGAGCGGTCGATGCGCCCATTCGTGCGGATGCGTGGGCGGCCTCAGTGCCGGCATGACCGCCGCCGACTACAATCACGTCATAAGATGAATGTTTCACGTGAAACACTCCTTCACTTTCCCAGACAGAAACTAGAGAAAATCTCATCCAGGAGATTTTCAACTCCGATACGTCCAACCAGCATTTCTAAGGCGCGGATTGACGAACGCATTTCTTCGGCAGCAATATCATAAAACTCCGGCCCACGCCGCAATATGTGTTGGGCTTCAGTAAGGTTCACCAAGGCAGACAACATGGCATCGCGATGACGCGCCCGTGTAGCGACTCCAGCCTGTGCGGACCGGTTCTTGAGAACTGACGATACATGATCGATCAGCTTATCAACTCCCTGCCCTGATTGACCTGAAATTGCATTTTCCTGATCAACACGCAAGTCTGCTTTAGGCCGGAACCGGATGTCGCCGGCCCGCATTTCCACATCCAGGACTTTAGTGTCTTCCGCAAGAAAAACGCGAAGGTCAGCGTCCTCAGCCCGCTTTCGAGCCAAGGCTATGCCGATTCCTTCAACATGATCATCCGTATCCCGCAGCCCGGCGGTGTCCAGCAAAGTGACGGGCAAACCTGCGAGATCCATACGCACTTCGATAATGTCTCGGGTGGTGCCCGCATATTCGGACGTGATGGCAGCCTGGCGGCCGGCTAATGCATTCAGGAGAGTGGACTTCCCAACATTTGGCGCCCCGACAATGGCGACTTCAAAGCCGCTGCGAATACGTTCTGCAATCCTGACGCCGGCTGTTTCTCTTTCAAGGCCGGCTTGAACATCTGCAAGCAAGGCGGAAACTTCAGGAGTGACATCGACTGGCACTTCTTCGTCAGCGAAGTCAATGGTTACTTCGATCAAGGACGCAGCCCGGATCAGCTTGGCCCTCCAAGTTTCTGCCAGTTTCCCCAACCCGCCGGCAAGGATAACTTGCGCTTGCTTGCGCTGAGCTTCGGTTTCCGCATCAATCAGGTCAGCCAAACCCTCGACCTGGGCAAGGTCCAAGTTCCCGTTTTCCAGGGCCCGGCGGGTAAATTCGCCGGGCTCAGCCATCCTGAGGCCGTCGATTCTCTGCAGTGAATCAAGCACAGCAGCAACAACTGCTGTGCTGCCATGTGTTTGAAATTCAACGGTATTTTCACCAGTAAAGCTGTTAGGAGAGGTAAAGCTAAGAACCAAAGCCTCGTCCAGCGTCTCACCCGAATCGTCTTTCAGAATTCTTAGACTGGAACCTCGGGCCGGCAGCTTAACACCGCAAAGCGCCGTGCCGGCTTCATGCGCCAACGGGCCAGAGACGCGGATCACCGCGACCCCGGCCTTCCCTTGGGCAGAGGCCAGCGCAAAGATCGTGTCCATGGGGTGGCCTTTCTCGCTTCCCGGCCTTGGTCAGGTGTTCATCGAGTCGAAGAACTCGGAGTTTGACTTGGTCTGCTTCAGTTTGGACAGCAGGAACTCAATAGCGTCGGTTGTGCCCATCGGGTTCAGGATCCGGCGCAGAACAAAGGTCTTGGCCAGATCTCCCTTGTCGACCAGCAGATCCTCTTTCCGGGTGCCTGATTTGAGGATGTCGATCGCCGGGAACACGCGTTTGTCGGCAATCTTGCGGTCCAGCACGATCTCCGAGTTACCGGTGCCTTTGAATTCCTCAAAGATCACCTCATCCATGCGCGAGCCTGTGTCGATCAGCGCGGTGGCGATGATGGTCAACGAGCCGCCTTCTTCGATGTTCCGGGCCGCACCAAAGAAGCGTTTCGGCCGCTGCAGGGCGTTTGCATCAACACCACCAGTCAAAACCTTGCCCGAGGACGGCACGACGGTGTTGAAGGCCCTACCAAGTCTTGTGATGGAATCCAAAAGAATCACAACATCTCGCTTATGCTCAACAAGGCGCTTAGCCTTTTCAATAACCATTTCGGAGACTGCAACGTGGCGGGTCGCGGGCTCATCAAAGGTGGAGGACACAACCTCGCCTTTCACAGAGCGCTGCATGTCTGTCACTTCTTCAGGGCGTTCGTCGATCAGAAGAACGATCAGATAGCACTCAGGATGGTTCTTTTCGATGGAGTGCGCGATGTTTTGCAGGATCACCGTTTTGCCGGTCCGGGGCGGCGCCACGATCAGCGAACGCTGGCCCTTGCCGATGGGTGCAACCAGATCGATCACCCGGGCGGAGCGGTCCTTGATGGTGGGATCTTCGATCTCCATCTTCAGGCGCTCATCGGGGTAAAGCGGCGTCAGGTTGTCAAAAGCGATCTTGTGGCGGGCCTTCTCGGGCTCTTCGAAGTTGATCATGGTGACATTGGTCAGCGCAAAGTAGCGCTCCGTCTCCAGCGGCGCCTTGATCTGCCCCTCGACAGTGTCACCAGTGCGCAGCGAGTACTGCCGGATCATGTCGGGTGAGACATAGATATCGTCCGGACCCGGAAGGTAGTTCGCCTCGGGCGAGCGAAGGAAGCCAAAGCCGTCCTGAAGCACTTCCAGCACGCCGTCGCCGCCAATGTCCCAGCCTTCATCCGCGCGTTCCCGCAGGATCTGGAACATCATCTCGCCCTTGCGCATGGTCGAGGCGTTTTCGATCTCCAGCTCCTCGGCCATCGCCAGCAGCGCTTTGGGGCTCTTAGCCTTGAGATCGGACAGATTCAGGGATTGCACGGTCATATAGATACGGCCTCTACTCCCCGCTCACCCGGGGGTCGGTCACACGACAGGATTGGAAAACACGGTTGCCCGGACGGGCCCGCTGAGAGCCATACATAGGGACTCGCTTCAGATGAGTCAAACGCCGGCTGCAAACGTTTCGCGGCCACAGCCCGCGCCTCAGCGCCGCTGCGTTAAAATTTGAAGATCACCGCGATCACAATCACCATCATCAGAACTGTTGGCACCTCATTCATCAGCCTGAATTGCCGTCCGGTCAGGGTGTTCCGGCCTTCTTTGAAATCACGGTAGCGAAACAGAAGCCAGTGATGGAACCAGGTCATGCCGATCACGGATACTCCCTTGGTCCAAGGCCACAGATAGCTCCAGTCGACAATGCCCGGTGTCAGAACAATGAACAGGCCAGCAGCCCAGGAAACATACATTGCAGGCCGCATGATGATCCGGAGAAGCTTTTCTTCCATGGTCAGGAAGATCGGCACTGCTTCCTGAACCTTCTCTGCTTGCTCCACGTGATACACAAACAAACGTGGCAGGTAGAAGAGACCCGCCATCCAGCTCAGCACTGCCATGATGTGCAGGGATTTTGCATATGGGTAGAGTGTGAACATCAGATCGGTCAGGTCCATGGTCAGTTCTCCCCGGTTTGATTGGACCACCCTAATAATTAAAGAAATATTAGAAGGATGATGTTTTTGTAGTGTGCGTGGATTCCAGTGGATAAGTGAATCTTCCTCCGCTTATCCCCAGCAGGGATAAGATTCCAGCGTGCATGGGATAGGAGTCGTGGAAATTTTCTTAACCCCCATAAAACATAGGTTGTTAAGGATAGGTTTACCTTTCTGAACTTGGGGATAACGCAAGGATGATCCGGGGAGAGCCGGCATATCCACGATTTTAAAGTTATCCTGACTCACAAAGGACGACTCAGCCGGCAGTTTCCTGAGATTTGCGTCAAGCCCTGGAGTCTTTACTTAACCGCGGAAAACCATACAAAACGTCCTGAAACGATCTGCGTCTTTCCCACGGGGTTTTCCACATGACTGCCCACATTGTGCTGGCTTCCGGTTCCGAAATCAGGGCGCATCTGCTGCGTCAGGCAGGCATCAAGTTTGAACGCGATGTGCCGCGTCTGGATGAAGATGCGATCAAAATGGCATTGCTGGCCGAACAGGCTCCGCCGCGCGACATTGCCGATGCGCTGGCAGAGGCGAAGGCACGCAAGATAAGCGGCAGGCATCCCGGGAGACTGGTGCTGGGTTGTGATCAGGTTCTTGATTTTGAAGGAAACCTCCTATCCAAACCTGACAATCCCAAGGTCGCATTGAGCCAGTTGAAGGACATGCGGGGCAAGCGTCACATGCTCCTGTCCGCAGCCGTGATATACAGAGACGGCGAACCCATTTGGCGCCATGTCGGGCAAGTCCGGCTGGTCATGCGGAAATCTTCTGATGCTTACCTCGAAGATTATGTCTCCCGGAACTGGGACAGCCTCCGCTTTGCGGTAGGAGGTTACAAGCTTGAGGAGGAAGGCGTGCGGTTGTTTGCCAGCATCGAGGGCAGCTACTTTAATGTCTTGGGATTACCGCTGATGGAGCTTATCAGTTACCTGGGACTTCAGGGGGTGATCGAGCAATGACAGAAGCAAGAATTCCGCTTGCTGGCGTGATTGGCTGTCCGGTAGCGCATTCAAAATCGCCTCAGCTTCACGGTCACTGGCTGAAGGCGCACGGTATCTCCGGTCATTATGTTCCCATACATGTTGAGAGAGATGACCTCGCCGAAACCCTCCGGGCGATGCCAAAGATGGGTTTTGTTGGGGCTAATGTCACTATCCCGCACAAGGAAACAGTGATGGAGATCGCCGACAAGGTGACAGACCGCGCCAGGCTGATCGGTGCGGCGAACACTTTGACCTTTCGCGATGATGGAAGCATTTTAGCTGATAATACAGATGGTTACGGGTTCATTACGAACCTGCATCAAGGTGCACCCGACTGGGATCCTCATTCCGGACCTGCAGTTGTTTTGGGGGCGGGCGGCGCTTGCCGGGCGGTTGTTGCGTCCTTGATGGAAGCAGGCGTCCCGGAAATCTTGCTGAGCAATCGCACCCGGGAGCGTGCGGATCAGCTTCAGAAGGATTTCGGAAGCCGTGTTAAGGTGGAGGAGTGGCTCCATGCCGGCAACATAATCGAAGAAGGCGCGTTGATCGTGAACACCACTTCGCTAGGCATGGTGGGCAAACCGCGTTTGCGGGTGCCGCTTGATGGTTTGCAGTCCAGCGCGGTGGTGACCGACCTTATCTATGCACCTTTAAAAACGGATCTCTTGCAAACTGCTGAAGACGCGGGCTGCACCGTGGTCGACGGATTGGGAATGCTTCTGCACCAGGCGGTGCCGGGATTTGAGCGCTGGTTCGGCCACCGTCCTGAGGTTGACGCCGCCACGCGGGATGCGGTGCTCGAATGAGTTTCTGCCTTGGCCTCACTGGCTCCATCGGCATGGGAAAAAGCACCACGGCCCAGCTGTTCGCGGCACAGGGCTGTGCGGTTTGGGACGCGGATGCAGCGGTTCACCGGCTTTATGGCAACGGAGGCGCTGCCGTTAAGCCTATGCAGGCTGCCTTTCCTGAAGCCGTAGAGAAGGGCGAGGTCAGCCGAACCGCTCTGAAGCGGATTATCGGCAGCGAGCCCGAAGCGCTGACGCGCATTGAGGCCATTGTGCATCCGCTGGTCGCGCAGGATCGGGCGGCGTTCCGGTCAGCGGCGCAAAGCGACATACTGGTGTTCGACATCCCCCTTCTGTTTGAGACCGGTGGCAATGCGGAAATGGATGCGGTGGCTTGCGTGACTGTGGATGCACAGACCCAGCAAGAGCGGGTTCTTGCCCGCGGCACGATGACGGTTGAGCAATTCCGGCATATTCTGCAAAAACAGATGCCGATTGAGGAAAAGATGGCCCGCGCTGACTATGTGATCGAGACAGACACGCTCGAGCATGCTGCCGCTCAAGTTGTGGAAATCCTCTCAGATATCAGGAGCAAGCTGGGCCATGCGTGAAATCGTTCTCGATACCGAAACCACCGGATTTGATCCGTTCTCGGGGGACCGGATCGTTGAGATCGGCGCGGTGGAGTTGTTCAATCACATGCCGACCGGGGAAACGTTTCACGTTTACATCAACCCGGAACGCTCGATGCCGGCGGAGGCGTTTTCGGTCCATGGCATCGGGCCGGACCTTCTGGAGCCGCCGCAGAAACCTGAACCTGGCGCGGTCACACTGCGGGACAAGCCGGTTTTTTCCAAGGTTGGTCAGAAATTTCTGGATTTCGTGAAAGACTCCAAGATGGTCATTCACAACGCCAGCTTTGATATGAAGTTCCTGAATGCGGAACTTGGCTGGATGGGGCTGCCAAAGCTGCCGATGGATCAGGCGGTTGACACATTGGCAATGGCGCGCCAGCGTTTTCCGGGCTCACCGGCGACACTGGATGCGCTGTGCCGGCGTTTCAACATCGACAACTCCAACCGGACTCTGCACGGAGCCCTTCTCGACTCCGAGATCCTTGCTGATGTCTATTTGGAGCTGATCGGCGGGCGGCAGCCTGATTTTGGTCTTTCCACGCAAACCAGCTCTTCCGCCACTGCACAAGCAGAGGACGACTGGCGCCCTGCCCCCCGGCAATCGCCACTGCCACCGCGGATAACGGCAGAGGAGCTGAAAGCGCATGAAACGTTTGTTGGAAAAATGGGAGATGATGCCTTGTGGAAGTCGGGTTAGACCCAAAGGCTACATAAAAAACGCCGCTGAATGTCAGCGGCGTTTTCTTTTTAAGGGAAGCTTCTTACTGCGTGGGTGCAGCAGCTGCCGCCTCGGACTGGCGGCGGGACAACTCGTTGCGGTAGATCGCCACAAAATCGATGTTGTCGAGGTTCAGCGGCGGGAAGCCGCCGTCGCGGGTCACGTCGGACACGATGCGGCGCAGGAACGGGAAGGTCATGCGCGGGCATTCGATCAGCAGGAACGGGTGCAGCTGGTCTTCCGGAATTCCAACGATGTTGAAGACACCGACATATTCCAGCTCCAGCACGAACAGGACGTTGCCGCCCTCCTTGTTTTTGGACTCCACGGTCAGCTTGGTGACAACCTCGTATTGGTTCTCAACTGAGCGTTTCTTCGCATCCAGGTTCACCTGCACGCTGACGTCGGGCTGAACCTCGCCGCCGGTGCCTTTTTGCGCCATTACGTTTTCGAACGACATGTCGCGGATGAACTGGGCCAGAATGTTCATCTGGACTTGCGGCTGCTGCTGGGCTTCGCCGTTTTCGGCCATCGGGATACTCCTGAAAAAATGCTTTGGACCGTGCTTAACAGCTTGGTTCAGGCAGCTCAACGGGGGCCATCAACCCAGCCTGAGGTGCCGTTCGGGCGATGACCCGGGGTCACATCTTCGTAATCACCATCGATGACATCATCCGGCCTGCCGGCAGCGCCGGGATAGTGGCGGCCCTGCATGCTGCCTGGACCCATCTGAAACTGTGCCACGGTGATACGGGCACGCAGATAGCGGTAAACCGCCAGCCGCACAGGCGGCATCAGCAAGGCAAACCCAGCCGCGTCGGTAAAGAAACCAGGGGTCAGCAGCAAAGCGCCTGCAAACAGGATCATTGCGCCATGCGCCAGCGGTTCTGCCGGATCAGACAATTGTTCAAAGGACGACCGCAGCTGTCCCATTGCCATGCGCCCTTGGGTTTTCACCAGCCAGGTGCCCAATACCGCGGTCAGCACTACGATGGCCAAGGTCGGCCATAGGCCGATTGCACCGCCGACCTGAATAAACAAAGCAATTTCAATGATGGGAACCATCAGAAAGGCCAGGAAGAGATACATGGGGTTTCCTTGCGATCATACGTCCGGGCGGTAGACTTGCTCCCGCCTGTCACCTACATAAGGTCTGATCGCTTTGGTTTCAAACAAAGCACGAACGCCTAGTATGAGGTATCCATGGAGTCGCCTGTGATTCAGCTTTTGGTTCTGGCCGGTATTGCCGTGTTTCTGATCCTGCGCTTGAAAAGCGTTCTGGGAACGCGCGAAGGGTTCGAAAAACCGCCGCTGCCAAAATCCGAAGCCAAGAGCCGCCGCCCGGATCTGGAAGTTATCGAAGGCGGCCCGGACCGCGATATTACCGATTACGTGGCAGAAGAAAGCCCGCAGGCCCAGGCCCTGGCTGCCATGAAACGGGCTGAGCCATCGTTTCAGGTGCAGGATTTTGTCCAAGGCGCCCGCGGCGCATATGAGATGATCCTGATGGGTTTCGAGCACGGAAATCTGGACGAAATCCAGCCCTTCCTGGCGGAAGACGTGTTCGATAGCTTTGTAGAAGCTGTCGCGCAGCGTGAAGACCAGGGCTATAAGATTGAAGCTGAATTCATCGGTGTCCGTGAAACCACTCTGGCCAACGCGCAATTTGATGCACAGTCGGGCCGGGCTGAGATTACCATGCGTTTCGTTGGTGAGCTGACGTCTGTTGTGCGTGACCGCGGCGGCGACATCGTAGAGGGTGATCCCAAGGCCGTGAAACGCCAGAAAGACACCTGGGTCTTTGCCCGTAACATGGGCAGTGACGATCCCAACTGGCAGCTTGTTGCGACGGACGCATGATTGCGGCGCTTCGGGGGGCACTTGGGGCGGCTGCAATTGCAGGCGCCGCGATGACCGCCTCCGGGGCGCAATCTGAAACCGTGTCCAGCATTTTGGATTTTGCCCAGCTGGACGGCTGGGCACAGGATGATCACGCAGCCGCGCTGGAAGTTTTTCTGGGGACGTGCAAGGATCTAAAGGATCCGGATTGGGCTGCACTGTGCAAGGCCGCCCGATCGCAGTCGTCTGATGGCGCCCGCGCGTTTTTCGAGCTGTTTTTTCGCCCGGTGCTGATTGAGGACGGGAACCCTGCCCTTTTTACCGGATATTTCGAGCCGGAGCTGAGCGGTTCGCGCTACCCCACAGGCCGCTACCGTTATCCGGTGTACAAAATGCCGCCAGAGGCACGGGGTGCCGGTCTCTGGCTGCCGCGGCGGGACATCCTGACAAGCGATGTGATGCAGGGCCGTGGTCTGGAAATCGCTTGGGTCGATGACCCGGTGGAGCTGTTCTTTCTGCAAATCCAGGGATCCGGGCGGATCCGGTTGCCGGATGGCTCGACCATCCGCGTGGGCTATGGCGGGGCCAACGGCCATCCGTACAAATCCATCGGCAAGGAATTGGTGCGCCGCGGCGTCTACAACGCCCATCAGGTAAGTGCACAAGTGATCAAATCCTGGGTGCGCCGCAACCCGTCCGACGGTAAGGAACTGTTGTTCCACAATCCGTCCTATGTGTTTTTCCGGGAGGTGCGCAGGGTTGCAGCCTCCAAGGGGCCGCTCGGGGCGATGAACCGGTCTGTAACGCCAATGCGCACCATTGCCGCCGATCCTGCCTACACCCCGCTAGGGGCGCCGGTCTGGGTGGAGAAGGACGGGCACATGCCGCTGCGGCGGCTGATGGTTGCACAGGACACCGGCTCTGCCATCAAGGGCGCGCAAAGGGCCGACATTTTTGTCGGAACAGGTGATGCAGCGGGCGAGACCGCTGGCACCATGAAAGACCCGGGACGGATGGTGGTTCTGCTGCCGATCCAGCGGGCCTATGCGATGCTGCCGGAAGACATTTGAATGACACGGCGCAAACTGACAGGCGACGAAATCGACCTTTGGCACAAGGTCGTGAAGCACACAGAGCGGCTGCACCCGGGTGCGCATTCTTCGCCGCCAGCCCCGCCGATGCCCAAACCCAAACCGGTCAAGCAGCCGGAGCCGCGCCTGGCGGCATTTGAGATTGGCAGCCGGGCTAAGGCGAAACCCGTCAAACACGATCTGAAGCCTTCGATTGCCCGAAGCTTCGCCAGCGATCCCTTGCAAATGGACGAAAAGGCTTTCCGCCGTATGAAACGCGGCAAGATCAGGCCGGAAGGCAAGCTGGATCTGCACGGCATGCGGATCGACACCGCTCATCCTGCACTCACGCGTTTCATCCTGTCGGCTCAGGCGTCGGGCAAGCGGCTGGTGCTGGTGGTAACGGGCAAGGGCAAGGACCGGGACGAGCCGGGTCCAATGCCAGTGCCGCGCGGAGTGCTGCGTCACAAGGTGCCGCAGTGGCTGGCCCTGCCGCCGTTGTCGCAAGCCGTCTTGCAGGTCACACCGGCCCACCTCAGTCATGGCGGTGAAGGCGCCTACTACGTCTATCTCAGGCGCAGCCGTTAAGGGCTGTCATCTGCTGTCCGACGGGGGGCCTTCCAAGGCGATTTCAATTGCATTCTCACGGACAATGATTTGACCAGGCAAAAGTCTGCGCAAACGGTCCTGATCGCGGTCAAAGGTTTGCGCTGTTTCACGCGCACCATTCAGCAGCGCGAGCAGCGCAGGCGACGTAGCGGCAACAAAATGCTGAGATTCTGCCTCATCTGCAAAGGCTGTAGTATCAATGACCTCCACCGGCAGATCACTGATCTCCTCGGCATTGTTCAGGTTGCCTAGCCTTGCACGCCCGTTCAATCCCCGTAACCTCTGCGACAAGGTCAGGATGCTGTCCTTTTGCGAAACGAAAATCGCAAACGGTTGCGGGACTTCGGCAAAGCGGGCCATTTGCGACTTGAAAACATCCACGTCCAAATCCGGTGACATCAGCACCACGCCGCCTAGATTGCGAGCAGTCCACCCTGGCGACTTGATCTCAATCTGCCGCAGCGCCTCCATGGTCAGCAGCCCGCCCATGGAATGTGCCACAACAACAATCCGGCCGGCACCGGAGGTGCGCAGCTTGCGCAACAGAGATTCCAGACCGTCACGGGCAAACAGAACGCTGTCACCATCATAGGCATAGCCAAGTGCCTTGCCTTTGCTGGGCCAGGAATAGATCACGGTTGCGCCAGGGACATTCAGGTCATGGGTCAGCTGGGCGGCCCTGAACGCGGTTTCCGCCTGGGTGGAATTGAAGCCGTGCACAAACACTGTGACATCCCGCTCATTGGCTGGAAACTTGGCCAATTCCTGTTGCAGCCTGGATGAAAAGGCCGCTTCAGTTCGGAATTTACTGCGTCCCGCCATAGTGAACTCGGCCGAGGGGTCAGGGTTTGCATAACCGAATTTCAGTGAGCCAGGTTTATGTTCGGGCGGAATTGAAACTGTCAGTTCCAGCAGGCTAATACCGTCGGTTCTTTCAGACCCGAATGTGCCATCGGGCAACGGTTCCCGGTTTGTAGCTGCAAATACAGTTGCGGGTTTGCCAACGTTCAAGGCTTCAGGAACTGTGGGTGAGTAGGATCTGTCTGCGCAACCTGCCAGCCCGATCATCAAAAAAACGCAAACCGCGCGCAGAACCTGCATGATGCCAGCCCCCAAATTCAAATAGCGGCAGGCTATCCGACCTGCCGCCATTGTCCAGTAGCTGTGCCTTTTGATGGCGGTTTACAGCACGTAACGGCTGACATCCGCAGACCGGCCAAGCTCGCCCAGGTTTTTGGTCACAAAAGCCGCGTCAACCGTGACAGCCTCACCGGAGCGGTCTGGTGCCGTAAAGGAGAGTTCCTCGAAGACCCGTTCCATCACGGTATAAAGCCGGCGGGCACCAATGTTTTCGACTGTCTGGTTCACCTCGGCCGCAATCTTGGCAAGCGCGGCAATGCCATCTTCGGTGAAGGTTACCTCGACTTCCTCTGTGCCCATAAGCGCGGTGTACTGACGTGTCAGCGCGTTGTCGGTCTCGGTCAGGATGCGGACAAAATCCTTCTCGGTCAGCGCCCGCAGGTTCACCCGGATCGGCAGCCGGCCCTGCAGTTCCGGCAGCAGATCCGACGGTTTGGCGATGTGGAAGGCACCGGAGGCGATGAACAGGATGTGGTCCGTCTTGACCGGCCCGTGTTTGGTGCTGACGGTGGTGCCTTCGATCAGAGGCAGCAGGTCGCGCTGCACGCCTTCCCGGCTGACGTCGCCGCCACGGGTTTCCTGACGCGCGCAGACCTTGTCGATCTCGTCCAGGAAGACGATGCCGTTCTGCTCCACCGATTCCAGAGCGGAACGGGTGACGGATTCGTCATCCAGCAGCTTGTCAGCCTCCTCGCTGATCAGCACCTCATAGCTTTCGGCAACGGTCATTTTTTTGCGGGTGGTGCGCCCGCCCATCGCCTTGCCGAACAGGTCGCCCAGGTTCAGCATGCCCATATTGCCGCCACCGGGCTGGCCGGGGATCTCGAACATGCCCATCGGGTTGGAGGTGTCGGCCACATCCAGCTCGATAACCGTGTCGTCGAGTTCGCCCGCCTTCAGCTTCTTGCGGAACATCTCGCGGGTGGCTTCACGGGCATCTGTGCCGGCGATGGCTTCCACAACCCGGTCTTCCGCTGCCTTGTGGGCGTTGGCCTTCACTTCCTCGCGCATGTACTCGCGGGTCTGAGCAATGGCGCTGTCCACAAGATCGCGGATGATCTGCTCCACATCGCGGCCGACATAACCAACCTCGGTGAACTTGGTGGCTTCCACCTTTATAAACGGCGCACGGGCCAGCTTGGCCAGGCGGCGGGAAATCTCTGTCTTGCCGACACCGGTGGGGCCGATCATCAGGATGTTTTTGGGGTACACCTCGTCGCGGAGGTCGTCAGCCAGCTGCTTGCGCCGCCAGCGGCTGCGCAGCGCTACTGCCACGGCCCGTTTGGCTTCCTTTTGGCCGATAATAAAGCGGTCCAGTTCGGAAACGATTTCGCGCGGGGTCAGATCAGTCATGGGTCTTTCCGTTTCAGTGTGAGGGCGGCAGCCGGTCAAGTGGCAGCACACCGGACAAGGGGGTAAGCATGGCCGCTCGGATGCGGCTCCAGAAGGCGCCGAGGGCAACCAGAAACACGCCAAGCGCCAGTATGGTGATGGCGGTGCCTTCGCCGTTGAACACGGTGCCGGCCAGGGTGACGCTGTAGCCGATGGCGGCAATCAGGAAGGAGCGGCGGTCGATGATGATTGCGATGAGGGCAAACAGCACAAGGACGGCAAACAAGAGAAGGTTTGAACTGGAGGTTCCACTGTCCAGAAGGCTGAGAGCAATGGTGTTGACCAGGGCTGGCGCGGCAACGACATGCAGCCAGAACCCCTGCGCTGATCGTCTGGTGACGCGATGCGGATCGCTGAGGTCAAACCCCATGGCAACGGCAAACACCGCCAACCCGACCGCGAGGGTGATCCAGGCAAACGAACCGGTGGCTGACAGCAGGAACAGATCGCCAATCCCTGCCGGGGTGCCGGCCTGAATGGCGCCGGACAGCAGCGCAAAGGCAAAGACCCCCAGCGCAATCAAAGCCATGGCAAATGGCACCCGGAAGCGCAGCCAAAAGAGCGCGATGGCCGCTGTTGTCAACGCCAGGGGCAGCGGCAGGCTGCCATAATCGTTCTGGGCAATCATGAAGGGCTGGCTAAACTGGGCATTCAAACCGGTGCCCGCATTGATGGCCCAAAGAAGCGACAGCGCAATCGCCGGCGCCACCATGCGGCGACGGCGGATGAAGTACCCGGACAGACCCCATAATACGACGGCGCCGACGATAGCGGCCGTTACGGCCTTTCTTTGATAGTCGCTCGGAGATCCGCTCAGATCAATTGCGATGAAACCCACCCAGCCCGAGGTCAGGATCAGCAGGCCGATGACGATGAAAATCTCGTTGAAACCTTTGAACAGCTCAAAAGGCTCATCTCCGGGGGCGAGGTCTTCACGTGCCCCCCGCCGGCTGTCTGCCAGCGCCAGTAATGACGCCGCCTGTGCCTCGCTTACCAAACCTGACCCAACAGCGGCCCGCAGGTCATCCTGACCTATCCGGCTCATCTCAGCCGTCCTGGCCGATGGTTTCCACCGTCAGCCTGCCATTGGTATAGACGCAGATGTCGGCAGCAATTGCCATTGCATCGCGGGCAACGTCTTCTGCGGATTTATCGCTGTCCATCATGCCGCGGGCTGCTGCCAGGGCAAAATTGCCGCCGGATCCGATGGCTGCCACGTCATGTTCGGGCTCCAGCACGTCGCCGGCGCCGGTGATCACAAACATGTCGGTTCCGTCGGTGACGATCAGCATCGCTTCCAGCTTCTGCAGGTATTTGTCTGTGCGCCAGTCCTTGGCCAGCTCAACACTGGCGCGGGCCAGCTGGCCCGGGGTTGCTTCCAGCTTGGCTTCCAGCCGTTCCAGCAGGGTGAATGCATCCGCGGTCGAGCCGGCAAAACCGGCCACCACATCAAAGCCGCCGGGCGACAGCCGGCGGACTTTGCGGGCGGTTCCCTTGATCACTGTCTGCCCCAGCGACACCTGACCATCGCCGGCAATGACCACCTGGCCGTTCTTCTTGACGCCGATGATGGTGGTGCCGTGCCAGCCGGGGAATTGATCGTCTGCCATTTATGCCTCCGTTAAGTTGCCCCCTATATGGAACCATCCCCCCGCCGGCACAAGAGAGCGGGCGGGATCACAGGCATTGCCACGGCCGCCAGGCCTTTTGCTGCTATGCAGAAAGTGCAAGGCGGGGCTGTTGAACCGGCAATTGCGGGACTCAGCCACGCATCCTACATGAGGCTCACAACCGGCACAGGGTCGGCTGTTTCTTAGAAGGATATGCGCAAATGACGACCGCAAACATTCATGCGCCGCTCGGAGCAGTCACCGTTCTCCGCGTGGTCGACACTATGACCAGTGTGAAAAGCTCCATCGTTGAGTGGTACGAAGCCCGCGAAACCCGCAAGGCTTTGTCCCGGCTGACCGATGCGCAGCTCGATGACATCGGCATGAGCCGCGCTGATATCGCAAAAATCTGAGACCAGAATGGTCGAAGATTTAGAAAGAGCCGCCCAGAAACGGGCGGCTTTGTTCATTCTGGGACGGCGATATTGTATTTTCCGGCCTGATCCGGCAGCCAGGCTTCAATTGCAGCGGTTGCCACCACGTGGCGGCTTCCTGCGTCTGCATCTGCAACATCCAGCCCGCCCTTGACGGCACGCACGCTGGCCCTGCCCCGGGGCAAATCCTGCGCGACCAGATCGCAATCAACTGCCTCCGGCTGCTGCACCCCGATGGTCACATCAACGCGCATTTCGCTGTGATCGATACCAAGCTTGGCGAACAGGGTGATAGACGAATGATGCAGCGCGTCCTGCACAGCACGGCGCGCAGCCTTGGTGTAATCCTGACCGTAAAGATCGTTGCCTGTGCCCATTTCCAGAATGATACGCTTCTCACTCATTCCGCCGCCTCCATGTCAAAGGAAACTACCACCGCCGCATTGGCAATCACCGTGCGCCCGCCATGCGGTTTCTCAATGTTGAGCCCGCCTTCCACAACACGGATGCTGGGTTTGCCGTAGGGGAAGATTTCAAGCAACGCGTCCCTGTCGACGGCGTCCGGTTTCTGCACGCCGATCTCCGCTTCGATGATCATGTCTTCCTTACGGAAATCAAAAAGCTCCGCCATGCTGACGGAGTTGTGCCATAGCGCGTCCTTGATCGCGCGGCGGGCGGCCTCGGTATAATCCTCGCGTCTCAGCGATGTGCCCATACCGAATTCCACCAATACCCGTGTCTTGGACATTTTGCCTCCATTACCTGTCTCCTGGCGAACCGTTGCAAGACATCAGCGCAAAGAACAGTGCCAGTTTGCTGCCGGCCGGTACGCCAGCGCTCAGAATGAAAAAGGGCCGCCCCGGCGGGGACAGCCCTTCGAAATCCGTTTGGATCCGGCTTAGATCGATTCTTCGATCCAGCTCTGCAGCGCAGCCTTGGGGGCGGCGCCGGCACGGTTGGAGATCACCTGGCCGTCCTTGAAGATGAACAGCGCCGGAATGCCGCGCACGCCCATGGCAGCGGCGGAGTTCGGGTTGCTGTCAACGTCGACCTTGGCGATTTTCACCTTGCCGCCGAATTCCGCGGCCAGCTCTTCCAGAGCCGGGCCGATTTGTTTGCAGGGACCGCACCACTCTGCCCAGAAATCCACCACAACGGGGATATCGGAGTTCTTGACTTCGGCGTCAAAGGTGGCGTCGGTGACGGCTACGGTGGACATATGCATGTCTCCATGAGTGTGTGGCAACTGGAGTTGGAACCTATGTACGGCTTAACGGATCGTCAAGGTTCCAGACGCCGCATCAGCGCGGCTGTCACAAGTTCGTGCGGCAGCGGCATCAGCGTGGCCGTTCGGGTCCAGAGCAGTGCAGTCTCAACAGTGCGGCCGGGGTAGATCTGCGCCAGCGCTTGGGCATAGGCACCCATTTGTCGCAGCAGGCCTTCGGGGCATTGAGCGGGCGTTGCAGGCACGGTGGCATTGGATTTGAAATCGACTGCCAGAACCCTGTCCGCTGTGACGATCAGCCGATCGATGATGCCGTGCAGACGGGTTCCATTCAGGTCTGCGGTTACCGGAACCTCAGCCAAACTTTCCGCGGAGAAAATATGAGCTAAACCCGTGTTACTCAGAACACTGGACGCTTCGGCGAGCAGGTCTTCAGTGTCACCGGCATTCTGCAGCAAGTTGCCGGCGAGCTTTGGCCAGAGACCTTCAGGCCGGCCTGGCAGATGCTCGAGTAAGAGGTGCAGCCGGCCGCCGCGCGCCTTGGCGGCATCTTCGTCAAGGCCCGCTTCACCCGGCAGGGCCTTAGCCCCGCCAAGATCAGAGGGGCTAAGCGCCGGTGCCGGCGCCTCGTAGGCTTTGGCAGGCCGGTTGAAAACCTCAGGCAGGCTGTGTTTCACAACTTTCTCGACCGGCGCGTCAACCAAAGGCAGCCCGTCCCAATCCCCGTGCTGCAGTCGCAAGCCGGCCCCGCCAGGACAGTCAGCCTCCACTGCGCCGCCTTCGCGCAAGGCGTGCTCTGTCATGCGGTACCAGCTGTCTTCCCGCTCACCCGCGTCGCCGGCGGCAGCGACAATCAGCCACTTCTCTGCACGTGTTAGAGCCACATATAGCAGACGCAGGCGTTCATTCTGCAGCTTTTCCTGGGCAGATTCGCGGGCTGCCAGCATGGCTGCAGGCATCTGATCCTTGGGAAGCTTCCAGACAGGTGTGCCATCGGCCAGCATGATCTCCGCGTCCCGCGGCGCCTGGCGTTTCGCGGTGTCCGGCAGGATCACAATCGGCGCCTCCAGCCCCTTGGATCCATGTACAGACATTACCCGGATCATGTTCCCGGCAGCGCCCATCTGGCGTTTGATTTCCAGATCGTCCGTCTGCATCCAAACCAGAAACCCGGTGAGGCTGGGCACGTCGGTGCGCTCATAAGCCAGTGCTTGTGACAACAGCGCATTGATACCGTCTTCCGCTTCCGGCCCCAGCCTGCCCAGCAATTTCTGGCGGCCGCCGTGGCGGGTCAGGATGCGTTCGATCAGGTCAAAGGGGCGCAGGAAATCCGCATTGGCGCGCAGGTCATCCAGCACTGCCATGGTTTCCGGGAACTCCCCTGCACGCTCCCGCAGCGCCGGCCACAGGTACATGGCTTCCCGCCGGTGCGCGAGGTCGAACAGCGCCTGCTCCTCCCAGCCGAACAACGGCGATTTCAAAGCCTCCGCCAGAGACAGAGAGTCTTCTGGCAGTGCCAGAAACCGCAGCAGCGCGGCGATGTCTTTCACCGCCAGTTCTGCGCCGACTTTCAGCCGGTCAGCGCCGGCAATCGGCAGTTCAGCCTTCTTGCACGCGCGGATGATTTCCGAAAACAACTCCGAACGCCGTTGTACCAGGATCAGAAAATCACCAGCCTGCACCGGACGGCGCTGAAACGTGCCGCATTCCGGGCCATCCTCGGGGATGGTGACACCTGTTTCGATCATCTTCTTGATCGACGCCGCAATCCGTTCTGCCAGGATCACCGTGTGGTGGCGGCTGCTGGGGCGGTCGACAGGGCTTGTCCAGTCTGGATCCTCGTCATCCTCCACCTTTTCGACCACCGGCCACAGGTCCACCCTGCCCGGCAGGTCTGATTTGAAGGCCCGGTGCAGCGCGTCCTTGCGAAAGCCGGCGCGCAGGCTGTCTTTGAACACCAGATCGACCAGCTTCAGGATCGCTGCAGAGGAGCGGAAGGAGAAATCAAGTGAGGCATCCTGCAGCCCTGCCCCGGTTTCCGCCAGCCGGTTGCTGAACTCCTGCTGCATCCGGTCAAACGCATCCGGGTCAGCGCCCTGGAAAGAATAGATCGACTGCTTCTTGTCACCGACAACAAAGATCGTGCGCTCCACATCAGAGCGCGCGCCCTCGCCGGCAGTGAATTCCTGCGCCAGCTTCTCGATCACGTCCCATTGCACCGGGCTGGTGTCCTGCGCCTCGTCCACCAGGATGTGATCGATGCCGCCGTCCAGCCGGTACAATACCCAGGTGGCAACACCCGGATCGTTCAGCAGCTGGCGGGCCTTCAGGATCAAGTCGTCAAAGTCGAGCCAGCCGCGCAGCTGCTTGCGGCGCTCATACTCTGGCAGAAAGGCGGCGGCAAACCGGTGCAGGTCGTGGCTCTTGCGCGCGGCGGACAGCGCCAAACGTTTGGCACGGGCATCCTCGACCCGCCGCATTAGCGGTTCCAGCTGATCCATCAGCGGCAGATGGGCTTCGCGCAGTTTCTTGGTTGGGAACTTGTCAATTTTGGCAGTAAACGGCTCCTTGGCGCTGGCGCCGGTCAGGAAAACACTTTCCAATGTGCCCAGATCTGCGAGTGTTGGCTTGGTGATCCCTGCCAGCTTCCCGGCCGCTTTCTGGTCGGTCGAACCGCCCTGCCCCAGCATCTCACGCGTGCGCTGCAGCAATTCTTCCTCGCCGCCCAGGAATACCAGCGTTTCCAGTGCTGTTTCGTCGAAACCTTCAGGCAGTTCGAACAAGTCCAGCAGCCCGGCCCAGCTCAGCGGTTCTCCGAAATCGGCCCGGCGCTGGCAAATCGCGGAGGTTAGTGTCTCAAAGTCGCTGTCGCTTACATGCCGCGCCAGGGCATCGACCAGCGGGGCCTCATCGCGTTGGGCAAAATCCTCCATGATCTCCGCCCGCAGCAGCTGGCCTGCCCGGTCGTCCATTTCGGAAAACTGCGGGCTGACACCAGCCTCCAGCGGGAAGCGGCGCAGCAGCGACGAGCAGAAGGAGTGGATGGTCTGGATCTTCAGCCCGCCCGGCGTCTCGATCGCGCGGGCAAACAGGGTCCGCGCTTGGGCCAGATCCGCAGGCGCGGTGCTGACCTCCCCAAGTTCGGTCAATGCAGCGATCAGCGCGGGGTCATCCAGCATCGCCCATTCACCCAGCCGTTTGAACAGACGGTTCTGCATCTCGCTGGCCGCCGCCTTGGTATAAGTGAGGCACAGGATGTGCTGAGGCTGCACGCCCTTCAGCAGCAGCCGGGCCACCCGGTCGGTCAGCACCTTGGTCTTGCCCGATCCCGCGTTGGCGGCCAGCCAGGTGGAGGTATCAGGGCGCGCAGCGCGGAACTGCGCCTCGGAGGCGGCGTCGCGGATGGTCATGCCAGATCCTCCGGCTGCGGTTCGGCGCTGCGGTCCCATTCGCCGTAGCGCGCCAGGTGGTCATAGTCGCCGGCAAGGTCGTCCCTATACACCATGCGGCGGCTCGAATAACCTTGTTCAGGCTCGAAATAGGCTCCAATCAGGGTCTTCAGCTCATCCCAGACCTTGGTCGGCGGCTCCTCCTCAAGCGGTGCGCGCACCTCTTTCATACTGGACCCAAGACCAATGAACAGGGCGCGGGAAACCTCCGCCGGGCCAAGATCGTCAAAGGCGCCCTCTTCTGCCATGGCGGCCTCGATCAGCAGTTGTTTCTCGAATTTCTTCTGCTGGGACTCGCTGGGTGGTGTGCCGGTCTTGTAGTCATAAAGATGCAGGAAACCGCGCTCATCCATGTCGATCCGGTCGGCGCGGCAGGCGATGGTGAAATCCAGCGGATCCAGCCGGGCGCTGCCTTTGGCTTCAAAGGCAACCGGTTTGGCGCGGGATTGCCGCTCCTGTTCTGCCAATACAAAATCGCTGGCAATCTTGCGGATGCGGCTGTGCCACAGGATGCGCGCAACCGGCCAGGGCACGTGGGTTTCCAGCAATTCCCGGGTCTTCTCAATCAGCTGGCTTGCGGTCAGCAGGCTAGGGTCCGCCTGTGCTTCCTTGATGAAACGTTCGAACACCTCATGCACCACGATCCCGCGCAGCAGGGCGTCGGGCTCCTGCACCAGCGGGTTCAGCGGCTTCAGACGCAGCACATGTTTGGCATAGATCGCATAGGGGTCACGGATAAGGCGCGGGATCTCTGTGATGGTCAAGCGGCGCGGGCGGGCCGCAACCGGCGGCCGCGGCGACGGGCGCGGCATCTGCGGAATGAACGCGGGTTCCTCCAGTGCGTCTGCCAAGCCCAGCCATTTCTGGCCCCTTGCACGCATCGCGTTCAGCGCATCGCGGCCGCCCTGATCCGGCAGCCCGGACAGCAGGTTTGTCAGCCGGTTCAACCAGCGCGACGGCACGGTGTCGGCTTCTTCTGACCTCTCAGCGCGGGTCAGCCAGACCTCAGGTGCGGCAATCGCCTGCTGGAAGTCATGCGCCGACAGACCGATACGGCGTTCAGGCAGCAACAGCCCCGCCTGGTTGCGCAGCTGGCGGTTCAGCCAGGGATCAGGGCTGGCGGCCTCCGGCCAGCTGCCTTCGTTCAAACCGCCCAGAATGACCAGATCGGCGCCCTGCACCCGGGCCTCCAGCGTGCCCCAGATCATGATCGAGCCATAGGGCGCATCGCGGTCGCGCACCTCGCCCTGGCTCAGCAGCGCGCCCAGCAGGTCGGCGAAATCACGGGCGCTCATTTCTCCGCCAAAGGGGGCTTCGGCTTCCAGGTTTTCGATGCAGGCGAGGGCGGCTTGCCCGGCTTTCTTGTCCCAAAGTGTCCCTGCGCCATCAGCCTGGCTGCCGGCGGCGATGCGCTCGGCCAGCTGCCGCAGCCGTTCGGCCCAATCGGTCAGGGGCAGAGTGCCGGCGATCTCCTGATCCGCGAAACAGGCGGACAGCCATTCTGTCCAACCGGGGATCAGGTTGCGTCCCTTTTCAAAGCCGGCAAAAGCCGCGGCATCGGGGAAGGGCGGTCCATTGCGGCGCAGCGACAGCTCCAGCTCACGGGTCTGGCGCAAGTGGTTGCCGCGATCAGCGCCGTCATGGGTGAGCGGGTGCTTCAGCAGCGTCAGCAGGCTGTCGCAGGCCAGCGGTTTGCAGAACAGCCCGGCGACATGGCGCAGGAACCGGCCCGGCGGCGACAGCTGAAGCGGCTGGCCGGCGGAATCATCCGGCAGGATGTCCCAGCGGTCCAACGCGGCGGAGACTTGGCGCGTCAGCATCCGGTCGGGCGTGATCAGAGCAGCGGTCTGACCGTCCTCTGCCGCCTGGCGCAGGCGCAGCGCGATGGCCAGTGCCTCGGAACGGGGGCTTGGGGCTTCAACAAGCGTGACATTTTCCGTGGCTTTGTCCAACCCGGTCAGCTTGGGGCCTTCGCTCATCCAGGCGTCAGTTATCGGAGCAGGACGCAAGGCGAGAGAGACCAGACGGTTGCGCTCGGGAGAGACCGGTGGGGTTCCAGTCCAGGACAGTACATCGCCCGGGGCCAGCTCCAGATCTTTCATCAGTTTGTGGAAGCGGTACTGCGGGTGATCTTCCGAGATCATCGGGTCATCCAGACCATCCCAAACGTGGTCCGGCTGGTCAAAATCGAATCCGGGCAGCACCACCGCACCCTGCGGCAGGCGGGCGATGGCCTGCATCAGCATCAATGTGGTGCCGCGGGAGCCGGTTGAACCGGCCAGGATGACGGGATGCGGCGGCGGGTTTTCCTGCCACTCTCCAATCAGGTTCAGCACCACCTGCCGCTGCCGTGCCTGCGCGTCCATCGCGCCTTCATGCAGGCCGGTGAACTCATCCGCGATACCAATGAAGGCCTGCGCCCGCGCCCAATGGCCGGACATGTCAGAGACGTCCAGATCCCGGATGGCATCGGTGCTGACACCTTCACCCTGCATCTCGTCGATAAGAGCCGCGAGGCTGTCAGAAAGATCATAAAGGGACGCGCGGGAGGCTAGGTCAGGCTGCGCGTCCAGCAGCTTGGCGATCAGCTGCGACAACTCCAGCCGGCGCCGCAGCGGGGGCAGGGCGGGTGGCAATCCGTCCAATGCAGCCTTCTGCGCCAGATCGGTCAGCATCAGCATGCGTGGCAGCAGCATCGCTGGGCCGTTGTCAAACAGGCTGCGGATGCGCCGTGCCATGCGGGACGTGTTGACGATCAGCTCAGCCCGCGCCAGTGCCTCCGGCGGCAAGCTTCGGGCCTGCTCCCGCAGCCCTTCGACCAGCGCACCCGGAAAATCCACGCCGCAGGACACGGCAAAAACACGCGGTTTGGCGGACGGTTCAAACATCATCTGCGGCTATCAGGTCCTCGGCCAGTTTGATCCCTTCGGGATGGCCCACATCGCACCAGCGGCCGGGATATTCCAGCGCAAACAGCCGGCCGGCTGCAGCCATCCGGTTCCACAGGACATTGAGAGAGAATACCTGCTCCTCGACGTCGTGCAGCCCCTCTGTTTTCAGGATCTGAACACCGCCATAGACCAGATTCCCGCCGCGGCTGATACGGCCCTCGGCATCGGCTGAGAAATCCCCGCAGCCAGTGCGCCCCGCCGCGCGCTCCAGCGGCACGCAGACCAAAAGCGCATCCATTCGGTCAGGGTCCCAGGCGTCTTGCACCAATTGCAGCGGGTTCGGGCCTTTCCAGATAGCATCCGTGTTCATCGTGAAAACCGGCCCGCTGCCCAGCAGAGGCAGGGCTTGGCGCAACCCGCCGCCGGTATCGAGGATCTCGGGCGCCTCATGGCTGATCAGCACCTTTTCAGGCTCTAAAAAGGTCAAAAGCGGTTCAGGCTTGTAATGCACATTGGCGGCAATCCGGGCCGGCTGAACTTCCTTGGCCAGATCCAGCGCATGGGCAATCAGCGGCCGGCCGGCAACTTCGATCATCGGCTTCGGCCTGTCGCGGGTCAGCTCCCGCATCCGGGTGCCAAAACCAGCGGCAAACAGCATCACGGCGTTCGGAGCACGCTGCATCAGGGCCTCAGCTTTTCCAGGTTTTCCGGTTTCGGTACGGGCAGGCTGTCACGCAGAAGACCCGCCACCGGGGCCAGCGCCGGGTGGTCCAGCCCGCGGATGAAATGATCCCAGACCCGTGGAATCAAATCCACATAGTGCGGTTTTCCATAATCCAGGCTGAGCCGCGCAAAGACACCCAGAATGCGCAGGTTCCGCTGCACGCCTAAAACGGTATAGGCGGTCCGGAAGCCGGATTTATCCGCGCCAGCAGCTGCGATGTAACGGCTGATCATCTGCATCTCGATACCCGCCGGCACGTCACGGCGGGCGTCCTGCAGCAGCGACACAAGATCATAGGCAGGGTGGCCGGCGCGCGCGTCCTGGAAATCCAGCAAGCCAACCCGGGCCACACCGTCGCGGTCCGGCAGCCACAGCAGGTTTTCTGCGTGGTAGTCCCGCTGGACCAGAACAGGATCGCCCTTGACCGTTTCGCGCAGGATGTCTTCGAACTGGTCTTCGAACCGGGCCTGCAGATCCGGGTCGACCTGGCCAAGAATACCGGCGCGGTATTTCGAAAAGGCCAGCCCGGCCATTTCCGCCATCAGCCGCGGGCCATAGGGCACCAATTCCGGCATCGGCGCCTGATGGAGGGCAACCAGCGCGTCGGTCGCCGCTTCATAGAGTTCTTTCTCCAGCGCGGGCTCGCGTTCGATGATGCGGGCATAAAGATCGTCTCCCAAATCCTCCAAAAGCAGAAACCCGTTTTCGCAATCCTGCGCCAGAATTTCAGGAGCACTCAGTCCTTGTGCACGCAGGTAGCCGGCAATGCGGACAAAGGGGCGGACATCCTCGCCTTTCTCCGGCGGCGCGTCCATCAGCACAACGGTCTGGCTTTCGCTGCCGGTCAACCGCTCATAGCGCCGGTTGGAGGCGTCGCCTGCCAGCGGTCCGCGCTGCCAGGTGGCACAGGGGGTTTGCGAAAGGAAACTTTCGCACAATGCGTTTCGTTCGCTCATGCGCAGATGCGCTCCATTAGGGGCCGCCATTTTTCATCGCTCCAGCGAAGCGTCAGATGGCGGCGGTCTTCGTGTTCCGGGTCGAGGGCTATCGCCAGATGCAACGCATGCGGCGGTGTCAGCTCCTGCAGCCGATCGGGCCATTCGACAAGGCAAATCGCATTTTCAAAGGCCTCGGTCAGGCCCAGTTCCTCCAGCTCATCCAAAGAGGACAGCCGGTACAGGTCAGTGTGCCACAGCTCGCCGGCGGGCACGTCGTAAGTCTGAACCAATGTGAAAGTGGGCGAGGGCACATCCTCCGGCTCGTCCATCAGGGACTGTATCAGATGGCGGGCAAAATGGGTTTTTCCGGCGCCTATTACGCCCTCCAGCAACAGGCAATCGCCGGGGCGCAAGGCTCCGGCGATCTGGGCGGCCATCTGGGCCGTTTCGTCAGGTGAATTCAGCGTGAACGACGCAGTTTCAATTGTCATGGCGGTAGAATGGCGCCGCCGCGCAGCTGCTGCAAGCGGGTTTCCCGGCTCAGCTCTTGCTTGAGGCGGGAAACCGTTCCTGGCCAGCCGGCAGAGCCGCGGTTTCAGGCTTGCGGAAGCTGACCATTGTGGCCCCGTTCTGGATAGCGGACACTTTGCAGACCAGCCCGGTGCCGTCGCGCAGCTGAACATTGGACCACCAGGCCTCGCGTCCTTCGCAGCCTGCCACGAAGTCACGGATTTCGCCCCAGACGGGGGTAGGCGCGCAGGTGTCCTGCCAGATCCGGCTGGCATCCATGATGGACACTTTGGCAAAGCTGGAGTCCGGATCCATCTGCCAGAGGGTGTCATACGCGCTGTTTGAAAAGCTCATGCTGCCGTCATTGGCGAACACTGCGATGGCTTCGTCCATCTGGTCCAGGATCGACTGCCCCATTTCCAGCTCAGAGCGGAACTGGCGGGTAAGGGTGACTTCGGCGGTGATATCCTCGAACAGGAAGGCGATGGCGCCATCCGGATGCGGCCGGCCGGAGACCTTGTAGACAGAGCCCGACGGCAGCGACCAGGTTTCCTGGTAACGGCCCTCGGCTGCTGCTTCCAGGAGGTCCGCCATCTGATGGCGCCAGCTGGAATAGCTCTTGGGTTCCGGCATCATACGCTGGTCGCGCAACCGGTCGAAGAAGGTCAGAAGGTTGGGCCGCGAGCTGAGGAAGTTTGCGGGCAGCGCGGTCAGGTCGATCAGCACTGGATTGAACAGCACCAGCTGGCGGTTGCGGTCAAAAATCGCCAGGCCGATTGACAGCTGGGCAAAGGTCTTGGCCAGGGTCTGCACAAAGTTGCGCTGGGCAACTTCGGCGTCGACCACGGCATTTACGTCGACTGCATGGCACAGCCAGCCGGCCTCGGTCTCGGTTGTCGACACGTTGTACCAAAGCTTCTTGCCGCTGTCCGGCAGCGGAATGTGGATGCGCTCTGGCTTGCCGCTGGTCATCGGATCGTGGAGATCGGTGAACAAAGGATCGGCAAAATCCGCACTGCCGCCGCGAATTTTATGGTTCAGATTGTCGTAGGCGAGATTGGACCAGGTAACGTTTCCATCTTCCGACTGAAGCCAGACCGGATAGGGGGCCTGGTGCACCGCAGCGCGCAGGGTGGTGAGTTCCTGATCCAGGGATTTGTTATGCTCTTCCAGTGTGCTGCGGCGCAGCTGCACGCGGGTGACACCATCAATCCACTCGCAATGTGCCTCGCGGCTTTCGGCAGAGGCAGTACCAGACAGAACAAGCGGCCCCACATCCTTAAGAAAACCGGGGGATTGCGGCAGGCCCGGGTAGCTGCGGGCCAGCTGGTCGCGCAGCATGCTCCAGTCAAAGTTCTCCGCCTGATCGCCGATGAACTTGCGGGCGCCGGAGGACCAGCCGATCAGGCTGCTGTCATCAAACAGAAAGACCGCGTCGGTGCGGCCGTCGCCGGCAAGCAGGTCATGTTCCATGCCATTGCGCCGCGGCGCGGGCGATAGCCACCAGACTGCGGCGGCAGCCGTGGCGGCGCACAGTGCGGCCAGTACAAACCATTCGATCGAAGCGAAATCCTGCATGTCTTCCTGCCTAGCTCAGCTCTCGTTTGCCCTAATGGTTCCCTAAAAATGGTTAAATGAAGTTTAATTGGTTTCCCAAAAGTGAATAGTTAAATTTCTAAAGGCAAATTTTTGCCGGTAACAGGGCCGCCTGCTTCCATGGCGTCGATTTTCTCGCGCGGCCAGACCACCTCGACGATGGCCCCGCGCCCTTCAGACCCATGCGCAGCAGTATGCATCTGGTCCCAGCCATTGGCGAACTTCAGACGCGCCCCGGTGCGCTGAAGCAGTGTCTTGGCAATGAAAAGCCCCAGCCCCATGCCTTCATATTCCGGACGTTGCTTCAGTTCGCTTTCCCCCCGGCGGCGGCGGACAAAAGGGTCGCCGATTCGGCCGAGCAGATGCGGCGGAAATCCTTGGCCGTCGTCGCTGATCAGAAGAACAATGCGCTCATCGTTCCAGGCCGCATTGATCCAGACCGTGGATTTCGAGAAATCCACCGCGTTCTGGACCAGATTGCGCAGACCGTGAATGATCTCTGGCTTGCGCAGCACTGTAGGCTGCTGAAAGTCACCGCCTTCCAGCGGTTCCTCGTGATAAAGAACCGCCTTGCCGCGATGCATGTGCGGCTCTGCTGCTTCAGTCACCAGTGTCGACAGCGGCGCCTGGCGCAGGTGCAGGTCATCCTTGCCAGCCCGGCCCATGCTGCGCAGGATGTCGCGGCAGCGGTCGGCCTGTTCGCGGATCAGCGCGGCATCTTCGCGCAGGTCGGGGCGGTCGTCCAGCTCCTCGATCAGCTCGGCACTGGTCAGCTTTATCGTCGCCAGCGGTGTTCCCAGCTCATGCGCAGCAGCGGCCACCACCCCGCCCAAATCAGTCAGCTTCTGCTCGCGCGACAAGGCCAGCTGGGTGGCGCTCAGCGCGTCCGACATCAGACGCATTTCGTTGCTGACCCGGAAGGAATAGGCGCCGATGAAAAGAATGGCGATGACGATGGCGATCCAGTTGCCGAAGATGAACACATCCGGGATCCGCAGGATGAACCCCTGCTCCGTGCGCAGCGGCAGGTGGAATTCGGCCATCAGGGTGACCAGGATAATGGCGGTTGCCCCGATGATCAGGGTGGAGCGCAGGCCCATCACCGCAGCGGAAATCGTCACGGGTCCCAGTACAAGCAAAGCAAAGGGGTTGTTCAGCCCGCCTGTCAGATAGACCAGAAAGGCCAGTTGCAGCAGGTCGAAGAGCACCATCAGGAAGTTCTCGAACTCGCTGAGACGCTTGTTTTCCGGAAAAGCGAAGATGGCGATCAGGTTGCCGGCGGCGGAAATACCGATTGCCAGATAGCACAGACCCAGCTCCAGCTGCAGGTTGAACCGGTGCTGTGCCACCGCAATGGCCGTGATCTGCCCGGCAATGGCCACCCAGCGCAGCAGGATCAATGTCCGAAGCCGGACCCAGTGACTGTGATCGTGGCTGCTTGCCAGCATGAAAAGTCGATCGTTCATCCGGTTCCGGTGCTCCCGCAGATGTGACGCCGTGCGCCAGTTGCATCGGCCGTATTTCTTGATAGGTCTGGCGCCGCAAACGATCAACAACCCTTCCCTGACGAAAAGTGTGATCCCATGACCCGCGTCTATGCTCTTCTAGCTGTTGCTTTTGTCGCTGCCCTTGTGGGGGGCGCCTGGTTTCTGACACGCGGGGGCGGCGGGGGTGACAAATTCGCGCAGTGCCGCAGCAGCCAGATCGCGGGCGGCACCGAAACCATCGGCGGCCCGTTCGAACTGATCAACGCCAAGGGTGAAACCGTCACCGACAAGGACGTGATCACCGAGCCCTCAATTGTCTATTTCGGCTACACCTTCTGCCCCGATGTCTGCCCGATGGATGCCGCCCGCAACGCGGATGCCATCGATGTTCTTGCAGAGCGCGGCATCAGCGCAACGCCAGTGTTTATTTCTATCGACCCGGACCGCGATACCCCTGAAGCCGTTGGTGATTTTGCTGCCAACCTGCATGAAAAGATGATCGGGCTGACAGGTTCGCTGGAGCAGGTGAAAGCTGCCAGCAGGGCCTACAAGACCTACTTCAAGAAGAACGAGGGGGATGAGGATTACTACCTCGTGGACCACTCCACCTTCTCGTACCTGGTGCTGCCCGAAGAAGGCTTCGTTGAGTTCTTCCGCCGCGATGAAACGGCACAACAAATGGCGGACAAGACCGCCTGCTTTGCCGGAAAAATCTGAAGCAGGATAGCTGTTTGACCTTTTCCCCTGCCCGGACATATTCTTGCGTCAATAGATAAAACTGCGCGGAGGACCGGGCATGGCCGAAACTGCTCTGCAGGAAATTGGACCCGACAAGACACTGCTGCTGGTCGATGACGACGAGCCGTTTCTGCGGCGCCTTGCCAAGGCAATGGAGAAACGCGGCTTTGAGGTGGAGACCGCAGGCTCCGTCGCCGCAGGCAGTGCCATCGCAACCGCCCGCCCGCCTGCCTATGCCGTGGTTGATCTGCGGCTGGAGGATGGCAACGGCCTCGACGTTGTCGAGGTGCTGCGCGAAAAACGCCCGGACAGCCGGGTTGTGGTGCTGACTGGCTATGGCGCCATCGCAACGGCAGTTGCGGCTGTAAAGATCGGCGCGACCGATTACCTGTCCAAGCCCGCTGACGCCACCGACATCATGAACGCGCTGCTGTCGACCGGAGACGAGCTGCCGCCGCCGCCGGAAAACCCGATGAGCGCCGACCGGGTGCGCTGGGAGCATATCCAGCGGATCTACGAACTTTGCGACCGCAATGTCTCGGAAACTGCCCGCCGGTTGAACATGCACCGGCGCACCCTGCAGCGAATCCTGGCCAAGCGCAGCCCGCGCTGAGCGGGTAGCTTCAGACACGGCGCTGCACCCTGCATCTGTGGGGTGTTGCGTACCCGGCGTACGCTGGTCTCACCGGATCTTAAGCGGCGTGCGGCATTGTGCCAATTGATCGCGGTCACTGCCGGGCCTGACACCCCCGGCGCATAGGAACAGGGCCCATTGGCACGGGCACGCACAGACGACGTTTCGCGTGCGGGAGGAAACTCCCGTCCCGACTCCGCCCCCTGGCGGCGCCGCCACCCATAACTTGCTCAAGCTCTTACTCAGGACAAACAGCTGTATAAGGATTGAAAAACCGGCGGGGCAACGGCTCTGACCGGTGCCAGCTACATCTGCTGCAACAGCGCCTGGTGCCGGGCTATGAAGTCCTGACGCACCTCCACCGGCGGGCGCAGGCGGATGTGCAGGCCTTTGGCAATCTCTGCATTCGGGCGGCCAAAGAACTTGCCGGCTTCTGCCTCTGAAAACCCAGCGATTTGTACCGCTTCCATCCAGGCACTGACCTTGTCCGCCCGCTTGATCTGCGCCTTCACCGTTTTGGGCAGCGCCGTAGGCAGCCCGAACCGCAGGTGAATGGCCGCCGTCAGCCGCTGATCCAGATCGCCGTAACCCGGACCGACCGCGGCCTTCACAGGAGAGATCATATCGCCGATCACATATTCCGGCGCATCATGCAGCAGCGCCGCCAGCCGCCATCTGACCGGCGCCTTGGGCTGCATGCGGGTGAAGATGTCCTCGACCAGCAGCGAATGCTCTGCCACGGAATAGGCAAAATCCCCCATCGTCTGGCCGTTCCAGCGCGCCACAAAGGCCAGACCGTGCGCGATATCCTCAATCTCGATATCGACGGGCGTCGGATCCAGCAGGTTCAGACGGCGGCCGGACAGCATTCTCTGCCAGGCGCGGGCGGGTTTGGCGGGCATGGGTTTTCCTGTTGCTGCACTCAGTCCTTTGACTACCTTCTGGGCCTGTGCCGGGCAATGCTTGCCGTCGTTTGTATGTTTTCGCGAACACGGATGAAAACGGGCAGTTTATGCGGCGTGAGTTTGAAAAAGGTGCATCCAGACCCAATATTATAGGTACACAAGGGGCACCGCCCCCTCTCTGCGGCAAACCCCTTTTGCGACGTGACACGCAACAGAAAGGAGTTTGTCATGTTCAAACGCTTACTTGGTCTTTCCCTGTTGTTCGGCATGGCAGCGACAGCGCCGCCAGCCTTGGCCGCCAGCTGCGGCGACCGTGAGGTCATGACGCAAAAACTGGAAAGCGGATACTCCGAACGGCTGACCGCCGGCGGATTGCAGAAAAGCCGCCCCGAAGCGACAGTGATTGAAGTTTGGTCTTCGGATGAAACCGGTACATTCACGGTTCTGGTCACACATGCAAACGGGATCAGCTGCGTTGTCGCAACCGGATCCTCCTTTTTCCACATTGCTGAAAAAGCGTCTGACCTGGGCACGCCAAGCTGACAATGGCCGCCTGACAGGCTTCCCCTCCTGCCTGACACTAGACGAAAAGCCTGAGCCAACGGCTCCGGTTGCGGGTATCTTCGTTGAATATCAACTATTGCAGTGCTAGGCCCTGCACCAAGTGTACTCGTAACCGGAATGGAGCAGACTATGGCCGGGGATTATATCGTCAAGGACATCGCGCTGGCAGGCTTTGGCCGCAAAGAGCTGGACATCGCTGAAACCGAAATGCCGGGCCTGATGGCCCTGCGCGAGGAATATGGTGAAAGCAAACCGCTGAAGGGCGCGCGCATTGTCGGCTCGCTGCACATGACCATTCAGACCGCGGTTCTGATCGAGACGCTGGTGGCGCTGGGTGCGGATGTGCGCTGGGCCTCCTGCAACATCTTCTCGACCCAGGACCACGCCGCCGCGGCAATAGCCGAGGCCGGCATTCCGGTCTTTGCGATCAAGGGCCAGACCCTGGAAGAGCATTGGGATTACCTCGACAAATCCTTCATGTTCCCCGAAGGCGCGAACCTGATCCTGGACGATGGCGGCGACGCTACTCTTTACGTGCTGCTGGGCGCCCGTGCCGAAGCAGGCGAAGAGATCATCCCGGTGCCGCAATCCGAGGAAGAAGCGGTCATCAAGGCGCAGATCATGAAGCGCATGGAAGCATCGCCCGGCTGGTTCACCAAGACCCGCGACGCAATCCTGGGTGTGTCCGAGGAAACCACCACCGGCGTTCACCGCCTGTATGAACTGCAGAAGAACGGCCAGCTGCCGTTCCCGGCGATCAACGTGAACGACTCTGTCACCAAGTCGAAATTCGACAACAAATACGGCTGCAAGGAATCGCTGGTCGACGGCATCCGCCGCGCCACCGACACCATGATGGCCGGCAAGGTTGCCGTGGTCTGCGGTTATGGCGACGTGGGTAAAGGCTCCGCAGCCTCCCTGCGCGGCGCCGGTGCCCGCGTGAAAGTCACCGAAGCCGATCCGATCTGCGCGCTGCAGGCCGCCATGGATGGTTTCGAAGTTACCCTGCTGGAAGATGAAGTCGCCACCGCTGACGTGTTCATCACCACCACCGGCAACAAGGACGTGATCCGCATCGAGCACATGCGCGAGATGAAGGACATGGCGATCGTCGGCAACATCGGCCACTTCGACAACGAGATCCAGGTCGCCGCGCTGAAGAACCACAAATGGACCAACATCAAGGACCAGGTGGATATGATCGAGATGCCCTCCGGCAACCGTCTGATCCTCTTGTCCGAAGGCCGGCTGCTGAACCTCGGCAATGCCACCGGCCACCCGTCGTTTGTGATGTCGGCCTCCTTCACCAACCAGGTGCTGGCCCAGATCGAATTGTGGACCCGCGGCGACCACTATGAAAACGACGTCTACATCCTGCCCAAGCATCTGGACGAGAAAGTCGCCCGCCTGCACCTGGGCCGCATCGGCGTCAAGCTGACCCAGCTGAGCTCTGAGCAAGCCGCCTATATAGGTGTCAAGCCGGAAGGCCCGTTCAAGCCGGAGCATTACCGCTACTAAGCTGTAAAAGCAGAACTACCAAAGCGCCGCCGGGGAAATCCGGCGGCGCTTTTCATTTCCCGGCTTGCTTAGCTGCCAGTGGTTGGGTCGATAACAGTTTCGATTCTTGTGATCTTACTGGCCGGGAAGCCGCTCAGCTTTGAATGCTCGTGTATCGCGTCTTCGGAGTCGGCCAGGTAAATGCAGAAGGTTTTGTCTCCGGCAACGTAGGAGTGCTGCCACTGGACCCGGGGGGCCAGTTTGGCCAGCGCCTCATTGGAGGTGCGCGCCGCGCCGCCAAGCTCTTCACCGCTCATGCTGCCTACCTTCGGGATCTCCCGTTCGATGAGAAACTTTTGCATGGAATTACCTCCTCCGTGTCGCTGTTACGCAGGCCTCGATATAGGTCCCTGGCCCGGAAAGGCATCTGCCCTGGCGCCGAAAAGCGGTGGCAATGCTATTGAGGGATCTGGAACTGTGAACCCGGAGGAAGGGCGCGGCTCAGCTGGCAATACCTGAAGATGAAACCTTCCGGTTTGCTTCCCGTCTTTTCCGATTTAGCTCGCATTGTCCGGGTTATTGTTTTGCGGAATCGGCGCTGAACGGCCTATACCTAAGGAACCGGCCAGGACGGCCAGGAACCAGATTTTCATACGCGTGTGGTGGATAGTGGAGCACGCGGGGTGGAAGGGAAGGTCCTGATTGTCCTCAGGTCCTTCCCTTTTTCATTTCAGATCAGCGCCAGCGCAGACCGGTGTCAGTTCAAAACAGCGTCAGCACCAGACCTGCCGCCGCGCAGGCCAGCGTGGCATAGCCGCCATCAATCAGCGTCAGTTTCACCGGCCGCATCCCGTACATGTTGTTGAGCGCAATCCAGGGGCTGATGAAAAAGAGGCCGATGCCGGCGCCCCCCACAAGACCTGCGCCCAGGGACTCGATACCCGACAGGCTGAACACATGGCGCATCATGCCGGCCACAATCAGCTGCAGGACAAAAGCCATAGCGAAGATCATCGGGCTTTGCCCGCCCTTCGGCTTGCCGCTCTCGTCAACTTCCACGCCAGACGCTTCAACCCAAGGCTTGGCCAGGGTGCCGTAATACGCGGCCCCAAGGGCAAAAGCAGCCGCAGCCGCGGCAATCACGCTGAGAAATCCCATGATGCTCTCCTGAATGGTTTTGGCCATTTGAAAGCAGAGTGTCAGATCAGCTTGGATCTGTCTCCCCCAGCGCGCAGATGGCGGCCCACTCGGTTTCGCTCACCGGCTGCACTGACAATCGGGAGTTTTTCACCAGCACCATGTCTTCCAGCCGCGGGTCGGCCTTGATCTGGTCCAGGCTTACTGGCTTGGCAAAGGGGCGCACCGCCTTGATGTCCACGCATTCCCAGCGGTCGTCCTCGGTGGTGCTGTCGGGATGCGCCCCGGCGCAAACCTCGACGATGCCGACCACGGATTTTTCTTTCTGCGAGTGATAGAAAAAGCCACGGTCGCCGATTTTCATCTCGCGCATGAAGTTGCGCGCCTGGTAGTTCCGCACGCCGTCCCATTCTTCGCCTTCATCGCCCTTGGCAACCTGGTCATCCCAGCTCCAGGTGGAGGGTTCGGATTTGAACAGCCAATAGCGCATCAGCCGATGACTTTCTTCCAGGTGATCAATTCTACTGCTTCGAACAGGCCTGCTTTGTTATAGGGGTCGTTCGCTGCCCATACCTCTCCGGCCGCCATATCCACTACGTCCAGAATTACCAGGGAGCCTGCCATATTGCCTTCCTGATCCAAAAGCGGCCCCGCCTGTGCGACTGCACCAGTGTCGTTGATATAGGCAAGATGGGCGTCACGGTTGTCGAGCCGGGTCTGCAAATGGCCGGGCTTGTCGCGGGCGATCAGGGCGATGAGCATTTTATTCCTCTTTTAATGGTCTTTTAAGCAAATGTGCCGCTGCCTCGCTGATCGTCAAGCGCTGATCTACTAAATTGGTTACCGTGAGTGTGACCGGCATATCCAAGGCCATCCGCTGGGCCTGCTCCGCCACGGCCCGCGCGGTGGCTGCTCCTTCCACGGTGATGCTGGGGTCAAATTCCTCGCCGCGGCCAATGGACAGGCCCAACCGGTAATTGCGGGACAAGTCAGAAGTGCAGGTCAGCGCGAGGTCGCCAAAGCCTGATAGCCCGGCCAGCGTTTCCGCTTTGGCGCCGCAGGCCAGCGCCATGCGCTGCATCTCCGCATAACCGCGGGTCATCAGCGCCGCACGGGCGCTGTCACCCAGCCCGGCGCCGATGACCGCACCGCAGGCAATCGCCATCACATTCTTCAGCGCGCCGCCGATTTCCGCGCCGATGGTGTCCGTGGTCCGGTACAGGCGCAGGTTGGCGGTGGTCAGCAGTTCCTGCAGGGACTTGCACAGATCGGCATCGCCGCAGGCCAGCGTCAGCGCGGTTGGCAGCCCCCGGGCGATGTCAGCAGCAAAGCTTGGCCCGGTCAGCAGCGCGGCCTTCGCATCTGGCAGAACCTCCTGGATGACGGCAACCGGGCCTAGACCGGTCTCCAGCTCAATCCCCTTGCAGCAGGCAACAAGTGTCTTTCCTGCCAGCTGCGCGCCGTACTCCTCCAGCACGCCGCGCAGCGTCTGCATCGGCACCGCCAGAAGCAGCACTTCGGACTGGCTGGCCTTGGCGATATCCGCGGTGACAGTGAGGTTTTCCGGCAGCGACACGCCCGGCAGCCGTGTGCCGTTGCGGCGGCTGTCCTGCATCGCCTGGGCCTTCATTGCGTTGCGCGCCCACAGGGTCACCGGCCCGTTGCCGGCCAGCGAGATTGCCAGGGCGGTGCCAAATGCGCCAGATCCCAGTACCGAGATGTTCATGCTTTTGCTCCCTTGCGGCCGGATCCGATCAATGCCGGGCTGTTTTGATCCAGCGGCCAGCGGGGGCGGGCGGTCAGATCCAGCCCGTCGCGCGCGCCCGCCTTGAACCGCTCCAGGCCCGCATAGGCGATCATCGCCGCATTGTCGGTGCACAGCCGCAGCGGCGGTGCGGTAAAGGCGGCGCCGGCCTCTTCGCAAACAGCCTCCAGTGCTGCCCGAATGGCGGTATTTGCTGCCACACCGCCAGCCACAGCAATGGCTGCCTGCGCTGGCTGTTCTTCCAGATACAGACGGATGGCGCGGCGGGTTTTCTCCGCCAAGGTATCAGCCACCGCTGCCTGAAACCCTGCACACAGGTCGGCGCGGTCCTGGCGGGTCAAGCCGCCCTTTTCCGCCACAATCTGATCGCGCATCCGCATCAGCGCGGTTTTCAGGCCGGAGAAAGACAGGTTGCAATCGGGCCGGTCCAGCAAGGGCCGGGGAAAGCGGAACCGCTTGGGGTCACCCTTTTCCGCCTCAGCCTGCACCGACGGCCCGCCGGGTTGCGGCAGGCCCAGCAGCCGGGCGGTTTTGTCAAAGGCCTCGCCCGGTGCGTCATCGATGGTGCCGCCCAGCCGGGTGAAATCCTCAGGCCCGCGCACCAGCAGGTACTGGCAGTGGCCGCCGGAAACCAGCAGCATCAGATAGGGATAGGCAATCCCGTCCGTCAGCCGTGGTGTCAGTGCGTGGCCTGCCAGGTGGTTTACTCCGATCAGCGGCAGGCCGGTCGCGGCGGCAATCCCCTTGGCGCACATCACGCCGGACATCACGCCGCCGATCAGCCCGGGGCCGGCCGTGACGGCAACCGCATCCAAGTCCTTCAGGCTCAGCCCGGCCTCTGCCAGCGCATCACGGACGCAGATGTCCAGCTTTTCGGCATGGGCGCGGGCCGCGATTTCCGGCACCACGCCGCCAAAGGCGCTGTGCAGCTCGGTTTGGCCGAACACGATTGAGGACAGGACTTCCGGCTTGACCCCCTCTGCCTGCCGTACCACGGCGGCGGCGGTGTCGTCGCAGCTGCTCTCCAGCCCCAGGATTGTCAGGGTCTTTGTCATGGCCTTACCGTTGCATCAAACTGCCGCCGGGGCTACCACCGAAGCGGGGTGCAAACAATCCCGGGAGCCTGGCGATGGTGCCTTTGCTGATGACACGCCCGCTGGCAGCGGCAAAGAGGTTTGCCGCCAGCCTGCCTGCAGAGGCACTTGCCGGGCTGCAAGTGATCTATACGCCGCTGATGGAGATCCAGCCGGTTCAGGCACCGATCGATATGCAGGGCATAAAGGGGGTGATCTTCACCTCCGCCAACGGTGTTGAAGCCGCTTCACGTGAAACCGCAGTCCGGTTGCCTGCCTTTTGCGTCGGGGAACGCACGGCGCAGGCTGCGGCCGGATTGGGCTGGCAGGCCGAGTTCTTGGGGCAATGTGCTGATGAGCTGACTGCAGCCCTGCTGAAAGGTCGGCCGGAGGCACCGCTTTTGCATCTGCGCGGCACCCATGCCCGCGGAAGCATTGCCCGGCGGCTGACGGAGGCAGGCCTCCCGTGCGATGAGCAAATCGTGTATGATCAGGCGCTTCTGCCGCTGACGGAGGAGGCGCAAACCGTGCTTGCTGCGCAAAACGGTGTGATCGTGCCGCTATTTTCACCCAGGACTGCGCGCCATTTTGCCAATCTGTGCGGGGACGCGTCGCATTTGCATCTGATTGCACTGAGCGAGGCTGTGGCGGAACCGTTGAAAGGCTTGAATTACAAGGCTTTCAGCGTAAGTAAAGCCCCGGATGCACCGGCCATGGCGGCGGCTGTCCTTGATGCCGCAGCGCAGCTGTCCCGGCTTGAGGGCCAGAGACGCGCGGAGTAGGGTCCAGCGTGTTCGCACAAATGTATTTTAGGAATCGAGGGGGAGGCCGGCGTGGCTGACAAGAAAAATCCGGAAGACGTGATTGAGCCCGGCCCCGGTGAAACCCAGCCGGCTGAAGATGCTGCAGAGACTTCAGAACAGGATGCGGCGCAGGAAACCGGTGCTGAGTCCGTTGACACTTCTGATGATGTAGTCTCCCCGGTTTCCGAGACCGAGACCGAGACCGAGACCGAGACCGAGACCGAGACCGAGACCGAGACCGAGACCGAGACCGAGACCGAGACCGAGACCGAGACCGAGACCGAGACCGAGACCGAGACCGAGACCGAGACCTTTGATCAGGACACCGCTGCAGAGCGGGAAGAGGCCTCGGTTGAACCGCTTGCCGCGGTTGAGGTTCCGCGTGAAATCGAACGCGTGGTGGAAAAGCGCGGCGGCTTCGGCTCTGCGGTGCTGGGCGGTGCCGTGGCGGCTGTAATCGGCTTCGTGGCCGGTCAGGGCGGCTGGCTCGACAGCGTCTTGCCCGCCTCCATGCGCGGCGGCGTTGATCTGACCGCGCTTGAGACTGGCCAGGCAGAGCTGGAGGCAGCCCTTGCTGCATTGAAACAGCAGGTGGAGGCCACTCAGGCGCCCGACCTTGCGCCGCTTGCCTCCCGCATTGATGCCCTGGCCGCGGACATTGAACCGCTGAAAACCGCGTCGGCCCCGGATGCGGCTTTGCGGGCGGATCTGGATGCATTGGCGGCCCGTGTTGCCGCGCTGGAAACCCGGCCGCCCGAAGGCACCTCGCCGGAGGCTGTGGCCGCGTTTGAAGCTGAACTGGCCAAGCTGCAGGACAGTCTTGCCGCGCAGCGGTCTGAAGTTGAACAGATGCTGGCGGAGGCCCAGGCAATGGATGCCGCCAGCGCCGAGGCAGCGCGGATCGCCAGCGCCCAGACCCAGCTGGCGCAGCTGCGCTCTGCGCTGGACAGCGGCAACAGCTATGCCGCCAATGTGCAGGAGCTTTCAAACCTGGGTGTGGACGTGCCCGCAGCCCTGACCGGTCCGGCAGACAGCGGTGTTGCCACAATTTCCGCCTTGCGCGACAGCTTTGCGCCGGCGGCCCGGGATGCGCTGGCTGCGGCACGCGAGGAGACCAAAGGCAGCGGCGGTTTGCTGGACTACGTGAACCGGCACCTCGGCGCACGCTCGGTAACCCCGCAGGAGGGTGAGGGTCCGGACGCGGTCCTGTCCCGTGCTGAAGCCGCGGTGGCCGCAGGCAAGCTGCAGGATGCGCTGACCGAACTATCTGCATTGCCCGAAACGGCCCGTGCGGCCCTGTCCAACTGGGAAGCCGCGGCAAATGCGCGGGCGGCTGCTGTCACAGCAGCTGCTGAACTGGCCCAAAGCCTGCAAGCCAAATAAGGAAGCCGCCATGCTCTGGTCGTTGTTTAAGATCCTCGTATTTGTCGCAATTGTCGCGCTTCTTGCCTTTGGCGCCGGTCTGCTGATGGAAACAGCCGGCGGGGTGCAGATCACCGTTGCCGGCACGGAATACACCCTTGGCGCGCTGCAGTCCGTCATTGCGCTGGGCGTGCTGGTTGCTGGTCTGTGGCTGTTCCTGAAACTGCTGTCGCTGCTGGTCGCCACGCTGCGCTTCCTGAATGGCGATGAAACCGCGCTGTCGCGCTATTGGGACAAGGGCCGCGAGCGGAAAGGCTACCAGGCGCTGTCGGATGGTCTGATGGCGCTGGCCTCTGGCGAAGGGCGCCTGGCGCTGGCCAAGGCGGCGCGGGCGGAGAAGTATCTGCAGAAGCCGGAGCTGACTGATCTTCTGGTCGCGCAAGCGGCGGAGATGAGCGGCGATACCCACAAGGCCGCGGAGGCGTACAAGCGTTTGCTCTCCAACCAGCCGACCCGCTTTGTCGGGGTGCGCGGGATCATGAAGCAGAAGCTCTCGGAAGGCGACATGGATACCGCCCGCCAGCTGGCCGAAAAGGCACTGGCGCTGCGCCCCAAGCACGAGGAAGTGCAGGACACGCTGCTGCGCCTGCAGGCGCAGGCCGAAGACTGGGCAGGCGCGCGCAAGACGCTGTCGACCAAGCTCAAGACCGGCACCCTGCCGCGCGATGTGTACAAGCGCCGCGATGCAGTTCTGGCTTTGTCAGCCTCCAAGGGGGTGCTGGATGAGGGCGCAACCGTCGAGCAGCAGGAGCAGGCAATTGAGGCCAACCGCCTGTCGCCGGATCTGGTCCCGGCTGCTGCCATGGCTGCACGGGCCTATATTGCCAAGGGCAAGAAACGCCCGGCTGTCCGGCTGCTGAAGAAAGCCTGGGAAAGCCAGCCGCACCCGGATCTGGCCCACGCCTTTGCCGAAATCGAGCCGGAGGAAACAGCTGCGGAGCGCGTCAAGCGGTTCGACCAGCTGGCGCGTATCAAGCCGCTGAACGACGAGACCCGGCTGGTGATGGCAGAGCTGAACATCGTGGCCGAGGATTTCCCCGAAGCCCGCCGCTGGCTGAATGACCTGGCCAAACGGGCGCCGGACGCTCGCGCGCTGACGCTGATGGCGGCAATAGAACGCGGCGAGGGTGCCAGCGACAAGGTGGTGCAGGGCTGGCTGGCCAAGGCGCTGACCGCGCCGCGCGGGCCGCAGTGGGTCTGTGACAGCTGCAATCATATCCATGCGGAATGGGCGCCGGTCTGCGAGCATTGCTCCAGCTTTGACACCTTGTCCTGGAAGCGACCGGAGACGCCGGAGGTGGCCAGCGTCGCAGCCGCCCACATGCTGCCGCTGATCACCGGCGCGCTTGAGGACAAAAGCGCGGAACCGGTCGAGGATGCGGAGATAGTCGAACCAGCCGAGGATGCAGAGAGCGAGACCCGGGAAACGGTTAAACCGGAGACCTGAAGCCGTTTCCACTAAAACGAAGATCCAAGATAGACGGCAGGCGGGTCCTGCCGTTTTTCATTTTGAACAGGTGATGCTGCACGCCTCCGCAGGGTCCGGGGCATTCGGCGGCTTACAAATTTCATCTATTCGGGGGATGGTGCCCAGGAGAGGACTCGAACCTCCACGTCCATACGGACACTAGCACCTGAAGCTAGCGCGTCTACCAATTCCGCCACCTGGGCAGGTGTCGTGAGACCGGCGTATAAGCAGCTTGCCGGGGGGCGTCAAACGGATTCTTCAGGATATTTGGCTGATGGTCTCCAAGCCTTTGCCCGAGATGCGGAAAAACCAGTGCAAGCAGGCTGGTTGAGCCGCCGCAGCGGCCATTTGCGCCTTGTTTGGCGCCTCTTGCGGCGCTACAGCATAGGGGCAGCTAAGTTCAGGAGCCAAATGATGTCCAAACTGGTCACGATCTATGGCGGATCCGGTTTTGTGGGCCGCTACATCGCGCGGCGCATGGCCAAGGAAGGCTGGCGGGTGCGGGTTGCCGTGCGCAGGCCAAACGAAGCCATGCATGTGAAACCCTACGGTGTTCCGGGCCAGGTGGAGCCTGTTTTCTGCAATGTCCGCGACGAAATGTCAGTAGCGTCTGTGATGCAGGGTGCGGATGCAGTTGTGAACTGCGTCGGTGTTCTGAACGAGCTGGGCAAGAACACATTTGGCGCCATCCACGCCGATGGCGCAGGCCGCATTGCCCGCATCGCCGCGCAGCAAGGCGTTGCCAATCTGGTGCATATCTCGGCGATTGGCGCCGATGCGGATGCTGCCAGCCAGTATTCCCGGACCAAGGCCGACGGCGAAGCCGCGGTGAAACAGCATTTCCCGGGTGCCGTTATCCTGCGCCCCTCGGTGATCTTCGGGGCAGAGGACGGCTTCTTCAACCGCTTTGCCGGCATGACCCGCCTGTCGCCCTTCCTGCCGATTGCAGCAGGCGGCACCAGGTTCCAGCCAGTGTTTGTGGACGATGTGGCCAAGGCTGCGGTCAAGGGCGCACTGGGTGAGGCTGAGGGCGGCGTTTACGAGCTGGGCGGGCCTGAGGTCAAAACCTTCCGCGCGCTGATGGAACAGATGCTGGAAGTGATCCACCGCCGCCGCGTCATCATCTCGCTGCCGGGTTTCATGGCAAAGCTGGTGGCGTTTGGCTTTGACGTGCTTCAGTTCGTCAGCTTCCAGCTGATCGAGAACAAGATGCTGACCCGCGATCAGCTGAAAAGCCTGAAGTCGGACAATGTTGTGTCTGATGGTGCCAAGGGGTTTGCAGCTCTGGGTATCGACCCTGTGTCCGCTGGTTCCGTGCTGCCGGACTACCTGTGGAAGTTCCGTCCCTCCGGCCAGTATGACGAAATGACGGACTCTGCCCGCAATCTGCGCAACGGCGCCTGATCCGGGGCAAGGCTGAAGAACTTGAGAGCGCGGGACATTACCCGCGCTTTTTCATGTCCGCCTCAGCTGCTGTAGGCAATGCTCAACAGCACGGCACCCAGGATCACGCGGTAGACTACATAAGGTGTGAAGCTGACTGATCGCAGCAGCTTCATCATCAGGCTGAGTGCAGCAAGCGCTGACAGCATTGCCAGAAGAGCGGCAATGCCGGCATCCCGCAGCAGCGCGGTGTTGGCCTCCAGAGCCACCTCTGTTCCCAGCAGAACGCCCGAGGCGATGATGGTCGGGATCGACATCAGCATGGCAATGCGGGCACCGTCCTCCCGCTTATAGCCCAGCTGGCGCGCTCCGGTGATGGTGATGCCGGAGCGTGAAGTGCCCGGGATCAGCGCCAGCATCTGCCACAGGCCCATGATCAGCGCGTCCCGCAGGCTCCAGTCGCCGGCCTGTTTTACCGCGGCGCCTTTCTGGTCTGCCCAGTAGAGCACAAGACCGAAGCCGAGCATGGTCCATCCGATCACGGTGATCGACCGCAAGGCATCGCTGAGGCCGGTGAAATGCAGCAAGGCGCCGAACAAAACGGTGGGGATGGTGGCCACGATCAGCCCCATGGCCAACCGTGCGCCTGGCGTGTCTGTTCGGCCCGTCAAAGCACGGGGCAATCCGGCCAGCCCCGTTCGCACATCGCTCCAGAAATAGATCATCACCGCCGCCAGGGTGCCGACATGAACAGCGACGTCGATCACCTGGCCCTGATCATCGAGGCCTGTGAGACCCGGCAGCAGAATCAGGTGTCCGGACGAGGAAACAGGCAGGAATTCGGTGATGCCTTGGATCAACGCAACCAGAATCAGTTGAAAAAGCGGCATGCTGAAATCTTCCTTCGCTGGCCGCGGAAGGGCCGTAAACTGTCGCGTCTCTGTATAAATCCCGGCTCTGGATTGGAAAGTCATTATTAAGGTCCGAAATGGACCTAAAATATCTGTACATTTCCACCAAAAACGATATCAGAAGGAAAGTGCTGGCAAAATAGGTCAGCACAGTTGACATAAAGGCGTATCCGTACCTGAAAGGGTGCCAGCGCAGCCAGACAAACGATGGAGTCCAGCCCGTGGCCAAGCAACCGATGCTGAAATTTGTGCAGATCGAACGCGACATGCCTCAAAAGCGTGACGCAAGTGTGCGCAAGGAAGACTTCAATGAGATTTATGCGGAGTACGCAGCTGCCAAGGCCGAAGAACAGGCCAGCCGCTGCAGCCAGTGCGGTGTGCCGTACTGCCAGAGCCACTGCCCGCTGCACAACAACATCCCCGACTGGCTGCGCCTGACTGCAACCGGCCGCCTGGAAGAGGCCTATGCCACCAGCCAGGCCACCAATACCTTCCCGGAGATCTGCGGCCGCATCTGCCCGCAGGACCGCCTGTGCGAAGGCAACTGCGTGATCGAACAGTCCGGCCATGGCACCGTGACCATCGGCTCGGTTGAGAAATACATCACCGACACCGCCTGGGAAAACGGCTGGGTCAAGCCCGCCGCACCGCTGGCCGAGCGCAGCGAGAGCGTTGGCATCATCGGTGCCGGCCCTGGCGGCCTGGCGGCGGCGGACATGCTGCGCCAGGCGGGTGTGCAGGTCACTGTTTACGACCGCTATGACCGCGCCGGCGGGCTGCTGATGTACGGCATCCCCAGCTTCAAGCTGGAAAAGGACGTGGTGGAACGCCGCAACAAGCTGCTGGCCGACGGCGGCGTGACCTTTGTGCTGAACTGCAACGTGGGCGAGGACATCTCCTTTGAAGACATTCACGGCAAGCATGACGCGGTGATCATCGCCACCGGCGTCTATAAATCGCGTGATCTGGCAATGCCGGGCAGCGGTGCTGAAGGCATCGTCAAGGCAATCGACTTCCTGTGCGCCTCCAACAAGAAGAGCTTTGGCGACGAAGTTGCTGAGTTCGACAACGGCAGCCTGAATGCCGAAGGCAAGAAGGTTGTGGTGATCGGCGGCGGCGACACCGCGATGGATTGCGTGCGCACCTCGATCCGCCAGGGCGCGACCTCGGTCAAATGCCTCTACCGCCGCGACCGGGCCAACATGCCGGGTTCGCAGCGCGAGACCCAGAACGCCGAGGAAGAAGGCGTGATCTTCGAATGGCTGTCGGCGCCCAAGGGCTTCACGGACGAGGGCGGCAAGGTCTCCGGCGTGATGGTGCAGAAAATGCGCCTGGGCCAGCCGGATGCCTCGGGCCGTCAGGCGCCGGAAGTGATCGAAGGCGCGGACTACGTCGAGGAGGCCGATCTGGTTATCAAAGCCCTGGGCTTTGAGCCGGAAGAGCTGCCCACCCTGTGGAACCAGCCGGAGCTGCCGGTGACCCGCTGGGGCACCGTCAAGGCGGCGTTCAAGACCGGTGCCACCGAACTGGATGGCGTCTATGCGGTGGGCGACATCGTGCGCGGCGCATCGCTGGTGGTTTGGGCGATCAAGGACGGCCGCGACTGCGCCGAGGCGATCCTGGAGAAACTCAACAGCAAGGCCGCGGTGGCGGCGGAATAACCCGGCACCCCCTGTACACCGTCTGTGCACCCCCTGTGCACCGGCGGGGCAGCGACCGAACCGCAGCAAGGTCAGCATTGCTGACCCAGCCAGCAGAAGGACAATGGATATGAGCGAATTGCAGGGACAGTGCATGTGCGGCGCGGTCAGCGTCACCGCAACGCCGGTTCAGGCGTCCCTGACCGCCTGCCATTGCGACATGTGCCAGCGCTGGGCCAGCGGCCCGTTCCTGAGCTTTCAGGCGGACACCGGCTATGCGGCGCTGGGCCCGGTGCGGACCTTTCAGTCCTCGCAATGGGCGGAACGGGCGTTCTGCGGCGAATGCGGATCGGTGCTGTGGTACCGGATGACAGCGCCGGGAAAGATGCATGGCCACACGCAGATTTCGGCTGGCCTGTTTGAAAACGCCGGCGGCGCTGCGCTGAAGCTGGAATTCTTCATCGACGAAAAGCCTGCAGGCTATGGTTTTGCCGGCGCCCACCGGCGGATGACTGGCGAGGAATGCCGCGCCATGTTCGCCGAAACCGCTGAAGGAGAAGCCTGAGGCCCGCTCGGCCCGCTGCTGACTGCCATGCCGATGATGATCCGCAAATCCCTCCGTCAGGCAATGTTCCGCCTGAGATCCCGCCGCCTCCACGCGGACGCGGCGCTGGAGATCCGTGCGCTGGAAGGGCGCGGGGATGGCGGCATGATCGTGTTCACAAGCTATCATGCCAATGCCGCCAAGCGCGGACTGCTGGAGTTTGCGGCCAGCGCCTCGGACGGGGGCGCGCGCCATTGCATCTTTGTCACCGACCGCCGCCAGGGCTGGTTCCAGGGGGCAGGTGTTGCGGCGGCGATCCTTCGGGCCGTGTCCGGCTATGTCCAACAGCACGGTTTGCGCCGGCTGATGACGGTCGGGGTGTCGATGGGCGGCTATGGCGCGCTGTCTTATGCCGCGGAACTGGGCGCTGGCCGCGCGCTGGCGCTGGCACCGCAGTACTGCCCGCGCCCGGAAACGTTTCCGGCGGACCGCCGCTGGATCGAAGCGCGCAGCCGGATCACGGACTTCAGCCGTCCGGCGCTGGATCAGGCGATGGGCGGGCAGGTGCAGTACACCCTGCTGCATGGCCGCAACAATGCCGAGGAAGCGCTGCACTGGCAGTCCTTCCCGCAGGGGCCGGGTATTCATCACTACCTGGCTGACCGCGACAGCCACGATGTCATCGACCCGCTGCGCGACGCGGGCATCCTTTACCCGGTGATCGGCGCCGTCTGGCAGGACGATCAGGACCGCGTGAAAACCCTTATGCAACGGATCCGCGCGGTGCCCCGCGCCTGGGGCGAACGCGCCCTGGATCTGCACAGTCAACCGGCCGCAGCGGCATGCTGCGCCATCAGTTAATCGGAGAACGTCATGACCAAATTTGATGCCGCATGGGTCAAGGCCGAGGAAGACAAGCGCAAATGGATGGCCGAAAACGGTCTCTATTCCGAGGAGGAAGAGCATTCCTCCTGCGGCGTGGGCCTGGTGGTGTCGGTCGACGGCAAGAAAAGCCGCAAGGTGGTTGAGGCCGGCATCGACGCGCTGAAGGCGATCTGGCACCGCGGTGCGGTGGATGCCGACGGCAAGACCGGCGACGGCGCGGGCATCCATGTGCAGATTCCGGTTCCGTTCTTCTATGACCAGATCCGCCGCACCGGACACGAGCCGCGCCAGGATGAGCTGATGGCGGTGGGCCAGGTGTTCCTGCCGCGCACCGATTTCGGTGCCCAGGAGCGCTGCCGGACCATTGTCGAGACCGAAGTTCTGCGCATGGGCTATTCCATCTACGGCTGGCGCCATGTGCCGGTGGATGTGACCTGCCTGGGCGAGAAGGCCAACGCGACCCGCCCCGAGATCGAGCAGATCCTGATCTCCAACGCCAAGGGCGTGGATGAAGAGACGTTTGAGCGGGAGCTCTATGTGATCCGCCGCCGGATCGAGAAGGCGGCCAATGCGGCTGCGATCTCGGGTCTCTATATTGCGTCGCTGTCCTGCCGCTCGATCATCTATAAGGGGATGATGCTGGCAGAACAGGTGGCTGTGTTCTACCCGGACCTGATGGATGAGCGTTTCGAGAGCGCCTTTGCGATCTATCACCAGCGCTATTCCACCAACACCTTCCCGCAGTGGTGGCTGGCGCAGCCGTTCCGCATGCTGGCGCATAACGGCGAGATCAACACGCTGAAGGGCAACCTGAACTGGATGAAGAGCCATGAGATCCGCATGGCCTCGGCGACCTTTGGCGACTATGCCGAGGACATCAAGCCGATCGTGCCGGGCGGGGCGTCAGACTCTGCCGCGCTGGACGGGGTGTTCGAGGTTCTGGTGCGCGCGGGCCGGTCGGCACCGATGGCGAAGACCATGCTGGTGCCGGAAAGCTGGTCCAAGCAGGCGGTGGAACTGCCGCAGGCCTGGCGCGACATGTATTCCTACTGCAACTCTGTGATGGAGCCCTGGGACGGCCCCGCCGCGCTGGCGATGACCGACGGCCGTTGGGTCTGCGCGGGCCTGGACCGCAACGGCCTGCGCCCGATGCGCTATGTGGTGACCGGCGACGGGCTGGTGATTGCAGGCTCCGAGGCCGGCATGGTGCCGATTGACGAGGCGTCGGTGGTCGAGAAGGGCGCCCTGGGCCCGGGCCAGATGCTGGCTGTCGATATGGAAAAGGGCAAGCTGTTCCGCGACACCGAGATCAAGGACAAGCTGTCGCGCGCGCTGCCCTTCGGCGACTGGGTCAAACGTATCAACGATCTGGACGGGACCCTGGCGAAGGTGACTGAACAGCCGCTGTTCAGCGGTGAGGAGCTGCGCCGCCGCCAGGTGGCCGCGGGCTACACGATTGAGGAGCTGGAGCAGATCCTGGCGCCGATGGCCGAGGACGGCAAGGAATCGCTGGCCTCGATGGGGGATGACACCCCGTCTGCGGTGCTGTCCAAGATGTACCGCCCGCTGAGCCACTTCTTCCGGCAGAACTTCTCCCAGGTGACCAACCCGCCGATCGACAGTTTGCGCGAATTCCGGGTGATGTCGCTGAAGACCCGGTTCGGCAACCTGAAGAACGTGCTGGACGAGGACAGCTCCCAGACCGAGATCATCGTGCTTGAGAGCCCGTTTGTCGGCAACGCCCAGTGGGACAAGCTGGTGCAGCAGTTCAATGCGCCGCTTGCGGAAATCGACTGTACCTTTGCACCGGGCCGCGGCTCGCTGAATGCCGCACTGGCGCGGATCCGGGCCGAGGCCGAGGAGGCGGTGCGTTCGGGTGCCGGCCATATCGTGCTGACTGACCAGTATTCGGATGACGGCAAGGTGGCGATGCCGATGATCCTGGCAACGTCTGCCGTGCATTCGCATCTGACCCGCAAGGGCTTGCGCACCTTCTGCTCGCTGAACGTCCGCTCCGCCGAATGTATCGACCCGCATTACTTTGCGGTGCTGATCGGCTGCGGCGCCACTGTGGTGAACGCCTATCTGGCCGAGGATTCGCTGGCCGACCGGATTGAGCGCGGCCTGCTGGACGGTTCGCTGACTGAAAACGTCGCGCGCTACCGCGAGGCCATTGACCAGGGTCTGTTGAAGATCATGGCCAAGATGGGGATCTCGGTTGTGTCGTCTTACCGCGGCGGGTTGAACTTTGAAGCCGTAGGCCTGTCCCGCGCCATGTGCGCGGAGTATTTCCCGGGCATGACTTCGCGTATTTCGGGGATCGGTGTGACCGGCATCCAGACCAAGGCGGAGGAAATCCACGCCAAGGCCTGGAAGGCGCCGGAAGGCATCCTGCCCATTGGCGGTTTCTACAAGGCGCGCAAGTCGGGTGAGACCCACGCCTGGGAAGCCACCAGCATGCATATGATGCAAATGGCCTGTAACAGAGCCTCATATGAGCTGTGGAAGCAGTATTCGGGAAAGATGCAGAGCAATCCGCCGATCCACCTGCGCGACCTCTTGCAGATCAAGCCGCTGGGCAAGGCGGTTCCGATTGAGGAAGTGGAATCGATCACTTCGATCCGCAAGCGGTTCGTGACCCCGGGCATGTCGCTGGGTGCGCTGAGCCCCGAGGCGCACAAGACGCTGAACGTGGCCATGAACCGGATCGGCGCCAAGTCCGACTCCGGCGAGGGCGGCGAAGATCCGGCGCATTTTGTGCCGGAGCCGAACGGTGACAACCCCTCTGCCAAGATCAAGCAGGTGGCATCGGGCCGCTTTGGCGTCACTGCCGAATACCTGAACCAGTGCGAGGAACTGGAAATCAAGGTGGCCCAGGGCGCCAAGCCCGGTGAAGGCGGCCAGCTGCCGGGGATGAAGGTCACCGACCTGATTGCCCGCCTGCGCCATTCGACCAAAGGTGTGACCCTGATCTCGCCGCCGCCGCACCACGATATCTACTCGATCGAGGATCTGGCGCAGCTGATCTATGACCTGAAGCAGATCAACCCGCGCTGCAAGGTGACGGTGAAGCTGGTGGCGTCCTCCGGCGTTGGCACCATCGCCGCGGGCGTGGCCAAGGCGAAGGCTGACATCATCCTGATCTCGGGCCACAACGGCGGCACCGGGGCGTCGCCCGCGACCTCAATCAAATATGCGGGCCTGCCGTGGGAGATGGGCCTGACCGAGGCGCATCAGGTGCTGGCGATGAACAACCTGCGCGAGCGGGTGACGCTGCGCACCGACGGCGGCCTGCGCACCGGGCGCGACATCGTGATGGCGGCGATGCTGGGGGCTGAGGAATACGGCATCGGCACCGCAGCGCTGATCGCGATGGGCTGCATCATGGTGCGCCAGTGCCAGTCCAACACCTGCCCGGTCGGTGTTTGCACCCAGGACGAGAGCCTGCGCGCCAAGTTCACCGGCAATGCGGACAAGGTGGTGAACCTGATCACCTTCTATGCACAGGAAGTGCGGGAAATCCTCGCCTCCATCGGCGCCCGCAGCTTGGATGAGGTGATCGGCCGGGCCGACCTCCTGGCGCAGGTGTCGCGCGGTTCTGCGCATCTGGACGACCTGGACCTGAACCCGCTGCTGATCACCGTCGATGGCTCCGCCAACATCGTCTACAACCGCGAGCGTGAACGCAACGCGGTGCCGGACACGCTGGATGCGGAAATTGTACGCGACGCGGCCCGCTTCCTGCAGGACGGCGAGAAGATGCAGCTGTCTTATGCGATCCAGAACACCCACCGCACCGTGGGCACCCGGACCTCCAGCCATATCGTGCGCAACTTCGGCATGCGGAATTCGTTCCAGCCGGACCACCTGACGGTGAAGCTGCAGGGTTCTGCCGGTCAGGCGCTGGGCGCCTTTGCCGCGCCGGGGCTGAAGCTGGAAGTGTCGGGTGATGCGAACGACTATGTCGGCAAGGGCCTGTCAGGCGGCATCATTGTGGTGCGCCCGCCGCAGGTGAGCCCGCTGGTGGCGAGCGAGAACACCATCATCGGCAATACCGTGCTGTATGGCGCCACCGATGGCTACCTGTTTGCAGCCGGCCGCGCGGGCGAGCGCTTTGCGGTCCGCAACTCCGGCGCCAAGGTGGTGATTGAGGGCTGCGGCTCCAACGGCTGCGAATACATGACCGGCGGCGTTGCGGTGATCCTCGGCTCGATCGGCGCCAACTTCGGTGCAGGCATGACCGGCGGCATGGCCTATCTCTATGATCCTGAAGGCAAGGCCGAGGACTTGATGAACAGGGAATCCCTGGTCACCTGCCCGGTCACCGTTGCCCATTGGGAAGCAGAGCTGAAGGGCCTGATTGCCCGCCATCTGGATGAAACCGGCAGCCGTAAGGCCGCGGAGATTCTGCAGCATTGGGACATCGAGAAGGCGAACTTCCTGCAGGTCTGCCCGAAGGAGATGCTCGACAAGCTGCCGCATCCGGTGATGCAGGAGCAGGCGGCTGTTCCGGCAGAATAAGCCCTGTTAGAGACGAAAACGGGAACCCCGCAGGCAAATGCTTGCGGGGTTTTCTTTTTGGCGGTTGGTTCGCGGGGGCATGCTGGCCTATAGAGGGGCATGGCGAAGGCAGTTGCAAAAAAGAAGAAAACCAAGAGCAGCAAAAAGACGGCGGCGCTGAAGGTCCAGCCGTTGCGCTGGCTGCGGCGCTGGGTTTTGCGGGCGGCTCTGGCAGTGGCCGGGGTGTTTCTAGCCCTTATCCTGCTGTACTCGGTGGTGAACCCGCCGATCACCCATACCATTTGGGCCGAGCAGCGCCGTTTGGGCGAGGTGGACCGGATGTGGGTGCCGCTGGAGGAAATGGCGCCGGTGCTGGCGCGCTCTGTCGTGGCGGCCGAGGATGCGCAGTTCTGCCGCCATTGGGGATTTGATGCCCGCGCAATTCAGGCCGCAATCGAGGCGGGCGGGAGCCGCGGCGGCTCCACCATTTCACAGCAGGTGGTGAAGAACGTGTTCCTGTGGCAGGGCCGAAGCTGGCCGCGCAAGGTGCTGGAGACGCTGCTGACGCCGGTGGTGGAAATCGTCTGGAGCAAGCGCCGCATTCTGGAAGTCTACCTGAACGTGGCCGAAATGGATGAGGGCGTGTTTGGCGCCGAAGCGGCGGCGCGCAAGTATTTCGGTGTGGGCCCGGAAGGCTTGAGCGCCCGTCAGGCGGCGCTGATTGCCGCGGTGCTGCCTAATCCAAAGGAACGCTCGGCCCGCAAGCCCTCCGGCTTTGTGCAGCGCCGGGCGCGGCAAATCCAGGACGGGGCGGCCACCATTCGCGCAGACGGGCGGGCGGATTGTTTCGAGGATTGAATCTTTCTCCCCTGCAAGGCATTGCTGGGGAAACCGTTATAAGTTTTCTGGAGATCCCCTGTAGCCATGGCGCGCCTGTACCACGTTCCCCTGTCCCCCTATTGCCGCAAGGTGCGGCTGTCGCTGGCAGAGAAGAAGATCGAGGTTGAACTGGTCGAGGAACGCTACTGGGAGCAGGATCCGGATTTTCTGCGCCGCAACCCGGCTGCCAAGGTGCCGGTGATCCGGCTGGACGGCCAGATGATGGCCGAGAGCGCCGCAATCTGTGAATACCTGGAGGAAACCCGCCCCGAGCCGCCGCTGATGCCCAAGGATGCCGCGGGCCGGTTTGAGGTGCGCCGCCTGGTCAGCTGGTTTGATGACAAGTTCCACCACGAGGTGACGTCGAAACTGCTGTATGAGCGGGTGAACAAGAAGATCACCGGTGAGGGCTATCCCGACAGCCGCAACGTGAAGGCCGGCGCCAAGGCGATCAAATACCACCTGGATTACATGGCCTGGCTCTTGGATCACCGGCGCTGGCTGGCCGGGGACATGATGACGCTGGCGGATTTCGCTGCCGCCGCGCATCTGTCGTCGCTGGATTACATTTCGGATGTGGACTGGAACCGGTCGGCGGTGGTCAAGGACTGGTACGCCAAGATCAAGTCGCGGCCCGCCTTCCGGTCGATCCTGGCGGATCAGGTGCCGGGTTTCCGGCCGCCGCCGCATTACACTGATCTGGATTTCTGATATTAACGGGGTTAGGGGGCTGTCTGCCCCCTCTTGAGCCTCCGGCTCAATTCACCCCCGAGGATATTTTCAGCCAGATGAAAGACGGATCCGGCATCAAGGAGAAACTGGTCGCTCAGGCGCTGGCGGAAGGGTTTGTGTCCTGCCGGATCTGCCGGCCTTGGGATGTGCCGCAGGTGACTGGGAGGCTGCAGGCGTTTCTGGCGGCGGGCTATCACGGGCAGATGGGCTGGATGGAGGACCGCAGCCATTGGCGGGGCGATCCGGCGCTGTTGTGGCCCGAGGCGCGGTCGGTGATCATGCTGGCTGAAAGCTACACGCCCAAGGAAGACCCGATGGCGGTGGTGGGGCAGGCGGACCGCGGTGCGGTGTCGGTCTATGCCCGCAATAAGGATTATCACGACCTGGTTAAGAAGCGGCTGAAGCGGCTGGCGCGCTGGCTGATTGCGGAGGCGGGAGAGGACTGCGAGGTGAAGGTCTTTGTCGATACCGCGCCGGTGCCGGAAAAGGCGCTGGGCATGGCGGCGGGGCTGGGCTGGCAGGGCAAGCACAGCAATCTGGTGAGCCGGAATTGGGGGAATTGGGCCTTTTTAGGGTCTGTTTTCACCACGCTGGAGCTGCCGGCGGACAAGGCAGAACCGGACCGCTGCGGATCCTGCCGGGCCTGTCTGGACAGTTGCCCGACCGATGCCTTTCCGGCGCCCTACCAGGTTGATGCACGGCGCTGCATTTCCTACCTCACGATCGAGCACAAGGGGCCGGTGGACGAAGAACTGCGGGGCAAGCTGGGCAACCGGATCTATGGCTGCGACGACTGTCTGGCGGCCTGCCCGTGGAACAAGTTTGCGGTGGCGGCCAGCGACATGCGCTATGCCGCGCGCGAAGAGCTGAAGGCGCCGAAGCTGGCGGAGCTGGCGGTGCTGGATGACGCTGCGTTCCGGGAGAAATTCTCCGGCTCGCCGATCAAGCGCATCGGGCGCGACCGTTTTGTGCGCAACGTGCTCTATGCGATAGGAAATTCCGGCCTGACGGAGCTGCGCGCGGTGGCGCAGGGGCTGGCGGAGGATCCGGATCCGGCGGTGGCGGATGCGGCGCGGTGGGCGGTTCAACGGCTTTCGTGACGCAAACAGGATGGACGGGCCGCATACAGGCGTTACACCCGGTCCGGCGAACAGAATGTGAAGGGGCTGGGCATGGCGTTGCTGCTGGGAGTGGACACAGGCGGAACCTATACCGATGCGGTGCTGATCCGCGACGAGAAGGAGGTGATCGCCTCCGCCAAGTCGCTGACCACGCGGGCTGATCTGGCGATTGGTGTCGGCGGCGCGATCCGGGCGGTGCTGGAGCAGTCCGGGGTACAGCCGCAGGAGGTGTCGCTGGCGGCCCTGTCCACCACGCTGGCCACCAATGCGCTGGTTGAGGGTCAGGGCGGCCGGGTGGCGCTGATCTATATCGGGTTTAACGAGTCCGACCTGGACCGGCACGGGCTGCGGGATGCGCTGAAGGGCGATCCGGCGCTGGTGATTGCCGGCGGCCATACCCATGCCGGCAGCGAAGCAGCGCCCTTGGACACGGAGGCGCTGGAGTTGTTCCTGCGCACTGAGGGGCAGGGGGTTACCGGCTTTGCCGTGGCGGGCGTCTTTGCCACCCGCAACCCGGCCCATGAGGTTGAGGCAGCGCGGATCATTCATGAGATGACCGGCGCGCCGGCCACCTGCTCGCATCAGCTATCGGCCAAGCTGAACGGGCCCAAGCGGGCGGTGACAGCGGTGCTGAACGCGCGGCTGATCGGGATGATTGACCGGCTGATCGGGCGGGCGCAGGACACGCTGCGCGATCTGGGGATTGAGGCGCCGATGATGGTGGTGCGCGGCGACGGCGCGCTGATGAGCGGCGAGCAGGCGCGGGAGCGGCCGATTGAGACCATCCTGTCCGGCCCCGCAGCCTCAATCGTGGGCGCGCGCTGGATGACCGGGGCGGATCACGCGCTGGTCAGCGACATCGGCGGTACCACAACGGATGTGGCGCTGATCAAGGACGGCAAGCCCGCAATTGACCCGGCGGGTGCCCGGGTCGGGGCGTTCCGCACCATGGTCGAGGCGGTGGCGATGCGGACCACCGGCCTGGGGGGCGACAGCCAGGTGCATCTGGTCACCAGCGGGCTCGCTGGCGGGCTGACCCTGGGGCCGCGACGGGTGGTTCCGGTCTCGCTGATTGCCGCCGACGCGCCAGAGGTGGTGCATGCGGCGCTGGATGAGCAGCTGCGCAACTCCACCGTGGGTGAGTTTGACGGGCGTTTTGTCCGCGCGGTGCCGGGGGTGCCGGTTGCGGGGCTGAGCGAGCGGGAGGCCGGGCTGCTGGCGCGGATCGGGATGCAGGTGCACCCGCTGGGCCAGATCCTGCGCACCCGGATGGAGCATGGCTCATTGGGCCGGCTGGTGGACCGCGGGCTGGTGCAGGTATCCGGCGTGACGCCGTCGGATGCCAGTCATGTGCTGGGCCGGGTGGATGCTTGGGACCGGGAGGCGGCAGAGAAGGCGCTGACGCTGTTTGCGCGGCGCCGGGTGGGCAGCGGCGACATGGTGGCAAGGGATGCGGAGACGCTGGCGCAGATGATCATTGATCAGCTGACCGAACAGACCGCTTTGACCTTGTTAGAATCTGCTTTTGCCGAAGAAGCCGAGGATTTTGGCCTGCCCGAGGATCAGCTGGCACGGCATGTTCTGTTGCAGCGCGGGCTGGCAAAGCACCGCGGGCTGCTGGCGCTGGATGCAGCGCTGAATGTCGATGTGGTGGGGCTGGGGGCCTCTGCCCCCAGCTACTACCCGGCGGTCGGGGAGCGGCTGCACTGCAACATGATCCTGCCGGAACATGCGGGCGTGGCGAATGCCATCGGTGCTGTGGTGGGGCGTGTCACCATGCGGCGCAGCGGCACCGTGACGTCGCCTTCCGAAGGCAAATACCGGGTGCATCTGGAGAGCGGGCCGGTGGATTACCAGGCCTCAGACGAGGCGCTGGCGGCGCTGGAGGCAGCACTGGCCGGTGAGGCCCGCGGTGCGGCAGAGGAAGCGGGCGCCGAGGACATCCATGTGCATGTGGAGCGGGATATCCGCACCGCGCAGGTGGAGTCGCGGGAGGTGTTTGTCGAAGGCACGCTGACGGTGGAAGCCAGCGGGCGGCCGCGGGTGGCGCACGCCTAGTTTCGGATTTGCTGAGCGGTTTTTCGGGGAAAAGCCGCTGTCTCCGGCGGGGATGTTTTTAGCCGGAAGAAGCAGGTTTGCCTGTTGGGCGTCTGACATGTGAATAACCCCGCCGGGGTGCGGCGGGGCAAAAAGCGCCTTGTTAGAGCCTATTCTGCGGCTTCGTTTCGCTTCGGCAGCACCCAGTCGGGCCGCGCGAAATGGCAGGTGTAGCCGGTTGGCAGCCGCTGCAGGTAGTCCTGATGCTCAGGCTCGGCTTCCCAGAAGTCGCCCACGGGTTCAACCTCTGTCACCACCTTGCCGGGCCAGAGGCCGGAGGCGTTGACGTCGGCGATGGTGTCCTCGGCCACGGCCTTTTGGGTTTCGTCCGCGTAGTAGATCGCCGAGCGGTAGCTCATCCCCAGGTCATTGCCCTGGCGGTTGACCGTGGTCGGGTCGTGGATCTGGAAGAAGAACTCCAGCATCTCCCGGAAGGAGGTGACGGCGGGCTCAAAGATGATCTCAATTCCCTCGGCATGGGTGCCGTGGTTCTTGTAGGTGGCGTTGGGCACGTCGCCGCCGGTGTAGCCGACGCGGGTGCTGATGACGCCGGGGCGTTTGCGGATCAGTTCCTGCATGCCCCAGAAACAGCCGCCTGCCAGGACGGCGCGTTCGGTGGTGCTCATTTCACGACCTCCAGTTGGTTGATGTAGGCGCCATAGCCCTCGGCCTCCATGTCGTCCAGATGCACGAACCGCAGAGACGCGGAGTTGATGCAGTAGCGCAGGCCGCCCCGGTCCATCGGGCCGTCCGGGAACACGTGGCCGAGGTGGCTGTCGCCATGGGTGGAGCGGACCTCTGTGCGGATCATGCCGAGGGTGCGGTCTTCCAGCTCCTGGATATGCGCGGATTCGATCGGCTTGGTGAAGCTGGGCCAGCCGCAGCCGGATTCATATTTGTCGGAGGAGGCAAACAGCGGCTCGCCCGAGACGATGTCGACGTAGATGCCCGGTTCCTTGTTGTTCAGCAGCTTGCCGGTGCCCGGCCGTTCGGTGCCCGCGTTCTGGGTCACATAGAACTCTTCCTCGGAGAGGGTGGCGATAACGTCCGGGTTCTTGAAAAATTTGGTCATGGTGTCCTCCCGCCTGTTCGCGTTTGGTGCAGAACATGGGGTCTGGATGCGGAAATGCAAATCCTGTTACAGGCGGCTCGCAAAGCCGTGTAGCGGGTGCCGGTCAGGCGGCGAAGGCGCCGGCCAGCTTTGCGGGCAGGGTGAATTCGCCCAGCACCCGGGCGCGGGCCTCTGCCGACATCTTGCGGGCGGTCTTTTCGACGATGCGCTGCACCTTGTCTGCCGGATGCTTGGCGGCAAAGGGTTCAAAGTACCACTTCAGGAAGACAAAGCAGATGATGTCCTCCAGCGCCTGCACCTGGTCGTCGCGCTTGATGCCTTCCTTGCGCAGCATCTTGGCGGCGGCGTCCACGTCCTCAGCGCCATAGCCTGCGTCCTGCATCAGGGCGGTGACGACTTCGGCGTGGTGCTCCGCCTCTGCCTTGCGCCATGCGAGGTAGCCGGCGCGGCCTTCGGGGAAGGCGCTGCGTTCCAGTTTCCAGCGTTCCACATGCTGGCCTCGGGCAGCGATCTGCAGCGGCTCAGAAGCACCCGGGAACAGGCGGGCCTGCTCTGCGCTCATCCGCTGGCCGTAAAGCAGCGCAGCGGGCTGGCCGTCTTCCAGTGTCGGGTCCTTGGCATTGGCGGCGTCGATGGCGTCCACCACCTGGGATAGTTGCGCGCTCATGCCGCGTCCTCCTGTTTGTGTCCTTGCGGATCAGGTTACGTTGGAAACGCAAGCACTTGCAACGGGGCCGCGCCGCGGCAGCGGCGCCGGGCCCAAGGGGCAGGGACGGGTGTCAGCCCGGCTTTGCCGCGCGGGAGGGCCCTGTTTGCGGCTGTGCAGGCTGACGGGAGAGTTGCACCGCCAGAATGCCGCCGGTGACGATGGCAACACCCAGCACATCGAGCGGCCCCAGTTTCTCTCCCAGCAGCACGCTGGCAACCGCCACACCGAACACCGGGTTCAGGAAGTGGAAGGTGGCGGCGCGCACGGCACCTATGCGGTTCAGCAGCAGCACCCAGATGAAGGTCGCCATCAGCCCCGGCACGATGGTGGTGTAGGTAAAGGCCGCCGCCAGCCGCCAGGTTGGGTTGACAAAGATGTCCTCGCTCAGCGGTGCGGCCACGAACAGGATGGCAGAGCCGATCAGCATCTGCAGCCCGACCACCATCATGAAGTTGCCGCCCGAAGTGGCACCGCGCAGGGCGAGGGTTGCGGTGGTGAGCGCCAGCACGCCAATCACGCAGAGGAAGACGCCCATCAGGTCCACGCCGGCGCTGAGGCGGGTGCCCATGATCAGGGCGACACCCAGGATGCCTGCCAGCAGCCCGGCATAGCCCAGGGGGCGCAGCCGTTCGCCAAACATCATCCAGCCCGCCAGCGCCACCAGCAGCGGCATGGTGGAGGCGATAATGGCGGCGAGTGAGGCCTCGATCCATTGCATGGCAACAAAGTTCAGGCCGAGGTAGAGCGCATTCTGGCAAATTCCGAAGATCACCGTCGCGCGCCACTGGCCGGGCGTCAGCCGCCAGGTCTGGCCCATGGCGCGGGCGATGGCGACGCCGATCAGGCCGGAGATCAGGAACCGCACCGCCAGCGAGAACAGCGGCGAGGCGTCCTGAACGATGATCCTTGCCGAGGTGAAGGCCGAGGACCACATCAGGGCAAAGGCCAGCCCCATGGCAATTGCGCGTGCGTCCATTGTCCCAACCCTTTCTGCTGCTGCGGACCTTCAGGGAAGCGGGCGGCGGGATCAAGCCCCGTCATTCAAGCCCAGTCAGCTGAGGCGGGCTGCCAGGATCTGCCAGCTGGCGGCACCGAAGGCTGCGGCAAACAGGGCCTCGAACCCGCGGCGCATGCGGATGTAGATGCGGCTGGCAGCGGTGCTGGAGAACAGGAGCGCGTAGCCGTGGAAGACCAGCGTGCTTTGCACCGCGATGGCGGCGATCACCACCAGCAGCGCTGAGGGTCCGGTGCCGGGCGGGATGCCGATAGCATAGAGCGAGCCGAAGAACAGGATCGCCTTGGGGTTTGTCAGATGCAGCGCCAGCCCCTTGGCATAGGCGGCGCGCAATGAGGGTGCCGCAGACGGGCGCAGCTCAGGGGCGCCGGAGCGCAGCGCAGAACGGGCGGAGCGGACCGCCAGATACATCAGGTAGGCGGCGCCGAAATAGCGGACCGCCTCGAACATCCAGGCATTTGCCAGCATCACCGCGCCCAAGCCAAATGCGGCAGAGACCGACCAGATCAGCGAGCCGCTGCTGACGCCGGCCGCCAGTGCCAGCCCGGCGGCGCGGCCGCGCTGCATGGCAGTGCCGGCAATGGTCAGGGTGGCGGGGCCGGGGCTGGCGCCGGCCAGCAGCGCTGCCCCCAGGATCAGCAGAAGATTGACGTTCTCCATGGCGCGGGTCCCCTTGTGCGTTCACCTCAGCCTGCGCCGCCGGGACCGGCTTTGCAATCGGGAACGCTGCGGTGGAGGGCGAACTGTCGGCCGTATGTGCGGGGCAAAAGAAAAGGGCTGCCCGCAGCGGGCAGCCCTCAAACCGTCCGGATCAGGTCCGGTATCAGCCGTTCACGCTGTCCTTCAGCGCTTTGGCGATGGTCATTTTCACAACCTTGTCGGCTTCTTTGGTGAACTTCTCACCGGTGGCCGGGTTGCGCACTTCACGCTCGGGGCGCTCGCGGCAGTAAATCTTGCCGACGCCCGGCAGGGTCACTGCACCGCCGCCCGACACTTCGCGGGTGATCAGCGAGCAGACCGCTTCCAGTGCGGAACCTGCGACTTTCTTGTCGCTGCCCATTTCCTCTGCCAGAGCGGCAACAAGCTGGGTTTTGGTCATCGGTTTGGACATTCTTCGTCTCCTTAAACTGCCCGAACTGTGGGGCCTCATCGCGTGACATTATCGTTATGTTGTATGATAACACAACTTCTTGTGTGCTCCGCGCAGGCCAAAATGGGCATTTTTTCTAGGAAAACTGCAAAAAACCGCCCTACAGGAAGGCTGTTTCGTCGAATGAGCGCAATTTCCGGCTGTGCAGGCGCTCCAACGGCATGCCGCGCAGGCGTTCCATAGCTCTTATGCCGATTTGCAGATGGCGCGCAACCTGGGTCCTGTAAAAGTCCGATGCCATGCCCGGCAGCTTCAGTTCGCCATGCAGCGGTTTGTCCGACACACAGAGCAGCGTGCCATACGGAACCCGGAAGCGGTAGCCGTTGGCGGCAATGGTCGCGCTTTCCATATCCAGCGCGACGGCGCGGGACTGGGACAGGCGCTGCACCGGGCCGGACTGGTCGCGCAGTTCCCAGTTGCGGTTGTCGATGGTGGCGACCGTGCCGGTGCGCATGATCCGCTTGAGGTCGAAGCCTTCGTATTCGGTGATCTCTGCCACCGCCTCCTCCAGAGCCACCTGAATTTCCGCCAGCGCCGGGATCGGGGTCCAGACCGGCAGATCGTCGTCCAGAACATGGTCCTCGCGCAGGTAGCCATGCGCCAGAACGAAGTCTCCCAGCGCCTGAGTGTTCCGGAGACCGGCGCAATGGCCGACCATCAGCCAGGCATGCGGGCGCAGCACCGCGATGTGGTCGGTTGCGGTCTTGGCGTTGGAGGGGCCGACGCCGATGTTGACCAGGGTGATGCCGTTCCCGCCTTCGCGCTTGAGGTGGTAGGTAGGCATTTGCGGCAGTTTGCCGGCTTCGGGGATCACTGCCGCGGGGTCCGTGATCTCGTGGTTTCCGGTGCTGACAAAGCTGGTGTAGCCGCTGTCTGGATCGGCCAACTGGGCGCGGGCATAGGCTTCGAACTCCGCCACGTAGAATTGGTAGTTGGTGAACAGGACGTGGTTCTGGAAATGCTCCGGGCTGGTGGCCGTGTAATGGCTGAGCCGCGCCAGCGAGTAATCGATGCGCTGGGCGGTGAACAGCGCCAGCGGCCCGGTGCCATTGGCGGGCTGATAGGTGCCGTTGACGATGTCGTCATTGGTGGTGGACAGATCCGGCACGTCAAACACATCGCGCAGGGTGAAGCCCGCCGCGCCCTCCTGCGGCACGGTAAGGTCCGGGCGCGAGGCCACTGCGAAATGCACCGGGATCGGGGTGTCAGAGACGCTGATGGTCACTGGCTGGCCGTGGTTGCGGATCAGCAGGCCGATTTGCTGGATCAGGTAGTTGCGGAACAAGTCCGGCCGCGTCACCGTGGTGGCATAGGTGCCGGGCGATGAGACATGGCCGAAGCTGAGGCGGCTGTCCACCTGGGCGAAGGTCAGGGTGGAGAACCGGATCTCCGGGTAATAGGCGCGGATGCGCTGGTTGTCAGGCGCGCCGTCGGCCATCGCGCGGATAAACTCATCGCACAGGAAACCGGTGGCCTGCCGGTACAGCAGCTCCAAACGGTCCACGGCCTCGGTTGCGTCGTTGAAGCTTTCGTCCGGCGGATGACCGGGGTGTTTTGTTGTTATCATTGGGCAGGCTCGATTACCGGGATTTTCTGGAAGGTGCGCACGTCGACAAGGCCGAGGTCGGAGATCCTGAGTTCCGGGATCACCACCAGCGCCAGAAGCGAGTGCTGCATGTAAGCGTTGTTGAGGGCGCAGCCGCAGGCCTGCATTGCCTCCATCATCACCTGCGCCTTGGCCGCAACCTCGGTGGCGGGGCTGTCGGACATCAGGCCGGCAATCGGCAGCTCGACCAGCGCCTGCTCCTGCCCGTTCTTATACAGGGTGATGCCGCCGCCCACCTGTGCCAGCCGGTTGGCCGCCAGCGCCATCTGCGCGCGGTCGGTGCCGACCACGATCATATGGTGGCTGTCATGCGCCACGGTGGAGGCCATTGCCATTTTGCCGCTGTAGCCAAAGCCGGAAACAAAGGCGTTGGTGACGCCGCCAGTGGCGCGGTGGCGTTCGACCAGCGCAATCTGGCAGACGTCGCCGCTGCCTTCGACCAACCCGTCCACCACCGGCAGCTCCGCCTGCAGCGCCTTGGTCGGGGCCTGGTTTTCGACCACGCCGATCACATTTGCAGTGACCGCATTGGCGCCTTCAGGCGCAGTGAGTTCGAAGTCCTTAGCCGTCAGCTCATGACCCAGATGCACGGTGCCGCGGGCGCTGGCGGGCCAGTTGAAATGCGGGCATTCGACCTTGATAGAGCCTGATTCCGCCACGATCTGCCCGCGGGCGATCACCACCTCGATCGGCAGTTCGCGCAAATCCGAGGTCAGGATCACATCGGCGCGGCGGCCCGGGGTGATGGAACCGATCTCGCGCTCCAGCCCGAAATGGGTGGCAGTGTTGATGGTCGCCATCTGCAGGGCGATCACCGGGTCGCAGCCGCAGGCAATGGCGTGGCGCACCACCCGGTTCACATGTCCGTCGTTGACCAGCGTGCCGGAGTGGCAGTCATCGGTGCAGAGAATGAAGTTGCGCGGGTCCAGCCCCTTCTCGGTGACGGCGGTGATCTGGCTCTCGACGTCATACCAGGCAGACCCGAGCCGCATCATCGACCGCATCCCCTGGCGCACCCGGGCGATGGCGTCGGCCTCGCAGGTGCCCTCGTGGTCATCGGCCGGGCCGCCGGCCACATAGGCGGCGAAGTCCGGGCCAAGGTCGGGGGAGGCGTAATGGCCGCCGACGGTTTTGCCCGCGCGCTGGGTGGCGGCGATTTCGGCCAGCATCTTGGGGTCGGCGTTGGCAACGCCGGGGAAGTTCATCATCTCCCCCAGCCCGATGATGCCGGGCCAGTTCATTGCCTCTGCCACGTCTTCGGCAGAGATTTCATAACCGGTGGTTTCCAGCCCCGGCGCCGAGGGCGCGCAGCTAGGCATCTGGGTGAAGATGTTGACGGGCTGCATCAGCGCCTCGTCATGCATGCAGCGCACGCCGTCCAGACCCAGAACATTGGCAATCTCATGCGGGTCGGTGAACATCGAGGTGGTGCCATGCGGGATCACCGCGCGGGCAAATTCTGCGGGCGTCAGCATGCCGGATTCAATATGCATATGCGCGTCGCACAGGCCGGGGATCATGTAGCGGCCGTTTGCCTCGATGATTTGTGTCTCCGGCCCGGTGCAATAAGAGGCATCCGGCCCGACATAGGCGATGCGGCCCGCCTTGATCGCAATATCATGATCCGGCAGCTGTTCGCGGGTGTGGACATTGACCCAAATGCCCTGCCGGATCACCGTGTCGGCGGGCGCGCGGCCGGCGGCTACTTCGATCAATTGCGGGGCGGAGTCGGGCCAGCTTGGGAAAATATTATCTGACATAATCCAATTGTTCCGATTGCGGGCGGGAAGGCAAGCGGATTGCCGGCTTTGCCATCAAAGCTTCATGCAGGCGGTGGAAAGGCGCCGAAAGCTGACGTGTTTGGCATTGCCGCAGGGCCGTAACGGGACGACACTGTCCTTATGGATTATCAAACAATAGATGCAGACAGTTTCGGCCGCTCCCTGCGCGGGATAGGGATCAACCTGCTGGTGCGGGATGTGCCAGCAGAAGTCGCTTTTTTAGAGACTGTTTTCGCCATGAAGGGCCATCAGGTGAGTAAGGATTTTGCCATCGTCACCTATGGCGGACAGGTGTTCCAGCTGCACAGTGACGGCACTTATGCGGAAAACCCGCTGCTGGGGCTGCTGCCGGAAAACCCGCCGCGCGGGGCGGGGATTGAGATCCGGCTTTATGACACCGATCCGGATAACGCGGCGGAACGGGCGGAGGCCGCGGGTTTCACCATTCTGCAAGCACCAACGGACAAGCCGCATGGCCTGCGCGAGGCCTATGTCCTGTGTGAAAACGGCTACGCCTGGGTGCCAAGCCGGCCCAAAGGGTAAGCGGCGGGAATTCCTCCCCTTTCACCCTGGCCACGGCCGGTCCATGCTGGGCGGTATTATTTTGATGCCGCGAGGGACCGCTGATGCATGCCATTGCCGATACAACTGCCCTGGTCGAAGAAGGGGTGCTGACCCCGGATCAGGCCCGCACCATCGAGGCGCGTTCGCGCGAAGTGATGGTATCGCTGGCGGTGAACGCGATCCTGTGTTTCGGGATCATTGCAGCCACTGCCGGGTTCATCTTCTGGCTGGCGGATCCGCTGGCGGTAGCGGTCACTGGCATCCTGATGCTGGGCGGCGGGCTGGCGGTTCTGGCCCGCGGCAGCGAGACGCTGCGGATGTTCGGAAATTCCGCAACCCTGATCGGCGCAGGCATGCTGATGGGCGGCGCCGGGATTGAGCTGGTCGATAAGTATGAGGACATTGCCGGCTGGGTGATGCTGCCCGCCGGTGCGCTGGTGGCGCTGATCTGCACCTGGCGCTGGCGGCACGGGGCCTGGTCCGCGGGCTTTGTGTTGGGCGCGATCCTGCTGATGGGACTGGCGATGCATTTGGCCGGGATCGAGCTGCTGCTGCAGCAATACGGCATCGGATCACCGTTGCGGAACCTGGCGCTGCTTTACTACACGGCGGCGCTGGCACTGGCCGGCTGGCAGGTGGACGTGCGCTTTGTCACCGCGCTGGCGATTGCGCCCTTTGCCCAGATGCTGGAGACCGGCACCAGTTATTTCCACGCGGCTTATGTGTTCTATTCGCCGGAATCGACGCTGACGATCCTGCAGATGGTGCTGCTGATCGTGCTCTGTGTCTGGGGTGCCTCCCGGCTGGCAGAGCGTGACGCCCGGCACCTGCGCATCCTGGCGATCCTGGGATTTGTGGTTGCAAACCTCTGCGCCCTGGTCGGGTCGCTGTGGGGGGACGTGGTGGGCGAAACCGTCTGGGGGCCGGGTCGTTACAGCAACGGCTACGAGGATTGGGAATCCTTTTCCGCTGCCCGCGATGCCTTCCGCGACAGCGCGCTGTTCATCTCTGAAAACGTCTATTCCGTGCTTTGGGCGGCGGTGCTGGCAGCGGTGATTTTCTGGGCGGCCCAGCGGCACCAGCGCGGGCTGTTCAATGCGGCGCTGACCTTTGCCGCGATCCATGCCTATACGCAGATGTTCGAATCCTTTGCCGATGAGCCGTTGGCCTATGTGATCGGCGGGCTGGCGGCGATTCCGCTGGCCTGGGGGCTGTGGCGGCTGAACCAGTGGATGGCGGCGAAGCAGGCCTAACCGCTGCTGCGCAAGCTGCGCGGGGTGGTTCCGAACTCGGCCTTGAAGGCCCGGGTCAGCGCGCTCGGGTCGTCGTATCCGCAGCGCAGGGCAATTTCGGAAACGCTTAGAACAGTTTCTAACACGAGCTTTCTGGCCTGTATCAGCCGCAGCCGCCGGTAGACCGCCTGCGGCGTTGCCCCCAGTTCACCCTTCATCCGGGCCTCCAAATCCTTCTGGCTGCGCCCCGCTTTTCTGGCCACGGCAGCGATCGGCAAGGGCGTTTCCAGATTGGCCTGCATCACCGCAACCGCGCGGGCAACCGATTTGCCGCGCACCAGGATCGGATCCTGGGTTTCGGTCGCCTCAGGTGCCATGAACAGCGCGGCAACCTCAAGCCGCAGGGCGGCGCCATGCTGGTCGCCGATCAACTCCATCATCGTGTCAAAGGCCGCCAGCGCGCCGGTGCAGGTGATGCGGTCGCCGTCCCAGACTTGCCGAGCGCGTTCGGCCTGCACCTCGGGGAAAGCCTCGGTGAAACGGTCCAGTTCTTCCCAGTGGATGGTGGCGCGCCGCCCGTTCAGCAACCCGGCCTGCGCCAGCAGCCAGGCGCCGGTGTCAAAACCCGCCAGTCCCTTGTAGCGGCGGGCTGCGGACTTCAGCGCTCGGGCGGTCGCCGCACTGGCATGGCGCAGGAAGTCATAAGACGGCATCGCAATCAGCAGATCGCCGCTGCAATCGCCCAGTTTCCCGTGCGCCCGCACCTCCATGCCCGACGAGGACACCGCCGCCCTGCCGTCCAGCGTCAGGAACCGCCAGGCATAGACCTGCCGCCCGGCAAACGTATTGGCGGCACGCAGCGGCTCCACCGTGTTGGCCAGGCAATGGGCCGAAAAGGCATCAAACAGCAGCACATCCAATTGCTGCACTGCAGCGGTATCTTTTGTCCAATTTTGCATGATTATTTCTATTCCTGCATGATAGGTGCAGGCAAGCGGCGTAATCTGATGTGCAACAGATTTGCCGAAGGAACACCGCCATGCAGTTCGGGATGACCGAAGAACAGTCCATGATCGTAGAGACCACCCGCGCCTTTGTGGAGAAGGAGCTCTATCCGCATGAAGCGGAGATCGAGCGCACCGGCCACCTGGACATGGATGTAATCCGCGACGTGCAGAAGAAGGCGATGGAAGCGGGGCTTTATGCCGCCAACATGCCTGAGGAAGCCGGTGGTGCCGGCCTCGATACCCTGACCTGGCTGATGTATGAAAAGGAACTGGGCCGCGCCAACTATGCGCTGCACTGGACCGGCGTTGCGCGGCCGTCGAACATCCTGCTGGCAGGCACCGAGGAGCAGAAAGAGAAATACCTGTTCCCCTGTATGAAGGGCGAGAAGTGGGACTGTCTGGCGATGACAGAGCCGGACGCCGGCTCGGACCTGCGCGGCATGAAGGCAACCGCGCGCCAGGACGGTGATGACTGGATCCTGAACGGCACCAAGCACTTCATCAGCCACGCGGACATCGCCGATTTCGCGATTTGCTTCATGGCCACCGGGGTCGAGGACACACCGCGCGGGCCGAAGAAGAAAATCACCGCCTTCTTTGTCGACAAGGGCACGCCGGGTTTTGAGGTGCGCGACGGCTACGGCAACGTCAGCCACCGCGGCTATACCAACGCGGTGCTGGAATTCGACGACTGCCGTCTGCCGTCCTCGGCCATTCTGGGCGAGGTCGACAAGGGGTTCGAGGTGGCCAACACCTGGCTGGGCGCCACCCGCCTGCAGGTCGCGGCCACCTGCCTGGGCCGCGCCGAACGGGCGCTGCAGCACTCGATCGAATACGCTGCCGAGCGCAAGCAGTTCGGCCAGCAGATCGGCAAGTTCCAGGGCATCTCCTTTAAACTCGCCGACATGGCGCTGGAGCTGAAGGCGGCGAACCTCTTGACCTGGGAAGCCGGCTGGAAGTTCGACCAGGGCACCGTCACCGAGAGCGACATGTCGATGGCCAAGCTGAAGGCCACCGAGATGCTGGCCTTTGTCGCAGACGAGGCGATCCAGATTCACGGCGGCATGGGCCTGATGGACGAGCTGCCGCTGGAACGCATCTGGCGCGATGCGCGGGTGGAGCGTATCTGGGAAGGCACCAGTGAAATCCAGCGGCACATCATCAGCCGCGAGATGCTGCGCGCCGTCGGAGGCTGATCCATGACCCAAGCCGGGAAACCCGTTGTTACCATTACCTACTGCATCGGCTGCAACTGGCTGCTGCGGGCGGGCTGGATGGCGCAGGAACTGCTGCAGACTTTTCAGGACCAACTGGGCGGGGTGACACTGGTTCCCGGAGATTTGGGCGGGATCTTTGAGATCCATGTTGATAAGGAGCTGGTCTGGGAGCGCAAACGGGATGGCGGCTTTCCTGATGTGAAAGAGCTGAAGACCCGCGTGCGCGACCGGATTGACCCTGAACAAGACCTCGGCCACCTGGACCGCGGCAAGACCGGTGAATAAGATCAAATGCAGTCTCTAAACAGGCTTTTCCGCCCGAAAACCATTGCTGTAATTGGCGGCGGCGCGTGGTGCCGCCTTGTCATCGAGCAATGTCAGAAGATGGGATTCGAGGGCACCATCTGGCCCGTCCATCCCAAGGCAGAAGAGGTCGCGGGGCTGCCGGCCTTCAAGGATGCGGACAGCCTGCCGGAAGCGCCCGATGCGGCCTTTATCGGAGTGAACCGCTTTGCCACTATCGAAGTGGTGCGGGCGCTGTCTGCGCGCGGTGCTGGCGGGGCCGTGTGCTTTGCCTCGGGTTTTCTGGAAGCGGCAGCCGAGGACGCTGAAGGCGCGGACCTTCAGGCGCAGCTGCTGGAAGCGGCGGGCGATATGCCTTTCCTTGGGCCCAATTGCTATGGCTTCATCAACTATCTGGACGGCGCCCTGCTGTGGCCGGATCAGCATGGCGGCGCGCGGGCGCAGAAGGGTGTGGCGCTGGTCACCCAAAGCTCCAATATCGCCATCAACCTGACCATGCAGAAGCGCGGTCTGCCGCTTGCCTATGTGGTGACCGCCGGCAATCAGGCGCAGTCGGGCATAGCAGCCATTGGTGAGGCGCTGCTGGAGGACGACCGTGTCACTGCGCTGGGCCTGCACATCGAAGGCTTTGGCGACCTGCGCGCGTTTGAGGCGCTGGCGGCGCGGGCGCGTGAACTGGGCAAGCCGATCATAGCGCTGAAGGTCGGCAAATCGGCTGAGGCCCAGGCCGCAACTGTTTCTCATACCGCCTCGCTTGCGGGCGGTGACGCGGGGGCCGGGGCTTTGCTCTCACGCCTTGGCATTCCGCGTCTGGATGACCTGCCGTCCTTCCTGGAAACGCTGAAGCTGCTGCATGTGACGGGGCGGCTGCCTTCGAACCGTATCGCAACCATCAGCTGTTCGGGCGGGGAGGCAAGCCTGGCCGCAGACACCGGCCATACGCGGAAGGTGGAGTTCCCACCGCTGCATGACCGCCAGAAAACGGACCTGCGCGACGCGCTGGGCCCGATGGTGGCGCTGGCAAATCCGCTCGACTACCACACCTATATCTGGCGCGACACCGAGGCGATGACCAAGGCGTTCTCAGCCATGATGGATCCGCAGCTGGCAATGACCATGCTGATTGTGGACTTCCCGCGTGATGACCGCTGCGATGCCTCGGACTGGGAATGCACCATTCAGGCCGCCATCGGTTCGCACGAACGGACCGGCGCCAATGTTGGGCTGGTGGCGACTCTGCCGGAGCTATTGCCAGAGGATGTGGCGGCCCGGCTGATGGACGCAGGCGTGGTGCCCTTCTGCGGTCTCAGCGAGGCAATTGCTGCCTGCGAAGCCGCCAGCCTGCCGCTGCCGGAAGCGCCTGCGCCGCTGTTGCTGCCAACTCCCGCTGTAGAGCCTGATCTGGTGCCGGAAGCCGAAGCCAAGTGGCAGCTTGCCAGCTATGGGCTGCGCACGCCGCGCTTCAAACGGGCGGCTTCGGCCACCAATGCCCGCGCTGTGGCAGTGGATGTCGGCTTCCCGGTGGTGCTGAAGGGCGAAGGCGTCGCGCATAAGACAGAGGCGGGGGCGGTGGTTCTGAACCTGAATTCGGGCCAGGAGGTGAGCGACGCGGCTTTTAACATGCCTGCGGAGCGTTTTCTGGTGGAGGAGATGGTCACCGGCGCGGTGGCGGAACTGCTGATCGGTGTGGTCAAGGACGCGGCGCACGGGTTTGTCATGACCCTGGCGGCGGGCGGCACCCTGACCGAGCTGATGGAGGACAGCGCGTCTTTCCTTCTGCCGGCCTCGGAAGCGGAGATCGAGGCGGCACTCCAGTCGCTGCGCATCTCCAAGCTGCTGGATGGCTACCGCGGCGCCCCGGCGGCAGACCGCGAGGCAATCCTGCGCGCCATCCGTGCGGTCGAAGCCTATGTGTTGGAGAATGCGCTGGGCCTTGAGGAGATCGAGATCAACCCGCTTTTGTGCACGCCAAAGGATGCGGTTGCAGCGGATGCGCTGATGCGCCGGAAATACTAGCGCTGCGGCCCTGAAACAGAACGGCATGCCCAATGCCAGGAGGAGACAACATGAGTGAAAGCCCCGTAAGAACCCGCCGCGACGGCGCCATTCTGGAAGTGACGCTGGACCGGCCCAAGGCCAACGCCATAGATCTGGCCACCAGCCGGGTGATGGGCGAGGTGTTCCGTGATTTCCGTGACGACCAGGAGCTGCGGGTGGCAATCCTGACCGGCGGCGGGGAGAAATTTTTCTGCCCCGGCTGGGACCTGAAGGCGGCGGCGGACGGCGATGCGGTGGATGGCGATTATGGTGTCGGCGGTTTTGGCGGACTTCAGGAACTGCGCGATATGAACAAGCCGGTGATTGCTGCCGTGAACGGCATCGCCTGCGGCGGCGGACTGGAGCTGGCACTGTCGGCGGACATGATCATTGCTGCCGATCATGCCACCTTTGCGCTGCCGGAGATCCGCTCCGGCACCGTGGCGGATGCCGCCAGCGTAAAGCTTCCCAAACGCATCCCCCATCACATCGCCATGGAACTTTTGCTGACCGGGCGCTGGTTTGATGCAGAAGAGGCCAACCGCTGGGGGCTGGTGAATGAGATCGTTCCCGCGGATCAGCTGATGGACCGTGCCTGGGAGCTGGCAAGGCTGCTCGCTTCCGGCCCGCCGCTTGTCTATGCGGCGATCAAGGAGATCGTGCGCGACGCCGAGGACAGCAAATTCCAGGACGCGATGAACCGCATCACGCAGCGCCAGCTCAAGACGGTGGATGTGCTCTATGGTTCGGAGGACAATCTGGAAGGCGCCCGCGCCTTTGCCGAAAAACGCGATCCGGTCTGGAAGGGGCGGTAACGCAATTCTCCCGCCTGCTGCGGGGAATCTGAAGACGCCCCTGCACAGTTGGGCCCGGCGCCGCGCTTCGCGCGGCGTTACCTTTTTGCGGGGACGCTCTTGAGGAGCAGGTCTGCTCCTCAAGAAGCCAGGCCCATTGTATGACCGGCCATCGCCGCCTCAAGGGCAAGCCGCGCGTGCCGCGCGGAGGCTGCGCCTCCCTTGACACGGCGAAAGCGGAACAGTGCTACGCCTTCTGGAACAGAGCAATGAGGGCAGTGTCATCCTTGTGCGGGCCGGTGGCGCGCGGGCCATAGATGCGCAGCTCCGGCAGGGTGAGGCTCTTGATCCATTGACCGCTGAGCAGCCGGTCAAAGGCTTCGGCAAATCCTGCCTTTTCGTAGAACCTGGCATTCACTGACAGTGCAAACCAGGCTCCGGGTGCGGCCACGCGCAGCAGGGCGGGCAGCACTTCGGGGCCAAGGTGGCCGTGGGTGAACGTGCCCGAAGACACCACCCCGCGGTAAGAGCTGCGCGGCACCGGAATGCCTTCCATCAGGTCGGCCTCGATCACGTCGCGGTAGGCGTCCTTGCGCAGCGCCTCGGCCAGCATGGCAGCGCTGATGTCGGTGGCGTCGACAGGTTCAACCCCAAGCGCCCGCAGCGCCGCGCCGCAGAGGCCGGTGCCTGCGCCCGCGTCCAGCACCGGGCCCGATCCCCCGGCGGCGGCAAAAGCCTTGGCCGTCAGTTCGGGCAGCAGGTAGTCCTGCCCGGCGGCGAAATCCTGATCGTAGGTGCCGGCCCAGTCCGCATAAAGCCGCCGCGAATCCTCAGGCGTGCTCAGTTCATAGGCATCGGCCAATCCGGGTGTCTTCTTTTTCATCGGGCCATCAAAGCCGCGCGAAGGATTCGAATCAACCCTTGCACCCCGGCTGCGGCCAACGCATCTAGGAGGCATGAGAAAAACGCTGCTTTGTCTTGGATTTGGCTATACCGCCAGGGCGCTTGCCCCGCGTCTGCTGGCGCAGGGCTGGCGGGTCATCGGCACCTCGCGCGAGGTGGCGGCGGCCGATGGTGTTGAGATGATCACCTGGCCCGGGCAGGACGTTCCGCTGGACGGGGTGACACATATCCTGAATTCGATCGGCCCCAATGCGGATGGGGATCCGGTGCTGGCGGCCATGGGGGACCGGATTGCCGCCGCGCCTGATCTGGAGTGGGTCGGCTACCTGTCGACCACAGCCGTCTACGGCCACCACGACGGCGCCTGGGTGGATGAGAATACACCGGTGACACCCTCCAGCCAGCGCGGCGACTGGCGCGCCCTGGCAGAGGCGCAATGGCAAGCCATTCCCGGCTTGCCGCTGCACATCTTCCGCTTGGCCGGCATCTACGGCCCCGGCCGCGGCCCCTTTGCCAAGCTGATGGCGGGCAAGGCGCGGCGGATCATCAAGCCGGGGCAGGTGTTTTCGCGTATCCATGTGGACGACATCGCCCAGGTGCTGGCGGCCTCCATCGCGCAGCCGCGTCCGGGCGCCATCTATAACGTCTGCGACAACGACCCGGCCCCGCCGCAGGATGTACTGGGCCATGCGGCGGAACTCTTGGGCCTGCCAATGCCTGCGGAGGTGCCGTTTGAAGAGGCTGGCATGACCCCGATGGCACGCAGCTTTTATGGCGAGAACAAGCGGGTCAGGAACCGCCTGATCAAGGAAGAGCTGGGAGTGGAGCTGCTCTATCCCACCTACCGCGAGGGGTTGCGGGCGGTGCTGGAGGCTGAGGATATGGAGAGCTTTGTGCCGCCGGCTGAGCCGCCGGGGGTGTAACTGAACTTTAGCCGGACCTGCCCAGGCAGGCTCAACCCTAGTGCTGGCCCAGGTTACGCCCGTTTCTCGCCAATCGTTGCAACACCCAAAACCTCCAGCACCTTGGCCTCGATCTGCGGTGCGTTCATGGCGGCGGTCTCATACATATCCGCCGGGCTGGCCTGGTCGATGAAGGTGTCGGGCAGCACCATCGAGCGGTACTTGAGGCCGCTGTCAAAAACGCCTTCCTCCGCCAGAAGCTGCGCCACATGGGAGCCGAAGCCGCCCACTGCGCCTTCCTCGATGGTGATCAGCGCCTCGTGGTCCGCGGCCAGCTGCAGGATCAGGTCACGGTCCAGCGGCTTGGCAAAGCGGGCGTCGGCAATGGTCGGGGTGATGCCCTTGGCAGAGAGCGCCTCGGCGGCTTTGCGGACCTCGCCCAGCCGGGTGCCGAAGGACAGCAGCGCCACGCGTTTGCCCGCCTGGATCATCCGGCCCTTGCCGATTTCCAGCACCTCCGGAGTTTCCGGCATCTCGACGCCTTCGCCCTCACCGCGCGGGTAGCGGAAGGCGATGGGGCCGTCGTCATACGCAGCCGCGGTGGCGACCATGTGCACCAGTTCCGCCTCGTCGGCGGCGGCCATCACCACCATGCCGGGCAGGTTGGCCATGAAGCCAATGTCGAAACTGCCGGCATGGGTGGCCCCGTCGGCCCCGACCAGTCCGGCACGGTCGATGGCAAAGCGCACCGGCAGGCGCTGGATCGCCACGTCGTGCACGACCTGGTCATAGCCGCGCTGCAGGAAGGTGGAATACATCGCGCAAAACGGCTTCATGCCGCCGGCCGCTAGCGCCGCTGCAAAGGTGACGCCGTGCTGTTCGGCAATGCCGACGTCGAAGCAGCGCGAGGGGTAGCGTTCGGCCATCAGGCTGAGGCCGGTGCCATCTGGCATCGCCGCGGTGACGGCGCAGATCTTGTCGTCCTTGGCGGCCAGTTTCACCAGTTCATTGCCGAAAACAGACGTGTAGGAGGGCGCGTTGGAGGGGGCCTTCTTCTGCTCGCCGGTCACCATGTCGAACTTGGCAGTGGCGTGGCCCTTGTCGCGGGCGGCCTCAGCCGGGGCGTAGCCTTTGCCCTTTTTGGTCAGGACATGGATCAGGATCGGGCCGGTGGCGCGTGCCTTGACCGTGCGCAGGACCGGCAGCAGCTGGTCCATGTCGTGGCCGTCAATGGGGCCGAGATAGGAGAAGCCAAGCGCCTCGAACATCGTGCCGCCGACGGCCATGCCTTTCAGCATGTCCTTGGCGCGCTTGGCGCCTTCGCGGAAGGGTTCGGGCAGCAGAGAGACAGCGCCCTTGGCGGCAGCCTTCAGCTCCTGGAACGGCTCACCCGCGTAAAGGCGCGACAGGTAGGAGGACAGCGCGCCGACCGGCGGCGCGATCGACATTTCATTGTCGTTCAGGATCACGAACAGCCGCTTGCCCAGGTGGCCTGCGTTGTTCATCGCCTCAAACGCCATGCCGGCTGACATAGAGCCGTCGCCGATCACCGCGATGGCGTCGCCGTTGCCCTCGGGGATGACACCGCCGAGGTCGCGCGCGACGGCAAAGCCAAGGGCTGCGCTGATCGAGGTGGAGCTGTGGGCGGCGCCGAACGGGTCATAAGGCGACTCGGAGCGTTTGGTGAAACCGCTGAGCCCGTCCTTCATCCGCAGGGTGCGGATGCGGTCGCGGCGCCCGGTCAGGATCTTGTGCGGGTAGCACTGGTGGGAGACGTCCCAGATCACCTTGTCGCGCGGGGTGTCGAATACCGCGTGCAGGGCGGTGGTCAGCTCCACCACGCCGAGGCCTGCGCCCAAGTGGCCGCCGGTGACGGAAACCGCGGAAATGGTTTCCTGCCGCAGCTCATGGGCCACCTGCACCAGCTGCGCATCCGTCAGCCCCTTCAGATCCGCGGGGCGCGTGATCTGGTCCAGAAGCGGGGTCTTGGGCCGGTCGGACATGGTGTCTCCTTGGGCTGCGCCTTTCAGAGGCTTGGCGCGGGGTTAGCTGTCGCGCGCAATAACGAAACGCGCGGCTTCCTTCAAGGTTGCGGCGTCATCACCATAGGGTGACAGCGCGGCACAGGCATCCTCGCAAAGCGACTGTGCGCGGGCTTTTGCCTCTGCCAGACCCAGCAATGAGACAAAGGTCGCCTTTCCGGCATCTGCGTCCTTGCGCACCGCCTTGCCAACCTTGGCGGCATCGCCTTCCACATCCAAGATGTCGTCAGCAATCTGGAAAGCAAGGCCGAGGGCGCGTGCGTATTGCCGAAGCGGTGCCGGGTCGTCCCCGGCCAGCACCGCGCCGGCGGTGGCGGACCATTCGATCAGGCAGCCGGTCTTGCGGCTCTGCAGTTTGGTGATTTGTTCGAGATTGAGCGGCTCAGCAGCACTTTCCGCTGCGATGTCCAGCATCTGGCCAGAGACCATGCCGTACTTTCCAGAGGACTGTGCCAGGCCGCGGATCAGGGTCAGCGCGTGGGCGCCAACCTTCGGGCTTGCCAGCAGTTCAAAGGCAAAGGTTTGCAGGCTATCGCCTGCCAGAACCGCCATCGCCTCATCCCATTTCTTATGGACCGTAGGCTGGCCGCGGCGCAGGTCGTCGTCGTCCATGCAGGGCAGGTCGTCATGCACCAGGGAGTAGGCGTGGATGCATTCGATTGCGAGCGCCGCCTCAATCGCTGCGTCTTGCGGCACGCCGTGCAGGCGGGCGCTTTCCAGCACCAGGAAGCCGCGCAGCATCTTGCCGCCGGTGATGGCGTAACGCATCGCGGCGTGCAGCGCGTCATTGCCCGCCAGCCGCAGCTCCATATGCGCGGTAACAAGGTCTTGCGCGTCTTTCCGTGCCTCTGCAAAAGGGCGCGTTTGGGTGTCTGCGGCGGCGGTCATGGTTCAGCCGGCGTCCAGCGGCTGGGTGCCCTTGGGGGTGCCGTTGGCGTCCAGGGTGATCGCGGCGACCTTTTCCTCGGCGCGTTTCAGCTCGTCTTCGCAGCGTTTCTTCAGCGCGGCGCCGCGTTCATAAAGCGCAATCGAGGCATCCAGCGCCACGTCGCCGCGTTCCAGCTGGTCCACCACGCCTTCCAGCTCACGCATCGCCTGTTCAAAGCTCATCTGGTCTACGGGGGTCTCAGTCATGCCGGTGCCTTCATCAATTCTTCCACATGCGCGCGGGTTGCCGCGGACAGCGCGTTCAGATCATATCCGCCTTCCAAAGTCGAGACGATACGGCCGCTGCACAGTTCACTGGCAAGTTTGCACAGTTCGGCGGTGATCCGGGCGAAATCGGCAGTGGCCCAGTTGAGGCTGGCGAGCGGGTCGTCCTGATGGGCATCAAAGCCTGCGGAAATGATGATCAGCTCCGGCTTGAAGGCGCGCAGGCGGGGGAAGGCCTCGCCCTCATAGGCTGCTTGCATCTCTGACCGGCCCGATCCCGGCGGCAGCGGCATGTTGAGGATCTGGCCATGGGCGCCGTCCTCGTCAGGGCGGCCAGAGCCGGGCCAGAGCGGCATCTGCTGGCTGGTGATGACCAGCGCGCGCGGCTCATCCCATAGCAGGTCCTGGGTGCCATTGCCGTGATGGACGTCGAAATCCACCACCGCGACACGGCTGAGCCCGTGGTGATCGAGCGCGTGCTTGGCTGCCAGTGCGGCATTGCCGAACAGGCAAAAGCCCATTGCAGTGTCTGTTTCGGCGTGATGCCCCGGCGGGCGCACGGCGGCAAAAGCATTCTGCACTTCGCCTCCCAGCACCATGTCCACTCCGCGCACTACGGCTCCGGCTGCGCGGAAGGCGGCATCCAGCGAACCGGGAGACAGGAAGGTGTCGCCGTCAATCTGCGCCCAGCCCTCCGCCGGCGAGGATTTGCGCAGGTCCGAGAGGTAGGAGGCGGGGTGGATGCGAAGGATGTCATCCTCGGCGGCCATCGGGGCTGTCACCCGCTTCAGATCCAAGGATTCCAGAGCGTGCAGGATGTGTTCCAGCCGTGCGACCCGTTCGGGGTGGCCCTCAGGTGTGACGTGATTGAGGCAATCCGCGTGGGTGATCAGGGCGGTGGTCATGGGCGCGTTCCTCCGGCTGCGGGACTTGGCGCGACACTAGGTGGGGGCGGTGTCCGGCTGCAAGGGAAAACCGGGGGTGACATGCGTGCACCGGGTGTGCACTCCCTGTGCACCGGCCTGGCAGCATTTAGGCGAAAAGGGAGGGATGCCGGCCCGTCACCGCCGGAGCGGGCCGCCCCCCCGCCGGGATATTTTCAGCCAGACGAAGAGGCGGGCAGGGTCTCAGTCCGGCGCCAGCATGTAGCCCGCGCCGCGGACGGTTTGCAGGTATTGCGGCTGTTTCGGGTTCGGCTCGATCTTGCGGCGCAAGCGGGTGATCTGCACATCCACCGCACGTTCCTGCGCCTGGCCGCGGTCACGGCCCAGGTCCTCCACCAGCTTGGTGCGGGAAACCGGCTCACCCGGCTGGGCGGAGAAGATCTTCATCAGCTGGCTTTCGGTGCCGGTCAGGCGGATCAGCTCGTCACCCTGCCACATCTCGCCGCGTTCGATGTCATAGCGGATGGCGCCCAGGTGCAGCACCTTGGGTGCGGCCTCCTGCGCAACGGTGTCCGGCATCCGCCGCAGGATCGCGTTGACCCGCAGCAGCAGTTCCTTGGGCTCGAAGGGTTTTGGCAGATAATCATCCGCCCCGGCCTCGAGCCCCGCGATCCGGTCCTCGGTCTCACCCTTGGCGGTCAGCAGCAGGATCGGGGTGGTCATGGTTTCGCGCAAGGAACGGGTCAGGGACACGCCGTCCTCGCCGGGCATCATCACATCCATGATGATCAGGTCGAAATCCAACCCCGCCAGCACGCGGCGCGCATGGGCGGCGTCGCGCGCCGCCGTTACCAGAAAGCCGGAGCGCATCAGGAATTTCTTCAAGAGGCCGCGGATGCGTTCATCGTCATCGACGATCAGCAGATGGGCGTCGTGCGTGCTCATGGTGGTTTAGTCCCGCAGCTTGGCGTAGGCGCGGCGCATGTCCGCGTCCATCATTGCTTCAAGAACTGTCTTGAAACCCTGTACGGCCTCTGGGCCTGCGTCCTTGTAGGCGGCGCGCATCCGGGCGCGCTGGGCGTCCGACAGCGTCGCTTCCAGCGCCTGGCCCTGATCTGTCAGATAGAGGTGGCGTTCGCGCTTATCCAGCTCCCCCACCTTGGAGATCACCAGCCCGTCGCCAATCAGCGTGCGCAGCACCCGGTTCAGCGACTGTTTGGTGACACCCAGGATGCTGAGCAGATTGTTCACCGTGGTCCCGGGGGAGCGGTTGATGAAGTGAATGGCGCGGTGATGCGCCCGGCCATAGGACATTTCGGCCAGGATCCGGTCCGGATCGGCGGTAAAGCCGCGGTAGGCAAAGAACATTGCCTCGATCCCCTGGCGCAGCTGCTCATCTGTCAGAAACAGCAGGCTTTCGCCGCTGTATCCCTGCCCTGTCCGGCCTTCAGGCATGTGGTGCCCCCTCGTCTGTATTACCTGCCAGTTTATGTCAGTGTTGTTGACATTCCAAGGGTGAAGATGTATCGAATCGCAGCTTTGACGCAAGATTGTGTCCGCTTCGGCCTCAACTTGCGCAATAAATGAAAATCACCGCAGAAATCAGGAGGGTGCGGCATGGCTGGTTACGACGACCGCGACGGTGTGATCTGGATGGATGGGGAGCTGGTCGACTGGCGGGATGCCAAGGTGCATATCCTGACCCATGCGATGCACTACGCCTCCTCTGTTTTTGAGGGCGAGCGCGCCTATAACGGCAAGATCTTCAAAAGCCGCGAGCACTCCGAGCGTCTGATCGCGAGCGCAGAAGCGCTGGACATGCCGATGCCCTATACCGTCGATCAGATCGAGGCAGCCAAGGAAGAGGCGTTGAAAGCCTCCGGCCTGCAGGACGCCTATGTGCGGGCGCTGGTCTGGCGCGGCTCGGGCGAGGACATGGGCGTGGCGTCGGCCAAGAACCCGGTGCGCATGGCGGTCGCGGTCTGGGGCTGGGGCGCCTATTACGGCGACGCCAAGATGAAGGGCGCCAAGCTCGACATCGCGGAATGGAAGCGCCCAAGCCCGGAAACCATCCCGGTTCACGCCAAGGCGGCAGGCCTTTACATGATCTGCACCATCTCCAAGCACAAGGCGGAGGCCAAGGGCTGCTCGGATGCGCTGTTCATGGACTGGCGCGGCTATGTGGCGGAGGCGACCGGCGCCAACGTGTTCTTTGTGAAGGACGGTGAGGTCCACACCCCGCTGGCCGATTGCTTCCTCAATGGCATCACCCGGCAGACCGTGATCCAGATGCTCAAGGACAAGGGTATCACTGTGCACGAGCGCCGCATCAAGCCGGAAGAGATGGAAGGCTTCGAGCAGTGCTGGCTGACCGGCACCGCGGCCGAGGTCACCCCGGTCGGGCAGATCGGCGACTATACCTTTGAGGTTGGAGATCTGACCCGCGAGATCGCCGAGGATTATGAGAAGCTGGTGCGGAGCTAACTCCCGCCGACCGGCAGCAGCTGAGGTGAACGGGCGCTCCTGAAAACAGGGCGCCCGTTTGCTTTGCAGGTGTGCCTATGCGGTCACTACGATGCGTGCCTTCATATGGGGATGATACGCGCAGTAATAGGAATGTGTCCCGGGTGTCTCAAACAGGACGGATGCGGTGCTGCCTTTGCCCAGCTCTCCGGTATCCCAGCTGTAATCGTCCTCGGTTGCCGTATGCGGGGCAAAGTCCTCATTGACCCACTCGATACGCTCACCAGCCTTTATAGAGACTGTATCAGGGTCAAAGGCGAACTTCCGGATCCGGACCCGAACCGCCGGTGAGGCCGCAGCGGGCAACGCGGCTGCGGCTGCCGCCAGCCCGCCCGCTGCGATCAGCTGCCGCCGTGTCAGCTGCATTGCAGATTGCTGACCATCTGTTCCGCATGGCCTTCATGCACCTTGAATGTCGCCAGCGCATCCGTCAGCAGCTCTTTGAGCGGCGCAACCGTGACCGCCGGGATAAAGCTTTCCTCGACGGTTTTGTTGACAACCTGATGGTAGCCCAGCTCATTTTGCGCATAGGCGCAGTCGAAGGCGCTGCCGGAGAGGCCCATCAGCTCTGCCCGCTTGTCTGCAGCCCCCTGCACCAGGGCGCGGCTGAGATCGTTGTCCTGAGGCGTGACGTTCAATTCGGTGATCAGATCAACCGCAGCTGAATTGACCGCTGAGTGGTCGCGGATCATGGTTTCAGCGAAGCTGCGCACGTCGGCATTCTCAGATACCGCCAGTGCGAGATGGGCATAGCGTATGTCCAGCTGGCCTGCAGTGTAGGCGGTATGGGCGATTTCGAGGTCATTCATCGGTTCTGCGGCATGGGCTGGCAGGACCATGGCGCCAGCGAGAACAGCGGCGGAAAGCAAACGGAATGTCATCTTGCGACTCCTTTAGTCTTTGTCAGTCTCACTTTGATCCGTGAAAACGCTGTGGCGTTGAATGCGCGATAGGGTGAAAGATGTTGCAGATCGTCCAGCACTCTGGACGCGCGGCACCGAAGACGTATCCTTCTGCCATGCTGGATCTTTTAAGCGACATTCTCACGCGGCTTTCCCTCAAAGGGACGCTCTATTTCCGCACCTCATTCACGCCGCCGTGGGGGGTGCATGTGCCGTCCTTCCAGAATGTGGCGCGGTTCCATTTTGCCCACCGGGGAGAATGCCTGGTGCATCTGCCGCAAACGGATGACACGATCCGGCTGGCGCAGGGGGATCTGGTGGTGATCCCGCATGGGGCGGAACATATGCTGTTTTGCTCCACCACCGGCAAAGAGGCGGTCCTGACACTGGACCGGGTGCTGGAGCTGTCCGGATACCGGGGCGAAGGCGTGCTGGTTTACGGCGGCGATGAGGATGACCGGGATACGCAGCTGATTTGTGGGCATATTTCTTATGGTGCGCAAGGACATACCGGTGCCGGGCATATGCTTTTGGACCGTTTGCCGCCCTATATGCATATTCAGGACTATGGCGAAGCACGCGGTGCCTGGCTGGAGGCGACATTGCGGGTCATTGCCGCTGAGGCGGGGCATGCCCGTATGGGCGGTGATTTGATTGCGCTGAAAATGTCCGAGGCAATTTTTGCGCAGGCGATCCGGGTGCATCTGGAAAGCCTGAGCCCCGACAGCGATGCTCTGGCTGGGTTTGCTGATCCGCAGCTGTCCCGCGCTCTGAGCGCCTTTCACCGGGAACCGGCCAGGACCTGGTCGGTTGAAGAGCTGGCGCGCATTGCCGGCATGTCGCGCACGAGTTTCGCCCAAGGCTTTACCGCCAAGATGCAGGTGACTCCGATGCAGTACCTGACCAGCTGGCGGATGCAGATCGCCTGTCAGGGGCTGACAGAGCAGGGTCTGAATGTGGCGGATGCAGCGGAGCTGGCGGGTTATGCGTCCGAAGCCGCATTTTCCAGGGTTTTCCGGAAGCAGGTCGGTGTCTCTCCGGCGGCGTACCGGCAGCAGCACAGGGAAATCGCCTCTGCAGAAAGTTCGAATGTCTGAACGATCTGCATGTTTTGCTGAACTTACTGAAATTCATTGTTCGTGACGATCCTGCAAGTCTGGGTCCAGAGCCGCAATTGCGGCCAGCATTTCTCTGCAAAAGGACCTGACCCATGCCCTTCCGTTTCGTGACCCGCACCATCCATGCATACCTTGATTACCCGGTTGCCGTTGCCCTGATGGGGCTGCCGTTTCTGCTGGGCCTGGGCGAAAGCAATCCGCTGGCGCTGTGGCTGTCGGTGGCAACCGGCATCGCCGCCTTTGTGCTGACAGTGCTGACCGACCATCACCTCGGCCTGATCCGGGTGCTGCCCTACAAGCTGCATCTGACGGTCGACCTGATTGTCGGCCTCACCTTTCTGGCAGCGCCTTTTGTCTTCGGCTTTGCCGGGCTGGATGCAGCGTTCTACTGGCTGAATGGCGCAGCGGTGGTTGCGGTGATCTCGCTCAGCGCGCCGGAAGGGGCTGAGGCCGCCTCTGCCTGAGTGCTATTGGCGCAGCAGCCAATCCACCACTGTCTTGGCCCGGCCCTGAGAGCTGGGCCAAAGCACATAAAACCCCTGATCCCCCAGCCGCGGCGCCTGCCACAGCTCTGTCAGCGGCTGGCTGCCCAGGAAAATCCGCGGCACAAGGGCGATGCCCTGGCCGTTCATTGCCGCGTCCATCGCCAGAGCCGTCTGGTTGAATTGCAGGACCCGGCCTTTGGCCGTGAGCCCCTCCTGCCGCAGCAGATGGTCCCAGTGCCGGTGCCCGTCCTGGATCAGTGTGTGCTGGGCGAGATCAGCCAATTCCAGAGCGTCTTCCTGTATTAGAGCCGAATCCGGCCTGGCCACGGCCACCAGATCCACCAGCGACAGAAGGGCGGAGTTCAGGCTGCTTTCCTGCGGCTTGCTGCCCTGACGGATGGCGATGTCGATGCCGCCCTGCTTGAAATCCGTCAGGCTTTCCTCTGCCACGATCCGCAGGTCGATGTCCGGGTGCCGCGCCGCGAACTCCGGCAGCCGGGGCACCAGCCATTTCGCGGCAAAGGACGGCGGCACTGACAGTGTCACCCGCTGCACAGCCGGGGCCAGCGTGTCCGTTGCCTCGCGGATCAGCGCCAGCGCCTGCCGGACCGGCGCGTGATAGCTGCGCCCGGTGTCGGTCAGGGTCAGCCCGCGGGCGTGGCGGTGGAACAGCTTGTGCCCCAGGTCGGCCTCCAGCCGCCGCACCTGCTGCGCCACGGCGCCTTGGGTCAGGTGCAGTTCCTCCGCCGCGCGCCCGAAATTCAGGTGGCGGGCGGCAGCGTCGAACATCCGCAGGGCGTTGAGGTTGGGCAGGCGCATGAGGTCTCAGCCAGTAGTTTTTCTACAGTCTGGCGCGATGAGACATGATTGGTCAAGCGTGGCCTGAGCAGCCATCCTGAGGGCAAGAAAAGGAGTATGGACATGACCAAAGTTGCTCTCTTCACCGCCGCGGGCAGCGGCATGGGCGCGGATGCCGCCCGCCACCTTCATTCGCAAGGGTATCAGGTCGCGATCCTCTCCTCCTCTGGCAAGGGCGAGGCGCTGGCGCAGGAGCTGGGCGGGGTGGGGCATACAGGCTCTAATTTGGCGCATTCCGATCTGCAGGCGCTGGTGGACAAGGCGCTGGAGCGCTGGGGGCGGATCGATGTGCTGGTCAATTCGGCAGGCCACGGGCCCAAGGGCGATATCCTGGAGATCAGTGATGAGGACTGGCATTTGGGGATGGAATACTACCTGATGAATGTGATCCGTCCGGCCCGGCTGGTGGCGCCCATCATGGCGGCGCAGGGCAAGGGGTCGATCATCAACATCTCCACCTTTGCGGTGTTTGAGCCGGACCCGCTGTTTCCGACCTCCGGCGTGTTCCGGGCGGGGCTTGCGAGCTTTACCAAGCTGTTTGCCGACAAGTTCGCGGCCCAGGGCGTGCGGATGAACAATGTGCTGCCGGGGTTCATCGACAGCCTGCCGGAGACCGAAGACCGCAAGGCGCGCATTCCGATGGGGCGCTATGGCACGGCGCGTGAGGTGTCAGCCCTGATCGCTTATCTGGCCTCGGATGATGCGGCCTATACCACTGGGCAGAACATCCGTGTCGACGGGGGGCTGACCCGCGCAGTCTGAGCCGTGCCCGCAGATGGGCAAACAGCGGGCACCCGCCCCTTCTGATGAAGGCGGGTGCGTCGCCCCTGCGGGCTCCAGCCGCCGGAAACCCTTTTTAGGGACTGCTATCCGCCCTTGGGATCCATCAGCGGCTTGGCCTTGCCGCGCTGCAGGCCCAGCCGGTGCTCGCGCCAGATCACCAGCACATTGCCGGCAATGACCAGCGCGGCGCCTGCCAGCATCACCAGCGTCGGCCATTCCTCGAACCAGACATAGCCGATCACAATCGCAAAGATCATCGAGGCGTAATCATAGGGCGCCAGCATTGATGCCGGCGCAAAGCGGTAGGAGGATGTGACCAGAATCTGCGCCACCCCGCCGACCAGGCCGGCGCCGACCAGAAGCGCCGCGGTTTGGCCATCCGGCATCACCCAGCCGAAGGGGGCGGTCAGCAGCGCTAGGCCAGAGGCGGTCAGCGAGAAATAGAACACGATCGCCGCTGTATGCTCCGACTGCACCATGCGGCGGATGTGGATCTGCACAAAGCCGCGCGCCACCGTCGCACCGACCACCAGCAGCACCCCCAGCATGGCGCCGTCCTCCAGATCGCCGCCGAGGCGGGGCCAGATCATGATGAGAACGCCCAAGAGGCCGATGGCCACCGCACTGATCCGCACCAGGCGGATGGTCTCGCCCAGGAACAGCGCCGCCAGGATCAGGGTAAAGATCGGCGTGGCATAACCGATGGCGGTGACCTCCGGCAGCGGCAGCAGCGCCAGACCCATGAAGGTCATCCCCATAGCCGAGGTGCCGACCAGGCCGCGCCACACGTGAAACATCGGCTTCCTGGTAATCAGCCCGTGCCGCAGCTCTCCGCGCGTTGCCAGCCAGATCACGATCACTGGTATTGCAAAGAAGGAGCGGAAAAACACCGCCTCGCCTGCCGGTACGGTCTCCGAGGTGGCCTTGATGATCCCGGACAGGGCGGTGAACAGGGCGATTGCCGTCACCTTCAGCAGGATTGCCAGCATGGGCCGATGCGATGTTAAGGATTTTGCCATGGCGCGAACCTGCGCCCAAGCGCCGCAAAGATCAATGGCTTGATTTCGGCTGGCGGGGGAGCGCAAATGGCGCCGCCAGATGAAGGAGCCGCCGATGCATGATGCCAATCACCTGATCCGCCAGCTGCGTGAGTCCTCCGTGGGGCGCGAGGGCGATGTGTTTGCCCGGCTTCCGGACGGCGGTACGGTCACTTTCGGCGCGCTGTTTACCGGCGCAGAGCGGATGGCGGCAGCCTTGGCCGCCCAGGGGGTGCAGCCCGGCGACCGGGTGGCGGTGCAGGTTCAGAAAACCATCCAAGCGATTGAGCTTTACCTGGGCACAGTGATGGCGGGCGGCATCTTCCTGCCGCTCAACACGGCTTATACCGGACCAGAGGTCGCTTATTTCGTCGGCGATGCGAAGCCCCGGGTAGTGGCGTGCGACCCTGCACGGCTGGACGAGATCACTGCGATTGCGGGCGCAGCGCAGGTGCTGACGCTGGATGCGGTGGGGCAGGGGTCCTTGCGCGATCTGGCGGATGGGCAGAACGGATTTGAAGCGGTTGAGCGCGGGGCGGATGATCTGGCGGCAATCCTGTACACCTCCGGCACCACCGGCCGGTCCAAGGGCGCGATGCTGAGCCATGAGAACCTGGCTTCCAACTCTTTGACCCTGCGCGACTATTGGCGGTTCACCACGGACGACGTGCTGATCCATGCACTGCCGATCTTCCACACCCACGGGCTGTTTGTGGCAACCAATGTGGCGTTGTTTGCGGGCGCCCAGGTGGTGTTCCTTCCGGGATTTGATGCGGATGCCATTCTTGAGGCGATGCCGGCGGCCACGGCGCTGATGGGAGTGCCGACCTTCTATACCCGGCTGCTGGCGGATGCGCGGCTGACCAAGGAACGCGCCGCGAAAATGCGCATGTTCATCTCCGGCTCTGCGCCTTTGCTGGTGGATACGCATGAGCAGTGGGAGACGCGAACAGGCCACAGGATCCTGGAACGCTACGGGATGACAGAAACCAACATGAGCACCTCCAACCCCTATGACGGAGAGCGCCGCGCTGGCACGGTGGGTTTTCCGCTGCCGGACGTTGAGGCGCGGGTGATGCAGGATGGTGCCGAGGTGCCCGCAGGAGAGATCGGCGTGCTGGAGGTGCGCGGGCCGAATGTGTTCCAGGGCTACTGGCAGATGCCGGAGAAGACGGCGGAGGAGTTGCGGCCGGATGGATGGTTCATCACTGGCGACATGGCGAGGGTTGATGCCGACGGCTATGTCACCATTGTCGGGCGCGAGAAGGATCTGATCATCACCGGCGGCTTCAACGTCTACCCCAAGGAGGTGGAAAGCCTGATCGACGACCTGCCCGGCGTGCTGGAAAGCGCGGTGATCGGCGTGCCGCATCCCGACTTTGGCGAGGGTGTGGTGGCCGTGGTTGTGCCTGATGGGGGCGGCACCAGTGCCGAGGCGATCAATGCGGCGCTCTCCGGCCAGCTTGCCAGGTTCAAGCAGCCCAAGGAGATCATCCTGCTGGAGGCCTTGCCGCGCAACACTATGGGCAAGGTGCAGAAGAAAGCCCTGCGCGAGGAATACGCAGGGCTGTTCAGCTAAAAACACTCGCTCGGGCCAACAGCCCGGGCAGCGCCCGTCCGCCCCCGTCAAACCAGTGGTTTGCCTCCGGCAAAACGGCGGGCGCTTCGCTTCCGCCCGCGGGCGGTCACTGCCTTAGTGCTGGTGCGCCGCTGAATGCGCCTCTTCCTCGCGCCATTCCCGCACGGCCTGCACCAGGATCTGGAAGGCGGAGCTCAGGAACAGGCCGCCCATGATGCCGGCCACAATGAGGTCGGGCCAGCCGGTGGCGGTGCCCCAGACCCCCAGCGCGGCAATCATCACCGCCACATTGCCGATGGCGTCATTGCGCGAACACAGCCAGACCGAACGCACATTGGCGTCACCGTCCTTGTACCGGGCCAGCAGCAGCACCGAGATCAGGTTGGCTGCCAGCGCCATGAAGCCGATCACGCCCATGATCTGCGCCTGCGGCACGCCGACGTAAAACACCTGATAGACGGTGGAGCCGAACACCCACATGCCCATCAAGAGCAGGCTGATCCCCTTGCCCAGGGCCGCCAGCGCCCGGGTGCGCAAGCTGGCGCCGATCACTGCCAGGGAAATGCCATAGGTCAGTGCATCGCCCAGGAAATCCAGCGCGTCCGCCTTCAACGCCTGGCTGCCGGACAGCTGCCCTGCACCCATTTCCACCGCGAACATGCCGGCGTTGATGGCGATCACCAGCCAAAGCCTGCGTTTGTAGTCCGCCGAGACCCCGTCAAACCGGGCGTTGTGATTGCAGCAGCCTGCCATTGCTCTTGTCCTCATTCCTGATTCGAGATCAATGTAGGGCCTCTAGTCACTAGAGCATCAAGAGGTCATTGCGATGTTTTCCATCGGTCAGCTGTCCAAGGCAACCGGCGTCAAAGTGCCGACCATCCGCTACTACGAGGAGATCGGCCTGCTGCCGCAGCCGGGCCGCAATGCCGGCAACCAGCGCCGCTACGGGCAGGACGGGATGGACGCGCTGGGTTTCATCAAACATGCGCGCGATCTCGGCTTCTCGCTGGAGGACATCAAAGCGCTGATGGGGCTGGACGGGCATCTGGGCGATGACTGCGCCGAAGCTGACCGGATTGCCCGCAGCCAGCTGGCCAATGTCCGGGACCGCATCCGCAAGCTGGAGCAATTGGCGTCTGAGCTGGAGAGGATCAGCCACCTGTGCGACGGCGGCAATGGCGGCTGCTGCAAGGTGCTGACGGCGCTGGGCGACCACAGCCAATGCGCGGGCGAGCACGGTTGAGCGTCAGCGTTTCGGCCAGCTCCAGCGCGGCGGCTCCAGGTCTTCAATGCGGGTTTCACCAAATTCCTTCTGCAGGATTACGGACAATGCCCCCGCGTCCTCCAGTTCCCGGGCCAGATGGCTGTTGTGGGAGACCACGATGATCTGACTGTCGCGGCTCGCGCGTTTGATCAGCCGTGCCAAGGGGGCAATCAGATCGGGGTGCAGGCTGGTTTCGGGTTCGTTCAGCACCATCAGCTCGGGCGGGCGCGGGGTCAGCAGGGCGGTGGCCAGCAGCACATAGCGCAGGGTGCCGTCCGACAGCTCCGCCGCCGACAGCGGCCGCAGCAGACCATGCTGCTGCATCTCCACGGAAAACAGCCCGCCCTGCAGCGAGACATCGGCACTGGCGCCTGGGAAGGCATCCTCGATGGCTTCGTCAAAAGCCGGCCCGTCGCCGATTTCCCGAAGGGTGGCAATGGCTGCCGCCAGATCCGCACCGTCGCCCGCCAGCGCCGGCGTGCGGGTCCCGACTGCGGGGCGCCGGGCAGGCGAATCCCGGTCGGTGCGCAAGCTGTCATAAAACCGCCAGCCGCGCATCCGCTCCCGCAAGGACAGCATTTCGGGCGCCTGCACAGGATCGGCGGCATGGGTCATCATACTGTCGAAAGGGCGCAGATCACGCGACAGTTCGATCTTGCGGCCGCTGCCGTCCCGGCCCGTGACAACCGCACCGCGGCGTTCGGCAATGCTGTTGGCGCGGCCCAGGCTCTCGCCAACCCAAAGCGCCTCAGACTTGATCTCAGGATCCTTGCCGAACATCGTGCGCGGCACCGGTGCGGGCAGGCCCAGATCCACAGCATAGCCGTAGTCTTCGGCGGCAAACCCCAGCTTCAGCGCGACCGAGTTCTTGCGGCGGGTGCCCTCAACCGGAATTTCACCGCGCCGCATCCGGGCGCTGATGTGTTCCGGGCCGGCCCAAAGCGTCGAGTCCAGACCGCCCTCAGAGGCCAGCGAAGCAATGGCGCGCCCCTGTGCCACCTCTGCCAGCAGCCGCAGCGAGCGGTAGAGTGAGGATTTGCCCGCGCCGTTGGCGCCGCTCACCACGGTGAGCTGCTCCAGCGGCAGGGCCGCATCACGGATTGAGCGGTAGCCGGAAACGGCCAGGGTAATCAGCATATCAAAGGACCGGATGTGAAACGGGCTGTGCAAAACCTGCTTGGTTTCGCAGTGCTTCGCAACAGGTCCCGTCAGCCGTCAGCGGTTCAGCCGATGCGGCCCTGGTTTTCGCCGACCTGGCCGCGGTGCAGCAGCAGGTGGTCCAGGATCACGCAGGCCATCATTGCCTCGGCCACCGGCACCGCGCGGATGCCGACGCAGGGGTCGTGACGGCCCTTGGTGATCACTTCGGTGGCGGAGCCGTCCTTGCGGATCGATTTGCGCGGAGTGAGGATTGACGACGTTGGCTTGACCGCAAAGCGCACCACCACATCCTGCCCGGTGGAGATGCCGCCAAGGATACCGCCGGCGTGGTTGGAGGAATATTCCGGCCCGTTTGCGCCCATGAAGATCTCATCGGCGTTTTCCGAACCTTTGAGGCGCGCGGCGTTCATGCCCTCGCCGATCTCGACGCCCTTTACAGCGTTGATCGACATCATTGCGGCGGCCAGGTCGGTGTCCAGCTTGCCGTAAACCGGCGCGCCGATGCCGGCGGGGACGCCACGGGCGACAACCTCAACCACCGCGCCGACCGAATCGTGCGCCTTGCGCAGGGCTTGCAGGTAATCTTCCCACTCCTGCACCGCGCCTGCGTCGGGGATCCAGAAGTCGTTGGTTTCGATCGCATCCCAGTCAAAGCGGCGGCGGTCGATCTCCAGCTCGCCCATTCGGGTCATGTAGCCCTTGATCTCCAGTCCGGGCGCCAGCGCCTTGATTGCTTCACGTGCAACACCGCCGGCTGCCACCCGCGCTGCCGTTTCGCGGGCAGAGGAGCGGCCGCCGCCGCGATAGTCGCGGTTGCCGTATTTCTGGAAATAGGTGATGTCGGCATGGCCCGGACGGAAAGTCTGGGAGATCTCGCCGTAATCCTTGGACCGCTGGTCGGTGTTTTCGATCATCAGCTGGATCGGCGTGCCGGTGGACATGCCGTCGAACACGCCGGACAGGATCTTCACTGCGTCCGGCTCATTGCGCTGGGTGGTGTTCTTGTTCTGGCCGGGGCGGCGCTTGTCGAGCCACTGCTGCAGCATTTCCGGCTCCAGCGGCACATTCGGCGGGCAGCCGTCAACGGTGGCGCCAAGCGCGGGCCCGTGGCTCTCGCCCCAGGTGGTGACGCGGAAGAGGTGTCCAAAGCTGTTCATCGACATGAGGCGCGGTCTCCTTTGCGGGACGTGCTTAGCGGGCAGGGGGCTGTGCCTCAAGCGGATTCCTCTGCGGCAAAGGCGAGAGGGGGCGCTGCCCCCGCCGCCTGGGGCGGCTCCACCGGGATATTTTCAGCCAGATGAACAAGGGGCCGGTGCTGGCAGCGGTCCAGTTTCACCAAGCCTTAGGTCCTGGCGGGGCTTTGGCTTGTCATTGCTGCAGCTGGGGCCTAATGTCCGCGCCACCTCGGGGTGCGCGCAAGCGCTGAGATGACACCCGTTGAACCTGAACCGGATCACACCGGCGGAGGGAAGGTACTGGACAGCCTCCACCCTTGCCCAAAGCCGCAAAGGAGGATGGCATGAAACATCTTGCATTTGCAGCGGGACTGCTTGGCGCCTCGGCCGCTTTTGCCGAGACGCCCGAACTCACCGTTTATACCTATGACAGCTTTGTTTCCGACTGGGGCCCGGGCCCGGCAGTGGAAAAAGCGTTTGAAGAGGTGTGCGGCTGCGACCTGAAGCTGGTTGGCGCAGGCGATGGCGCGGCGCTCTTGGCGCGGGTCAAGCTGGAGGGCGCGCGTTCGGATGCGGATGTGGTTCTGGGGCTGGATACCAACCTGACCGCGGCGGCCAAGGAAACCGGCCTGTTTGCAGAGCATTCGGTGAGTGCCGAATTTGCGCTGCCGGTTGCATGGGACGACGCAACCTTTGTGCCCTATGACTGGGGTTACTTCGCCTTTGTCCACAACGCCGATGCCGCGGCACCTGCGGATTTCAAGGCGCTGGCCGCCAGCGACAAGAAGATCGTCATTCAGGACCCGCGTTCCTCGACGCCGGGTCTGGGGCTGCTTCTGTGGGTCAAGGCGGCCTATGGCGACGAGGCACCGGAGATCTGGAAGGGCCTCTCTGACAACGTGGTGACCGTGACCAAGGGCTGGTCCGAGGCCTATGGCATGTTCCTGGAAGGCGAGGCCGACATGGTTTTGTCCTACACCACTTCGCCCGCTTATCATCTGATTGCCGAGGAAGACGGCTCCAAGGCGGCGGCGGCCTTTGATGAGGGGCACTACATGCAGGTGGAAGTTGCCGGCAAGCTGGCGAACTCCGACCAGCCGGAACTGGCGGACCAGTTCCTGGCCTTCATGGTGTCGGATGCGTTCCAGTCGATCATTCCGACCACCAACTGGATGTATCCGGCGGTGATCCCGTCGGCGGGCCTGCCGGAAGGGTTCGGCACCCTGATTGCGCCTGAAAAATCGCTGCTGCTGAGTGAAACGGAAGCGGCGGAAGTGCGCGATGCGGCGCTGGGCGAATGGCTGGACGCGCTCAGCCAGTAAGCGCTTACCCCGGTATCAGCGCGGCCCTTCTGGTGGCGGCGCTGATTCTGGGGACGCTGGGGGCTGTTGCCCTCAGGGCTGAGGCCGGCAGCGGGTTTGGCGCCAGCGACTGGGCCGCGCTGCGGTTCACGCTGACCCAGGCGAGCCTGTCGGCCTTGCTAAGTGTTGGCCTTGCCATTCCCGTTGCCCGCGCGCTGGCGCGGCGGCGGTTTTGGGGGCGGAGCCTGCTGATTGCGCTGTTGGGCGCGCCCTTCATTCTGCCTGTTATCGTGGCCATTCTTGGCCTGCTGGCGGTCTTCGGCCGCGCCGGGTGGCTGAGCGGCCTGCTGGGTCTGTTCGGGATGGAGCCGGTGCAGATCTACGGGCTGCACGGGGTGGTGCTGGCGCATGTCTTTTTCAACCTGCCGCTGGCAACCCGGCTGATCCTGCAGGGCTGGCAGGAGATCCCTGCCGAACGCTTCCGCCTGGCGGCGCAACTGGATGCCGGGCCGCTGGCGATGTGGCGGCTGTTGGAAGGGCCGATGCTGCGGCGGGTGGCGCCTGGCGCGCTGGCGGTGGTCTTTGCCATTTGCCTGTCGAGCTTTGCAGTGGCGCTGACCTTGGGCGGCGGCCCCCGGGCGACCACCATCGAACTCGCCATCTATCAGGCGTTCCGTTTTGATTTCGACCTGGGCCGCGCGGCGCTGCTGTCGGGTCTGCAACTGCTGCTGACCGGCGCTGCCGCGCTGGTGGCGCTGCGGGTGTCGGCGGGTGAGGGGTTTGGGGCCGGGCTTGACCGGGCTGTGCAGCGCTGGGACGGGCAGGGGGCGCTGGCGCGCGGATTGGACGGGTTCTGGATTGTCTTGTCGGCGGCGTTTTTGCTGCTGCCGCTGGCGGCAATCGTGCTGGCGGGTCTGCCGGGGCTGGCTGCCTTGAAAGGCTCCGTTTGGCAGGCGGCGGGCAACTCGATTCTGGTTGCCGCGCTCAGCACCGTGATTCTGCTGATGCTGGCCCTGCCGATGGCCGCTGCGGCTGCTGCCGGGCGCAGCGGCATCGCCGAACTTTCGGGTATCCTCGGCCTTGCGGCCTCGCCGCTGGTGATCGGCACCGGATTGTTCATTCTGATCTATCCCATCGCGGACCCGTTTGCGCTGGCGCTGCCGGTGACGGCGCTGGTCAATGCGGTGATGGCGCTGCCCTTTGCCATGCGCATCCTGGTGCCGCGGGCGCGGGAGGTGCTTGGGCGCTATGGCCGGTTGTCGCTGTCGCTGGACATGCAGGGATGGGCCTTTGTGCGCCGGGTTTACCTGCCGCGGATGCGGGCGCAGACAGGGTTTGCCGCCGGGCTGGCAGCCGCCCTGTCGATGGGCGACCTGGGCGTTGTCGCGCTGTTTGCCGATCCGGATTTTGCGACGCTGCCCTTGCAGATCTACCGGCTGATGGGGGCCTACCGGATGGAGGCGGCGGCAGGCGCGGCGCTGCTGCTGCTTGTGCTGTCGATGGGGGCATTCTGGATCTTGGACCGCGGAGGACGCTGGCATGCTGAGGCTTGAGACCTGCCGGATCATGAACGGCGACTACGCGGTGGAGGCGGATCTGGAGATCGCGCCCGGCGCCTGCGTGGCGGTGATCGGCCCTTCCGGCGCCGGGAAATCCACTCTGGTGGAGGCAGTGGCCGGTTTCCTGCCCGTCACCCGCGGGCGTATTTTGTGGAACGGCGCGGAGCTGACCCGCCAGGCGCCGGGCAAGCGGCCGGTGGCGATGCTGTTTCAGGACGGCAACCTGTTCCCGCACCTGACCGTGGCACAGAATGTGGGCCTGGGGCTGCATGCGAACCTGCGGCTGAGCGCGTCGGAGTGGCGCCGGGTTGATGCCGCGCTGGAGCGGGTTGGCCTGGGCGGTATGGGCACACGCAAGCCTGCGGCGCTGTCCGGCGGTCAGCAAAGCCGGGTGGCGCTGGCGCGGGTGCTGGTGCAGGGGCGGGACATCCTGCTGCTGGATGAGCCCTTTGCCGCGCTGGGCCCGGCGCTGAAGGCAGAGATGTTGGATCTGGTGGCGGAGCTGGCGCGCGAAAGCGGTGCCACGGTGCTGATGGTCAGCCATGACCCGAACGACGCCCGCCGGATCGCGGACCAGGTGGTGCTGTTGGCGGACGGCAAGGCGCATCCGCCGCAGCAGACGGCGGAACTGCTGGACAACCCGCCGCCTGCGTTGAAGGCCTATTTGGGTTAGGCGGTCAGCGCTTCTTCCCGCGTCTTGGTGATCATCAGGGCTGCACTGGCGGCTTCGTTGCCCTTTTGCACGAAGTGCGCGCGGTAGATGGCCATGTGATGCTCCGTTTCCTGGAAATGATGCGGGGTCAGCGAGACCGACAGCACCGGCACACCAGTGTCCATGCCGGCGCGCATCAGCCCGTCGACCACCGCCTGAGCCACGAAATCGTGCCGGTAGATGCCGCCATCCACCACGAGGGCGGCGCAGGCCACGGCGGCGTATTTGCCGGTTTTCGCCAGCTCCTGCGCCAGAAGGGGCATTTCAAAGGCGCCGGGAACATCAAAGACGTCGACCTGATCCGCCGGGATCAGCTGCAGGAATCCCTCCAGCGCGCGGTCGACAATATCAACATGCCATTGCGCCTTGATGAAGGCATAGCGGGTGTGTGTCATTTCGTAATCTCCTATAGGTTTGACACGTCACCCAAGGCGATCACGAGCAGACGGGCGCACGCCTGGCGCCGCCCTTCTGCACGTTCTCTTCCATCCGGACTGTGACCGTCGGCTCTGGAGTCGCACCAGATCTGCTGACACTTCCAAACCTTGGAAGCCGCTCGCGGGCTTACGGGACCTGCCCGCTTACCGCCGGTGGGGAATTCCGCCCCGCCCTGAGAACATGCGGACATTGCCAAGCACCGCGGCCGATTTCAAGATCGGAACGCTGGACGCCCGGCCGGGAAGTGAAATTGGTATTGTTCCTGAGCAGGCAAGTGGAGCTTTTCAAATTGCAAGGCCGGGTTCCATAGTATGCGGGACGGGCAGGCACAGGAGAAAGAGCATGCATCCCAATCCGGTTTTCCATGACGCTGAGACGGCGCAGAATCTGGCGTTTGCCCGTGCGCGGGCCTTTGGCGTGCTGGCTGTGTCCGGGCAGGAGGCGCCGCTGATCAGTCATGTGCCGTTCCTGATTTCCGAAGACGGGGAATGGGCGGAACTGCATCTGGTGCGCTCCAATCCGATTGTGCGGATGCTGAAGGAGGCGCGTCCGGCCAGGATCGCCGTCAGCGGGCCGGATGGATATGTCTCACCCGATTGGTACGGGGTGCCGGACCAGGTGCCGACCTGGAACTATGTCGCGGTGCATCTGACCGGCGCACTGGAGCTGCGCCCGGATGAAGAACTGCGCGGCCTGCTGGACCGGCAGTCTGCGTTTTATGAGGCGCGGCTGGCGCCGAAGCCGCCCTGGACCACCAGCAAGATGGGCGCAGAGGCGCTGGACCGGATGATGCGGATGATCGTGCCTGCCCGGATGCGGATCACGGGCACCGATGGCACCTGGAAGCTCAGCCAGAACAAAACTGACGCCGCGCGCGCCGGAGCGGCAGAGGCCATAGCCGGCGGCATAGGTGCAGAGCTGGAGGAGCTGGCTGCGCTGATGCGTCATGGGCCGGTCAGGTCCTAACGTATTGTCACGGCGCGAAGTGCTGTAATTGCCCCTTCCCCTCAGGTCCGCTTGCAGTAGGCTGCGGCCAAACAGCGGAGGATTTAAAATGAGGCTCACTTATTCCCAAGCATCCCCTTTTGCCCGCAAGGTTATGGTGCTGCTGCACGAAACCGGGCAGCTGGAGGACGTCGAGATACTGGACGTCACCACCACGCCCCTCAGCCCCAGCCCGGATGTGAAATCCAGCAACCCGCTGGCCAAGATCCCGGCGCTGGAACGCAACGACGGGCCGGCGCTCTATGACAGCCGGGTGATCTGCGCCTATCTGGACGAACGCGCCGGCGGCAGGCTGTATGGCCGTGGCTGGGACAGCATGGTGCTGGAGGCCACTGCCGACGGAATCATGGATGCGGCGGTGCTGATGTCCTACGAAAAACGGCTGCGACCCGAAGACAAACAGTGGGACAGCTGGCTGGACGCGCAGCAGGGGAAGGTGCTGGGCGGCTGTTCGGCGCTGAATGCGCGCTGGATGAGCCACCTGCAGGGGCCGCTGGACATCGGCCAGATCGCGGTGGCCTGTGCGCTGGCTTATGTGGATTTCCGCCACCCGGACACCAATTGGCGCCAAGGCAATGAGGCGCTGGCAGACTGGTTCGCAGATTTCGAATCGCGCCCCGCGATGCAGGCCACAAAACCGCCCGCGGCCTGAGCAGGCCCCTTGAAACGGACAGGTGCCGCGCCGATATGGGTGCGGCACTGTCACTCAGGCGTGACAGAATTGCCGTCTGCGGCTTTCTGCGCGCCTATGACCGCTGGACGAAGCGGCTTCTCCCCGCTAGACACGCGCCTGAGTCACTGCGAGCAATCGCGGTGCATGCGCATGTTTGCCCTAAACGGGCGCTGGAATTGGAGAAAACCTCGTGTCCCACGCAGAAGACCACGAAGGAACCCGGAGAGATTTCCTCTACTACGCCACTGCCGGCGCCGGGGCAGTGACCGCGGGTGCCGCCGTATGGCCCCTGGTCAACCAGATGAACCCCTCCGCCGACGTGAAAGCGCTGTCCTCGATCCTGGTCGATGTCAGCGGCGTGGAAGTTGGCACGCAGATCTCGGTCATGTTCCTTGGCAAGCCGGTGTTTATCCGCCGCCGCACCCAGGAAGAGATCGAGGCAGCCCGTGCCGTGGAGCTGTCCGAACTGATCGACCCGCGGTCGGAAAACGCCAACAAGCCGGGCACCGACGCGGCTGACGTGAACCGCACCATGGACGACGCCGGCGAATGGCTGGTGATGATGGGTGTTTGCACCCACCTCGGCTGTGTGCCGCTGGGCGACGGTGCCGGCGAATTCAACGGCTGGTTCTGCCCCTGCCACGGGTCGCACTACGACACCGCAGGCCGCATCCGCAAAGGCCCGGCGCCTGAGAACCTGCACGTGCCGGTGGCTGAGTTCACCGACGCCAACACCATCAAGCTGGGATAAGGAAACGCGCTCATGTCCGGTATTCCGCACGACCATTACGAGCCGAAGACAGGCGCAGAAAAGTGGCTGCACAGCCGCCTGCCCATCGTCGGCCTGATCTATGACACCATCATGATCCCCACCCCCAAGAACCTGAACTGGTGGTGGATCTGGGGCATCGTCCTGGCGTTCTGCCTGGCGCTGCAGATCGTCACCGGCATCGTCCTGGTGATGCACTACACCCCGCACGTTGACCTGGCGTTCGCCTCTGTCGAGCATATCATGCGCGACGTGAACGGCGGCCATATGCTGCGTTACCTGCACATGAACGGCGCCTCGCTGTTCTTTGTTGCCGTCTACATCCACATCTTCCGCGGCCTGTACTACGGCTCCTACAAGGCGCCCCGCGAAGTCACCTGGATCGTCGGCATGCTGATCTACCTGATGATGATGGGCACCGCCTTCATGGGCTACGTGCTGCCCTGGGGCCAGATGTCCTTCTGGGGTGCAACCGTTATCACCGGCCTGTTCGGCGCGATCCCGTTCATCGGCGAAGCGATCCAGACCTGGCTGCTGGGCGGGCCCGCAGTGGACAACGCCACCCTGAACCGCTTCTTCTCGCTGCACTACCTGCTGCCCTTCGTGATTGCAGCGCTGGTGATCGTGCACATCTGGGCCTTCCACACCACTGGCAACAACAACCCGACCGGTGTTGATGTCCGCAAAGGGTCCAAGGCGGAAGCCGAGAAGGACACCCTGCCGTTCTGGCCGTACTTCGTGATCAAGGACTTCCTGGGCCTGGCCGTTGTGCTGGTGATCTTCTGGGCCATCGTCGGCTTCATGCCGAACTACCTTGGCCACCCGGACAACTACATCGAAGCCAACCCGCTGGTGACCCCGGCGCACATCGTTCCGGAATGGTACTTCCTGCCGTTCTACGCGATCCTGCGTGCCTTCACCTCCGAGGTCTGGGTGGTGCAGTTCGCCTCCTTCGTGACCGGCGGTATCGTGGATGCGAAGTTCTTCGGCGTGATCGCCATGTTCGGTGCGATCCTGGCCATGGCGCTGGCGCCCTGGCTGGACACCTCCAACGTGCGTTCGGGCCGTTACCGCCCGATGTTCAAATGGTGGTTCGCGCTGCTGGTCGTCGACTTCTTTGCCCTGATGTGGCTGGGCGCGATGCCGGCGGAAGAGCCCTATGCATCGTTCTCGCTGATCGCATCGGCCTACTGGTTCGGCTACTTCTTCGTGATCCTGCCGCTGCTGGGTGTGATCGAGAAGCCGCTGGCACAGCCTGCAACCATCGAAGACGATTTCGACGCCCACTACGGCAAGAAATCTTCTGCTGAAGCCACTCCCGCCGAGTAAAAAGAAGGAACACCTGACAATGTTCAAGAAACTGGCAACCGGTGCCGCCTTCGCTCTGGCCATGATCCCTGCTGCGTCTTTCGCAGCAGGCGGCGGCGACCAGCATATCACCGACTACGCCTTCTCGTTTGAGGGCCCGTTCGGCACCTACGACCGCAACCAGCTGCAGCGCGGCCTGCAGATCTACACTGAAGTCTGCGCAGCCTGCCACGGGCTGAAGCTGGTGCCGATCCGCACCCTGGCAGACGAGGGCGGCCCGCAGCTGCCGGAGGACCAGGTGCGTGCCTACGCAGCTGACAACTTCAGCGTCTACGATCCGGAACTGGATGAGGACCGCCCGGCCAAGCCGGTGGACTTCTTCCCGGAAAACAACAATGCCGGCGCCCCGGATCTCAGCATGATGGCCAAGGCGCGTGCGGGCTTCCACGGCCCCTATGGCCTGGGTATCAACCAGCTGTTCAAGGGCATGGGCGGTGCCGAATACATCGCCTCGCTGCTGGCTGGCTACACCGGTGAGGAAAAGGAAGAAGCAGGCACCATCTTCTATGAGAACACCGCCTTCCCGGGCGGCTGGATCTCGATGGCGCCGCCGCTGTCGGATGAGCAGGTTGAGTTCGCCGACGGCCATGCCAACGACGTGGAAGCCATGTCGCAGGACGTCGCGGCCTTCCTGATGTGGACCGCGGAGCCCAAGATGATGGCCCGCAAGCAGGCCGGTTTTGTCGGCGTGCTGTTCCTGACCCTGCTGTCTGTGATGCTGTATCTGACCAACAAGCGCCTGTGGGCGCCGCACAAGGGCAAGCACTGATCCCTGACGGCTGACACAGCGCTGAAAACATCAAACCCCCGCAAGTGATGCTTGCGGGGGTTTTTCTTTGTGGAGGAAGCTATTCCAGCGGGCTGACCGTCAGGTGCGGAAGGCCGTTGGAAGTCTTCTGGGGCGAGCGGTCGTCAGCATTGATCACCGCGGACACCCGCTGGCGCCAGGAGGAGAAGCTGTCGAACTGGACCACGTCCACGGGCGCGTCGAATTGCAGGGTGATCCGCCGGTGGCCATTGCCGCCGCAGGCGGCCAGACCGTGGACATAGCCGGTGAAGGGCTGGCCCAAGTAGCGCCCCTCAACCCGCACTCCCACCTGCAGTTCCGGCGCGTTGGACGCGCGGGCGTGGAGCGTGTTCCAGTCGCGGAAACCGTAATACTGGGCGATTTGCTCCAATGCGGTGCTGTGGGGGATGGGCAGGCCTTGGGCCTTGGAATGCTTGCGCAAGAGCCGGGCCTCGGCCTTGAGCTGCGCAACAGAAGGAAGGGCAGAGTTGGTCTGCATGGATGTACCTTTCGCAAAAAGGGTGCATGTGCCGTTGCAGACAGGGCTCGCATTGCTGTCCGGGCGTGCACCCAGGCGTCAGGATAAACCTTGTCCGGATTTCACCATGGCCAGCGGCCGCGAGCGGCAGGTATCCGGGACCTGTGATGTCAGATTTAGCGGGCCGGAGCGGGGAAAGCAATTCCCCGCATGTTCAGGCCACCAGCTGGCTGCCTGCCGCACCGGTGATGGCAGCAGTGACGATACTGCCCTCGCTCTGCGCTTCGGAGAAGGCCACCTCGGTGAACTGCTCGGTGCGGCCCATATGCGGGTTTTCCATCAGGATGCGGTGGATCTTGCCGAACTGCGCCGCCAGGTGGCGTTCGACCTGCGCATCGCCAGCCGCGCGCAGCCGGGCCGCGCGCTCCTTGATCACATTGCCGTTCACCTGGTTCGGGATCTTCGCCGCCGGGGTGCCCTCGCGCTTGGAGTAGGGGAAGACGTGCAGCCAGGTCAGGTCGCAGTCAGTGACCAGTTTCAGCGAGTTCTCGAAATGCGCATCAGACTCGGTCGGGAAGCCCGCGATGATGTCGGCGCCAAAGGTCATTTCCGGTCGCAGGCGGCGGGCCTCCTCGCAAAACGCGATGGCGTCATCGCGCAGGTGGCGCCGGGCCATGCGTTTCAGGATCAGGTCGTCGCCATGCTGCAGCGACAGGTGCAGATGCGGCATCAGGCGCGGTTCGGTGGCGATGGCCTGCATCAGATTCTCATCTGCCTCGATCGAATCGATCGAGGAGATGCGCAGCCGCGGCAGGTCCGGCACCAGTTTCAGGATCCGCATAACCAGATCGCCCAGGCGGGGCTGTGCGGGCAGATCGGCGCCCCAGGAGGTGAGGTCCACTCCGGTCAGAACCACCTCGTTATAGCCCCTGTCCACCAGCCGTTTGATCTGGTCGATCACCACGCCCGCGGGGACCGAGCGGGAGTTGCCGCGGCCGTAGGGGATGATGCAGAAGGTGCAGCGGTGGTCGCAGCCGTTCTGCACCTGCACATAGGCGCGGGAGCGGGTGCCGAAGCCGTCGATCAGGTGGCCTGCGGTCTCCGTCACCGACATGATGTCGTCGACCTGGACCTTCTCCGTGGTGCCGATGAAATCCGGCCCCTTGGCGATCTGCTGCCAGGTCTCGGGCTGCATCTTCTCGGTGTTGCCGATGACGCGGGTGACCTCTTCCATCGCGGCAAAGGTTTCCGGTTCGGTCTGGGCCGCGCAGCCGGTGACGATGATCGGCGCCTCCGGGTTTTCACGGCGCAGCTTGCGGATCTCCTGGCGCGCCTTGCGCACGGCCTCCGCCGTCACCGCGCAGGTGTTGACCACCACGGCGTTCTCCAGACCCGCCTGCTGGCTCAGCTCCTTCATCGCCTCGGTCTCATAGGCGTTGAGGCGGCAGCCGAGGGTGGTGAACTTGGGCACGCTCATGCCAGCGTCTCCAGGAATTCGCGGGTGAAGCTGCCGTCGAATACATGCATGGTCGGGCCGGTCATCCAGACGCCGTCCTCGGCCCAGTCGATCCAAAGGGTGCCGCCATCCAGATCGATCTGCACCTTGCGGCCCGTCAGGCCGCGCCGTGCGGCTGCAACGGCGGTAGCGCAGGAGGAGGAGCCGGAGGCCAGTGTCACCCCCACACCGCGCTCCCACACGCGCATGCGGATGCGGTCGGGGCCGGTCACCTGAGCGACCTGCACATTGGTGCGCTGGGGATAGAGCGGATGATGTTCGTAGCGGGGGCCGAACTCTGCCAGAGGGATGACCTCGGCGTCCTCGACAAAGAATGTGCAATGGGGGTTGCCCATGCCGGTGGCCGTGGGGCCGCCCTCGATCGGCAGCTCCAGCGTGTCGGTTTCCTCGGCCAGCGGAATATCCTGCCAGTCCAGCTGCGGCGCGCCCATGTTGACGGAGGTGAGCCCGTTGCCGGCGTCACGGGCATAAAGATCACCGCGGTCGGTGGTCAGATGCAGCTCTGGTGTGCCGGTTTCCAGGATCAGGTGGCGGGCAATGCAGCGGGTGGCGTTGCCGCAGGCGCCGGAGGTGGAGCCGTCGGCATTGTAGAAGGTCAGATGCGCGTCACCCGGGCCGTTTGAAATCACCGTCAGCTGGTCGAAGCCGACGCCGAACTGGCGGTGGGCGATTCCCTTGGCCATGGCCGGGGTGATGGCAATGTCCTGCGCGCGTGCGTCGACAACGACGAAGTCGTTGCCCAGCCCGTGCATCTTCATGAAGGGGATTTTGATGTCTGCCGAGGTGCTCATGGCGGGCATATAGACCCGGGGCGAAGATGAATCCAGCCTTCGGCGAGAAAAGTTGAAAAAAGGGGTTGACCCCCCGCCGCACTGGCCCTAGATACGCCGCCTATCGGGACAGCGTGACACACACCGCCACGCCGGACCAAAGCGAAATAAGTGCTTGAACTTCTTGGGAAAAACACTTAGACCGCGACGAAGAAGTGGGCCGTTAGCTCAGTTGGTAGAGCAACTGACTTTTAATCAGTGGGTCGCAGGTTCGAATCCTGCACGGCTCACCACTTCCTACCAAAACCGCTGAAAATAACACCCGGAACCGCTACAGGTAGCCCTGGGCGCGGAAGCTGAGTTCGGCGGATTTTCCGATGATCAGGTGATCGTGCAAGGTGATTCCCAGCGCAGTCAGCGCGGCCTGCATCTGCTCTGTCACGCCGATGTCGCTGTCCGAGGGTGTGGGGTCTCCGGACGGGTGATTATGCACTAAAATCAACGCGCTGGCGTTCAGTTCCAGGGCACGTTTGGCGACCTCCCGGGGGTAGACGGGCACGTGGTCGACGGTGCCGCGGGCCTGTTCCTCGTCGGCGATCAGCACGTTCTTGCGGTCCAGAAACAGAATGCGGAATTGTTCTGTTTCACGGTGGGCCATGGTGGTGTGGCAATAATCCAAAAGCGCGTCCCAGCTGGAGATCACCTGCCGCTGCATCACCCGGGCGCGGGCCATGCGGTGGGCTGCGGCCTCCAGCACCTTGAGGTCGGTGATGACCGCGTCGCCGATGCCCTTCACTTGCGCCAGCCGTTCCGGGGAGGCCGTCACCACACGATTGAAATCACCAAAGGTATCAAGCAGTTGCCGTGCCAAGGGTTTCACATCCCGGCGCGGGATGGAGCGGAACAGGACCAACTCCAGAAGCTCGTAATCGGGCATGGCAGCGGCCCCGCCGGCCATGAAACGCTCGCGCAGGCGGGCGCGGTGGTCCTTGATGTAGGAGGGCAGGCGCCCGGGGGAGAGCGGGGCCGCAGGGGCCTCCTCGCTGCCGGGAAACAGCGGCAGGGAGACGTCCTCGAATGCGGGGTCCTGTGCCATGGCGCCATGGTGCCGCCATCATGGTTGAGGAAGTGTTAACGGGTGGCGTCGGGGAGCGGCGGAGGGGCGGCAGCTGGGGGGTGACAGACGTGCACCCCCTGTACACCCCCTGTGCACCGCCGCGGTGCGGCGAGGGGCGCCTGGGGCTTGGAGTTGCGTAAAGGATGCGCAAAAGAAAAGCGCCCCGAATTGGGGCGCTTTCTATGGCGTCGTTTGCGGATGGTGGCCGGGGCTCCGCCCGTTCGGCCCTGAAACCGCCCCGCGGACGGTTTCCTAGACGGGCCTCACCCCTTCATCCCATCCCAAAAACTTTTCACCGAAGAGAAGAAGCTGCGGGATTCGGGGTTGGTGTTTTCCTCGGAGATGTCCTCGAACTCGCGCAGAAGCTCTTTCTGGCGGGCGGTGAGGTTCATCGGGGTTTCCACCGCCAGTTCAATGAACATGTCCCCGGTGGCACCGCCGCGCAGCGCCGGCATGCCCTTGCCGCGCAGGCGCATCTGGCGGCCGGACTGGCTGCCCTCGGGGATCTGCACCCGACCGCGGCCGCCGTCGATGGTCGGCACCTCGATGGAGCCGCCAAGCGCCGCCTTGGCCATGCTGACCGGCACCCGGCAGTAGAGGTTGTTTCCGTCGCGTTCAAACAGCTTGTGCGGGCCGACCTCGACAAAGATGTAGAGATCGCCCGGAGGGCCGCCGCGCAGGCCGGCTTCGCCTTCGCCCGCGAGACGGATGCGGGTGCCGGTTTCCACGCCTGCCGGGATGTTCACCGACAGCGAGCGGTCCTTTTCGACGCGGCCGTGGCCGTGGCAGGACTTGCAGGGGTTCTTGATGATCTGGCCCAGGCCCGAGCAGGTCGGGCAGGTGCGTTCAACGGTGAAGAAGCCCTGCTGCGCGCGGACCTTGCCCATGCCGGAGCAGGTCGGGCATGTGGTGGGTTCCACGCCGCCCTCGGCGCCGGTGCCCTCGCAGGAGGTGCAGGAGACCGAAGCGGGCACCTTGATGGTCTTGTGCAACCCGCCAAAGGCTTCCTCCAGCGAGACGCGCAGGTTGTAGCGCAGATCGGCGCCGCGCGATGCCCGCTGGCGTCCGCCGCCGCCGCCGCGCTGGCCGCCCATGAAATCCCCGAACAGGTCGTCGAACACGTCGGAGAAGGCGGAGGAAAAATCGCCGCCGCCAAAGCCCTGGCCGCCGCCGCCGCGCTGGCCGCCGCCCATGCCGTTTTCAAAGGCGGCATGGCCAAAGCGGTCGTAGGCCGCCTTTTTCTCGGCGTCCTTCAGGACATCATAGGCCTCGTTGGCCTCTTTGAACTGCGCTTCGGCGTCCGGATTGTCCTTGTTCCGGTCGGGGTGCAATTCCTTGGCCTTCTTGCGAAAGCCCTTTTTGATTTCGTCTGCGGTGGCGCCTTTGGCCACGCCCAGAACGTCGTAATAGTCACGTTTTGACATCGGTTACCCCATCTGCCTCAACGAAAATGGGCCGGTCCGGGGTCGGACCGGCCCGCCTTGGCCTGAGTGGTCAGGCGTTAGCGCTTGTCGTTGTCCAGGTCTTCGAATTCGGCATCGACGATGTCGTCGTCGCCGGGGCCTGCAGCTTCGTCCGCAGCAGCCGGCTCATCGTCGCCGCCTTCTTCGGCCTGCGCCTTGTAGATCGCCTCGCCCAGTTTCATCGCGGCTTCAGTGACATTCTGGATGCCGGATTTGATCTTCTCGGCAGAGGATTTCTCGTTTTCCAGATCGTCCTTCAGTGCGGCCACGGCCAGCTCGATCACCTCGATAGTGGAGGGGTCGACCTTGTCGCCATGCTCTTCCACCGATTTCTCGGTCGAGTGGATCAGCGATTCGGCCTGGTTCTTGGCTTCGATCAGCTCGCGGCGTTCCTTGTCCGCCTCGGCGTTGTCCTCGGCGTCCTTGACCATCTTTTCGATGTCTTCGTCCGAGAGGCCGCCCGATGCCTGGATGGTGATCTGCTGTTCCTTGCCGGTCGCCTTGTCCTTGGCGCCGACCGACACGATGCCGTTGGCGTCGATGTCAAAGGTCACTTCGATCTGCGGCATGCCGCGCGGTGCCGGCGGGATTTCCTCGAGGTTGAACTGGCCGAGCATCTTGTTGTCGGCTGCCATTTCACGCTCACCCTGGAACACGCGGATGGTCACGGCGTTCTGGTTGTCTTCCGCGGTCGAGAACACCTGCGACTTCTTGGTCGGGATGGTGGTGTTGCGGTCGATCAGGCGGGTGAAGACACCGCCCAGGGTTTCGATGCCGAGCGACAGCGGGGTCACGTCGAGCAGCACCACGTCCTTGACGTCGCCCTGCAGAACGCCGGCCTGGATGGCGGCGCCCATGGCGACCACTTCATCCGGGTTCACGCCCTTGTGCGGCTCTTTGCCGAAGAACTTGGAGACCTCTTCGATGACTTTCGGCATCCGGGTCATACCGCCGACCAGAACCACCTCGTCAATGTCGGAAGCCGACAGGCCTGCGTCCTTGAGGGCCGCCTTGCAGGGGTCCATCGAACGCTTGATCAGGTCGGAGACCAGGCTTTCCAGCTTGGCGCGGGTCAGCTTCATCACCATGTGCAGCGGCTGGCCCGAGGAGGGGTCCATCGAGATGAACGGCTGGTTGATCTCGGTCTGCGAGGTGGAGGACAGCTCGATCTTGGCTTTTTCAGCGGCTTCTTTCAGGCGCTGCAGGGCCATCTTGTCCTTGGACAGATCGACGCCGTTTTCCTTTTTGAACTCATCCGCCAGGTAGTTGACGATGCGCATGTCGAAGTCTTCGCCGCCCAGGAAGGTGTCGCCGTTGGTCGACTTCACTTCGAACAGGCCGTCGTCGATTTCCAGGATGGTCACGTCGAAGGTGCCGCCGCCGAGGTCATAGACGGCGATGGTCTGGGTGTTTTCCTTGTCCAGGCCATAGGCCAGCGCAGCCGCGGTCGGCTCGTTGATGATGCGCAGCACTTCGAGGCCCGCGATCTTGCCGGCGTCTTTGGTGGCCTGACGCTGGGCGTCGTTGAAGTAGGCCGGAACGGTGATCACCGCCTGGGTGACTTCCTCGCCCAGGTAGGATTCCGCGGTTTCCTTCATCTTGCCCAGGGTGAAGGCGGAGATTTGCGACGGGGAGTATTTCTCACCTTTGGCTTCGACCCATGCGTCGCCGTTGCCGCCGTTGACGATGGAGAACGGCACCATCTTCTTGTCTTTGGCGACGGCGGGGTCGTCGAACCGGCGGCCGATCAGGCGCTTGACGCCGAACACGGTGTTGTCGGGGTTGGTGACGGCCTGGCGTTTGGCCGGCTGGCCGACCAGGCGCTCGTCGTCGGTGAAGGCAACGATCGACGGGGTGGTGCGCGCGCCCTCGGCGTTTTCAATCACGCGGGGCTGGGAGCCATCCATGATGGCCACGCAGGAGTTGGTGGTACCCAGGTCGATGCCGATAACTTTGCTCATTTGCGATCCCTTTTTACTACTCAAGGCGATTACCCGAGGCCTGAACCCGTTGCGGCATCCCGGCCCCGATGGAAGTTGCGGCCTGGACTGTGCCTTGCCGCGTCCCGGCGTATATAGGGGCGTGAAAACGGCCCTGCAAGCGTTCGGTCGCGCCGGTTACGGCAAATCCGCCTGAATTTGGCAAGGGTTTGTCCAGCAAGCCCCAATTCTGCTGAATCTGCCGTGTTTGCCGCAGCGATGGGCTTTTGCATTTGACCCTGGCGGCTCTTGCCCCAGCTTGTGCTCCGGCAGCGGCCCTGGGCCGCAGTCCGCAGGCACGCAGGAAAGAGACGGTGGCACAAAGCTTTTCAGAAATTGCTGGCGGCAGGCGCAGGCAGGTGGACGGGCTGCGGATGATTGCCATGCTGGGTGTGTTCTATGTGCATTTCTGGAACGAGTTTCCGGTTATCGAACATGCCCGGGTGTCGCTGTTCTTTGTTGTCAGCGGCTTTCTTATTACTGTCATCTTGTTGCGGGCGCGCCAGCATGGAGGGCGCTTTCGGACGGCCCGGAACTTCTACATCCGCCGCGCGCTGCGCCTGCTGCCGCCCCTGCTTCTGGTGCTTGCCTTTGCTGCCGCCTTAGACATGGAAGGCATCCGCAGCAGCCTGCCGTGGCACATTTTCCAGCTTACCAATCTGCACGCCTTCCTGAACCGGAGCTGGGACCCCTGGATCACTGCGCATCTGTGGAGCCTCAACATGCTGGAGCAGTTCTATGCATGCTGGCCGCTGGTGATCCTGCTGCTGCCGCTGCGCCGGGCTGTTCAAATAACCGCGGTTATGCTGGTCCTGCCTGCTGTGGTTTATGCGGCTGCGCTTGAGGGAAGCAAATGGACCGGGATTGTCGTCGGTTTCGATTCGATCGCGGCGGGTGCGCTGCTGGCCCTTTCCATGAACCGCCCCGAAGTCTGGCGGGTCCTGAGCGCGCCCGCTGCCGGGCTTGCTGCCTGCGTGTTTGTGCTGTCGCCGCTTCTGTTCAGCGCCGGATTTGGTCAAACCCAAGTCTACCGTGTGCTGCTGATCCTGGCGCTGGCTGTGATCGTGGCCGGCGCCTGGGAGGGTTACAAGGGGCCTGCCGGGTATCTGCTGGGCGGCCGTCTGGCGGGGTTCGTAAACCGGATCAGCTACAGCGCTTATATCTATCACCTGCCGCTGTGGTGGTTTCTGGTTCACTATGGCGACCGCAGCCTCTATGAACGCGGGCCGCGGACCTTCGTGATCATGTCGGCGGCTTCGCTGCTGGCGGCCAGTGTTTCGTGGTATTGCATGGAGCGCCCAATCGCGGCACTGAAGGAAAAATTCCCGACCCGCCCGCCAGGGCCCGGGGGCAAGGAGAGTGCGGCAGAGAATGATGAAACCGGTCAGCCCCCCGCCCGGCAGTCTGTTGGCTGACAGGCCGAAACCATTGCTTCTTCGGGGGATTCAGGTCTGGAAAGAGTGCCTCGATCCGCTTCGCCAGCAGGCTTTGATCGATGCCCTTCGCCCGGTGCTGAAGGCCGCGCCCTTGTTTTCGCCCGAAGTGCCCGGCGGCGGGCAGATGTCGGTGCGGATGACCTCGGCCGGGCAGTTCGGCTGGTATTCGGATGCCAAGGGGTACCGTTATGCGGAGCGGCATCCCGCGGGGCGGGAGTGGCCTGCAATCCCGGCAGAGGTGCTGGATATCTGGCGTGCGCTGACCGGGCTGGAACGGCAGCCCGAGTGCTGTTTGCTCAACTACTACGGCGAAGGCGCAAGGATGGGGCTGCATCAGGACAAGGATGAGGCGGATTTTTCCTTTCCCGTGGTGTCCATTTCGCTGGGGGATGACGGGCTGTTCCGGATTGGCAACCAGACACGGGGCGGCAAGACGGAATCGGTCTGGCTGAGCTCGGGCGACGTGGTGGTGATGGGAGGCGCGGCGCGGCTGACCTATCACGGGGTGGACCGGATCCGGTTCAAGTCGTCACGGCTCTTGCCCAAGGGCGGGCGGATCAATCTGACGCTCAGGGTGGTGACGTGATGGCGGAGGAATTGAATTTTGAGGACCTGCCCTCGCCAGGTAACAGGCAGTCGGTTTTGGAGTTTGCGCAGCAATTCAATGCATACGCGCACTACGGGTCATTCAAAGCGGCTGCAGACGCAGCACGGCATAGCACACGGCAAACGGTCCAGGAATTGAGAGCGGAGTTGTTCATGGCGTACCGTGCTTCCAATCATCTCGGTACGGACGGCTTCTGAACCACCTATGCTGAACTGCTCCCGTATTTTGAAGAACTTCTCCGGGACTAGCGCCGCGCGTTCCAGCTGAGGGAGACATTGCGGCGGGTGTAAAATTCGCCCATCAGGCCGATCACGATCAGCACCAGCGCCACCCAGGCCGCGTACTGCCAGGAGCTGAAGTGCGGATTGTAGTTGATGAAGACGAAGCCGCGGGCCTGGTCAATGCAGTGAAACAGCGGATTCCAGTCGAACATTGCCAGCATGAAGCCGGGCAGCGTGTTGGCCAGGAACATCTTGCCCGAGGCAATCATATTGGCGCGCTGGTAGATCATCATCAGAATGCTGACAAAACTCGGCGCCCAGGGTTTCAGCACCAGGAACACCAGCCCGACGCTGAACCCGGTGATCCAGGACAGCAGCACCATGCCGAAGGCGGGAATGGGTTCCTCGATGTGCACGGGCGTGTAGGCGACGTGATAGACAAACAGGATGATGATCAGCGACAGAACCTGAATGTAGAGCGCGCCAATGGCGGCGGACAGCAGGGCGACCATCGTGTTCATCGGCGCGTGCTGCATCATCGGGCTGCTGGGGCCCTCGGCGCCGGCAACAGCGCTGACAGTCTTGGTGTGGACCATGAACAGGTAGACGCCAGACATCACATAGAGCAGGAAGTCGCCGCGGAGGGCGGCACCCCGCAGGCCCAGAACCGCGAACATGACGTAGAAGGCCAGCACGAACAAAATCGTCTGCAGCAGGTTCAGGCCGAGCGCGATGAAGGCATTGTTGTGCTTGGAGCGGACACTGCGCACGATCGAATGGAACACCACCTCGCACAAGGCGAAGAAGCCGGACATCCAGGAAGGCTGTGTGCGCTGCTGAAACATGAACCTGCGTTCTCTGCTCGAATATGATGCGGCTGCTTGCCGTTCTGCTGTCTGCGGATCATAAGGGGCAAGAGGCAAATTTTCAATTAAACCCGTATCAGGGAGACCCGCGTGACCTATGAAGACCTGGTGCCCGTGATCCGCAAGCTGGCCATCGAGGCCGGCGCGAAGATCATGGAGATCTACAATTCCGACGATTTCGACGTGAAGGTGAAATCCGACGACAGCCCCGTGACCGAAGCGGATGAAGCGGCGGATGCACTGATCTCGGCGGGGCTGCGGGCAGCATTCCCGGACATGATGCTGGTCACCGAGGAGCAGGCGGCCTCGCACAAGGAGCGCGGCGATACCTTCCTGATCGTCGATCCGCTGGACGGCACCAAGGAATTCATCCACCGCCGCGGCGATTTCACCGTCAACATCGCGCTGGTGGAGAAGGGCGTGCCGACCCGGGGCGTGGTCTATGCGCCGGCGCGGCAGCGGATGTTCTTTACCCTGGCCGATGGCAGCGCGGTCGAGGAGACTGGTGCCTTTGACCCGCAGATCATCGGCGAGACCCGCCCCATCCGGGTCGCCGACAGCGACAATTCGGCGCTGATGGTGGTGGCGTCCAAATCGCACCGCGATCAGGCCACTGACGACTACATCGGCAAATACAGCGTGAAGGACAGCAAAAGCGCCGGTTCCTCGCTGAAGTTCTGCCTGGTGGCCACCGGCGAAGCGGATCTCTATCCGCGAGTCGGGCGCACCATGGAGTGGGACACCGCGGCCGGCCATGCGGTGCTCGCCGGCGCTGGCGGAGAGGTGGTGCGCTTTGACGATCACTCCCCGCTGAAATACGGTAAAGAGGGCTATGCGAACCCGTTCTTCATCGCCTATGCACCAGCTGTGGAACTGAAGGAAGCCTGATGTCCGTCCTGATCGTCATCCCCGCCCGTTATGCCTCCACCCGCTATCCTGGAAAACCGCTGGTGCCGCTGACCGGGGCCCGCGGGGAAAAGCGCTCGCTGGTGGAGCGCTCGTGGCGGGCGGCCTGTTCAGTGCAGGGCGTGGACCGTGTGGTTGTGGCCACCGATGACGATCGCATCAAACAGGCGGCGGAGGGTTTTGGCGCTGAGGTCGTGATGACCTCGGAATCCTGCGCCAACGGCACCGAACGCTGTGCGGAGGCGCATGCGGCGCTGGGCGGCGGTTATGAGATCGTGGTGAACCTGCAAGGCGACGCGCCGCTGACCCCGCATTGGTTTGTCGAGGATCTGGTGGCCGGGCTCAAGGCCGCGCCCGGCATGGGGCTGGCAACACCGGTGCTGCGTTGCAACGGCGAAACGCTGAACAGCCTGCTGGCTGACCGCAAGGCCGGCCGGGTCGGTGGCACCACAGCAGTATTTGCCGCGGACCATAGTGCGCTCTATTTCTCCAAGGAGGTGGTGCCCTATTGCGGTCAGACTTATGGTGATGGCGAAAATACGCCGGTCTTTCACCACGTCGGCGTCTATGCCTACCGCCCGGATGCTTTGGCGGCGTATTCTGATTGGGATACAGGGCCGCTGGAACGGCTCGAAGGGCTGGAGCAGCTGCGGTTTCTGGAGAACGGGCGCAAGGTGCTGTGTGTTGAGGTGGAGGCGCGCGGCCGCGAGTTCTGGGAGCTGAACAACCCGGAAGACGTGCCGCGGCTGGAAGCCATGATGGAGAAGATGGGGCTCGAGTGAGTGCAGTATGGTAATGAGAAACGGAACAATCAGAAAGCTGCTCCGGAACGGCAGCAAGGGGCAGCGGGCAGTTGCTTTACATTTTTTTGGAGACAGACGGGTATGATGCGCGTCAGCTTCGCTGCGTCTGACGCCGGTGCAGGCGTCCAGCCCGGAATTTGAGTACAGAGAGAACATCATGCGTAAAAAAGTAACCAAGGCGATTTTTCCGGTTGCGGGACTGGGCACCAGATTCCTGCCTGCAACCAAATCCGTGCCCAAGGAAATCATGACTCTGGTCGACCGGCCGCTGGTGCAATACGCCATCGACGAGGCGCGTGCTGCCGGGATCAAGGAATTCATCTTTGTCACCTCGCGCGGCAAGGGCGCGCTGGAGGACTATTTTGACCACTCGCCGGTTCTGGAGCAGGAACTGCGCAAGAAGGGCAAGGATGACCTGCTGGAAATCCTCAAGAGCACCGACATGGAATCCGGCGCGATTGCGTATCTCCGCCAGCACAAGGCGCTGGGCCTGGGCCATGCTGTCTGGTGTGCCCGCCGCCTGATCGCCAATGAACCTTTTGCGGTGATCCTGCCGGATGACGTGATCGCGGCAGAGAAGCCCTGCCTGCAGCAGATGGTCGAGGCCTATGAGGAAATCGGCGGCAACATGGTTGCCGCGATGGAGGTCCCGCCGGAGAAGACCTCGTCCTACGGTGTGCTCGACGTGAAGGACGATATGGGCCAGGTGGTTGCAGCCAACGGCATGGTCGAGAAGCCCAAGATGGAAGATGCGCCGTCGAATCTGGCGGTGATCGGCCGTTACATCCTTGCACCGTCGGTTCTGAAGAACCTCAACAAGATGAAGCAGGGTGCCGGCGGAGAGATCCAGCTGACCGACGCGATCGCAGAAGACATTGCAAAGGATGTGCCGGTCTACGGCTACCGTTTCCGCGGCCAGCGTTTCGACTGCGGCTCCAAGGCGGGCTTCCTGCAAGCAACTGTGGCCTTTGCGCTGGCGCGCGATGAGCTGCGGGACGATCTGATGAACTACATCACCGAGATCGCGCAGGTCGGCAAGGCCGCGCAGTAACCTCGCGGGCCGCCCTTCGGGGCGGCTTTGTGTGTATGGGGCAGAGACAGTGACCAATATTCTCGTGACCGGCGGCGCCGGATATATCGGCTCGCATGCCTGCAAGGCGCTGAAGGCGGCGGGCTATACGCCCGTGACCTACGACAACCTGGTGACCGGCTGGCAGGATGCGGTCAAGTTCGGCCCCTTTGAGAAGGGCGACTTGAGCGTCCGCGCCCGGCTGGATGAGGTGTTTGCCAGGTATCAGCCCGCTGCGGTGATGCATTTTGCGGCACTCAGCCAGGTGGGCGAGGCGATGAGCGAGCCGGGCCGCTACTGGGCCAACAACACCGGCGGGTCGCTCAACCTGATCGAGGCCGCGGTCGCGGCGGGCTGCCTGGACTTTGTCTTCTCCTCCACCTGCGCCACCTATGGCGAGCATGACAATGTGGTGCTGGATGAAAACACCCCGCAGTTGCCGCTGAATGCCTATGGCGCCTCCAAGCGCGCAGTGGAGGATATCCTGAAGGATTTCGGCGCCGCGCATGGTCTGCGGTCGGTGATCTTCCGCTATTTCAACGTGGCAGGTGCGGACCCTGAGGCAGAGGTGGGTGAGTTTCACCGCCCCGAAACCCACCTGGTGCCGCTGGTGCTGGATGCGGTTGCGGGCAAACGCGACGCGCTGACCATCTTTGGCACTGACTATGACACGCCGGACGGCACCTGCATCCGCGACTATGTGCATGTCTGCGACCTGGTGGACGCGCATGTGCTGGGCCTGAAATGGCTGGAGGGCGGTAAGGGCAGCCAGGTGTTCAACCTGGGCACCGGCAGCGGGTTTTCGGTGCGCGAAGTGATGGATAAGGCTGAGGCCGTGACGGGGCAGAAAGTGCCCTGCACCACCGGGCCGCGCCGGGCGGGCGACTGCACCAAGCTGGTGTCCGGCTCCACCCGTGCAGTCACCGACCTGGGCTGGGAGCCGCATCGCTCCACCTTGGAAACGATGATTGCCGACGCCTGGAAATGGCATAAGACAGGCCATTACGAGAGCTGAGAATGGCACAGACCGCCGCGCCTGATCTTCCGCCGCTGGGCCTCACCGGGGCCTACAGGCTGCGGTGGAAGCGGCGACGGCTGCTTTGGCGGGCACTGCGCGCGCGCCATCAGCTGCAGAAGGTGGCAGACCGGACCCGGGAGATCGCCGGGCAGGGTGTTCTGGTCTTTACCGTACTTCGCAATGAGAGCACCCGGCTGCCCTTTTTCCTGGAACACTACCGGCGGCTGGGCGCGGCGCATTTCCTGATGGTCGACAATGGCAGCGATGACGGCAGCGCAGAGCTGCTGGCAGCGCAGCCGGATGTCTCCCTGTGGCAAACGCAGGCCAGCTACCGGGACACGCGCTTTGGCCTTGACTGGCTGGGCTGGCTGCTGATCCGGTACGGCCACCGGCGCTGGTGCCTGACCGTGGATGCGGATGAACTGCTGATCTATTCCGGGATGGAGGCGCACGGGCTGAGCGGCCTGACGCAGCGGCTGGAGCAGGTCGGCCGTGAGGGGTTCGGCGCCTTGATGCTGGATCTGTACCCGAAGGGGCCGCTGGACAGCCAGACCTATGCACCGGGCCAGGACCCCTGCGAGGTGCTGCACTGGTTTGATGATGGCCCCTACCGGGCGGCGCGGCAGCAGCCGAAGGGCAATCTGTGGGTTCAGGGCGGTGCACGGGAAAGGATGTTTTTCGCTGATCAGCCGGAACACTCGCCCACGTTGAACAAGCTGCCGCTGGTACGATGGAACCGGCGTTATGCTTACGTCAATTCAACCCATTCCATGCTGCCGCCGCAGATGAATGCGCTGTACGACGGGCCGGGCGGCAGGGCGCCTTCCGGAGTGTTGCTGCATACGAAGTTCCTGCCGGAGATTGTTTCTAAATCGGCAACGGAAAAACAGCGGCAGCAGCATTTTCATACGCCGCATCTGTTTGACGGTTATTATGACCGGATCACCGGGGCCCCGGATATGTGGCACGCCGGGGCGGTGCGGTATCAGGGGCCGGACCAGCTGGCTGCCTTGGGGTTGATGACAGCAATTGACTGGTGACGCCGGGGGCGGGAAATCCTGACTGTTGCAGCCGCGCCGTGCGCCCGCGTAACCGTTTCTAAATCCGTTGTTAATACACTGAGCTCGTGACATATTGAGCGGAAACTTGCCAATGGCCAGAAGGCCGTGGCAGGCGGGTGCGCTCCTTGGAAAATGGTTTGGAGTAAACGTGGGGCTTTGGGATTCTTACCGGATGCGGTTGCGGCGCAAACGCCGGCTGGTCCGCGCGGTGCGCAAATCCGGTGAGCTGACCGCGCTGCAGGACCACACCCGGGCGATCCGGCCAAGGGATATCCTGCTGGTCTGCACCATGCGCAACGAGCAGATCCGGCTGCCCTATTTCCTGCAGTACTACCGCAGCATGGGCATTGATCATTTCCTGTTTGTGGACAATGACTCGACCGACGGCACGGCGGAGTACCTGCGCGGGATGGAGGACGTCTCGCTGTGGCACACCAGCGCCAGCTACAAGCGCGCGGGCTTCGGCATCGACTGGATGAACTATCTGAAGCGCAAGTACGCGCATGATCACTGGGTGCTGGTGGTCGATCCGGATGAGTTTTTCATCTACCCGTTCTGCGACACTCGGCCGATCCGGGCGCTGACGGACTGGCTGGACAATTCGGCAATCCGCAGCTTCTCAGCGATGCTGCTGGATGTGTACCCCAAGGGCCGGATCAGTGAAGTGCCGTATCAGGCCGGGCAGAACCCGCTGGAGATCGCCCATTGGTTCGACAGCGGCAATTACACCATCAGCCGCAACCCGGAATACGGCAACCTGTGGATCCAGGGCGGGCCGCGGGCGCGGGTGTTCTTTGCCGATGCGCCCAAGAAGGCGCCTGCGCTGAACAAGATCCCGCTGGTCAAATGGCACCGGCGCTATGCCTATGCCAGTTCCACCCACTCCCTGCTGCCGCGCGGATTGAACCAGGTGTATGAGACCAATGGCGGTGAAAAGGCCAGCGGCATGCTGCTGCACGCCAAGTTTCTGGACACCTTCACTGCCAAGGCCGAAGAGGAGCTGGTGCGCGGCCAGCATTACGGCGGATCGGCAGAATACAAAGCCTATGCCGCCAAACTGGCAGAGCAGCCGGAACTGTGGTGCAAGTGGAGCGAGAAATACATCAACTGGCGTCAGCTTGAGATCCTGGGGCTGATGTCCAAAGGGAATTGGGCATGAATTCGGTCGGTGTGGTCATGCTGGTGCACACGGCGCTGGACCGGGCGGCGCAGGTGGTACGCCACTGGACCGCAGCGGGGTGTCCGGTGGTGCTGCATGTCGACCGCAATGTCAGCCGTGCGGTGTTCGGCCGCTTCCGCCAGGAACTGGATGGCAACCCGCTGGTGCGGTTCTCAGCCCGCCACCGCTGCGAATGGGGCACCTGGGGCATCGTCGCGGCCTCGCAATCGGCGTCAGAGGTGATGCTGGCGGAGTTTCCGGATGTGCGCCATGTCTATCTGGCCTCCGGCTCCTGCCTGCCGCTGAGGCCGGTGCAGGAACTGGCCGATTACCTGGCTGCGCGCCCGGATACCGATTTCATTGAAAGCGCCACCACTGCCGACGTGCCCTGGATTGTCGGCGGCCTCAGCCATGAGCGGTTCACGCTGCGGTTCCCGTTTTCCTGGAAGCGGCACCGCTACTTGTTCGACCGTTACGTGGCGTTGCAGCGCAAGCTGCGGTTCAAGCGGCGGATCCCCTCAGGATTGGTGCCGCATATGGGCAGCCAGTGGTGGTGCCTCACACGCAAGACCCTGGCGGCGATCCTGCAGGATCCGGAACGCCCTGCCTATGACGCTTATTTCCGCAAGGTCTGGATCCCGGATGAAAGCTACTTTCAGACCCTGGTGCGGCAGGACTCGGGCAACATTGAAAGCCGCTCCCTGACGCTGAGCAAGTTCGACTTCCAGGGCAAGCCGCATATCTTCTACGACGATCATCTGCAGCTTCTGCGCCGCTCGGACTGTTTTGTAGCGCGCAAGATCTGGCCGCATGCCGACCGGCTGTATCAGGCCTTTCTGAGCGATCAGGCAGGGGTGATGAAGCGGACGGAACCGAACCCCGGCAAGATCGACCGGATCTTTGCCAAGGCGGTGGAGCGGCGCACCCGCGGACGGCCCGGTCTCTATATGCAGAGCCGGTTTCCCGGCCATGGCTCAGAGAACGGGGTCACTTCTAGCCCCTATTCGGTTTTTCAGGGCTTTTCCGAGCTGTTTGAAGATTTCGAAACCTGGCTGGCACGCACGACCGGCAGCAAGGTGCACGGGCATATCTTTGCACCGGAGGGGGCGGAATTCTGTGAAGGGCAGAGCCTGATCAACGGCTGCCTGAACGGCAGCGCAGGGTTGCGCGACTATAACCCGGAAAGCTTTCTTACCAGCCTGATCTGGAACACCCGAGGTGAGCGTCAGTGCTTTCAGTTCGGACCGCGCAGCAATCAGGCGGTGAACTGGCTGGTGGCGCGGGATACCAACGCGCAGGTCTCGGTCATCAGCGGTGCCTGGGCGATTCCGCTGTTCAAGTCCAGCCGCAGTTTCGCGGAACTGCGACAGGAGGCGGCCAGGCTGCAGCAGAGAGAGGCGGACCAATTGCAGATCCTGCGCTCCCAATGGACCAAGGCACGGGTGCGGATCTGGACCATGGCGGAGTTTGTCGAAGCGCCGATGGAGCCCTTGCAGACCATCATCGACGAAATCGGACCGCTGTCCGCGCGGCATTTGAGCGAAGCCCCCAGGATGGTGGATCTTGAAGGCTTCGGGCAGTTTCTGCAGAATTTGAAGAACCAGGGCATGCACCCATATCTGATGGGCGACTTTCCGGTCGAGCACAGCCCTGCCAGCCCGTCCAAGCCGCAGCGCAAACCTTATCTGGTGCGATAATCCATTATGTCTGAACCCTCCTTTGATTACTTCACCGTCTTCGCCGAAATGCGGACCGGCTCCAATTTCCTGGAAAGCAACCTGAACGCCTTCGACCGGCTGGCATGCCATGGAGAGGCGTTTAACCCGCATTTCATCGGCTACCCGAACAGTACAGAAATCCTGGGCGTGACCCAGGCGATGCGGGACGCCGATCCGGCGCGGCTGATCCAGGAAATCAAGGCAGAGCCAGGCGTTCTGGGTGGCTTTCGCTACTTCCACGATCACGACCCGCGGGTGCTGGATCTGATGCTGGAGGATCCGCGCTGCGCCAAGGTGATCCTGACCCGCAACCCGCTCGACAGCTATGTCTCGTGGAAGATCGCCCAGGAAACCGGCCAGTGGAAACTGACTGATGTGAAGCGGCGCAAGGACGCCAAGGCGCGGTTTGACGCGGCGGAGTTCGCGGCCCACGTGGAGGCGCTGCAGGAGTTCCAGGTCCGCCTCCTGAACCGGCTGCAGGCGCTGGGGCAAACGGCGTTTTACGTGGCCTACGAAGACTTGCAGAGCCTTGAAGTGATGAACGGTCTGGCCCGCTGGCTGGGCGTTCCGCAGCAACTGGAGGTGCTTGACGGAAGTCTCAAGCGGCAGAACCCGGCGCCGGTGCTGGCCAAGGTGGCCAATCCTGACGAGATGGAGGAAGCGCTGGCCGGTATGGACCGGTTCAATCTGACGCGGACCCCGAATTTCGAACCGCGCCGCGGCCCGGCGGTGCCGGGCTACGTGGCGGGGGCGGTGACGCCGCTCTTGTATCTGCCGGTGAGGGGCGGGCCGGAGGCAGGCGTGGTGCAGTGGATGGCCGGACTGGACCAGGTGGCGCCGGAAAGCCTGATTCAGGGTATGAACCAGAAGCAGCTGCGCCAGTGGAAACGGCGCAACAAGGGGTTTCGCAGTTTCACCGTGCTCCGCCATCCTGCGGCGCGGGCGCATGCTGTATTCTGCCGGCGGATCCTGAATGCAGGCGCGGGCAGTTACGGGCAGATCCGCAACACCCTGCGGCGGCAGTTCAAACTGCCCATTCCGGAGGAGGGGCCAGGCGCCGGCTATTCGCGTGCCCAGCACCGCGAGGCCTTTGCCGGGTTTCTGGAGTTTGTGCGCGCCAGCCTTGCCGGGCAAACCCCGGTGCGGCTGGATGCGGAGTGGGCAACCCAAGCCCAGGCACTGGCCGGATTCGCCGAACTGGGCACCCCGGATCTGCTGATCCGCGAGGAGGAGATGGGCGAAGACCTGCCCGCGCTGGCCCGCAAGCTGGGCCGGATGGAGCCGGGGGCGGTCCCGGAGACCAAGCCGGAGGCGCCTTTTACGCTGGCGGATATCTATGATGCGGAGCTGGAAGCGCTGATTGCCTCAGTCTATCAGCGCGATTACCTGGCCTTCGGCTTCGGTCCCTGGCAGCAAGGCTGACCCTGCGCGACGGCCAAAAAAACGGGGGCTCCCGCGCCCGCCGGATGTTCAGCGGGCTGAACAGCCGCAACGGCCTTGGGCCGGGCGCCGCACGGGGTGCGGCGCTGGCCTGCCGAGGCTACGGCAGCTCTCAGGCAGACACGTGAAAAAGAGAGCGGCGCTGCCCGGCCGGGGCCGCAGGCCGCGTGGCCGGGCGTGACCCAACGGGAAGAGCGCTGCCGTCAGGCAGCCGATGACGGGCGGGAGAATTTCCGGCTGCAAAGATGCGAAGTGCCGGGGAAGAGAGGCTGTGGGGACCAGCAGATGCTGCTTGCTGCCTCAGGCGGCCTGGACGGACTGGCCTTCGGTCAGAATGGTATAGAGTGTGGCCGGATCGTGATTGGCGCGCAGCTTGGTGCAGAAGCTCTGTTCACGCAGGGTGCGCGACACCAGCGCCAGTGCTTTCAAGTGCTCGACGCCGGCGTCTTCGGGCGCGAACAGGGCAAAGGCGATATCAACCGGCTGGCGGTCGACCGCGCCGAACTCCAGCGGTTTTTCCAGGATCAGGAACGTGCCGCAGACCTCGCTGATGGACTCAAGCCGGGCATGCGGCAGGGCGACGCCGTGGCCGACGCCGGTGGGGCCAAGGCTCTCGCGGTCCAGCAAAGCCTCGACCGTGGGCTGCGCGTCCAGCCCGTAGGCGGCCTGAGCGACATCCGCGATTTCCTGGAACAAGCGCTTCTTGCTGGAGACCGCACCGATAACCCGGACGGCCTCTGGCTTGAGGATGCTGGAAATCTGCATGTGTCTGCTCCGTTCCGGCGCCCCGTTCGGGGGCGCCGATGCCTTAGGTGTGTTTACGGATCGATCCAGCCGATGTTGCCGTCGTCGCGGCGGTAGACCACATTCAATCCGTCTTTGCCTTCATTGCGGAAGACCAGTACCGGTGCGCCTGCCAGTTCCATCTGCATCACCGCTTCCCCGACAGACAGGGAGGGGATACGGGTCTCCATTTCGGCGACGATGATCGGCTGCAGCGAGTCCGGCTCAGAATCCGCTTCCTCAGAGGCGAGGATATACGAGTTGGCGCCCAGATGTTCAACCGGCTCGCTGCGATCCTTGTGGTGATCTTTCAGGCGGCGCTTGTAGCGGCGCAACTGCTTTTCCATTTTCTCGCAGCAAGCGTCGAAGGCAGCATAGATTTCGGTTTCGTGGGCTTTCGCCTGCGCGCTCAGCCCGGTCGACAGGTGGACGGTTGCTTCACACACAAATTCATGCGCTGAACGGGAAAAGACCACAGTCGCGTCGGTTGGGCGCTCGGCGTATTTTTGTACGGCCGAACCCAGCTCGTTCTGCACATGAACCTGCAGAGCCTCGCCGATGTCGATCTGTTTGCCGCTGATTTTGTAACGCATGTGATCTCCTTCACAATTTATTGCGGCCGGGCCCGCCGCCAAGGCAATCCTTGGCGGTGTCACGTCAGGTCCGGAACCGGGGGGCAGGCCAGCCGTCCGGTTGCATCGGTCCGGGCCTTGTCGCCAAGGCTGTTGTTCGGACTGCATCGGACTGCGCGTATGCCATGGATCAATTCGACGGCAAGACAGCGGGAGAGTCAATGGACAACGCGAAAAAAGAAGCCCCGGTTTTCAGCAGTTATTTGCTGCCGCGGAGGCGTGAAAAGGGTCAGGAAATGCGGAAGTTGTCGCCGAGGTAGACACGGCGGACGTTCTCGTTTTCCACCACCTCTTCGGGGCTGCCGGACATCAGCACCTGGCCGTCGTGCAGGATATAGGCGCGGTCGACGATTTCCAGTGTTTCGCGCACGTTGTGGTCGGTGATCAGTACCCCGATGCCGCGCTTTTTGAGGTCTGCCACCAGGTGGCGGATGTCCCCGACGGAAATCGGGTCGACGCCGGCGAAAGGCTCATCGAGCAGAAGGTATTTCGGGTTGGCCGCCAGGCAGCGGGCGATTTCGACCCGGCGGCGCTCACCGCCCGACAGCGCCAGCGCCGGTGCGCGGCGCAGGTGTTCGATCGAGAAATCCGACAGCAGTTCTTCCAGCCGCTCGCGGCGTTTGTGCTCGTGCTTTTGCGAGATATCCAGAACGGCAGAGATGTTATCCTCAACCGACAATCCGCGGAAGATCGACATTTCCTGCGGGAGATAGCCGATGCCGAGGCGCGCACGGCGGTACATCGGCAGGCCGGTCACGTTCTGGCCGTCAATGGTGACGGTGCCCGCTTCGGGAAACACCAGGCCGGCAATCGTGTAGAAGCTTGTGGTCTTGCCAGAGCCGTTGGGACCAAGCAGGGCCACAACCTCACCCCGGTTCAAAGACAGGGAGACGTCCCGGATCACCACCTTCTTGCGGTAGGATTTGCGCAGCCGTTCAATGCGCAGCCCGGAGGAGCCTTCCGTCACTTTCAGGTCTGGTTTCGCCATCAGTTGCTGCCGCCGTTCGGATTGAGAATGGTTTTCACGCGGCCGGCCATCTGCGCGGTTCCGGAAGTGAGGTTGACCTCCAGCCGGTTAGAGGCGAGGGTCCCGTTTTCCTGATTGAGCAGCACGTTTCCGGTCATCACGACCGTGCCCCGGTCGATGGTATACTCTGCGTACTGAGACTCGGCAGCGTCCGGGCCGCTGACCAGAACCACATTTCCGGTGGCCTCCAGGCGTTCGACGCCGGCCTCTCCGCCGCCTTCTTCTGCTGTCTTGTAGATGACGAGAACCGTGTCGGCGGACAGCCGCATGACGCCCTGCACGATCAAGACATTGCCGGTGAATTCAGCCGAACCGTCGGCCTGGTTCACGGCAAGGTTGTCAGCGGTGACTTCAACCGGCAGGCTGGGGTCGGCCTTGACCGCGCCGAAGGCAACGGAGGCCGTTTGCGCCAGTGCGAGGCCGGGAAATACCGCGAGAGGCAGGCAGAAAATCAATGCGCGCAAATAAGACACAGGTTATCTTTCCGGTTGCTGGGGTTGATATAGCAGCTTCACCCCGTTTTTGAACAGCATATGGACCGGGCCGCCGTCAGTTTTTGACTCGATCTGCATGTTGCCTGCCGTCAGCACGCCGATGTCGCCGGTCGCGCGGACCGGCCCCGGGCTGTGGGCCGACAATCCGCTGAGAATAGAATTCAGCTCCTCAGTCTCGACAACAAGGCCATCGGCCGAGGTGATGATCACATTTCCGGTAAAGCGGGCGGTGTCCTGGGCCGGATTGATGGCTCCGGTTTCGGAGGCCAGCGTGATCTTGCCGCCCTCCGCCAAATGGATCTCCGCGGACATTTCGCTGGCTATCGCTGGCGCGCCGTTCCGGCCAGGGCGTGCGGTAGAGGCGGTCACAAGAATCTCGTCGCCATTTGCGGTGGTGCCGGAAAAGTAGGGAGCGGTGACCAGCTGGCCTCTCATCCGGTCCTCGATTTCCTTTTGCGCAAAGGGGATCACTGCGTCCGTGTTCACTCCGCGCGAGATCAGGAACAAAGTCGACAGCAGAACAAGTGCTGCCAGCGGCAGCAGCACCTTGAGATATGCGACGGCTCTTGAATGGCTGTCCATGCCCTGCTCCGCGCCTCTGTTAGCCCAGCCCAGCCCGCAGGCAGTCGTGGATATGCAGCAGGCCTTCGGCCTTTCTTCCTTTCTCCGGGTCAACCACAAACAGGCAGGTGATCTTGCGCTGGTTCATCACCGCAACCGCCTCCTGCGCCATGGCGCCGGGAGCAATTGTGGCAGGGTCCGCGGTCATCACTTCGGCCGCGGTTTTGTTCAGCAGCCCGTCCATATGGCGGCGCAGGTCGCCATCGGTGATGATGCCGGCCAGCGCGCCATCGGCGGCGGCAACGCCTGCAACGCCGAAACCCTTTTGGCTGATTTCGATCAGTGCGTCTGCCATCGGGGTGGATTCAGAGACAAGCGGCAGCGCGCCGTCCGCATGCATCAGGTCGCGCACCTTGCTGAGCTGGGCGCCGAGTTTGCCGCCCGGGTGGAAATCGCGGAAGTTTTCCGGGCGGAAATCGCGGTGCTTCATCAGCGCGATTGCCAGGGCGTCGCCCATTGCCAGCGTCAGCGTGGTGGAGATCGAGGGCACCATGCCAAAGCCGCAGGCCTCGCCCATCGAGGGGATTTGCAGGTGCACGTCCGCCTGTTTCATCAGGGTGCTGTCCATCTTGCTGGACAGGCCTATCAAGGGGATGGCGAAACGGCGGGTGAAGGCCAGCAGGTTGGCCAGTTCCGGTGCCTCGCCCGAGTTAGAGATCGCCAGCACCACATCGCCTTCGGACAGCATGCCGAGATCGCCGTGGCTGGCCTCAGCCGGATGCACGAAGTAGGCGGGGGTGCCGGTTGAGGCCAGTGTCGCTGCGATTTTGTGGCCGATATGGCCGGACTTGCCGATACCGCTGACGATGATACGGCCCTTGGCTTGCAGGATCAGCTGCACAGCTTCGGCAAAGCGTTCGTCAAGACCTTCGGCCAGGCTGTTCAGCGCATTGGCCTCATCGGTGATCACCTGCCGGGCGGTGACGAGGAATTTTTCTGTATCGGTCATGAGTGGGCGAAGATGTCAATTTCGGGCCAGCCGGCAAGATCCAGCTTGGCGCGCATGGGGAGGAAATCAAAACAGGCCTGAGCCATTTCGGTGCGTCCCTCGCGGGCCAGGCGCTTGTCCAGTGCGTCGCGCAGCTTGTGCAGGTGCAGGACGTCGGAAGCCGCATAGTCGAGCTGCGCCTCGGTCAATTCCTCTGCGCCCCAATCGCTCATCTGTTGCTGCTTGGAGATGTCGATGCCCAAGAGTTCCTGTGTCAGGTTCTTCAGCCCGTGGCGGTCAGTGTAGGTGCGCACCAGGCGGCTGGCGATCTTGGTGCAGTAAACCGGTGCAGCCAGGGCGCCAAAAGCGTGGTACATCGCAGCAATGTCGAAGCGGCCGAAATGAAACAGCTTCAGAACATTCGGGTCTTCCAGCATCCGGCACAGGTTGGGAGCCCCAGTCTGGCCTTTTTCCACCTGAACAATATGAGCATTGCCGTCGCCGCCGGACATCTGGATCACGCAGAGGCGGTCGCGGTGCGGGTTCAGACCCATGGTCTCGCAGTCAATGGCGACAACGGGGCCGAGATCCACCCCGTCGGGCAGGTCGTTCTTGTACAGGTAATTGGCCACTGGAATTCCCTTTTGATATTCACCGCACCGGGGCTGTTGCAGAGGAAATAGGCGCTTTGGCCTGCAAACTCAACTGTGCCCTCAAAAACGGCAAAGGGTCCTAAGAATCCCTGAAGACTCCTGCACGGCACACAAACAAACCTGTCCCGTGCAGAAGTTATGCCGGCAGCCGGTCAGAAGATGAAGTCATCCGCAGCAAGGCTGCTGATCTGCACATCTTCGAGCAGGATGCTGCCGTTTGCGCCTGTCGTGATCAACACACCATCTGCAGTGGTGGTTGCATTAGCCAGCACATCGTCAAAATCTTCGATCTGTGAAATGCGGGACAGGTCGATACGTTCGGCACTCGAATTGGTGCTGAAGTCCAGAATGCGGTCATGACCGTGGTTGCTGGCGAAGACAAAGGTGTCGTGGCCGAACCCGCCCGCCATGACATCCCTGCCGAACCCGCCGTTCAGGAGATCGTCACCGTTCCCGCCGTAGAGCTGATCCCGGCCCCAGCCGCCGTACAGCTGATCGTTGCCGCCGCCGCCATACATGCGGTCATTGTTGTTGCCACCATACAGCCAGTCGGTGCCTTCTCCGCCCGCCAGCAAGTCGTATTCATTGCCGCCGTACAGGCGGTCGCCGCCATCGCCGCCGGTCAGCTGGTCGTTGCCGCTGCCGCCGAACAAACGGTCCCAGCCCAGGTCGCCATACAGACTGTCATTGCCGTTGCCGCCATAAATCCGGTCGTGGCCGATCCTGCCCCGGACAATGTCATTGCCGTCATGGGTGTGGATAGTGTTGGAGACATCGTTGCCGATCACAGTATCGTTGCCGGATCCTGTGATCAGGTTTTCGACAATGGTTCCGCGGGCAATGCCGACATTTCCTGTCAGCCCTCCAACATCGGAGAACTGGGTTTGGCGCATGTCGATACGGCTTGCCTCGTCATAGCTGCTGACATCCAGAGTGTCTGTGCCGCCCTGGTCATAGACAGTAAAGGCAACGGCGTTGCCCTGAATATTATTCTGGTCGCCAAACAGATCGCCAAGGGTGCCGGGCAGGGTTGAGCCCGGACCCCAGACAGTATCTCCGGCAGTTGCCGCTCCGCTTCCTGGTGCGCCGTACAGTTCCTGAATGGCAATGATATCTGCCATCATCGGTGTCAGCAGATAAGCATAGCTTGCGTCCACGCTGGTGTTATCTGTCTGGCTGAAATAGGACATGATTGACAGCTGCCAGCTGTCGTTTGTGAATTCCTCGCTGGACCCGTATGTCGCGGTGCCGTTGTAGTCGCCCTGGTGTCCGAGCCCAAGTGCGTGGCCGACCTCGTGAATGTAAGTCTGAAGAGAATAGCTATCGATACTGGTGCCATAGAAATTCAACCAAGGAAGCGAGACGTTCACTATTGATGATGTGATTACGCCGTTTGCGACTTCGGAGGTTGAATATGCAGTTTCATAGTTTTCGTCGTCGGTAAACGTGATGTCCGCGCTGCCGGTGGTTTCGGAAAACTCGATGTTTGCGACCATCTCCCAGGCCTCCAGGGCCCAGCGTGCGAGCTGCTGGCCTTCTGCGGTCAGCCCAGTCAGGTTGACGGTAATGACATTGCTGCCCGAAGTGTCGAAGCTGCGGCCAGTCCGGCCGCTGTCTTCCCAATAGCCATCTGTCAGATAGCCGGCCAGGTCACTCAGCGATCCGTACTGTGCAGGTTCATCCACATCGGTTGAGATCGTGTAACTGCCAGAATAACTGTCGGAGTATGCGCCGGCACTGATGTAGTAAGTGCCGCTGGATGACGCTGTAAAGGTTATCGCGGAATCATAACCTGGACCGCCGTCGTCGTCGCTTCGGACAAGGCTGCCTTGGCTATTGTAAAGCCGCAGGTAGGGGTCGATCAAAGTGCCGCCGCCGCCGGCTGCGCCGCTCAGTTCAATTTCGTATGTTTCACCCGCCGTCAGAGTGATGGCGACCCAGTCCCGGTCTCCGTCACTGGAAAGTGTGCCTTCGAACGTGTCACCGGGGGACATGCGGTATGAGGTCCAGGTTCCATGCCCGGCGTCCGAGATTTCAACAATTCTGGCAGAATTGACATTGTCCTGACCATCGGATGCGGAACGTTCAATGCAATCTAAACACATAAATTATCTTCCTGTTTGCCTTCGACGTACTGGGAAACGTTGAACTGTTAAAACAACTATTGGTGGCGACTCTTTTGCGCCTGCAATCTTTGCGCTTTAACCATTTATAAAGAGTCTATGAAAGCCCGGCTGATCTTACTTTTGCGGGAATGTGGCGCGAACGTTGCGTGAAATGGTTGCGATTGGCGGCAAAAGCAGGTGAAAACAACTGCTTGCGCTTTTTGGTTCGCAAAAGGAAACAGAATGTTGAAAGGGGGATGGTGCCCAGGAGAGGACTCGAACCTCCACGTCCATACGGACACTAGCACCTGAAGCTAGCGCGTCTACCAATTCCGCCACCTGGGCAGGTGTCGTGGGGAGGGCGTATAAGATGGTTCGCCAAGGCCGTCAAACGGAAAAGGCGGGCAGAGCCAACTGTGGTTGAGCATTGGATTGCTGCGTTTGGCTTAAGTGCGGCGCTTTAAGGCTTTGAGTGAAAATCCGGACTGATTGGCGGGTCTGGCATTCCGTTTTGGAATGATGCCAGTGCGCAATCTCATTGGCTTCAAGTTCCGGTTTCGCGGATAAAGGCACGGTCAGCCAGCGTAAGGAGGCCGCATGGACCGCGCTCAGATCGTGCATCAGAATTTCCTGGACCGGGTCAAGGCCGGGAATCTGCCTGCAGGCGCTGCACCAGCCGGGCCGCTGGCCGCAGCCGAAGCAGTTTCCGCCTTCCGCGCGCAGGTCCTGAGCCGGGCGCTGGATCTGACCAGCCGCGACATGCAGAAAGCGGGGCAGGGGTTCTATACCATCGGCTCTTCCGGGCACGAGGGGATGGCGGCGGTGGCCCGTGCGCTGCACCCCACCGACATGGCGTTCCTGCACTACCGTGATGCGGCTTTTCAGATCGCCCGTGCCGATCAGGTGCCGGGGCAGCGGATTGCTTGGGACATGCTGCTATCCTTTGCCTGCTCCAGCGAAGATCCGACCTCTGGCGGGCGGCACAAGGTGCTGGGATCCAAGGCGCTGATGATCCCGCCTCAAACCTCGACCATTGCCTCGCATCTGCCCAAGGCAGTGGGCGCGGCCTATTCCATCGGTGCCGCCAAGCGGCACCAGCCAGAGCATCAGATGCTGCCGGAGGATGCCATTGTCATGTGTTCCTTCGGAGATGCCTCAGCCAACCACTCGACCGCGCAGGGCGCGATCAACACCGCGGGCTGGACCTCCGTGCAGTCGACGCCGCTGCCGTTGCTGTTTGTCTGCGAGGACAACGGCATCGGTATTTCGACCAAGACGCCAAAGGGCTGGATCGAGACCTCAATGGCCGGGCGGCCAGGCATCAAGTATTTCAAGGCAGACGGGCTGGATATCTATAACGCCTTTGCTGTGGCGCAGGAGGCGGCGGAGTATGTTCGAACCCGCAAGAAGCCGGCGTTCCTGCATTTACGCACCGTGCGCCTGTATGGCCATGCCGGGGCGGATGTGCCGACCACATATATGGCCAAGGCAGAGGTGGAGGCGGATGAGGCCAACGATCCGCTGCTGCATTCGGTGCGGCTGCTGGATGAGGCCGGGGCATTGAAGCCGGCCGGGGCGCTGAAGATTTATCAAGAGACCTGCGCGCGGGTGGAGCGGATCCGGGCTGAGGCGGTGGCACGGCCGCATCTGAAAACGGCTGACGATGTGGCGGCCAGCCTGATCCCGCCCAAGCGGGAGTGCGCGCCCACCAACGGCCCCAGTGCCGAAGCGCGCACAGAGGCGTTCGGCAGCGACATGCGGGCGATGGAGGAGCCGCAGCCGATGTCGCGCCTGATCAATTGGGCGCTGACCGACCTGATGCTGGAGCACGGCGAGATCGTCATGATGGGCGAGGACGTGGGCCGCAAGGGCGGGGTCTACGGCGTCAGCCAGAAATTGCAGCAGCGGTTCGGGCCAGACCGGGTGATCGACACGCTGTTGGACGAGCAGTCGATCCTGGGGCTGGCGATTGGCATGGGGCACAACGGTTTCCTTCCCATCCCGGAAATCCAGTTCCTCGCCTATCTGCACAACGCCGAGGACCAGCTGCGCGGCGAGGCGGCGACGCTGCCGTTTTTCTCCAACGGGCAGTTTTCGAACCCGATGGTGCTGCGGATTGCAGGGCTGGGGTATCAGAAGGGGTTTGGCGGCCATTTCCACAACGACAACTCGCTGGCGGTGCTGCGCGACATTCCGGGGCTGGTGATTGCCTGCCCGTCGGACGGGGCGGAGGCCGCGATGATGATGCGCGAGGCGGTGCGGTTGGCGCGCGAGGAACAGCGGGTGGTGGTCTTTGTCGAACCCATCGCGCTTTATCCGATGCGGGACCTGCATGAGGCCAAGGATGGCGGCTGGATGCGGAGCTATCCCTCGCCGGACCGGCAAATCGGCTTGGGGGAGGTTGGCGTGCATGGGGAGGGCAGCGATCTGGCCATCGTGACCTATGGCAATGGGCGTTACCTGTCGGCCCAGGCGCAGGCCGAACTGGCGGCGCAGGGCGTGGATGCGCGAATTGTGGACTTGCGCTGGCTGGCGCCCCTGCCGGAGGCGGCATTGCTGGAGGCTGTTGAGGGCTGCAAGAACGTTCTGATCGTTGATGAATGCCGCATCACCGGCAGCCAGTCGGAAGCGCTGATGGCGCTGTTTGCAGAACAGAATGATACTCCAACGGCTCGGATCGCCGCCAGCGATTGCTTTATTGCAACCGGGCCGGCCTATGGTGCGACGCTGCCGTCGAAGGATAGCATTGTTTCGGCTGCGTTGAAGCTGGCAGGAGGCAAGTTATGACCCGCACCGCCGTTTTGATTTGCCCCGGCCGGGGCACCTACAACAAGGCGGAGCTGGGCTATCTGCACCGCCACCACGCGGACAAGGCGGCGCTGTTTGCGGGCTTTGACGCGCAGCGCCGGGACGCCGGGCAGGAAGAGATCACCGCGCTGGACGGGGCCGCGCGGTTCTCCGTGTCGAAGTATTCGCGCGGGGATAATGCCTCGCCGCTGATCTATGCGTCCGCATTGGCGGATGCGCAGTCCCTGGCTGAGGATATCGAGGTGGTTGCAGTCACCGGCAACTCAATGGGCTGGTATATTGCGCTGGCGGCTGGCGGGGCGCTGAGCGCAACGGACGGGTTCAAGGTGGTGAACACCATGGGCACGCTGATGCAGGACCAGCTGATCGGCGGCCAGCTGGTCTATCCCTTTGCCGGAGCGGACTGGTTGAACAACCCTGTGCGCAAGGCGGAGCTGCTGGCGCTGGCGGCAGAGATCACTGCGCGCGAGGGGCATGACCTGGCGCTGTCGATTGATCTGGGCGGGATGCTGGTGCTGGCCGGAAACGAGGCCGGGCTGGCGGCGTTTGAGGGCGCAGTGCCAGTGGTGGAGGAACGTTTCCCAATGCGGCTGGCAAACCACGCGGCATTTCACACACGCCTGCAGGCGCCGGTTGCGGCGGAGGGGCGTAAGCAGCTGGGGGCGGAGATGTTCACCCAGCCGGATGTGCCGCTGGTCGACGGGCGCGGGCAGATCTGGTGGCCGGGTGCCACGGATACGCAGGCCCTGTGGGATTACACTTTGGGTCATCAGGTTGTGGAGACCTATGATTTCACCCGCGCGGTGCAGAATGCAGCTTATGAGTTTGCGCCGGACCTGTTCATCGTGACTGGTCCGGGCACAACGCTGGGCGGCGCGGTTGCGCAATCTCTGGTGCAGGCAGGCTGGCATGGGATGGCCGGAAAGGCGGATTTCAAGGCGCGGCAGGCGGAGGCGCCGCTGCTGGTCTCGATGGGCGATGCGGGGCAGCGCTCCTTGGCGGCGGGCTGATCGAGCGGCGGGAGGGGCTCCCGTGCCTTTTGCCTGCATCACAGATACCGGCAAAGCAGCCTTGGGCACGGCACTGCCCTGGGGGCAGTGCCGAAGGGGAGGCTGAGAAGACTGCCTGTGGCAGGGTTACTCTGCAGCTGCCTGGGAATTTCCGCCGGCTTGAATTGCAAAGCAGCTGACGGGCTGGGAGACATTGTGCAGGCTGACTGCGCCGAGCGAGATGCCTTGAGAGGTGTCACCCAAGATGTCACGGCTGACGACAATCGCGTGGTCAGCGGTTTTTCCGTAGTCGCCCAGCCGGGCGGCGATATTGGCGGCCTGGCCGATTACCGTGAAGTCCAGACGCTCGCGCGAGCCAATGTTGCCATAGGTCACCCGGCCATAGGCAATGCCGATGGCGGCCTCGCAGCGGTGGCCTTCTTCCTCTTGGGCGATCTCTTCCAGCCGGGCAACAATGGCGCGGGCGCTGTCCAGGGCTTGTGCGCGCGCCCTGTCCGGGTTGCTGCCCGCCGGGAAGACGGCCAGCACAGCATCGCCGATGAATTTCAGCACTTCGCCGCCGTGATCATGCACGATGGTCGAGGCGGTCTCGAAGAACTGGTTCAAGAGCGCGATGTAGTCCCGGCGGCCCAGCTGCTCCTCCAGCCGGGTGGAGCCGCGCAGATCGCAGAACATGATGGCGGCGTCAATTTCGTCGCCGTCGCCGCGGCGGATCTCGCCGCCGAGCACCCGGGCGCCGGTGCGCTTGCCCACGTATGTTTCCAGTAGCGCCTGGGCGTTCTCGCGCTGCATGAAGATCTCGTAGTAGCGGGCGATCACCCCGGAGCATTCGAAAATCAGGCCCAGGTTGGCGGTCGAAAAGCCATTCGGATGGTCGCTGGTAAGTGTCAGCACATTGATCCGCCCGTCCGAGAACCGCAGCGGCATGGCGACATAATCGGTGGCGCCTTCCTTGCGCAAATCCTCAAGAATGGGAAAAGCATCGTCGGTGCAGCAGGCGTCCAGCCGGTGCCGCACCCCGCCCAGCCCGTTGGAGACATGGCGCAGCGGGCTGTTCTGATATGCCGGGTGGTCGTGGATTTCATAGGAGGGGGCGTAGGTCGTGACCTCGCCTGTTTTCTTCTGCCAGATGTAGTTCTTTCCCGCGATCAGCGGGTGCAGGGACCAAGCCATGACCGAGAGCCGGGACAAGTAGATGCCCTGCTCTACGAATTTCTCTGCCAGCGCGGCGGTCAGTTCTTCCGGAGTTGCCACCATCGAAGCATCACGCAAAAGCCAGTCAATTACCGGGCCGGAGATATTGCCGTAATCCGGCATCTCCACGGTGTTGCTGCCGAAATCGAATTCGACCTCTGCGCTGGGCATGAAACCGATGTGGCCGGAAATGGCGGCGGCCTCGGGCAAGGCGTCCTCGTAGGCCCAGACAGCGTTCTGCACGGCATCGTCTGGCAGCAGGATATCGCGGTAGCTTGCGGTGCCTTTGAAAGGGCAGAAAGTCTGCAGGGGAGTATGGGCGGACAGAGGGGCGGTTACGTCGTCCGCCGGGAAGTAGACCGCTGGCGGCAGGCGGGTTTCATACATCACCTTGGCCCGGGCGCTTTGCGCCAGAACAGTGCCGTTGCGCCGGGCGGTGACCAGGCCTTGCAGCGGTTCGACAATAATGCCGTAGCCCCGGTTGCGGGTCTGTAACTGTGTGTCCATCCCTTGCTTCCTTGTCCTTTGAGCCGGTGACAGGGCAAAAACAGGACCGGCCGGCGCTGGCCGGTTCTGGTCTACTTGGGGGCTTCGTGCAGAATTTCCAGTGGTGGACACATGATATTGAGCAGAACGGAGCAGAGATCAGATCATGCGGATCACGTCCTTGCTGATTGCCAGAACATAGCCGCGTTTGGCTATGTTCTTGACCAAAAGCTCGCTGACCATCTGGTTGCCCAAAGTGTCCCGCAGGCGTTTTATCCGGGTGGCGCCGGCGGCTTCCTCGCAATCGGCAGAAACGCGGCCGGAAATTACCGCCTCGATCTCAGCGCCTGACAGAACGTCGTCGTCCAGCCGGGCCTCGGCCAGTACCGAGAGAGTCTCCATCGCAGCCGGTGTCAGCTTGAATCCCATGCTGTTGAGGTAGACGGTGTTCTCATCGCGGCTGATCAGCAGTTCGTTTACCTGAATGCCTGAGCGTTCAATCTGAGCCATGCGGCGGTTCAGCATCACCAGCATTCCCAGCACTGTCAGCGCCGCCACCATCATCGCCGTGGCAAAAACCAGCAGCACAAAAATCACCATCCGGTAGCTCGTCAGCGTATCGGCAAAGGCTGTGCCGGACTGGGCCAGGATCTCCAGCAGTTTGATTTCGGCCTGGGTGGTCAGGTCGTTTTCCACGAACAGGTGCTCCACCCGGGCGTTGAAGGCATTGGCGTCAGGCAGCGTCAGAAGCAGGACAGTCCCGGCAATGACGAGAAGGGCAACAATGGCGGCGATACCGAAAGCGATGACCCTGCTCCCGGCAGCGCGGGCTTCAGAAACTGAGATAGTAGGGTCCGGCATCAGCCTTCCTTTGCTGCAGGCCTTCGGGGCCGAAGACGGTGAGGACATTCAACAGCGTCCACCCGGCCGGGGCGATGCGGGCCTGAATTTCACCGCGGGCAGCCTGTTTGTTGCAGGCTCCGGACAGTTGAACAACACCGTAATGCAGGCGCAACGGATTGTCCTGCTTGGCCTTGTAGTCGGCATAGCAATCAGCGGCCTGGGCCGGAGGGGAAAGCGCCAGAAGGAAAGCCGCAAGGGCGGGTATTAGAAGGGTCTGTTTCATGGGGGCATCCTGCGTCCGGACTGTTTGAAATTCAATAACCGCAGGGGGTTGGAGCGGCTGATATCCGATAACAAACCGCCGATATTGCCTGTCTGAACGGGGCAGGAGCAGGTTGAGCGCATCAAACGCGTTTTCGCGCTCCGCTCATTCCATTGAAAGGTTCAGATATGGCCCAGACATCCCGACCCCAGCCGCACCGCAAGTTTATTGCTCTGATCGTTGCAGCCGCTATCGCAATAACCGGTTTCTCTGCAGCCCCCGCCCGCGCCGACAATGATGTCGCAAAGATTCTGGGCGGACTGGCGCTGCTTGGCATTCTTGGTGCCGCCATCAAGCATTCCAGGGATAAGGATGATCACGCCGTGACGCGCACCTATAATCCGCCGCAGAACCACAGCCATAACAGGCACAGGCATCAGGGCCGTAACCGTCACGGCGGACACGTCAAACCGCTGCCGCAGTCCGTGCGCCGCTATGACCTGCCGGCGCACTGTGTCCGCTACTTCCCGCGCTACAGCTCCAATTATCCGCTGGCGGCCAAGGGCTGCCTGGACCGAAACTATGGCTACACCCACAAACTGCCGCAAGTCTGCAAGGTGACGTTCTGGAACGGCAAGCATAACCGGACCGGGTACAAGCCCGGATGCCTGAAGAAACACGGCTACCGGATGGTGCATCGGTAATCCGGATAACGGGTTCGGGCAGCAGCAGACTGGGGGGGGCTTTGCCCCCCTTTTTTTGTCTGCTTGCATCCTGTGACGGAATTGGCTTTGTCAGCGGCATGACACAGCCGGACTACAGCCTAGAAGCCGCCGCCCGCAAAAAAGGGTTTCTCAGAATTGCAGGGGTTGATGAGGTCGGCCGCGGTCCGCTGGCCGGTCCGGTCACGGCTGCTGCGGTGGTGCTGGATGCCAGCGTGATCCCCGATGGGCTCAACGACTCCAAGAAGCTCAGCCTGAAAAAGCGGGAGGCACTGGAGGGAGATATCCTGTCTTCGGCTCAAACGGCCATTGCCCATGCAACGGTGGAAGAGATTGATTCCCTGAACATTTTGCGCGCATCGCATCTGGCGATGGAACGTGCAGTGGCAGCGCTGGATCCACAGCCGGATTACCTGCTGATTGACGGCAACCTGATCCCCAAGGGGCTGGCGTTGCAAGCTGAGGCGGTTGTCAAGGGTGATGCCAAATCGGTGTCGATCGCGGCAGCCTCGATTTTGGCAAAACTGGCGCGTGACAGGATCATGGTGGATTTGGCGCAACAGTTCCCGGGATATGGCTGGGAGAAAAACGCAGGCTATCCCTCGAAACAGCACCGGGATGCGCTAGTTCAGCTGGGCGTAACCCCACATCATCGGCGCTCGTTCAAGCCGGTACACAATATCTTGTATCAAGAGTGAACCGTAAGGCGTTGTTGTAATAAACAAATTGACCTCGAATCCGCGATGAATCATCCTGTGGACAACCTAATGAGCGCAAAAATGCGCCGCGGTTATGAGGCAGAGCAATGAATAAAACCATGACAAAGGGCGCGGCAGCGCTCCCTTTAAACACGATTATTGGCGGTGACTGCGTCGAAGCAATGAACAGTCTGCCGGCCAATTCGGTTGATCTGATCTTTGCGGATCCGCCGTATAACCTGCAGCTGAAAGGCCAGCTGCACCGCCCTGACAACTCCAAAGTCGATGCTGTGGATGACCACTGGGACCAGTTCTCCAGCTTTCAGGCTTATGATCAGTTCACCCGCGAGTGGCTGAAGGCGGCGCGCCGGGTACTTAAGCCGAATGGCTCTATCTGGGTGATCGGCTCCTACCACAATATCTTCCGTGTCGGCGCCGTGCTGCAGGATGAAGGCTACTGGGTGCTGAACGACGTTATCTGGCGCAAGTCCAACCCGATGCCGAATTTCCGCGGCAAACGGTTCACCAACGCGCATGAGACGATGATCTGGGCGTCCAAGTCCGAAGGCGCGAAGTACACCTTCAACTACGAAGCGCTGAAGGCACTGAACGAGGGCATCCAGATGCGCAGCGACTGGGTGCTGCCGATCTGCACCGGTCACGAGCGCCTGAAGGACGAAAACGGTGATAAGGCGCATCCGACGCAGAAGCCGGAATCGCTGCTGCACCGGATCTTGGTGGGCGCGACCAACCCGGGCGACGTGGTTCTGGATCCGTTCTTTGGCACCGGTACCACCGGTGCTGTGGCCAAGATGCTGGGCCGCGAGTTCATCGGCATCGAGCGCGAGGACGCCTACCGCAAGGTGGCGGAGAAGCGGATCAAGGCAGTGCGCAAATTCGATCGCGAGGCGCTGGAGGTTTCCGCCAGCAAGCGCGCGGCGCCGCGGGTGCCCTTCGGTCAGCTGGTTGAACGCGGCATGCTGCGCCCGGGAGAGGAACTCTATTCGATGAACCGCCGCCACAAGGCAAAGGTGCGTGCTGACGGAACCCTGATCGGCGACAATATCAAGGGGTCAATCCATCAGGTCGGCGCGCATTTGGAAAACGCGCCGTCCTGCAACGGCTGGACCTACTGGTGCTTCAAACGCGATGGCAAGACAGTGCCGATCGATGTTCTGCGCCAGCAGATCCGGGCAGAAATGCAGAACTGACGACCCCCGGAACTTATCAGAACACAACAGTCTATTGCAGGCGCCTGTGCACTTTGCGCAGGCGCACACCTTGCCCCGCCTGGATCAGGCGGGGTTTTTTGCATGTATACGGTTCGATGGGCTATTCCCTGATTGATGCAGGATCACTATCTGAAGGTCGATGACTGCTGCAGCCAGCGGGAAGAGGGAGAGCCAATGACCGATACGGCGTTTGCAACCGGAACCGGGGTTGCCAGAGCGGCAGAAGCAAGCAGCCAGGATCTCTCCGCTGCGGAGGGCAGGTTTGCGGAAGCCGCATTGGACGCGCACAAGCGGCGCGGGTTGCAGCTGGCCGTTCGCGCGCGCTGGATTGCGCTGCCTATTGTTGCGGTATTCATCGTCTTTCTGAACCCTGTCTGGAGCGTGCTGTACTACCACGGGCTTCTTGCGCTTCTGTGCCTGAACGGCTGGTTCATCAGCCGGGCGGGAAAGGTTGGCAAATCGCGGCTGGAGCTGTTCTTGATCTTCCTTGACCTTGCGGTCATGACCTTTGCGCTGATCGTGCCCAATCCGTTTGATGCCCGGGACATACCCGCAGCGATGCACTACAGGTTCGACAACTTCCAGTACTTCTTCATCATTCTTGCAGCGGGTACTATGGCCTATTCCTGGCGCACGGTGATTGCGATCGGAACCTGGACCGCGATGATGTGGCTGAGTGCGCTGGGACTGGTATGGTGGTTCTCAAGCCCGGTTCCTGGCCTGACGGAGGCTGTTGGCGCCGCCCTTGGCTTTGAGCCGGAACTGGCAGAGTTTTTTGACCCGAACAGCTTTGTGGTCAAGTTGCGGGTGCAGGAAGCGCTTGTCTTTGTCCTGGTGGCGGTAACGCTGGGATTCTCGGTGCGCCGGTTCAACGGGCTCCTGCGCAGCAATGCCAGCCTGGAGCGGGAGCGGGCGAACTTGTCGCGCTATTTCTCGCCCAACGTGGTGGAGCAACTGTCCCAGAACGATGAGCCGCTGAAGCAGGTGCGCAGTGAGAACGTGGCAGTTCTGTTCATTGACATTATTGGATTTACCCGGCTGTCAGCAGGCATGAATCCGCATGCCGTCATTGATCTGTTGCGGGAATTCCATGGCCGGATGGAACGGGAGGTGTTCCACCATCACGGCACGCTGGACAAATATCTGGGCGACGGTCTGATGGCGACCTTTGGCACGCCGGTGGCCGGCAAGCAGGACGCCACGAATGCGCTGGCCTGCGCCCACGCGATGCGGGCTTCGCTTGCGAGATGGAACCGGGATCGCGCCAAACAAGGGAAGCCCGAGATCCGGGCCGGAATCGGTATTCATTATGGTGAGGCGCTGCTGGGTGATATCGGTGCCAACCGACTGGAATACGCGGTCCTGGGTATGACGGTGAACATCGCCGCGCGGCTTGAGAACCTCACGCGCAGGCTGCAGGCCAGTATTGTTGTCAGCGAAACGATGGCCGCGCAGGTGAAGGCTGAACTGGCCGGGCTGGACCTGCTGGACGGCGCAGCCCGCCATCCGGATCAGGAAGTGCGCGGGCTGGATCAGCCGATGACTGTCTTGGCTTGGGTCTGATCCTTAACGCGGCATCGGGTTCTGGGCCTTGTTATAGGCGTGCCAGTCGGTGATTTCGGGATAGTAAGTCTGCCGCCAGCGGCGCACCCGCGGGTTCATCACCCGCCGCCACAAGGGCGGGATCATCGCGGCAATGGTCATGACCGGATAGCCGTATGGCAGCTGCGGTGCGTCGGCCTCGGTGTAGTTCTGAAGCAGCGGAAAGCGGCGGTTCGGCTTGTAGTGGTGGTCCGAGTGGCGCTGCAAGTTGATCAGCAGCCAGTTGGAAGCCTTGTGCGCCGCGTTCCAGGAATGGCGCGGCTGAACCGGTTCGTATTTGCCCTCGCCCAGGTGTTTTCGGGTTAGGCCGTAGTGCTCGACATAGTTGACCACTTCGAGCTGCCAGATCGCGGTGCCCGCCTGCACCAGGAAGAGGAGGATGCCGGTCAGCCCGCCGAGCATCAGCGCCAGTAGCAGCATGGCTGCCTGCAATGCCCAGTAACGGAAGAACGGGTTGGAGCGGTCGGTCCAGGGGCGGTTCTTCTTGGCAAGCTTCTCCTTCTCGGCATGGAAGGCGGAGTGCCAGCATTGCCGCAGCACCCGCGGATAGAAACGATGGAAACCCTCATTGTAGCGGGCGGTAACCGGATCCCGCGGAGTGCCGACGTAGCGGTGATGCACCAGCAGGTGCTCGGACCGGAAATGCGAGTACAGCACCATCGCCAGCAGGATATCCCCCAGCCAGTGCTCCACCCGGCTGGACTGATGCATCAGCTCGTGGCTGTAGTTTATACCCACCGCGCCGGTGACGACGCCAACACCAAAGAATGCAGCGAATTTCTCGAACGCGCTCAGATGTTCCGCGCCGCTGACATACCAGATCAGCCCGAACAGCGTGATGAACTGCAGCGGCACCCAGGCAGCTGTCAGCACCTTGTACCACTTGAGGTCGCTGTCCGGTGTTTCCGGGTCGGCGTTTTCCAGGTTGAGCCCGAACATCCCGTCCAGCAGCGCAAACAGGTGCCAGGTGACCAGCGGTGGCAGCAGCAGTGCCCAGCCGCCCTGCAGCGCTGCGATCCAGACCAGCGGCAGCAACAGGAAAGACATCCAGAACGGCAGGGCGCTTTGCCAGCGGGAAAGAGTTTCGGGGGCAATCATGCCGGGTCTCCCAAATCAGTCAGCGCGCGTTTGGGGAAACCCTATGCCCTGACACCTGAAAACCCAAGTGGTGCGCAGGGTAACCTAGCGGCCTTTGTAAAGATCGAAGGCTTTGCGCATCACTGTGGGCAGGTTGGAGGGTTTGAAGTTGTGGCGCGTGATCAGTTCCTGACCAGGGCTTTGATTGAAGCCATTGGGAAGTTCTGCAGTCATGACACGCAAAAACAGGTGGAAGTGGGTGAACGTGTGCCGCACTTCGCCTGGCAGTTCCTGCCAGTCTGCTTCAAAGGGCGGATTCGGGTCGGGTTTATCGCTCCAATCGGAGCCGGGCCAACCGAGCATACCGCCCAGCAGACCCTTGTCCGGCCGCCGTTCCAGCAGCCAGGTGCCATCGGCCGATTCCGCCAGATAAACGATCCCATGCCGGGTGGGTTTGGGTTTCTTCGGCGTTTTCTGGGGCAAATCGGCCGCGGTTCCGGCAACGCGGGCCGCGCAAGGACCGCGCCAGGGGCAGATGCCGCAGGCCGGGTTGCGGGGAGTGCAGATGGTGGCGCCCAAGTCCATCACCGCCTGAGCGTAATCGCCGGGGCGCTGCACTGGTGTGAGTTCCGCCGCACGGTCTTTCAACACCGGTTTGACGCCTGGAAGCGGGTCGTGGATGTCGTGAACACGGGCCATCACCCGCTCGACATTGCCATCGAGCACGGTTTCAGCCCGGTCAAAGGCGATGGAGGCGATTGCCGCAGCGGTGTAAGGGCCGATGCCGGGCAGCTTGAGCAGGCCCTCGTAGCTGTCCGGGAAGCTGCCGCCGTGATCCTGTGCTACCGCGCGGGCGCATTTCAGCAGGTTGCGGGCGCGGGCGTAATAACCAAGGCCGGCCCATTCGCTCATCACGTCGGCGTCTTCTGCGGCGGCCAGGTCCAGAACCGTTGGCCACCGGTTGGTGAAGCGCAGGAAGTAATCGCGCACGGCAGCCACGGTGGTCTGCTGCAGCATCACCTCGCTGAGCCAGATCCTGTAAGGGTCCGGGCGGTTGCCGGCGGCGCGGGCCGCCGGGCTGACACGCCAGGGCATCTCGCGGGCATGCTCGTCATACCACGCAAGCAGCTCTTCGCTCATTGCGGCGGAATCGCTCTTTAAGTCACGCATTCGTTATTCCTTGGGCGGCGGTTTGGCTGGCGCCTGCATAACCGCTCTTTACAATAGGGCGGGCAGTCGAGCAAAACCTAGATCATGGCATTCAGGCGCAGCACCACACGCGGGTTCTCCCGGACCTCCAAGCTCCTTAGCGAGCAGATCCGCAAAGCGGGCGAAAGCCGCGGCTTCGCGGTGTCCCGGCTGCTGACCCATTGGGAGGAGATCGCCGGGCCGGATATAGCTGCGATGGCCCGTCCCGTGAACATCGGCTACGGGCGCGGCTCCTTTGGCGCCACGCTGACAGTTCTGACCACCGGGGCAAATGCGCCGATGCTCGAAATGCAAAAGGAACGCCTGCGTGAGCGGGTGAACGCGGTCTATGGTTTTAACGCCATTTCCAAGGTGCGGATCACGCAAACGGCGCCGACGGGATTTTCCGATGGCCGCGTGGAATTCAAATATGCCCCCAAAGTGCAAGCCCAGTTGCAGCCAGACCCGCAGGATGCGGCAGAGGCCAGCAAGGCAGCGGAAGGGGTGGAAAATGACGATTTGCGCGCCGCCCTGGAGCGTCTGGGGCAAAACGTGCTGTCAAAACAGAAAACGCAAGGAAAGGGGTTCAAATGACCCGTTTGATGTCTGGTGTCTTGGCCGCGGTTGCGGTGGTTGCGGGCGGTTATGCCCTGTCGGGGTTAGGCAGCCAGAGCAATCTGCCGGCAAACCCGCTGGTTGGCGCAGCGGTTGCGCAGGAAGCTGAAGTGGACACCTCGGCCATCACCGAGATGACGCTGGGGGCGGAGGACGCGCCTGTTACGCTGATCGAATATGCATCCTACACCTGCCCGCACTGCGCGAACTTTCACAACAACACCTTTAAACAGCTTAAGGCCGACTACATCGATACCGGCAAGGTGAAGTTTATCTACCGCGAGGTTTACTTCGACCGTTACGGGCTGTGGGCCTCGATGATTGCGCGCTGCAGCGGGCCGGAGAAGTTCTTTGGCATTTCCGACCTTATCTACAAGGGCCAATCGGAATGGGCGCGCGCCGGCGGCGCGCCGGAGATCATTGATGAACTGCGCAAGATCGGCCGCCTGGCTGGCATCGGAAACGACCAGCTGGAGGCGTGCCTGCAGGATGGGGAGAAGGCGCAAACCCTGGTGACCTGGTACCAGGAAAACGCGACTGAGCATGGGATCGAATCCACGCCGTCCTTCATCCTGAACGGCGAGAAGGTGTCGAACCAGTCTTACGAGGACTTCAAGAAACTGCTGGATGCCGAACTGGAAAGCTGAGCGTCAGTAAGCAGAATGACAAAGCCCGGGCCAGGCGCCCGGGCTTATTTGTTTTTGCTTTGCAATCCTTTGGCAGGTCAGGGTGCAGGTGCGGCAGTTTTCAGCATATCCTTCAGGCCATCATCTCCGGCAATTCGCAGGCGGACCGGCAGGGTAATCACCTTGGAGCGGAAGCTGTCCGGCAGCCGGACAGCGTCCTTTTCGGTTGTGACAAGCTGCGCGTTCAGCAGCTTGGCCTCGTTTTCCAGCCGGTTCATCAGCGCAGGGGTCAGCGGCTGGTGATCGTCCAATGCCTCAGACCGGGCAATATCGGCGCCAAGGCCGCGCAGGGTGCTGAAAAATTTCTGAGGATGGCCGATTCCGGCAAAGGCCAGAACCCGGGTGCCGTGCCAAGGCATGCCGGTCTGCAACGGCTCCAGCGCGCCGGTGAAATGCGGCAGGCTGCAAAGCTGGCTGCCCCAGGCGGAAGAGAAGGATTGCTGGTCTATTTCCTGACCCAGCGACAAAACGGCGTCAGCCCGTTTCAGCCCGGTCGCAACCGGTTCGCGCAGGGGGCCTGCCGGCAGGCAGCGCCCGTTGCCGAACCCATGCTGAGCGTCGACGACTATCAAAGACAGATCCTTGGCGACTGCGGGATTCTGAAACCCGTCATCCAAAACGATGACTGTTGCCCCGGCATTTTCTGCAGCACGGGCGCCTGCGGCGCGGTCCTTGGCGACCCAGACCTCGCCAAAGGCTGCCAGCAGCAACGGTTCGTCACCGGTCTGCGCGGCTTTATGGCGGCCGGGAAAAACCTGAACCGGCCCCTCCAGCGTGCCGCCATAGCCGCGGGTGACCACATGCGGCTCATGCCCGAGGCTGCGCAGGGTCTCGAGCAGCCAAATTACAGTCGGCGTTTTGCCTGTGCCGCCAGCGTTCAGGTTGCCCACGCAAATCACCGGCACACCGACAGATTGCGGGTTGCCCTTGGCCAGCCGCGATGCGGTAGCGCGCGCATAAGCCCAGCCCATGGGTGCCAGCAGGGTTGACCGCAGATCGAATTTCTCCGGCGGCTTGTGCCAGAAATCAGGTGCCCGCATTACTGTCCTCGCGCTGATCCAAAAGGGCCTGGACCTTTTCCAGAAGTGTGTCTGTTGTGGCCGCACTTTCGGTAACGCTTTGCCAGCCGGCCAGGGCCATCTCGGCTGCCTTGTCCGGTGCCGAAAGCGCAACAACAGTGTCGGACATTTCGCCTTGTGTCTGCACCCTGGTTGCAGCGCCGGCCCTGCTCAGCCTCTCGTAAAGCTCCCGGTGGGCGTGGATGCCTGGACCATGCATCAGCGCAGATCCGAGTGCCGCGGCATCAAGCGGCGACTGGCCCTGGGCTGCCGGGTCAAGACTGCTGGCGATCAGCGCGACTGGCGACAAGCGATACCAGAGGCCAAGATCCTCGCCGGCGGTGAGCAGAACCTGGTTGTAGTCTTCCGGCTCGCCTCCGGCTTCCCAATCGGCAAAGGACAGGCCGCTGTTCTGCACCAGGTCACGGGCCGCTTCCAGATCCGAGGGATTGTCCAGAGCAACCACCAGCAGCAGGCGGTGCAGCAGCCGTAACGCGGACCGGTGAGCATCCAGTACGCGGGGCAGCTCGTCCAGTTTGACGTGGGCCGCCAGCCAGACCGGGCGGCTGCCCAGGGTTTGCTGCATGGAGGCCAGTTCATCGTCGTTGCAGCCTGGGGGAACGGCAGACACGCGAAGCTTACCGGCCATTTCCAGCCTTTCAGCCGGGAAACCCAGCCGGATCAGCCGGTCCCGAACCGTTTTTGATGGTGTCAGAATGCCAGTCAGGCTTTCAAGCATCCTGCGCCGCTGATCCGGCAGCCAGCGGCTGGTGCGGTGCGGCAGTTCATTGTCCAGAAGGTCGGCCAGAAGCACACCCGTTCCCTGGTCGCGCAAATGCCGCAGCATGACCCGCCGGGCCGGCGTGCCGGTCCAGATGCAGGCATCGGGCTGCCAATGCGCGACGAATTCGCGGGCCTCTGCCAGGGTGTCTTCCGCTAGCGGGCCGACAGGGACGTCGCAGCCGACAGTGCCGGTCAGATGCAATCCGGGTTCCCAGCTGGCCAGCACAGACAGATCCGGGCGCAGGGTCTTGAGACGGCGTCCGATGTCGCAAAGCGCAAGGTAGCGTTCCGGTGTGGACGCGTGCACCCAGAGCAGTTCACCAGGGGGGCGGGGCTGCAGCACCGCAGGGCGGCTGGAGTTTATGGTTCGCCGTTGCATCTGTTTCGATTTGATTTTTCCGGCCAAAGGTAGCTGCAACATGCGGTGTTGTCTGTGAAAATCTTGCGCCATGCCATTGCAGGCAGCGCAGATCGCATAAGCTGCGGCCAGTTCAATGTCCAGTGATGCCAGGTCCTGCCGGGTCCAGCGCCGCCATCAGCGCCGTGTGCAGGGGTGTGTTTCCGGCAACCACCCCGTTCAGAAGGGGATGCGGGTTGTTGAAGCGCAGCAGGCTGCCTGACCTGTTAGTGATGATGCCGCCGGCCTCGCGCACCAGGAGATCGCCGGCGGCAATGTCCCATTCCCAGCTCGGGCGCAGCGTCAGCATGGCTCCGAACCGGCCGTCCGCCACCTTGGCGAGCCGGTAAGCCAGTGAAGGCCGGTAGCTGCGGATGAACTCAGGCGGGGTGCCACCCTGCCAGTGGTGCGGCTGCAGATTTGGCTTGGCGGCCAGAATTTCCGTGTCTGCGAGCTCTGTCGCAGCGGAGATCCTGATCGGGCTGCCGTTGCAGGCGGCACCCTCTCCCTTTGCGGCTGTGTACATTAGCTCCCGCTGTGGCAGATAAATGACCGCAGCCGTGACCTCGCCTGCTTCGGCAATAGCGATGGAATGGGCCCAGGTGCGGGAGCCTTCGGCAAAGCTGCGGGTGCCGTCGATCGGGTCGATGATGAATACCCGCTCGCAGGCCAAACGGGCGGGGCTGTCCTCAGTCTCCTCCGACAACCAGCCGTAGCCGGGCCGCGCTTGCTGCAGCATGTCTTCCAGCATGGTGTTTACGGCCAGATCTGCTTCTGTCACCGGACCGGCGCCGCCGGGCTTGTCCCAGCGCTTGGCGTCGGGACCAGTATAGCGGCATGCAATGTCTCCGGCCTGTTCCGCCGCTTTTACAAGCAGGGAAAGGTCAGTTGCCGGCAAGGGTCATTCCTTCAACCAGCAGTGATGGCACCACGGATGACAGATACGTGCGCGCGTCATTGGCTGGCACAATCCGGCGCAGCATGTCGTGCAGGTTGCCTGCGATGGTGCATTCGTTGACCGGATAGGCGATCTCGCCGTTTTCCACCCAGAAACCGGATGCGCCGCGGGAATAGTCACCGGCGTTGGGATTGATTGTGGAGCCGATCATCGAGGTGACCAGCAGGCCAGTTCCCATCTGTGCGATCAGATCCTCGCGGCTGGCATCGCCTTGGGTCAGCGCAATGTTCCAAGTCGACGGCGAGGGCACACCGCCGATGCCGCGGGCAGCGTTGCCGGTGCTTTCCAGCCCCAGCTTGCGGGCAGAGGCAAGATCCAGCGTCCAGCCGGTCAGCACGCCGTTGTCGACAACCGTGCGCTTGCGGGTCGCCAGGCCCTCGCCGTCAAAGGGCCGGGAGCCGGAAATCCGCGGCCGATGCGGATCCTCAATCACAGAGAGTGTCTCGGGCAGCACCTGATGGCCGAGCGAGTCCTTCAGCCAGGAGGAGCCGCGGGCAATTGCGGCACCGTTGGCAGCGGACATCAGATGGCCGATCAGCGAAGAGGAAATGCGTTCATCAAACAGCACCGGGTAGCTGCCGGTTTTGGGCTTGCGGGCGCCGCTTCGGGCGACCGCGCGGTCACCTGCAGTGCGGCCAATTTCTTCAGCGCTGCGCAGATCCGCCTGAAAGGTTCGGGAATCGCCGTCGTGATCCCGCTCCATTCCCGTGCCTGTCCCCGCGATCCCGGTGCAGGAAAGAGACCGGCCAGTGCGCTGATAGCCTCCTGAGAAACCATTTGTGGCTGCCAGATGCACAACATGGCGGCCGTATCCGGCGGCCGCGGATTGCACCTGCGTGATGCCCTCTACCACCTGACAAGCAGATTCGGCAGCCAGTGCGTCCTCTTGCAGGGAAGCTGGCTCAGGCTCACCGCTTGTGTCTTCGAGTTCCAGCGCAGCCAAATCCCAATCCTTCGCCAGCTGAGACGGATCGGCCAGGCCTGCGTAGGGGTCTTCCGGTGCCTCCCTGGCCATGGCAACGGCGCGTTCGGCCATGGCCGCGATGGTTTCTGGCCGCATGTCGGAGGAAGAGACCATGGCCTGACGCTTGCCGATAAACACGCGCAGACCCAGATCGGTGCCCTCCGAACGTTCAGCGTGTTCCAGCTTGCCCTCGCGGACTTCGATGCTGAGGGAGCTGCCTTCGGCCGCCATGGCGTCGGCGGCATCCGCGCCGGCCTTGCGGGCGGCATCGATCAGGGCGTGGCAAAGCGCTTCGGGGGACTGGGTCATGGGCACCTTCTGTTCTGCTCTTTAAAAGAGCTATCCAGTGAAGCGACATGCCGCAAGTGCGGGGTGCAAAAAAGGGGCTGCGTGAGGCAGCCCCTTTCCAGATCTTCTAAAGGATTTGACGGTTACTTGATGCGCTGGCCGTTGGCGAGCACCTGGCCGTCTTCGGTGACTTCGATCTTGGAGGTCAGGGTGTCTTCACCTTCGCCCGGAACCGCCAGCATGCCCATCATCATCCGCGCGCCCATGGCGTCGCTGTCAGACATCAGGCCCATGCCGATCAGCTTGTCGATCAGGGTGTTTGCACCGACCAGTTTGAGGTTGGCCTCGCCTGCCGGTGCCGGCATGCCATCAAAGCTGGTCAGGTCATCATTGTTGAAGGTGAAGTCACCGGTGCCGGTCAGCTCGGCGCCTGCAGCGGAAACCTGCAGCTGCTTCACGGTCAGCGCGTTCAGCTCACCGGGCTGCTCCTCACCCATTTCCACGGCTTCCATGGCTTCCGGGTCGAACAGGTCAAACAGAACCTTGCCTTTGCCGGCCAGGTCCAGAATGACAGTTGCCGGGTCATGCGGCAGCTGGCCGGTCGGGTCGACCATGCCCCACAGCATTTCCGGAACAGCAAAGTCCCGCAGGGTAACGCCAAGTGCGAAGTCCTGCTCTTCTTCGGACTTGGCCAGCGGCATCATCAGTTTGAAGCCGGTCTCCGCCATGCTGAGCGCCAGCGGGAACGGGATCTCGGAGCCGGAGATGTTCACGTTGGTTGCAACCTGCGACACGTCATAGGTCAGGTGCTGCTTATCCATAGAAACGGTGAATGCACCGCCTTGCGAGTTGCTTTCCATGGCGAAGGATTCGCTGCCGTCCACACCCGAGATCGAACCATTGCCACCGGTGAAGGTGAAGGTGCCGTCGAAAGCAAAGCCAGCCTCCAGCAGCGCGGCCATGTCAGGGCTTTCCAGCCCCTCGGGAACGGTGCCGGTGCCGGTGAAGCTCAGGCCTTGCAGCGCGCCTTTAAATGCGCCCGTGCCGTCGCCTTCGGGATCATTGAAGCCCATGTCATAGCTGAGGCTGGAGGCGGTCATGGTCTGGTCGTAGCTGCGCCCCTCGGCAACCTTCATGGTGCTTTTGGTGACAACGTCGTTCATCTCGACCTGAACTTTTGCCACCTCTGCGGGCACTGGCTCGCCGTCCGCTGACAACTCATCCAGCGTCATGGTCACTTTGGAGGAGGCGTAGTCGTAGCTCATGTTTTCGGCATCACCGGCCACTTTCATCGGCGAACCGTCGTGGGAATAGATCAGCTTGCCCGAAAACGTCTCGCCGTCGCCGGAAAACGCAAAGCCCATCGGAAACTCGGCAGGCAGCAGCACATTGACGGTGCCGTCGCCGTTCTCAACGAACTGGACTTCGGGGAAGCTGATGGTGCCGGAGCCGTCTTCTTCGGGGATCGGCATGGCCATCGACACATCGGTTACAGTCAGGGTGTTGCCTGATACGGCCTCAGTGCCGGACACGGTGTATCCGGTGCTGGTCAAATACGCCTTCCAATCAGCCCAGACCTCCTGGGCGCTCAGGTCGGCGAGAGCGCCTTGAGCGGAAACAACCAAAATTGCCGCTGCGGCACCGCCGCGCGCAAGAAAAACGGACATTAGAGAACCTTTCTCTGAGAGATAATTGAAAACATCGTCGGCCCGGCGGGCGGTGCCGTCAAGGGGGCCTTGGGCTGGACCGTTCCCCCTAACCGCTTTACCACTTGGGTTATCAGTCACTTGGAGGTTGCGGGCATGGAATTCAACGGAAAAACAGTTGCAATTACAGGAGCCAGCCGCGGGATCGGCGCTGATGCGGCCCGTGTTTTTGCCGCTGCCGGGGCCAATCTGGCCTTGCTGGCAAGAAGTGCAGACGCACTGCATGACCTTGCGGAAGAGATTGGCAAGAATGTGCTGACATTTGCTTGCGACGTTTCTGACTACGCTTCCATTGAGGCCGCGCTGGGCGCGGCGCACCAGAAATTTGGCAGTTTGGACATCCTGATCAATAATGCCGGTGTGATCGAGCCGATTTCCCGGTTGGAGGACGCATCGCCGGAGGGCTGGGGTAAGCTGATCGACATCAACTTAAAAGGCGTGTTCAACGGTATGCGGGCTGCTCTGCCGCTGATGAAGCCATCGGGAGGCGGAACCATCATCACCGTCAGCTCCGGCGCGGCGCACCGGCCGCTGGAGGGGTGGAGCGCTTATTGCTCTTCCAAGGCAGGCGCAGCGATGCTGACCTCTGCGCTCGATCTAGAGGAGCGCGCAAATGGTATCCGCGCTATGGGCTTGTCGCCAGGAACTGTGGCGACCCAGATGCAGCGGGAGATCAAGGCCAGCGGCATTAACCCGGTGAGCGAGCTGGAATGGGAAGACCACATTCCGGCCGAATGGCCCGCCCGGACGCTTATGTGGATGTGCACGCCGGATGCAGATGACTGCATAGGTCAGGAAGTCTCTCTTCGTGAGGACGGCATCCGCCAGCGGGTGGGCCTGATATGATCGGGCTGGACATCGCGCAAAACGGGCTGTGGACTGTCACTGTCAACCGGCCGGACAAGGCGAACTCTTTGACACAGTCGATGCTGACGGAACTGGCAGAGATCGCCGAACGCGCGCAGGAGGCCCGTGGGCTTATCCTGACCGGAACAGGCAAGGTGTTCAGCGCCGGTGCCGATCTGGAGGAGGCGCGGGCAGGCCTTGCGACCTCGCCTGTATGGGAGCGGCTGTCGGCGGCAATGGCAGCAGTTCCCTGCCTCAAAGTAGCTGCGCTGAACGGCACATTGGCGGGTGGTGCAAATGGTATGGTGCTGGCCTGCGATATCCGTATAGCGGTGCCGTCGGCAAAGTTCTTCTACCCGGTCATGAAGCTCGGCTACCTGCCGCAGCCTTCGGATGCAGGTCGGATGTCAGCACTGATCGGGTCGGCCCGGACCAAGCTGATTGTGGCTGCCGGGCAGAAAATCACGGCACAGGAGGCCTACGATTATGGATTGGTGGACCGGATCGTTGAGCCGGAAGCACTGATGGACACAGCCCGTGATCTTCTTACGCATTCGCTGGAGGCCAATCCGGAGGTCGCGGCGGGCATCCTGCGGATATGCCGGTGAAGCGGCTTTCAGGGCTCCAGTTGCAAGTCGAAGACCCCAAGCGGCTGGCTGGCTTCTATGCGGATGTGTTTGGCATGAAGGCTTGGGCCGACGGCGAGATCTGGCGGGCCGGTTATGCAGGTGAAGACGCAGATCTTATCTTTCTGCCCGGTGGAACCCGGGCTCCTCATGCCCGCGATGAGCGCTTCTGGAAGATTGGCATCTGCCTGCCCAATCTGGATATTGCGTGTGAGCACTTGCGGCAAAAGGGCATAGAGGTATCGGCGCCGCATCAGTTTCGCGACATAGGTTATATGGCGCATCTGCATGATCCTGAAGGGTTCGCTTTGGAACTGTTGCAGCATGATTTCCTGTGCAACCGGCCTGACGGTGCTGGTGATCCTGCTCAGCTTCTGGGCGGCGGGGCTCATGTCGGGCAGATCACATTGCGGACCGGGGACATCGCCGCTGAGCTGATCCTTCACACGGACATGAAACTGCTATCGGTACAGGACGTGGCGGAGTTCGGTTTCGACCTGCATTTCCTGGCCTATACCGAAGAGACGCCGCCGGACCCGGACTTGCAGTCGGTGGCGAACCGGGAATGGCTGTGGCGGCGGCCCTACACAACGCTGGAATTTCAGCACATTCCCGGGGCGCAGCTGCGTGACAGCCCGGCCTTTAAGGGGCTTGAGATTAGTTAGCGCTTGCGCCGCTTGCCGGGCACGCGTGAGCGGAATTCCGGCGGGCGTTTCTGAACCCAGGCGATGAACTTTGCCAGCCGCGGATGGGCTTGCAGCGTTTCCGGTGTGTTGAAGTCGCGGGCCAGTTCCGCCTCTGTCAGCGTGGCGTGAATCTCGCGGTGGCAGATGTCATGCAGCAGAACGGTTGGTCCGCCCTTGCCTCCTTTCAGTTTTGGGATCAGATGGTGCAGGCTTTGCGGCGCGCCCTTTGGGATGGGGCGGCCGCACAGCGGGCAGTTCGGATCAGACATGCACAGGCCTCGGCTGGTTTCGTGCGGGCACTAGACACGCCGGCGGCAAGGGCTGGCAAGGGGATGGCATGACAGAGGCGTGGGACGCAGTGGTGATCGGAGCCGGGCCAGCAGGGCTGATGGCTGCCGAAGAACTGGGCCGCGCCGGGCACCAGGTGCTGGTGGCTGAGGCCAAGCCGTCAGCTGCCCGCAAGTTCCTGATGGCGGGAAAATCCGGCCTGAACCTGACCAAGGACGAACCTTTCGAACAGCTGATCACCCGCTACGGCGAGGCGGCGGACTGGCTGGCGCCGATGGTCCGGGCCTTTGATGCGAAGGCAGTGCAGACCTGGGCGCAGGGACTGGGGAGCGAGCTGTTCACTGGCTCCACCGGCCGGATCTTCCCGAAGGTAATGAAAGCGTCGCCGCTTTTACGGGCTTGGCTGGGCCGTTTGGGCGGCTATGGCGTGCAGATCCGCACCCGCTGGCGCTGGGCAGGCTGGGACGGCTCAGCTCTAACATTTGAAACGCCGGACGGTTCTGTGCGGATTGAGGCAGGTGCCGTTGTTCTGGCGCTTGGCGGCGCAAGCTGGGCGCGGCTGGGGTCGGACGGGGCGTGGCGGCCGCTGTTGCAGGAGCGAGCGGTAGAAGTCTCGCCATTCAAGCCTGCCAATGCCGGGCTGCTGGTGGAGTGGTCCAAGCATTTGGCACCGCAATTCGGCCAGCCGCTCAAAGGGATTGCGCTGCGGGCGGGCGGCCAGGTTTCGCGCGGTGAAGCGGTGATTTCGCAGCGCGGGCTGGAGGGCGGCGGCATCTATTCCGTCTGTGCCGTGGTGCGGGAGGGGGCGGTGCTGCATATGGATCTGCTTCCGGATCTGGAGGCTGCGGAAGTTGCCCGCCGCCTGTCGCGCCCGCGCGGCAAGGCGAGTCTCTCCAATCACTTGCGCAAGGCTTTGAAGCTGTCACCGGCATCCGTGGCGCTGCTGCAGGAATTCGGGCGCCCGCTGCCGCAGGAGGCGGTGGACCTGGCAAGGCTGATCAAGGCGCTGCCGGTGAAACACGCGGGTTTGCGCCCGTTGGACGAGGCGATTTCGGCCGCCGGCGGCGTCTGCCGCGATGCAGTGGATGGCAACCTGATGCTGAAACAAATCCCCGGAACCTTCTGCGCCGGGGAGATGCTGGATTGGGAAGCCCCGACGGGCGGTTATCTGCTGACCGCCTGCCTGGCCACCGGGCGGTGGGCCGGACGGGCTGCAGCGGATTACTTGGCGAGTTCGGCCACTCGCTGAAACGCCGGGCGTTCCCGCATCCTCTTGCCGTAGTCTTGCAGCTTTTCACCGTCGACCGGGAATTTTGCGCTGCGTGCCCAGTTCAGGCAATGGGTGCAGATGACATCGGCGACGGTGAACTCCTCTCCCATCAGGAAGGGGCCTGCCATCTTGCTTTCAAGGCGCGACAGGTTATGGGCAAACTCCCATTTCAGGCTGCCTTTCACCTCTGGCACCCGCTGTTCCTCCGGCAGGATGAAGCTATGCCGGGCCGCGGCCCAAAGGACGGCATCGACCTCGTCCAGCAGCAGATGGGTCATCGCGTCCTGTTTGGCGCGCGCAATTGTGCCCGCGGGGGCCGTCAGCGCGCCGTGCTTGTCAGCCAGATAGGTGAGAATAGCAGTCGAATCGGTGATGACCTCACCTTCCGCCTGCAGCACCGGCACCTTGCCAGAGACATTCAGCGCCTGCACTTCCGGACTGCGGGGGCCATGCTGATTCAGCTCATAGGGCTGCTCAAGCTCTTCAAGCGCCCACAGCACCCGAAAGGTGCGGGTAAGCGGAATACCGGTGACCGTATACATCGTCTTTCTCCTGTTCTTACCGTGCCATGATGGGCGGAGCTGTAAGGCGGTTCAAGCGGGACGGTGCGTTTCGGGATCAGCGGGCGCGGCTGAGCATGGCAAGCCGGATCAAAGCCCGCTCCATCAGGGCCAGCGCCGGCGCGGTCTGGCCGGCAGAACGCAGCGCCAGGTCGGTGTCGGTGATGATCGTCAGCGCAGTTTCCAGCCGGTTTGCCCCCCAGTTCTGGGCCTGCCGCAACATCCGGTCGCGGCGTTTGCCGTAGAGCGGCGGGCGCAGCTGACCGATGCCCTGGGCCGGGCCGCCGGGAGCGGAGGCGATGGTGTAGAGCGTGCGGAAATGCCGGGTGGCACCGATGCAGAGGGTCACGGCGTTGGTGCCCTGTGCCTGCAGGCGGCGGATCAGCGGGCCGATTTCGGGGCTGCGGCCCTCCGCGACCACGTTGAGCACGTCATCCAGCGCGGCTTCGGTCGACTGCGGGGCGACGGCGCCGATGTCATCCAGTGACAGCGGGCTGCTGTCGCCGTGTTTATATAGCGCCAGCTTCTCGATCATGCGGGAAAAGTCGCCGGGGCCGATGTCATTGGCGATATCGGTCAGCGCCGACATGCTGTCGCCGGGCACGTCGCGGATGCCGGCCTCGCCCAGAATGCGTTCGATCTCGGCACGCGAGGGCGGGTCGTCGTAAATGCCAACCGCATAGGCGTTGCCGTGGCCTTCAAACGCCTTGCGCAGTTTGGAGGACGCTTTCAGCTGGCCGGCCGTGACCACGATCTGCGCATCACCCGGCTGCCATTCCTCCAGAGCCGCGGTAATGGCGGGAGTGGCGGTGTCGTTGGCACCTTCGACAAAAACCGCCCGGACACCGGGAAAGAACCCGACCGCCTTGACCGCATCCAAAAGCTGTGCCGGATCCTTGCGCAGGTCGCCGCCTGGCAGGCGGGTCAGGCGCATTTCTTCCTCGGCGCCGGGGCCAAGCAGGGCGGCCAGCACCTGCTGCCGTTTCAAGGAAACGCGCATCGCGTCGGCGCCATAGATCAGGATGCCGGTCTTGCCGGGATCGGGCTTGGCGAAATAGCCGTCAGCTTCGCGCGGGGATAGCTTCATTCAGCAGCGGCGGAGAGATCCGCGGTTGCCAAAATCTGTGCCGTGATCTGGTCTGCCAGAACCACCATCAGCCGTTCATGCGCATCCCGTTCACCTGCCAGCGTTTCTATCGTGGTGCCGGTAGCAGAGTAGCCGGAGAAGTTCCGCACAGTGCCACTGGATGCAACTTTACCGTCAGACAAGCGGATTAGCGAAAAACTTGCGGTTCCGACGACAGAGTAACGGGTAATTTCGTTGTCCGCGGTAATTGCCTGACCTTCTTCCCGGGTGCTGAGCGTCAGATCAAGCGCATATGCAGGGCTGCTGCCCCGGCCCAGGCGCTGCTCAAGGTTCTGCACGAGGAAATAGGCGTCAGCTCCGCTGGCGCCCTTGATTTCCTCAGGGTCTTGAACTTCGATCCTGCCGTGCAGCTCAGACCCGGTTCCGCCTGGAGCGTAAACGGGTGTAAAGCCGCAGGCCGCAGCCGCCAGGGGCAGGGCCAGCAGCAGGGTTCTGCGATCAAGCAACGACATTCACAATCCGGCCCGGCACCACAATTACCTTTTTCGGAGCGCCGCCATTCAGCGCCTTCTGCACAGCTTCGTGTGCCAGCGCGAGTTTTTCAACCTCTGCTTTGTCCAGATCCTTGGCGACCTCGATCTCGCCGCGGCGCTTGCCGTTGATCTGGATCGGCAGAGTCACGGTGGCCTCGACCAGCATCGTTTCGTCCGCAACCGGCCAAGGTGCCATTGCGCAAAGGCCCTCGCCGCCCTGGTGGTTCCAGATGTCTTCCGCCAAGTGCGGGGTCATTGGCGACATCAGCTGGGCGAGAGTCATCACTGCTTCGCGCTGCGCCTTGTAGCCGGCCTTGGATTTGCTGAGTGTGCCAGTGAAGGCGTAAAGCTTGGCAATTGCTGCGTTGAAGCCGAAGGCATCGATGCCCAGTGTCACGTCGCGGATGCATTTATGCATCTCGCGCAGCAACTCCTCGTCTCCTTCACCTTCTGCGTTCCGATCCATTTCGCTGATCCGGTCGCACAGGTTCCAAACCCGGTTCAGGTGCTTATAGGCCGCCTCGGCACCGGAGGCGGTCCATTCCACATCCCGTTCAGGCGGCGAATCCGACAGCACGAACCAGCGGGCCGTGTCCGCGCCGAAAGACGAGATGATGTGCAGAGGGTCTACTACGTTGTTCTTGGACTTGGACATTTTAGCGGAGGGGATGATCTCCACCTCCGTGCCGTCCTTCAGGAAGCCCTTGCCGTCGCGCAGCTCCACTTCCTCGGGATAGTGGTAGACCGGGCGGTGATTGTTGCCGGTGGTCTTGTAGATCGCATGGGTCACCATGCCTTGGGTGAACAGCGCATCAAACGGTTCGGCCGATTTCTGGGGCAGGTGGCCGCAGATCTGCATCGCGCGGGCAAAGAAGCGGGAATAAAGCAAGTGCAGAATCGCGTGCTCGATACCGCCGATGTACTGGTCGACGTTCATCCAGTATTCGGCCTCTGCCATGTCGGTCGGGGTTTCTGCGCGCGGTGCGGTGAAACGGGCGAAATACCAGGACGAATCGACGAAGGTGTCCATGGTGTCGGTTTCGCGCAAAGCCGGCTTGCCGCAGGACGGGCAGGCGCAGTTGCGCCAGCTGGGGTGGCGGTCCAGCGGGTTGCCCGGCACCGAGAAGTCGATGGCCTTGCCGTCTTCGTCATAGGGCAGGGCGATCGGCAGATTCTCTTTCTTCTCGGGAACCACGCCGCAGTCTTCACAATGCACCACGGGAATCGGGCACCCCCAGTAGCGCTGGCGGCTCAGGCCCCAGTCGCGCAGGCGGTATTTGGTGACGCCCTGACCCCAGCCTGCCTTTTCCGCGTAGTCAACGGTGGCGTTGATGGCCTCCTCGCCGGTTGCCTCGGTCAGACCGGCGAAATGGTCGACCCAGCGGACCGTTTCGGTTTTTGCCGGCACAAAGGCTTCGTTTGCAACCGGAGTGTCATTGTCCAGCGCAAAGAACGTGTCGATGACAGGCAGATCATATTTGCGGCAGAAGTCCAGATCGCGCTGGTCATGCGCCGGGCAGGCGAAGATCGCGCCGGTGCCGTAATCCATCAGGATGAAGTTGGCGATCCAGACCGGCAGTTCCCACTCCGGGTTCAGCGGATGCTTGACGCGGATGCCGGTGTCATAGCCCAGCTTCTCGGCGGTCTCGATGGCTTCCTCGGTGGTGCCGCCCTTGCGGCACTCGGCGACAAAGGCTGCAACCTCGTCCGATTCGGTCTCCAGCGCCTTGGCGATGGGATGATCGGGCGAGATGCCGACAAAAGATGCGCCCATCAGTGTGTCGGGGCGGGTGGTGTAGACTTCAATCGGCTCACCGCCATCGGTGCGCTCAAACGAGAACTGCAGGCCGCGCGACTTGCCGATCCAGTTTTCCTGCATCAGGCGGACCTTGGCGGGCCAGTTTTCCAAGCCGTCCAGCGCCGACAGCAGTTCTTCGGAGAAATCGGAGATCTTGAAGAACCACTGGGTCAGCTCGCGCCGCTCCACCAGCGCGCCAGAGCGCCAGCCGCGGCCGTTCTCGACCTGCTCATTGGCCAGCACGGTCATGTCAATCGGGTCCCAGTTCACCACCGCGTTCTTGCGGTAGACCAGGCCCTTCTCCAGGAAGTCGAGGAACAGCGCCTGCTGCTGGCCGTAATATTCCGGGTCGCAGGTGGCAAACATCCGGCTCCAGTCCAGCGACAGGCCCAGCGGCTTCATCTGCTCGACCATGGTATCGATGTTCGAATAGGTCCAGTCCTTGGGGTGCCCGCCCGAGGCCATTGCAGCGTTCTCGGCCGGCATGCCAAAGGCGTCAAAACCCATCGGATGCAGCACGTTATGGCCAGTAGACAGCTTATAGCGCGCGATCACGTCACCCATCGTGTAGTTGCGCACATGCCCCATGTGCAGCTTGCCCGACGGGTAGGGGAACATCTCCAGCACATAGTACTTCGGCTTGCCGCCGGTACGCTTGGCCTGGAAGATCCCGGCCTTTTCCCAGGCGTCCTGCCATTTTGCTTCGATTTCGGTGGCGGAGTAACGCGGCATCAGAGCGGTCCTTTGCATAAAAACGCCGGGCTGGTGGCCCGGCGCTTCTGATAATGGGGTTTTGCTGGTGTTTCCAGAGGGCAGCGCGTCAGAGTTTTCCGTCAGCGATGCGCAGCTGGCGCGCGCGGGACAGAATGGCATCCTCGACCGCGCGGGTGGTGCTGGCGCTGACCGGGCCGCCTTTGGATTGCAATGCAACATTCAGGGAGCGTGCGTCCAGCGCCGGATCCTTGATGTGAATGGTGGCGCGGTACGAACGTCCGCCGCCGGGCGGGGTACCGTAACCAGTCACGATCACTCCGGTGAAGGGGTCAACCGACTGAACCGGCAGGAAGCTCAGCACATCCAGGCTGGCGGTCCACAGGTAACGGTTTACCTGAACGGTCTGGTCTGGCTTGGCATTCAGGAAGTCAAAGACGGAGGATTTCGTCGCTTCGCCTTGGATCTCTTCCTTGTGGCTGGTGGTCCGGGCTGTGCTTGCCGGCGCCTTGCCGCTTCTGTTGCCGCCGCACGCCGCCAGGCTGAGACAGATCGCGCCGATCACTGATACCCGCAGGGTCTTTCCGAATTTCATAACCGCTCCCGGAGCCATTTTTCTGCGCGAACACCTAACGCAAGCGGCGCCGGCGGAGCAAGGGCTTTGGTCTCTATGACTCTGCTCCTGCGTAGGATTTCATATGTTGGGTGCTTCCTGAAGTGCGGATCAGGGCTGATTCAGGCACCCAGGCAGGGTGGACTGTGGCAAAGCTGCACCATCCACAGCCGCATCGTTTCGCCCGGCTTTCGCAAGTCTTGCCAAAACGGGGGCGAAAGAGCGAAACCCCTTGGCATACCCACGCCGGATTCCCCGGTTTGGGCAGTGGAATAGAAACCGAGGGAAAAACTATGAAAAAGGTTCTCTTCGCGACCACCGCGCTGATCGCCACCGCAGGCATGGCCGCGGCAGAAGTTAAAGTGTCCGGCTATGGCCGCTTTGGCCTGGACTGGAACGAAGCAAACGACGCAGTTGCCGGCCGTTCCGACACCAACATCACCAGCCGTTTCCGTCTGCAGTTCGACGCGTCGACCGAAACTGATGGTGGCGTGACCGTTGGTGGCCGTATCCGTGCCCAGGCCGAAAGCCGTGACGGCACCCCGGGTGTGGCTGCATGGTCCGCACCGCAGTTCCACGTCGCATACGGCGGCCTGCGTGTGAACGTTGGCAACATCTGGGGCGCGATCGACTCCGCACCGGGCCTGTACCTGAACACCACCTCTGTTGGCACCGGCATCGACGGCATGGGCTTCAACTCCCTGGCCATCGGCAACAACTTCAACTGGGACACCTTCACCTCCGCAGGCGCTGGCCGCAACGGTGTTGAAGCACTCTACTCTGCAGGCGGCTTCTCCGGCCACATCTCCTACTCTCAGTCCAACGGTGGCACCACCCTGGGTTCCGCAGACGGCCTGCAGCGTACTGCTGTGATGGTGAGCTACTCCTTCGGTGACTACTTCGTGACCGGTGCATACCAGTCCGAAGACAACGGTGCAGTTGTAACCAAGACCGACGGCAGCACTGAGAGCTCCGGCGACGGCATGGGCTTCTTTGCAATCGGCGGCGACTTCGGTCAGTTCGGTGCAACCCTGTCCTACGGCACCACCGAAACTGCTGACTCTGTGACCCTGGCAGGTGAAGCCGAAATCGGCGCAGCCTCGAACATCGTTGCGTGGGTGAACTCCACCGACATCGAAACCGACGTTGTTACTGGCATGGACCGCACCGACGGCACCTCCTTCGGCATCAACTACGAGTATGACCTGGGCGGCGGCGTGACCTTCGTTGCTGGCTACGTGAACACCGCAGCCGACACCAACGACAACTCCCTGCAGGCAGGTCTGCACTTCAGCTTCTAAGCTGAAGCACGCCTAGCGTGAATTTCGGGGCGGGTTCCTTCGGGACCCGCCCTTTCTTTTGCCCCTTAACATTTCCCGGCAAACAGTGTTCTTTGCGGCCAAACAGTGATGAGGCCGGACCCATGCCGCTTGCAGAGATCAAATCCAGAATTGCCAAGGCTGAAGCCAAGGTTGGCCGCGCGCCAGGCAGCGTGCAGCTGATTGCGGTGTCTAAGGTGCAGCCGAATGAGCGGGTGGAAGCGGTGCTGCAGCAGGGCCACCGCTGCTTTGGCGAGAACAAGGTGCAGGAGGCAGCCGGCAAATGGCCGGATTTCGCTGAGCAATTCGACGGGATTGATCTGCACCTGATCGGCCCCTTGCAAACCAACAAGGCCCGCCAGGCGATGGAGCTGTTTGACAGCATCCATTCGGTGGACCGTCCCAAACTGGCCAATACAATTGCGCGCTTGGCGCAGGAGCTGGGGAAATGCCCGGACCTGTTTATCCAGGTGAACACTGGCGAAGAGGAGCAGAAAGCAGGCGTGATGCCAGCCGATGCGGATACCTTTGTTGCCGAGTGCCGCAAGCTGGATCTGCCGGTGAAGGGCCTGATGTGCATCCCGCCAGTGGTTGAGGAGCCAGGTTTGCATTTCGCGCTGCTTGCCAAGATCGCAGAGCGGAATGACTTGCAAGGCCTGTCCATGGGGATGAGCGGAGATTTCGAGACAGCGATTGCCCTTGGTGCGACGCACGTAAGGGTCGGATCAGCAATTTTCGGCGAACGCACGTACTGAAGCGAATTCTTTTGAAAAGCTCAGGCGCCAGCCAAATCAGGAACAATGATCTTTGTGCCGATTTGCACCCTGGCAGCGAGCCAGTGAAGGTCCGTTCTGGAAAAAGCGATACACCCTTCTGTGGGGTAACCGGGGCGGCGCCACTGATGGATGAAAATGGCTGATCCCTTGCCGGGAATGGCATCTGGCCAGTTCCAGTCGGTGATCAGAACCAGATCGTACAGCGGGTCTGCGCGGCGCAGGTTTTCATGGCTGAAACCATAGGGTGCCCGCACCTGAAGGTTATAGAAGGCATCTGCGGAATCATCTGACCATAGGTCTCGGGGGCCAATCGGGACCGCCCAAGGAGCCGGCCGGGGCATGCGGTCCGGCCTGAAAAACATCCCTGCTATTCTGTGCGTTCCCACCGGCGTCGCACCATCGCCTTCACGCTTGTTACCTGACAGCCCGCCTCTGCCGATTGTGCAGGGCAGCATCCGTCCCATAAAACGGACGCCTGCCGGGGTCAGGACCAAATCAGCAGGCGTCACTACAGCATATGCCCGGACTTGCGGGCCTTGGTGGCCAAATAATGCTGGTTATGGGCGTTTTCCCCCACTTTCAGTGGCACCCGTTCAGTCACTTGAATGCCCGTTTTTTCCATCATTGCGATCTTGTTCGGGTTGTTGGTCAGCAGCCGCACCTGTGAGAAGCCCATTTTCTTCAGGATGGCAGCGCCAAGCCGGAAATCCCGTTCATCATCTTCAAAGCCGAGCCGGTGGTTGGCTTCTACTGTGTCAAAGCCCTGGTCTTGCAGTGAGTAGGCCCGCATCTTGTTGGCAAGGCCAATGCCGCGGCCTTCTTGATTGAGGTACAGAAGCACACCTGCGCCTTCTGTTCCCATTTGTGCCAAAGCACCGTGCAATTGCGGTCCGCAGTCGCATTTCAAAGAACCCAGAACATCACCGGTGAAACACGCCGAATGCAGTCTGGCAAGGACTGGTTTGCTGCGGTCAGGCCGGCCGATTTCCACCGCATAGTGCTCTTCCGCACCATCTTCGGGACGGTAGATATGGAGCCGCCCAGCCTCGGCAGCCGTCATTGGCAGGCGGGCAGCTGCCACCGGATGCAGCGGGGAGCTTTCGCTCAGCAGTGGTTCCGCCGCACTGCGTGAAATGAGCGTCAGACCGTGGCTTGCCGCAAATGCCGAGGAACCGTTCAAAGGCACAAGAACGGCAGCCGGCAGCATGCGGGCGGATTTTGCTAAGGCAATTGCGAGCCTGTGCAGATCGGCACTGCCGCCACGCACGCTGGAAAGCGGGCCTTTCATCGGTGTATCCAGATCACCCGACGGGTCTGCAAGCGCCTGGATCCATTTGCGCCCTTCGGATGCTGGCACTTCCACACGCGCAGTATCTTCGTCATAAACCCGCGCCTTTAGCGTTTTCGCGCGACGCGCGGTCAGAGCCAGGGACAATGGCCCCAGGGACCGTAAGTCCGAAAGGCGTGCGTCGGTAAGAGCTTCCACGGCAATCGCCAGTGCGGCCTCGCTTCCGTTGGTCAAGACAACCGGCAGTCCCATGCGCAGATCGACCCGGGCACGGGCCAACAGTTCGATCATTGTGGGCATCAGGCTCATGCGGGGTTTCCGATGTTATTTTGTAACAAAGCTCGCTGTCTTTACGCCTAAATGCAACGGATGTGAAACAATTTCCATGCCATGGACACGTCGGCGTGAGAGTTTTGCAGCAAATCTTGCCGCGGGTGCAAGGGATGCGCATGTGTGGTCAGGAGAACAGGAGGGCGAGCCGATGGCGCAACTGAAGAAAATTCTGCTGGTTGATGACGACGAGGACCTGCGAGAGGCCTTGAGCGAGCAACTGGTGATGACTGAAGACTTTGACGTGTTCGAAGCTGAGAATGGTCAAAGCGCTATGGAGCGCGCCAAGGAGGCTTTGTACGATCTGATCATTCTGGATGTCGGCCTGCCTGATACCGATGGCCGCGAATTGTGCCGCCTGATGCGGAAACAAGGGGTGAAGTCACCGATTCTGATGCTGACCGGCCACGACACAGATGCAGATACGATCCTGGGACTGGATGCGGGCGCAAACGACTATGTTTCCAAGCCCTTCAAGTTTCCTGTGCTGCTGGCCCGTATCCGGGCGCAACTGCGCCAGCACGAGCAGTCGGAAGATGCCGTCTTTGCGCTTGGGCCATATACATTCAAACCGTCGATGAAACTTCTGATCACCGAAGATGAGCGCAAGATACGGCTGACGGAGAAGGAAACCAATATTCTCAAGTTCCTGTACCGCTCCAGCGATGGTGTTGTGCCGCGTGATGTGCTGCTGCATGAGGTCTGGGGATACAACGCAGGTGTGACCACCCACACACTGGAAACCCACATCTACCGCCTGCGGCAGAAGATCGAACCCGATCCTTCGAATGCGCGCTTGCTGGTAACTGAGTCCGGGGGATACCGCCTGGTCGCCTGATACTGCTGGCGTTGAGCCAGATCAAAGAGCAGCCTGAGGGACATCTTTAGAATGGCCTTACACCCGCGCATATCCGGGTCATGATATGCACCTCCCTGTTGGACTTGGCCGGGCTTTGGGCCCGGCCTTTTTTGTTCCGGTATTTTGGCGGGTCGTGAAAACGTCTCTGGCACTTCCAGGCACGCACAGGCAGTATCGCCGCCAAACCCGCATGACATCACGAGGCGCGAAATGCCATTTACTCTTGCCACTTGGAACATCAACTCTGTCCGCCTGCGCGAGCCGATTGTGCAGAAGCTCTTGCAGGAGGAAGGGCCGGATGTGCTGTGTTTGCAGGAATGCAAGAGTCCCGTGGACAAAATCCCGTTGGAAGGCTTCGCGGCTCTGGGATACACGCACATGATTGCCCGCGGGCAAAAAGGTTACAACGGGGTCGCGATCCTGTCGCGCCTGCCAATTGAGGACATTGGCGACAAGGATTTTGCAGGCTTGGGCCATGCCCGGCATGTTGCGGGGCGGCTGGAAAACGGGGTTGTGATCCAAAACTTCTATGTGCCGGCGGGCGGCGATGTGCCGGACCGGGAGCAGAATGAGAAGTTCGGCCAGAAACTGGATTATCTGACAGGCATGCGCGACTGGTTTCACGCAGAGAAGCCGGAGAAGTCGATTCTGGTTGGCGATCTCAATATTGCCCCGCGCGAGGATGATGTCTGGGATCACAAGAAGCTGCTGAAAGTCGTCAGCCACACGCCGGTTGAAGTAGAGCATTTTGCCGATGTGATGGACGCCGGCGGGTGGCTGGACGTGACCCGCAACGACATCCCCGAAGGCCGCCTATACAGTTGGTGGAGCTACCGGGCCAAAGACTGGGATGCCGCCGATAAGGGGCGCCGTCTGGATCACGTATGGGCGACGCCGGATATCAGCCAAGCGGCGCATTCCAGCCGAATACTCCGCGATGCGCGCGGCTGGGAGAAGCCAAGCGATCATGCGCCGGTGTTCGCTACCTTCGATCTTTAAGGGACGGAGCTCTCCCGCCTGATCTCAAATATCCGTGGGATGTTTCTTTTCTGTTCGGCGTGCTACTGAGCTGCTGAGCAGAGGAGGTTCGCCGCGAGGTTATGGTGCAGCTAGGCTTGCAGCTGAGGCGGGAGAGTTTCTATTCAGAGCAGCCAGCGGGCATAGTCCGGATGTTTTTCCTGCATGTCCTGATAGAGCCAGACCATCCGGTCGACGAACCACAACTTGCCACCAATCATCAGGGTCAGCCCAGCCAAGGTGATGCCGGGGTTCAAAGTCCAAAGGCCAAAAACCCAGGGAAGCACACCGATGCCCGACACCCAGGCGAGGCCCATTGCCCACTTTACATGATGCTGTGGAACAGGAACCTGCACCCGGTTCAGAAACACCCGCTCGCCAAAGGTGCCGCGGGAGGCCCAGTTATCGGTGCCGGCAGGCCGCGAAAAAGCGCGCGGGTTCAACCAAGTCCACAACAGCACCAGCAGAACCGGCAGCAGGGCAACCCAACCCAGCCAGATCCGGGACCAGATGGCCAGGGTCATCAGTGGCAGCACCGACATGCGGCTGTAGACGCTCCACGGGTTTGCATGCCGTGCCCAGGCGGCGTCATCCATCCTCATCAGACGCTCTGATAAGGCAAACAGATCGAACCAGTGACGGGCCAATGGCCAACTCCTCTCTTGGTTTCTGGCGCACAGGATTCCATATAGGGGGCAAGTTCCTAGCGGAGAACAATCTGATGAGCGAAATTCTTGGTAGCACCGCACCGGCGGACGATTTGATCAAAGACGTGACCGAAGCCACCTTCATGCAGGATGTGGTGGAAGCATCCATGCAGGCGCCGGTGATTGTGGATTTCTGGGCGCCTTGGTGCGGCCCGTGCAAGACTCTGGGACCGATGCTGGAAACAGCTGTCACGAGAGCTAAGGGCGCGGCCACCATGGCCAAGATCAATGTGGATGAGAATCAGCGCCTGGCACAGGCTCTGGCACAGCAAGGCCTGCCGCTGCAGTCGATTCCGACGGTTGTGGCGTTTGTCCAGGGGCGACCTGTCGACATGTTCCAGGGTGCGCTGCCTGCATCCGAAATCGATGCCTTTGTGAAGAAGGTGATTGAGGCCGCAGGCGGCACTGCCGATGGCGGCCTCGGGGAGGCGCTGGAAGCGGCAGAGCAGATGCTGGCCGAAGGTGCTGTCGCAGATGCGGCCCAGACCTTCGCGGCGATCCTGGGCGAAGACGACAAGAATGCTGCCGCCTATGGCGGTTTGGCACGCGCCCATATCGCTTTGGGTGAACTGGATCAGGCCGAAGCGGTTCTGAACGGCGCGCCTGCGGAGATTTCCAATGCGGCTGAGATCGAGGCGGTTCACGCGCAAATCGCGCTAGCGCGGCAGGCGGAAAATGCCGGTCCGGTGGCTGAACTGCGTGCCGCGGTGGACGCCAGCCCGGAGGACCATCAGGCCCGGTTCGATCTGGCGCAGGCGCTGCATGCAGCAGGGGATGCAGAGGCGGCGGTTGCAGAGCTGCTGGAACTGTTCCGCCGTGACAGCGAGTGGAACGATGGTGCTGCCAAGACGCAGCTGTTCACAATCTTCGACGCACTGAAGCCGAATGACCCGGTGGTGCTGAACGGGCGCCGCAAACTGAGCTCAATGATATTTGCCTAAGACCGGGGCAGCACTACACTCTCTCCCATGATCCAGCCTGCCGATTTGCCGGACACGATCGCCGTGTTTCCCTTGCCCGGGGCGCTTCTGCTGCCCCGGTCGCGTTTGCCATTGCATATCTTCGAACCGAGATACCTGCAAATGCTTGAAGATACGTTGAAAACACGGCAAAGGCTGATTGGCATGGTTCAACCCTGTCCTCCCCCGCACGGTAACGGAGAAGAGCTTCACAGCATCGGCTGTGCCGGCCGGGTGACACAGTTCTCTGAAACAGAAGACGGACGGTACCTTGTCACGCTGTCGGGGGTTTCCCGGTTCAGGATTACCCGTGAGACAAACGGATTCACGCCTTACCGGCGCTGCGATGTAAGCTGGACGGGGTTCGACAGGGACCTGGGGCGCTGCGAGGCGGATGAAACCCTTGACCGCACTTCCTTCTTGGATCTTCTTGACCGTTTCTTTTCCGCCCGGAATCTGTCTACCGACTGGGAAGCGCTGAAGGATGCGGATGACGAATTGCTGATCAATTCTCTGGCGATGCTGCTCGAGTTCGATACCGAGGACAAACAGGCCTTGCTTGAGGCGCCATGCCTTGCCACAAGGCGGGAAACGCTTGTCACTTTGATCGAGTTTGCCCTGCGCGGCGGCTCTCAGGAGGAAACCCTGCAATGACCGAAACACAGGCGCCAGCCTTTGACCGGCGGATGCTGGAAGCACTGGTCTGTCCGCTGACCCAGACAGTGCTGGAATACGACGCCCAGGCGCAGGAGCTGGTTTCGCGCGCAGCCAGCCTGGCCTTCCCGATCCGCAACGGTATTCCGGTGATGCTGGTGGATGAGGCGCGCGAGCTGGATTGATCCGGCCGGCGGCACTAATTCCGCTTAAATCGCCTGCCCTTTCAGCAGCCGCGGTAAATCGCCGGTCAGGCCTGCCGCCTCGCGCACGAAACCGCGGCGCAGGCCGGGGACGGCCCCCGCAAGCCCCATGCCGATGTCCCGGCCCAGCCGAAGCAGCGGGTTGTCGTTGGAAAACAGCCGGTTGAAAACGTCAGTTGCGGCCGCAAGCGAGGCGGTGTCGAACCGGCGCCATTGCTGATAGCGCTCCATCACCAAGGAGGAGCCGATATCTTCGCCGCGCCGTGTCGCCTCGGTGATCACTTCTGCCAATGCGCCAACATCGCGCAGACCCGCGTTCAGGCCCTGACCGGCAATAGGATGCATGCCGTGCGCGGCATCGCCGATCAGCGCTAGGCGGTCGCCGATGAAACTGTTGGCGATGGTCAGGTTCAACGGGTAGGTGAAGCGTTTGCCCGCCAGGGAAATCTCCCCCAGGAAATCGCCGAACCGGGGCCGCAGCGCCTGGATATAATCCGCGTCATCCAGGGCGTGGATTGCCTTGGCGGTTTCGGTCCGCTCGCTCCACACAATTGATGACCGGTTGCCTGGCAGCGGCAGGATCGCCAATGGCCCGGGCGGCATGAAGAATTGATGGGCAATGCCATGGTGCGGCTTTTCGTGGTCGATAGCGCAGACCAGCGCGGTCTGGCCGTAATCCCAGCCCGTGCGCTTGATTCCCGCGCGCTGAGCGGTGCCGCTGCGGCGCCCGTCAGAGCCGACCAGGACCTGGCCGCGCAGTTCTCCGCCGTCATCCAGCGTGACTGTGACACCGGTTTGATCCGGCACCTGCGCGACCACGGTGCGTCCGGACGCCAGTGTAATCCCGGGCGCATCCTCCATCGCCTGCAGGAACGCGCGGCGCAGGAAGCGGTCCTCGACCATGTATCCCATCGGGCCTTCTTCCAGCTCCGCGTGGTCGAAGTGGATGAAGAACGGCGACGGCCCGTGGCCCGCATGGCCATCCGTCACTTTGATCTCCAGCATGGGTTGCGCGTTGTCGCCTACATGCTGCCAGACGCCGGTCTGCTGCAACAGCCGCTGCGAGGCCAGCGCCAGCGCATAGCCGCGGCCGTCAAATCCTTCATCGGCGAATTTGTCTGGGGTCAGCGAGTCGACAACAGTAACGCTGTGACCGGTCTGGGCCAAGGCCAGGGCCAGCGCCGGACCATTCAGCCCGCCGCCCACGATCAGGATATCGGACGCATTTTTCATGCCCCGCAATATGCGCCTGCTGGCAGGATTGTCCATGCCGGAAGCGTGGGATTGTACCTGCGTCCTGCTGCAGCTACCGTCACCGGCAACGGTTTGCGGGGAGAGGGTGCATGCATGACTGGCTGACAATGACGGCTGCCGATCTGGGGCGGGGGATTGAGGCAGGTGAAATCAGCCCAGTGGCGCTGACCCGCTGCTATCTGGATGCAATAGACGCCCATCCGCTGAATGACCGGATCTACACCCAAGTCACGCATGAACGTGCCCTAGCCGAGGCAGAGGCTGCTGAGGAACGCGCCGGTCTGGGTTTGCGCCGCTCGCTGCTGGACGGGGTGCCGATCAGCTGGAAGGACCTGTTCGACAGCGCAGGCACTGCAACCGAATCCGGTTCGGATCTGCTTAAGGGGCGAGTGCCGGATCAGGATGCGGCCGTGCTGTCCAATGCAACGCTCATGGGCACGGTCTGCCTCGGCAAAACCCACATGAGCGAGCTGGCGTTCTCCGGCCTTGGCTTTAACCCGGTCAAGGAAACACCGCCCTGCGTGAACGACCAGAAGGCCGCGCCCGGCGGGTCATCTTCCGGTGCGGCTGCCTCGGTGGCATATGGGCTTGCCGCGGGCGGCATTGGCTCTGATACGGGCGGTTCGGTGCGAATCCCCTCTGCCTGGAACGATCTTGTGGGGCTCAAGACAACTTCCGGCCGGATCACGCTGGAGGGTGTCGTGCCGCTGTGCCTGAAGTTTGACACCGTCGGCCCGCTGGCTCGGTCAGTCGAAGATGCCGGGCTGCTGCTGGGCGTGCTGGAAGGGACCGGGGGGCCTGACCTGCGCAACCCAGGCTCACTGAAAGGCCGACGGTTTGCTGATTTGCAGAACGTGGCGCAGGACGATCTCGATCCTAAAGTTGCCGCCGCCCACATCGAAGCTCTGGAAAGGCTGAAATGCGCGGGGGCAGAGATCGTGCCGCTTGAGGTGCCTGCGCTGGACGAGGCGATGGGCCTCAGCCCGATTCTCTACACCACTGAGGCCTATGGATTGTGGAAGGACGTGATCGAAGCGTCTCCGCAGCTGATGTTCCCGGAAATTCTGGAACGCTTTCGGTCCGGTGCGCAGTTCAGTGGTTCGGATTATGTCGCTGCCTGGGCCAAGCTGGAGCAGTGCCGCATGGCCTGGGATCAGGCGGTGGCCGGATATGAAGCGGTGCTCAGCCCTGTATCGCCGATCCTGCCGCCCAACCTGGACCGGCTGCAGAGCGACCACGACTATTACATCCAATCCAACCTGATGGCGCTGCGTAACACCCGGATCGGCAACCTGATGGGGCTGTGCGGCCTGTCGCTGCCCACCGGCACGTCCAGCTGCGGCCTGCAGGTGCTGGGGCAGCCGGACTGCGAGGAAGCCCTGCTGCGCACCGGTGCAGCGATCAAGGTTGCCTTGGCCTGAAAGCCACATTCGGCCCATCGGCCGCATCACCGGGTGGACGCGTCCGCCCGCCCCCTGTAACCTTAGGCGCAAACGGGGCGCCAATGATCCCGTGACCGAGGCATAAGATATGGATTTTCCTGAGCGGTTTTCGAACCTGCCAGCCTATGCGTTTCCGCGCCTGAGAGCGCTGTTGGACCACCACACCCCCGGCGGGGATGTGGTGCATATGACCATTGGCGAGCCGAAACATGCCTTTCCGGCATGGGTTACGGATGTCATTGCAAAAAATGCCGCCGGATTTAACCAGTACCCCAACAATGACGGCACGCCGGAGCTGCGCGGTGCGATTTCGGACTGGATCCACCGCCGCTATGGTGTGATCAAGGACCCCGAGACTCAAGTAATGGCGCTGAACGGCACCCGCGAGGGGCTCTACAATGCCGCCATGGCGCTGTGCCCGGAGCAGAGGAACGGGCAAAAGCCAGTGGTGCTGATCCCGAACCCCTTCTATCAGGTCTATATGGTGGCGACGATTTCTGTCGGGGCAGAGCCTGTGTTTGTCCCGGCAACAGCAGCGACCGGCCATCTGCCGGACTATGAAGACCTGCCGGAGGATGTTCTGAACCGCACGGCGGTCGCCTACATCTGTTCGCCCGCCAACCCGCAGGGCGCCGTGGCCTCGCGCGCCTATTGGACCCGGCTGATCCAGCTGGCCGAGAAATACGACTTCCGCATCTTCGCGGATGAATGCTACTCCGAGATCTATCGCGATGACCCACCCGTGGGTGCGCTGACCGTTGCGCGGGAACTGGGCGCCGATCCCGAACGTGTGGTGCTGTTCAACTCGCTTTCGAAACGTTCGAATCTGCCGGGTCTGCGATCGGGGCTGATTGCCGGCGGGCCGGAAACCATCAAGCGGGTTAAACAGTTGCGTGCCTATTCCGGTGCGCCGTTGCCGGGTCCCTTGCAGGCCGCCGCCGCCCGGGTTTGGGCGGATGAGGCCCATGTGGCAGAGAACCGCGTGCTTTATCAGGAGAAGTACAAGATTGCCGATGAGGTCTTTGACGGCCTCAACGGCTACATGGCGCCCGAGGCGGGCTTCTTCCTGTGGCTTCCGGTGGAAGACGGCGAGCAGGCTGCGCTGAAGCTGTGGAAGGAAACCGGGGTGCGGGTGCTGCCCGGCGCCTATCTGGCGCAGGGCGCGACCGGCCAGAACCCGGGCGAAACTTACATCCGGGTGGCGCTGGTCGCCCCCGCCGAAGACACCCGCAAAGCGCTTAGGACGTTGCGCGGCTGTCTTTACTGAATTCTGCTGAGCGGCCCTCGGCTGGGGGCCGCTCAGCCAAAACTAAGAACGGACAGGCCTTTGACCCATCGGTGAACAGCGGGGCAGGGGCGAATGAAACGGAACTGAGGTAGGCATGGCATTTCAAACCCGCAGCCGCGATCCGCTGCTCGACAGCAATATGCAGGCGGCCATTGAAAAGCGCGGCAAGGAACTGATCGGGATTGCCCTGATCCTGGCGGGGTTGATGGTTGCGGCCATGCTCGGCTCTTACACGCCCGAAGACCCGAATTGGACGGTGTCCACCGACGCTCCGGTACAGAACTGGCTGGGCCGCCCGGGCGCATCTGTCTCCTTTATCCTGATCACCCTGTTCGGCAAGGCCAGCTGGGCAATGCCGCTGTTTCTGTCGGCCTGGGGCTTGCGGTTTGTTCTGCACCGGGGTGAGGACCGGGTGATCTGGCCTCTGCTGTTGTCAGTGCCGTGGCTGCTGGTGGTGGCCCTGCACATGGAAACTCTGAACGCCAGCACCAGTTGGCAGCAGAACTATGATTTTGGCCTTGGCGGCATGGTTGGCTACACATTCCTAGGCGCGTTGCTGGCCCTGCTGCCGGTCGGCCTGCACTTTATGGTTAAGATCATGTCGCTGCTGAGTGCTGCAGGTATGCTGGCACTTGGCTGCGTGGTGCTGGGATTCACCTGGCCTGAGGTGAAAAAGGGCCTGCACAAAGTGATGATCGGTCTGATTCTTGGGTACGGTGCTGTCGCGGCCCTGCTTGGCCGCGGTGCCTCCAGCGGGCTGCAGGCCGCAATGACCTACCGCAAGGAACGGGCCGAACGTATTCATGACGACGGAGCGGAGGCCTACGCAGGCGCCGGCGACGATCCCGAGATGTTCGAGGACTATGCAGAAGATACCTATGCGGCTGACAGCCTTGAGGAGGAGCCCGAGGCGCCCTCCAAGGGTGGGCTGTTGTCGCGTGTTCCGGGGCTGATCCGCCGGGCTGCTCCTGTTTCGCCGGCACCTGAAGAAGCTTACGCGGCCGATCTGCAATATTCCGGTGAAGAGGAGTATGACGATGGGGCTGATGGCGAAGACCGGATCTCCAGGAAAATTGCCAACGCGGTAAGGATTCGCCGTGCGGCTGATACCCCGCCGGAATTGGATCCAAACCTGCCGCTGACAAAGGGCCGCGGACAACGGCCGGCACCTCTGATTTTCAATCCCGCAGCCGCACAGGGGGGACTTCCTGCAGAGCCGCCTCTGACCGCAGCACAAATGGCTGCGCCGCCAATGACTGAAGAGCCGCCGCTGTCTTGGCAGGCGGCAGAAGAAGAAGTTTATGTACCGCAGGCGCCTGAAACTACCGAACAGCAGGAAGATGCCAGCGGCGGCTTTAACAGCGTGCCTGGGATGCTGACTCCGGACCATGTGCCGGCGGAGACCCTTCCTGAAGCAACGGCTCCGCTCCAGGACACGCTCCCAAAGCCAAAAGCACCGGGGCCGATGCTGACCGTTGATCTGCCGGTTGCTGAACCGCGTAAGGCGGTGGTTGAGAAACCGGCACGCAAGCCGGTTCAACCCTCAGCGCGCGCCAAGGCAGAAGCCCAGCCCAACCTTGCGTTTGACGACAGCAGCAGTGATTTCGAACTGCCGCCGCTGAACCTGCTGACCAACCCGGTCAGCATCGAACGCCATCATCTGAGCGATGAAGCGCTGGAAGAAAATGCCCGGATGCTGGAAACAGTGCTGGATGACTATGGTGTGAAGGGCGAAATCGTCTCAGTTCGTCCCGGCCCTGTTGTCACCATGTACGAGCTTGAGCCCGCGCCGGGTCTCAAAGCCTCTCGAGTGATCGGACTTGCAGATGACATCGCGCGGTCCATGTCTGCGCTGTCGGCGCGGGTTTCGACTGTGCCTGGCCGCACCGTGATCGGCATCGAACTGCCGAACGAGAAGCGCGAGAAGGTGGTTCTGCGCGAAATCCTGTCTTCCCGTGACTTCGGGGATGGCAACCACGCGCTGCCGTTGGCACTGGGCAAGGACATCGGCGGCGACGCCATGGTCGCGAACCTCGCCAAGATGCCTCACCTGCTGATCGCGGGCACCACCGGCTCCGGTAAGTCGGTGGCGATCAACACCATGATCCTGTCGCTGCTTTACAAGCTGACACCCGATGAATGCCGCCTGATCATGATCGACCCCAAGATGCTGGAACTTTCCGTCTATGATGGTATCCCGCATCTGCTTTCGCCCGTTGTAACCGACCCGAAGAAGGCGGTTGTTGCCCTCAAGTGGGTGGTCGGCGAGATGGAGGACCGCTACCGCAAAATGTCCAAGATGGGCGTGCGCAACATTGCAGGCTACAACGGCCGCGTGAAGGACGCTTTGTCCAAGGGTGAGATGTTCTCGCGGACGGTACAGACCGGGTTTGACGATGACACCGGCGAACCAGTGTTTGAGACCGAAGAGTTTGAACCCAAGGCGCTGCCTTACATCGTGGTGATCGTCGACGAGATGGCCGACCTGATGATGGTCGCGGGCAAGGAGATCGAGGCCTGCATCCAGCGTTTGGCGCAGATGGCGCGAGCCTCGGGCATTCACCTGATCATGGCAACCCAGCGCCCCTCGGTCGATGTGATTACCGGCACGATTAAGGCCAACTTCCCGACCCGGATTTCCTTCCAGGTGACCTCCAAGGTCGACAGCCGCACCATCCTGGGCGAGATGGGCGCTGAGCAGCTCCTGGGCATGGGCGATATGCTTTATATGGCGGGCGGCGCCAAGATCACCCGCTGCCACGGTCCGTTCTGCTCAGATGAAGAGGTCGAGGAGGTGGTAAACCACCTGAAGCAATTCGGTCCGCCGGATTATGTAGGCAGTGTGCTGGATGGTCCGGATGAGGACAAGGCTGACAATATCGACGCGGTGCTGGGGCTGAACACCGGCGGCAATACCGACACCGAGGACGCACTCTATGACACGGCTGTTGCGATCGTAGTCAAGGATCGCAAATGCTCCACCTCCTACATCCAGCGCAAGCTGGCGATCGGCTACAACAAGGCAGCGCGCCTGGTGGAACAGATGGAGGATGAGGGTGTCGTTTCTGCCGCCAACCATGTAGGTAAGCGGGAAATTCTGGTTCCTGAACAGTAAGCTGACAAATTTCTGCCGATGCCGGTGCTGTGAAGGCGCCGGCATCTTCACTTCTGCAGCAGCGAGCATATGTTGACCCCATGAAAAGGATTGCACTTGCGCTTGCGCTGACCCTCATTGCCCCGGCCTCCTGGGCGGCGGAGAAACTGAGCCTCAACGAGATTTCCCGTTACCTGAACGGAATTTCCACGGCATCGTCACCCTTCACCCAAATCAATGACGATGGAAGCCTGTCTACAGGCAAGCTGTATATGCACCGGCCCGGGCGAATGCGGTTTGAATATGACGGCAAAGGTGGCGGCACCGTTGTGGCCGGCGGCGGCGCTGTGGTGATCCACGATCCGAAATCAAATCAGCCCCCTGAAACTTATCCGCTGAAGAGGACACCGCTGTCGATCATTTTGAACCGCAGAGTGGATCTGGGCCGAGCCAACATGGTGGTTGGGCACAGCTTTGATGGCACTTCAACGATTGTTCGGGCGCAGGACCCGGAAAACCCGGACTATGGCAGCATCGAAATGATGTTCACAGGCAGTCCGGTGGAACTGCGCAAGTGGGTTATCCACGACGGCGCCGGAGGTCAGACGACCGTTATCCTGGGGGCGATGGAAACCGGCGTTAAGCTGTCCTCAAGCCTTTTCGTGACCACCGGCCGCTCTCGCTGAGCCAGGACTGCCCGCCAAGAGAAGCCCGCTGCGCTGGCTCTGTTGCAGCGGCACGCGCCTAACTGTGTTCCCGCTGCTCCAACGGCGAAATGAACACGGAAACGCAGCGCGCATTGCGCGCTGCTTGTTCCAATGGTTGAGAGTTGGCCAAAGGAAGCTTTTTAAGCGGCCGTGAGAGCCTGCGTTCTGTGTTTCAACGGAACTTGCGGCAGGTGGCCAGTTGCGCCTGGTATGTCTGGGCCCGCGTTTCGACCTGACCGGCAACGCGCATGAGCCAGGCCTTGGAGCGGTAACTGCCGCGGGCATAGCCGCTGTGGCCTTCGTGGTAGGCCAGGTACTGGTTCCGCGCATCATAAAGAGGGATGCCGTTCTTCTCGAGGCTCTTGCGCATGTACCAGCCCATGAAGTCCGTGGCGTCACCAATCCGGTCGCGTTTTGCACGCCGCCGCCCGGTGTCGCTACGGTAATCGTCCCAGGTCCCGTCCAGGGCTTGGCTGTAGCCATACGCGCTGGATTGACGCCCGACCGGGATCACCCCCAGCAAGTACTGATGCGGTGTCCTGGCATCGCCGCGGAACCGGCTTTCATGATAGATGGTTGCCATTTGCACATGCACAGGAACACCCCAACGGCGCTGGGTTGCCCGGAAGGCTTTCAAGTATTCAGGGCGCTGCTGGATGATGCTGCATGCATTATCCAAATTGCGCGGCGGCGCTTTGTGCCCGCCTCCGCAAGACGCAACCGCCATGAGGAGAACGAGGGCGCTGATGAGTCTGCTCATTGCCTCTGCCCATTTTTTGTTTTGGGTTTGTTTTGCGGCAAGTTTAGCGGATTGTCGTAGGCGAGGAAATCACATTTCCGGAAACGACAGCCGCGGCAGTTGCGGGAAAACCTCGTACCGAAACGTACCTCTCCCGCAAATTCACTTGCTCCATTCGAAGGGGGGCGGGCGCTTGCCGTCACTCTTTCCCAAGCAGGCAAGAAGCGGAACCTGAAAATGGAGTGTCTTTGCCACTGTCAAAGCGGCCTCCACAGTCTGTTTCCCTGAAAATTAGTCTCAAGAGTTGGACTTTTCCCCGGCTCACGCGCTATTTAGATAGAACGGGGGCTATAAGACCATGATGAGAACACGCGCAAAATACAATCTTGGGCAGGTCGTCCGTCACCGGAAGCATCCCTTCCGCGGTGTCGTATTTGATGTTGATCCAGAGTTCTCGAATACCGAAGAGTGGTATGAAGCGATCCCGGAGGACAGCCGGCCGATCAAGGAGCAGCCGTTTTATCATCTTCTGGCCGAGAACGACCAAAGCTACTACGTCGCTTACGTTTCCGAACAAAACCTCGTTGCGGATTACTCCGGCGAGCCTGTTGGTCATCCTGACGTGCCTGAAATGTTTGGCAATTTTGACGGCGGTGCCTATTCTCTGCACTATCAGCTGAACTGAAATCTGTATCTGGCTCTTGAGGAACGAACTTCAGGCTTCAGTAGCCCAAAGCACAGCCGTCCTTGCGCGGGTCGCTGCCGCCTTCCAGCACGCCAGAGTCATTGATACGGATCGCCTGCGCACCGCCCAGCGGAGTGTCCGGAGTTTCAACTTGGTGCCCCAATTCGCACAACTGCTGACAGACTGCAGCAGAATAGCCGCGCTCAACCTTCAAAACACCGCCATCGGCAAAGCATCGCGGGGCATCGATTGCGGATTGCAGGTCCATATCGAAATCCAAAAGGTTTGATACCAGCCTTGCGTGGCCAGTCGGCTGGTATCCGCCGCCCATCACGCCGAAGGGCATGATCACATCTTCCCCCTGCTTCAGCATTGCTGGAATGATCGTGTGCATCGGCCGTTTACCGGGACCAAGCTCGTTCGGATGACCTTCCTCAAGCGTAAAGCCTGCGCCGCGGTTCTGCAGCAAAATGCCATACTTCTCCGAGGCGATACCAGAGCCGAAACCATGGAAAATCGAATAAATCAGCGACACGGCCATCCGGTCTTTGTCTACCACGGTAATATATACGGTGTCCTTGTGCACGGCTTCGGTCAGCGGAGCAGCGGCAGGGATCGCACGCTTTGGGTCAATCAGAGCCGCAAGCCGCGCTGCGGTTTCAGGCGAAAGCATGTGGCCGAGCCGTGAGGTGTGGTCTGGGTCTGCCAGGAACCGGTTGCGCGCGTCATAGGCCAGTTTGGCCGCCTCCGCTTCGAGATGCGCGCGCTCCGCCCCGAAAGGATCCAAGCTGCCAAGATCAAAGTGTTTGAGGATATTCAGGAGAAGGATCGCCGTCGCACCTTGCCCGTTGGGCGGGTGTTCGGCCAGACAGCTATTCTTGTAGTAGCCTTCAACCGGACACGTGGCAAAGCTGTCTGCTGCTTCAAAGTCCTGCATAGTGTGTGTGCCGCCGTAAGCTGACAATGCAGCAATCATGTCCTCCGCCACTTCCCCCGAATAAAATGCATCGCGCCCGTGCTTCGCGACTCGTCGTAGCACTTCGGCTTGACCTGGCGCGCGGAACACCTCTCCGGATCTCAGGGCACGGCTGTCAGTCAGGTAATGCATGCGTGCCGCGCCCTGCAGGGTATCAGCACTGTTTTTCCAGTCAAAAGCGGTGCGTGGCGCAACTGGAACGCCGAGTTCGGCGTAGTGGATGGCGGGCTGCAGCAGGGTGTCCAGCCCTAACTGTCCTTCAGTTTCTGCAAGCCGGCAAAAAGCATCCATGGCGCCTGGAATGGTCACTGCGTCCGCGCTGGTCAACGGCACCGCCGTCAGGCCCCTTGCTCGCAGGTCTGCAGCACAAGCACCTTGAGGTGCATGTCCTGAGCCGTTCAACGCCCGGATGCCATGCCCGGGCCTTGAATACAGTACAAAGCAGTCTCCGCCGATACCGGTCATTTGCGGCTCGCAGATGCCGAGCAGTACAGCTCCGGCCAAAGCCGCGTCCATGGCATTGCCTCCGCGCTGAAGAATGTCCAGAGCCGCGCGGGCCGCCAGCGGATGCGAGGTGGCGCACATCCCGGAAGTTGCAAAAACAGCCGAACGGCCGGGTAAATGGAAGTCTCGCATGGCTCTCTTTCCGCTTTGACACGACAAGCCTAGGGATGAGCGGCCTGAAGGCAAATCAAATTGCCGCTGCTCGGAGCAGACGGAGCGTCACATCAGTGGAAGAGAATTATAGGCTGTTGAGAGATGTCCCCGGTGCCGTGCTCTGGTGGGGGCAAGAACACACGGCACCAGGGGAAGCTCTTTTCAGCTACAGGTAAGGATTCGCATATCTATTGGGCCGGGGTTGGCCGGCAATGCGGCGCGATTGTGGCAAAGCGTTAAAGTTGCGCTTACTCAGGCGCGAGTTTCGCTGGATATGTCTCAGGGTTCAGCCGAAGGATTGGTGACTTGGATCTCAAAACAGAGTGACAGGCTGTTGCTGCCTTCGGAACGCTCATATTGAACTTGGCTCGCGAGTTCCCTGATCAAGAACCAGCCAAATCCGCCTTCCGGTAAATTCTTGGCAGGAACATTGACATCGGCAGGTTTCCCTTCAGGCAACTGGCCGCCTGGATAGGGGGCACCAGCGTCCTGAATGCTGACCCACAGGCGTTCTGGAGAAAGTTCTGCCTTGATTCGGACGTCCCCGGGGTCATTCTCTGCATAAGCATGCTCGACCACGTTGTTGACAGCTTCAGTCAGCGCAATTTGCACCTCGTCCGCCCGGGCCGCTGGAATTCCCAGGGTCCGCAACCGGTCCACAACGGATGAGACGCCAGAGCGGGCATCCAGATTAGTGGCCGTGAACGAGCAGGCAAAGGTTTTTACCATCAATTTCTCGCTTTGCGCCGCCAGCGCAGTCGTCTTCAAGGGTTCGCGCTGGCCGGGGCGGTTGCTTCACTCAGCGAACTGTAGAGATCAAAGATCGTGTCCATGCGGGTCAGCCTGAAAACCTTTTCAACCATTGGGGTCAGGCCGGCCAGATCAAGCCTGCGGCTGCCGCCCAGTTGTTTCATGGCCGCGACGATCGCTCCCAGTCCGCTGGAATCAATAAACTGCACCTCGGACAGGTCCAGAATGACGCGCTCCGGTCCGGCTTCGGTTTCCGTGCGCATGTCTTCCTTGAACTGGATAGCCATGGCGGCATCAATGCGCTCGGCATTGACTTTGACGATCTGTGCACCGTCCGTCATGGTGGTCGTCAGGCTCATTTTGATCCCCCGGGATGTAACGTCATTAGGCAGCACTCTAGACCGCAAAGCTTACTTTTCTGTAGGTATAATTTCGACGATTGGAGGAAAATTGCATGAAAGATGTTGTTATCGCCGGAGCGGCCCGGACGCCCATGGGCGGGTTCCAGGGCATGTACGACGGGGTGACGGCTGCAGAACTGGGTGGTGCGGCGATCCGGGCGGCCTTGGAAGGCGCTGGATCTGCCACCGTGGATGAGGTGCTCATGGGCTGTGTGCTGCCTGCAGGCCAGGGGCAGGCGCCTGCGCGACAGGCCGGTTTTGCAGCTGGGCTTGGCGAAGATGTGCCGGCCACGACCCTCAACAAGATGTGCGGCTCCGGCATGAAGGCCGCGATGATCGCCTTTGATCAGATCGCGCTGGGCCACGCGGATACGATGATTGCCGGCGGTATGGAGAGCATGACAAACGCCCCCTACATCTTGCCGAAAATGCGCGGCGGAGCCCGTATCGGCCATGGCCAGGTTATCGACCATATGTTCTTGGATGGTTTGGAAGACGCCTATGACAAGGGCCGCCTGATGGGCACCTTTGCTGAAGATTGTGCAGAAAAGTACCAGTTCACCCGAGAGGCCCAGGATGAATACGCCCTTAAATCCTTGTCCAACGCGCTGGAGGCACAGGAAAGCGGTGCTTTTGACGGTGAAATCGCATCTGTGACTGTGAAAACCCGTAAGGGCGAAGTTGTCACGATTGCTGATGAGCAGCCGAAATCGGCACGCCCGGAAAAAATCCCGACACTGAAGCCTGCGTTTCGCAAGGACGGCACTGTAACCGCGGCCAACGCCTCTTCGATCTCGGATGGCGCAGCGGCTCTGGTTCTTGCCTCGTCCGATGCGGCAGAAGCACAGGGCCTGAAGGTCCGCGCCCGCATTCTGGGTCATGCCAGCCATGCGCAGGCACCGGGCTGGTTCACCACCGCTCCGGTTCCGGCCGCCCAGAAACTGCTCAAGAACATCGGCTGGAAGGTCGAGGAAGTCGACCTTTGGGAGGTGAATGAGGCCTTTGCCGTCGTGCCGATGGCATTCATGCACGAAATGGGCCTGCCCCGCGATAAGGTGAACGTGAACGGCGGCGCCTGTGCGCTGGGCCATCCGATCGGCGCCTCCGGCGCGCGAATCATGGTCACCTTGCTGAACGCTCTTGAAAAGCGGGGCCTTAAGCGCGGCGTCGCAGCCATTTGCATCGGTGGCGGTGAAGGCACTGCAATCGCAATCGAGCGGGTGTGATCCCTTTCATCCGGCCCGAAATATCCTCGGGGTGAATTGACCGTCAGGTCTAGAGGGGGCACACAGCCCCCTCCGCTGCGTTTCAGGAGAGCTGCCCATGCGGGCCGATTACACAATACTAGCCAAGACCATCGCCTCGCTGACTGAAGGTGAGACGGATGAAGTGGCGCTTATGGCCACCGTCGCTTGCGAGGTGCATCACGCTGACGATCGGTTTGACTGGACCGGATTTTACCGGGCCGTGGCGCCGGAGCTGCTGAAAATCGGCCCCTATCAGGGCGGCCACGGCTGCCTGCAGATCCCGTTCTCCCGGGGTGTTTGCGGTGCCGCCGCGCGCACCGGCAAGGTGCAGCTGGTGCCGGATGTCGATGCCTTCCCCGGCCATATCGCCTGTGCCTCCTCCACCCGGTCAGAACTGGTGCTGCCGGTCTGGAATTCTGCAGGGGAACTGATCGGGGTTTTTGACATCGACAGCGACCAGCCGGAGGCCTTCGTGCAGGAGGATGCAGATCAAATGACTGCAATTCTGCGGCAGGTGTTCAGCCGTATCTGATTCGCCTGTGCAAAGGGCTTTGCGGCCTCTGCCACAGAGTTTTTTGTTCCGAAAGTAGCTGCCCGGCGCCTGAAGGCGCTGGGTTTTTTCATGCAGCCTACCCGTTTCGTGAAAAAAGCCTTGGAAATTTCATGAACCCGATGCATCGTGAAAAAGGAGATGAATTTTTCACGAGCTGAGGAGAGAACCGGTGAACGACCAGATAGTGGCAGCAGCAACACTCGGGGCCGACATCCGGGCCCTGCGGAAGGCGCGCGGGCTGACGCTGTCGGATATCGCCGCGATACTGAACCGCTCCGTCGGCTGGCTGAGCCAGGTTGAGCGGGACATGTCCGAACCTTCAATCTCTGACTTGCGCCAGATTGCCCAAGCGCTGGGCGTGCCGATGTCGATGCTGTTTGCTCATGCAGGAGCCCCGGCAGAGGAACATGGCTATGTTGTGCGGGCCGGATCCCGCCGCCCGATGGGCTCTGGCGAGGAAGGGCTGATCGAAGAACTGCTGTCGCCGGACCTGACCGATGACTTCGAAATGGTGCACTCTACTTTCCAGCCGCGCTCAAAGATGCAAACGCCAGCCAACCGGCCTACACAGGAGGTCGGCTATATGATTTCAGGCAAGTTGGACCTGATGATCGGGGGGCGCAGCTTCACTGTCGGCCCCGGCGACAGCTTCCGGATCAAGCATGAGCCTTATCAATGGTCTAACCCTTACGACGCACCTGCGGTGGCGGTCTGGGTGATCGCGCCGCCGGTCTACTAGGAGAAAGATGATGATCAAGGGATCCTGCCTCTGCGGCGACATTCGTTTTGAAACTTCGGCCCAGCCGAAAGGCGCCTCAATGTGCCATTGCAGCCAGTGCCGCAAACAATCCGGCGGTATCTGGGCCTCTGCCCAAGTGTGTGATGAAGACCTCACGATTATCGGACCGGTGAGCTGGTTTGAGGCAACACCGCAAGCCAAGCGCGGCAGCTGCCAGCGCTGCGGCTCCTTCCTGTTCTGGAAAGGAACGGCGGAAGACACCACCAGTTTCGCTTTGGGCGCTGTCGACGGGAACACCGGTCTCAGCGTCGAAAAGCACATCTTTACCGCCTCCAAGGGCGACTACTACCGGATTGCGGACGGCGTGCCGCAAGAAGACTGAGACTAGGGAGCGAACATGTCTGATTTTCCAACCAAGGCCCGAGTGGTCATCATCGGCGGCGGCGTCATTGGCTGCTCGTCGCTTTTTCATCTGGCGAAGAAAGGCTGGACCGATTGTGTGCTGCTGGAAAAGAACGAACTGACCGCCGGCTCGACCTGGCACGCGGCCGGCAACGTCCCGACCTTCTCGACCTCCTGGTCGATCATGAACATGCAGCGCTATTCGACCGAGCTCTATTCCCGCCTTGGGGAGGAGGTCGACTATCCGATGAACTACCACCAGACCGGTTCGATCCGTCTGGCGCACACCAAGGAGCGGATGCAGGAGTTCGAGCGCGCCTGCTCCATGGGTCGTTATCAGGGCATCGGGATGGAAATCTGGACCCCGGAGCAGGCCAAGGAGAACTATCCGTTCCTGGAGACCCACGATCTGGAAGGGGTGCTGTGGGATCCGTCGGATGGCGACATTGACCCGGCGCAGGTCACGCAGGCGCTGGCCAAAGGCGCCCGCGATATGGGCGCGAGGATCATTCGCTTCTGCCCGGCCACTGGCGTGACCCAGAAGGAAGACAAATCCTGGATCGTGCACACCGGCAAAGGCGATATTGAATGCGATTATGTCGTGAACGCCGCCGGCTATTATGCCCAGCGTGTGGGTGAGTGGTTCAAGGAGTACGGCGGCCGTACTGTGCCGATGATGGTGATGAGCCACCAGTATCTGCTGACTGAGCAGATCCCGGAAATCGAAGCCCACACCAAGGATACCGGCAAGAAACTTCCGCTGATCCGCGACGTGGATGTCTCCTATTATCTGCGCCAGGAGAAGAATGGCTACAACCTTGGGCCGTACGAGCCGAATTGCAAAGGCCACTGGATGACCGAGGACGACCAGATGCCGGACGATTTCTCGTTCCAGCTGTGGTCGGACGATCTGGACCGGATCGAGGACATCGTGACCGACGCGATGGAGCGGGTGCCGCTGATGGCCTCCTCCGGCGTGTCCAGCGTGATCAATGGCCCGATCCCCTACGCCCCCGACGGTCTGCCGCTGATCGGCCCGATGCCGGGTGTCGAAAACGCGTTCGAGGCCTGTGTCTTTACCTTCGGCATTGCCCAAGGCGGCGGCGCCGGTAAGGTGCTGGCGGAATGGATCGTAGACGGTCAGACCGAGTGGGACATGTGGTCAGTCGATCCGCGCCGCTACACCGACTACACCGACCAGGATTATTGCGACAAGAAAGGCATGGAAGTCTACGGCAACGAATACGCCATGCACTTCCCGCACCACGAATGGCCTGCTGCGCGCGACAAGAAAGTCAGCCAGGTGCACGCTAGGATCAAAGAACTGGGCGGCGTGATGGGCGCCTACAACGGCTGGGAGCGTGCCAACTGGTTCGCGCAATCGGGTGACGACATCTCCGAGGAAGCCACCCATACTTGGGGCCGCTCCGGCCCGTGGCAGCAGCGCATCAAAGAAGAATGCGAAGCGGTCCGCGATGGTGTTGGCGTTTTGGACCTGCCGGGCTTCTCCCGCTTCAACCTGAGCGGCGAAGGCGCTGCAGAATTCCTGCGCGGCCTGGTGACCGGCGGCCTGCCGAAAGTGGGACGGATGAACTTGGTCTACTTCTCAGACGACCGCGGCCGCATCCTGACCGAGATGTCCTGTGTTCGTCACGGCGAAGATCACTTCACCATGATCACCGCAGGTTCGGCACAGTGGCACGACTTCGAGATCCTGAAGAAGGCCTTGCCCGATGGCCTGACGCTGACCGACCACACCACCGAATTCGCGACCATGATTGTTACCGGCCCGAAGTCGCGTGAACTGTTCGCAGGTATCTCCGACGCCGACCTGTCGCTCGGCTGGCTGACCCATCAGGAAGCCACCGTTGCAGGCAAGCCTGCTTTCCTGGCGCGGGTGTCCTATGCAGGCGAACTGGGCTGGGAGGTGCACTGCGCCAATGAGCATCAGCCGGCAATCTATGATGCCCTGCTGGCAGGCGGGGCCAAGCCGTTCGGCATGTATGCGCTGAACTCCCTGCGGATCGAGAAGGGTTACCGCACCTGGAAGGGTGACCTCAGCACCGACTACTCGTTGCTTGAGGGCGGGCTGGAGCGGTTCGTCAAACTGGACAAGCCGCAGGACTTCCCGGGCAAGGCTGCGATCCAGAATGAAAAGCAGCAGGGCGCGAAGAAGTCCTTTGTGACCCTTATCGTCGAGGCTGGCGACGCAGACGCGCCTTACATGTCCTGCATCTGGAAGGATGGCGAGATCGTGGGCGAGACCACTTCGGGCGACTGGGGTTACCGTGTGAACGCCTCCATCGCGCTGGGCATGGTGCGCAGCGATATGGCGGTGCCTGGCACCGAGCTGGAGGTCGAGATCTACGGCGAGAAGTGCCGTGCGGTGGTTCAGAAGGACGAACCATTGTGGGATCCGGCCAACGAGCGCTTGCGCGCCTGATGTACTATGGTCGGCCCGTTACGCTTAACTCAGGAGGCTTCAGAGATGGCCCAGATGATGAAAGGCGTCTATTTGACCCGGCATGGCGGGCCGGATGCGCTCGAATGGCGTGAAGATATTCCTGTTCCGGTCCCAGGGCCGGGGCAGGTGCTGGTCAAGGTTCTGGCAGCCGGCGTCAACAACACCGACATCAACACCCGGATCGGCTGGTATTCGTCAGACGTGACGGGGGCCACGGATGCTGTCGTCGATGACGCAGAGATCGAGGCCGGCGGTTGGGGCGGCGCCCTGAGTTTTCCCCGGATACAGGGCGGCGACTTGTGCGGCGTGGTGGTTCAGACCGGCCCCGGTGCCGAGGCCATCCGCTTGGGGCAGCGGGTCACCAGCCAGATCAATATCCCTCGGCCGCAGCCGGACAATCCCGTGGCATTTGTTGCCCTCGGATCAGAGCTTGATGGCGCTTTCGCGCAATACTGTCTGCTGGACGCAACAGAGCTGTTTGATGTCAGCGCCTCTCCCCTGGCCGATACCGAGATTGCGGCGATGCCCTGTGCCTATGGAACCGCCTGGAATCTGCTGCACCGCGCCGGTGTTTCTGATGGCCAGCAGGTGCTGGTGACCGGCGCTTCCGGCGGGGTCGGGCTGGCTGCGGTGCAGCTGGCAGCCCACCTTGGTGCAGATGTCACCGGCCAAACATCACCCGCAAAAGCGGAAGCCGTCATTGCGATGGGGGCGGGCAGCATCATTGGCCGTGATGATACCCCTGAAGCGGTCTACTATGACGCTGTCATCGATGTGGTCGGCGGCCCGGCCTGGCCCGCGCTGATACAGGCGCTTCGGCCTGGCGGGCACTACGCGGTCTCCGGCGCCATTGCTGGCCCGATCGTCACAGCGGACCTGCGCGAGATTTACCTGCGCGACATCACAATCCACGGCTGCACCTTCTCCCCCCGCGCGGTCTTTGCCGAACTGGTGGAGCTGATCAATTCTGGTGCAATTCGCCCGCTGGTCTCAGCAACTTATCCGCTGCAGGACATCGCCAGGGCGCAGGCGGATTTCATGAGCAAGGCATTTCCGGGAAAACTGGTTTTGATTCCGCCGCAGGAGGCCCCATGACAGATATCATCCTACTTGATGGCTCGATCGGGCAGGAGGTTGTCAAACGGTCCGGTGACCGCGCGACGCCGCTGTGGTCAACCTCCGTGATGATCGAAAGTCCGGATGTTGTTGGCGGCATTCACGCCGACTATTTTGCCGCGGGCGCCACAATCGCCACGATGAACACCTATGCGGTTCTGCGCGACCGCCTGGTCCGCGCAGGTATCGAGCGGCATTTCGAGGAACTTTTGGCGAAGGCTGCCTCCCAGGCAACTGCCGCGCGCGACGCATACGGTTCTGGACGCGTTGCCGCTTCTCTTGGCCCGCTGATTGCCTCCTACCGGCCTGACATCTGTCCGCCGCATGAGCAGGCCGCACCTGTCTACGCAGAGCTTGTTCAGCTGCTGGAGCCGCAGGCGGATCTGTTCCTGATCGAAACCGTCTCCTCGGTTGAGCAGGCCAGGGGCGCCTTGCTCGGATGCGCCGGCACGGCCAAACCGGTGTGGCTGGCGGCCTCGGTTTCCGATGAGGACGGAACGCTGCTGCGCTCCGGCGAGCCGCTGGCAGACCTCGCGCCGGTGGTCGGGGAATTCCAGCCGGAGGCGGTTCTTCTCAACTGTTCGCGCCCCGAGGTTGTCGGCGCAGGCCTGGAAATCGTGAAGGGCTTCGGCAAGCCCTTCGGCGCCTATGCCAACGGCTTCACCCGGATATCCGAAGGCTTCCTGCAGGATGCCCCAACCGTGGACGCGCTGGAGCAGCGCCAGGATCTGGGGCCCGGGGCCTACGCGGAATTTGCCATGGGCTGGGTTTCCCAAGGCGCCACCATCGTCGGCGGCTGCTGCGAAGTCGGCCCGGACCATATTGCCGAACTGGCCCGCTGCTTGCGCGCGGCCGGGCATCGGATCGTCTGACCAGGGGAGGGGATCAGCATGGCAGCTCCGGAAAAACTCAAAGCGGCAGACCCGGCCCGGGTCTGGAACATCGACATCATCGTTACCGAAGGTTTCGTTCTGATCGAGATGTCGGCGATTCTGGAGGTGCTGCGGATCGCCAACCGCGTGCTGGCCCAGCCGCCGTTCAAATGGACCGTCCGCTCGCTGCAGGGCGGCCGTGTGGGCTGCCGGGCAGGCCTCAGCGTGGATACCGAACCCTTCGCGGCCAAGCCGGACGCTGATTTCGCCTTTTTCCTTGGCAATTCGGACCCGGATCATCCGGGCCTCAGCTTGGGGCGGGTGATCTCCAGCTACACCTGCCGCGATATCAAAGTCTATCTGCTGGCCGAGGCCGCAGCGCGCTACATTCGCGACCAGGGGGGTGCTGCCGGGCGGCTGACGACCCATTGGGAAAACTCTGCCCTGCTGCGAGAGCGAATGGGGCTGAACGACTCCAGCCACGCGCTGGCCAGCGAGGACGGGATGGTAGTGACCTGTGCAGGCATGGGCTCCACTGTCGATATCATCCTGGCGCTTGTCGGGCGGCTCACGTCTGCAGCAGCTCAGATGACCGTTGCAAACATCATGCTGCATGAACAGGTGCGCGATTTCTCCTCGCTGCAGCCCTTTGCCGGCGCCAAGCCGACCATCACCGGCGACAGTGATCTGGACCACTGCATCCGCATCATGCAGGACAACATCGAGGAGCCGGTGCCGATCAGCGATATCGTTGATGAATTGGGTATTTCCACGCGTTCTCTAGAGCGCAAGTTCAAAACCTTCCTGGGAACCACTCCCAACGGCTTTTACCGCGAAATGCGGCTGTCAAAGGCCAACAACCTGTTACTCAACACGACGATGAGCGTGCGGGAAATCGGTTTGGCCTGCGGGTTCCCGAACGGGTTTTCCAGTCTCTACAAAAGCTTTTTCGGCATTACGCCCTTTGCCCTGCGCAAGCGCCGGCGGCTGGGTGAGGACGGATCGGAAAAAAACCTGAAGGCCGGAGAATAATCCTGGCAGCCTGACGTTTTTGATGCATTTTGCGCCGCCTGTTCGTGATAATCAGGCGCAAACCTTCATTCAGGAGCGATGACATGAGCGATCTTCCCAACAAGGCCCGCGTGGTGATTATCGGCGGCGGTGTGATCGGCTGCTCGGTGGCCTACCACCTGACCAAGCTCGGCTGGAAGGATGTGGTGCTGCTGGAGCGCAAGCAGCTGACCTCTGGCACAACCTGGCACGCCGCGGGCCTGATCGGCCAGCTGCGCGCGTCCTCCAACATGACCAAGCTCGCGCGCTATTCTGCAGAGCTTTACCTGGGGCTTGAGGAAGAAACCGGCGTCGCCACAGGCATGCGCCAGGTCGGCTCGGTGTCCGCTGCGCTGACCGACGAGCGGCTTGAAGAGCTCTATCGCAACGCCGCCATGGCCCGCGCCTTTGGTGTGCCGGTGGAGGAACTGTCGCCCAAAGAGGTCAAGGAACGCTACGAGCACATCAACCTGGATGGCGTAACGGGCGGTGTCTGGCTGCCGACCGATGGGCAGGCGGATCCGGCAAACATCGCACTGGCCCTGGCCAAGGGCGCCCGCCAGCGCGGCGCGCTGGTCAAGGAGCGCATCAAGGTCACTGGCATCTCCAAAAACGGCCGCCGCGTCACCGGCGTTGACTGGGCCAGCGACGATGGCCAGTCCCAGGGCCACATCGAAGCCGACATGGTGGTGAACTGTGCCGGCATGTGGGGCCACGAGGTCGGCCGGATGGCAGGTGTCAACGTTCCTCTGCACGCCTGCGAGCACTTCTACATAGTGACCGAGGGTATCGAAGGCCTGGCCCAGATGCCGGTGCTGCGGGTGCCGGATGAATGCGCCTACTACAAGGAAGACGCGGGAAAGATCCTGCTGGGCGCCTTTGAACCGAACGCCAAGCCTTGGGCAATGAACGGCATCCCCGACAGTTTCGAATTCGACCAGCTGCCCGAGGATTTTGACCATTTCGAGCCGATCCTTGAGGCCGCCTGCAACCGGATGCCGATGCTGGCGGAGGCGGGCATTCATACCTTCTTCAACGGTCCGGAATCCTTCACTCCGGATGATGCCTATCACCTGGGCCTGGCGCCTGAGATGGACAACTTCTGGGTTGCGGCAGGCTTTAATTCGATCGGCATCCAGTCCGCAGGCGGCGCCGGCATGGCACTGGCCCAGTGGATGGAGGATGGCCAGAAACCGTTTGACCTGGGCGATGTGGACATTTCCCGCATGCATCCGTTCCAGGGCAACAAGCACTACCTGTTCGAGCGTTCTAAAGAGACCTTGGGCCTGCTCTATGCAGACCATTACCCCTACCGCCAAAAGGCCACGGCCCGCGGCGTGCGCCGCACCCCGTTCCACCACCACTTGAAGGAACAGGGCGCCGTTTTCGGTGAAATCGGCGGCTGGGAGCGCGCCAACTGGTTTGCCAATGAAGGTCAGGAGCGTGAGTACCAGTACAGCTGGAAGCGCCAGAACTGGTTTGAGAATTCCGCGGCAGAACACAAGGCCGTCCGCGAAAATGTCGGCATGTACGACATGTCGTCCTTCGGCAAGATCCGCGTCGAAGGCCCGGATGCCGAAAAGTTCCTGAACTACATCTGCGGTGCCAATGTCTCGGTTCCGGCGGGCAAGATCGTCTACACCCAGTTCCTGAACGCCCGTGGCGGGATCGAGGCGGATGTGACCGTCACCCGCCTGAGCGAGAGCGTCTATCTGGTGGTGACCCCGGCGGTGACCCGCCTTGCCGACCAGACCTGGATGATGCGCAACAAGGGCGGGTTCAACGTTGTGCTCACCGATGTGACCGCAGGTGAGGGCGTGCTGGCCGTGATGGGTCCGAACTCCCGCGAATTGCTGCAGAAAGTGTCGCCCAACGATTTCTCCAACGAGGTGAACCCGTTCGGCACCGCGCAGGAGATCGAGCTGGGCATGGGGCTGGCCCGTGTGCATCGCGTGACCTATGTGGGCGAGCTTGGCTGGGAGATCTACATCCCGGCGGAAATGTCCGGCCATGCGTTTGAAACCCTGTGGGACGCAGGCCAGGAAATGGGGTTGAAACTGTGCGGCATGCACATGATGGACAGCTGCCGGATCGAGAAGGGCTTCCGCCACTTCGGCCACGACATCACCTGCGAGGATAATGTGATCGACGCAGGCCTCGGCTTTGCGGTTGCCACCGGCAAGGACGACTTTATCGGCAAATCTGCGGTGCTGGAACGCAAGGAGAGCGGTCCCAAGAACCGCATGGTTCAGTTCAAGCTGACCGATGCCGAGCCGCTCCTGTTCCACAATGAACCGATCATCCGGAATGGCGAATACGTCGGTTACCTCAGTTCCGGCAACTATGGCCACACGCTGGGCGGAGCCATCGGCATGGGCTACGTGCCCTGTGAAGGCGAAAGCGCGGCAGATGTGCTGGGGTCCACCTATGAAATCGACGTCTGCGGCGTGAAGGTGAAGGCCGAAGCCTCATTGAAGCCGATGTATGATCCGAAATCGGAGCGGGTGAAGGCCTAAGCACCTCTCCAGTGCTCTAACCCGCCTCTGTTACGCCCCGGCCTGAGTGCCGGGGCGTTTTTTGCATGCCCTTGCGGGTTCTGAGGCAACGATTTCCCGGCTTCGGCCGGTATGGCACCCGCCGCCTCTTGACCCCGCCGGAAATCCCTTGGAGAAATCCATAAAAAGCCTTGTGCGGCAGGGGTAAACAGGTAGGTTGCTTGTCCCGGCTACTGACACGGGCCTGACGAAGAGGATTTGGGACATGAAGATCAGCATCGAACGCGGCACGCTTCTCAAGGCTGTGGCTCAGGCACAGTCGGTTGTCGAGCGCCGCAACACTATTCCGATCCTGGCAAATGTGCTGATCGAGGCCGAAGGCGACAGCGTTCAATTCCGCGCCACTGATCTGGATATCGAGGTGGTGGACAAGGCCCCGGCCCAAGTGGAGCGCGCCGGCGCCACCACCGTTGCCGCCACCACCCTGCACGAGATTGTCCGCAAGCTGCCCGACGGCGCGCTGGTCACCTTGACAGCCGACGCCGCAACCGGACGTCTTGCTGTTGAGGCCGGCAGGTCGAATTTCTCGCTGGCGACCCTGCCGCGCGAGGACTTCCCGGTAATGGCGTCGTCGGAGTATCACTCGAATTTCGCCGCCAAAGCTGCGGTGCTGCGTCGCCTGTTCGACAAATCGAAATTTGCGATTTCCACAGAAGAGACCCGTTATTACCTGAACGGTGTCTACTTGCATGTGTCCTCTGCCAATGGCGGCAAGGCACTGCGCGCCGTGGCCACTGACGGCCACCGCCTGGCCCGAATCGATGCGGAACTGCCGCTTGGTGCAGAGGATATGCCCGGCGTGATCGTGCCGCGTAAAACCGTGGGCGAGCTGCGCAAGCTGCTGGATGACGATGACATGGACATCGCGGTTTCGATTTCGGAAACCAAAGTGCGTTTTGCCACTCCGAACATCACCCTGACCTCCAAGGTGATCGACGGCACCTTCCCAGACTACACCCGCGTGATCCCGGCCGGCAATACCCGCCGCCTGGAGGTGGACGCCGTGGAGTTTGCCCAAGCCGTTGACCGGGTCGCCACCGTTTCGTCGGAACGCTCCCGCGCGGTGAAGCTGCAGCTGGAAGAGGACCGCTTGATCCTGTCGGTGAACGCGCCGGACAGTGGCGCCGCCGAAGAAGAGCTGGCCGTCGCCTACAATGACGAGCGGCTGGAGATCGGTTTCAACGCCAAGTACCTCCTGGAAATTGCCAATCAGGTGGACCGTGAGAATGCCGTGTTCATGTTCAACTCTTCCGGTGATCCGACCTTAATGCGTGAAGGCAACGACGAAAGTGCCGTTTACGTCGTGATGCCGATGCGAGTCTGACGCGCCTGACGGCGCGGCCTGCAGCACGGAAGTTTTTTGAAAGATTAAAAGGGAGCGCACCGCGTGCTGGCCCTGACCGCCTTGACCTTGTCCCATTTCCGCTCGCATTTGCGGGCGGAATTGCGTTTGGACGGGCGTCCAGTGGCCATTTACGGCAACAATGGCGCGGGCAAGACCAACATCCTGGAAGCGGTGTCACTGTTTTCTCCTGGCCGCGGACTGCGCCGGGCCAGTGCCGCTGATATGGCGCGCCAGCCAGAGGCGTTGGGTTGGAAGCTAAAAGGCGAGCTGCAGGCGCCGTCGCAGGCCTATGAGGTGGAAACCTGGTCCGAAGGCGGCAATGCCCGGCAAGTGAAGATCGACAATAAATCCGCGAGCCAGATCGCCTTGGGGCAGGTGGCCCGGGTGGTTTGGCTGATCCCGGCAATGGACCGGCTGTGGATTGAAGCAGCCGAGGGGCGGCGGCGGTTCCTGGACCGGATCGCGCTGAGTTTCGAACCCGGTCATGCGGAGGCTTCGCTGGCCTATGAAAAGGCGATGCGCGAGCGCAACCGGCTGCTGAAGGAGCAGATCCGCGATGCGGCCTGGTACAAGGTGCTGGAAGATAGAATGGCTGCAGCCGGGCATCTGGTCCACGCCGCACGGGTACAGGCGGTGGAATTGCTGCAGCAGGCGCAAGCGGGGGCTGAAACCGCTTTTCCGGCAGCCGAGCTGGAGCTGATGCAGTCAGAGGGCAGCATGCCGTCCACGGAGGCTGATTTCAAAGAGGCGCTGGAAGAAAGCCGGTTTCGCGATCTGGCTGCTGGACGCACCTTGGTGGGGCCGCACCGCACTGACCTCATTGGCACTTACCGGGCCAAGGGCACCCCGGCCAAGGACTGCTCCACCGGGGAACAGAAAGCACTGCTGGTGTCGCTGATCCTGGCCAATGCGCGGGCGCTGGCAGAGCGCGAGGGCGCGCCGCCGATCTTGCTGCTGGATGAGGTCGCGGCGCATCTGGATGCTGCCCGCCGGGCTGCGCTTTATGATGAGATTTGCGCGCTTGGCACCCAGGCCTGGATGACCGGCACTGGCTCGGAGCAGTTTGCGGAGCTGGGAGACCGGGCGCAGGTTCTGGAAGTAACTGAGAAAGAAGGTGTGTCGGAGGTGGCGCAGAAATGACAGTTACGCCTTGGGACCTTGCGCTTTATGCCGGTGCCTTGCTTGTTCTGTTTCTGACCCCCGGCCCGGTCTGGCTAGCGCTGATGGCGCGCTCGGTTTCCGGCGGGTTTCAGGCCGCCTGGCCGCTGGCGCTGGGAGTGGCGTGCGGCGACATCTTCTGGCCGTTGATCGCGGTTGCCGGCATGTCCTGGGTAGTCTCGGAAATCGAGGGCATCATGGCCGTGCTGCGCTGGGTGGCCTGCGGGATGTTCCTGGCAATGGGATACCTGCTGATCCGCCACGCCGGCGACGCGGTGGAGGAAAACCGCACCCTGACCCGTCCCGGCCTCTGGGCTGGTTTCATGGCCGGTATCGCGGTGATCATGGGCAATCCCAAGGCGATCCTGTTCTACTTGGGCGTGCTGCCGGGGTTCTTTGACCTGTCGGGAATCGTCTGGACCGACATCGCCGCAATTGTGGCCCTTTCCTTCCTGGTGCCGCTGCTGGGCAATCTGGCGTTGGCTGGAATGGTGCACCGGGTGCGCCGTGCGGTGACATCGGTCCGGATCCGGCGGCGGATCAACCTGGTTTCCGGTGGACTGCTGATCTGTGTCGGGCTGGTCATCCCCTTCACCTAACCGGCGGGCTGCAGCCAGGCTTGCAAGTATGGCGCTAGCGCCCGGCCAGGCGGCGTTTCATCATCGTGTTCCATGCAAAACCACACGCCCAGGACGTGGTTCAGGAATGCCTGAATGCCTTCTGCCAGCAGTTCCGGCGGCTGATCCTGACGAATTTGGCCTGCCGTCTGCAGAACCTGCAGCCAGCGCGTCAGCAGCGTGACCTGCCGGATGAAACCGGCGGTGACAACCTCATCCGGTTCCGCCGCCGTGGTGCCGGAGTAGCGCAGCAACAGATCGAAGATCACCCGGTCCTGGCCGACGTAGTCCAGGTGCGGCGCCAGCCTGGCGGTCAGCTCAGCCGCATCCTGGGGCGCGCCGCGCGCCTCCATCCCGTCCAGCAGGCGCATGACCTCGTCCCCGATCAGCACGGCAAGCAGTCCGTCCTTGTCCTTGAAGTGCGAAAACAATGTACCCTTGGCCACACCGGCGCGGGCGACCACATCCTCCACCCGCAATCCGCTGTAGCCCTGCTCCTGCACGATTGCGGCTGCCACCTCCAGCAGTCTTGCCCGGGTTTCCAGCCGCCGTTTCTGCGGTGCACGTGTCATGTCTCAGCCTCGCGGATATTTTTTGACCGTGGTCATTTTTGTAATTGACCGTGGTCATTTTTGATTCAATAAAGTGACCGCGGTCAACTTAACCAATGGAGAGTGAAATGTCTGCCCGGAAAATCCTGATTCTGAACGGCCATCCGGCTGCCAATACTTTTACCGGGGCGCTTTGCGGCAGCTATGCATCTGCCGCTGACAGCGCCGGTCATGATGTGCGTCAGCATAAGCTGTCGCAGCTGGACTTCGATGCGGATTTTGGGCAGGCGGGGTTCTCGGGTGCAAAGAAGCTGGAGCCCCAAATTGAGGCGGTTCTTTCGGATTTCGAATGGGCGGACCATGTGGTCGTTGCCTTTCCCCTTTGGTGGGGTGGCCTGCCGGGTAAATTGAAGGGGCTGTTCGACCGGATCCTGCTGCCCGGCCGCACCTTTGATCCCCGCATTGTCACAGATGGCCTGCCCAAGCCGCTTCTGACAGGAAAGTCAGGGCGGGTCCTGATTGCGTCAGACACGCCGCCCGATTTGATGGCGCAGTTCTACGACAATGCTGCACATGTTCAGATGGAACGCCAGATCCTGAATTTTGTGGGAATTGACCCAGTTGAGACCTGTCATTTCGGCGCTTTGCAGGGGTCAAGCAGCGAGGAGCGCGAAGCTTGGCTCCGCACGGCTGCGGAACTTGGAGCGCTGGGTGCATAATCGTCTGATAGGCCCATGAAAAAAGGGGGCTTGCGCGTGACAATCCCGGTCAGGTTTCGTATAAAATCCCGAAGCAAAGACAGGAAGATGTGAATGTCCGGAAACGAGCAGGCCCCCGCAGAATATGGCGCGGATTCCATCAAGGTTCTCAAAGGGTTGGAGGCGGTCCGAAAACGTCCCGGCATGTACATTGGGGACACTGATGACGGGTCAGGCCTGCACCATATGGTATACGAGGTCGTGGACAACGGCATCGACGAGGCGCTGGCAGGGCACGCCGACCATGTGACGGTGAAGATTCACGCCGATTCCAGCGTCTCCGTCAGCGACAATGGCCGTGGTATTCCGGTGGATATCCACGCCGAGGAAGGCGTGTCGGCCGCCGAGGTCATCATGACCCAGCTGCACGCCGGCGGTAAGTTTGACAGCAACTCCTACAAAGTCTCCGGCGGCCTCCACGGCGTGGGCGTGTCGGTGGTGAACGCATTGTCCGACTGGCTGGAACTGCGCATCTGGCGCAACGGCAAGGAACATGTGGCCCGGTTTGAGCGCGGCGATACCGTCAAGCATCTGGAAGTGGTCGGCGAATGCGGCGATCAGACCGGCACCGAAGTCCGCTTCATGGCGTCGACTGATACCTTCTCGAACCTGGAGTATTCTTTTGAAACGCTGGAGAAGCGCCTGCGCGAGCTGGCCTTCCTGAACTCCGGCGTGCGGATCATTCTGGAGGATGAGCGTCCGGCGGAGAAACTCTCGGCAGAGCTGTTCTACGAAGGCGGTGTCAAGGAGTTCGTCAAATACCTAGACCGGCACAAAACCCCCGTAATGGACGCGCCGGTTTATATTGTGGGCGAAAAGGACGACATTGGTGTCGAGATCGCCATGTGGTGGAATGACAGCTATCACGAGACGGTGCTGCCCTTCACCAACAACATTCCCCAGCGCGATGGCGGCACCCATGTGGCGGGCTTCCGCGGCGCGCTGACCCGGACCATCAACAATTACGCGCAGACATCGGGCATCGCCAAGAAAGAGAAGGTCTCTTTCACCGGTGACGATGCCCGCGAAGGGCTGACTTGTGTTCTGTCGGTCAAGGTGCCGGATCCGAAATTCTCCAGCCAGACCAAGGACAAGCTGGTGTCCTCTGAGGTGCGTCCGGTGGTCGAGAGCCTGATGGGCGAAAAGCTGGCTGAGTGGTTTGAGGAAAACCCCAACGAGGCCAAGCAGATCGTCGGCAAGATCGTCGAGGCTGCGCTGGCCCGTGAAGCTGCGCGCAAGGCGCGCGAACTAACCCGCCGCAAGACCGCGATGGATGTGAACTATCTGGCCGGCAAGCTCAAGGACTGCTCTGAGAAAGACCCTTCCAAGACCGAAGTCTTTCTGGTCGAGGGTGACTCGGCCGGCGGTTCCGCTCAAACCGGGCGGGACCGGATGACCCAGGCAATCCTGCCCCTACGCGGCAAGATCCTGAACGTGGAGCGGGCACGCTTCGACCGGATGCTGTCTTCCCAGGAGATCGGCAACCTGGTGATGGCGCTGGGCACCGGCATCGGCCGCGATGAATTCAACATCGAAAAGCTGCGCTACCACAAGATCGTCATCATGACCGACGCCGACGTCGACGGCGCCCACATCCGCACCCTGTTGCTCACTTTCTTCTACCGGCAGATGCCGGAGCTGATCGAGGGCGGCTACCTCTATATCGCGCAGCCGCCGCTCTATAAGGTCGCGCGCGGCAAGTCCGAGGTTTACCTCAAGGACCAGGCGGCACTTGACGACTACCTTATCAATCAGGGCGTGGATGGCGCAGTGCTGAAACTGGGAGACGGGTCTGAAATGGCTGGCGCCGACCTTACCCGCGTTGTGGACGAGGCCCGCCAGCTCAAGCGCGTGCTGGATGCTTTCCCGACGCATTATCCGCGCCACATTTTGGAGCAGGCCGCGGTTGCCGGCGCCTTTGTGCCCGGTGCGGTGGATTCCGACCTGCAGGGCGTTGCCGACAAGGTCGCGGCCCGTCTGGACGCCATCGCGCTGGAGTATGAGCGCGGCTGGCAGGGCCGGATTACTCAGGACCATGGCATCCGCTTGGCCCGCATCCTGCGCGGGGTTGAAGAAGTGCGCACTCTGGACGGCCCTATGCTGCGCTCTGGTGAAGCCCGAAAGACCGGCAGCTTCACCCAAAGCCTGCATGAGGTCTATGGCACCACCGCCCAGTTGGTCCGCCGCGACCGCAGCCAGATCATTCATGGGCCGCTGGGCCTGCTGAAAGCGATTCTGGAGGAAGGTGAAAAGGGTCTGACCCTCCAGCGTTACAAAGGTCTGGGTGAAATGAATCCAGACCAGCTGTGGGAGACCACCTTGGACCCGGATGCGCGGACGCTGCTGCAGGTGCGCATTGACGACATGGTAGAGGCGGACGACCTGTTCACCAAGCTGATGGGGGACGTGGTGGAACCGCGCCGGGAGTTTATCCAGAAGAACGCTCTCAGCGTCGAAAACCTGGATTTCTAAAAACTTTGTAGGTTCGCCCAAAGGCGTGTTTTAGAATCATACTTTTACGCAAATTGCCCATAGTTTTGGTTCTCACACACGCTAGGGGTCAGGCAGATACTGAGAACTGCGAAATCCTCTTGTCAGGGTTGATCGCAGGGTTTCTTGTTCTGCTGGATCTTTCATGATCGCCGTTCTGGTGGCTATAGTCTCCATGAGCGCGGTGAACTGTGGGCTCAGGAAGGCTTCAAGCGCAAACAGGCCCTAAAGGGCCTCCAGGAAGCCTCGTGCGGCAGAGATAGAACATTCCCCTCCGCATGGTTGTTTGCTGCTTTCTTAGAGGCGCTAACGGTACTCTGTCGCCAAGCATCCCTCGCAGGTGCAGCAGGGAAGCATCGACGCAATGCAAGCGTTCAAGGCCCGGCTGCCTGAAGGCTTCTGAGCGAGACGCTGCTACCGTCCGCTGCAGCCGCAACCCGGGTATTGGTCAGCGTCCGCTTCGCGCAGGAAGCGCCTTTTGCAAACTCTGCCGTGTGACGTAGCCAGCCGGGGTGGAGTTCGTCCCGATTTCCGGACAGATTGATTATTGACCCTATGCTGCGCTTTTCCAAGTCATGGTTTCGTATGCTTGCACGGGGTTTTGGTAGGCTATGGGGGAGTGCCGGCGCTGTTACGAGAAGGGGGCTGTCAGTTACGGACGTGTCGAGCGCACGTGGCGGCGAGAGGGACGGAAGGTTCCGGCAACACAACCGAAGAAGGGGCGGCTCACCACGGATCGCCGCGCTGCCGCATGACTACGACGAGCCCCAATTACTGGATGCTGCGGCTTGAACGAACGGCGGCTTTATGTGTTGTCACCGCTGATCAAGCTGACTACGCTCGCTTTCAAAGGAGTGAATCCATGACCTTCAATTTCGCCGTAGTAGTAAGCAGGAGGTGCATGGTCCGATAGGGTTTTCCGTATCCATATCCGTTTCCATGCGCCCCCGACATTCTCGGGGGCTTTTTTGTTTCTAAAGATCAGATCGCCAAGATGAACCGCACGAGAACACCTCCGCATTTGATAACATTGATCCTGTTGACGGGGTTTTCGCCGATGTCGCTCAACATGTTCCTACCCTCGCTGGCCAATATCGCTGTCGATCTTAAAACTGACTACAGCACTGTGAGCTGGGCTGTTTCTGGGTACCTGGCCTTAACAGCGATCATCCAGCTCATCATCGGTCCCTTGTCAGACCGGACCGGCAGGCGGAGGGTGCTTCTGGGGGCTTTGCTTGTTTTCGCATTTGCCTCTGTGGGTTGCACCTTTGCTTCGAACATCGAGGCATTTCTGTTCTGTCGAATGCTCCAAGGCGGCATCATCGGCGGGTATGCGCTTTCTCTCGCGATAGTTCGGGACATGAGAACGGAGCGGGAGGCCGTGAGCCTGATCGGCTATATCGGAATGGCGATGGCAATCGCCCCGATGATCGGCCCCATGCTGGGAGGGGTGCTGGACACCTTCTTTGGGTGGCGCTCCGTCTTTGGCTTCTACGCTGCAGCGGGCTTCGGATTGCTGCTGCTTTGCTGGTTCGACCTCGGAGAGACGAGGCCTCAAAGGGCAACAGATACCAGCACTCCTGTGCCTGACACGACGGCGCTCATCCGTGAGCCCCTTTTCTGGGCCTACGCACTCTGCGGCACGCTTTCCGTCGGCGCATTCTACATCTTTCTGACGGGCGCACCCCTCGTTGCGCAGTCCACTTTCAATGTCACAACCGCCGAACTTGGGCTCTACATCGGGACCATTACTGTTGGCTTTTTAATTGGCGGTTTCCTGGCCGGTCGCGTTGGGCAACACTTCGAACCGACAACCATCATGATTGCGGGCCGGGTTGTGGCTTGCACTGGTCTTTTGGGAGGTTTGCTGCTGCTCGCATCGGGTATCAGGTCAGCGGAGTTTTTCTTTGCGAGCACCCTCTTCGTTGGTTTAGGGAATGGGATTACAATGCCCGGATGCAATGCCGGTGCCATGTCGGTTCGACCTGATCTCGCCGGAAGCGCTGCCGGACTGAGCGGCGCTCTCATCGTTGCTGGTGGTGCCGTTTTGACGTCATTGACGGGCAACCTGGTGCCACTGACAAACGGAGGCCAAACACTGCTTATGTTGATGCTGGCTACATCGGGATTGGCAATGGCGTTTGCCGTTTGGGCGGCATGGCTAAAGAAGAAGGGTGGCTATCCGGCAAGGAGCATCGATCCATCGCTTTGAACCCATGCCGGTCATCAGCCAGTGCTCAAGCCTTCTCGCCTGAAGCATAGGGCAAAACAGCACTGACCGGTCATTCAATCTGGGGCTTAAATGGCTGCAGAGCGGAGTGAGTATTTCTGCATAATTCGTCTTTCGAGTCCGGAAGCATCCGGCTGCCCGTGCCAATTTAACTCGTCCACCAAAAGCCACGCAGTCAAAAATTAAGCAAGGAATTGAACCAGTATTTTGAGTTAGGCAGCTCCTTGTAGTTGCGGTGGAGCGACAGGCAGGGATCCAGGCGAAACGTAATAAGTAGCCAGGTCTAGGTTGACTGCAGGATTGCAGGTCATCAGAAACGGCCGGTACTCGCGCCCGTCATCATCGCAAATGTAACGGGCGGCCTCTTTCCGGACCTTGTAACCGAACCGTTTCAGCAATAGCCCCAGGCCGCGAGGCGACAGGGACATCAATTCGGATGCCCCGAAGCTGAACGCCGCCATGCATAGTCCGGCGACGACGAGCTTGGTTTCGATGGAGGGCTGTGCCGTGTCCGCGCGTGTTTCGTCCATTACAAACCGCGTGCACTCCCAAGTCCGGTTCGTCTCAGGGTAATCGCTGAGCAACCCTCCAGGAATGCCCTGGATTTTGCCGTCCCTAGCGTCCTTGAGCATGTAGCTCCAGTATCCGTCACTATCGCCGCATGACGCAGCGCGGGCTCCGGCAATGATCTGGCTGTCCCTCATGACAAGGGAATAGATAGCTCCCGGCCGGTCGTATTGATCCCGCTCGAAGGTTCCGTCATGTTGCAATCCCCAGCCGAGTTCGTCTACCAGCTTTTGTTTGCGCAGCGCGAGGAAGCCTTGGTATTCCGCTTTGAAGGCGGACTGTTGTTCGAATGAAAAGATGTGTAATTGCATGGCGCTCTCCTATTTGCAGCGCCATGTTGAAACGGCCTTGGCCGTTTGAAACGTTCAACTTTCAGATCAGTTTGAATTTTATCACTTGTGATATGAGCTGCGCGCTTGTTTTCGCTTCAAGCGCTTGCAGGGCGGTTCTTCGCCTTGCCCGGACGGTTTCCAGCTTCACGCCCAAACGGTCTGCGATTTCCTGATCCTTGCACCCACCGCACATCAGGCGGAGAACATCCTTTACCGGTTCCGTCAGCGTGACCGGGTTTGACGGTTCGTATTCAAGTGCGTGAAGTGCGTGCAGGGCTGTGCGAGCGATCCTCAGGTCCTCCTTGTTCCACTCGGGGCCGGAGCAGCTCAGAACCGAAACACGCCCGTCAGAGCTGATTGCCAGGGTATTCCCGCGGTGCAATCCATAGCTTGCGGCATCTTCAAAAAAGACCCTGGATGACGGGAAAAGGCGTTCAAGTTCCTTCCAGGTTGCCTGACCCGTGCTGCTGAGCCCGAACTGAATAGTCGGATCTATCAGCAGGTAACCCTGATCGACATATCGGTCTATCCAGCGCTGGCTGTAAGTGCTGTGAACAAAGACCGGTTCTACGCCGTCAAAACCGACTCCGATTGAATAGCCGCATTCGGATAATTGATCCAATGACCTTAAAAGAACGCCCCGAATATCACTTCTCATATTGTGTGCCACACGCATAGTATGCAGTTTGGTTGCATCGTATCGTTTTAGGCGAGTATCACAAATGATAAATTTACATCAGGCCGGAGAGGGAAGTGCAAAGAGACAAAATTACCGCATCCACCCTTGAAACGCTCTTGCATTCAGTTGCTGCCGCAAATCGGGAATGGCCAAGTCAGGGAACCCACCTGTTTAAAAAAATCATTGAAAGGATAGAGCTAGCGCGAGCGGGCGCTGTTGATAAGCCGGCTGACTAGCTTGGCGTCGTCCTCGGTAAGTTCCGTCGCCTTGCTTAGAACACTGCGATCAACTGAATCCGTTTCTTCAGAAAAGAGATACGCCATGTCGATATTCGCCGCTTCGCAAATCCGCATGATACGTACCACAGTGGGATTGAAGCGCCCGTTCAACACTTTACTGACGTATTCGGCGTTGTTGCCTGCAGTTTCAGAGACCTCACCATAGTCAAGGCCGCGGATGTCCAGCGCCTGGCGCAGGCGCTGCCTCCAACGTTCAGCCTTTACATCGTTCGCGGGGCGCGAATTTACATCTTGTCCAGTCATGCCTGCATCATACATAGAACTACCTCACTAGCAATTAGAATTATATTTCTGTCTTTAGCAACGTGATCTTGATTGTAGTAGAGGGGTATATCTACAAACAAAATCTTATAGGTAGAGTTCATAGAATTTAACATCTATCATGCCGTTTCGCTGGAGCAGTGCCGGTTAGAAGGGGTGGGCACCGCGACAGACCCGGCCTGCCCAGAAATTTCCAGGAGTGTTCTTTGAATGAGTGCCAATACCGTTAGCTACAGAAAAACGCAGTTTGAGCAGATACAAGCTGTGATCGCAGCAGCCAAGGACTATGCCGAGGCCCGCGAAGCATTTGCTGTTGCTTCCATGGGCCTGTCGCGTTCGCGCCGCCAAAACCCAGGTAATTCTGACCAGTACGCGGATGAAGTCGACGAAGCTGCGGATTCCGTAGGCAGGGCGCAAGCGCGAGTCGCAGATCTTGTTGCTGAATTGGTAGCTGACGGCTCTTTGGAAATTCTGAGTGAGACTCTTGCGAACAGAAACACGAGGCTTTCTTAGTATTCAGGGTGTTTCTGGGACGAGCCCGATGATAGATGCTGCAGCAGAGATTACTGGTTAAAATTTGGGGTTGTGCCATGCCACAACTGGTGCTCCATATGTGGAGTAAAATTGATTCCTAGTTGCTTCTGCGAAGTCTACACCACTCCTTAGGGAGGTAATCGCTCTGATCGCGCAAACTTATGGGCAAGTAGAGCAAAACTATACGCAAGTGCCGCACAATGTTATGGGCGCGTACCCGAAAAATTCCCTTATGAAGTCAATTGGCGGGGCGTTGCTTTATGGGTGATCCTTAAAAATTTTCTAGGATCGCTCAAAAGCGTGTTTTAGACGGCCTTGTTGCACAAATCGTCGAGGGATTCACTCCATGAATCCAACATGATAGCTGGGAGGCATGAGCAGTTGGGCCCCTACGAAATACAAGACCACGAATTGGTCGGCTTACAATGAAGCGCTGAGGCGGCGCGGTTCGCTGACGGTGTGGTCTGATCCCGACATGGTGTGGAGACCTCCGCCGGCGGGACGGCGTGGCCCGCAGCTGAGCTTCAGCGATGCGGCGATCCAGACGTGCCTGACGATGAAGGTGCTGTTAGGTATGCCGTTGCGACAGACGACTGGGTTCGTCGAAAGCCTCCTGCGGTTGTTCTGGCCGGCCCCGGATTTCAGCCCCTTGCACTATCCGGCTGCCCGGGAGCTGATTTGCAAAGCAAATCTGCCGGTGGGGGCCAGTGAAAGCAGAACGCGATCATCCCCTGCCGTGGAGGGAAAGGTGCGCTGGACCTTTTGATCCTGAGAGGGGAATTCATCTGGAAACGCTGGAGGTCAGAGCCGTGGAGACCACCGTCAGCAATAACGGTGACGGGCCCAAACTTCCGGAACTGCTGGACCAGATCGAAGCGGATCAGGGCATCGCATCGGTCACCGCCGACGGAGCTTACGATACCCGAAAGTGCCACGAGGCAATCGCTGCCCGAAATACCGCCGCTGTCATACCGCCACGCAAGAACGCAAAACCTTGGAAATCAACGAGTCCCGGCGCTGTCTTCCGCAACGAAGCGCTGCGCGCCTCGAAGCACTTGGGCCGCGCCATCTGGCGGCGGTGGAGCGGCTACCACCGTCGGAGCCGTGTCGAAAGCAAGATGAACTGCATCAAGCTGCTCGGCCAATCCCTGATGGCCCGAGACTTCGAGCGCCAGGTCGCCGAGCTGCAGGTTCGTATCGCCGTACTGAACGGCTACACGGCGCTTGGGGTACCTGTCACAGTTTCTGTAGGATAAGTCCGCCCGGGGAAAGGGGAACTGTGGTCAGAATCCGATTTGTGCAACAACGCCGGTCCGGCGGGATCACCGCACGTCACGAGCCTTTGAGGGCGGTCGGCCGGTCTGAAAGAAAAACGCCGCCCCAATTGGAGCGGCGTTCGGTCTGTTTTTGAACCCGCTGGTTTACTCGCCGTAGGGTACCCAGATGTTTTTGATCTCAGTTGCTTGCTGCAGGAAGCGCTTGGTTTGGTCCTGCGTCCAGTCCATTGCGATTCCGTTGTTTACCCAGGTCCGCTTCAGGTTGCCTGCGGAAGCCGCCTGGATCGCTGCTGACAGATCTGAGGATGAGAAGCTCCAGACAGCATCCACATTCAGATGCGAGGCCAACGGTTTCGCCAGTTCTGCATGGTTGCCGGTCAGGATGTTGACCACGCCGCCGGGAAGGTCAGATGTGTCCAGCACCTGGTAGAAGTCGGTTGCTGCCAGCGGGAAGGGTTCGGACGCCGCCAGAACCACCCGGTTGCCCATGGCAATCGCGGGTGCCAACACCGAGACGAGACCCAGCAGCGGCGCCTCATCGGCGCAGAGCGCGCCGATCACGCCAACCGGCTCTTTCATCGCCAGAGCCACGCCGCGGATTGGAACGCCATGCACATGACCGTCGTACTTGTCGGCCCAGGCAGCCGCGGAGAACAGGCGCTGGATCGAGGCTTCGACCTCTGCCGCGCCCCCCTTCTTGCCAGTCATCGCATCAATGCGGGCCGCGAATTCATCCGCACGGGCAGAAAGGTTCTCGCCGATGTAATAGAGGATCTGCGCCCGTAGGTGCCCTGTGGTTTTGGACCATTTGCCAGCACCCGCCGCAGTCTCAACCGCGTTGCGCACGTCCTTGCGGTTGGCTAGGCCCACGTGGCCCAGCAGCGCGCCGGATTTGGTGTGGATGGCCTGGCTGTAGCCGCCATCCGGCCGCGATTGCTTGCCGCCGACATACAGTTTGGCTGTGCGGTCCAGCGGGTCAACAGGGGCGCCATTGCCGGCAAAGGCCTCAACCTTGGCTAATGGCTTGGCCTTGGACTTCGGGCGGGTATAGGCAGATAGACCCTCCCAGCCGCCTTCGCGCCCGAAGCCGCTTTCGCGCACGCCGCCGAAACCGGCGGCGGCGTCGAACATGTTGGTGCCGTTGACCCAGACTACACCGGCTGTCAGTTTTGGCGCCATGTCGAGCGCAAGGTTCACGTTTTCGGTCCAAAGCGTTGCCGCCAGGCCGTAGCGGGTGTTGTTGGCCAGTTCCACCGCTTCTGCAGGGGTGCGGAAGGTGCAGGAGACCAGAACCGGGCCAAAGATCTCCTCTTGCATCAGCGGATCTGCAGGGGACAGTCCCTCGATCAGCGTGGGCGGGTAGAAGCAGCCGCCTTCGGGCATTTCGACCTGCGCCTGATGCATGATGCCGGCGGTATTGGCCGCAACCATGCTGCTGATAGTGTCCAGCTGCACCGGGTCCACCACGGCGCCGACGTCGATGCATTTGTCCAGCGGATTGCCAACACGCAGCCCGTCCATGCGGGCCTTCAGCTTGGCGTGAAAACGGTCCGCGATGCCTTCCTGCACCAAAAGGCGCGAACCGGCGCAACAGACCTGGCCCTGGTTGAACCAGATGGCGTCGACCAAGCCTTCGATAGCGGAGTCGATGTCTGCGTCGTCAAAGACGATATAAGGCGACTTGCCGCCCAGCTCCAGCGTCAGCGCTTTGCCGCTGCCTGCGGTGGCTTCGCGGATCCGGCGGCCAACGGAGGTGGAGCCGGTGAAGGCGATCTTGTCCACGTCTGCGGCGGTGATCATCTCCCCCGCGGCACCATCGCCGGTGACAATGTTCACAACGCCCTTGGGCAGGCCTGCCTGGCGGCAGATGTCGGCAAACAAGAGAGCGGTCAGCGACGTGTATTCCGCAGGTTTCAGTACCACGGTATTGCCCATGGCGATGGCCGGGGCGATCTTCCAGGCCAGCATCAGCAGCGGGAAGTTCCAAGGGATGATCTGGCCGCAGACACCCAGGGCCTCTGCGTCAGGCAATTCGCTGTCCATCAACTGGGCCATGCCTGCGTGGTAGTAGAAATGACGCTGTGCCAGCGGGATGTCGATGTCGCGGCTCTCGCGGATAGGCTTTCCGTTGTCCAGTGTTTCCAGCACCGCGAACAGGCGCGCGTGCTTTTGCAGCAAACGTGCGATGGCATAGAGGTATTTGGCGCGGCCTGCGCCGCCAAGGCCGGCCCAGCCGCCCTGCGCCTTGCGCGCGGCCTCAACCGCTGCATCCACATCGGCTTGCGTGGCCTGGGTAAGGGTGGCCAGCACCTCGCCCGTCGCCGGATTCTTGCTGTCGAACCCTTCGCCCGGGCTGGTGAATTCACCGTTGATGAAATGGCCGAACCGGCTGCCCTGATCAACCAGCCAGGCCAGTGCCTCGGCAGCGCTTTCGGGGGCAGGACCGTATTCCATAGTGTCGAAGATCTCTTTGATGGTCATGAGTTCAGCCCTTAGCCCATCGCGTGGCGGTAGCCGGCGGAGTATGCCCCGGTGACATGGTGTTCCAGCTGACGCTCGATGTCGTTCAGCAGCGAGGAGGCGCCAAAGCGGAACAGATCCGGCTGCAGCCAGCGGTCGCCCAGCTCGTCCTTCATCAGCGCCAGGTAGACCAGCGCGTCCTTGGCCTTGGAAATGCCTCCCGCGGGCTTGTAGCCGACGCGGTAGCCGGTGTGGTCATAATAGTCGCGGATTGCGCGGATCATCACCAGCGAAACGGGCAGGGTGGCGTTGACGCTTTCCTTGCCGGTGGAGGTCTTGATGAAGTCGGCGCCAGCCATCATGCAGACCAGCGAGGCACGCGCCACGTTTCGCAGTGAGCCCAGCTCGCCGGTTGCCAGGATTGCCTTCACATGGGCATCGCCGCAGGCCTGGCGGAAGGCTTTCATCTCGTCATAGAGCGCCTGCCAGTTGCCCTGCAGCACATGGCGGCGGGTGATCACGATGTCGATCTCCTCGGCCCCGTCCTTGACGCTTTCCTCGATCTCCGCGACCCGCAGGTGGAAGGGGGACAGGCCGGCCGGGAAGCCGGTGGAGACGGCGGCAACCGGGATGCCGGTGCCTTCCAGCGCCTTGACCGCGGTCGGGATCATGTCGTGGTAGACGCAGACCGCACCGGTGGTGAGGCCCTCCATGTCCAAATTGCGCAAAAGGCCGGCACTGACCGGCTGGCGCGCCTTGGCGCACAGGCGGCGGACGCGGCCCTCGGTGTCGTCACCGGACAGGGTGGTGAGGTCGATCAGGCTGATCGCCTTCAAGAGCCAGGCGGCCTGGTGGTCCTTCTTGACGCTGCGGCGGCCCGGCAGGGTGGCGCAGCGGCGTTCTATGGCCGACGTATTGGCCTGCACGGCAGCGACCCAGTCCAGGTCCAGATCCATGCCCGGGTTGCGCGGCTCAGCCAGCTGCGGCAGCTGCGCGCTTCGTTCAGCGGTTTGGCTATCCATTGGAATTCCTCGGAAGAGTTCCGTGCGAAAATCGCACGGGTGCGGCACATTGGCAAGCGAGCGGCCCCGCAGGCGGGCATGTTTTTTGACTGAATGGACAAAAAATCAAGCTGTCCCGGCCTGAACCTGTGCGGAATTCCGCTGGAGCTTAGTTTGTTGGGGGCTTTTCCTGTTAAATGCTGCTGATGCAAAGCGGCTGCGCATTCCGGTGGCAGAATCGCCCATACATGCTAAATTTAGCGGTATGAGCAGTGCAGACCCCCATATCAGCGAAAAACCACAAGCGGATGCGCGTCCCGTCATTCGTCAGCTGGATGACAGCGCCATCAACCGGATTGCCGCCGGGGAGGTGGTGGAACGCCCCGCCTCAGCGGTGAAAGAGCTGGTGGAAAACGCAATAGACGCCGGTGCCACGCGGATCACGGTGGAGATTGCCGATGGCGGCAAGACGCTGATCCGGGTCACTGACGATGGCTGCGGCATTACGCCTGAGGACCTGCCTCTGGCTCTGAGCCGCCATGCAACCTCCAAGATCGACGGCACGGATCTGCTGAACATCCACACCTTCGGCTTCCGGGGCGAGGCGCTGCCCTCGCTTGGCGCTGTCGGGCGGCTGACCATCACCAGCCGGGCAGCGGGCCATGAGGCCGCGCAGATCCGGGTGTCGGGCGGTAAGCTGGAGCCGGTGAAGCCGGCGGCATTGCGTGCGGGCACCATTGTCGAGCTGCGCGACCTGTTCTTTGCAACGCCCGCGCGTCTCAAGTTCATGCGCAGTGACCGGGCCGAGTCGCAGGCGATTTCGGACACGGTAAAACGGCTGGCGATGGCGGAGCCTTCGGTGGGGTTCACCCTGCGCGATGTTTCAGGTGGAAAAACTGGCGGTGGCGAGGGACGGGTGACCTTCCGCGCCGATCCCTTGTCTGGCGACCTGTTCGATGCGCTGCACGGGCGGCTTGCCTCGGTTCTGGGGCGGGATTTTGCCGAAAACGCGCTGAAAATCGACGCCACCCGCGAAGGCATCCGGCTTTACGGTTATGCGGCGCTGCCAACCTATTCCCGCGGCGCGGCTGTAACACAGTTCCTGTTTGTGAATACAAGGCCGGTCAAAGACAAGATGCTGACAGGGGCGCTGCGCGCCGCCTATTTCGATTTCCTCAGCCGTGACCGGCACCCGGCAGCGGCACTGTTCATCGATTGCGACCCGCAGCTGGTGGACGTTAACGTGCATCCAGCGAAATCCGAAGTGCGGTTCCGCGATCCCGGCCTGGCGCGCGGGCTGATCGTTTCCGCTCTGCGTCATGCGCTGGCAGAGGCCGGCCACCGCGCCTCAACCACCGTGGCCAGTGCCACGCTGGGGGCGATCAAGGCTGAACAGCCCACTGCCAGCGGCGCGCCAAGGGTCTATCAGATGGACCGGCCTTCATATGGTGCGCGGTCTGCCTCTTTTGCGGCGCAACAGCCGGATGGGTTCACGCCCGCCCCCGCCTATCAGCCGCCGGTGTCTTCGGGATTTGCAGAGCTGGCTGGTGCCTATAGCGGCCAGGTTACGGAAGTTCCTGAGGTTTCGATAGCCCCGGGTCAGCCTTTGGATGCGCCTGAAGGAGCCGCGCCCGGGGCCGAAGCCCTGCCATTGGGTGCGGCACGCGGTCAGGTTCATGAAAACTACATCATCGCCCAGACCGCCGACGGCATGGTGATTGTTGATCAGCACGCCGCACACGAGCGGCTGGTCTATGAGAAGCTGAAACGGCAGATGGCGGAAAACGGCGTCGCGGCACAGGCGCTGCTGATCCCGGAAATCATCGAGCTCAGCGACAACGACTGCGCCTGCCTTTTGGGGGTGGCCGATGAGCTGGCGAAGTTCGGCCTGGGCATCGAGGCGTTCGGCGGCAACGCTATTGCCGTGCGGGAAACCCCGGCAATCCTGGGCGAAGTGAATGCCGAGGCGATGATCAAGGACATCCTGGATGAGCTGTCGGCTCAGGGCGAAAGCCAGCTGGTTCAGGCCCGGGTTGAGGCGATCCTGAGCCGGGTGGCCTGCCACGGCTCGATCCGTTCGGGGCGCCGGATGCGGGGGGAGGAGATGAACGCGCTGCTGCGGGAAATGGAGGCAACGCCGCATTCCGGCCAGTGCAACCATGGCCGCCCGACCTATGTGGAACTGAAACTGGCAGATATCGAGCGCCTGTTCGGGCGCACATGAACAAGAACCCCCGTTAAAGGGAGGACGAGCAGTGACATTGGAACAGGCCCATTGGGCGATCTACGCGCTGGCTGGATTGGCCGCGCTTCTGGCGCTGGCTGGGCTTCGGCTGCGCGGGACGGCGCGGCAGCTGGAACAGGTAAACGCGGATCAGCGCAGTCATATCGCCGGGCTGAAGGCCGAAGTTGCGCGGCTTCCGGAGCTATCGGACGAGCTGGCCACCCTGCGCCGTGTGCACGAGAACGAGCGCAGCGCGCGTTACCAGTCAGAGGCGCAGGTGCAGGCGCTGAAAGCCGAGCACGCGGCACGGCTGGAAGAACTGAAGCACATGAATCAGCAGATGGAGCATAAGTTTACGTCGCTGGCCTCCGGCGTGCTGAAACAGAATTCCGAAAGCTTTTTGAGCCTGGTCAGTGAACGCTTCCAAGCCCACAGCAAGACAGCGGACGAGGATCTGGCCAAGCGCCATGCGGCGATTGAGAACCTTGTGAAGCCTTTGGACCAAAGGCTGGGCCAGTTCGGAGAGCGGATCAAGGAAATCGAACAGGCCCGCAACGAGGCCTACGGCGCGATTCAAACACAGGTGAAGCACCTGGCAGAGGGCCAGGCCGCGCTGGGCGGCGAAACCCGCAAACTGGTGCAGGCCCTGCGGGCGCCGAAAACCCGCGGCCGCTGGGGCGAGATGCAGCTGCGGCAGGTGTTCGAGATGGCCGGCATGGCCGAGCATGTGGACTACGAACTGGAGAAGAGCGTGGGTACCGATGAGGGCCTGCGCCGCCCCGACGCGGTGGTGCGCATTCCCGGCGGCAAGAGCATCGTGGTGGATGCAAAGACTCCGCTGGAGGCCTACCTGGATGCGCTGGAAGCGGAAACGCCGGATCAGCAGCAGGCGGCGCTGGCGCGGCATGCCAGCCACGTGAAAACCCATGTGCGGCAGCTGGCCTCCAAATCCTATCAAAGCGCCCTGGGCGAAACACCGGATTTTGTGGTGATGTTCATCCCCGGCGAGACATTCGTGTCAGCAGCGGCGGAAGCGGATCCGGGGCTGATCGAATACGCCTTTGAGAACAAGGTTCTGATCGCCACCCCGACCACGCTGATGGCTTTGGTAAAATCCATCGCTTATGGCTGGCAGCAGGAGAAGATGGCGGAAAACGCGGTTGAAGTGCAGAAAACCGCCAAGGAGCTCTATGACCGGCTGGCGACTTTCTCCAAGAACCTGGCCTCAGTCGGGCGATCGCTGTCATCCTCGGTGAATAACTATAACAAGGCTGTGGGCTCGCTGGAAGCCCGGGTGCTGCCGTCGGCCCGCAGGTTCGAAGCGATGGGAGTAGTCGCCAAAGGCGCCGAACCCGAAGACCCCGGCCAGGTGGAAGTCGAGCCGCGCCAGATTGCGCTTCTGGCGGAAGAGTAGATGCAGCTGCTGCCGGCATTGAGTGCGCTGAGGCCGCAGGAGTCGGCCCTGCTGAGCGCAGCGGAGGTTGAAGCGGAGCGCATCGTTGCGCTCTTGCGGATTGCTGTGGCGCTGGGCCTGATGCTGGCGATGCTGCTGGCCGTAGAAGCGGTGCGGGTGATCGAAGAGCCGCATTTGCGGCGGCAGGTCGGACTGGCTGCTGCGACCATGCTGTCCTATCTGGCAGTCGGGGGGCTGATCTACTGGGCAATTGGGAAACAGCTGTTCAAGCCCTGGATGATCTGGCCGGCGGTATTCGCGGATTGCGCCTTTTTGTTGCTGAATACGTTCCTGTCACTGGTAAACACCGGCGTGCCCGGTGGTGCGCTGTTTGCCATGCCGGCTGTGTGGATGGCTCCGGTCGTGCTGGCCTTCGGTGTGCTTCGGCTTAACCCGCTGCGGCTTGCTTTAATGCTGGTGCTGATTGGAACGGGGTTCGCGTGGATGATCCTGTGGCAGCCGCCTGAAGCTGCGCCAGATCTGGCCGGGCGGATCAGACTGACCCTGGACTCGCCGCCAAACTTCATTCGCTTGGTGATGCTGTGTCTGGCTGGCGGTGTACTGGTGGTGGCCGCTGTGCGGATGCGTGCGCTGTTGCACCGCTCCATTGAGGAAGCCCGCCAGAAGGCAAACCTGACCCGTTACCTGCCAGCGCAGCTGGCTGGCCGGCTGGCTGGCGGCGGGCTGGAGGCGCTGCAAGAAGGCCGACAGCAGAAAATGGCAATCCTGTTTATCGATATCCGTGGTTTCACCAGCTGGTGCGAGGGCCGCGAGCCGCAGGAGGTGAGCCGCCTGATCACGGAATTCAGGACGCGGGTGGAAGATGTAGCGGCACGGACCGGCGGTCTGATCGACAAATACATCGGCGATGCCGCGATGGTCCTGTTCGAAGGCGAGCGCGCAGCGGCCCGGGCGCTGGAGTGCGCTGAGGGGCTGGCGGCGCAAATGAATGACTGGCGCCGGGCACGGGAACAGGCCGGGGATACGGGTTTGGGCGTCGGGGTCGGCGTGCACTGGGGAGAGGTGTTCTCAGGCGTGACCGGCACGCAAAACCGGCTGGAGTATTCCGTCTTTGGCGACACTGTGAACACGGCGGCGCGGCTGGAGCAGCTGACCAAGATGCAAGGAATGCAGGTGGTTGCCTCCGCGGACTTGCTGCTAGCAGCTGGGGCAGAGCCCGCGCGTGAGGGCTGGATTTCGCTGCCGGCGGAGGTCTTGCGCGGGCGCAGTAAGGGACTCGCGCTTTTCGGGAAGGCGCAAGAGTAGCAGCTGATCCATTTGCCTCAGATCAAAGACTTGGGCGTTTCGCCTGCGGTTTGATATGCTGAGGCTGCGAACAGAAGGAATGGAGCAATGCTGGAGATCTCAGTCCGAAAGGTGGCACAGGTGGCGATGATGGCCCGGGAGCTGGGCCGCGCTGAGGGCGAGCTGCGCGCCTTCATCGACAGGATGAGCGAGGACCAGCAAGCGGAACTGGTTGGCATCATGTGGGTTGGGCGCGGCAGTTTCGAACCGGAGGAACTGGCGGAGGCTATCTATACCGCGCGTCAGGAAGCCACTACACCGACAGCGGATTACCTTCTTGGCACACCGCATTTGGCCGACAATCTGGAGGCCGGGCTGGAGGCCCTGGGCATCGACGTCAACGATGTCGAGAATGATGTGATCGGCCGCTGATCCGGCAGTATTGTTTCAAAATGCGAAAGGGCGCCGCAATCCGGCGCCCTCTTTTGATTTCAGCCCTCGATCAGGCCTTGCTGTCGACGATCTCAAGGTGCTGGGCCAGCTTGCCGATCTCCGACATCCATTTTTCGACCAGAACAGGATCGCTGGGTGCGGCATGGACACCTGCGGCGATCTTGCCGTTCATCGCGGCCTCGATGGCAAAGGAGACCGGATAGGACACCAGGCGCGCCATGGCGGTGCCGCGCGCGTCGCCCCAAGCATCCATCACATAGGTCTTGTGCCAGACTTCAATGCCATCCTTTTCGGCTTTCAGGCCGACACACAGTACCACCCGGTCCGGCTCGCCTTCGTCATAGGCGTTTTCGGCCCAGAATTGGTCAGACATTTCCTTGAGCCGGGCGTCGCCTTCGGGGCCGGAAAGGGTTTCGACCTCTTTGAACACATCCGCCCAGGCATCGGCCCAGCCGTTGAGGCGCAGGGTGCCGCGGACGAATTCCTTCACCTTCCAGTCGTCGCCGAACTCGTACTGGGACATGAAGGGGATGGAGTCGCGGTTCGGGTAGACCTCGAAGCTCTCTGGCGCGGGCAGCGGTGCCTCATAAGAGGAAATCGCATCCCAGGGACGTGCAACATCCAGCTCCTTGAAGTCGCGGATCGACTTTGACGGCGAACGCAGCGCCTTCAGCACGCCCAAGGGCGACCAGCTGAATTTGTAGCGGAACGCGTTCGGGATCTTGGGGATGCCGCCGCAGTAGGAGATGAAGCTGATCTCGTTTTCAGGGTCAAAGGCACCGGAGGCCTTGTAGTCTGCGACCAGCGCATGCGCCATCAGGTGGTCGATGCCGGGATCCAGCCCCACCTCGTTGATCAGGCAGACGCCTGCATCCTTGGCCTTCTGGTCCAGCGCGCGCATTTCCGGCGCGATGTAGGAGGAGGAGACAAAATGCGCGCCGTGCTCTATTGCCAGTTCCGCCAGCGGCACATGCCAGTCGCCCGGCAGCATCGAGACAATGACGTCCTTGGGGCTGAGCATCTGGCCCAGGTTGGAGATGCTGAAGGCGTGAATGTTGGTGGTCAGGTCGCCCACGGCCTCGCGGGCCTTGTCGGTGGTCCGGTTCCACACCGCCACGTCGTGGCCCGCTTCCAGCAGGCGGCGCAGGCCGGGGATTGCCGACAGGCCGGTGCCGCACCAGTGAATAGTCATATGTCAGTCCCTTTCTTGAATTTCAGGATCGCCCCGATGATCGCCAGAACGATGACGATGGAGCAGGCATTGGCAAGGATGATGGGCGCATCACCCACCAGCAAACCATAGATCAGCCACAGGCTGACGGTTCCGAGAAACATCAGGTTTGCAGGCAGCGACAGGCCAGCCGTGTCGCGCGTTGCCCAGGCTTTCCAGGCTTGCGGGAGCCAGCAGATAGTGCCGAGAAGGGCTGCCAGAAATCCGATGTAGGTCGCAGTCATTCGGGCAGATGCTCCTGGAAGGTGGCCTTGGCCCGGCCCCAGACGCCGCTCTCCGGATCGGTCAGGGTCAGCAGCGAGTGCAGCAGCTGAGCCGCGTAGTCCTCCGAGCTTTCCACCGGCAGCATCGACGGCAGGTTGTCGATCGCCATCACGTCCAGCACCGGATTTTCGGCAACGCGCAGGGCGGGTGCTTCCCAGGTGGTCGCGCGGTCATAGACCGGCACCGGGTTGTAGTCGCTGTCCGGATCGCAAGCGACGTCGCCGATGGCAGTGAGCTTGCGGTCCGCGGCCAATGCTTCACGTGGGACAAAAACCGGTGTGCCGGGGCGGGCGAAGATGCAGTTCAGGAACAGGTCATGGTCCAGGATCTCCGGGAATGGGCCGCCGTTTGCGGTTTCGGCTATGTCCCATTTGGTGACGGCGACTCCCATTGCCTCGCAGAGGTCGGCAGCACCGGTGCCGACCCGGCCAAGCGCGCCGATCACGATGGCGGTGGGGCGGTCCATATTCAGCCCATCCAGCTCTGCGCCCAGATCCAAGAGCAGCGCGTCCTTACCGGGATAAACACCAACCGGGCCGCACAGTTCGTCGCGCTGCTGGGCCGCCCAGGTTTTCAGGGTCACTGCGGCACCGGCATATCCTGCCCAATAGCCAAAGGCGGCGACCCGGCGGCCTGTTTCATCGACGAGGTACTCCAGATCGTAAAGCGTGCCGCCGCCGGCCTTGAACCGCTCCAAGAGCGCCTTGCCGGAGTGCTGGCCCTTGAAGGCATGGCCGAACATAATGTGGCGGTGCGGCAGCGGGGTGCCATCCTCGGGCAGTTCCTTCAGACCGAAGATGATCGCGTCCGCAGGCGCGCCGGGCCAGGAGTTCTCCGGTGCAATCTCGCAGCCCGCATCGACATAGCCCTGCAGCGGGATTGCCCGGACAGAGCTTGCTTCGACCGTGACCTTGATGCCCGCGGCCAGCAGCGCCTTGGCGCCTTCGGGGGTCAGGCCCACCCGGTCTTCGTTGGGGCGCTGCTCGGCCCGTACCCACAGATGCGTCATTGTCATGTCCTTCAAAGCATTCCCTTGGCATGGACCGCGCGCACGGATGCACGCTGTTCCATTGCCGTCATGAAGTTCTGGATTTTCGGGAAGTCTGCCACGTTCACCCCGTCACCTTCCAGCCACGTGCAAACCACGTAAAGGTAGCAATCGGCGAGGCTGACCTCGTCCCCTAGGACAAACGGTCCTCGCAGGCCAAACTGGCTGATGTATTCGCAGGAGGCCGCCATGGTTTGCGGCACCATCTTCTGCATGTCTTTCCAGCTGGTCCGCTCCTTGGCCCAGCGGGCGCCGCGCAGGCGGTGGGCGTGGTTCACATGCATGGTTGAGGCGAGGTAGAACATCACCTCGCGCATACGGGCCAGCAGCACCGGGTCTTGCGGGCGCAAGCCCGCGTCCGGTGCCATGTCAGCGATGTATTCCAGCAGCGCGCCGGTTTCTGTCAGGATGCCACCCTCGACCGCCAGCGCCGGCACCCGGCCTTTGGGGTTGATCTGGGCGTAAGCCGCACCGGTCTGTTCCTTGGCGGCAAAGTCGATCTTCACTGCCTCATAGTCTATTCCGGCTTCCTCAAGCGCGATGGCGACGGCCACCGAGATGGTATTGGGGGCATAGTAGAGCTGCATGTCGTCCCTCCCGTTTAAGTCTCAGAGATGTGTCTGGGCAAAATGCCGGTCCGGCGTTTCCAGGTGCGGCACAGCGTTGAACAAAACCGGGCTCCAGTGGCCGCCGATGGGGAACAGCCTGTGCATGGAGGTGTTCATCACCGCCAGGGCAATCCGGGCCATGCCCGCGGTGTCCAGCCCCATCGCCTGCCGCAGCGCCATTGAGATCAGCCCGCCGGAGGTCACCACCAGCGCCGGGCCGTCGCCTGACGCGATCTCTTCCAGCGCCTGCCGGGTACGGGTCTCAAACTGTTCCCAGCTTTCGTAAGGCATGGCAATGTCGCCGGAAGCCCAGGCTGCAAACACTTTAGGCAGATGCTCGACAAACCCCTCACGCTCTTCCGGGATCGGCAGGCCGTGCTGATCGCGCATTGCCTCGGCAAGTGTGAAATATTCCATCTCATTCAGCCGCGCGTCCTGAACAGGTTCCGCAAAGCCCATTGAGGCTGCGGTTTCGATATGCCGGGTCAGCGTGCCGCAATAGACCCGCGGATGATGGCTGCCGCTGGCCCGCAGATGGTCTCCCAGCCAGGCCGCCTGCTGATGGCCCAGATCGCTGAGCCGGTCGTAGCTGGCCTCGTCGCGGGCCTGGGTGTTGGCCTGGCCGTGGCGTATCAGCGTGATGTGGGACATGGGCGGGCGGCTCCGTTGTTACCGGGGGAGTCTTAGGGGAGGTTCCGGGCAGAGGGAAGGGTGGCTTGAAGCTGTGCTTTCTAATTTCATTGCGGGTTTGAAAGACATGGCGCAGTGTGCATCTGCAGGATTGGAGAGCTGACATGCCGCTTAACCCTCAGCGATTTCTCGATGACCTGCACCAGCTGCGCAGCTTTGGCGCGTCAGGTGCGGGCAAGGGAGTGGTGCGGCAAGCCTACTCGGATGCCGACATCGCGGCGCGCAATTGGCTGGCGGAACGGATGAAAAATGCCGGTTTAGAGCCTCATTTCGACCCGCTCGGCAATCTGTTCGGATTGGCGGACGCGAAGAGTCTGCTGCTGGGATCGCATAGTGACAGCCAGCCCGAAGGCGGCTGGCTGGATGGCGCGCTGGGCGTGATCGCTGGACTGGAAATTGCCCGGGCAAGCAAAGAGGACGGCGGGCCGCCCATCTCCTGCGTCAGCTTTCAGGATGAGGAGGGGCGGTTCGGGGTGCTGACCGGCTCAGACGTCTGGGCCGGCAAGCTGACACTGGCGGAGGCAGACGGTTTCGCCGACAATCAGGGCTACACGCTTGGGGACATGCGCGGCCGGATGGCGGATCTGGCTGGGGATTTCCTGCAGCATGACAGATTTACCGGGTTTCTGGAGATGCATATCGAGCAGGGGCCTTATCTGGAAGAAACCGGTCTGGGGATCGGTGTGGTGACGGATATCGTCGGCATCCGGGATATGCGGATCAGTTTTGAAGGCAGGCAGAACCACGCAGGGACCACGCCGATGCATCTGCGCCGTGATGCGTTTCAGGCGTTGTCTTCATTCAATGCGGCTCTAAACAGCCGATTTGCAGATGTGGTTACGCCTGCCACGGTCTGGACCATCGGCCATGTGGCAGTGCATCCCAATGCGTCCTCCGTGGTGCCGGGGCGGGTGGTGCTTTCCATGCAGTGGCGGGATGCGGATGCAGACCGGCTGGCACGGATGGAGGCTATCATTAAGGAAACAGCGCTAGAGATATCTGCCAGTCACGGTGTAAAGGCAGAGCTTGGTCCCGTGATGGGCGTAGAGCCAGCTGCGATGGATGCGCGGTTGCAGGCGCAGCTGGTCAAGGCTTCGGAGGATCTGGCACCGGGGAAATGGCAGAAGATGCCCTCTGGCGCACTGCATGATGCGGCCAATCTGGCAACGGTGATGCCTGCAGGAATGTTATTTGTCCCTTCAATTGGCGGCATCAGCCATGCCTTTGACGAGGACACCGACGAGGCGGATCTGGTGCTGGGTCTGCAGGTGCTGGACCGCGCTGCCCGGTCCCTGGCGGGGTGAACTCCCGCCTGTTCCGGTCCTCCTGCCGGAGGCCCGCCCCAGTTGGGCCGGGTGCCGCTGGCGCGGCGCGGGTCAGGCCCGGCCGTAGCCGCGCTTGATCATCCGGTTGCGGTGCCTGTCGGCTGCCAGCGAGGCCTCGCGCAGGTTGCCGTAGATATTGATCACGCTTTGCCCATTGCCGCCGGCCACGCCCCATTCCCGCAGTACAGAAACTTCGGAAAACAGGTTCATCGCCAGTTCAATGCGGTAGAACCGTGATGGGCGCGAGGGGGCTTGGCGGTAGAGCAGACAGGTGGCCATGGGCTGATTCTATGCCAAGTGATTCGCCCGGGCAAGAATCTCTATGGGATCTCAAGAAGGCATTGACTCCGTTCGCCTGGAATAGCGTTGCACTCTTTTTCCGCTCCTGCCGTCTTTGAGAAGGAATGCAGCGCATAGCGGCAGCCATTCTGCCCGGTTGGTGTCAGGTCCAGTCCACATCTCCCAAGAATATATAGCCTGCGCCATAGATGGTCTTGATCAGCCGCGGGTTCTTGGGATCTTCGCGCAGCTTGGTGCGCAGCCGTGAGATACGCACGTCCATCGCCCGGTCAAAGCTGTCGCCCGCTGCGCCGCCCAGCATTTCCTGCATTTGGGCGCGGGAGATCAGCCGCTTGGGGCTGTCCAGGAACAGCCGCAGCACTTCACCCTCAGCGTGGGAAAACGGAGTTTCGCCGCCCCGCTCATCCTCCAAGACATAACGGTCGAAATGGGCGGTCCACCCGGCAAACCGCGCGGTGTTGCTGGCAGGGGCCGCAGCCCGTGGTCCGGCGCGAAGCCGGGCACGGACGCGGGCCACCACCTCTGCCGGATCAAAGGGCTTGGTGATGTAATCATCAGCACCCAGTTCCAGTCCAGTCACCCGGTCCTGTACCTGCGCCCGGCCAGAGATGATGATGACTGCCGCGCCCTGTTCCAGCGCAAGGCGGTGCACGAGTGCCAGCCCGTCGGTATCGGGCAGCGACAAATCGACTAGGCAGACGTCCGGCGTCACCCGGTTCAAGGCTGCCTCGAATTCGCGTGCCCGGGAAAAGCTTTGGGTGCGAAAGCCTGCGTCCTCCAGCGCGTCGGTCAGGATCTGCCGGATTTCTGGCTCGTCGTCCAGAATGGTGACCAGGGGCGATGTCATGCGGCGGGCTCCGGTTGGATCAGCTCAGACAGCTGATGGATGGTGAAAGGTTTGCGCAAAACCGGGCCGCATTTCAATGCCTTGCGGTATAGCGGATCGCTGACGGGCAGGGAGGTCATCAGAATGCAAGGCAGGCCGGAGCCGTCGAGTCGGATGGCAAGGTCAACGCCGGTTGCGCTGCCTTCCAGCATGATGTCCGACAGTACCAGCGCAATGTCCGGGAGATCAGCGGTCAGCGCACACGCCTCGTCCACGCTCGCAGCTTCGATCACTGAATATCCGAGGTCGATCAGCATGTCGCGGAAGGCTGCCCGCAGTTCGTCGCTGTCCTCGACCAGCAGTGCCAGGCCGCCGCCGGCATCAGGGGCCGGGCGGTAAGGCAGGCGCAGGGTGATTGCAGCGCCAGAAATCCCGTTGCGGATCCGCATGTCGCCGCCGGCGAGTTTTGCCATGTCGTAGACCATTGGCAGACCAAGGCCGGAGCCTTCGCTGCCTTTGGTGGTAAAAAACGGATTAAGCGCCTTTTCCAGCGCTTCCGGTGAAAAGCCGGGGCCGGTGTCGGTGACGGTGATTTCGGCCCAGGTCTGACCGACAGCATGGGCGCTGACGGTGATCTGGCCGGATGTTCCGCAGGCGTCCCGGGCGTTCAGGATCAGGTTCAGCAGTGCATCCTGCAGCTTACCCGCGTCCAGCAGCAACGCCTGATCCGGCAGGTTGTCGAGAATGCTGAGGCCCACCCCTAGCGGCAGAGAGGGCGACGCCAGCACTTTCAGCTCATCAAGCAACGCGTGCATATCCGTCGCCTGCGGACGCAGGGTGCGCTGGCTGGTCATTTCGGCAATCCGGTTCAGGAGCCGCCCGCCGCGCCGCGCTGCAGACAAGGTGCCCTGCACCAGGTCGGCGGCCTCGCCACCCAGTCCCATCTTCTCCAGCTTGCCCTGCATGCCCAGAATGATGGTCAGAAGGTTGGAAAAATCATGGGCCAGGCCGCTGGTCATCTGCGCAGCCATCTCGCGGCGCCTTGCCTGCTGCAGCGCAACCCGTGCCTGGGTTTCCTCGGTCACATCCATTGACAGGACATAGACTCCGCCTTGCTGGTCCGGGGTGAAGGCAACCCTGATGCGGCGGCTTCCGTGGCTTTCCGTGAACTCAAATACCGGGCTGCCACCCTTGTAGGCAGCCAGCAAATGCGGCTCTATCCGCTCAAACGCGGCCTCCCCCAAGGCATCCGAAATATGCATTCCGAGTATATCCGACGGGCGGCCTGGAAACACCGCGCTGAGGCGGCGGTTGGTATAGGTATAGTACCCGTCTGGATCCACATGGGCGATATGGGCGGGCATCATTTCCGTTGTCAGACGGGTACGGCCCTCAATTTCCGTCAGCTGTCGTTTGGTCTCTTCCAGTGCTGTGTTGGCGGCCTCCAGCTGCCGGTTGGCAGCGGACAGTTCCTCGGTATGGGTAATGAGCTTCTCAGACAGCTCTTCAGACCGGGACCGCAGCAGTTGCTCGGCACGCTTGGCACGGGTGATATCCGTATAGACCGTGACCCAGCCCCCCTGCGGCAGCGGCGAGCCTTCGATCGAAATCATCTGCCCGTTGGGCCGCTCACGCTCCAGATAGTGCGGCACGAAATCCAGCGCCTGCTCCACACGGCTTTGAACGATTTCCTCGATATCAGTTTCCGGCGCGTATTCCCCGGCTTCTGCCAGGAAACGTATGGTTTCGGCAAAGGAGGCGCCTGGCTGTACCAAGCGGTCCGGCAGATTGAACATTTCCTGAAAGCGGCGGTTGCTGACCGACAGCCGCAAGTCGTTGTCATAGATCGACAGCGCCTGGGCGATCAGATTCAGCCCGGCGGTCGTCATTGCGGCGTTCTGTTTGCTGGTCCGGTTCATGGCTCTCCCCGGTTTATGGCTAGCACCGGGAGGGGTGCCGGGCAAATTGCCATTCGGCCGCGGCGAATTGGGTGCCGTTACGTCAAGGCCGGTGATCGCCTTTTGGTTGCTGAGTGCGGTGTGTAATTACGGGCAGGGCAAATTTGCCGGGCCTGGCGTTTCAGAAATTATCCAATCGTGATTGATTCGAAACATTGTCTTTTCGTTCGCATCCCGCGCGAATGGGCTTGCTTGGTCAATCGGCAGCATGACGTTTGGTCTCAGAGGGGGGTGATTAGCCAGCGTAACAGTCTTTAAAACAAAGGGATTTGGACTGTTACAATTCGTAAGAATTGGGAAAACATCAGGAAAAAGTTGACGAGCTACTCTACCGCTGTCCCTAATCGGGGCCAGAGCCGCGGGCAGCGGCCAGTCCGGCAGTAACGCCGGAAAGGGAGGAGAGAAAGTTGGCTCAGATGCAGACGGGCGCCCAGGGTATGCAATCCCTGCCGGCGCTGCTTGAACGCAATGCGGCGCAATTCGGGAGTGCGCCGGCCTACCGGGAAAAGGAATTCGGCATCTGGCAGTGCTGGACCTGGGCCGAGACGGCAAAGGAAATTGAGGCGCTTGCGCTGGGCCTGGTCAACCTGGGCGTGAATGAAGGCGATTTTGTCGCCATCATCGGCCGCAACCGACCTTATCTTTACTGGTCGATGGTTGCCGCGCAGGCAGTGGGGGCCGTGCCGGTGCCGCTGTATCAGGACGCGGTGGCCGAAGAGATGGCCTATGTGCTGGGGCACTGCGGCGCGCGCTTTGTGATCGTGGGCGATCAGGAGCAGGCCGACAAGGTGATCGAGATCCAGGATCAGCTGCATCAGTTCGAGCACATGATCTACCTCGATCCGCGCGGCATGCGGAAATACGACCACACCCAGCTGCATCAATTCAGCCATATACAAGATCAGGGCCGGGCGGCCCATGATGAGCTGATCGGTGAGTTGAAAAAACGCCAGGCCAAGCTGGATTACGACAGCACCTGTGTGATGCTGTATACTTCCGGCACCACCGGCAAGCCCAAGGGCGTGGTGCTTTCGAACCGCAATGTGATCCAAAGCGCTAAGAACTCTTCCGAGTTCGATCATCTGACCCAGGGCGAGAACATCCTGTCATACCTGCCGATGGCCTGGGTGGGCGACTTCATCTTTTCGATCGGCCAAGCCTACTGGTGCGGCTTCTGCGTGAACTGTCCGGAAAGCCAGGACACCATGATGACCGACCTGCGCGAGATCGGGCCGACCTATTTCTTTGCACCGCCGAGGGTGTTCGAGGGGCAACTGACCAATGTCATGATCCGGATGGAGGACGCAGGCGCCCTGAAGCGCAAAATGTTCCACCACTTTCTGGCGCATGCCAAGAAAGTTGGCGGCGACATCCTGGACGGTCGCCCCGTGGGGATGATGGATCGTCTGAAGTATGCGCTGGGCAATGTTCTGGTCTACGGCCCGCTGAAGGACACGCTGGGCTATGGCCGCATCCGTGTGGGCTATACCGCGGGCGAGGCGATCGGGCCGGAGATCTTTGATTTCTACCGCTCGCTGGGCATCAATTTGAAACAGCTTTACGGCCAGACCGAGGCTACCGTTTTCATCACAGTCCAGCCGGATGGCGAGGTGCGGGCGGATACCGTTGGCGTGCCGGCGCCGGAGGTCGAGATCAAGATCGATGACAGCGGCGAGATCCACTACCGCTCACCCGGCACCTTTGTTGAATACTTCAACAACCCGGAGTCCACCGCCTCAACCAAGGATGCAGAGGGCTGGGTTGCGACCGGCGATGCGGGCTTTTTCGAAGAGGGCTCGGGCCACCTGCGGATCATCGACCGCGCCAAGGACGTGGGCAAAATGGCCGACGGCAGCATGTTTGCGCCCAAGTATGTGGAAAACAAGCTGAAATTCTACCCGGACATCCTGGAAGCGGTGCTGTTCGGCAATGGCCGCGACCGCTGCGTCGCCTTCATCAACATCGACCTGACGGCGGTTGGCAACTGGGCGGAACGCAACAACATTGCCTATGCTTCCTACCAGGAACTGGCGGGCCATCCGCAGGTTCTCGAGTCCATCCGCTCGCATGTGACTGAAGTGAACAAATCAGTGGCCGAGGACCCGATGCTGTCGGGCTGTCAGGTGCACCGCTTTGTGGTGCTGCACAAGGAACTGGATGCTGATGACGGTGAAATGACCCGTACCCGCAAGGTGCGCCGCCGCATCGTGGAGGAGAAATTCGACGATATCATCACAGCGCTCTATGACGGCTCCGAACAGGTCTCGACAGTGACGGAAGTGACCTATGAGGACGGCCGCAAAGGCTCCATCAAGGCGACACTTACTATTGTCGATGCGGACGTGAAACCGGGAGCGGTTCACAAGGTGGCCGCGGAATGATGCACGTTTCGCCGGATAACGCCCCGCCCCGTGCCGGGCAGGCCGGGCTGCCCTCAGATCAGGTCGGGGTTGAGGCCGGGATTGTAGGCGGTGTTGACCACCTGCTGGATCTTGAAAGGGGAGCTGAACCCGTGAGTCTGCTCCATGATGGAGGCCAGGCTTTCGGATTGGCTGAGGCCCATCTGCTTGCATTCAAGTGCCATCTTCAGAAGGCAGGAATGCTCAAGTTCGCCGAACATAACGTCGATCTCCTTGCTGCTCGTTTTAAACAAGTATCGCATGGAAATCTTAAAATTTCTATGCGGCAAAAATATGGAGGCCGTTGTTATGCTTGACAATTCCTTAAGCTATGTGACGGACGACGGCCGCACAATCGGTGGCGTTGTGATGGAGATGAAGAACATCACTCTGCGCTTTGGCGGTGTGGTTGCGATCCAGGATATCTCCTTTGACATCCGCGAGGGCGAAATCCGTGCGATCATCGGCCCGAACGGCGCCGGCAAGTCGTCGATGCTGAATGTGATCTCAGGCTTCTATGTGCCGCAGGAAGGCGAGGTGCTGTTCCATGGCAAGAAGCGCCCGCCGATGCGCCCCTATGAGGTCGCACGCCAGGGCATCGCCCGCACCTTCCAGAACATCGCGCTGTTCGAAGGTATGAGCGTTCTGGACAACGTCATGACCGGGCGCCTCAACTATATGAAAACAGGACTGTTTTCGCAGGCTCTGTGGAAGGGGAAGGCCGAAGCCGAAGAGACCGAGAACCGCGAGGTTGTGGAGCGGATCATCGACTTCCTGGAGATCCAGCACATCCGCAAAACCCCGGTGGCACGGTTGCCTTACGGCCTGAAGAAACGGGTCGAGCTGGCGCGGGCGCTGGCGGCGGAACCGAAGCTGCTGCTGCTGGACGAACCCATGGCCGGCATGAACGTGGAGGAGAAGGAGGACATGTCCCGCTTCATCCTGGATGTGAACGACGAGTTCGGCACCACCATCGCGCTGATCGAGCACGACATGGGCGTTGTGATGGACCTCAGCGACCGGGTCGTGGTGATGGATTACGGCAAGAAAATCGGCGACGGCACCCCGGATGAGGTGCGCAACAATCAGGATGTGATCGACGCCTATCTGGGGGTCAGCCATGACTGAGTTGCACCGCAGCAACACCCGGCTCCGGCAGGGTGACACCCGTACACCCCCTGTGCACTCCCTGTGCACCGCCGCACCGCAGAATTCCGAGGAGAGCCTCTAATGCCTGAACAACTCGTCTTTGCGATGGAAGTGACGCTCAATGGCCTGATGGCCGGCGTTCTCTATGCGCTGGTCGCGCTGGGGTTTGTCCTGATCTACAAGGCCTCCGGCATCTTCAACTATGCCCAGGGCGTTCTGGCGCTGTTTGCGGCGATGACGCTGGTGGGTATCATGCAGGGGCAGGTGCCGTTTTCGCATCTGATCAACGCGGTCTTTGGCGGCCATGTCACCCACTTCGGATGGAATGTTCCGGGCGTCGTTGCGATTGCCCTGACGGTCGCGGTGATGGTGCTGCTGGCCTGGCTGGTGCAGGTGCTGGTGATGAAGCATCTGGTCGGGCAGGAGCCGATCATCCTGTTCATGGCCACCATAGGTCTGGCCTACTTCCTGGAAGGCGTCGCCGACCTCATGTGGGGTTCTGAGATCAAGACGCTGGACGTCGGCCTGCCGCAGGGCATCAACCTGTGGATCGACGAGACCACCTTCAACATCTTCGGCTACGGTTTCTTCATCGATAATCTGGATATCGTGGCGACGGTGATCGCGGCGCTCTTGGTGGCGGGTCTGGTGGCCTTCAGCCAGTACACCAAGCAGGGCCGGGCAATGCGCGCGGTGGCGGATGACCACCAGGCAGCGCTGTCGGTCGGCATTTCCCTGAACTTCATCTGGGTTCTGGTGTGGTCGGTTGCCGGGTTCGTGGCGCTGGTTGCGGGCATCGTCTGGGGCACCAAGTCCGGCGTGCAGTTCTCGCTGTCGCTGATCGCGCTGAAGGCGCTGCCGGTTCTGATGCTGGGCGGCTTCACCTCGATCCCCGGCGCCATCGTTGGCGGGCTGATCATCGGTGTGGGCGAGAAGCTGTTCGAATTCGCTGTCGGCCCGCTGGTGGGCGGCGCGACCGAAAACTGGTTTGCCTATGTGCTGGCGCTGCTGTTCCTGGTGTTCCGTCCGCAAGGGTTGTTCGGGGAGAAGATCATTGAACGGGTGTGAGGCTCATATGATCTGTTCCCGGCCCGGTCATCCTTCGAGCTTGCGGAAAGCGGCGATGACGATGGCGGCGCAAACTGTGGCGACCAGGGTGAAGGCGATGGTGATGTTGCCGATCAGTTGCCCGGCCACGAAGGTCAGCAGCGCGGCCATCAAGAGCCCGATCAGCACCGTTCCCCAAGGCCCGGGCCCGGTGTTGGCAGCCTGCCGCCGCGGCGGTTCGAATTCAAAGGGCGGCAGCACGGTTGCGTCCTCCACCGTTTCCAGCAGCCGGCCCTTGGCCTTGGCAAATTCGGCCTCGGATATGTCGCCCTTCTTCCGCGCGGCCTCCAGCCGCCGGATTTCCTCGAAAATCACGGTCATTGGTTCCACTCACTCTACCCAAGCGCAGGGTTCCACAAAGAAGTGGGCAAAATGTGTCCAAGCCCGGAAATCTGACAAAGTGGTTAATGCCGGGGGTGCGGCATGACCAAGCTGATCGCCGTGATCAACGTCATAGCCTGGGCCGGTTTCTGGGCCTTCGGCTACCTGGCGCTGACCGCGGAAAGCTACAGCGAAACCCAGGTGGTGACGGCGGCGCTCTTGGCCTCGGCCGGGCTGATCACCGGGATCATCGCCTATTTGCGGCTGGTGCGCGGAAGCGAGCGCAGCGGTTATGCCAGACCTTCGAACCGGATGACGCGCGATCAGCGCGACGCGGCGCAGGCCCTGTGGGGGCAGATAGAATGAGCGCCGCCGAAACAGAAATCAGTATCCGCGCAGGCAGCAGTGCCAAAGCGCAAAAGAAAGGGAGCATCTGAGACATGTTCTACCGTGAAGCCGGGGATTTCAAAGTCTCCTATGCCGATGACAGCCAGACGTTTCCGATCAAGTTCGACCGCTACCGGTATTATGTGGTGCTGGCGGTGGCCTTTGGCCTCATCCCCTTCCTGATCAATGATTACTGGGCCAATGCGATCCTGCTGCCGTTCCTGATCTATTCGATTGCGGCGATCGGGCTCAACATCCTGGTCGGCTATTGCGGGCAGGTCAGCCTTGGCACCGGCGGGTTCATGGCCGTGGGCGCCTATGCCTGCTACAAGCTGATGACCGCCTTCCCGGAGGTCAGCATGTTCATTCATGTGATCCTGGCGGGCGGCATCACTGCGATAGTCTGCGTGCTGTTCGGCTTGCCGTCCTTGCGTATCAAGGGGTTCTACCTGGCGGTGGCGACGCTGGCGGCGCAGTTCTTCCTCGTGTGGCTGTTCAACCGGGTGCCGTGGTTCTACAACTATTCCGCCTCGGGCCAGATCAACGCGCCGGAGCGGGATACCTTTGGCATCATCATCACCGGCCCCAATGCGCCGGCCTGGGCCACCTATCTGTTCTGCCTGATCTTCCTGGCCGTCTGCGCGCTGATTGCCCGCAACCTGACCCGCGGCACCGTGGGCCGGACCTGGATGGCGATCCGCGACATGGACATCGCTGCCGAAATCATCGGGGTGAACCCGCTGAAGGCGAAACTGACGGCCTTTGCGGTCTCCGGCTTCTTCATCGGCATCTCCGGTGCGCTGTTCTTTGCGGTCTATCTGGGCGCGGTCGAGGTTGGCGAAGCCTTTGGCATCCAGAAATCGTTCCTGGTGCTGTTCATGGTGATCCTGGGCGGGCTGGGGTCGATCTTCGGCTCCTTTGCAGGTGCGGCCTTCCTGGTGCTGCTGCCGGTGATCCTCAAGGTGGTTGGCGTCGATCTTCTGAACTGGCCCACCGATATCGTGGCGCATTTCCAGCTGGTGATCGTGGGGGCGCTGATCATCGTCTTCCTGATCGCGGAACCGCACGGCATGGCGCAGCTGTGGCGCGTTGCCAAGGAGAAACTGAGACTGTGGCCCTTCCCGCACTGATGCGGGCACGGCCTAAGAACTGGCGGGGAGAAAAGCAAGACCACCCCCGTTTTTTGGAAACCATCGGATAAGACCAAAGGGAGGATTTAAGCCGATGAAAAAGACACTGACCACACTGGCGCTGGGCGCCGCGATGGCAGCCGGCCCGGCAATGGCGGACCTGGTGTTCCCGGATCTCAGCTACCGGACCGGGCCTTATGCAGCGGGCGGCATCCCGTTCTCGGACGGCTACAACGATTATTTCACCCTGCTCAATGAGCGCGACGGCGGCATCGGCGGTGTCAAGGCCAAGGTGGTGGAATGCGAGACCGGCTATAACACCGAGAAGGGTGTGGAATGCTATGAGTCGACCAAGGGCCAGGGCGCGCTGATCTATCAGCCGCTGTCCACCGGCATCACCTATCAGCTGATCCCCAAAGTGACCGCGGACAACATCCCGCTGCACACCATGGGCTATGGCCGGACCTCGGCTGCCAACGGTGAAGTGTTCAGCCATGTGTTCAACTACCCGGCCAACTACTGGAACGGCGCCTCGGGCGTGGTGAACTACCTGCTGGAAGCCAATGGCGGCGACATCAGCGGCAAGAAGATTTCGCTGGTCTATCACAACTCCGCCTATGGCAAGGAGCCGATCCGCACCCTGGAAGAACTGTCCAAGAAGCATGGCTTCGAACTGGTTGCGCTGCCGGTGGATCACCCGGGCCAGGAGCAGAAATCGCAGTGGCTGCAGATCCGCCGAGACCGTCCCGATTATGTGGTGATGTGGGGCTGGGGCGTGATGAACCAGGTGGCAATCCAGGAAGCTGCCAACATCCGTTTCCCGATGGAGAACTTCATCGGCGTGTGGTGGTCCGGGGCCGAGCATGACGTGATGCCGGCAGGTGACAAGGCCGACGGCTACAAGGCTGTGACCTTCCACAACGTGGGCCGCGACTTCCCGGTGTTTGACGACATCCAGAAGTATGTCGTGGATGCGGGCAAGGCCGCAGGTGCCGGCGATCAGGTGGGCAACGTGCTGTATAACCGCGGCATGTACGCGGCGATGCTGGCAGCAGAGGCTGCCAAGACCGCGCAGGAAATCCACGGCACTGCGGAAATCACCCCGGCGATGATGCGCGACGGCATGGAAGCGCTGGTGATCGACGAGGCGAAGATGGAAGCGCTGGGGATGCCGAACTTCGGCCCGAGCTTCAATGTCTCCTGCGAAAACCACGGCGGCCCCGGCCTGGTGGGTGTGACCCAGTGGGATGCGGAGAGCAAGACCTGGTCGCTGATCTCGGACTTCAAACCGTCCGATACCGAAGTGATCGGCAAGCTGATCGAAGAGGACTCGGCGGCCTACGCCTCTGAAAACAACATCGAGCCCGGCTGCAAGTAAAGGGCTCTCACCGGCCCCGCAACGGTGGGGCCGGAAGCAACCGGTGCGGCGGGGAGCCGCCGCGCCACGCAAACAGGGTCCCGGACAAGAACCGGGACAGGTATGAGGACACGCTTTGATGCTGGATGCAGCGAACACCGCCGCCGATACTTCCGATGTGAAGGCCGAGACCCTGCTGGAGGTCAACAATATCGAGGTGATCTACAATCATGTGATCCTCGTTCTGAAGGGTGTGAGCCTGAATGTGCCCAAGGGCGGCATCACCGCGCTTTTGGGCGGCAACGGGGCTGGCAAGACCACGACGCTGAAGGCGATATCGAACCTGCTGCATTCGGAGCGCGGCGAGGTCACCAAGGGTTCGATCAAGTACCGCGGCGCACATGTGCATGAGCAGGACCCGGCGGAGCTGGTGAAAAAGGGCGTCATTCAGGTGATGGAGGGCCGCCACTGCTTTGAGCACCTGACGGTGGAAGAGAACCTGCTGACCGGGGCCTATACCCGCCGCGACAGCGGGGCGGATATCCAGAAAGACCTGGAGATGGTCTATCATTATTTTCCGCGCTTGAAGGAACGCCGCAAATCACAGGCCGGCTATACCTCTGGGGGCGAGCAGCAGATGGTGGCGATGGGGCGCGCGCTGATGTCGCGGCCGGAGACGATCCTGCTGGATGAACCTTCCATGGGTCTGGCGCCGCAGCTGGTGGAGCAGATTTTCGAGATCGTGAAATCGATCAACGAGCAAGAGGGCGTGACTTTCCTGCTGGCCGAGCAGAACACCAACGTTGCTCTGCGCTATGCCCATTACGGCTACATCCTGGAATCGGGCCGGGTGGTTATGGACGGTCCAGCGGCAGAGCTGCGCGAGAACCCGGACGTGAAGGAATTCTACCTCGGCATGTCGGACGAAGGGCGCAAGAGCTTCCGCGACGTGCGGTCGTACCGCCGCCGCAAGAGGTGGCTGAGCTGATGCGGGGAGACGAAGTGATGAGCTTTTTTGATACGCTTGAGACCCGCAGCAGTGACGAACGCGCAGCTGGCCTGGCCAAGGCGCTGCCGGAGCAGATCGCCCGCGCCAAATCCGCGCCTGGCTATGCCGGGATGCTGGACGGGGTGGATCCGGCTGCGATGACCTCGGCAGAGGCGCTGGCCTCATTGCCGGTGCTGCGCAAATCCGAACTGAGCCGCGCCCAGGCCGCGCACCCGCCTTTTGGCGGCTTCACCGTGAAGCCCGCGACCGGCTTTGCTCATATCTTCCAGAGCCCGGGTCCGATTTACGAGCCGGGCGGCGTGGACGGCGACTGGTGGCGTATGGGGCGGTTCCTGAATGCTGCTGGCATCGGCCAAGGCGATGTTGTGCAGAACTGCTTTGGCTATCACCTGACGCCCGCCGGCATGATCTTTGAAAACGGGGCGCGGGCGGTTGGCGCAGCGGTGCTGCCGGCAGGAACCGGCCAGACAGAGCTGCAGGTCACAGCTGCGCATGATGTGGGCGCCACTGCTTACGCCGGGACACCGGATTACCTGAAGGTGATCCTGGACAAGGCGGATGCAATGGGCGTGGAGCTGATGTTCTCCAAGGCCGCGGTGGGTGGCGGCGCGCTGTTTCCCAGCTTGCGTCAGGAGTATGCCGACCGCGGGATTTCCTGCCTGCAGTGCTACGCAACTGCCGATCTGGGCAATATTGCCTATGAAAGCCCGGCGATGGAGGGGATGATCGTTGACGAGCATGTCATCGTCGAGATCGTCACCCCCGGCACCGGCAACCCGGTGGCGCCTGGCGAGGTGGGCGAGGTTGTCGTGACCACGTTCAATCCCGATTACCCGCTGATCCGCTTTGCGACCGGCGATCTGTCGGCAGTGATGCCGGGTGTCTCGCCCTGCGGCCGCACCAATATGCGGATCAAGGGCTGGATGGGCCGCGCTGACCAGACCACCAAGATCAAGGGCATGTTCGTGCGCCCCGAGCAGGTGGCCGCGCTGGTCGAAAAACACGACGAGATCGTCAAGGCGCGGGTGATCGCCAGCCGCGATGGCGAGATGGACGCGATGACCGTGCAGATCGAAGCCAAGGGCGGTGACGAGGCGGCCTTTGCCCGGTCGGTGGCCGAGGTTCTGAAGCTCAAGGGCAAGGTCGAGGTGGTGGCACCGGATGCGCTGCCCAAGGACGGGCTGGTGATCGAGGATCAGCGGACCTACGATTGAGCCGTCTCATTTGCAGGCAAATGCGGGCGCCGGATGCAGGCGCCCGTTTTCTGTTTTCAGGGGCCAAGGGGCAGGGCCGCGCTTTCCGGCTGGAATTTCTGACTGGAATAGTCGAAATAGAGTGCCGAGAGACTTCTGCCGGACCCAAGACCGCCGCAAATGACCGCTGCCAATGATCCCATAGAATACGCGCCGCACGGGCGCCGCCGCGGCGGCAAGACCGGTGGCGGTGTCTTTGCTGTGCTGGCCTGGGCCGTGGCGCTGTCCTGCCTGCTGCCGATGGTGGCGGTGGCATTGGCGGCCGCGGTTGGCGGCACCGGTACCATCAGTCATCTGGCCGGAACCGTGCTGCCGGGTTATTCGCTGACCACGCTGGTTCTGGTGGCGCTGGTGGCGCTTGGCACGTTTTCGATAGGCACCGGCGCGGCCTGGCTGGTGACGATGACGCGCTTCCCCGGTGTGCGGCTGCTGGAGGTGGCGCTGGTGCTGCCGCTGGCCTTTCCGGCCTATGTGCTGGCTTATGCCTATACCCACATCCTGGATCACCCCGGTATCGTGCAATCTGCCTTGCGCGAGGTGACGGGCTGGGGGCCGCGGGATTACTGGTTCCCTGAAATCCGCTCCACCGGCGGGGCGGCGGCGATGCTGGTGCTGGTGCTGTACCCCTATGTCTATCTGCTGGCGCGGGCCGCCTTCATGCAACAGAGCGCAGGCGCCTTCCTGGCGGCACGGGCGCTGGGCAAGAACTCCTGGCAGGCGTTCTGGCTGGTCAGCCTGCCAATGGCGCGGCCTGCGATTGCTTCGGGCGTTTTGCTGGCGGTGATGGAGACCATCGCGGATTTTGGCACGGTCAGCTACTTCGGGGTGCAGACCTTTGCCACCGGAATCTACACCAGCTGGTTCTCGCTGGGCGACCGCGGCGGCGCGGCACAGCTGGCCTTGTGCCTTCTGGGGTTCGCGCTGACGCTGGCAGTGGTGGAGCGGGCGACGCGGGGGCGGGCGAAATACCACCATGCGGGCAAGCACCACAATCAGATGCCGCCGGCCGAACTGGGCGGCATCAAGGCGGCGGTGGCTGTTTTTTTCTGCGCGGTGCCGGTGGTGCTGGGCTTCCTGCTGCCGGTGGCGGTGCTGTTTGCGATGAGCTTTGACTCCGAACAGAACCTGTTCAGCCGCCGCTACATTGATTTCACAACCAACTCGATCACTTTGGCATCGGCAGCAGCCATACTGACGGTGGCGGCAGCGGTGTGCCTCGGGTTTTACCAGCGGCTGCGCCCTGGCCGGGTGTCCGCTGCCGCGGCCTATTTCGCGCGGCTGGGGTATGCGGTGCCGGGCGGGGTGATTGCGGTGGGGCTGATCGTGCCTTTCGCCGCCTTTGACAATGCGCTGGATGCCTGGATGCGCGAAGCCTTCGGCATCCGCACCGGCCTGCTGGTCACCGGTTCGATCTGGCTGCTGGTCGCGGCTTATGGCGTGCGGTTCATGGCGGCGGCACTTGGCGCCTATGAAGGCGGCCAGGCGACGATGCATTCCAACATGGATGCGGCGGCAAGGTCGCTGGGGCAGGGGCCGATGGGGATGCTGCGCCGCGTGCATCTGCCGATCCTGACACCCAGCCTTCTGACAGCGCTGCTGATTGTCTTTGTCGATGTAATGAAGGAGCTGCCTGCGACGCTGATCATGCGGCCCTTCAATTTTGACACGCTTGCGGTGCAGGCACACAGGCTGGCGGCGGACGAACGGCTGGAGGGTGCCGCAGTGCCGTCTCTGGTGATTATGGCGGTGGGGCTGCTGCCGGTGATCCTGATCTGCCGACAGGTGGGGCGGCGGCGTTAGGCGTAAGAATTTTGGAAAATTCTTACCAAGAAAATTCGAATTTTCTTGGTGCGGTTCCGGCGAATGGGGCGGCCTATGCCGCCCACCAGGCCTCTATTTCTTCGCGGGAAACCTGGTTGGCCGGGCCAAGGCCGACCAGGAGCGTTTCCTCCGCCTCGCAGCGTTTGGCCTCCACGTGGCGGCCCACCACATGCAGCTCATAGGCACCGCCGCTGGTCAGCACGAAGCCCTTCATCCGGTAAAGCCCGGCAGGGCGTTCTGCCAGTTTGTCGCCAAGGGCGCGGCGGTCCATAACCGTGCTGCTGCGGTGCTGCCAGGTGGTATAGGCCGGATGAACCGCCGCCGCGCGGCCCTTGGGCAGCGGCACCACGTCAAACAGAATTTCTGCCACAGGTGAGCCGTTGAGAACCGTGGGGGTGCGGGCGCCGGCCTTGTCCAGAAGTGCTGAGAGCTCTGCATTCAGGTCATCGCATTTGGTGGCAATCACAAGGTCTGCGGCGCGGATCTGCTGTTCTGCCTGCGGTGCCACCAGCGGGTCATTCAGCAGGGTTGCGGCGTTTTCAGCGTCTACCAGGGAGACGATACCGCCATAGCTGAGACCGGACTCGTTTAGGACCGAATTGGCGATAGCAACCGGGTCGGAGATGCCGCTTGCCTCGATCACCAGATGATCCGGGCGCTCCGGCCTGTTCAGAACCTCGCGCAGCGCCAAGGAAAGGTCATCCCCCATGGTGCAGCAGATGCAGCCGTTGGTCAGGGCAATCTTGCCGCCATCGGCGTCCCGGATCAGGGCGTCATCAATGTTGACCGCGCCGAAGTCGTTGACGATCACGGCGAGTTTCAACCTGTGATCTTCGGCCAGGAGGCGGTTGATCAGAGTGGTCTTGCCCGCGCCCAGGTATCCGCTGACAATCGTAACCGGCAACTTGTTCATGCCCGTAACGCCTCTTGGGCGCAGTGTGCCTGCGACTGCATGAGTCCCCCTTCATTCAGTTGCGGGGAGCTATAGGGTGCTGATGCCGACGGGTCTAGTAAAAGTGATGTGTTGCGCTGCTTGGCGCCGCAGTGCTTCATGTCGTGGCATTGTGGATCCTGGCCACGCAAGAAAGGCGCGGCTGCTGCCGCGCCCTTCCGCCAGTCATCCGCCGGAGGTTACTTCCAGCCGGCGTCGTTGAAGATCTTCTGTGCCTCGGGCAGGTTCTTGGCGACCTCTGACAGGTTCACGTCATCCGGCTTGAAGTGGCCAAGCGCCGCAATCGAGGGGGCCAAGCCGACGCCGGACACGGCCGGGTATTCGTCATTGCCGGCGGAGAAATACGCCTGGGCGGAATCGCCGGAGAGATATTCCAGGAACTTGATTGCGTTCTCCTTGTTCGGAGCATGCACGGCCACGCCGCCGCCCGACAGGTTCATATGCGCGCCTTCGGTATTCTGGGAGGGGAACAGCCAGCCGATCTGGTCGCGGTTCTCCGAGATGCCCTTGACGTCCTTACGGATCGAACGGGCGAAGTAATAGCTGTTGGCCACGGCAATATCGCATTCGCCGGAAATGATGCCGCGCATCTGGTCCGTGTCGCCGCCCTGCGGGTCACGGGCCATGTTGGCAACCACGCCCTCGGCCCATTCACGTGCCTTTTCCGGGCCATGGTGGGTCACGATCGAGGCCAGCAGGGTCTGGTTGTAGGTGTTCTTGGACGAGCGGATGCAAACCTGGCCCTTGTAGGCGGGATCGGCCAGATCCAGGTAGGTCTGCGGCGGGTTGGCGACCTCGTCCTTGTCAAAAAAGATGATGCGTGCGCGCTGGCTGAAGCCGAACCATTGGTTATCCTGATCCTGCAGGTAGGCCGGAACCCGGGCTTCCAGCACGTCGCTGTCGATGCTTTGCAGAACACCGGCCTCCTTGGCGCGGGTCAGGCGGGAAGTGTCGACGGTGATCAGGATGTCAGCTGGGGAGTTTTCTCCCTCTGCGTTCATCCGGGCGATGAGCTCGTCGGCGTTGCCTTCGATCCGGTTGATGGTGATGCCGGTGGCCTTTTCGAAGTCCGAATAAAGCTGCTCGTCGGTATCGTAATGGCGCGAGGAGTAGATATTCAGCTCGCCCTCGGCAGCAGCAGTGGTGGCAATGGCTGCGGTCAGCGCGCCGGCCAGTACAGTTGTGGCTTTCAGCATTGGATGTCCCGTTCCTGGTTAGATCAGTTTTCCGACTGAAAGAGTCGATTAAAGCATCTGCCAGCAGATGCAATAAATTTCTGACTGAAATAGTCAGAAAGTCGCAGCCTGCCTTTGCCTGGCCAAGCCCGGCAAACGCAACTTCATTGCATTGCTCGTCTGAACTGATCCCCAAACGCAAAAAAACCGCATCGGATGATGCGGTTTTCTGCATGTCGCTGTAGCGGATCTTAGCCCTGGCGCGCTTTGAACTTGCGCTGGGTCTTGTTGATCACGTACACGCGGCCTTTGCGGCGCACAACCCGGCAATCGCGGTGCCGGTTCTTCAGCGAACGGAGCGAGTTCTTGACCTTCATGGCCTCTCTCCTTGTCTGCGGCGCGAACCAGCGCCTGGGTTAGCGGGTGCTTGGGCCGGGGCCGAAGCAGTGAATGAATGGTGGGCGATACAAGGATCGAACTTGTGACCCCTTCGATGTCAACGAAGTGCTCTACCGCTGAGCTAATCGCCCACTCTGGCCTGCGCTGCATCCTGCCCCTTAGAAGTGAAAGGGGCGCGGGGTGCCGCGCCGGTGAGGGGGTCTATAAATAGAGTCGCCGGGGTGCGCAAGAGCTTTTGACCGCAGAAATTTCCGCGATATGCTGTTTCTTGCACAAGAAGCACCGGAGCAAGGATGCCTGATACAGCGTTTTCCGTGATTTCCCCGCAGAAACTGGCCTCGGCGGTGGTTTTTGCCTCTCCGCACAGCGGCACGGACTATACCGATTCCTTTCTGGCATTGTCGATTTTGGGACGGAAGGAGATCCGCAGTTCTGAAGACGCCTTTGTCGATCAGTTGTTTCAGGCGGCGCCGGAATTCGGGGCGCCGCTGCTGAAGGCGCTGAAACCGCGCGCCTTTCTGGATCTGAACCGTTCGCCGGATGAACTGGACCCGGCGGTGATTGAAGGGGTGCAGAAGCGCGGTCAGAATCCGCGGGTGGCCTCTGGCCTGGGAGTGATTCCCCGGGTGGTGGCCAATGGCCGGGCGATTTACCGCGGCAAACTGTCTTTGGCAGAGGCGGAGCGGCGCATCGGGACATGCTGGCATCCTTACCATCAGGCGCTGAAAGGGCTGCTGGATCAGGCGCACGCGCAATTCGGGCAGGCGATTCTGGTGGATTGCCATTCGATGCCGCATGAAGCTGTCGATGCGATGGCCCCGCGCGGCGCGGGCAAACCCGAGATCGTGCTGGGGGACCGTTTCGGGGCTGCTGCGGATGGCGGTGTCGTGGACCGGATCGAGGCGGCGTTTGCTGCAGCCGGGCTGAGGGTGGCACGCAACACGCCCTTTGCCGGCGCCTATATCGCCCAGACCTATGGCCGCCCGTCGCGGCGCCAGCACGCGGTGCAGATCGAGATCGACCGGGCGCTGTACATGGACGAGGCGAATATCCGGCCTAATGCAAACTTCGATGCGCTGCAAAAGCTGCTGCGCCAGGTCGTGGCGGAAATCGCTGCCATCGGGCGGGAAGAACTTCCGCTGGCTGCGGAATAGCCAACGGCCGCATATTCAGCGCAGGGCGCGGCCTTTCAGGATCGCGCTGTCCCCGAATCTTCTGCGGATGGCGTCGGTGGCGCGTTCGGCTTCTGCCCGCTTGCCTGCATTCGGGTCCAGCAGGTCACCGCTGTCGTCTGCCTGCGATTCGGGCACCAGGTCCGAAATTCCGCAGCCCAAGAGCCGGTAGGGGCCTTCGTTGCCAACCTGATCCAGCAGACCGCGGGCGGTACGGTAGATGCGGTCTGCGATCTGGGTCGGGCTGCGCAGGGTGACGCGCCGTGTCAGCGCCGAATGGTTGGCACGTTTCAGTTTCAGCGTCACCACCCGGCCCGCCAGTTCCCGCGCTTTTGCGCGGTCTGACACTTTTTCAGCCAGCCGCCACAGGTGACCGTCGAGCACCTCGAGGCAGGCGGTGTCTTCAAAGAAGGTGGTCTCGTTGGAAATCGATTTGATGGGTTCATGCGCCGAGACCCGGCGCCGGTCCTGGCCGCGGGCCAGGTGCCAGAGGCGGTCGCCCATGGAGCCGAAGCGGCTGTGCAGGGCCTCGCGGTCCCAGCGCAGCAAATCGGAGAAGGTGCGGATGCCGGCCTTGTCCAGGCTTTCCTGGGCAGCGGGGCCGATGCCCCAGATCAGCCGCACCGGTTTCTCGCGCAGAAAATCGTCCGTCTCTGCCTTGCCGATCACCGAAAACCCGCGCGGTTTGTCGAGATCGGAGGCGACCTTGGCCAGGAACTTGTTGTGGGAAAGGCCGATGGAGCCAGTAACGCCAAGATCGTCCTTCATGCGCTTGACCAGCCTGGCCAGCATCACCGCGGGCGGTGCGCCATGCAGCTTTTCAGTGCCGTTGAGGTCCATGAACGCCTCGTCCAGCGACAGCGGTTCAACGTCCGGGGTCAGCTCATTCATCATCTTGCGGATTTCGCGGCTCACCTCGACGTAGACATTCATCCTCGGTTTGATCACCACCGCGTCCGGGCAAAGCTTCAGCGCCTGGAACATTGGCATGGCGGACCGCACGCCGCGGATGCGGGCGACATAGCAGGCGGTCGAGACCACGCCGCGCTTGCCGCCGCCGATGATTACCGGCTTTGTTGCCAGCTCAGGATTGTCGCGTTTTTCGACGCTGGCATAGAAGGCGTCGCAATCCATATGGGCGATGGTGAGCGAGAACAGCTCCGCATGCGCCTTGATCCGCGGGCTGCCGCAATGGGAGCAGCGCCGGGCGGGGGCGATCTGGCTGAGGCAGTCTCGGCAGAGGGCGTGCATGGATACGGCGGGCTGTGGTTGCGGATGGGCAAGTCTAACTTGCGGTGGAGGCCTTGTCTTTAGCGTGCCGGAGGGCCAAGTGACAGATCATGACAACAGCGGGCGACAATTTTGCCGGCGCAAAGCTGGCAGTGTTTCTGGGGCAGGATCTGCTGGTCATCCGGCGCGATGACAAGCCGGATATTCCTTATCCCGGGCATTGGGACCTGCCAGGCGGCGGGCGTGAGGCAGATGAGAGCCCGGCGGCCTGCGCACTGCGCGAGACGCGCGAAGAGGTCGGGCTGGTCTTGAGGCCGGAGCTGCTGATCTGGTCAAAGGCCTACCAGAGGCCGCACGGGCGGGTCTGGTTCTTTGCCGCGCATCTGCCGGCTGAGACCGTCAGCGCGGTCCGGTTCGGAAACGAAGGCCAGGGCTGGGCGCTGATGGCGCCGGAGGCCTATTGCGCGCACCCGTTGGCAGTGCCCCACTTTGCGGACCGGCTGCGGGAATATCTTGCGGCGCGGCCTGTGTGACTGAGGACCTGTGTGACTGGGGGCTGAAAAGAAAGATCCCCCGCTGGTATGCGGGGGGAAAGGTGACGGGTCTCAGGAAGAAAAGCCCGTCTGGGGAGTGTCTCAAGAACAGACTCGCGCAGCGGCAGCCGTTTCGCAAAGAATGCAGACCCAGAGGACGGCCGGCGGGCTTTGAGGTGTGTTTTTTGTGGCACAGGACGATTTGGCGCAGAAAACGCAGCAGCAGCGGGTTTCATGAGCGAAAAGAGCATCTTGACGTAACGTCACTGGCAAGCTGCGGTGCTGCGGGCAAGGAAATGGTGCACCTGCCGCACATTTTTCTTTCTGCCTAATTTTTAGGCAGTTTGATGAGGGGGCGAACTCGCGGCAAGGCAATTGTGCCGTTGCCGCTCGTGCCGGAAACGGCCTGGTGTCTCTACGCTTTTGCGCCTGCCAGCTCTGCCAGGATGGCCTCTGCTGCGGCGCGGGGGCTGTCTGCTTTCCAGATCGGACGGCCCACCACAATATGGTCAGCCCCGTCTGCAATTGCGCTGGCCGGGGTGGCGACGCGTTTCTGGTCGCCCAGGTCAGCACCGGCAGGGCGCACGCCCGGGGTGACGATCAGCTTGCCTTCAGCCTCGGGCAGAGCGCGGATCAGGGCGGCCTCCTGCGGGCTGGCGATGACGCCGTCGGCACCCGCGGCAAGGGCATTGCCGGCGCGTTCCAGCACCAGATCCTGCACCGCGCCGTCCTTGATCAGTGCGCCGTCCAGATCCTGACGGTCGAGCGAGGTCAGGATGGTGACGGCGAGGATCTTGAGATCCTTGCCGGCCGCGCCTTCCTTGGCTGCGCGCACCACATAGGGATCGCCATGCACGGTCAGGAAGTCGAGGTCGAACTGCGCAAGGCCGCGCACAGCGTTTTCCACGGTGGCGCCGATGTCAAAGAGCTTCATGTCGAGGAAGATACGCTTGCCGTGCTCCTGCTTCAGCTCATTGGCCAATGCGAGGCCGCCGCCAGTCAGCATGCCGAGACCGATCTTGTAGAAGGAGACCGCATCACCCAGCTGTTCGGCGAGCTTGAGGCCTGCCAGCGCATTGGGGACATCCAAGGCAACAATCAGGCGGTCGTCGGCGCGCGGGGCTTGGGTCATGGCGGGGTCCTTTGGTGGCGGGTTCGGCGTGAAACTGGCGTTTCATACGCAAGGGGCGGCGGTTCGGCAAGGCGCCGCGGGGCGCTCCCGCAACTGAAGCTGCCCCGGCGGGACAGATTACAGTTTTGGGCAGGGCGCCGCGCTGGCGCGCGGCGCGGTTGCGCCCGGACCCGCTGCAGAGGCGCAAAGTTGACGCAGGTCAGGGTTTTGCTCACCTTTTCCGGTGAATATGGGTTGAAGCGGCAGGATCGCTTCCCAAATTGAACCTTGAGGCCCGGACCGGGGCGTGCCGCCTAGCGGGCGCTGCCAAGAACAGGGCGCTTGAAAAAGGAGAGCAAGATGGACTTGAACAAGTTCACGGAGCGTGCACGCGGGTTCGTGCAGGCAGCGCAGACCATTGCGATGCGCGAGGGGCACCAGCGGCTGGTGCCGGAACATATTCTGAAAGCGCTGATGGACGACGATCAGGGGCTCGCGAGCAACCTGATTTCCCGCGCAGGCGGTGTGCCCGCGCGTGTTGTGGAGGCCGTCGAAGCGGCTGTTGCCAAACAGCCCAAGGTGAGCGGCGATGCGGCTCAGATCTATTTGGACGGTCAGACCGCTAAGGTGCTGGACGAGGCCGCCAAGATCGCTGAGAAGGCTGGCGATAGTTTTGTTCCCGTTGAGCGTGTGCTGATGGCACTGTGCATGGTGAAGTCCAAGGCCAAGGACGCGCTGGAGGCAGGTGCTGTCACGGCACAGAAACTGAATGAAGCCATTAACGATATCCGCAAGGGGCGCACCGCTGACTCTGCGACGGCTGAGGAAGGTTATGACGCGTTGAAGAAGTACGCGCGCGACCTGACTGATGCGGCCCGCGAGGGTAAGATCGACCCGATCATTGGCCGGGATGAGGAAATCCGCCGCTCGATGCAGGTGCTGAGCCGCCGGACCAAGAACAACCCAGTGCTGATCGGGGAGCCGGGCGTGGGTAAAACCGCAATTGCCGAGGGCATGGCACTGCGCATCATCAACGGTGATGTGCCGGAGAGCTTGCGCGACAAGAAGCTGCTGTCACTGGACATGGGGGCGCTGATTGCTGGTGCCAAGTACCGCGGCGAGTTTGAAGAGCGCCTGAAGGCGGTGCTGACCGAGGTGACTGAGGCCGCGGGCGAAATCATTCTGTTCATCGACGAGATGCACACGCTGGTCGGTGCAGGCAAATCCGACGGCGCAATGGATGCGGCCAATCTGATCAAACCGGCGCTGGCCCGCGGCGAGCTGCACTGCGTTGGCGCGACCACGCTGGATGAATACCGCAAATATGTGGAGAAGGACGCGGCGCTGGCCCGCCGGTTCCAGCCGGTGATGGTGACGGAGCCGACGGTGGAGGATACTGTCTCGATCCTGCGGGGCATCAAGGAGAAGTATGAGCTGCACCACGGGGTGCGCATCGCCGATGCGGCACTGGTGGCGGCGGCAACCCTGTCGAACCGCTATATCACCGACCGTTTCCTGCCGGACAAGGCAATCGACCTGATGGATGAGGCGGCCAGCCGCCTGCGGATGCAGGTGGACAGCAAACCGGAGGAGTTGGACGCGCTGGACCGGCAGATCCTGCAGATGCAGATTGAGGAAGAGGCGCTGAAACTGGAAGACGATGCGGCCTCCAGGGACCGGCTGATAACGCTGCAGAAGGAGCTGTCTGAACTGCAGGAGCAGTCCGCCGAGATGACCGCGCAGTGGCAGTCGGAGCGGGACAAGCTGGCTTCGGCCCGCGACCTGAAAGAACAGCTGGACCGTGCCCGCGCCGAATTGGACATAGCCAAGCGGGAAGGCAACCTCGCCAAGGCGGGGGAGTTGTCTTATGGCGTCATTCCGGGGCTGGAGAAGCAGCTGGCGGATGCAGAGAAGAAGGAACAGCAGGGGCTGATGGTCGAGGAGGCCGTACGGCCTGAGCAGATCGCCGCCGTTGTCGAGCGCTGGACCGGCATCCCGACCTCCAAGATGCTGGAGGGCGAGCGCGAAAAGCTTCTGCGCATGGAAGATGAGCTGCACCGCCGGGTGATCGGCCAGAACGCGGCTGTGACTGCGGTGGCCAATGCGGTGCGCCGGGCGCGTGCCGGACTGAACGATGAGAACCGGCCGCTGGGCTCTTTCCTGTTCCTTGGGCCGACCGGCGTTGGCAAGACGGAACTCACCAAGGCGGTGGCGGGTTTCCTGTTCGACGATGAGCACGCGATGGTGCGGGTCGACATGTCGGAGTTCATGGAGAAGCATTCGGTGGCCCGCCTGATCGGTGCGCCTCCGGGCTATGTCGGCTATGACGAGGGCGGGGTGCTGACTGAAGCCGTGCGCCGCCGCCCCTATCAGGTGGTGCTGTTCGACGAGGTCGAAAAGGCGCATCCGGATGTGTTCAACGTGCTGCTGCAGGTGCTGGATGACGGCGTTCTGACCGATGGCCAGGGCCGCACCGTGGACTTCAAGCAGACTCTGATCGTGCTGACCTCTAACCTTGGTGCGCAGGCGCTGAGCCAGCTGCCGGAAGGCGCTGATGCCTCTGACGCGCGGCGCGATGTGATGGACGCGGTCCGGGCGCATTTCCGGCCGGAGTTCCTGAACCGTCTGGACGAGACGATCATCTTCGACCGTCTGGCACGGGGTGACATGGACGGCATTGTCGAGATCCAGCTGGCACGTCTGCTGAAACGCCTGGCAGGCCGCAAGATCGCCCTGGAGCTGGATGAGGCCGCCAAGACCTGGCTGGCGGATGAGGGCTATGACCCGGTGTTCGGCGCCCGGCCGCTGAAGCGGGTGATCCAGCGTGCGCTGCAGAACCCGCTGGCCGAAGCCCTGCTGGGCGGTAAGATCAAGGACGGCGACACCGTTCCGGTCTCCGCCGGCAGCGACGGGCTGATCATCGGCGACCGGCTGGGGACGTCGGACCGGCCCAAACCCGACGATGCCGTGGTGCATTGACGTGGTGCATTGAGAGGTAGATTATGACGAAAGCCCGCCAGAGATGGCGGGCTTTTTTTCGAGGCTTGGCGCTCCCTGTGCAATTCCAGCGGACCGTTCTGGCTCAGGCCCTGCCTCAGCTTGCCGCTTCCTTCGCCACCCTTCGCTCATACTTCCGGCGCAGAACTTTCAAGCGCGGCTCCCAGTCATATCGCGGGTCCTCTGTGGTGGCGGACCAATAGAGCTTGCCGCCATAACGCCAGGGGTCCAGCACGATGCCCTCATAGATGCCGTCACCCTTGGCCGCGATCACCGCGGTTGAGTGGTCGATGCGGAAGTCGCTTTTCGGCTCGGCGATGGCGCGCAGCATCGACAGCGTGCGGAAGTTCTCTTGGTTGAGGCGCGCCTGCATGTCCTCGGCATAATGCACGCAGACGCCCCGCGTCTTCACACCGCTGTTTACCAGTGTGTTGTGGATGATCGGCGAAGTGGTCACATCATATTGCTCGGCCAGATGGGCGGAGTAGCTGTAGGCGATCTCCGCTGCGCGGCGGGCCTCTGCGGGGTCCACCTGCGGATCCATGGATTGCAGCGCCAGCGACAGCTCCTCGACATCGTTCATGGTGGCAGTGGGGGCGCTTGCGCAGCCTGCCAGAACTGCGGTGGCCATTATCAACAGCGGTGCAATGAGGGATTTCATGATGATCTGCCCGGTCTGGTTTCCTTATTCCGGTCAGCATAAGGGTTTCGCCGCCGGGGTGAAGCGGGGAAATTGCGCCCCAATGGCTGCATGAGGGATACGTTACAGACCTCTCGCGCAGTCGTTACAGGATATGTTTTGGGTTTTGCATCCAAGGCCGTTACCTCAAGGGGGGCTATTTTTATCAGGAGACGCAGATGGCGCGCCGCTGGACCAATGATTTGACCCTTGCTGACAGCACCCCGGAGGCGGCGTTCTGGAACCGGCGCCAAATGATGGCGGGGCTGGCGGGCACCGGGCTGGCAGCAGCGCTGGGCAGCCGGGCGAAGGCAGGGGAGGGGCTGGAGCCCAACAGCTGGGAAGAGGTGACGAGCTACTGCAATTTCTACGAATTCGGCACGGGCAAGAGCGACCCCTCGGCCTATGCCGGCCGGATGACCACACAGCCCTGGAGCGTGAAGATCGACGGTCTGGTGGACAATCCGGGCGACTATTCCATTGAGCAGATCCTGGGGGAGATGACGCTGGAGGAGCGCATCTACCGCTTCCGCTGTGTAGAGGCCTGGTCGATGGTGGTGCCCTGGCAGGGATTTGAGCTGGCCGACCTCCTGAACATGGCGGGGGTGCAGGCAGGCGCCAAATACGTTGCCTTTGAAACCCTCTACCGCCCGTCGGAGATGCCAGGCACCGCCTACAAGGTGCTGGACTGGCCTTACCGCGAAGGCCTGCGCCTGGATGAGGCGGTGCACCCGCTGTCGATCATGGCGACCGGGATCTTCGGTAAGCCGCTGCCAAACCAGAACGGCGCGCCACTGCGGCTGGTGGTGCCGTGGAAATACGGCTTCAAATCGATCAAGTCGGTGGTGCGGATCACATTAACCGACGAGGAACCGCCCACCAGCTGGAACATGGCCAACCCGCGCGAGTACGGTTTCTACAGTAATGTGAATCCCAATGTCTCGCATCCCCGCTGGAGTCAGGCCAGCGAGCGCCGCATCGGCGGCGGTCTGTTTGCCAAGCGTCAGCCGACGCTGATGTTTAACGGGTACGAAGACGAGGTCGCCTCCCTGTACGCGGGCATGGACCTGGCCAAGAACTTTTGACCGGAGGAGTTTATGAACGCCGCGAACCGCCTTCTCCGCCGCCTGCCTGTCTGGGCGGTCTACCTGCTGGGGGCACTCCCCGCGCCTTGGCTGTTTTACCAGGGGCTCACCGGCGGGCTGGGGGTGGAGCCGATCAAGGCTCTGGAGCATGAATACGGTGAATTGGCGCTACAGCTGATGATCCTGACGCTGGCGGTCTCGCCGCTGCGCCGCCTGGCGGGCCTGAACCTGATGAAATTCCGCCGGGCCATCGGGCTTTTGTGCTTCTTCTATGTGCTGTGCCACCTGCTGGTCTGGCTGGTGCTGGACGTGCAGGTTCCGGGGCAGATCATCGCGGATATTGCCAAACGGCCCTATATCACCATCGGCATGGCGGCGTTTGTCCTGATGCTGCCGCTGGCGCTCAGTTCGAATAACCTGTCCGTGCGGGCGCTGGGGCGGACCTGGACGCGGCTGCACCGGCTGACCTATGCGGCTGCGCTGCTGGGGAGCCTGCACTTTGTGATGCTGTCGAAAGGGTTTCAGATCGAGCCGCTGATTTACCTCGGGCTGACCGTGCTTCTGCTGGCTATGCGTTTGCCGGTGCTGAAGCGGGCCAGGCATCCGGCTTCATCCGGTACGCCCAGCCGGACCTAGGTCCGCATAAGGGGGCCTTGCGGCAGAGAGGTGGTCTTCTTGGCCCTTGATTTGATTCTGCGGTGCGGGATTTTCTGTGATTTCAGGCCTTGGTTCTGTGGGTAAGTGTCGCGAGTCTGTGGGTAAGTGGTTTATGGCGGGTTTCTGGTGCGGTTTGGGCGGTCCGGGGTTTGGGCGGGCGTTGTGTTTTTGGTCAGGAGTGCTGACTTTTTGTCCATGTAAGCTATTGATATTG
>NZ_JAQNCY010000005.1 GCF_028368855.1 Leisingera sp. SS27 | reverse complement strand
CCTGAAGGTCGCAGGTTCAAATCCTGCTCCCGCAACCAACACAATTTCCTCAGAAATATCAAAGGCTTCGGATGGACTGTCCGGGGCCTTCGACGTGTTCGGACCCTCCGCTCCGGCCGCAAGGTGCAACAGCCCGGCCAGATCCCCCTCCAGCGTCAGATCCAGGCCAGGGCCCTCCGCCGCAGGCGTCAGCACGATCCGCTCAACCAATGCGCGCAGCGCCTCCTTGGCGTCTTCCATGCCACCGGCGGAGCCAAGGGTCCGGATCAGCCGCCACACCGGCTCCCGCCTGCCACATCGCAACGGCAATCTGTCATAGCTAGGTTGTTTCTTTGGCACCGGTACACTCCTTATCTTGCAGGAAATGTTACCAAAATTTCGCACACACTTCGGACCAGATCCACGGGTCAAGACCAGCCTTCCGGCCGGTTCCAGGCGCCTGCCGGTCAGGATAACATTGAAGTTCTCAGCCGAAGTCCGGGCGGTGCCGGTTCCGGCCCCTTTGATGATCCCGGTCCTGCCTTATAAACGCGTTACGGATTCTTCCCTTTTTCCGCCAGAAAATTCCGGGCCAGAACACGGGTGGTTTCGATAAAGCGCTGGTTGCGGGCTTTGGATCCCGGTTCATCCATGCGGGCGATGACCCAGCCGGCATAAGTTGCCGACCGGAGCAGGACGAACAAATCCAGCGCCGTGAGATCAATCGTTCGCACCGAAAGGTAACCGGCAATCAGTGCGTCGCGCAGCGCTGGGTAATCGGAGCCACGCATGTTCTTGAGCAGAGTGGTGGCTAAATCGAACAGCCGGAAGCCAAAGCCGCTGTCGTCGAAGTCAATGAGTTGAAGCTTGCCGCCGTCTGCCAAGACGTTTTCCCGCACCAGATCGGCATGGATAAGACCGTAGTCCAGGTCTGCCTCGATCTGCTGCAGCATTTTGCCTGCCTCCTGGCGGACGGCAACGAACAATTCGCGGTCCTCCTCTGACAGTGAAGGGTTGTCCCAAAACCGGCCCCAAACCGGCGTCTCACCCAGCAGGCCCTCGCGATCCCAGGACCAGCGGTTGAAGCCTTCAGGCGGGGTCCAAAGGTCGGACACCGCGTGCAACCGGGCCATTTCACGGCCAATACCATAAAACAGCGCTTTGCGGCCGTCAGCGTCGAGATATTCCCCTGTCTCGCCGACCGGTGCGCCGGAAAGCCAAGTCAGCAAATCGACCTGGATTCCGTCCGCTACATGCAGGAACTCGCCGGAGGCCGAGGCGATTGGGGCCGGCACATACAGGCCTCCCTCTGCCGCGGCTTTCATCCACTGCAACTCCGACCACAGCTCGGCATCGGTGCGGTAGCCGGGACGGTGCAGGCGCAGCGCAAAGGCGTGCCCGGCGTGATCGACACGGTAGACCCGGTTTTCGCGGGTGGCGATCAGGCGGGTTTCCGCGCCCTGCATCGCCCAGAGCGAGAGGGATTTTTCCACCGCGGCGTTCATGGCTGCACCGGCGTTTCGGCCAAAACCTCGTCCAAAGTGTCGAACAGCAGGTCAGCATTTTCTCTGGAAAACGGCATCGGCGGACGGATTTTCAGAGTGTTCTTGTGGCGGCCCAGCTTGGAATGGATGATGCCGCGGTGGCGCATGGCGTTGATCACCCGGTCGGTGTAGGCAATCGCCGGTTCCTTGGAGGCGCGGTCCAGGACCATCTCGGCGCCAAACACCATGCCGGAGCCGCGCACATCACCAATGAAGTCATACTTCTCCTGCAGCGCATTCAGCCGTGCCCGGGCATGGACGCCGACGGCCTCGGCATGGGCCAGCAGCTTCTGGTCTTCGATCTCTTCCAGCACTGCCATTGCCGCAGCACAGGACACCGGGTTGCCGCCGAAGGTGTTGAAATAGCGGTAGCCGGAGCGGAAGGTCTTGAGGATTTCTCTGCGGGTGACGACGCCACCGACCGGGTGGCCATTGGCCATCGGCTTGCCCAATGTCAATACATCCGGCACCACGCCCATCTTCTGATGCGCCCACATATGGGTGCCGGTGCGGCCGAAGCCGGACTGTACCTCGTCGCAGATCAAGAGACCGCCGGCCCGGCGCACCACCTCCGCCGTGGGCTTCAGCCAGCCTTCGGGGTGGTTCGGGAAGCCCTCATTCAGGAAGAAGGGGCAGATCACCAGCGCGGCAAAGCCGGTGCCGGCCTCTTCATGCGCGGCGATCTGCTCCGCTACGGCAGCGGCGAATCTGGTGCCGTCCGGGTCTGGATTGCGGTAGCTGTCAGGGGCTTCGGCAAAGCGGAAATACTGTTCCAGCCCGAAGCCGACGGTTGGAGGGTTGGAGCAGCTGAGCTGGCTGACCAGCGCGGTGTTGCCGTGATAGGTCGCGTCGGTGGCCACGATGCCACGCTTGCCGGTTATTGCTTCTGCCATGCGCAGGGCAATGTCGTTGGCCTCTGAACCGGTGCAGGTCAGAATGGCCGTGTCGAGCGAGGCATCCATGGTCGCAGTCAGCTTCTCCGCATAATCCAGAATGCCGTCGTGCAAATAGCGCGTGTGGGTGTTGAGGGTCGCCGCCTGACGGCAGATCGCCTCCACCACTCGCGGGTTGCAATGGCCCACATGCGGCACGTTGTTGTAGCAGTCCAGATACTTGCGTCCGTCGGCGTCCCACAGCCAGACGCCTTGGCCCTTCACGATATGCAGCGGTTCGTCATAGAAGGTCGAGACATTCGGCCCCAAAAGCCGGGCGCGCCGTTTGATGAGATCCTGAGATTCGGCAGACAGAGTCATGGCGTTTCCTCGGGTTTACAGCTGAATCCATGCAGATTTCAGGTCGGAGTATTTCTCCAGGGCGTGCAGGGACTTGTCATGGCCGTTGCCGGACTGCTTGACGCCGCCGAGGGGCACGGTCAGGTCGGAACCGCCGTAAGTGTTCACATGCACGATGCCTGCACGGATACCTGCTACCATCCTGTGCGCCCGGCTGAGGTTTGCGGTCCAGACCCCGGCAGAGAGGCCGTAGGTGGTGGCATTGGCCAGGCGGATGGCTTCTTTTTCATTCTTGAAGGTGGTGACGGCCAGCACAGGACCGAACACCTCATTCTGGAACAGATTGTCCTGCGGTTTTACGCCCGCCATGATGGTCGGCTGCATGTAGAAACCACCGGTTTCCTGCAGGATCCGCTTGCCGCCGCTGCGCAGTTCGGCGCCCTCGGTCTCGGCGCGGGCGGCGAACTCCAGGTTGGCCTCCAGCTCAGCCAGCGAATGCACCGCACCAATCTGGCTGGACAGATCCAGCGGATCGCCGACCCGGAAGGCCTCAGCATGGCGGGCCATTTCGGCGACGAACTCTTCGGCGATGTCCTCCTGCACCAGAAGCCGTGAGCCGGCCACGCACACCTGGCCTGAATTGCGGAAGATGCCCGCGGCGGAAATCTTGGCCGTCTCGGCTAGGTCGGGTGCATCATTAAAGATGATATTGGGGGATTTGCCGCCCAGCTCCAGATAGCAGCGCTTGAGGTTGGAGCGGGCCGAATATTCCAGCAGCCGCCGCCCGGTGGCGCCGGAGCCGGTGAAAACCATGATGTCCACATCCATGCTGAGCGCCAGGGTCTCACCCACCACGCTTCCCTTGCCGGTGACCACGTTGAAGACGCCGGGCGGCAAACCGGCTTCAACCGCAAGTTCGGCGACCTTCAGCAAGCTGAGCGAGGCGCTTTCGGCAGGTTTCAGGACAATTGAATTGCCTGCCGCCAGCGCCGGGGCGATTTTCCAGGAGCCGATCATCAGAGGGAAGTTCCAGGGCACGATGGCACCGACCACACCGACCGGCGCGTGATGCACCAAGGCCAGCACACTCTCCGCCGTGGGTGCGATTTGTCCATAGACCTTGTCGATCGCCTCGCCGTAGTAGCGGAATGTGGCGGCGGCAGAGAGCGCCTCGGCCTTGATCGCCATGGTGATTTCGGTGCCATTGTCGCGCACCCCAAGAACCGCCAGTTCCAGAGCCCGATCCTCGATCAGATCACCCAGCTTCATCAGCACTTTCTTGCGGGCGGCGGGGGCCATGCGGGACCAGTGTCCGGCCTCAAAAGAGGACCTTGCAGAGGCGATGGCACGCTCCATGTCGGCGGGCGTTCCTTCTGCCAAGCGGCCAAATGGCTTGCCGTCGATCGGGGAAATCACCTCCAGAGTGCCGCCGGTCAAGGAGGGCTGTTGCTCGCCATCGATGAAATGGCCCTGGACCGGCACCTCCAGCTGGCGGAGGGCGTTGATATCGTTCTGGTTCAGCATGCTGTTACCCCTGCTGGCTGGAATGCTCGTAGTCCGGCCCGAGCGGCTCCGGTTTTTGCTTGGCCTTCTGCTCAAGGATCAAGGTGCGGATGTGAAGCACCACGATTCCGATGATCATCACAAAGATGATTGCGGCGATGGGGCGGCTGATGAAGTCGATCGGGGTTTTCACAGCTGCCATCGCGGCCCGGAGCTTGACCTCCATGATGCCGCCCAGGACCATGCCCAGGATGATCGGCACAATCGGAAGGTTCAGCCGTTTCAGGATCAGCCCAAAGACCCCGAAACCGGCGGCGATGGCGCAATCGGTGATCGAATTGCGCAGCGAATAGACGCCGATGAAGGATAGGGTCAGGATCATCATACCCAGAAAACGGGTCGGGATCTGAATGATCTTCAGCAGCAGATTGGTGGAGAACAGCAGGAAAACGAGCACGATCACGTTGAGCAGGATCAATGCCAGATACAGTGCCATGACGAAGTCAAGCTGGGTTTCGAACAGCTGTGGTCCCGGAATTACGTTGTGCACATAGAACACCGACAGCATCATCGCGGTCAGGGCTTCGCCGGGGATGCCAAGTGCCAGGAGAGGGATCATAGCCGCACCCGGGACAGCGTTGTTTGCGGCCTCAGATGCGACAAGGCCTTCAGGAGAGCCTTTGCCGAAGGTGCCCGGGGTCTTCGAGGTCTTCTGTGCATAGGTATAGGACAGGAACTGGGCGGTGAATTCGCCAACGCCGGGGATCATGCCCATCAGCACACCGAGGGAGGAGGAGACGGTGGCAATGCGCTTGATCCCCAGCAGCTCTTTTACGCCCGACAGCATGCTGCCCTGAACATGGGTTTCGCGAGGGGCGTGGTCCTTTTCGATCAGCAGCAGGAAGGCCTGGCTGAGGGCAAATAGCCCCAGCACCACAACAATGAGATCGAACCCGGAGGACAGCCAGGACTGGTCGAAGGTGAAGCGCTTGGTATACTTCACCGGCTCCAGCCCGACGGTGTTCAGGAAGATGCCGAAACAGGCCAGCATGCCAGCAGCAAATGTCTGGCCGCGGTGCGCCACCACCACCAGCAGAATGCCCATGAAGGCAGCCAGAAAGATCTCGCGGCTGCCGAAATGCGGGGCGATCAGCGCCAGCAGCGGTGCCAGTAAGATCAAGCAGATGACTGAGAAGATGCCGCCGAAGAAAGACGCTGTGTACGCCAGAGAGAGCGCCCGGTGGCCCTCTTTACGCTTGGTCATTGGATAGCCGTCGTAGGTGGTCAGCGCATTGACCGGCGTTCCCGGGGTATTGATTAGGATGGCTGGGATCGCGCCGCCGTACATCGAGCTGCCGTAGATCCCCAAAAGCAGGGTCAGTCCGACGATGGGCTCGAAGGCAAAGGTAGCGGGCAGCAGGATGGCAATGGCAACCGCAGGCCCGACACCTGGCAAGGCTCCGATGATGACGCCGCCGATGGAGCCGATGACCAGTGCGGCAAAGACGTCCCACTGAGCGAGGATTTGGAATCCGGAGAGAAGAGTGTCCATAGCGTCCTCAAAGGTAAGTCAGCGCAAAAGCGCGCAGCGCATCGGGCAGATGCTGGTAGATTTCGCCTGCGGGAATTTTGACCTGTAGAAAGCCCCGAAAGATCAGCGCTATGCAGGTGGCAAACAGTGCGGCAAGCGCAAGTTGTTGCGGGCGGCGGAAGCCTGCGCGCAAGATTATGAAAACGGCAAAGAGTATGGTTGACGGCAAGTAACCGGCGAGGGGGACAATGGCGACATAAGCCAGGAAGTAGAGGACGTATTCAAGCGATCGGAGCCAGAACAAGACTTCCTTCAGCCGGCCGTAAATGCGCGGTGACACCATTGAGCCCAGAAGGTGAAAGGCCCCGAAGATCACCATTCCCCAGACCGCAATACTGGGCCATAGCGACGGCTGGCCGAACCATTTGGTGCGTTTCACCCATTTGGTCTGCTCGCCCAGCTGACTCAGCAGAAAGAGCGCGAATAGCAGGAAAATAATGGCAAAAACCAGATCGCCGGGCCGCCGGTAGCGCTGAAACAGTTCCTGAAAATACTTGATACGTGTCATCGCAGCGTCCTCCTCCTGCCGCGGCGGATGCCGGGGCGCAATGATGCGCCCCAAGCTGTCTTATTCGCCGACCAGCGCGTTGATCTCGGCTAGATCGGTGATGTCTTTCTCGATCTGCTGTGAAGAACTCTCTGCATCCTTCCAATAGAGCAGCACGCCGGTTTCCTTCATCAGGTTATTCGCCGCTTCGGTTTCCAGCGTGGCCTTGGCAGCGGCTGCGATCTTCTCGCGCGCATCTGCCGGTGTGTCCTTGTGCACAAACAGTCCGTTCCACAGCGACAGCTCCAGGCCCGGAACAACTTCGGCCATGGTCGGCACATCCGGGGTGAGCGCGGTGCGCTCGGAGCCGATGCTGGCCAGGATCTTGATGCTGTCCATGCAGGGCAGCAGGGTCTGCAATGTGCCATTCACAACGTCGACGTCGCCCGAGGCCAGAACGTTGCAGTCAAGCAGGTCGTAGGCGGCTTCACTGGTGAAATCGAAGCCGGATTTGATAGCGGCGGCGAAAGTCACCTTGGTCGGCGCCAGGAAAGAGCCATAGTGGCCCAGAGAGACGTCATTTTCCGCGCCATAGGCCGACAGCTCCTCCCAGGTGTCATAAGGTTTGTCCGCCAAGGTTGCGACCACAAACGGATAGGTCAGGAAAATGCCGACCGGATCGAACGGGTTGGGGGCCAGTTCCGGGATGCCGATTTCGGGCCCAACCACCGGCACCCCGATCACGAAAGACCCAACGGTGTAGCCATCTGCCGGTGCGTTTGCCACTTCAACGGCACCGGGGAACGGTCCGCCGCCGCCGCCCGGCTTGTTCACCACCGCTGCAGGAACCCCGTACATCTCCTGGAACTTGTCGGCGATCATCCGGGTCAGCACATCTTCCAGGTCACCCGGCGGCCAGGGCACCACGAAAGAGACCGGCTTTTCCGGATATTCCGCCATGGCGGCCGTGGCGCTGAGCACGGCAGCAGCAGCTGCAAGTTTGAGTTTCATAGTTTCCTCCCTTTTAAATACTTTTCTGTTGGTCACGCCTTGCCCGGCGTGACAATTCCTTCCGCTACCCAGCGGTCCAGGATTTCCAGTGCCGTTCGGGTGAAGTCAGGGTCGTTGATATGCGCCTCCAGCTCCGTCGCTTGGACAGAGGGGGAAACGGTTGCGCTCAGTTCAGTGGTGAAAGCCTCCAGTCCCTCCGGATCGTGGCAATCGCCGCCGGGGCGGTCCCACTCCTCAATCCCGCCCTTTGGAATGATCAGATGCGTGGGAGCCTTGCTCTCGCCAATCCGCCGGTTCAGCTCACGGGCGATGCCGCGGCGTTCCTCGGCGTTGTAGAAGGTGTTTTTGACCAGTTTGTTGTGGGTGTGAATCGGTCGTCCCTGGAACTGCGCCGGGATCTCCTGCCAGCCGGCAAAGTCGATCAGGTCCATACAGCCAGGCGCAACGATCTGCGGGATGCCTGCACGGCCTGCCGACAGATGGCGGTCGCGGCCAGCGTTGACCACCGAACCGGCCATCAGGTTGCCCAGCTCGCAGCCAGCGAAGTCCATCACGCAGACAAAGCCGTTCTGCGCTGCTATCTGCTCAAAGGCCATGCCGCCCATGCCCATCGCATGGAACACTGCCACCTCGTAGCCGCGCTGCTCCAGCTCCGGTTTTAGGGTCTTGATGTATTTGAGGCAGGAGGTGCCAAGGGAAGTGACGCCGATCACCGGCCTGCCGCTGACCGCAGGTTCAGCTGCCCGTGCTGCGCCCAGCACCGCGCCCGCCGCCTGGGCAAGAGAAGATCGGCAAATGCTGTTCAGCCCGTACAGGCCACCGGCCCAAAGTATCATCTGGATATCCGGCGACAGACGTTCCGCCGGGATCAATGCCGAGAAGGAAACAGTGGAGACAACATATTTCGGCAAACCGACCGGCAGCGCCTGGCAGACGTCCAGGGCCAGATCGGTGCCCATGGTGCCGCCCAGAATGATAACCCCGTCGATGCCGCCGTCGCGGTGCAGCGCCAGCGCCAGCTCACATGCGCCAGCCGACATGATGTTCATCGCCACATGCTCGCTGCCGCTTTCAATCGCGGCCTGGATCGAACTGCCGCCGGCCTTAGCCACGTCATGCTTGGAGAAATCCGTGGGCTTATCAGGGTCGCCCAGCACGCTTACATCCAGTGTCAGAGCACCACCGCCCAAGGCTCGGATTTTTTGCGCCAGAAATTCCAGCTCGGCGTTCTTGGTGTCGTAGGTGCCAATGACCAGTATGACCTTGTCAGCCATGGTGTCCTCCCTCCTGCTGATGGTTTCAGCCCCGCATGATTTCGCCTTTAGGATCGTAGTATGGCGTCAACTGTACTTTGAGGGGGTACATTTTGCCTGCAATCTGCACCTTAAATCCACCTTCATCGATCCAGGTTTTGCTGACCCCGCCGTCTCGGTTCAGGCTGGCCAGACCGACCATAGCCTGCAGCCGGAAACCCCAATCGCCAGAAGTCACATGCCCCACTATCCCGCCATCCTTCCACACAGGCTCGTTGTGGATGAGATAGGGCCCGTCCTTGGCGCCGACACTTTCGGCAATGCAGGAGACGGTCCTGTTTTGCGTCGACGGGCCGTCATTTTTCTGTGCGGCCAGCCTGGCCTTGCCGAGGAAGCTGTCCTCCTTGTCAAGCGCCACTGCGAAACCGAGACCGGTTTCAAAGGGCGTGTCATCCTCACCGATGTCGTGGCCGAAATGGCGGAAGCCTTTCTCCAGGCGGCAGGCATTCATCGCAAACATGCCCATGTGGCGCAGGCCCAGGGGGTCCCCGGCGTCCATCAGCGCCTCGTAGACGCCGATGGTGAATTCGGTTGGCATCATCAGTTCATAGCCCAGCTCGCCCAGGAACGAGCGCCGGATGGCCCAGCCGCGGGCATAGCCCATGTCGATCTCCTGAGCCGCACCAAAGGGGAAGGCTTCGTTCGATAGGTCATCACCCGAGATTGCAGATAGGATCTCGCGCGACTTCGGTCCGTGGATGGAGATCAGGCCATAGGCGGAGGTGGCGTCGAAGATCTCGAACCGCCATTCCGGATCGGCGTGGTCGCGGATCCAGGCCTGATCCCGGATCTGGCTGGGGTGGCCGGAGATCACCATGAAACACTCCGGAGCCGTGCGGGTGATGGTGACATCTGCCTCGATCCCTCCGCGGGAATTCAGGAACTGGGTGTAGATTGAGGTGCCGGTTGCCACGTCTATCTCTGCGCCGCAGATGCGGTTCAGGGCGCGCACTGCATCCGGTCCTTGAACCTGGATCTTGGCATACATCGACTGGTCGATCAGAACTGCCGCGTCCCGTGCTGCCAGGCATTCCGATTGGACATAAGGCGACCAGTCCTTCCACCGCAGGTTCGGCTCTTCGTTCCAGCCCCGTTGGTCCGGGTCGTAATACATCGGCACTTCCCAGCCGATCCGTTCAGCAAAGGTCGCACCAGCGGCCCTCAGGCGGTCATGCAATGGCACCCGCCGCACTCCGCGGGCGCTGCGGATCTGGCGGCCTGCCCAGGAGACGCCGTAGTGAAAACCCACTGATTCCGCGCTGCGGTCACGGTTGTACCTGGTGTTGCGCTGGAATGGATGCGCCCGGCGTGCCAGCATCGGTCCCATCCCGCGCGACGGCTCGCCGTCGGACATCCATTCCGCCATCGTCAACCCGACTCCGCCGGAGTTCAGAATGCCGTTGGAATTCATGCCGGCAGCGACAAACAGGCCCTTGATCTCGCTGGTTGGGCCCAGGTAGGGGCGGCCGTCAGGCGTGAAGCTTTCGGGGCCGTTGAAGAAGGTCTGAATACCCATGCCGCCCAAGGCAGGCATTCTTTCGAACATCTTCTCAAGGTTGGGCTCCACATGCATCATGTCAAAGGGCAGTTCGTCGAATTCGAAATCTTCGGGGATGCCCTCAGCGCCATAAGGCTTACCAAGATTTTCGAAGGCGCCGATCAATAGCTTGCCGGTGTCTTCTTTCCAGTAGGTGCGTTCTTCGGCGATGTTCAGGATTGGCTGATCCTTCGGCAGCCCTTCCAACGGTTCCGTCACGATATAGAAATGCTCGGTCGCGTGCAGAGGAACGGTGACACCATGCGCCTTTGCAAACAGATGGCTCCACATGCCACCCGCCAGCAGCACCTTTTCAGTTGCAATTACACCTTTGTCAGTTTCCACTCCGGCTATTTTGCCACCGCGGATGATTAACTGCGTTACTTTGGTGTTTTCGAACAGCTGTGCCCCTAGAGCCTTTGCGCCCTTGATCAGGGCAACAGTCACATCCAGCGGGTTCACTTGGCCGTTGGAGGGCACAAAGAAAGCGGACTTCACATCCGCGGTTTCGATCCAGGGCCACTTCTCCTGCAATTCCTCGCGGGACAGCAGAAAACTCTCGATCCCCATGCGGGCAGCATGGTCATGGCTGCGGAGCAACTGCTCGTGCCGCACATCGCCAACCGCCAGGTTGATGGTGCCATTGGGCTTGTAGCCGGTGGCCTGGCCGGTCTCTTCCTCCAGTTCGCGGAACAAACGGGCAGTGTATTTGCCTAGCTCTGTTTGGGCGGTACTGTCGCGCAGCTGGCCAACGATCCCGGCAGCATGCCAGGTGGTGCCACTCGCGGCTCTGCGCCGTTCGATCAGGACAGCAGGCACGCCGCGTTTCGCCAGGTGATACAGTGCCGAGACACCGATGATACCGCCGCCGATGATCACCACAGGGGCGTTCTCCGGGAGATCTCGAGCCATTAAATCATTCCTTCAGCCCGCTAAAGCAGGCGATCTGCAGGTTTCAGACCGCGAGCGGTGAGGCGCCGGGGAGCGCAGGTTTCAGCCGCTCAGATGCAGATCTTGTGGCAGAAAGATTCGATTCACAGAAATATTTCGCACCAAAGGTGCGTTTATTGCACTGCTAGTGAAGCCGGGCTGCGCGACGATGGCGCACCAGTCAAAGCTGTCTCCAGCTGCCGGATAGCGGCCCCCAGCAGCGCCGCCAGTTCTGCCTGGCGTGCCGCATCCAGGTTCAGGTCCGGAACCGCAATCGCTATGGTGCCAGCCGGATCCTTGCCATCGGTGAAAAACGGCATCGCCACGCTGGCGACCCCGATTTCAACCGTGTTGCGTGCGCACGAAAAACCGCGGCTTCGGGTTTCACGGAGAATTTCCCTCAGCTCAGCTTCATCTGTCACGGTAAAGCGCGTCAGTTTTTCCCGTTTCAGTTTCAGCAGCCGCTCCCGGGTATCTTCAGAACAGAATGCCAGAAACGCCAGTCCGGAAGAGGACGAGTGGTAAGGGTAGGTTTCTGCAGGCTGCAGATTGATCACATTGCCCCGCGCGGGCAGGGTGAACGACGCAGTCCCCAAGCCGACTGCGCCTGGAATGCCGACATGCACGGTTTCATTCGCCTGCGCGGACAGCCACTGTGTCACAACTTGGGTTGCCTTCACCATCGGTACCGTGGCCTCGCGCAGCCGCGCCAGCGACAGGAAAGCGTGGCCCAACCGGTATTTCCGGGTTTCCGGATTCTGCTCAATGAAACCGTGCTTGATGAGAGAAAGAAGCAACCGGCGTGTCACGGCTTTGTCTTGATCCGTGGCACGGGCCAAGTCATTCAAACCGATTTCAAGGTTCTCCAGCGAAAACTGGCGCAGCAGAAACATTGCCTTGTCCACGGTTTTCATTGGGCTTCCCTCGCTCAATTCGGTTCCGCATGTTTCGCTGGAGCCAGACTTTCGTCGTAAGCGTACCATATGGCCATTGCGCACATTGAATAAACTGCACTCTAGGTGCGACTAATGCACCTATTGACGCTACAACTCGAACTAGTGCACACCGCAACCGGATGCCGGTTGCTGTTGAACGTTTGCATGTCGGCAAAATCTTTCAAAATTTCCCTGCGCAGTGATCCGGCTTCACCATCGGCCCGTATCCGGACTATGGTGACACTGAGTTTGGATAGGCCGCCGGGAGAAACAATTGTGCTTCGGGCAACCCCTGAGGACAATGCCGCTGTGCCAAAAGATCAGTCGTTTTCACAGCTTACTCTATGGCTGCTAGCTGTCCGCGATCATCGTGACAGAGGGGCATTTGCCGACATGTTTGATTACCTGGCACCGCGGTTGAAAGGGTTTATAATCCGGTGCGGCGCACGGCCTGCGCTGGCGGAAGAGATCGTTCAGGATGTCATGCTCACCATCTGGCGCAAGGCGGCGATGTTCGATCCGCACAAGGCGCAGGCTTCGGCCTGGATCTACCAGATTGCCCGCAACCGGCATATCGACATCGTCCGCAAGGAAAGCCGACCTGTGCCGGATGAGTTAGGTGAAGATCCAGGCTCAGAGCCCGACGCCAGTCAGATTATCGGCCTGGAGCAAGAGGCAGAGCAGTTGAAGCACGCCATAGCGCAACTGCACCCCGATCAGAAAGAGATGATCGTAAAGGCCTATATGGGTGACCTGACGCATCAGGAAATCAGCAGTCAGACCGGCCTGCCCCTGGGAACTGTAAAATCGCGCATCCGCCTGGGACTCGGGCGGCTGCGCAAGGAACTAAAAGGATTGCGTTAAATGCCTGCAATCACCCACCACATCCCCGATGAAATGATTGTTGCCTATGTATCGGGCAGCCTGCCGCACGCCTTTTCCATGGTTGTTGCGTCCCACTTGTCCTATTGCCGCGATTGCCAGGCAGCACTCGGTGCGCACCAGGCCGCTGGCGGTGCGCTGCTTGAAACGGGAAATGGCGTGGCAGTTGATGCGGGCCTGAAATCGAAGGTTCTGGCTGCGCTCGATACGCCTGCTGTGCCAGAACCGGTCTACGATGCAAAAGGGATCTATCCGGGCCCTGTCATTCAGAGCCTGAAGGGGAGGGGGCCGCGCTGGAAGTCGCTCGGTATGGGTGTGAAGCAAGACATCCTTTTTGAGGACACCGAAGGATCTGTACGGCTCTTGTATATTCCGGCCGGGCAGGCGGTGCCTGATCACAGCCACAATGGTCTGGAGCTGACACTGGTTCTTCAGGGCAGCTTCAGCGACGAGACCGGGCAGTTTGGTGTCGGCGATGTCGAGATAGGTGACGAGAACCTGGAACATACTCCGGTTGCAGATGCCGGCGATCCGTGCATCTGCTTGGCAGCCACCGACGCGCCGCTTAGATTCAGGGCTTTCATGCCGCGCCTGCTGCAGCCGCTGTTCCGGATTTGAGATGTAATTCAAGGAGGCGCACAGGGGGCGTGCCTCTCATTTCCCGCGGTACACGATCAAGTCGGGAAGCAGACCAAGAGCCTTGATTGCGAAGGAGAAGGGGCGCGGGAAGTCCGTTCGGAACCGGCGTGTCCGCATCGCTGCAACCACATGGCGGGCGGCATCATCCGGCTCAAGCAGCTGTGGCATACGGAAGCTGTTTTTGTCCGTCAGCCGGGTTTTGATGAAGCCGGGATTGACCAGGCGGACGGTAACGCCGCTTCCCTTCAGGTCGTAGCGCATTGTTTCTGCCAAGCTTATCAAAGCCGCCTTGCTGGCGCCGTAGCCGATTGATGCCGGCAAGCCCCGGTAACCTGCCAGAGAGCCGACGAGGGTGATATCCCCGCGCCTTTGCCTGACAAAGCCGGGCACGACTTCCCCTAGAACGCGCAGCGCGCCTGTGAAATTCACATCGCTCATCTGGAGCACGGCGCCGCTGTCCCAATCCTGTGTCCGCATCGGTTCGTAGGCGCCTGCGTTGTAAATTACACCATCCAGCGGTCCAGCGGCACGCGCGGCCTCTGCAACCGCGTACGTATCTGTCACATCCAAAGGCAGTGCTGTCGCATGGCGCAGTTCTTGGGTCAGCTCCTGCAGCGCATCTTCTGAGCGTGCCGACAAGATCAGCCTGGCCTCCTCTCGGTCCAGCTGGCGTGCGACCTCACGGCCCAGCCCGTGGCTCGCCCCGACCAGCCAAAAGGTTTTGCCTGCAAATCGCGTCATGCCTTTTTCCCCGAAAACGTTGCGCTGTCGGAAATCAGGGGTTCCGGCGGTTTTGGCTTCTTCAGGAACGGTGCGCGTTTGATCCAGAGCTTGAGCGCCTGCCAGTAAATCAGTGCGACCACACGCGCTGCCCCGAGCGGCCTGCGCAGGGCAGCACGCAGCAGCCCGCCAGAAGTGACGGGGCGACGCAGTCCGTTCAGCGTCGCCAGCACCCCTTCTTGGCCATTGGTATAAGCAATCCGGATGTTGAAGGCTTCATTCGTCATCCCGAAGTTGAAGCTGTAGCGGCCTGCCACCTGCTGGAACGGAGAGACATGCATCAGCTTTTCCGCCTCTATCACATCGCTGCGCGTGATCGGGCGGAAATCCGGGTGCGCCGCGAAATAGCAGTGCCGGTGGCCAAAGGTGTTGTTTACCTCGGTAATGAAGGCGCGGGGGCTGCCGTCCTTCTCAGCGATCCAGAAACTGACCGGGTTGAAATGGAACCACAGGTAACTGGGCTGGGTCAGCAGCAGCAGCCGCGCACCCTTTAAGGGAAAGCCGCGCCGCTCCAGCTCCTCGCGGAACCAGGCTACGCCGTGCCCGCTGCCGCGCGGGCCGCCGTGGCGGCGGTCGTGGATCGAAAACAGATTGAACCGATTGCGCGACAGGAGCGGCGGTGCACCATGCGTCAGATCTGTCAGAATGTAGTCGACGCCGTATCGGAAGGCGTTTTTCAAACGTCCCCTGCGGGCGTGAAAGGTCTGGGCTGCCACATGTTCAATCATAAATGGCATACGCCTGCTTTGCCCTCCCGGATCACCTTCTTTGCAGTTTTTTCGCGAATGGGGTGATCCGGTTTCTTGCTTGCGGCGTATCCGATCCAAACAACAGCAAGGAAAACAGTCAGATGCTGGATCAGACGCAGGGACGCCGCCGCAGGATTGCCATCGCTGGCGGTGGGATATCGGGGCTATCCGCAGCCTATTATCTGTCTGCATTCCATGACGTGACCCTGTTTGAAGCTGCCCCCAAGTTGGGCGGCCATGCTCGCACGGTCCTGGCGGGGCGGAACGGTGACCAGCCTGTCGACACCGGTTTCATCGTGTTCAACTATGCTACCTACCCCTATCTTACACGGTTGTTCCGCGAGCTGGACGTGCCGGTCATCAAGAGCGACATGAGCTTTTGCGCCAGTATTGATGACGGGCGGCTGGAATACGGGCTGAACAGCCTGCGCTCGCTGACCGCCCAGAGACGCAATCTGCTGCGCCCGCAATTTCACGGCATGATCGCGGATATCCTGCGGTTTGGAAAACAGGCCGAGGCTGCCGCTACCGATGACGAAAAGACAATAGGCGAGTTGGTAGAGGAACTGGGCCTCGGCAGCTGGTTCCGCAATCACTACCTGATGCCGATGTGCGGCGCGATCTGGTCGACCCCGGCTGCCGAAGTGGACGCCTTCCCGGCAAAATCCCTGGTCCGGTTCTTTCGCAACCACGCGCTGCTGGCCGGAACCGGAAAGCACCAGTGGTGGACGGTCAAGGGCGGCAGCATAGAATATGTCCGCCGCCTGGAGGCAGCGCTGCATGCGCGCGGTTGCTCAATCCGCACGTCCAGCCCGGCTCAAAGCGTTGAGCGTCTGCAGGAGGGTGTGCTCGTTAAGGCTCAGGGTGAACCCTCGTGCCGTTTCGACGAACTCATCCTCGCATGCCATTCCGATCAGGCGCTGGCGATACTGGGCGCGGATGCCCGGCCTGCTGAGGCCGTGGCGCTGGGCGCAATCCGATATCAGCCGAATACAGCTGTCTTGCACTGCGACGCCGGGCAGATGCCGAAGCGGCGCAACTGCTGGTCCAGCTGGGCCTATCGCAGCCAGGAGGGCAGGGTTGGGGTCACCTATTGGATGAACCGTCTGCAAAACATCCCGGACAGCGATCCGCTGTTTGTGACACTGAATCCTACTCAGCCCATTCCGGCGGACAAGATTTATGACCAGGTGGACTTCTCTCATCCTGTTTTCGATAAGGCCGCCCTGCGTGCCCAACACCAGATCCGGGCTATGCAGGGCCAGAACAGCACTTGGTTTGCCGGCGCCTACAACCGTCACGGTTTCCATGAAGACGGTATCGCGAGTGCCATGCGAATTGTTCGCATGATGACCCCCCTCACTTTTCAGACGGCCAAAGGAACAGACCATGGCATTGACAGACAAAGCGCTGCAGTCGGAATTTCTGGAAACCTGCGCGCGAGTGCGTGATGGACGACTGACTCTGCGCACCCCGGATGGTGCTCGCTATGAATTCGGCGAAACGGGTCCTGAGGCCGAAATGCAGATAAACGACTGGGCTGCCGTTTCTGCGATGGCGGCGCACGGCCAGGTCGGTCTGGGCGAAGCCTATGTGCAAGGTTTGTGGGACACTCCGAACATTGAGGGGCTGATGCAGCTGGCGATGCGCAACCGGGATCACCTGGGCAGCTATGATCAGGCCAGCCCGCTGAACCGCGCCAAGTTCCGTATCGTCGACACCCTGCTTCGTTCCAATTCCAAGCGCGGCGCCCGTAAGAACATTCGCGCGCATTACGACGTCGGCAATGAATTCTATCAGTTATGGCTGGATGATGGGATGACGTACTCCTCCGGCCTTTTCGGTACAGAGGGCGATGACCTGGCGCAGGCGCAGACCCGCAAGAACGCCCGCATCCTGTCGCGGCTGGGGAACGGCGAACGGGTGCTGGAAATAGGCTGCGGCTGGGGCGGGTTTGCCGAGCAGGCCAGTACTGAGGGCCGCGATGTCACCGGCGTCACCATTTCGCGCAACCAGCACAGCTATGCCGAAGGCCGCCTGGACGGACGCGCTGATATCCAGCTCCGCGATTACCGCGACATCGACGGCAAATTCGAAAACATCGTTTCCATCGAGATGATCGAGGCGGTTGGAGAGCGTTACTGGCCGGGCTATTTTGCCAAGCTCAAACACAGTTTGGCCGAAGGCGGCCGCGTGCTGCTGCAAGCGATCACAGTGCGCGACGATTACTTCCCAACCTACCGCACCTCCTCTGACTATATCCGCCAGTATGTCTTTCCCGGCGGTATGCTGCTTTCCGATCAAGTGATCGCTCAGCAGGCAAAGTCTGCGGGGCTGCAGGTCACGGACAATTTCGCTTTCGGCCAGGATTATGCCAGAACCTGCCGGATCTGGGCGCAGCGCCTGACGGCGCAGAAACGCCGGATCGCGGAACTGGGCTATGGCGAGGCGTTCTTCCGCAACTGGCAGTATTATCTGGAAATTTGCGCCGCCTCCTTTGCAATTGGTCACACCGATGTTGTGCAGGTGGAGCTGGCTCATGCGTAAGATGCTCCTGACCTTGTGCCTGCTAACAGTGCCCGTTGCAGGTTTAAGCTCTCCGGTGCAGTCATTGCTACCGGGTGCGGAACAGCGTGGTTCGGCCACTTTCCGGTTATTCGGCTTGCCGGTCTATCAGGCCCGGCTGTTCACACAGAATGCTGCGCCGTTAGACTGGACGCGGGACTTCGGGATCGAACTCACCTATCAGCGGCGGCTGAGCCAAGATAACTTGGTGGAAGCCACCCTGGCGGAGATGCAGCGTCTGGGGCACAGCGTTCCGAACCGCGTCCGGTTTGAGGCCTGTTTCCAAGCTGTCTCCCCCGGCGACCGTTATCTGGCCGTAAGCCAAGGTCCGGACAAGATGAAGTTCCTGCGCAACGGCCGTACTGTCTGCACCCTCAGCCAGCCGGGCATCAAGCGGGGCTTTATGTCGATATTTGTCGGTGCAAACACCCGCTCGGCCCGGTTCACCCGCGCGCTTCTAGGCTGAGGATGCTGTACCCCCGCGTCAGTCTCTACGCGATGATGCTCGCCTCGGCGGGGATCCCGCTTTATATTCACCTGCCGCAGTTTGCCTCGGTGAATTTGGGGATCGGCCTGGGGGCGCTTGGCGCCATCCTGCTGGTGATCCGTCTGTTCGATCTGGTTCAGGACCCGCTGATCGGCTGGGCTATCGACCGCTGGCCCGGGGCGCAGCTTTGGTTCGCGCTGGCGGCGGCGGGCGGTCTGGCCGTTGGCTTTCCGCTGCTGTTCGGCCTGACGACGGGCCCGCTAGCGGTGCCTAAGCTGGTCTTGGTCCTGCTGCTGCTGTTTTCGGCCTACAGCCTTGGCATGATCCTGCTCTATGGACGCAGCGCCACGCTGGCCAAGCAATCCACCCCGCGCGAGCTGATGACGCTGGCCGCCTTCCGCGAGGCGGGCATGCTCAGCGGCGTGATCTTTGCCGCCATCGCGCCGGCGGTCCTGGTGGCACTCGGAGCCGCGGGCCAGGGCTATGCCGCCTTTGGCCTGACCCTCGGCGGCTTTGCCCTTTTCACCGCTGCGGCCACCCGGCCCATGTGGAAGCGCCCGGCGGTCACCGGGCAGCCGCTGTCGGCGATGTCCCTGACCCAGGCCGGCGCGGTGCGCCTGCTGGCTCTGGCTGTGCTCAACAGCCTGCCGGTGGCGCTGACCTCAACCCTGTTCCTGTTCTTTGTCGAGGACCGGTTGAACCTTCCCGCCTATGCAGGGCCGCTGCTGGTGCTGTTTTTTCTGTGCGCCGGGCTCAGTGTGCCGCTGTGGGCACGCCTCGGCCAGCGGATTGGGGCGAAACAGACGCTGCTGATCGCCATGCCGCTGGCCATTGCCAGCTTTGCCGGCGCGGCCTTTCTTGGACCGGGCAGCCTGCTGGGCTTTGCGGTGATCTGCGCGGTATCGGGCGCCACCCTGGGCGCCGACATGGTGCTGCTGCCCGCCATGTTCAGCATTGCGCTGACCCGCGCGGGCCTCAATGCCTCCGCTGCTTTTGGCATCTGGTCCTTCGCTGGTAAACTGGCCTTGGCGCTTGCCGCCGCTCTGGCGCTGCCGTTGCTGGAACAGCAAGGATATCAGCCCGGAACAAAAAACAGCCCGCAAGCGCTTTCCGCACTAAACCTGTCCTACGCCGTGCTGCCCTGCGTCTTAAAAACCGCTGCCTTCGCCTTTGCCCTTACCCTGCCATCAGAAAGAGCAACACAATGAAACTCCTTACCATCTGCCTCGTGATCGCTCTTCTTGTAATGATTGCGAAAACATATGTGTTCAGCTTCCGCTTTCAGTCGCCGCAGGACTATGCGGGCAGCGGCCCGCAGTTTGTTCTGACTGAGCACTTGTCCGGCGAGATCTTGTCCGAGGGGGTGGTTTTTGGCCCAACAGGCAAGATGACAAGCAGCTTTACCGCCCGGATGGTTGGAAAATGGGAGGGCGACACGGGCACACTCAGTGAAGAGTTCACTTTTTCCAACGGTGCCACCCAAAGCCGCAAATGGCATTTAGAGCTTGGTTCTGGAAACACCTTCACAGCAACCGCGGACGATCTGGACGGTGTCGCGCAAGGGGTAGTGTCCGGTTCAACTGTGCGGCTGACCTATAACATTATACTGCCCGCGAACTCTGGCGGCCATACGTTGCAGGCTACCGATTGGCTTTACCTCACCGCCAATGGGGTGATCATTAACAAGTCGGAGATGCGCAAGTTTGGCCTCAAGGCGGCTGAGCTGGTCGCGACTATGCGGCCTGCGGATTGAACTGGCGGGTACATGTGATGGCATCCCAAGAGAACACTCAGGAGTTACGCAACCTGATCCTCGTCCTGGGCGACCAGCTCTGCAGGAATGTTTCTTCGCTTGACGGGGCTGACCGTGATCAGGACATCATCCTGATGGCCGAAGTGTCAGAAGAGGCGGGCTACGTCCGGCATCACAAGAAGAAAATAGCGTTTCTGTTTTCGGCGATGCGCCATTTCGCGCGGGAGCTTGAAGAGGATGGCTGGAAGGTTCGCTATACCAAGCTGGATGACCCTGAAAACTCTGGTAGTTTGGCCGGTGAGATAGAGCGTGCGCTTGACGGTCAAAGGTTTTCCCGTGTGGTGATCACCGAACCTGGCGAATACAGGGTGAAATCTGCACTTGATGCCTGGGCTGAAGCATCCGGTGCCGTCCTGGAGATGCGGCAGGACAGCCGGTTTCTGTGCTCCCATGAGCGGTTCCAAAGCTGGGCGGAAGGGCGCAAGCAGTTGCGCATGGAGTACTTCTACCGGGAGATGCGCCGTGAAACGGGACTGCTAATGCAGGGGGATCAGCCGGAGGGCGGCAAGTGGAATTTCGACCAGGAAAACCGTAAACCCGCCAAGGGAGATCTATGCCTGCCGCACCCGTTGGAAACCCGCCCTGATGCAATTACTGAGGAAGTTTTGGACTTGGTGGAGGCAAGGTTCGGCAGCCATTTCGGTTCATTGCGGCCGTTCTGGTTCGCGGTGACGCGGGAGGGCGCGTTGCAAGCCTTGGAAGACTTTGCAGAAAAGGCCCTTTCCTGCTTCGGCGACTATCAGGATGCGATGCTGGAAGGGGAGCGGTTTCTCTATCACTCCGTTCTTTCGCAATACATGAATTCAGGCTTGCTGGAGCCGATGGAGGTCTGCCGCCGGGTCGAGCGGGCGTATTACGAAGGTGATGCCCCGCTGAATGCAGCCGAAGGTTTCATCCGCCAGGTCATCGGCTGGCGCGAATACGTGCGCGGGATCTATTGGCTCAATATGCCGGGATATACAGAGCAGAACTACTTTGGTGCCTCCCGTCCGCTGCCGGAGTTTTATTGGAATGGCGAGACCGGAATGGCCTGCCTTGCGGCTGCCATCACCCAGACCCGGGATGAGGCTTACGCACACCACATCCAGCGTCTGATGGTGACGGGAAACTTTGCTATGCTTGCCGGTGTTGACCCACATGAAGTGCATGAATGGTATCTGGCGGTATATGCCGATGCTTATGAGTGGGTTGAGGCGCCGAATGTGATAGGCATGAGCCAGTTTGCCGACGGAGGCTTGCTGGGGTCGAAACCCTATGCTGCCAGCGGCAATTATATCAACAAAATGTCGAATCATTGCGCGGGCTGCAGCTATGATGTGAAACGCAAGACCGGCGAGAAGGCTTGCCCGTTCAATTCGTTGTACTGGGATTTCCTGGTGCGCAACGCTGGCAAACTGCGCGGTAACCCCCGCCTGCGTCAGGTTTACCGGACTTGGGACAGGATGAGCGCTGAACGGCAAAACGCCTACTTGGAAGCGGCTAGAGAAGTGCTGGAAAGGCATCTCAAAGAATAAGCCTTCCAGATTGCATTTTGTTTTCGCGGTTGCATGGAGCGGCCCTCGTTGTCGTGGGCTCAACTGCAGAAGGCTACGTAAATCCGGGGTGGTTAGGGAGCGGCAACTGCCGTTTCAAATCTTCGATGGCAGCCAGTCCAGTTGAGCAGGTTGCCTGATAGTGCAGCGGCCCTTGTCGCCGGTATCAGAAAACGCCGGGCAAGGGCCGAAGCTGAAAGCTTGGTAGTCAGAACCGCAGAGACAGGCAGGACATGCCACCGTCCAGTTTGGCACAGTCAGTGTTGTCGATCTCGACGATCTGAAACCCTGCCTTATCCAGCATTTCGGCGGTGCGTGGGAAGCCCGCGGCCATCAGCACCAGATTGTTGAAGCGGATGGCGTTGGCAGCGGCTTCCTCTCCCTCGGCAACATGCAGCACCCGGTACCCTTCGAAGCAGCCGGAGGCGTCAAGGCGTTTGGTCGACAGGATCGTCTCAGCATCCATCAGGGAGCAGTCGGTCTTGAAGTGCAGGACGCCTTCGGGCGTAAACACTTCGCGCAAGGCATGGCCCCATTCGGCAGCGATCTCTGCCAGTTCAGCAACTCCTGCAGCATCGGTGCGGTCGGAGCGGCCGACCATAATCTCCTTGCCGGTCACCAGGATGTCGCCGCCTTCGATATGTCCGGGGCCGGTGATTTCGCGGACTTCATCGTAACAGGCGCGCAGGGTAGGAGCCATTTCTGCCACCTCACCCAACCGCGTTGGCGCGCCAGGGCGCATCAGGATTGCGCCTTGCGGCAGGCAGAGGGCGGTGTCCTCCACGAATTGGGCGTCAGGGAATGTCTCCAACGGATCCAGTTCGATCACTTCGGCGCCGGTGCTGCGCAACGCGGTGACATAGGCGGCGTGGGCGGCCAGCATGCCTTCGAGGCTGGGGTTGCCCATATCTTCGGCGCGCAGGCCCTTGGCGATGGTGGAGGCGGGACGGCGGGTGATGGCCCGGGTGAACTCGAAGGTTGGGTTTCGCATGGGTTACTCCTGGCCCGGAACGGATCCGGTGATGTTGATTTCGAGGATGGATGGGGTGCCGCGTTTGCTGGTTTCCCGGAGCGCGGCTGCAATTGCTTGCGGTTCCATCGGCACGCGGGTGTAAGGGATGCCGAAGGAAGCGGCGGCGGGGCCGAAGTCAGGCGGGGTGGGGTCACAGCCTACCACGGCAACGTCCACGGCCTCCATCGAGATTGCGATTTCGCCATAGCCGCGGTTGTTCCAGATCACGAAGGTGATTGGCAGATTTTCGTCCACGGCGGCCATGATCTCCGGCAGCGAGAACTGGGCGCCACCGTCGCCGGCGATGCAAATAACATGAGCTGAGGGGTCGGCAATCGCAGCGCCGATTGCGGCGGGGATGCCATAGCCGAGCGCGCCATAGCCGGTAGCGGCATTGAACCAGCCGCCGGGACGGTCGTGGTCAAAGTAGAGATTGCCGGCATAGATCGGCTGAGTGGAATCGCCGATCATCAGGGCATTAAGCACTGCGTCGCGCATGGCGTTCAGCACCTCGACCTGCTGGCGGTAGTCCGGGCCGATCTCCTCATACGCGGCGGCGCGGGTTTGGTTCGCGCGCTGGGCGCCCTGGCTTTGTTTGGGCGCAGCGGGCAGGGCCGCGAGCAGCGCAGCCGCAGCCTCACTAGCGTGGGCGTGGATGGCGAGGTCTGTCTCGTGTCGGGCCAGCTGCTCCGCGCAGATGTCGACCCGGATCAGCCCGGCCATGGCCGCCATGCTACCGGTGGCATACATGTCGTAATCGGTCGGCCCCAGCTCTGTTCCCAGCGCCAGCACGCAATCGGCGTCTTGGATCAGCTCCCGGGCCGCTTGCAGGCTGGGGCTTGCGGGAACAGTCAGCGGATGGCCGTGCATCAGCCCGCGGGCGTTGACGGTTTGAACCACAGGCGCGTCCAGGTTTTCGGCCAGGGCCTGCAGGTCCTCGCCTGCGCTCTTTACGCCACCGCCTGCGAGGATCACCACCTTGTCTGCCTTGGACAGGCGGGATGCAGCTTCGGTGATTTGAGCGCTGTTGATTGGCGGTCCTGCGGAATCCTGGGTGGAGAGGCCCGCCTGAGATTCAATGCCTGCAACATCAAGCGGGATCTGGATGTGCGTGGGGCCGGGTCGGCCTGCTGCGAAGGGGGCAAAAGCGCGGTCCAGCGAGGCCTCCAGTTCCTCTGGCCTGGCAACGTGTTCAGAGGCCAGCGCCACGGTCTTGGCCAGTGCATGCTGGTCGGGCAATTCGTGCAGGTGACCGTAGCCCTTGCCTAGGGTTGCACTGGCATTGACGCCGGACACGACCAGCATCGGCACCGAATCCGCGCGGGCCTGGGCCATCGGAGTGAGGGTATTGGTAAGGCCGGGGCCGGTGATGACAAAGGCCACACCGGGATGGCCGGACACGCGGGCATAACCATCGGCCATGAAGCCCGCGCCCTGTTCGTGACGGGGGGTGACATGACGGATGCCAGAGGCGGCCAGGCCGCGGTAGAGCTCTACCGTGTGCACGCCGGGGATGCCGAACACGCAGGTGACGCCACGGGCCTTCAGCCCGGCAACCAGGGCTTCGCCAACTGTTGCTGCGGTCATGCGGCACCCCGTGTCTTGCGTTTTGCGTGGGCCGTAATCCGGTCGAGAGCGGTGGCAAAGCTGCTGTCGTCGATGGTGAGCGCGACCCGCACCCAGTTGCGCAGGCCGTCGCCGAAGGCAGCGCCGGGCATTACCGCAACGCCGCTGTCCAGAAGGTCCCAGGCGTAGGCGTCGCCATTCATGCCGGTAGAGGAAACGTCAATTAGCGCGAACATGCCTGCCTCGGGCCGGTGGACGTGCAGCCGGGTCTCTGCATGCAAGCGCTGTTCCAGCAGGGCGGCGCGGGCGGAAAAGCGGGCGGCCATCCCTGCGGCGACGGAAGAGCCCTCGCGCACCGCCTTTTCGGTCATATCGGCGATGAAGGGCTGGTTGCCAAACAGCATGGTTTCCGAGACCGGCAGCAGGGCCGCACAGAACTCGGCAGGCCCGGTGCACCAGCCGCTGCGGAAGCCCGGCGCGGCATGGGACTTGGAGATTGACGAGACCGAGATTACCCGGTCCGCCAGTGCCGGGTCGCAGAGAGGGGAGAAAAATTCCGCGCCCTCAAAGACCAAGTGCTCATAAACTTCGTCGGAAATGATCCAGAGATCGTGTTGCACCGCCAGCTCGCCGATTTCCTGCAGGTCCTGCGGTGTCAGAATGGCGCCGGTCGGGTTGTGCGGGGTTGTCAGCAGGATGGCACGGCTGTGCGGTGTGATGCGGGCGGCGATGTCGCTGGCCTGCATCCGGAAACCGGCCTCGGGCCGCAGCGGCACCGGCACCATGCTGGCGCCTGACGCGCGGATCACACCCTCGTATGTGGCATACATCGGGTCGCCGACTAGGACCTCGGTGCCGGGTTCGGCCACACCCTGCAGGACCGCGTAAAGTGCGGTTTGGGTGCCTGGGAAGCAGAGAATGTTCTCCGGCCCGAACGCCCGTCCGCGGCTGGCGGTATAGGCCTCTGCCAGGGTGGCGCGCAGATGCGCCTCGCCGCGGCCATCAGAATAGCCGGTACGGCCTGCGTGCATTGACTGCGCGGCGGTCTCAATCAATTCCGGTGGGGTTGGCACGTCAGGCTCGCCGATGGTCATCTCCACCAGATCGACGCCGGCTTCGGCCAACTCCCGCGCCTTGGCGTGTACTTCCCATTTGCCGCCGCCAAGTCCCGCCAGCCGTTCGGTGATTGCTGTCAGCCTCATCAGGTTCCAGCCTCCTGCATTAGATCCAATCCTGTGATGGCGGCAACGGAATGCCGCCCGATTTCAACCAGTTCACCGGGGGCAAAGGCATCCGGCAGGGCGCCGCCCTCCAGCCATAGCCCGTCGATCACCGCGTTGCAGGCAATCGCCAGCTGGCGCAGCCGGGCCGCCGGGGCGGGGCGCCCGGCCTCTTCCAATGCGGCGGTGATCAGTGCCTCGAGCCTGTCGCGGAAGTAGGCGTAGGTGCGCTCGTGCGTTTCCTTCATCTGCGGATCGTTCTGCACCTTGTTCAGAAAGCTGGCCCACAGCGCCAGCGCGCGCGGATCGACCACCGGCGGCGTCAACGAGCCATCGACAAAGGCCCTTAGCCGCGCCCGAGCGCTGCCTGCCGCCGCCCCGGGTGCAAAAGTCAGGTCCGTCATCTGGTTCATGTGGTGTTCATAGGCTGCGATGATCAGCTCCTCCTTGGAGCTGAAATAGTGCCGGATCAGCCCCTGGGTGACATCGGCGCGCTGGGCGATGCCTCGCACCGTGGCGCCGCGCACACCGTTGTCAGCTACCAGTTCCAATGTGGCGAGAATCAGCGCTTCCTTCCGGGCCTCGGCGGATTCGCGTTTGAATTTGCGGCGCTCGTCGGTCACCTCAGCTCCTGTTTTTGTGCTGGCGGAGAAATTATACACTTGCATAATTACGCGAGTCGCGGCTTACTGCAATCAGAAAATTCGGGAAGACGCAAAGATGGACTCAGCCGCAGCCACCGCATCAGCTTTGGAGACAGATACGCGCCGGGAGGCGATCCGGGTCGAGGATCTGCACAAGTCGTTCGGCAATCTGGAAGTGCTGAAGGGTGTTGATCTGACCGCGCAACAAGGTGATGTGGTGGCCATCATTGGCGGCTCCGGATCCGGCAAGTCCACCATGCTGCGCTGCATCAATTTCCTGGAGACGCCGAGCTCTGGCAAAATCGTGATCGGCGGCGAAGAAGTGGCGATGCAGGGCGACGGCAGCCCGGCCAAACAGAAACAGATCGAACGAATCCGGACCAAGCTGGCGATGGTGTTCCAGCAGTTCAACCTGTGGACCCACCGCACTCTGATCGAGAATGTGATCGAGGTGCCGGTGCATGTGCTGAAGGTGCCCAAGGTGCAAGCAATTGAACGTGCGCGCGAATTGCTGGACCGGGTGGGACTGGGCGGCAAGGAGGACACCTATCCTGCTTATCTGTCCGGAGGGCAGCAGCAGCGGGCGGCGATTGCCCGGGCGCTGGCGGTGGATCCGTCGGCGATGCTGTTTGACGAGCCGACCTCGGCGCTGGACCCGGAACTGGTGGGCGAGGTGCTGACGGTGATCCGCGACCTGGCCGCCGAGGGGCGCACCATGCTGCTGGTCACTCATGAAATGAAATTCGCGCGCGAAGTCGCGAACTACGTTGTCTACCTGTACCAGGGCCGCATCGAAGAGCAGGGGCCGCCTGCCGAGGTCTTTGGCAACCCGCAATCAGAGAGGCTGAAGCAATTTCTAAGCTCGGTCGCCTGATCCACTGCCACCAAAATAATAACCAACTGGGAGACTAAGATGAAACTGAAAGCATTGCTTGCCGCGGCCACTGCGGCTGCTGCTCTGACCGCCGGTGCCGCGGCTGCGGAACAGGTGAAGATCGGTATTGCCGCCGAGCCTTATCCGCCGTTTGCTTCGCTCGACAGCTCCGGCAACTGGGTCGGCTGGGAGGTCGAGGTGATCGGCGCGGTCTGCGCCGCGGCTGAGCTGGACTGCGTGATCACGCCGGTGGCCTGGGACGGAATCATCCCGTCGCTGACCGGGCAGCAGATCGACGCCATCATGGCCTCTATGTCGATCACCGAAGAGCGGATGAAGACCATTGATTTCTCTGATCCCTACTACAACACCCCCGCGGTGATCGTAGCGGACAAGTCGATGGATATTGACGCAACCCCGGAATCGCTGGCAGGCAAGATAGTCGGTATCCAGGCTTCCACCATTCACCAGGCCTATGCGCAGGAATACTTCAAGGATGCCGAGCTGAAGGTCTACCAGACCCAGGATGAAGCCAACCAGGACCTGTTTGCGGGACGCATCGACGCGACCCAGGCGGACAGCATCGCGATGGCGGATTTCGTCGGCTCCGACACCGGCAGCTGCTGCGAAATCAAGGGTGCGGTGGCAGATGATCCGGCGATCCTGGGCCGTGGTGTAGGCGCAGGCGTGCGCAAGGGTGACGACGCGCTGCGCGAGGCGCTGAACAAGGGTATCGCGGCGATCCTGGCCGACGGCACCCACGAGAAGATCACCGCCAAATACTTCACCACCAGCATCTACTAAGGTGTTGCCGTGACCGGACTGTTCGAACTACTGGGCCTCGGCGCCAGCGCAGAGCTGCTGTCGCTGTCAGGCTGGGGCGGCAACCTCTTGCGCGGGCTTGCCAACTCCCTGCAGATCGCCTTTGGCGCCTTTGGGCTGGGGTTGGTGATCGGGCTGTTCGGGGCCTACGGAAAACTCTACGGCGGGAAGGTCACGCGTGATCTTCTCGCCATTTACACCACGGTGATCCGGGCAGTGCCGGAACTGGTGCTGATCCTGATCCTCTACTACGTGGGCAGCGATATCATCAACAAGATCTCCGAAGGCTTGGGCGGCGGCCGGGTTGAGATCAACGGCGTTGCGGCCGGCATCTGGGTCTTGGGCGTGGTGCAGGGGGCCTATGCCACCGAGGTTCTGCGCGGTGCCATCAAGGCGGTGCCGGCGGGGCAGATCGAGGCAGCGAAGTCCTATGGGATGCCAGCCTTCATGATCATGCGGAGGGTGACTATCCCGGCGATGATGAGCTTTGCGGTGCCGGGGCTGGCAAACCTTTGGCTGATTGCCACCAAGGACACGGCGCTGCTGGCGGTGGTCGGCTTTAATGAGCTGACGCTGGAGACCCGTCAGGCGGCCAGCAGCACCCGGGCCTATTTCACCTTCTTTCTGGCGGCGGGCTTTCTGTATCTGATGGTGACCCTGTGTTCCGGCGCGGTCTTTGCCCGGATCGAGAAATGGGCGCGGCGCGGCCAGCCTTCGCTGAGGGGGGGCACAAGATGACCGGTTTGAAGGATCTGATGCAGCCACACCGCATCGTGATGATGCTGGTTTTTGCGGCACTGGTGATCTGGTGCGCCTTTGCGCTGCGCTGGGACTGGATCCCGAAGTACGCGCCGCTGGCGCTGGAGGGGCTTTGGGCCACGATCTGGATCCTAGCGGTCTCGACGGTTTTGGGCTTCCTGCTGGCGGTGCCGCTGGGATTGGCGCAGGCGGTGGGACCCTGGTACCTGTCGATTCCTGCGCGTACCTTCTGTACGATCATTCGCGGCACACCGCTCTTGTTGCAGATCTGGCTGCTCTATTACGGGCTGGGGTCGCTGTTCCCGCAGTTTCCCTGGATCCGCTCCTCTGAGCTGTGGCCCTATTTGCGGCAGGCCTGGCCCTATGCGGTTCTGGCGCTGACCCTGTCCTATGCAGGATATGAAGGGGAGGTCATGCGGGGCGCGTTTTCGGGTGTGGCCAAGGGGCAACTGGAAGCCGCCAAGTCCTTTGGTATGCCGCGCTTCACTATGTTCCGCAGGATCTGGCTGCCGCAGGCGGTGCGCAATGTGCTGCCGACCTTGGGCGGCGAAACCATCCTGCAACTGAAGGCAACGCCGCTGGTGGCGACGATCACCGTGATGGAAATCTATGCCGTATCCTCGCGCGTGCGGGCCGACACATTCATCGTCTACGAGCCGCTCTTGCTGCTGGCGCTGGTTTACATGGCCATCGCCGGGGTGATTGCTTTTGCCTTCCGCCGATTCGAGAAAGGCTGAAAAAACGGGTCTTTAGCGTGTTTTTCGGACCGGATGATATTGGTCAGGAAAATCTGATTTATCTGACATACATCAAATAACGGCACTGAAGTTCCTTCTAGTGTCAGCGGCGAATGCAGCAAGAGATTCTTGTAACAGATGCCGCGCACGTTCTTCATATCTTCCGCATGCCGCGCCGGACTGTTCCGGCGGCTGGCGGGGGTGTGCGTCATCTTCATGCTGGTTCTTCAAGTGGCCTTTCCCGGTGCGGCACAAGCTGATGCTGCCGGTGAGTGGATCGAGATCTGCGGCGGGTCCGGGGTGGTCGAAATCCAGGTTTCTGATGAGGGCAGCAAGGAGCAGCAGGATTGCCCCAAATGCAGTACCTGCGCATTGTGCGCGGCTGAAACCGGGGCCAGTCCGGCAACACTGTTGTTTTCCGCTGCCAGCCTAGCGGCAGATTGCGCTGTGCTGTTGCCTGCGCAGACCGCGGTGCAGCCGAACCCTGCGCAATACTGGCATGACGGCCGCGGGCCTCCGCTGGTGACCAAAAATGAATCCGAACGCGCCTTGAGCGCGTCCGTGGCAGCCACTCAAATTAAAGGAGAGGCGCCATGGTCCTGACACGCGCCTTCCAGGGCTGGCTGACAGCCCTTGTGATGACACTCGCCGCGCTTTTTGCAGTGGCGGCAGAGGCAGACAGCCTCGACAGCTTCCTGACAGAATTGGCACCTGCAGACCTAGTGCCTGGCGCCGAGGCGTTTGGCCCGGTGCGCAACGATGTGCCTGCGGCGCCGGTGCTGAAGGCGGGGGAAACCGTCGCCTATGCCTTTCTGACCTCTGACTTTGTCGGCACCACCGGCTACAGCGGCAAGCCAATCCATGTGGTAGCGGCAATTGACACCGATGCAGTGCTAACGGGTGTCAAGCTGGTCAAACACTCCGAACCGATCGTGCTGATCGGCATCCCGAACTCCAAAATGGTCAAGCTGACCGAAAGCTATGCCGGGCTGGACCTGAAGGCCGAGGCGGCGGCGGGCGGTGATGCCCACGACCTCGACATCATTTCGGGCGCGACGGTCACGATCATGGTGATCGATGACAGCCTAGTGCGGGCAGGCATCAAAGTGGCCCGGGCACTGGGTCTGGGCGGCTTGTCACCGGTGCAGGCAGACGGGCCGAAGCGCGAGGTTGATTTGGCCCGCGATGAGGTTGCAGACTGGACCACACTGGCAGGCGATGGCTCTGTTCGGCGGATGACGCTGGACGTGGGTCAGATCAATGCGGCCTTTGAAGCCACTGGCGATGCGCGCGCGATCAAGCGGCCGGAGTCGGGAGCGCCAGACGACACATTTTTCGACATGCACATGGCGCTGGTTTCCGTTCCCTCCATCGGCAAGTCGCTGTTGGGTGAGGCGGAGTACCGGAACCTGCAATCCTGGCTGAAGGAAGGCGAGCACGCCATTCTGGTGCTGGGGCGCGGAAGTTACAGCTTCAAAGGATCTGGCTATGTGCGCGGTGGTATCTTCGACCGCATCCAATTGATCCAGGGTGATGCTTCGGTACGGTTCTTTGATAAGCAGCACAAGCGGCTTGGGGCGCTGGCCACGGACGATAGCCCAAGTTTCACTGAACTGGATCTGTTCAAGATCCCGGCAGATGCGGAATTCGACCCCGCTGAGCCTTTCCGCCTGCAATTGCTGGTGCAGCGGTCCGTTGGTGCGCTGGAGCGGGCGTTCCTGACCTTTGATCTGGGCTACAAACTGCCGGAGCAGTACCTGCTGCCTGCCGCGCCTGCGCCCAAGGTGGTAGCGGACGACACTGGCGAGGCGGCTGCAAAAGCCGCGTTGTGGCAGCGAATCTGGAAGGACCGCACGCTGGAGATCGGTGTGCTGGGGGTGATGCTGCTGGTGCTGACGGGAGTGTTTTTCTTCCAGTTCCAGGCGACGGTGAATGCGCGCACATTCTACTGGTTCCGCATCGGATACCTTACCGTCACACTGGTGTTTCTGGGCTGGTATGCCAATGCGCAGCTGAGCGTGGTCAACCTGATGGCCCTGGCTGGCAGCTTGCGCAGCGGGTTCTCCTGGGATGCGTTCCTGTTGGACCCGCTGGTGTTCATCCAATGGTTTGCCGTTGCCGCCGCGCTCTTGTTCTGGGGCCGGGGTGCCTATTGCGGCTGGCTGTGCCCGTTTGGCGCGCTGCAGGAGCTGACGAACAAGATCGCCCGCGCATTCAAGGTGCCGCAGATCACCTTGCCTTGGGGCCTGCATGAACGCTTGTGGCCTGCAAAATACATGATTTTCCTCGGCTTGTTCGGCATTTCGATGGTGTCGATCCCGCTGGCCGAGACTTATGCCGAGGTGGAGCCGTTCAAGACCGCGATCATCCTGAAGTTCGTGCGGGACTGGCCGTTTGTCGTTTTTGCCGTGGCGCTGCTGCTGGCCGGCCTGTTGATCGAGCGTTTCTACTGCCGCTACCTGTGCCCGCTGGGCGCGGCGCTGGCGATCCCGGCGCGGGTGCGGATGTTCGACTGGCTGCGCCGCTACAAGGAATGCGGCAGCCCTTGCCAGACCTGTGCCAACGAGTGCCCCGTTCAGGCCATCCACCCTTCCGGTGAGATCAACCCGAACGAATGTGTGAACTGCCTGCATTGCCAGGTTCTGTACCAATCCGAAGCCAAATGCCCGGTTGTGATCAAACAGCTGAAACGCCGGGCCAAGACCGGCAGCCCGGCCCCAGACGTCACTCTGGGCCGCCCGCCTGCCAATCACCCCAACGCGAACAGGACAAAAGTTTCCTGAAGGAGGACATCATGTCTGAAGACCTGAAAAGCAAACTGCCCGTCACCCGCCGCGGCCTTCTGGGGGCCACTGCCTCCGGCGCCGTTCTGGCGGCCACCGGTGCCGGCTCTGCACTGTTGGGTGCGAAGCCCGCGCAGGCTGCCGGTTTCGGCCTGGAGCCGGGCGAGCTGGATGAATACTACGGCTTCTGGTCGTCGGGCCAGACCGGCGAGCTGCGGATCATGGGCGTGCCGTCCATGCGCGAGCTGATGCGGGTGCCGGTGTTCAACCGCTGCTCTGCCACCGGCTGGGGCCAGACCAACGAGTCGCTGAAAATCCTGACCGAGGGCCTGCTGCCGGAAACCAAGGAGTTCCTGGCTGCCAATGGCAAGGTCACCTATGACAACGGCGACCTGCACCACCCGCATATGTCGTTCACCGACGGCACCTATGACGGCCGCTACCTGTTCATGAACGACAAGGCCAACACCCGCGTTGCTCGGGTGCGCTGCGACGTGATGAAATGCGACAAGATCATCGAGATCCCCAACGCCAAGGACATCCACGGCCTGCGCCCGCAGAAATTCCCGCGCACCGGCTATGTCTTTGCCAACGGCGAGCACGAAGCGCCGCTGATCAACGATGGCCAGATCCTGGATGATCCGTCGCAGTACGTGAACATCTTCTCGGCCATCGACGGCGACACCATGGAAGTCGCCTGGCAGGTGATCGTCTCGGGCAACCTGGACAACACCGACTGCGATTATCAGGGCAAATACGCTTTCTCGACCTCGTACAACTCGGAAATGGGCATGAACCTGGCCGAGATGACCGAGAGCGAGCTGGACCACGTTGTTGTCTTCAACATCAAGGCGATTGAGGAAGCGATTGCGGCAGGCGACTATCAGGAGCTGAACGGGGCCAAGGTTGTGGACGGGCGCAAAGAGTCCGGCAAGAACTTCACCCGCTACATCCCGATCCCGAACTCGCCGCACGGCGTGAATGCCGCGCCTGACAAGAAACACATCATGATCAACGGCAAGCTGTCGCCGACGGTTTCTGTGATCGATGTGGAGAAGGTCGACGCGCTGTTCAGCGACAACGCGGATCCGCGTTCCGCCGTGGTTGCCGAGCCGCAGCTGGGTCTTGGCCCGCTTCACACGGCCTTCGACAACCGCGGTTATGCCTACACCACCCTGTTCCTCGACAGCCAGGTGGTGAAATGGGACATCCAGAAAGCCATCGACGCCTATGCTGGCGCCGATGTGGACCCGATCATGGACAAGGTCGATGTGCAGTACCAGCCGGGCCACAACTCTACCTCCATGGGCGAAACTGCCGAGGCGGATGGCAAGTGGCTGATCTCGATGAACAAGTTCTCCAAGGACCGGTTTCTGAACGTCGGCCCCCTGAAGCCCGAGAACGAGCAGCTGATCGACATCTCCGGCGACAAGATGAAGGTGGTGCACGACGGCCCGACCTTTGCGGAACCGCATGACTCGATCCTTGTTCACCGTTCAAAGGTGAACCCGGCCAGCACCTGGCAGCGCAACGATCCGATGTGGGAAGACGCGCGCAAGCAGGCCGAGGCGGATGGCGTCGATCTGGACGACTATCAGGACACCATCATCCGCGACGGCGACAAGGTGCGGGTCTACATGTCCAGCCAGGCGCCGAACTTCAGCCTTGAGAAGTTCACCGTGAAGCAGGGCGATGAGGTCACCGTTTATGTCACTAACCTGGACGACATCGACGATCTGACCCACGGCTTCTGCCTGTCGAACTTCGGTATCGCCATGGAAGTCGGGCCGCTGGCCACCGCCTCTGTCACCTTCAAGGCGGAGCGTCCGGGCGTGCACTGGTACTACTGCCAGTGGTTCTGCCACGCGCTGCACATGGAGATGCGCGGCCGGATGCTGGTTGAGCCGCGGAGCGCCTGAAGATGAGACGGCTCCTGCCCATATCCCTGGTTGCGGCCCTTGCCGGCCTGGCGCCCGCATGGGCGGCGGATTGGGATGTGCCCAACCGGGCAGGGGCCATCGCTGAAACACTGGCGCAGGCGGCGGATGGCGACACCCTCCGCCTCGCCCCCGGCGAATATGCCGAAACCCTGGTGCTGGACCGGCCTGTGACGCTGGATGGGCAGGGCCATGCCACACTGGACGGGCAGGGCAAGGGATCGGTGATCACCGTGACCGGGCCGGGCGTGACCGTTCAGAACCTGATCGTTACCGGCTCCGGCTCCTCGCATCAGGAGATCGACAGCGGCATTAAGCTGACCAAGACCGCAAAGGCGCCGCGGATCCTGAACAATGTGCTGCTGGGCAACCTTTATGGTGTGGATATTCACGGCGCTAAAGACAGCCTGGTGCAAGGCAACCGGATCGAGGGCCGCCTGGACCGCCACATGAACGCCCGTGGCAACGGGGTCTATGTCTGGAACGCGCCGGGTGCGGTTGTGGACGGCAATGACATCCGCTTTGGCCGCGACGGGATCTTTGTGAATAGTTCCAAAAAGAACCGTTTCATCAACAACAGCTTCCGCGACCTGCGCTTTGCCGTGCACTACATGTATGCCGATAATTCCGAAGTTTCGGGCAATGTCTCAATCGGCAATCACCTGGGCTATGCGGTGATGTTCTCGAAACGGGTCAAGGTGACCGGGAATGTCTCGCTGAACGACCGCGATCACGGGGTGATGCTGAACTATGCCAACCAGGGCGAAGTGCGGGGCAACTATGTGAAGGGGGCCAGGGGCAAATGCACCTTCCTCTATAACGCGCACAAGAACGACTTCTCCGGCAACTGGTTCGAGGGCTGCGGCATCGGCATCCACTTTACCGCGGGCAGCGACGGCAACCGGATGGTTGGGAACGCTTTTGTCGGCAACCGGCACCAAGTGAAATTTGTCTCCACCAAATGGGTGGAGTGGAGCGAAGAGGGCCAGGGTAATTACTGGTCCGATTTTGCAGGTTTTGATGTGGATGGCGACGGCATCGCTGATGCGCCTTACCGTCCGAACGACAGCATGGACCATGTGCTGTGGACCCAGCCTGCGGCGAAACTCTTGATGGGATCGCCTGCGGTGCAGCTGGTGCGTTGGTCGCAGTCTGCATTTCCGGCGCTGCTGCCCGGCGGGGTGATCGACAGCCACCCGCTGATGCGGCCAGAGCGGCCCGAGGCCGCCAGAAAGGTTGAACAAGATGGATAACGCAAAAAGCCCGCTGCAGATCCGCGCTTTAGATAAGTTCCGCAGCAAGACCCAGGTGCTGCATGGCATCGATCTGGACATCGCGCCGGGCGAGCGGCTGGCGCTGTTGGGCCACAACGGCGCGGGCAAGTCGACATTGATCAAGGCGGTACTGGGCCTGATCCGGCACGAGGGCGGCAGCATCCAGATTTGCGGCGCGGCCCCCGGCAGTGTTGCGGCGCGGGCCGCGACCGCCTTTCTTCCCGAAGCCGTGAGCTTCCATCCGGCGCTGACCGGACATGAGCAGCTGTCGCTGTTTGCCCGCCTGGCGGGCGAACGCGCGGACATTGATGGCCTCTTGGAACGGGTAGGCTTGGGAGAGGCCATGCATCGCCGCATTGGAGCCTATTCCAAGGGGATGCGGCAAAGGCTGGGCTTGGCGCAGGTGCTGCTGGGCCGCCCCAAGCTGGCGTTGCTGGATGAGCCAACCAGCGGGCTGGACCCGATCTCGCGGCAGGACCTCTACGCGATCATCAACGAACTGGCCGAACAGGGCGCGGCGGTTCTGATCGCCTCCCACGCGCTGACTGAGGTCGAGGCGCGCACCGACCGCATCGCCATCCTGCGCAAAGGCGTGAAGGTGGCGGATGACACGCTGGCGGGCCTGTCGGCCCAGGCCGGGCTGCCGGTCAGGCTGCGGGTACAGGCCAGCGACGCGCATGCCGACCGGATTGCAGTTGAGACCGGCGGGCGGCGGATCAACGGTGCTTCAGTCGAAATCCTGTGCAGTCCGCAGGACAAGATGGCAGAACTGCGCAAGATCGCAGCCATGGGAGATGCGGTGGCCGACATCGACATGGTGCCGCCGCGGCTGGAAGACCTCTATCGCCATTACTCCGGGGAGGACCGCAGATGAGACGCGCCTTTGCCATTGCCCGCGCCGAGATGCTGATCCTGCGCCGCAACCGCTGGCTGTTCATAGCCACGCTGATCATGCTGGCCTTTGCGCTGGCGCTGTCTTTTGCCGGATCGGCGCCGACCGGGACGCTAGGGGTGGACATGCTGACGGTCTCGGTTGCCTCGATGACCACTCTGTCGGTCTACCTCGCACCGCTCTTGGCGCTGATGATGGGTTTTGATGCGGTGGCGGGCGACCGCGACCGGGGCAGTCTTGCCCTGCTGCTGGCCTATCCCGCGAGCCGGGCAGAGATTCTGCTGGGCAAGCTGATGGCGCATCTGGCGGCCTTGGCAGTTGCCATGTGCATCGGATTTGGCGCGGCGGGGGCCGTCGCCGCCTGGTTCGGCGGCGCCGGGGCTGAGAGCCTGCTCGCACTGGGGCGGCTGGTGCTGACCTCGATCCTGCTGGGTGCGGTGTTCCTGGTGCTGGGCTATGCGCTGTCGGCGCTCAGCAGCGGGGCAACCGCTGCCGCAGGCCTGTCTGCCGGTGTCTGGCTTGTGTTTGTGGTGCTTTATGATCTGGGGCTGCTGGGTGCCGTAGTGATGGACAGCGGCGGGATCTTCACTCAGAAGATCTTCCCTTGGGTGATGGTCGCCAACCCGGCGGATGCGTTCCGGCTGTGGAATGTGGCTGCCTCGGAAAGCGTGGCGCTGTCCAGCGGCATGGCAGGCGCGGCAAGTGCCTTGCCCGGCTGGGCCGCTCCTTTGTCGCTGTTGCTGTGGCCCGCACTGGGCTTTGCTTTGGCTTGCGCCGCGTTCCGGAGGGTGGAGCCATGAAGCGCTTGATCCTTGTTGCGGCCTTGATCTTGTCTGCCTGCCAGGAGGAGGCAGACAAAGTGCCGCCCGCGCCAGTGGAATTGACCGAAGCAGCGCTCAGCTATTTTTGCCAGATGAATGTTGCTGAACACGGCGGACCAAAGGGGCAGATTCACTTGGATGGCTTTCCGGCACCGCTGTTTTTTGCGCAGGTGCGCGATCTGGCGGCCTATGTGAAAGGCCCGGAGCGGGATGCAGACATCACCGCGATCTATGTCAGCGACATGGGTGCGGCGGCAAGCTGGGAGCATCCTGGCAGCAGCAACTGGATTGATGCCAGGGAGGCGCATTTCGTGGTAGGCTCCAAGGCCGCGGGCGGTATGGGTGCGCCGGAGGTTGTGCCCTTTGCCTCGCAAGAAGAAGCCGCGCGGTTTGCAAAGCGTTATGGTGGTGCAGTCGCCGGGTTTGAGAGCATTCCCGACGATGCGGTGTTGGGGCCAGTTGACCTCGATCAGAAGCTGGAGACGCCTTCCTGAGCGCTAAACGGCTTCAGACAGTTTCTCGGGTATCAACCGCATTTCGGCGGCGATTGCGTGACCTTCCATTCCTTCCATCCGGCTGATCCGGGCGGTGCGCTGTGCCAGCTCATGAGAGGCAGCGGCGTTGCAGCGCTGCCAAGTGACGGTCTTGGTGAACTTGTGCACCGACAACCCGCCAGTATAGCGCGCAGCGCCGCTGGTCGGCAGAACATGGTTGGGGCCGGAGGTCTTGTCGCCGAAGGACACGGTTGTCTCCTTGCCTAGAAATAGCGAGCCATAGGCAGAGAGGCGGCCTAGCCACCAGTCTAGGTCTTCGGCCTGCACCTGCAGATGTTCCGGCGCATAGCGGTCAGCCACCTGAGCGGCCTCTTCCCGGCTGCCGCAAAGAACCACCTCGGCGCGTTCGTGCCAGGCGCGGTGAGCGGCGGAGAGGTTGGGCTCGGGCAGTTGATCAATCAACGCCTGTGCACGGGCCATGACGCCTTTGGCCAGCAGCTCGCTGGTAGTAACCAGCCAGACCGGGCTGTCGGCACCGTGTTCGGCCTGGCTAACCAGATCCCAGGCGACGGTTTCCACATCTGCGGTGTGGTCGGCAATCACCAGCGAGTCCGTTGGACCGGCAAACATGTCGATGCCAACCTCGCCGAAAAGCATACGCTTGGCTTCTGCCACATAGGAGTTGCCTGGACCGACGAGGATGTCGGCGGGTTGAGCCCCGAACAAACCCTGGGCCATAGCAGCGATTCCCTGCACGCCGCCCAAGTTGAGGATCAGGTCGGCGCCACAAAGATCCATGGCATAAATGATCGGATCGGGAATTCCACTGCCGGGGCGCGGCGGCGAGACCGCGGTGATGTGCGGTACACCGGCGACCTTGGCAGTGGTGATGGTCATCAGGGCGCTGGCAATATGGCTGTAGCGGCCGCCCGGAACGTAACAGCCGGCACTGGATACCGGAATCTGTTTCTGGCCTGCAATCAGGCCGGGGATCACTTCCACCTCGCATTCGCCTAACGTGGCCTTTTGTGCCTCGGCAAAGCGGCGAATGTTCGCGTGGGCAAACTGGATGTCGTCCTTAGTTTGCTGCGAAACCCTGTTGCAGGCCGCGCGGCGCTGGGCGTCTGTCACCACGACTGGACCGGTCCAGCGGTCAAGTTTTTCCGAATAGCGGCGCACTGCATCCTCGCCCTCGCGCTGGATGTTGGCCAGCATCACAGCGACGGTGTCGCGAATATCGCTGCATTCAGTGGCAGGACGCGCCTTGGCTTGTTTCAGGTATGTGATTGCCATGTCCATGTTCCTCAAAGTGCCGCCGCCTGTGCAGAAATCGCAGGGTGCGGATTGCGCCTAAAACAGCGGTTGAGAGACCAAACGGTCAAGCCGCGAGCCAAGGGTTTCGAAAAACACGGATGTTTGTTTCTAATTGCCCCGGTGGTTAGTCCGCGCCTGAAGGCAAGGTTCGGAATTCTTCCCCGAGCCAGGGGAAACGTTGGGTTATAGGGTCTGTGAAATGCAGCCTCAGGGACTTCTGCAGCGCCTCATGTATCAGCTGCGACGTTGCTGCAGGATAGACGCTGGTCGTGAACAGCGAGACCGTGCGGGCAAAACTTTTTCCCGGAAAGCGCACCAACTTGACCTTCTCGTGGAACCGCTGGGCGCGGTGGTAGCTGGCGGCAGTGGTGACGGTCCAGCCGCTGCCCTCGGACACCAGACCAATGATCGATTGGTTGCATTCCAATTCAAACCGGTTGGGCAGCGCGATCTTGAGACGGGTCAGCTGGGTCTCTATCTGTTTGCCGATTGTGTGGTCGCGGGAATAGCGCAAGAGGGGCAGCGGAGCGTCTGCTTTTGTCAGATCCTCAATGCTGCCGGCGTAGCCCGTTGGCACAACCAGAATGAAAGGATCGCGCATCAGGGGGTACTCGATAAGGTCCGGTAGCAGCCCGGACGGCCGGGTGGCAACGCCTGCATCCAGCTTCTGCGCCTGCAATTTCTCTATGATCTCGTGGCTGGGGCGGGTGTAATGCCGGAAACTGCAGCGGGGCAGGGCGGAAGACAGGAACTGGAACAGTTCCGGGCCCACCTCATTGTCGAAATCATCCAGCAGGGCCATGCGCAGATCTGTTGCATGCTGCCAGCTGCCGGAACGCATTTCCGCTTCACCGCGCCTGAGAGTCATCAGCCCGTCGCAAACATACCGGGCAAAAACCACACCTGCCGGCGTCAGACCCATGGGGCGCCGGGTGTGGTCAACCAGATCGACACCAAGCGCGTTTTCAAGACTGCGCAGATGGTTAGACACTGTGCTGATCGAAAGGCCGGTTTCGGCGGCGACTTTCTGTATAGAGCCGGATTTCGAGATAAGCTGGAATACTTCCAGCCAGCGCAGACTCAGCGTCTTTTGCATGTGCGGTCCTCCCTGCGGATTTGCATATGCTATCCAGAGAATTGCGCCAATACATGCGAAAAAATCGAAACTGAGTTTTACTTTCCGTGCAGGAGTAATTTTATTCTACAGTGAATTCTCTTCCCGGATAAGGTTTTCCGTGTAAAAATCAACGCCTCAAGGCCCGCATAGAACGAGCCAGGCGTGACAACTGGGAGAACGATTAACATGATCAAAAAGTATCTGCTTTCAACAGTCTGCGCGGCCGCCGCCACCATATCAGCGACTCAGGCTTCGGCCCTCGACGAGATTACCGTGGCGTATTTCTTGGAGTGGCCAATGCCGTTCCAGTACGCCAAGGCTAAAGGCACCTATGAAGAAGAGATGGGTGTCAAAATCAATTGGGTCTCCTTTGACACCGGTACAGCAATGTCTGCAGCCATGGCTTCAGGCGATGTACAGATTGCCGTCAGTCAGGGTGTGCCGCCTTTCGTGGTTGCTACTTCCGCCGGGCAGGACATTCAGACCGTGGATGTGGCTGTCAGCTATGCTGAAAACGACAACTGTGTGGTGGCCGAGGCTCTGGAAATCGACAAAGACAACGCAGGCGAATTAAATGGGAAGAAAGTCGGCGTGCCGATCGGCACAGCCGCTCACTATGGCTTCCTGTCTCAGATGGCGCATTTCGGTGTCGACGTTGGTTCCATGGAAATTGTCGACATGGCACCTGCAGATGGCGCGGCGGCGTTTGCCCAGGGCAATCTGGACATGGTCTGCGGCTGGGGTGGCGCGCTGCGGCGGATGCTGGAGCATGGCAATGTGCTGCTAACGGGTGCGGAGAAGGAAGAGCTGGGCATTCTGGTGTTTGACGTGACCAGTGCACCGGCTGGATTCATCGCGGACGAGGGCGCCCTTCTCAGCAAGTTCCTGAAGGTGACAGCAGATGCCAATGCAATGTGGAACTCCGGCGATCAGAAAGACGAAATGCTGCCGGTAATTGCCAAGGACGCAGGCATGGATTTAGCCGATGCGGAGGCTACCATCGCGACCTTCAGTTTCCCTTCAGCTGAAGAACAGCTTTCAGAAAAATGGCTCGGCGGCGGCGCGCAGACCTTCATGAAGGGCGTGGCGGATGTGTTTGTGAATGCAGGCAGCATTGAGGCGGCGCTGGATTCCTATGACGGTGCCGTGGACAGCGGACCGCTGGAAGCCGCGCTGAACTGAACCGGCATACTTTGGCCAAGGCGGACGGCCCGGATCCCGGGCCGCCTGCATCTGCATATGCAGGCCGGCTGCAAACTGGCGCAAAAAGGAAGGGGAAGAGATGTCAGGACTGGACATCAAAAGTGTCTCCATGCGTTTTGACCTGCCCAACGGCAGTTCGGTTCAGGCGCTGAAAGACGTTTCATTAAATTTGCAGGCGGGGGAGCTGTTGTCTGTGCTGGGGCCGTCGGGCTGTGGCAAGACCACGCTGCTGAACATTCTGGCCGGCTTCCTGGCTCCGACCGAAGGTGAGGTGGAGCTGAACGGCCATGTGGTGACCGGCCCTGACGCAGAACGCGGCATGGTATTCCAGAAGGGCGCGCTGTTTGAGTGGATGAACGTGCGCGACAACGTGGAATTTGGCCCTCGTATGAAGGGCATGCCAAAAGCAGAGCGGGAGAAGATCTCGGACCATCTGCTGGAAATCGTTGGCTTGCAGGACTTCAAGGAAAAGGCGGTGTACGAGCTGTCGGGCGGGATGCAGCAGCGCGTGGCGCTGGCACGCTGCCTGGCCAATGAGCCCGATGTGATCCTGATGGACGAACCACTGGGAGCGCTGGATGCGTTGACGCGGGAGAAGATGCAAGGGCTGGTGCTGAAGCTCTGGAAGGAAACAGGCAAGACCATCATCTTGATTACCCACTCGGTGGAAGAGGCTCTGTTGCTGGGGGAACGGCTGATTGTGATGGCGCCGCGTCCCGGGCGTATCCACCGCGAATACAACCTGCCCTTTGCCGAACGCGGGGTTAACGCTGATCTGCGCGACGTCAAGAAATCCGAAGGCTTCGCTGAGACACGCGATGAGATCCTATCAATGATCTGGGAGATGGAAGAGGAGATCATGGGCCGGACGGAGCAGGTGGCATGACAGTCTTTCTCTTCTACATCGCGCTGTTTGCCGGTGCCTTCTTTCTGGTGCAGCTGATCCGTAAAGGGATGCAATCCCGGCAGGATTTCACCAGTCTCAAGACCGTTACTTTCGGCGACGAGAGCGCGGTCACGCCGGACCGGGCGGCTTCGATCATCTCGGTGCTGGTGATTTTCGTGATCTGGGCGGCGTTTACAGGCTCCAAACTTTTCCCGATCCATGTGCCGGGGCCGTTTACCGGCGAGACCACTTTCACCTACACGCTGGAAAACGCCGATGGCGCAACGGATGATGCGAATGTCACTGTGCGTGTCTTCGGATTTGGCGAGGACGTTGAGAAGTTCGAGGTTGAAGGCGGCGAGGGCTTTGCCTCGAATGACGCGCTGGCAGCACAGGCGGGGCGGTCAACAACGCTTCTCTTCGACAAGAACGATGAGGCCAAGCGCCGGGATGGCGCAAAGATTGTTGCCATCAACGGCGCGCCAATTACTGCTGATGGAGCAGTGGACACCGGCGATGGAACCGTGACACTGACAGGCAAAGGTGCGATCAGTTTTACTCCGCACGGCGGTATGCAGATGAATCCGATCTGGCTGCCAGCCCCGGAAACGGTGGTGGCGCGGTTCTTTGAAATCGCATCCGAGGGCTATCAGAACTTCTCGCTTTGGCAGCATTTGGGGTGGTCGCTTCTGCGGGTTGTGGCGGGCTTTGTGACCGGCGCGATCATTGGCATTCCGCTGGGATACGCCATGGGCCTTTCCGGATGGTTCCGCGGTTGGTTTGACCCGATTGTCGAATTCATGCGGCCGGTGCCTCCGCTGGCATTGATCCCTCTGGTGATTATCTGGTTTGGCATCTGGGAAACCGGCAAGATCGTTCTGCTTTTCCTTGCGGCGCTGTGGATCATGACGATTGCGGCGCGGGCCGGAGTGTCAGGTGTGAACATCTCAAAGATCCACGCAGCCTACTCATTGGGTGCTTCCAAGTGGCAGATCATGCGCCATGTAATTATGCCGAACTCGCTGCCGGAAATATTCACCGGCGCGCGGGTGGCGATGGGCGTCTGCTGGGGAACTGTTGTGGCCGCCGAACTGGTTGCCGCGCAAAAGGGGGCAGGCATGATGATCATTGCGGCGTCCAAGTTCCAGCTCACGGACATCGTGATCATGGGCATCGTGCTCATCGGCATCATCGGCTATGGCATCGATATCCTGATGCGCAAGGCAGAGAACTGGCTGGTGCCCTGGAAAGGCCGCAGCTGAATTGAGAGCCGCCGCAAACAAGACGCCCGGGGTGTTCCCCGGGCGTTTTGCTGTTTCAGTAATGGTTCAACTGCGGATGCAGTCAAAGCTTGGATCATAAGGTGACGGGGCGATCACCTGAGCTGCGACCAGATCTCCGCAAAGGTCTAGCTGCATGGTGTTGCCGATTTCGGCCAGGCCGGGTTCAACAAACGCATAGGCAAGGTTCATACCCACCCGATGACCCCAGCTGCCGGAGGTCACAGTGCCCACAACCTTGCTCCCCTTCATTAGCGAGGCGCCGCCGTGGGCCGGGGCGTGTGTTGCGTCCACCTTCAGTGTGACCAGCTTCTTGCGCACGCCATCGGACCGAAGTTTCAGTAATGCCTCTTTGCCAATGAAGTCACCCTTCTCCAGTTTGACGAACCGGTCCAAGCCTGTTTCGAACGGGTTAAATTCGGTGATAAGATCGGTTTTCCAGTGCAGAAAGCCCTTTTCCATCCGCATCGACTCTATTGCACGGGAACCGAAAAGTTTGAGCCCATGCTCTTCACCTGACTTCCGCAGCACCAGGTAGGCGGCGTAGAGCGAAGCGTTAGGCACGTGGATTTCATAGGCAAGCTCACCGCAAAAGCTAACGCCCATCACAGTGGCTGGGGCAAAGCCGATGAAGCATTCACGCACCGACAGCCAGGGGAAGGCGTCGCGCGACCAGTCGCCCCGGACGCAGGCTGAGAGTACGTCCCGCGCTCGGGGGCCGGCGAGGACCAGGATGGTTTGGTCATTGGTGAGCGAGCGGATCTGAACGTCTTCTTCCACGCGGATGTGCTGGGTAAGCCAGTCCATGTCGTGGAATTCGCTGGCGGCAGCGGAACCGTACCAGATCCGCTCCGGCCCGCGGTCCGAGGCAGGGAGATTGGCAACGGTGGCCTCGCCCTTGACCATCCCTTGGTGGTTTAGCAGGTATCCCAGCCCGACGCGGCCAACGTGTTTGGAGACAGTGCCGCAGAACATGCGGTCGAGGAAGCTGTGGCGGTCAGTACCGGTGATTTCGAAACGGTTGAAGCCGTTGACCTCGGCGAGGCCTGCGTTTTCATGCACGTTCGCCACTTCAGCGGCGACAACGCCAAAGGTCTCGTCGAAGTTGAAATTGAGCGAAGGGTGGAAATCCGGCGAAGGCTTGATGTAATCCATCCTTTCCCAACCATTGACCACCGTGAACTCTGCACCCTCTGCTGCCAGCAAAGGTGTCAGTGGCGTGGTTTTGGCCGGGCGGCCCGCCGGCCGGTGCTCATGCGGGAAGTGGAAGCGGAATTCGTTCTGGTAATCCTCGATTGCCTTCAGTGCAGTCAGCTCCGCATTTGCGTGGCCAGTGAAGCGGCGTGGGTCGATACACCAGGTGTCATAGCAGGCCTCGCCATGCACGATCATCTGCGCCAAAAGCCAGCCGTGGCCTCCGCCTTCGCCAAGGCCCGCGCGCAAGCCGACGGCGCAAAAGGCGTTGCGCTTGCCCGGAATCGGGCCGATCAGCGGCGCGCCGTCGATTGTGTAGGTGATGGGCCCGTTCACGATGGAACGGATGCCAGTTTCGCGCAGCGCAGGCATTCTCTCGAAGGCACCTTCCAGGACGTCCATCACCCGCTCCAGATCGTCGGGGCAAAGCGCGTTCACAAAGTTCGGGTCGATCCCGCCCATACCCCAGGTCTTGCAGTCCTGCTCATAGAAGCCGATCAGCAGACCGTTCTTTTCCTGACGGCAGTAGTAATCCGAGATCGGGCAACGGATCAGCGGCAGTCGGTGGCTCGCTTCGACGACGCCCGGGATGTCCTCTGTCAGGAAATACTGGTGTTCCATTGAGGCGACGGGATGGTGCACATCCATCATCGCGCCCACCTCGTTCACCCGGTAGCCGCAGGCATTGACGACGATATCGCAGTCGATATCGCCGTGTTCTGTGTGCACGGTCCAAGTGTCATCCTTGTGCTGGGTGAGGGCCGTCACTGGCGTGTTGCGGTAGACTTCTGCCCCCGCCTTACGCGCGTGATAGGCCAATGCCTGGCATAACTGCGCCGGGTCAATGTCGCCGTCCAGCGGATCCCACAATCCGCCCGTGAGGTTGTCGGTGGAAACCAACGGGTGGCGGCGAGCGCATTCTGCCGCGTCAATCACCTCGAGATGCACATCCATGCCACGGGCCATGGAGGCGAAATGGCGGTAGCCCTGCATCTGCTCTGGTGTGTTGGCCAGACGGATGCCTCCGTCGCCGTGGTGGTAGTTGATCGGGTATTCCGGGTCTTCCGCCAGCTTTTTGTACAAGGCAATGGAATGGCTTTTCAGCCCAACCATGGTCTGGTTCACGCCGAAATTTGTGACCTGCGCAGCTGAGTGCCAGGTTGTGCCACTTGTCAGTTCATTGCGTTCAAGCAGAACAACGTCGCTCCAGCCTTCCTGGGTAAGATGGTAGAGGACGGAGCAGCCGGCTATGCCGCCGCCGATAACCACAACTTTGGTGCGTGATTTCATGAAACGGACCTCCCAACAGTTCCATTTCGACTAAGCGGCAGGTTCGCTGCGGCGGCAAGACAACGCAGTGCGTTTCGCAAAAAATCGAAAGCAATATTGAGCGATTTGGAAGGATGCCGATAATAGGAGCAGCAGCAGGGCACTGGCGGGCTAGCGTCTCCGAATGCGCTCTTTCTCAACTAAGTTGTTGTTAATTATTTTTTTGTCACAGTGTTTTTACCTGCCAAGGCGATACAGCTTTTTGCTGGCCGCGGGCGCAGGAGCGTTGACGGCACGCCTTACGGCGCGCACACTGCGATTGCAGCGATAGTTTCTCATCGCGGTTATGTCGCGAGTGTCTTTAAACCGCGCCGAAACTGGCGCCATGTTGCTCAAGTTGATGGGTGATCTGGTCTTATCGTTTTCTAAAACTGTCACTGTTGGAGACGGGTAAGCCTTCGCAAGGTTTCATCGTTGAAACAACAAAAACAACAATTAGCAGTCCAAAGGGAGAATTGGATAAATGGCAAACACTGGTAAGCTGACGCGGCGAAGCGTTCTGAAGAGCGCCGGCGCCGCAGCACTGGCAGCGCCTCTCTATTCAAAGAGCGCGCTGGCATCTTCAGGCGAGATCAACATCCTGATGTGGTCAGACTATCTGCCGCCTGAATTCATCTCGGGCTTTGAAGCCAAGACCGGCATCAAGGTGAACTACACGGGTATCGGGTCGAACGAAGAAATCATCAACAAGATGAAGGCCACCAAAGGCCAGGGCTTCGACATCGTTTCGCCGACCAACAACCGCTCGCTGCAGTGGGGACCGCTGGAACTGCTGAAGCCGTTTGACATGAGCAAGGTCAACATTGACGCTGTGAACCCGGCGATGGCCAAGATCGGCACCGACGCCTGGAACTTTGGCGGCGGCGGTGTGCACTGGCTGCCGCATATCTGGGGCACCGAAGGTATCGCCTACCGCACTGATCTCTGGCTGCCGGAAGGCGACGCGCCGTCATACGGCGACGTCTGGTCGGAAGAGAACGCAGGCAAAACCATGGGCAGGGCGCATTCAATGATGCTGGGTGCGGGCCTTTACATGGAGGCCTCAGGTGAGATGGAGCCGGGTTCGATCTGGGCGGCCTATGACGACGAGGAAACCATGCGCAAGGTCTGGGGCCAGGTCACCGACTGGTGCGTTGCGCGCAAGAACCGCATCAAGCTGATCTGGAACGATGCTGACACCCAGAAGAACGGCCTGCTGAACGAAGGCGTGGTGGTTGGTCAGACTTGGGATGGCCCGCCGCTGGCGCTGAAATCTGCAGGTGAGCCGGTGCACTATCAGGCACCGGTCGAAGGCGCGATGGCTTGGGTCGACGGCATCTCGATGCCGGTGGGCGCGCAGAACGAAGAGCAGGTCTATGCCTTCATCTCCTATGCTTATGAGCAGGAGCCTGCGGGCAAGGCAATCGACAGCCACGGCTACAACTCGCCGGTTCTCGGCGCCGATGGTTTCTCGGGCGACGTATACAAGAAGAACTTCGCCGAAGCCTATCCGGGCAACTCGCTGGCCAATCTGAATCCCTGGCCGGCAGAGGCGCCCTGGTACGCCGACGTGCGCACCGAGTTTGTCAACAAGTTCAAGAGCGCCTGATCGCAGCATTTGAACAAACCGGCCCCCGGCAGTTCTGCCGGGGGCCGGCCGCGCATCTGCGGCGCAATCACACAAGAACATAAAACAGGAAACAGGCCTTGCGGGGCCGGCGGCCTGCCGCCGGATTGGGGACCTGTGCCCTGGGGAGAAGCCAAATGAGTGCTGGGGTCGGCGTTGATCTCGAGAATCTCTGGATCCGCTTCGGCGACTTTGTCGCCGTGCGTGATGCCAATGTGAACATCAATGGGGGGGATTTCTTTTCCTTTCTCGGGCCATCGGGCTGTGGCAAGACGACGATCCTGCGCGCCGTCTCGGGCTTTCTGGATCCAAGTGACGGCCGGGTTTTGATCGGCGGCAATGACATGAAAGGGATCGGGCCGAACAAGCGTCCGACCGCGCTGATCTTCCAGAACCTGGCGCTGTTCCCGCTGATGAAGATCTGGGAGAACATCACCTTTTCCATGGAGATCAAGGGGGCCTCCGCGAAGGAGCGCCGCAAGCGCGCGGATGAGCTCCTGGACATGATCGCGCTGCCGGGTCAGGGCGACAAGCTGCCCAGCGAACTGTCGGGCGGCCAGCGTCAGCGTGTGGCGATTGCGCGGGCCCTTTGCGCAGAACCTGATGTGCTTCTGCTGGATGAGCCGCTATCGGCGCTCGATCTGAAGCTGCGCCAGCACATGCGCACCGAGCTGCGCGAGATCCAGCAGCGTGTCGGCATCACCTTCATCTACATCACCCATGACCAGGGCGAAGCGCTGACCATGTCCGACAATATCGCGGTGATGAAGGCGGGCGTCATTGATCAGATTGCCGATGGCAAGACCATCTATAATGATCCCTCTACTGCTTTTGCCGCGTCTTTCGTTGGCGAAAACAATGTCTTCCGCGGCAAAATCAAGCGCGTCATGGGCAATGAAGCTCTGATCGCGACCAACCGCTCCGGCGAACTGGTGGCGCGGATTTCCACTGCCAACCAAGGCAGGATGAAAGAAGGCGACGAGGCGATGATGTTCATTCGCCCCGAGGCCTTTGCCCTGGCGCCGCAAGGCGCGTCCGGCGACCACTTCGTGACCGCCAAGGTCAACCACGAGGAGTTCGAGGGTAACGTCTTCAACATCTTCATGGAAGGCGAAGGCGGCAAGGAACTGAAGGTCTCAATCCCCAATCTCGGCCAGTCGTTTGAGGATCACACCGGCCAGAACATCACCCTGGAATACGAGACGAACAATGCCGTCTGTGTTCCGGCTGGTGAACTGGCCGCAGAATAAGGAGGCCAAGCCATGCCAAGCTTCCTGAGGGAGTTCTTCAAACGAAACGGTGTCGGCATGGGCAGTTTGATGCTGGGTCTTGTCCTGTTCTGGACCATTGGCCTCATTATTCTGCCGCAGCTGTCGATGCTCGACTTCTCGTTCCGTCCGAATTTGCCGCCGCCAGAGATTGGCGGACCTAAGGACGTCTATACGCTGGAGAATTACAAATACCTGATCTACGGTCCGGAGGGCGGCAGCCAGGATTATAATGCGGTCGACCTCAAGGTGTTCTTCCGCACCCTGGTGGCAGCGGTCTGCGTCACAATTTTCAACCTGATCCTGTGTTATCCGATCGCCTATTACCTGGCCCAGACCAAGGGTAATCACATCCGCATCTTCGCGCTTATGCTGATCATCCCCTATTGGATCAACGAGATCCTGCGCGCCTTTGCGCTGCGCATCATCTTCGGCGAGACCGGGGTGCTCAACAACATGCTGGTGGGGCTGGGTGTCTTCGACACGCCCTTTGACTTCATCCGCAATGACATCGCGCTCTATGCGGGCCTTGGCTACGCTTATATCCTGCTGATGATCTTCCCGATCTACAACGTGATCGAGAGTCTTGACCGCAACCAGATCGAGGCCGCACGCGACATGGGCGCCAGCTGGCCGATGATCCATCGCCGGGTGGTCATTCCCTATGCCAAGCCCGGGATTTCTTCTGGTTGCACCATGGTGTTCATGCTGTCAGCAGGTGCGCTGGCGGCACCGCAGATCCTTGGTGGGCCTTCTTCCCTTTGGTTCACGCAGCTGATCTACCAGCAGTTCAATGACAACTCCGACTGGCCGCAGGGCGCAGCCTATGCTGTGGTTCTGCTGGTCACCTGTATCCTGCTTGTTCTGGCGGTCATGCGCCTGTTCAAGGTGAACATGGGGGATATCGGCAAATGAAGAACTTCACCTTTATGCGCCTGAGCCTTTGGGTCTATCTGGCGATCTTCTTTGCCTATCTCCTGGGCCCTTTGGTGATCATGTCGGCAACCGCCTTCAACTCGCCATCGTTCCCGCGGATGACACCTTGGGAGTGCCTGACGTTTGAATGGTTCTCGGCCTTGTTTCAGGACGAGCGGATTTTGAACGGCATCTGGAACTCGATCCTTGTGGGGGCAGGTACGGTTGTGCTGTCTGTTGCGATGGGTCTGGCGGGTGCGCTGATGCTCACCCAGATCTGGCCCAAGCTGCGGGCGACCTACTACACCGTCATCATTGCGCCGATCCTGATCCCGGGTGTGGTGCTTGGTATCTCGACACTGGTGTTCTGGGACCGGATCAACCGGATGCTGGGGCTTGGCGCCGACAGCTTCCTGTCGAACGGCTTGTTCCTGACCATCATCGGCCAGTCCACATTTATCGCCAGCTACTGCATGCTGGTGCTGGTGGCGCGTCTGCAGCGCTATGATATCGCGCTGACAGAGGCGGCTTTGGATCTGGGCGCAACCCATGCTCAGGCCTTCCGCAAGGTGTTGCTGCCATTCATGCGGCCGGCCATTGCATCGGCTGCGGTGCTGGCCTTCCTGGCAAGCTTCGAGAACTACAACACCACCACCTTCACCTTCGGCGAATATCCGACGCTGACCATCGAGCTGGCGCAGAAGGTGCGTTACGGCATCACGCCGGCGATCTCGGCCCTGGCCTTTATCATCGTGGTGCTGACGGTGTTCGCGGCACTCTTCAACGAGGCCAGCATCCGCCGCAAGCAGTTGGTGGCCGAAGCACGTAAAAAGGCAACCGTGGAAGAGCTGGAAAGCGGCAAGCTGCGGCTGCCGGGCTTCCTCAGCTCCAATGTGGCTGCGGTGGCGCTGGTCGTTGTGGCCTGTGCAACGGTGGCAGTGGTCGGCACCGCCTCGGTTTACAGCCCGGCGCAATGCATTGCCAACGTGCAGGAGCAGAAACGCCTGGAGACCGAAGAGCGCATCCAGGAACTGCGCCGCCAGCGCGAACTGCGCCGCCAGCAGCAGCTGGAAGAGCAGGGAGAGGCCGCACCGGCTCAGACTGCACCCTCTACCGGCTCCGGCAATAATTCCGGCTTTGGCGGTGTGTTTGCCCCGGGCAGCTTGTCGGGCGACGGCGAGGCGGCGCCTGAAGCAGAGCAAGAGCCGCAAGGCAACAGCTCCGGCTTCGGCAATGTCTTTGACCCGAATGCCCTGTCGGGCGACGGCGAGGACAGCGATTCCGGAAACTGAACTCCTCTACCCTGAAACACCAAAGGCGGCCCAATGGGGCCGCCTTTTACGTTGCCGGGGCCAGCATCTGTCAGGCCAGGGAACCCGCAGGGTGGCGGTCAGCATAATACTGTTTGCGGAAGGCCTGCGGGCTGGTCTTGTATTCGCGCTTGAACCATTCCGTCAGGCTGCTTCGGGAGCCGAATCCGGTGGCGGCGACGATTTCGGCCAGCGGCAGCGTGGTGTGCAGTAAGAGCTGGCGGGCCTTTTCAATGCGCAGCTTGCGGTAGGCGGCAAGCGGGCTGGTCCGGGCCTTCTGCTGGAACCGGCGTTCCAGTTTGCGCGGAGAAACCCCAGCTTGCTGAGCGATGTCGCGGATCAAAAGGGGCTCCTCAAGGTTCTGCTGCATCAGGTCGAGAATCTTTACCACCAGCGCGTCGCCGCCAGCAGTCTGGCGTAACTGCAGGGAGACCCTAGATTGTTCCGACGCCGGGCCAAAGGCCAGGCCCAGGTAATCGCAAACCGCATCCGCGATAAAGGCGCCGCGGTCAGCGCGCAGGAAGCCGGTCAGCAGACGCAGTGCGGCAAAGCTGCTGACAGCAGTGCTGATGCGGCCAGACGTGGTGGTCAGCGTGCCAGCCGGGGCGCCGATCACTTGCTCCTCCTCTGCGGCAGCGGCAAAATTCGTGTGCACGGCGGTTTCGACCGTGGCGTTCAGGCCGGTTTCCGGCAGAAGGAAAATGGCGCTGCCGGCAAACAGGCAGCGCTGCGCTTGGCGGCAGATCCGCTGCAGGCTGGCTTTCTCGCCTCCGTTCAGTGGCCAGCGGCTGGAAATGCCGCCGAGGAATATGACGGTCTGCGGCTTCCAGCCTTCCGGCACGCTGCGCATTTGTGACGCCAGATTGCGCACGGCGGTGCGGTAGCCGCTGTCGGGAAACAGATCGTTGGCGGCTCGGAAGACTTCGCAGATCATCTGGGCTGCGGCGGGTGAATCCGGCTGCGGCAGAATGATTTCTACATCGTGGAAGCGGGCTTGTGCCGCGCTGTCAGCGGTTTGCCGGGGCGCTGGCACGGTCAGCGGTTCGAGACGGGACATCATTCTCTCCTCTGAGCGGGTCATGCGGGATGCAGCCGGCTTGTCCGGGCTGCTGGGTGCCCCGCCGGACAAGCCGGCGGGGCAGTAAGCCTGGAAAACCCGGGCTTACTCTTCTTCGTAGTCCGACATTGGCGGGCAAGTGCAGATCAGGTGACGGTCGCCATAGGCGTTGTCGACTCGGTTAACTGCTGGCCAGTACTTGTCGACGCCAAGGTTACCCGGCGGGAAGCAGGCCTGCTCACGGCTGTAAGGACGGTCCCATTCCCCGACCAAGTCGCGCACTGTGTGCGGTGCGTGCTTGAGCGGGTTGTTCTGGGGATCGATCTTACCGTCGATGATGTCCTGCGCTTCCTTACGGATCGACAGCATAGCATCACAAAAGCGGTCCAGCTCGTCCTTGGGTTCGGACTCGGTCGGCTCCACCATCAGCGTGCCGGCCACCGGCCAGGACATGGTCGGGGCGTGGAAGCCGGAGTCGACCAGGCGCTTTGCGATGTCGTCCACGGTGACGTGGCCTTCCTCATCCAGCGGGCGGGTGTCCAGGATACACTCATGCGCCACGCGGCCCGTGTCCGAGGTGTAGAGGATCTTGTAGGCATCCTTGAGACGGGCTGCGATGTAGTTCGCGTTCAGGATCGCAACCTTAGTCGCCTGGGTCAGGCCAGCGCCGCCCATCAGAAGGCAGTAAGCCCAGCTGACCGGCAGGATCGAGGGCGAGCCGAACGGCGCCGCTGAAACGGGCCCCACCGCAGTGCCGTATTCCGGGTGGCCCGGCAGGTGCTCCGCGAGGTGCGCCTTGACGCCGATCGGACCCATGCCGGGGCCGCCGCCGCCATGCGGAATGCAGAAGGTCTTGTGCAGGTTCAGGTGCGAAACGTCGCCGCCGATTTTGCCTGGCTGGGCCAGGCCCACCATGGCGTTCATGTTGGCACCGTCGATATAAACCTGACCGCCGTGATCATGGGTGATCTGGCAGACTTCCTGCACGGTTTCCTCAAACACGCCGTGGGTCGACGGGTAGGTGATCATACAGGCCGCGAGATTCGCGGAATGCTCTTCGGCTTTGGCGCGGAAGTCGGCGACGTCAATGTTGCCGCTGTCATCCGATTTCACCGGAACCACCTTGTAGCCCACCATCTGTGCCGACGCCGGGTTGGTACCGTGCGCGGATGTGGGGATCAGGCAGATTTTGCGGTGCGCTTCGCCGCGCGATGCGTGGTAGTTGCGGATGGTCAGAAGGCCTGCGTACTCGCCCTGGGCACCGGAGTTCGGCTGCTGGGAGATCGCGTCATAGCCGGTGATCTGGCACAGCTTGTCGTTCAGATCGGCGATCATCTGGTGGTAGCCTTGCGCCTGGTCTTCCGGGCAGAAGGGGTGCAGGTTGCCGAATTCCGGCCAGGTGACCGGGATCATCTCAATGGTTGCGTTCAGCTTCATGGTGCAGGATCCCAGCGGGATCATTGCACGATCAAGCGCCAGGTCGCGGTCTGCCAGACGGCGCATGTAGCGGGTGATCTCTGCCTCGGCCCGGTTCTTGTGGAAGATCGGGTGGGTCAGATACTCGCTTTCACGCAGCGCATAGTCGGGCAGGCGGTAGGCGCGGTTGGCAACGCTGTCGTCTTTCTTGTCGATGCCAAAGGCACCCCAGACAGCCTCGATGGTTTCCGGGCGGGTCTGCTCGTCCAGCGAGATGCCGATGTGGCTGTCGCCGATCTTGCGCAGGTTCACGCCGCGGGCAACCGCCGCTTCCATGACGGTTTTCTGCAGCGGGCCGACCTCGACGGTGATGGTGTCGAAGAAGACTTCCGGCTGCACCTTGTATCCGTTCTCCTCAAGTCCTGCAGCCAGGCGCGAAGTTTTGCGGTGCACCGACTGGGCGATGGCCTTGATGCCGTCGGGGCCGTGGTAGACCGCGTACATCGACGCGATGACAGCCAGCAGCGCCTGAGCGGTACAAACGTTGGAGTTGGCTTTTTCGCGGCGGATGTGCTGTTCGCGGGTCTGCAGCGCCAGGCGGTAGGCCTTGTTGCCACGCGCGTCGACGGACACACCGATGATGCGGCCGGGCATGGCGCGCTTCAGCTTATCGGTGGTTGCCATGTAGGCTGCGTGCGGGCCGCCATAGCCCATCGGAACGCCAAAGCGCTGGGTGGAGCCGATGGCGATGTCCGCGCCCATTTCGCCGGGCGACTTCAGCAGCGCCAGCGCCAGGATGTCGGCGGCGACAACGGCGATGCCCTTGTGCTCGTGGATGGCTTCGATTTCCTTGGTGAAATCGCGCACATGGCCGTAGGTGCCGGGGTACTGGAAGATCGCGCCAAAGACCGCGCCAGGGTCCAGTTCGTCGGGATCGGCAACCACCACGTCGATGCCCAAAGGCTCGGCGCGGGTCTGGATAACGGCGACTGTCTGCGGGTGGCAGTTCTTGTCGACAAAGAAGGCGGCGTTGTTCGCCTTGGAGCGCGAACCGCGGTGCGCCATTGCCATGGCTTCGGCAGCAGCGGTGGCTTCGTCCAGCAGCGAGGCGTTGGCGATGTCCAGGCCGGTCAGGTCGCTGACCATGGTCTGGAAGTTCAGCAGAGCTTCAAGACGACCCTGGGAGATTTCCGGCTGGTAGGGTGTATAGGCGGTGTACCAGGCCGGATTTTCCAGGATGTTGCGCAGGATCGGTGCCGGGGTGGTGGTGCCGTAGTAGCCCTGGCCGATCAGCGAGGTCAGCACTTTGTTCTTGGAAGCCACCTCTTTCATGTGGAAGAGGGCGTCGCGCTCGGTCATCGCCGGGCCCCAGTCCAGCGCCTCTTTCTGGCGGATGGCGGGCGGCACAGTGGCGTCGATCAGCTCGTCCAGGGTTTTGAAGCCGATCACCTGCAGCATATCCCGCATCTCAGTCGGAGACGGGCCGATATGGCGCCGGTTGGCGAAGTCATAGGCTTCGTAATCGGTAAGTTTAAAGGCCATTACAGAGGTCCTTGTCTGGGGCAATGGACCCCGCCGGACGGTTCCGGCGGGGAGGGGGTGCTTAGCCGATCAGGGCTTTGTAGCCGTCCAGATCCATCAGATCGTCCAGCTGGGACGCGTCCGACAGCTTGATCTTGTAGATCCAGGCGTCGCCTTCCGGGCTTTCGTTCAGAGCGCCGGGATTGTCGGCCAGGGCTTCGTTCACCTCGATAACTTCGCCATCCAGCGGCGCGTAGATTTCGGAGGCCGCTTTAACGGATTCGATGACGCCGATCTCGCCGCCTTTTTCGAACTCGTCGCCGGCTTCGCGCTGCTCGACGAAAACAACCTCGCCCAGCTGGTCAGCGGCGTGCTGGGTGATGCCCAGGGTTGCGGTGTCGCCTTCAACGGTGATCCACTCGTGGTCTTCGGAGTAATAGGTGGCCATTTTGACTCTCCTGATGATGTCTTAGCGTTTGTAGTTCTGAGTGACGAAGGGCAGGGCGACGATCTCAGCCGGCTGCGCCTTGCCGCGGATGATGAGGTTCACTTTCTCGCCCGGCTCGCCGTGGCCTGCCGAGACATAACCCATTGCAACGGGGCCGCCGACGGTCGGTCCGAAGCTTCCCGAGGTAATCGCGCCAATAGTATTGCCTTCGGCGCATTGGATTCCCACACCCTGGCGTGCCGGGGCGCGGCCTTCGGGCTTGATGCCGACCAGCTTCTTGGCGGCGCCCTCAGTCAGTTCCTTCTGGATGCGGGCAGCCCCAGGGAATCCGCCTTCTTCCTTGCGTCGCTTCTGGATCGCCCAGGACAGCGACGCCTCGATCGGCGAAGTCGACTGGTCAATGTCGTTGCCATAGAGGCAAAGACCGGCTTCCAGGCGCAGGCTGTCGCGGGCGCCAAGGCCTGCGGGCTCGCAGTCGTCATGGGCCAGGAACAGTTTCGACACGCGGATCGCGTCGGCTTCCGGGATCGAGATCTCATAGCCGTCCTCACCGGTGTAGCCGAGGCGCGAGATGCGGCACTCGACACCGCCAATCTCGGCAATGGCGGTTTCCATGAACTTCAGCTCACGGGCAGCGGGGCACAGCTCGCCCACCACCTCTTCGGCCTTGGGGCCCTGCACGGCAACCAGCGCGCGGTCGAAAATCTCAGTCACTTCGACGCCGTCAAGGTTCGCCTGCATATGCGGGATGTCCTGGTGACGCAGGGCGGCGTTCACCACCACGAAGTAGTGGTCGCCGGCGTTGGACACGATCAGGTCGTCCATGATCCCGCCGTCTTCGTTGGTGAAGAAGCCGTAGCGCGCCTTGCCCTCCTTCAGGGTGGCATAGGCCTGCGGGCAGAGCGTTTCCAGCTTCTCGCCCACGTTTTCACCGCGCAGGATCACCTGGCCCATGTGGGAGACATCGAACAGCGCGGCCTTTTCGCGGCACTGTTTGTGCTCGCCCATGATGCCCATAGGGTACTGGACCGGCATTTCCCAGCCGGCGAAGTCGACCATCTTGCCGCCAAGTTCGACGTGCAGGTCATAAAGCGGGGTGCGTTTGGGTGCGTCGGTCATCCTGTGCAGCCTTTGAATTACTAGGGTTTCGGGGTGGGGAGGGCGCAGGGCGCGCCCTCCCGGAGAGTTTACTCGGCAGCGTGGCCGGCTTCTTCCGATTTGCCGCCGGTGGCAAAGAACTCTTTCGTCACCTTGAAGACGATCGGGCTCAGCAGCGCCAGGGCGATCAGGTTCGGGATGGCCATCATCGCGTTCAGCGTGTCAGCCAGCAGCCAGATGAAGCCCAGGTCGGCGGTGGCACCGAAGTAGATCGCGACGATCCACAGAATACGGTAGGGCAGCATGACCTTCACACCGAACAGGAACTCCATGCACTTCTCGCCATAATAGGACCAACCAAGGATGGTGGTGAAGGCAAAGATCGACAGAGCTACGGCAATGAAATAGCCACCGTACGGCAAAGATGTTTCAAACGCCAGCGACGTCAGCGCCGCACCGGACTCACCGGAGGTCCAGGCGCCGGAGGCGATGATCGCCAGGCCGGTGATCGAGCAGACGATGATGGTGTCGATGAAGGTGCCCAGCATAGCGATCAGGCCCTGGTTGACCGGACCTTTGGTCTCAGCTGCAGCGTGAGCGATAGGCGCGGAACCCAAGCCTGCCTCGTTCGAGAACACACCGCGTGCCACACCAAAGCGGATGGCTGCCCAAACCGCTGCACCGGCAAAGCCGCCTTCGGCTGCCGAGGGGGTGAAGGCATGAGTGAAAACCAGGCTGAAGGCAGTGCCGATGGCGTCTGCATTGATGACCAACACGATCAGGCCGGCTACAATGTAGCCAACAGCCATAAACGGAACGAGGAAACCAGCCACCGCACCAATGCGGGTAATGCCGCCCAGAATTACGGCGCCGGTCAGCACCATCAGCACAATGCCGGTGACAGAGGTGTTGAAGCCGAAGTTGGTTTCCAGCACTTGCGCCACACCGTTGGCTTGCACGCCGTTGCCGATGCCGAAGGCTGCGATGGAGCCGAACACGGCAAAGGCTACACCCAGCCAGGCCCACTTCGCGCCGAGGCCGTTCTTGATGTAGTACATCGGGCCGCCGACATAATTGCCTTCTTCGTCGCGCTCGCGGTATTTCACGGCGCAGACAGCTTCGGAATACTTGGTGGCCATGCCGACCAATGCGGTCATCCACATCCAGAACAGTGCGCCGGGGCCGCCGAGGAAGACAGCGGTTGCAACGCCTGCGATGTTCCCGGTACCGATGGTGGCCGACAGGGCGGTCATCAGCGCGTTGAACGGGGTGATCTGACCTTCGCCGGTAGCTTCACGGCCCTTGAACATCAGGCCGAAGCCCATGCCCAGTTTCCGGATCGGCATGAATTTCAGGCCAACCTGAAGGAAGAAGCCAACGCCCAGAATGAGGACCAGCATCATCGGCCCCCAAACCACGCCGTTTACGGCTCCTACGATTGAATTTAACGCTTCCATGGGTCTCCTCCCGCTTGCGTTATGGTTATGTACCCTTTGCCAAGGCCATCTGACGGGCCTCTTTCAGGGCGGCAAAATCTTCATCCGCGTGGAACGAAGAGCGGGTCAGCGGTGTCGCTGACACATGCAAAAATCCCTTGGATCGCGCGATCTGTTCCAGCTGCGCAAACTCTTCCGGCGACCAGAAGCGGTCGATCGGGTGGTGTTTTGGGGTGGGCTGCAGGTACTGGCCCACGGTCAGGAAATCGACCTGTGCGGCCCGCAGGTCGTCCATCACCTGGCGTACGTCGTCCAGCGTCTCGCCCAGGCCAACCATGATGCCGGATTTGGTGAACAGCTGCGGATTGGCGCGCTTGGCGTCATCCAAGAGCCGCAGCGAGGTGTAATAGCGGGCACCAGGGCGCACACGCGGGTAGAGGCGCGGCACCGTTTCCAGGTTGTGGTTGAAAACGTCCGGCGCCGCTTCGAACACCGTGTGCGCCGCCTCGCCCTTGCCCAGGAAATCCGGGGTCAGCACCTCGATGGTGGTGCCCGGGTTCTGGTGGCGGGTTGCGCGGATTGTCTGGGCGATATGCTCTGCGCCGCCGTCCGCCAGATCATCGCGGTCGACGGAAGTGATCACAACGTGGCGCAGGCCCAGCTTCCTGACCGCTGCGGCAACCCGGCCCGGCTCAAAGGCGTCCAGCGTGTCCGGCTTGCCGGTGGTCACGTTGCAGAAGGAGCAGCCGCGGGTGCAGACCTCGCCCATGATCATCATGGTGGCGTGGCGCTTGGACCAGCATTCACCGATGTTGGGGCAGGCAGCCTCTTCGCAGACGGTCGCCAGATCATGCTCCCGCATCAGCTTGCGGGTCTCATAATACTCCGCGCTTTCGATCTTCTTCTTGCGGATCCACTGAGGTTTACGTGGGATGGCGCTGTCGGCTTTATGGGCCTTTTCCGGATGGCGGGGGCGCAGCTGGATCGTCATCTGGCGAACCTCCGGATCAGGCGTGAATGGCGCGGCCAAGCGCGTCGAGGCAGGCTTCCTTCACAGCCTCGCCCATCGCCGGGTGCGCGTGGCAGGTGCGGGAGACCTCTTCAACGGTGGCGCCTTTGGTCATTGCCAGCACCAGTTCAGCAATCAGGTCGCCGCCATGCGCGCCGCAAATATGGGCGCCGAGGATCTTACCGCCGGGCGTTGCCAGCACCTTCACCGCACCGTCGGTTTCACCAGTGGAGCGGGCCCGGGAATTGGCCATGAAGGCGAACTTTCCGGTGATGTAGTCGGTGCCTGCCTCTTTCAGCGCTTCCTCGGTCTGGCCGACGGAGGCAACTTCGGGGTCGGTGTAAACCACGCCCGGCACAGTGTTGTAGTCCACATGGCCATGCTGGCCTGCCAGCATCTCGACACAGGCGACGCCGTCTTCCTCTGCCTTGTGGGCCAGCATCGGTCCAGGCACACAGTCGCCGATGGCAAAGATGCCCGGAACAGAAGTGGAGAAGCGCTCGTCGACCTGAATGAAGCCCCTTGGGTTGATGGAAACGCCCAAGTCTTCCAGGCCCAGCCCGCGGGTTACCGGGCGGCGGCCGATGGCGACCAGCAGCTTGTCCGCTTCAAGCTGCTCTTCCTTGTCCTTGCCGACACGGTCCAGCGTCAGGGTGAGGCCGTTTTCGCCCTTTTCGATGGTCTTGAGCGCGCGGCCCAGCTGGAACTTCAGTCCGCGCTTGGACAGCGCGCGCTGGGCCAGTTTGGCGATCTCGCCATCGATGCCGGGCAGGATACGGTCGAGGTATTCCACAACCGTCACTTTGGAACCTAGGCGGGACCAGACCTGGCCAAGCTCAAGCCCGATCACGCCGGCGCCGATCACCACCAGATGCTCTGGCGCGGCTTCAAGCGCCAGCGCACCGGTACTGCTCAGCACGTCCACTTCGTCGATCTCCACACCAGGGAGGGTGGCGGGTTCCGAACCAGTGGCGATGAGGATGTTCTTTGCGGTGTAGGTTTCGTCGCCGACCTGCACATGGCCCGGGGCGGTGATGCTTGCCCAGCCGTCTATGTAGTCGACCCCGTTCTTCTTGAACAGGAACGCGATGCCTTTGGTCAGGTCGGCTACGATCTTTTCCTTTCGCGCCATAAGTGCGTCCAGATCCAGACTAACCTCCCCGGCTGAAATGCCGTGCGAGGAGAGATGGGAGAGTTCCGCATATTTGCCTGAGGAGGTCAGCAGGGCCTTGGAGGGAATGCAGCCAACGTTGAGGCAGGTGCCACCCAGAGAGCCGCGGCCTTCGACGCAGGCGACTTTCAGACCCAACTGTGCTGCACGGATTGCTGCGACATAACCGCCCGGACCGGCTCCGATCACGATCAGATCATATGCGCTCATGTGGTTTCTCCTCCGAAAAGCGGTTCAGGACCGGCACGTATTCAGTCGTATACGACGTTCGATCTCCTATAGGAAACTTTTTCCCTTTTGCAAACATAAAGTGCGGTCACGGAAATTTTGACCCGCAGATACATCAAAGCTAAGGTGCTTGCAGATCAGGAGAATTCGCGGAATGGAACCAATTCCCTTAGAAGAAACAGGACTGGGTCCCGAGGCGGTAGAGGCCCCGGATGGAGAAATCCTTGGGAAAATGATTCGGGATGCCCGCAAAGAAAAGGGACTGACGCTGGAGGAAGCGGCCAAGGCCGCAGCCATTGGCAGGTCCACCTTGTCCAAGATTGAGAACAACCAAACCCGGCCCAGTTTCGAAATTATCCGCCGACTGATGCAAACGCTGGAACTGGAAACACCTCAATTGTTTGTGCAGTCAGGCCAGAGCGGCGTCACAGGACGACGGGACTTCACTCGTACCGGAGAGGGTGAGCACAAGGAAACCACCACTTACGATCATGAGCTGTTGTGCAGTGAACTGACCAGCAAGCGCATGGTGCCATACATCAGTACAATCAAGGCGCGGGACGTGACCGAGTTCGACAACTGGGTCCGCCATCAAGGGGAGGAGTTCATGTTTGTTTTGAGCGGAGAACTGGTCCTCTATACTGAGCATTACCGGCCGTTGCGGATGAGGACGGGTGATTCAGTTTACTATGACAGCGGTATGGGCCATGGCTGCGTCTCGGTTAGCGAAGAAGATGCCAGGGTTCTTTGGGTGTCTCTGGAAGGGTGAAGCTCCAAGACTTTTGAAGGGCCGAAGCTGTTTTCGAAGCCGCCGCTCCACGAGAGAGGCGCCAATCAAGAGAAAAAGCCGGGCAGAGTTCTCGTGTTTAACGAGAATTTGCCTTTTTCAGTTTTAGGGAACGTCATGACGTGGGGCAGAAGTGCAGCTGCGGTCAAGCGGTCTCTCGCGTGTCCAGCGCGTCGAGGCAGACCGTAAAGCGGATTGTAGTGCCGGCAACTGCTTGCGGGTCGCACCAAATCAGGCCTTTGTGCCGCTTGGCGATTTTCGCGCAGGTAGCCAGACCGAGGCCCGTACCAGGCTGTTCTCTGCCGCGCTGCAGCCTTTTGAACGGTTCAAAGATCTTCTCCCGATATTCCGGCGGAACGCCAATCCCATTGTCAGAGACAGAGATCATCAGTCCGGATTCGGCAGGTTCGGCAACTACGGAAATTTCAGGCGTCCTGCTGCCACTGTACTTGATAGCATTGCTGACCAGATTTTGCAGCAGCTGTACGATATCCGGCGGGAAGCACAGCACGCTCAATCCGTGGGGCTGCCATTCCAGCCGGGCGCCCGACACCGCAAGGTCCTGGGCCAGGACTGCGCGCAGGCTGTCAAAGAGGCTTTCAACAGTGACACGCTCCGCTCGTCCTTCGCTGTGAGGGTTGATATGGTTGGCCAGCCGTTCGATCAGTTCGGACGTTTTATTTACTGACTTCTTCATCAGGTCGAATTGCCTGGCAACCTCGTCAAGGTCGCCGCTCTCGTACTCCTCCTGGATCTGTTCGCTTAGAAACTTGATGGCCCTCAGGGGCGCGCGCATGTCGTGGACCAGCACATCCGAAAACAACCTCAACTCGCTTTGCTGCTCTTGGATCCGCCAGCGCATGTCTGCGACTTTCAGCCCGTTTGCGATCATCCGATTGAGTGCTTCTGCGCTGAGAGCTGACTTGGGAATATAGTCGCTGGCTCCGGCCAGAATTACGCTCTTGGCAATCTCCTCATCACCGTGACCGGTTGTCATAAACAGCACCGCCCGCGGCCAAGCTTCGTTCAGCCGTGTGATAAGGTCCAGCCCGGTCCCATCGGGAAGCAGATAGTCCAGGAAAATCACGTCGGCGGGATGCCCGGTGTGTTCCAGCGCAGCTTCGCCGCTTTCGGCTTCGGTGATTTTAGCCCCGGGATGTGTTTTCGTCAGAAGCCGGCGCAGCAGCTTCCGGTCTCCGGCGTCATCATCAATGAGCAGGATCTTGAGAACTGCCATCAGCCACCTTTCCAGTGTGAATTTCGGGTATCTCAACAATGCGCCAATAGCTGTCGAGCGTAGCCATCAGGTCAGCAAACATGTCGCCAGCTTTGGATTTCCGAATATAGCCTGCGACGTTGTTAGCGTAAGCCTCGGAAATGTCGCGCTCGTCATCCGAGGTCGTTAGCACAAGGAAAAGGATGTTATGGAGCAACGGGTCAGCACGGATTTCCCGCAGCAGTTCTATTCCATTCTTGCGCGGCATCTTGATATCACTCAGCACCACGAAATGAGGCGGCGGTACCTGGTTCATTTCGCCGCGCAGAAAAGCCAAAGCTTCAACACCGTCCGCAAACCGTATCACCGGGTTGGCGATCTTAGCCTTTTCGAAGGCCCGGTGCAGAGCCTTGGCATCGGCATCATCATCCTCGACAAGAATAATATTCAAGGCCGGGCGGCTTGGTAGAGATGCAAGCTGCAACCTAAAGTCACTCCTCTGGCCTAGGGTTTCCGATGGGTGAAACTGTGGCGGAACGGAACATCCTTGGATCGGACTTCGCCCAAAAAATATGCTATTGCAGTAGATTGGGCGATACGCGGGCGGTGAACTCACGGGTGTCGTCAATGACGCTATCCAGATCATCCATGAATGCCACCAGATCTTTGCAGCTTCGCTCGAGCATTGTCACATCTGCCAATACGGCAGGGGAAACACTGTCGTCCTGACGGGCTTGAGATTTCACAACTCTGACTCCCGCGAGGGTCCGGCTGAGCAGCAGCCGGAGGTCGGGGCCGCATCCAACGATGAAACGCTGGAAAATGCGCCGCAGCTCCTTCTCAGAAGCCCGCGCACTGGAGAGCTGGCCATAGAGCGCCCGCCGTTCGATGGCGGAGGCAATTGACTTGATCAGAGCATCCACCGACAATTCTTCCTTGACGATGTAGTCCGCACAACCGCGGCGCATGGCCTCCACTGCGGTCTGATAACTGGTGACGCTCGTCAGCATTATCGGCACAGCCTGCACTTGATCTTCGTGAGAGAGCAGCAGCTTCAGGGCATCAAGGCCAGTGTCCATACCCAAGTTATGGTCCAGAAACACCAGGTCATATTGTTCCTGATCCAGTCGCCGCCGCATCTCGTCCAGATTCGCAGCCTCAAAGAACTCGGCCTCCATTCCGGCCTTGCGGCACAGTTTCTTCAGGCGCAGCCTGTCAATTTCGTCATCATCAACTGAAAGGATGTTGAGAATCACGGGTTGCATAAAAGGCGGAGCGGTCACCTCTGAAAAACCATTGTCACTCATTATGTACCCCTTTGTGTTGAGATGATCCTTCGAGCAAAGGTCACCTGAGCGAAACACTCTTAAGTTGAGTGTAGCACATTCAATCACGCTTAGGGTCATTATCTGACGGGAGTTGATTAAGGAAAGCTGAGCGGTGCGTGAAGGCTGGAGAATTTAACGTTCTCTCTATGGTTGAAGGTGGCTATTTGTGAGGGTTTTATAGGGCTTTGCCACGATCACGACGCTTCGAATTTTTTGAAAATTACTGAAAGTTCGCAACATGCGCAAAGCTGCGCACAAGTGTTTTTACCAGAGCATTTGGTCAGAATTGCCTCTGCAGGGCGTGTGGGGATACGAGTTAAAAGACTGCTGCTTTCCGCCGGCGGCACATTAGCCGCTATTACCCCTTTGGCTGGCCTGCTCGGTGGCGGCCTTGTAGCAACTGGACTGCCTGAAGGCGCCGCGTTTTTTTGCGGCGCCTTCTGTTGTTTTTTAGAAATCCTGCCAGAGATCGCGGGCGGCATTGCCGCTGCTGGCGGCAGCTGCCGGTGCCGGGCTGGCCTCGATCTCCCAGTTGTCCTCGCCATGCGCCGACGGCGCGGGCCTGGCGGCCGGGGCGGCGGCGGGGGCCGCTGCCGGGGCCGGGCGGGCGGACAGGGTGCCGCCGGAGACCCGGAAATGCGCCACCAGTTCAGCCAGCTTGCCGGCATCGGTGTTCAGCATGTGGCCGGCCGCAGTGGCCTCTTCCACCATTGCCGCGTTCTGCTGGGTGACCTGGTCCAGCTGGGTGACCCCGGTGTTGATCTCGTGGAGGCCGGTGGACTGCTCCGCCGCACCCTCGGCAATGCCGGAAACCAGCTGCGAGATATGGGTCACCTGCTCGACGATGCTCTGCAGCGCCTCGCCGGCCTTGCCGACCAGATCGACGCCGCGCTCCACCTGTTTGGAACTGTCCGAGATCAGCGTCTTGATCTCCATCGCCGCATCCGAGGACCGCTGCGCCAGGGCGCGCACTTCGCTCGCGACCACCGCAAAGCCCTTGCCGGCCTCACCCGCCCGCGCCGCCTCGACGCCTGCGTTCAGCGCCAGCAGGTTGGTCTGGAAGGCGATGTCGTCGATCACGCTGATGATCTGGCTGATGTGGTTCGAGGACTGCTCGATCTCGGTCATTGCCGAGACCGCGCTTTGCACCACTTCGCGGTTGTTCTCCGCCTCGGTGCGGGCCTCGGCCATGGTGGCCTCGACGCTGCGCGCGCCGTCGGCGGCGGATTTGACGGAAGCGGTCAGCTCATCCAGCGCCGCGGCGGTCTGTTCCAGCGTTGCGGCCTGGCTTTCGGTGCGGTGCGACAGGTCGTCGGAGGCCTGGCTGATCTCGGCGGCGCCGTTGCGGATGCTGCCGGAGGCCTCGATCACCTGCTGCACCGTGGTGCTGAGGTTGCTGACGGTGCTGTTGAAGTTCTGCCGCAGCTGCTCGTATTCCTCCGGGAAAGCGCTGCTGATCGGCTGCGAGAAATCGCCATCGGCGAGCTGCACCAGGCCAGAGCTCAGTTTTTCGACCACCTGCTGCTGCTGCCGCTGCATCTCGGCGCGTTCCTCTTCGGCGGCGCGGGCCAGCTTCAGGTCGTCCTGCATGGAGACCAGAGTCTTGCCGATCTGGCCGATCTCGTCGCCGCGGCTGGCCGCCGCGACCTCCGTATCGAGATCGCCCGAGGACACCGCCTCCATGTCCGCGCAGATCCGGTCGATCGGACGCGTCACAGAGCGCGCAAAAAGCCAGCCGACGAGGGACACAAGGGCGGCGCAGATCAGAGAGATCAGGATCATAATTTGCTGCTGGGCAACCGCCGGCGCCAGGATTTCATCCTGGTCAAGTTCCGCAACCAGTGCCCACTGGAGGTTGCGGAATGTCACTGGTGCCGAAACCGCGGCAACGGTGCTGCCGTCGGCCAGTGCGGTTGATGGGTGGAAAGTGCCGCCCGCCATGTTGTCATCAGAAGCGTTTGTTTCAGTAAGGTCTGCAAAGGCATCCAGGAGATAGGCCCGTCGCCCCAGGTCGCCCAAGAGACTGTGGCCTCCGTCCTGACGCGAAGCGGTTCTGGCTTTGAAGTCCTGACCGGCAAGGTAAACGTCGAGGGTTTCCAAGTCGCCGCCAAAGTCCGTAATGATCGCGGATATTTCGTCAATTGCGACCTGCACCGCAAATACACCAATGAAACGTCCGCCGCTGTCTTGGATTCGGGTCGCAGCGAATGCCGCGGGTGCGTCCGCACTGGGTGCGTAAGGTGCAATATCAGAGAAATAGACATGCTGTCTTTCACCTGCCACAGCAAGCTGGAATGCCTGCGCCAGACCAGTTCCATTGTATGGGCCGGAAACCACGTTGGTGGTGTAGTCGGCTTCCTTGGTGACCGAAAAGATCACGTCACCCTCTGGAGTGAGCAGGAAGATGTCGTAATAGCCCAGGCGTTCCATGATTCCTGCGAATGCCGGGTGGCTGCGCTCAAAGTGAATATCGTAGGGTGATGACGCCGAGGCAAACATAGACAAATTGCTGACTTCTTCCTGGCCGCTGCCGCTACGGGTGCCCCAAGTTACGCCCATGTCTTTCATCGCTTTTGCGGTGGAGGGAACTGCGGAGACTGTGACAATAGCCGCTTCAATGGATTCGAGGTAGTTATTCAGCGCTGCTTCGCGGTCACGGACCAGAGATTGCAAGACGATCTCAGCATCATGGATGACACTACGCCGGAAGTAGCTGGTGCTGAAGGTGATCAGGACAATGGTTACCGTCACCGCTGTGCCGACCACCAGCAGAGGGAGTTTTTGAGAAAGCTTAAGAGACTGCAACATTTTCAATACAACACCTCCGGCAGGCATCTTCCGGCTTGACGCCGGGGTAGGGGACTGGATTGGGTTTGATACAATGTCAGATTGATTTTCGATCCGTTAATGTTGCGGAAAAAAGGCGGCAAAAACTTTCAAGATGATGGTATTTCCCTGCCGTGGCTGACCTGCTCAGGTGGTGATTGACCGGTCCGGCGTTAACGTGTTGGGCGTGGCGGCATGGGCCGAATTGGTTAATGGCTGCGGGCAGGCTGTCGCTTCGCCGGGATGGATTCGTTAATTTTTTCCGCTCTGGTGACCTTGTTTCGCGACAATCAACCGCGTTTCCGGCCGGATTTCTCCTTAGGCAGATCATCGACTTCCCCTTTGTTGTTCTGGATTTGGAAAAAATATTTACACTTTGTTTACTTTCTCTAGCCAAGCGGCAGACTTTTTTGCCATGGTTAAGCATCAATAACCGGGGGGTTAGGGAATTGTTAACGCTGCCGCATTCTGTCCACCTTTTGGTCTCAGCCCGGCAACATTGGGTCTCATTCCAGCCGCACGCTTGAATGACGATGCCCTTGTGGGAACCTGGAGTGGGTTATGAGACTGACTATTGCTGCAATTGTGGCATGCCTGTCCCTGGGCATGCCCCTAGGCGCGGCTGCGGATGAGCCGCAGGCACGCGCCGGGTCTACACAGGGGCTTGAAGCCGTCGGCCGGCTGAACATCGCCAACAAGAGCATGTGTACCGGTGCGCTGGTGGCACCCAATTTGGTGCTGACTGCAGCGCACTGCCTGTTCGATCCAAGGACAGGTGCACGGGTCGACCCGCAGAGCATCTGGTTTGAGGCCGGATTGTCTGGGCGCCGCGCAGTTGCGTTGCGCCAAGTGGTAAAGGCGGTTGTGCATCCGCAGTACCAGTACCGTCCGTCGGGAACGCACCAAATCGGAAATGATCTGGCTGTGCTGCGGCTGGACCGGCCAATCAGCAGCCGGCAGATCGTGCCGCTGGCCATGCACGCGGGTGTCCAGCGTGGCGATACCCTGGATGTGATGTCTTATACGCAGCATCACGCCACCCGGCCAAGTCTGAAACGATCCTGCAGTGTTCTGGCGCGTAAGAGCCGCACACTTGTTATGTCATGCCTGGTGGATTTTGGGGCTTCCGGGTCGCCGGTGCTTGAGCTGCGCCCGGGCCGGGCACCGCGGCTGGTATCGGTGATTTCCGCGAAGGCAGCCATGGGCCGGAGACCGGTGTCGATCGGAACCGCACTGGACGCCACGCTCAGTGACCTGATCCGCCGGGCCGGCTGACGCCCCTTTCCGGCAACCTAACGTTCGGAGGCTGCTCCCAATTGGAGCAGTCTCTTCGTTTTCTAAGGCTCGCGAAGTGCCTCACGTGACTTGTAGAGCGGTTTCAGCAGGTATTGCAGCACCGTCTTGGCTCCGGTCTGCAATTCTGCAGTGGCACGCATGCCGGGGCGGATCTCAATCGATTGCTGGCGTTCGGTGAAACCGGATTTGTCCACCCGCACCGTCACCCGGTAATAGGGATCAGCGCGCGGATTGCGCTCATCCTCGAAGGTGTCGGCAGAGACGAAATCCACCTTACCGCGCAACGAGCCGTAGATGGTGTAGTCATAGGCGGACAGCTTGATGGTGGCGTCCTGGCCGGGTTGAACGCTGGCGATATCTTCAGGCTTTACCCGCGCCTCGACGAACAGTTCCTCGCCCAAAGGTATGATCTCCAGGATCTCCTCACCGGGGCGGATTACGCCGCCGATGGTGGTGACAGCCAGACTGTTCACGATCCCCGCCATCGGGGATGTAATGATCGTGCGGTTCAGCTGATCAACGGCCAGCCGCTGTTCCTGCCGGAGGGTGGTGATTTCCCGCAGGGTCTGGGCGTATTCCTCAGCCTGCTCAAGCTCGGCCTGAGTACCGATTTCGTTAAATTTGGCGCGGGCATCTGTGGCGGCCTTGCGGGCCTTGTTCACTTCGATCAGCGCCACGATTTTTTGCTTGTAGAGCCGCTCCATGTTGGCCAGCTCTGCGTTCAGCTGATCCATGATCTGCCGGGCGCTGTCGCGGCGGCTGGCAAAGTCGGTCTGCCGCGCGGTCAGCAGGCCGCGCTCTGAGGCCAGAATGCCAGGCGAGCGTTGTGCCAGCATGTCCGGCACGGCAAACTCAAAGGCCCCTTTTGTCTGTGCTTCCAGCCGGTGTCGCCGGATCTCCAGCGCATCAATCTGGTTTTGCAGTTCGTCCGCGGCTGTGCGGAACTTGGTGTCCTGCAGCTTGGCCAGCACCTGGCCTGCGGTCACGATGTCGCCCTGGCGTACATGCAGTTCCGCCAGAATGCCGCCCTCCAGGTTCTGCACGATTTGCGCGCGCGAGGAAGAAACCACCTGGCCCTCGCCGCGCACAATTTCGTCGATGGAGGCAAAGGCCGCCCAGATCAGGAAGGTGAGCACTGCCGCCAGCGCCAGGTAGATGATGCGGCTGGCGCTGCGCGGAGCCTCCATGTTGCCGTAGGGGTCGTGCAGCGCCATGGTCATTTGCCTTCTCCTGCGGCCAGATGTGCCAGAACCTGATCGCGCGGGCCATCCACGACCATCCGGCCGGACTGCAGGATCAAGGTCCGGTTGGTCAGTGACAGGATCGGCATCCGGTGTGTAGCGATAACCGCGGTGCGGCCCTCCAGCCAGTTCTCGAGGCGGCTCACCAGGGTGCGTTCCAGTGTCTGGTCCAGCGCCGCAGTGGGTTCATCCAGCAGCACGACAGAGGGGTTTTGCAGCCACAGCCGCGCCCAGCCGATCGACTGGCGCTGGCCGATCGACAGTCCGTGGCCGCCATCGCTGATCTCCAGGTCCAGCCCCTTGTGGTGGTTGCGCACATGGGCGCCAAGACCCGCAAACTCCAGCGCCTCCATCAGCCGGTCGTCGTCGCGCTCCAGCTGGTTGAGGTTCAAGTTGTCGCGCAGGGAACCGGCAAACAGCCGCACGTCCTGGCTGAGGTAGCCGATGTTTGCGCGCAGGTCGCGCGGATCAATTTGCGCCATGTCGGTGCCATCCAGCAGGATACGGCCCCGGTCGGGCGCATATAGCCCGGACAGCAGTTTCAGCAGGGTGGACTTGCCGGAGCCATTGACGCCAAGGACCGCAACCCGCTGGCCCGGTGTGACCGCCACCGCCTGCACGTCCAGCGTCGGGGCCGCGTCATCCTCATAGCGGAACATAATCTCGCGCAGCTCGAAACGGCCCTCGATTTTCTGGCGGCGCAGATAGGTGCGTTCCTGCTCTTTCTCCTGCGGCGCCTGAGCGATGGCGTCCAGCCCCTCCAGCGCCGCCTTGACGTTGCTCCAGCGCGCCAGGGTAGCGGCAAACTGTGTCAGCGGCGCCAGCGTGCGGCTGGTCAGGATGCCGGTCGCGATGATTGTACCGACTGTGAATTCGCCCGCAAACACCAGCAGAGTGCCCAGCACCACCGCGGTGATATAGGTTGCCTGCTGCACGCCCTGCGACCAGTAGGTGAGGGCGCTGGACAGCTTGCGCTGCTCGGTCGCGGAGTGTGAAGACAGCGTGTTCAGCTCATCCCACAGCCGCAGCACCCGCTCCTCGCCGCGCTGGGTCTTCACGGTGTCGAGTTCTGTGACTACTTCATGCAGCAGCCGCCCGGCCTTGGCATTCGCACCCTGGGTCTGGCGGGTATAGGCGATCATCTTCTTCTGCATGAAGTAGGCCGGCAGCAACATCAGGATGCCGCCCGCGATGATCACCCAGACCACAGGACCAGCGATCGAGGCGACCAGCAGCAGGAACACTGCGATGAAAGGGATATCTGCCAGCGTAGAGATGGTGGAAGAAGTGAAGAACTCCCGCACCGAGCCGAAATCGCGCATCGCGGCAAACAAGCCTGAAGGCGGCAGTGGCTTTTTGTCGGACCTCATGCCAATCAGGCGGCGCATCAAATTGTGCTGCACCGATAGTTCAATCTGGCGGCCTGCAGCATCGGTCAGCCGGGCGCGGGCCAGTTTCAGCATCGCTTCCAGCGCAATTGCTAAAAAGGCACCGACTGCTAGCACCCACAACGTGGCGTGCGACTGATGCGGCACCACTCGGTCATAGACTTGAAGGGAAAACAGCGCGACGGACACAGCCAATATGTTTGCCACCAGCGAGCCAAGCATAATCTCACCCACTTGGCGGCGGTATTTGGGGAATTCGCTCCAGAACCAGTGGCCGGGATCAATCTGCGGCGTGTGCTTGGCCGCCATCTGCTTGAGCGAGGGGCGGGCCGACAGCACGGTGCCGGTGAAATAGGGGCTGAATTCCGCCAGCGGCACCTCTGTGCGGTTATCCGGGCAGGAGGTGTCATAGATGGTCAGCGCATCGTCGGCCTGGCCCAGAACCAGCACGCACTGGCCGCCGGACATTATCGCTAGCGCCGGCCACAACGCGGGGGCAAGGCTCTGCTTTTCAAGCACCTTGGGCTGCAGGCCGACGGATTGCACTGCCTTGGCCAGCGTGTGCAGCGACAGATCGCCGGGCGTCTCCTGCCACAGGAAGGCGGCGACATCGCTGACGGGCACTTCGCTGCCCTTCAGGGCGGCTAGGGTGGCGATCAGGCTGGCCCGGTGCTGGATGCGGGCGGCTGCCCCTTCCAGCAGGGAGCCAACCTCGGGCTGTGCGTCCTGCGGCTTGGGCCGGTTGTCTGTCTTCGGCTTGATCTGCGTGTTTGGCCCGGGGGGTGCGGCAGGGGCCGGAGCATTGGCGGGTTTGATCCTGTCCTGCGCGGCAGTTTTCGGCGCGGCAGCGGGAACGGCCCGCAGAACCGGCTTATTCCCGGGCGCGGGTTGAGGGCGGGGCGGCTTTTGCGTTGTGTCGGTCAAATTTTGTCCCCATCAGCCAGCAGCCCCAGATCGCGTGCCAGTTCCAGCTGGATCAGAACCACCTCGAACTTCGCGTCGATATAGGCCTGCTCGCGGCGCACCAGCTCTTCATAGACCTGGATCACTTCCATTACCGGACGCTGACCTGCCTCGAATTGCTTCTGGAACAGCTCATATGTTTCGCGGCTGCGGCGCACCAGCATGGCGGTCTCGCCCTCCTGCCGCTGATAGGAGGCGATCTGCTGCACTTGGCGGCTGTAGGCGCGCCGGGCAGCTTCCTCAGCTTCTCCCACCTGACGCTTGGCGGCTTCCTTTGAAGCTTCCAGAGCCTGAATCGCAGCGGGTGTGCCCAGCCCCAGCGGCTGTCCGGTGCCCAGGGTAATACCGGCACCCGACCCGTCCGTGGTTACATTTCCAGCCGCGGAAATTTGCGGCAGGAGCCCGGCGCGGCCGGATCTGGCCTGGGCAATGGTGCGCTCCGCCTCGGCGCCGACCTTAAGCACTGAAAGGAACTGGCCCTGTTCGGGCGGTGTGCCAATTGACAGATGCGAAGGCTTCTGGCCGAAACTCTGCCCCGTCATCGCCTGCAATTCAGCACGGGCAGTGGTTGCTGCGTCCCGGGCGGTGGCAGTGGCGGTGCGGATGCCGCTGATTTTGCTGTCCACCACGTTCAGGTCGGCGCGGTCGGAAACGCCGCCATCGACGCGGCCCTGCACAATGCGGCGGAATTCCTGCATCCGGCGCAGGGCTCGGTCGCCGTAAGCGGCCTTCTCATCCCCGCGCAGGGCAGCGGCATAAAGGCCGACGGCAGTTTCCACCCGGCCGTTCATGTCCTGCGACAGGCTGACTGCAGCGACCTCCACATCGGCGGCGGCAAATTCCCGCTCCGCCTTGCGGCGGCCATTGTCGAACAGCACCTGTTCAATCAGCAGCCCGGCAACCAGATCGCCAAGGTCGGTCAGGCTGACGGACGGCCCCAGTGTCGGCAGCCAGTTTTTGGACGCGGCCTCTGCCCGCAGCTTGGCGCTGATGAGCTCTGCTTCCGCCGCGCGGGAAGATGCGGCGATGGCTGCCGTTGCAACCTGCCCGAAGGCGCTGTCTTCGGCCAGCAGCGAGCGGCGATCCATCAAGGCGCTGATGACTTCGGAGGAGGACTCGCCGGTCTGTGCGAAACTGCTGCGCGGTCCACCGCTTTCTGTATCGCCAATAGGGGCCGGTGCGCAGGCCGATAGGCTGCACATCGCTGCGATGGCGCAAAAATAGCGTCCCGGTTGCATCCTGCTCTTCGCCCTTTTGTTCAAGGCTTTTAATATCTTGGGCCCGGCGGCAGTCAGTACCGCCGGGCCAGCAGATCAGATCACGGTATTGACGTCTTCATCGACCAGGATCGTGGTGCCATCGTCGCCCAGGGTGTAGACATCGTAGGTTTCACCGTCGATGGTTTGGCTGCCATTGGCAGTTGCGCCTGTGATGGTCAGCGTGTCATCCGAGCCGCCATGTACGGTAAGCGTGTCAGAGTTGCCTGAGAGCGCGTTGATGTCGGCCTCAGTCAGCGTCAGATCGACGTTGTCCGCATGCACCAGGTTCAGCTCGTCGATGTTGAACTGTGACAAGCCAGCGTGGTCCAGAACGGAGGCATCAGCACCGTCTTCAAACACAACCATAGTGCCTGAGCTGTTGCCTGCATCATCGACGCGGTTGACCACCAGGTTCGACCCGTCTGGCACTGTTTCATCGAAGCTGAACAGGGTGTTGCCGCCACCGAGATCAGTTGAGGTTCCGGTGACATCGTCCACCGCTCCACTGCTTGTCAGTTCATGTGCGGTATCGTCGTCCTCATAGTCATCGCTGAAGAAACCAGTGACGCCGGCGCCAGTGTCGATGATATTGCCGACATTCGGCGCATCGTAATCCGTATCGACCTCAAAGGCTTCCGTCAGAGTTGCGGTATTGCCTGCCGGATCTGTCGCCGTGATAACTGCGCTGCTGCTGTAGGTTCCTTCGGGCAGATCGTCTGCGTCGAACTCCACGCTCCAGTTGCCACTCGAATCCACGCTTGCACTGCGGGTCAAGCCTTCGATGGTGACGTCGACCGAAGAACCGGGCTCGACGGTTCCAGTCAGGGTCAGCCCTGCAGCGCGTTCAGCGTTGTTGACGATGTCGTCGCTGGTGATGCTGTCGGCTTCAAATGGCACCACCTCTGTATCGATGGTCAGAGTGTCGGTGATTTCCGCAATGTTGCCGACAGCGTCTGTTGCTGTGACGGTGACATCTGCTTCATAGCTGCCTTCCGGAATGTCGGACGCGGCGAAGTCCACAGTCCAGTTGCCGCTGCTGTCAACGGTTGCGGTTTCTGTTGCACTGCCCAGTTGCACTACCACCGTGGAGCCTGGCTCCACAGTGCCTGTCAGAGTCACACCGTCGCTGTGCTCGTCTTCATTGACGATGCCGTCGCCTTCGACGCTGGCAGTGTCCACGGTGAGGGGATCGACCAAAGTGTCTACGCGCAGGTCTGCAGTGGCCGTCGCTGAATTGCCCGCAGCATCGGTAGAGGTGACACTGACTGTGGTGTCATATTCGCCAGAGGGCAGGGAACCTGCTTCGAACTCCGCAGCCCAGTTGCCGCTGGAGTCCGCGGTGGTGGTGCGGGTCACGCCTTCGACGGTGACGCTGACCGTGGCACCCGCTTCGGCAGTCCCGGTCAGGGTTACCCCGGCGGTGGCCTCTGCGTTGCTCACGATATCGTCGCCACCGGCCTGGTTGGGATCAATCGCCACCGAAGTGATGGTGTCCACCCGGACCGTGCCGGTGACCGTTTCGGTGTTGCCATAGGCGTCGGTCGCCGTGGCAGTCACGTCGGCGTCGTATTCTCCGGACAAAATTTCGGATGCCGCAAAATCGGCACTCCAAGTGCCATCGCTCGCGGCCGTAACCGTGCGCGTCACGCCCTGGAAAGTGACTTCGACGGCTGCGCCTGCTTCGGCAATGCCAGTCAGAGTCACCCCGTCTGCGGCCTCTGCGCCATTGATCATGTCGTCGCCGCCGGCCTGCCCATTTTCAATTGCAACCGTGGTCTCCGTATCGATACGGATCGTTGAACTGGCGGTTGCCGTGTCACCGGAGGCATTTGTCGATGTGACGCTGATCGGCGCGTCGTACTCGCCGCCGGTGATTTCGGATGAGGCGAAATCCGCGCTCCAGGTGCCGTCATCGGTGGCCGTTACTGTACGGGTTACGCCCTGAAAGGTAACTTGCACGGTGGAACCGGCTTCGGCAGTGCCTGTCAGAGTCACTCCGGATGCGGCTTCGGAACCGCTGATTGTATCGTCGCCGCCAGCTTGGCCGCTGTCAATTGTCACAAAGGTGTTGCCGTTGTTGCCACCGGTTCCACCACCACCACCGCCGCCGGTTCCACCACCGCCGCCGCCGCCGGTTCCACCGCCGCCACCGCCTCCGGCTATAGCGGCGGCGCCAACTACACCTGCGGCAGCGCCTGCCGCGCCAAGGCCGCCGAACAACGGGGCCGCCAAGGGCGCAACAACCGGTTCAATCCGGTCGACGTCCAGAAAGACCATATCGTCGTAGGCGCTCCATTTGCCTGCCAGGTCGAGCGGTTCGTAGGTGGCAAACAGCATGCCGCCGGATTTGTCTTCCAGCACGACTTCTATGAATTCGCCTTCCTGGCTGAGGAACAGGTTTTTGCCGCCCGACGCCCCGAAGGAGTAGTAGTTCTCCAGAACCAGTTCCTGGCCGTTTGCCAGCATGATATGAAGGTTGTTGCCCTGCCGGGAGTAGCTCTCAACATCGGCGGGCCTGAGATTCAGTGAGATGTCCTTGGAATGAGACGCATCAAGCCTTGCCAGCGTTTCCTCGGAAAAATTTCCATGCTGCGTAGTGCCCGCCATGTCGCGGGTGATGTATGCGACCGTGCTCATAAACTTACCGCCCATCTAAAAGCGCCGTGGCCCGGAATTCGGCCGGCGGCGTGTGGTTTCGTTGCCTGTAATTTTGCCCATCGGCCGTCTTTTGCGGCCATTTTGAGGCCACAATGTGACAATTTTTCCAGTCCTGTCTAGTATATGAGCTGCGCACTTGGGGAGATTTGGTCGCCGACCGTGTCCTGACTGCCGCAGATTTTCTAAGGCTTTTCACGCTTCTGTGATGTCACTCCGCAGGCTTTCACGGGGGAAAGCAGTGCCGTGGCAAGAGGCGAACGCCCGTTCAATATAGACTTCGGAGCGAGCTGCAAGGGCTGCGGCGCCGCCTTTGAGTGGACGGTTTCAGGAAGAGCAAACGGCGGGGAAAGCTTTGAAATGCCGCGCTTCAAAAAGGCAGTGTGCGAACAGTGATCGCTGGGATGTGAAGATAATTTTCCGCAAAACTTTCTGGCAATTAATTAAAAGTACACCACTTTCAGATAGTAAGAAGTTCGTAATTGGTGTAAGCTCGAGAGTAAGTAACACGACGCCGATAGCCCTGGTTTCCGGGCGCAGGCCGCCGCGAAGAGCGGCCAGCCGGACGTAACACCGCCAGAAGCGGCGCCGAGCAGAAATCAGAACTCAACACTAACGCGGACATCCATGCCCACGTGCTGGGCACTCTCTGTCCGTGCGCGATCTTAAACGCCAGGAGGAACGGCGCGAGTTAACCAGGAGGCTTGATCCAAGATGAAAGACATTGCCGAACTTTTTGCAGAGCAGTACGGCGAAACGCGCGAGCAGGAAATGCCGCTGCAGGAGTATTTGAACGCCTGCCGTGACGATCCAAGCCTGTACGCGAACGTCGCCGAGAGGATGCTGAAGGCAATTGGCGAAGAGGAGCTGGTGGACACGTCCAAGGACGCGCGGCTCGGGCCGATCTTTCAGAACCGGACAATCAAACGCTACAGCGCCTTCCACGATTTCTTCGGTATGGAAGATACAATTGAGCGGATCGTCGGATACTTCCGCCACGCTGCTCAGGGACTGGAGGAACGCAAGCAGATCCTCTACCTGCTAGGCCCCGTTGGCGGCGGCAAGTCCTCTTTGGCGGAGCGTCTGAAACGCTTGGTTGAGGATCAGCCGATTTATGTGCTGAAAGCTGGTGACCAGATATCACCGATTTTCGAAAGCCCGCTGGGGCTGTTCGACCCTGTCCGGATGGGCAAGGTTCTGGAAGAGGAATACGGTATTGCGCAGCATCGCCTGCCGGGTCTGATGTCGCCTTGGGCGGTGCAGCGGTTGGATGAATTTGATGGCGATATCAACAAGTTCTCGGTTGTTCGGCTGTATCCTTCGCGCCTGCGCCGGATCTGTGTGGCCAAGGTGGAGCCGGGCGATGAGAATAATCAGGATATCTCGACCCTCGTCGGCAAAGTCGACATCCGGCAGCTGGAGCATTTCAGCCAGGACAATCCAGACGCCTACAGCTTTTCCGGCGGTCTGAACCGGGCGACCCAGGGCGTTCTGGAATTTGTCGAGATGTTCAAGGCGCCGATCAAGATGCTGCACCCGCTGCTGACGGCGACCCAGGAAGGCAACTACATGGGGACCGAAAGCTTTGGCGCGATCCCGTTCAATGGCCTGATCCTGGCGCATTCCAATGAGTCAGAATGGCAGTCTTTCAAGAATAACAAGAACAACGAGGCGTTCATCGACAGGGTGTCAATCGTCAAGGTGCCTTATTGCCTGCGGGTCTCGGATGAAACGTCGATCTATGAAAAGCTGATCGAGTACAGCGAACTGCGGGATGCCCCATGCGCACCTGAAACGCTGAAGATCCTCAGCCGCTTCTCGGTGCTGACGCGCCTGAAGCCGCATGAGAATTCCAACCTCTACTCCAAGATGCGGGTCTATGACGGCGAAAGCCTGAAGGACACCGACCCCAAGGCGAAGACGGTGCAAGAGTATCAGGACCGCGCCGGCGTGGATGAGGGGATGAACGGTATTTCCACCCGCTTCGCCTTCAAGGTGCTGTCGACCACCTTCAACTTCGACACCAACGAGGTGGCAGCGGACCCGGTGCATCTGATGTATGTGCTGGAGCAGATGATCAAACGCGAGCAGTTTCCGCAGGAGACAGAGCAAAAATATCTGGAGTTCATAAAGACCGAACTTGCCCCCCGTTATGAGGAGTTCATCGGCAACGAAATCCAGAAGGCGTACCTCGAAAGTTATACAGAATACGGCCAGAACGTCTTTGACCGTTACATCTCCTATGCCGATGCCTGGATCGAGGAGCAGGATTATAAAGATCCTGATACCGGCCAGCTCTACAACCGCGAGGTTCTGGATGCCGAGCTTAGCAAGATCGAGAAGCCGGTCGGCATCGCCAATCCCAAGGACTTCCGCAACGAGGTGGTCAAGTTCGCTCTGCGCCACCGCGCAAATACCGGCAAGAACCCGGCCTGGAACTCCTATGAGAAGCTGCGCGATGTGATCGAGAAGCACATGTTCAGCCAGGTTGAGGAGTTGCTGCCGGTAATCTCCTTCGGGTCCAAAAAGGACAGCAAAACCGAAGGCAAGCATCAGGAGTTCGTCGAGCGGATGCGCGGCCACGGCTATACCGACCGCCAGGTGCGGCGTCTGGTCGAATGGTACATGCGGGTCAACAAGGCGGGCTAAAGAGGAGCGCTGTGCAACATGCATCATTTCATCGACAGGCGCGCCAATCCAAAGGGCAAGAGCCTCGGGAACCGCCAGCGGTTCCTGCGGCGGGCCCGCGAGAACATTAAGGAGCGCGTCGACCAGTCGGTCCGGGGGAAGTCGATCCAAAGCGGAAGCGGTGTCCCGGATGAAGGCGAAAAGGTCACCATCCCGACCCGGGGATTGAAGGAGCCGCGGTTCTTTCATTCCTCCAAGGGCGGCATGCGCCGCCACGTGCTGCCGGGCAACAAGGATTTTGTTGTCGGCGACACCATCAAACGGCCGCAGGGCGGTGCCGGGCAGGGCGGCCGCCAAGCGTCTGAGGACGGTGATGGTGAGGACGAGTTTTCCTTCACCCTGACCCAGGAGGAATACCTGGAAATCCTGTTTGAGGGGCTTGAACTTCCGGATCTGGTAGAAAAGGCCACGGTGGAAACCGAAACCATTGGCACCCGCCGCGCCGGTCTGACCACTGCGGGCACGCCAAACAACCTGAACCTGGTGCGCACCATGCGCAATTCGCTGGGCCGCCGTATCGCCCTGCAGCGCCCCACCACCAAATCCCAGCGCGAATTGGAAGAACAGATCGCTGAGCTGGAGGCGCTGGATGAGCGCACCCCACCGCAGGAGGATTTCCTGGAGGCGCTGAAAAAGCGGCTGGAGGGCATCATCCGCAAGCGCAAAGTGGTCGGCTACATCGACCCGCTGGATCTGCGCTACGATACCTTTGTGCCTGAGAAGATCCGCAACTCACGCGCCGTTGTGTTCTGCCTGATGGACGTGTCGGGCTCCATGCAGGAGCGCGAGAAGGATCTGGCAAAACGCTTTTTCCTGCTGCTGCATCTGTTCCTTGAGCGCTGCTATGAGCATACCGAACTGGTGTTCGTGCGCCATACCCACCACGCGCAGGAAGTGGATGAGGAAACCTTCTTCTATGCCCGGGAGACCGGCGGTACCATCGTGTCGACCGCGCTGGAGAAGATGAAAGAGATCATTGAGGAACGCTATCCGCCAGATGAGTGGAACATCTATGGTGCCCAGGCGTCTGACGGTGAAAACTTCGGCAATGACTCGGTGCGCTGCAAGAACCTGCTGCTGAACGATCTGCTGCCGGTCAGCCAGTTTTATGCCTATGTGGAAATCGTTGATGAGGCTGCGGAGATGCTGCTGAACAACCCGGAAGCAGGCGAAGACCTGTGGCAGAACTACCGCGAGGTGAAGGCGCAGGCGCAGCATTTCGAAATGCAGCGGGTTTCCCAGCCCGGTCACATCTATCCGATTTTCCGGGAGTTCTTCCTCCCCAAGGTGAAAGGGATGCAGCATGCAGGCAGCTGAAAAGGCGCGCGAGCCGCTGTTTGACGGGCCGGAATGGACCTTCGAGCTGATGGAAAAGGCGCGCGACGCGATTGAGCAGATCGCGCTCAAAGACCTTGGATTGGACGTCTACCCCAATCAGATCGAGATCATCTCAGCCGAGCAGATGCTGGACGCCTATTCTTGCGTTGGCCTGCCGCTGATGTATCAGCACTGGTCCTTCGGTAAGCATTTCGCCCGCGATGAGGCGCTCTACCGCACCGGTCGTCAGGGGCTGGCTTATGAAATCGTCATCAACTCCAACCCCTGCATCAGCTACAACATGGAAGAAAACACCATGGCGATGCAGACGCTGGTGATGGCGCATGCGGCCTTTGGGCATAACCATTTCTTCAAAAACAACTATCTCTTTCAGCAATGGACCGATGCCGCGGGTATCCACGACTACCTGGCGTTCGCAAAAAACTACATCGCGGCTTGCGAGGAGCGCTATGGCCCGATGGCTGTAGAAGAAGTGCTGGACGCCGCCCATGCGATGCAGTCGCAGGGTGTGTTCCGCTACGGCCGTCCGCCCAAGCCCACTAACGAAGAACTGGTGGCGATGCAGAAGGTGCGCGAGGGCTACGAAAGCGGCCAGAGCGTGCTGGATATCTGGACTGACTCAACCCTTGGCCGGGACAAGCTGGAGCTTGTCGAGGACGCCGATTACAACGCGCGGCGCAAGATGATGAATCTGCCGCAGGAAAATATCCTGTATTTCCTGGAAAAGCACAGCCCGGTGCTGGAACCATGGCAATGCGAGATCCTGCGCATCGTGCGGATGCTGGCGCAGTATCTGTATCCGCAGAAACAGACTAAGGTCATGAACGAGGGGTGCGCGACCTTCGTGCATTACTACATTATCAACAAGCTGCATGAGCAGGGCCAGATCACTCAGGGCGCCTATATGGAAATGCTGCACAGCCACACTAATGTGGTGATGCAGCCGGAATATGACGATCCGCGTTATTCCGGCATCAACCCTTATGCGCTGGGCTTTGCGATGATGCAGGACATCCGCCGCATCTGTCAGGATCCGACCGAAGAGGATCGCGAATGGTTCCCTGACTTTGCCGGAAACCCGGACTGGCGCGGAGTGCTGCGGGACGCTTGGGCGAACTACCGCGACGAAAGCTTCATCCAGCAGTTCCTGTCGCCGCATCTGATCCGCAAGTTCAAATTGTTCACCCTGACCAATGATGCGGAGCTTCCCAATCTGGTCGTCAGCCAGATCCACAATCGGGCCGGCTACAAGGCGATCCGCCGCGATCTGGCCAAGCAGTATGACCTCGCCTATCTGGAGCCGGATATTCAAGTGACCGATGCCGACCTGCGCGGCGACCGGGAGCTGAAGCTGACCCACACCGTGCGCGATGGCATCCACCTGGACGAGGACGACCAGGAAGAGGTGCTGAAACACCTGCGCACGCTTTGGGGCTATGATGTCCGGCTGGACGCAGTGGAAGCGACCACCGAAAGCTGATTGTCAGCTGACAACCTATGCGCGACAACGCAGGCCCAGAGGCCTGCGTTTCATCTGTTTCACATGAATCCCGGGATCAGAATTCGACCACGGCACGGATCGACTTGCCTTCGTGCATCAGCTCGAAGCCTTCGTTGATCTGGTCCAGCGTCAGCTTGTGGGTGATCATCGGGTCGATCTCGATCTTGCCGTCCATGTACCAGTCGACGATCTTGGGCACGTCGGTGCGGCCGGATGCGCCGCCGAACGCGGTGCCGCGCCAGCTGCGGCCGGTGACCAGTTGGAACGGGCGGGTGGAAATCTCTGCACCGGCAGGCGCCACGCCGATGATGATAGATTCACCCCAGCCTTTGTGTGCGCATTCCAGTGCGGTGCGCATAACGTTCACATTGCCGGTGGCGTCAAAGGTATAGTCGGCGCCGCCGCCGGTCAGCTCGACCAGATGTGCCACCAGATCGCCCTCGACCTCGGCCGGGTTCACGAAATCGGTCATGCCGAACTTCTCGGCCATTTCAACTTTGCCGGGGTTCAGGTCGACGCCGACAATCTGGTCAGCACCGGCCAGCCGCAGGCCCTGGATCACGTTCAGGCCGATGCCGCCGAGGCCGAAGACCACTGCGCGCGAGCCGATTTCCACCTTGGCGGTGTTGATCACAGCACCGATGCCGGTGGTGACGCCGCAGCCGATGTAGCAGACCTTGTCAAAGGGCGCGTCCTCACGGATTTTCGCCAGCGCGATTTCCGGCACCACGGTGTGGTTGGCAAAGGTCGAGCAGCCCATGTAGTGGTGGATCGGGGTGCCGTCCTGCATGCTGAAACGGGTGGAACCGTCTGGGAGCAGGCCCTGGCCTTGGGTGGAGCGGATCGCCTGGCACAGGTTGGTCTTGGGGTTCAGGCAATACTCGCATTCACGGCACTCAGGGGTGTAAAGCGGGATCACATGGTCGCCGGGCTTCAGGCTGGTCACGCCTTCGCCGACCTCGATCACGACGCCCGCGCCCTCATGGCCCAGGATCGCCGGGAAGATGCCTTCCGGGTCATCGCCGGAGCGGGTGAATTCGTCGGTGTGGCACAGGCCGGTTGCCTTGATTTCCACCAGAACCTCGCCCGCTTTGGGGCCTTCGAGGTTCACTTCCATGATTTCCAGCGGTTTGCCGGGGGCAACCGCAACGGCAGCGCGGGTCTTGATCATGTGACTGGTCCTTCGTTCTATTCTTCGGGACCGGGCCGCCAATTGGCGGGTCCGGGGTGAATGCTGTGCCGACGGCTGCGCCGCAGGCCGGAATGACCCAGCGTTACATTTGCGCACCGGCACGCGCAAGCATTGCCTCGGCACCCTAACAGGGGAGGTCCGCCGGGCTTTGCCCCGAAAGCGGCAGATGGCCGACGGTCCGCGCCATTCAGGCTTGTTGGAAAACCTACGGTTTGCAGCGGTTTGCCATCAGGGTTCCAGTTTTGGGAAGGAATTTCGGGTGCACCTCTTGACCTTCCCCTGACTGGAACCCTCATATCCACTGTCAAAGGCGCAAAACCGGCGGAATCCCTATGTCAGACACAACCCGAATTTCCCTGCATATCACCAACCTCAGCTGTGCGGGCTGCGCCGGGCGGGCAGAACGCGCGCTGGCGGCAGTGGAGGGGGTCCAGTCGGCCTCCGTCAATCTAGCCAACGCTACCGGCCAGGTGGAAGCCGCTCAGGGCATGACGCTGACCGACCTGACCGGCGCCCTGGCCGCTGCCGGTTATCCGGCTGCGGAATCGCAGGCTGCATTGGTGATCAGCGGCATGAGCTGCGCTTCCTGCGTGGGCCGGGTGGAACGGGCACTGCTGGCGGTGCCAGGGGTGCTGTCGGCCAGCGTCAATCTTGCAAACGAGACCGCGCAGGTCCGCTATCTGACCGGTGCCGCCCGCGCTGCGGATCTGGCCCGCACGGTGACGGAGGCCGGATATCCGGCCCGTCTCAGCGGCGCGGCGGAGGATGAGGCGGAACAGGCCAGCCAGCGCAAGGCGGATGAAATTTCCGCACTAGGCCGCCAGGTACTGATCGCCGCGCTGCTGACCCTGCCGGTGTTCCTGATCGAGATGGGCGGCCACATGGTTCCGGCGCTGCATCACTGGGTGGCGGCGAATATCGGCATGCAGAACAGTTACTTGCTGCAGTTTGCCCTGACCACCGCGGTGCTGGCGGGGCCGGGGCGGCAGTTCTACGTCAAGGGCTTCCCGGCTCTGTTCCGGGGCGCACCCGACATGAACGCGCTGGTTGCTCTGGGCACTGCTGCGGCCTACGGCTTCTCGGTAATTTCCACGTTCGCACCCCGGCTTCTGCCCGCAGGCACCGCCAATGTCTATTACGAGGCCGCGGCGGTCATCGTGGTACTGATCCTCACCGGCCGCTTCCTGGAGGCCCGGGCCAAGGGCCGCACCGGTGCAGCGATCCGCAAGCTTGCGGGATTGCAGCCCAAAACCGCCATGGTGGTCTCCGGCGGCGATGCTATCGAAACCCCGGTGGAGGAGATTGGAACCGGCGACCTGATCTGGGTCCGTCCAGGCGAGCGGATCGCGGTGGACGGCGAGATCACCTCAGGTAGTTCCTATGTTGACGAGAGCATGATTTCCGGCGAGCCGGTACCGGTTGCCAAGTCCCGCGGCGATGAGGTGACGGCAGGCACCATAAATGGTAACGCCGCGCTTGAATTCCGCGCAACCCGTGTGGGGCGCGACACCGTGCTGGCGCAGATCATCCGCATGGTGGAGCAGGCGCAGGGCGCCAAATTGCCGGTGCAGGGGCTGGTCGACCGGATAACCCTCTGGTTCGTACCTGCGGTAATCGCGGTTGCGGCGCTGACGGTGCTGGCCTGGTCGCTGTTTGGCCCGGCGCCGTCGCTGCCGCTGGCGCTAGTGGCCGGCGTTTCCGTGCTGATCATCGCCTGCCCCTGCGCGATGGGGCTGGCCACGCCGACCTCAATCATGGTGGGTATCGGCCGCGCCGCCCAGATGGGGGTGCTGTTCCGCAAAGGCGACGCGCTGCAGCGGCTGCAGGAGATCAAGGTGGTGGCGCTCGACAAGACCGGCACCCTGACACAGGGCCGCCCGGAGCTGACCGAATTGATCTGCGCCGACGGCTTCACCCGCGAGGAGGTGCTGCGACTGACCGGCGCCGCCGAGGCGCAGTCCGAACACCCGATTGCCCGGGCCATCACGGCGGCGGCAGGCAAGGGGCTGCCGAAGGCGTCAAGCTTTGAGGCGATCCCCGGCTACGGCCTGCGGGCAGAGGTCGAAGGCCGAGTGGTACTGGGCGGTGCTTCCCGTCTGATGGCACGCGAAGGCATTGCTCTTGGCGCGCTGGAGGCAGAAGGCGCGCGGCTGGCTGAGCGGGGAGAAACCCCGCTCTATGCTGCCATTGACGGAAAGGCCGCTGCGGTGATTGCAGTGGCGGATCCGGTCAAGCCGGGCACCCCGGCGGCGATCAAGGCATTCCACGATCAGGGCTTGAAGGTGGCCATGATCACCGGCGATGCGGCCGGCACGGCACGGGCGATTGCTGCACGACTGGGCATTGATGCGGTGAAGGCGGAATGCCTGCCTGCGGATAAAGTAAAGGCGCTGCAGGAGCTGCAGGTGGAACACGGCACCCTGGCATTCGTCGGCGATGGCATCAATGACGCTCCGGCGCTGGCGGCGGCGGATGCGGGCATCGCCATTGGCACCGGCACCGACGTGGCGATCGAGGCCGCGGATGTGGTGTTGGTCTCCGGCGACCTGCGCGGGGTGGTCAACGCGCTGACCGTCAGCCGCGCCACCATGCGCAACATCCGCCAGAACCTGGGCTGGGCCTTCGGCTATAACGTGCTGCTTATCCCGGTGGCGGCGGGCCTGCTCTACCCCTTTGGCGGCCCGCTGCTGTCTCCTGCGCTGGCGGCAGGCGCCATGGCGCTGTCGAGTGTTTTTGTGCTGTCGAACGCGCTGCGCTTGCGCCGCCTGAAACCTGCCATAGATGAAGAGCAGGCGGTACCGACACCTAAGGCAGACACCAAGCAGGAGGCGCGCGCATGAATATCGGGGATGTTTCCAGCCGCTCAGGGCTTCCGGCCAAGACGATCCGCTATTACGAGGACATCGGCCTGATCAAGCCGCACCGCAGCGCCAACGGCTACCGCTGCTTTGCCGAGACCGACCTGCACAAGCTGGCGTTTCTGGGCCGCGCCCGGGCGCTGGGTTTTACCATCGAGGACTGCCGCACCCTGATGGCGCTTTACGAGGACGAAAGCCGCGCCAGCGCCGATGTGAAACAGCTTGCGTTGGAGCATCTGGCCAAAATCGAGGCCAAAATCGCCGACCTTCAGGCGATGCATGACACGCTGGGAGAACTGGTCAAAGGCTGCGCCGGCGACAGTCGTCCGGACTGCCCGATCCTCAGGGATTTGTCCGGAGAAGGGTGATCGGCAAAGGGCAGAGGCTCCCGTGCCCGCGGCTGCCCTGCCGGGCCGCCTAGCGGCCTTGGGTACGGTTTCGGACCTGCGGCCCGAAGCGGGCAGCCTCAGCCGGGGCGCAGCTCCAGGATCTCGCGGGCTTGCCGCCAGGTGGCGACGGGGCGGTCATATTTTTCGCAAAGCTCCACCGCCCGTTTCACCAGTGCCGCGTTGGAGGGCGCCAGCGTTTCGCGGTTCAGCCGCATGTTGTCCTCCAGCCCGGTGCGGGTGTGGCCGCCTGCGGCGATGGACCATTCGTTGACCAGGATCTGCCCCGGCCCGACACCGGCACCGCACCACTGGGCCTCCGGCGCCAGCCGCTGCATGGTCTTGACGTAGTAGTCGAACACATCCTTGTCGACCGGCATAGCGTTCTTCACCCCCATGACGAACTGAACATAGAGTGTGCCGGGAATGCGGCCCTCACGGTTCATCTTCACCGCTTGGTGGATATGCGACAGGTCAAAGGCTTCTATCTCCGGTTTGACCTCGTGAGCGCGCATCTCTGATGCAAGCCAGTCCACCAGATCGGGGGCGTTTTCATAGACTCTTGTTGGGAAGTTGTTGGACCCCACCGACAGCGACGCCATGTCAGGCCGAAGGGGCAGCATGCCGCCACGCTCCCGCCCCGCGCCGGAGCGCCCACCGGTCGACAGCTGGATGATCATGCCAGGGCAGTGTTTCTGTAAGCCTTCCATCAGCCGCGCGAACTTCTCCGGATCGGAAGTTGGCGATTGATCGTCGTTTCTCACATGACAATGAGCGATCGAGGCGCCGGCCTCAAACGCCTCCTGGGTGCTTTCGATCTGTTCCGCAATTGTTACGGGCACCGCCGGGTTGTTTTCCTTGGTCGAGACAGAGCCGGTGATTGCAACGCAGATGATGCAGGGTTTGCTCATGGAATTCCCTTTCAGATGTCGAAAAACACGGTTTCATCTTCGCCCTGCAGGCGGATGTCGAAGCGGTAGACGGCCAGACCGTCCCGCAGCGCGCGCCTGGCGATCAGGGTGGCGCGGCGGCGCTCCCACTCTATCACGTTCAGCACCGGGTCGGCGGCGTTGGCCGCAGCCTCATCATCGAAGTAGATCCGCGTGTTCAGCCCGACATTGATGCCGCGCGCCACGATCCACAGGTTGATATGCGGTGCCATCATCTGGTCGCCCCGGCCCATCACCGGCCCGGGCTTCACGGTGTCCAAACCCCATTCGCCGGTCTCGAAATCGGTGATCACCCGGCCCCAACCGCGAAAACCGTCTTCCACCTCGCCCGTGTGTTCCGGATGGGCATAGATGCCGTCCGAATTTGCCTGCCAGGCCTCCAGGAGCACATCTTTGACCGGCGAGCCGGTGCCGTCGGTCACCACACCCTCCACCCGGATGCGCTCGCCCCTGGCGTTGGGCCCGGCAATGTCCCACCCAAGCTCCTGCTCGTAGATCTCAAACCCTGCGGCACCGGGAGCCAGGCCGATGTGGACATAAGGTCCAGCGGTCTGCGACGGGGTTTCCTTCAGGTACACTAGCTTCTGGCGCATCAGTTCCCCTCCATGCGGTTCTCAAACATGGTGGACCGCCGCCCGCGCAGCACGATGTCAAAACGGTAGGCGATGGTGTCCAGCGGAATGGTGGCGTTGATGTCGAGCCGGGCTACCAGCATCTCCACCGCCTCCGGGTCCGGGATGGTGTTCACAATAGGGCAGCGGGCAATCAGCGGATCGCCTTCGAAATAGAGCTGGGTGATCAGGCGCTGGGCAAAACCGGTGCCAAAGACCGAGACATGGATATGCGCGGGCCGCCAGTCGTTCACCCGGTTGCGCCAGGGGTAGGCGCCGGGTTTCACTGTGCGGAAATGGTAGCAGCCATTTTCATCCGTCAACGTCCGCCCGCAACCGCCGAAGTTCGGGTCCAGAGCACCAAGGTAGGTGTCCTTCTTGTGCCGGTAACGGCCGGAGGCATTGGCCTGCCAGATCTCCACCAGCGTGTTCGGCACGGGGCGGGCGTTTTCATCCAGCACCCGGCCATGCACGATGATACGCTCGCCAATGGGGCTGCCGCCAGGTTGAGCGAAGTTGCTTAGAAGGTCGTTGTCCGTGGCATTGATGTCGTTGTGTCCGAATGCCGGGCCAGTGATCTCGCTGACAGTGTTTTCCAGGCTGATCAGCGGAAACTGCGGTGAGCGGGTGACAGAGGTTTTATATTCCTGCGACAGGGCAGGCGGGTGCCAGCGGCGGTCCCTTTGGTAGAAATCCCCTTGCAGTGGTGGCTTGATCATGCGGGTTCCCCTCCCTCGCGCTCCATTTCGGCATAGATCTGTTTAGCCAGTTTCAGCGCGTGGTTGGCCCGCGGTGCCCCGGCATAGATCGCAACATGCTGGAAGGCCTCCAGCACATCCTCCCGGCTGGCGCCGGTGCGGGCAGTGGCGCGGATATGCATTGGGATCTCGTCAAAATTGCCTGTTGCCGCCAGCAGCGCCAGCGTCAGCATCGAGCGTTCCCGCAAGCTGATCCGGTCCGAGGCCCAGACCGTGCCCCAAGCGGCCTCAGTGATCAGTTCCTGAAAGGGCTGGTCCAGTGCGGTCTTGGTATCCTCCGCCCGGTTCACGTGGGCGTCGCCTAGTACTTGGCGCCGCACCTGCATACCGCGGGTGTAACGGTCTTGCGTCATTCCGGCCTCCCTTTTCCGAAACAGTATCGCATACCGCAAGTGGTCTGTATAATCCTCAATCAGTCATCAAATGATAGCAAAATTGGTATGCGCCTTTCCTCATCCCTCAAATTGCGCCATCTGGAAGTCTTCGTCGAAGTGGCTCGCAAGATGAGCGTTACACAGGCGGCTGAGGCGCTGGGTATGACACAGCCGGCTGTTACACGGGCTCTGAGGGAGCTGGAAGCGGTCTGCGGCAAACCTCTGGTAGAGAAACACGGCCGAGGCATCCGGCTCAGCAGCTATGGCGAGCTGTTCCGCGATCATGCAGGCCGCAGCCTCGCACTTGCCCGTGACGGAGTGGCGCTGTTGCAAGGGCTGGATGAGGCTGAGGGGCCGCTGGTCGCCATCGGCGCCCTGCCAACGGCGGCGGCGGATCTGGTGCCAGATACGCTGTACACGCTGCGCGGCGGCGGCGCACCTGGGCGTTTCATGGTAGTGTCTGGAGATAACCAGTACTTGATCGACCAGTTGCGGAGGGGCTCACTGGATCTGGTGGTGGGCCGGATGCCAGCTCCGGAAACTATGGCAGGGATCGGGTTCGACCCTCTTTACCGCGAGCGTGTGATTGCAGTTACTGAGCGGGATCACCCTCTTGCCGGCCTCAGCCGTCTGCCACCCACAGCCTTCGAGGATTATCCGGTTCTGATACCCTCTGAGGGTTCAGTTATCCGGCCGCTGGTGGAACGGATGTTTCTGGAGCAGGGACTGACGCTGCCGCGTTTTCCGGTGGAAACGGTGTCTTCAGCTTTCGGAAGGCGTTTTGTGCTGGAGCATCAGGCGATCTGGATCATCAGTCAGGGCGTGGTGCGTCCGGATCTTGCGGCAGGCACGATGGCGGCCCTGCCGATGGACACCGGTGGCACCCTTGGGCCGGTGGGGCTGTGTGTCCGGCTGGAGCACCAGCTGTCGCCGGCCGCAGCCCGGTTCTGCGCGGCCCTGCGCTGTACTTGCTCTAGCTTGGGGTTATCCTGATCCCAAGCAGATGGGCGGCGACCAGGAAGAGTCAAAAATACACCTTTTGAGTGTTTTTCGTGGCGAATGTGAGTTTTGACTGGCCGTCTGGCGACTTTTTCGTTTGCTGTGAAAGTTCAGGGTCGCGACCTGCTATTTACTTGATAAAAAAATGGAAAGTTGAGTTCTTCAACGCGCTTGTACGGATGCGGGGTGACTAAGTTGTCTCAGCAATGCAATCAGTAATTGCAAAACAACCTAAAGGTGTGCACCATAACGGTACTTTAATACCGAAGGTATCACGCGTTGAGTGGGGGTGCGTATGACTGTTCTACTGAAAATTCGCCGGTTCGGTGCTTTTGGCGTCTTCCATGCGGACGGTACTGGCGTGCAGCTCGGTGCCAAACATCAAGCTCTTGTGGCTTTGCTGTCCACCGCCGAGGGCGGGATCCGGACGCGGGCCTTTCTCGAAAAGACTTTGTGGTGCCTGGCGCAGCCGGAACAGGCCAAGGCTAGCCTTCGCACTGCTTTGTCGACGTTGCGGCGGCATTTGGGGCCGGAAGCGGCCAAGCTGCTTTATGCCAACCGGGAAAGGGTGATCTTGGATCTGACGCGCCTTGAACTGGACACTGTCGGTGGTGGAGCGGAGTTCATGGAAGGCTTTGAGTTGCCGCATGAATCCGTTTTCAACGCCTGGCTGCAAGAGACGCGGGCGGAACTTGCCCGCAAGCCTGCAGCGCCCTCAGGGCCGACAGGCGCCCCGCCGGGCAGGGTCATTCTGGATGGGCTGCTACCGTCGATTGCCGTATTGCCCTTTGCGCACCGGTATCCGGGTGAGTCATCTGCACCATTAGGTTCGCTGGTGTCAGAGGAGCTATCACGCTGTCTGTCGCGCAGTTGGGCGTTTTCAGTTACCTCATATCTGGCGTCGCGCCAGTTTGATCCTGAAACCGTGCGGCCGGCTGAAGTTTCATCAGTGGCTGGAGCAGACTATTTGGTGTCGGGGGCCGTCACCTGCGGCGGCGGCCGGTTTCAAGCCGAGATAGACCTGCACGATGCCTTGCGGGAAAAGGTGATCTGGTCGCGCAGTTTCAAAGGGTCGTTGAACAATTTGATGGAAGGCCGGAGTTCGGTCCTTCGAAATGCCACCTTGCAGATTGGTCAAACTGCTGCCGGAGAGGCTGTGAGGCTGGCAGAATTCAAGCCGCTGCAGGACCTGGAAAGTCACACTTTGCTGATGGCAGCCATTTCCTTGATGCAGGAAATGGACATGAACAAGTTTCAGCAGGCTTACAGTATCCTGTCGCACTTAAAAGAGCGGGAGCCCGGCCACGCGCTGCCCCTTACCTGGATGGGCTTCTGGCATGTAATGAGGGTTGAGCGTGGATTGTCGCATGACCGTGTGGCAGACAGCCGTCTGGCGAGCCAGCTGGCCGAGACTGCGATCGAAGCGGCGCCGGGCTTTTCCCTGGCTCATACGCTTAAAGGGCTGATCTGCAGCCATCTGACCTTCAGGTTTGATCAAGCTCTGGACGCCTATGATCTTGCGCTGCGCGACAATCCGAACGAGGCTCTGGCGTTGCTCCTTAAGGGGGCTACGATGGCCTATCAGGATATGGCCGACGAGGCCGTTCAGATGACTGATGCTGCCCGGCGGCTGACGCCTTTGGGGCCGCAATGCTATTATTTTGATGCGTTGTCAGCCCTGGCGAACTTGTCTGCGCGCAAATATGGCCGTGCTATTGAATTGGCTGACCGCTCGCTGCAGGCCAAGGGGGCTTTTCCCGTGCCGCTGCGTTCCAAGGCCATTGCCCTGCAGTTGTCTGGCCAGGACCAAGAAGCCCGCAACACAGTTCAAAAACTGCTCGAGGCAGCTCCGGAGTTCTGCCTGTCGCAGTTCCAGCGCGACAACCCGGCCGCAATGAGCCCGGCTGGTCAGGAGTGGGCATATGCTCTGCGGCAGGCTGGAGTGCCGGAATAAGTTCTTCTGAAACCGATTGCGGTAACGCACGCCGCGGTTTGATGCCGCTTCGCCCCCATGCATCGCGTGGGGGTTTCTTGTGCGGCGAGGCGGATTGCTAAAATCTGCAGCACTTTCCGCAGCGCCATCATCCTTTTTTTACGTCTTACGTCGTTCCTGTAAGGGAGATGCGGGCTTCCTGCCAACCAGCAGGGGGTGTGCCATATGAATTGCCCGGGGCGCAGAATACGGGCGGAAGACTTGGGTGACAGAATGAGTTCGAAGAAAGACCTCTTGGCGAAGCGCAGTTTTCGGCCGTTTTCAAGCATTGGTGCCAAGATCACGCTAATCCTGATGGCGATGGGCGGGACTGCAGCGGTCGGAGGCATTCTTGTTACGTTGGTTTTTGCCCAGACAGGCCGCCAGATGGAGGTATTGACTGGCGAGAAGGTGCCGCAGCTGGAACTCAGCACCCATATGGTCGATGCCGCAAGTCAGGCCAAAAATGCCATGATTGGCGTCCTGCAGGCCGGCTCTGTTGAGGAACTTTCCACGGCGGAGGCTGCTGCTGCGGCGGCAGTGTCAACGCTTGAGGGGAGTGTCTCGGAACTTCCGGCAGCGGAGCGGGCGCAATTTGCACCTGAAGCGGCTGAAGCCTCGGACCGGCTGAACAATCTGATAGCCTCCCGCCAGGCAGCCTTCCGGAACCAGGCATGGATCGACACTCAGACCGCCGATCTGCAAAGCCTCAGCCAGGCTGTTCAGGAGAGGCTCGTGCAGGTGGCGGCAGAGGCGCGTGACAGCCTGATGGACGGTGGTGAAGAGACCATCATACAGGTGGACGAGGTTCTGAATAACCTGGTGGATCAGCAATTCGGCAGCCTGCAGACACTGCTGGAAGCGCGCGCCGATATCAGCATTCTGTCCGGTGCAGCTCTGGCTTTGGGACATGTGCGCGATGTGCCGACCAAGCGCGCGCTCAAGAAAATGGCAACTGACGCTTTGGAACGCCTTGAGCCAGTGCTTGGCCGGCTTGAGGAACTGGGGCTCGATGCATTCCGCGCCAAAAAGGTGAGCGAAGGTGTTGAGCTGTTCCGCTATACTCTGACAGCCAGCCGTAAAGAGTTGAAGGAAAGCCGCAAGCAGGTGCTGAGCGCCCGCAACGCCAGTGTCCGTCCGCTGACGCAGGCGATGGAACGCATGGTCTTTACTTTATCAGTGGCTGCTACGCAGGCCAGTGCCGACAACAGGACTGCCATTCAAAGCTTGCTGGACAATCAGGTTGAAGTGCTCCTGAAGCTTCTGGAGATCAATGGCTGGACAAGCGCTTTCCAAGTTGCGGCGCTGGATATGGCGGCGTCTCAGAGTATCGAGGCTGCCAATGCTGCAGTGGCACCTCTGCAGGACGCAGCAACGGCACTGCAGGGCTACACCGGGTTTGGCGATGGGGTGTTTTCTGAAGCTCTTGAGGGCATGATCGCGCTAGCCGATCCTGCTCAGGGGCTGCCGGCGTTCAAAGTCGCTTCACTGGAGGCAGCGGCCGAAGCAGCCAGAGCGTCCGAGGCCACGGTAGAGGCGGTTTTGCAATTTGCCCGCCGTGCAACTGCGCTTGGCAATGCAAGCCAGCTGGAAATCGCTTCGATCGCTAACGGGCTGGCAGCCGATGTGCGAGAGGCTCAGCGCCAGCTGCAAATTTTGGCGGCAGTCTCCGCTGGGGTTTTTGTAGTGGCTTTGATCCTCACCAGAATCCTGATTTTGCGTCCTTTGGCTGACATTAGCGGCACCACCGAACGCCTGGCTGCAGGAAATCTGCGCCCGGTAAAGGGCTACGAGCGATCCAGCGACGAAATCCGCCGCATTGCGACGGCCCTTGCGGTGTTCCGCGACGGTTTGGTTGAAAAGGCTGAGGTCGAGGCCGCCGCCAATGAGGAACGAAATGCCCGGCTAACTGAGCAGACCGTCGCCGTGACTGCCATCGGTGATGGGCTCGAACGTTTGTCGCAGGGCGATCTGACTTTCAGAATTCACGAGGAAATGGGCGAGGGGTATGCCAAGCTGCGCGATGATTTCAATGCTGCGCTTGAAAAGCTGGAAATCTCCGTCCGCAGTCTCAGTGCCAACGGTCAGTCCATTGCCGGCGTCAGCAGCGAAATCTCGGCTGCGTCCCGCGACCTGTCGGAGCGTTCCGAACGGACTGCGCAAACTCTGGCCGGAACCGCGGCTGCGGTTAACCAGCTCTCGGTGTCGATTACCGGTACCGCCCAGGCCTCAGGCGAGGCATCTGCCTCAGTCGAAGCTGCGCGCCGCAATGCAACCGGCAGCATCGAAGTCGTAAAGCGCACATATGGTGCTATGGAGGCGATCAAGGAGAGCTCCGAGAAAATCTCTCGCATCATCGGCATGATTGAGGCCATTGCACAGCAAACCAATCTTCTCGCTCTGAATGCCGGGGTCGAGGCCGCCAGGGCAGGGACCGTTGGCAAGGGCTTTGCAGTGGTTGCTTCTGAGGTACGCACTCTGGCGCACCGTTCCAAGGAAGCAGCGACCGAGATTGCCGCTCTGGTCGATGAAGCAGGACAAAACGTTGAATTGGGTGCTGATCTTGTCGAGCAGACTCGTGCTGCCATCGGGGAGATATCCGAATCCGTTGCCAGTGCTGCAGACCTGATGAAGACTATTTCCGAGGCATCATCCGAGCAATCCGGCAGCCTGCAGGAAATCAATTCGGCCATGGCGAATCTGGATGACGCTACCACCCGGAACGCAGGTCTGTTCGAGGAGGTGACATCCTCCAGCCAGGGTCTGTCAAAGGAAGCTCAGGCTATGGCGGGCGCGCTGGGTGCATTCCGTACCAACGCAGCCGCGCTTGAGCAGGCTTGGGAGGATTCAGAGCGGTCCGAGGAGGAGGATTGGCGGCTGCAAGCCTGACCAAACAAGACGATGAACATGACCTCTTTCAAAACCCGGTTTCCAATGAAGCCCCGAAAGTGGTCAGCGTAATCCCTGAGATGAAGTTCCCATTTTAAACGTTTGCGCTAGGGACTGGCGGCTCAACGCCACGGGCCTCCAGATCCCTATGGCGAGATCTGCATTCCGGCCTCTGACGGCAGCATCTGCCGCATTATCGTGGCGGCATGGGGCTTGGGGCATGCAGGCAGAAACAAGCAGTTCTGCGCACCTGTTTTGCTGAGCCTCCCAGATACCCCTTGAAACGAGCGTTTCGAACACCAGAACTCACCTTGATTTTCAAGGCTTTAAGTGCTTTCCAAGGCGACGATGAAGATTTGGTGGAGCCTAGCGGGATCGAACCGCTGACCTCCTGCATGCCATGCAGGCGCTCTCCCAGCTGAGCTAAGGCCCCAAACCTGACCGCTTTCAGTGTCCGTTCCGTCTTGATCCGGCCCGTCTCGCGGTGTGAGCGTCGTTTACGGGACGTCGGCGCGGGCTGCAAGCGGAAAATGCGCCGGGTCCCAAATTTTTTGCCGGCCCGCAGGGCGGCTGATCCGGGGGTGGCTGATCCTGCCCCCGAACCTCTTGAAACGCCTTAAGAATCGTCTTCTGGAGACGACATGTCGGCGATATCGTCCAACGAGACGTTGTCATCATCATCGTCATCGTCCAGAACATCATCGCCCAGATCAACATCGACGTCGTCGTCATCGTCCAGGACCACGTCATCGGCGTCCAAGTTCTCTTTGGCCTTCAGGGTGGCCGCGTCTTCGGCATCTGCTTCGATCATCCGGGTCTTGCCGGTATCCAGCTCGACGACCTCGCCCGTGTAGGGGCTGACGATCGGGTCCTTGTTCAGGTCATAAAAGCGCTTGCCAGTGGTGGGGCAGACGCGCTTTACACCCCATTCTTCCTTGGGCATGTGGATCCCCTTGATTTACTGGTGAGTCGTATCGACGATTCCGGTGCCTTGCCATATGAGGGGGGCACTGTCAAAGCCTAAGCCTGGAAAGGGCGCGTGCATGGCCGAATATCATCTGTCCGGGACCCCGCCGGTGCCGCTTACACTGCGCCGCTCTGCGCGGGCGCGGCGGATCAGCTTGCGGATCTCCTCTCTGGACGGGCGCGTGACGCTGACTCTGCCCAAGGGGCTGCCAGAGCGTGCCGCCCTGGCTTTTGCGGAGGAAAAGGCTGATTGGATCCGGGCAAATCTGGAAAAGCACCCGGACGCCGTGGACGCGGTCTTTGGCGCGGTGCTGCCGGTTGATGGCCAGGATCGGGTGATAGAGCTGGCCGCGGGCCGCCGCATCCAGCTGGAGGCCGGCCGCATCGCGGTGCCGGGGCCCAATCCCGGGCGTCCCCTGCAGCGCTACCTGAAGGAACTGGCACGCAACCGTCTGGCCGAGGCGTCGGATTTTTATGCCGCCCGGCTGGGCAAGAGCTACAACCGCCTCACCCTGCGTGACACCCGTTCCCGTTGGGGGTCCTGCACAGCGGACGGCGGGCTGATGTATTCCTGGCGGCTTATCCTGGCGCCGCCTTCGGTGCTGCGCTACGTCGCCGCACACGAGGTGGCGCATTTGCAGGAAATGAACCACTCGCAGGCCTTCTGGGACACGGTTGAGCGTATTCATGGCCGCTGGCAGGACCAGCGCACCTGGTTGCGCGAAAACGGCACGAGCCTGCACCGCTACCGTTTCGGCGAATGAAATCAGGGCTTTGACCCTGCGGGTGCGCGGGCTAAGCTGGCACCAGTTGCAGTTGCCAGTTCCCGGTCCAAAGGCCCGCCCCGTGTCAGACAAGCCGCAAAGACGCCTTGCCGCCATATTCATGCTGGATGTCTCCGGCTTTAGCCGCATGATGGCCGAGGATGAGGCCGGTACTTTGAACCAAGTGCTTGCTCAGCAGCAAACCCTGATCGCGCCGGCGATCCGTAGCCACAGCGGCCGTATCATCAAGCTGATGGGTGACGGGGTTTTGGCACTGTTTCCCAGCGTGATTTCAGCTGTGGAGGCTGCAGCGCAAATCCAGGCGGACGCGGCCCGCACCCGCCATCTGCAGCTGCGCATTGGCATCAATCTGGGTGAAGTGCTCATCGCGCAGGGAGACGTTTTCGGCGACGAAGTGAACATTGCTGCCCGGCTGGAAAGCCTGGCGCATCCTGGCGGTGTGGCCCTCTCGGCTGCCGCTTATGATCAGGTTCGAAACCGCATACCCTATGACTTCGAGGACTTTGGTCTGCATGAGGTGAAGAACATACCTGATCCGGTTCAGGTTTACTTCCTCGGAGATGAGCTCACCTCTCTGCCCTCCCTGCGCCGCAGCAGGCCGCCGTCGAAACCGCAGGCACCTGCGGCCCGAAAGGGAATGCGGCCCGTTGTACTGCTGGCGGCCGGCTGCATCGGTGCTGCTACCGCCGTGGCCGGGATTTGGAGCTGGCACTCGGCAGGCGGTCTGAAAACCGCTGAAGTGCTCACGCCCGGTTTTCCAGCCGCATCCGCCTTTGAAGGCAGCCCGGTGATCGCCATTTTGCCATTCACGTCTGACATGCTTCAGCCGGAAACGGCGCGGATGCTGGCACAGGAGGTGATCCGCAGTCTGGCCGCAGCCAGCGGCGCCCGCATCATTGCACCGTCCAGCGCTCAGGCTGCAGAGGGTTTGCTGCCAGATGAGGCGGCGGTTTTGCTGGGGGCCGATTTCGTAGTGGCGGGCCATTTGCCCGGAACCCTGCAGGAGGGGGCCGGTCTGAAAATCCTGCAGGCGAAAGACGGCGGCAGCAGTGCAGGGGCGGAACCTCTGAGCATTCTGCCGCCGCAGCCGCAGCGATCTGTGTCCGCTGTTGCGCCGGAGCTTGCGGCCAGCATCATTGGCTACTTCGGCAAGCCTCTGCCCGACAACAGCCGTCCTGATGTTGCCGATGGCGCTATGCTGCAGTTGTTCAACGCCCGCATTCTGATGCAGCAGGGTGACCGCGGCGGCGCGCAGCTGGTCCTGCAACGGGCACAGCAGATGGAACCGGACTGGCCGGAAGCACAGGCGTTGGCCGCGCTTTGGCATCTGGACATGCTCACTGGCACGGCAGCGGGGCTGCCAGAGCGCGCGTCAGGGGCAGCAAAGCTGGTTGAAGGGCTGCCGCCAGAGGCAGCGGTGCTGCAGTTGCAGGCGCTGGCAGCACAATTTTCTGGCCGCAACGGCGAAGCGCTGCAATTGGCCGGGATCCTGGCAGAGGATTTTCCGAACGATGCACCGGGTCAGCTGTTGCGGGCCTGGCTTTTGCATCTCGCCGGGCAGGGCAGCAGCGCCCGGAAAGTGCTGGACAGTGTCCGCCGCCTCGAACCGCTGCCTCAGCCGATGGTTCTGACCGTCGAAGCTGCTCTCCACCTCGCTGCCGGCCGGGAGACCGAGGCCGCCGCCGCCGCGGCGGAGGCGCTGAGGATTGAACCTGCGGCGCAGCTGGCTTTGGTGCTGCTTTGCGCCAGCCTGGCTACGCTTGGCAATTTTGAAGAGGCCGCTGCTGCCTGTGGCCGCCTCAAGGGTGCGCCGCTGACGGTGGATCAGGCTGCAGCGGCCTTTCCCTATTCCGCCGCGGCACCGCAGCGGGCTCTGCGCACGGGGCTCAGTCTGGCAGGGCTGCCGGGCCGCCCCTGAAGTTGCGCGTAATTGTCCGGTTGACCACACCAGATTTTGTGATCACATGAGCGGATGAACCAGACTGCTCGCCCTGCCCAGGAAACCGCCTCTGCACCAGCTCATGACCGCGTGTACCGGACTCTCCGGACCCGTATTATGCACGGTGAAGTTACACCGGGAGCTGCCTTGACTTTGCGTGGTATCGGTGGCGAATTCGGTGTCTCGATGACCCCCGCGCGCGAGGCGGTACGGCGCCTGGCGGCTGAAGGCGCGCTTTTCCTGTCTTCATCGGGCCGGGTGACGACGCCGGAGCTGACAAACGAGCGGATTGAGGAGCTGGCTGCATTGCGCGCGCTCTTGGAGGTGGAGCTGGCCAGCCGTGCTTTGCCGCGCGCGCATATGGCGCTGATCGACCGGCTGCAGACAATAAATTCCAACGTGGCAGAGATGGTCTCCAAACGCGACGCCGTTGGTTATATCCGCACTAACCTGGAATTCCACCGCACCCTCTATCTGCGTGCCCAGGCGCCGGCAATGCTGGCCATGGCGGAAACTGTCTGGCTGCAGCTCGGCCCTACAATGCGGGCGCTTTACGGACGGTTGCGCCGCACCGATCCGCCGCAGAACCACCGCCTGATTATCGCCGCGCTGAAGGCGGGCGACGAGCCCGGCCTGCGGCTGGCAGTGCGCTCGGACGTGACCCAGGGCCTGCGGCTGTTGGCAGGCTAGGGCGGCAGCGAAACCGGTTCCCAGGCGCTGGCCGAACTGGTACACTCCAACCCTATGAAAAGCCCTTCAAATCGCCGCTTGGCTGCGATCCTGGCCGCAGATGTGGCAGGCTATTCCCGGCTGACTGCTGCGGATGAGGAAGGCACGGTTGCGGCGCTTCGTGCCATCCGCAGCGAGGTGGTGGAACCGCTGACGGAGCAGCACGGCGGCCGGATTGCCAATACCGCTGGGGACAGTTTCCTGATCGAATTCCGCAGCGCTGTTGATGCGCTGCGTGCGGCCCTCAGCATTCAGGACCGGCTGCAGGAAAGAAATGCGGGGGTTTCTGAGGACCGTGCCGTCCAGCTTCGCATCGGCCTAAATGTGGGAGATGTGATCTCCAACGGCGCAGACATACTGGGTGATGGCGTCAACGTGGCCGCCCGGCTGGAGGCGCTGGCAGAGCCGGGCGGCATTACCGCCTCCCTGTCCACCGTCAGCTATGCCCGCAAGAGCATCACTGCGGATTTCATTCCCATGGGAGCGCAGATGGTCAAGAATATCCCGGAACCGGTGGAGGCCTACCGGGTTCGGGTAAGCGGTCAGACGCCGCATAAGACAGCGCGCGCCAAGGTTCCGCGGGCCCGGCTGGCCGCGGGGGCGGGCATTTTGGCCGTGGCAGTGGCAGGCACTCTCTGGTGGACCGCCCCCAGGCAGCCGAACCCGGATCAGGCTGTCGTGGCGCGCATGGCCTTTCCGCTGCCGGACCTTCCTTCTGTTGCGGTGCTGCCGCTGGCCGATTCCACAGGCGAAACCGGTAATGCGATGCTGGCGGATGGCTTTTCCGAGGATCTGATAACCGACCTGTCGCGGATTTCCGGCCTGTTCGTGATCTCCGGCAACAGTTCCTTTGCCTATCATGGCCAGCAGATCAGCCCCGCGCAATTCGCTGAGGAAATGGGTGTCCGTTATGTGGTTGACGGCAGCCTGCGCCGCACCGGCTCCGCGTTCCGGACCAATATCCGGCTCACCGACACATCCAGCGGCCAGTTGGTTTGGGCGGAGCGTTTCGACGGTCCTTTGGAGGACATCTTCTCGGTGCAAAACCGTATAGCACTGGATATCGCCAAGGCGCTGGATCTGCCGCTGGATAACGAAGAGCGCACCGGGATCGAACAAGTGGATACCGCGACCATAGCTGCGCGTGAGGCTTTCCAGCAGGGCTGGGCGCTTTACGCCCGGTTCAACGAGGCGGATAATCTGGCTGCCATTCCGCATTTTGAACAGGCGGTGTCGCTGGATCCGGACTATGGCCGGGCCTGGGCCTTTCTGGCAATGGCGCATCTGCGTCCGCACATCTTTCTTCACTGGAATGCTTTTGCCGGACAGAGCAGTCAGATGCATATCGGCCTGTTCTACAAGTATTTGAAAGAGACATCCAAGCATGAAGCCCCGCTGGTGCATGTGATCAGGGCCATGGTCAGGCTCAACCTGAACGATTGGGGGCAAGGAGGCGGCGGCAACCGGGGCATCGGTGAAGCCCGGCAGGAAGCTGCCAAGGCTATTGCACTCCAGCCCAGCGATCCGGAGGCTCATCTGGTCATGGGCTGGGCGCTGATCGCTGAGGGTGAGCCGCAGGAGGGGCTGGCCTTTGTCCGTGCCGCAATGCGGCTCGATCCCAAACACCCCAGCCACTATACCTTGTTCGAAGCTGCGGCGTTTTTTGCAATGGCCGATTACGCGCAGGCATCTGCATTGCTGCTGGCGGAGCTCGAACGCACTCCCGGAGCCAGAGAGTTGATGCCGCTTGCGGCCTCGGTGCTGGCGCTCCAGGGGAGGCAGCGGGACGCACGTGCTATGGTCGAACAATGGCACAGCGGCAACAGCGCTGCGTCTCTTCCGGCTGCAGTAAAGGAATATTTTTTCATCCTGCGCTGGACCGGGGCCAGCCAGTATCTGAACCGGCGGCTGACGGATGGGCTGCTGCTTGCAGCCCTGCCACCGGGCACGACGGTGGCCAGCCTGAAGGCAGAACTGTCGCTAGCGGACGCCAGCAGCCAGAGGCAGGCGGCCCGGTCGCTGAGCCTGTTTGGGGCTGCAGCTGCTCCAGCGGTGCCTGAGCTGACCATACTTTTGCAAAGCCCTTCTGCCTTTGTTCGCAAAGAGGCCGCCAACACCCTGGGAAACATAGGCGCCTCCGCGGCGCCGGCGCTGGCGGCGCTGGATTCGCTGGCCGGTATGGGGCTTGCCGGCAAACGTGCCGCCCTTGCCGCTGAACGGATCCGCAGGAGCATGGCTCAGGAAGAGCGCTGACAGAGGTTTTTTTGCCACCGGAGGCCATCCGCCGGACATGGCTGTTGCTGGTTCAGGAGTCTCGCCGGAGCGCAGGCTTGAATCCTCTGTGTTTCAGGAGGAGTTTTTTCGGTTTGCACTGCCGAACAGCACTGGAGAAGCATCCTGGAAGTGGCGGCAGGAGGCCGTTGGCCGAGCATTTTATAGGGCAGGAAAGCTCAGGCAACTGCAGGTGCCTTAAAAGGTCGGGCCGGCTTAAGAGCTTAATCTAAAAAGGGTATTCCAAGGGTGCATAGCACCGATGTGCATCCTGCATACCCTATGCGATATCGGCATTTCACAGTTCACGCACCGCAGGATAGCGTTTGCGGCATAATCACAGGGGAGTATGCCTAATGACGAAATTTGTCAGAAGCCTGGCGGCTGCTGCGGTGGTGGCGATGGCACCGGTTGCCTATGCCGAAACCACCGTGCGCGTTGCCTATGACGCTGACCCGGTCTCGCTGGATCCGCATGAACAGCTGTCCGGCGGCACGCTGCAGCTGTCGCACATGGTCTTTGACCCGCTGGTGCGCTGGACCAAGGACCTGCAGTTTGAACCGCGTCTGGCGGAAAGCTGGGAGCAGATCGACGCGACCACCATGCGCTTCAAGCTGCGCAGCGGCGTCACCTTCCACAGCGGCAACGCGCTGACCGCGAAGGATGTGGACTGGACCTTTGACCGGTTGAAAGCAAGCGACGACTTCAAAGCGATCTTCGCGCAGTTCACCGATGTTGAGGTCATTGATGACATGACCTTCGACCTCAAAACCTCGGAGCCCTATCCGCTGGTCCTGCACACCGCGACCTACATCTTCCCGATGGACAGCGCGTTCTACACTGGTACCACCGACGACGGCAAAGACAAGGGCGAGATCGTCAAGCATGGTGACAGCTTTGCGTCGCGCAACGTTTCCGGCACCGGCCCGTTTGTGGTTTCCGAACGCGAGCAGGGCGTGCGCGTCGTGTTCGACCGCTTTGACGGCTACTGGGACGCAGACGCGGGCAACGTCGATAAAATCGTTCTGACCCCGATCAAGGAAGACCCGACCCGCGTGGCAGCCTTGCTGTCCGGCGATGTGGACTTCATTGCGCCTGTTCCGCCGACCGACCTGAAGCGTGTCGAAGAGGCTGAGGGCGTTGACCTGATCACCATGCCCGGCACCCGTATCATCACCTTCCAGATGAACCAGAACCGTGTCGAGGCCTTCAAGGACGCCCGAGTCCGCCAGGCGATCGACTACGCAGTCAACAATGCAGGCATCGTCGACCGCATCATGCGCGGCTTCGGCACCGTTGGCGCACAGGCCAGCCCGGCCGGCTACCTGGGCTACAACGAAGGTCTGGCACCGCGTTTCGACCTGGAAAAAGCCAAGGCGCTGATGGCTGAGGCAGGTTATGCCGACGGCTTCTCGATCACCATGATGGCGCCGAACAACCGCTATGTGAACGACGACAAGATCGCTCAGGCGGTGGCTTCGATGCTGGCGCAGATCAACATCAAAGTCGACCTGCAGACCATGCCCAAGGCACAGTACTGGCCGACCTTTGACGAGCGCGCAGCGGACATGATGATGATTGGCTGGCATTCGGACACCGAGGACTCCGCGAACTTCCACCAGTTCCTGACCGCTTGCCCGAACCCTGACAACGGCAACGGCCAGTACAACTCGGGCAACTACTGCAACGAGGAAGCCGATGCGCTGATGAATGCCGCGAACGCGGAAACCGATCCGGCCAAACGCGCGGAAATGCTGCAGAAGCTGGAAGGCATCCTGTATGATGAAGCTGCCTTCATCCCGCTGCACTGGCAGAACCTGGCATGGGGTTCCAAGTCCGGCATGAACTCGGCCGACATCGTGAACGCGCTGAACTTCCCCTACTTCGGTGACCTGGTTGTCGAAACCGGCAGCTGATCACTGAATACTTCCGGGCCGGTCTCCCCCGGCCGGCCCGGGACTTTCAAACAACAAGCGGCCGCCAAGGCTGCGCTTGCAGGACCCGCGTTTCCATCGGACACTGCGACCTGCGCTGTAACCAAACTCTACAAAGGTCAGGACAATGTTTGCCTATCTCGCCAAGCGAGTGATTCAGGCGGTGGCGGTGATGTTCGTCATTTCGCTGATTGCCTTTGCCATCCAGGGCAACCTGGGCGACCCGCTGCGCGAGCTGGTCGGGCAGTCGGTGTCGGAAGAAGTGCGCCAGCAGCTGCGCGACGAAATGGGGCTGAACGACAGCTTCGTAACGCAATACCTGCGGTTTGCGGGTAATGCGCTGCAGGGCGACCTGGGCACCTCCTATTTCTTCAAGGAGCCGGCGCTGGACGTGATCCTGAAGAAACTGCCCGCGACGCTGGAGCTGGTGTTCGGCGCAACGCTGATCATCGTCGGCTTCTCGGTCCCGCTGGGCGTCTATACCGCGATCAAGCCGGACAGCATCCTGAGCCGCGTTATCATGGGCCTGTCGATTGTCGGCATCTCGATCCCGGTGTTCCTGACTGCCATCCTGATGATCTTCGTGTTCTCGGTAGAATACGGCTGGTTCCCCTCCTACGGGCGTGGCGATACCGTGCAGGTCTGGGGCTACTGGCAGACCAACTTTGCCACCGCCGACGGCTGGCTGCACATCATTCTGCCCTCGATTGCGCTCGCCTCCATCATGCTGCCGCTGTTTGTCCGGCTGATCCGGGCTGAAATGATGGAAGTGCTGCAGTCCGAATATGTGAAATACGCCAAGGCCAAAGGCATCAACCCATGGCGGATCTACTTTGTCCACGCACTGAAGAACACGCTTTTGCCGGTGATCACCGTGGGCGGCGTGCAGATCGGCACCATGGTGGCGTACACCATCCTGACTGAGACAGTGTTCCAGTGGCCGGGCATGGGCTTCATGTTCCTTGAGGCGGTGAACCGCGTCGATACTCCGCTGATTGTGGCCTACCTGATTGTTGTCGGCTTCATCTTTGTCGTCACCAACACCATCGTCGACCTGATCTACGGGCTGGTGAACCCGACCGTGAATATTGCGAGGATGGGCGCATGAGCACCGAAACGCTGAACCCGAAATCCGAACCCTCGCGCTGGTCCAAGATCTGGAACTCCAACATGGGCTACAGCTTCCGCCGCAATCCGGTGGCGGTGGTGAGCATGATCGTGTTCCTGCTGATCGCACTCGCGTCGTTCCTCGCGCCGCTGATCGCGCCCTATGACCCTTACGATCCGGCACAGATCGATATCATGAACTCCGAGTACCCGCCGGCCTGGGTCAGCGGGTCGCTGCCCGAATTTGTGCTGGGCACCGACGACCAGGGCCGCGACCTGTGGTCCACTATCCTTTACGGCACCCGCTTGTCGCTGCTGATCGGCATCTGCGCCGTGGCCCTGCAGGCGTTCCTCGGCATCTCCATCGGCCTGATTGCGGGCTATGTCGGCGGCCGCCTCGACAGTCTGCTGATGCGGCTGGCGGATATTCAGCTGTCATTCTCCACCCTGATGGTGGCGATCATTTTTCTGGCCGTCACGCAGGCGATGTTTGGAACCGACACCTTCAACAAATATGCGGTGGTGTTCCTGATTGCGGTGATCGGGGTGGCAGAGTGGCCGCAGTATGCCCGCACCGTGCGTGCCACCGTGCTGGCTGAGAAGAAAAAGGAATATGTCGACAGCGCCCGCGTTCTGGGCTTTGGCCCGATGCGGATCATGGTGCGGCACATCCTGCCGAACTCGTTGTCGCCGATCTTCGTGATCTCTACCGTGCAGGTCGCCAATGCGATCATTTCCGAGGCCTCGCTCAGCTTCCTGGGCCTGGGCATGCCGCCGAGCCAGCCGTCGCTGGGCTCGCTGATCTCTTCCGGTTTCGACTACATCTTCTCCGGCAGCTGGTGGATCACCGCCATTCCCGGCGTGGTGCTGGTGGTGCTGGTTCTTGTCATCAACCTGCTGGGCGACTGGATGCGCGATGTCCTGAACCCGAAACTCTACAAGGGGTAACGCGATGAGCCTTCTTTCCGTTCGCGACCTCACCGTCAAATTCGCCATGCGCGACCAGACGGTTACTGCCCTTAACGGCATTTCCTTTGACCTTGCCAAAGGCGAGCGTCTGGGCATCGTCGGCGAAAGCGGCGCCGGCAAGTCGATCACCGGGTTTTCGCTGATGAACCTTCTCAGCCGCCCGGGCTACATCGACACCGGTAAGATCCTGTTCGAGGGCGAGGACGTCGTTCAGATGAACGACAAGCGCCTGCGCAATCTGCGCGGCAATCGGATGGCGATGATCTTTCAGGACCCGATGGTGACGCTCAATCCAGTGCTGACCATCGGTCAGCAGATGATCGAGACCCTGATGGCGCACCGCAAGCTGAGCCATGAGGAAGCGCGCCAGATCGCCATCGTCAAACTGCGCGAGGTCTACATTCCGTCACCCGAGGAACGCCTGGAGCAGTATCCGCACGAGTTGTCCGGCGGTATGCGCCAGCGGATCATCATTGCGATTGCGCTGCTGCTGGATCCGCAGCTGATCATCGCGGATGAGCCGACCACCGCCCTGGACGTGACCATCCAGGCCGACATTATGGAACTGATGCTGGAGCTGTGCCAGTCGAATCAGGTGGGACTGATCCTGATCACTCACGACCTGGGGGTGGTCAGCCAGATGACGGAGCGGACGCTGGTGATGTATGCTGGCCGGATCATCGAGAGCGGGCGCACCCGCGAGATCATCAACGACCCGCAGCACCCTTATACCCAGGGCTTGATCAACGCGCTGCCGCAGCAGACGGTGCCAGGCCAGCGGCTGAAGCAGATCCCGGGCAACATGCCGGGTCTGGCCAGCATTCCCGCAGGCTGCGCTTTCAACCCGCGCTGCAAATACGCCACTGACCTGTGCCGCAGCAGGGTGCCGGAAGCGGTGCATTACGGCGGCGTGGAGGTGGCTTGCCATGAGGTGCAGCGCCTGAACAGTGATGAAGACCGTCAGGAGGCACGGGCATGAGCGACGCAAAGACTGACCGCCCGCTCTTGGAGATCAAGAACCTGGAAAAAAGGTTCGACCTCGATCAGGGCTTCCTGGAAACGCTCAAGTTCAAGCAGGGCAAGATCGTGCGCGAGAGCCGCTCTGTCCATGCGGTGAACAACATCTCGCTGGAGGCCCGCAAGGGCGAGGCGCTGTGTGTCGTGGGTGAATCGGGTTGCGGAAAATCCACCGTGGCGCGGCTGGTGGCAGGCCTGCTGACCCCATCCGCAGGTGAGATCCACTATGGCGGCCAGCGCATCGACAACCTGCCGCGGGCCGGCATGCAGCCCCTGCGCAAGAAGATCCAGATGATCTTCCAAAACCCCTATGCCTCGCTCAACCCGCGCATGACCATTCGGCAGGCGCTGGAGGAGCCGGTGCGCCACCACTATCCAAATGCCTCGGCGGCAGAGGTGCGCGACAAGGTGACCGAGGTAATGCTTTCGGTTGGCGTCGATCCCAGCTGGGCCAAGCGTTACCCGCATGAGTTTTCCGGCGGCCAGCGCCAGCGGATCGCCATCGCCCGCGCCCTGACGGTGGATCCAGAATTCATCATTGCCGACGAACCGATCAGCGCGCTGGATGTGTCGATCCAGGCGCAGGTTCTGAACCTGATGCTGGAGGCCAAGGAAAGCCGCGGCCTGACCTATCTGTTCATCACCCACGATCTGAGCGTGGTGGAGCATTTCGGCACCCGGGTGGCGGTTCTTTACCTTGGGTCGGTTTGCGAGGTTGCGGACACCGCGACATTGTTCTCCAGCCCGAAACACCCCTATACTCGGGCCTTGCTGTCCGCGGTGCCGCAGCTGAAGGACGACCGGCCGAACCACATCCGCCTCAAGGGCGAGATCCCAACGCCGATCAACCTGCCGAAAGGCTGCCCGTTCCAAAGCCGCTGCGCCTTTGCGGACGCACGATGCAAGAGTGAAAAGCCCAAGGCCATTCACCAGCCCGACGGCAGCATGGTTGCATGCCATGCCGTCGAAGAAGACAGGCTGGATGCGGTGGCTGCCGGTTAAGACGGGACGCCCAGTTGGACATCATCTGGCTCAAGGACTTCGAAGCTTTGGTCGCGTGCAAGAACTTCTCGCGCGCGGCCGAAGAACGTAATGTCAGCCAGCCGGCCTTCTCACGCCGGATCCGGGCACTGGAAAACGAGATCGGCGTGCGGCTGATCAACCGCGAAACCTTGCCGTTGACCCTGACGCCTGCAGGCGAGGTGTTCCTGTCGCAGTCCCGCATCATGCTGCGCACTTACGAGGAAACCATTGAGCGTTGCCAGACCATCGACGCGGCAAGCGAAAACGTGATCCGCTTCGCCGCCTCGCAGTCGCTCTACATGACTCACTACAAGACCCTGATTGCGCCGCTTGCCAGCGAAGGCGGGGTGGACACCGACCTCAACTCCACTTCCTGGGCGGCCGACCAGTTCGTAAGCGCGCTGCAGCAGGGCTACTGCGATGTGATCCTGACCTACTGGCATCCGTCGATGGATTTCCTGGGGCCCTTGGAGGTTGCCAATTTCGATTACCTGACGCTGTCCACCGACCGCTATGTGCCGGTTTCCCGCACGGCCCCGGACAGCACGGCGGAATTCGCTTTCAAACCCGGCAGCAAAGACGCGGTGCCTCTGCTGTCCTATGGTGCGGTGTCAGCGTTACGCTCGGTGCAGGAATTTGCTCTGACCCAGCTGCTGCCCGATCAGAAGGTGTTCGTTGTCAACCAGAACGCGCTGGCCAACAGCGTCAAGGCGATGATCCAGGAAGGCTTCGGCATGGGCTGGCTGCCGCTGAGCCTCTGCCGCCAGGAAATCGCGTCCGGCCGTTTTGCGATTGTGGATGAAAGGCTGGGCACAGACCTGGAAATTCGCCTGTATCGTGATCCGCGCAGTACCAAGCAGACGCTGGATGTGCTCTGGAAACAGCTGAAGCGCTCGTCTGTAAAGGCAGCCTGAGCGGTCCGCGCTGCGGGGCAGTCGCCCAATGATTGCGCTGGCACGCGGGTCGTAAATCTGACATTGCTTGGTGGCGGTCTATGGCTGTGCAAGACCGGCAAGGACAGGTGAAAATGCATTATCTCAAACGCGAGCTTTACGACCTGGTCAAAAGCGATGGTGCCATTTTCGACTTTCTTCAAATCGGCTCTTTGGACGGCCTCTGGTACTGGGATCTGGAAAACCCCGAACATGAATGGATGAGTTCGGAATTCTGGCGCCTGTTTGGCATCGATCCGGAAACCAAAGGGCACTTTGCATCCGAATGGCAGGATCTTATTCACCCGGACGACTTGGCGCTGGCGCTTGAGAATTTTCAAAGGCACCTTGAAGATCCGGAGCATCCTTATGACCAGATCGTGCGTTACCGCCATGCCAAAGGCCACATGGTTACAGTTCGCTGCCGTGGTCTGGCGATCCGGGATGAACAGGGTAAGCCGGTGCGGATGCTTGGTGCGCATAACGACCTGACCGAACTCAAGGAGAGCGAAGCGAAACTCGAAAAGATGAACGCGGTGCTGGAGGCGGAGGTTGAACGTGCCAATTCCGCAGTTGAGGCCCGAACTGCCTTTCTGGCCACGATGAGCCACGAGATCCGCACGCCGTTGAATGTGATCCTCGGTTTGCTGCATCTGATAAGGACTGATGCGAGCGCATCCGGGAAAACCCGGGAACGGGCGGATGTGGGACACCGGGCCGCTGAAATGCTGATGACACAGCTGGTCAACGTGCTGGAAACCGCGCGGATTGAATCCGATGCTGTGGAATATACGCCCAAACCTGAGGAAACCGCAGCCTTGGCCGGGCTGTGGCGCGAGGCACTGCAGGCCAGCGCCATCCGCTACGGCAAGCCGCTCCGCACTTGGGTGACGCTTGCCGATGGCATTCCAGAAACGCTGGTGATTGATTTGCCGAAGGTTACTCAGATCGTGAACAACCTGATCGACAACGCGGTGAAATTCTCTGTTTCTGGCAGCGTTTGCATCATGCTGGAATATGACGCGACGACGGAATGCCCTGTCAGAATAACCGTTCTGGACACCGGGCCCGGAATTTCTGAACAGGACCGCAGCAGGGTTTTTGAACGTTTCACTCAGCTGGAGAATGCCTTGTCCCAGCATGCGGGCGGGTCCGGCCTGGGGCTGTCGATCTGTCGCGAGCTGGCCCGGCTGATGGGCGGCGGGCTGAAAATTCTGGATCACCCGCCTGAAGGCTTCAATCTTGGGGTCTGCTTGCAGCTTCCCGAGGGCCACAGCGCTCTTGAGGCTTAGTAATTTCCGCGTATCGGAGCTGTAGCGCAAATCCGGGTCTGACCGCAGGCCCCCCTTCCCCTGACGGATTTACTCTTCGTGCATTGTGACAGGTATCCCGAAGCTGGATCGGTTCTCCCGTAAGGTGTCGTTCATATAGGGGATCATCGGACAAGGCATAGAGCTGACTGTCTGCGTGCACCCGAACGTCTCGAACTTCTTCCTGCATCTGCTGGCTTGCTTTGCCGAGGAGGAGCGCCGCCAGGTATCAGAAGCGCGAACGGGGAGGCGTTGATGGTAAGGTTCTACCCTGGCGGTGAAACCCTGCTTGATCTCCTGATCATCAACAGCGTCGAGTGAAGCGCCAAATCGAAACACCATCAAATGGCGGAATTCAATTCTCATCAGCGTGCAGATATGATGTTTGCAGTCCCGGGCAAGCTAACAGCGAGGTGCAGCAGCGACCACATCGCCAACGCACTGTTTTTCTTTGGTATAAATGGTGCCCGGGGGCGGAATCGAACCACCGACACGAGGATTTTCAATCCACTGCTCTACCCCTGAGCTACCCGGGCACGGGAAGGCTGTTCGCCTTGGGTGGGGGCCTTCTATGCTCTGGGGGCGGCGGTGTCCAGAGGGTTTTTCAAAGAAAATCGCTAATGCCGGGTTTGCTGCGGAATTTCTTTCTGTGCTGAGGCGCGTCCGGCTTCTTCCAAAGCGTTTTCAATGTCTTCCGGGTTTTGGCTGGGCACCGAATAGGCGCCGGTCAGCCATTTCCCAAGGTCTATATCGGCGCAGCGTTTGGAGCAGAACGGGCGGTAGCTCTTTTGCGATTCCCCGCCGCAGATCGGACAGCTCATTTCAGCACCTCGCTCAGGGCAATGCGGCCGCGCTTGCGCTGCAATTCGTAGTGGCCGAGGTTGGTCCACCCTGCCAGCACGGTTTCCTCGGAATCCGCCCGGAAAGCGGCCCGCAGCGCGGTTTCAAACCCGCGGCGGTCCTTCTTGGGCATCGGCGCCAGATCCAGCACGATCTGGCCGCCCAGACCGCGCACCCGCAAGGCGCGGGGCAGGGCCTTGGCGGCGGCCATATTGGCCTTCACACCTGCTGCCAGAGACGTGTCGGAGCCGGTGTTCACATCCACCGCGACCAGGGCGCGGGTCGGCTCGATGAACAGGAAGGCGCCGCCCGGCAGCGGCTCACGGATGCCCTGTGCAGTGTCCAGCGCATCCAGTACGCCCAATCGTTCGAATCCGCCGGGGTCACGCTCGATATCCGCAGGTTCTACCCAGTCCCGCCAGGCCAGCAGGTGCGGGGTGTCACCTTCGGCCAGAACCTCAGGCTCGGTCCCTTCGTCCTGCATCACCTGCGCAGCAAGGGCTGCCATGGCGGCCACGTCCTCGGCAATTTCCTCGCTGTCTGCAGCGGCGCAGGCAGAGCGCAGGATCAGCCCGTAACCAGAGTCGCCCATCTCTTCATGTGCAATCTCCAGCAGCCGGTCGCGCTCGTTCTCGTCGCGGATGCTGCGTGAGATATTCAGGCCCGGCGCCTCCGGTGTGACAATGGCGTAGCGGCTCTTGAACAACAGCTTCTGAGACACCGGAATGGCTTTGCCCGGCTCGGCGAAGCCGGACACTTGCACCAGGATCATCTGGCCCGGTGCCAGTCCCTTGACCTGGCGCAGGAAGGCCGGGCCGTCCGGGGTGGTCAGGAACATGCCGCCCTGGCCTTTGACCGGCCGGTCGGCGCGGGCGCGGTAGATGGTGCCGGGGGCAGGGGCATCGCTTTCGACCAGAAAGTCCTCCAGCTTGCCGTCCACCATAAGTGCTGCGGCTTCACGGTCCTGGATGTGGTCGAGAATGATGGTGCGGCCCTTCATGCGGCGGCCTCCTGATAAAGCGGCAGGCCGGCGGCGCGCAGCAAGTTTGCGGTTTCAGAGAGCGGCAGCCCGACGATCCCGGTGAAGGATCCGCTGATCCACGGAATAAAGGCGCCCGCAGGCCCCTGGATGGCATAGGCGCCGGCCTTGCCCTCCCAGTCGCCGGTGGTGAGATAGGCGTTCAGTTCCTCGTCTGAGAGGTTTTTCATCTTCACCTGGCTGACCACGTCTTTTTCCCAGACGCGGTCCCCGCGGCGCACTGCAACGGCAGTGATCACCCGGTGGCGGCGGCCGGACAGGGCGAGCAGGAACTCTGCCGCCTCGCCTGCATCGCGCGGCTTGCCCAGGATGCGGCGGCCAAGCGCAACGGTGGTGTCGGCGCAGAGAACGACGTCATCAGGTCCGGCAGGAACGGCTTCGGTCTTTTCACGCGTGACACGTGCGCAATAGGCACGCGGCAGTTCGCCCTTCTGCGGCGTCTCGTCAATTTCCGGCGGGCGCACCTCGTCCGGATGCACCCCCAGCTGCGCCAGCAATTGCAGCCGCCGCGGGCTGCCCGATCCCAGGATAAACGCCATCGTATGGCCCTCTTAACGGTTTGTGCCCGTAATACGGCGATTAGCGGCCTCGTGAAAAGAGCATCCAGCTCTTTCATCTTGCCAAAAGTACTTCCGCCGGAGGCCGCTTCAAAACAAAAGCCCGGCAGAGTGCCGGGCCTTGATATTTCTTCCAGATCAAACGCTTACTTAAAGCGGTAGTTGATCCGGCCCTTGGTCAGGTCATAGGGGGTCATTTCCACCTGGACCTTGTCGCCAGCCAGAACACGGATGCGGTTCTTGCGCATCTTGCCTGCCGTGTGCGCGATGATCTCATGGCCGTTCTCAAGCTCGACCCGAAACGTCGCGTTAGGCAGGAGTTCCTTCACGACACCGGGAAATTCGAGCGTATCTTCCTTGGCCATGTTGTCTCCATCATTGGGTTAACCCGCAAACTGCGGGACGTGCGCTTAAATGGGGTCATTTTCCCAATAATTCAAGGGCTCAATCAGCAAACTGCGGCCTTTGTGACCGATTTCACGCGAGGTATCTGCTCCTCCCAGTGCAGCCGGTTCAGCACGCCGCCATCCGCCCTTACATGGGCGATCGCTTCCAGGTCCGCTTCGCCGTAGGTCCAGCCCGGCTGGTTCAGCGCGCCCTCAGACAGCACCCCGGTACCGGGGAAGCCCTTGTCCGGCGGGCCGAAAATGCCACCGGTGCCGGTGTTCATGTCCACGGCTTCCGACCATTCATTGGCTCCGACAATGGAGGCCATGGCGGTCACGCACTGGTTTTCCAGCGCCCGCGACATTGCCCCGATGCGCACCCGCCAGTATCCGGCAAGCGCCTCGGTGCAGGAGGGGACGAGAATCACGTCTGTCTCCGCCAGCGCGCGGCCCAGCAAGGGGAACTCGCTGTCATAGCAGATCAGCACCCCGATTCTCCCCAGGGCCGTGTCGAAGATCTTGAGCGGCCCGCCGCCCATGATGCCCCAATCCTCGCGCTCGAACCGGGTCATGATCTGCTTGTCCTGATGGTCCCGCTTGCCTGTGGGGGTGTATAGCTCCGCCCGGTTTACTGGCCGGTCCAGTCCGGTGTTCACCGGGGCGGAGGCACCCAGGATATGCACACCGTGTTCTGCAGCCAGTTTCAGGTGCAGCGCAGCCGCATCCTGCATCTTTTCTGACACCGAATGGATCGACTGCTCCAGATCTCCGGCAACCGTCGCGCCATCCAGCGTTGACAGCTCCATCGCGCCGTATTCGGGGAAAACCAGCAGCTCGGCGCCATTACCGGCGGCCTCTGCAACCCAGGCGGCCAGCTTGTCCTCATATTGTGCCCAGCTGTCGAGCCAGTCGAGCGGATAGGCGGCGGTGGCGATTTTCATGCGGTTTCTCCGGCGGTCAGCGGCCGCATCCCGGTGCGGTCATTTTGCAGGATTGCCCGCCCTATCGGCCCTGCGCAAGACTGTGCGGCCCTCTGGTCCTATCCGGCGCCGGGCGCGCAGGAAAAAACTCAAACAAAATGCACATTTTTGCAACGGAAACAGCCGCGTGCTGCGTTTCACCTTGGTGCTGCCCGGCAATTTAGCCATTCTCGCAGGCAGCGGATCATTTGATTTATTGAAAGAAGGACCACTCCCTTGGCGACCAAGCTTGATGACAAGAACCTGAAGGGCGTTATTGCCGACATCCCGAAAAAAGGCTTCCGCACCAAATTCTGGCGCGAATACCGTGCCGGGGCCTGCAAGGGCAGCGGTGTCGGTAAATACATGGACCTGCTGGAGAAACTGGGGGTGCCGCCGTCTGGCGACCCGGCCAAGGCGGATCTGGACAACATGGGCGAAATCGTTCAGGCCTTCAGCATGCTGGCCAATGCGATGCTCAAGGCACGCGGCAAATGCGGCAAGCTGCAGTCCCACAGCCGGGAGCTGTGCCTGGCCTATGCCAAGCAGATCGAAAAACGCGAAGACGCGGCGGCAGATCTTGCCCGTAATGCGGACAAGATCAAGCAAAAGCAGATGGCGTAGCAGCTGAAGGCCGAGAAGGCCAACGAGGAAACCGACCAGCATCTGGCCAAGCTCAAGAAAGAGCACGAGGAAACCCGCAAGCTGATCCTCAAGGAAATCAAGGCAGCTGAGGTGCGCGGCAAGAAGATTGAGGCTGCCTGTCTGGATATTTCCAAGGATGTGAACGCTGCGCTGGCCAAATTGGACGCGATCAAGAAGGCTTGGAAAACCGCCTACAATAAGGAGGGTGCAGACCGCTCCAAAATCGAAGCCCAGGCCGACAAGGGCATTCGCGACCTGACCAAGGCCTACAAGATCGACGCGCATGCAAAGAACGTGAAGGGCGCCCTGCCCAAACTGTTCAAGGAACTGGCTGAGAACTACAAGCAGTTCAAGCAGGAAGACTTCAGCAAGAAGGAATATGTTGCGGCCGGCAAGGCGGTGACAGCGGCCAAGCGCACATTTGATGACGCCCGCGATTCCGTGAAGCTGTACGCAACTCAGCAGAATATTGCGTTGGAAGAAGTGCAGGCGGCGCGGCCTGAAGGCGTTTGAACCAAAACAGACAGGCGCCCGTGCGGGCGCCTGTTCCCCTTACAGATCCCGGCTCCAGAATTGCAGCGGCTTGCTGGTTTCGCCGGGCTGATCCACATCCTTCCAGGAAAAATGCGCGATGGCGCCCTCCAGCGGGGCATAGCCGCGCTTGCGCCAGAACGGATCCAGCGGCGCGTAATCCCCAGGCCGCATGGGATGATCTGCCGGGCGCTGAACGCTGCAAAAGGCCGCCTTCTTGAACCCATGCTTCCGGGCATGCGCTTCGCGCGCGTCAAAGAACCCGTGGCCCACACCATGCCCGCGGTATTCCGGCAGCAGCACGGATTCGGCGCAATAGAAGACCTCGTTCAGGTCAATCCCGCTGCCCTCAAACGCCGCTGCAAAATCATCCGCATGGTCGCTAAGGGGCGCCCCGGTGGAGGCGCCCACCAGTGTCTCGCCGTCAAAGGCGCCGACCACAACCGCGCGGGCGCTGTTGCGGTAGCTTTGCAGGTACTCCCGCTCATAGGCCGGATCCCCGTCGTACAGGTACGGCCAGGCCCGGAACACCTTGATCCGCAGGCGTGCCACATCGTCCAGCGCGGCCTCCAGCGCCGCGCCGGTCATGGCTTCAACCCGGATGGTCATCCGGCTGAGACCTGGGCGATCCAGTCCGCCAGATTGTAATATGTGGTGACCCGGGAAATCTTGCCGTCCTTCAGCTCAAAGAACGAGCCCGCAGGCAGGCGGTAGGTCTGCCCCTTGGCCTGTGGCAGGCCCTCATCCGTTTGCAGGTAAGTGCCGTTCACGATGAATTCCGCCGCCGCGCGGCTTCCGCCCGCTGCGGAAAAGATCACCATATCGGTCAGCTCTTCTTTGTAGCAGCGGTCCATATGGGCGCAGAACTCCGCGAATTTCTCCTTGCCCACCCGGATTTGGCCCTCGTTCACGTGATGGGCGATCTGCTCATCCAGGCAGTCCAGCATGGTCTCCGTGTCGCCGGCATTGAAGGCCGCGAAATAGCGCGCGATGGTATCGGTCATGTTCTCTCCGTCGGTTCACCCCAGCGGTTTTTCAGGTGCTGGATGATTTGATCCCGTGTTTGACGGTAGATATCTAGCTTGGCCTGACGCGTCTCGCCGAGCCCGGTAGGGTCCATTATCGGCCAATATTCGACATCGAGGTGAAAAAAACGGGTGAGCTCCAGCGCCCGGCGCTGGCTGGCAGGCGACAATGCCACCACCAGATCAAAGGACGACAGGTCGTCGCCCCAGCGCTCCATCTCGTCAAAGGAACGCGACCGGTGCCGGGACAGTTCGACATCAATCTCCTGGCACACCGCGATGGAGAAGCCGTCGATCTCCATGTCGTTCTTGACCCCGGCCGACTGCACATAGGTGCCGGTGCCATAGAATTTCTTCATGATGCCCTCCGCCATCGGAGAGCGGACCGAATTGTGGTCGCAACAGAACAGAACGGACTGCGGCAGCTCCTCCACGCGTCAGCCTCCGAAGTGCAGGACGCAGATCAGGGTGAACAGGCGGCGGGCCGTGTCGGTATCAACTTCCGCTTTGCCTTCCAGCCTTTCCTGCAGAACCCGGCTGCCTTCGTTGTGAATCCCGCGCCGCGCCATGTCGATGGTCTCGATCTGGCTGGGCGGCATTGTCTTTACCGCGGTGAAGTAGCTTTCGCAGATCTGGTAGTAGTCCTTGACCACCTGCCGGAACGGCGACAGCGACAGATGGAACTCCGCCGCCTTTTCCCCGCCTTCGGTGTTGATATCAAAGACCAGCCGCTTGTCGCGGATCGCCAGCCCCAGGTGGTAGGGACCGGCAGGAATATCGCGGTCTTCCCGCTGCGGCAAGGCAAAGCTGTTGTCCTCGATCAGGTCATAAATCGCCACCTTGCGCTCCTGCTCGATCTCGGGCGTTGGAGGCGGCAGGTTGCGGTCGTCCAGTTCGATATGGCTGATGCGGCTCATGGGTCTTTGTCTCTGATATGCGCAGGGGCGTCCGGCCATGAGTATCGCACCGCTCCGCCTGGGGCAATGCAGCAGCGGGCGTCAAACGCCTGCCCGTTTGCGGCAGTGCTTGACAGGCCACGCCCTCGCGACCAGCCTGCCGCCAGCAGGAGACACTGAAATGACAGCCCTTGAACAGTTTTCCCTCCAGGGCCGCCGCGCGCTGGTGACCGGCTCCACCGACGGTCTCGGCTTCGCCGCGGCCCGCCTTCTGGCAGAGGCGGGAGCCGAGGTCTGGATCAATGGCCGCAGCCGGGTGCGGGTAGAGGATGCACTCGCCCGGGCGCCAGGTACTGTCCGCCCGCTGGTGCTGGACATCGCCGATGAACGCGCCGCAACTGCAGCAATGGCGGGGATCGCGCAGGAGGGCGGGCTGGACATTCTGGTCAACAACGTGGGCCAGCGCGACCGGCGCAGCCTGCCGGAATTCACCCGCGCCGATCTGCAAAAGCTGTGGGAGGTCGATCTGGTCTCGCCTTTCCGCCTGTCGCAGATGGCGGCGGCGCAGATGGCGCCCAAGGGCTGGGGCCGCATCATCAATATCTCGTCGATCGCGGGCCTCATCGCGCAATCGGGCGATGCTGCCTATACCACCGCCAAGGCCGGCATCAATGGTATGACACGGGCACTGGCGGCAGAGCTTGGCGCTCAGGGAATTACAGTGAACGCAATTGCCCCGGGATTCTTCAAGACTGCACCCAATATGGCTGCTGCTGCAGACCCTGCGATTGCTGAGAAGCTGAAAAACGCTACCGCGCTAGGCCGCTGGGGCGAACCGGAGGAATTGGCCCCCGCAATCCTGTTCCTCGCATCACCTGCTGCGTCCTACATCACCGGGCAGGTGCTCGCCGTGGATGGCGGGTATACTGCGCATTATTGATGTCTGCGTCATTTTTCCGGGAAAAATGACTTGATGCCTCCGGCGGGGATATTTTCGGCCAGATGAAGTTACGGTTCGTTAACTAGGCTCCGCAACCCTGGTCCAGCGGTAGAGGCGGGGACGCCGATGACCGCGCCAGGTGAAGCGCCCCGGCGGGCTCCGGGGCGCGGATCCCTCTTCATCTGGCCGCAAATATCCCGGGGTGAATGCGCGTACGCGCAGAGGGGCTGCGCCCCTCGCTCCCTTACCCGTTCAGCGCGTCCAGACGGGCAGTCACGGACAGCCCGTGCGCTTCCAGGCTTTCGCTTTTTGCCAGCACCTCGGCTGCCGGGCCGATGGCACGCAGTGAGTCCGGGGTCATCTGGCTCAGCGTGGTGCGCTTGAGGAAATCCATCACCGACAGGCCGGAAGAGAACCGGGCAGAGCGCGCGGTTGGCAGCACATGGTTCGGGCCGCCGACATAGTCGCCGATTGCTTCGGGCGTGTATTGGCCGAGGAAGATGGCCCCGGCATGGATGGTCTTTTCACTCAGAGCAACCGGATCAGCGACACACAGCTCCAGGTGTTCCGGCGCAATGCGGTTCGACAGCGCTGCGGCTTCATCAAGATCCCGCACCGTGATCACCGCGCCGAAGTCGCGCCAGGAGGCCCCGGCAATGGCGCGGCGCTCCAGCGTTTCCAGACGCTTCTCCACCGCCTCAGCCACCGCACGGCCAAAGGCTGCGTCGTCGGTAATCAGGAGCGACTGGGCGCTTTCGTCGTGTTCAGCCTGGCTCATCAGGTCCAGCGCGATCCAGTCCGGGTTGTTGTCCTTGTCGGCAATCACCAGGATTTCCGACGGGCCTGCAATCATGTCGATGCCAACCTTGCCGAACACCCGTCGCTTGGCCGCGGCGACAAAGGCATTGCCGGGTCCGGTGATCTTGTCCACCGGCGCGATGCTCTCGGTGCCATAGGCCAGTGCCGCCACCGCTTGCGCGCCGCCGACGCGGTAGATCTCATCCACACCCGCCAGCCGCGCCGCCAGCAGCACCAGCGGGTTCACCTGCCCGTCCGGGGTTGGCACTGTGATGGCCAGCCGTTCCACACCCGCAACTTTGGCCGGGATCGCATTCATCAGCACCGAAGACGGGTAGGAGGCCAGCCCGCCCGGCACATACAGCCCGGCAGCCGAGACCGCAGACCAGCGCCAGCCCAGCGTTGCGCCGCTGGCGTCTGTCCATTGTGCGTCTTCTGGCATCTGGCGGCTGTGATAGGCACGGATCCGTTCCGCCGCCAGTTCCAGCGCTTGGCGTTCTTCAGCGGAAACCTCGGCGATGGCTGTATCCACCTCCGCCTCGGTAAAGCGCAGCTGCGCCGGGTCCAGTTCCAGCCGGTCGAACTTCGCCGTCAGCTCCACCAGCGCGGCATCGCCACGGGCGCGGACATCGGCAATGATCCCGGCCACGGTGGCGTCCACATCCGGGCTGTCCTCGCGCTTGGCGCCCAGCAGTGCAGTGAAGGACTGTTCAAAACCGGACTCAGAGGTGTTCAGAAACTGCGGCATCGGGATCTCCTTTGACCCCCGCATATCCGCATGGGCGCAGAGCCTCAAGAAATATGCGGGCCGGCGGTGCAATTGGACGCAAGCATATGGCCGGTGCAAACCGGCCTATAGCGGCAGAGACCCTAGCTCAGGGCTTTACGCATCGGGATGCAGGGGGTTGCGCAGCACCCGCCGGTCTCCTCCGCAGCCTCCCAGCCGTGCTTGCGGTAGAAGTCCAGCGCTGTCCGGGTGGCGTCAAGGCGGCCCTCAGCATGGCCTTGCCGCAGCAATTCCGCTTCCAAATGTGCCAGCATGGCGGCGCCGGTGCCCCGGCCGGCTGCGACAGGGGCGACGTAAAGCAGGGAGATGGAGCCGTCCGGAGACAGCCCGCCCACGGCAGCGGCCTCTCCGCCATGTTCGGCCAGCCAGTAACGGCCGGGTCCGGCGATCCATCCGCGGATCTGCTCCGGCGTCTTGCTGCCGGTCCATTCCGCAATCCGGGCGGAGTCGCCGCCGTGGTCGGCCTGACACAGATCGCGGATCGAGGCGATCAGAATCCGGCTCATGGCGAAGACGTCAAAAACCGTGGCGGCACGGATCTCCAGCGGTGCCGGCGGAGCGGTGAAAGCCTGGGAAATGCCGCGCTTGTTCTGCACGGCTCATGCGCCGTGGTCCGGAGCCCGGCCGGAAGGGGCCTTGTAAGGCCGGGTGACATCGCGCAGCGACACATCCAGCGCCTCCACCGGCAGGCGCAGTGCGCCGTCTCCTGCAAGGGTCAGGAGCACATGGCCGGCACCGTCTTCCCCCGGTTCAAAGGTGACGGAGAGCAGCGACAGGATCAGGTCCTTGTCCTTGCGGTCCACCCCTTGCGAGGAAACCCCCAGCACGCTGTCCACCACCAGCAAGGACTGCACCCGCTCAAAAGCCCGGCCACGGCGCTCCGCTGCGTCGCTGTCTTCCCAGCGAAAACGGTTAACAAGCAGAGCAAAGCGGCGTTCAGACGCGCGCCAGCTCATTTCCGTCACCGGAAACACCGCGTCCTGCAGCAGCGAGGACAGCACCTTTAGGTCCTCTTCATCCAATGCGCCCAGGTTCAACGGCGCCTCGCGGCCGTCCTCGAAACTCGCATCTGTCATGACTGTTCCTTGATCCGCTCGATTTTTGCGCCGACACCGGACAGCTTGCGCACCACATGCTCATAGCCGCGGTCCAGGTGGTAGACCCGGCTGACCTTGGTTTCGCCTTCTGCTGCCATGCCGGCCAGAATCAGCGAGACAGAGGCGCGCAGGTCGGTGGCCATCACCGGCGCACCCTTCAGCTTCTCGACGCCGGTGACGGTCGCGTGGCCGCCGTGCACCTCGATCTCGGCGCCCATGCGCACCAGCTCGGGCGCGTGCATGAAGCGGTTCTCAAAGATCTTCTCTTCCAGAACCGAGGTGCCTTCAGCCGTGCACATCAGCGCCATCATCTGCGCCTGCAGGTCGGTGGGAAAGCCCGGGAAAGGTTCTGTCACCACATCCACCGCGCGCACCCGGCCGTTCTTGCGGCTGACGGTCAGGCTGTTTTCGTTTTCGGTGATTTCAATGCCAGCGGCCTCCAGCTTGGCGCAGAAGCTTTCCAGCAGGCTGCGGCGGCCGCCCAGCAGCTCCACCTCGCCGCCGCAGATTGCGGGGGCCAGCATATAGGTGCCCAGCTCGATCCGGTCGGTCACCACCTGGTGGGTCGCGCCATGCAGGCGGTCGACACCCTGGATGGTGATATTGGGGGAGCCGTCGCCCTCAATCTGCGCACCCATTTTGCGCAGGCAATCGGCCAGATCGACGATTTCCGGCTCGCGCGCGGCGTTTTTGATGACGGTGGTGCCCTTGGCAAGTGTCGCCGCCATCATGATGTTCTCGGTCGCCCCGACGGAGGCAAAGCTTAGCTCCACCACCGCGCCTTTCAGGCCTTTGGGTGCCTTGGCGTGCAGATAGCCGTCCTTCAGTTCAATCTCCGCCCCCAGCGCTTCCAGCCCGTGAATGTGCAGATCCATCGGGCGTGCACCGATGGCGCAGCCGCCGGGCAGTGACACAACAGCCTGGCCCAGCCGCGCCAGCATCGGACCCAGCACCAGGTTCGACGCGCGCATTTTCCGCACAATATCATAGTCGGCGACGTGGCTGGTCAGGTCATGGCTGGACATTGCCAGCACCTGGCCGTCCTGAAGGCTGGACACTTCGGCCCCCAGCGATTGCAGCAGCAGCGTCATCGTCTTGATGTCGCTGAGGCGCGGCGCATTCGTCAGCGTCAGTGGCTCCTCGCTCAGCAAGGTTGCCGGCATAAGGGTAAGGCAGGCGTTCTTGGCCCCTGCGATCGGAATTTGCCCGTTCAGCGGGCCATTGCCGGTTACCAGAATCGAATCCATCTGCTCTTACTCTCCACTCTTGCCCGTATCCTGATCCTGCTTGTCTGACCGCGCCTTCGCCTGAGCCTTGCGCCGGGCCATGTTGGCCTTGAGCGCTGCCTTCAGCCGGTCTTCGCGCGATGCTGCGGAACCGTCGTTTTTAGGGGATTTCTTCTCTGCCATAAGACTTCTCTAACTTAGTGCGAAAAAACCGTCCAGAATGCTCTTGCACGCCTTCGCGTTTATGCCTAAAAGCCCCCTCACCGGCGCTGCTGTAGCTCAGAGGTAGAGCACTCCCTTGGTAAGGGAGAGGTCGAGAGTTCAATTCTCTCCAGCAGCACCATTAATCCCTGAAATTGCTGCATAATATCTCACTACAGGTGCAGTGTCCGGCCGTTGGTTTGGGGTGCTTTTTTGCGTTTCCGGGGAGGGGCAGGCAGGTCCAGCCGCTGGGATCGGAGTGCGCTGCATCAGACAACGCCCCGGGCGAATCAGTTTTACGGTTGCGGCTGCCTTGCACGGAGGCGCGTGCTGACTGCAGCGGGCGCCATGATTGCCCGGCAGCATGGCTGAATCCTCGGCGGCGCAAAGGGAATTCGCAGGTCAACGTGCCAGTGCAAGCGGGAAGGGCACCCGAATCAGGCTCAGACTAGCCGGGCCTTGCGGGCAGCGCTGCTGCAGTTCACTTTCGCTTTCTTGAATATTTGTATTTTTTAAAATCAGCCGCCTGCGAAATGATTCAGATCAAGGTAGCAGCAACAGCACATTTGCATGGTGGCGCTGGCAGAACGCAGCATGCTGGGGCGTGAAGATGTATCTGATTGCAACCTTTGATTGTTGTTTTGCCGAAATGGGTTAGGGTTTTCCTGCCATCGCCAGAGAGTTGAGCCTGTCTCGATCTGCTTTGGTGCAAATAGAAGCAGCCATGGAGGACAGATATGTCCGAACAGCCAACCAAAGCCGAAGAACGGAATACCTTTCTGTTCCTCGCGGTGATTCTGGCGCCGGTTCTGGCAGTGGGAATCGTCGGCGGATACGGCCTGATGATCTGGATCTCCCAGATCTTCCTGGGGCCGCCCACAGGTTAAGGGCCCAGGCCAATGCCAGCACATGCCAGCACAGCTCCTTCGCGGCGCGCCTTCCTGACCGGAAGAGTGGCCCGCCCGGATCCCGAGTTCCGGCCGCCCTGGACGGATGAGGCCCGGGTGCAGTCCCATTGCACCAGCTGCAATGCCTGCGTGGACGCCTGCCCGGAGAACATTATCGAGTTCGACAGCCGCAACCGCCCGCGCATCAATTTCCGCGGCGGCGAATGCACCTTCTGCGCCGCTTGCGCCGAAGCCTGTCCCGAACCTGTTTTCGACTTGGTGCAGCCGGCCCCCTGGCCGGTCACGGTAGAGATCACCGGCAGCTGTCTGAACGCCGCCGGCATCGCCTGCCAGCTGTGCACCGATACCTGCGACCCGCGCGCCTTGCGGATGGACCTGTCGGTCCGCCCGGTCGGCGCAATTCAGGTGGACGCCGACGCCTGCACCGGTTGCGGCGCCTGCCTTTCCACTTGCCCGAACAACGCCATTGCGATCACCGATCCCCGCCAGCAAAGGAAGTCCGCGTGACAGAAGAAATCCATATCTCCAGCCTGCTGGTGCGCAGCGACCCGGCGCGGATGGAGGCCGTTCTGGCCGACATCAAATCCATGCCCCGCGCTGAAATTTCGCAAACCGATCCCTCGGGCAAGATCGTGGTCCTGTTCGAGGCCGGCAGCGACCGGGCTATCGGTGATGCACTCGCCAAAATTCAGCTTCTCGACGGCGTCGCCAGCGCGGCGCTTGTCTTCCATCAAACCTGCGATGCGCAGGACCTCGCCATTGAAGAAGGAGTCCCCCAATGACCGGACTTACCCGCCGTGACGCCATCAAGGCGCAGGCCGCCGCCGCAGCGGCGCTTGCTGCCGGCCTGCCGGTTCCCGCGGCAGCGCAGAACCTTGTAACAGATGCAAACGTGACTGAGCTGAAATGGTCCAAGGCGGCCTGCCGCTTCTGCGGCACCGGCTGCTCGATCATGGTGGCCACCAAGGCCGGCCGCGTGGTTGCCACCCACGGCGACACCCAGGCAGAGGTCAACCGCGGCCTGAACTGTGTCAAGGGCTACTTCCTGTCGAAGATCATGTATGGCGCCGACCGCCTGACCACGCCGCTGCTGCGCAAGACGGGCGGCGAATATGACAAGAACGGCGAATTCACCCCGGTTTCCTGGGATGAGGCCTTCGACATCATGGCCGAGAAGTGGAAGAAGACACTGGCCGAGAAAGGCCCCGAAGGCATCGGCATGTTCGGCTCCGGCCAGTGGACCGTCTGGGAAGGCTATGCGGCCTCCAAGCTGATGAAGGCGGGCTTCCGCTCCAACAACATCGACCCCAACGCGCGCCACTGCATGGCTTCGGCTGTGGGCGGCTTCATGCGCACCTTCGGCATCGACGAGCCGATGGGCTGCTATGACGACTTCGAGAACGCCGACGCCTTCGTGCTGTGGGGCTCGAACATGGCGGAGATGCACCCGATCCTGTGGACCCGCATCACCGACCGCCGCTTCAGCCATCCGCACGTCAAGGTCGCGGTACTGTCGACATTCACCCACCGCAGTTTCGACCTGGCCGACATCCCGGCGGTGTTCACGCCGCAGACCGACATGGTGATCCTCAACTACATCGCCAATTACATCATCCAGAATGACGCGGTGCATAAGGACTTCGTTGGCAAGCACGTCAATTTCCGCCGCGGCAATACCGACATCGGCTATGGTCTGCGTCCGGAACACCCGCTGGAACAGGCGGCCGAGAACAACGACAAGGCGGGCGGTTCCGAGCCGATGAGCTTCGAGGAATTTGCCGAGTTCGTGTCGGAATACACGCTCGAAAAAGCGGAAGAAATGTCCGGCGTCCCAGCTGAGACCCTGGAAAAGATCGCCAAGCTTTATGCCGATCCCAACACCAAGGTCATGTCGCTGTGGACCATGGGCGCCAACCAGCACACCCGCGGTGTCTGGACCAACAACCTGCTTTACAACATCCACCTGCTGACCGGCAAAATCTCCACCCCCGGCAACTCGCCGTTCTCGCTGACCGGCCAGCCGTCGGCTTGCGGTACCGCGCGTGAGGTCGGCACCTTCTCGCACCGCCTGCCGGCTGACATGGTGGTCAAGAACCCGGAACACCGCGCCTATGCCGAAAAGATCTGGAAGCTGCCCGAAGGCACCGTTCCGGGCTGGGTCGGTTCCCACGCGGTGAAGCAGAACCGTGACCTGAAGGACGGCAAGATCAACTGCTACTGGGTGCAGGTGAACAACAACATGCAGGCCGCCCCCAACATGATGGAGGAAGGGCTGCCGGGCTATCGCAACCCCGACAACTTCATCGTAGTGTCGGATGCCTACCCGACGGTGACGGCAGAGGCTGCAGACCTGATCCTGCCCGCCGCCATGTGGGTCGAGAAGGAAGGCGCCTACGGCAACGCGGAGCGCCGCACCCAGTTCTGGTACCAGCTGGTCAACGCGCCGGGCGAGTCGAAGTCCGACCTGTGGCAGTTGGCGGAATTCTCCAAGCGCTTCACCACCGATGAGGTCTGGCCGGCGGAAATCCTGGACGCCAACCCCGAATACAAGGGCAAGACCCTGTTCGAGGTGCTGTTCGCCAACGGCAAAGTCGACCAGTACGAGCTGTCCGAAAAGGCCCGCGAATACGGCAACCACGAATCCGAGGACTTCGGCTTTTACATCCAGAAGGGCCTGTTCGAGGAATACGCCGAATTCGGCCGCGGCAAGGCGCATGACCTGGCCCCGTTCGACACCTACCACGAGGTGCGCGGCCTGCGCTGGCCCGTGGTGGATGGCAAGGAAACCCAATGGCGCTTCAAGGAAGGTTCTGACCCCTACGTGAAGCCGGGTTCGGATTACGAATTCTACGGCAAGCCTGACGGCAAGGCGGTGATTTTTGCACTGCCCTATGAACCGCCGGCGGAAAGCCCGGATGACGAATATCCGATGTGGCTGGCCACCGGCCGGGTGTTGGAGCACTGGCACTCAGGCTCAATGACCCAGCGGGTGCCGGAGCTGTACCAGGCCGTTCCCGACGCGCTTTGCTACATGCACCCGGACGATGCCAAGGCGCAGGGGTTCCGGCGCGGCACCGAGGTGCGGGTGATCTCGCGGCGCGGCGAAATCCGCACCAGGATTGAAACCCGCGGCCGCAACAAGCCGCCCAAAGGCCTGGTCTTTGTGCCCTGGTTCGATGCGCGCCGGCTGATCAACAAGGTCACGCTGGACGCCACCGATCCGATCTCGAAACAGACGGACTTCAAAAAATGCGCAGTCCGTATCGAAGCAGTGTGAGGCCCGTCATGAAACATCTCCGTCTCGCCATCCTGGCCGCACCAATCCTGCTGGCCTCGGCAGCCTTTGCCCAGAACCAGGTCGCCACGCTGCGCAACACTGCGCCGCTGGACCAGCAGGGCGAAGCCACCCAGATTCCCGGCATCGTCAACACTGACATCCGCCAGGTGCGCAACTACCCGGATCAGCCGCCGCTGATCCCGCACAAGACCGACAACTACCAGGTCGATCTGAACTCCAACAAATGCCTGACCTGCCACAGCCGCACCGCGGTGGAGGTCAGCCAGGCGCCGATGATCTCGGTCACCCACTTCATGAACCGCGAGGGCCAGACCCTCGGCGCGGTCAGCCCGCGGCGCTATTTCTGCACCCAGTGCCACGTGGTGCAGACCAACGCCCGGCCGCTGGTCGAAAACGAGTTCGTCGATGTCGACAAGGTGCTGGACTACGTCCATTCCAAACAGGGCGGGTCTGACTGATGTGGAGTTTTCTGAAACGTCTCTGGTGGATCATCCGCCGGCCCAGCGCCTACTTCTCGCTCGGCTTTCTGACCATGGGCGGCTTTGTGATGGGGATCATTTTCTGGGGCGGTTTCAACACCGCACTGGAGGTCACCAACACTGAGGCCTTCTGCACCAGCTGCCACGAAATGCGCGACAACGTGTTCGAGGAGCTGAAGCCGACGATCCACTATTCCAACCGCTCCGGCGTGCGGGCGTCCTGCCCGGACTGCCACGTGCCGCACAACTGGACCAATAAGATCGCCCGCAAGATGCAGGCCTCCAAGGAGGTCTGGGGCAAGATCTTCGGCACCATCAACACGCGGGAGAAATTCCTGGAGCACCGGCTGGAGCTGGCGCAGCACGAATGGGCACGGCTTGAGGCAAACGACAGCTTGGAATGCCGCAACTGCCACTCGGATGAGTCGATGGACATCACCCGCCAATCCAAGCGGGCGGCGGATGCGCATGAGCGCTTCCTGTTCACCGGCGAGAAGACCTGTATCAGCTGCCACAAGGGTATCGCCCACCAGCTGCCGGACATGGCCGCAGCCGAAGGCGAGGATCACGCAGGCCTGCTGGCCCCGGCCCATGGCGAGGGCCTGCTGGCCAGCACCCGCAGCTACCTGGGCCTGAGCAGCGACTGACGCTGCCAGCCCCGCAAAGCACGAAAAGGCCGCTGTCCTAACGGGCAGCGGCCTGTTTTTATTCTTGATGCGCTGAATACGTCCCCGGATCGCCTGCGATCCGGTTCGCGCCCGGCCCCGCCCCCAGGGCGGGCGCGAATGCAACTGAGGTTGCAACAGGCTGAATGGGTGGCGTTTGTCTGTCAACACGCCCCAAGCGGCACCGCGCCCACCCTCGGGACCGGGCGCGAACCTGCCGTTGCGGCTGGGCTGAAAAAGTAGGCCTACAGCGGGATGCTGCCCAGATGGTCCTCGCCGCGCTCCCGCGCCAGCTGCATCTGCTTTTGCCGCTCGCGGAACCGGGTCTTGTCCTCTTCCGAGGTCTGGCCAATGCACAGGTGGCAGCTGACGCCCTGCTCGAATTCGGGCCGCGCCTTGTCTTCTGGAAGGATCGGGCGCCGGCAGCCGTGGCACAGCTCATGCGGGCCTTCAACCAGCCCGTGGCCGACCGACACCCGGTTGTCGAACACAAAGCATTCGCCTTCCCAGGTGCTGTTCTCCGCTGGCATTTCCTCCAGATAGCGCAGGATGCCGCCCTTCAGGTGATAGACATCCTCCACCCCCTGGCCCAGCAGGTAGTTGGTCGACTTCTCGCAGCGGATGCCGCCGGTGCAGAACATCGCAACCTTCTTGTTGTGAAAACGGTCCTTGTTCTCTTCCCACCAAGCGGGGAAGTCGCGGAAAGACCCGGTCTTGGGGTCAATCGCGCCCTCAAAGGTGCCGATGGCCACTTCGTAATCGTTGCGGGTGTCGATCAGCACCACATCGTCCTGCCGGATCAGGTCGTTCCACTCTTCCGGCTCGACGTAATGCCCGACAGACGCCAGCGGATCCACGTCCGGCTGCCCCATCGTGACGATCTCTTTCTTCAGCCGCACCTTCATCTTGCCGAACGGCGGCTCGGCAGCGGTTGCCTCTTTCCATTCCAGCCCCGCACAGCCAGGCAGCGCCTTAATATGCGCCAGCACCGCGTCGATGCCTGCGCGCGGGCCTGCGATGGTGCCATTGATCCCTTCTTGCGCCAGCAGCAAGGAGCCTTTGACATCCTGCGCCTGGCACAGGTCCAGCAGCGCCGGCCGGATCGCGGCGGGATCGGGGAAGCGGGTGAAGTGATAGAGGGCAGCAATCGTGTACATGCCCCGCCCTTAGAACCATGCGCCCGGGTTTTCAAGTCAAAGAACCCGCCCGGCGGCCCCAATAAAACAAGGGCTTTGGATGTATGTTTTGGCCATGCCTGTGCACTGTCCTGCAGCAGCAGTTCCCATGACCCGCCTATACCGCTAGATGTTGTGTATACAGCATAGGAGATGCCGATGACCCATGCCCTGATCGTTGTCGATGTGCAAAACGATTTCTGTCCCGGCGGCGCGCTGGCGGTTCCCGGCGGGGATGAGGTGGTGGCCCCGATCAACGCGATGATGGGCCGGTTCGATGCCGTGATCCTGACCCAGGACTGGCACCCGGCGGGGCATTCCTCCTTTGCCTCCTCGCACCCGGGCAAAGCGCCGTTTGAAACCACTGAGATGCCCTATGGCCCCCAGGTGCTGTGGCCGGACCACTGCGTTCAGGGCACTGAAGGCGCGGCCTTCCGCAAGGGCCTGCGCACCGATGGCGATTTGATAATCCGCAAGGGATTCAGGCCTGCGATCGACAGCTATTCCGGTTTCTTCGAGAACGACCAGATCACGCCCACCGGGCTGGAGGGATACCTGCGCAGCCGCGGCATAACCCGGCTGACACTTGCCGGGCTGGCCACTGACTTCTGTGTTGCCTTCACCGCGCTGGATGCGGCGCGCCTGGGGTTTGGCGTGACGGTGCAGCTGTCTGCCTGCCGTGCCATTGATCTGGATGGCTCTCTCAGCGCAGCCCTGACGCAGATGGAAGAGGCAGGCATAGAGTTTCAATCTTGAGTTGAAGTTTCCAAATGTTAACCAGTTACCCCTAACACTGGCAGGGAGTCCGGACAGCAAGGCTGACTGATGAAAATAGGGAAGGGGCCACACGATGGCCCGCTGGCCAGCTATGAGAGAAAGTACAGCTCGTTTGAGCTGATGATGCGCTATGCCAAGGGGCGCTACAGAACTTTCTGGGCACGGCAGGTCTTTGTTTTCGGAATTTGCGTGCTGCTTGGCCTGGCGACCGACATGGCGATTGCCGCCTTGGCGTTCACAGCAGCCTTGACAGGTGACATCGCCGACAGTTTTTGCCTGTGGCGCCTGCAGGCCCTGGCAGCCAAAGGCATCCCTGAAGCAAAGCTGCGGCTGCTGACGACCTTGTCTGCCACGGTTTACGGCGCCGGGATGAGCATCTGCGCCACCCTGCCATATTTGCCTTGGGTGGACGCCGGCGTTGACACTGAACATCACCTCGACATTCTGTTCACGATTGCCTTCCTTGCCGGCATTGCGATGAATGCCGCGATTACCCTTCCGTACCACCGTCCGGCTTCAATCGTCTGGATGGTCATCTTCTGTGCCGTGCCTGCAGCCATGCTTGCGGTTGACCTTGTTGCGGGCGGCGGCTTTACCACTGAATGGCAGCTGCATGCTGTCGGTATCATAACCTTGACCGGCTTCATGTTCTGGCTGGCCGCCTATGGGCGCCGCACCTTTGAAAACACCCGCCAGTACAATCTGGCCACCGCCACCCAGCAGCAGGAGCTGGAGGCCGCGAACGCCTGCCTGCAGGAACAGCGTATTGAGGCCCGCCGCCTGGCGCTGGTTGCGGAAAATGCCAATGACAGCGTGATGCTGATGGACCGGACAGGGCGGATCACCTGGGTCAATGACAGTTTCACCCGTATAACCGGCTATACCTCTGAGGAGGCACTGGGCCAGCTGCCCGGCGACCTGCTGAACAGCGGCGAGACCGATCCCGGCACAATCAAGATGTTGCAGGACAGTATCCGCTATGCCCAGCCGGTCCGGGTTGAGATCCGCAACCGCTGCAAGGACGGGCGGCTGGTCTGGATCGAAACCAGCCAGGTGCCGATGCTGAACAGCGCCGGCAAGCTGGAAACCCTGATCGCAGTGGAGCGCGACATCACCGCCGCCAAGGAACATGCCCAGCAGCTGGAAGAGGCGCGCGCTGCAGCAGAAGAAGGCGCGCGTGCCAAATCGGACTTTCTGGCCACCATGAGCCACGAAATCCGCACTCCGATGAACGGGGTAATCGGGATGGCACAGCTGTTGCGCGACAGCGGTCTCAGCAAGGAACAGGCGCTTTATGCCGATACTATCCTCAGCTCTGCGGACATGCTGCTGGGGCTGATCAACGATGTCCTTGATTTCTCCAAGATGGAGGCAGAGGAGCTTACGCTTAGCCCGGTCAGCTTTGACCCCCGTGCCTGTTTCGAAACCACCATCCGCCTGCTGCAGGCCCAGGCGGATGCCAAGGGGCTGGAACTGGTGCTGGAGATCCAGGAAGACCTGCCTGCGCAGCTGCGCGGGGACGACAGACGGATCCGGCAAATTCTGATGAATCTGGCCGGCAATGCGGTCAAGTTCACCAAGCAGGGGCGGGTTTCGGTGATGCTGGGCGGCACTCCGGCGGCAGGCGGGTATGAGCTGACGTTCTCGGTGACGGATAGCGGCATCGGCATCGCCGAGGATAAGCTGGGGGATGTGTTTGAGCGGTTTTCGCAAGCCGATGCCGCCATCAGCCGCCGGTTTGGCGGCACCGGCCTGGGGCTGGCCATTTCCCGCCGCCTGGCAGAGGCCATGGGCGGCAGCATCGCCGTATCTTCGGAATTGGGCAGGGGGTCCTGTTTCGCGGTTCGCCTGCTTCTGCAGGACGCGCAGGACGAAACCGGCGCGCAGCCTGAATCCGCGGCCCCAGGCGATCTTGCGGTGCTGGACGGGCTGCGGGTGCTGGTGGCAGAGGACAATGCCGTGAACCGGCTGCTGGTGGAGAAATTCCTGCTTGCAGCGCCCGTCGAACTGGCCTTTGCCCAGGATGGCGGCGAGGCGGTGGCGCAGTTCGAAGCTTTTGTGCCGGATGTCATCCTGATGGACATGTCGATGCCGGAAATGGACGGGCTGGAAGCCACCCGCGCAATCCGTGCTTTGGCCCGGCCGCAGCCGGTGATTGTGGCGCTGACCGCCAATGCCTTTGATTCTGACCGCAAGGCCTGCCTGGATGCCGGCATGGACGATTTCATGAGCAAGCCGATCAGCAAGCCCAAGCTGCTGGCACTGCTGGCCCGGCTGGCGCCGCAGGCGCAAAGCCGTCGCGCGGGCTGATCTCCTTGCCCCGGCTGCCGCGCTGTCCTATCAATCAGTGACCCTTATGCACGAGGCCGCCGGTGGATATTGCAACCCGCGTCTACAATCACAAATGGAAGATCGACCCGATCGTCCGGTCGCTGATTGATACTGATTTCTACAAGCTTCTGATGTGCCAGTCTGTGTTCCGAAACAAGCCGGACACCACCGTCACCTTCTCGCTGATCAACCGCTCGGCGCATGTGCCGCTGGCCAAGCTGATCGACGAGGGAGAGTTGCGTGAACAGCTGGACCACATCCGCTCGCTGTCGCTCAGCCGCGGCGAAAGCACCTGGCTGCGCGGCAATACTTTTTACGGCAAACGCCAGATGTTCCGCCCCGATTTCATGGAATGGTTCGAAGGTCTGCGCCTGCCGCCCTACCACCTGGAGCGCAAGGGCGATCAGTACGAGCTGACGTTCGAGGGCAAATGGCACGAGGTCATGCTGTGGGAAATTCCCGCCCTTGCCGTGCTGATGGAGCTGCGCAGCCGGGCAGTGATCAACAGCATGGGCCGGTTTGAACTGCAGGTGCTGTACGCCCGCGCCATGACCCGCGTTTGGGAAAAGATCGAACGCTTGCGCGAGGTGGACGGCCTCACCATCGCCGATTTCGGCACCCGCCGCCGCCATTCCTTCCTGTGGCAGGACTGGTGCGTGCAGGCGATGATCGAGGGGCTGGGCGACAAATTCACCGGCACCTCCAACTGCCTTATCGCCATGCGCCGCGAGGTTGAGGCGATCGGCACCAACGCGCATGAGCTGCCGATGGTCTATTCGGCGCTGGCCGGCAGTGACGCGGAACTGGCGCAGGCTCCCTACGACGTGCTGTCCGACTGGCATGATGAGCACGAGGGCAACCTGCGCATCATCCTGCCGGATACCTATGGCACCCAGGGTTTCCTCGACCGTGCGCCGGACTGGCTGGCCGGCTGGACCGGCATCCGCATCGACAGCGGCGACCCTGCCAAGGGCGCCGAGGTAGCGGTCAACTGGTGGAAAGCCCGCGGCGAGGACCCGGCAGAGAAACGGGTGATCTTCTCCGATGGATTGGACGTACAGCAAATCCAGGACCTGCACGCGCAGTTCTCGGACCGCACCAAGGTTTCCTTCGGCTGGGGCACACTCTTGACGAACGACTTCCGCAAGCTGGTGCCGGATGACGCGCTGGCGCCGTTCTCGCTGGTCTGCAAGGCGGTTGCGGCCAATGGACGCCCCACGGTGAAACTGTCCGACAACCCGGAAAAGGCGATGGGGCCGGCAGAGGAAATCGACCGCTACAAGCGCGTTTTCGGTGTCGGCGAGCAGGAACGGCAGGCGGTAATCGTCTGATAACACTTCGCCGGTCTTGCGGCGGGTATTCTGTGATGCAGTACAATTAGTGGCAGAGTCACTGTCCCAATGTTTCGCGCGCGAAACATTGGGACATAACGGCTGACCTATTTTCTGCCCTAACCGTGATGTGCCGCCACGGTCTTCAATTGCGAAAAACCGTAGAGGGCCTCAAACCCTTTTTCCCGCCCGTGGCCGGATTTTCCGACCCCGCCAAACGGCAGCTCCACCCCGCCGCCGGCGCCGTAGTTGTTGAGGAAAACCTGGCCCGCGCGCAGGCGTTTCGCCAGCCGCATCTGCCGCGCCCCGTCACGGGTCCAGACGCTGGCGACAAGGCCATAGTCGGTGGCATTGGCAATCCGAAGGGCGTCCTCTTCGGTCTCAAACGGGATCAGCACCTGCACCGGGCCAAAAATCTCTTCCCGCGCCAGCACGTGATCCTCCGGCACATCGGCAAACAGGGTGGGGCGGACGTAGGCGCCGCTTTCCGGGGCGTGCTCCACTATTGCCCCTTGCGCCGCCACCGGCAGGTCCGCGCCCTGCTTCAGGTAGTCCTCGACAATCTGTTTCTGCCGGGCAGAGATCAACGGCCCGACCCGCAGGTCCTCTGCCGCAGGCCCCACGGTCAGCGCACCATAGGCTGCAGCCATCCGTGCCTTCACGTCCTCATACACTCCGCGCTGCACCAGGATGCGCGAGGAAGCCGAGCAGGTCTGGCCCGCGTTCTGTACCCCTGCGTTCACCAGGAACGGCAGGGCCGCATCCAGATCGGCATCATCGAACACCAGCTGCGGGGACTTGCCGCCCAGCTCCAGCGTCACCGGCACCACATTGCCCCCCGCCGCCTGCTGCACCAGCGCGCCGGTTCTGACCGACCCGGTGAAGGAGATATGATGCACGCCCGGATGCGCCGCCAGCGCCGCGCCGGCCTCTGCGCCCAACCCCGGCACCACGTTCAGGGCACCGGGGGGTAGTCCGGCCTCCATGGCGATACGGGCAAAGGCCAGGGTGGTCAGGCAGGCTTCCTCCGCCGGTTTCAGCACGCAGGCATTGCCCATCGCCAGCGCCGCACCGACAGAACGGCCGATGATCTGCATCGGGTAGTTCCAGGGCACGATGTGGCCTGTCACCCCATGCGGCTCGCGCAGGGTATAGACGGTGTAGCCATCGAGATAGGGGATGGTCTCCCCCATCACCTTGTCTGCTGCGCCGCCGTAGAACTCGCAGTACCGCGCCAGCGCTACCGCATCAGCCCGCGCTTGGGTCAGCGGCTTGCCCACGTCCATCGCCTCGATCGCGGCCAGCGCGTCAACCCGCTCCAGCACGAACTGGCCAATGCGGGTCAGGATGCGGCCGCGCTCCAGCGCGGTCATGCGGCCCCATTCGCCGTCCAGCGCTGTCTCGGCTTCCAAAACCGCCGCCTCGATATCCGCCGCGCCGCCGCGGGCAATCTGGCAGATTTCACTGCCGTCCGACGGGTTCACCAGCGGCAGCGTGCCGCCGCTGGCCGCGGGCAGCCATTTGCCGCCAATCAGGCAAAGCGCGGGATCGAACCAGAGGGGATCAGACATGCCGGGGGTTCCTTTCGGGATCGGAGATTTCAGGCAGCACCGGGGCTGCGGCAATCAGCTGGCGGGTGTAGGGGTGCTGCGGATTGCTGAACACGGCTTCGGTTTCGCCCTGCTCGACGATTTCGCCCTGTTTCATCACCAGGCAGCGGTCGGTGATCGTGCGCACCACGCTGAGGTCGTGGCTGATGAACAGATAGGTAAGGGAATAGGCTGCGCACAGCTCTGCCAGCAGGTCGAGGATGCGGGCACGGACGGAAACATCCAGAGCTGAGACCGCCTCGTCGAAGATGATCAGCTCCGGCCGGGTGATCAGGGCGCGGGCAATGGCGATGCGCTGGCGCTGGCCGCCTGAGAACTGGTGGATGTATTTCTGCGCATCCTCCGGTTTCAGCCCGACGGCAATCAGAGTCTCTGCAATCAGATTGCCGCGCGCGGCGCCCGTGGGAGGATCGGGCAGCGTATGGAACGGCTCAGTGATCAGCCGCTCTACCCGGTGGCGCGGGTTGAAGCTGCCGTAGGGGTCCTGAAACACCACCTGCATCTTACGCCTGAGACCGGGGCTAAGCCCGGTTGTCACGGGCGCGCCATCCAAAAGGATATCTCCGCCTTGCAGCTGCTCCAGCCCCAGAATTGCCCGTGTCAGGGTCGATTTCCCGCAGCCCGACTCCCCCACCAGCCCCAGCCGCTCGCCTCGGTTGATGGTGAAGGAGACGTCCCGGACAGCACGGAAGCTGCCAGGTTTGGCAAATAGCGACGGGCGCGGAGTCTTGTAGTCACGAACCGCATTCCTGACCTCCAGCAGAGGTGACGGGGCAGGCGGTTCCGGCAGCGCCACCTGATGGCTGGAGGCTTCAAACAGCATCCGCGTGTATGGGTGGCGCATGTTGCACAACAGCCAGTCCGTGTTGCCGGTCTCCACCACCTCGCCCTGGCGCATGACGACAATCCGGTCCGCCAGATCCGCCACCACCGCCAGGTCATGGGTGATGATCAGCAGTCCCATGCCATAGTCCTGCACCAGGTCCTTCAGCAGGTCCAGAATTTGCGCCTGGGTGGTCACATCCAGCGCGGTTGTCGGCTCATCTGCGATCAAGAGCTTGGGGCGCAGGGCAATAGCCATCGCAATCACCACCCGCTGGCGCTGGCCGCCCGACAGCTCATGCGGATAGCGCGACAGCGGAAAGCGGTCCTGCGGCAGCCCGACCCGCTCCAGCACCTCGCGCGCGCGGGCTTCGGCCTGTTCGCGCGGCATCGCCTTGTGGATCAGGATGGTTTCCATCACCTGATCGCCGATGGTTTTCACCGGGTTCAGTGCGGTCATCGGTTCCTGGAATACCATGCCGATGGACTGGCCGCGGATGGCACACATCTGCACTTCGTTTTGATCCAGCAGCTGGGTGCCGTCCAGGGTGACATAGCCCTTGGCTTCCGCCAGCTCCGGCAGCAGCTGCATCAATGCCAGCGCGGTCATCGATTTGCCCGAGCCGCTTTCACCAGTGACGGCAACAATCTCGCCAGGATCGACATGGAAGGACACGTCCTTCAGCACCTGAAGAGCGCCGATGCTGACCGATAGATTGGTGACATCCATAAGGGTCATGAGCGCGCCATCCTGAGTTTCGGATCCAGATAGTCGCGCAAACCGTCGCCCAGCAGATTCAACCCCAGCACCGTCAGGATGATGGCCATGCCCGGCACCAGCGCCAGATGCGGGGCAAAGCTGACCATGGTCTGCGCATCGGCCAGCATCCGCCCCCAGCTGGGGGTGGGCGGCTGCGCGCCAAGGCCGACATAGCTGAGGCCTGCCTCCGCCAGGATGCCGAGCGAAAACTGGATGGTGCCCTGCACGATCAGCAGGTTCATGACGTTGGGCAGGATATGCTCCGCCGAGATCCGTGCCGCGCCCTTGCCTGCGACCCGTGCGGCCAGGATGAATTCGCGCTCCCACAGGGACAGCGCCGCGCCGCGGGTGATGCGGGCAAAGACGGGAATGTTGAAGATGCCGATGGCGATGATGGCGTTGACGGCTCCTGCGCCCAGAACGGCGGTGATCAGGATGGCGATCACCAGCGAGGGGAAGGCAAAGACCAGATCGTTGCCGCGCATGATCAATTCATCCAGCCACGACCCCTTGCGCGCCGCGGCGGCCAGACCCAGCGGCACGCCTGCGCCCATGCCGATGCCGACGGCCACCAAGGCAACGGCGATGGAGGTGCGCGCGCCGACCATGATCATCGACATCAGGTCGCGCCCGAAATGATCGGTGCCCAGCCAGTGCTGCGCATTCGGCGTCTGCAGTTTGGCGGGGATGTTCATCGCGGCGTGGTCAAACGGCGTCCAGATGAAGGACACCGCTGCCGCCAGCAGCACCAGAGAGGACAGAACTGCGCCTAGGATCAGGTTGCGGGTCATCTATCGCCTCCAACGGCGTCAATGAACCGAGGGACGCGCCCGAGCCTGGGTGGGTGCGAAGCGCCCTCCCGGGGGGAGGGGAGGGCGCGGCCCGGCGTTGCCGGGCCAAAAGACAGAGGCGGGTTCCCGTATTTCCGTGTCATGTCCGGCTCCTCAGCCGCGGGTCGACCAGCGCATAGGCGAGATCAACCAGGAAATTCACTGTGATGACGGCAAAGACCAGGAGCATCACCACGGACTCCACCACGATCAGATCGCGCGAGGAGATCGCCTGGAACACCAGCCGTCCGAGGCCGGGCAGGTAAAACACCTGTTCGATGATGATGGCGCCTGCCAGCAGGAAGGAGAACTGCAGCCCTATGATGGTCAGCACCGGGATCAGCGCGTTGCGCACTCCGTGGCGCCACAGCGCCTGACGGCGGCTGAGGCCCTTGGCGCGGGCGGTGCGCATGAAGTCCTCACCCAATATGTCCAGCAGGGCAGAGCGCATCACCCGGGTCAGGATTGCAGCCTGCGGCAGGGCCAGCGCGATGGCAGGCAAGGTGAGCGCATGGAGGCCCGCCCAAAGCCCCGCGTCCCAGCCCGGAAACCCGCCGGCGCCGAACCAGCGCAGGTTGATGGCAAACACCAGCACCAGCATCATCGCAAACCAGAAGTTCGGCACCGCAACCCCCAGCTGGGTTGCCCCCATAACCGCCATGTCACCCGGCTTACCGCGGCGGGCGGCGGCGTAAATGCCCGCGGGAAAGGCAATCAGGGTCGACAGCGTCAGCGCATAAAGCGCCAGCGGCAGCGACACCCACAGCCGGTCGGCGATCATCCCTGCGACCGGCGTGCGGTAGGTGTAGGAGGTGCCGAAATCGCCACTCAGCATGCCTGCGGCCCACGTCAGGTAGCGGGTCAGTTTGCCCTCATCCAGACCCAGCTCTGTCCGCAGTGCGGCGACGGTGTCGGGCTGTGCATTGACCCCCAGCATGAAGGAGGCCGGATCGCCCGGCGCCACCTCCACCACAAGGAAAACCACCAGCGAGGCAACGGCCAGGCTGAGGATCAGCGACACCAGGCGTTTCAGGGCATAACGCAGCATAAATGCCACGTTAGGAGCGCGGGGCGGGCGGGTCCAGTGGGCGGTGAAGTGAAACCGCAGCGGGCGGGCAAAAAGGCGCAACGTCAAAGGGTTGAGGCGTGCCCTTTGGCATTCGGCAGAAACCGGTTATCACTGGGCCATGCTGTCCCGCCCCTTGTTCATCGGATCGGAAATTTACCGCGGCTCCTCCTATGGCCGCACCCATCCCTTGCGGGTGCCGCGGGTTTCGACCGTGATGGATCTCTCGCGTGCGCTGGGCTGGCTGCCGGACTCGGTCTATGTAAATTCCCCCCGCGCCAAGCCTGCGGCGCTGACGGTCTGGCACACGCCCGAATACATCGCGGCGCTGCAGGCGGCGGAGGAAGCGCAGGAGGTCAGCGCTGAGGTTCGTGCGCGGCATCATCTGGGCACGATCTCCAACCCGGTGTTTCCAGAAATTTTCCGCCGCCCGGCCACCGCCGCGGGCGGGTCGATCCTGGCGGGCGAGCTGCTGGCGGATGGCGGCATCATCTACAATCCCGCGGGCGGCACCCATCACGGGATGCCGGACCGGGCCAACGGGTTCTGCTATTTGAACGATCCGGTGCTGGCAATGCTGTCGCTGCGCCATCACGGCGCCCGGCGGATTGCCTATGTGGACATTGATGCCCATCATGCGGATGGGGTGGAGCATGGCTTTGCCGGCGACGCCGATGTGCTGATGATCTCGGTGCATGAGGAAAACCTCTGGCCCAAGACCGGAACGCTGAACGATGACGCGGGCGGATCAGCGCTGAACCTGCCGGTGCCGCGCGGCTTCAACGATGACGAGATGGGGCATATCCGAGACGCGCTGATCCTGCCCGCGGTGGCGGCCTTTGACCCTGATGCCATCGTGCTGCAATGCGGGGCGGATGCCGTCACCGAAGACCCGCTGCCGCATTTGGACCTGTCCAACAATGCCCATTGGGGGGTGGTGCGGGCGCTGATGGGGATGGCGCCGCGTTACCTGGTGCTGGGCGGCGGCGGTTACAACCCATGGTCGGTAGGGCGGCTCTGGACCGGTGTCTGGGCCACGCTGAACGGTTTTGAGGTGCCGGAGCGTTTGCCGGCGGCAGGCGAGGCGGTGCTGCGCGGGCTGGAGTTCAACAGCAACCGGCTGGGCCGCAATCCGCCGGACCATTGGTTCACCACGCTGCGCGATCAGCCGCGCGGCGGGGAGGTGCGGCAGGAGATCCGGGAGCGGGTGGATTATTTGCGGGTGAGGCGTGGGGTTTGAAGCGTTGAGGGCATCGCTCGAACCGTGGGCGCTGCCCGGCCTGCCGGCCGGGCGTTCGGTTGCAAGCTGGGACTATTCCACCCAGCTAAGCGCGCTGAGGTCGATGGCCGCTGTGGGCGCATTCTCCCACAGCCCTTGCAGCCCGGTTTTGGCCACGCCAAGCTTGGCCAGCTGGAACAGGTAGCCATTGACGTAATCCGCCGAAATCATCTCCTGCGCCTCCTGCAGGATTGCGGTGCGCGCATCCGGATCGGTCGTGATGTTCAGCTTAGCCATCAGCGCCTGGAACGGCTCGCTGTCATACTGGAAATAATATTCGGGCCGAGAATAGATGCCGATGTCCATCGGCTCGGTATGGCTGACGATGGTTAGGCCAAAGCTCTTGCCGCGGAACACACTTTCCAGCCATTGCGCCCATTCGACATTGATGATCTCGGCCTTGATGCCAACCTCAGCAAGCTGCGCTGCGATGATCTCGCCGCCGCGCCGGGCATAAGAGGGCGGCGGCAGGTGCAGAGTGGTCTCGAACCCGTCCGGGAAACCCGCCTCCGCCAGCAGCGCCTTGGCTTGATCGGGATCATAGGCGGACATGCCGGTCAGGTCTTTATACGCCGGGTTGTGCGGCGCGAAGTGGGTGCCGATCGGGGTGCCGTAGCCGAACATGGCGCCGTCGATGATCGCCTGCCGGTCGATGGCATGAGCCAGGGCCTGCCGCACCCGGATGTCATCAAACGGCGCCTGCTTGTTGTTGGTGGACAGGATCGTCTCGCCCTCGGTGGAGCCGACCAGCACCTGGAACCGCGGATCGGCGTCGAATTGCGGCAGGTTTTCCGGCGCCGGGAAGTTGTCAAAGGCGTCGATATCCTCTGCCATCATCGCGGCAAAGGCCGCAGTGGGGTCGGAGATGAACTTGAACGTGGCCGAGGCCAGTGCGGGCTGTTCGCCCCAGTAGTCCGGGTTGCGCGCCAGCGTTATGCGGTCGCCCTGCACCCACTCCTGGAAGGTATAGGCGCCGGTGCCAATGGGGCTGGTCTTGATGTCTCCGATGCTTTCGGGTGCCACGATCACCGCATCGCCCCAGGCGAGGTTGAACAGCAGGCTGCCGTTCGGCGCGTCCAGCGTGATCTGCACCGTTTGCGGGTCCAGCGTGTCGACCGCTGTGATCCCTTCAAACAGCGCCTTTTGCGCGTTGGTGCTGTCCTCCGCCCGGGCGCGGTCGAGCGAGAATTTCACGTCCTCCGCATCCATTGCGCTGCCGTCGTGAAAGGTGACGCCCTCGCGCAACTTGAATGTGTAGACGGTGCCGTCCCCGGAGATTTCCCAGCTTTCCGCCAGCCCCGGCACCACAGAGCCATCGCCCATGAAGCGGGTCAGCCCCTCGAAGATATTGCTGTAAACCACCGAGTCGATGGTCTGCGCTGCGGCGCTGGTCGGGTCCAGGTGCGGCGGTTCCAGCTGCAGGCCGATGGTGACGCTGTCCTTGGCCCAGGCGCCGCCCGCCACCAGCGCCAGCGCGGAGCTGGCGGCAAAAACAAAGGATCTGAAACCCATCTGAAATCTCCCTGTGTGCAAACTGCGGGCCGGAAAACGGCGCCTATTGGAAACGAGTTTCCCTGTTTCCCGTGCGTAATCAAGGCCGGGCGGCATTTCGCGCACTGGAAGCACGCGGCGTTAATTGGTAATCCGTGTCCACTCTAAGAACCGCGGACAGGACAGCCATGAGCGCGACAGCCAAGAAACAGGCGCCCAACGCCGAAGATATCCGGGCCCGCAAGGGCGGCACCCCGTTGGTGAGCCTGACGGCCTATACGACACCTATGGCGCGGCTGATGGACAAGCATTGCGACTTCGTGCTTGTCGGCGACAGCGTCGGCATGGTGCTGCACGGGCTGACCTCCACCCTGGGCGTGACGATGGAGATGATGATCCTGCACGGGCAGGCTGTGGCACGCGGGCTGAGCCAGGCGATGCTGGTGATCGACATGCCCTTCGGCTCCTACGAGGAAGGCCCGCAGCAGGCGTTCCGCAACGCCGCCCGGCTGATGGCGGAAACCGGCTGCGCCGCGGTCAAGCTGGAAGGCGGGGTTGAGATGGCCGAGACCATCCGCTTCCTGGTCAAGCGCGGCATCCCGGTTATGGCCCACATCGGCCTGACGCCGCAGTCGATCAACACGCTGGGCGGCTACAAGGTGCAGGGCCGTGATGCGCAAGGCGACGCCGTGCTGGCCGATGCCCGCGCGGTGGCGGATGCCGGGGCATTTTCCGTGGTGCTGGAAAAGGTGCCGCAGAAACTGGCCGACAAGATCACCGCCGAAGTGGCGATCCCCACCATCGGCATCGGCGCCAGCGCCGGGTGTGACGGGCAGATCCTGGTGGTCGATGACATGCTGGGCTTCTTCACCGCCTTCAAACCGAAGTTCGTGAAGCGCTATGCCGATCTTGGCCCGCTGGCAGAGGCAGGCATCGCCGAATACGCCGCTGAGGTGCGGGCGCGCAGTTTCCCTGCCGCCGAGCATGTCTTTGCCGATCAGGCGCCCTCCAAAGGATGACTTCAGAAATGACTGCACCGATCCTGCGCCGCCTGTCTGACCTGCGCGCCAAGACCGCTGAATGGCGCCGCGCCGGCGAGACCATTGGCCTGGTTCCCACAATGGGCGCACTGCACGCGGGCCACCTGTCGTTGGCTGAGGCCGCGAAGAAGGCTTGCGACCGGGTGATTGTGACCATTTTTGTGAATCCCAAACAGTTTAACAAACCGGAAGATCTGGCGAACTATCCGCGCACCGAGCAGGACGACGCGCAGAAACTGGCCCATCTTGGTATCGACCTGATCTATTGCCCGGATCCGGACCAGATTTACCCGGACGGCTATGCCACCAATGTCTCGGTCGGCGGCAGCATCACTGCGGTCATGGAAGGCCCCTTCCGCCCCGGCCATTTCGACGGGGTGGCGACTGTTGTGGCCAAGCTGTTCCTGCAGACCAGCGCGGACAAGGCGTTTTTTGGCCAGAAGGATTACCAGCAGCTGATGGTGGTGACCCGCATGGCCCGCGATCTTGATATCCCGATTGAGGTGATCGGCTGCGAGACTGTGCGGGAGGCTTCGGGGCTGGCGATGTCCTCGCGCAACCTGTTGCTGTCCGAAGACGCATTGGCCAAGGCTGCGGCGTTGAATGCGGCCATGCGCGATGCGGCAGCCAAGGCCGCTGCCGGAGAGCCCTGGGCGCCGCTGGAAGCATCTGCGCGGCAATCGCTGGCAGACGCCGGTTTCGGCGATATCGAGTATTTCGACCTGCGCTGCTCTGAGACGCTGGAGGCGCTGGACACACCCTCCCGCCCCTCCCGCCTGCTGGCCGCGGCATGGATGGACGGGATCCGTCTGATCGACAATATCGCAGTTCATCAACTAAATTCTTAGTAGGGGCTGGCAGCGGTAGCACCTTTGCGTTTATTGTCCCCGGTCAGAGGAGACTGGAGGGCAGCCGATGACCTATATTCTGGCAATTGATCAGGGCACCACGTCGACCCGGGCAATCCTGTTTGATGCAGGCATGCAGGTCGCGGGCACCGCACAGCAGGAATTCACTCAGCATTACCCGCAGGCGGGCTGGGTGGAACATGACCCGGAGGAGATCTGGGAAACCACCGTATCGGTCTGCCGCAAGGTGATGGCGGATCTGGATGTCTCCGCCGCGGATATTGCGGGCATCGGCATTACCAACCAGCGCGAAACCACCGTGGTCTGGGACAAGTCCAGCGGCAAGGCGATCCACAACGCTATCGTCTGGCAAGACCGCCGTACCGCCGCTATCTGCGAGCATCTGCGCGCGGCGGGCCACGCGGAAATGGTGGCTGACCGCACCGGGCTGCTGCTGGATCCCTATTTCTCCGGCACCAAGGTGAAATGGATCCTCGACACCGTTCCGGGCGCGCGGGAGCGGGCGGCGGCGGGGGATTTGCTGTTCGGCACCGTGGACAGCTTCTTGATCTGGCGCCTGACCGGCGGCGCCTCGCATGTGACCGACGCCACCAACGCCGCGCGCACGCTGATGTATGATATCCGAAAGGGCCGCTGGAGCCGCACCATCAGTGATCTTCTGGAGGTGCCGCAGCAGATGCTGCCGGAGGTGAAGGACAGCGCGGCGGATTTCGGCACCACTGATCCGGAAATTCTGGGCGGCCCGGTCCAGATCCTGGGCGTGGCCGGCGACCAGCAGGCGGCCACCATCGGCCAGGCCTGTTTCCAGCCGGGAATGATGAAGTCCACCTACGGGACGGGGTGTTTTGCGCTCTTGAACACCGGGGATGAACCGGTGGTGTCCAGGAACCGGATGCTGACGACCATCGCCTATCAGCTGGACGGCAAGCCGACCTATGCGCTGGAAGGCTCGATCTTCATCGCCGGCGCTGCGGTGCAATGGCTGCGCGACGGGCTGGGGATCATCGAGCAGGCGTCCGAGTCCGGCGAGCTGGCATTGCGCGCCGACCCGGGCCAGGACGTCATTCTGGTGCCCGCCTTCACCGGCCTTGGCGCGCCCTACTGGGAGCCGGAGTGCCGCGGCGGCATGTTCGGCCTCACCCGGAACTCCGGCCCTGCTGAATTTGCCCGCGCAGCGCTGCAAAGCGTCGCCTATCAGACCCGCGATCTCTATGAGGCGATGCGCGCTGATTGGGAGGATGACAGCCACCACACCGTGACCCTGCGCGTCGATGGCGGTATGAGCGCCAGCGACTGGACCATGCAGAGCCTGTCGGACATCCTGGGCGCCGCCGTCGACCGCCCGGTGATGCAGGAAACCACTGCGCTGGGCGCTGCCTGGCTGGCGGGGATGCGGGCCGGGATCTATCCGGACCAGACCGGCTTTGCCGACACCTGGAAGCTTGACCGCCAGTTTGTGCCGCTGATGCAGCCTGCTGCGCGGCAGGCGGCCTACGCCCGCTGGCAGCGCGCGGTGCAGGCGGTGATCGGCGTCTAAGGTAAAGGGGCGTTCTCCCGCCTGTTCCGCCGCATTCAAAGAATGCGCCTCTCAGTTGGGGGTGGCGCCGCGCTTCGCGCGGCGCTGTTTCTTTGCTGAGAAGCGGTTTAAGGGCAGGGCCGCCCTTAAACGCGCCTTGTCGAGGGTCTGTGCGTCCATCCGCGCCTCAAGGGTAAACCGTGCCTGCGGCACGGCGGCTGGCCGCAGGAGTGCTTCAGCTCACGCGGGCGCCTGCCGGAATGGTCGGAGGGCGCGCGTTCAGTTCCTCGATGGAGAAACCCGCAATCGACTTGTACTTGGCGGCATGAGCGGCCAGCTCCGCCTGCGGGATCACCTCACTGATGTCTCCGAAGTCTCCGCCGCAGAGGTCCTCAACCCGCTGCAGCACCCCGTCCGGCCCGCCGCCCGCGCGGTTGGCCAGACCCACCGCTGTTGTCACTGGGCGCACCCCTGCCTCATAGGCCTCGAGCGCCGCGGCAATCACCCCGTGCTCCAGCAGTTTCGCGCCAATCACCCGCGCGTCCACAATGGCCTGGCTGGCGCCGTTTGACCCTACCGGATAGGTCGGATGCGCGGCGTCGCCCATCAGGGTGATGTTGCCTTGGGTCCAGCCCGCCAGCGGGTCGCGGTCCACCATCGGGTATTCATAGACCACTTCTGCGCCGCGGATCAGGGCGGGCACGTCGATCCAATCGAACTGCCAGTTCGCAAAATCCGGCAGGAATTCAGAGATATCCGCGGGCCGGTTCCAGTCCTCCCGCCGCCAGGGCGTGGAGGGATCAAAGCTCTTCTCCGCAATCCAATTCATCGTCACGCGGTCGTCTGCATCCGGCTGGGAGATGGGATAGGCCACCAGCCGCAGATGGTCATGGCCGATCATCGCCATGGCCGCGCCGCCCTTGAAGGCGGGCGCACGGGTCGTGGCCCGCCACAGGATACGCCCGTTCCAGATGGGCGCACCCTCATCCGGCGCCATCTGTGCGCGCAGGGCGGAATGGATGCCATCGGCTGCAACAACCAGGCTGCCCTCGATCCGCCGCCCGTCCGCCAGCAGCAACGCGGCTCCGCCGCCCGTGTTCTCAAACCCTGCGGCCCGCGCGCCGGTTTCAATGCAGCCCGCCCCGGCACGCTCTGTCAGAATGCGGCAGAGCATCATTTGCAATTCGCCCCGGTGCACCGAATACTGCGGCCAGTCATAGCCCGCGCCGGTGCCGCGGGGCTCTTCCCAGATTGTCTTGCCCAGCTTGCTGTAAAATCCCAGCTGCCTTGTCCTGACGCCAGTTGCGTCCAGTTCCGGCTCCAGCCCCAGATCGAACAGCTCCCGCACCGCGTTGGGCTGCAGATTGATGCCAACCCCCATCGGCTTCAATTCCCGCGCGGCCTCGAAAATGCGGAACGGAACCCCGATCTGATGCAGCGTCAGCCCCAGGGTCAGTCCGGCAATTCCGCCGCCGGCGATCAGGATGGACATGATAAGCATACTCCCCATTTGCGGGCGCAGATAACCACGGCATGGGGAGCGGGGCAAGCTGTCAGGGTGTGAAAGAGGTCAGCGCCGGCCGCCGATGATCAGGTCGGGTCCAAAGATCACATCGGCGTAGTTATGCAGGTAGATCTTCAGCCAGGGGGTGAAGCGTTCCGGGTGGCGGCTCACCTCTGCCAAGAGGTCGTGGTAATCGACCCAGCGGGTCTCCATCACCTCATCCGGATTGGCGGCAATCCGCAGCGGCCGGTGGGCATGGGCCAGGAACACATCCACCGCCTCATGCTCGACCAATCCGTTGCCGACATCGGCGCGGTATTCCAGGTGGTGGCGGAATTCAGGGTAAAGGCCGGTGAGCCCCAGTTCCTCATTCATCCGCCGCACCGCGCAGGCCGAGGGCTGTTCGTCCCACATCGGATGGGTGCAGCAGGTGTTCGCCCAAAGTCCGGGAGTGTGGTACTTCCCCATCGCGCGGCGCTGCATAAGGATTTCCACGCCCTTCACCACAAAGACAGAGACCGCCTTGTGCTTCAGCCCGCGCTCATGCGCGGCCAGCTTGTCAACCGGTGTCAATTCACCGTTCACCCAGGCGGGGATCATGTGGCTCATGCTGTGTCCGTGACGGTTTCTTGTTCTGCGGCCTGCCGCATTTCGACAGCTTTGAAGACTACCGCTAACGTTTGCTGGCACGGAAAGCAATTACGCGAAAAGCCGCGGCCAAAATGCCGCGGCTTCTCCTCCGTCAGTGACGGCCATCAGAGCTTATTCGGTAGCGGCTTCCGCGCCTTCCGCAGCAGCAGCTTCCTCGGCCGGTGCTTCCTCTGCCGGCGCTGGGCTGTGGCTGGCCAGGAAGGCATAGATGTCCTCGCCGCCCTTCTTCAGGCGGAACGACATTTTCGACTTGGCCTTGGCATTGCCGGTTTCTGCTTGCAGGAATTTCTTCGGGTCTGCGGCGAAGGCGATGAATTTCTCTTCGTCCCACACCAGCCCTGCTTCACCTGCCGCGACCAGGTCATCGCCGTAATTGAATCCCTCGACGGTGCCTGCCTGACGGCCAGCCAGGCCCCACAGGTTCGGGCCGGTCTTGCCGCCCTTGACGATCACGTCACCCGCGTCGGACACCACCATGTGGCACGATTTGCATTTGTTGAACCCCTTTTCGCCCTTGGCCGGATCGCCTTCGGCAAAGGCTGGGGCTGCGAGGAGGCCGAAAATGGCGGCGGTCATAAGAGGTTTCATATTGCTTGCTCCAGTTCTGAGTTGGCAGATGTGACTCATGGTTTATTACCCGGCAGTGTCAACCGGCAGTTTGACGCGCATCAAAGTTCCAGCGGGTAGCTGCGGCAATTCAAGGCGCGTCCCAGCAGGGCAGCAGATCACCCGGTTCAGGCCGGGCGTGGTAGACTGCGCGGGCAATTGCACGGCTCAGGCACAGCGCAGCAGCATGGCAGAGCAGTCCCAGTTCCGCATCCGGGTTGTCCAGCCCGCGTGCACCGGTGCTGGCGGCAAAGACCAGATCGCCGTCGCCGGGGGAATGGGCAGGCACGATGGCACGCCCGATGCCGTCATGCGCCGCTGTGGCCAGCCGCTGGCATTGCGCCTTGGTCAGGGCGGTATCAGTGGCAACGATGGCGATGGTTGTATTGGCCCGCTCCGGCGGCAGCGGGGTGCCGCCCAGTTTCTGGATCGCATCGATCTTGCGGCTGTGCAGGCTGCGGCCCAGCCCGGCGGCTGTATCAGGGCCAATCCCGCCGAATTCATCGCCGATTTCAAAGGGAGCGGCCCAGAAATGCTGCTCTCCCGGGGTGGTGACGGCGCCCAGCGGATTGGCCGCGACCAGCGCGCCGACGGTGACGCCGCTGTCCAGAACCAGAGAGGCAGAGCCCAAGCCCCCCTTCAGCATTGCCGTCAGGGCACCCGCGCCGGCGCCGGCGGTGCCCAATTCAAACGCCTCAGCCGCGGCGTCAAAGGCGGCCCGGCCCAGAGCGCGGTAGGGGTTCTGGGCCCAGCCCTTATCCCCGCCGTTCAGCAGGTCAAAAAGAATGGCCCCCGGCACCAGCGGCACCCGCACCGGGCCGACCGGAAAGCCGCGGTCCGCCTCCTGCAGCGCGTCCATCACACCGGAACAGGCATCCAGCCCGAAGGCAGAGCCGCCCGACAGCACCAGCGCATCGATCCTGGCGACCGATTTGTCAGGCGCCAGCAGATCAGTCTCCCGCGTGCCCGGCGCACCGCCCATCACATGCACCGAAGCGGTGAAGGATTTGTCCGCCGTCAGCACCGTGGTGCCTGATTTCAATGCTGCATCCTGTGCGTTGCCGACCCGCAGGCCGGGCACGTCGGTGATCAGGTTCCTGGGACCGGGGAGCATGGTGGGATGTCCTTTTCCTGGGGAGCGCGCTGGCGCGCGCGGCCTCCGGCGGGAGTATTTGAAGAAAGATGAAAAGGCCGGGTCAGATCCGAGGCTTGGAGGCTGCGGTTGCTGCATCACCAGTGTTTGGCTCGCCTTTCGGCTCAATAAGCAGCACTTTGCATTCCTGATCGGCACGGGGGCGGTGTGTGACGCCTTTGGGGACCACGAACAATTCGCCCGCGTCTACGGTCTGGGGCGGCTCACCCTCGATATCCATGACCATCTCCCCTTCGAGCACCAGAAAGAAATCGTCGGTGTCCGGGTGATGATGAAAGGGAAATTCGCCCTGGAACTTCACCACCATCACATCGTTGCCGTTGTAATCCGCCACCACATGCGGGTCCCAGTGGCTGGAGAACATCGCCAGCTTTTCTGCCAGGTTCACGGTCTTCATATGCAGCGCCCTCCATCCACTTCCATAGCGACTCCAGTCACCATGCTTGCCTCGTCCGAGCACAGGAAGCAGGCGGCGTTGCCCATGTCCTCCGGCGTCGAAAAACGGCCGATCGGGATAGTGGACAGGAACTTGGCCCGCATCTCCGGCGTGTCTTCGCCCATGAAGGATTTGAGCAGCGGGGTTTCCCCTGCCACCGGGTTGATTGCATTCACACGCACCCCGTGCGGCGCCAGCTCCACCGCCATGGTCTTGGTGGCGGTGATCATCCAGCCCTTGGAGGCGTTGTACCAGTTGAGGTTGGGGCGCGGCGACACGGCGGCGGTGGAGGCGACGTTCAGGATCGCACCGCGCCGGTTGGCCTTCATATGCGGCACCAGGGCGCGGGCGGTCAGGTAGACCGACTTCACGTTGACGCCCAGCACCCGGTCGAAATCCGCCTCGCTGATCTCCTCCAAAGGGCTGGGCAGATGGGTGACGCCTGCGTTGTTCACCAGGATATCCAGCTGCCCGAAGGCCGCCAGCGCCGCCTCTGCCATTGCGTTGACCGATGAGCCATCCGCGACATTTACCGTCTGCGCAACCGCGTTGCTGCCCAGTTCCGCTGCCATCGCCTCTGCTGCGGCGGTGTTGATGTCGGCGATCATCACCCGCGCACCTTCAGCCAGGAACTTGCGTGTGATGCCTGCGCCAAAGCCTGAGGCGCCGCCGGTCACGATGGCGGTTTTTCCGTCCAGCCGCATGATTTTCCTCCCGCATTGATTGGCGTCAGCATGGGGTGGAGAGAAGCGCTGTGCAATCCCCGGAGGCGGGACGGGTCAATCCGGATCGATCTTACCGCGCGTCGCTTTCAATTCGCCGCGCTGTTTCTTGGCGTCCAGCCGCCGCCGGACGGAGCCGCGGGTGGGTTTGGTGGCGATCCGCCGTTTCGGTGCCACCAGCGCCTTGCGCACCAGCTCAGCCAGCCGCTCGCGCACAATCTCGCGGTTTCTTTGCTGGGACCGTGTTTCGTCGCATTGCAGGATGATAGCACCGTCCTTGGTCCAGCGGCGGCCTGCCAGACGTTTCAGCCGTGATTTGACCGCAGGCGCCAGAGCAGGCGAACGCTCCGCCTCGAACCGCAGTTCGACCGCGGTCGCCACCTTGTTCACATTCTGTCCGCCGGGGCCCGAGGCGCGGATGAAGCTCTCGGTCATTTCCCAGTCCTGCAGGGTAATCTGGTCGTTGATGCGGATCATGGCTTCGTTGGTTTGCGGAAGGCGGCTTTAAAATCGAAAGGGCTGTTCCACACGCGGGGAACAGCCCTTCGAGATGATAGGAGGTGCACCGGTTAGGTCAGCACCAATTCAGGTATCTATACGCGCCAAGGGCTGCCTCGGCCGCACTCCTTCTGAACTGTTCCGGCACTGCTCTCCATAGCTTCTCTAGACAATGGGCACCTCCTTTCTGATGTTTCGTGTAAGCCTAGCCTGCCACAGATTCGGTTAATGTCAAAACAAAATCATGTGGTCTTTACGGAGAGCTTACGCACGATGATGCGGAAGGGCACAAGCGCGAGCAGCGCCAGCGTTAGTTTCACCAGCCAGTCGGCGAAAGCCAGCGAGACCCAGTAGGGCACCACCGGCCCCTGTCCGATCAAGGGCAGCCTGTCGCCGGCCCATGACACATCATTGGCCGGCTCGATCCACGCGAGCGGGACGGAGAAGGCGACGGTGAAGAAGATCGCTGTGTCCACGGTGGAGCCGATGAGGGTGGAGGCCAGCGGCGCCCGCCACCATTTGCCGGTCCGCAGGGCAGAGAAGATGGCAACGTCCAGCATCTGTGCCGTCAGGAACGCGAGGCCGGAGCCTAGTGCGATGCGCAGCGTCACCGCCGGATAGGTAAAGCCATCACCTTCGAGCATCACCTGAGTGCCGATGAGCGAGCAGATCACCCCGGTGATGAAGCCCGCCACCACGACCTTGCGCGCAGCGGCAGCGCCGTAAACGCGGTTCATCACATCGGTGACCAGAAAGGCCACCGGATAGGTGAAGGCGCCCCAGGTCAGCCAATTGCCGAACAGGAATTGCACCAGGACATTGGAGGCCACCACCACGGCGGCCATGGCAAGAATGCCGGGAATATGCGAGCGGGTCATGCGCGGGATCCGTTTGTTCCGGGGCTGCGAAGAAGGCTGCGCAGCAGCAAAAGACCGGCTTCTTTAAACTGCTTGAACCTGTTTCGCAAGATAGCCGGGTGCAAGGGGAGGGGGCTCCCGCCCGCGCCGGGTGCCTTTTGCCAAAGGCCCCCTTGCGGTTGGGCCGGGCGCCGCTGGCGCGGCGCGGGCCGCAGGGTCAGTCGGGCAGGGCGTATTCCACCAGCTCGGTGCGCTGCAGTGGCAGGAAATTGTCGTCCGACACCATGGTGGCGAACATCCGTCCGGCGCTGCCGGCCCAGACCGACAGGCCTTCGAGGTTGTCATGGGTACCGGGGCCTGTTTGCAGCAGCAGGGTCTCATTCTCAGGGCCCGCGGCAGTAATATCCCAGCGCCGCAGCCGGCTGCGGAAGCCGAGCAGGGTCAGGTCGCGTTCCAGGAGGTAGAACCGCCCGTCGGGGCCGAAATCCGCGTCTACCGGCAGGAAGCCGCCGCGCGGCGGCAGGCTGAAGGGCCGGCTCCAGCGGCTGCCGTTCCAGCGCCAGACCGGGATCTGGCCGTGTTTGTCAAAGGCGCGCTCCGGCAGGGTATAAAGGTGGCCGCGGGCATTGATCGCCAGCGTCTCCAGCGACTTGTTGAGCGGCAGTTTGCGGAACGCCTTGGGCCGCGGCAGCACCTTGGCCCGACCGTCAGGGCGGCGGTAGCGGGCGACCCGCGCGGCACCCTCAAAGGAGATGTAGCGGCTGCCGTCCGGCGCGATGGCAAGGCCTTCGCTGTCGCCGGCAAAGCCGGTCAGCATCTTGCCGGTTGAAGCGCGCAGCCCGTGTGCCGTATGCGCCGTCACGCCGGAAATCAGCCCGCCCTTGCGCTGAAGAGAGGTGGTCACCAAGGTGGCCCGGTCGCTGAGCACCGTCATTTCCCGTCCGCCGGCGCTGATCTTCAGCGCCGAGAAGCCGCCAAACCAGGGTTGTTTCAGTTTCCATGTATAGCTGCCCAAAAACTGCGCCTTGCTGATTGCCGGCGCTGGACGGCTGGCAGCAAAAGCCGCCGCTGCCAGTCCTGCAGCGGCGGCAAATGCCAAGGTTAGTTTGATTGCAGAACGGCGGCGCATTGCTGGGGCAGGTCCGAAAGGGTGTAATCCCGTCTCGGTTTAGGCTTTGGCGCGTTCGGGTCAACCGGTTTCGGCGGCGGCGGGTTCAGAATGTCATTGACCCAGCGCTGCGCATCGGCGCAGCCGTCGCCCTTGGGCGGGGCCGCTTGGTCGACACAGCCGCGGGCGCCGCGCGGGCAGTTGAGCCGCACATGGAAGTGATAGTGATGCCCCCACCACGGCCGGATCTTGCGCAGCCAGCGGCGGTCGCCCTTTTCGTCGTTGCACATCTGCACCTTGGCGCCGGGAAAGACAAAGATCCGCGCCACCCGCTTGTCCTGCGCAGCGGCCTTCAGGATCTCATGGTGGGCACGGGTCCAGCTGCTGTTTACATAGGCGCCCTTGGCCCGGCGCATGGAGATTGAGGAGATGTTCTCGCGGGTGTTGCGGCTCAGGTTCAGCCGGTCCGGCGGCCGCATCCAGATGTCGATGTCCAGCCCGATCTGATGGCTGCGGTGGCCTGACAGCATCGGCCCGCCGCGCGGCTGGCTGATGTCACCGATGTAAAGCCCCTTCCAGCCGCGCTGTTTCGCGGCCGCGCGGCTCAGATCCTTGACGAAATCGATGGCTGCCGGATGGCCCCAGTTGCGGTTTCGGCTGAGGCGCATCGCCTGCCAGGTGGGGCCGGTCTCGGGCAGCTGCTCAGCACCGGCGACGCAGCCCTTGGCGTAGGAGCCGAACGGTGCGGGTTTCTGCTGCGAGGCGCTCGGCTTGGCCCCGAACAGCGCCTTGGCGGGAGTCTGCGCGCTGGCTGGAACAGACAGCCCCGCCACTGCCAGGCAAATGGCTAGTAACAGTCTCAATTCTGATCTCCTTCTCCTTGAACCCAAAGTAACAGTACCAATCCGATCAGAAACAGGCCGATGACCGGGGTGATCCCCAGACGGGCACTGCCGGTGACAGTTGTTGCAACGCCGATCATCATCGGCGCCAGAAAGGCGGTGGCGCGCCCCGACAGGCCATAAAGGCCAAAGCTCTCGGTTGCCTTGGCCGGGTCGGTGTGGCGCACCATCAGGCTGCGGCTGGCGGATTGCAGGATGCCGCCAAATCCGCCGATCAGCACGCCGCAGCCAAAGAACACGGCGTCCGGCAGTTTCGACCCTTCAGGAAGAGAAATGCCGAAAATCTGGTCGCGCGACATGCTGACGATGGTCAGGCAGACCAGGCTCAGCACCAGAATAGAGAGGATGATCACCGGCTTTGGCCCGAATTTCCGGTCTGCCTTGCCGCCGATCCAGCAGAAGATCGTGGCCGCCAGCGCCGCCACGATGCCAAAGACGCCAATGAGAGTGATCTGCCAGCCCAGCACCAGCTTGGCGTAGACCCCGCCAAAGCCATAGAGCCCGTTGAGCGCATCGCGGTACAGCATGGAGGAGCCGAGGTAGCTGGCGAGGCTGACCCGGTTGCGCAGGTTTTTCACCGACTGCACCACCAGCGCCACCGCTTGGCCCACTGTGCCGCGCTGGCCGGTGGCGCGGCCCTCGCGCACCCACAGGAAATAGGGGATCATGAAAACGGCGAACCACAGTGCGGTGAAGGGCCCGACAGCGCGGGTGCCCTCGCGCGCTTCGGCGTCCAGGCCGAACAGGGGGCTGAGGCCGATCAGGGTCCTGCCGCTGGCCTGCTCGACAAACAGCAGGAGCATGATGAACAGCGAAATCACCCCGCCCAGATAGCCAAAGGCAAAGCCGGAGCCGGAGACGTTGCCCACATCCTCCTTGCCGGCCAGTGAAGGCAGCTGCGCGTTGACGAAGATCAGCGCAAACTCCGCGCCGATAAAGCCGAGGCCAAAACTGGTCAGCATCCACCACAGGTTGCTGCCCGCAGGATCCATGAACCAAAGCCCGCAGGCACCCAGCAGGTACATCAGCGAAAACATCATGATCCAGGGCCGCCGCCGCCCGGAGATATCGGCCAGTGCTCCCATGAAAGGCGCGCCGAAGCCGATGATCAGGCCGGTCACGGTCAGGCACAGCGACCAGATCGTCTGCGCCTGCGCCTTGGCGGCCTCATCGTCCAAACCCTGTCCGAGGAAATGCTCCGCCGCGACAGCGGCGAAGAACGGGCTGAAGACAAAGGTGACCAGCAGGGTGTGAAAGGGCTGGCTGGCCCAGTCAAAGAACCACCACCCCCAGATGCGCTTGCGCATGGATACCTGCTGCATGCCCGCCCTCTTGTTATCGGGGCGCAGGAGTTACGGGTCTGCACCCTCTTGCCTTCAGGTATGGCAGGCGGGCAGGGGCCTAGGCAAGCCCGTCCTGCATCGGCGGCCAGGGCCGGCCGCCATCCGCTTCGCACCAGTCCTTGATCCAGCCGGGCAGTTCCGGCGAGGCTTCGGCGTCCTGCCCCAGCGCTGCCAGAACTTTTTCTGGCGGCACGATGCCGTTGCGGTCCGTCACTGCGGTGCGCAGCATCACATGGCTGGCGCAATCGCCGCTCTTCTTCCACATCGACTGCTCGACATAGATGAACTTGCCGTCCCAGCCCGCGGTGCGGCTGCGCATTTCGAACTTTTCAAATCCCCGGATGCGGCGGCGGTAGCGCACGGACGAGCCCGCCACCGTCAGCCCCCAGCGCTGCTGGCGCAGCGCCTTGATAAGCCCCACCCGCTGCGCCAGCATGGTGCGCCCCAGATCATACAGCGTCATGGTGCGGCCGTTGTTCAGCTCCATCCACATGTCCAGGTCCCAGGGCCAGCAGATGTGGCTCGAGACATGCATGCCGGTGATCGGCAAAGGCTCCATCCGGCTGGCCAGAACGGTATCCTTGATCAGGCGGAATATCGGGTACATCGGCGCACGCTCCATGTTGGCATGTGCCCGTGATGCCACCCGTTTACAGCGCGTCAACCGCAACCTCGCGGAAGCCTTGCGCATTTCGCCGCGTCTGCTTACCTGTGAGGCTGTTCGAAAGAGGGAAATAAGAGATGGTCTCGCTGTTCCAAATCCTGATGCTGATCCTGGACGTGGTCTGGTTCTTCATCATTGCCCATGTGATCATGAGCTGGCTGATCAACTTCCAGGTTCTGAACCTGCACCAGCAGCTGGTGGGGCAGATCTGGTACGGCCTGAACCGGATACTGGAGCCGCTCTATGCGCCGGTGCGCCGCATCCTGCCCAACATGGGCGGCATTGATCTGGCGCCGCTGGCGGTGCTGATCGGCGTCTATGCGCTGCGCATCATCCTGGTGAATAACGTCTCGGCGTTCTACTGATCTGAAGGCCTTTGGCCCGGCGGCTTTCGCCGGGCTTTTTGCTTGCGGGCCTTGCCGCCCCATGCCTCCTGTGGGATTGTGCCTGCCAAAGAAGAGCAGCACTGACCACGAGGCCCTCCGCCCCCATGACGGATATGACCGCCCTCAGCGGCGCGACTCCCATTCTGCGCGAGATTTTCGGCTTTGACGCTTTCCGCCCGGGGCAGGAGGAGATCGTCGACGCCGTGACTGCCGGGGAGAACGTGCTGGCGATCATGCCCACCGGCGGTGGCAAGTCGCTGTGCTTTCAGCTGCCCGCGCTGCTGCGCGACGGCATCACCGTGGTGATCTCCCCCCTGATTGCGCTGATGCGCGATCAGGTCCGCGCGTTGCAGGAGGCCGGCGTCACTGCAGGCGCGCTCACCTCCGGCAACACCGATGAAGAGACCGAACAGGTCTGGGAGGCAATCGAGGCCGGGCGGCTCAAGCTCCTCTACATGGCTCCCGAACGGTTGGCTTCCGGCGCCGCCATGGGCATGCTGCGCCGCATCGGCGTCAGCCTGATCGCGGTGGATGAGGCGCATTGCGTCAGCCAATGGGGGCACGACTTCCGCCCCGACTACCTGCGCATCGGCGAGCTGCGCCGCGCCCTGGACGTGCCGCTGGCCGCCTTCACCGCCACCGCGGACCAGGAAACCCAGGAAGAAATTGTCCAGAAACTGTTCGACGGCGAGGCCCCCCGCAGCTTCCTGCGCGGCTTTGACCGGCCCAACATTCACCTCGCCTTCGGCGCCAAGGACAGCCCGCGCCGCCAGATCCTGGAATTTGCCGCCGCCCGCAAGGGCCAATCCGGCATCGTTTACTGCGGCACCCGCGCCAAGACCGAAGCCTTGTCCGCCGCCCTGCGCGAGGCAGGCCATTCCGCATGTTTCTACCATGGCGGCATGGAGGCCGAGGACCGCCGCATCGTCGAAACCCGCTTTGCCCGTGAGGACGGGCTGATCGTGGTCGCCACCGTCGCCTTTGGCATGGGCATCGACAAGCCCGACATCCGCTGGGTCGCCCACGCCGACCTGCCGAAATCCATCGAGGCCTACTACCAGGAAATCGGCCGCGCGGGCCGCGACGGTGCGCCAGCGGAGACGCTGACCCTGTTCGGTCCCGACGATATCCGTCTGCGCCGCTCGCAGATCGACGAGGGCCTCGCTCCGCCCGAACGCCGCGCCGCCGATCACGCCCGCCTGAACGCGCTCTTGGGCCTTGCCGAGGCACTGCACTGCCGCCGCCAGAAACTGCTGGGGTATTTTGGCGAGGAAGCAGAGCCTTGCGGCAATTGCGACCTCTGCGACAGCCCGGCTGATGTGTTCGACGGCACCACCGTGGTGCGAAAGGCGCTGTCAGCGGTGCTGCGGACAGAGGAATGGTTCGGCTCCGGCCATCTGATCGACATCCTTTTGGGCGCCGATAACGAGCGGATCCGGGCCAAGCGACATGACGAACTGTCGGTCTACGGCTGCGGCAAGGAGTTCGGCAAGCGCCAGTGGCAGGCGGTGTTCCGGCAGATGATGGGCCACGACCTCTTGCGCCCCGACCCGGACCGCCACGGCGCCCTGCGCTTCACCGAGGCAGCGCTGCCGATCCTGCGCGGTGAGCAGTCCATCGAGCTGCGCCGCGACACCATCAAATCCGCTGACCGCCGCCCGGCAGTCAAGGCGCTGGTCTCCGAGGAGGACGCGCCGCTGCTGTCCGCGCTCAAGGCCAAGCGCCGGGCGCTGGCCGAGGCGCAGAAAGTGCCGGCCTATGTGATTTTTCCGGACCGCACCCTGATTGAGATGGCCGAGCAGCGCCCGGAAACCCTGGACCAGATGGCCCGCATCAACGGCGTCGGCGCCAAGAAGCTGGAACGCTACGGCGACGATTTCCTGAGCGTGATCACCGGCGCCACGGAGCAGCTGCACCCGGCGCGGCGCAAGCTGGCAGGGCGCAACTCCGGATCCGTCTATGACGGGCTGCTGGAAGTGCAGGCGCAGCTGGCGCGCGGCGAGTGCGGCACCCTGAAGCCCTTGACCTGCTCGGCCTCGCTGCTGGCTAAGGTGGCGCAGCTGCGCGACGGTGACGAGGCCGGCATCACAAGGCTGTTAGGAGAGCGCCGCGCCGAACGTTTCGCCTCGGCGTTTCTGGACGTCCTGCGCGGCGCGGGCTAGGGTCGCGCCAAGAAACCGGGCTAGGAAAATTTGGGGGCAGACATGCTGGTAGTAACCTCTCCGGCCAAGAAGCTGGACTGGGCGGAACGGGAACAGGAGATGACCTGGCCTGCGCTGCATGACGATGCGGTGGCGCTGGCAGAGGTGGCCCGCGAACAATCGGTGACGGACCTGATGAAGCTGATGCACATCAGCGAGGATCTGGCCAAGCTGAACCACGCCCGTTTCCAGGACTTTGCCGCCGACCCCAAAACACAGGCAACCCGCCCGGCGGCGCTGGCCTTTGCCGGCGACACCTACCAGGGTCTGGAAGCGGCCTCTCTGGATTCCGATGAAATGGCCTGGGCGCAGAAGCATTTCCGCATCCTGTCCGGCCTTTACGGCGTGCTGCGGCCGCTGGACGCGATGCAGCCATACCGGCTGGAAATGGGCTCGCGCCTGAAAAATCCGCGGGGCAAGAACCTCTATGAGTTCTGGGGGAGCAAGATCTCCGAGGCGCTGAATGCGCAAGGAGAGGCCGTGGGCGCGGAAGTGCTGGTGAACTGCGCCAGCCAGGAGTATTTCGGTGCCGTGGATCTGGCAGCGCTGAAGCTGCGGGTGGTCACGCCGGTCTTCATGGAAGACAAGAACGGCACCCCCAAGGTGGTGAGCTTCTATGCCAAACGCGCCCGCGGCGCGATGGCCCGCTACATCATCCAAGGCCGGCTCACGGATGCCGAAAGCCTCAAGGAATTCGATGCCGGCGGCTATGCCTACCAGCCGCAGATGTCGGAGCCGGACAAGCCTGTCTTCCTGCGCAAGGCCTGACGTCCGCAAAGGGCGGCTCCCGCCTGCTCCGGCACATTCAAAGAATGCACCGTCCCGGTTGGGCCCGGCAGCGCGCGGAACGCGCGCTGCCGGGCCCAAGGCCGTAAAAGGGGGTCTCCGGCGCAGCCGGTGCACCCGCGGGCGCGGGAGAGCCGCCGGGAGGCTATGCAGGGTCAGGAATAGGCAGCAGTGCATTGGCGGCCGCGGCGGTTATCCGGCGTTGGGTTCTTGCATTATCCGCAGGCCCGGAAGCGGTTTCAGCCGGGCGCGCGGTCACAGAAAATCTGGCTCTTGCCTGCTCAGGGGGCATTGCCCGCTGCGGCCTCAGGCGGGACACTCCCGGCTTCAACCGGCTGGATATTTGCAGGCGCGTGGCTGCGGATCTGCTCGTGGATCAGCGCCTTGCGCAGCGGTTTGGTCAGGTAGTGATCAAGCCCGGCAGCCAGTATACCCTCGGAATCGCCGGCCATCGCGTGCGCGGTCAGTGCCACGATGTGCACATGACTGCCGGTCCCGGCCTCCAGCTTGCGTATCTCTGCGGTGGCTTCCTTGCCGTCCATCATCGGCATCGAGATGTCCATGAAGATCAGGTCCGGCTGGAAGTGCTTGTAGGCCTCCACCGCCTCCAGTCCGTTTCCGGCGAACTGCAGCTCAATGTTCAGCTCCTTCACGATCTTGCGGAACACCAGCTGGTTAGTCTTGTTGTCCTCTGCTGCCAGCACCCGCATTTTGCGAAACGCTGGAGCTGCGGGCGCCAGCGGCACCGCGGCGGCCGGAGCGGGGGACACCGCCGGCGCTGCAGCAGGTGCTGCTGCAGCGGGAGCGGCGGCCGCGCGGGGCGCTTCCGGGTTTGCGGCCTCGCTGCCGAGCCGGGCCAGCTGGCTGAACAGGTCATCGCGCGGGGCCGGGCTTTGCAGCACGCCGCTGACCAGCTGCCGCACATCAGACCCGATGGCGGCATGCGGGCTGGAGTTGAGCAGCAGGACCGGCACCCCGTTCCAGCCGTAGGACCTGAGATCGCGGGCCAGCTGCAGCCCGTCCAGCCCCGGCAGGTTATGGCCGCTCAGCACAAGATTGACGCCGCCCTGCATGGCCGTCAGCGCTTCCGCCGCGGTGCCGGCTGTGGTCACCTTGAGGCCCAGCATCTGAAGGTGCTTTTGCAGGATTTCGCAGTTCAGCGGCACATCGTCCACCAGCAGGACATGGCGCAGGCTGGATGGCAGCTTCGGCAGCGTTTGCTCCGCTGGGGCTTTCACCGGCAGCGGTACCCTGAAGCCGAAGCAGGAGCCCTTGCCGTCTTCGCTTTCGACCCAGATCTCGCCGCCCATCATCTCGATCAGCCGCTTGGAGATTGCCAGCCCCAGTCCGGTGCCCTCGAACTTGCGGTTGCGTTCGTCCTCGACCTGGTTGAACTCACCGAACACATGTTCGATCTTGTCTTCCGGAATGCCGATCCCGGTGTCCTCGATGGTAACATGCACCGCGCATTGGCCCTCTTCGGGTGAGGCGATGCCGGTCACCCGCAGAGTCACATGGCCCTGTTTGGTGAATTTCACCGCATTGCCGATCAGGTTCGTCAGCACCTGCCGGATCCGGCCGGGATCGCCGATGAAACAGGTCGGCAGGAACAGGTCGTAATCCACCAGCAGCGCCAGCCCCTTGTCCCGCGCGGTGGGCTGCAGCAGCATCACCACCTCATGCAGGCTGCGCTCCAGGTCGAATTCCTGCGGATGCAGCTCCAGCTTGTCAGCCTCGATCTTGGAGTAGTCCAGCACGTCGTTGATGATGACCAGCAGCGCCTCGCCCGAGTTCTTGATGGTCTTGGCATAGAGCCGCTGCTCATCGTCCAGCTCGGTATCGTTCAGCAGTTCGGCCATGCCGACGACGCCGTTCATCGGGGTGCGGATCTCATGGCTCATATTGGCAAGGAAGGCGGATTTGGCGCGGTTCGCCGCCTCGGCCCGGGCGCGGGCATCTTGCAGTTCCTGCTCATAGCGCACTGTCGAGGTGATATCGAGCGCCAGTGTGACCACATCGCCGCCGTGACCGCGCTGATCGATCAGCCGCAGGTACCGCTCATCCCAAAGCTGGACAACCACCGGTTCCGGGGAATCGCAATGCCAGCGCTCTGACATCATCGCATGCCAGTCCCGGGCTTTCATGCTGCCGGTGCTGATCAGCCCCTCTTCTATCAGCAGCTCGAGGATCCGCTCATAGGTGATGCCCGGCGTGACCTCTTCAAGCCCGTCAAAGATGTTGAGGTAGGCGGTATTGGCGCCGATCAGGTGGCCTGCGGCGTCGAAGAAGGCGAACCCGTCCTGAAACGCCTGGATCGAATGCCACAGCCGCCGTTCGGCGGTTTCGATCTTCTCATTGGCGGTATGGAGGTCGGATTTCACCTTGGCGTTTTCATCGCGCACGGTGGCCACCTCGGCCTGGGTCTGGCCAATCTGCTTGGTCAGCGCCAGCGCGTGGCGGCCCAGTTTGCGGTTGGCGGCGGACAGCTCGGCCTGCTTCAGCTCAAGCAGCCGTTCAGCAGCGAGCCGCGCCCGCCGTTCCTCCGCCAGTTTGTCAGCAAGGCTCATCCCTGCAAACTCCGCCATTCATCACCACAAAAGGCGCGCAGCAATCTCTGCGCGCAGGGCAGCCGCGCTGCTCTCCCTTTTTGTTACGCGGAGGAATCTTGCTATGACGTTAAGCCCGTGTCAGCCTGACCCCAGTTTTGGAGGGTGCCATGCCGCGTCTGTTTGCTTCTGCTTTTCCCTATTTTATTGCTTTTGTTATGTTTCTGCCGGCTGCCATGGCGCAGCAGGCGGTTCCTGAATTCCGTTACCGCGCCTACGCGGATACAGATTTTTTCGGCTCTGACTTGCAGCCCTTGTTTGATACAGACGCCGGATCCTGCGCCAGGGCCTGTTCAGCACAGGAGGACTGCGCCGGCTTCGTCTTCAATCAAAGGGCTAACGCCTGCTTTCCAAAATCTGCACTTGGACAGTCCAGCCCCTATGCCGGCGCCCTGACTGCGGTGAAGCAACTTGCGGCGCCCGGTCTGGCTGCTGCTGCGGCGGCCCGCGCCGCGCGGCTGGATTTCCTGCCGGAACAGGACTTGCAGCGCGCTGCCGGCCTCTCCCGGTCCTTGGGTCTGGACTACCCGTTGGAAACCAATGACGCAGGTGAGGCGCGAACCGCCGCCCGCGCCCTGCGGCGGGAGGGTGAGGCCTTCGCTGCCTTGCGCTGGATGGCGCAGTCTGTTGTGCTGGAGGACGACGCCGCGGATTGGACACAATTTTCGGGATTTTTGCTGCGTGCTGCCAAGGACAGCAGCAGCCGCAGCCAGCAGCGCCGCCACCGTGCGCAGTCCTATTCCGCAGCACTGAACGGTTATCTGCGGGCCGCGGCGCCCGAGGCACAGGCCCAGGCTTTGCGCCAAGCGGCTGAGGCGGTGGAAACACTGGGCCGCGGGCGGGATATGCTGCCGCTCCTGTATCTGGCAGAGGAGATCATTCCGCTGAAGGCCAATGCCGAGCTGCTGAACTATGCGATCCGCAAATACGGCTTCCGCGTTACCTCCAGCACGGTGGAAAGCGACAGCGCCGCGCCGCGCATCTGCGCTGAATTTTCGGAAGATCTGGAGCAGGCCGGCACCGATTACGAAAATTACGTCCGTATGGATGAGGCCAGCCTCGCCGTCACCGCCCAGGGCCGCCAGCTGTGCCTGGACGGGGTGGAGCATGGCAAACGCTACCGCATCACCCTGCGCCGCGGCCTGCCTGCGGCCAGCGGCGAGCAGCTGCTGAAGGACGTGGAACTGACCCACTATGTCCGTGACCGGTCCCCGCAGGTCCGCTTCCCGGGCCGTGCCTATGTGCTGCCCGCGGGCGGCGCAGCGGCGCTGCCGGTGGAGACGGTGAATGTCACAGACATGGACCTGCGCCTGCGCCGGGTCAGCAGCCGCAACGTGCTGCGTACCCTGCAGGAAGGTTATTTCGCCAAGCCGCTCTCGCAATGGGAGGATGAGCATTTCGCTGCGAATATTGCCGAGGAAATCTGGACCGGCAGTGCCAGTGTCGACACCGCCATCAACCAGGTGATGACCAGCCGTCTGCCGCTTGACGATGCGCTGACCGGGCAGAAGACGCCGGGGCTTTACGCGCTCACCGCCCGGGTGCCGGGGGCAGATCCCTATGACGATGCCGGCGCCACCCAGTGGTTCGTGCTGACCGGCCTTGGCCTCAGCACCATGTCCGGCAGCGATGGCCTGCATGTTCAGGTGCAGGGGCTGCGCGATGCCAAACCGCAGGCGGGTGCCGAGGTCAGCCTGATCTCTGCCGCCAACGAGGTTCTGGCGACCGCCAGCAGCGACGCCAGCGGTTACGTGCATTTTGCCCCCGGCCTCACCCGCGGCACCGGTGGCGCGGCGCCTGCGTTGATCACCGCGCGGGCAGGGGAGGGCGACTTCACTTTCCTGCCGCTGAACGATGCCGCCTTTGACCTGTCGGACCGCGGCGTTGCGGGCCGCCCCGCGCCGGGGCCGGTGGACGTGTTCCTGGCGACCACCCGCGGCGCCTTCCGTGCCGGGGAAACGGTGCATGTGACCGCGCTGGCCCGTGACAGCAAGGCGCAGGCCATCGACGGTATGCCGCTGACTGCAATCCTGTTGCGCCCGGACGGGGTGGAATACACCCGCCAGACTTCCGCCGCAGTCCATCAGGGCGGCCATGTCTTTGCGCTCGCCACCGGCCCCGCCGCCCCGCGCGGCACCTGGCGGATCGAAATCAAGAGCGACCTCAAGGCTCCGGCGCTCGCCAGCCGCCAGATCCTGGTCGAGGATTTCCTGCCTGAGCGCATCGACTTTACCCAGCAGGTTGCCAACGCAGACGCCCTCCAGCCCGGCGGTGCAGCCCAGATTGATCTGCAAGCCGACTACCTGTTCGGCGCCCCCGGCGCAGGCCTGAAGGTAGAGGGCAGCCTCCGTCTCACCGCCGCAAATACGCTGGAGCAGTGGCCCGGCTTCCGCTTCGGCCGCTATGACGAGGCCTCCTCCGCCCAGACCGAATACTTCGGCGGCCAGGAAACCGGCACAGACGGCAGCGCTGTCATTGCTGCCAGCCTCCCCGCTGCCACCCCGGCCGAGGGAAAACCGCTGCTGGCCACTCTCACCACCCGCGTTTCCGATGGATCCGCCCGCCCGGTGGAACGCACGATGGAGCTGCCTGTGCGGCCCGCAGGCCCGGTCCTTGGCATCAAGCCGCAGTTTGACGAGGTCGCGGCAGAAGGCTCCGAGGCAGGTTTCGAACTCATCGCCCTGGCCCCGGACCTGGCGCCAATGCCGATGCGGGTCAAATGGACCCTGAACCGGGTCGAAACCCGCTATCAATGGTATCAGCTCTACGGCAACTGGAACTGGGAGCCGATTACCCGCCGCACCCGCATCGCCACCGGCGAGGCGCAGCTGGGCAGCGAACCCCTGGCGCTCTCCCAGCCCGTCGATTGGGGCCGCTATGAGCTGGTGGTGGAACGCCTTGATGGCGAATATGCCTCCGCCGCCTATGACTTCTATGCCGGCTGGTACGCGCCCGAAGGCAGCTCTGAAACACCCGCGCGGCTGGAGCTGTCACTGGATAGCGAAAGCTACACCCCCGGCGACACAGCCCGCCTGCGCATCGTGCCGCAGGCCGCAGGCACGGCGCTGGTCTCGGTGGTCTCCAACCATCTGATCTACCGTGTGGCAGTGGAAGTTCCGGCCGGCGAAACCGTGATCCCGCTGGAGGTCACGCAGGATTGGGGCAGCAGCGCCTATGTGACGGCAACCGTGATCCAGCCCGTGGCTGGCGACCGTGGCCGCACCCCGCTGCGCGCCCTGGGGCTGGCCCACGCCAGCGTCACCCAGCCCGGCCAGCAGCTGCAGGTCGCGATTGACGTCCCCGACGTGGCCCGTCCGCGCGGCACCCAAGTGGCGAAACTTCGCGTGGGTGGCGCGGCTGAGGGCGAGGAGGTCTGGCTCACCGTGGCTGCGGTGGACCACGGCATCCTCAACCTCACCGGCTTCACCAGCCCCGATCCCAGCGCGCATTACTATGGCCAGCGCCGTTTAGGCGTGGAGCTGCGTGACGTCTACGGCCGCCTCATCGACCCGGGCAATGGCGCCATGGGCCGCATCCGCTCCGGCGGCGACGCTGACAGCGGCATGAAGATGCAATCGCCGCCGCCCACTCAGGACCTGGTGGCGCTGTTCTCCGGCCCGCTGAAAGTTGATGCCAATGGCGAGGCTGAGTTCCCTCTGACGCTCCCCGCCTTCAACGGAACTGTGCGGCTTATGGCAGTCGCGTGGTCAGGCAAGGCCGTGGGGCAGGCAGAGGCCGACATGCTGGTGCGCGACCCTGTGGTGGTCACCGCCTCGCTGCCGCGCTTCCTGGCGCCGGGTGATGAGAGCCGCGCAAGGATCGAGATCGTGCACGCCGACGGCCCGGCAGGCGAAATGCAGCTGACCGCAACCGCCGCAGGCGGCCTGGCGCTTGGCAGCCTGCCTGCCGCTGTCACCTTGCAGGAACAAGGCAAGACCGTGCTGGAACTGCCGGTCACAGCAGAAAACGTTGGCGACCACCAGCTGACCCTCACCCTCACTACGCCCGACGGGCAGGAGCTGCAGCAGACCCTGCGGATGCCGGTCCGTGCCAATGATCCGGTGGTATCACAGACCCGCCGCTTCACCTTGGCGGCAGGCGACACCTTCCTGTTCAGCAAGGACGTCTTCACCGGCCTCCGCCCCGGCACTGCCCGTGCCACCATATCCTCCGGCCCGCTGGCAAAATTCGACGTGCCGGGCCTCTTGGCGGAACTGGACCAGTACCCCTACGGCTGCACCGAGCAGGTGACATCCAAGGCGCTGCCGCTCCTCTATTTCAGCTCTGTCGCGCAGGCGGCCGGGCTGGGCAACGGACCGGCGGTGGACAAGCGCATCAACGCCGCCATCCGCCAGGTGCTGACCCGGCAGGCCCCCAGCGGCGCTTTTGGCCTATGGCGCGCTGACAGCGGCGAGTTCTGGCTGGATGCCTACGCCAGCGACTTCCTCAGCCGTGCCCGCGCCCAAGGATATGAGGTACCGCAGCAGGCCTTCGCGCAGGCCATGGACAACCTGCGCAACCGCATCAACTATGCCCCCGACTTCGACATCGGCGGTGAGGAGATCGCCTATGCCCTGCTGGTGCTGGCCCGCGAAGGCGCGGCCCAGATGGGCGACCTGCGCTATTATGCGGATGTGAAGGGCGACGGGTTTGCGACGCCCCTTGCTGCCGCGCAGTTAGGCGCGGCGCTGGCGGCCTATGGGGATCAGCGCCGGGCGGACCGGATGTTTGCCCGCGCAGCGCAGATGATCGGCAGCGAGGGGCAGGATGAAGCCCGCCTCTGGCGCGCCGACTTCGGCACCCGTTTGCGCGACACCGCCGGCGTTCTGACACTGGCGGCAGAAGCGGGGTCTGAGGCCTTGGACCGCGCCAGCTTGACGGCGCGGCTTTCAAACGCCAGCGGATACCGCTCCACCCAGGAGTCCGCTTGGACCCTGATGGCCGCCCAGGCACTGACGCAATACCCCGAAGACTCCGGCCTGCTGGTCAACGGCCAGCCCGTGCAGGGGCCGTTCGTTCAGGCTGCTGGCGGTCAGGACGTGCCGGAACTGGCACTGACCGCCGCCAGCGGCAAAACGGCTGAAATAACCCTCACCACCCTTGGCGTGCCAGAAGTTCCGCCGGCCGCGGGCGGCTTCGGCTACACCATCAAACGCAGCTACTATTCGCTGGAAGGCCAGCCGCTGGAGGTGCAGTCCGTACAAACTGGCGCGCGGTTTGTGGCGGTCCTCCGGGTGAAACCGCATGAAAAGACCGGTGCGAGGCTGATGATCAACGATCCGCTGCCCGCGGGGTTTGAGATCGACAACCCGAACCTTCTGCGCTCCGGTGACCTGCGCGACCTCGACTGGCTGAACCCGGCAGAGGCCGAGCACGCCGAGTTCCGCAGCGACCGGTTCCTGGCGGCGGTGAATGTGCGCGATGCATCGCAGGTGACGCTGGCCTATGTGGTCCGCGCGGTGACACCCGGCGTGTTCCACCACCCGGCCGCCTCGGTTGAGGACATGTACCGTCCCGCATACCGCGCCCGCACGGCAACGGGGCGTGTGGAAGTCAGGTGAGACGCTGGCGGACCAAAGCGAAGGGCAGCGCCCGTCCCGCCCCGTGGGGAGCGGGACGGGCGCTGCCCGGCCTTTGGCCAGGCAAAAGGCTGAAATGGTATGCCGTTGCTTTAGCGGTTCTGCTTATTGCAATCTTTACGGCCTATCGCGCCTTCGACACTTGGATCGACCGCACAAACCTTCCGCTCACCCTCGGGGAAACATCCACCGAAGTCCTCGACCGCAACGGCAAGCTTTTGCGCGCCTACCCCGTAGGCGACGGCCTCTGGCGCCTCGCCGTCCAGCCACAGGACGTCGATCCGCGCTTCCTCGATATGCTCCTGCGCTACGAGGACAAGCGGTTCCGCTCCCACGCTGGTGTCGACCCCATCGCCTTGCTGCGCGCCGCGGGGCAGGCGCTCTGGAACGGCAGAACAGTCTCCGGCGGCTCCACCCTCACCATGCAGGTTGCGCGTCTGCTGGAGGACGGCACCACCGGCCGCTGGGCGGGCAAGCTGCGGCAGATGCGGGTGGCGCTGGCGCTGGAGCGCCGACTCAGCAAGGATCAGATCCTCACCCTCTATCTGACCCACGCCCCCTATGGCGGCGCGGCAGAGGGCATCCGCGCGGCAACCTACAGCTGGTTCGGCAAGGAGCCGAAGCGCCTGACGTCCGCAGAGGCCGCACTGCTGGTGGCCCTGCCGCAAAGCCCCGAGCGCCGCCGTCCGGACCGCTTTCCCCAGGCCGCCAGCGAGGCCCGCGACCGGGTGCTGGAGCGCATGCACCACCAGGGTATCCTGACCGGGGAACAGGCCGAGGCCGCCCGTCGCACCCCGCTGCCGCACCGCATGGCCGCCTTCCCGCGCCTTGCCCCGCATCTTGCGGACCGGGTGGCAGCCCGGCACCCGGGCATGCGTCAGCTGCGCCTGACGCTCGACGGCGCGGTGCAGGTGCGGATGGAAACCCTGCTGGCTGAGGCAGCCCGCCGCACCGGGCCGCGCCTCTCCGCCGCCCTCATCGCCGCCGACCATCAGACAGGTGAGGTTCTGGCGATGGCCGGCTCCCCCGGTTACTCCGACGCCACCCGCCGCGGCTTTGTCGACATGACCCAGGCGATCCGCTCTCCCGGCTCCACCCTGAAACCGCTGATCTACGGCCTTGCCTTTGACCAGGGTCTTGCGCATCCGGACACCCTGATCCATGACGGCCCGGTCAACTTTGCAGGTTACGCGCCGCAGAACTTCGACGGTGAATTCCGCGGCGACATAACCGTGCGCGAGGCGCTGCATTTGTCCCTCAATATCCCCGTGGTGAAACTGACGCAGGAACTTGGTCCGGCGCGGGTGATGGCCTCGCTGCGGGCCGTCGGTGCCAAGCCTGACCTGCCCGGCGGCGCGCCGGGGCTGGCGCTGTCCCTTGGTGGTCTCGGCATCAGCCTGCAGGACATGGTGCAGCTTTACGCCGGGCTGGCGGCAGGCGGGCAGGGGCCGGAATTGCGTGTGATGCAAGGCGAGGCACGCCAGCCCGCGGGCCGCCTTACTTCCCCCGAAGCCGCCTGGCAGGTGGCAGACATCCTGCGCGGCCTGCCGGTGCCTGCGGGCGCGCGCGCAGGCACCATCTCCTTTAAAACCGGCACCTCCTACGGCCATCGCGATGCCTGGGTGATCGGCTGGGACGGGCGCCATGTGATCGGCGTCTGGATGGGCCGCGCCGACGGCACGCCGGTGCCGGGTATCTTCGGCGGCGATCTGGCCGCCCCGGTCCTGTTTGAGGCCTTCGGGCGGCTGAAGCCCGCGCTCGACCCGCTGCCGCCGCCGCCGCCCGCCACGCTGATCGTCAGCTCCGCAGACCTGCCGCCGCCCTTGCAGCGCTTCCGCCCCCGCGATGCGGCCTTCTCAGGCCCCGCAGACGCGCCCGAACTGATCTTCCCGCCCGAAGGCGCCCGGCTGATTCTGGAGGGCGCGGACCTCACGCTTAAACTCCGCGGCGGCACCGCGCCGTTTCTGGTGATGGCCAACGGACAGCCGGTGCTCACGGGCCAGCGAAGGCGCGAGTTCTCCCTGCCCAGCCCCGGCCCCGGCTTCTCCTCGCTGGTGATTGTCGATGGCGCCGGCCGCTCCGACCGGGTTAACCTGCGGATTGATTGATCCCGCAAATTGCCCTGAGGCCCGTTCATGCTGAAACCTTTCCTCGCCGCCTGTGCTCTGGCTCTCATCCCCCCTGCCGCCATAGCCGCCTGCGCCAGTGATGCCGAAATCGCCGCCTTCGTGGACAGTTACCTGGCCAAGACCCCGGCACAGGCGCTATCCCCCGGCGGCAGCATGGAGGATGCGCTCTGCTCTCAGGCCAAACTCTCCACTGCACTGGAGCCGCATATGGGGCCGGTGATCGGCTACAAGGCCGGTCTTACCAGCAAACCGGCGCAAGAGCGTTTTGGTGCTATGGAACCTGTGCGGGGCCTGCTGTACCAGAATGTGATGCTGGAGGATGGGGCGACTCTGGATGCGCCTTGGGGCGCCATCCCAATGATGGAGGCTGACCTTGTACTGGTGGTTGCAGATGCTGGCATCAACGCCGCCACGACGCCGGAAGAGGCACTGGCCCATATTTCCGTCATCCGCCCCTTCATCGAACTGCCGGATCTGACGCTTGCCAAGGGCCAGCCCTTCACCCCGGAGACCATCACCGCAATGGGCGTTGGCACCCGGCTCGGCGTCCTCGGCGCGCCAGTGCCGGTTGAAGACCCGGCGGCGATGGCCCGGATGCTGGAAGAGATGTCCGTCACGATGCACGATGCGGCCGGCGGCGTTTTGGTACAGGCACCGGGCCGGGCGGTTCTGGGCAACCCGGTCAATGCCGTGCTGTGGCTGCGCTCCAAAGGGGTGGTGTTCAAACCGGGTGACCTGATCTCGGTAGGGTCCTTCGGCCCGTTGTTCCCGCCGCAGGCAGGCAAGGGCGGGGTCAGCGTGACCTACGACGGGCTGCCGGGTAACCCGGTGGTGCAGGTGTTCTTCAAAGAATAATTTGCTGCCGGTCGCAGGAGGTGTTTCGCTTCGGGCTGTGCCCGAAGCGGCCCGCGCCGCGCCTTTGGCGCGGCGCTAGGCCCAACTGTCGCGAGTTTTCATCTGAAAACCTGTGAAAGGCGGGAGAACACTGGTTGCGAGACCTGCCTACCGCCGTCCCTCGCGTAGCCAGCCTGCGAGGATGAAGAAGGACGCCAGCAGCAGGGCCAGCCAGCCCGGCAGCAGCGGGCCCTGGGATACGGAAAGCGTCTCATAGGCCTCCCGCGGGGTCAGGCCGATCCAGCCGCGCCCCGACGCGGGCCGCCCGGGCCGCACGCTACGCAAAGACGGCAGCCCGTCCTGCAGCCGCAGGATGCCGCCGCGAACCGGCTCCAGCACCGGTGCAAGCACGGACCCGGTGACAATGGTTTCCTCGAGCTCCTTGGGCGCCGCAGGCCCAAGCCCGACCACCGTGCTCTCCTCGCCTTCTTCCAGCCGGTACAGCCCCGGCTCCGGCCCCTCATAGCGGGTTTCCCACTGACCCGGTGCGGTTTGGCGCAGCTCCAGCGCCACGGCAGAGCCATCGGGTGCGGTCACCGTCACCGGCCCGACCCGGCCCGCCAGCGTTCGGCGCAGGATGCGCATCCGCTGGCCCGAGACCTCGGCCCACAGCGCCTCTTCCTCCAGCTCCGGCTCTTTCATCATCCAGTGCGCAAGGCGGCGCAGAAGTTCCAGCTGCGGCCCGCCGCCCTCGTATCCGCGGCTCCACAGCCAGGCATGGTCTGAGGCCAGCAGGGCCACCCGGCCCTCACCCACCCTGTTCAGAACCAGCAATGGCCGTTCGCCTGCACCGCTCATCAGCACGTGGCCCTCCGGTGTGCGCAGTTCGATCTGGCGCAGCCAGCGGCCCCAGTCCGCCGCGCCCTCAAGGCCCGATGTGACGGGGTGCTGCTTGCCCAGATCCGTCACTTCCGGGCGGTAGGCCTCCTCCAGCACCCGCGCCGACGGCTCTGCCGGCAGGATCAGCGACAAGGGCGAGCGATAGATGCTGTCGGCGCTGGCAAAGTCAGGGCCGGCCGCCACCAGCACCGCGCCGCCGCCCATCGCGTAATTCGCCACATTGTCCAGATAGACCGCCGGCAGGATACCGCGCCGCTTGTAGCGGTCAAAGATGATCAGATCGAAATCCTCGATCTTCTCCAGGAACAGCTCGCGGGTCGGGAAGGCGATCAGCGACAGCTCCTCCACCGGCACGCCGTCCTGCTTCTCCGGCGGGCGCAGAATGGTGAAATGCACCAGGTCCACCGCGCTGTCGGACTTCAGCAGGTTGCGCCAGGTGCGTCCGCCCGCGTGCGGCTCACCTGATACCAGCAAGACCCGCAGCCGGTCGCGCACCCCGTTGATCTGCACCAGCGCCTGATTGTTGCGCGCGGTCAGCTCGCCCGGTTCTTCCGGCACAGAGAACTGGATCACGTTGCGTCCGCCGTGCTTCAGCACCATCGGCAGTTCGAAATCCACGCCCACTGGCAGGGCAAAGCGCTGCGGCGGCCCGCCCGCGACCGAGACTTCTATGTCGGCAAAGCCGCCCTGCACCGGCACCGCGCCCTGATCCTCGATCCTGATTGTCAGCTTCACCGGCTCGCCGATGATCGCAAAACCGGGGGCGTTTTTCACGATCAGGCGCCGATCCCAGTCGTCTGCGCGCCCGGTCAGCAGCAGATGCATCGGCGCGGGCAGGTTCACCGGCTGCTCCGCATCATGCACCTGCCCGTCGCTGAGCGCGATGATCCCCGCCACCCGCGCCCGCGGCTCATCCGCCAGCGCCTGCGCAACCGCTGCCATCAGCCTTGTGCCCTCGTCGCCTTCGCCATCCGGCACGGTAATCCAGCGTACATCGGTGTTTGGACGGTCCGCCAGCGCTGCCTTCAGCTGGCTGCGGGCGCGCGCCAACTGCTCTGGGCGGTCCCGCAGCTGCTGGCTGGCGGTCTGATCCTCTGCCACGATAACGATGTCGCTCAGCGGTGCGCGGTCCTCGCTCTGATGCACCGGACCGCTGAGAGCCGCCAGCAGCACCAGCGCCGCCAAGGCACGCAAGGCCCAGCCCGCGAGGCCCTTCCACACCCCCAGCAGCAGGGCGGCCAGAGTGACAGCCCCCGCGGCCCAGATCACCGGCCAGGGCACCAGCGGGTCGAACAGGATCGTCTGTGTCATCGCAGCACTCCTATTGCCCCAACCGGTCCAGCAGGGCCGGCACATGCACCTGGTCGGATTTGTAATTGCCGGTCAGCACATGCATCACCAGGTTGACGCCGAACCGGAACGCCAGCTCCCGCTGCCGCTCGCCCGCATACCCGCGCCCGACAGGCAGCAAGGGCCGCCCGTTGTCATCCACCGCCCAGGCTGCGGCCCAGTCGTTGCCGCCGATAACCACCGGCGTCACCCCGTCATTGAGGTTGCGGAAGGGGATGCCCTCGGCCTGTTCCGCATCCGGCGGCGCCGCCTCGACCCAGACCGGGCCGCGCCCGTGGCGGCCGGGAAAGGCCTGCAGCAGGTAGAAGGCACGGGTCAGCACATGGTCCTCTGGCACCACCTCCAGCGGCGGAATGTCCAGCGGCAGCGCAATCTGCTGCAGCCGCCGCGCCGCCGGGCTGGTCGCGCCCGAGGCCGCCAGATCCGCGTCCCGGGTGTCAAAAAGGATCATCCCGCCCGACCGCAGATAGGTATTGAGCTTGGCATATGCCTCAGACGAAGGCAGCGGCTGGCCACGGGTGATGGGCCAGTAGAGCAGCGGATAAAACGCCAGTTCATCGCGCTCCAGATCAACAGCTACCGGCGCGGCGGGCTCGACCGAAGTGCGGAAGAACAGCGTGTCCGTCAGCCCGCGCAGGCCTGCCGCCGCGACCCGGTCCACCTGCGCGTCGCCGGTCAGCACATGCGCCAGCACCAGTTCCGAGGCAATGGCCGCCGCCCGCAGGTCATCTTCGGTTTGCGCTTGCGAGGGGGCGGGCAGGGCGGCGTCCTGCGCCCTCAGCTCCTGCGCGGGAACCAGCGCCGCCAGACCCAGTGCTGCCGCCAGTGCCGCTGTCCGGGCGCGGCCCAGCAGGCCGGAAACCGCCAGCGTGCCCAGAACATCCAGCGCCAGAAGCCCCAGCGCCAGCGTCAGCAGTGTGCCGCCCAGCGGCAGCTCCTGCGGCGCGCCATAGCCGCTGACCGCAACCGAGGCAGGCCAGCGCGCGGCCGTCAGCTCATCGCCCGGGCGCAGCACATTGCGCGCCAGCATCCGCCGCCCGCCGTCATAAACCCCGGGCCGCAGCTCCGGCCCCGCGGGTGCCGCCACCAGATCCGGGCCTGCCACACCGGGCAGCGTCTCTGCGGCCTCCAGCCGGCCGAAACCGTCCAGAACCTCGACCGGCGTCCAGGTGGTGCCTTCCAGATCCTCTGCCTTGGGCTGCGCGGCCGAGGAGGAGACCGCCAGCCGCTCCAGCATCGACACGAACAGGCCCGACAGCGGCAGGCTGCTCCACTCTGCGTTGGCGGTCACGTGAAACAGCACCACCTGGCCTTGGCCCAGCGTCTTGCGGGTAACCAGGGGCGTGCCGTCCGCCAGTTCCGCAATCACCCGGCCGGCCAGTTCCGGATCCGGCTGCGCCACCACCTGCGAGCTGATCGAAACCTCCTGCGGCACCTCCAGCCCGTAGAACGGCGAGCCTTCGCCAAAGGGCGCCAGCGTCTTCGGCTCGCCCCAGCTCATGGCGCCGCCGATGCTGCGGCCGCCAATCCGCAGGCGCACCGGCATCAAGGGTTCTTCACCGCTGCGCGCGGTGTCGCTGGCCGCCAGCCGGGGCCCGGCAAAGCGCAGCAAGAGACCGCCGTTCTCGACCCAATCGATCACAGCCTCTTCCTGTGCGGGCGCCAGCCGCGCCACATCGGCCAGCACGATCACATCCGGATTGGCAGGCAGCAGATCCCGCAGCGCGCCTTCCAGCAGCTCGGCTGAGGGCGCCAGCGCCTGGCGCAGGTAATGCAGCGGCGACAAGAGGGCGAGGCCCTCATCGGCGCTTTGCGAGGAGACCAGCGCCACCTCCCGCCGCCGCAGGCTGTCATCGGTCAGCGCCACCGCACCCGCCGAGTTCACGCCGCTGATTTCAAACCGCGACAGCCGTGCGCGCAACTCCGCAGGCAGCGACAGTTCGGCAGAGGCGCTGCGGGCGCCATCCGCAAACCGCAACGGCAGCGAGGCCAGGCTGCGCTCGGTGCCGCCCGGATCCTTGCCCTGCGCCACCACGGAGATCTCCTGCGCCGGCCCGCCGCGGCTGCGCTGCACTGTCAGTTCAATGGTTCCGCCGGTGTAGCTTGCAGGCATCAGTCCCAAGACTGGCAAGGGCTGTTCAAAAACCTCTACTTCGCCGCGCTGCCCCAGCGCCTCGATCAGCCCGTCGCGGCCCGGATAATCCAGCCCGTCGCTGAACCACACAGTGTCAAACCCGCCCTCTGCGGCGCCAATTGCCTCCAGCGCCTGCGCCAGCTGCTCCGGCCCCGGCTGCCAAGGCAGCGGCACCAGCCCGGCCAGCTGCCGCTGCCAGCCGCTTGCGGCGCGGAACTGCAGGCGTTCCGGCGCGCTGAGACGCAGCACCGCCACCGGGCGTTCCGCCCGTCCAGCCTCGTCCAGCTGCACCGCGGCCTGGGCGCTGGTCTGTTTCCAGCCCGCCGCGCCGCCCCAGCTGGCGTCCATCACGATCAGCAGCGGCCCGCTACCGCCCGCATCCTCGGTCGCGGGGTTCAGCACCGGCCCGGCCAGGCCGATGATCGCCGCGGCCACCGCCAGAAGGCGCAGCAGCAGCAGCCACCACGGCGTGCGGTCCGACAGGCTTTCGTCATCCTTCAAGCCCAACAGCAGCGTCACCGCCGGGAACGGCTGGCGCTTCGGCGCAGGCGGGATCGCCCGTAACAGCAGCCACAGCACCGGCAGGGCCAGCAAGCCCAGCAGCAGCCAGGGCGCGGAAAAGCCGATGCCTGCAATCATTGTCATGGCGCGGTCCGTTCCAGTGCATGGTAAAGCCACATCAGCGCCGCCTGCGCCGGATCGCCCGTGTGATGCTGCCCGAACCGCCAGCCGGCCTCGCGGCAGAGGCGTTCCAGCGCGTCCCGCCGTTCCGCCAGCCGGTCCAGATAGCGCTCCTGCAGGGCAGAGGCCTTCAGTGTTTCATGTGTGACACCGCCCGCGATGCTTTGAAACAGCGTGCGCCCGGAGAAGGGAAAGGCCTCCTCCGCCGGGTCCAGCACCTGCAAGAGCACGCCGCGCACCCCGCGCGCGGCGGCCTTGGACAGGGCCTGCTCGACCGGTTCATAAGGCCCCAGGAAATCTGAGATGAACAAGGCGCGCGCATGCGGTATCAGCGCCCGGTGTCCGGGCGGGGCGTAATCCTCTGCATCGTCATCCATCAGCGCCTCTGCCAGCCGCAGGATCTGCACATTGCCGCGCCGGGGCGGCAGGGTGCCGCCCGTCAGGCCCACGCGTTCGCCGCCCTGCACCATCAGCACTGCGGCGGCGAGGCCCAAGAGCCGCGCGCGCTCTGCCTTCTGCGGCAGCTTGGGCGCGGAGGCAAAGCGCATCGAGGCGCCGGTATCCACCCACAGATGCACCGTCTGGGCAATCTGCCATTCGCGCTCGCGGACATATTGCACATCGCCCATGGCGGACCGGCGATGGTCGATCATCCGGCGGCTGTCGCCGGCCTGCGCCGGGCGGTACTGCCAGAAATCATCCCCCGTTCCAGCCCGGCGGCGGCCATGCTCGCCCATCAGGACAGAGCCTGCCAAGTGCCGCGCCTGCACCAAGAGGGGCGGCAGGGCGCTTGCCTCGGCCTCCGCCCGGTGCCGCAATCCGGTTGCAGCGTCAGAGGCCGCAGGCCTTGTCACGCGGCGGCCCCGGTCCGGGCCAGTTCGCTTGCGGTTTCCTCGATCAGCGCTGCCAGGCTCTCACCCCGCGCCCGGGCGGCAAAGTTCAGCTGCATCCGGTGGCTGAGGACCGGTTTCGCCATGTCCAGCACGTCTTCTGCATTGGGCGCCAGCCGCCCCTGCAGCAGCGCCCGTGCCCGTACCGCCAGCATCAGTGCCTGCGCCGCCCGCGGACCAGGCCCCCAAGCCACGGTCTGCGCCACATGGTCAGAGACATCGGGCTCGTCGGGCCGGAAGGCGCGCACCAGGTCCAGAATCATCTCGACCACCGATTCCCCTACCGGCATCCGCCGCAGCAGGGTTTGCGCCTCAATCAGCTCAGCGGCGGTAAACACCTCATAGGCGGCCTCTTCCTCAACCCCGGTGGTCGCCAGCAGGATATCCCGCTCAGTCGCGCGGTCCGGGTAATTCACGTCGATCTGCAGCAGGAACCGGTCCAGCTGCGCCTCCGGCAGCGGATAGGTGCCCTCCTGTTCAATGGGGTTCTGGGTCGCCAGCACATGGAACGGTGCGCCCAGGGAGCGGTCCTCGCCCGCCACCGTCACCACCCGCTCCTGCATCGCCTGCAGCAGCGCCGATTGGGTGCGCGGGCTGGCGCGGTTGATCTCATCCGCCATCAGCAACTGGCAGAACACCGGCCCCGGCACAAAGCGGAACGACCGGTGGCCGTCCTCCGTTGTATCCAGCACCTCGGAGCCCAGAATGTCAGCAGGCATCAGATCTGGGGTGAACTGGATGCGGTTGCCATCCAGCCCCATCACCGTGCTGAGCGTCTCCACCAGCCGGGTCTTGCCCAGCCCCGGCAGGCCGATCAGCAGCCCGTGGCCGCCGCACAGCAGCACCGACAGCGTGAGGTCCACCACCCGCTCCTGTCCGATAAAGCGTTTGGTGATCGACGCGCGCGCCTCTTGCAGCTTGGCTTCCAGCGCTTCGATACCCCTCAGCAGATCGTCCGTTTCAGGCATGACATTCCTCGTTTCCCGGATATATGCTGTTACTCTATCGTGCTGACAGGAAATGGCAAAAGCAATGAGCGGACAAAAACCCGTGACCCCCGATGCCGAAGGCATTGCCGCGGCGGCAAAAGCGGCCGGAAAGGAGGCGGGAAAGCGCGGGGGATTGCCGCCCGTCCACCTGTGGAACCCGCCGTTTTGCGGCGATCTGGATATCCGCATCGCCCGCGACGGCGCGTGGTACTACCTCGGCACGCCGTTCATCCGGTTTGAGCTGGTCAAGCTGTTTGCCTCCATCCTCAAGCTGGAGGGCGGCAAGTTTTACCTTGTGACTCCGGTCGAAAAGGTCGGCATAACGGTCGAGGACGCGCCCTTTGTGGCGGTGGATTTCGATGTGGCGGGGCAGGGGCGCGATCAGGTGATCACCTTCACCACCAACATCGGCGACAGTGCCGCAGCCGGGCCGGACCACATGATCCGTGCAGAGCGCGACCCCGAATCCGGCGAGCCATCCCCCTATGTCATGATCCGCGCAGGCCTTGAGGCGCTCATAGACCGCAAGAGCTTTTACCGGCTGGCGGAACTGAGTGAACACCATGAAGATTGGTTCGGCGTCTGGTCCGGCGGCAAATTCTTCCCGCTGATTCCATCCGCGGAGCTGGACGGGGACTGAACCCTAGCTGGAGGGAGCATTCTCCAAAAGCTCGGTTTCGACAAAGGCACAGGCAAAGTCATTGCCGTTGATTACGTCGTGTTCGACGCCCGACTCGCGGAAGTAGGGCACCCCGTGCTGCATCACTGCTTCAGTACGCGACCCGTCCGGGTGCGCGATTTCCAGCACCCCGTCAAACAGCGGCACCACGACATAATCGAATTCGTGCCGGTGCCAGCCTGTGTTGTCGCCCCGTTTGGCAAAGTGCCACTCGGTCACGCGGACCCGGCTGTTGTCAATTCTGGTGACCGGCTTGGCAGTTCCCTTCGCATCGCACATTGCATTCTCCTGTGATGGGATCAGCTTAGGCCGGCTGGGGGTCAGGGTGTTATCTCCACATGCGCGCGCCGATGCTGCCAGTTGCCAGACTGCCGGCGGCAATAACCAGCTCGCCTTCGGTTAACGAAAGTTTAATAGGAAAATTCTGCTCTTTTGACGCCTTGGCTGCCCGGCAGAGCGGCGCTAGACCATCAGTCAACAAGGAGAATCCTATGCCCCGCTTCGCGGCCAATATCTCGCTGCTGTTTGCCGAGCTGCCCTATCTCGACCGGTTCCAGGCCGCCGCCGCGGCTGGGTTTGAGGCGGTTGAAATCCTCTACCCTTATGAAATCGCTGCCAAGGAAACCCAGCGCGCGCTGATGGCGAACGGTCTGCGGCTTTTGCTGATCAATGCGCCGCCGCCCAATTACACCGGCGGCATGCCCGGCTATGCGGCGGTGCCGGAGGGCGTCGACCGCTTCCAGCGCGATATCCGCCGGGTGCTGCGCTACGCCGAGGCGCTGAAGGCGGGCAAGATCCACGTGATGGCTGGCTACGCCAAGGGGGCGGACGCCCAAAGGACCTTCATCAAAAACCTGCAATGGGCTGCCGATCGCGCGCCGGAGCAGCAGTTCACCATCGAACCGCTGAACAGCGGTGACCAGCCCGGCTATTTCCTCGACGACTACAACTTGGCAATAGAAGTGCTGGACGCGGTGGACCGCCCCAATGTCGGCCTGCAATACGACGCCTACCACGCGCAGATGATCCACGGCGACGCGCTCAAAGTGTGGGAGACCTTCGGCCCCCGCGCCGTGCATGTGCAGATCGGCGCCGCCCCGGGCCGTTGCGAGCCGGGCACCGGGCCGGTGGATTTCCAGCAGCTGTTTGAGGCCATCGACGAGAGCGGCTTTGGCGGCTGGGTCAGCGCCGAATACACCCCCTCGACCCGCCGCACCGAGGACAGCCTGGGCTGGATGCGCTGACCGTCCCTCCGGTCCGCCTGCGCAGATATCTGTGCAGCGGCGCAGATTGTCCCGCAGCCAAGTCTCCGCATATCTGAGGCAGCACCCCATGCCCCGCTGTCACGGAGACCGCCATGATCCCCGCCCGCTTTGCCCCGCTTCTGTCTGGTTTCCTGATGTCGCTGATGATGTCCTCGATCGTGTCGGGCATCTCCACCCTGCGGGTTGGCGGCGCGGATGACGGCTTTGCCGCCGCCTGGCTGACTGCCTGGGCCTACAGCTGGACGGTGGCCTTTCCGGTTGTGCTGGTGGTGGCGCCGCTTGTGCGCCGCATCGTGGCTGTCGCCATCCGCCCGCCGGATGCGGCATGATGGCTCCGGCAGGCCGGAATATATATTCGTGAATTGCAATGTGATTGCTGCACGGCATAAGCTGCCGCAACAGTGAAAGGACTCCGCCCATGCTCCCCGCCCGTTTTGCGCCCGTGCTGTTCAGCCTGATCCTGTCGGGGATGATGTCCTTCATCGTGACTGGCGTCGCTACCTGGAAGGCGCTGGGCTTCGGCACAGGGTTCGGCGGCGCCTGGATGCAGGCCTGGAGCCTGAGCTGGCCGATCGCCTTCGCCGTCGCCTTCACCGCCGCGCCCATGGTGCGCAGGCTGGTCGCCAAACTGGTCAAGCAGCCCGCTGGCAGCTGAAACGGGGCAGTGAAAGGGCAGGGGGGGCTCTCCCGCCCGCTGCAAGCTGCATCAAAGATGCAGCAGCAGCCGTTGGGCGTGGCGCCGCTGGCGCGGCGCGAAAGGGATTGAGCTGAGAAGCCCCTAAGGGCAGGTCTGCCCTTAGGGGCTTCTTCGATTCTTCTCAGGGCGGGCCGCGTCAAGGGCAAGCCGCGCTGGTCGCGCGGAGGCTGCGCCTCCCTTGACCCGGTGCGGTGAGGGAGCGGCACAATCCGCGCCGCGCCAGCGGCGCCATGCCCAACGGGATGAGATCGTCAGATCGAAGCCGGGCGGGAGTACCCCGCTAGCCATGGCAAACCTGCCTCAGTGCGCTTCTGCCCAGTTCGAGCCGCGGCCTGCGTCCACCACCAGCCTGACGTCCAGATGCACCGCCGGATCGGCTGCGTTTTCCATCACCTGCCGCGCGGTTTCGATGGTCTCCTCCACCGCCGCCTCCGGCACCTCAAACAGCAGTTCGTCGTGCACCTGCAGCAACATCCGGGCGGGCAGATGGGCAATCGCCTCCGGCATCCGGATCATTGCCCGGCGGATCACATCCGCAGCCGTCCCCTGGATCGGCGCATTAATTGCCGCACGTTTGGCAAAGCCCGCCTTCGGCCCCTTGGCGTTGATTTCCGCGGTGTGGATTTTGCGCCCGAACAGGGTCTGGACGTATCCGTGCTCCTTGGCGAACTCCACCGTCGAATCCATATACTTGCGGATGCCCGGGAAACGCTCGAAATAGCGGTCAATGAACCCCTGCGCGTCCTTGCGCGGAATGCGCAGGTTGCGCGCCAGGCCAAATCCGGAAATGCCGTAGATCACGCCAAAGTTGATCGCCTTGGCTTGGCGGCGGATTTCCGGCGTCATCTCCTCCAGCGGCACCTCGAACATCTCAGAGGCGGTCATGGCGTGAATGTCGACGCCTTCCGCAAAAGCCTGTTTCAGCGCATCGATCCCGGCCATATGCGCCAGAATGCGCAGTTCGATCTGGCTGTAGTCCAGCGACAAGAGCACATTGCCCTCTTCCGCCACAAAGGCCCCGCGGATGCGGCGGCCTTCCTCGGTGCGCACTGGAATGTTCTGCAGGTTCGGATCGGTCGAGGCCATGCGCCCGGTGCTGGCCCCGGTCTGGGCATAAGACGTATGCACCCGGCCGGTGTCGGGATTGATATGGTCCTGCAGCGCGTCCGTGTAGGTCGATTTCAGCTTGGAAAGCTGCCGCCAGTCCAGCACCCGCGCAGGCAGGTCGTGTTCCGTCGCCAGATCCTCCAGGATATCCGCACCAGTGGCATAGGCGCCTGTCTTGCCCTTCTTGCCGCCCGGCAGCGCCATCTTGTCAAACAGGATCTCACCCAGCTGTTTAGGCGAGCCGACGTTGAAGGTCTCGCCCGCGAGTTCATGGATTTCCGCCTCCAGCCCCGCCATTTTCTGGGCAAAGGCATTGGACATGCGCGAGAGAGTATCGCGGTCGACCTTGATGCCGTTGCGCTCCATATCCGCCAGCACCGGCACCAGCGGGCGTTCCAGTGTTTCATAAACCGTGGTCACGCGCTCCTGATGCAGCTGCGGCTTGAAGACCTGCCATAGGCGTAGAGTGATGTCAGCATCTTCCGCCGCATAAGGCACCGCGTCGTCAATCGGCACCCGGTCAAAGGTGACTGCCGATTTGCCGGTGCCCAACAGCGGTTTGATCGGGATCGGCGTGTGATCCAGATAGCGTTCGGACAGCGCATCCATGCCATGCCCGTGCATGCCTGCGTGCAGCGCATAGGACATCAGCATGGTGTCGTCGATGGGCGCCACATCGACTCCGTAGCGGTGCAGGATCTTGGCGTCGTATTTCATGTTCTGGCCGATCTTCATGATCGCCGGATCTTCCAGAACGTCTTTGAGCATCGCGACCGCCTCTTCCAGCGGCATCTGCCCTTCGGACAGGCCCTCGCCGCCAAACAGATCATCACCCCCGGCCTTGTGCGCCAAGGGGATATAGCAGGCCTCGCCCGCCTCGACGCACAGCGAGATGCCGACCAGATCGACGACCATTTCATCCAGACCCGTGGTCTCGGTATCCACCGCCACCCAGCCGCGGTTGCGGATGCGGTCGATCCAGACCTGCAGAGCGCCTGCGTCGCGGACGCATTCGTATTTCTCTTTGTCGAACGGCACCGCTTCCGGCGCCGCTGCCGCGGAGACCGCCGCGGCGGCAGGGGCCTCCGGGATCGCAGGGGCGTCCATGCCCAACTGATCGGCCATGCGCTTGGACAGGGTGCGGAACTCCATTTCAGACAGGAACGTCAGCAGGGTCTCCGCATCCGGCTCCTTCACCTCCAGATCGTCCAGGGTGAAGTCCAACGCCATATTACAGTCGAGCTGCACCAGCTTTTTTGACAGCTCGATCTGATCGCGCTTCTCGATCAGCGTCTGGCGGCGCTTCGGCTGTTTGATCTCTTCGGCGCGGTCCAGCAGCTCCTCCAAGGAGCCGAATTCGTTGATCAGCAGCGCGGCGGTCTTTATCCCGATTCCCGGCGCGCCCGGCACGTTGTCGACCGAGTCGCCGGCCAGCGCCTGCACATCGACCACGTGCTCGGGGCCGACGCCGAATTTCTCCACCACACCGTCGCTGTCGATGCGCTTGTTCTTCATCGCATCCAGCATCTCGACGCCGCCGCCGACCAGCTGCATCAGGTCCTTGTCTGACGAGATGATCGTGACCCGCCCGCCTGCATCGCGCGCCTGATGCGCCAGGGTTGCGATGATGTCGTCGGCCTCGAACCCCTCGATCTCCTTGCAGGCGATGTTGAAGGCACGGGTCGCCTCGCGGGTCAGCGGGAACTGCGGCACCAGATCCTCCGGCGCGGGCGGGCGGTTGGCCTTGTACAAATCGTACATCTCATTGCGGAACGACTTGCCCGAGTAATCAAAGATCACCGCCACATGGGTCGGCGCATCCGGGCCCTTGTTGTCCTCGACCTGCTTAAACAGCATGTTGCAGAAGCCCGCCACGGCACCAATTGGCAGCCCGTCGGATTTGCGCGTCAGCGGCGGCAGCGCGTGATAGGCGCGGAAGATGAAGGCCGAGCCGTCGATCAGATGCAGATGGCAGCCCTTGCCGAAGTGTGTCCCGCTCATGTCCGCCGCGCTCCCGTTGGAAATCCGTATCCGTTCTGTTTCCCGGTTATCGGTGATCCGGGCGGGAAGGGCAATTGGAGTTTGGCGGGCCTGAAGGGAGGGCTGCGGCCAGGCTTGCCAGCCTGCAGCCCGGCCGCCTAGGCCTCAGCTTTGTGCTGCAGCTTCACCAGTGAAGACATGACTTCCTGGCGGTCAATTCCATGCGAATCCAGCATGTCTTTTTTAGAGTCCATGAAGGTTGTTGCCACGTCGCGGACCTCGCGCACGGAATTTGTGCCAAGTCCTTGCGCCATATTGAAGATGTTCACGACTGCAGCATTGCGCGTGGCTGTATCTATCCATTTCTGCTTCCCGGTTTCCATCAGTTCCCGCAGGCTGGAAAAGTCCGTTTCCTCCGCTGTCGCTTTCAGGTTGCTGCCCCGGAACTCCATGTTGCCGCAGCCCCTGTTTGAAAACGTGAGTGTTTCACTTTCAAAATGGAACCTGAGCACCTTGCCGTCCTCGGAAATGTTCTTGAGCTTTTCCTTGCCAAACTCAGCACTCTCCATCTTGCTGAGGATCTCGTCCCGAGAAGTCGTCAAACCCTCTTCTCGTTCACACATGTCCTGAAGCATGTCTTCGGTGGACGTGCTGCTGGCGATCTGCTTGGCGGTGTAATCAATGCCTGAGGCAATCTCCTTGCTCAGTGTGCTGTCGATCTTGATCGGCGACAGCCCAAGCTTCACCGCAGGCAGCTTCCCGGCTGCATCGGGGCCTGCGGTTGTGCTTTCAGTATATCCGGGAAGCTCCTTGTCCACTGCATTCTTTACCAGCTCAGCCCATTGCAGCACTTCCATGGAACGTGACATCTGGGCCTCATTGCCTGCAACGCTGAGCGTTTCCGCCTGGTTCATAAGGCTTTCGGCAATGCTGTTCATGTTGGCACTGCTGAGTGCCTCCCGCAGGTCCAGCTTCTGATGGCCGGCAAGACCGCCAACAAGACGTTCCGCAATGTCCTGCTTGGCCTTGTCCTGTTCGTGTTTGCTGCTGCCCGCAGGAAGGCTTTGCGCCTCGGTTTCGCAAACGTCCTGCAGGATATGCAGTCCCTCAATTGGATGATCCGGCCCCAGCAATCCGGTCAAAAGCCTAAGTGAAGGCGGCAGTTCAAACCCTCCAGCCTGTCCTGCGGTCGATGCTGCCCCGGAGTGGCCGGCGCTTGATTCCATCATCCGTGAGAGAGCATCAGCGGCGGCACCTTCCGGCGGGGCAGCAAGCCTGCCGTCTCTTCCTTTCAGCAGCGCATGCAATTCCTTGCAGTCCCGCATGTTTTGCGACAGCTGAGGCGGGCTTTTGTGCAGTGCGGGTTTCTGGATTTTCGAACCCTCTGGCAATCCTGCTCCAGTCGTGTTGACAGTCGGCTTGGCCATCAAGCGCGAGAAGAATCCCGGCTTTTTCCCCTTCGGCTGATCGAGCTTTGCGGATGCTTCATTCCAGACAGAGGCCGATGCCGCCTTACCCTGCGCCTGCGCACCAGTGTTTTTGCCTTTCCCTTTATTCGAGGACGGGGCGGCAGATGTGTCGGTAAACTGGGAAGACAGCTGGCTAACAGTTGAATTGGATGAGATTACGGGCATCGGACGGTCCATTATGCAGGTGAGTCCCGCCCCTGAAAACACGCTCCGGCTGTTATGGGAAAATAGGTTTTAGCTATTCTGAAACCTGTCTAAAACACCCCCAGCGCCAGACCTGCCCCCATGGCCAGCCCCAGCTCGCGGCAGGCCTCCAGCTGGTCCTCCGGAATCGCCTTTTCCGCCAGAATGGCCTCCGGCGTCTGCGCATGGGTGCAGAGGATCAGCGGCTTTTGCACCTCTTTCAGGCGCCAGCCGGTGGCAATCCGCGCGCATTGCCGGGCCGCGTTTTCGCCGTCCGACCCGGCACAGACCATCTGCGCATAGGGCCGTCCGTTGAGGCGCCCCAGCACCGGGTAGTAACAGCGGTCAAAGAACTCTTTCATCTGGCCGGAAAGCGCCGCCAGATTTTCCGGCGCGCAGAAAATATAGGCGTCCGCCGCCAGCAAATCCTCAGGCCCGGCATCTTCGGCCCGCATTAGAACGGTTCCGATCTCGCCGCGCGCAGCCTCAAACGCGGCCTCCGCCATTTGGCGGCTGCCGCCGGTGCGGCTGTGATAGACGATTAATAAGTGTGCCATACCCGCTGCCCGCGCTTGGTTCCCGCACCGGACACTATCGGACGCAGGCAAATTTCTTCAAAGAAATTTGGCCGGAAAATTCGAATTTTCCGGCGCCCGGACGCCGCCCTGGAAACCTTGGGCGGCCCGGATCACTCCGCGGCCTTCGTGGCGTCCTCATAGATGAACTTACAGTCGCAATAGGGGCATTCGACGAACCCCTCGGCCTCCGGGATCTGCAGATAGACCCGTGGATGCCCCAGCGCGCCCTCGCTGCCGTCGCAGGCCACCTTGCGGCTGTTCACGGTCCTGGTTTCCGGCGCTTCATGGGACGGGGCGGGGGTCATGGCTGGCAGTCCTTTCACTTTTCGGCTAGGCGCTTTTATGAGCCAAGGAAAAACCGGGGGCAAGTGCGGCGATGAGTGCGGACGCAATCCAGATCAAAGCTTTGCGCAAAATCTACAAGGGCCATAAGGGCCAGCCCGAGAAACACGCGCTCAAGGGCGTCGACCTGACGGTGCCGCGCGGCTCTGTCTTCGGGCTCTTGGGGCCGAACGGCGCAGGCAAGTCGACGATGATCAACATCCTGGCAGGGCTGGTGCGCAAGACCTCCGGCTCGGTCTCGATCTGGGGCTTTGACCAGGACGCAAACCCGCGCCAGGCCCGTGCCGCTATCGGGGTGATGCCGCAGGAGCTGAACCTCGACCCCTTCTTCACCCCGCGCGGCGCGCTGGAGGTGCAGGCTGGTCTTTACGGCGTGCCAAAGGCCGAGCGCCACAGTGACGAGATCCTGCGGATGATCGGCCTGGAGGACAAAGCAGAGGCCTACGCCCGGACCTTAAGCGGCGGCATGCGGCGGCGGCTCCTCCTGGGCAAGGCGCTGGTCCACCGTCCCAGCGTGCTGGTGCTGGACGAGCCGACAGCGGGCGTCGATATCGAGCTGCGCCAGATGCTGTGGGAGAACATCCGCAAACTGAACGCCCAAGGCATGACCATCATTCTTACCACCCACTATCTGGAGGAAGCCGAGGAGATGTGCGACGAGATCGCCATCATCAACCAGGGCGAGGTGGTGGCGCGGGACACCAAAGCGCGCCTCTTGGGACGGCTCGACGCCAAGACCATGGTGGTCCAGCCCGCGGTGCCGGTGACAGTGCTGCCGCAGGGGGCGGGCATCGAAGCGGACTTGCGCGAAGACGGCGCCGTCGCCCTGCGCTACCGCAGCCAGGCCACCAGCGCCGAGGAGGTGCTGGCCGCGGTCCACGCCGCTGGCATTTCGATCCGCGACGTGAAGACAGAGGAAGCCGATCTGGAGGACGTCTTTCTGTCGCTGACCAAGGCGGGTAGAGGGGGCTCAGCCTGGTAACCAATTACAGACGAAAACCGCCTTTTAAACAGCAAGTGCCAGGGTCTGGTGTAACTGGCAAAGCGGTCGTGAATTGCAGGCCAAACAAATCGCGCGACTGCAAATCACTTGGCCTTCGTAAGATATTCCGACACAGCCTGTGCCCCGCGCTCAAAGGCTGTTCTGGACATTTCCAGGTCACGGGTTTTCAAGGCCAGGGATGGATAGAGTTTCCCGGGCGATTTGAAGACGCCATGGGAGCGCAAGGTGGTATTCCAGACCTCGTTGATCTTTGGGTCGCGGTGCTTGGCGGTTCTATAGTCGACTGGATCGGCATCGGTGAAGTAGATGTCGAACAGCGTTGGGCCGCCGCAGATGCGGTGGGTGATCCGCTGTTCGGACAGGGCTGCGGATTGCATGTCCATCAGGGTCTGACCCAGTGCACGCAACTGGTTATATTGCCCCGGACGCCGCAGGATTTCCATGGTCTTGAGCCCCGCAGCAGAGGCCACCGGATTGCCCGAGAGCGTGCCCAGCTGCATCAGCCACTTGTCGGCTCCGACGGCGGCCTTGTCGAAATGCGCCATGATTTCGGCGCTGGCCCCGAGCGCGGCCAAGGGAAAGCCGCCTCCGATGATCTTGCCCAGCGTGCAAATGTCCGGTGCCACGCCATAGTGGTCCTGTGCGCCTCCGTAGGCGAGGCGGAAACCGGTAACGATCTCGTCGAAGATCAGAAGCACACCGTGCTTGTCGCACAAATCGCGCAAACCTTGCAGGAAGCCGGTCTGTGCGGGGATGATGCGCTGCAGGGGCTCTGCGATCACAGCAGCGATGTCGCTGTGTTCGCAGAGGAGAGAGGCCACGGCCTCCAAATCGTTGAACGGCGCGATCAGCATCTCGTCTGCCACGGCCTGCGGAATGCCCGCGCTGTCGGGCACCGCCGTGGGGAAATTCACCTCGCGCGCGGGTGCAAGGCTCATTTGCGCCTCGGCCGACATGCCATGATAGCCGCCCTCGAATTTCAGGATCTTTGGCTTGCCGGTATAGGCACGGGCAAGCCGGATCGCGTACATATCCGCCTCACCGCCAGAGGCGACGAACCGGACTTGCTCGCAACACGGCACAGCTTCGACGATCGCTTCGGCCAGTTCAATGCCCTTGGCGTTGTTGGCGAAGAAGGTCATGCCCTTGGGCAGTTGTTCCAGCACCGCTTCCATGACTTCGGGGTGGCCGTGGCCCAACAGCATGGGGCCGGAGCCGATCAGGTAGTCGACGTATTCATTTCCGTCCTCGTCCCAGACACGGGATCCCTCGCCCCGCGCGATCACGATGGAGGCATCAAAATTGCCGAAGCCCGCCGCCGGCAGAACTTCGCGGGCGCGGGCGATCCAGTCGGCTTGGGAGTGAATGCGGTTCATGGGCTCAATCCAGTATCAGGTCGGGTGTGCCGAGGCTTTCCTTGTCGACGGTGATGCCAAGGCCCGGCCCATCGGGCGGCGCGATGCGGCCATGGCTGCGGGTTGGTGCGTCGGGTGCAAGGCGCGGGCTGACATAGCCCGAGAGGTCGCAGACGTTCAGAAGGCGGGCGGGTTGGGTTGCTGCCCCAAGGTGCAGCGCCGCGGCTGTGACGATATCGCTGCCCCATGTGCATTCGATGCACATCTTGGCGCCAAGATGCAGGCACAGGTCCCGCGCCCGCCGTGCCGCTGACACCCCGCCGAACTTGGACAGCTTCAGCGCGACCGCATCCATGATGCCCAGCCGGTGCGCCGCAAGCAGCGACGCGGTGTCGTGGGCCAGCTCATCGAGCTTCATCGGAAGACCGGTGGCTGACTGCACCCGGGCGCAATCCTCCAGCGTGGCGCATGGCTGTTCCAGCATGACGTCGAGATGCCCCGCGGCGCGGCCGGCGCGGATTGCGTCCAGCGTCGTCGCGCCGCAGCTCCAGTCCCCATAGACCAAGGGGCCGGGCCCAACAGCCTCGCGCACCTTGGTTAGCCTTTCCACGTCGGTTTGCCAGTCACCGGACGCCCCCAGTTTGGCCTGGAACTGGGTGATCCCCTGTTGCAGCGCTTCGCGGGCAATGCGGGCCATCTTGTCCGGCTCTACGCAGGTGATGGAATGATAGAGCGGCAGGGTCTCTTGCCGTCGCCCTCCAAGAAGCGCATGCAAAGGCAAGCCCGCCACCTGCCCGGTGATATCCCACAGCGCAATGTCCAGCGCGGATTTGGCATAGACGTGGCCGGGCAAGTAGGAATCGGCCGTAGCCATCAGCCCCTCTGCCCCGGCAGGGTCGCCTCCGAGGATCACCGGGGCCAGCTCTTGCACGGCCGGGGCGACGCCGCGCGCATAGGCCGGCAGGTAATGCGGGATCGGACAGACCTCGCCCCAGCCGGTTATCCCCGTATCCGTCTGAACCGCGATCACCACGGTTTCGACGGTGTCGCAGGTTTTTCCATCGGCCATGTAATAGGCCGTGTGGCTGGTCAGCGGCACATGCCAGAGACTGAGGCGGGTGACTTTCATGAATGGACCGCCACAGGATCGCCAAGGGCGTCTTCATCGGGATGCACGCCAAGGCCGGGGGCTTCGGGCAGATGCAGGTGGCCATCCGTGTTGCGCGGGCCGCGTCCGCCCGCGATATCCACTGTTAGCATGTCCTGACAGGCCCAGACCGCATGGCAGGCATGGTCGGGAATGGTGGCGGCAAGGTGCAGCGCCTCGCAATCGGCCAGAACCGAGCCGCCAGTGGCCATCACGAACATGTCGATCCCATGTGCCAATGCAATATCGCGCATCCGCGCAGCCTTGGTCAGCCCGCCGACGCGGTTGAGCTTGATGCCGAAGACTTCGGCCAGCCCGTCGCGCGCGACACGCGCAGCATCCTGGAGCGTGACAAGGCATTCATCCACGCTGACAGGCGCCGAATGCAGCGGGCGGATCGCAGCAATGTCGTCCAGCGTCTCGCCCGGCTGTTCGAACATGACGTGCAGGTCTTCGGTCCTGCGCATGACGCGCAACGCCTGCTGCCTGGTCCAGCCGCGATTGACGTCGTAAAGGACGATCTCGCCGGGTTTGCGGATGCTCTCTACATCGCGAATCCGCGCGATATCGCGTTCCACGTCACCACCGATCTTGACTGAATGCGCCACATAGCCGCGCTGGCGGTAGCGATCCATGACAGCACGGGTTTCCTCGATCGTCTTGGCTCCGACTGAGGATGCGATAGGCCGCGGCGTGCGGCTTCCTCCCCCCATCAGATCGGCAATGGGCAGCCCCGCCGCTTGCCCGGCAATGTCCCAGCACGCCATGTCGATGGGGGATTTGGCATAGAGGTGTCCCGGCAAGGCGAGATCCATCGCCCGTTCCACATCCAGCACCCGGCGTGGATCAAGACCCAGCACGAAAGGCGCCATCGTTTGGATCCCGGCGCGGATGCCGGGCCCGTGGGCGGGAACATAGGTGTGTCCCCAAGGCGTGCCCTCTCCCCAACCGGTGATCCCGGCGTCGGTCTCCAGTTTGACAAGCGTCGCATCGAGACACTCGAACTTCAGCCGCCCGCCCGACAGCCAATAGGGATGCTCTAGCGGCAAATCGACCTGATAGACGGTAATACGGGTTATCTTCATGGGATCACCACAATGTTGCCGGTGTGTTTTTTGGCGATGAACGCGGCTTGCGCCTCGCGCAGATCTTCCAGGGGATAGGCCGCAGCCAGCGCGGGTTTGATCTCGCCCGCCTCGATATAGCGGATCAGGTTCGGCATCACAGCTGCGTCGATCACGGTAGAGCCAGTGAAGGTCAGGTCGCGCAGGTAGAAAGTCCGCAGGTCAAGTTCGACCATCGGGCCGGCGATGGCCCCCGAACACGTGTAGCGGCCGCCGCGTTCGAGAATGCCGATGAGCTGCGGCCAGCAGGGGCCGCCCACCACATCAGCGGTAACAGTGATCTGTTCATCGCCCAGTGCGGCGCGCAGGTCACCCGGCGCGCGGGGCAGGATGCGGTCCGGCCCAAGCGCGGCGACATCTACGTGTTTTGCCTGGGAGGCCATCGCGATCACGCGGGCGCCGCGTCGCTTTGCCAATTGCACCAGCGCGCCGCCGACGCCGCCTGAAGCCCCCGGGACAAGCACGGTGTCGCCGGACGTGACCATCGCCCGCGTCAGCATGCCCTCGGCGGTGGAGTAGGAGCAGGAAAATGTGGCCAGTTCCGCATCGCTGAGCGGACTGTTGACCGCCAGCGCATTGCGTGAAGGGATCGTGGTGAACTGAGCAAAGCCGCCATCGCGCTCAGAGCCGAAGTAACCGGTTTTGTCCTTGTTGTCCGGGTCATCGGGATCGCGCAGCCAATTGTCGGTGATCACCCGCTCGCCAATGCGGTTCGGGTCTACGCCTGCGCCCGCCGCGACGATCCTGCCGCAGACGTCAGCGCCCTGGATGCGCGGAAAGGAAATCGGTGCGCCGCCCCATGTCGGATCGTCTTCGTGCACCGTGTCATAGGCCGCGCCCGTTGTGGCCTCGTTCACGGCCTTCGAATACCAGCCGGTGCGCGTGTTCACGTCGGTGTTGTTGAGCCCGCATGCGCCAACCCGGATCAGCACCTCACCCGGACCGGGATCGGGGCGGGGCCAGTCTTCGTGCAGGACAAGCTGGTCCAGATCGCCGTGGCCGATGGTGACCATGGCCTGCATTGTGTCAGGCAGGCTCATCCGGCGGGTTCCTGCACGGTATCGGCGCGGGGCAACAGGCTTTGCGGATCATAGGCCGGTTCGCTGAGAACGCGCGCAGGGCGCGGTTTGCCGTGGATGATCACCTGCAGCGCTGTTCCGGGGGCGGCTGCGTGCGGTTTGATGTAGGCAAAGGCGAGGATCTTGCCAACCGTGTGCCCATAAACCACAGATGCCGTTGATCCGACGGCTTTGCCATCCAGCGTCACCGCCTCGCCGCCATGCCCGTCGATTGCGCCGTCCGGTTCGATCTCCAGGTAGGCGCAGACCCACGGCAGGTCGGTGCCCAGAGTCTTGTCACGGCCCAGATAATCCTTGTCCGTCCGGGCAAAGCGCAGGACATCGGCCTCAGCGAGGGTAACTTCGTTGGTGAGCTCCCCTGCCCCCTTAAAGCCCTTTTCCATGCGCATCACGTTCATGGCAAAACTGCCGTAGTCATCGATGCCATGCGACTCGCCCGCGCCCCAAAGAGCGGCATAGACATCCTGCATCGCGGCAAACGGCATGTGCAACTCCCACCCCAATTCGCCCGCATAGGACATGCGCAAGGCCCAGACGCTGTGGCCTGCGACAGTGATCTGTTGTGCCGAAAGCCAGCGGAAGGCCGCATTGCCGAGCGGCGCATCCGTGCAGGCGGCGAGCACATCGCGGGACCTCGGGCCATTGAGAGACAGCGCCCCCCATGTGCTGGAAAGCGCGGTGACGGTGGCGTCTTCATCCGTCCGTTGCGCTGCAAAGTGGTCCAACAAACGTTGCTCAAAGAAGGCGGCGCAGACGAGATAGAATTTGTCCTCGGCCATCCGCACGATGGTCGTTTCCAGCTCAATCCGGCCCCGCCGGTTCAGCATATGTGTAAGCGTGATGGACCTGACCTTTTGCGGCATCCGGTTGGCGGTCAGCCGGTCCAGCAGCGCATAGGCATCCGGCCCTTCGACCAGCACTTTGGTGAAGGCCGTCACTTCCATGATCCCCACGCGCTCACGCACGGCTTTGACCTCGGCCGCAACCATGCCGTCCACCACCGTGCGCCGGAAGCTGTAGTGATCCTGTTGCGCTACGCCGCCTTTTGCAAACCAGCGCGGGCGCTCGAACCCGTAGACCTCTTCAAAGACCGCGCCCTTGGCCTTGAGCGTTTCATACAAGGGCGATGGCTTGATCGGCCGACCGGCCAGGCGGTTCAAATGCGGGAACGGGATTTCGTGGCGGAGGCAATAATCCTCCTTGGCCTTTATGACTTGCCAGTCCTTGGTGGCGTAGCTGCCAAACCGGCGCGGATCATAGTCGCGCATGGAGATATCCGCCGCGCCATGCACCATCCAGCGCGCGAGTTCGCGGGTCAGTCCCGGGCCCCAGCCGATCCCGATCTGGGTGCCGCAGCAACACCAGTAGTTGCGCGCGCCCGGCGCAGGACCGATCAGCGGATTGCCGTCAGGCGGATGGCTGATCGCGCCATGGACATCGCGGGTGATGCCCAGTTCCGCAAAGATCGGCATCCGCCCCATCGCTTCCTCCAGCCAGGGCATGACGCGGTCATAATCGGCCTCGAACAACTCGTTCTCGGCCTCCCAAGGACAGTGATCCTCCCAGACCGAGTTGGGGTTGGCCTTCTCGTAGATGCCGATGAGACCCTTTTTCTGCTCCATCCTGATATAGCCTGACACCTTGCGGTCATCTCGGATCACCGGCAATTCGCGGTCGAGATCGCGGAATTCCGGCACCTCGTCGGTGACAAAGTAATGGTGAGTCATCGAGGTCATGGGCAGTTGCAGGCCGGACCATTCGCCCATCTGCCGCGCATAGGTGCCGCCCGCGTTGACCACATGTTCGCAGGTGATCGTGCCTTGCTCGGTCTCGACCACCCATTCGCCGTTTGCGGCCTGCGTGATATTGGTTGCGCGGCAACGGCGGATGATCCGCGCGCCTTTGGCCCGTGCCCCTGCCGCCATCGCCATGGTCACGTTAGTTGGGTCGACATGCCCATCATCGGGCGTATGCAGCGCCCCAATTACGCCGTCGAGGTTATAGAACGGGTGCAGCTCGGCCACCCGGTCCCGGCCGGCCAGCTCGATATTGAACCCGAGCGACCGCCCGACCGACAGCGTGTGGCGCAACCAGTCCATCTCGTCTTCGGTATAGGCCAACCGGAACGACCCGCAGCCATGCCATGTCACCGCCTGCCCGGTCTCGGCCTCCAGCCCGCCGGAGTAGAGCCCGATGTTGTAGTCCACGCATTTTCCAAGGCTGAAACTGGAGGTCGAATGCGTGATCTGCCCCGCTGCGTGCCAGGTGCTGCCCGAGGTCAGTTCAGCCTTTTCCAGCAAGACTACCTCTGGCCCCCAACCCTCATGCGCGAGGTGGTAGGCAAGCCCGACCCCCATCACGCCGCCGCCTACGATGACCACGCGGGCGTGGCTGGGAAACTTCCTGTCCGGCATTGTCGCGTCCTTTGTTCGGGAGCCGCAAAACTTGTGGACAAGGCTAAGTGTATGATTGTACCACTGTCAATCATGAATGACACAAATGTATCAAACCAAGTCCTGGCGCGTCTTACCGAAGAGTGGGACGCCCTGACCCCCGAAGCACAGAAGGCCGCACGATATGTGCTCGAGAACCCCAATGACGTTGGGGTGTCTACGGTGCGCGAGATTGCCGAGGCGGCAAATGTCAAACCCAACACCTTTGTGCGGATGGCACGTCAGGTGGGATTCGAAGGATACGAGGATTTCCGCGCGCCCTTCCGCGAGGCGATCCGCAAGGGAGCGGTAAGCTTCCCCGACCGGGCGCGCTGGCTGCAGGACATCCGCAAGTCTGGCGATCTCGGCGGGCTCTATGCCGATATGGCCGAAGGAGCGATCCGCAACCTTGAAGAAACCTTTGCCGGAATCGATGCAGGCGCGCTGAAAAGCGCCGCCGAGGCGATCTGGGCCAGCCGGCAGGTCTTTACGCTGGGCGTCGGTGTGAACAACGCCAATGCGCGCAACTTCACCTACCTCGCCTCTACCGGGATGGTGCAGTTCCATGCGATCCCCCGCCCCGGATCAACGCCCACGGATGATCTGGCTTGGGCCGACAGCCGTGATGTCTTGATCGCCATGTCCATGCGCCCCTACCGAACCGAGGTCATGGCAGCCATCGAGGTCGCCCGCGAACAGGGCATGACGATCATTGGCCTGAGCGATAGCCCCGCCAGCCCGATCATCCGTGCCGCCGATCACGGCTTTGTCGTTGCCGCCGATACCCCGCAGTTCTTTCCGTCGTCGGTGTCGACCATTTCGGTTTTGGAAACCCTGCTGAGCTTCGTGATTGCTGTGGCGTCGGAGGAGATCGTGGAGCGGGTCGGGAAATTTCATGCCCGCCGCCATCAGCTTGGCATTTATTTGGAGGAACCGGAATGACGGATGAAACAGGCCCCGTCCGGTCATTGGACGCGCGCTATTACACCGATCCGCACGTCTTCGAGGTCGAAAAGACCGGGCTGCTGGCCCGCACCTGGCAATTCGCATGCCACGCCAGCCAGCTGGAGAACGCGGGCGACTACGTGGCCTTTGATCTGAGCGATGAAAGCCTGTTTTCGATCAAAGGCAGGGATGGTGAAATCCGCACTTTCTACAACGTCTGCCAGCATCGCGCGCATCAGCTTGTCAGCGGTGAAGGTAGCACCCGTGTCGTGGTCTGCCCCTATCACGCCTGGACCTATGAGCTGACCGGACGCTTGCGCGCCGCGCCCAACGCCAAATCGGTGCCCGGCCTTGATGCCGCCAGCATCTGCCTGACCGAAGTGCGGACAGAGGTGTTCCTGGGCTTCGTCTTCGTCAACCTCGACCCGGATGCCGGTCCGATGGACGAGTGGTTCCCGAATGCACGCGCCGAGCTGGAAGGCTTCGTGCCCAACTGGGCCGATCTGAAGCCGCTGGAATGGGTAAAGATCCCAGAGGCCTGCAACTGGAAGGTTTCGGTCGAGAATTACTCGGAATGCTACCACTGCGCTCTGAACCACCCGACCTTTGCCACCGGTGTGATCCGGCCGGAAACCTATGATATCCAGCCTCAGGGCTACTGCCTGCGCCACACGACAGAGAGCAATGACCTGAGCCAGATGAGTTATGGCATCGACAGCGGGTTTGCTAATAATGACAAGTATTCCAGTTGGTTCCTGTGGCCGATGTTCAGCTTTCAGGTCTATCCGGGCAACCTGCTGAACACCTATCACTGGCGCGCGGTGGACGCCGATCACGTGGTGGTCTGGCGCGGCTGGTATTCCGTCGGGGGCTATGATGATGAAACCGTCCGCCGTATGGCCCAGCAGGATCGCGCCACGACTGTCGAGGAAGACATCCACCTTGTCGAGTCGGTGCAGCGCGGCCTGAAATCTCGCGGCTACGTGCCGGGGCCTCTGGTGGTTGATCCCGGCTGCGGAGTGAACTCGGAACACTCTGTCATGCACCTGCAACGCTGGATGCGGGAGGCAGTGGATGGCTGATATGACCCCCCTACTGGCAGAATTTCATAGACGGTCGCTGGGTTGATGACGGTTCAGGACGGATCGACACCACCGACCCGGCGACAGCGGAAAAGATCGCCATGCAGGCCGCGCGGCGGCTGCACCTGCCTGGCGCGTTGACAGCCATGCGCCCGATCGAAAGGAGCCGGATGGTGCAGGCTATGGGCCGGTATATGCTTGAGCATGAGGACGAGGTCGCCCGCATCCTGACGCTGGAACAAGGCAAACCCTTGTAGGAATCTCACATCGAAGTGGAAGGCGCAGCGCTCTACTTCGAGTATTACGGCAATCAGGCCAGCACCGTCGAAGGCCGCTCAATCCCCTCAGTGCCAGTTACATGGACTGGACGGAATACGAACCCTGCGGGGTTTCGGCCCAGATCATCCCGTGGAATTATCCTGTCGAGATGACCGCGCGTTCGCTCTCGGCGGCGTTGGCCACGGCAATGCCTGTGTGATCAAGTCGCCCGAGATGACGCCGCTGACCGATATGTGGCTGGCCAGGGCAGCAGCGGCGGCGGGTTTTCCGGCTGCCGCGGTATTGTGATCTGCGGGCTTGGGGCGGGATGCAGGCGCGGCGCTCGCTGGGCATGCGCATGTCAATCAAATCGTCTTTACCGGCTCCGTTTCAACCGGCATCGCCATCGCGACAGCGGCAGCGCAAAACGTGGTGCCCTGCGTGCTTGAACTGGGCGGTAGGTCGGCCGCCATTGTGCACGGTGACGCCGATCCAGACGCCTTCGAGACCGACATCCGCTGGGGCATCTATTTCAATGCAGAGCAGGTATGTTCGGCCATGTTCCGCGTAATCGTGCACGAAAGCCGCTATGATAAACTTGTCGAGCGCGCCGCGGTCATCGCCAGATCCCTCTCTGTCGGCCCGGGCATCGACCGGCCTGATTTCGGCCCCAACATGGGGGCCATGGTCAGCGACAGCCAGCGCGAACGCGCACTCGGGATGATCACTCGCGCCAGCGAACAGGGCGCATGGGTCATTGTCGGCTTGCGGAAACCGTCCCGTCCCGGTGCGTTCTTAGAACCCACAGTGCTGGCGGGCGTCTCACCCGGCATTGAGATCGCGCAGCGGGACGTTTTTGGCCCGGTTCTCTCGGTCCTTCCTTTTCGCGGCGACGCGTATCCCATCGAGATCGCCAACGGAACAGACTACGGGCTTGTGGCGGGTGTTTTTCCGTCGATCTGGGTCGCGCCACCCGCGCCGCGAGGCACCTGCGTGCCGGTCTGGTGTTCGTGAACGAATGGTATGCAGGCGGTGCCGAAACGCCCTTCGGGGGCTATGGCAAATCCGGCTATGCCCGCGAAAAGGGACGCGAGGCGCTTTGGAACTACGTGCAGACCAAGAATATTACGATCCGACTGAAAGGCTAGCACCTGAGCACATTCGACGAAGACCTGTTCCTGAAAGGGCTGGGGCAGCGCAAGGCAACGCTTGTCGCCGAATATGTCGAGAAAAACCTCGCTGCGGCGGATGACTTCACCCGTCCCTTTCAGGAGGCGATGACTGCGTGGTGCTGGGGCTTTGGGTGGGGCGACGACGTGATCGACGCCAAGACCCGGTCGATGATGAACCAGTCGATGATCGGCGCGCTCGGCAAAATGCACGAATGGGAAACCCATTGCCGCGGCGTGCGGAATAATGGCGTCACCCAGGATGAAACCCGGGCGATCATCCACGTGATCGGTATCTACTGCGGGGTGCCACAGGACTTGGAGTGCTTTCGCGTGGCCCGGCGGGTCCTGAAAGGGGGCTATCAACGGAGATCGTCTGGGCAGGCCCGCGAAAGCATGAGGGCACTGCTCGGGCAGACGAGGATACTCCATTCAGCGGCATTCTCCAAACAACCACCTATTGGCTGCTCTTTGAAATATCCAGACATTTGTCCGCTTCGTAGCATCTAGCAATTAGGGCTCTTCCTGCACTTTCGTCGCGCCAGACGTGAATGTCCGATCCGCGAGAACAGTGCTGTCCTCCTGGCCGGGTTCGGATGCGGATGGGGTGGATTGAGTCTGCTCCCAACCGCTGCGCATTGCGGTAAACTGTGGAAGTCATCTTCTGACAGGAAAGGAGCCCCACCATGGAAATCACGACAGTAGGATTGGATCTGGGCAAGGATGTTTTTCAGGATTTCGGCATTGCCTCCGATGGCGCTGTTGTCTTCAATCGTTCGGTCCGGCGAAGAAAATTGCTTAAGTTGTTCGGGGCGCTGCCAAGTTGTTTGATCGGTATTGAAGCATGTGGATCAGCGCATCATTGTGCGCGTAAACTGATTGCTATCGGGCAAGATGTGCGCCTGATGCCTGCGGTCTAAGTCAAGCCATATGTGAAACGCGGAAAGACGGAAACTGTCGACGCGAAGGCGAATTGCGAGGCAGTCACTCGGCTGACGACGCGGCTTGTTGCCGTTAAGTCGAAAGAACAGCAAGCCCTGCTTACGATGCATCCGGTGCACCAGCTCATCGTCCGCCAGACAACCCAGATGCTGAACGTGATCCGCGGGCTCCTTCGGGAATTCGGCCAGGCACAGCCAGTTCGTCCGGCTTTTCCCGCTTCAGACGCTTGCGCTGCTTGATCCGCCTTTGGCTCTGCCATTTGTCAACATGACTTAGAGCCTTTGAGCGTTTCAAGGTTTTGTCTATTCGGCATGCGAAAATGTCCCGCGGTTGCACCGGTTGATTGTTCCGGGGTTTGGTCGAAGGGAACCTCGCCAAAGCTCAGCGAAAGTTTGCAACTGCGTTGCAAGGATTGCAACGCTACGCATCTTGCTTCGCCGCTACAATCTATTGAACCCTAAGGAGAGCAGGTATGGAAATTGATTGGCTGGAGGATTTCCTGGCTCTTTCCTCCGCAGGAGTCTTTGCTAAAGCCGCCAACGCCAGAAATATCAGCCAGTCAGCCTTCACGCGCAGGATCAAGAACCTGGAGCACTGGGCGGGGGCGGTCCTGTTTGATAGAAGCGTGCACCCGGTGGTTCTGACGGCGGCCGGAGAGGCTTTCCAGCCAACAGCCTATGAGACCATGAAAGCGCTTCGCCTGGCCCGGCAGGATCTGAAACAGCTCGTGCAGCGCGAGGGGGATGTCATCAGTATTTCCACATTGCACACACTCGCGATTTCCTTCATCCCAGCGTGGATAAAAAACGTATCCGCTGCCATAGGCCCGATCAACACCAAGTTTGCGGTTGAGAATTTCTCGGACTGCGTCGAAACGCTGATGGCCGGAACAACCGATTTCATGCTGTGTTATGATCATCCGTCCATTGCCTCAATGTCCAAGGATGACCGCTACCCGTCAATCAGGATCGCGGACGACAGGCTTGTGGCCGTGTCCGGCACCGACACTTCCGGCAACGCGCTCTACCGCTTCGATCAGGACGGTAAACTGCCGTTCCTGGCCTATTCCCCGGAGAGCTTTCTGGGGCGGATGAGCGAGATCTCCATCAAGCGGGCAGGGTTGGCAGAAAAACTGGAGATCCGCAGCGAAAACTCGGTGGCTGAAGCGCAGAAAGCAGCCTGTGCGGAGGGGCTGGGAGTGGCTTGGCTGCCCCGGATGACAATTCTGCCAATGCTTGATCAGGGCAAGCTTGTGCGCATCAGTGACGACCTTTCTGAACGCCGGATGTCCATCAAGCTGTACCGCTCAATTGAGAGAAGCCGCCCTTCCGTGGAGAGGTTTTGGACGCTGGCAAAAAGTGCTGCTTCTTCAGCGCGGTAAACTCTGCTGCAGCCCTCAAAGGTTTTGAGCCAGCATCCAGAAGCGTTCCAGTTCCGCTCTGGAACGTTCGATTGAACGGTAAAGCTTTATGTCAATGACGAGTTCGAATTCCGGCCGGCTGATTTTGTGCAGTGTTCCGACTTTCAGCTCCCGCGCCGCGGCCCCTTCGGGCAGGAAAGCAATTCCCAGCCCGGCGAGACAGGCGGATTTTAGCGCTTCAGCCACCGAGTTTTCATAGATGGGGTCCACTTTGCTGCTTAAGTTCCCCCGTTCCAGGCAAACCTGGGACACCCGGCCCAGAAAGGTGTCGGGGGAATAGGATAGTAGCGGCACCGGGTCATCGCCCTCCAAGCTGAACTTGGCGCGCCCGTCAGCACCGGCACTGCTGACGGCTATGATCCGGTCTTTGGCAATCGTCGAGGACGGGTACCGGTTTTCATCAGAAATCGTGGGGACGGCAGGATGGTGGTAGCACAGCATGAAGTCTGCGCTTCCGCACAGTATTGCCTCCGCGCAGCCAGAGAAGTTTTCCGCAACCAGCCTGGACTTGATGGGACCAAGGTGGCTGGACATGCGCATGAGCCACGCCGGAAAGAAGGAAATGGCCAGGGTATGAAGCGCGACGAAGTCCAGCACTGATGCTTCCTGGCGGGACAGGCCGCGTATATCGCTTTTGGATTGCTTCAGCGCCGCAACTGTGTCGATGGCGGTTTGCTTGAAAGCCCTGCCTGCCGCGGTGAGCTCAACAGGGTGCACGCTCCTGTCAAACAACGGAGTCCCTGTCCAGTTTTCCAGATTTTTGATCCGTCGCGTAAAGGCTGACTGGCTAATGTTCCGCGCATCCGCGGCGCGGGCAAACACACCTGCGGCCGAAAGGGCCAAAAAGTCTTCCAGCCAGTCGATCTCCACCTGTCTTCTCCATCTGAAAGTGGTCCCTGAACGGTAGGAACGGGTTGCAATGTTTGCAACATCCTTGCGCCGGTTGTCATGGTTACAAGGGAAGGGCGGCAGTAGGTTCTGGCCTGCACTTTAACGGTCTCCCGGCTCTGCGTTTCCAGTTGCTGGCTGCAAGACCGCAGAAAAAGGTCCCAAGTGATGAGCAAATACCGAACAGAGTCCGACAGTCTTGGCCCGGTGAAGATCCCGCAAGCCGCCGCTTGGGGCAGTCAGACCCAGCGGGCGCTGGAAAATTTCCCGATTACCGGGGTGTCAATCAGCCACTATCCGGAATTGATCACGGGCCTGGCCTCCGTCAAGAAGGCCTGTGCGCTGGCGAACCGGGATCTCGGCGCTGTGCCCGCCGGAAAGGCGGCTGCCATTGCCGGTATCTGCGATGAGATCATCAGCGGCCGTCATCACGACCACTTTGTTGTCGATGTCATGCAAGGCGGCGCTGGCACGTCGACTAATATGAACACCAACGAGGTCATTGCGAATCTTGCGCTGAAGAAGCTTGGTGCGGATTTTGGCACTTACGGCCGGCTTCATCCGAATGACGATGTGAACCGCTCGCAATCCACAAACGATGTTTATCCCACCGCAATCCGGCTTGCCGTCCTCTCACGGATCACCCCTCTCATTGAAGCGATGCACGGGCTGACCATTTCATTCGGCAACAAGGCATCCGAGTTTCAGCATATTATGAAAGTCGGGCGCACGCAGCTTCAGGATGCTGTGCCGATGCCGCTTGGCGCCGAGTTCCGGGGGTATGCCACGACGATAAATGAGGACGCTGACCGGCTCCGTGACCTTTCCCGTCTTCTGACAGAAGTGAACCTTGGGGGTACAGCTATCGGCACCGGCATCAATGCTCCTGCGAATTTCGGCGAAGCAGCTGTTGTGCACCTGCGTGAAATAACGGGCGAACCTCTTCAACTGGCCCCGGACCTGATCGAGGCCTCCTCTGATCTGGGCGCCTTTGTGATGTTTTCCAGCACGCTCAAGCGGGTTGGCATCAAACTGTCCAAGATTTGCAACGATTTGCGCCTCATGTCCTCGGGGCCGCGGGCAGGAATTGGCGAAATCATTTTGCCTGCAGTCCAGGCGGGGTCGTCGATTATGCCTGGAAAGGTGAACCCGGTCATTCCGGAAGTGGTTAATCAAGTTTGCTATCAGGCGATTGGTAATGATCTGACTGTCACCATGGCCGCCGAGGCAGGCCAGTTTCAGCTCAACGCGATGGAGCCTGTCATCATCCATAAGGTGCTGGAAACAATGGGTTCACTGACCAGTGCAATGAACGTGCTGCGGACCCGGTGCGTGGACGGCATCATCGCAGATGAGGAAAGATGCCAGTTTCTGCTGAGCAATAGTCTTGTGCAAGTAACTACGCTCGCCCCCGTAATCGGCTATGAAGCTGCGACCAAACTTGCAAAATATGCGCAGGCAAACGGTCTGTGTCTGCAGTCCGCTGCACTGCCGGCATTGCCGGAAGAATTGGCCGAGACAGCCCTGAAACATCTTCAGGGCAGGATACCGGAGAACGCCTGATGAACAGAAACCAGTCTCTCCGCCTGGGAATCGTTGGAGGCCTGGGCGCCCTCGCCGGGGCCGATCTGCTGAACAGAATTGTGCAGATGACCCCGGTCAGGTCGGAAGAGGATCACCGGGAGCTGATTTTCCATCAGAAGCCACTGCGCGAACCCGTGTCCCCCAAGGAGCCGGCCTACATCCCCACACACCGGAAGCTTTACGTATTTGATACGCTCTCCCGCATGCAGCGGGATGGATGCGATGCGGCTCTTCTCCCTTGTTTTGTCACGCATAGTTTCCTGCATGAGCTGGAAGAGGAGCTGGAGCTGAAGCTGATCAGCATGACCGGCGCAATCACAGCTGCCGTTGCCAAGCTGAAACCGCAACCGGAGAAGATTGGCGTTATCGCAACGCCTTATGTCAGGGAGAACGGCCTGTTCGATAACCTGTTCGGCGAAGATGTGCAGGTTGTCTATCCTGCCATTGATTTGGAAAGCGCCGTGATGGAGGCAGTCTATGGCGGCAACGGCTTCAAAACCGGCAACCGCAGGGATGAGGTGTTGCAACCTATCAACGCAGCCCTTGCCAGCCTTTCGAAACAGGGGGCGGCGGTTTTTGTGCCCGGGCTTTCCGAGTTGCCCCTGCTGCTTGATCAGCTTGACCTGCCGGAGGGGATGACAGCCATCGACACCGCAGCGGTTTATGCGGAACATGCGCTGAGGGAGACGCACCCGGGCCGCCGCCGCCGGTTCAAGGTCGGGGTGGTTGGCGGTGTCGGACCTGCGGCGACGGTGGATTTCCTTTCCAAACTGGTCAAGGGGACAGAGGCTGCCTGCGATCAGGATCACATCAAGGTGCTGGTCGAACAAAACCCGCAAATCCCTGACCGGACTGAAAACCTGGTGGGGTCAGGAACCGATCCGACAGTCGCCCTCTATTCCACCTGCAAGAAGCTGGAACGCGGCGGGGCCGATATTCTGGTCATCCCCTGCAACACCGCCCACGCCTATGTCGATCGTATCCAGCGCCATCTCGACGTTCCGATCATCAGCATTTTGTCAGCGGCCACGGACCACATAAGGGAGAATTCTCCCGGGACGCGCACGGTCGGGATACTCGGCACCGATGGCACAATTCGTAGCGGCTTGTATCAGCAGGCTCTTGAGGAGGCTGGCCTGAGTTATATTGTTCCCGATGAGCCGCATCAAAATTTGGTCATGGAAGCGATCTACGGCCCGGCCGGCGTCAAGGCAGGGCACACTGAGGGCCTCTGCAAGGAGCAGGTAACCCGGGCCTTTTCCCACCTGGTCACGCGCGGCGCCGAAGCGGTCATTCTCGGCTGCACGGAACTTCCTCTGCTTGTAACAGCGGGCGCCGGGGAACTGGGAGCGCTGGCCGTTGACCCGACCGATGTGCTGGCCCGCAAATGTGTGCACCTGGCAAAACCCTAGAGGAACCGGTTTCCTCTTGGAGGCTGAAAGGGCGTTGCAAAACTTGCAACGCCCTTTCCATGTTTGCGCGACGCTGCCCGTCACCGAACTGGTACCATGCTGCGACTGCCGGCAGCCCGATCCGTTCGGCTGCCATGGAAAGGGAGGTCCTTATGGCGAATACCAGTCAAAAAACAGGGTTTTTGGCACCTTGGAGAAACATGCTTCTGTGGAAGCAAATCGTAATCGCACTTGTACTTGGAGTGATTACAGGCGTTCTGCTGAACGCGACCGGCAACCAGGCAATTGCCGGAATGATCAAAAACATCGGGACCTTGTTCCTGTCGCTCATCAAAATGCTGATTGTCCCGCTGATCTTCGTGTCGCTCGTCTGCGGCATGACATCCGTCAGCGACATGGCGCGCATGGGGCGTATTGGCCTGAAATCGATCGTTTTCTATCTGGGCACCACCGCATTTGCGATCACGATCGGCCTGGCTTTGGGGTTGCTGATGCAACCCGGCGCGGGCATCGATCTGAGCGCCGCCGCCGCCATGGAACCCAAAACCTCACCGCCCTTCATTCAGCAGCTCATCGGGATCGTCCCGAAGAATCCGGTTGCCGCCGCAGCAGACGGAAACGTTCTGCAGATCATCTTTTTCGCGATCATGTTCGGCCTGGCCATTAACCTGGTTGGCGAGGCAGGCAAGCCGGTGCGGGAATTCTTTGAATCCCTGAATTCAGTTGTGCTCAAGCTGACAGAAATAGTGATCAGTTTCGCCCCTTACGGCGTGTTTGCACTGATGGCATGGGTCGCCGGAACCTACGGGCTTGATCTTCTGCTGCCTCTGGGCACCGTCATCGCTGCGCTTTACATCGGCTGTGTCCTGCACGCGCTGATTGTTTATGGCGGTCTTGTTTCGGTCTTTGCACGCCTGAACCCGGTCCGCTTCTTCCAAGGTATCATTGAGCCGCAGATCGTGGCCTTTACCAGCACATCCTCCTCGGGAACACTTCCTGTCACCATGACTGCCGTGCAGCAGAACCTTGGTGTGAACCGGTCAGTTGCAAGCTTCACGCTGCCGCTTGGCGCGACGATCAACATGGACGGCACCGCCATGTACCAGGGTGTTGCTGCTCTCTTTGTGGCGCAGGCCTTTGGAATTGAACTGGGCATGGCGGAATACGCCACGATCATTCTGACATCGACGCTTGCCTCCATCGGCACCGCTGGTGTTCCCGGGGCCGGGCTGGTCATGCTGTCGCTGGTTCTGACCTCCGTCGGTCTTCCTCTGGAAGGTGTTGCCATAGTTGCAGGCATTGACCGCATTCTCGACATGGCCCGCACCGCGCTCAATGTCACGGGCGACGCAGCCTGCACGGTGCTTATTGCGAAGTCTGAAGATCAAATTGATCTGGAAGCGTATGACACACCCCATGTGCTGAAAACTCCCGACGTTTCGCGGGCGTAACTTTTCAAGCACCTCACAGCGGCCGCACTGGAAGGGGTGGCCGTTGTTCTTTCTTTTATGGCGGCACTGACCTTTCAACCGTCCTCCTTGGCAGGTTGCAACCCGTGCCCATTGGCGTAGGTATGCCGTCGAGAACCAGCCGATGGCTGTCGAGTCCTTGCTGTGCTTTCCTGATTGTCCAGCTTTTTGTCTGCCATGCAGCAGGGGTTGACCGGCAACGCCGTGCAGGGTCAGGACACACTGAGTTTCACAGCCGGTAGATGACGGCTGCGGTTGCCACCGGACTGCCTGGCCAGTTCAATCATGTCCGCTACGAGCCGGTCACTCGTCATTGGGCTCGAACCAATGGCGCCTTCAATGGCTCGTTCTTCCTGGCCTTGCCGTTGACTCCTTTGTGTTGATCGATGCTGTCCCAGCACCCGGAAAATCCGGCGTTCCGGCACTTTCATCTCGCTGCGTATCAGCTCGATGCAGGCGCGGCGACGGGCGGGACTCAGAAGTTCCCCGTGCGGCTTCCTTCAGGATTAATTTGTCCAAGGTCACCTTTGAAACCGCTTTCCAAAGCCGCTCGTTCTCTTTCTGCAGCGGCTTGAGTTCCTTAAGCTGCTCGGTTCCCATCCCGCCATACTGCTTTCGCCAGCGATAATACGTCTGTTCGGTCATGCAAACCTCGCGGATCGCGTCCAGCCGATGCATTCCTTGCCCTGCAAGCACATCAACTTGCGGAAACTGCTGAACTATTTCCTTTGGTTTGTACCCCTTGTTCGCCATTCGCAGTCCTCCGTTTCCCAGAATAGCGGAGGGCTAGTTCAAGTGGGTATTCTAATGCCCCTGGTCTGCTCATGTGACAGAGTAAAGTCTGCCAAGTGATTGAATTTATGAAAAGTTATTGCTGCCAACCTGCCGCCTTTAGCTATTCGTTAAGCATATCGCCAGACTCTCTCTTGGCAGTTAGCCACGGTTGTGAGGGTCCTATGAACGAGGTCATTTCTTCGACAATACTGCCCCCCGAAAAGGGGCTGCAGGAAGTTTGGGGCTGGTTCGACGTCAGTCAGGACGACCGGGCCCGGGTTTCGAAGCTTCTGCCGCTGGCTGAGCAGAATATCGAAGCAATTCTGCAAGACTTCTATGCACGGGAAGGCGGCTATGACCGTCGCGGCGTTCGGGGGCACGCTTCCGGAATGCAGGTGGTGATGGAGGAGCAGAGGCGTCATCTTCTTGAACTTTACGATGCTGGTCTTGATCAGAAGTATTTTGATGGTCGCATGCTTGCTGGAATTTTCAATGAAGCTCACGGTGTCTCTCCAAGCCTTTATCTGAGCCTTTACACGTACTCCATCAACCGGATCTGCGATCTGATTCAGAATGAAACGAATGAGCCGGCAGAAGCCCTGGAAACTCAGCGGGCGCTGCGCAAGATGGCGGCCTGTCACCAGGCAATCACCATTGAGGCATTTTCAGCCGCGCGAACGGAAGCGATTGAACAGCGCGAACGGCAGATGAGTGAATTGCCGACACCGGCATTGCGCCTGCAGGAGGGGCTGTTGCTGGTGCCTGTGGTCGGAGTGCTGGACAGCCACCGGTCGCGCCTGCTGACAATGCAAATCCTCGATGCGATCCGGGATCAGGATGCCCGCGTCGTGGTGCTCGATATCACCGGGGTCGCGGCGGTGGACAGCATGGTAGCCAATCATCTGATCCAGACCATGACAGCAACCCGTCTGATGGGGGCGCAATCGGTGCTGACCGGTATCAGCGCAGAAGTGGCACAGGCGCTGGTCAAGATCGGTGTGACAGGCGATGCTCTGAACCCCGCTGGCGACTTGGAGCGCGGTGTCGCAACCGCTCGCAGGCTACTGGAGCGTTGAGGTGGGGCGGCGCGTTCCAATAATCAGTCAGGAAGACATGCTGATCGTGGCGGTTCAGGAAGAACTGTCAGACAGTGATATGCAGGAAATGCAGCACAGAATCCTGACCGAAGTGTCCCGCCGTGCGGCGTCCAAAGTTATTCTGGACGTCAGTCTTCTGGATGTCATCGACAGTTTCAGCACGAGGATGCTGAGTGATATCGCAGCATCTGTTTCCCTGCGCGGTGCGAGGATTGCAATTGTTGGCATCCGGCCGGAAATTGCCATGGCAATGGTGCTCCTTGGGCTCAACCTGGAGAGTGTTCCTACGGCGCTGAACCTGGACCACGGAATGGAAATCTTGCGGGACAGGTCATGAATGTGCCCGTGATGGAGCCTTCTGCCGTGCTGCAGCCAGTATCCTGCGACAGCGATGTCGTGGCAGCGCGCCAGCTGGCACGCAGGCTGGCTGTGGAGATCGGATTCAGCAGGCCTGATCAAGCCTTGATCGCAACTGCAGTTTCAGAACTTGCACGCAACATTGTGAAATATGCCGACGAAGGTGAGATCGAGCTGTGCACTATCGCCAGCGGTACTCGGTTCGGGATTAAGGTGGCAGCGCGGGACCGGGGGCCCGGGGTGGAAGATGTCGAGCTGGCTATGCAGGACGGGTATTCAACCGGGAACAGTCTCGGTCTGGGCCTGCCGGGCACACGGCGGATCGTTGATGATTTCGAGATCCGCTCAGAGCCTGGGCGCGGGCTCATTGTGACGGTGGCGAAATGGCGGTAAATGCAGCAGGCGGCAGTATTGCATTCGGCACAGGCAGATCCCGGATTGATTGGGCAGTAGCCCAGGCCTCCAAGGCGGGATGCACCGTTTGCGGCGACGGATATCTGCTCAGACGGGCAGGCGGAAGGCTGCTGGTTGCCTTGGCAGATGGCGTCGGCAGCGGCCCGCATGCACGGGACGCGGCAAACGCCTGTCTGGCGGAACTGGCAGCAGGACCTGTCGGAGGGATCGCGGAGTTGTTCACGGCCGCCCATGCGCGGTTGCAGGGCTCTCGGGGAGCGGCGCTGGCTGTGGCGCTGATCGACCCGGGTCACGAGACTGTCGAATGGGCCGCTGTTGGGGATGTGGAAGGTATAATCTGCCGGATGCAGACTGTCAGCACGGACAGCAGCGCGGTTATGCAGAAGGGAGGCACCTTGGGCGTGCATTTCCCTGGCATTTACTGTCAGTCGCAAAAATTTCCTAGGCAGCACGTTCTGATCCTTGCGTCTGACGGGATCTCCCGGCAATTCCGGAACGCGTTGCCCTTTATTCAAGTCCCGCCTCAAGAGTGGGCGTCATCTTGTCTAGATGAATTTGGCAGGGAAAATGATGACCGGACAATCCTGATTGCTGCTCACTGCGGGAGGGTGGAATGAGCAGTGTGGACGCCTCCCGCACGCAAGACGCCATGATGGCGGCGGCCCGCCGCTATTCCACTGCCATGGCTGCGTATATGGACAGCGGCGATGCCAGGCAGCTGGAGGCGGCATATGAAGCAGCCCGCCTTGCCCTGGCGGCCAATGTGACATTGTCCGACTTTGGGCTTTTCCATTTTTCGGGACTGAGGGAGCGCTTGCAGGCGCCGGGCGGATCGGGGCTGTGCCTTGACCGGGCAGAGGATTTCTTTCTGGAAGGGATGGCAGTTTATGACATGGCGCTGCGCGGGTACGTCAGCGGCACTGCCAAATTGAGAAAAGAAGTCGCGGAACGGCGCCGGGTTGAGGAAGAACTGCGCGACATCACCTTTGAACTGGCCCGCCAGAGGGATGAGTTGGATGCAGAGGTGCAGAAGAGGACAGCAGAGATTCAATTCCGCGCAGAGGAGTTGGAATGCAAAAACAGGCAGCTGATTCAAACCAATCAGGACCAGTCCAATTTCACATACGCACTGTCTCACGACCTGAAAACACCGATCAACACGATACATTGTTTTCTGGATGTTCTGCTGGAGGATTTTGAAGGCGAACTGCCGCCTGACGCGGCTGGAATCATCAGGGATCTTACCGGGACAGCGCAGAGGATGCGGCAGCTGGTGGACGATGTGCTGGATTACTCAAGGGTAGTCGGTCATCAGTTTACACCTGAAGCAGTGAACCTGCAGGAGATGGTGCAGCAAATCCTTCAGGACATTGACAGTCTGGTCGTTAGCGCTCAGGCCAAGATACACGTGGGCGAACTGCCTGTGATTATGGGAAGCCCCTTCCAAATCCGGGTTCTGCTGACCAACCTTCTGGCAAATGCGCTGAAATACAGGAAAGAGGGGCAGGCAGCTGAGGTCAGCGTCGGCTGCGGACCGGCAGAGTCATCAGGCCGGGTGCGCCTGTTTGTTGCCGATCGCGGGCCAGGTATTCCGGTGGAAATGCAGCAGCGTATCTTTGAATTGTTCAAACGCCTGCACCGGTACGAGCAGCACCCCGGTTCTGGCATCGGGCTGGCCCTGTGCAAGAGGGTGGCAGAGAACCACGGCACTGTGATCACGGTTGAGTCCGAAGCCGGACAGGGCTCATGCTTTAGTGCTGATTTGAAACTGCAGGAGAAAAAAAGTGAATAGATGCGGCGGCACTGCCTATGTCATTGACGATGACAGAATGGACCGGAAATTCGCGAAGCGCTCTCTTGGTAAATCGCAGCTGTTTGAAACAGTGGAGCTGTTCGAAGGGCCCGCGGCTGCAATGCAGCATATTGAGAACGTCGGGCGGCCTCCGGAGCTGATTTTCCTGGATATCAACATGCCGCCGGTCACCGGTTTCGAGTTCCTGGAACAATGCAGTGCACAGATAGAAAGCCTGGATCCGGTACCCGTTATTGTGATTGTCAGCACGACGGTCAATCCGGCTGACCTTGAACGAGCGGCCAAGTTCCCCTTGATCCGCAAGTTCCTTACCAAGCCCTTGTCTGAAGAACGGGTGACAGAAGCGGCAGCACTATTGAACTGAATGCGCCCCGCGCCTGGACATGCGCCGCAGTCGGCTGCAATGTGTTTGCTCGTTGCTTGGATTGTTGCTGTATGAACGAACTGGCTGCCGGAAATCCGGTGCTGGGCTGCTCAAACCTGTCAAAAGATTTGGGTTTCTGGACCCTGTCCTGGTAACTGGGAACAGTTGCGGCGCTGGAAAAGCCCGGTAAAAAGTCAATGCTGATGGCAAGTCTGACCGCCTCTGCCCAGTCCAGCCCGTAATGTTCTATAGTTGGCACGGATTGGAGTGCTATTGCCGTTCTGGCGGCATCAGCAGGTGTTTGGCATATGCTGGAGAATCCATCCTTCCAGCGGCGGGCCGAAGCAGTCAGTAGCAGAAACAAATGCCGAAAGGTTGCTGTTACGCTGTCGTGCAATACTTTGTGTGGTATCGCAGGGCCCGGAGCCAGGTGGTTGCCGGGGGCTGGAGGCGCATTCCGGAACGGCAGACCGGAAACTTGTTTGCTTGCATTGCCGCTTGCAGGTTGGCGCGGCCAAGTGGCGGGATTGCAGGGAAGTACGCTGGTGCCATTTTTGCATCTTTGGTCGGCAGTAAAAAAATCCTGCCGGCAATGGTCTGGAGATGGCGTGTAACTTGGGCTAGCGTGGCGAGGCATGGCGGGACACCTGCCTGCTCATTTTCCCAAAGCCAAAGGTCTGGTCAGCAGCGGGTTGCCCCGGGCCGTGATTGATACACCCGCGAAAACTTGATGAGGCCGCCATGGCGACGATCACCTTTTATGAGCCCTTTGATGTCGGTACGGAAATTCAGGCAGAATTTCTGGTGACAAGCAGCAGTATCATTTTTACAGGCGCAGACGGCTTTCGCGCAGAATACAGAGCTGCGGCAGGTTCGGCATTCCAGCTGATAGTTGGCCCGAATAACAGTTTCTCGATGACCGGCACAATTGAGTCCTACTATCAGTACCAGCCCTACAGCGTTACGGAGCTTACTTATTCTGTTACCGGCCTGTCACTTGATGCCAATACCGTCGTGGCGGACCCGAACATAACATCTGAGGAGTTTCTGCTGCTTTTCTATGGCGGTTCCGACACATTTTACGGTTCGGATTCGAGCGATACGATGAACGGCCTGTCCGGAGCCGACCTGATTTGGGGCTACAGCGGCGACGATACTCTCTATGGCGGCATCGGAGACGATACCCTGGCCGGGGGGGCTGGCAATGATGAAGTGATTGGTGGAGACGGATCTGACAGGCTAGAGGGCGGGGATGGCGCGGACACCTTGTTCGGCGGGGAAGGCGCTGATGTGCTTTCCGGCGGTTCGGGTAACGACAGAGTGTACGGTGGCGCAGGTGCAGACATTCTTGAAGGCGGTGCCGGCGCAGACGTAATGTCGGGCGGTGAAGATGCGGATACACTTTCCGGCAATGAAGGGAATGACTCGCTGCAAGCTGGCGGTGGTGCAGACTTCCTGCATGGCGGTACCGGTAGCGACACGCTGATAGGCGGTTCCGGCAACGACACGCTTCAGGGCGATGAAGACGCCGACACGCTGCTCGGCTACGACGGTGATGATCTTCTGCAGGGCGGTGCCGGAGCGGACTCTCTGGGTGGTGGCAGCGGAGCGGACGACCTGCGGGGCAGCAGTGGCGATGACGTGCTGGTGGGCGGTTCTGGCAGCGACACGCTGACAGGCGGTTCGGGCAACGACACGCTTCAGGGCAATGAAGATGCCGACACGCTGCTCGGCTACGATGGTGATGATCTTCTGCAGGGCGGTGCCGGAGCGGACTCTCTGGGTGGCGGCAGCGGAGCTGACGATCTGCGGGGCAGCAGTGGCGACGACGTGCTGGTGGGCGGTTCCGGCAGCGACACGCTCACAGGCGGATCCGGTAACGACACTCTGCAGGGCGGCGCGGACGCCGACACGCTGCTCGGCCACGACGGTGATGATCTTCTGCAGGGCGGTGCCGGAGCGGACTCTCTGGGTGGCGGCAGCGGAGCGGACGATCTGCGGGGCAACAGTGGCGACGACGTGCTGGTGGGCGGTTCCGGCAGTGACACGCTGACAGGCGGTTCCGGCAACGACACACTGCAGGGCGGCGCGGACTCCGACACGCTGCTCGGCTACGACGGTGATGATCTTCTGCAGGGCGGTGCCGGAGCGGACTCTCTGGGTGGCGGCCTCGGGTCCGATACTCTGACTGGCGGCGCGGATGCAGATGTTTTCGTCTTCAACAATTTCGATCACAGCCTGGCTGGCGACGGGCAGCGGGATGTGGTCACGGATTTCGACGGAGCTCAGGATCAGATCGACTTCAGTTCCCTCACCTTGAATGACGCATATATCGGCGTGTTTCTTGATGATGGCGGATTTGATCTGACACCGTCCAATGGAAGCACATTTTATGACATTTTCATCGACATCGATGATCATGCCGACGGTCTGCTTATTTTGGCATATGACAGCAGTGAGAACCTGCTCGACTTCGAAATCCTTCTTCTCGGAGTGACAGAACTGACATCAGATCACATTATCGGTCTTTCCGGTGGTCCCGCACCGATGTAGGAGGCGCTGTTTCCAGTGCGTCTTTTCAGGTCGGCAACCTAGTTTGCCAGCAATGGATTATGCTTGTGAAAGACAACGAATTGAGGGTTCAATGAGCGAAAAAAAGTATCATATGGCCAGGTCTGTGCCCTTGTTCGCTGCACTGTTTCTGGTGCCAGGACTGGCTGAAGCCGCTGCAGTGTCCAGCAGGCCAGTGCTGCAGAAAGGCGCCGCGCCATATTTGCACAAGGCGCAGGTCCGGGGAGCCCCGTCGGCTTCGAATTTCGGCGGGTCTGGCAATACTGGTGTCAGCGGGAGCGGCATTGGCGAAACGGGCGGTGATGCGGCAGAAGCGGATGGCGTCAGAAGCAGCAGCACGGCTGCAGCGTTCGGCCCGGCGTCTGTCACAAACTCGGTGACCAGCGCTGTGGTCGCGCAAATCAGTATCTCGTCGGCAGCCTGTGAAGCCGTTGGCACGGCTTACAGGACGGACTGTCTGGCCAAGGAACTGCAGGCATTGGTTAAGAAGCTGCCGGCTCACGGTGAATATGCCGCTGCGCGTGAGGCACTGGCCACCGCCTCGGCTCAGCTGGCCAGCCTGTCGCGGCAGAACCGTGACTACAGCCAGCCCCGGCTGCAGATCACTGTGCCATCAGACAGCGAGACCAAGCGCCGCCCGGTTGCGGCGGTGAAGCAGGAAACCGTGGCTGAAACCAACGCCAAGGCGCTGGCAATTCTGGAAGACACCACAACGGTTCTTTTGCGCTCGGCGGAGGGCAACAACGATGTGGCACTGCACTACCAGCGGATCGCCCAGGCGCTGAATTCCAGCAAGGTTCTGCTGCGCTCTTCGTGACGCGGAGGGCTGACCTGTCCGGTCAGCCCGGCTGCACGGGAAAGGCTGCGGCAAAGGCAGGGTGGGCGGCGCAGGCCGCCTCCACAGCTGAGACTCGCGGCAGGTCTGAAAAATCCGCTTCCCAGCGGCGGGCGTTGTAGAGCTGCGGCATTAGGCAGATGTCGGCCAGGCCAGGGGTGTCTCCGGTGCAATACAGCGTCTGGTTGAAGCCTTCCAACAGCCTTTCAAACGCCTGCAGGCCGGGGCGGATGAAATGCTGCATCCAGGCCTTGGGCATATCCGCCGCGCCGCCGCTGAGCGCGCTGGCGTGTTTGGCAACTTGCAGGTTGCAGACTGGATGCACGTCAACCGCGACGGAATGCGCCAGCGCCCGTGTTTTTGCACGCTGAGCGGGATCACTGGGCAGCAAGCCGAGACCCCGGGTTTCGTCCAGGTAATCGAGGATCGCCAAAGACTGGGTCAGGCGCAGCCCGTCAATTTCAAGCACCGGCACGAACCCTTGCGGATTGCGGGCCAGATGTTCCGGGCTCTTGTGTTCGCCCTTGACCAGATCAACCGGGACTGAGGCGTAGTCGATCCCGGCCAGGTTCAGCGCGATGCGCAGCCGGTAGCTGGCTGATGAGCGCCAGTAATCATAAAGGATGGTGCTGCCCATCGGCGTCCTCCATTACGGTAAAGGCAGCCCCACGGGCTGCCTTGGCGGCCTGAACCAATCAGACCTTGTTCAATTCCTTGGCGTGCAGCCATTCGGCATGTTTGGGTGCCTTCTTGGTCTTGGACCATTCCTCCAGCATTTCCCATTTTACCGAGTCGAGCTTTTGCAGCAGCGCCTCTTCTTCCGGGTCGGGGCAGGCCAACTCGACCCGGTGGCCGTTCGGATCGAAGAAGTAGATCGAGTGGAAGATCGAGTGGTCGGTAACACCCAGCACCTCAACGCCGTTGGCCTCCAGATGGTTCTTGAACTGGATCAGGGTTTCGCGGTCCTTCACCTTGAAGGCGATATGCTGCACCCAGACCGGCGTGTTGCGGTCGCGGTCCATTTCCGGCTTGGTCGGCAGCTCGAAGAAGGCCAGCACGTTGCCGTTGCCTGCATCCATGAAGATATGCATGTAGGGATCGGGTTCGTGGGTGGAGGGAACATGGTCTTCGGCAATCGCCAGGACAAAGTCCATGTTCAGCATCTTGTTGTACCACTCCACCGTCTGCTTGGCGTCTTTGCAACGGTAGGCGACGTGGTGGATCTGTTCGATTTTCAAGCGGAGTCCTCCCCGGTTTTGAGCGCGGCAGCCGCCAGCGCCTGTTTCAGGATCGCGCGTTTTCCAATGTGGTTGGCCAGCACCAGCACCAGGCGCGCGTTCAGCGCGTCGCTTTCCGCCTTGCTCAGGTCCTCATGAGCGGCCAGCAGATCGGCATAGAAATCGTCGGCGCGCTCGAGGTTGGCGGCCAGGATCAGTTGGTCTTCGGTCATCTTGATCACTCCTTGCCGATGGCCCGGCGGATCGCGTGCCGGAACTGGTTATCGTCATAGCTGGGACGGCGGGCGGCGACATGCTGGTCCGGTCGGATCAGGTAGACACCGCTCTCATGCTTGCCCAGGTAGCGGTCCTTCAGCGCCAGTGTCTTGTCGTCCTTGATGGACAACGCCAGCCGGGTCACCTCTACGCCTGCTTCTTCGATCACCTCGGGGGCATCGGCATCGATGGTCAGCAGCACAAATTTGTCGCCAAGCTTGTCCAGCAGAAAACCGTCGCCCAGCGGCACGTCGGGGCAGGGCGATCCGGGCCGGGTGCGCTCTGGCCCGTCCAGCGCGTCCGCCGAATTCAGCGGTGAGCCGTCATAGGTGCACGGCACCGACAACCGGCCGGAGTTCACCAAGGGACGCGCGAATTCATACTGTTCGGACAGGTCCAGAATCGCGTCGCGCAGCACCCGGCTCATCTCCGACTTGGGCGTGATGAAATCGGTCGAGCGCGAAGAGTTCAGGATGTTCTCGTCGGCGCCATGGATGCGCTCGATGTCATAGCTGTCGAGCAGGCTTTCCGGCGCCTTGCCGTCTAGTACCATTTGCAACTTCCAGCACAGGTTGTCCGTGTCCTGCAGGCCAGAGTTGGCGCCGCGGGCGCCGAACGGTGAGACCTGATGCGCGGCATCGCCCGCAAACAGCACCCGCCCATGGCGGAACTTTTCCATCCGGCGGCACTGGAAGGTGTAGATCGAGACCCACTCCAGCTCGAACTTCACGTCTTCGCCCAGCATGGCCTGCAGCCGCGGGATCACGTTCTCGGGGCGCTTCTCGCGCTCCTTGTCGATGTCCCAGCCCAGCTGCAGGTCAATGCGCCAGACACCATCCGGCTGCTTGTGCAGCAGGGCCGACTGCCCCTTGTTGAAAGGCGGATCAAACCAGAACCAGCGTTCGGTCGGGAAATCCGCCTCCATGATCACATCGGCGATCAGGAAATTGTCCTCGAAAACCCGGCCAACAAAGTCCAGTCCCAGCATCTGCCGGGTGGGGGAGCCTGCGCCGTCGCAGGCGATCAGCCACTCGGCCTCCAGATTGTAGGGGCCTTCGGGCGTGTCGACTTCCAGCGTCACATGGCCGGGATGGGTGCCGATGGCCGAGACCTTGTTGCGGCCGCGGATTTCGATCGGCGCGCCCTGCTCCTGCAGTTCGCGGACCCGGTTCACCAGGTATTCCTCGAAATAATACTGCTGCAGATTAATGAAAGCGGGGCGCTTGTGGCCCTCTTCCGGCAGCAGGTTGAAGTCATAGACCTGACGGTCGTCAAAGAACACCTTGCCGACGTTCCACTGCACGCCCTTGTCTACCATCGGCTGGCCGCAGCCGAGCCGGTCGAGGATTTCCAAGGGCCGCTTGGCAAAGCAGATCGCGCGGGAGCCGAAGCTCACCTTGTCGTTGTCATCCAGCACCACCACCTCGGTTCCGGCTTGCGCCAGGTCGATGGCGGCCGCCAGGCCGATAGGGCCTGCCCCGATCACCACCACCTTGCGGCGCACAGGTGCCGCGGCATCCTGATCCGCGTGGCGCGCATAGGGGTACAACGGGACTTCAAAGATCTTGTTCATCAGGTCTCCTCCCAATTTCCGGGTGCCGTCAGGCACAGCTTCACCGTTTCCCGGCATGGGCACGCCGGGAGGATGGTTTAGCGTCTCACAGGTTCTTCCGGGGCGATACGATCTGGATCAAAGCGCCCCGGTTGCAGAATCAGCCCTGCAGGGCCTCCCACATTTCCAGATCGCGCTGGGCGGTCCAGATGCGGGGGTGTGCTATGCCGCGTGCCTCGTCATAGGCCCGGGCGACGTTAAAGGGCAGGCAGTGCTCGTAGATCGCGTAGTCCGCGAACTTCGGATCGCATTCCGCGCGCACGGCGTCCCAGGCTTCTTTCAGAGACCCGCCGCGTGCAGCGATGCGCTGAACCGGGCGGTAGGTGCTTTCGACAAAATCGCGGGTGTTTTCGATTGCGGCGTTGACCATCTCCTTGCCCACCAGCGCATCGCCGCGGCCCGGCGCAATCGCGTCCACATCATAGGCTTTGATGTTGTCGAGCGTCCGGCCCCAATCGGCAAAATGCCCGTCACCGCAGTAGCAGGCCGAGTGGTATTCGACGATGTCGCCGGTGAACATCACGTTCTGATCCGGCACATGGATCACCGCGTCGCCGGCGGTGTGGGCGCGGCCGATCTGTTTGATGTCGACCCGGCGGTTGCCGAGGAAGACAGTCATCTGATCGGTGAAGGTTGTGGTGGGATAGGTCAGCCCCGGGATGCTTTCGTGGCCTTCAAACAGGCGTGGGAAACGCTGGAACTCGCTGTCCCAGTCCTCCTGCCCGCGCTCCAGCACCATGTTATAGGCGGCGTTGGACATGATCACCTGCTGCGCGCCGAATGCGCTGGCGCCCAGCACCCGCACAGCGTGGTAGTGGGTCAGAACCACATGGGTGATCGGCTTGTCGGTCACCGAACGCACGCATTCGATCACCTTGTTTGCCAGCCGCGGGGTGGCCTGCGCCTCGACGATCATCACAGAGTCATCGCCGATGATCACGCCGGAGTTCGGGTCGCCCTCCGCGGTGAAGGCATAAAGCCCTTCGCCGATCTCATCAAAGGTGATCTTCTTTTCGGTCAGGTCCCCTTGGGACGCAAAAGCCTTTGCCATGGTGGTCTTCCTTATCTTGCGTAGGGGTCTTCAAGTGCGGGCAGCACGGTGCCGGTGCAGTCGCCGAAGCCGATCGTATAGCCATCGCCCATGGCCGCGCCCTTCAGGGTCAGCGTGTCGCCGTCGGCGATAAAGGAGCGTTCCTCGCCGGTATCCAGCGTCATCGGCTCCTTGCCGCCCCAGCTGAGTTCCAGCAGCGAGCCGCGGCTTTCCTTGGTGGGGCCGGAGATGGTGCCGGAGCCCAACAGGTCGCCTGCGTTCATCGGGCAGCCCGAAGTGGTATGGTGCGCCAGCTGCTGCGCGGCGGAGTAGTACATCTCCTTGTAGTTGGTCCGCGCGATGGTTGTGGCTTCTTTACCTTCCGGAGCCAGGGTCACTTCGAGGTCGATGTCATAGAGCATCGGACCGCAGTCCTTCAGGTGGTCCAGCAGTTCCACTTCGCGCTCCGGCGTGTCGCAGCGGAACGGCTCCAGCGCCGGTTTGGTCACGATCCAGGGGGAGATCGTGTTGGCGGTTGCCTTGGCCTGGAAGGGCCCCAGCGGCTGGTATTCCCAGGCCTGGATGTCGCGTGCGGACCAGTCGTTCAGCAGCACATAGCCAAAGATATTGTCATCGGCTTCCTGCACGGTGATCGGGCCGTCCGACGGGGTGCCCACGATGGCGCCCATCTCCAGCTCAATGTCGAACCGTGCACAGGGGTCCCAGCGGGGGGTGTCGTCATTCGGGCCTTTCAGCTGGCCCCAGGGACGGCGCACATCGGTGCCGGAAATAACGACTGAGGACGCGCGCCCGTTGTAGCCGATCGGTATATGCAGCCAGTTCGGCGGCAGCGCGTTTTCCGGGCCGCGGAACATGGTGCCGACGTTGAAGGCGTGGTTTTTGCCTGCGTAGAAGTCGGTGTATTCACTGACCGCAAAGGGCATGTGCAGCTCGGCATCCGCAGCGGCAACCAGCAGGGGCTCCAGCTTCGTCTGCTCGGCAGCGCCTTCGGACAGCAGCGCGGTCAGACGGTCGCGCAGCGCGGTCCAGACGGCCGGGCCTTCCTCCATCAGGTCGTTCCAGTAGGGCACGTCGAACAGCGGCGCATCGCCCAGCTGGACCAGCCCGGCCTCCTCGGCGGCCTGCATGTCCAGGATCATGTCGCCAATGGCAACGCCACAACGCGGATCATCGCCATCAATGGAAAATACACCATAAGGCAGGTTGTTCAGCGGGAACGGGTGGTTCGCATCATTGGCCGAGGCCACCCAGGATTTCAGCAGAGGCATCGTGTCTCCAGTTTCCGGATCCGAAGATCCTTTTCATCTTTCCGGAAATACTCCGGGGGTGAATGGGCCTGTCCGGCCCAGAGGGGGCAGCGCCCCCTCACCGTTTCATTTCAGGCCGGGGGTGCCGTCGAATTTCTTCTCGATGTCGCTCCAGCAGTCGATGTAGTCATCCTGCAGCGGTGCGTCCTTGGCTGCAAATGCGGTCAGATGCTGCGGGAAGCGGGTCTCGAACATGAAGGACATGGTGTTGTCGAGCTTCTCAGGGCCCAGGTTGGAGTTCGACGCGCCCTCAAAGGCGTTCTTATCCGGCCCGTGCGGCAGCATCATGTTGTGAAGGCTCATGCCGCCCGGCACGAACCCCTGCGGTTTGGCGTCATACTGGCCGTAGATATTGCCCATCAGCTCAGACATGATGTTCTTGTGGTACCACGGCGGGCGGAAAGTGTTCTCGGCCACCATCCAGCGCTCGCGGAACAGCACAAAGTCGATGTTGGCGGTGCCTGGCACGCCCGACGGCGCGGTCAGCACGGTAAAGATTGACGGGTCCGGGTGGTCGAACAGGATCGCACCGACCGGGCAATAGGTGGTCAGATCGTATTTGTAGGGCGCGTAATTGCCGTGCCAGGCGACCACATCCAGCGGCGAATGGCCGATCTTGGTCTCGTGGAACTGGCCGCACCATTTGATGGTCACGGTCGAGGGCGCCTCGCGGTCCTCAAACGCCGCCACCGGCGCCTTGAAGTCGCGCGGGTTGGCCATGCAGTTTGCCCCGATCGGCCCGCGGCCCGGCAGGTCGAACTTCTGGCCGTAATTCTCGCAGACAAATCCGCGGCAGGGGCCTTCCAGCACCTCCACCCGGTAGACCAGCCCGCGCGGTATGATGGCGATCTCCTGCGGTGCCAGGTCGATGATGCCAAGCTCGGTCGCGAACCGCAGCCTGCCTTCCTGCGGCACCACCAGCAGTTCGGAATCGGCGGAGAAGAAGTAGCTGTCCACCATCGACTCGGTGACCAGATAGATGTGGCTCGCCATGCCGACCTGGGTGTTCACGTCGCCCGCGGTGGTCATGGTGCGCATGCCGGTGAGCCAGGTGAGGCCTTCCTCCGTGTGGGGCACCGGATCCCAGCGGTACTGGCCCAATGAGATCACGTCGGGATCAACGCAAGGTGCTGACTTCCAGTGCGGCAGGTCGGTTTTTTCATAGCGGTGCGAATGTTTTACAGACGGGCGGATCCGGTAGCACCAGGTTCGCTCCGGCACATCGGCGGTGAAGGCGGTGCCGCTCAGCTGTTCACCGTAAAGGCCATAGTTGCACTTCTGCGGGCTGTTCATGCCCTGCGGCAGCGCACCGGGCAGCGCCTCGGTTTCAAAGTCGTTCGCAAAGCCGGGCATATAGCCCTCGTGCGGCCCCTGAAGAGAGGGGGCCTGGATCATTTCATGTGGATCGGCTGGCCGATTCATCGCGCGTTTCTCCTCTTGCTGCTTGCGGGATATTAGTTGTTTTTGTAACTAACAAGGGAGAGGGGACGAATATGAACGAAAAAGATGATTTCGCTTTGCAGGATTTCCTGCCTTACCTGCTGAACCGCGCCGCTGAGGAAAGCTCGCTGGGGTTCCAGAAACACTACAAGAACCGCTATGGGATGCTGCGGACTGAGTGGCGGGTACTGTTCCACCTGGGCAACTACGGCCAGATGACCGCCAAGGAGATCGGCAGCCGCGCCAAGATCCACAAGACCAAGATCAGCCGCGCGGTGGCCAAGCTGTCCGAAAAGCGCTTTGTGACCCGCACCCGCGATGAAAACGACCGCCGGGCCGAACATCTGGCGCTGACCCCGGCCGGTGAGGCGGCGTATAAGGACCTGCGCGAGCACGCGCTGGAATTCGACACCAGGATCTGTGCCCGCTTCACCACCGGCGAGGTTGCAATTTTGCGGTATATGCTGCGCAATTTAGCAGGGATTGAACCATAGACATTGCAAGGCCCAGCCCCCAGATAAGACAGCGGGATTGAAGGTGAAGCGATGATACAGATTGATGTCAATTCAGGGCCGCTGATTGCCTGGCTGATGGAGCAGGGCCTGCATGGGGCGCAGCAGCAGGATCTATTGCAGGGGTATTGCCAGCGTCTGGTTGATGCGGGGGTGCCGCTGTGGCGGTTCCATCTGGCACAGCGGGCGTTTCACCCGAAATTCGGCGGTATCGGCTTCAACTGGACCCGGGCAGACGGCATCAGCCACGAACATTACGAATACCGCGAATCCCCGCGCGAGGAATGGCTGCGCAGTCCGTTCTTCCACATCCTGGAACACAATCTGGAAGAGTTTCGAGAGCGGCTGGAGGACGGCGCGCCGGAACAGTTCCCCCTGCTGCCCGAACTACGGGAGCGCGGGGCGACCGACTACTTTGCCAAAGGCGTGCGGTTCTCGCCGCCGGATGATCAGCCCAACGATCCGCGCCACCCGCGCGAGGGCATGCTGGTCTCTTGGGCTTCAGACCGGCCCGGCGGGTTTTCCGGCCGCGAGCTGGACCTGATCCGCACAACTCTGCCGCATCTGGGGCTCGCGTTAAAATCATCTTCCAACCGGCAGATGGCCAGCGATCTTTTGCAGGTGTACTTGGGGCGCGACGCCGGGCGCCGGGTTTTGTCCGGGGAAATCCAGCGCGGCTCCTCGCAGCAGATCGACGCTGTGATCTGCCTGTTCGACCTCAAAGGATTCACCCGGCTGGCCGAACGGCTGCCGGGAACGGAACTCATCGAGATGCTGAACGGCTATTTCGGACTGGCGGTGGAAACCATCCAGGCGCATGGCGGCAACATCCTCAAGTTCATGGGGGACGGCATGCTGACCATGTTCAATCTGGGCAGCATCGAGGAAGACGCCCACGCAGCTCTGGCTGCCGCCAATGAGCTATGCGGCAAAGTGCGCGCCTACAACACAGAACGTGAGGAGGAGGGGCTGCCGACTGCCGGCTTCACCTTGGCGCTGCACGCCGGGACCATTCTCTATGGCAATATCGGGGCCGAGAACCGGCTGGATTTCACTGTGATCGGCCAGGCGGTGAACCAGACCGCCCGGATTGCCGGCATGCACCGCTCTGTCGGCCAGAACATCATCATGTCCGAAGATGTGAAAACCGCCGCCAGAGGCACCAATCATGATCTGGTGTCCCTGGGGCGCTACATGCTGCGTGGTGTGGCAGAGCCGATGGAGCTGTACACGATCTACCGTGGCAATTGCGGCTGCGACAGCTAAGCGGCCGCCCAGCCGGAGTCAGAGGCTGATCTCGACCCCGGGCAGGTTAACCTCTTTCATCATGTCGCGCAGCTCCTGCCGCGCGGCGATGTTGGAGATATTCAGCTGCTTCACGCCGATATCCTTGAGATCCAGCAGCGTCAGGCCGCGCGGGAAAAGCTCGCGGAAAATCACCCTTTCGGAAAAACCCGGTGCGATGCGGAATCCGATACGTTTGGACAGCATCTTGATGGCGCGTTCCATCTTTTCCTTGTTGACCATGCGTTGGGTGCCGACCCGGTTGCGGATCACAATCCAGTCGATCGGCTTAAGCCCGGCTTGTGCCCGCAACTGACGGGCGTTCCAGACCATTTCGGAATAAACCGACGGACCGGTAATGGTCTCACCCTTCTGATCCACATGCGCCAGCAGGTCGAAATCGACAAAGCTGTCATTGAGCGGTGTGATCAGCGTATCTGCCAGCGAATGCGCAACCTGGCTGAGGCGCGTGTGTGATCCAGGGCAGTCGATCAGGATGAAATCATGGCCCGGCTCCAGCGCCGAAACCGCCGCCGACAGGCGGTGGTCATAGATGTTTTCGCCCGGCTGCAGGCTCGCCGGGTCAATCTCCGGCAGCTCGTGGATTTCCACCATCGGGAGATCCAGCCCTGCCTTGGCACAGAACTCCTTGCGGTTCTCCAGGTAGCGTCCCATGGAGCGCTGCCGCAGATCCAGATCCAGCGCCGCCACCTTGTGGCCCAGCCGGGCCAGGGTGGTTGCGACGTGCATGGAAACGGTCGACTTTCCCGCGCCGCCCTTCTCGTTGCCGACGACAATGATATGCGCCATGTACAGGTCCCTTCGCTCGTGCTTTGTTGCACGTCTTTTGCTTTGAGACCCTGTATAGGCTCTGGATTCCGCCAAGAAAAGCCGCGCGGACAGTCTGGTAAACTTAGTGTATCACCTGTGTTTTGCAGGACCCGCCGGCTTGCGCTTGGGGCGGGCATCGCCGCCCTTGCCGCCTTTTGCAGTCAGCCCTGCCGCAGCGCGGGCCTTGTTCTTCTTGCTGTTGGGCTTGCCAACCGGCGGTTTGGGGCCCTTGGACTTGAACGGCTTGGCCGCGGGCGCGCCGGGCCGGGCCATCCGCTTGGACGGATCCGATGCGCCTTTGGGCTTGGCAGTTACTGCGGGCTTGGGCTTGCTGGGGCGGGCGTCGCTGCGCGGCTCGCTGCGCTCTTCCCGGGCCGGTTTGTCTTTCCACTCCTTGCGCGGCGGACGGTTGTCCTCGGACCGCTCGGATTTTGCGCGGTAGGGCTTCTCCGCACTGTCTTTGCCGCGGTAGGGTTTCGGGCCGTCTTCCTTGCCGCGGTGCGGCTTGGGTTTGCGGTCGCCTTTGAAGCCGCCCTTCGGCCCGCCGGGGCCGCGGCGCGGGGCAGGGGCCAGCTCCGGTGCTTCCGCCAGCTGCGTCAGCACCGCGCCCGGCTCCAGTTCGGTCTTGCCGTCCAGCGCCTTCAGGAAGCCCGCGACCGCGCCTTCGCTGATTTCGGCAAAGGTTTCATTGTCCTGCACCCGGATTGCGCCGATGGCATCGCGGTCGATATTGCCGGCCTTGCACAGCATCGGCAGCACCTTGCGCGGGTCGGCGCCGGCCTCGCGGCCGCCGGACAGCGAGAACCAGACGGATGGGCCGAAGGCTTTGCGTTCCTTGCGCTCCTTGCGGGGTTCCGGCGTGTCCGCCGGGCGCAGGTCCTCAGGTGCAGAGTGGCGGCTGCGGAACAGGCGCAGGTAGGTGGCAGCGATCTGTTCGGGTGTGAATGTGTCCAGCAGGGTCTGAACGCCAGCCTGCTCGTTTTCGGCAACCGGCTCCTGCCAGACGGGGTCGGCCAGTATGCGCTCTTCGTCGCGGGCCAGCACATCATCGGCAGAAGGGGCCTCGCAATGCTCGGCGGTCAGCTTGGCCCATTTCAGCAGGCGCAACGCCTTCGAACGTGCCTTTGGCGGCGCGATCAGGGCGCTGACACCTTTGCGGCCCGCGCGGCCTGTGCGGCCGGAGCGGTGCAGCAGGGTTTCGTGGTTCGAGGGCAGCTCTGCATGGACCACCAGTTCCAGCCCCGGCAGGTCGATGCCGCGGGCCGCCACATCGGTGGCGACGCAGACCCGCGCGCGCCCGTCGCGCATCGCCTGCAGCGCGTGGCTGCGTTCGGTCTGGGACAGCTCGCCCGACAGGGTCACCACCGGCAGGCCGCGGTTGGTCAGGCGCGCCGCCAGACGGTTCACCGCGGCGCGGGTGTTGGCAAAGACGATGGAACTGGGCGCCTCATAGAAGCGCAGCACGTTGATGATGGCGTTTTCTGCGTCCGCTTGCGCCACGCTCATCAGGCGGTATTCGATATCCGCGTGCTGCTTGGTCTCGCCCGCGGTCTTGATCCGCATCGCATCGCGCTGAAAGGTTTCGGCCAGGCTGGCAATTGCCGGCGGCACGGTGGCGGAGAACAGCAGGGTGCGGCGGTCTTCGGGCGCTTCGCTCAGGATAAACTCAAGATCCTCGCGGAAGCCAAGGTCCAGCATCTCGTCGGCCTCGTCCAGCACCACGCCGCGCACCTGGCTGAGGTCGATGGAGCCGCGCGCGATATGGTCGCGCAGGCGGCCCGGGGTCGCGGCCACGATATGGGCGCCGCGCTCCAGCGCACGGCGCTCGTCGCGCATGTCCATGCCGCCCACGCAGGAGGCAATCCGTGCGCCTGCGCCGCGGTAGAGCCAGCCCAGTTCGTGTTTCACCTGCAGCGCCAGTTCGCGGGTCGGGGCAATCACCAGCGCCAGCGGCGCCGCGGCGTCGCCAAACGCCTCATCCTCACCCAGCAGATCCTGGGCCAAAGCCAGGCCAAAGCCAACAGTCTTGCCCGATCCGGTCTGTGCAGACACCAGCAGGTCGCGCCCTTCCACCTCGGGCTGGGTCACGGCCTCCTGCACTTGGGTCAGGGTTTCATATCCGCGTTCTTGCAGTGCGTTGGCCAGGGCTTGTTTCACGAGGGGGCTGTCTTTCCCGCAGGGCGCGCATCGGGCCCCAGCGTCAGGAGAAAAAGAAAGAAGGCTGCCCGTCCGGGGCAGCCTTCGGGAGTTCTGAAAAGTACGGCAGGCGGCTTAGAAGCCCAGGCCTTCGTATTTCTTCTTGAACTTGGACACGCGGCCGCCGGCGTCCAGCAGGCGCGAGGTGCCGCCGGTCCATGCCGGGTGCACGGTCGGGTCGATGTCCAGTGCCAGCTGGTCACCCTCAGAACCCCAGGTGGAGCGCATCTTGAGGATGGTGCCGTCGGTCATTTTGACGTCGATGAAGTGGTATTCGGGATGGGTGTCTTTTTTCATGATACCGCTCCTCAGGCTTTCTTGGGCTTGTAGTTCGCATCTTCTGCGATACGGGCCGACTTACCGCGGCGGGCGCGCAGGTAGTACAGCTTGGCACGGCGGACACGGCCGCGGCGCACCACTTCGATCGAGTCGATGTTGGTCGAGAACAGCGGGAACACACGCTCCACGCCTTCGCCGAACGAAATCTTGCGGACGGTGAACGAGCCGGCAATGCCCGAGCCGTTCTTGCGGCTGATGCAAACGCCTTCGTACATCTGCACGCGCGAACGCGAGCCTTCGGTCACCTTGTAGCCGACACGGATGGTGTCACCGGCTTTGAAGTCGGGGATCTCTTTCCCCAGGGCGGCGATCTGTTCCGCCTCCAGCTGTGCGATCAGGTCCATCGCAACTCTCCTAATTTGCCTGCGGTTCATTCCGCAGAGGTTTGTGCCGTCATGAGAGCTCCTGGTCTTCACCGGGTCCCGCCTTAGGCAGCCCGCCAGAGATCACGCCGTCTGTTCCTTGCAGCTGGCAGGCCGGATCCTGAAGGAAACCGAAGAAGATTTCCGGGACTGATCCAACAGCCAGCGGCCCGGGGCCGATTCCCGGCACCAGACGAGCGGCTTTTAGGCCTGCCGTGCCAATGTTTCAAGGGAATTCTGCGGTACCGCCCGGATCGCAGGCCGTGTTTTCCTTTTGATCGGCTGCAGATCTGCGGTTACCGTTCAAATACATTACTTTACGCTGCGTCAGCATATGCAGCGGGCCGGGCACGCCTCATCAGGGAGGGGAAACAGCATGCCATTCAAGAAAATCGACATTTTCAACAGCGAACAATCCTACAAGACGGAATTGAAGAAGGAGCTCAAGAAACTGGATGCCACGCCGGGCGATTTCTACTTCTATGATGAGGTCACGCTGAATGGCTCAGCTCAATCCATTCTGATTGTCGGCGAAGCGGCACCGCCCCTGCTGAAGGAGCTGAAGTCCAAAGCCAAGCAGCGGGCTGTGGGCCAGTGTTCTGTCAAGGATGGCACGCTGAGGCTCAGCCTTGTGAAGGGCAGAATGCCTGAAAAGAAGCTGAAGCCGCTGATGAAGGGCACCCAGTTCGGCTATGAGCTTGTGGCCGTAGACCTGGATGCGGGCGGCGAGGCTGATCCGGACAAGCGATTTCTGAAACGGCTGCAAGCAGTGGAAGGCCGGTTTGACAAGATCAAGGGCAGGATAACCGATGACGAGCGCAAGGAACTGCGCATCCTGTTCGGGCAAATTGAGGAGCAGAAGGACACCGATCAAGAGAAGGCTGCCAAGACTCTGATCGCCCTCAATACCCGGATGGAGGAGCTGATCAAGCTGATCGGCGGCGGCAAGGAGGCCTCCAAGGAAGAAACCAACGCCAAGACCCGGCTCAAAGCCACGACGGCCCGGTTCGACAAGGTCAAGGGCAAGATCATGGATGATGAGCGCAAGGCACTGCGCCAGCATTTCGGGGCTGTGGCGGAACATTTCGAGAAAGGCGAATGGAAACAGGCCTACGCCCGGATGGAAGTGCTCGACAAGGAAATGGTCGGCTATGTGAAGGCGGCGCTGGCGTCCGATGAACAGGACGCGGAGAAGCGCAGCAAGGATTTTGCGCAATCAGACTCTGGCAAGGCGGCCAAGATGCTGGCCAGCCGGATCAAGGAGGAAATCGCTAAACTGGGCAAGCTGGAAACGGCTGTGACCCGCGAAGCCGGGGTGCTGAAGGACTTGCAGGAGACCCTATCAGGGCTGACCAAAGCCAAGGATATCAGCAAGAAGCAGCAGCAGGTGGATGCCAGCGCCGAGCGGCTTGAGAAGGCCAAACAGGTGCTGGAGCAGTCCCGTGGCCAGCTGCTGAAGAATGTTGAGGAGATGAAGGCCGAGAAGCTGGAGAAGGAGAAGGCCTTTGTGACAGCTTTGAGCAACATCAAGTCCCGCATCACGGCACTGGACGACATGCTGGACAGCGTGCCGGTGGATCAGGCCCGCAGCCAGATCGAGGCGCTGATCAAGAAGCAGGCTGAGGCGCAGCAATGGCAGGAAGAACGCATCAAGGCAGAGGACGGCGGCGAAGGCCACGGCACGGGTCGCCATGGTGCGCAGACCGGCATGGAGCGCCAGGCGATGCGGGCCTCTTCGCAGGACGGGGTAACCCCGGACCAGAGCGGCAATTCCTCAGGCACGGCGCAGGTGACCGAGAAGTGGAACAAGGTGAAAATCACCTATACCGAGGAGGACGGCAAACGGGTGATCGCCAACCGTTCGGAGGTCGAAAAGCAGATCGCAGCCAGCTTTGACCGTAAACAGTACAGCGGCGGCAATGCCTCCATGTGGGCAACCCCGGTTCTTGAAAAGGAAGCCGTCGACCGGGCAACGGCCATTGCCGCGAAGTTCAAGGGGTTCACGCATTATGCCACTGGCAAGATGTCCCAGGCCAATCAGGTGACGGATGAACTGACGTCGCTGACCCTGAAGATGGGGCCGCCGGCTTCGGCGCCGGGCTGGGGCTACGCGCTCAAGCGCGATGGGGCTGCCGTTTCGCTCAACGATATCAAATCCGCCGTTTCCGACTTTGAGCAGGGTAAATCCAGCCTGGATGATATGTTCAAGGCCCTGAACGTGAAACTGGTCGAGAAATCCGGCGGCGGCGGTGTGAAGATGGTGCCCCACTGCCTGGTCGTGCTGACCCGCTCGTCCACGGCCGGCGACTGGAAGTTCAAGACCCACTTCCCGGATGACCGGCTGGGCAGCAGTGATATTGGCTGGGAAACAGTGCGAAACCAGTCCAAGGGCGATGTCACCTTCAAACAGGGAACAACGCTGACCGTCTGGCAGAACAACAAGATGCCCTGAAGGCAGGCTGCGGCCGGGCCCGGACCGGGCCCGGAGCCGTCTCAGGCCGTCTGATCGTCGATGGCTGCATCCGGCGCGTTCTTCTTGACCGACTCGATGCCGCCATCCCGGCCAGAGGCGCTGGCATAGCTCTGCGAGGTGCCGATCACCTGGCCGTTGGTGGCCTTGAGGTTGAACATGTGCTTGCCGGCTGAGGTTTCCTTGCGCTCATAGCGCGCATCATCGCCGGCGTTCTTCTTGACCGACGCAATGCCGTTCTCAGCGCTGGCCTTTTGCTTGTAGCCTTCGCTGGCCAGAATGTTCTCGCCGTTGCCTGCCTTCAGGCGAAAGCGGAATTCGCCTGCATTGTCTGTATAGAGTTCAAATTTCCCAGCCACCCTGCGGTCTCCTGTCATTTAACTTATGCAGGAAGAGTAAAACACGGGTTCGCCATTGCGGCAACGGCTTGCATCGGGGAAAAGCCAGGTTGCTGCATCACTTGCGTTACGGTTTGCCGCGATCCTTGACGCGGACATAGGCCTCCCACAGGTCCGGACGGCGGGCCTTGGTGATTTCTTCGCTCATCCCGTGCCGCCATTCGGCGATCTTGCCGTGATGGCCTGACATCAGCACATCCGGGATTTCCCGGCCCTTCCATTCGGCGGGGCGGGTGTATTGCGGGTGCTCCAAGAGACCGGAGGAGAAGCTCTCCTCCTCGGTTGAGGCGTGATTGCCCAGCACCCCCGGGATCAGCCGCACGGTGGCGTCGATCAGTGCCTGCGCGGCTAACTCGCCGCCGGTCATCACGAAATCTCCCAGCGAGACCTCCTGGATGCCGTAATGCTCCAGCACCCGCTCATCGACGCCCTCGAACCGCCCGCAGAGCAGGGTGATGCCGTCGCATTGGGCAAAATTATGCATCATCTGCTGGTTCATCGGTCGGCCGCGCGGGGTCAGGTAGACCAGAGGCCAGTTGCCGCGGGTGTCCGCCATTGTGTGTTCGATCGCCTCGCCCAGCACATCAGCGCGCAGCACCATGCCGGCCCCGCCGCCTGCAGGCGTGTCATCCACGTTGCGGTGCTTGCCGATGCCAAATTCGCGCAAATCGGTGGTTTCCAGCTGCCAAAGCCCCTCCTGCAGCGCCTTGCCTGTCAGGCTTTCGCCCAGCACACCGGGAAAGGCCTCCGGGAACAGCGTGATGATCTTGGCCTTCCACACGCCGGCCAGATCCGGCGTCGGGGTCATCAGCTCACGCGGCTTCAGGGTCGGGCGGATGGCTTTGCGGCCATGGGATTTGCTTGGTGCTGTCATAATGATGCTGTTTAGTTCAGTCAGATTTTCACGCAATACAAAGCTTGGGTGTTTTGATGAATTCAGAAAGGCCGCCAACGGTTGCCGGAGACGGGTTTGCTGCCTCGGACGAGGTGCAGGCCCGCACCCAGGCGCTGTGGCCTCAGGCGGCAGCGGCCGCCGGTCTGCCTGAAGCTGGCGCGAAGTTCCGCAGGATGCAGTCCAACCGGCGCCTGCAGCAAAGCCGCTGCGTGCTGGAGATTGCGACAGCTGCGGGGCAACGGTTTGTGCTGCGGGCCGATTTCCAATCCGACAATCCGCTAAGGCGGGTAAGGGACCTGGAGCGTCATGGGCAAGTTGCCCGGCAGCTGAAGTCTGTCCCTGGTGTGTCGGTTCCGGAAGTCTTGTGGCAGGATCCGGAACATCCTTATGTGCTGATGGAATTTGTCCCCGGGGAAACAGCCTACCGGGCGCTGGCCCTGACCGACTACGGCTTTGGTGCCAGGGCTGATGTTCTGCGCCGCATTGGTGGTGCAGTGGCCGAATTGCACAGAGTATCCGACGCCGGGCAGAAGCAGTTCTGGCCGAAACCTTTTTTGAAGTCGGTTTCAGACCGTGCGCAGGCGGTGCGCGAGGGGCAGCTTCAACTGCCGAAACCCAATAGATTTTTGGGGCTGTGCGCACATCTGCACCGGGCTGCAAGGCGCGCGCGGGGATGCGAGTTCCGCAGCGCAGTGGCGCATGGCGACTTGCACCTGCGCAATATTATCCTGTCGGATCAGGAGGTCTCGTTCATTGATTTCCTGAACCATAAGGCTGTTTTCCCGCAGCGCGATCTGGCCGATATCTGGCTGGCAAACTGCCTGGAGCACTTAGCTGCAGAAGACAGTGTCCCCGGGTTCGGGCTGGTGGCACAAGCGGATTGGGCGGCTTTTGAAGAAGGTTATGGCGCCGGGCTGACAGGGGATCCGGTTTTCCGTTTCTTCTTTGCCTGGCGATTGTTCCGGCTTTGGCTCAGCCTGGGGGCCAAACCACCTGAGGAGCGTGTGAAGACCCAAATGGTAGCCGTCTGGTCGGTGCGGGTTCTGGATGCCCTTCTGGCGGATGAGGCAGACTGACCTGCCGTCTCAGAACAGCCCTTCAGGCGGGTCAGCGATGATGCGCCGTTGGGTCAGATCCACGGTTGGCACAGCTTCCAGGGTGAAGGGCAGAAGCACCGTGGCCTTAAGGCCAGGGCCGTGGATTTCCAGCAGGTCGGCGGCGCCGTGGTTCTGCACCGACTTCACGGTGCCCAGCAGGGTGCCACCGGTGTCATAAACCTCCAGACCGATCAGATCCGCGTGGTAGAATTCGTCGTCCGGGAGTTGCGGCAGCTGATCGCGGCGGGCAAACAGGCGCAGGCCTTTGATTGCGTCGGCGTCTTCTTTGGTCTCCACACCACCCAGCAGCGCTGCAAAGCCGTTCTTGATCGGACGGGTGATGGTCAGGGAATAGCTTTGGCTGCCGTCTTCGTTGCTGAGCGGCGAGTAGTCCTCGATCTCTTCCGGGACCGCACAGAAGCTCTTGAGCCGCACCTCGCCGCGCACCCCGAAGGAGCCGGCAATTGCGCCTACGCAGATCAGATCGCTCATGGTGTCAGTCCTTTGCACAGAACCCCGCGCGCAGCCATTGGCCGCCGGATTGTTCGCAGAGTTCCACTTGGTGGTTGCGTTCAAAGAAGATGCCCGCGGTAAAGGCCACTGCAACAAAAAACACAAGCCTTATCAACCGTCCCATGACGGTCTCAGCGGGTTTCGAGCGGCAGATCCGCCATCCGGCTTTCCCAGCCGGTTTCTTCCAGTTCCGGCGTATCCGACAGCCGTTCCGGGTAACCGATGCAGAAATAACCGATCAGCTTCCAGCCTTCGGGTGCATTCAGGTCACGGTTCAGCTGCTGGGGGTCCAGGACCGAAACCCAGCCGAGCCCCAGGCCCTCGGCGCGCAGCGCCAGCCAGAACAGGGTGATGGCGGTGACTACCGAATAGCGGCGCATTTCCGGCATGGTGGACGCACCCAGCCCGTGGCCCTGGAGGGTCTCGTCGTCGCAATAGACCGCCAGCTGCACCGGAGCTTCGCGCATGCCGGACAGTTTCAGTTCCGCATAGCGTTCAGCCTTTTCACCGGAGTACCCGGTCAGCGCCTGGGCATTGGCGGCTTCGAAATTCTTCAGCGCCGCGGCGCGGGCGGTATCGCTCTCCACCCGCAGGATGCGCCAGGGTTCGCTCAGGCCCACGGAGGGGGCGAGCTGAATGGCAGAGAGGCAGCGCATCAGCACTGCCTCCTCCACCGGATCGCTGCGGAACCGGCGCACGTCGCGCCGGAGCCGCATCAGCAGATCAAGCTGGCTGCGGAACTCTTCGGGAAAAGCGCCCCGCAGCTCCACGGAATTATTCCGCGTCAGCAGCTGCTTCGGCGGCTTCAGCAGCCTTTGCAGCTTTTTCTTCAGCGCGCTCCTGGGCCTTCTTGCCCGGGGTGCCTTTTTTCGGGTTGTTGCGCTCGGTCTTGGCACGGACGCCTGCGGCTTCCAGCATGCGGGCGATACGGTCGGTCGGCTGCGCGCCCTGGTCCAGCCAGTGCTGCACGCGCTCCATGTCCATTTTCACGCGCTCTTCCGAATCTTTCGGCAGCAGCGGGTTGTAGGTGCCCAGCTTCTCGATGAAGCGGCCGTCGCGCGGCATGCGGCTGTCAGCAGCCACGATGCGGTAGAAGGGGCGTTTTTTGGAGCCGCCGCGGGCCAAACGGATTTTCATTGCCATGGGTACATCTCCTTTGATGGCGTTATCCGGGGTATGCCCCGGTTGTTCCTGTTGTCTTTGTTATTCTTGGTGTTTTTTGTGGTGGCGGATGACTTCATCGATGATGAAGTTCAAGAATGCCTTGGCGAATTCAGGATCCAGATCGGCCTGTTCCGCCAGGTCTTCGAGCCGCGCGATCTGGGCCGCTTCGCGGGTGGGATCGGACGGGGGAAGGTCGTGTTCGGCCTTAAGATGGCCCACCGCCTGGGTGTGCTTGAACCGCTCGCCCAGAGTATAGACGAGGATTGCATCCAGACGGTCGATGCTTTCGCGGTGGCCCTTCAGCAGCTGGGCTGCGCGGGCGACGGGATCTTGGGTATCTGTTGTCATCGGGTTCTCCGCAATGCAGCAGGCCGGGGTGTCATCAGGGGGGTGCCTGGGGTGCACCGGCTGTGCACCACCTGTGCACCGCCGCAGCGCAGCATCCGCAAATTCGCGCGCAGGTCAGTCAATGGCCCAGCCCTCCGGTTTGAAGAGCGGATCGGCGTAATGGCTGATTTCCATGTCGATGCCATGGGCAATCTGGCTGTCCTTCAGGGCGTCCGGCGCGGGGTGGCGGTAGACGGCATCGTTGCCGTCGATGGTGGCGGCACCATGGTCCTTGGTGGCGCCGAGCCGTTCCGCGAGCCGGATCGAGTCGAGATTCTTCGGGTCGATATAGCTGACCGCCGTCTCCCAGCCCAGTTCCGAATAAAAGTGGCGGCGGGCGGCATGTGCTGCCTCCAGCGCGTAGCCCTTGCCGGCCGCGCCGGGCCAGATGATCCAGGCGATCTCGCGCTCCGGCCAGCCCGCGGGCTGCCAGCCGCCGGCCATGCCGTAGGTCTCGCCGCTTGCCTTGTCGTGGATCATCCACATGCCAAAACCGCGGACCTGCCAGTGGCCGATCTCTGCGGCGTAAAGCATCCAGGCCTCATATGTGTTCAGAGGCCCGCCCATGAAACGCGAGCGGTAGGAACTGAAGGTGGCCTTGAAGTCAGGGTAGTCCTGCGCTTCGGGGCCGCGCAGTTCCAGGCGGCGGGTTTCGATCACCGGGATGTCAAACGGCATCAGCGCGCTCCTTCCTGCGGAAGGGCGCGGTGGCGCTGGGATATGACGGATGCCGGGCGCATCAGTGCAGCAACCCCCGTGCATCCCGGGTATGCCCGCCGCGGGCAGACGGCAGGTGACGCCAGGCGCGGATGTTCGGGGCAGGCTGCAGGCGGAAGGAGACGGTCCTTTCCGGCTGTGCGCCAACCCGGCGGGCCAGTGCGATGGAGGCTTTGTTTTCCTCTGGCACGTAGGAAACGATCGAGTCCCAGCCAGCCACCGTGAACAGCCAGTCCAGCACGCATTGCGCAGCTTCGCTGGCATAGCCTTTGCCCTCGCCGGTTTCCATCAGGTGCCAGGACAATTCCGGTTCCGGCCAGCCCTTGGGGAACCAGGGGCCAACCAGGCCGACAGTCTGGCCGGTGCTGCGCTCCAGCACAGCAAACAGGCCGTAGCCGTGCAGGTGCCAGTGGCCGATGATGGTAGCAATCGACCACCACAGCGAATCGGCATCATCTGCAACATTGATGAAACGCGGCGCGTCCGGCGCCAGGAAGGCCGCCTGGGCGTCAAACTCCGGGTCCGCCGGAGAAATCAGCATTAGCCGCTTGGAGGCCAGCCTAGGATACTGCCTTTGCGCGTCTTTCATGTCATACCCCATTGCCCGGGCGGCAGGCCGCCCGGTGTCAATTTCACCCATCCGGTGAAGGAGTATCGGGGAGACTGCGTAATTTTTCGTTAAGCCGGGCACGGTGAACTGACGGGAGGTCATGCGTAGGCCTCCATTCCGCCGTCGCAAGGCGTTACGGGCGCGGGGTGGCGGTAGACCAGTTCGCGCCCGTGTTTGGGGTTGTCGAACTCTGCCTCGAACACTGCGCCCAGCCGTTCGGCCAGCGCCACCGAGCGGGTATTGCCCGGGAAGATGTTGGAGCAAAGTGCAGGCAGGCCCATCACCTCATAGGCGTGGGTGCGAGCGGCCAGTGCGGCCTCTGCCATGATGCCGCGGCCTTCGCCTGCAGGGAAGGCAACCCAGCCCAGTTCAGGTTCGGGCCAGCCTTCGGGCTGCCAGACGCCGGTGATGCCAAGCGCCTCGCCGGTCTGCTTGCAGGTGATGGTCCAGAAGCCGAAGCCGCGCATCGCCCAGTGGCCCACCGACATGGTGAACCAGCGCCAGGCCTCGTTGCGGTCGAGCGGCCCGCCGAACCCCCAGGAGCGTGCTTCGTCCGCGAAGAACGCTGCCACCGGCCCGAAGTCCGCCGCCTCCGGTCCGCGCAGGACCAGGCGTTCGGTTTCGAGCTGAGGGATGGCGGGGAGCTGCATGGCTTACTTCTTCTTGCCAAATCCGCTGAGGCCTGCGGGCAGGCCCATGCCGCCGCCAAGACCCGGAAGGCCGCCGGGCAGGCCGCCTTTGCCGCCCATTGCCTTGGCTGCCGCTTCCAGCGCCTTGGGGTCCATCTGGCTGGGGTCCATGCCGCCCATATCCGGCATGCCGCCCTTGCCGAACATGCCCTTCATGGCCTGTTTCAGCATCTTGCCTTTGCCCATCTTGCCCATCTTCTTCATCACATCGGCCATCTGCCGGTGCATCTTCAGAAGCTTGTTGAGGTCGGAGACCTCCATGCCGGAACCGGCCGCGATGCGTTTCTTGCGGGAGGCCTGCAGCAGGGCGGGGTTGGCGCGTTCCTTCTTGGTCATCGACTGGATCATGGCGATCTGGCGCTTCAGCACCTTGTCGTCCATGCCGGAGTCCTGCACCTGCTTGGCCATTTTGCCCATGCCGGGCATCATTTGCATCATGCCCTCCATGCCGCCCATCTGGAGCATCTGTTCAAGCTGCATCTTCAGGTCGTTCATGTTGAACTGACCTTTCATCATGCGCTTCATCATCTTCTCGGCCTGTTCGGCCTCGATGGTTTCCTGGGCCTTTTCGACCAGCGCCACGATGTCGCCCATGCCGAGGATGCGGCCGGCGATCCGGTCGGCCTCGAAGGTTTCGAGCGCGTCCATCTTCTCGCCCAGGCCGACAAAGCGGATCGGCTTGCCGGTGACAGCGCGCATCGACAGCGCCGCACCGCCGCGGCCGTCGCCGTCCATCCGGGTGAGCACCACGCCGCTGATGCCGATCTTGGCGTCGAATTCCTCGGCCACCTCGACGGCGACCTGGCCGGTCAGGCCATCGACCACAAGCAGGGTCTCGCGCGGGGAGACCACATTGCGGACGTCCTCGACCTCCTGCATCAGGGTCTCGTCGATGTGCAGGCGGCCGGCGGTATCCAGCATGTAGACATCATAGCCGCCCAAGGTCGCCTGCTGCTTGGCGCGTTTGGCGATGTCGACGGGTTTCTGGCCGGGCACGATGGGCAGGGTGTCGACGCCGATCTGGGTGCCGAGGACGGCCAGCTGGTCCATCGCCGCCGGGCGGTAGACGTCGAGCGAGGCCATCAGGACCTTCTTGCCCTCTTTCTCCTTCAGCCGTTTCGCCAGCTTGCCGGTGGTGGTGGTTTTACCGGACCCCTGCAGGCCGACCATCAGGACGGGGGCGGGCGGGTTGTCGACCTTGAGCTTGCCGGGGTCCTCGTCGCCGCGCAGCACGTCGACCAGCGCGTCGTGCACGATCTTCACGACCTGCTGGCCCGGGGTCACCGATTTGGTGACCGCCTGGCCGGTGGCCTGTTCCTGCACCTTCTTGACGAAGTCGCGGGCAACCGGCAGCGAGACGTCGGCTTCCAAGAGCGCCACGCGGACTTCGCGCAGGGCGGATTTGACGTCTTCCTCGTTCAGGGCGCCCTGTTTGGTCAGCCGGTCAAAGACGCCGGAAAGGCGTTCGGATAGATTTTCAAACATGCCTGCGGCCTCCTAATGCCGGTTTCAAGGTGTGGCGCCCCCGTATGTAGGGGACAAGCGAACCATGCGCAAATGCCCCCACGGGCGTAACACGCTGGTGGGGGGCGATCCCTGGCACGGGCAGGGACCGGAAGACTCAAATCTCCCGGATGTTGGGGCGGGGGTTACGCGGATTGGGGGCCGGAGTCAACCTTTGTGGCTTGAACGCTGGCGGGGCAGTGGCTAGCTGCAAAAGTGATGTTGTTAAAAGCAGGCTTTTGATGAGGAATATTCTGAACGTTATTGCCCTGTGCTGTGCGGTGCTGGCATCGCCGCTGCTGGCGGATGAGGTGACCCGGGAGGATCTGATTGCGCAGATTGAAGCAGGCGGAAGGAATGAGACCAGCGAGGAGCGCCATGAAGTCGAAGTTGACGGCTGCACTTTGACGACCTTTCGCTGGAAAAACGTTGAAGATGAGGGCTGGGTCTTATGGACGTCCTTTACTCTGCCAATGGCGTCGGTGGATTTGGGTGATTTCTCCAAGTCAGGTGAGGTTTTGCGCTATAGTTATTTGGAAGCAAGCCCGCCTTTGACGCTGATAGTTCTGAAGGCCAAGTCTGGAACCGAGTTTACCCACGAGAAACCGTTTGAACGGACGCCAAAGGGAGAGTTTGAAAGATCCCCCCGGGGTGACGGTACAACACATTACATTGAAAGAAAAAACAGCGGCTTCATCCTACATGAAGGCCAAGATGTGCAGGCCAAGGCTGAGATGTTCACCAAAGGCTATCTCCGCTATGTCCGGGAATACTGCACCTTCACGGGCTGAGCCTAGCGGCTTTCCTGCTGCCCGTCCGTCTCTGAGGCGGGTAGCCAGGCATTTATCGCCTCCGCCAGCCGCTGCGGGCCGCTGCCATTGGTGTAGGCTTCGACCACCGGGTGGCGGCCGGCGCTCATGCCGCTGTCGAGCACAAGCACCGGGCGGTAGAGCGTGCGGGTGCGGCCCTCGCGGCGGCTGGTGGTGCTTTCCACTTCGGCATGGGAGAGGTCGGCGAGGCGGTGCTCCACCTGGCTGTAGCCGAACACCGACTGGCGCCGGATCACGACGCTGCCGCCGGGCCGGTCGAGGATCACCTGCACCCGGCGCACGAACAGGCAGAAAGCGGCAAAGCCCATCCCGCCGCCCGCGAGGGCAAAGAAGAGGCCGAACCAGAGATTTTCACCGCCGGTACTGGCCGCCCCCAGGCCTGCCCCGGCAAAGACGAGGATAAACAGAATGAGGGAGATGCCGATGAACCAGGGGTTGTCGGCCAGGATCAGCTGCTCAGGCGTGTTGCGGGTGATTTTCATAATTCAAGCTTACCCCAGGGAAAGGCGGGAGGGAGGGGAAATCGGCACGGGTTGCGTCAAAAATCGTGCGCGGGGGCCCGCCGCTACACCCTCTGCGCGCTTGACACGGGCGCGGGTGGCTGGCCAACATCAAACGGTGGCCCAACGCCAATCACTCAGCGGATGGGCCGGCTCGAAAGAGCCGTGAGGCAGATCTTCAGCGCAGGCAGTTCACGCGAACCGAAGGGTTCGCGCACCTTGGCGGGCAGCCGCATCAGCTAAGGGAGGATCTGAGAACATGCGCGTTTTCACTATTCTGGGACCGTCGCAGTCCGGCAAATCAACGCTGGCCTCGGCGCTGGCCAATCTGGACAGCGCTGCAGGCAAGCGGCAGGAGGTTGCAGGCGTCGCCGCTTTGCAGCCTTTTTCATTTATGGGCGAGGACTGGGCTGCGATCGACATCGCGGGCGGTGCTGACAATCTGGCGCAGGCGGGTCCGGCGCTGGCGGCCAGTGATGCTGCCGTCCTCTGCGTTCCGGCTGACGCCGGCGCTGCGGTGCTGAGCGCGCCGTACCTGCGCAAGCTGGAGGAGGCGGGGGTCCCCGCCTTTATTTTTGTCAACCGCATGGACCAGGCGGCGGACCGGGTGGCGGAGATCGTTGCTGCGCTTCAGGCCTATTGCAGCCACAACATCATCCTGCGGCAGGTGCCGATCCGCGAGGATGGACAGGTTGTGGGTGCTGTGGATCTGATTTCCGAGCGCGCCTGGCAGTATCAGGAAGGCAAGCCTTCGGCGCTGATCGAGCTGCCGGTTGCCATGTACGCGCGCGAACAGGAAGCCCGAACCGAACTGCTGGAGGCGCTGGCGGATTTTGACGACACGCTGCTGGAGGAGCTGATCGAGGATCAGCAGGTGATGGCCGAGGAAGCCTATGAGGTGGCCACCAAGGTGCTGCAGCACAACGACCTGATCCCGGCGCTGATGGGATCGGCGGAGCACAAGAACGGGATCCTGCGGCTGATGAAGTCGCTGCGCCATGAAGCGCCGGATGTGGGGGCGGCTCTGGAACGGCTGTCGCAGGACGGCAGCGTTACGGCGGTCGGCTGTATGGCGGATCTGGTCAAGCATCTGGGCAAGACAGTGATGGTGCGCGCGCTGGACGGCAGTGTCGGCAACGGCGTGCCGGTTGGCGGTGCGGCGCTGGGATCGCTGACTGGCGTCGGTTCGGCCGCCAATACAAGCCTGACGCCAGGCGATATGGGGCAGGCGGTGAAATCCGACCACCTGAACCTCGGCTTTGCCTACGGGCCGGATGGCGCGGCACCGCTGCCGGAGTGGGCGCAGCCGCGGCCCTCAACCTTCCGGCGGGTGATCACGCCGGTGAACGAGCGTGATGACGCCCGGCTGTCCACGGCGCTGGAGCGGCTGGCGGAAATCGACCCGGCGCTGGTGCTGGGCCAGGATGAAGCCAGCGGCCATGTGCTGCTGAACCTGCAGGGGCCGCTGCATATGCGGCGGATCAAGCAAGCGCTGAAGGATGAGTTCGGCGTCGAAGTGGAGGAGGCGCCGGTGCCGCCGGCTCTGCGCGAGACCATCAAGAAAGCGGTGCAGGTGCATCACCGGCACCGCAAGCAGTCGGGCGGCGCCGGCCAGTTCGCCGATGTGGTGATCGAGGTGAAGCCCTTGCCCCGCGGCAGCGGTTTCGTGTTCGAGGAAACCGTGAAGGGCGGCGCGGTGCCTAAGAACTACATCCCCTCGGTCGAGGCGGGCGCGCGCGAGGCGCTGGCGCTGGGCCTCAATGGCCATCCGGTGGTGGATATCTGCGTGACCCTGAAGGATGGCAAGCACCATTCGGTGGACAGTTCCGACTATGCGTTCCGGACCGCTGGCAAGAACGCGGTGAAGGAGGCGCTGGCAGAAGCCGGTGCGGTGCTGCTGCAGCCGATCATGCGGGTGCATATCCATGTGCCGTCGGTGTTCACCGGCGGGCTGGTGCCGGTGGTGAGCGGCATGAAGGGGCAAATCCTGGGGTTCGAGGCCGAGGACGGCGTCGCGGGCTGGGACGTGTTCGAGACGCTCTTGCCGATGTCGGCGCAGGATGATCTGTGCAGCACCCTGGCCAGCGCCACCCGCGGCACCGGCTGGTTCAGCACCGACTTCGACCACTACGAGGAGGCACGGCGGGCGGATTTCGCTGAGGCGTGATATGGCAGGGGGCGGGTCTGAGCACCCGCCCTGTGGTGCGATGGCGCAAAACGGGGCGCGAAGGGCGGAACAGCTCTTGCGCCCCGGCACTGTTTTTTGTGATCTGCGCGGCAAACCGGAACGGCTTGCGGAGTAAGATCATGGATGCGTCATCGGCCTATCAGGACAGCCTGCCCATCTCCTCGGATGCGCTGCTGAAGCAGCTGGATGATTGGGGCATTGCCTATCAGCTGCATACCCATGTGCCGCTGCGCACGGTGGTGGATGCCAAGGGTGTCGAGGCGCAGTTCATGGTGCCGGGCGAAAACGCGCTGCGGCTGAAGAACCTGTACCTGCGGGACAAGAAGAAGCGGAACTACCTGGTGACGCTGCAGCAGGACCGGGAGATCGACCTGAAGGCGCTGGGCGCAGAACTGGACATCGGCAACCTGTCCTTTGGCTCTGCCGACCGGCTGCTGGAGAATCTCGGCATCCGTCCCGGCGCGGTCAGCCCGCTGGCGATGATCACTGGCGCTGGGAAGGGCGTCACCTTCTATATGGATGCGCAGGCGCAGGAGGCGGACGTGATCTATATGCACCCGCTGGTCAATGACCGCACGGTGGCGATGAAGCGCGATGACGTGATGGCGTTCTTTGAGCGCATCGGCGTTGAGGTGCGCTGGGTCTAACCGGCCTTTTCGTCCGCCAGCGCCAGATCCAGCGCTGCGGTGACATGGGCGGCCGAAGGGTTCACGAACAGGAAGCCGCCGGCCTCGAAACTGACGTCGTCGATGTGACCGGGGAAGGCCAGAGGCAGTTCGGTGCAGGCCAGCAGGATGGCGGTGCCAGGCTGGGCGTGTTTCGCGCAGAACCGCAGCAGGCGGTCCTGTGCGGTGGCCGATGCGCCGCCGTAGAAATCTTCGTCGATCATCATCTGCATTTCAGCGATCTCGTCCTGCGGCAGGGTCTCATTTGCTGTGACCCCATGTGCGGCGAGCACGCTGGAATAGTTGCGGGCCTGCATGGTGACTGTTGTGCCCAGCACCAGTGCGCGGGCGGCACCGGTTGCAGCGGTGGCTTCCGCGGTGGCGTCGAAGATGCTGAGGATCGGCATCACCACGCCCTCGCGGATCGCATGCAGGCGGGCGTGCGGGGTGTTGGAGGCGATCAGGGCGAAATCGCAGCCGGCGCGTTCAAGCGTCAGCATCGCCTCGCGGAAGACGGCATCAAAAGCGGCCCAGCTTGCCTCATCCCCCGGGCGGCCGCGCAAGGCGCGGGTTTGCGCCTGCACCACGGATTCGATGGTGATCGGCGGCACCGGCAGCGGTGAGCCCGCGCCGCGCTCTGCAAAGAACCGCCCGGCGCCTTCGCAAATGGCGCGGTAGTAATCGAGAGTGGAGGCCCAGCCGACGCCGCCGAGAATGCCGATCTTCTTCATGGGAATGCCTGTGTTTTGAAATACCGGTGCAGGCAGAGTGGCACAGGCTTCGCCGCGCTGCCAAACGTAAATATGCCGTCAGCCGGGGGGGCTGACGGCAGGTGCGCGGGGCGGTGCAGGGGATCAGGCCGCCAGCGCTTCGATCTGGGTCTGGGCCTTGGCCAGGGCGCCCTCGGCGTCGATGGACATGGCGTCGGCGGCCACGATCTCAACCTCGGTGATGCCGATGAAACCCAGCACATGGCGCAGGTAGGTAGTGGCAAAGTCGATGTCGGACCCGGCCTGGGTGCCGCCGGAGGCCACCGCGATAATGGCGCGCTTGCCGTGCAGGAGGCCGATGGGGCCGGTTTCCTCGTAGCGGAAGGTGACGCCGACGCGGGCCACCAAGTCGATCCAGGCCTTGAGCGTGGAAGGCACCGAAAAGTTGTAGATCGGCGCGCCGATCACGATGGTGTCGGCCTGTTTCAGTTCCTCCACCAGCGCATCGGAGAGGGTGAGCAGCTGTTTGTCGTCCTCGCTGCGCTGGTCGGCGGGGGTGAAGTTGGCCCCGATCCAGGCGCCGTCCAGCAGCGGCAGCGGCGCGGCCAGGTCGCGGCGGACCACGGTGTCAGCGCCCAGGCGGCTGACGATCTGTGCGGAGAGGTCCCGGGTCACCGAGCCTTCGGTGCGGGCAGAGGAGTCGAGGTGCAGAACGGTGCGGGTCATTTTGGTATTCCTGTGCTTGTTGCTGACAGGAATTTGGGTTATTGCATTTTCGAACGCAACGCCGCAAAAGTAACACTGATTGTGCGCATGTGCGCATGTTGGCAAGGAGACCGGCATGGAAAACTGGGATGAAGTCCGCACCGCCTATCAGGTGGCCCGCATGGGCACGGTCAGCGGCGCGGCTGAAGTGCTGGGCGTGCACCATGCCACGGTGATCCGCCATATCGACGCCATCGAGGCCCGGCTTGGGGTGAAGCTGTTCCAGCGCCACGCCCGCGGCTACACGCCGACCGAGGCCGGGCAGGATCTGTTGCGTGTGGCGCAGGCAACCGATGACCAGTTCAGCCAGCTGGTCGGCCGCCTGAAGGGGCAGGGCGACGACGTCTCCGGAGAGCTGGTGGTGACGTCGCTGGCGTCCTTTGCGCCGATGCTGGTGCCGGCGCTGAAGGAGTTCCAGGACATGCATCCGGGGCTGATCATCCGCTATCTGACCGGCGACCGCCTGTTCCGGCTGGAATACGGCGAGGCGCATGTGGCGGTGCGGGCCGGCAATGCGCCGGATCAGCCGGACAACGTGGTGCAGCCCTTCATCAAGCAGCAGGTGGGTCTATATGCCTCCAAGGCCTATGCCGAGAAATACGGCGTGCTGCAGGGTGTCGAAGACATGCCCAATCACCGTTTCATCGGCAATGACGATGAAAACAGCCGCGCTCCGTTTTCGCGCTGGCTGCGGGCCAATGCGCCGGCTGAGGCGATCTCGTTCCGCTGCTCCAACGGGTTCACCATGCAGAACGCGGTGCACAGCGGCGCCGGCATCGGCTTTATGGCGGCCTGGGAGGCGCGCCAGAACCCGAACCTGGTGGAGATGATGGCGCCGAAGGAAGAGTGGGAAGGCACCCTGTGGCTGGTGACCCATGTGGACCTGCACCGCACCACCAAAGTGCAGACCTTCCTGAAGTTCCTCAAGGAACAGGCCAAAGAGTGGCAGCTGTGAACGAGGCGCTGCGCGGGCATCTGGCGATGCTGCTGTTTTCAGCGCTGGTGGCGGGGTCGTTCTCGCTGGGCGTGATGGTGGCAAATGAGATTGCACCGGCGGCGCTGAATGCGGCGCGGTTCGGCATTGCTGCGGTGGTGATTGGCGTTGCCGCGATGGCCACCACCGGGATGCGGCGGGTGCATTTCCAGGCCCCCTGGCGGTTTGCGGTGCTGGGCGGGCTGTTCGGCGGTTATTTCGTGCTGATGTTCTACGGGCTGCAGTCTGCGGCACCGGTCAGCGCAGCGGCGGTTTTCACGCTGGTGCCGGTGATGAGCGCGGGCTTTGGCTGGCTGCTGTTGCGGCAGGTGACCACCCGCTGGATGGCGCTGGCGCTGTCGATAGGTGCCGCTGGTGCGGTCTGGGTGATTGTGCGCGGCGACATGCAGGCACTGGCGGCGTTTCAGATCGGCCAGGGGGAGATCATCTATTTCTGGGGCTGCGTGCTGCACGCGATTTACACGCCGATGGTGCGCAAGCTGAACCGGGGCGAGCCCGCGGTGGTCTTTACCTTCGGGATGCTGCTGGCCGGGGGTGCGCTGCTGGCGGCGTTCGGCTGGCAGGACATTCTGGCAACCGATTGGATGCAGCTGCCGGGCATTGTCTGGATCGGCCTATTCTACCTTGCGGTCTTTGCCAGCTCTGCGACGTTCGTGCTGCTGCAATACGCCACCCTGCGCCTGCCGTCGGCCAAGGTGATGGCCTATACCTATCTGACGCCCAGCTGGGTGATCCTGTGGGAGATCGCGCTGGGCCGCGGTGCGCCGCCGGGCATGGTGCTGATCGGGGTGGTGATGTCGGTTATTGCCCTGGTGATGCTGCTGGAGGGCGACGCCAAGCCGGTGCGCGCCTGAAGTTGGCCCCTGGTGCCGCTTGCGGCAGGTCAACGCAAGCCTCTTGTTTTCCTGTATGCTGGTCCAGAGGGACGCGTCAGGAGAAGGAGGGAAAGATGTTCAAACATATCATGGTGCCCGTTGACCTGCACATGCCCCCGGCGGTCAAGAAAGCCCTGAACGTGGCCGCGGATTTCGCTGCCAACCATGGATCGCGGGTGACGCTGGTCCATGTGACAGGTGAGCAGATCGAAGGCGCACACACCCTGGGATCGTCAGGTGATGAACTGGCTGCACTGGCCAGCAAGATGGCCGAAAGCAGCGGTGCAAGAGTCGAGGGGCTGCCGGTTCATTCCGTTGATGTGGGGTCGGAGATGGACTCCATCCTGGCCCGGACCGCCAAGGAGCTGGAGGTGGACCTGATCGTGATCGCAACCCATATGCCCGGCATTCTGGACTATGTGTTCTCGTCCCACGCCAGCCACCTGGTGCTGCATTCCGAGATTTCGGTGTTCGTCGTCCGCTAGGTTTCGGCCCCTAGGTTTCGGATGGGGCATCCTCAGACAGGTGCTCCGCCTCCAGAAAACGCTCGAAGGCGTCCAGGTTCACCGGCTCGAACTGGCCGAAGCCCTGCATCCATACGCTTGCGGCCCGCATTGCGTCGGGCTGCAGCTTGCACCATTTGACCCGGCCGCGCTTTTCCTGCGCGATGAGGCCGGCGCGGGTGAGGATGGTCAGGTGCTTGGAAATCGCCGCCAGCGACATCTCGAACGGCTCTGCCACGTCAGTGACCGCCATGTCGTCCTCCAGCAGCATGGTCAGGATCGCCCGGCGGGTCGGGTCGGCGAGGGCCGCAAAGACGGTGTCGAGGGTGTCGCTCATGCCTGATACTCCTAAAGGGCAAGAAGCGGGTCGACAATCCTGCAAAAACTGCGATGGATCGGTGCAAAGCATTTCGAGGGAGCAGTTGGCATGGCGTTGCGCTATTGGGCGGTGATTTTCATTCTCGGCATCGGCTGGGGCATGTCATTCATGTTCAATGCCATTCTGCTGCGCGAGCTGGGGCCGCTGTCGGTCTCCATGGGCCGTGTGGGCTTTGGCGCGCTGGGCTGCTGGATCTACGTGCTGGCGGCGCGGAAGAAAGTGCCGGCTGATGCGCGGCGCTGGCTGGCGCTGTTCGGGTTCGGCGTGCTGAGCTATGCCGGGCCTTTTGCCTTCTACGCGCTGGGCCAGCAGCACATCGCCAGCGGCGTGGCCGGGATCGTCAATGCCACCACGCCTGCGCTGGCGGTTGTGGTGTCGCATTTCTGGCCCGGCGGCGAGCGGGCGACGGTGCTGAAGTCGCTGGGGGTGATCTGCGGGTTCCTGGGCATTGTGCTGCTGTCGCTGCCGATCCTGGAGGGCGGCCAGTCCTCGGAAGCCTGGGCGGTGCTGATCACACTGTGCGCGCCGCTGTGCTATGCCTTCTCCGTCAATATCGCCCGCAGCTTCCGCGACATGGAACCGGTGGTGCTGGTCGCGATTGCGCTGACCGGGTCAACCGCCGCGATTGCGCCGCTGGCGCTGTGGAGCGAGGGGGTGCCGGTGATCACGCGCATGGAAACCTGGGCGTCGCTGCTGGTGATCGGCTTTGTGCTGACCTCGGCGGCCTTCATCGCCTTTTACTGGGTGCTGCCCAAGGTGGGGCCGACCAACATCACCATGCCGACGCTGATTGCGCCGGTTTCGGCGCTGTTTCTGGGCACTTACATTCTGGGCGAGACACTGCTGGCAGAGCACCTGTGGGGCATGGCGGCGATCCTGCTGGGGCTGCTGCTGATCGACGGGCGGATTGTGCGCTGGCGGCTGCCGAAACCGCCCGCGGGCTAAAATCAACCTTTTGGTTGAATATGGTTTTCGGGATGGTTTGGCGCTAACAGCGGCTGCGGCAGAGCGGCGCGGCATGTGGCGATGGTAAAAATAATAAGCGAAAACAATCAAGTAATCCGGTTTTGAATCTTCAATCCTTGTAATTGACTCCTCGGCCCCTTGGCCTTAGCACCCTCTCTAGAAATTCGCGTGAGGATGGCGCCCGTGACCGATGACGACCAAAAGCAGCGCATGGCGCAGCTGGAGGAGAAATTGGCGGCGGCGCGTAAGGCCCAGGAGCCCAAGCCGCGCGCGGATGAGCATTATTCCCTGGCCAACCAGGCCTGGCGGATGGTGATCGAATTGGTGGCCGGTCTCGCGATCGGCTTTGGCATCGGATACGGGCTGGACCATCTGTTTGGAACCCTGCCCATCTTCATGGTGCTGTTCATAATGCTGGGCCTGGCGGCTGGGGTGAAGACGATGCTTCGCACCGCGCAAGAGATCCAGAAAGAGAAACTGGCCGAAGAGGCCGACAAAAATGCGCAAGACCGGGACTGATCCGACGGGATCGGCGACCGGCGACAGGAGAAGCGGACCGATGGGCAAAATTTTCTTTTACGCAGCTCTGGCACTGGTGCTGGTATCCGGCCTGATCTTGGCGCCGGAAGAAGCCAAGCTTGCGATCCACCCGATGGACCAGTTCCAGGTGAGCGCGCTGTTCGGCGGTGACATTTCCTGGTACACTCCGACCAACGTGACCGCATGGATGGCCGCTGCTGTAGCCGCCGTGTTCGCGCTGCTGGTTCTGGGCTCCTCGCGCCGCGCCATCGTGCCGGGCCGCGCCCAGTCGGTTGCGGAACTGGCCTATGGCTTCATCTACAAGATGGTTGAGGATGTTGCCGGCAAGGACGGCGTCAAGTTCTTCCCCTACATCATGACCCTGTTCATGTTCATCGTGATGGCCAACTTCCTGGGCCTGATCCCCGGCTCCTTCACCACCACTTCGCATATCGCAGTCACTGCAGTTCTGGCGGCGCTGGTGTTCGTGACCGTGACCGTGGTCGGCTTCGTCAAGAACGGCGTTGGCTTCCTGGGGCTGTTCTGGGTGTCGAGCGCGCCGCTGGCGCTCCGCCCGATCCTGGCCATCATCGAACTGATTTCCTACTTCGTGCGCCCCGTCAGCCACTCCATCCGTCTTGCCGGTAACGTGATGGCGGGCCACGCGGTTCTGAAAGTGTTCGCAGGCTTCGCCGCAGCACTGGGCATGTTCAGCTTCCTGCCGATCTTTGCCATCACCGCGGTTTACGCACTCGAAGTTCTGGTGGCCTTCATTCAGGCCTACGTGTTCACCATCCTGACCTGCGTGTACCTGAAGGATGCACTGCACCCGAGCCACTAAGGCCAGGATCTGAAAGCTTACCGGGCGGCGCCCAGAGCGGCCCCGCCCAACCTAGAAATCACCACATTCCATCGTAAGGAGAGAAATCATGGAAGGCGATATCGCACAACTCGGTCAGTTCGTCGGCGCAGGCCTGGCAGCAATCGGTTCCGGCGCAGCCGCAATCGGTGTGGGCCACGTGGCTGGCAACTTCCTGGCAGGCGCTCTGCGCAACCCGTCGGCAGCTGCCGGCCAGACCGCAACCCTGTTCATCGGCATCGCGTTTGCAGAAGCACTGGGCATCTTCTCGTTCCTGGTCGCTCTGCTGCTGATGTTCGCCGTCTAAGACCTTAGGAACCTATTTCCTTACGGCCGGGCAGTGCAGATCCTGCGCTGCCCGGTGTAACGGCAAGTTCCTGGGAGGACGACATGGCATCAAATACGCAAGAGGCAGCACACGGCGGCGGTTCCGCAATGCCGCAGCTGGACTTCTCGACCTTCGGGAACCAGATCTTCTGGCTCGTGGTCGCCCTGGTCGTGATCTACCTCATCCTGTCGCGCGTCGCGCTGCCCCGCATCGCTGCGGTGCTGGCCGAGCGTCAGGGGACCATCACCAACGACCTCGCCGCGGCTGAAGACCTGAAAGCCAAGGCTGTCGAGGCCGAAAACGCATATAACAAAGCTCTGGCGGATGCCCGTGCCGAGGCTCAGCGCATCGCTGCTGAAACCCGCGCAGAAATCCAGGCCGGGCTGGACGAGGCAATTGCCAAAGCGGACGAACAGATCGCTGCCAAGGCTGCCGAGTCTGAAAAGGCAATCGCCGAAATCAAGGCTGGCGCGCTGGAAAGCGTGAAAGCAGTTGCAAACGATACCGCAGAAGCGCTGGTCGCTGCTCTGGGCGGTTCGGCAGACAAAGACGCAATTGCCAAGGCAGTTGCCGAGCGGACGAAAGGATAAGGACATGCGCAACATTCTCGCTCTTGCCCTGACCCTTGGCGCTGCTTCGCCTGCATTTGCGGCCGGCGGCGGCATGGACCTGTCCAACACCAACCTGGTTGTTGCGCTGGCGTTCGTCCTGTTCATCGGCATTCTGCTGTTTGCCAAGGTGCCGTCACTGCTGGCTGGCCAGCTCGACAACCGCGCCGAAGGCATCCAGAAGGAACTGGACGAAGCCCGTGCCCTGCGTGAAGAGGCCCAGACCGTTCTGGCGTCTTATGAGCGCAAGCAGCAGGAAGTTCAGGCCCAGGCTGACCAGATCGTGGCAGCTGCCCGTGACGAAGCTGGCCGTGCGGCTGAACAGGCCAAAGCGGACCTGGAAACCTCCATCGCCCGCCGCCTGGCGGCTGCTGAGGACCAGATCGCCTCGGCAGAAGCTTCGGCTGTGAAGGAAGTGCGCGACCAGGCGATTTCCATCGCTGTTGCCGCTGCGGATCAGGTGATCTCCAAGCAGATGACCGCCGCTGAGGCCAACAAGCTGATTGACGCCGCCATCGCGGATGTGGACGCCAAGCTGCACTAAGCTTTGGCTGATCCTGACAAGCTAAAAGAACCCGGTCCGAGCGGCCGGGTTTTTTGTTGTCCAGCAGGCAACGCTGGCGCTTTGACCTGCAAGTGCAGCCTTTCCCGGCATAAGGCGCGCTTTTGGGCAACAGAACTGCATTCAAAGTTGTTCAGTCTGGAAATGTTCTCTCTATGCAGGTAGGGGCGCCGAATGTTTTTTGGTCATGGCCGGATTAAGGAAAAGCGGCCTGCGGTATTTTGGAGACATTGACAAATGAGCGCAAACATCAGCGAATTTGAGTTTCGCGGCAATGCGAAAGAATGGTTCGGGATCTGGATCGTAAATCTTCTGCTCAGCATCCTGACGCTGGGCATCTATTCGGCCTGGGCGAAAGTCCGCCGCCACAAGTATTTCTACAACAACACCTATGTCGAAGGCCGCAACTTCGACTATCACGCGACCGGAGGCCAGATCTTTGTCGGGCGGCTGATCGTTTTCGGGGCCTTTGTCATCTACAACCTTATTCTGACAATGGTGCCCATGCTGGCTCCGGTTCTGCTGCTGGCATTGGTTCTCATCTTACCCTGGCTGATCATTCGGGCAATGATGTTCAATGCGCGGATGACAAGCTTTTCCAACGTCCGCTTCGGATTCTCGGCAGGGTACGGAAAGGCTTTTCTCGTCTACTTGATCTATCCCATCCTGACTGCGCTCACCGCCTATCTGACCTTCCCGCTGCTGGACCGGGCAGTCAAGCGGTTCAGCATTGACAACCACCGCCTGGGCACCGCAGCGTTTCATTTCGAGGCGCCTTTGGGGCCGTTCTACAAAGCCTTCTTTGCCGCTTTGGCATGGGTGGTGATCGTCGGGGCCGCGGTTTTTGCACTGATGGGCGCAACGGTCATGACTTCCTTCCAGGACTCCTTTGCATCGCCGAACCCGGACCCAAGCGCGGTTCTGCTCTTCATGGCCGGCTTCTACGGGATCTTTTTCCTCGCGTTCCTGCCGGCTGTCCTGCTGTATCACGCGATGACCCGGAACGCCGTGTACAACAACACCGTGTTAGAAGGGGGGCATCAGTTCAGGTCCGATATCTCCGCTGGCGCCCTGTTATGGCTCGCAGTGACCAATCTGGTTGCCGTGGTCTGCAGCCTGGGTTTGCTTTTGCCGTGGGCTCAGGTCCGCATGGTCCGGTATCTGACCGCCCATACCGGGGTGGTTTTGGGATCGTCTCTGGACAGCTTCGTTGACGTGCAAGGCCGGAGGACCTCTGCTGTGGGTGATGCCTATACCGATTTCGAAGGCATTGACGTGGGGCTCCCGGTCTAAATGGGAACAAACTTTCCTTTGCCGTTAAAGATCGAAGGGCGCGCCTACGCGCGCCTTTCGTCCCGCTTGCAGCAGGCAGATTTGCTGTTGCACCGCGAGCCCCAAGGCACGGCCTTGAGGCAGGTGGAAATCGTCACCCGTGATGGTGAGACGCTTGGCAGTTCCGCCTGGGCGGAGGTCACGCTGGACCCGCCGCTGGGTCGCCAGCCGCGCCGGCTGAGGCTGCCGGATGGCACGATGTTCGAAACGGATGATCACGATGCTGTCCTGACGCTGACCGGCGGTTCCGGCGGGGCCTGGCTGCATGCGCTTGAGCAAGTCCGCCCGCGTCTGGCCGCATTTGCCGCCATAGCGGTCCTGTCCGCATTTCTCGTCTGGAAATACGGCCTGGACGTGCTGGCGTCGGCAGCTGCGGCGATGACCCCTCCTGTTGTTCTGCAGCAGATGGACCGGGGCACCATCGAAGCTTTGGATTTTGCACTGATGGAGCCCTCGGAACTTGGGGCAGAGGAAAAGGAACGGGCCAGAAAGGTTTTCCAGACGCTTCTGGACCATCTGCAGGACACCCCGAATGGTGTCACTTTTCAGCTGCTGTTCCGCGAGATGCCTGGAATGGGACCCAATGCTGTGGCCTTGCCTGGCGGCACTGTTATGGTGTCCGACGCATTCATGGACCGTTTCCCTGGCGAGGACGTTTTGGCAGGGGTCCTTGGGCACGAAATCGGCCATGTGGTAGAGCAGCACGGTCTTCGCCAAGTTTACCGCTCTCTTGGCCTGTATGCGGTTGTAGCATTTGTAGCTGGGGACACAGGGCCCTTGCTTGAGGACATTCTGCTTGAAGGCAATGTACTGCTGTCGTTGCAGTACGGCCGGGAGCAGGAGGCTTTGGCGGACGCATTCGGCGTTCAGCTGGCCGCGCGTGCAGGGTATGCGCCCGAAGGGCTGATAACCTTCTTTGAAACCGTGCAGTCCGAAATGGCCGAGCCGCCGGAGTGGATGTCATCGCATCCGAACTCAGCGGTTCGTATTCAGTCCATAGAAGATGCGATCCGGCAACTGCAGCGCTGAGCGTCACCCCTTCCCGGTCTCATGCTCCAGCCGCTGCCGGGCCACCTCTGCGTTGCGCTCAGCCCGCTGGTGGTCGGTGAGGGCCTGTTTCACATAGTCCAGATGCGCCTCCACAGCGGTGCGGGCGGCTTGCGGGTCGCGGGCCTGCAGGGCGGCGTTGATGGCGCGGTGCTGCTCCAGAAGCGCCTCATAGGTGGTGTGCTGCTGGAACATGATGCGGCGGTTGTAGAACACGCCCTCGCGCAGCAGGTCGAACATCGAGCGCATCATGTGCAGCATGATCACGTTGTGGCTGGCGTCCATGATGGCAGAGTGGAACTGGGCATCGAGCCTGGCGGCTTCCTCAGAGACGGCGGGATTGCCGGCCGCCTCCATCTTGTCAAAGATCGCCTGGATCACCTGCAGGTCATAGTCCGAGCCGAACCGGGCGGCGCGCTCGGCAGCGAGCCCCTCCATGTCGCGGCGGAAGGAGAGGTAGTCGAACACCGCCTCGTCATGGGTGGCGAACAGCTGGATCAGGGCCGGCGAGAAGGCGGAGCCCAGAACATCAGCCACAAAGACGCCGGAGCCGGCCTTGGACGCCAGCAGGCCGCGGGCCTGCAACTCACCGATGGCATCGCGCAACGACGGGCGCGAGACGCCGAGCCGTTCCGCCAGTTCCCGTTCGGCAGGCAGCCGTTCACCGGGCGACAGGATGCCGCGCAGGATCAGCTGCTCGATCTGTTTGACGACGGAGGCGGAGAGTTTTTCGGTCTGGACTTTTTGGAAAGGCATCTGGTCGCTCTGGCGGATTGGTCAATTTATATGACCACGCGGGGCGGACAGCTGCAAGAGCGGAGCGCATCACGAAGATTGTAACAATAGGTCAGCATTATTGACTTTAATTTGGAGCCTCCTACCGTGGCCCTAGTTGTTGAGCGAGGAGGAAGCCATGCAGCTGGACCAGATATTTGCCACCCGCAACAGCCGGATGAAAGCGTCGGAAATCCGCGAGCTTCTGAAGCTGCTGGACCAGCCGGACATCATCTCCTTTGCCGGCGGCATTCCCGATCCGGCGCTGTTCCCGGCGGACGAATTTGCAGAGGCGTTCAAGACCGCGCTGACGCCGGAGCGGCAGGCGCAGGCGCTGCAGTACTCCGTCAGCGAGGGCTATCTGCCGCTGCGCCAGTGGATCGTGGCGGAGATGGCAAGGATCGGCATTGCCTGCGAGGCTGAGAACGTGCTGATCACCTCCGGTTCTCAGCAGGCGCTGGATTACCTGGGCAAGCTGTTCCTGTCGCCGGGCGACACCGCGCTGGTCGGCTGGCCGACCTATCTGGGGGCGCTGGCGGCGTTCAACGCCTATGAGCCGCGCTACGACCGGCTGTCACTGAAGGGAAACCGTACCGCACAGAGTTATGCCGAGGGTGCGGCAGAAGCAGGCAGCGCGGTGAAATTTGCCTATCTGTCGCCAGACTTTGCCAACCCGACCGGTGAGACGCTGGATCGCGCCGGGCGGTTGCGGCTGCTGGACATCGCGGACGCGCTGGAGTGTGCCATCATCGAAGACGCAGCCTATCAGTCGCTGCGTTATGACGGGGAGCCGGTGCCGCCGGTGCTGGCGCTGGAGATTGAACAGAAGGGCTCAATCGACGACTGCCGCACTGTCTATTGCGGATCGTTCAGCAAGACCCTGTCGCCGGGTCTGCGGATCGGCTGGGCAGTGGCGGCCAAGCCAGTGATTGCGCAGATGGTGCTGCTGAAACAAGCGGCGGATCTGCACACCTCGACCATCAACCAGATGGCTGTGCACGGCGTTGCAGAAGCCTGCTTCGACGCACATGTTGAGCAATTGCACGCGGTCTATCAGCGCCGCCGCGACGTGATGCTGGCGGCCTTGGATGAGTACATGCCCGAGGGGGCCGAGTGGACCCGGCCTGAGGGCGGCATGTTCGTCTGGATTACCCTGCCGGAGGGGATGGACGGTGCGCAGCTCCTGGCGCGCTCGCTTGAGACGGAGCGGGTGGCCTTTGTGCCCGGTCAGGCGTTTTTTGCCGATGGCAGCGGCCAGAACACAATCCGGCTGAGCTTCTCCAATTCCAACCACGCGGCCATCGAGGAAGGCATTGCCCGGCTGGGGCGGCTGTTGCGGTCCGTCTGAGGCCAGACAAGCTCCTGCTTGGCAAAACACCGCCGTTTGGTTCGGGTTATCCACAAGATATGGTGTGGTTTGAACAGAATTCGCCCCGATTTGGGGGTGCGGAGCGTTGACTCAACGGGTAGGAACCGCTGAACTTTCTCGATACGGAATCACGAAGGGGCAGCTTTGCGGTTTTCCAAGCTCAGGCTGAACGGCTTCAAAAGCTTTGTTGATCCTACCGAACTGGTCATTGCCGATGGGCTGACAGGGGTTGTGGGTCCAAACGGTTGCGGCAAATCCAATCTTCTGGAGGCATTGCGCTGGGTGATGGGGGAAACCCGCGCCAAGGCGATGCGCGGCGGCGGCATGGAGGATGTGATCTTTGCCGGCACCTCCTCGCGGCCTGCGCGCAACTTTGCCGAGGTGAGCCTCAACATCGACAATTCGGAGCGGCTGGCGCCTTCGGGCTTCAATGATGCCGACGGTCTGGAGATCGTGCGGCGCATCACCCGTGATGTGGGCAGCGCCTATAAATCCAACGGCAAGGACGTGCGGGCGCGTGACGTGCAGATGCTGTTTGCCGATGCCTCCACCGGCGCGCATTCGCCGGCGCTGGTGCGGCAGGGTCAGATTGCAGAGCTGATCAACGCCAAGCCCAAGGCGCGCCGCCGCATTCTGGAAGAGGCTGCGGGGATTTCCGGTCTCTACCAGCGCCGCCACGAGGCAGAGCTGAAGCTGAAGAATACCGAGGCCAACCTGCTGCGCGTCGATGACGTGATCGAGCAGCTGGCGGCGCAGCTGGCGCAGCTGGCCAAGCAGGCGCGGCAGGCGCAGCGCTACCGCGAGATCGGCGAGAAGCTGCGGCTGGCCGAGGGCATGCTGCTCTACCGCCGCTGGCGCGAGGCGGATGAGGCGCGGCTGGCGTCTGAGGATGAGCTGCGGGTGCGGGTTGAGCAGGCCGCCAAGGCGGAGGCGCTGGTGCGTGCGGCTGCCACGCAGCGTGGCACGTTTGAGGAAAAATTGCCGCCCCTGCGTGAGGAAGAGGCCATCGCGGCCGCCATCCTGCAGCGGCTGGTGGTGCAGCGCGACTCGCTGGGCGATCAGGAGGCGCAGGCGCGCCAGACCATCGAGCGGCTCAGCAGCCGGATTGTGCAGCTGGGCAACGATATCGAGCGCGAGACCGGCCTGAACAAGGACGCGGGCGAAACCATCGAGCGGCTGGAATGGGAACAGCGGGAGCTGTCCAAGGCCGGCGACGGCCATGACGGCAAGCTGGTGGAGGCTGCGGAGCTGGCACGCGATGCGGGCTCCATCCTGCAGGCGCGTGAAGATCACCTGGCGCAGGTGACAGAGGATGTGGCCCGTCTGGCCGCCCGTCACCAGTCGGCGCGGCGCGCGGTTGAGGATTGCCAGCGTGCGCTGGGGCGCTCAGAGGGTGAGGCGGAGAAAGCCCGCGCCGCCCAGGGCGAGGCGCAGGACGCGTTGGAACTAGCGGCAGAGAAATTCGAGGCAGCGGTGTCGGCTGAGGAAGAGGCGCGTGAGGCCTCTGAAATGGCCGAAGAGGCGCTGGAAGCGGCGGATGAGGCGCGTACTGAGACCCAAGCCCGTGAGGCGGAGGCGCGCTCTCAGCGCTCTGAGGCTGAGGGTGAGCTGGGAGCGCTGCGTGCCGAAGTGACTGCGCTGGCCAAACTGGTGGAACGCGACACCGCCGAGGGCGGCCAGGTTCTGGATGAGCTGAACGTGGCACCGGGGTACGAGAAGGCGCTGGGCGCGGCGCTGGCCGATGATCTGCGCGCACCGGTGGCGGATGCGGACGGGCCGACCGGCTGGCTGTCTCTGCCGGGTTATGACCGCGACGCGGCGCTGCCGGAGGGCGTGCAGCCCCTGGCACTGTTTGTCTCCGGTCCTGAGGCCTTGTCGCGCCGGGTGGCGCAGATCGGTCTGGTCGATGGCGATGCGGCGGCAGGATTGCAGGCGCAGCTGTTGCCGGGTCAGCGGCTGGTCACGCTGGAAGGCGATCTGTGGCGCTGGGACGGCTACCGCGCCTGGGCCGAGGACGCGCCCAGTGCAGCAGCCCTGCGGCTGGAGCAGCTGAACAAGCTGGAAGCGCTGAAGCAGGAGATGGAGCGCGTCAGTGCCACAGCTGATGGCGCCCGCGCCGCGCATGAGATGCTGCTGCAAAAACTGGAAGAGGTGACGCTGGCCGACCAGAATGCCCGCCAGGCGCGCCGGGTGGCGGATCAGCGGGTTGCCGATGCGGCCCGTGCCCTCAGCCGCGCCGAGGCCGACCGCAACCTGGCCGAGGGCAAGCTGGAAACCCTCGGCATTGCGGTGTCGCGCCATGAAGAAGACGCGCTGAACGCCAGTCTGCAGCTGAAAGAGGCGGAAAAGGTGCTGGGGGAACTTGGCGATCTGGACCAGGCCCGGACCGCGGTTGAGGATATCAAGCAATCGGTGGAGGCGGCGCGGATCACAATGCTGACCCACCGGTCCAGCCATGACGAGCTGCGCCGCGAGGGCGAGGCCCGCACCAAGCGCGGGCAGGAAGTGACCAAGGAGCTGTCCGGCTGGCGCCACCGCCTGGAAAGCGCCGAGGCGCGGATCGAGGAACTGGCGGAGCGCCGCGAGGCCTCGCAGGAGGAGCTGGAGGAAGCCAACGCGGTTCCGACGGAGATTGCCGAAAAGCGAGAAGAGCTGAACGAGGCGATTGCCGAGGCTGAAGCGCGCAAGTCGGCTGCAACCGAGGCGCTGATTGCGGCGGAGGCCGAGCTGCGCGAGGCGGTGCACAAGGAACGCGAATGCGAACGGCTGGCCTCCGAGGCGCGCGAGGCGCGGGCACGGTCCGAGGCACGCAGCGATGCGGCCAAGGATGCCGTGACGCAGGCGGCGGGCCGGATCATTGAGGCGCAGCAGATCACCCCGCAGGCGCTGCTGGAGAAGCTGGGCGTGTCGCCGGATGAAATGCCGGCCTCGGATGATCTGGAGCACGACGTCGACCGCTACAAGCGCCAGCGCGATGCCTTGGGGGCGGTGAACCTGCGTGCCGAGGAAGACGCCCGCGGCGTGCAGAACGAGCATGACACCTTGGTGGCGGAAAAGCTGGACCTGGAAGGCGCGGTGAAGACCCTGCGCGACGGTATTGCCAGCCTCAACCGCGAGGGCCGCGAGCGGCTGCTGACGGCGTTTGAGCAGGTGAACAGCAGCTTTGCCATGCTGTTCACCCATTTGTTCGGCGGCGGCGAGGCCAATCTGGTGATGGTCGAAAGCGACGACCCGCTGGATGCGGGCCTTGAGATCATGTGCCAGCCGCCGGGCAAGAAACTGTCCACCCTGTCGCTGCTCTCCGGCGGTGAGCAGACGCTGACCGCGATGGCGTTGATTTTTGCTGTGTTCCTGTCGAACCCGGCACCGATCTGTGTGCTGGACGAGGTCGACGCCCCGCTGGATGACGCCAACGTCACCCGTTTCTGCGATCTGCTGGATGAGATGTGCCGCCAGACCGACACCCGCTTCCTGATCATCACCCACCATGCGGTGACGATGGCGCGGATGGACCGGCTTTTTGGCGTCACCATGCAGGAAAAGGGTGTCAGCCAGCTCGTTTCGGTTGACCTCAAGAAAGCAGAGGCGATGGTGGCCTGAGTACTGGCGCAGAGGGGATCTGTGCCGGTGCCTGTTTGCAAAGACAAAGTTTTGTGGAGTGACAAATGAATATGCTGAAAGCAATTGCCGCTGCTGCGGTGCTGATGACCCCGGCTGCCGCGATGGCTGGCAATGTGGTGGCCAAGACCGGCGAAAGCGTCGCCAATTTCTTCAAGGACGAAGGTGCCAAGGTCGAAGTAACCACTGACAGCGTCGGTGACCCGAACCTCAAAGTCGAGTATTACGGCAACGACTTCTCGGTCTACTATTACGGCTGCAGCGACAACACTGACTGCGAGGCGATCCAGTTCTTCTCCGGCTACCAGACCGATGGCAGCGTGCGCCTGTCCAAGATCAACGAATGGAACACCAACAACCGCTTTGCCCGTGCCTATGTTTCTGAAGAAGGCTCTGCCCGGATCGAGATGGACGTGCTGCTGGGTGATGACGGCATGACGCCGGATGACTTTGCCGATGCGGTTGGTCTCTGGAACCGCGCGATGCAGGATTTTGAAGAGTTCATCGACTGGAACTGACGTCTGCTTGTCACCGGATCGTGACAGCAGGCTGAAAGATCAATCGTTAGGGTGGGGGCATGAAACGGATCATGCCCCTTTTCCTTTGCCTGCTCGCAGGCAGCGCGGCGGCTGACAGCTGGCAGCTGCGCCCAGGCGACACACCTTTCGCGCAGGCGGAGCTGGAAGCACTGCCGGGCCAGTCCTTCCGCTTTTTTGACGGTGGAGAGTCGCAATACGGCGGTGGCGGGGCCTATGCCTATACCTATTCCGCTGAGAATGGCGGCGGCACCGCCTGGGGCACCTACCGGATCGCCGGCGATGGCAGCATCTGCGTTGACTTCACAAATGGCTTCAGCCGCTGTGATCTGTTTGTCCGCAACGGTAGCCGGATAATTCTTATTACCCGCCAGGGCGAACGATTCCCGGTGCGTTAGAGTTTCTTGAGCAGTGCAGGCGTGGGCCAGGCGTCGGCGGGCAGGCCAAGGCGCTTCTGCTCCTTCTGGACCGCAACCCGGGTGCGGGCGCCAAGAATGCCGTCGATGTCACCCACATTGTGGCCAAGGGCCTGCAGTTTCTGCTGCAGCTGCTTCATCTGAGCGCTTGTCAGCCCGCCATCGGGCCTGCCAGCTTCATAGATGTCCGCGCCCTGCAGCCGGTTGGCGAAATAGGCGGCGGTCAGCACATAGGTAAAGCTCTGGTTCCATTCGAAATAGACGTCGAAGTTCGGATAGGCCAGGAACGCAGGCCCCTTGTGCCCCTGCGGCAGCAGCAGCGAGGCGCGCATCGAAGGCTCAGGCAGCTTGCCGTCCCGGGCGGAGACACCAAGTTTGCGCCACTGCGCCACAGATTTCTTCTGAGCGGTGCCGCTGAGGGAAAAGTCCAGATCTTCGGGGATGGTGACTTCCTGCAGCCACGGCTGACCCGGCTGCCAGCCCAAGTGCGACAGCATCCGCGCGCCGGACATCAGCGCGTCCGGAGCGGAGGTTTTCAGGCTGACCTTGCCGTCGCCATCGGCATCGACACCATGCTGCAGAATGTCACCCGGCAGCATCTGCACCATACCGATCTCGCCTGCCCAGGCGCCGGTGGTGCGCTTGGGGTCGAAGTTGCCCTGTTTGAACAGCTCCAGCGCGGCAAAGACCTGCGGCCGGAACAGCTCCGGGCGGCGGCAGTCATGTGCCAGCGTGACCAGCGCGTCGCGGGTGTTGAAATCGCCCTGATAGCCGCCATAGTCGGTCTCAAACGCCCAGAAGGCCAGCAGCACGCCGCGGTCGATGCCATAGGTGCTTTCGATCCTCTGGAAGGTGGCATCGTGCTTCTGCGCCATCTGGCGGCCGGTTTTGAGCCGGTTCTGCGAAATCAGGCGGCGTGAGAAATCGATGAAGGGTTTCTGGAACACGCCCTGGCCGCGGTCTGCCTTGAGCACGCGGGTGTCCTGACGGGTGCCGGCAAAGAAGGTATTGACCGTGGCGGTATCATAACCGGCCTGAACCGCCTCTTCCTTCATCAGCTTCACGAAATTCTGAAAGCCGCCGCCGCATTGGGCTGTTGCTGCCGCTGGCAGCAGGGTTGCTGCGAGGACAAAGGGCAATAGGCGCATGGTTCTGGCGCTCCTTGGTCTTACCGCTCCCACAGGGTCTTATGTGCTAGAAAACCGCGGCAATGGCAACCGTCAGGGCCATCGCAAGCGCCCAGGTCTGCCAAAGGAGCGCAACGGAACGGGTGATGGTTTCGGCGCTGGCGCTTTTTGCGCCTCTGGCGTGGACCCAGGCGAAATCGCGCATCTCACCGTCGTAGGAGCGGGGGCCGGCCAGCGAGGCGTCCAGCGCCCGTGCCATAGCTGCCTCCGGCCAGCCGGCATTGGGGGAGCGGTGCTTGCGCGCATCCTCTGCGATAGCGCGCCAATGGCGCAACTGGCCGCCGGCGGCGGCGATCAGCAAACCGGTCAGTCGGGCCGGGATCAGGTTCAGCAAATCGTCCAGCCTGGCAGAGGCCCAGCCGAAGTCTTCGTACCGTTTGTTGCGGTAGCCGATCATGCTGTCGGCGGTGTTGACCATCTTGTAGATGATCAGCCCGGGCAGCCCGGCAATCAGGAACCAGAAGGCAGGCGCAATGACGCCGTCCGACAGGTTCTCGGCGCCGCTTTCGATGGCAGAGCGCGCGGCCTGCGGTGCGGTCATGGCTTCTGTGTCGCGGCTGACGATCATGGCAACAGCCCGGCGGCCTTCCTTCAGGCTGCGGCGCAGGCCGTTGGCAACTGCGGCAACATGTTCGGTCAGGGACCGCTGCGCGATCAGGATTGCCGCCACCAGAATTTCGACCAGTGTACCGGGCAGGGCCAGCAGTTTGCCCGCAATGAAGCCAGCCAGAACCAGGGCCGCTGCTGCCAATACGCCTTTGGCGCGGCGGCTGGGGCCGGTGTTGAGCTTTCGGTCAAGGAAGCCTACCAGCCTGCCCATCAGTACCGCCGGGTGGGTCACGCGCGACCACAGCCATTTCGGCTCGCCGAACACGGCGTCCAGCAGCAGGGCAGCGGCAAGCATTCCGGCGGTGGTCAAAGCGCAGCCTCCAGCCGGTCCCAGCCATCCGCAGGCGGCAGGCCAAGGCGCAGGAAGGTTTTGGAATAGGGGAAGATGCGGCTCCAGATATGGGCGCGGGCCAGTTTCCGCTGCCAAGCAGCGGCATCATCCACATTGTAGAGCCGGAACAGATCGGTGCCGCCTGCCAGGCTGGCGCCTCTTGCGAGCACCAGTTCGTCCAGCCGGGCGGCATCCTGTTGCAGCCGGGTACGGGTGGCTTCGGCCCAAGCATGGTCCTGCAAGGCCGCGGCACCGGTGCGCAGGGCCGGGCCGGAGACCGCCCAGGGCCCCTGCCAGCCGGACAGCTGCGCAATCAGCTTGGGATCGCCAATGGCAAAGCCCAGCCGCATCCCGGCGAGGCCCCAGAATTTGCCAAAGCTCTTCAGCACGATAACGCCGGGGCGGGCAGCCATACGGATCAGGCTTTCACCCGGGCAGACGTCGCAAAAGCTCTCGTCGATGATCGTGAGCGGCGCAGAAAGCTCGTCCTCGCGCCACAGGCGGCCATCCGGGTTGTTGGGATGCACCGCTACCTTGGCCTCGGCAGGGCCGTGCACCCTTACAATCCAGCCGCGGGCCTCAAAGGCGGCGGCGTGCTCGTTGTAGGTGGGCTTGGAGATCTGCACCCAGCGCGGCTCGGCCAGCGCGGGCAAGGCGGCAATCAGCGCAGACGCGCCGGGGGCCGCGAGGACAGCGGCCTCTTCCGGGATGTTCCAGAAGCTGCGGGCAGCCTGTTCCAGGTCTGCCACCGCATCCGCATCCGGCAAGGCGCCCCAGTCGCCCGCGCTGAATTGCGGCAGCGGGTAGGGGTGCGGGTTGATGCCGCTAGAGAGGTCGATCCAGCCGCCGCGGCTGCCGCCGAATTCGGCTATGGCAGCGCTGAGGTTGCCGCCATGGTCGCGGGGCTGGTTTGCGGGGTCGTGTGAGAGGTCATGCATCGCGGTCGCCACCGGTGAGAGTTCACACCGGCCACTGCCGGCTGCCATCTGAGGCACTGCGCGTATTAACCTATGCTGCGCGGGGCGTGAACTCCCTATTTACGGCGGGGTAGCCGCAAACGCGTGTGTCATCCGCGCCCATGCGGTTCCTGCCAGTTGATCTCCGGGTTGGCGGGGATGATCCGATGCGGATTGATGGTGTCATGGCTGTAGTAATAGTGGCGCACGATATGCTGCATACCCACGGTTTCAGCCACTCCCGGCCACTGGTAGAGTTCGCGGGTGTAGGCCCAGAGGTTCGGGTAATCCATCAGCCGCTTGCGGTTGCACTTGAAATGGGTGTGATAGACAGGATCGAAACGCACAAGGGTTGTGAACAGCCGCCAGTCGGCCTCGGTGATGCGCTCACCCAGCAGGTAGCGGTGCTGCGACAGCAGGTCCTCCAGCCAGTCCAGGCTTTCGAACAGCGGTTCTACTGCCTCATCATAGGCTTCCTGCGAGGTGGCAAAGCCGCATTTGTAAACGCCGTTGTTGATGGTGCTGTAGACGCGGGCGTTTACGGCTTCAATCGGCTCGCGCAGCTCTTCCGGCCAATAGTCATCGCTGTTGCCGGTGATCCCGTCAAAGGCCGAATTGAACATGCGGATGATCTCGGCGCTTTCGTTGGAGACGATGGTGTTCTGCGCCTTGTCCCACAGCACCGGTACCGTCACCCGGCCGGTGTATTCCGCATTGGCGCGGGTGTAGATCTGATGCATATGCGAGCTGCCGAACAAGCCGTCGCCGGTGGCGCCGTGATCGTCTGTTTCAAAGGTCCAGCCTTCGCCCAGCATGTCGGGGTGCACAACGGAGACAGAGATATGCTCTGCCAGGCCTTTCAGCTGGCGGAAGATCAGCGTGCGATGCGCCCAGGGACAGGCAAGCGAGACGTAAAGGTGGTAGTGCCCGCTTTCGGCCGGGAAGCCGCCCTTGCCCGAGGGGCCGGCGCTGCCGTCGGCGGTGATCCAGTTGCGGAACTGCGATTCGCTGCGCTTGAAGGCGCCGCCGGTGGATTTGGTATCATACCACTGGTCGTGCCATTTCCCGTCGATCAAAAGACCCATCGCGTCTGCTCCTGCTGCTGTGCAGGGCAAACATATGCGGGCAAGGCGCCTGCGCCTATGCAAGCCAGCGCGCAGGCCGTCTGCAACCCTGCACAGGAGCAACAAAATTGCGCGGCCGTCAAATTTTCGAAAATGTTCACTTGATTTTATATATTTGTGACGCACCGTTGAAAGAAGGACCCGTGTAAACCGAAGCATCTGGAAGGCCGCTGCCATGAATACCTACGTACCCAAAGCCGTGCAGGAAGCGCTGGACACCGCCCGCCTGCAGGGGATGCGGCGTAAGAGCCGTTTGCGGGTGATGGCGGATAATGAGCTGTATCCGGTGCTGCGGCTGTGGAAGACCGGTTTTTCGGTTGAAGCGGAAACCGCGCCGATGCTGCGCGGACTGGTAGACATTTACGATGGCGCCCGCCATGTGTCGCAATGCCTGATCGTGGCTGGCGAGGAGGAGGGCGGCGAGATGCGCTATGAATTCAAGCGCTCCACCCCGGCTGCGGACAAGGCGCCGGTGGATTTCTACAAATCACCGGATGCGCCTGCCGGTCTCATCCCCTTTGACCAATCCCAGGGCAAGATCTGAGCCGCGAAGTCAGGGGCGGATTTCCACTTCCGTCCCGATCCCAGCCAGGCGCCAGAGCGTTTCCATCTGTTCATTGCTGACAGCGATGCATCCGGCGGTCCAGTCGCCCGGCAGGGTGACCAGATTGCCCACCGCATTCGGCTGCCCGTGGATGAAGATATCGCCGCCCGGGCTGACCCCCGCGGCCTGCGCGCGGGCGCGGTCCTCAGACTGCGGATAATCTATTCCCAATGACAAGTGATAGGCGCTGTTCGGGTTGCGCCGGTCGATGCGGAAGACACCCTCGGGCGTCTTGCCGTCACCTTCCTGCTGTTTGTCGCCCTCGGGGGTAAAGCCAAGCGCGATAGAGAATTCCAGCACGGTCTCTCCATCCCGGCTGGCGGTCAGGCGGCGGGCGGATTTTTCGATCAGGATACGATCGATCCTATCCACCGCCGCGGATTGCGGCGGCGGCGCGGGACGCGGGGCAAAGGCCTGCCAGGCCATCCAGGCGGCGCCGGTCAGGAGGACCAGCGCCAAGAGGCGCAGCAGGCGCTTCATGCTTATTGCAGGTCCGAGAAGGCTGAGGTCAGGCGGCGGCAGGCTTCCTCCACCCGCGACCGCTGGGTCGCCAGGTTGAAGCGTTCCATGAGTTCGCCGCCGGTGCCGAAGCCGTCACCGGGCGATGTGGCGATTTTGGCGTCTTCGCGCAGGCGCTTGATGAATTCTTCGCGGCTCATGCCGGTGCCGGAGAAATCGACCCAGGCCAGGTAGGTGGAGGCCAGCGGCAGAGACTTCAGGCCGGGCAGCGCGTTCACAGTCTCGTCAAACAGTTTCCGGTTGCCCTCCAGATGCGCGATCTGGGCATCGACCCACTCGGCACCTTCGGGCGAATAGGCGGCGGTGATCATCGCCACGCCAAGGGCGCTGGGGTCATAGTCCAGCGTGTTCTGTTTGTGCCGCATTGCCGCCCGCAGGTCCGGGTCCGGGATGATCATGTTTCCGGTGCGCTGGCCTGCGATGTTAAAGGTCTTGGAGGGCGCGGTCAGGGTCACAGTCCAGGCGCGCGCCTCGGGCGCGGCAACGTCCATCGGCACAAAGGTGCTGCCCGGGTAGACCAGATCGTGGTGGATCTCATCCGAGACCAGGATCAGCCCGTTGCGCTTGGCAAATTCGGCCACCGCGCGCAGTTCCTCCGGCGTCCAGACCCGGCCCGAGGGGTTCTGCGGCGAGCACCATAGCAGCAGCTTCTCCGTCCCGTTCAGGCGCGATTGCGCATCATCCAGGTCCAGATTGTAGGTGTCGCCGTCCCGTGCCAGCGGGCATTCGGTCACCTTGCGGCCTGATTTGTTCACCTTGTGGGCGAACTCGTGATAGACAGGCGAGAAGATCACCACCCCGTCGCCGGGCTCGCTCCAGACGTCGAGGCATAGCGCGATGGCGTTGCCCAGGCCTTGCGATGTCAGGATCCAATCGGTCTCAATCGCCCAGCTGTGCCGGTTCTTCATCCACCACTGCACCGCTTTCAGATACTCGGGGTGCTGCCAGGAATAGCCGAACACGCCATGCTCCGCGGCGTTTTTGACGGCCTCGATCACGCAAGGCGCGGTTTCATAGTCAGAGTCCGCCGTCCACATCGCCAGACCGTCCTCGGGGGAGACGCCGAACAAACGCTCCATCTTGTCCCATTTCGAGCTGTGGGTGCCGCGCCGGTCGGTGGGTTTGTCAAAATTCATGTGGTGAACTCCCGTATGATTGGAAGCGAAGCTAACCGTTGCGGCGGCGCGCGCAAGGGGGGCGTTGCGATGGGGCGGCTGATCGCATACATGAGGCGCATGAAACGACCGATCCTGATCCATCCCGATCCCCGCCTGAAAAAGGTCTGCGCGCCTGTGCCGGACCTGAGCGATGACTTGCGCGTGCTGGCGGATGATATGCTGGAAACCATGTACGCAGCCCCGGGCATCGGCCTGGCGGCGCCGCAAATCGGCATCCTGCAGCGGCTTATCGTGCTCGATTGCGTCAAGGAAGAGGATGGCGAGCCGCGTCCGCTGGTGATGTTCAATCCCCAGATCATTTCCTCCTCGGACGAGACCAATGTCTACGAGGAAGGCTGCCTGTCGATCCCGGATCAATACGCTGAGGTGACCCGCCCCAAGGTGGTGGAGGTCGAATGGATGGACCGCGACGGCAATGCAAGAGCCGAAACCTTTGACGGGCTGTGGGCGACCTGCGTGCAGCATGAGATCGACCACCTGAACGGCAAGCTGTTCATCGATTACCTGAAGCCGCTGAAGCGCCAGATGATCACCCGCAAGATGCAGAAGCTGAAGCGCGAACGCGCCCGCGCCTGAGGGATAGACTGACATGACCGTCCGCACCTGCCTGCCCTGGCCCGACAAGCGCCTGCGCACCAAGGCTGAAGAGGTGACAGAGATCACCGGCGAGATCCGCGAAATCTGGAATGACATGGTCGACACCATGGAGGCGATGCCGGGTGTGGGCCTGGCCGCCAACCAGATCGGCGTGATGCTGCGGCTGGCGGTGGTGGACGGCTCTGCCGAACGCGGCCGCGCGGTGAAGCTGGCGAACCCGGAGATCCTGCATTCCTCGGTCGAACTGCGCGAGCATGACGAGGCCAGCCCGAACCTGCCCGGCGTCTCTGCCAAGATCAAACGCCCGCGCGCCGTCACTGTCCGCTTTATCAACGAGCAGGGCACGGTTGACCGCAAGGATTTCGTCGGCATCGAGGCGACCTCGGTGCAGCACCAGATCGACCACCTGAACGGCAGGATGTATTTCGACCATCTGAGCAAGGTGAAGCGCGACATGCTGATCCGCAAGGCGAAGAAGCTGAACGGCTGAGGCCAGAAACTGAACTCCCGGGCCGCTTGCGGTCCGGTTCGCGCCCGGCCCGCCCCCAGGGCGGGCGCGAAACGCCTACCCCGGAACCGGGCGACAACCTGCGTTGACGCAGGCCGGTCCCTCCGGATGTGCGGCATGGCAGCGGGGCAGGACGGGGACGCAGATGCGCATCATCTTCATGGGAACGCCTGACTTTTCAGTGCCGGTGCTGGACGCGCTGGTGGAGGCCGGGCACGAGATTATCGCCGTCTATTGCCAGCCGCCCCGGCCTGCGGGCCGCGGCAAGAAGGACAGGCCGACACCCGTCCACGCCCGCGCCGCGGCTCTGGGGCTGGAGGTGCGCCATCCGGTCTCGCTGAAGGGCGCGGAGGAGCAAGAGAGCTTTGCCGCTTTGAATGCCGATGTGGCGGTGGTCGTGGCCTATGGGCTGATCCTGCCGCAGGCCATTCTGGATGCGCCCCGGCAGGGCTGCCTCAACATCCACGCGAGCCTTTTGCCGCGCTGGCGCGGCGCGGCGCCGATCCATCGGGCAATCATGGCGGGTGACGCTGAAACCGGCGTCTGCATCATGCAGATGGAGGCGGGGCTCGACACCGGTCCGGTGCTCTTGCGCGAGGCCACTGACATCGGCACGGAAGAAACCACCGCCCAGCTGCATGACAGGTTGTCGGGGGTGGGCGCGGCACTGATCGTTGAAGCCTTGAGCCGCCTGCCGGAGCTGACACCGGAAGTGCAGCCCGATGAGGGCGTCACCTATGCCGAGAAGATCGACAAGGCAGAGGCGCAGGTCGACTGGTCGCGCCCGGCAGCGGAAGTGGACCGCAAGATCCGCGGCTTGTCGCCGTTTCCCGGCGCCTGGTGCGAAGTGGAAGGCCAGCGCATCAAGCTGCTGGCCTCACGGCTGGCGGAGGGGCAGGGCGCGCCCGGCGAGGTGCTGGATGACAGTCTGACCGTTGCCTGCGGGGCCGGTGCGGTGCAGCTGTTGCGCTTGCAACGTGCGGGCAAAAGCGCGCAGGATCCCGATGTATTCCTGCGCGGCTTCCCGGTTCCGAAGGGCAGCCGCCTGTAACCGGAGGGTCTGATGCCCATCATAGCTCTGATCATCATCGGCGCCGCGGCAGGCTTTCTGGCGACCCGGCTGATGAAGTTGGAAACCGATATCATCACCACGGTCTGCATCGGCATGGCCGGGGCGCTGGTGGGCGGCCTGGTGTTGCGCGCGCTGCTGGCGGTGATGGGCTTCATGGCCGGTTTCGTGGGTGCGGTGCTGGGCGCCCTGGTGCTGATCTGGCTCTGGCAGAAATACGTCCAGCGTTAGCAGCCCCGCCTAGCTGCGCGGCGGGCGGCTTTTATAAACCGGCAGGTGCCAGCCGAACAGGATGGAGCCTGCCCGCAGCACCCAGCAGATCCCGGCGCAGGCCAGCAGCGCGAACTTCAGTTCAAACTCCAGCCAGATGGCGGCAACGGCAGTGATGGCGCCCGCCATGGCGCAGGTGATGTAGAGCTCGCCCTGTTTCAGCACCAGCGGCACCTCGTTGCAGACCACGTCGCGCATCAGCCCGCCCATGGTGCCGGTGGCCATGCCCATCAGCACGATGATCACCGGCGGGCTGTCCAGCGAGATCGCAGCGCCGGTGCCGGCAGAGACCGCAACCGCCAATGCAAAACTGTCCAGCCATACGATCCAGCGCAGGCGGCTTTCCAGGAGATGCGCGCTAAAGAAAACCGCCACCGCCGCAAGGGCCGCCAGCAGGATATAATTGGGGTTGCCGATCCAGAACACCGGATTGCGGTCCAGCAGCAGGTCGCGCAGGGTGCCGCCGCCAAGCGCGGTCAGGCAAGCGACAAAGGCAAAACCGACAATGTCCAGCTGCGCCCGGCTGGCGACCAGGGCGCCAGAGAGCGCAAAGACCAGCACTGAGGCATAGTCCAGCAGCGCCAGAAAGGTCATGCGATGTCCTCGCGCATCAGGCGCTTTTCTTCTTCTTGAAGGGGGCCATGCCCGCGCGTGCCAGCTCATCCGCGCGCTCGTTTTCCGGGTGGCCTGCGTGGCCCTTGACCCATTCCCAGGTCACCTTGTGGCGGGCTTGCGCCTCGTCCAGCCGCTGCCACAGCTCAACGTTCTTTACAGGCTTCTTGTTCGACGTCTTCCAGCCGTTTTTCTTCCAGCCGAAGATCCAGCCGGTAACGCCGTTTTTCACATAGGCCGAGTCGGTCACCACGGTGATCGTGGAGGGCCGTGCCAGGCTTTCCAGCGCGTTGATTGCGGCCAGGAGCTCCATCCGGTTGTTGGTGGTCTCCGCTTCGCCGCCGCTCAGTTCTTTTTCTTTGACGATGGTGTCACCGTCCATGGCGCGCAGCAGTACGCCCCAGCCGCCGGGGCCGGGGTTTCCGGAACAGGCGCCGTCGGTATAAGCAAATAATTCAGGCATGAGCGGTCAGGATTACATAGGTTTCGACACCGCCAGCCAGGCCCTGGCCGTTGCCGCGGCGGCTCCGGGTTACGGTGAAGCCCGCGTCTAGAAGCAGATTTTTCAATTCATCCTCGCTGTAGTAGGCATAGAAACGTCCCAGCTTGTCCCGCCCTTCGCCGTTCCCGAGCTTCATGCCAATATGAAAGATGCCGCCGGGGTTCAAGGCACGATGGATGCAGGACAGATGACCGGGGAGATCAGCCCGCGGCGCATGCAGCAAGCTGAAGTTGGCCCAGATGCCATCATATCCGCTTTTGCTCTCCAGCGTTTCGAAGGGCGCAACTTCCACCTCAATTCCAAAATCAGATTTCGCCAGTTCGGCCATCTCAACGGAGGCATCCAGGGCCGAAACCTCAAAGCCCTGCGCCTTGAAGCGTGCCGCCCAATGGCCTGGACCGCAGCCCAGATCCAGAACATGGGCGGCGGTCGGCAATAGAGATGTGAAGGCTTCAAAATCCGGATCGTGAAACCTGTCATCGGACCGCGCAAAACCATCCGCGTATGCCTGCGCTGCCTTGGCATAGACCTCCAGTGTTTGCCGGTCGCTCATCTGCTATCTCCCCGTTCAGCTGTCAGGCGCGCTCCATGGCCAGACGGGCCGCAAGCCCCGCAAAAACGGCAGCAAAGCCGCGGCTCATCCACTTCAGCACCCGTTCGCTGTTCAACAGGTACGTGCGCGCCTGGGCAGCGAACAGCCCGTACAGCACGAAGACGGCAAAGGTCATCGCCATGAACACCAGCCCCAGAACCGACATCTCCAGCGTGGCGCTGGAGGGGTTGCCGCTCAAAAACGGCGGCAGCAGCGCCAGGAAGAACACCGACAGCTTGGGGTTCAGGATGTTGATCAGCGCGCCGCGCCAGACGACTTTCCAGCCGGGCTGGCTGGTGCGTTTTGAAGAGACTGCCAGCACGCCGCCGCTGCGCAGCGCCTGCCATGCGAGGTACAGGAGATAGGCAACGCCCGCCGCCTTGACGATCTGAAACAGCAGGGCAGAGCTGTGCAGGACGGCGGCAAGACCCAGTGTCGCCGCGGCCAGATGCGGGAGGATGCCGAAGGTGCAGCCAACCGCGGCCCAGATCGAGGCGCGCCAGCCTTGGCCAAGGCCTAGCGCCAGCGTGTAGATGACACCCGTGCCGGGGGCGAGGACTACAACAAAGGCGGTGATCAGAAAGTGCAGCGTGATCATGAAAGCGGCTCCAGTAATAATGCCCGGGACTTCATGCGTAACACGGTTCGCCTGAAACGTGTGTAATTTCTGTCACTTGGTTTGCACGCGGGCCTGTGCGCTCACGCAGGCTGCCGCAGCACGCGAGGTACTTTGAACTCCACCGTTTCAACAGCCGTTTCCACCACTTCGACAGTGACTTCGTACCGCTCCCGGAAAGCGTCAATCACCTCGTTGACCAGCAGTTCGGGGGCAGAGGCGCCGGCGGTAATGGCAACCGAACGGATACCTTCCAGCGCGCGCCAGTCGATGTTGCCGGCGCGCTGCACCAGCTGGGCATACGCGCAGCCGTTCTTGGCCCCGACTTCGACCAGGCGGCGGGAATTGGAGGAGTTTGGCGCGCCGACCACCAAGAGCGCGTCCGCCTTGGGCGCCACCGACTTTACCGCCTCCTGACGGTTGGTGGTGGCATAGCAGATGTCTTCCTTGTGCGGGCCGATGATGTTGGGAAAGCGCTCTACCAGCGCTGCAACGATGCCCTTGGTGTCATCCACCGACAGGGTGGTCTGAGTGACATAGGCCAGCCGGTCCGGATCACGCACATCAACTGTTGCCACATCTGCGGCAGTCTCAACCAGCAGTACCTCGCCCTCAGGCAGCTGGCCCATGGTGCCGATGGTCTCCGGATGGCCCTTGTGGCCGATCATGATCATCTGCAGCCCGGCCTCCGCGTGGCGCTGGGCCTCGATATGCACCTTGGAAACCAGCGGGCAGGTGGCGTCCACATAGATCATCTCGCGGGCCTCAGCTGCGGCAGGCACCGATTTCGGCACCCCGTGGGCAGAGAAGATCACCGGCCGGTCGTCGGGGCATTCGTCCAGCTCCTCGACAAACACCGCGCCTTTCTCACGCAAGCTGTCGACCACGAATTTGTTGTGCACGATCTCATGGCGCACATAGACCGGGGCGCCCCATTTGGTGATCGCCATTTCAACAATTTTGATGGCGCGGTCGACACCGGCGCAAAAGCCGCGCGGCGCGGCGAGGTAGAGGGTCAGGGCTGGCTTGGTCATGGGCGTCTCCTTGCGCGCCAGAGGTAAGCGCTTCGGGCGGCAAGGTCCAGTGCCGCGGAGACCTCACACAGATGTGACTGGTCCTTCCAGCGCCGGAAGGCGGCAAAGGAAAAGGCCGGTTGGCATCAGAAGCGAGGACAGAATGAAACGGGTGATTGCCGCCGTTGCCGCAGGGCTGGCGGGCGCGGGATATCTTTGGCTGACGGGCGCGGATACCCGGACAGCCGGTATCCTGCCCTATCAGGATCCGCAGGCAGTTGCCGCCGGGCAGCGGATCTATCAGGATCATTGCGCCAGCTGCCACGGCGCAGACCTGCGGGGCGAGCCGGACTGGCAGACGCGGGACAGCGAGGGCTACATGCCGGCGCCGCCGCAAGACGCAAGCGGCCATACCTGGCACCATCCCGACGCGCAACTGCTGGAAATCACCCGGCATGGCATGGAGCAGCTTGTCGGGAACGGCTACCGCAGCCGGATGCAGGGCTACGCCGGGGTATTGAGCGAACAGGAGATGCTGGAGGTTCTCGCCTTCATCAAAAGCCGCTGGCCTGCGGATATCATTGCCCGCCACAACCAGATCAACAATCAGGACGCCGAGTAGCCGGGGCCGGAACAGGCGCCACCCCATCTGGCGCCTGTTCCGGTGTGTTTTCCGGCGGTTCCGGCTCAGCCGTGTGCGGCTGTCGCGGAACGCGGTTCGCTCTGCTCGCGCGGCGGGCGGCCGATCACGTCGCGCAGCTCTTCCAGCTCGATGAAATTGTCGGCCTGGCGGCGCAGGTCGTCAGAGATCATCGGCGGCTGGCTGCGGATGGTCGAGACCACCGAAACCCGCACGCCCTGGCGCTGCAGGCTGGCAATCAGCGGGCGGAAGTCTCCATCACCCGAGAACAGCACGATATGGTCGACACGCGGCGCCAGCTCCATGGCATCGACAGTCAATTCGATGTCCATGTTTCCTTTGACTTTACGGCGGCCCATGCTGTCGGTGTATTCCTTGGCCGGTTTGGTGACCATGGTGAAACCGTTGTAGTGCAGCCAGTCGACAAGCGGCCGGATCGGCGAATACTCGTCATTTTCCAGCAGGGCGGTGTAATAAAAGGCCCGCAGAAGCTTGCCGCGGCGCATGAATTCCTGCCGCAGGAGCTTGTAGTCGATATCAAACCCGAGCGCCTTGGCAGCGGCGTACAGGTTTGAACCGTCTATGAACAGCGCGAGCCGTTCGTCCTTGTAAAACATCAAAATTTTCCTTCCGGTATAACCGTCTCGGCCGGGGGTTCCGTGAGTGTGATTTTGAAATCGGCGAAACGGGTAGACTTAATGTAAGTTATTTGTCATTTGCCGCAAGTATACTGTCCGTTTGAATAGGGTCAAAGATGGCCGAAAACCGTAAAACGGCGCTGATTGCGTTGGGCGGCAACCTGCCCGCTGACGCTGATGCGCCTCAGATCACCCTGGCAAAGGCCATCCGTGCGCTGCAGTCGCAGGAGGTTTCCCTGCGCAGCGTCTCCCGGTTCTTTCAGACACCCTGTTTCCCGGCAGGTGCCGGGCCGGACTATGTGAATGCGGCGGTGGCGGTGGACACCACGCTGTCCGCCGGCGGTCTTCTGGAGCGGCTTCATCAGGTGGAGGCGCAATTTGCCCGGGTGCGGGAACAGCGCTGGGGGATGCGGACGCTGGATCTGGATCTGGTGGACTTTGACGGCGCGGTGCTGCCGGACGCGGCGGGATATGCCCGCTGGCAGGGACTGCCCTTGGAGAGCCAGATGCAGGAGGCGCCGGGTCAGCTGATCCTGCCGCATCCGCGCATTCAGGACCGCGCCTTTGTGCTGGTGCCGCTGGCCGACATCGCGCCCCGCTGGCGCCACCCGGTCCTGCAGAAAACAGTGTCTGAAATGCTGGCGGAGCTGCCGGATCAGGACGTGGCTGAGGTAACCCCGCTCTGAGCCGCGCAATGCGGTGTTTTCCGCCCTTGTCAAGAGAAAGATATGGGCGTAGATGTCTGCCTTCTGGACCAGGAATGATATGGAGAGTCGCTGATGGCCCGCGTGACGGTTGAAGATTGCGTCGATAAAGTGCCCAACCGCTTTGAGCTGGTGATGCTGGCTGCGCACCGTGCCCGCGAAATCTCGGCGGGTGCCCCGATCACTGTCGAGCGCGACAACGACAAGAACCCGGTTGTGTCCCTGCGTGAAATCGCTGACGAGACCCAAAGCGCCGACGAACTGCGCGAGCGCCTGATCGAAAGCAACCAGACCCAGATCGAAGTTGATGAGCCGGAAGAGGATTCCATGGCTCTGCTGATGGGTGCGGACAACGACAAGCCGGCTGACGACGACATGTCGGAAGAGAAACTGCTGCGTGCGCTGATGGAGGCCCAGGGCCAGGGCTGAGGCGCGCGTCTGACTATTTGAGGCTGCGGACCGGACATGATTTCCCCTGACGACCTGATTGCTCTGGTCCGCAACTACAATCCCAAGACAAATGCGGACAGGATCGCGGACGCCTTTGCGTTTGGCGAGCAGATGCATGAAGGGCAGTTCCGCCATTCAGGCGAGCCCTATTTCACGCATCCGGTGGCGGTGGCCGCCATTCTGACCGAACAGCGGCTGGATGATGCGACCATCATCACCGCGCTGCTGCACGACACCATCGAAGACACCAAGGCCAACTACGAGGAAGTCTCCCGCCGTTTCGGCGAAGAGGTGGCGATGCTGGTCGATGGCGTCACCAAGCTGACCAACCTGCAGCTCTCCAGCCGGGAGACCAAACAGGCGGAGAACTTCCGCAAGCTGTTCATGGCGATGTCCAAGGACCTGCGGGTGATCCTGGTCAAGCTCGCCGACCGCCTGCACAACATGCGTACCATCAAGGCGATGCGCCCGGAAAAGCAGGCCCAGAAGGCGCGCGAGACGATGGATATCTACGCGCCGCTGGCGGGCCGCATGGGTATGCAATGGATGCGCGAGGAGCTGGAGGATCTGGCTTTCCGCGTGCTGAATCCGGAAGGCCGCCAGTCGATCATCCGCCGTTTTGTGACCCTGCAGCGCGAAACCGGCGACGTGATCCACCGGATCACCGGCGACATGCGGCTGGAACTGGAAAAGGCCGGGATTGAGGCGGAGGTTTTTGGCCGCGCCAAGAAACCCTATTCGATCTGGCGCAAGATGCAGGCCAAGGATCAGGGCTTTTCGCGGCTGTCTGACATTTACGGCTTCCGGGTTATCACCCTGTCGGAAGAGGACGCCTACCGCGCGCTGGGCGCCATCCACCAGCGCTGGCGGGCGGTGCCGGGCCGGTTCAAGGATTACATCAGCCAGCCGAAATCGAACGGTTACCGTTCCATCCACACCACGGTGTCGGGCCGCGACGGCAAACGGGTGGAGGTGCAGATCCGCACCCGCCAGATGCACGATGTTGCCGAAACGGGCGTGGCGGCGCATTGGTCCTACCGGGACGGGGTGCGCACCGAGAACCCCTTTGCCGTTGACCCGGCAAAATGGATCGCCTCACTGACAGAGCAGTTCGACGCAGAGGATGACCACGACGAATTCCTCGAGGCCGTTAAGCTCGAGATGTATTCGGACCAGGTGTTCTGCTTTACGCCCAAGGGGGACGTGATCAAGTTGCCCAAGGGCGCGACACCAATTGATTTCGCCTACGCCATCCACACCCGTATCGGCGGCTCCTGTGTTGGTGCCAAGGTTGACGGCATCCGCGTGCCCTTGTGGACACGTTTGCGCAACGGCCAGTCGGTCGATGTGATCACCGCCGAAGGGCAAACCCCGCAGGTCAGCTGGCTGGAAATCGCCACCACCGGTAAGGCGCGCACCGCCATCCGCCGGAGCTTGCGCGAAGCGGACCGGGCGCGGTTCGTCAAGCTGGGCCATGAGCTGGCGCGCTCAGCGTTTGAGCACGTTGGCAAGAAGGCCACCGACAAGGCGCTGGAAACCGCGGCCCGCGCCTTGCGCGCCAGCGGCGTGGACGAGTTGCTGGCGCGGCTGGGCGCAGCGGAGATTACTGCCCATGACGTGGTGCAGTCGGTCTATCCGGAGCTGACCTCCACCGGCGACGGCGACGAGATCTCCCCGCGCCGTGCGGTGATCGGCCTGGAACCGGGCCAAAGCTTTGAGCGCGCGGCCTGCTGCCAGCCGCTTCCGGGCGAGCGCATCATCGGCATCACCTACCGCGGCCGCGGGGTGGTGGTGCATGCTGCCGATTGCGACAAGCTGGGCGAGTTCGAGGACCAGCCGGAACGCTGGATGGACGTGCAGTGGCACAGCGGTACCCACCCGGCTGCCTATGGCACCACGCTGGAGCTGACCATTGGCAATGACGCCGGCGTGCTGGGGCGTATTTGCACATTGATCGGTGAGAAAAAGGCCAATATTTCGGACCTGGAATTTGTAGACAGGAAACCAGACTTTTACCGGCTCATGATCAATGTGGAGCTGCGGGATGTGGAGCAGCTGCACTCGCTGATGCTGACGCTTGAGGCGGAAAGCGATGTTGCCGCGGTGGCGCGGTTCCGGGAAAAGCCGGAAGAGCGCCATTTTCCGGGGTAAGCCGCTGAAACTCTGAGCCGGGAACTGGGAAGGACGCACAGCTTTGGTATTCAGGCGCCGGGACAGACGTCCGCCCCTCCGGGCGCTGGCGGATTTCCTCTGGCCGCGCGGCGGCTGGGGCAGGGCGTTCTTGTATGTAAAGCACCGTGTCCGGCGCCTGCCCGATTCGCCTGAGCGCATCGCCCGCGGCATCTGGGCGGGGGTGTTCACGACCTTCACACCCTTCTACGGGCTGCATTTCTTTGTTGCCGCATTCATTGCACGGCTGATGAACGGCAATATCCTGGCGTCGCTCAGCGCCACCTTCTTCGGCAACCCGCTGACCTATGTGCCAATCGGGGTCGCCTCACTGCAGACCGGGCACTGGCTGTTGGGGACCGAGTTCGACCAGGAAGTCGACAAATCCCTGGTGGGTAAGTTTCTGGCCGCAGGCGGCGATTTGAAGGACAACCTGATCGCCTTGTTCATGGACCGACCCGCCGACTGGCAGGGCCTGCACTTGTTCTACAACGAGGTGTTCTATCCCTACATGATTGGCGGCGTCATCCCGGGTGTTGTTGCTGCCACGGTCTGCTACTTGCTCAGCCTGCCGGTGATCAGGGTTTACCAGCAGCGCCGCCGGGCCAAGATCAAGGCCAAGTTTGAGGCGATCAAGAAACGCGCCGAGGTCGACACCGGCACGTGAACGGGGCCGCCGGATTGTACCAATATCGCCTGCAGGGTTGCTCTTGCCGGCTGTCCGTCTAGTCTCGGGGCCAAGGCTTTGACTTCAGACGGATGAGTAACCTCTCATGACAGATCATCAGCTGCGCCTGGGCGTGAACATCGACCATGTGGCCACCGTGCGCAACGCCCGCGGCGGTGCCTATCCGGACCCGGTCCGCGCCGCCAAACTGGCCGAGGAAGCGGGCGCTGACGGGATCACAGCGCACCTGCGCGAGGACCGCCGCCATATCACGGACACGGACATCGATGCGCTGATGGAGGCGCTGACAGTGCCGTTGAATTTCGAGATGGCGGCGACGGATGAAATGCAGAAGATCGCCCTGCGCCACAAGCCGCACGCGGTCTGCATCGTCCCGGAGAAGCGTGAGGAGCGCACCACCGAAGGCGGGCTGGAAGTGGCGCGCGAGGAAAATCGCCTTGCACATTTCATCGCTCCGTTGCGGGATGCCGGCTGCCGTGTGTCGATCTTCATCGCCGCTGACCGGAAACAGATCGACGCCGCCCACCGCATTGGCGCCGAAGTGATCGAACTGCACACCGGCGCCTATTGCGACTATCACGCCGAAGGCCGGTTCGGGGACCGCGACCGCGAACTGGAGGCATTGCGGGACATGTCCGCCTATGCCCACTCGCTGGGGCTGGAGGTGCACGCGGGCCACGGTCTTACCTATGACTGCGTGCAGCCGGTTGCTGCTTTCCCGGAGGTGCGCGAGCTGAATATCGGCCACTTCCTGATTGGCGAGGCAATCTTCCGCGGCCTGACCCCTGCAGTTCAGGAAATGCGCCGTCTGATGGATGCCGCACGGGAGCAGGGATGATGCAGGTCAATCTGATCCGTTACGGGCTTTGGTGGATGGGCGCCTCTGTTGCGATGCTTCTGGCCGGGTTTTTGCTGGCGCAGTTCGGCATCGGAATGCCAGCCGGGCTGGCGACGGTGCTGCCGCCGATGGCAGCGTCGGTTGTCGAAGGCATGCGCATTGCCCAGACTACCCGCGCACCGCTGCCAGGCAGGGATGCTTGGGCTTGTGCGGCGGCAATGACCGGGGTGGTGGCGGTGCTGACCATCATCCAGTTGCCGCTTTACTGGAACAGCCCGATGGTGGCAGAGGCACGGCAGACAATTCCCTTCGTCTACCTTGCCGGGATCTTCCTGCTCCTGCTGGCAGTCATCCTGATGGTCAACCGGCTGTTCCTTGGCCATGGCATCAAATTGGGCCTGAAGCGGCTGGAAGAATGATCCTGGGTATCGGAACCGACCTTGCCAATATTGAGCGTATCCAACGTACGCTGGACCGCTTTGGCGACCGGTTCCGCAACCGGGTGTTTACGGAAACAGAGCAGCGGAAGGCGGAGCGCCGCCGCGACGTGGCAGGCACCTATGCCAAGCGCTGGGCCGCCAAGGAAGCCTGCTCCAAGGCGCTGGGGACCGGCCTGCGCATGGGAATCGCCTGGAAGGATATGGCGGTCACTAATCTGCGCACCGGACAGCCGGTGATGCATGTGACCGGCTGGGCCGCCGAACGTCTGGAGCAGATGACCCCGTCCGGCCATGAGGCCGTGATTCACGTGACTTTGACCGATGATCACCCCTGGGCGCAGGCCTTTGTGCTGATCGAGGCACGCCCAATCCCCGCGCACCCTGCGGAATCGCCCGCCGGAACTTGACTTGCCCCCCTCAGGCCCGCATGTAGCCCCGGACCCTGTTTCCAAACCGGAGAGCCTGATGACGGCCAAAGCAAAGACCAGCAGTTCGATCATCGAGACGATCAAGACCATTGTCTACGCACTGCTGATCGCCGGTGTTTTCCGCACCCTGTTCTTTCAGCCTTTCTGGATTCCGTCGGGATCGATGAAGGAAACCCTGCTGATCGGGGATTTCCTGTTCGTGAACAAGATGGCCTATGGCTATTCCTACGCCTCCTGCCCCAGCATCCGCATGCCCGCGATCGGAGTGAACATTGATGCCAAAAACATCTGCGGCTTCCTGGACGGCGACAACACCCGCCTGATCGGCGGCGAGCCGGAGCGCGGCGACGTGGTGGTGTTCCGCCATCCTGTCAATGGCAACGACTTCATCAAGCGTCTGATCGGCCTGCCGGGTGACAAGATTCAGATGAAGAACGGTGTGCTTTTCATCAACGGTGAAGCAGTCAAGCTGCAGGACGCAGGCGATTTTGAGGAAGTGATGGAGCGCCAGGGCCCGCAAGGCTCGATGCCGCGCTGCGAGAACGCGCCGGTCGGCCAGGGCGCCATCTGCAAAAAGTCGCGCCAGATCGAAACCCTGCCCGGCGGCAATGAGCATACCGTGCTCAACATCACCAACCAGGGCGTTGACCACACCAGTGTCTACCAGGTGCCCGAAGGCCATTACTTCTTTATGGGCGACAACCGCGACAACTCCTCGGACAGCCGGCTGCCGCAGTCTGCGGGCGGGGTTGGATTCGTGCCGTATGAAAACCTGATCGGCCGTGCCGACCGGATCATGTTCTCCTCCGCCGGGCGCTCGATGCTCTACTTCTGGACCTGGCGCAGCGACCGCTTCTTCAAGGGGATCCAGTGAAACTGTCCAAGGAACTGCGCGCGTTTGAAGACCGGATCGGACACAAGTTCGCCCGCCCCGACCTGCTGCAGCGCGCTGTGACCCATGCGTCGGTGTCTTCCTCGACCCGCAAAGACAACCAGCGGCTGGAGTTTCTGGGCGACCGGGTGCTGGGGCTTGTGATGGCCACCGCGCTTTTGGAGCACGACAAGACCGCAACCGAGGGCCAGCTGGCGCCGCGCTTCAACGCGCTGGTGCGCAAGGAAGCCTGCGCCGACGTCGCCAAGGAAATCGACCTCGGCGCGGTGCTGAAACTGGGCCGCTCCGAGATGATGTCCGGCGGCCGCCGCAAGCAGGCGCTCTTGGGCGACGCGATGGAGGCGGTGATTGCCGCGGTCTACAAGGACGCGGGCTTTGATGCCGCGGCGGAGGTGATCCTGCGCCTTTGGGGCAGCCGCATTCATCACGTTGAAACCGACGCGCGCGATGCCAAAACCTCGCTGCAGGAATGGGCGCAGGCCCGCGGCCAGAAGGTTCCCACCTATGTGGAGGTTTCGCGCAGCGGCCCCGACCACGCGCCGGTCTTCACCATCGCTGCCCGTCTGCAGGACGGCACCGAAGCGCAGGCCACCGCAGGCTCCAAGCGGCAGGCTGAACAGGCCGCTGCCAAGGCCCTGCTGGAACAGCTCGGCTGATCCATCGGACCACTCGGATGCAGCCGGCCAGTCCGGTTCTTTTGTACCATTCACATTGCAATGGAAGGCCCAGTCGCCGGGGTTGTCGGAAACCAGGTCTCATCCGCCTGACGCAACGGCAATTTGCCCGGCACGAGCAACGGCAGCCGCCGTAAACAGGATGCGGCTGCAGAATGCCCATCCTCAGCCTGGCAGTGCCGCGAACAGGGCAAGGTCAGACAAGCGCATGCCCGCCTGCAAAGACCTGCGCCCAGTGCTTGATCTCTACTTTGTCACGCAGACCAGTCGGCCAGAAAGGATCGGCTTTTACCAACGCCCAAGCCTGATCAAGTGTCTCGGCATCGACCAGCCAGAGGCCGCTTTTCACTGAGCCATCATCCTCCTTCAGTGGCCCGGCGGCACGAACGAAGCTCTTGTTCTCGCTTAGAAATGCGAGGTGTTGCTGCATGAAAAACGGGCGAATGCCAGGGTCTGCATCAATGTTGTCATGAAAGTGGATTGCGTAGAGCATACTTGCCTCCGTTTTGAACAGGTCGAGTTTGCTGCAGCAAAAATGCATTCTCAACGCTCAAATTTGCCGGTATAAACTGCATCTATGCAGCAGATGAATTGGGACGATTTACGTTTTTTGCTCGCAATTGCGCGGGCCGAAAGCCTCGCCGGTGCAGCTGATATTATGGGTCTTGATGCCACCACGGTGTCACGCCGGATCAAGGGACTGGAAAAACGGGCAGGAGCCCATTTGATAAATCGGAGCCAATCCGGTCTCAGCCAGCTTACGCAAACCGGCCAGCACCTTGCAGAGCACGCCGAGCAAATGGAGCAGCACGTTCATGCGGCACAGGCGTTGCTTGGCAAGGATACGCAACTCCGCGGTACCGTCCGCCTGACTGCGGTGCCGTTTCTATTGAACCGCCTGCTTGCGCCATGTCTGGCAGAATATTCCACTCGTCACCCCGGCCTGAACATCAGCTTGATTCCAGACAGCCAAAACCTCAGCCTGACCAGACGCGAGGTGGATCTGGCCCTGCGTTTCGGCGAGCCACGCGAAGGCGGTAATGCGGTTCTGGCGCAGAAGATGGGATGTGTGACGTTCTCTGCCTTCACAGCCAGAGACGCTCTGGAAATCGCCCCCGAAGACCGCCCTTGGCTTGTCTATGACCCGGTTGCGGCACATCTCCCCCAAGCCGCCTGGACGGAAACACTGGCGCGTCAGACCAATGGGCCGCGCTCTCAGATTCAGGTGCACGATCTGGAAACCGCCTTTGAAGCTTGCTTGGCGGCACCGTTGCGCGCTGTGTTACCTGTAGCGGCCGCTCGCCGGGAATCGCGCTTGATCGAGCTTCAGCCCGCATCGGCCATGCCCGGCATGGCGCGTGATGTCTGGCTTCTTCGTCACTCTGACATGCGAGGCGTGGACCGGATCGAGGCCATCATCACCTGGTTGCTTGAGGCAGATTTGTTTCGTTGACTGACACGGGCTTGCAGGCGGGCGCGCAGCTGCAGAAAGGTCCAACAGGTCTTGGCAGGAAACTGAAAACTCCAGCCGCGCTGGCACCCAGCCTGTGCTGGAACAGTCCTCAACGCTGGCGAGAGCGTGTTCAGTTCAATCGGAAACGAAAAAGCTGTTTCCCGCCTTCGCTCGAACGCGTTTTCGTTGCCTGATGAAACCAATGAAACTGAACACGCTCTAAACCCGCCGAAAACGCCTCTGGCCCCTGTGGGTAAATTCCTGTAGAGGCACTGATCTGCAAACAGGACCAGTACAGATGACCACACGCGCCGGATTCGTTGCCCTGATCGGAGAGCCCAACGCGGGCAAATCCACCCTTCTGAACCGCATGGTCGGGGCCAAGGTCTCGATCGTGACCCACAAGGTGCAAACCACCCGCGCCCGCATCCGCGGTGTGGCGATGGAGGGCGACGCGCAGCTGGTGTTTGTCGACACGCCGGGCCTGTTCAAACCCCGCCGCCGACTGGACCGCGCGATGGTCGCCGCCGCTTGGGGCGGCGCTGCGGATGCTGATGTTGTTGTGCTGATGGTGGAGGCCCACCGGGGCATCACCGAAGGGGTCGAAACCATCCTCGAAGGTCTTGCCGAGATCGGCGAGGGCCGCACAGTGGCGCTGGCAATCAACAAGATCGACAAGGTGCCGGCTGAAAAACTGCTGAGCCTTACGCAGGATCTGAACAGCCGCTACACATTTGCCGAAACCTTCATGATCTCGGCTGAACGCGGTCATGGCGTCGACGATCTGCGCCAGTGGCTGGCGGGCAAGCTGCCGGAGAGCCCCTGGCTCTACCCTGAGGACCAGATCGCCGATCTGCCGATGCGGATGATCGCGGCGGAGATGACCCGCGAGAAGCTGACCCTGCGCCTGCACCAGGAGCTGCCCTACCAGCTGACTGTCGAGACCGAGAAATGGGAGGAGCGCAAGGACGGCTCTGCCCGGGTTGATCAGATCATCTATGTGGTCCGCGACGGCCACAAAGGCATCGTGCTGGGCAAACGCGGCGAGACCATTAAATCCGTGTCCCAGGCCGCCCGCGTTGAGCTGGAGGAGTTTCTCGGCCGCAAGGTGCACCTGTTCCTGCAGGTGAAGGTGCGCCCGAACTGGCTGGAAGAGGCCGAGCGCTATTCCGAAATGGGCCTCGACTTCAAAGACGGCAATTGACGCCGCCCATGCTTTTCACCTTTGCAGAAATACTCCCGCCGGAGGCACTCGCCTTGAGCGCGGGCGCTGGCGAGGGTGCGGCATGACCCGCCTCACTGCCCGCTTCTGGGTTGATGCCTACCTGGCCCGTCTCCGGTTCCAGGATATCCCGGCCTTTGTAACCTCCCATGGCGACGACACCGCCGGTGCGGTGCTGGTCAAGCTCAACACGCTGGACGGCCAGGCCTGCGCATTTCACCGCACCTATGACCTGATGAGCGGCAACCGCAAATGGGATGAGCTGGCCGCAGGCGCAGAGACGGACGTCGACGCTTCCATCCGCCGCCAGCGCGACTTCGACCCTGACCTCTGGGTGATCGAGGTGGAGGACCGCCAGGGCCGTCATCTGCTGGACGAACCCGGTCTGGAATGATCCGCCCGCTTGCAGCCCATCCGGCAATGCGCTCTGGTAGGGCGGGCCGCAGGACAGGGAGGTCAGGTGTTGGAATGGCGTGATCACGGCATATTGCTTTCGGTGCGCCGCCATGGCGAAAGCTCGGCCATCATTGACGTCTTCACCGAAGAACACGGGCGCCACGCAGGTGTGGTGCGCGGCGGCGCCGGCCGCCGGATGGCTCCAATCCTGCAGCCCGGCGCACAGCTGGATGTGACCTGGCGGGCGCGGCTGGAAGATCACCTGGGCAGCTACCAGGCCGAACCCCTGCGCAGCCGTGCTGCCGCTGCCCTCTCCGGCCGGCTGGCTCTGGCCGGGCTCAATACCGTGACGGCACTGTTGTCCTTCTGCCTGCCGGAGCGCGAACCGCACGCCGGTCTTTATACCCGAAGCGAACAGCTGCTGGACCTTTTGGGCAACGAAGATCTGTGGCCGCTCGCCTACTTGCGCTGGGAACTGGCGCTCTTGGAGGAGATGGGCTTCGGCCTCGACCTGTCGGCCTGTGCTGTGACCGGCAGCCGCTTCGGCCTGGCCTATGTCTCACCGAAAACGGGCCGGGCTGTTTCACGTGACGGCGCCGGGGATTGGGCAGACCGTCTGCTGCCGCTGCCGCCAGTGATGCTGGGCCTGGGCAATGCGGAAGACGCGGAAATTGTTCAGGCCCTGCGCACGACCGGGCATTTCCTGGAGACGCATCTGGCCCCGTCGCTGGGCAATCACCCGCCGCCAGAGGCGCGGGCCCGGCTGCTGAATTTGCTCAGCCGCCGGCTTTGAACAGCATTTCACGCCCTGCCTCATTGCTGAGGATCAGCACGTCGCCGGCAACCTCTGCCAGCGTCATCTCCTGCAGCGCTTTCAGGAAAACCGCCTCCGCCTCCAGCTCCGGGCAGGCCATGCGCGTCACCGCCAGCGGCCCGGTTTCAAACCAGGGATAGGGCGCGTTCTGACTGCCCAGAAACCTGTTGCAAGGCGCCTGACCAGCGATCTCGCCCGGTTCCGGAAAGGTCAGGATGGCATCAGCGGTAAAGGCGGTGCCGTCAATGCTTTGCAACCGCCATTTGTTGCCTGCGGCGCCATAGGCCGACAGGGTTTCATCACTTGTGCAGGCGCTTGGCAGCAGCAGGGAAGCAATCAGAACGGCGCGCAGCATAGAGACCTCCGAAAGGATGTTTGCATGCAGTTTGGAACGGGGCGGGAGGCCGAGCAAGGCCGCAGGCGCCAGCGGAGGCTCCCGCCCGCCGCAGCAGCGGCATCGAAGATGCCTTGCGTCCGTTGGGCCCGGCGCCGCGCCAAGGCGCGGCGCCTGCCGCACTCTAGCAACGGCGCCAGCTCCAACGCCGTGCGCGCATTCTGTGAATGCGCAGCCAAGGGGGCGGGAGCTTGCCGTTTCAGTTTTCCTGGATGATCTGCGCGACCTTGCGGCCGATTTCGTGGCTTGCCTTGACCGACGGGTGGATCATGTCGGCTGCGTGGTAGGAGCGGTCGCCATAGGGCACCAGGTCCTTGTTCGACAGGAAGAAGATACCCTCCTCTTGCGATGCCAGCCGGGTGATGCGGGCTTCCAGCTCGTTGCCTTCGTCCCGGCAATGCTCGATCAGTGATCCTACTCCGGGGCTGCGCAGATAGCCTACGTAGATCACCTTGGCTCCCGTTTCGCGCAGTCCGATCAGCATCGCCGGAATTGCGCCCGTGCGCCCGTCGGAGGAAATCAGCCGGTTCATCTTGCGGTCGCAGGCAAAGCAGCCGCAGCCGAGCCACAGGTCGTTGCCGCCGCCGTTCACGATCACCCAGTCCCATTCGCCGGGGGTGTACTGCTTGCCGATGTTCATGCCCGCAGCACCGGAAACCGGCAGCTTGTAGAGGATCCGCGCGGCTGAGACCGAGCGGTCCACCACCGGTTCCTGCAATTCCCGCGACACCGTGTCCGAAATGGATTTGCCTGCAAGGCTGTGCCAGGCCAGAAGGGAATCCCCCATCGCAAGGATACGTGCGGACTGGCCTTCCGGCACAGCATCGCCGCAAGCGGACAGCAGAAACAGAATGGGCAGAAGCAGGCAGCGAAGGAAAGTCATACACCCTTGTTAAACGGGTTTTGCCCGGCTGCGAATAACCTGAATCGGAAACAGATTTATTTTGCGCAAAGGTTGCGGACCGGACGCAGAAAACGAGGATCCGGACAAAAATGCCCGGCGCGAACGCCGGGCAAGGAAGGGATTGCTCCCCTGCGGTGGTCTCTGTCAGCGGTCAGCCCAGCAGGCGGCGGGCGATGACCTGGGCCTGGATCTCGGCGGCGCCCTCGAAAATGTTCAGAATGCGGGCATCGCACAGCACGCGGGAGATCTTGTATTCCATCGCAAAACCGTTGCCGCCGTGGATCTGCAAGCCATTGTCGGCCGCCGCCCAGGCAACCCGTGCGCCCAAGAGCTTGGCCATGCCGGCCTCGAGATCGCAGCGGTGGCCGTGGTCTTTTTCCCAGGCCGAGAAATACGTCAGCTGCCGGGCGATCATGATCTCCACCGCCATCATCGCCAGCTTGCCGGAAACGCGCGGGAAGTTGATCAGCGATTTGCCGAATTGCTTGCGCTCCTGCGCGTATTGCATGGCGATGTCCAGCGCCGATTGGGCCACACCGATGGCGCGGGCCGCGGTCTGGATGCGGGCCGATTCAAAGGTCTCCATCAGCTGCTTGAAGCCCTTGTTCTCCGCGCCGCCCAGCAGGTTTTCCTGCTTCACGTGGAAATTGTCGAAGCCCAGCTCGTATTCCTTCATGCCACGGTAGCCCAGCACCTCGATCTCACCGCCGGTCATACCAGGGGTGGGGAAGGGGGCCTCGTCGGTGCCCGGGGTCTTTTCCGCCAGGAACATCGACAGCCCGCGGTGGTCGGTGGTGTTCGGATCGGTACGCGCCAGCAAGGTCATCACATGAGTGCGGGCGGCGTGGGTGATCCAGGTCTTGTTGCCAGTGATCTTGTAATCGCCGTTCTCGTCCTTGACCGCGCGGGTCCGCAGGGAGCCGAGGTCGGAGCCGGTGTTTGGCTCGGTGAAAACTGCAGTGGGCAGGATCTCGGCGCTGGCCAGTTTCGGCAGCCAGTTGGCTTTCTGCTCCTCGGTGCCGCCGCAGAGGATCAGCTCCGCCGCAATCTCAGAGCGGGTGCCCAGCGAGCCGACGCCGATATAGCCGCGCGACAGTTCTTCGGAGACCACCACCATGGAGGCCTTGGACAGGCCGAACCCGCCGTATTCCTCCGGGATGGTCAGCCCGAAGACGCCCATCTCCGCCAGTTCCTCTATGACTTCCATCGGGATCAGCTCATCCTTCAGGTGCCAGTCATGGGCATTCGGCTCGACCTTCTCCACCGCATAGCGGCGGAACTGGTCGCGGATCATTTCCAGCTCTTCCTCCAGGCCGGAGGCGCCGAACATGGTGGAACCGGCCTGTTCCTCCATCAGCTCCACCAGACGGGAGCGGGCGGTCTGGCTGTTGCCCTGCTCGCAGAGCGTCATCACCGCAGGCACCATCAGCGCACGCTGGGCATCCTGAGAAAGGCCCAGATCCTGCAGGCGGATGATCTCGCCCTGGTTCATCTGGATGCCGCCGTAGACCTGCCACAGGTATTCGCCAAAACCGATCTGGTGCAGCAGCTGCTCCATCTCGCCGAACTTGCCCTCAGCCTGCAGCTTTTCAGCCCATTTCTGCATCTGGCGCAGCGAGTAAACGTAAGTGGCAAGCCAGGACAGACCATGCGCTGCCACCTGGTTTTCCTCGATCAGCTTTCCGGACACACGGCCGTCGCTGCTCACCATATCCTTGACAGAGGCGCGCGCGGCCTCAAGCAGCTGGTCCAGCGGTTCCAGCGCGGCGCCGGTCAGCGCCAGCAGGTCGGGAATGAGAGTCGGTTTCATATGCAAGTCCTGTCCGTCGTGGGCCATGAATCAGATCCTTCTTCGGTCGCCCGGTGGTAAATCATTTTGCAGGTGCAGCGCAACAAAAATACTCACGGGTGCGTCGTTTGGATCAAATCTTGCGTGTTGATTTTGCCCGTGCAGCACGCTGCGGATGTGGTAGAGCGGAAGGATGACCGCATTGTTTTCGCTTCTTTCCCCGGCAGAGCTGGCAGCGGCCTTTGGCATCGCGCTGCTGGCGGGCACCGTCAAAGGCCTGGTGGGCTTTGCCATGCCGATGATCTTCATTTCCGGCCTCAGCATGTTTCTGGCGCCGGACTTGGCGCTGGCCGGGCTGGTTCTGCCCACCTTGGTGACAAACGGCATGCAAGCCCTGCGGCAGGGGCCTGCGGCGGCCATGGCATCGATCCGCAAGTTCCACGTGTTTCTGCTGATCGGCCTGGTCTGCCTGCTGCTCAGCGCCCAGATGGTGCGGCTGCTTCCGCAGCAGGCGCTGCTGCTGGTGATTGGCCTGCCGGTCACTGTCTTTGCCTGCATCCAGCTGATGGGCAAGACATTCACCAACGCCAATCCCTCCCGCCGCAGCGAGGCGATGGTGGGGGGCATTGCGGGCTTGATCGGCGGTGTGTCCGGTGTCTGGGGACCGCCAACCGTGGCTTACCTGACCGCTCTGAACACTGAGAAAACCGAACAGATCCGGGTGCAGGGGGTGATCTACGGCCTTGGCGCGGTGGCGCTGCTGGTGGCGCACATCGGGTCCGGCGTAATCCGGGCTGAGACCGCGCCCTTTTCGCTGGCGCTGATCGTGCCGGCGGTGGCGGGCATGTGGATCGGCGGGCAGTTGCATGACCGGATCGATCAGGTGCTGTTCCGCCGCGCAACTCTGGTGGTTCTGCTGATCGCCGGTTTGAACCTGCTGCGCCGCGGCGTTCTGATGTAATGGGCGGGCAGGGCAGCATGCAGCAACGGCTCAGTGCAGAACAGCTGGCAACCGGCTCCATCCTTATCGCTTTGGCAGTGATGGCGCTGAAGGTGGCCGCCTGGCAAATGACCGGCTCCGTGGCGCTTCTGTCGGATGCGCTGGAATCGCTGGTGAACATCGGCGGCGCGGTGATGGCCTGGTTTGCGGTGCGCTATGCCCAGCGGCCTCCGGACGCAGGCCACCCCTACGGCCACCACAAGGCCGAATACTTCTCAGCCGTGATCGAGGGCATCCTGATCGTGATTGCGGCCCTGGTGATCCTGCATGAGGCTTTCAGCGCGCTGGCCCGCGCAGGCGATCCTGGCTGGGGGGCTGCCGGCATGGTGGTCAACGGTTTGGCGATGCTGGTGAACCTGGCCTGGGCGCGGGTGCTGCTGCGCGCAGGCGGGCGGTTGAAATCACCGGCGCTGTCGGCCGGCGGACGCCACCTGATGAGCGACGTCTGGACCTCTGCCGGTGTGCTGGCCGGGCTGGTGCTGGCGCTTGCCACCGGCTGGGCGGTGCTTGACCCGCTCTTGGCGCTGCTGGTCGGCGTCAACATCCTGCGCGAAGGCTGGCTGGTGATCGCCGCATCCGTGAACGGACTGATGGACACCGCCGCACCGGAAGAGGAGCGCCGGAAAATCGAGGCGGTAATCCAACGCATGGCGGCAGGCGCGCTGCAGGTGCATGGCCTCAAGACCCGCCGGGCAGGCCGCGCGCTGTTTATCGAGTTTCATTTGGTGGTGGATGGAGCCATGACGGTGCGGGCCTCGCATGGCATCTGCGACCTGATCGAGATTGCCCTCCGGGACGCCTTGCCGGAGGCGCAAGTGGTGATTCACGTGGAGCCGGAGCACAAGCTGGAGCCTGCGGGGATCAAACCGCACTGAAGCGTTTGCAATTCCCTGCCGCCTCCCGTTTAACCGCCTTCAGACAGGCAAAGGAGCAGGCACATGGCGATGGAGTGGAACAGGCTGCTGAACCCGGGGCGGCTGTGCCGGCCGGAGTATCCCGAGGCCCCGGGGCGCGAGGCCTATTTGCAGGACTATGACCGCATCCTGTTCTCTGAGCCGTTCCGGCGGCTGGCACAGAAAACCCAGGTGCATCCGCTCTACAGCCACGACCATGTGCATCACCGGATGATCCACAGCATGGAGACTTGCAGCGTCGGGCGCTCGCTGGGCTCTAGTGTCGGCCAGGCTTTGCTGAAGGAAGGACGCATCAACCCGGATCAGGTCTTGCGCATTGCCGGCCATGTGCAATCCGCTTGCCTGCTCCACGACATCGGCAACCCGCCATTTGGCCATTCCGGCGAGGACAGCATCGGCGGCTGGTTCGCCGCGCAGTTCAAGGCAGGCGCAGGGCTGGCCGCCCGGATCCCGGCAGACCGCCAGGCCGAGTTCGCGCATTTCGAGGGCAACGCGCAAGGTTTGCGCATCGCCGGGCGGCTGGAAATGGCCCGGCGCGAGGGCGGCATGCGGCTCAGCTATGCGACGCTGGGTGCCTTCCTGAAATACCCCTGCACTCGCCAGGTGCGCGATGCCGTTTGCGGCGACGGCCCGGCGCCATATGCAGGCCTCAAGAAATTCGGCGTCTTTGCTTCCGACACGGCGCTGCTCGATGAAATCTGCAGCGCCACCGGCATGATCCGCGAAAGCGCAGGCTGGTACCGCCGCCACCCGCTCGCCTTCCTGGTCGAGGCCGCCGATGACATCTGCTACCGGATCATGGATATCGAGGACGCAGGTGCAGTGGGCGATCTGGACCGCGCCGATGTGGCTGCGGTGCTGGAAGACATCACCGGCAAGCGCAACCGCGAGGAAGACGCCGCGATGCCGCTGGGTGAGCGTGTCGCCCTGCTGCGCGCGCTCTCCATCGGTGCCGCCACCAGCGCCGCGGTGCAGGCATTCCTCGACAATTACGACGCCATCATGAGCGGCGAGTTCGACGGCGACCTGATCGGCGCTTCATCCAAGGCGGACGCCTTTGCCGAACTGCAGCGCCTGTCGGTGGAACGCATCTTTGCCGCGCGCCGCAAGACAGAACTGGAGGTTGCGGGCCGCCAGGTGCTGCACTGCATCCTCGGCCACTTTCATGAGCTTTACACCGATCTTGCCGCCTGCGGCTGGGATCAGGCAGTGCTGGCCAAGCAGCATTCTCACTGGGCGCAGCTGATCCGCGCAGTGGACCTCGACCTGCGCGGAGTGGAGGATGCCTATACCGCCATGCATTCGCTGGCGGATTTCGTCTCTGGCATGACGGACCGCTACGCGGTCAAGGTGCGGGACATGGTGACTGGAAGCCTGACTGTCTGACCGGTATCAGCACCCCAAACAAAAAAACCCGGCCATTGGCCGGGTTTTCTGTTTCGAAAGCGGAAAGCGTCAGCCGATGGCGGCGGCTTTCACGTCCTCGTCGATGAACGGCAGGTACTGCTCGAAGTTGTCAGAGAACATCTGCACCAGCTTGGCCGCCTGGGTGTCATAGGCGTCCTTGTCGTCCCAGGTGCGGCGCGGATCCAGCAGCAGTTCCGGCACGCCCGGCACGTTGACCGGCACGTCAAAGCCGAAGTTCACGTCCTTGCGGAATTCCGCATCCGCCAGCGAGCCGTCCAGCGCCGCTGTCAGCAGCGCGCGGGTTGCCTTGATCGGCATGCGCGAGCCGGTGCCATAGGCGCCGCCGGTCCAGCCGGTGTTCACCAGCCAGCAGGTCGCGCCGTGCTGGGCGATTTTCTCGCGCAGGAGGTTGCCGTAAACCTCCGGGCGGCGCGGCATGAAGGGCGCGCCAAAGCAGGTGGAGAAGGTCGGTTCCGGCTCGGTCACGCCGCGCTCGGTCCCTGCCACCTTGGAGGTGAACCCGGACAGGAAGTGGTACATCGCCTGCGCCGGGGTCAGCCGCGCGATCGGAGGCAGCACGCCGAAGGCATCGCAGGTCAGCATGATGATGTTCTTCGGGTGGCCGCCGCGGGCGCTGGCCGATGCATTGGAGATGTAATGCAGCGGATAGGCGCAGCGCATGTTGGCGGTCAGGCTGTCGTCGTTGAAATCCAGTTCCTTGGTTTCCGGATCGAACACCATGTTCTCGATCACGGTGCCGAACTTGGAGGTGGTGGCGTAGATTTCCGGCTCTGCCTCGGCATTCAGGTTGATGGTCTTGGCATAGCAGCCGCCTTCAAAGTTGAAGGTGCCGTTGTCGGCCCAGCCGTGCTCGTCATCGCCGATCAGAACCCGGTCCGGGTCAGCAGAGAGGGTGGTCTTGCCGGTGCCCGAGAGGCCAAAGAACACGGCGGTATCGACCGGGTTGCCCTTGGCGTGGTTGGCGGAGCAATGCATCGGCATGATGCCTTTTTCCGGCAGCAGGTAGTTCAGCAGGGTGAATACCGATTTCTTGTTTTCGCCTGCATATTCGGTGCCGCCGATCAGGATCATCTTGCGGTCGAAGTTCATCGCGATGATGGTCTCGCTGCGGCAGTCGTGCTTCTTGGGGTCGGCCTGGAAGCTCGGGCAGTTGATGACGGTGAAGTCGGCGATGAAATCATCCAGGTCTTCGCGGTCGGGACGGCGCAGCATGGTGCGGATGAACAGGTTGTGCCAGGCCAGCTCAGTTACCATGCGGACGTTGATCGCATGCGCCGGGTCGGCACCGCCGACCAGATCCTGGACGTAGTAGTCCTTGCCCTTCATGTGCTCCAGCATGTCGGCATAGAGCGCATCAAAACCCTCGGCGCTCATCGCCGCGTTGTTGTCCCACCAGATGGTGTCGCGCACGCTGTCGGATTTCACGACATGTTTATCCTTGGGCGACCGGCCGGTGAATTTGCCGGTGGTGACCAGGAAGGCGCCGCCATTGCCCAGCGTGCCTTCGCCGCGCTTCAGCGCGGCTTCGATCAGCGCCGGCTCCATGAAGTTGTAATAGACATTGCCCAGACCCTCGATGCCCTGATCCTCGAGGCGGAATTGCGGGTTAACCCGTCCAGATGTCATGCGTTTTTTCTCCTGTGGCGGCGCGGGCGGCACGCAGGCTGCGCGGCTGCGCCAGTGGGGCAATAGAAACGGCATCGCTGCCGGTGGCGCGGTCTTAACATGGCGTTTCGGGCGGTGAACAGGCCGGTTTCAACCAGTTAGCGCCATCAAGGCGATGTTTAGCGCAACCATTGTTCTGCGCCGCGGCAAGTGCCCGTCTGTTCAGCGAACGCTAAGGTATTTTTGCCCCAATTGTGTCCAAAGATGGCCCCGATTCTTCAAATGGGATTGATTCGGCGCACCAGAACGGCGATGAACATGGTAAAAACAAAACATAACAGAGCAGATTAGGGGCAATTCCGATGTCGAAGATTGCTTTGGTTGACGATGACAGGAACATCCTGACATCCGTTTCCATGACGCTCGAGGCCGAGGGCTTCGAGGTCGAAACATATAATGACGGGCAGGCCGCATTGGATGCCTTCAACAAGAAACTGCCGGATATGGCGGTGCTGGACATCAAGATGCCGCGCATGGATGGCATGGACCTGCTGCAGCGGCTGCGCCAGAAATCCCAGATGCCGGTGATCTTCCTCACCTCCAAGGATGATGAGATCGACGAGGTGCTGGGCCTGCGCATGGGCGCCGACGACTACGTCAAAAAACCGTTTTCGCAGCGCCTGCTGGTGGAACGCATCCGGGCGCTGTTGCGCCGGCAGGAGGCCATCAGCAGCGACGCCGAGGGCACCGCGTCGCCTGAGGCCAAGGTGATGGAACGCGGCAACCTGCGGATGGATCCGCTGCGCCACGCGGTCAGCTGGAAGGGCAAGGACGTGTCGCTGACGGTGACCGAATTCCTGCTGCTGCAGGCGCTGGCCCAGCGGCCCGGCTTTGTCAAAAGCCGCGACCAGCTGATGGATGTCGCCTATGATGATCAGGTCTATGTGGACGACCGCACCATCGACAGCCACATCAAGCGCCTGCGCAAGAAGATGCGCAGCGCGGATTCGGATTTCGCGGCAATCGAAACCCTCTATGGCATCGGTTACCGGTACAACGAAGAGTAAGCGGCCTATCCAAGCGGGGCCTTGTGCCCCCGGGGCCAGGGGAGTGGCGCGGATGCGCGATACCAGTGTTATGCAACGCCAACAGGATGGCGATGTGGTCTTGGGCGAGGACTGGGTCACCCCGGACCAGTCGGTCACGCGGGAGATGCAGGTCAAGCGTGCCCGCCGCGGCTTCCTGCCGCTTAAGGGTTCGCCGCTGACCCGCAGGATCATCACCTTCAACCTGATCGCGCTGACCATCATGGTTGCGGGTATCCTGTACCTGAACTCCACGCGTCACAGCCTGGTGCAGCAGCGCGCCGGCGCCCTGGTGTCCGAGGCGATGCTGGCCGCCGACGTGTTCGAGGCAGAGATGCCTGCCGCCGGCGCTGTCAGTTTTGCCGCCGGTGACGGCATCCAGGTGGAAGACACGCTGGCAGGCCTCAGCCTGCGCGGCGGGGTGGAGGCCTTTGTCTTCGACACCACCGGAAACCTCATTTCCAGCATCAAGGGTGTCAACCGGAGCGATGCGCTGAACGTCCTGAACGACAGCGGTGAACGCCGCACCCTGATCAGCGATGCGCTTTCCAGGCTTTGGGGGCTGGCCGGCGGGGCTGAGCAGCAGGCGCCTGTCTCCGGCCCCTCGTTGGAGGACCGTCTTGGCGGGCTGGTGGACCGGGCGATGAACGGCGGCACCGGCGTTGAAACAGTGGTGGACACCAGCGGCAGCCGGGTGATCTCCGCCGCGACCCCGATCATGCACAACGGCACCGCCGTAGGTGTGATCGCCCTGGCGTCGCCCACCGGCGAAGTGGACGCGCTGGTGCGCAGCGAACAGGAGCGGGTGCTGCAGATGTTCATCGTGGCGCTCCTGGTCTCTGTCGGTCTCAGCCTGGTGCTGGCCTCGACCATCGCCAATCCGCTGGCTGACCTGGCGGAGGCGGCTGAACTGGGCCGCGACCGTGGCAGCCGTAAATCCAACCCGGGCCGGATCCGGATCCCGGACCTCTCCGCCCGCCCCGATGAGATCGGCCGCCTCAGCCGGGCCCTGCGCGGCATGGTCAAGGCGCTCTACTCCCGCATCGACAGCAACGAGCAGTTCGCCGCGGATGTGGCGCATGAGATCAAGAACCCGCTCGCCAGCCTGCAATCCGCGGTTGGCACCCTGCGCATGGTCAAACGGGACGACCAGCGGCAAAAGCTGCTGGAGGTGATTGAACACGACGTGCGCCGTCTCGACCGGCTGGTGAGCGACATCTCCAACGCCTCGCGGCTGGATGCCGAACTGGTCAAGGAAGAAGAGGAAGAATTCGACCTTCTGTCCATGCTCGGCAACCTCAATCAGTACCTGGGCGAGGACGCCCGCGCCAAAAGCATCGACTACATCACTGATCTGCCCGCCCAGCCGGTTCTGCTGCAGGGGCTGGAGGCGCGTCTGGCGCAGGTCTTTGTCAATCTGATCACCAACGCGATCTCCTTCTGCGAGGAAGGCGACGCCATCCGCGTCTGGGCGCGCCGCCGCGCCAACCGGGTGCTGATCGTGGTCGAGGACACCGGCCCCGGCATCCCCGATCAGGCGCTTTCCAAGATCTTCAAACGCTTCTACTCGCAGCGCCCGGTGGAGCACTTCGGCAACAACTCCGGCCTTGGCCTGGCGATCTCCAAGCAGATCGTCGAGGCGCATGGCGGCGTGATCTGGGCCGAAAACATCCGCCCGACCGAGGCTGACGTCACTTCTGAGCCGCTTGGTGCGCGATTTGTGGTAGGCTTGCCTGTCTGAAACCGGTGCCGCTCATGTCTGAACCGCAAAGCCTCATCCTGCATGCCTCCTGTGTTGCGCTGGAGGGGCAGGGGCTTTTGATCACCGGCATCTCAGGCCAGGGCAAATCGGCGCTGGCGCTGCAGCTGATGGCCTTCGGCGCCCAGCTGGTGGCCGACGACCGGGTGCTGGTGCAGCTCTTGCACGGCGAACTGGTCGCAAGCGCGCCGGAACCGATCCGCGGGCTGATCGAGGCCCGCTACATGGGGCTGCTGCAGGCGCAGATCCGCAGCCCGGTGCCGGTGACGGCGCTGGTAGACCTGGACGAGGCGGAGACCGAACGCCTACCGGTGCGCCACACTACTTTGCTTCTGGGGCAGGAGGTGGCGCGTGTGAAACGGGTTGATGGCGCCCATTTTGCCCCGGCGCTGATGCAATACCTCAGATGCGGGGCGCTGGACCCGGATGCCTGAACAGAACAAACAGGCGGTCCCGGCGGTGCTGGTCACCGGCCCCTCCGGCGCGGGCCGCACCACCGCGATCAATGTGCTGGAGGATCTCGGGTTCGAGGCAATCGACAACCTGCCGCTGCGGCTGCTGCCGGGCCTGTTCGACGCCGCCGCCGCACCGCGCCCGATGGCGCTGGGGCTGGACAGCCGCAACCGGGACTTCTCGCCGCGCGCGCTCTTGGACGTGATCGACATGCTGTCAGGCCGCCGCGAGCTGGAGCTGACCGTGCTCTATCTCGATGCGCAGCCGGACGTGCTCCTGCGCCGGTACTCTGAAACCCGCCGCCGCCACCCGCTGGCACCGGCCGAATCTCCGGGTGAAGGCGTGCGCCGCGAACTGGATCTTATGGCGCCGATCCGCGACCGGGCTGACATTCTGCTGGAAACCTCGGACATGAATGTCCACCAGCTGAAAGCCGAGATCGAGCGCTGGTTTGCCCCGGGCGGCCGCACCCTGGCGCTGTCGGTGCAAAGCTTCTCCTACAAGCGCGGCATGCCGCATGGCATCGACATGGTGTTCGACTGCCGTTTTCTGGCCAACCCCTATTGGGAGCCGGACCTGCGCGCGCTGAACGGCCAGGACCCGGCAGTGCAGGACTATGTCCGCGCAGATCCCCGGTTCCAGCCGTTTTTCGACCGGGTGCTGGACCTTACCCGGCTGCTGCTGCCGGCCTACCGCGAGGAAGGCAAATCGCACTTCTCCATCGCCTTTGGCTGCACCGGCGGCCAGCACAGATCGGTGGCAATGGCACAAACCCTGGCCAAGGCCCTTGCAGAGGACGGCTTGCAAGTGTCAATTAGACACCGCGAGCTGCAAGGCCAGCAAAAGAAGTGAGAGGCCGGGTTGATCGGGATAGTGATCGTAGCGCATGGCGGACTGGCAAAGGAATACCTTGCCGCAGTGGAACACGTTGTGGGTCCGCAGCCCAGCCTGATGGCCATCGCCATCGGCCCGGAGGATGACCGCGCCGCCAAGCAGGATGAGATTTGCGCGGCAGCTAACAAGGTGGACAGCGGCGGCGGCGTTGTGGTGGTGACCGACCTCTTCGGCGGCTCGCCCTCGAACCTCAGCCTCAAGGCCTGCGCGCCCGCAGACCGCCGGATTCTTTACGGCGCCAATCTTCCGATGCTGATCAAACTGGCAAAATCCCGCCACCTTCCGGTTGCCGACGCGGTGCGGCAGGCGATGGAGGCCGGGCGCAAGTACATCAACGCCCAGAACGTAAACCCTGACGGGGAGCAGGCACATTAAATGGCTCTGAAGACGCTGAAAATCATCAATGAAAAAGGGCTGCACGCCCGCGCCTCCGCCAAGCTGGTGGAGGTGGTCGAAGCGTTTGACGCCACGGCAGAGGTGCTGAAGGACGGAATGTCGGCCTCTGGCGACAGTATTATGGGCCTTTTGATGTTGGCAGCCTCGAAAGGAACGACTATTGACGTCGAGACTTCGGGGCCCGATGCTGAAGCGCTTGCGCATGCGCTGGAGGCTCTGGTGGCCGACAAGTTCGGCGAGGGCTACTAGGCCCCGCGCCGGCGGCGGAACGGGAAGAAGCACATTGGCGGACACCGCACAAGACAGGAAGACCGGCATCGCGCCGGAAACCGCTGAGCAGACAACGGGCGAGGTTTATGACCGCCGCACGCTGACCTATGCCAACTCCTTTGACGACCGCTGGACCTCGTTGGCGATCAAGACCATCGAATGGCTGACCGGCAAGCTGACGATCCTGCGCATGGTCAACAAGTTCGAGAAGAACAACGCCGAATACCGCGGCCAGAAGTTCTGGCGCGGCGCGCTCAACACCATGGGCATCGACCTGCAGACCCCGCAGGAGCAGATCGACAACATTCCTGCAGACGGCCCGGTGGTGATTGTCGCCAACCATCCGCACGGGATGGTGGACGGCATGATCTTTGCCGACCTGATCGGCCGCCGCCGCACGGACTACCGCATTCTGACCCGCTCAGTGCTGACCGGCCTGGATGAGGCCGCGACCTCCTTCATGATCCCGGTGCCCTTCCCGCATGACCCCGAAGCACAGCGCAAGATGGTCGATATGCGCGCCAAAACCATGGCCTACCTCAAGGAGGGCGGCGCCGTGGCCCTCTTCCCTTCGGGTGTGGTGATGTCGTCAGACAGCTGGTTCGGCCCTGCGGTCGAGCGCGAATGGAACGTGTTCACCGCCCAGCTGATCCGCCGCTCCGGTGCCCGGGTGGTGCCGATCTTTTATCCTGGCTCGAACTCGCGCTGGTATCAGATCGCCTGCCAGGTTTCCCCGATCCTGCGCCAGGGCCTTCTGCTGCATGAAATCGTCCGCTCCTGCAACAAGCCTCAGGCGCCAGTGGTCGGCAAGCCGCTGACCGATGAGCAGATGGCGCAGCTGCAAACCGATCCGCGCGGGTTCATGGCCTGGCTGCGCGAGCACACGCTGAGCCTCGGCAAGCAGGGCTGAGCCCGATCCGTTTCTTCATCTGGCTGAAAATATCCCGGGGGTGAAATGGCCGCGAGGCCAAGAGGGGGCAGCGCCCCCTTCCGCCGGTCAGTTTCAGCGCGTCGGCACCGGGGTTTCGCCGCGGTAGTCATAGAACCCGCGCTGGGTCTTGCGGCCCAGCCAGCCGGCTTCGACATATTTGGTCAGCAGCGGGCAGGGCCGGTACTTGGTATCCGCCAGCCCGTCATGCAGCACGTTCATGATCGCCAGGCAGGTGTCCAGCCCGATGAAATCCGCCAGCTCCAGCGGCCCCATCGGGTGGTTTGCACCCAGCTTCATCGATTCGTCGATCGACTTCACCGATCCGACGCCCTCATACAGCGTATAAACCGCCTCGTTGATCATCGGCATCAGGATCCGGTTGACGATGAAGGCAGGAAAATCTTCTGCGCTGGCGGAGGTTTTGCCCAACCGCGCCACCACGTCCTGGCACGCCTTGAAGGTCGGCTCATCAGTGGCGATGCCGCGGATCAGCTCCACCAGCTGCATCACCGGCACCGGGTTCATGAAATGGAAGCCCATGAACCGCTCAGGCCGGTCGGTGCGGCTGGCCAGCCTCGTGATCGAGATCGAGGAGGTGTTGGAAGTCAGGATCGTATGCGGCTGCAGATGCGGCTGCAGGTCCTCAAAAATGGCCTGCTTCACAGTCTCCCGCTCGGTTGCGGCCTCGATCACCAGATCGGTTGCGCCCACGTCTGCCAGCTTCAGCGACGGCACGATGCGCGCCAGCGCCGCCTTCACGTCGGCTTCGGAAATCTTGCCCTTGCTGGCCTGGCGCTCCATGTTCTTGTGGATGAGGCTCAGCGCAGCATCCAGCGCCTGCTGGCTGACGTCATTCAGCACGACCTCGTATCCGGCCAGCGCCATGACATGGGCAATGCCGTTGCCCATCTGACCCGCGCCGATCACTCCAACCTTCTGAATTTCCATGCCTCAGGCTCCTGAAATAGCTGCGGCAACCATACTGGCCGGGCGCGGGCAGGCACAAGGGCAGCTGGCCTGGATTTGAGGCAAATTCTCACTTTAGGGAAATTGCAATGGTTGCCCGCCAAGGTGAGTCTCGGGTGAAAAATTGGTGGTATTTATGAGCTATGAACTCAAAAGCCCGGGGGGGCTTGCGGGGGAACCAGTCAGATATGGCGACTCCAGGCTGCTTGTCAGGGGGCCGCTGCGGTCTCTGGATGACCCTTATGTCGCCTTCCTGGGCGGAACCGAAGTCTATGGGCGATTCGTTGAATTTCCGTTTGTGGATTTGCTGCAGGCCCGTCTGAGCATGGATTGCATCAATCTGGGCAGCGTGAATGCGGGCCTGGACAGCTTCGCGCAGGATGACACCCTGATTGATGTGGCCCGCAATGCCCGGCTGACCGTGGTGCAGATGCTGGGTGCGCAGAATATCTCCAACCCCTACTACCGGGTGCACCCGCGCCGCAACGACCGGTTTCTGGCAGCCCAGCCCGCGCTCAAGACCCTGTACCCCGAGGTCGACTTCACCGAATTCCACTTCAACAAGCACCTGCTGTGCTCTCTGCGTGATATCTCCGCACAGCGGTTCGAGCAGGTGCGTGAACAGTTGCAGCGCAGCTGGGTCGACCGGATGACCAGGCTGGTGGAGGAACTGGACGGCCGCGTCCTTCTCTTGTGGCTGCGCTATGCGCTGGACGCCGAGGCAGGCTTCCCGGAGGAGCCGGTGCTGGTCGACCGCGCCATGGCTGAGGCGCTGCGCCCCAAGGTGCAGGGCCTCCTGGAACTCAAGGCTGCCTCCGCCGCCGCGGCGCAGGATATCTCCGGCATGATCTTCGGCCCGATGGAGCTGCCGGCCGCGCGCCACATGATCGGCCCCAAGGAGCATTTGAGGATCGCAGAAGCCTTGGCCAGCGGCCTGGAGCCGCTGCTGCGCGCCTGAGCGGCAACCGCCCCGGCCCGTAATAGGCCTGCACCTTCAGAACGGAAAAAGGCCCGCCAAATGGCGGGCCTTCCTATTGGTCAGCTGTCCGGCTGGGCTCAGCCCAGTTTCCCGGTCAGGGCCGGGACGGCCTCGAACAGGTCGGCAACCAGGCCAAAGTCCGCAACCTGGAAGATCGGTGCTTCTTCGTCCTTGTTGATCGCCACGATGACCTTGGAGTCCTTCATGCCGGCGAGGTGCTGAATGGCGCCGGAGATGCCGATGGCGACATACAGGTCCGGTGCAACAACCTTGCCGGTCTGACCCACCTGCCAGTCGTTCGGGGCATAGCCCGAGTCGACCGCCGCGCGGGACGCGCCAACGGCGGCGCCCAGCTTGTCGGCCAGGTTCTCGATCAGTTTGAAGTCTTCCTCGGAGCCAACGCCGCGGCCGCCGGAGACAACGATGCCGGCCGAGGTCAGTTCCGGACGGTCGCTTGCGGCTACCTTGTCTTCAACCCACTCGGACAGGCCGGGGTTTGCGGCAGCCGAGATGGTTTCCACGGATGCGGAACCGCCTTCGCCAGCTGCATCGAACGACGCGGTGCGGAAGGAGACGACTTTCTTGGCGTCGTTCGACTTCACGGTCTGGATCGCGTTGCCCGCATAGATCGGGCGCTCGAAGGTGTTGCCGTCGACAACGCCGGACACGTCCGAGATCACCATCACGTCCAGCAGTGCTGCAACGCGCGGCAGAACGTTCTTGGCGTCGGTGGTAGCGGGCGCAACGATGTGCTCAAAGTCGGACGCCAGGCCAGCAATCAGCGCTGCGGTCGGCTCTGCCAGGCGGTGGCCCAGGGATGCGTCCTCAGCAACCAGAACCTTGGCAACGCCAGCGATCTTGGCCGCTTCTTCGCCGGCTGCAGCAGCAGAGGCGCCAGCAGCCAGAACGGTCACGTCGCCCAGCGGTGCGGCAGCGGCAACGGCTTTTGCGGTCGCGTCCAGCGCCAGCGCGCCGTCGGTCACTTCAGCAAGGAGAAGAACAGCCATTACACAGCCCCCGCTTCTTTGAGTTTCTCAACCAGCTCGTCGACGGAGCCGACGATGATGCCTGCGGCGCGTGCCGGCGGCTCTTCGGTCTTGACGATTTCCAGGCGCGGCGTGACGTCGACGCCGTAATCGGCGGCGGTTTTCTCGTCCAGCGGCTTTTTCTTCGCCTTCATGATGTTCGGCAGCGACGCATAGCGCGGCTCGTTCAGGCGCAGGTCCACGGTGATGATGGCGGGCATCTTCACGGAAATGGTCTGCAGGCCGCCGTCAACCTCACGGGTGACTTTTGCGGTGTCGCCTTCGATGTCCAGCTCAGAGGCAAAGGTGCCCTGGGACCAGCCCAGCAGCGCCGACAGCATCTGGCCGGTTGCGTTCATGTCGTTGTCGATTGCCTGCTTGCCGCAGAGCACGACGCCGGGCTGCTCTTCCTCGACCACTTTGGCCAGGATTTTCGCAACGGCCAGCGGCTCGATGTCGGTGTGCACGTCGTCGGCAGCAACCACCAGGATGGCGCGGTCCGCACCCATCGCCAGGGCGGTGCGCAGGGTTTCCTGGGCCTGCTTGACGCCGATGGAAACCGCAACCACCTCATCAGCCTTGCCGGCTTCTTTCAGGCGGATGGCTTCTTCGACAGCGATTTCGTCGAAGGGGTTCATCGACATTTTCACGTTGGCGAGATCGACACCGCTGCCGTCCGCTTTGACGCGGACCTTCACGTTGTAGTCAATCACGCGTTTGACAGGCACGAGTACCTTCATTTTGCGTTCTCTCCTTAACAAACGGCAAGCCGCCCCAGGGCGACTCCCCCTCTATGCTCTCGCAGCGTTGATACCGGCTGGTGCGGGCGCGCAACAGGGCAAAATCGTCACGTTAGCGCACGGCGACGTCGCGTTTGCGCATTTGGAACATCATTTCCGCAAGAATGTTTCCGGTGGGAAATCCGCCTGCCGCAGCGGCAGGGCGCCGGCGGCCTGCGTGACGCGTTTGGCACCGGATTCGCCAAAATCCGGCGCCAAAGTGCGAATCAGACCGGGGTCAGACCGGGGCAGGGGGCCTCAGCGGTTGGCGCCCGGCACCCACAGCACGTCGTCCTTGCCGCCATTGTTGGCGGTGCGGGCGGCGACAAAGAACCAGTCGGAAAGGCGGTTCAGGTATTTCACCGCCGCCGGGTTCACGTCCTCAGTGGTGCTGAGGTCGGTGGCCAGCCGTTCGGCCCGGCGCGCCACGGTGCGGCAGACGTGCAGATGCGCCGCCAGTTTCGACCCGCCCGGCAGGATGAAGCTGCGCAGCGCCTCCAGATCCTTGTTCATGACGTCGATCTCGGCTTCCAGCCGCTCGACCTGCGCCACCGCAACCCGCAGCGGCGGGTATTCGGCATCGGCGTCCTTCTCCATTTCCGGACGGCACAGGTCGGCGCCCAGATCAAACAGGTCATTCTGGATCCGCGCCAGCGCCGCATCCATCTCGCCCTCCGCTTCCAGCCGGGCGACGCCGACAAAGGAGTTCAGCTCATCCGAGGTGCCATAGGCATTGACCCGCGCCGAATGCTTGGCCACCCGCTCGCCGTTCCCCAGCGCGGTCTCGCCCTTGTCGCCGGTGCGGGTGTAAATCTTGTTCAGAACGACCATCGCCCCTTATCCTCCCTGGTTACGCAGGTAGACGTAGGTCAGCACCAGCACCACCGCAATGAATTGAAACAGGATGCGCAGCCGCATCATCTTGTTTGCGTTGCGGCGGTTGAACTCGCCGCCCTTGCCAAAGCCGCCAATGCCGATGACCAGCGCCACAACCACAGCCGCCACGGCTGCCAGTGCCAGATAATACAGCGGATCGAACATCCTGTCCCCCAAGCGCGTTTATTCCATTGCACCCCATCTAACCCGCGCAGATGCGGATGGCGACCCTATCCGAGCCTGACAAGGATGCGGTCAATTGCCCGGGTCGGCAGGATGCGCCGCAGAAAGCCCGCAATATGGGTGGGGGTGGTGACATAGTAGCGCGGACGCGGCCGCCGGGATTCGCAGGCATGGGCCAGCTTGGCGGTGACGGCAGAGGCAGGCAGCTCAAACCGGTCCGGGCCGCTGCTTTCATAAAGCCGCTTCAGCAGCCGCGATTCATAAAGCTCACGCAGCGGCGACGCCTGCCAGTCGATGAAGCGCTCGAAATGCGGGATCGATTTTTCGCGGATCTTCGACGTCACCGGCCCCGGCTCGATCAGCACCATGTGGATGCCGGTCCCCTGCAGCTCCACCCGCAGCGTATCCGTCAGCCCCTCCAGCGCGTATTTCGTCGCCACATAGGCGCCGCGCCAGGGAAAGGTCACAAACCCCAGGATCGAAGAATTCTGCACGATCCGCCCGTGGCCTTGCCTGCGCATCACCGGAATCACCTGCCGGGTCAGCTCATGCCAGCCAAAGAAATTCGCCTCGAAGATGGAGCGCAAGCCGTCCGTCGGCAGATCTTCCACCGCGCCGGGCAACCCGTGCGCGCCGTTGTTGAACAGCGCATCCAGCGTGCCGCCAGTGGCCTCCAGTACCTCGGCCAGGCCAGCGGTGATGCTTTCTGGATCAGTGTAATCGATGCGCGGGCTCTCGAATCCCTCGGCCCGCATCCGGTCACAGTCGCGCTGCTGCCGGCAGGAGGCAAACACCCGCCAGCCGCGCTCCCGCATGCCGCGGGCCGCATCCAGGCCGATCCCGGAGGAACAGCCCGTAATCAGAATCGTTTTCTTCAAGAGATTGCCCCTCTGCCCGGATGTCTCCGGGGCCAGTTATGGGCGTTTCTTGCTCACCAGGGAAGCGGCAATCCAGCCGACCTTGCCCTTGCCGGGTGCGCGCAGATGCAGCCAGCCGGTGCCGCTGTCCTCGAACACGATCACTTCATCCCCGCCCAGGAGGCGGGTAATCACCGGGTAATTGGTGCCCGGCCCCTGCCGCATGTTCACGCGGGAGGCCCTGATCTGGCGGATGTCCGGTTCCGGTGCGGGCTGCGGCTCTGCCAGCGCGGCACCCGCCGGTTCCGGCGAATCGTTCTGCGCGTCAGCCGCGGCCGAGGCCGGCTGCAGCGCGGCAAGACCGCCCTCCAGCGACGCCAGCTGCAACGGCGCGCCTTCGTCCGCCACCGCCGGGAAAACATTGGTGCTGTCGCCGATCGCCAGCCGGGCCTGGGTGATCTGCCGCAGCGCCACCCGCGACCGCAGTTGCGGATCAGCGGCAGGGCGCACAGGCCGTTCCGCCTCCTGCATGCTGCCGGCCGGACGGAAAGTCACGTTGCGGATCAGGGACTTGGCATCCTCGCTGGCGCTGCTGCTGCGGCTGCCCTGGCGGGTCTCCTCCGGCGCGGCAAATGCGGCCTTGGCAATCTCCAGCGCGTCAGAGCGTTCCTTGCGCGGCTCGAAATCCGCACCCCCGCTGAGCTCATAAAACCCCCAGCCCAGAAAAGCGAAAGAAACTAAAACAAATCGCGACATAACCCAGTCCCCCCTAGTACCACCACACATGGCGGCTGCACGAAATAGCATTGGTTTGAAAAAGAAACGCACGGCGCAGCTGCCTGGTTCCCATCTATCTAGGGCAAGTTAACGGCGGGGAAACAGGGGAGAGTCCGCAATCTTCTCCCCCAAAACGTTGGCGCGGCGCTGCATCCCCGCGAAATTCGCGCGCGCCCGCTTTACCAATTCCGGCGGCGGCAGTATCACGAATTCATGACCGACCTGGTAGAAGATCCCGACATGCCGTCTGCCCCTGAACAGGGTGAAATCCTGGAACCGCTGCGCCGCGCCATTGGCGAGCGCTATCTGACCTATGCGCTCAGCACCATCATGCACCGGGCGCTGCCCGACGCGCGTGACGGGCTGAAGCCGGTGCACCGGCGCATTCTCTATGCGATGAACCGCCTGCGCCTCAGCTCCACCGGCGGCTTCCTGAAGTCGGCCAAGATTTCCGGCGACACCATGGGCGACTTCCACCCCCATGGCGACGCCGCGATCTATGACGCGATGGCGCGCCTGGCGCAGGACTTCAACGTCCGCTACCCGCTGGTCGACGGCCAGGGCAACTTCGGCAACATCGACGGCGACAACCCGGCAGCCTCCCGCTACACCGAGGCGCGGATGACCTTTGTGGCCGAGGCGATGCTGGAAGGCCTCAATGAGGATTCGGTTGATTTCCGCGACAACTACGACGGCCGCCTGACCGAACCGGCGGTGCTGCCCGCGACCTTCCCGAACATCCTCGCCAATGGCGCGGCGGGCATCGCGGTGGGCATGGCGACCAACATCCCGCCGCACAACATTGCAGAGCTGATCGACGCCTGCCTGCATCTGATCAGGACGCCCGATGCCCGTGACGACACGCTGTTGAACTACGTGCCCGGCCCCGATTTCCCCACCGGTGGCATCATCGTCGAGCCCAAGGAAAACATCGCCAAGGCTTACAGCACCGGCCGCGGCTCCTTCCGCCTGCGCTGCAAGCATGAGGTCGAGGACCTGGGCCGCGGCCAGTGGCAGATTGTTGTCACCGAGATCCCCTATCAGGTCCAGAAATCCAAGCTGATCGAGAAGATCGCCGAGCTGATCCAGACCAAGAAGGTGCCGATCCTCGCCGATGTGCGCGACGAATCGGCGGACGACATCCGCATCATCCTGGAACCCAAGTCCAAGAACGTGGACCCCGAGGTTCTGATGAACATGATGTTCCGCAATTCGGACCTGGAAATCCGCTTCAGCCTCAACATGAACGTGCTGATCGACGGGGTGACCCCCAAGGTCTGCTCGATGAAGGAGGTGCTGCGCGCCTTCCTCGATCACCGCCGCGACGTGCTGCAGCGCCGCTCGCGCCACCGGATGGAAAAGATCGACCACCGGCTGGAGGTGCTCGAAGGCTTCATCATCGCCTTTCTGAACCTCGACCGGGTGATCGACATCATCCGCTATGACGAGGACCCGAAGGCCGCCCTGATCCGCGAGGACTGGAGCAAGGACCACCCCCGCGCCTTCACCGAGGCGGAATATGTCACCCCGGCTCCCGGCACCGGTGAGCTGACAGAGGTGCAGGCCGAGGCGATCCTCAACATGCGCCTGCGGTCCTTGCGCAAGCTTGAAGAGATCGAACTGGTCCGCGAACGCGATGCCCTGCGCGAGGAGCGCGCCGGGCTGGTCGAACTGCTGGCCTCCGAGGACCTGCAATGGTCGCGCATCTCCGAACAGCTGAAGGAAACCAAGAAGCAGTTCGGCAAGGACTACGCCGGCGGCGCCCGCCGCACGCTGTTTGCCGAGGCAGGCGAAGTCGAAGACGTGCCCCTGGAAGCGATGATAGACCGCGAGCCGATCACCGTGGTCTGCTCCCAGATGGGCTGGATCCGGGCGATGACCGGCCACATCGACCTGAACCGCGAGCTGAAGTTCAAGGACGGCGACGGCCCGCGCTTCATCTTCCACGCCGAAACCACCGACCGCCTGCTGGTGTTCGGCTCCAACGGCCGTTTCTACACCCTGTCGGCGGCCAATCTGCCCGGCGGGCGCGGCATGGGCGAACCGCTGCGCCTGATGGTCGATCTGCCGAACGAAGCAGAGATCGTCGATCTGATGATCCACAACCCCGAAGGCCGCCTTCTGGTCGCATCGGACGCGGGCAACGGCTTCATCTGCGCGGAGAAGGAAATCGTCGCCCAGACCCGCAGCGGCAAGCAGGTGCTGAACGTCAAGGACGACGAGCGCGCCAAGATCTGTATCCCGGTGGAGGGCGACCACGTCGCCATCGTCTCCGAGAACGGCAAGCTCCTGGTCTTCGCAGTCGAGGAAATGCCCGAGCTGACCCGCGGCAAGGGCGTGCGGCTGCAGAAATACAACATGGCCCGCGGCAAGCAGGGCTCGCTGGAACTGGACGGCGGCCTCTCGGACATCACCACCTTCAACTGGGATGACGGCCTGCGCTGGGAAATGGGCGGCGGCAAGACCCGCCACGAGGCCGACCTCACCCAGTGGCTCGGCAAGCGCGCCGGCGTCGGCAAACGCCCGCCGCACGGCTTCCCGCGCAATTACAAGTTCAAGTAGGGCAGCAGAAACCTGCCGTCTGCCTGTGCCCCCCGCGCCACCCGCGCGGGGGTTGCTGTTTCCGCCCCTTTACCCTGCCTGCCGCCCCCGGCTATCAGGGCGGGACCGAATTTCTCTTGGGGGATTTCCATGATCCGCGTTCTTTCCATGCTGGCCGCGCTGGCCCTGCTTACCGCCTGCGGCGAAACCCAGCTGAACGAGGCGCCGGAGGATCTGGGCGCCTTCCAGGCCCGCGTCACCCACGTCTACACCGATAAGGCGCTGCAATGGCCGCTGTCGCGCAATGCTGAGCACAGCGAATGGACCGCGCCGATCGAAAACGCGCTGAACACCCGCCTGCGCCGCTATGACGGGGCCCAGCAGTATGACGTTGCCGTCACGCTTGAGGGCTTCATGCTGGCGCCCCCCGGCGTGCCGGTGCTGTTCTCCCCCAAAAGCGCGGTGGTGGTGAACGTGTTTGTCTATGACGTGGCAGAAAAGAAATTCCTGGCCAAGAAGCACCAGATGGAAATCTTCGAAAGCACCACCGGAGAAAGCGCGGTGCTGGGCTCCGGCCATGCCCGCACAAAGGAAGAGCAGATCCAGGGCCTTGCGATCAATATCGCCGACAAGGTCGAGGAATGGATGGCTGAGCAGCATGAGAAAGAAGGCTGGTTTGCCCCGCGCGCAGCGGCGGATTCCGCCAGCGGCACGGACGCCGCTGCGGCAGAGACGCAACCTGCTGGCTGAGGCTTGTGAAAACCGCCCCTGTCAAGCAGGAACGGGTTGATTTTTGCCGGCAAACCAAATAATCCGCCGGCGCAGAGGAAACCGGGTCGGCAAGCGACCCCTCATTTCAAAAGGGCGCCTAAGCAATGGCTAAGGAAAAGTTTGAACGCAATAAACCGCACGTCAACATCGGCACCATCGGCCACGTTGACCACGGCAAGACCACTCTGACCGCGGCTATCACCAAATACTTCGGTGACTTCAAAGCCTACGACCAGATCGACGGCGCCCCGGAAGAGAAAGCCCGCGGCATCACCATCTCGACCGCACACGTCGAGTATGAGACCGAGAACCGCCACTACGCGCACGTCGACTGCCCCGGCCACGCCGACTACGTGAAGAACATGATCACCGGCGCGGCCCAGATGGACGGCGCGATCCTGGTTGTGAACGCGGCTGACGGCCCGATGCCGCAGACCCGCGAGCACATCCTGCTGGGCCGCCAGGTCGGCATCCCGAAGATGGTGGTGTTCATGAACAAGGTTGACCAGGTCGACGACGAAGAGCTGCTCGAGCTCGTCGAAATGGAAATCCGCGAACTGCTGTCCTCCTACGAGTACCCGGGCGACGATATCCCGATCATCGCAGGTTCCGCGCTGGCGGCGATGGAAGGCCGTGACGACAACATCGGTTCCGAGAAGATCAAAGAGCTGATGGCGGCTGTTGATGACTACATCGACACCCCGGAGCGCGCGGTCGACCAGCCGTTCCTGATGCCGATCGAAGACGTGTTCTCGATCTCCGGCCGCGGCACCGTTGTGACCGGCCGTGTCGAGCGCGGCGTGATCAACGTCGGCGACGCGATCGAGATCGTCGGCATCCGCGACACCACCTCCACCACCTGCACCGGTGTGGAAATGTTCCGCAAGCTGCTGGACCGCGGTGAAGCGGGCGACAACATCGGCGCGCTGCTGCGCGGTGTCGACCGTGACGGCGTTGAGCGCGGCCAGGTTCTGTGTAAGCCGGGCTCCGTGAAGCCGCACACCAAGTTCGAAGCTGAGGCCTATATCCTCACCAAGGAAGAAGGCGGCCGCCACACCCCGTTCTTCGCGAACTACCGTCCGCAGTTCTACTTCCGCACCACCGACGTGACCGGCACCGTGACCCTGCCGGAAGGCACCGAGATGGTGATGCCGGGCGACAACCTGAAGTTCGACGTTGAACTGATCGCCCCGATCGCGATGGAAAACGGCCTGCGCTTCGCCATCCGCGAAGGCGGCCGCACCGTCGGCGCCGGCGTCGTGTCGAAAATCACTGAGTAAGACGGCTTTGCCGTCTGGCGGGCGGCAGATGGTTTTGCGCAGCAAAATCATTGAGAGCCCGCACCGGTGAGATAATAGAAAGGGCCGCTCAACCGAGCGGCCCTTTTTCTGTGCGCTGACGTCGGAACAGGGCAGGGCCAAGGGCTGGAGGCCGTCCTGCAAAATCTCCAGTGAAGATTTTGAGGTCGCAGGGAGCGTCAGTTCCGGGCGCGACCCAATCGCGCCCGCCTGAGTGATAATCACCAGCTTGCCTCTCGGCTTTTCACCTGGCTAGGGTGGAGGTGTGACGACTGGATTTTATTCATTTTGGGCTCTTTCAATGAAATTATTCGCTTTTGTTTTTGCCGCAGCAATGCCCCTCAGTTCTGCGGCCCTTTCTTGTTCGTTTGAAGGCGCTTGGCCTTTTCAGCCAGACCTAGAAGGCTGGGAGCCATTCGCCGGTGATGGGGAGTATCTTGGTGATATTCCGGCACCTAATGTTGAAGTGAAAGAAATCCAAAGGGGCAAAGAAGCTCCTGGAATGTCATGCGGGGATGCAGGAACACTTCGCCTGTCGGTGTCTCTGCCAGATACAACATTGTATGAAATAAAAGATTTGGGTGTGTATTTCCGGGTTGTTCGCGGCGAGGATGCTTACGGGATATTCCCCGCAATTCCTTTGGCAGGGGAAGCAAACGGAAACGGTTACGGCATTCTTCTGGCTTGGCTGGATGGGCAGCCTTCTGAGCAGAATCCGATCAATCTTGAGTTGGAGGTATTCTTTGTCAGCAAGGGGCTGCAAATCGGATTGCCCAGCGTTGTCACAATACACGCGGATTGATGGTTTTCGCAGTTTCCAACTATGATGAGCGAACGCCAAACGCTAAGTCAGCCTTAAACACAACCGTCTCGCCGCGGGTCCTGTTCAGCTCTTGACTGTCTTCGGATCTTCACCGCCGCGCCCCGCCGCTGCATCCGCTGCGTCCGTAATGGCATCCAGCGATGCCTCCAGGCTTTGCCGCAGCATCTCCGCCTGCTCGTCGCTCGGCTTCTTCGGCACCTCATCGGTCCATTCCCGGCACATCAGCACGCCACGGGAAAACGGCATCGGCAGCATCTGCCGGTCCCAGGTCGGCAGCTTCATCACCTTCTTCTCGGCAAAGGCGACGGTGAACACCCGGCAGCCGGTCATCCGGGCCCAGACCACGGGCACGGTGGATGAGACCCGCGCAGGCCCGCGCGGACCGTCAGCAGCGATGCCGATGGAGCAGCCTTCCCTAGTGCGGCGCAGCACCTCGCGCGACAGGGCGACATGGCGCTTGTGGCTCGACATCGGGATGGTCTCAAACCCCAGCCGCACCAGGATCTGTCCCGCCAGCCGTCCGGCACGGGCGGCGGAGGTCAGTGCACAGATGCGGCCCAGCGAGGTGTCGAACAGATAAGGTGCCATGATCAGCCGCTGGTGCCAAAGCACGAAAATTACCGGCTCGCCGCGGCGCACGCAGGCGTCCATTTCCTCGAACCCGGTGCGGGTCCAGCGGGAGGTGCGGAAGGCGAATCGCACGTAGGCGGCAAACAGCCCCTCCACGGCGCGGTTGACCCTTGGGCTGTCGGCGATTTTCTTTCTGAGGCTCACGGGGCTAGGGCTCATTCCTGCAGGGGGCACAGGGGCTTGGCCCCGGTAATTGCCCCGTCTTACTGCATGGCAGCGCCGGGGCAAAGCCCAGGCTAAGCCCGGTGGCGGCAAAGCGTCCGGGCGGCGCAAGAAAATGCGCTTTTCCCTCTTGCCTCTGCAGCGCGCCTGCCGTAGGACATGCCGCACCACAGGGGTATAGCTCAGTTGGTAGAGCGACGGTCTCCAAAACCGTAGGTCGCGGGTTCGAACCCTGCTGCCCCTGCCATTTTCCCGCACATCGCCGGTTCAGCGCTGCCCTTCCGGGCAGGCCGTTTGGCGTGACTGGCTACTCCAGATCCAGATGGGCCGGCGCCAGCCCCTGCTGCTGCCGTTCGCAGGCCGCGTCAAAGGCGCGCTCCACTTGGCGGGCCAGCCGTTGCGGGCTGAACAGCGCCGCGGTTTGCTGCCGGGCGCGCAGCGTGCTGCGCAGGCTGGCGGCGGCGGCACTGTCTGCTGCCAGTTCCGCGGCTTTGGCCTCGTAGTCCTGCATGTTTTCGGCAATCATCTCCGGCAGTCCGGCGGCCTGCAGCAGGCTGGCGGAGGTGCGGGCGGCGGATTGCTGGCCGGGCAGGGTGAGGACCGGCACGCCGGCGGCCAGGGCATCGCGGGCGGCTGCGGCGGCGTTCACGGTGAAGCTGTCCAGGAACAGATCCGCCAGCGGCAGGCGGGCTAGGTGATCATCGCGGCCGGCGGCGGGGGCAAAGACCAGGCGGTCCGGGTCAATCCCGCGCGCAGCGGCTGCACGGCGCAGGTTCGACACGGCATGGTCGCCGTTGCCTGCCAGCCACAGCACACTTTCCGGGGCACCGTGCAGCAGGCGCATCCAGATATCGAATTCCTGCGGTGTGATATGGCTGCCGCTGGCAAAGCTGCAGAACACGAAACCCTGCGCGGGCAGGCCGCAGGCGGCACGGTCCGGGGTGGCGTGTGACACCGCTGGAGCCACAGACTGATGCCCGCCCTCCAGTCGCAGCAGATGCTCGTTGTGATAGCGTTCGCTGCCGGGCGGGCAGGCGGCGGCATCGCTGACCAGGTAGTCATAAGCGGCTGTTCCCATGGTGCCGGGGTAGCCGGGGAACAGGATGTGGAGCGGCGCCAGGCGGGCGGCAAACAGCGGCAGCGCACCGCCGCCCGCGTAACCGGAGAGATCCACCGCGGCGTCCAATTGGTCCGCCTTCACCGCCGCCGCCATCTGATCCGTGGCGCTGGCATCCAGAACCTTGAGACCGTCAAACCTCTGCGCCGTACCCTCGGGCAGGCCGGCGCCAACCGCATAAATGCGGATGTCAAAGCGGGTCTGGTCGTGGGCGGCAAGCATCGCACCATGCTGGTCCAGAACCGCAGCGGCGTCGCGGGCGGCGAAGAAATAGCCGATGCGCAGGCGTTCGGGGCGCTGGCCTGCGGGCGGGATGCTGTTCAGCTCAGCCGTGCCGAACAGATCGCTGGCATAGGACTGGGCGCGGGCGCGCAGCAGGTCTGGGTTGTCTTCCATCCGCATCAGCGCGCTGGGGTCGCAGCCCGGGCCGCGCAGGCCCAGCTGGCGGCGGCAGTCGCCATATTCCGGCAGCCAGTTCCAGTCGCACAGCTCCGCCAGCACATGCAGACGCTGGGTGCGGGCGCGGTCATCCGAAGGGTTGGCCTGCAGCACCTTGTCGAAACAGGGCAGGGCGGCGGCATAGGCGCCCTCGGCTTTCAGGAGCAGGCCAAGCTGGTAGCGGGCCTCAGTCAGGGCGGGGTTCAGGCGGACGGCCTGGGTGTAGTGTTCCTTGGCGTCTTCAGCCGCGCCCTGCTGGGTCAGGAGGCCCGCAAGCGTGACATGCAGCGCGGCGTCATGCGGCGCCAGCTTCACCGCCTTTCGCAGCATCGTTGCGGCGCGCTGGCTCTGGCCCTGCTTGATCAGCACCTCTGCCTTGCCATGCAGCGCCTGCAGGCTGCCGGCGGCCAGCATCAGCGCCTTGTCAAACAGCGCCATGGCGTTGTCCAGCTCGCCGCGGGCGGCCTTGACCCGGCCCATGGCGGCATAGGTGCCGGCGGCGCGGGGATTGATCCCGATCGCCTTGTTGAGGCAGGTGGCAGCATTGTCCAGATGGCCGGCGGCCAGGTGGCAGCGGCCCAGGAAATCCCACAGGAAATGCGATTCGCGGAAAGTCTTCAGCAGTGCGCCGCAGCTTTCGGCCGCCTCGAAATGGCGGCCCCCGGCCAGCGCTTCCTCCAGCCCGGCCTGATGCACCGGCGACGGGTCGGTCTGCGAGTCCAGCCGTTTGCGCAGCCCCTCCAGCGCGGATTGCGCGCGCTTGTTGCGGGGATTGCGGGACAGGATGCCGGCATAGGCCATGGCGGCATCTTCAAACTTGGCTTCGCGTTCGAACTGTTCGGCCTCGGACAGGGAATTGGCTGGTGTCATGGTGTTCTGCCTCAATCAATCACACAGTCCGGCCCCCAAGGCAGCCGGAAGGCCGCTGGGAACCGCTTTCCCGTCATTTTTGCCATTAGTGGATTAAAATTAGATTGACCGGGCGTGCGCAGCCCGCGCAACGGGGCGCTGCGAGGGCGGGCAGGGCTTGAATTCACGGGCCGCTCCGGTTACATCGCCCTGACTGCTAGCAGAGAGACACCCCCAGTATGGCGACTATCAACCCCGTTCAGTTTATCCAGCAGGTTCGCGCCGAAGTATCCAAGGTCGTTTGGCCGACCCGCCGCGAAGTGCTGCTGACCACGGTCATGGTGTTCATCATGGCGGCGCTGACGGCGCTGTTCTTTGCGCTGGTCGATCTCTTGATCCGCTTTGGCCTGCAAGGGCTTCTGGGGATGTTCGGCTAAGCCCGCAGCGGTACTATGGCTTTGGGGCCGCAATTGCTGCGCTGCACTTGATCTTGGCAGCGATGGGCGGTACCTGAGCAGGAATTATTGAGGCGGGCGTGCAGCGATTCGGTTTGCACGCCGCTTTTTGTTGGAGAGCGCAGCCCCGGGGCTGCAGCGGATGAACAGGCAGCGGCGCGGCAAAGGCCCGCCCGGCAGAACAAGGACAACGGTTCATGGCGAAACGGTGGTATTCGGTCAGCGTTCTTTCGAACTTCGAAAAGAAAATCGCAGAGCAGATCCGCACCTCGGTCGCAGAACAGGGCCTTGAGGACGAGATCGACGAGGTTCTGGTCCCCACCGAGGAGGTGATCGAGATCCGCCGCGGCAAGAAGGTCTCGACCGAGCGTCGCTTCATGCCCGGCTACGTGCTGGTGCATATGGAAATGTCCGACCGCGGCTATCACCTGATTTCCTCGATCAACCGCGTCACCGGCTTCCTGGGCCCGCAGGGCCGCCCGATGCCGATGCGCGACGCAGAGGTGCAGGGCATCCTGGGCCGTGTCGAGGAAGGCGTCGAGGCGCCGCGCACCCTGATCCACTACGAGGTGGGCGAGAAGGTGAAGGTGAACGACGGCCCGTTCGAAGATTTCGACGGCATGGTCGAAGAGGTCGACGAGGACAACCAGAAGCTCAAGGTCACCGTGTCGATCTTCGGCCGCGAGACCCCGGTCGAGCTGGACTTTACCCAGGTGACCAAACAGGGGTGATAAGACCCCCAGTGGAATTTGAGGCGCCGCGTTGGGTTCAACGCGGCGTTTTCATTTTTGGAGCGCCGAGGCGCGGCGGGGTCACCATGGTACAGGATTTCCGGCCCAGTCAAAGAAGCCGCCGCTGTCGGCCGGTGTCAGCCCGTACAGAACCGACAGGAGGTTCGCAGCTGCCTCTTCCGGTGTTGCCTTCGCATGATGCGGATAGTTCCTCGTGAATTGTGTTTCCACTGTTCCGGGGTGCAGGGCGGCAACAGTGGCCTGTTTGCGCTTCCTTGCGATTTCGATGGCGGCAGTATGCACGATCTGGTTGGCCGCGGCCTTGGCCGCGCGGTAGCTGTACCAGCCGCCGAGCCGGTTGTCGCCGATAGAGCCGACACGGGCGGTCAGTATGCCGACCGCCGACCGGCTGCTTTTCGGCAGGAGGCGGGGCAGGTGGCGCAAAATCAAGGCCGGGCCTATGGCATTGACGGCGAGAACCCGTGCCATGCTGGCCGCATCGATATCGTCGAGCGACTTTTCCGGCTGTCCGCCGTCCGGGGCCAGAATGCCGCAGGCGACGATGACAGTGCCGAAGGGGCCGCGAAGCCGGTCCATGTGAAACCCCACCTTGGCCGGATCGGTCACATCGAAGCCGTCAGCGGAGCGGGACAGGGTGGTCACGTCCGCGCCCCTGGCCCTGAGCGCGGCGGAGAGGGCGGCCCCTATGCCGCCTGAGGCGCCGACAACCAGCGCCCGGTGCTCAGCGGTGCCGTTTGCGTCTTCATTTTGTACGTCAATCATAACAGCTGCCTTTGCGCCGGTTTCACTTCCGGATGGTTTGATACGCAATCAGCGTTGCGCAGGCTGCGCCTGCCATCCGCACGCGCACAGCCGGGGGCGGAAAATCCTGCGGCGGATTGTTTCGGCCGTCCATCCTTCCGGCCAGTGCGGGGGTGCGTGTTCCACGGGCGTCTCTTCCTCCTCTTTTGATATCTACGGCGGAGTGCAGAAGGCGGATCACCCGGCGGGGCCGCGCCCGGGTGTCCGCGCCGCGCCGGAGAAGCCACGGCGCAGCCTGATCTGTGCCGGGATTGGCGGGACGGTGCACGGCGGCCGGTTCGAAGATTTCGCCGGTACGGCCGAAGAGGCCAGGGGCATCCGAAAGCTCAAGGCTGCCGCGCCGGTCCTTGGCCGCGAGAGCCGGGTGGATCTGGACTTCACCCAGATGACCAAACAAGGGTGATAAGCCCCCCAGTGGAATTTAAGGCGCCGCGTTGGGTTCAACGCGGCGTTTTTTTGACTGCTTAACAATAAGGAGGTCGTTGCCTTTAGGTTGAGTCAGATCTAACTAGGAAGTAATGTCCGAGCCGAAAACCCGCAGCCAATCAGCCGATGATGCGCTAGAGCAATTCTTGCGTTTTGATGCGCTCGGGTTGAGGCAAAAGTCAAAGCAGGCTGTGCTGAAGCTTGTTGAAGCTGTTTCCAGTTTGGAAGCCAAAACGGTTTGGACCCACAACTACCTGGAGCAGTTGCCGCTAAACGGCTCAGGCCGGATACGGCACGAGATTTACGAGGATATTGTTTTTCCAGCCTTACAATCCGGATTTGACCGAGGCGAAGCAGAGGCCAGTTATCTGCTCGGAAAATACGCGCAAAACCTTTATGCGAGGCCGGCTCTTCGCGAGCAGATGGAGCAGCGTTCGGAGGTAGACTTTTTTCGTCTCGCGTTTCAAGGAGCCCCAAGTTCCGAAAAGTACCGGCGGGCCTATCTAAGCTCGCTGATGAATAGCTTGAGGCAGGATTTTCACGAGTGGCCAACCGGAATTCTGCTCGACCCGGCGAAGCCCTGGCGTGTTGCTTTAATGGATCTCAAGGAGGAGCTTTCAATTGCACTCTCTCTCGACAGAGAGGGGCAATTTGTGGCTCTTTTAGGTAAGTGGTCGGAAATTACTGAGCAGTATGAGAAGCGGCTGGCCCGGCGGGAAGAACATCCGTAAGAGGGGGCAAGTGGCTGTATCCGAATTCCTGCCGGCCCACTTGCCAACCCCCGCATTCCCCTGTAAACGCCGCCTCTATCGTCTTCGGGCGAGATTCTCTCGTGGGAGATCAAGGGATCGCGATCCTGAAATCCGACCACGCAACATTCTCCGGGCGGAACGCGTTCCGTCCTCGTTGAAAGGAAAACCAAATGGCTAAGAAGCTTGTTGGTTCGATGAAGCTGCAGGTTCCTGCAGGTCAGGCAAACCCCTCTCCGCCCGTCGGCCCGGCCCTGGGTCAGCGCGGCATCAACATCATGGAATTCTGCAAGGCGTTCAACGCCAAGACCGCAGACATGGAGCCCGGCGCGCCGTGCCCGACCGTGATCACCTACTATCAGGACAAGTCCTTCACCATGGACATCAAGACGCCGCCCGCGTCTTACTACCTGAAGAAGGCGGCCAAGGTGAAATCCGGCGCGAACAACCCGAGCCGGGAAACCGTCGGCACCGTGTCCGTGGCCCAGGTGAAAGAAATCGCCGAAGCCAAGATGAAAGATCTGAACGCCAACGACATCGACGCGGCAATGCAGATCATCCTGGGCTCCGCCCGCTCCATGGGCATCGAGGTGAAGTAAGATGGCAAAGCTCGGTAAACGCACCCGCGCCGCGCGCGAAGCTTTCGCAGGCAAAGAAAACCTGTCCGTGGAAGAAGCAGTTGCCCTGGTGAAAGCCAACGCAACCTCGAAGTTCGACGAAACCGTCGAGATCGCCCTGAACCTGGGCGTTGACACCCGTCACGCAGACCAGATGGTCCGCGGCGTGGTCGGCCTGCCGAACGGCACCGGCAAAGACATGCGCGTTGCAGTCTTCGCCCGCGGCCCGAAAGCGGACGAAGCCACCGCGGCTGGCGCAGACATCGTCGGCGCAGAAGACCTGATGGAAGCGATCCAGGGCGGCAAGATCGACTTTGACCGCTGCATCGCCACCCCGGACATGATGCCGGTCGTCGGCCGTCTGGGCAAAATCCTGGGCCCGCGCAACCTGATGCCGAACCCGAAAGTCGGCACCGTGACCATGGACGTGAAAGCGGCCGTGGAAGCAGCCAAGGGCGGCGAAGTCCAGTTCAAAGCGGAAAAAGGCGGCGTTGTGCATGCCGGCGTCGGCAAAGCGTCCTTTGACGAAGCCAAGCTGGTCGAGAACGTCCGTGCCTTCGTGTCGGCTGTGGCCAAGGCCAAGCCGGCCGGCGCAAAAGGCGCCTACATGAAAAAGATCAACCTGTCCTCGACCATGGGTCCGGGCATCACGGTTGACGTGGACAACGCTGTCACCGAGTAATCGGGCGTACAGTTGAAGTCAGGAGGCCCGGCGGATCTGATCCTGCCGGGCCTTCTTTTGTTTTGCTTCTTTCTTTGATGTTGTTTTGACCTCTTCCAGCCGGGAGGAGGTGCAGGTGGAGATCTGATGGTTGGGCTTGCAATATTCTTGTCGGTTGCGGCCCTGTGCGCCGGAACCATTCTGGGCATTGCCGCGCTCAGCAGGCGGCAATTCCTGAAGACCGCTGAACGGGCGTTTGTGCATGTTGCGCAGGTGCGTGTCCAGTGGGCTGAGAGGGCAGATAGCGAGGGGGACTTGGAGCGCTACCGGCAGTATCAGCCGGTGCTGGAGGTGCATGGCGCTGAGGGGGCTTCGCAAAGCTATGCATCGCATGCCTGGCGGAACTCCTGCCCGCACCGGGAGGGTGATGTGGTTCCGGGGTATATCTGCAGGGTGACAGGGCGGATCGAGACCGAAGAACTGCTGAACAGCGGCGGAGGGTTCCGCCTGATCTGCCGCGTGATCCTGGCTGCGGCGCTGGCGGGTCTGGCGGCCTGTGCGCTCTCGCCCTTGTGGCTGTGACCGCATGCGTCCGGGGCCGGGGCTGCCGGCCGCCGCCTGGACACGCGGGAAATTGCCGCCTGAGGTGGATTTGCCCCTTGGAAATCCCTGTCAATGGGGCTAACTACGGCCTTGAGATAAAGCGTGCGATTCGTCGTGCGCTTTATTTCATTTCGTCCAAGATGGTGGGTGGCCTTTCGATCGGGCCTTAATTTCCCTCCTGAGACGGGTAAGACCAGGAAGATCGAGGGTTTTCAATCCCTCGGGCGACTTTGGCTCATCCCGTAAAACGGACCTGAACGCCGGGCCATCTGGTTCGGCAAATATGAGCCGGGATGTGCAAGCATCCCTAACTTGGAGAGAACTGTGGATAGAGCCCAGAAAGAGAAAGTGGTCGAGGAACTCGGCCAGATCTTCGAAAGCTCTGGCGTCGTGGTGGTAGCTCACTACGCCGGTCTGACAGTTGCCGAGATGCAGGATCTGCGCGCGCGTGCAAGCGACGCGAACAGCTCCGTGCGTGTTGCCAAGAACAGGCTCGCCAAAATCGCCCTCGAGGGTAAGCCGTGTGCAAGCATGGCCGGCCTGCTGACGGGGATGACCGTTCTGACCTACTCCGAAGATCCCGTGTCCGCTGCAAAAGTGGCCGAGGATTTCGCCAAGGAAAACAAAAAGTTTGAGATCCTTGGCGGCGCAATGGGTGAGAACGCTCTGGACCGTGCTGGTGTCGAAGCCGTGTCGAAAATGCCGTCCCGCGACGAGCTTATTGCTCAGATCGCAAGCTGCATTGGCGCACCTGCTTCCAACATCGCCGGCGCGATTGGCGCACCTGCAAGCAACATCGCAAGCATTCTTTCGACCATCGAAGAGAAGGCGGAAGCTGCGTAAGCGGTTGGCACTGAATGGCTGGCGTGGGGAAAAATCCCGCACGTTGGAACACACATACTGTAAACGGAAAGAGCTGATACAATGGCTGATCTGAAAGCACTCGCAGAAAGCATCGTGGGTCTGACCCTGCTGGAAGCACAAGAACTGAAAACCATCCTGAAAGACGAATACGGCATCGAGCCCGCAGCTGGCGGCGCAGTTGTCATGGCAGCTGGCGGCGACGCCGGCGGTGCAGCTGAAGAAGAAAAGACCGAATTCGACGTCGTTCTGAAGAACGCCGGCGCTTCCAAGATCAACGTGATCAAAGAAGTCCGCGGCATCACCGGCCTGGGCCTGAAAGAAGCCAAAGAACTGGTCGAAGCTGGTGGCAAAATCAAAGAAGGCGTGTCCAAGGACGAAGCAGAAGACATCAAAGGCAAGCTGGAAGCAGCTGGCGCCGAAGTCGAGCTGGCCTAAGCACTGCCTCTGGTGCATTTCTGATGCATCGGAAATTTGGCTGGGTCCGGATTTTTCCGGGCCCAGCCGAACCTGTCTTAGAAAGGGCCTCATCCAAGAGGCGTTTTCTTAGGCGGAGTTCAAAGGATCGGGAGGCTGCCTTCGGGACGGTGGCCATGAATTGATCCGAACGCGCTGTCTCGTATGGGCAAGGAGCCGGGGCCCGGCGGCTTCCTTGACCGGTGAGAACTCGAAAGGTGACATCTGACATGGCTCAATCGTTCCTTGGCCAGAAACGTCTACGCAAATACTACGGCAAAATCCGCGAAGTGCTGGAGATGCCGAACCTCATCGAGGTGCAGAAATCTTCTTATGACCTTTTCCTGCGCTCCGGCGATGCAGCTGAGCCGCTGGACGGCGAAGGCATCAAGGGTGTTTTCCAGTCGGTATTCCCGATCAAGGATTTCAACGAAACCTCCGTTCTGGAGTTCGTGAAATACTCGTTCGAGAAGCCGAAGTACGACGTCGAAGAGTGCATGCAGCGCGACATGACCTACTCGGCGCCGCTGAAGGTCACCCTGCGCCTGATCGTGTTTGATGTCGACGAAGACACTGGCGCGAAGTCCGTGAAGGACATCAAGGAACAGGACGTCTTCATGGGCGACATGCCCCTGATGACCCCGAACGGCACCTTCATCGTGAACGGCACCGAACGTGTGATCGTGTCCCAGATGCACCGTAGCCCTGGCGTGTTCTTCGACCACGACAAGGGCAAGACCCACTCCTCGGGCAAGCTGCTGTTCGCCTGCCGCATCATCCCGTACCGCGGCTCCTGGCTGGACTTCGAGTTCGACGCCAAGGACATCGTCTTTGCCCGTATCGACCGCCGCCGCAAGCTGCCGGTGACCACCCTGCTGTACGCCCTGGGCCTGGACCAGGAAGGCATCATGGATGCCTATTACAACACCGTGCAGTTCAAGCTGGAGAAATCCCGCGGCTGGGTCACCCCGTTCTTCCCGGAACGCGTGCGCGGCACCCGCCCGACCTATGACCTGGTGGACGCTGCCACCGGCGAGATCATCTGCGAAGCCGGCAAGAAGGTCACCCCGCGCGCCGTCAAGAAGCTGATCGAGGAAGGCTCTGTCACCGACCTTCTGGTTCCGTTCGATCACATCGTCGGCAAATATGTCTCCAAGGACATCATCAACGAAGACAACGGCGCGATCTATGTCGAGGCCGGTGATGAGCTGACCCTGGAATACGACAAGGACGGCGAGCTGATCGGCGGTTCCCTGAAGGAGCTGCTGGACGCGGGCATCACCGACATTCCGGTGCTGGACATCGACAACGTCAACGTCGGCCCCTACATGCGCAACACCATGGCGCAGGACAAGAACCTGGACCGCAACAGCGCGCTGATGGACATCTACCGCGTGATGCGCCCGGGCGAGCCGCCCACCGTCGAGGCAGCCTCCGCGCTGTTCGACACCCTGTTCTTCGACAGCGAGCGTTACGACCTCAGCGCCGTTGGCCGCGTGAAGATGAACATGCGCCTGGCACTGGACGCCGAGGACACCCAGCGTACCCTGCGCAAGGAAGACATCGTCGCCTGCATCAAGGCGCTGGTCGACCTGCGTGACGGCCGCGGCGATGTCGACGACATCGACCACCTGGGCAACCGCCGCGTGCGCTCCGTCGGCGAGCTGATGGAAAACCAGTACCGCGTCGGCCTTCTGCGCATGGAGCGTGCGATCAAGGAGCGGATGTCCTCCGTCGAGATCGACACCGTGATGCCGCAGGACCTGATCAACGCGAAACCGGCTGCTGCCGCGGTGCGTGAATTCTTCGGCTCCTCGCAGCTGTCGCAGTTCATGGACCAGACCAACCCGCTGTCCGAAGTCACCCACAAACGCCGCCTGTCGGCGCTTGGCCCGGGCGGCCTGACCCGCGAACGCGCCGGCTTTGAGGTCCGCGACGTGCACCCGACCCACTATGGCCGGATGTGCCCGATTGAGACCCCGGAAGGCCCGAACATCGGTCTGATCAACTCGCTGGCGACCTTTGCGCGCGTCAACAAATACGGCTTCATCGAGACCCCTTACCGGGTGGTGAACGAGGGCCAGGTGACCGACGAAGTGCACTACATGTCGGCAACCGAAGAGATGCGCCACACCGTGGCGCAGGCGAACGCGACCCTGGACGAAGGCGGCAAGTTCATCAATGAGCTGGTCTCCACCCGTCAGTCCGGCGATTACACCCTGGCGCCGCGCGAAAGCGTGGACCTCATTGACGTGTCGCCGAAGCAGCTGGTCTCCGTTGCTGCCTCGCTGATCCCGTTCCTGGAAAACGACGACGCCAACCGCGCTCTGATGGGCTCGAACATGCAGCGTCAGGCGGTTCCGCTGCTGCGTGCAGAGGCGCCGCTGGTCGGTACCGGCATCGAGGAGAAGGTTGCGATCGACTCCGGTGCTGCGATCCAGGCGAAACGCGCAGGTATCATCGACCAGGTCGATGCGCAGCGTATCGTGATCCGGGCCACCTCCGATCTGGAGCTGGGCGACGCGGGCGTTGACATCTACCGTCTGCGCAAGTTCCAGCGTTCCAACCAGAACACCACCATCAACCAGAAGCCTCTGGTCAAGGTGGGCGACACCGTCCAGAAGGGCGAAGTGATTGCCGACGGCCCGTCCACCGATATGGGTGAACTGGCACTGGGCAAAAACGTGGTCGTCGCGTTCATGCCGTGGAACGGCTACAACTACGAAGACTCGATCCTGATCTCCGAGCGCATCGCGCGTGACGACGTCTTCACCTCGGTTCACATCGAGGAGTTTGAAGTCGCCGCCCGTGACACCAAGCTTGGGCCGGAAGAGATTACCCGCGACATCCCCAACGTCGGCGAGGAAGCCCTGCGCAACCTCGACGAGGCGGGCATCGTCTACATCGGTGCCGATGTGGAGCCGGGCGACATTCTGGTCGGCAAGATCACACCCAAGGGCGAAAGCCCGATGACCCCGGAAGAAAAGCTGCTGCGCGCCATCTTTGGTGAAAAAGCATCTGACGTGCGCGACACCTCGCTGCGCGTGAAGCCGGGCGATTACGGTACTGTGGTCGAGGTGCGCGTCTTCAACCGCCACGGCGTGGAAAAAGACGAGCGTGCGCTGCAGATCGAGCGTGAGGAAGTCGAGCGTCTGGCCCGTGACCGGGACGACGAGCTGGCGATCCTGGACCGCAACATCTATGCCCGCCTGCACGGTATGCTGCTGGGCAAGACCGCGGTCAAAGGCCCGAAAGGCGTGCGCGCCGGTGCCCCGATCGACCAGGACCTGCTGGACAGCCTGTCCCGCGGCCAGTGGTGGATGCTTGCCCTTGAGGATGAGCAGGACGCCCAGGTTGTCGAGGCCCTGAACGAGCAGTACGAAGCACAGAAACGTGCTCTGGACGCCCGTTTCGAGGACAAGGTCGAGAAGGTCCGCCGCGGCGACGACCTGCCGCCGGGTGTGATGAAGATGGTCAAGGTCTTCATCGCGGTGAAGCGCAAGCTGCAGCCGGGCGACAAGATGGCCGGCCGTCACGGCAACAAAGGTGTGATCTCGAAAGTGGTGCCGATGGAGGACATGCCGTTCCTCGCCGACGGTACCCCGGTCGACTTCTGCCTCAACCCGCTGGGCGTGCCGTCGCGTATGAACGTCGGTCAGATCCTGGAGACCCACATGGGCTGGGCCGCGCGCGGCCTCGGCATCAAGGTGGATGACGCGCTGCAGGAATACCGCCGCTCGGGCGACCTGACCCCGGTCCGTGAAGCGATGCACCACGCCTATGGCGACGATGTCTATGATGAAGGCATCGCCAATATGGACGAGGACACGCTGATCGAAGCCGCAGGCAACGTGACCCGCGGTGTGCCGATTGCGACCCCGGTCTTTGACGGCGCCAAGGAAGATGACGTCAACAACGCCCTGGTGCGTGCGGGCTTTGACCAGTCCGGCCAGTCGATCCTGTTCGACGGCCGCACCGGCGAGCAGTTCGCGCGTCCTGTGACCGTTGGCATCAAGTACCTGCTGAAACTGCACCACCTGGTGGACGACAAGATCCACGCGCGTTCCACCGGCCCGTACTCGCTGGTTACCCAGCAGCCGCTGGGCGGTAAGGCGCAGTTCGGCGGTCAGCGCTTTGGTGAGATGGAAGTCTGGGCTCTGGAAGCCTATGGCGCCGCCTACACCCTGCAGGAGATGCTCACCGTCAAGTCGGATGACGTCGCCGGCCGGACCAAGGTCTATGAGTCGATCGTCAAGGGCGAGGATAACTTCGAGGCGGGCGTGCCGGAATCGTTCAACGTTCTGGTCAAAGAAGTCCGCGGCCTCGGCCTGAATATGGAACTCCTGGATGCGGAGGTTGAGGAGTAAGGGCCCCGCGCCCTTCTCCCGCTCCCCCCTTCCGCAAGATTTGAGGTATCAAAATGAACCAGGAAATCACCAACAACCCGTTCAACCCGCTGACCCCGCCGAAGGTCTTTGATGAAATCAAAGTCTCGCTGGCCAGCCCGGAACGGATCCTGTCTTGGTCCTATGGCGAAATCAAAAAGCCCGAGACCATCAACTACCGGACCTTCAAGCCGGAGCGCGACGGCCTGTTCTGTGCCCGCATCTTTGGCCCGATCAAAGACTACGAATGCCTGTGCGGCAAATATAAGCGGATGAAGTACCGCGGCGTCGTCTGCGAGAAATGCGGCGTCGAGGTCACCCTGCAGAAAGTGCGCCGCGAGCGCATGGGCCACATCGAGCTGGCAGCCCCGGTTGCGCACATCTGGTTCCTGAAGTCGCTGCCGTCCCGCATCGGCCTGATGCTGGACATGACCCTGCGCGACCTGGAAAGGGTTCTGTACTTTGAAAACTACGTCGTCATCGAGCCGGGTCTGACCGACCTGCAGTACGGCCAGATGATGACCGAAGAAGAGTTCATGGACGCCCAGGATGCCTATGGCATGGACGCCTTCACCGCCAACATCGGCGCTGAAGCGATCCGTGACATGCTGGCCCAGATCGACCTGGAATCGGAAGCCGAAACGCTGCGCGCCGAACTGGCCGAAGCCACCGGCGAACTGAAGCCCAAGAAGATCATCAAGCGTCTGAAAGTCGTGGAATCCTTCCTGGAATCGGGCAACCGTCCGGAATGGATGATCATGACCGTGATCCCGGTCATCCCGCCGGAACTGCGCCCGCTGGTTCCGCTGGACGGTGGCCGCTTTGCGACCTCCGACCTGAACGACCTGTACCGCCGCGTGATCAACCGGAACAACCGCCTGAAGCGGCTGATCGAGCTGCGTGCGCCGGACATCATCGTCCGTAACGAAAAGCGGATGCTGCAGGAGTCTGTTGACGCGCTGTTCGACAACGGCCGCCGCGGCCGCGTCATCACCGGCGCCAACAAGCGTCCGCTGAAGTCGCTGTCTGACATGCTGAAAGGCAAGCAGGGCCGCTTCCGCCAGAACCTTCTGGGTAAGCGCGTCGACTTCTCCGGCCGTTCGGTGATTGTGACCGGTCCTGAGCTGAAGCTGCACCAGTGCGGCCTGCCCAAGAAGATGGCGCTGGAACTGTTCAAGCCCTTCATCTACTCGCGTCTGGAGGCCAAGGGCCTGTCCTCGACCGTGAAGCAGGCAAAGAAGCTGGTTGAGAAGGAGCGTCCCGAGGTTTGGGATATCCTGGATGAGGTGATCCGCGAGCACCCGGTGATGCTGAACCGCGCACCGACGCTGCACCGTCTGGGTATCCAGGCGTTCGAACCCACGCTGATCGAAGGCAAGGCCATCCAGCTGCACCCGCTGGTCTGCTCGGCGTTCAACGCGGACTTCGACGGCGACCAGATGGCTGTGCACGTCCCGCTGAGCCTCGAGGCCCAGCTGGAAGCGCGCGTCCTGATGATGTCGACCAACAACGTTCTGTCGCCCGCCAACGGCGCGCCGATCATCGTTCCGTCGCAGGATATGATCCTGGGTCTCTACTATGTGTCCCTGGAACGCGAAGGCATGCCCGGCGAAGGCAAGATCTTTGGCACCATCGACGAAGTTCAGCATGCGCTGGACGCCGGCGAAGTGCATCTGCACACCAAGATCACCGCGCGGATCACCCAGATCGACGAGGAAGGCAACGAGGTTCTCCAGCGTTTCGAGACCACCCCGGGCCGTGTCCGTCTGGGTGCGCTGCTGCCGAAAAACGCCAAGGCGCCGTTTGAACTGGTCAACCGTCTTCTGCGGAAGAAAGAGGTTCAGCAGGTCATCGACACCGTCTACCGCTACTGCGGACAGAAGGAGTCTGTGATCTTCTGTGACCAGATCATGACCATGGGCTTCCGCGAGGCGTTCAAGGCCGGCATTTCGTTCGGCAAGGACGACATGGTGATCCCGGATACCAAGTGGACCATCGTCGACGACACCCGCGAGCAGGTGAAAGACTTTGAACAGCAGTACATGGACGGCCTGATCACCCAGGGCGAAAAGTACAACAAAGTTGTCGATGCCTGGTCGAAGTGTAACGACAAGGTCACCGAAGCGATGATGAGCACCATCTCCGCTGACAAGCGCGACGACAATGGCGCCGTGATGGAACCGAACTCGGTTTACATGATGGCCCACTCCGGTGCGCGTGGCTCGGTTACCCAGATGAAGCAGCTGGGCGGCATGCGCGGCCTGATGGCCAAGCCGAACGGCGACATCATCGAGACCCCGATCATCTCGAACTTTAAAGAAGGCCTGACCGTTCTGGAGTACTTCAACTCCACCCACGGTGCCCGTAAGGGTCTGTCGGATACCGCGCTTAAGACGGCGAACTCGGGTTACCTGACCCGCCGTCTGGTGGACGTGGCGCAGGACTGCATCGTTCGCGAGATCGATTGCGGCACCGAGCGTGCGATCACCGCCGAAGCGGCTGTGAACGACGGCGAGGTCGTGGCGTCGCTGGGTGAGCGCATCCTGGGCCGTGTGGCTGCGGATGACATCAAGCGCCCCGGCACCGAAGAGATCATCGTGGCCGCAGGCCAGCTGATCGACGAGCGCATGTCCGACGCAGTGGAAGAGGCCGGCGTGCAGTCGACCCGCATCCGCTCGCCGCTGACCTGTGAGAGCGAAGAGGGCGTCTGCGCCATGTGCTACGGCCGTGACCTGGCCCGCGGCACCCGCGTGAACACCGGCGAGGCCGTCGGCATCATTGCGGCGCAGTCGATCGGTGAACCCGGCACCCAGCTGACCATGCGGACCTTCCACATCGGCGGCGTTGCCCAGGGCGGCCAGCAGTCGTTCCTGGAAGCGTCTCAGGAAGGCAAGATCGTCTTCGAGATGCCGAACACCCTGGAGAACGCCAATGGCGAGACCCTGGTTGTCGGCCGCAACATGAAGCTGATCATCCAGGACGAGCACGGCGAAGAGCGCGCCAGCCACAAGCTGGGCTACGGCTCCAAGCTGTTCGTCAAGGAAGGCCAGACTGTTGCCCGCGGCGACAAGCTGTTCGAATGGGATCCCTATACCCTGCCGATCATCGCGGAGAAGCCGGGTACCGCGAAGTATGTCGACCTGGTCTCGGGCCTGGCTGTCCGCGACGAGACCGACGAAGCCACCGGCATGACCCAGAAGATCGTGATCGACTGGCGTGCGGCGCCTAAGGGCTCTGACCTGAAGCCGGAGATCATCCTGGTGGACGGAAACGGCGAGCCGGTGCGCAACGACGCAGGCAACCCGCTGACCTACCCGATGTCCGTGGACGCCATCCTGTCGGTCGAAGACGGCCAGCACATCATGGCAGGCGACGTTGTTGCGCGTATCCCGCGTGAAGGCGCCAAGACCAAGGACATCACCGGTGGTCTGCCGCGCGTTGCGGAACTGTTCGAAGCCCGCCGTCCCAAGGATCACGCGATCATCGCCGAAATCGATGGTTACGTGCGCTTTGGCCGCGACTACAAGAACAAGCGCCGCATCGCGATCGAGCCGTCGGACGAGGCGATGGAAGCCGTCGAATACATGGTGCCCAAGGGCAAGCACATTCCGGTCCAGGAAGGCGACTTTGTCCAGAAGGGCGACTACATCATGGACGGCAACCCGGCGCCGCATGACATCCTGTCCATCATGGGTGTCGAGGCTCTGGCGAACTACATGATCGACGAGGTTCAGGACGTCTACCGCCTGCAGGGTGTGAAGATCAACGACAAGCACATCGAGGTGATCGTCCGCCAGATGCTGCAGAAGTGGGAGATCTCGGACTCTGGCGACACCACGCTGCTGAAAGGCGAACACGTGGACAAGCAGGAGTTCGACGCCGCCAACGAGAAGGCCCTTGCCCGCGGCAAGCGTCCCGCTCAGGGCGAACCGATCCTGCTCGGCATCACCAAGGCGTCGCTGCAGACCCGCTCCTTCATCTCGGCGGCCTCCTTCCAGGAGACCACCCGGGTTCTCACCGAGGCCTCGGTGCAGGGCAAGAAGGACAAGCTGGTCGGCCTCAAGGAGAACGTCATCGTTGGCCGCCTGATCCCGGCCGGCACCGGCGGTGCGACCCAGGCTGTGCGCGCGATTGCGCAGGGCCGCGACAACGTGGTTCTGGAAGCCCGCCGCGAGGAAGCCGAAGCCGCTGCAGCCCTGGCTGCGCCGGTGATGGACGAAGACGCGATGGACGCAGGTCTCGACAACCTGGTCGATACTCCGGAAAGCCGCGACTGATCTGCGGCAGATGAAAAAAAGAAAAGCCCCCGCATCTCCGGTGCGGGGGCTTTTTTCTTTCCGTGCGGAACTCAATCCCGTTTTCTGAACCGGAATTGACCACGGGAAAGCGTCGGTTGCAGCGGTTCGACTTCAGAAGCTTGAAATGACCGTGATATCGCGGACCAGCAGTCCCGGCATGATTGCTGCACCTTGCAGGAAGCCTTCAAGATAATCCTGTGTAAGGCCGCTGGAATCAATTTGTTCCACGAATTGAAAATGCGCAGCGATCCAGGCGCCTTGCCGGGCAGCGGGTTGTGCAGGAAAGACAAGTGAGCGGTTGGAAATGACAGCTTCCTCGGTGCTGCCTAGAGAATAGGATACCCGAAGGTCTGCAGAGAGCGCCATCAGCATGGCCAGCAGCGCTTTTGGCTCCTTTTTGCCGGCAAACATGGCGGGCGAAACATCGTGCTGGTTTTCGAGCAATGCGGCGCAGCGGGAGGAAATGCCGGGGCACTCTTCCGGGTGAAAATCGAGGACTGCCGCCACTGTGCGCCCCTCCAGCCGCACGTCGAGGAACGCATGGTGTGCGAAGCAGGGGACGTCATCCCGGTTTGCTGCCAATGCCGCCAGAAGTTCTGCTGCCAGTCCGATCAGCCGTGCCGTTCCCAGCGCAGCCAAATCACCCAAATACAGGCCCGGGCGGCTGCGGATTGCATCATGAAGCTTCAAGGCCCAGGGCTCCTTTGAAGAACGGAACACGGGAAATTATGGCTTGTTTCAAGCGGCATGCAACCCTTCGGTGCGGTTCGGAAAACCGTTCTCCGTCTTAGGGACAAGTCAGTGGAACATGCCGGATGTTGTGTTTCTTGCTGCGAAGGTTGAAGTGATGTTCATATGCCAGAGATCTTCGGGGTCAGAGGAGAAACCGACATGACCGCCAATCAGACAGGCGCGCTGCTGATGATCGGGGCGATGGCGGCCTATACGTTCAACGATGCGCTGGTCAAGCTGATCGGCGGCGCGCTGCCGCTGGCGCAGATCCTGACCATCCGCGGTATCGCTGCCAGTTTCCTGATCTATCTGCTGGCCCGCCGCATGGGCGGGCTGCGCTTCCGGCTGCCGCCGCGCGCCTGGGGCATGATCGCGCTGCGCTGCGCCGGCGAAGTGTCGGCCACCTACCTGTTCCTGACCGCGCTGATGCGCATGCCGATTGCCAATGTCACCGCGGTGCTGCAGGTGCTGCCGCTGGCGGTCACGCTGAGCGCGGCGCTGTTCCTGCGCGAGCCGCTGGGCTGGCGGCGGATGGCGGCGATTGCCGCGGGATTTTGCGGCATGCTGCTGATCGTGCGGCCCGGGCCGGAGGGCTTCAGCGAGGGCGCGCTTTATGCGCTGGCCTCGGTGGCCTGCATTACTGCCCGCGACCTGGTCACCCGGCGGATGCCGCCGGAGGTGCCGTCGATGACGGTAACGCTGGCGTCGTCGCTGTCGGTGCTGGGCTTCGGCATTGCCATGTCCGCTGCTGTGCCGTGGCAGCCGGTGACGGGGATGCAGCTGCTGATCCTGGGCGGGGCGGCCCTGTTCATTTTCGGCGGCTACCTGTGTTCGGTGATGACCATGCGGGTGGGCGAGATCGCGGTGATCGCACCCTTGCGCTACAGCGGGCTCTTGTGGGCGCTGCTGCTGGGCTGGCTGGTCTTTGGCGAATGGCCGGATCTGCTGACGCTGGCGGGTGCGGCGGTTGTTGCCGGGGCCGGGATCTTCACCTTCTACAGAGAACGGCAGATCAGCCGCCGGACCCGCTCAGCTGCGGTGTGAAAACGGAGCGCACATGGGCGGCCTTGATGCCGAACATCGTTGCGAACTCCCGCTCCTGTTTCGGGGTCAGCGGCGCAACGGCCTCAGCCCCTGCATTGCGCTGGCGGGAATCGTTGTAGGTGTTGTGGCTGCGCACCCACATCGGCACATCGGTGATGGTGACCGACGGCATATGATGGTGGATGCGGTGGTGGCCGAAATTCATGATCGTCTGGCGCACGCCGCCAGCCGCATACATTCCCAGCGCCGCCGTGAAATAGGACCGCACCGCCGGTTCCGAGGCCGAAATCCCATCAGCGCTGAACTCGGCGATGTAGCCCCGGTTGAAGTCTATTGCCGTGGTGGGTGACTTTTCCAGCAGCCCGGCGCAGTCCGCCGCGGTCTCCCGCAGACGCTCGACAAACTCAGCCGCGACCGCATCGTCGTCATCGGCGCGGAACTGCAGGCAAGGCTGGTCCGGATTGCGGCGGGCGGCGTTCAGTATTTCTTTCATCACTTCGCGGTGGCGGCGCGGCGGCTCAGCCACGATCCGCACCTGCGGCATATCCGCGGTCAGATCCTTCAGGCGGTCGCGGTGATGCCGGGGCAGGCTGTCACCAATCACGATGATCAGGTCGAAATCGGCGTCGGTCTGCGCCAGCAGGGAGGGCAGGGCGACAGTTTCGAACAGCCGGAACCGCTCCTCCATCCGTGTCTCGGAGTAGAGATAGGCGATCCGCTCTGCGACGGTGTCATGCTCGACCTGAAACCCGCCAAGCGCCGGATAGGAAAACCGGCACAGCCCGATGACTTGCATTCTGAAGATCCATGTATTGCCAATGCCTGCGCCGGCAACTATGGCGGGTGGTGCGCCTGCTGGCAACAGCGGCGCGGGTGCCGTCCTGTTCCGCCGGGGTCCGCAGTGCCCGGCTGCTGTTGACAACCCCCGCGACTCCCCATATACGCGCGCCTATCCGGCACCCGGAGTGTATTCTCCGTCAGCCGAATTCAAAATTGCAGTGGCTCAAGGTCCGGGCACTTTTACCACCCGGATCCTCTGTAAACACACCGCGTCGTCTCACCTCGGAATGGGAGCGATTGCGGTTTTTGCGCTTGTGGACGCACAGGTGCAGCGAAATCACCCGCACGCGCCGGCGTGCATGACAAGTTGCTAAACGGGGAATACCTGAATGCCAACGATCCAGCAGCTGATCCGCAAGCCGCGTCAGCCGAAGCGTAAAGTTTCGAAGTCCCAGCACCTCGAGCAGTGCCCGCAAAAGCGCGGCGTCTGCACCCGCGTGTACACCACCACTCCGAAGAAGCCGAACTCCGCTATGCGGAAAGTTGCGAAGGTCCGCCTGACCAACGGTTTCGAAGTGATCTCCTACATCCCCGGTGAAAGCCACAACCTTCAGGAACACTCCGTGGTTCTGATCCGCGGCGGCCGTGTAAAAGACCTTCCGGGTGTCCGTTACCACATCCTGCGCGGTGTTCTGGATACCCAGGGCGTCAAAGACCGTAAGCAGCGCCGCTCGAAGTACGGCGCGAAGCGTCCTAAGTAAGAAGGAGAGGCTGATATGTCACGTCGTCACGCCGCTGAAAAACGCGAAGTTCTGCCCGACGCCAAGTTCGGCGACCGCGTTCTGACCAAATTCATGAACAACCTGATGATCGACGGCAAGAAGTCGGTCGCAGAGCGTATCGTCTACAACGCGTTCGACCGCGTCGAAGGCAAGATCAAGCGCGCTCCGGTTGAAGTCTTCCACGAAGCGCTGGACAACATCAAACCGTCCGTCGAGGTCCGCTCCCGCCGTGTTGGCGGTGCAACCTACCAGGTTCCGGTTGAAGTCCGCCCTGAGCGCCGCGAAGCGCTGGCCATCCGCTGGCTGATCGCTGCCGCCCGCAACCGCAACGAAAACACCATGGAAGAGCGCCTTGCAGGCGAGCTGCTGGACGCCGTCCAGTCCCGTGGCACCGCGGTCAAGAAGCGCGAAGACACCCACAAGATGGCCGAGGCGAACAAAGCCTTCAGCCATTACCGCTGGTAAGCCGGAGGACATAGACCTATGGCACGCGAATATCCCCTCAACCTGTACCGTAACTTCGGTATCATGGCGCACATCGATGCGGGTAAAACCACCTGCTCCGAGCGCATCCTGTATTACACCGGCAAATCCCACAACATCGGTGAGGTGCACGACGGTGCAGCCACCATGGACTGGATGGAGCAGGAGCAGGAACGCGGCATCACCATCACTTCGGCTGCGACCACCACCTTCTGGGAACGCACCGAAGACGGCAAAACCGCTGACTCTCCGAAGCACCGCCTGAACATCATCGACACCCCCGGCCACGTTGACTTCACCATCGAAGTCGAGCGTTCGCTGGCGGTTCTCGACGGTGCTGTCTGTGTTCTGGACGCCAACGCCGGTGTTGAGCCGCAGACCGAAACCGTGTGGCGTCAGGCTGACCGCTACAAGGTTCCGCGCATGGTGTTCGTCAACAAGATGGACAAGATCGGCGCTGACTTCTTCAACTGCGTCAACATGATCGAAGACCGTACCGGCGCCCGCGCGGTTCCGGTTGGTGTGCCGATCGGCGCCGAGAACGAGCTGGAAGGCCTGGTTGACCTGGTCAACATGGAAGAATGGCTGTGGCAGGGCGAAGACCTGGGCGCATCCTGGGTCAAAGCTCCGATCCGCGACAGCCTGAAAGACATGGCTGACGAATGGCGCGGCAAGATGATCGAAGCGGCCGTCGAAATGGACGACGACGCGATGGAAGCCTACCTGGAAGGCGAAGAGCCCGACGTTCCGACCCTGCGCAAACTGCTGCGCAAGGGCACCCTGGAACTGGCCTTCGTTCCGGTCCTGGGCGGTTCCGCGTTCAAGAACAAAGGCGTTCAGCCGCTGCTCAACGCTGTGATCGACTACTTGCCCAGCCCGCTGGACGTTGTCGACTACATGGGCTTCAAACCCGGCGACGAAGAAGAAGTCCGTAACATTGCCCGCCGCGCGGACGATGACATGGCGTTCTCCGGCCTGGCGTTCAAAATCATGAACGACCCCTTCGTCGGCTCCCTGACCTTCACCCGGATCTACTCCGGCGTGATGAACAAGGGTGACACCCTGCTGAACTCGACCAAAGGCCGTAAAGAGCGCGTTGGCCGGATGATGATGATGCACTCGAACAACCGTGAGGAAATCACGGAAGCTTTCGCAGGCGACATCATCGCGCTGGCAGGCCTGAAGGACACCACCACCGGTGACACCCTCTGCGCCGTCAACGATCCCGTCGTTCTGGAAACCATGACCTTCCCCGATCCGGTGATCGAGATCGCGGTTGAGCCGAAAACCAAGGCCGACCAGGAGAAGATGTCCCAGGGTCTGGCCCGTCTGGCCGCCGAAGACCCGTCCTTCCGCGTCGAGACCGACATCGAGTCCGGTCAGACCATCATGAAGGGCATGGGCGAACTTCACCTGGACATCCTGGTGGACCGTCTCAAGCGCGAGTTCAAGGTCGAGGCGAACATCGGTGCGCCGCAGGTGGCCTACCGCGAGACCATCTCCAAAGAGGTCGAGCATTCCTACACCCACAAGAAGCAGTCGGGTGGTTCGGGCCAGTTCGCCGAGGTGAAACTGATCATCTCCCCGACAGAGCCGGGCGAAGGCTACTCCTTCGAATCCCGTATCGTCGGCGGTGCGGTTCCGAAGGAATACATCCCGGGTGTCGAAAAAGGCATCCAGTCGGTCATGGACTCCGGTCCGCTGGCAGGCTTCCCGGTGATCGACTTCAAGGTTGCCCTGATCGACGGTAAGTTCCACGACGTGGACTCCAGCGTTCTGGCCTTTGAAATCGCCGCCCGCATGGGCATGCGTGAAGGCATGCGCAAAGCTGGCGCGAAACTGCTCGAGCCGGTCATGAAGGTCGAAGTGATCACCCCGGAAGAATACACCGGCGGCATCATCGGCGACCTGACCTCCCGCCGCGGCCAGGTGTCCGGCCAGGAGAACCGCGGCAACGCCATCGCCATCGACGCCTTTGTGCCGCTGGCCAACATGTTCGGCTACATCAACACCCTGCGTTCGATGAGCTCGGGCCGCGCCCAGTTCACCATGCAGTTCGATCACTACGATCCGGTGCCGCAGAACATCTCGGAAGAGATCCAGGCGAAATACGCGTAAGCGTCAGAAAATACGGGGGCTCGCAGGTGGTGCGGGCCTCCCTCGAAGCAAAAGGAGGCCATCATGGCTAAGGAAAAGTTTGAACGCAATAAACCGCACGTCAACATCGGCACCATCGGCCACGTTGACCACGGCAAGACCACTCTGACCGCGGCTATCACCAAATACTTCGGTGACTTCAAAGCCTACGACCAGATCGACGGCGCCCCGGAAGAGAAAGCCCGCGGCATCACCATCTCGACCGCGCACGTCGAGTATGAGACCGAGAACCGCCACTACGCGCACGTCGACTGCCCCGGCCACGCCGACTACGTGAAGAACATGATCACCGGCGCGGCCCAGATGGACGGCGCGATCCTGGTTGTGAACGCAGCTGACGGCCCGATGCCGCAGACCCGCGAGCACATCCTGCTGGGCCGCCAGGTTGGCATCCCGAAGATGGTGGTGTTCATGAACAAGGTTGACCAGGTCGACGACGAAGAGCTGCTCGAGCTCGTCGAAATGGAAATCCGCGAACTGCTTTCCTCCTACGAGTACCCGGGCGACGATATCCCGATCGTTGCAGGCTCCGCTCTGGCGGCGATGGAAGGCAACAAGCCGGAAATCGGCGAAGAGAAGATCAAAGAGCTGATGGCGGCTGTTGATGACTACATCGACACCCCGGAGCGCGCGGTTGACCAGCCGTTCCTGATGCCGATCGAAGACGTGTTCTCGATCTCCGGCCGCGGCACCGTTGTGACCGGCCGTGTCGAGCGCGGCGTGATCAACGTCGGCGACGCGATCGAGATCGTCGGCATCCGCGACACCACCTCCACCACCTGCACCGGTGTGGAAATGTTCCGCAAGCTGCTGGACCGCGGTGAAGCGGGCGACAACATCGGCGCGCTGCTGCGCGGTGTCGACCGTGACGGCGTTGAGCGCGGCCAGGTTCTGTGTAAGCCGGGCTCCGTGAAGCCGCACACCAAGTTCGAAGCTGAGGCCTATATCCTCACCAAGGAAGAAGGCGGCCGCCACACCCCGTTCTTCGCGAACTACCGTCCGCAGTTCTACTTCCGCACCACCGACGTGACCGGCACCGTGACCCTGCCGGAAGGCACCGAGATGGTGATGCCGGGCGACAACCTGAAGTTCGACGTTGAACTGATCGCCCCGATCGCGATGGAAAACGGCCTGCGTTTCGCCATCCGCGAAGGCGGCCGCACCGTCGGCGCCGGCGTCGTTTCCAAAATCACCGAGTAATTCGCGCCAGCGAATGTTCGAACGGAAAGGGCGCCCTTGCGGCGCCCTTTTTTGTTTGCAAGCGATGATCTCGAGACGCTCGTATCAAGGCTGCGTTGAAGATCATCGAGTAGTCAGGTCTCCTGATACTTGATAGAAAGGGTCTTTCTCGGGAGGCCCCTTTTTTGTTTTCAAGACCGCCTGACGTGAAAATGCAGGTTTGACGCAGCCCTGGGTGGAAAACGTCATCTCGCTTTGTTAATACGAAATTGGATGCAGCACGGCCTGCACTTTTCTTTTCCAAAAAGGTTTATGAATGTTCAGGGTTCTTCCCAAGCTGGGGGCGATTGCTTTAGTTTCTCTGGCGCAGCTGGTTCCAAGCTCCTACGCCTCTGCCGCAGATTGCAGTGCCCCAGTTGATAGCAGCATCAAGGGAGCCGTTATCTGCGATCTGGGAGTTCTGGATGGCGGGGAAAGCAGCTTCGCGAAGGCCGTAAGCGAAGATGGTTTGACCGTCGTAGGAGTGAGTGACTCTTCGGAAGGAGAGCGCGCCTTTTTGTGGACTGAAGAGCAGGGAATGATCAGCTTGGGGGTCCTGGCTGGAGGTGCCGAAAGCAGAGCTACGGGTATTAGTGCTGATGGTTCAGTTGTTGTGGGAAAGAGTGACAGTGAAGCCGGTTGGCGTGCGTTCCGTTGGACGAAAGAAACGGGCATGATAAGTCTCGGTGACGTCGATGGGGACAGGCAAACCGGAGCAACAGCAGTAAGTTCAGATGGCACAGTTATAGTCGGCAGCGTTGGCGGCATCGGGGGGCGTAGTGCCTTTCGGTGGACAGCAGACGACGGCCTGACCTTCATCGGGACCGAAGAACTCAACAGCGATAGTGCCGCGCTTGGTATCAGCGGTGACGGCAAGGTTATCGTTGGACGTGTAGGATTCCGTGCTTTCCGATGGACCAATGCAGAGGGGGTTGTCCTGCTGGCGCCGGTACAAGGCGAAAAACTACGGTATGCCCACGATGCTTCAACAGATGGCTCAATCATCGTGGGTGAAGCGGGCAGCAATAGCAAAACTAAGGCATTTTACTGGAGCTCCAAGGGTGGCACCGATCTGTTGTTGCCAGCGTTCAAAGTTAAGAAAACGGGAGCGCGTGCGATCAGCCAGCTGAACGAGACCGTCGTGGGGTATGTCAAGGGTTCAGGGGGCGAAGTTGCATTCGTAAAGGCGAAGGACAAGCCTATGGAGTTTCTTGGATGGCTGCCAGAGCGTGGCGGCACAAGGTTCAGTTCCGCCAGTGATGTAAGCGCGGATGGGTCAGTTGTCGCAGGGTCATCTACGGGAGAGTTTGGTCACCGGGCGGTCTTTTGGAAGCTCTCAGACCGGAATTGAAAGGCAAAACCTGTTGCGGGCGGTTTGAGAACTGCGGCCATCGGCTAAGGCCCGGTTTCGAACCTTCCCTCAGAAACCTCCGATTAACACTTACTGACAAAACCCAAACGCACCGTCCGCCTCAAACGCAACGGTTTCGCGGCGAAACCCCTTGCCACATGGGGCCATAGGGCGTATAGGGCGCGAGTTCGCTGATGCGAATTGGGGCGGGATGATTCCCGCCTTTTGGGTTCGATGAGGGGTTGCGGTGGTCGCAGGCCCTCCTCTCAACCCCAACGCCTGAATAAAAGGCTGTACGATGCAAAGCCAAAACATCCGTATCCGGCTGAAGGCATTTGACTATCGCGTGCTGGATGCGTCCACGCAAGAGATCGTCAACACTGCCAAGCGGACCGGCGCGCAAGTGCGCGGCCCGATCCCGATGCCGAACAAGATCGAGAAATTCACTGTTCTGCGTGGCCCCCACGTTGACAAGAAATCCCGCGACCAGTTCGAGATCCGCACCCACAAGCGCCTTCTCGACATCGTCGACCCGACCCCGCAGACCGTGGACGCGCTGATGAAGCTCGACCTGGCTGCCGGCGTTGACGTCGAAATCAAGCTGCAGTCGTAAGTTCGGAGGGTATTGATTATGCGTTCCGGAATTATCGCTAAAAAAGTGGGCATGACCCGCCTGTTCATGGAAGACGGCAAGCAGATCCCTGTGACCGTTCTGTCCCTGGACGGCCTGCAGGTCGTTGCTCAGCGCACTGAGGAAAAAGACGGCTACACCGCTGTTCAGCTGGGTGCAGGCTCCGCCAAGGCAAAGCGCACCTCGCAAGCCATGCGCGGCGTGTTTGCAGCTGCCAAGGTTGAACCCAAGCGCAAGCTGGTCGAATTCCGCGTTCCCGCGGACGGCCTGATCGAAGTCGGCGCCGAAATCTCGGCCGAACACTTCCTGGCTGGCCAGAAAGTGGACGTGACCGGCACCTCGATCGGTAAAGGTTTCGCCGGTGCCATGAAGCGGCACAACTTCGGCGGCCTGCGCGCCTCGCACGGTGTGTCGATCTCGCACCGTTCGCACGGTTCGACCGGTCAGTGTCAGGACCCGGGCAAGGTCTTCAAAGGCAAGAAAATGGCCGGCCACATGGGCGCAGCCCGCGTGACCACCCAGAACCTGGAAGTGGTGAAAACCGACGCCGAGCGCGGCCTGGTCTTCATCAAGGGTGCCGTACCGGGCCCGAAATCCGGCTGGGTTACCGTCAAGGACGCCGTGAAGAAGAAAGCCCCCGAGGGTCTGCCTTTCCCGGCCGCTCTGAAAACTGCGGAAGTTGCCGCGGAAGGTGGTGAAGCATGAAACTTGACGTGATCAAACTGGACGGCGGCAAAGCGGGCGACATCGAACTGTCCGAAGACCTGTTCGGCCTGGAGCCGCGTGCGGACATCCTGCACCGCGTGGTCCGCTGGCAGCGCAACAACGCGCAGGCCGGCACCCACAAGGTGAAGACCCGCTCCGAGACCTCCTACTCGACCAAGAAGATCTACCGCCAGAAGGGCACCGGCGGCGCACGCCACGGTGACCGTAACGCGCCGATCTTCCGCAAGGGTGGTATCTACAAGGGTCCGACCCCGCGTTCGCACGGCCACGAGCTGACCAAGAAGTTCCGCAAGCTGGGCCTGCGCCATGCGCTGTCCGCAAAGGCGAAAGCGGGCGAGCTGGTCATCATCGAGGACGCTGCTTCCGAAGGCAAGACTGCAGCTCTGGCCAAGCAGGTGAAAAACCTGGGCTGGAAGCGCGCGCTGATCATCGACGGCGCAGCGGTCAACGAAGGCTTCCTGCAAGCGTCGCGCAACATCGAAGGTCTGGACATCCTGCCGACCATCGGTGCCAACGTCTATGACATCCTGAAGCGTGACACCCTGGTGATCACCAAGGCGGGTGTCGAAGCACTGGAGGCTCGTCTGAAATGAGCGTGAAGGCAGAACACTACGACGTGATCCGCAAGCCGATCATCACCGAGAAATCCACCATGGCGTCCGAGAACGGCGCAGTGGTTTTCGAAGTGGCAATCGACTCCAACAAGCCGATGATCAAGGAAGCTGTCGAAGCTCTCTTTGGCGTCAAGGTGAAAGCGGTCAACACCACCGTCACCAAGGGTAAGGTCAAGCGTTTCCGCGGCCAGATGGGCAAGCGTAAAGACGTGAAAAAAGCCTATGTCACCCTGGAAGAAGGCAACACCATCGACGTGTCCACCGGACTCTGAGATTTGCCTCTCTGACAAATTGGAAGGCCCTCGCGCAAGCGGGGGCCTTTTTCGTTGGGGCCATCGTTGAAGAGGTGAAGGGCGGCTGATGCGGGTGCGGGCATGGCGGGGTCCTTTCCGGGATCTCCGGTCCTGTTTAGCTGCTGGCGGTTAAGATCCGGGAAGCAGGGGCGTACGGTGGGGGCGTAACGGGTGGTTTGGGTGGAGCCCAAAGCCTGGCGAGCCAAGTTTTCAAAGCGCGGCAGCGGAGCCTGGACCCCGGCGCGGAATAAAGGCCGCAGGCCGCCGCGCCAGCGTCATGCCGAAGGCATGCCTCCGGCATGACCCGCCCCCATGGGGCGGCGCTTTTGGCCGGTCTTGTGCGTGTCGGTGGGGTCGTAAGGATTTTGAGGGGACAAACTGCCAAACGCAACGTTGCGAGCGCCCCCCCCGCGGGACGGCGCTGGCTTGTTGGGGGGTGACTGGAGGACAGCCTTGCTTGTTCCGTTAATTCACTTCCGGGCAAGGAACCGGCTCAAATGTTTCTGGGTCCAGATAGGTGGCTGGAAAGCGAATACTTGCTTTTACGTCTACGTGCGCGACTTCGGAAGCCGAAATCTTTCCAGTTTCAGGGTCAAGCCAGCTAGGTTGTAATTTTTCCTGGGTTTCTAGGCTTTCTGTGAATGCCGCGGGAGTGCCGGGAACCCCTGAAAATTTTGGAACGGGAGCTGGTTTGAAGCCCCAATGTGTTTCAATGACCCAGTCGGGACCTTCGCGGCGGGGTTCTGTTGCAGGCAGCCATTCGCTTATTTCCTCTGGAGTGCTGCCTGCCCGCAAGTTCACAACAATTAGGCTTGTCATCTCTTGGCTGACCAGCTTGAGTTTAGGCCGATGTAAACGCTCTGGATTAAAGTCTAGTTCAACTTCTGCAATACCTACAGGCGGTGAACCAATATAAGATTTGGCAAGTATTCTTCTAGCTAGCGGGGGCGCGCAGTTGGAGAGCGGATTATCCATGTCGGCATATGATTCTTCCTGCCTGAGGTCGACGAACTGCAAATGCCCGGTCGTGCCATCGCTGAGCACAAGTTCAATGTTTATAGTGCCACTTTCGGCATTTACTGCAGTGCTAGAAATTAGCGTGAGAACAGCTGCTGTGGGGATAGAGAAATTCATAAATGCCTCGTTAGAGTTGAAACATGTGCAGTTTTTACATGCAGGTCACCTTAGAGGCTCAATGGTGAAATTTGTTGGTAGGGGATTCCTGACTATCGTGCTGGTTTCATGACTTAATTTTAGCCCTTTAGACGCTTGTTGGTGGTCATTCTCATCACCCGTGAATAAGGCCCCGGATCACCTCCGGGGCCTTCTGCATTTCTCAGGACAGCGTCCGCCTCAAAACGCCCTCTCACCCCTCGCGCAGATCCTCCGGCAGCAATGCTTCGGGGATGTTCTGATAACACACCGGGCGCAGGAAGCGGCGGATGGACAGGGTGCCCACCGACGTCGCGCCGAAGTTGGTAGAGGCCGGGTAGGGGCCGCCGTGGACCATGGTGTCGGAAACCTCAACCCCGGTGGGGAAGCCGTTGGCCAGCACCCGGCCGGCTTTACGCTCCAGCACCGGCAGCAGGGCCTGGCCCTGGGCGGTGTCAGCCTCATCCAGATGCAGCGTGCAGGTCAGCTGGCCCTGCAGCGCGCGGGCGATCTCCAGCATCTCGGCGTCGCTCTCAGCGGTGATCACCAGACCCAGCGGGCCAAAGACCTCCTCGGCCAGGATCTCATTGTCGAGCCAGGTGCGGACTTCGGTGACATAGAGGTAGGGCGCGGCGGTGCGGGTGTCGCAGCTGGTGGTCAGCAGTTCGCGCACGCCCGCGGTGGCGGCGACGCGGCGCTGGCCGTCCTGGTAGGCGCTGGCGATGCCCTCGGTCAGCATGGTCTGGGGGGCGACCGCTGACAGGGCGGCGGTGGCGGTGTCGATGAAGCGGTCGGCCTCGGCGCCTGCGCGCAGCACGGCGATGCCGGGGTTGGTGCAGAACTGGCCCGCGCCCATGGTCAGCGAGGCGGCCCAGCCAGTGGCGATTTCCGCGCCGCGATTGGCGAGGGCGGCGGCGAGGATGAACATCGGGTTCACGGACCCCAGCTCGCCAAAGAAAGGGATCGGCTCGGGCCGGGCGGCGCAGAGGTCGAAAAGGGCGCGCCCGCCTGCGAGGGAGCCGGTGAAGCCCACCGCCTTGATCAGCGGGTGCTGCACCAGCGCCGCGCCGACCTCGCGGTTGCCGCCCTGGATCAGGCTGAAGACGCCGGGGTGGAGGCCGCATTTGGTGATCGCGGCAAGGACGGCTTCGGCGACAATTTCGCCGGTGCCGGGGTGGGCGCTGTGGCCCTTGACCACCACCGGGCAGCCCGCCGCCAGTGCCGCGGCCGTGTCGCCGCCGGCGGTGGAGAAGGCGAGCGGGAAGTTGGAGGCGCCAAAGACCGCGACCGGCCCTAGCGGGCGCTGCATCATCCGCAGCTCAGGCCGGGGCAGGGGCGCCCGGTCCGGCAGCGCGGCGTCATAGCGGCGGTCGAGATAATTGCCCTGGAGGATATGTTCGGCAAAGGTGCGCAGCTGGCCGTTGGTGCGGCCGCGCTCGCCCTGCAGGCGGGCCTCCGGCAGGCCGGTTTCCTGGGTGCCGATGGCGGTGATGGCCTCGGCGCGGGCCTCGATTTCATCGGCGATGGCGTGGAGGAAGGCGGCGCGCTCTGCCCGGCTGGTGCTGCCGTAAATGGCAAAGGCGTCCTCTGCCGCTTCCACCGAGGCATTCACGTCGCTGACGCGGCCAACGGAGAACTCGTGGCTGGGGCCTGTGGCGGGGGCGGAAGGGAAGCGGGTGCCGCCGGGCACCCAGGCGCCTGCGATCAGGTGGTTTCCGTGCGGTGTGAACATGGGCGGACCTCTGTCTGGTGCTGCGGCGCAGCGGGTGAATATTGATACAGGATAATGGATACAAAATGCTGATTGTGCAAGACGCTGGCCGGAGAAAACCGGGTGGTTCGGGTGTCAGAAACCGGGAAAGGGCGGTCTAGCTGTCGGCAGTGGCGCGGTGTTCGGCGACCAGGGACAGCAGTTCCTCCTTGGTGCGGGAGATGTGATGCGCCAGTGCAGCACAGGCGCCCTCCACATCGCGGGCCTGAGCCAGGTCCAGGAGGTCGCGGTGCTCCTTCTTGGCGGGCTCGCGCTGTTGCATCACGCTGAGGTGCATCCGGATGAAGCGGTCTGAGTGCAGGCTGATGCCCTGCAGAACCTCATTGGTCAGCTTGCGGTCCGCAGCGGCATAAAGCGCTGAGTGGTATTTGTGATTGAGTGCGCCCCATTTGGCCACGTCGTTGGCATCATAGGACGCGTCCATGTCGTCGAGGATCTGGGTGCAGCGGGTGAAATCCTGTGCCGTCATTGCCGGGATCGCACGGCGGAACAGGTCCACCTCCAGCAGGATGCGCAGGTCGAAAATCTCGGCGATTTCGCGCAGGGAATGCTTGGTGACGGAGGCGCCGCGGTTGTTGGTGAATTGCACCAGCCCCTCGGCGTCCAGCCGTTTCAGCGCTTCGCGGATTGGCATGCGGGAGACTGCGTATTCCTCTGCCAGCGCCTCCTGCCGGATGGTTTCGCCCTCTGCCAGTTCACCGCTCAGGATGCGTTCGCGCAGGTCGTTGGCAATCACTTCCGGGAGGGAGCTGCGGGTAACGGCGCGTTTGCCTGCCATGGGGGCCTCGTGAAATCAGTTGTTCGTATTTTGGATACGCTAGAGGGTCCGCCCGGTTTCTTCAAGCAATTGGCCTGGTTTTGCACCGACGGCGGGCGCTGCTGTCCCGCAGCCGGTTTTTGTATCCAAAAGCCGGGCTGTCAGGCGCCCCAGGTGTCGCTGAGGCGGTAGCCGCCGGGCCAGGGGTCTTCCGGGTCCAGCATGTGCTGGTGAATGCCGGTGATCCAGCCGCGGCCGCTGAGTTCGGGGACGATGGCCGGGCGGGTGCCCACCGTGGTCTGTTCTACGATGCGCCCGGTGAAGCGGGAGCCGATGATGGACACGGCTTCAAAGGTCTGGTCCGGCGTCATCTGCCCCTTGGCCAGCATCAGCGCCATGCGGGCAGAAACCGCGGTGCCGGTGGGGGAGCGGTCGACCTTGCCCGGCTGGATGGCAACGGCAGAGCGGCTGCTGAGGCCGGTTTCCGTCTGTTCCAGCGGGCCGCAGAAGGCGCAGAAGGAAATGTGGTTCCAGTCCGGGTTCTCCGGGTGGGTGAAGCCGAGCTGCGCGTTCGCGGCCTCCAGGATGCGGGTGCCCAGCTGGGCGATCTGCTTGGCGTTTGCCTCTGTGATCTCCAGCCCCAGATCAGCGGCCTGCACCACCACGAAACTGTCGCCGCCATAGGCGGTGTCGACGGACAGGGTGCCAATGCCCGGCACATCCAGCGCTGCGCCGATTTCACCGGCGAAGCTTGGCACGTTCTGCACAAAGATCCGCTCTGCCTTGCCGTTCCGGCATTCGGCGCGCACCCGCACCAGCCCGCCGGGGGCCTCCAGCACCAGATGGGTTTCCGGCTCCTGCATCGGCAGGATGCCCCCGTCCAGCAGGACGGTTGAGACGCAGATCGAGTTGGAGCCGGACATCGGCGGGGTGTATTCCGGCTCCATGATGATGAAGCCCATGTCGGCCTCCGGGTGCTTGGGCGGCACCAGCAGATTCACATGGCGGAAGACGCCGCCGCGGGGCTCGTTCAGGACGAAGTTCCGCAGGGTCTGATCACGGTCGATGAAGGCGCGCTGCTCCCATAGGGTTTCGCCCGGCGGCGGTGCGACGCCGCCGACGATGACATCGCCCACCTCGCCCTCCGCATGGGCAGAGATCACATGAATGGTTTTGCTGCTGCGCATCCGCAGGCCTCCTCAGGAATAGCGGGCAACCGGGTCGCCCAGGGCCTCGAAGATCGGGGTGATCCCCAGGCCGGGCGTGTCCGGGGCGGTCATCCGCCCGTTCACACGCTTGGGCGCGCCGCGGGCAATGTCAACGGTGCCATAGCTGTTGAAGTCGGTGGCGGAGAAGGTGAACTCCGCCGGGGTGGAGCGGGCCAGATGGGCGATGGCGGCGGTGGTGATGTCGCCGCCCCAGGTGTCTTCGATGGTCATCGGGATGCCATGGGCCACACAGAGGTCGCGCATCAGCCGTGCCTTGCTCAGGCCGCCAACCTTGGAGATCTTGAGGTTGATCACGTCCATCGCATCCTCGGCAATGCCCCGCACCAGCGTGTTGGGGGTGTCGATCACCTCATCCATCACAAAGGGCAGCGCAGTGCGGCGGCGGATCGAGACGCTTTCCTCGTAGGTCAGGCAGGGCTGCTCCACATAGACGTCGAGGCCCGCGATGGCTCCCACCACCCGTGCGGCCTCGTGCCGGGTCCAGCCGGTGTTGGCGTCGGCCACCAGCAGGTCGGATTTCTTCAGCACCGCGCGGGTGGCATGGATGCGGTCGATATCGTCGCTGGCCTCGCCGCCGACCTTGAGCTGGAACTTGGTATAGCCCTCGGCGGCATAGCCCTCGATCTTGCGGGCCATGGTATCCGGGTCCTCCTGGCTGATGGCGCGGTAGAGCACCACATCGTCCTGCGCGGCGCCGCCCAGCAGGGTATAGACCGGCTGGCCGGTTGCCTTGCCCAAGAGGTCCCAGCAGGCAATGTCGACCGGCGCTTTGGCATAGGGGTGGCCGCGCAGGGCCGCGTCCATGATGCGGTTGATGCCGCCAATATTCAGCGGGTCCTGCCCGATCAGATGCGGCGCCAGCTCGGCCAGCCCGGCGCGCACACCGCGGGCAAAGGAGGGCAGGTAGGCGGAGCCCAGCGGGCAGCATTCGGCGTAGCCCTTGAGGCCCTCGTCGGTGGTGATTTCCAGCACGGTGCTGTCGAAGACATCGACGTAATTGCCGTTGGACCAGCTGTAGCGGCCTTCCTTCAGCGGCAGATCGACCTGGTAGACGGTGAGCTGGGTGATCTTCATGGCGCGGCTCCTTTCAATTGCGGGTCAGCGGCGGGTCAAAACCGGGTGGCGGCATAGGGCTGCATCGGCAGCGCAGCCGGGGTGTTTGCGGCCAGTGCGGCCACCAGCTCGGCAGTGCCGGCGGCCTGGGTCAGGCCCAGATGGCCGTGGCCGAAGGCATAGATCACGCCCGGGGCGCGGGCGGAGCGGCTGATCACCGGCAGGCTGTCGGGCATCGAGGGGCGGAACCCCATCCATTGGGTGCCGCCGGAAGTGTCGAGATCCGGCAGGAACAGTCTGGCCTTTTGCAGCAGGATGTCCGCCCGGCGGAAGTTGGGCGGCAGCTTCAGCCCGCCCAGCTCCACCGCGCCACCGACCCGGACGCCGCCGCTGATCCTTGTGACGACAAAGCCGTGCGCCGGGAAGGTCAGATGGGTCCTGAGGCCAAAGGCGCCAGGCGGCAGGGTGGTGTTGTAGCCGCGCTCGGTCTCGAGCGGGACGTTTTCGCCTAGGGTGCGGGCCAAGTGATGCGACCAGGCCCCGCAGGCGACCACGATCTGGGCTGCAGGGACAGGGCCGTCCTTTGTCTGCGCTACGGTCTGCCCGCCTTCGCCGCGCAGGGCCGTCACCTCAGCGGTATCTATGCGGCCGCCGCGGGTGACGAAGGCCTGCGCCAGATGTTCGGCCCAGCTTTTGGGGTTCACCGTGTTCATCCAGTCGGGGGTGAAAGCCGCGCGGGTGAAGCGGGAGGCAAGCCCAGGCTGGATTTCGGCAATCGCCTGCGGGCTGTGCAGCAGGTCAAAGCGGATGCCGTGTTCGCGCCGCAGCTGCCAGTCGGGCAGGGCGGCGCGGAAGGCACTCTCACCCTCGTATAGCTGCAATTGCCCCTCGCGCTGCATCAGCGGCTCGCCGTCCACATCGGCGATCTGGCGTTCCAGCGCGGCGCGGGAGTGTGCCATCAGCAGCACCTGCGCCTGCAGTGCCGCATGGTAGCGGCTGCGCCAGCTGGCGCGCCAGAACCGCAGCATCCAGGGGGCGATCTGCAGCGCATAGGCGGGCGGCACCGACAAGGGGCCCAGCGGGTCCAGCAGCCATTTCGGCGCCTTGCGCATGATGCCGGGCGTGGCCAGCGGCACGATGTCAGTAAAGGCAAAGGCGCCGGCGCTGGCCGCCGAGGCCTCTGCCGCGACGCCGGTGCGGTCGAGGATACGCACTCGGCGGCCCTGTTTCTGCAGTTCCAGCGCGGCGCTGAGGCCGATGATGCCGGCGCCGATGACGAGGATATCGCCGGTCTGTTCTGAGTTCATGAGAGGTCCCTCACAGTCCGACCAGCAGGGAGGGCAGCCAGGTGGCCAGCTCCGGCACCAAGAGGAGCGCCACCAGCACCAGGCCTTGCGCGGCCACAAAAGGCAGCACCCCGCGGTACATATGGCCATAGGTCATGTCCTTGGGCGCAATGGAGCGCAGGTAGAAGATCGACGGTGCCATCGGCGGGGTCAGGTAGGAGGTCTGGATCACCACCAGCACCAGCATCGCAAACCACACCGGATCGATCCCGGCGCTGCGCACCAGCGGGGCAAAGATCGGCACGAAGATCAGCACGATCGACACCCAGTCCAGCACGAAACCCGCAAAGAACACCACCAGGAGCAGGAAGGTGATGAGGCCCGCATTGCCGTAGCCGATCACCTCCACCGTATCGCGCACCAGCCCGCCGCCGCCGGTGACGGCGAAGATCGAGGTGAACATGGTGCCACCGGCCACGATCAGCATGATCATCGCGGTAATGCGCAGGGTGACGCCAAGGGCCTCGCGCAGCATGGTGAAGGTGAGCTCGCGGAACATCAGCGTCAGCACCAGCGTGCCGGCAGCACCCACGGCGGCGGCTTCTGTGGCAGAGGCGGCCCCTGCCAGCAGCGAGCCCAGCACCATGGCAATCAGCAAGAGTGGCGGCACCAGCGCGGTGACGGTGATCTTCAGCTTCCGGCCCATCGGAATGGCGCGGCCCTCAGGCGGCAGCACCGGCGCGTCCTCAGGGCGGCGCAGGCTGCGCAAGAGCACATAGCCGACGAAGAACACAACCATCAGCACGCCGGGCAGGATCGAGGCGGCAAACAGCTGGCCGATCGACAGCTGCGCGATGGAGGCATAGACCACCACAATGACCGAGGGCGGAATGATGGTGCCGAGCGAGCCGCCCGCGCAAATGGTGCCGGCAATCAGGTCGTTCTTGTAGCCCGCCGCGCGCATCGCGGGGATGGCCATCAGTCCCACGACGATCTCCACCGCGCCGACAACGCCGGAGGCGGCGGCAAAGATCGCGCACATGGCGATGGTTGACAGCGCCAGCCCGCCGGGCAGTCCGCCCAGCCAGATCTGCAGCGCATAGAACAGCCGCTTGGCAATGCCGGAGCGTTCCAGCACCGCGCCCATGAAGATGAACAGCGGGATCGCAGCCAGCACGAAATTCGAAGCGGTGTGCAAGAGCGGGCCGTAAAGCTGCAGGAACAGCATGTCGCCAAAGACCGCATAGCCAAAGGCAACGGCGACGATCATCATCGAAAACGCCACCGGGATGCCGGCAAACACCAGCGCAAACAGGGCGGCAAACATCAGAAGGGGGATCATAAATCAGCTCTCCGGCGCGGCGTGCGGGTCATCGGGGGTCTGTCCCGGGACTTTCTCGCCGCGTAAGTAAAGGAGCGCCTCTAGCAGGAACTGCAGGCAGAAGGCAAAGAGGCCAAGGGCAATCACCGAATAAAAGGGCCACATCAGCGGCGCCCAGGGGCTGACGGTTTCCACCTCGCCGGTCTGGAACGCCTTCAGCGCCTTGGAGGCCGCGACCCAGGTCAGCGCGCCGGTGATCGGGGCCATCAGCAGCGCATAGACCGCGGCATTCAGCAGCTGCTGGACCCGCAGCGGGAATTTCTGCGACAGAAAATCGATCCGCACATGCGCCTCTTTGCGCAGCGAATAGGCAGCACCCAGGAACACGATGGAGCCGTTCAGCATGTAGGAAATGTCGAAGGCCCAGAGGGTCGGAGCGCCAAAGACGTAGCGGGCGGCGACCTCATAAAGCATGGCCGCGATCATGGCGAGGATGGTCAGTTTGCCAACCGCGCCCAAGAGGGCCGACAGCCCCTCAACGCCGGTTCTGAAGAAATGCATGGAAACCTCCGGGCAGGGAGGCGCGGGCCGGAGATCCCGGCCCGCGCAAAAGATCATTCAGAAGCGTCACGCACCAGGTAGACGGAGTTTTCCGCCCAGCTGGCCTGATAGGCCAGGTAGCTGTCCAGGATCTCCTGCATGCGGGCATTGCCGCCCTCAGACAGTTCTGCAGCACGGGCGCGGGCCCAGTTGCGGCCGGCTTCGCGCAGCTTTTCGGACTCGGCGTGCTCCATCTGGACCATCTGCACCTTGGTCTTGCGGTAATCGGCCATCGCCTTGATGTCGGCGTCGCCAAAGCGGGTGTAACCCTCATAGGTCGACAGGCGCGCGGAGGCCTCGATCAGGCCTTGCAGGTCCTCGGGCAGCGCGTCCCAGGTCTCAGCCTTGACGAAAACCTCCCACAGGAAGGACGGCTGGTGCACGCCGGGCATGATCATATAGGGAGCAACCTCGTGGAAGCCTTCGGAGAAGTTGGCGCCGGGGGTGGACCATTCGATCGCGTCCACGCCCTTGCGCTGCAGCAGGGTGTAGATCTCGTTGCCCGGCACCACGGTCGGCACGCCACCGAAGTCATCCTTCATCACCGCGGCAAAGGCGCCCGAAGTGCGGTATTTCACGCCCTTCAGGTCCGCGACGGTTTTGATTTCGACGTTGGAATGGGCCATGACTTCAGAGGTGCCGATGCCGACGACCAGGCTGTGCAGCCCCATCTCCTCGCGGCGGAAGTCCTGCAGCATCTTCTCGCCGCCGCCCTCGTAGATCCAGTGCAGGGTGGCCTCGGGCGACATGCCGCCGGGGAAGGAGGCGAAGATCGCATTAGTCGGGTCCTGATTGACCAGATAGGACGGGGTGGAATGGCCCGCCTCAACGATGCCTTCCTGCACCGCCTCATGGGCCTTGAAGGCGGGCACCAGAACACCGGCGCCGAAGGGTTGAATCTCAACCCGGCCCTGCGTCAGGGTTTCGACGTTGCCGGCAAAGCGCTCCATGAAGTTCTGATAGAGGAAGGAGCCTTCGCCGACGGCGGCGGTCATCTTCCATTCGACCTCTGCTGCGGAAGCGGCAGACGCCAATGCGAGGCTGAAGCCTGCGGCGATTGCGGATGTGAATTTCATGACAGTATCCTCTCTTCTGCTGGGATGCGGCCCGGGTTTCCGTCCCGGGCCTTGGTTAAAGATGCTCAGGCGGCGGCTTCCCCGCTGCTGGAGATGCCGTCGCGGAAGGGATCGTCGGGGCTGAAGAACAGCTTGCCCTCACCCATCACAAAGGCCTGGCCGCTGAGGGTGGGGATCACGCCGCCAGCTGGCCCCGGCTGATAGGACAGCCGGTAGGGGGAACCGATGATGCTTTCTTGGATGATCTCCTCCCCCGGCTGAAGCCGCCCCGATGCCGCTAGGCAGGCCAGCCGGGCAGAGCTGCCGGTGCCGCAGGGGGAGCGGTCATAGGTGTCGTCCGGGCACAGCACGAAGTTGCGGCTGTGGATGCCAGCGCGGGGGGAGGGGCCTTGGAAGATCACATGGTCGATCAGCTCACCTTTTTCGCCGCCAATCCCTTGGGCATTGGCCGCAGTGCGGATGGCGATGGCGCGATCCGTGAGGGCGCGGATGTTGTCTGTCCGCAAGGGCAGCGGGCTGGGCTCGACGATGAAGAACCAGTTGCCGCCATAGGCGACGTCGCCTGTCACCGTGCTGCCATCCGGCAGGGTGACCTTGGCCGCCGCGGAGACCCGGCGGCTTTCGATGTTGGTGACGGTGACGGTATTGGCGTCCTCCAGCAGCACCGTCACCACGCCCACGGGGGTCTCGATGCGGTGGCTGCCGGGGGTGATCAAGCCCAGATGGGCCAGCGTCACCGCCAGCCCGATGGTGCCATGGCCGCACATGCCCAGAACCGCGTCGGCATCAAAGTAGAGAACACCGGCGGCGCAGGTTGGATCGGTGGGATGCACCAGCAGTGCGCCGACCATGGCGGGCTGGCCGCGCGGCTCGCGCATCACGGCGTGGCAGAAACCCATGTGCTCCACTGCCAGCCGCCGCGCGCGCTCTGCCAGCGGGCCGGTCCCCAGATCGGGACCGCCCTCCAGGATCACGCGCGTCGGTTCGCCGCCGGTATGGCTGTCGACTACATGCATTCGGCGATGATCCCGCCCTGCGCCGACCAATCGGCGAACCAGTTGCGGAACAGCGTGTACTGCTGTTCGCAATAGTTGCGCTGGGCGTCCGACAATTCGTCTGTCGCGTTGAAGTGCAGGCGGTAGTCTTCTTCGCCGTTCAGCACCAGCAGGTGCTTGTAGTAGAGGATCAGGTCCGGACCCTCGTCGAAAGTGGACAGCACGTGGATCGCGTCGGTCAGCTCCTGCGCGCGGACGCGGGCCTCGGCGCTGCCTTCAGCCGCCAGTTTCGACAGGCGCGCCAGCAGCAGCGCCTCCTTGGGCAGGGCGCAGCCGATACCGGTGATCGAGCCGGTTGCGCCGCAGTTGACAAACCCGTGGTAGACCTCGGTGTCGACACCGACCATCAGGGTCACCTGATCGTCCTGGCTGGTGATATGCTCCGCCGCATAGCGCAGGTCGTCCTTGCCGCCGAACTCCTTGAAACCGATCAGGTTTTTGTGCTCCGCGCGCAGGGCAAAGAACAGATCGGCCCGGGTGGCAAAGCCGTAGTAGGGGCTGTTGTAGATGATCGCCGGCACGTCCGGGGCTGCGTCCAGAATGGCCTTGAAGTGGTTCTTCTGCGCCGCCACGGAAGTGCCGCGGGACAACACGCGCGGGATCACCATCAGGCCGGCCGCGCCGACCTCCTGCGCGTGTCGGGCATGATCCACCGCGGATTTGGTGTTGATCGCACCGGTGCCGACTACAACCGGCAGTCCGGCGGCGGCGAGGCGGGCAACGCCCTCCATCCGCTGTTCATCGGTCAGCAGCGGCCAGTCGCCCATCGAACCGCAATAGACCACCGCCGACATGCCCGCGGCGATCATTTCCACGCCTTTCATGACCAGGGCGTCGAAGTTCGGCGTGCGGTCCGGGTTGCAGGGGGTCATCAGGGCCGGCATGGTGCCGGTGAAGACGTTTGTAGACATTATCCAATTTCTCCAGTTAGGGGCAGGCCGCCACTGGGAGGCACGGCAGCCTGCGGGGGAAGGGGTCAGCGCACGTTGGCGAGGAATTTGCGGGTGTGTTCGGACCGGGCGTCGCCGAAGATCTGGGCAGGAGGGCCGATCTCCTCCATCACGCCCTGATGGAAGAAGGCCACCCGGTCGGAAACATCGCGGGCAAAGCCCATCTCATGGGTGACGCAGATCATCGTCATGCCTTCATCCGCCAGCAGGCGCATGGTATCCAGGACTTCGCCCACCAGTTCGGGGTCAAGGGCAGAGGTCGCCTCGTCAAACAGCATGTATTCCGGCTCCATCGCCAGGGCGCGGGCTATTGCCAGCCGCTGCTGCTGGCCGCCGGACAGGGCGCCGGGGTAGACATCCAGCTTCTCGCCCAGCCCCACGTGCTGCAGCTGTTTCGCTGCAATGTCGCGGGCCTCAGCCTTGGATTTGCCTTTGACGATGCGCGGCGCCAGCGCCACGTTTTCCAGCGCCGTCAGATGCGGAAAGGAATTCCACTGCTGGAACACCATGCCCAGCTTCTGGCGCAGCTTGTTGATGTCGGTGCCCTTGGCGTGGACATCGGTGCCATCAACGGTGACTGCCCCGTCCTGGATCGCTTCCAGCCCGTTGATGCAGTAAAGCAGCGTCGATTTGCCGGAGCCGGAGGCGCCGATGACAGAGAGCACCTCGCCTTTCTGCACATCCAGGTCGATGCCTTTCAGAACGTGCAGAGCGCCGAAATACTTGTGAAGGTCGCGGATGGAAATCATTGGGCCCACCTGTTTTCGAGATGTGTGGCGTAGCGGGAGACCGGATAGGACAGCGCAAAGTAGAAGGCGCCGGCCAGGGCAAGGATCAGGAACGGCTCCTGGGTGCGGGTGATCAGGATCTGGCTGGCTTTCAGCAGCTCGACATAGCCAAGCACGGAAACCAGCGCGCTGTCTTTCATCACCCCCAAGGCAACGCCGACCCAGGAGGGAAACACCGCCCGCCCGCCGATTGGCAGCACCACATGGCGCAGGTCCTGCCAGTAACTAAGCCCGAGGCTGCGCGCGGCGCGGCGCATCGGGGCGCCCACCGCCTCAATCCCGCCGCGGGCCACATTGGCCACGAGTGCCGCGGTATAGACGGTCAGGATCACGGTGCCGGAGGCAAAGGGATCAAGGTTCAGCCCCACGATGGGGGCGAAGTTGTAAAACAGCACTAGCTGGATGATCAGCGGCACGGAGCGGAACACGTCCAGCACCGGCGCCAGTGTAAGCGTGGCGGCGCGGCGGCCCTCGTACAGCATCCAGCCGAACAGGGTGCCCAGCACCGTGCCAAGCGAGATCGACAGGACGGAAATCCACAGCGTGCGCAGCGCGGCCTCACCCATGAACCACAGGTCATTGGGAGCAAAGCCGCTGAAAAACTTGAGTGTCGGTTCCATGGCGCTTCCCCTCAGTACCGGAACAGCCGGGCGGCCATCAGCCGCGAGCTGAGCAGGATCACCTTGACGATGGCGTAGTAGATCACCGCTGTGACCGCAAAATATTCAAAGATGCGGAAGGTGCGGGAGGCAAAGAATTGGGTCTCGCCCGACAGCTCGCGAAAGCCCACAAGCATCCCCAGAGAGGACATCAGCACCGCCCAGACCATCTGGTTGGTGATCGGGTGATAGACGATGCGGAACACCTGCGGGATCACCACGCGGCTGTAGGCCTGCCAGGGTGTCATGCCAAGGCTGCGGGAAGCGCGGATCTGGGTCTCCGGCACCGCCTTGAAGCCGCCGCGGAAGTTTTCGGCCAGATAGCCCGCGCAGTTGAAGGTCAGCCCCGCCAGCACGATCAGATAAGGCGAGAGGTGCAGCCCGAAGGCGCCGAGGCCGAAGCCGAAGAAGAACAGCTGGAACAGCGCGGGCGTGTTGCGGGCCAGCTCCACCCAGGCGGTGGCGAACCAGTAGACCGGCCCCCGAAGGTGCAGCCGCGCCAGCGCCAGGCAGAGGCCGATCACGATGCCAAGCACCATCGCCAGAACCGCCACCTGCAGCGTCAAAGAGGCTGCCTCCAGCAGGTCCGGCAGGCTTTTCATCACCGGCCGCCAGTGAAAATTATAGTCGAACATCTGGGGTTATGCTCCCTGGCCCCTGCCAGCCGCCGGGAGAGCGCGGCTGGCAGGGGCGGGTTTCACCGTTGGGTCAGTACAGCACGCCGGGGATGCGCAGCTCAGGCGCGTCGCCGCCGACGTATTTGCCCCACAGCTCGCCGTAGCGGCCCGAGCGTACCTGATGGGTTACAAACAGGTTCAGGAAGTTGATCCAGGTGACATCCTCGCGCTTGCCCACGACCGAGGTATAGTCGGTGGTCCAGGGCATCCGCGGGCCGGCCGCCAGGGTCTCATACTGCTGGGTCACCGGCAGCACCGCGGTGTTGGTGGTGAGGCCTATGTCCGCCTTGCCCTGCGCCACCGCCAGGAACACCTCGTTCTCGGACTGGTAGCCCTGGTAGTTGCCTTCCTCGCCCCATTCGGCGGCGATCTTCAGCCATTCCTGCTCCGGCAGGGTGCCGATGGCGCCGGCCACCCGCTTGCCCTTGATGTCCTCAAAGCTTTCGATGCCGCTTTCAGTGTTCACGACGCCCTGAGCGAAATAGATCGCATAAGGAATGGTGAAGCCGACGGTGCGCGCCCGCGCGAGGCTGTCGGAGGTGGCGCCGAACACCACGTCGGCGCGGCCCGTCACGATGGCGGGCAGGCGCTCGGCCCAGGTGACCGGAAGGATCTCGGCATCAACCTCCAGCGCGGCCGCCAGGTCGTTGCAGTAATCGACGTCAAACCCTGCCGGTTCGTTGTTGGCATCGCGGTAGCCGATCGGCGGGAAATCCAGCACCACGCCGCAGCGCAGGGTGCCGCGGTCCACCACATCATCCAGTGTATCCGCAAGGGCAGGTGCCAAGGGCACCAGGGCAAGCGCCGCAGCAGCGGCCAGCGATTTGAACATGAGATCCTCCTGTCGGTGTGTTGTTATGGAGAATCAGATACAGGATAATGGATACAAAATCCACAGATATGTGGAATGACCCGCCGGGGCCAGGGGGTGCGGGTCAAAGGGTGCTGCAAATCAGGAGCTTAGGGGCGCTCGCCTGCGCGCATTCTGGCCTCTGTTCCTGGCCGGTCTGCTGAGATTTTGTCGAGGAAACCCGTCATCGCATCCGGAGCAGTGTTGTAGCGGCCGCTCCACAGGGCGATTTCGATAAGCACCGGCGCCAGGTCGCGGCCCTTTTGCGTCAGCTCATATACAAAGCTGCGGCCGCTGTCCGGGTCTTTCTCTTTGGTGACAATACCAGCTTGCTCCAGCTGCTTCAGCCGCTGCGCCAGGATGTTGGTGGAGATCCCCTCCCAGCCTGCCAGCAGCTCGCCATAGGTCCGGGCGCCTTTCACTGCCATGTCGCGGATGACCAGGAGGCTCCACCGGTCACCGAAAATGTCCAGCGCATAGGCGACGGGACAGCCGGAGTCATACTTACTGCGCGATTGGGTCATGGGCCCTCGGTATATTTTTCACTTGCGAATTGCAAGTGTTTGTGCGAGCCAATTGAACACTTGCAAAATGCAAGCAATCAGGAGTGACCATGACCGAAACCCCAATGACCGCGGATTTCCGCGAACGATCGCGGCTGTCCCGCCGCCAGCTGCTGGCCGCCTCTGCGGGCGCGCTGCTGCTGCCCTCCCTTCCCAAAGCTCAGGAAAAAGACATGACCCCCAAAGCCTTTGTCTACACCGAAGTTGCCATCTCCGTGCCGTTCGATCAGGCGCCCTGGCAGGACATCAACCAGGCGATCCGGCAGCAGCCCGGGTTCCTGAACAAGACCTGGCTGTCAGGTCACGGCAACAATTCCCTGGGCGGGTTCTATGGCTTTGACAGCATTGAAAATGCGCGGAAATTCGTGACCGGCTATTTCCCGTCGGAGCCGCGGGCCTTCGGCGTGGCGCATAACACGCGGGTGTTTGATGCCGAAACGACCGAGGCCGCCAGCAGGGACATGGGCGCGGTGCAATACGGTGGCCCAGCCGCAGCACCCGGCGCCTTTGTCTATACTGAGCTGCAATTATCGGTGCCTTTCGAGGATGCACCCTGGCAGGCCCGCAACAAGGCGCTGAAGATGCTGCCGGGGCTGCAGAACAAGGTCTGGCTGAGCGGCTTGCAGACCAGGACACTGGGCGGGTTTGATGCCTTTCAGACACTGGACCATGCACTGGATTTTGCAGTGAACATGTTCCCGGAAACCGCGGCAGAACTGGGCTGCGCCTTCTATACGCGGGTGTTTGATGCTGCGGTCACGGAGGCTGCCAGCCGGGCAATGAACTCCCCCTATTACAGCCCTGCCGCCTAGCACCTGGCGGTGTGGCGCTAGTGCGGTTTGACATCTACCGGGCTGCCGAGTTTTCTGCACGGCGGCCCGGACTGGCGCGTGCATTTGCGGGCTGCGCCGGCGCGGTGCTGTGGTGCTAGGATTTTGTTAGGACCAGCTGCCTATTTCAAGAAGGAGATGGCCCGGAATCAAAGGACCCACTTCACTATGCCTGCTTTCTTCTACCGCTTGCCGGTGCGGATCTACGCGCTGGCCGCAATGGCGGTTTGCCCTGCTGACTGTCTTCCTGCTGGTTCGCGCAAATAACGATGAATACGTCAGCCGTGAACGCGAGCTGCATCAAATCACGGACATGGCCTTCAGCCAGCTGGATGCGCTGCAACGCCAGGTTGCGGACGGCCAGCTTGAGGAGGCAGCGGCTCGCGAGATGGGCCGCACGGTGCTTGAGACCTTCAGGTTCGGCACCGCCGGCGACTTTCACGCCTTTGACTTCGATCTGGTGATCACTGCAAATGCCTTTCTGCCGGAGTGGGTGGGCACGCGCCAGCCCGGCCTGACCGATGAAAACGGGGTCAGGATCTATCAGGAGATGCTTAAGATCGCCAAGGCGGATGGCCAGGGCTCTCTGATTTACCACTTCGCCAACGCGAGCACCGGCGTGATCGAGGCCAAGATGGGCTACATCCGGGTCTATGAACCCTGGGGCTGGATCATCGGTACCGGCGCCTATGTGTCGGATATCGAGGCCAAGGTGCAGCAGAATATCATCACAACCGTGACAGGGCTGCTTGTTACCCTGGCGGTTCTGATGGCGGGCGCGACCCTGATCACCCGCAGTGTCACCGGGCCGGTCGGCGCCCTGCGCGGGCGCATGCAGTCGATGGCGGACGGCGATACCGCCAGTGCCATTCCGGCCACCGCCAGCAAAAGCGAGATCGGTGAGATGGCGCGCACCCTGGATGTATTCCGCCAGGCGCTGATCCGGCAGCAGGAGCTGGAAGACGCGGAGCATGCGCTGAATGAGAAGCGCAGCAAGGTGGTGGCCGCGCTCAGCAGCAAGCTGTCGGCGCTGTCGCAGGGCGACCTGAGTGCGCAGATCACCGAGACCTTCCCTCAGGATTACGAACAGCTGCGCCAGGATTTCAACACCACCGCGCAAAACCTCAGC
>NZ_JAQNCY010000004.1 GCF_028368855.1 Leisingera sp. SS27 | reverse complement strand
CCTTGGCCTTGAACTCAGGCGAATGGTTCTTCCGTTTCGACATCTCTGATCTCCTCTGCGTCGAAGATCAACAGACAGCAAATTGTAGCTTACGTCAGTGTCCGATTTTCGGGGAGTAGCTCAATCACCTCTGTCCCCGTCGTTTTCTACAAAACAGCGGCAGGCGAATGGAAAATCGCCGACATTAACATCGGCCTCTGACCCCTCCGGCCCGCTGCCCTTTTTTTGGCGAGCCATCTGACCAAGAGTTTTTCATGACGCGCATTCTGAACTGGGCCACTGCTCTGAGACACATTCTTCACCAGATCGAGCCCTACAGAGATGATCACTGACATGAGCATTCCTCTGTGGATCATTGCGGACCCACCGAGGCACATTGATGCCGTCAGAGGGCGGTCACATCACCAAATCCCATCAACGTCCATCGTCTGGCATAATAAACACCGGAGCCCCAAGTACCCCCAAGGGCTGCAGAGCTCAACCGTTCATCTACTTGTCACGCAATGAATGCCCGCCGACCGCGACCTCAAAAAACACCAATTGAATACGCCGAAAAAGGAGCAGACGTGCTCACGCTTCCAGGAAATCCTCGAGTTTTGGCACAAGCTTGAGTTCTCCACGCCCTTTGATTTAACCAAGAGGGTCGAAAATCCCGGCCAGAAGAAGGTTTTCTGGCTTCACCCTGAAGATCTCGAAGCCACACTGAGAATAGCCGCAGCATTCCGACCGCCTGAAGGCAACCGCATCAGCAGCATTCACCTATTTGCCGGTGTCTTCGACATCGCTGATCTCAGTGAAGTTGCACGCGAGATATGTGCCAGCACGGCAGATGGCAATGGCTTCGACAACGACGAGCGGGGCCTGCCGGAGGGCCGAACATGCTTTGCCAGGTTTGGCCTAAGCGAAGATTTCCGCATCAATTTCGAAGATGTTGAGATTTCAACGCTGCCCTGGGCCATGGGGCGAAACCTGACCGTCGGGGTGGATACCCTTTCTCTATCGGCCTTTCAAGCCGATCTCAAACGCCTGAAGGACACGTTTTTTATGCTGCGGAGGCTCCACAGTGACGAGCCGGCCGGCCCAGTGACATCTGTGGAGATACTGTAATTGGCTGAGTCATTGACCTCATGGGCCCAATACCACCCAGCTTCGAGCAATCCGCTTGTATGCCTTGAAATCAACTTGGGCAAAGAGCGGCCTGCCGATGTCCGTTCCGGTGAAAACACGCCCAAGGGCGCGATGGGAATCGCCGATAGAGGCGAACAGGATCGCGTTCCCGAATCCGATGACGAGCAGGAAATCGGGATCTTGAACAGCTTCTACATTTCAGATCTGGAGCTCGCTATCAGGCTTGCCGCTCGCGGCGCACTGCCGCCTGTGCTGCGGGAATATCTTTCACCCAAATAAGCCGATCAAAGGGCCGACCTTTACCGGAACGCTGGCCGCGAAGACCTTCTAGCAACACTAGCCCCAGAAAACGTTAATCAGGGCCGCTGGATGAGCGAGGCCGCCCATGCCATGAGTTTGATGCAGCAATTCGCCATCAACAAGACAATCCAAATGCGCGAGACGGAAGGCTTGTTTTCGGTGAATGGCCCTCCCGGCACCGGCAAGACAACGTTGCTACGCGATATCCTCGCTGACAACCTGGTGGCCCGGGCACAGATTCTGGCCAGTTTTGCCGGGGCGCAAGATGCCTTTCTGAAGGAAAATCGCCCCTTTGAGGCCGCGGATGGAAGTACCGTGCCAGTCAGCCTCCTGAAGCCGGAGTTGACTGGCTATGGAATGGTCGTTGCCTCCTCAAACAATGCCGCGGTGGAGAATATTTCACGAGATCTGCCCAAGCGGGATGCTATCGTTGCACCCAAGGAATTTGACTACCTTAAAACTATCGCGCATAAGTTTGCGGCCGAAAAAGGATACGGCCGCTTCGAACGTCTGAAAGAAGGAGACATGCCTTGGGCGTTGTTGCACAAAGGCCGTAGAGGATTCACTTCGCGAATCCCGTAGGTTAGATCGGCGGCATGCCGAAGCCTGCCTCTTCCCGCTATCGAACAACGAACTGGTCCAACTGTAACGCATCACTTCGAAAGCGCGGCTCTCTGCTGGTCTGGTTTGACCGCGACATGACCTGGTTCGCCGAGCGATGCGGCAAACGCGGACGACCGGAGACCTTCTCCGATGCGGCCATCCAGTTCTGCCTTAGTGTGAAGGTGTTGTTCGGCCTGCCATTGCGGCAAACGTCCGGTATGGTTGCGAGCCTGCTGAAGATGGCGGGACTTGATTGGCCGGCGCCTGATTTCAGCACGCTGTGTCGGCGCCAGAAAACCTTGAAGGTTCAAATACCTTATCGCCGTGCGGACGGGCCGTTGAACCTGCTGGTGGATAGCACCGGCATCAAGTTTCTCGGCGACGGAGAATGGCAGGTCCGCAAGCATGGAGCCAGCCGCAGGCGTCAATGGCGCAAGGTGCATTTGGCCCTGGACACCACCACATCCGACATCCGGGCGGTCGAGTTCACGCCCAGCCGGGACGGCGACAGCCCTGTCCTGCCGGACCTGCTGGAGCAGATCCCCGAAGACGAGCAGATCGGCACCGTGACCGCTGATGGCGCTTATGATACTCGCAGGTGCCACGCCGCCATCATTGCCCGAGATGCAGAAGCAATCATTCCGGTACGGCGCAACGGGCGATTGTGGAAAGAGGACGGCCCCGCCGCCAAGGCGCGCAACGAGATACTGCGCGCTTCGCAACGCTTCGGCAGGGAGCTGTGGAAACGATGGAGTGGTTATCACATCCGAAGTCGCGTGGAGGCCAAAATGCTATGCCTCAAGGCATTCGGCGAACGCATCATGGCGAGGGGCCCAGACAGACAAACCGCCGAAATCCACATCCGCATCGCTCTCATGAACCGCTTCTCGGCCCTCGGCACCGCTGAGATCGTGTGTGATGGATAAATCCGCCGCGGAAAGGGGAAGCTCGTCCTCAAAACAAGTTACGCAACAACGCCACCGATCCGCATCAATTCGGTTTCCCACCGAAGGCGGTCATCACGATCCTCAGGGTCCGGAGGCACGATACCGCGTTCGAGCGCGCGGCGTGTTTTCAGGAACCGTTCCAGGCGCTGTCGTATTGCCCGCCGGTCTTTGTCGGCATTGTGGAACTCTGCTTCGATGAACTTGATCTTGGACATAGCTGGCCCTTTCCCGGCGCGCCGCGCCGTCTGGCACCCGATTGCACACGGTGCGTTCGGGGAAATGAAGGAAAGAACCTGGCCAGGTTTGAGCTTCACTCCTGCTCAATACGGCCATTTCAGTCAACAAGTGGCGCTGATTACCAAGGGGGAAACGTGTCCCCGCAACAGGTACAACGTAACAATCACCTAAGCCATTGTTTTAAAACAGAACCACCGGCCGAAGATCGGCCGGTGGAAAAAACCTCGTGTCGGAATGGCAGAAAACCCCCATCAATGGCATTTATTTCATGGGTCCGACACCGACAAAACATCTAACAGCTTGGCTCAGCCGCACTTCGAATGGCCGCAGCTGCGGCAGGTCATGCAGCCTTCGACCATTTGCATGTCAAACTGGCCGCAGCTGGGGCAGGCCTTGCCGCGCGGGGCGTTCAGGTTCACCACTTGCGCCTGCGGGTCGGATTTCAACCCCATGCCCTCGCCTTCAAGGAAGCCGGTCTTGACCATGTGGGTCTCGATCACACCTCCGATGGCCGCCAGAATCGAGGGGATGTACTTGCCCTGCACCCAGGCGCCGCCACGCGGATCGAACACCGCTTTCAGCTCCTCGACGACAAAGGACACGTCGCCGCCGCGGCGGAACACAGCCGAGATCATCCGGGTCAGCGCCAGCGTCCAGGCGTAATGCTCCATGTTCTTTGAGTTGATGAACACTTCGAACGGGCGGCGGTGGCCGTTGATGATGATGTCGTTGATGGTGAGGTAGATCGCGTGCTCGCTGTCCGGCCATTTCAGCTTGTAGGTATGTCCCTCGAGGCTCTGCGGGCGGTCCAGCGGTTCGGACATATAGACGACTTCGGCCCCGTCTTCACCCAAACCGCTTTCGTGCGGCGCCTGCGCGGTTTCGCCGGGAGCTGTGTCGGCGCTCTCGCTCACCGACAGCACCGATCCGGTCACGTCGTTCGGACGGTAGGTGGTGCAGCCTTTGCAGCCCTGGTCCCAGGCCTGCATGTAGACATCCTTGAAGTCATCAAAGGAAATGTCTTCCGGGCAGTTGATGGTCTTGGAAATCGAGGAGTCGATCCATTTCTGTGCCGCCGCCTGCATCTTGACGTGGGCTGCGGGGCTCAGCGTCTGGGCGTTGACGAAGTAATCGGGCAGCTTGGCGTCTGCGCCGAATTTCTCGCGATACATCTGCACCGCATAGTCGACCACTTCCTCCTCGGTGCGCGAACCGTCCTTTTGCAGCACCTTGCGGGTATAAGCATAGGCAAACACCGGCTCGATCCCCGAGGACACGTTGCCCGCATAAAGCGAAATGGTGCCGGTCGGCGCGATGGAGGTCAGCAGCGCGTTGCGGATGCCGTGCTCGCGGATCGCGCCGCGCACGTCCTCATCCATGTTCAGCATGTTTCCGGAGTTGAGGTACTTCTCGGCGTCAAACAGCGGGAAGGCGCCTTTTTCCTTGGCCAGGTCCACCGACGCCAGATAGGCGGCGCGGGCGATCGCGTGCAGCCATTCGTCGGTCTGACGCGCCGCCTCGTCGGAGCCGTATTCCAGACCCAGCATCAAGAGCGCATCGGCCAAGCCGGTCACGCCCAGGCCAATCCGGCGCTTGTTTTTTGCTTCCTGTGCCTGTGCCTCCAGCGGAAACTTGGAGACGTCGACAACGTTATCCATCATCCGTACGGCAGTGGCGACCAGTTCCTGCATTGCAGCCTGGTCCAGCTGCGCGTCGCTCTCAAACGGATTGGCTACCAGCCGCGCCATGTTGATCGAGCCCAAGAGGCAGGCGCCATAAGGCGGCAGAGGCTGCTCGCCGCAGGGGTTGGTGGCGCAGATGTTCTCGATGTAGTTGAGGTTGTTGGCCTTGTTGATGCGGTCGATGAAGATCACGCCCGGCTCGGCGTAATCATAGGTCGCCTGCATGATCTTGTTCCACAGATCGCGCGCTTCGACGGTGTGATAGACCTTGCCGTCGAACTGCAGCTCCCAGGAGCCGTCGGATTTCACCGCATCCATGAAGTCATCGGTGACCAGCACCGACATGTTGAACATGCGCAGGCGGGCAGAGTCGGATTTGGCGGTAATGAAGGCCTCGATATCCGGATGGTCGCAGCGCATGGTTGCCATCATCGCACCGCGGCGGCTGCCTGCGGACATGATGGTGCGGCACATCGCGTCCCAGACGTCCATGAAGGACAGCGGGCCGGAGGCATCCGCCGCCACGCCCTTCACATCGGCGCCCCGCGGCCGGATGGTGGAGAAGTCATAGCCGATGCCGCCACCCTGCTGCATGGTCAGCGCAGCCTCTTTCAGCATGTCGAAGATGCCCGACATGCTATCCGGCACGGTGCCCATCACAAAGCAGTTGAACAGCGTCACCTGGCGCGCGGTGCCGGCGCCTGCAGTGATCCGGCCTGCGGGCAGGTATTTGAAGTCCTCCAGCGCGCCATAGAACTTCTCTTCCCACACGTCCGGTTTCTTTTCCGCCCGCGCCAGGTCACGCGCGATGCGCCGCCAGGTGTCTTCGACGGTCACGTCGATCGGCGCGCCATCGGCCTGCTTGAAACGGTATTTCATATCCCAGATCTGCTCGGCGATGGGGGCGGCAAAGCGGCTCATGTGTCGGTCCTTCGGCTCGTTTGGGCTTCCTAAAAACGGCTCCGCTGCGGCTGCTTTTTCAGGGCACCGTGGCGAATCCATTTTTTGTTAAGGCTTACTTGCAGCAAATGCGTGGAGAAACACAATACCTTGAAGTCAGGGATCCGTAAACTACTATATACTGTCAAAGCTCTGGACGACTCTGTGGGGAACCTGTGGATAAGCGCGTGAATCTCGTGAAGCTTTCGGTCGGCACCGAAAGCGTCGAAAGCCTGATGGCCTGGCAGGAAATGCGCCGTGCGGAACTGCCGGAGGGCCTTCCCCGCCACGTCACTCGGATGTGGCCCAAGCGCGAGGCCGAGATTTTGAACGGTGGCTCGATCTACTGGGTCATCAAGGGGCTGATACAGTGCCGCCAGCGGGTTCTGCGGCTGGATGAGGTTATCGGCGAGGACGGCATCCGGCGTTGCGCCATCATACTGGCCCCGGAACTGCACCGCACCCACACGGCGCCGAAGCGCCCGTTCCAGGGCTGGCGCTACCTGAAAGCTGAAGACTCTCCTGCTGACCTGCCTGCAGGCAAAAGCCAGGAAGATCCGCTGCCACTGGAACTGTCACAGGCACTGGCGGAAATCGGGGTTATCTGAGGCCGTCCGCTCCCCCCGCGGCAGCCTCGCCAGCGCCGGGCGTCAGCCCGGCGCACGGCCCAACCGGGGCGGAAGTATCTCGGATGCTTCCAGCCCCGGGCGGGAGCGCACCGGCAGGCGGTATAATCCGTAACCAAGAAGAAGCCCTCCCGCCTCCTTTGCAAGCATCCATAGATGCCTTTAAGGCGTTGGGCATGGCCCGCACTGACGCGCGGGTGTCATCGCTTAGCTGCGGTGTTCCAGAAGATCCAGCAGCGTGTTCAGCGCGGCCTTTTCATCCACGCCGTACTTCGCCACCCGGCTGCGCCACAGGGTTGCCTGCGATTTCAGCACCAGCCCGTCATTCAGGAGCTTCAGGTGGTTGGCCCGCAGCGTCTCGCCGGTGGATGTGATGTCGGCCACCATCTCGGCGGTCTCGTTCTTCACCGTGCCCTCGGTCGCACCCTGGCTGTCGACCAGCTGGTAATCCGACACTCCGGCATCGGTCAGAAACTCACGCACCAGCCGGTGGTATTTGGTGGCAATCCGCAGCCGGTGGCCATGCGCCGTGCGGAATGCAGATGCGGCCGCGTCGAGGTCATCCAGCGTGTCCACATCGATCCAGAACTGCGGCACCGCCAGGATCAGATCGGCATGGCCGAAACCCATCTCCGCCAGACCCTCCACCTGCTGCTCGAACCGCGGCAGCTTCTCCTGCACCAGATCGGTACCGGTGACACCCAGATGGATCCGCCCCGCCGCCAGTTCACGCGGGATCTCGCCTGCCGACAGCAGCACCAGCTCCATATTCGACACGCCTTCGACCGCGCCGGCATATTCCCTGTCCGACCCGGTACGCGACAGCGTCACGCCGCGTTTGGCAAACCAGTCAAAGGTCTTTTCCATCAGCCGCCCCTTGGACGGCACTCCCAGCTTCAGGGTCATTTGCGCGCCTCCTCAAGCTGCAGCATCAGGTCGGGACGCAACACGCCTCCCACCGCCGGGATTTCCTCGCCGTCACCCAGCTGGCGGGTCAGCGCATCATAGCGCCCGCCGCTGGCCACAGGCGGCAGATCGGGCCGGGCCTCGGCATAGAAACCAAAGACAAACCCGTCGTAATACTCCATCGAGGTGCGCCCGTAGGAAGCTTCGAAATCGAGGTTGTCAACATCCACGCCGCGCGCCTTCATCGCCGCAGTGCGCGCGTCCAGCCGGTCCAGCGCGGGATTGATCTGAGGCAGGTCCACCGCGATGTCGCGCATCTGCTCGGTGGCAAAGGGCACCGTCTCGCGCACCGCCATCAGTGCTTCCAGCGCCAGCAGTTCGTTTTCGGCGATCGGCGGCTCCTTGGCATCTGCACGCAGCGCCTCCACCCGCGCCTGCACCTCTGTCGCGCGGCGCTTGCCGATCTCCACGGCGGAACCGGTCAGGTCGCCCTCAGTCGACAGCAGTTTCCTGCGGCTCTCCGGCACAGGGCTGCGGCCGGCAAACCGGTCCAGCAAGGAGCGGAACCGGCGCGGCCGCCAGATGTGGCGCATCAGCGCCGTTTTGCGCTTGTCCGTGGTGTTCAACCCCTCGACCGCCGCCATCAGGATGCCGATATCGCCGGTTGCGGCCCGCAAAGGCAGCCCGCGCACCTGCAGTGCGAACAGCGAAAACACTTCCGCGTCCGCCGCCGCCGCATCGTCGCGCTCGAACACCTCATAGCCGACCTGCAGATACTCGTTGGGCCGGTCTGGATCCAACTCCTGACGCCGGAACACCTCGCCCGAGTATGTATAGCGTGCAGGCTCCGCCCCATGGCGCATATGCGCCTCCACCACAGGCACAGTGAAGTCCGGGCGCAGCATCTGCTCGCCGCGCAAGGCATCGGTGGTCACATAGGCACGGGCACGGATGTCTTCACCGTAAAGATCCAGCAAGGTGCCGGCAGGCTGCAGCAATGGCGTATCCACCACCTGTCCGCCAGCGGCCTCAAAGCGGACCCGCAGCTGGGCGGCGCGGGCCTGAATGTCAGAACGCAGCGTCATGATCAGACCTGCCCATCCAGGATTTCACGCACCTTGGCGACCAGCTCGCTGCGCGGCACCTCGAACTGGCTGGGGCGTTCCTTCCACTCCTCCAGCGTGGCGCTTTCGGCGATCTTTGCACCCAGGATCAGGTCCTTGATCTGCACCACGCCGTTCGCCTTCTCGTCGCCGCCTTCGATCACCGCCACGGGAGAGTTCCGCTTGTCCGCATACTTCAGCTGGTTGCCGAAGTTCTTGGGGTTGCCCAGATAAACCTCGGCCCGGATGCCTGCGTTGCGCAGCTCCGCCACCATAGCCTGGTAATCCGCCATCCGGTCCCGGTCCATCACGGTCACAACCACCGGCCCGGTGGCCTCGGCGCTCAGCCGACCCTTGGCGTGCAGCGCCGCCAGCAACCGGTCCACGCCGACCGAGACACCCACTGCAGGCACTTCCTGGCCGGTAAAGCGCTTGACCAGCCCGTCGTAACGACCGCCGCCCGAAACCGAACCGAACTGCCGCTTGCGGCCCTTCTCGTCCAAAATCTCAAAGGTCAGCTCTGCCTCGAACACTGGCCCGGTGTAATAACCAAGCCCGCGCACGACGGAGGGGTCGATCTCGATCCGGTCCTTGCCGTAGCCGCCCGCGGCCAGCAGCTCGCCAATCTGCTCCAACTCGGCAATGCCCTCCTGGCCAACCTTGCTGTCACCCACTGCGGCGCGCAGGTTGGCAATGGTGCCTGCCGCATCCGCTGCTTTGGAGGTCAGGAAGGCCAGCACCGGCGCTGCCTGATCACCGCTGAGGCCAACCCCGTCAATGAAGGCGCCGGAGGCATCCAGGCGGCCTTTGGTCAGCAGCTCGCGCACGCCGGCCTCGCCCACTTTGTCGAACTTGTCGATTGTGCGCAGCACGTCGTCGCGCTTGGTGTCGCCGTCGCCAAGGCCCATGGCCTCCAGCACCCCGTTCAGAACCTTGCGGTTGTTCACCCGCACCAGATAATCGCCGCGCGGAATGCCGACGGTCTCCAGCGTGTCGGACAGCATCGCGCAGATCTCTGCATCCGCCGCCAACGAGGCGGTCCCCACGGTATCCGCATCGCACTGGTAGAACTGGCGGAAGCGGCCCGGGCCCGGCTTCTCGTTGCGCCAGACCGGTCCCATCGCGTAACGGCGGTAGGGCGTCGGCAGGTCATTGCGGTGCTGCGCATAGACCCGTGCCAAGGGCGCCGTCAGGTCATAGCGCAGCGCCATCCAGTCACCATTGCCGTCCTCTTCCGTCTCCTGCCAGGCAAACACGCCCTCGTTCGGGCGGTCCACATCGGGAAGGAATTTGCCGAGCGCCTCAACGGTTTCCACCGCCGAAGACTCCAGCGCCTCAAACCCGTAATGATGATACACACCCGCGATGGCCCGCAGCATCTCGCTGCGCTGGGTCACCTCCGCACCGAAATAGTCACGGAACCCCTTCGGCGTTTGCGCCTTGGGACGGGGCTGTTTCTTCACTTTGGCCATCTGCGGCCTCCTCACGGGTAGCGGTTTCACTCGCGTGGCGGTCTAACGGAAGCAGCCCCGCGCGGCAAGGCTGCGAAGGGTCCAGCGCCTGCGTCCTTTCTCCCGTAATTCCCGTTATGAGAATGCGCGCGGCTTGATGATGGACGCGCCTCGCGAAAGCGCCTATCTAGGCGCATCGGCAATCAAAGGTGTGAACCATGCAGCATTTGGAAGAGCAAATCGCCCATCTGATCCGCAGCGTGGAGGAGATGAGCGACGTGATCGCCCGCCAGCAGCAGGAAATCGACGTTCTGACCCGCCGCGTCGCCATGCTGATGCAGCGTGAAGCCACCCGGGAACAGGAAGGCACCGGCGGCGTGGTCTTCGCCGACGAACGCCCGCCGCATTACTGATCCACAGCCCGGAAGCCACGGTTTTCCTTGATCCAAACGGCCGCCCCGCGCAGGCTGTAACTCAGGTATTCAGTGACACGTGATTGGGGGACACGGCCATGGCACCGTCCAACGACCCGGTGGAATTCGTCGAAAGAGGCATCGAAAAGTTCCATACGCGGGTGATCTTCTACCTCAAGAAGGTCTGGAAGCGCGTCCGCTCGCTGCTGATGCCGCTGCGCAAGTTCATGAAGAAGATGCTCACATCGGCCAAGACCATCGCCAAAACCGCCGGCAAGAAGGCGGTCTCGCAGGTCACCTCCGCCGGGCAGACGGTGCTCAATCTGCTGGACCGGGTAGAGCAGCTGCTGAAGACCATGGTCAAACTAGGCCAGCGCATCCTCGACACCATCCGCAAAAACACCGACCGCTCCCGCCTGGTCAAAGTCCTGAAAACCGTGATCCGCAAATACGTTGAGATGTTCCGCCAGGTCTGGGGCTGGGTGCAGGAGATCTGGGAGCAGATCGGCGTGCTCGACACAGCACTGATGATCCTGAACCGCTTTGCTTCGGTGCTGCAGATCATCTTCGGCTGGATCAAGGAACTGACGGCGATTCTGGGTGGTGTGAAGAAGGTGAAGGGACTGCTGAAGAAAGTGGTGAAAACCCTGCGGCTGGAAATGAAGGAAGCCATCCGCCTGCTGAAAGACGTCGTCAAGCTTCCGGTGCCGAAGGAGGCGTAACGTCAGCAAAGGGCCTGCGGGGGCCCGTGGGATGGCGTCCTAACGGGGTGTTCGGGGCAATTGTTGCGGGCCCATCTGCACGACTTCAACAGTGTGTCTGATACCAGCGCCTTTTGGCCTGATCGATGGATTAGCATAACAGAAGATTTCTGGCGTATCAGAACCGCCAATGCGCGAAGGTAAGACGGAAAGCTGGAACCAGCGATCAGCCTGCGGCTGAGCGGCCTGTCAAAGACATTCGCTGCAAGACGCGCAAGCACCATTCGGCGGAGGGGAAGATCCGCATTGTGCTGGAGGGTTTGCGGGCAGAGGAGGGCATCGCCGGACCCTGCCGTCGCGAAGGGATTGCCACGAGCTTGTACAATTCCTCGCCGTATGAGTTCCTGGAGGCCGGAAGGAAGCGGCTGGCAGGTGACGACTTAGCCAGGCAAACGGCAAGCCTGATGTCCTCAAGCTTCTCGGTAGTCGTGTATGAGCTGGAGGTTCCCAAAGTGCGATTGAAACGTTGCGGTGAAGTGTTGGAAAACAAAAAAGGCGCCCTAGGGCGCCTTGTTTTATTGGTCGGAGTGAGAGGATTCGAACCTCCGACCCCTGCCTCCCGAAGACAGTGCTCTACCAGGCTGAGCTACACTCCGACCGTGGAGGGCGAAATAGCCCAGGGCGCGGGGTTTGACAAGGGCGATTCCTCAGAAAGATGCGGTTTTCGGGAAATCTTTTCGGCCCAGCAGGCCGCGGCTTATCAAGCACGAAAAAGCCCCGCTCCGGCGGCCGGGCGGGGCTTGTGCTGATTTCAGATTAGTATCCGGAAATCAGAGGCTTGCATCCAGAGCCGCTACAACAGCGTCGCCCATCTGGCTGGTGGAAACCGGTTCTACGCCTTCGCTTGCCAGAAGGTCCGCGGTGCGCACACCGTCGGCCAGAACCTTCTCGACCGCGGCTTCCAGCCGGTCGGCCTCGGCGCCCTGGTCGAAGCTGTAGCGCAGCGCCATGGCAAAGCTCAGGATACAGGCGATCGGGTTGGCCTTGCCCTGGCCTGCGATGTCGGGGGCGGAGCCGTGCACGGGCTCATACAGCGCTTTGGGCCGGCCGTTTTCCATCGGCGCGCCGAGCGAAGCGGAGGGCAGCATGCCAAGCGAGCCGGTCAGCATCGCGGCGCAGTCGGACAGGATATCGCCGAACAGGTTGTCGGTCAGGATGACGTCAAACTGCTTGGGCGCACGCACCAGCTGCATGGCGCCGTTGTCGGCGTACATGTGGGACAGCTCGACCTCGGGGTAATCAGCTGCCACGCGGGTCACAACCTCGCGCCACAGGATGCCGGATTCCATCACGTTGGCCTTCTCCATCGAGCAGACCTTCTTGCCCCGGCGCATCGCCAGCTCAAACGCGGAACGGGCGGCACGCTCGATCTCGCTCTCGGTGTAGCGCTGGGTGTTGATGCCGACGCGTTCGTTGCCTTCCTCGAAGATGCCGCGCGGCTCGCCGAAGTAGACGCCCGAGGTCAGTTCGCGCACGATCATGATGTCGAGGCCTGCGACGATGTCCTTCTTCAGCGAGGAGAAATCCGCCAGCGCGTCAAAGCACTGCGCCGGGCGCAGGTTGGAGTAAAGGTCCATTTCCTTGCGCAGGCGCAGCAGGCCGCGTTCGGGTTTCACCGAGAAATCCAGGTCGTCATAGGCCGGGCCGCCGACTGCGCCCAGGAGAACCGCGTCGACTTCCTGCGCCTTGGCCATGGTCTCATCCGCGAGCGGCTTGCCATGCTTGTCATAGGCCGCACCGCCCACCAGATCCTCGCTCACATCGAACTCCAGGCCGCGCTTATCCCCGAACCAGGAGATGATCTTGCGCACCTCGGCCATGACCTCGGGGCCGATGCCGTCGCCGGGCAGAATCAGAATCGATGGGTTGGGCATGGGATCCTCCAAAAAAACAGCTGGCAAGGGCGTAGCGGGACAGCGGGGCAGGGTCAATAACGGCCCTTGGAAATAAAGGGGTAAGATGAGGATTTGCCTGCGCAACGAAGTTGTGGAAGGCGGGTCAGTCCAGCAGCAAATCCACCCAGACCAGCCGGTGGCGGCTGGCGGTTGCTGCGGGAGTATCCTGGCCGTCCGGCCACACCACGCCGCTTGCGGTCACGGTAAGGCCGGCGGAAGGCAGCACATAGTCCACCCGCATGCGTCCTGCGCTTTGCCACTCCACAGTGGCTGTGCCGCCCCGGGGACTTTGCGGGCGTGCATCCTGAAGCCGCGGGTCGGCCAAAAGGTTGCGTATGGCTTGTTTGCGGCCTTCGCCGAGCTCCGGGTCTAGGTTGGCATCGCCGGCGATCACAAAGGGAGGTTCGGGTGCAGGCCCGATAGCGCCGTCCAGCAGCATTTGCCACAGGTGGATTTCATCGTGGTTGCGTCTGCCATTGCGGTCTTCCGGCCCGTCAAACAGCGGCGGTGTGGCGTGGAAGGTCATCATATTCAGGCGGCGGCCGTCTGGCAGCAGCAGGGGCACCAGCCAGTGAGCTGTTGCGGACAGGCGCTGGACAGCCTGCGCTTCGGCTGAGGGGAAGGGTCTGCCATCCGGGTGTTGCGGCAGCAGGGCGCCCGGGAGGTCCTGCCAAAGAAGGGAAGAGAAGTCGCGGATGCTTTCATGATCCGCCGGCAGCCGCGACAGCAGCGCAATGCCGCCCTGACCGCGGAACCGGCCATAGCCCTGGTTGTCTCGCGGCTCTCCGGTCTTTCCATTGCCGTCCATGTCCAGCGGGGCAGGCGGCGGCAGGCCGGAATTGGGTTTCAGGGATATGCGGTAGGGGTAGTCCAGCCCTTGGCCGGCCAGCCGCATGGCCAGTGCTGCCAGCGCCTTGCCTTCGTGGTCCCAGTCGATGCCTTGCAGAGCCAGAACATCCGGCTGCGCGGCGGCGATCACGTCCACCACAGCATCAACCTGCGGATCGTTGCCACGACTGATATCGCGCAGCAGCAGGCCCGGCCCGCCGCGCGACAGTTCCGTGTTGAAAGTGGCGATCCGCAGCGTGTCTGCCCAGCCGGTTCCGGCGGCCAGGATCAAAAGGAGACCCGCTGCCAGCTGTTTCATGCAGTTTGCAGGGTCTCGTCCGCGCCGAGACTGGCTGCGCGCCGTTTCAGGGCAATCAGCCCGGCAATGCGCAGCATCGCCATACCCCGCATGATCATTGAAGCAGGCACCAGCGCCCAGGCGCTGACCACCCAGATCAGCATGTGCGGAGATGCCAGAATGCCCGGATCCACAAGACCGGAGGCAAGTTTGACTGCGGCGGGCAATGCAAAGGGCAAAAGCGCGCCGCCTGCAATATTGACACGGCCGTCGCGCTGCAGGCGCTGCACCACGTCTCCGCCGGTTGTGGGGTCGAACAGGGGCAGGTTGACCCAAACATTGAAGGCGCCGTTGCCCACCGGCCAGTGGCCGACCCGGATGACCAGCGCAAATATGGCGATGGCTGAAGCTGCAATAGCAGCGGCAAGCCCGGCAGCATCACGCACCATCAGCACAACCGCTTCCGGTATCTGCGGCGGCATCATCAGAACCGTCATTTGCACCGGTGAATAGGCAAAGCCGAGGTGGCCGCCAAGCCAGCTGCCCAGCTGCTGCACCAGGGCGGTCAGCCCTGTTGGCGCCACCGGGTGCGCCGCCAGCAGGCTGAGCGCGCCGACGGTGGCGGCGGCTGCGGCAAAACGCATGCGGTTGATGGGCGGGGCATTGCGGAACTCAACGAAGCTTGGAAAGTGGGAGGCGTACTCGCTGAAGGCAAGGGCGCAGCCCAAGAGAGCAAGAAACAGGATGATTTCCGGCGACTGGGTGGCGGATGCCGGCAGAATCAGCGTCGGCATCGCAAACAGCATGGCCACCAGTATGCCGCGGAACGCCGCGCCTGTGATACGTGCAAACACGTCTTTCATTCCCTTCAAACCAGCGCGGGCGTTTGGCCTCTTGCGTCCGGATTTGAAGCCCCCCGTGAAGTGGTCCGGGGCGCTCTGCCTCATTTTTGCCCCATTGTGCCCGGCTGGCAGCTTTCCGCTCAAGAGGTCGCGGCTGATGCATGGCCACTTTCCCTGCCGCACTGGTGCGGGATTGCATCAGGCTTTCAGTTCTATTTGAGGGTGTTGGCGGCCTTGCCACCAGATGCTGTGTGCCTGATCATCAGGTGCACAAGCAGGGTGCCGCTACGCAATTGCGGCAGAATTGCGGCGCGAATCTGGCGCGCAAAAAGAAAACCGCCCCAAGGCAGGGCGGCTTCCAATGTTCCGGCAGTCCGGCGGGGATCAGACCCAGGGACGCTCTTGCGCGGCCTTGTCCTCGAAGGACTTGATCGAGTCGGCCTTTTCCATGGTCAGGCCGATGTCGTCCAGACCGTTCAGCAGGCAATGCTTCTTGAAGGCGTCCACCTCGAAGCTGATCACTTCGCCGTCGGAAGTGGTGATCTCCTGCGCTTCCAGGTCCACGGTCATACGGGCGTTGGCACCCTTTTCCGCGTCCTTCATCAGCACATCGACCTGCTCCTGCGGCAGCACGATCGGCAGGATGCCGTTCTTGAAGCTGTTGTTGAAGAAGATGTCGGCAAAGGAGGTCGACACGATGCACTTGATTCCGAAGTCGGCAATCGCCCAGGGCGCATGCTCGCGCGAGGAGCCGCAGCCGAAGTTGTCGCCCGCGATCAGGATCTCGGCGCTGCGGTACTGCGGTTTGTTCAGCACGAAATCCTCGATCTCGGTGCCGTCGCGGTTATAGCGCATCTCGTCAAACAGGTTCTTGCCGAACCCGGTGCGCTGGATCGACTTCAGGAACACCTTCGGAATGATCATGTCGGTGTCGATGTTAACCAGCGGCATGGGGGCCGCGACGCCTTGGATCTTGGTGAATTTTTCCATGCTTCTGGCTCCTTACATCAGCTCGCGCACGTCGGTCAGCTTGCCGGTCAGGGCAGCGGCGGCAGCCATGGCGGGGGACACCAGATGGGTGCGGCCCTTGTAGCCCTGGCGGCCTTCAAAGTTCCGGTTCGAGGTTGCGGCGCAACGCTCTTCCGGGGCCAGCTGGTCGGGGTTCATCGCCAGGCACATGGAGCAGCCCGCAAGGCGCCACTCGAAACCGGCGGCTTCAAAGATCTCGGCCAGGCCTTCTTCCTCGGCTTGCGCCCGCACCAGGCCGGAACCCGGAACGATCATGGCGCGCATGCCGTCCTTGATCTTCTTGCCCTTCACCACTTTGGCCACGGCGCGCAGATCTTCGATGCGGCCGTTGGTGCAGGAACCGATGAATACGGTGTCGATCTCGATATCGGTCAGCTTCTGGCCGGGGGTCAGGCCCATGTACTCGATCGAGCGCCGCGCCGCCTCGACCTTGCCGCCCTCAAAGTCTTCGGGCGCAGGGACGACGCCGGTGATCGGCAGCACGTCTTCGGGCGAGGTGCCCCAGGTCACGACCGGCTGGATGTCTTCCCCTTTGAGGGTGATCACCTTGTCGAAATGCGCGCCTTCGTCGGTGTAAAGCGTCTTCCACCAGTTCAGCGCCGCTTCCCACTGGGCGCCCTTGGGGGCGTGCGGGCGGCCTTTGACATATTCAAAGGTGGTCTCGTCCGGCGCGATCAGGCCGGCACGGGCGCCGCCTTCGATTGCCATGTTGCAGACGGTCATGCGGCCTTCCATCGACAGATCGCGGATTGCTTCGCCGCAGTATTCGATGACATAGCCGGTGCCGCCGGCGGTGCCGGTCTCGCCGATCACGGCCAGGGTGATGTCCTTGGCGGTCACACCCGGCTTCAGCTTTCCGGTGATCTCCACCTTCATGTTCTTGGACTTCTTCTGGATCAGCGTCTGGGTCGCCAGCACGTGTTCCACCTCGGAGGTGCCGATGCCATGCGCCAATGCGCCAAACGCACCATGAGTGGCGGTGTGGCTGTCGCCGCAGACCACGGTCATGCCGGGCAGGGTCCAGCCCTGTTCCGGGCCGACGATGTGCACGATGCCCTGGCGGATGTCATCCACCGGGTAGTAGTGCACCCCGAATTCGCGGGCGTTCTTGTCGAGCGCCTCGACCTGGATGCGGCTTTCCTCATTCTCGATGCCCTTGGCGCGGTCGAGCGTGGTCGGCACGTTGTGGTCCGGCACCGCGATGGTCTTCTCGGGCGCGTGCACCTTGCGGCCGGCCATGCGCAGGCCTTCGAACGCCTGCGGGCTGGTCACTTCGTGGACCAGGTGGCGGTCGATATAGAGCAGGCTGGTGCCGTCCTCTGCTTCATGCGCAACATGCGCATCCCAGATCTTGTCATAGAGTGTCTTGGGGGACATGGGTCCTCTCCCGTGATGTATTGGGTATGCTGGCTTTGGGCTGGGCAAGCACCTTATAGGCGCGCCAGGACCGTGCGGGCGGCGCCAAAGAACCGTTCGCGCAGCCGCGCGCGGTCTTGCAGTTCGATCTTTTGCGCCAATACGAGGGTCATGGCTGTCAGATACATCCCGGCGGGCCGGCAATCAAGATTCGTTCTAAGGGCGGAACAGAAAGCCCGCCCCGCTCAGACCGCGCGGCACCCGGCGTGCACCCCCTGTACACCCCTTGTGCACCGGCCGGTGCCTTTTCCTGCCGGCGGGAGAGCCGGGCAGGACCGCTCCTGCCTTGATCCGGGCGCATCCCGGCGGCACACTGGCAGAAAAAAGGGGGCGCGCGATGGAGCCGGAAGAGCAGACACCACCCAGGGACGCGATTGCCGAAAGCACCGCCGAGGCGCTGGAGCTTGGCCAGCAGTTGTGGGCGCTGGCGGCGCAGGGCGTTGAGCTGCTGCTGAGGCCCTGGAACGCCTATCAGGCGGGGATCGTGCTGGCGGTCTTTGTGCTTGCCGCATTGATCGCGCGGCCGGTGAAGAGCGCTTTTCATGACTGGCTGCGCGCACGCGAAGGCTGGCCGCGCTGGCGGATCCGGGCCGGGCTGGTGGTGCACAAGCGGATCCGGGGCATCCTGTTTGTGCTGCTGATCTGGATGGTTGTCCTGATCATGCAGGAGGTGACCTGGCCCAGCCGGTCACGCCTGCTGGGCGTGGTGGCAAACCTGTCCCTGGCCTGGCTGATCGTCGCCTTTGCCACCCGGCTGGTCGGCAACCCGCTGTTGCGCAACCTTGTGAAATACGGGGCCTGGACATGGATCACCCTGCGCATTCTGGGCATCACCGAAGAGGCGATACATCTGCTGGACGGCGTCGCCATCGACTTCGGCGATCTCCGGATTTCGCTGTATCTGGTGGTTCAGGCGGTGGTGATCCTGGGTGTGATGCTCACACTGGCGCGCGTGATCTCGCAGGTGGCGGCGAACCGGATCCGTGCCAATTCCGACATCTCCCCGTCGATGCAGGTATTGGGCGCAAAGCTGGCGCAGATCCTGCTGTTCGGCGGCGCCTTCTTTATCGGGCTCAAGGCGATCGGCATCGACCTCACTGGCCTGGCGGTGCTGTCCGGCGCTATCGGCGTGGGTCTGGGCTTTGGCCTGCAGAAGGTGGTGTCGAATCTGGTGTCTGGCCTGATCATCCTGCTGGATAAATCGATCAAGCCGGGGGATGTGATCAGCCTCGGTGACACCTTCGGCTGGATCAATGCGCTGGGCGCGCGCTATGTCTCCGTCGTGACCCGCGACGGGCGTGAATACCTGATCCCGAACGAGGACCTGATCACCACCCAGGTGGTGAACTGGTCGCACTCCGACAAATATGTGCGACTGGATCTGACCTTCGGCACCGGCTATGGCGACGACCCTCACCAGGTCCGCAAAATCGCGATTGAGGCCGCGTCCAGCGTCCAGCGGGTGCTGCAGTACGGCAGCAAGAAGCCGGTCTGCCACATCACCGGCTTTGGCGACAGCAGCGTCGATTATGTGCTGCGGTTCTGGATCGACGATCCCACAGGCGGCCTGACCAATATCCGCGGCAATGTCTATCTGGCGCTGTGGGATGCGTTCCAGGATCAGGGCATCTCTATCCCGTTCCCGCAGCGCGAGGTGCGCATGCTGAACGACCCGCTGCCGGTGAGGGTTGCACCCGGCGGCGATGACGGATAAAGCACAGGGCTTGCATCGCCGGGGCGGGTTTCATTGAAAATTTACCACCCGGTTGCTACATTATTAACAGGCCCGGCGCCGGGGCTAGGCGGCGCGTTGCAAGGAGGACTATGTCCTGTCACCCGTACCTCAAGCGGCGGATGCCGCTGTTAATGGGGCAGCCGTGATGGCCGCCCAGTCCCAGCCCACCAGCGAACAGCTGCTGGAGCGGATTCTCTCCTCACTCAGCGATGACAAAGCCGAAGATGTTGTGCAGATCGACCTGCGCGGCAAGACCTCTATCGGCGATTACATGGTGCTGGCCTCGGGCCGCTCCACCCGTCAGGTCGCTGCGATGGCGGAAAAGCTGACCGACCGGCTCAAGCAGGAATACCGGATCAGCTGCAAGGTCGAAGGCAAGGATGCCGGCGACTGGGTGCTGATCGATTCCGGTGATGTGATCGTCCATATCTTCCGCCCGGAAGTGCGCGAGTTCTACCAGCTCGAGAAGATGTGGATACCCGCAGGCACCGCGGAAGCACCGGCCGCGGAGAGCTGATCCAAGTCTGATTTGATGCAGGCCCGCGCAAGCGTGCGGGCCGGAGTGCTTCAGGCCCGCTAAAGTCAGGACTGACATGCGTCTGCATATCTGTGCGGCCGGGCGTCTGCGCTCAGGCCCGGAAAAATCCCTCATCGACGATTACCTGACCCGGTTCGACCGGACCGGCCGCGCGCTGGGTCTGGGGCCTGCGCGGGTGGTGGAGATCGAGGACAAGAAAAATGCAGGCATGGCGGCGGAGGCCGTTTTGCTGCGCAAGGCGCTGCCCAAGGGCGCGGTGATCTGCACCCTGGACGAGCGCGGCAAGCTGCTCTCCTCCCCCGATTTTGCGGACAAGCTGGCCGGCTGGCGTGACAGCGGCCGTCAGGACCTGGCGCTGATCATCGGCGGCGCGGACGGGATCGACCCTTCGTTGCGGGCCGAGGCCGATTTCTCGATTTCCTTCGGCAAGATGGTCTGGCCGCATATGCTGGTGCGGGTGATGCTGGCGGAGCAGATCTACCGCGCTGCGACCATCCTGGCGGGCAGTCCCTACCACCGGGTCTGAAGGCGCCTTATGTCGCATGGCTCCGGCGGGAGTATCTTTTCAAAGAAGATGGTCAGGGCAGGGTGAGGACGTAGGTGTCCTGGCCCCAGCCGTCCACCAGGCAGCGGGCCTGGATCTGCACCCGGGTTATTCCCTCCGGGACCTTCACGCCGCCGAGGGACCGGGTGAAGGGCTGCTCATGCTCGTGCGGATGGGCCAGCACCCGCAGGCCCAATTCATTCCCGTCCATGTCCAGCACCCGCCAGCCATCGGCGTAATGCTCCCATCCGGTATCCGGGTGGGACAGGGTGACGCTGAAGGTCCAGCTGCCGCCGGATTGGCGGGCGGTGGCGTTCTCTATCACCGGTTCATCCGCAAGGGCGGGCAGAGCGGCAGTGCTGAGTGCGCAGGTCAGAAGCAGGTGTTTCATGCCCGCACCATAGCTTTGCAGAGACTGCAGCGCGGTCACGAAACCGTGTCCCCGCTGCTTTCGGGCGGGATGCGCTGCAGGATCCGGCGGGAGTTGGAGGCAAACTCGCGCCGGTACAGCACGGCAATGGTGATCAGTGCCGCCGCGCCCAACGGCAGGGCGCCCGCCAGCCAGGCCACGGCGGCCAGCGCGAAATAGGTTGACCGCATGCCGCGGTTGAAGCTGCGCGCGGCGGTGATGCTGATTTCCGCCGCCTGCGCGGCGCGGGGGTAGGCGAGATCGTGGGCGGGATCGTTGGGCACCGCTGCCATCAGCACCGCGCAATAGCCGAACAGCCGATGCGACCAGACAAATTTCAGAAAGGCATTGGACAAAAGCAGAAGCACCACCAGGATCTTGACCTCCCAGACGAAGGCCGGGGCGCTGTCCTGGATCAGGTCTTCGGCAACACCTGCCAGTTGCTCGGTATTGCCGATCAGCGCCAGCCCGCCGCCGATGGCGATCATCGCGGCAGAGGCAAAGAAGGCGGTGGCCTGGCGCAGGTTGCCGGCCAGCTGGGCGTCAAAGATCCGCGGGTCGCGCTCCACCATCCGCTTCATCCAGTCGCGCCGGAAATCCTCCATCAGCAAGGACACCGAAGGCCGCCCCGAGGGCGGGTTTTCGATCCGCCAGCCGATCCACAGCCAGCCTGCAATCAGCAGGGTCACAGCGGCGAGGTCGAAGTAGGAAAATTGTGCAAAGCGGGTGGTCCAGATCATGGGCTGACCCTACCGCGGCGATCCGGGACTTGCCAGAGCGGGCAAATTGGTAATATTATCTTACCAAAGAGGAGAGCCCGATGGAGATGCCATCCCCGAACCCCGCCATTCTGGCCCGCAAGGCGCGGCTTGCAGAGCGTCTGCTTGCCGTGCTGCCCGCGGATGCGGTGATACAGGAGGAGGCAGAGACGCGCGCATACGAATGCGACGCGCTCACTGCCTACAGATGCCCGCCTTTGCTGGCGGTGCTGCCGCGCAGCACCCAGGAAGTCTCTGACGTGCTGCGGATTTGCCACGACGAGGGCGTGCCGGTGGTTCCGCGCGGAGCCGGGACCTCGCTGGCGGGCGGGGCGCTGCCGACGGCGGATTGCGTCATACTGGGTGTGGCGCGGATGAATGAGGTGCTGGAGACGGATTTTGAGAACCGCATCATCCGGGTGCAGACCGGGCGCACCAATCTGAGCGTCTCCGGTGCAGTGGAGGAAGAGGAATTCTTCTATGCGCCGGATCCGTCCTCGCAGCTGGCCTGCGCCATTGCCGGCAATATTGCAATGAACTCCGGCGGGGCGCATTGCCTGAAATACGGGGTCACGACCAACAACCTGCTGGGCGTCACCATGGTGATGATGGACGGCACCGTGGCGGAGATCGGCGGCGCGCATCTGGATGCGGGCGGGCTGGACCTCTTGGGCGTGATCTGCGGCAGCGAGGGGCAGCTGGGGGTGGTGACAGAGGCCACCCTGCGCATTCTGCGCAAACCTGAAGGCGCGCGTCCCGTTCTGATCGGCTACGACAGCAACGAGGTGGCCGGCGCCTGCGTATCGGACATTATCAAGGCAGGCGTGCTTCCGGTGGCCATTGAATTCATGGACCGCCCCTGCATTGAGGCCTGCGAGGCCTTTGCCAAGGCGGGTTACCCGATGTGCGAGGCGCTGCTGATCATCGAGGTCGAGGGCAGCGAAGCGGAAATCGATCACCAGCTGGGGCTGATTACGGAGATCGCCCGCTCCCACAACCCGGTGGAGCTGCGCGAGGCGGGCGATGCCGATGAAGCCGCGCGCATCTGGCTGGGCCGCAAGTCAGCTTTTGGCGCCATGGGCCAGATCAACGATTACATGTGCCTGGACGGGACCATCCCGGTGTCCTCACTGCCCTTTGTGCTGCGCCGGATTGGTGAGATGAGCAAGGAGTTCGGGCTGGACGTGGCCAATGTGTTCCACGCGGGCGACGGCAATATGCACCCCTTGATCCTGTTTGATGCCAACAAGCCCGGCGATCTGGAAACCTGCGAAGCCTTTGGTGCCGAGATCCTGAAGCTCTGCGTTGAGGCCGGCGGCTGCCTGACCGGTGAGCATGGCGTGGGGATCGAGAAACGCGACCTGATGCTGCACCAGTACAGCGCGGCGGATCTGGAGGCGCAGCTGAAGGTCAAGGATGTGTTTGACCCCAAGTGGCTCCTGAACCCCGCCAAGGTGTTCCCGCTGTCTGTGACCGAAGGCCGCCGGGCCGTCGCGTTGGCTGCCGAGTGATGGGGGCGAGCCCCCAAACCCCCAGAGTATTTCCGGAAAGATGAAAATGATGACACCAGGGAGCGAGGCCGAGCTGGCCGAGGCCATTGCAGGCGCAAGCGGGCCGCTGTGTATCCAAGGCGGCGGCACCCGCGGGCTGGCGGTGGACGGGGAAGTTCTGAGCACCCGGGGGGTGTCCGGGGTGGAGCTGTATGAGCCCGGAGCGCTGACACTGGTGGTCAGGGCAGGCACCCCGGTGGCCGAGGTGGAGGCGCTGCTGGCCAAGGAAAACCAGCGGCTGGCGGTTGAGCCGATGGACCACCGCGGGCTTTTGGGCACAGACGGCGCGCCGACCATCGGTGGCGTGATTGCCGCCAATGTCTCTGGCCCCCGGCGGATCCAAGCAGGTGCCGCGCGGGACCACCTTCTGGGGGTGCGGTTCGTGGATGGGGCCGGCCAGGTGGTCAAGAACGGCGGCCGGGTGATGAAAAACGTGACCGGCTATGACCTGGTCAAGCTGATGTGCGGCGCGCATGGCACCCTAGGGGTGCTGACGGAAGTCGCGCTGAAGGTGCTGCCGCGGGCTGAAGCCGCCGCCACCGTGACCCTGACCGGCCTCGACCAGCCGGGGGCGGTGCGGGCGATGTCCGCGGCGCTGGGCTCCCCTTATGACGTGACCGGCGCGGCCTATGATGCGGAAACCTATCAGGCGCATATCCGGGTGGAGGGGTTCCGGGACTCCGCTGCCTACCGCAGCGCGGAGCTGGTCAAGCTGCTGTCGCCCTTTGCCATGGCGGAGGTGCAGGAGGATGCAGAAAGCCTGTGGCGGGGCATCAGGGATGTTGCGGCTTTCCAGGGACGGGATGGCGATGTCTGGAGGATTTCGGTTAAGCCCACGGATGCGGTGGAGCTGGTGCCGCATCTGGAGGCAGAGGCGTTGCAGTTCGACTGGGGTGGCGGGCTGATCTGGGCGCTTGTCCCCGCTGGGACGGAGCTGCGAAACCGGATCAATGTGCCGGGCCATGCCACGCTGGTGCGCGCCGCGCAGGAGACCCGGGCGCGGCTCGGCGTGTTCCAGCCGCAGCCCGGTCCCCTGGCGGCCGTTTCCGACGGGCTGCGGCGGCAATTCGATCCGCGCGGCATTCTTAATCCGGGGCTGATGGGGTAAGACATGCAGACCACCTTCACAGAAAAGCAACTGCAGGACCCCGGCACCAAACGGGCCAACGAAATCCTGCGCTCCTGCGTGCATTGCGGCTTTTGCACAGCCACGTGCCCGACCTATCAGGTGCTGGGCGATGAACTCGATAGCCCCCGCGGGCGGATCTACCTGATCAAGGACATGCTGGAAAACGAACGGGTGCCGGACGAAAAGACCGTCAAGCATATTGACCGCTGCCTGTCGTGTCTGGCCTGCATGACCACTTGTCCCTCGGGCGTGCACTACATGCATCTGGTGGACCATGCCCGGGCCTATATCGAGAAACACTATGACCGTCCCTGGAGCGACCGCGCGCTGCGTTGGCTGCTGGCTCGGATCCTGCCTTATCCCACCCGGTTCCGCCTGGCTCTGCTGGGGGCCAAGCTGGCGAAACCGTTCAAGGCCCTTCTGCCGGACGCTCGGTTGCGCGCAATGCTGGAAATGGCGCCCAGGACCATCCCGCCGGTCAGCCGCAATGATGATCCGCAGAGTTTTGCGCCGGAGGTTCCGCGCAGGAAACGGGTGGCCTTGATGACCGGCTGCGCCCAGAAGGCGCTGAACACGGATATCAATGACGCTACCATCCGTCTGCTGACCCGGCTGGGCTGCGAAGTTGTGGTCGCCAAGGGTGCGGGCTGCTGCGGCGCGCTGACCCACCACATGGGGCGGGAGGAGGAGAGCCACGCCGCCGCCGCCGGAAACATCCGCGCCTGGACGGCAGAGCTGGACGGGCAGGGGCTGGATGCAATCGTCATCAACACCTCTGGCTGCGGCACCACGGTCAAGGATTACGGGCATATGTTCCGCAATGATGCCTTGGCCGAAGATGCGGCGCGGATCGCAGGGATTGCGATGGATATCTCGGAACTGCTGATGCAGCTGGAGCTGCCGGAAGGCGCGGACAAAGGGCTGACGGTTGCCTATCACGCGGCCTGTTCGCTGCAGCACGGGCAGCAGATCAAGACCCACCCCAAGACACTGCTGAAGCGTGCGGGCTTCAAGGTGGTTGAGCCTGCCGACAGCCATCTGTGCTGCGGTTCGGCCGGGACGTACAACCTGATGCAGCCGGAAATCTCCGCCCAGCTGAAGGCGCGCAAGGTGAAAACGCTGGAGGCGAAGCAGCCTGATCTGATTGCCGCGGGCAATATCGGCTGCATGATGCAGATCGGCGGGGGCACCGGATTGCCCATCGTGCACACGGTGGAGCTGCTGGATTGGGCCACCGGCGGCCCGCAGCCGCCTGCGCTGACGGCACCGGGTAAACGCGCGCCGGAGGTGCCGGTGCTGCGCTGAGGCGGGCGGTCGAAAGAATCGGGCTGCATTCACCGCAGGCTTGCCGTAATTTTGCCTGAACAGACAGATAATCTCCCAGCCGGTGGATAAGAGGAGACGCATGTGAGGCAGTGGATTCTTGCGGTTGCAGCAGTGTTGCTGCCAGCCGCGGCGATGGCGCAGGACAGCCGGCTGCAGCGGATGGACACGCTGGATGCAGGCCGCAAGTGGGAAGCTGTCGGGCGGCTCGATGTGAACGGCGAGGGGTTCTGCACTGGCGCGCTGATTGCGCCCGATCTGGTGCTGACCGCCGCGCATTGCCTCTATGACAGCCGCACCAAAGCGCCGATCGACCCCACCAGGATCGAATTCCTGGCAGGCTGGCGCAACGGGCGCGCCTCGGCCTACCGCTCCGTGCGCCGGGCGGTGCAGCATCCCTCCTATGTCTATGACGGTGAACTGTCGACCGGCCGGGTGCGCAATGACATTGCCCTGCTGCAACTGCAGCGCCCGATCCGCAATACCACCGTGACCCCTTTTGAGACCGAATACCGCCCGCGCAAGGGCGCCAAGATCGGTGTGGTCTCCTATGCCCATGACCGCTCGGAGGCGCCGTCGTTGCAGGAGGTCTGTGCAGTGAAGGCCCGCCAGCAGGGGGTTCTGGTGATGTCCTGCGACGTGGACTTCGGGTCCTCCGGCGCGCCGGTCTTTTCCTTTGAGAACGGAACCCCGCGGATTGTTTCGGTGATCTCTGCCAAGGCGGAAGTCAGCGGTGAACAGGTGTCTCTCGGATCTGCCTTGGCAGAGGAGCTGACGCTGCTGCAGGCGCAGCTGACCGGCGTGAACACTGGCGGGCAGCTGCCGCCTGGTGTGGGCCGGGTGAAAGCGGGGGAACGGGGCGGTTCCTTCGGCGCGAAGTTCATAAGGCAATGAACTGGCGCAGGCTGATACTGGGCGCGGCCATGCTGGCCTATGCCGGGAGCGCGCTGGCACAGGGGACCGGCCTGCGCCGCCTGACCGACCGCGACGACCTGTTGGGCTGGGAAGCCGTCGGGCGGCTGGAGCTGAACGGTAAGGGCTATTGCACCGGCACGCTGATTGCGCCGGAGCTGGTGCTGACGGCGGCGCATTGTGTTTACGGCAAGGACGGCGGGTTGCGCCCGGCAGAGCAGATCAGGTTCCGTGCCGGGCTGCGTGACGGGGTCGCGGTTGCCGACCGCCAGGCGCTGCAGATTGCGGCCCATCCCGGCTATGACCCGCGCCGCCGCCTGAATATGGAAAACATCCGTCACGATGTGGCGCTGATCCGTCTAGCGGAGCCAATTCTCAGCAGCCAGGCGAATGCGTTTGTGCTGCATTCGGGCGAGGAATACGGGAGCGATATCTCCGTAACCTCCTATGGCAAGGGCCGGGATGAAGCGCTTTCGCGCCAGCGTCAGTGCAACCTGATGGGGGAGCACCGGGACGTGCTGATGATTGACTGCAATGTCACCTTCGGCTCCTCCGGGGCGCCGGTGTTTTCGCAGGTGGGCGGCCGCGGGCGGATATTGTCGCTGGTGTCCGGCGGCGGCAATTTCCGGGGCAAGCAAGTGGCCTTCGGCATGAAGCTGCCACAGCGGGTGGCCGAACTGAAGGCGCAGCTGCGCCGCAATCCGGTGGCCTCGCCGGACCGGCGGATCAAGCGGATCCAGGTTGGCGGCGGCACCTCTGCTGGCGGTGCAAAATTTGTCAGCGTTGGCGACTGATAAACCTCTTGAAGCCGTAAATTGCGTTTCCTATCTCAGAATTGTCCGGGCAGCCGCTGATTGGGGCCCGGAGCAATAAAACCGGCCTGTCCCCGCGGGGAAGGCACTCTGAAATCGCTCATGAATGAGGATGGAAAATGCGTACTTTTGATTTTGCACCGCTGCACCGTGCCACCATCGGCTTTGACCAGATCGCCAGCCTGATGGACCGCGCCCTGAGCGCTGACGCGGCCCAGTCCAGCTACCCGCCCTACAATATCGAGAAGACCGACGCCGACAGCTACCGGATCTCAATCGCTGTTGCCGGTTTCTCTGACGAAGACCTGAATGTCGAAGTGAAGGAAAACGCGCTGGTCGTGTCCGCCAAGAAAGCCGAGGACGGCGATGGCCGCACCTTCCTGCACCGCGGTATCGCTACCCGCGCATTCGAACGCCGGTTTACTTTGGCCGACCATGTCCATGTGACGGGTGCCAGCCATGAAAACGGCATGCTGCATATCGATCTGCACCGCGAGGTGCCGGAGGCGCTGAAACCGCGCCGGATCGAAATCTCCTCCTCCCGCCCGAACCGCCCGGAGATCGAGGCCAAAACGGTCAACTGACCCTCTGGTCAACGGTTCGTGCGCACGATGCCCCCTGGTTCTGCCAGGGGGCTTTTTTGTCTTGGCAGGCTGAACCTGCCGAAACAGCCAAGGGTTGCAAAGCGCAACCGCTTGTTAGGAATTTGGCGGCACACTGGGGCGGTGAATGGTTTTTGCGCCGGCGTTTGACCGCCCGCCGGTGCTGGCAATGCGCGGTCCGGGTGAACCGCATGAGACCACAGCAGATACAGCATGTTCAGCAGAGCTTTGCAGGCATTTTCGCCCGCAAGGCTGATTTGGCGGAACGGTTCTATGTGCACCTGTTCACCCGCCTGCCGGAAGCACGGGGGTTGTTCCGCGGCAATTTCGTGAAGCAGAAAACGATGCTGACAGCGATGATCGCGTCCTGTGTGCGCAATCTGGACGATCCGCGGACGCTGGAGGATATCGGCGTGCAGCTGGTTGCGGTGCATGCGCATTTGGGCGTTGGCCCGCGCGAGACAGAGGCGGCAAAGCGGGCGCTGATCGCCGCTTTGCGCGATGTTCTGGGGGCGGATCTGGACCCGGAGACAGAGCGGGCCTGGGCCAGTGCCATCAGCAGGGTCGCCGGGACCATGGCCCGGCACTGACCCGCTTATCACTGACCCGATTATACTGAGCCGGGCAGGATCAGACCGACATGCAGATGTATTTCATCTCCAGGTAATCCTCGATGCCGTGGTGGCTGCCTTCGCGGCCCAGGCCGGACTGCTTGACACCGCCGAACGGGGCCACTTCAGTGGAGATGATGCCGGTGTTGACACCGACGATCCCGTATTCCAGCGCTTCCGCCACCTTGTATACGCGGGATAGATCCTTGGCGTAGAAATAGGATGCCAGGCCGAAGATGGTGTCGTTGGCCAGCCCAATCACCTCATCCTCGTCCTCGAACTTGAACAGCGGGGCGAGGGGGCCGAAGGTCTCGTCAGTGGCAAAGGCCATGTCCTGGGTGGCGCCAGTGACGATGGTCGGCTCAAAGAAGGTGCCGCCCAGCTCCGACGGGTTGCCGCCCAGAATAACCTCCGCGCCCTTGGCTTTGGCGTCGGCGATATGCTCCTGCACCTTGACCACGGCCTTGGCATTGATCAGCGGTCCGAACTGGGTGCCTTCCTCCAACCCGTCACCGACCTTCATGGCGGCGATGGCGGCCTTCAGTTTTTCGGCAAAAGCATCGTAAACGCCAGCCTGCACATAGATCCGGTTGGCGCAGACGCAGGTCTGGCCGTTGTTGCGGAACTTGCACATGATGGCGCCTTCGACGGCGGCATCCAGATCGGCGTCGTCAAACACGATGAAAGGCGCATTGCCGCCCAGTTCCATCGAACATTTCATCACGGTGTCTGCAGCCTGGCGCATCAGGATGCGGCCGACCTCGGTGGAGCCGGTAAAGGTCAGTTTGCGCACTGCGTTGTTTTCGCAAAACTCCTTGCCGGTCTCCGATGCGTTGGCCGATGGCACGACGTTGAACACGCCCGCCGGGATGCCTGCACGGTCGGCCAGAACCGCCAGCGCGGTAGCCGACAGCGGTGTCAGTTCTGCTGGGCGGGCGACGAAGGCGCAGCCTGCGGCCAGCGCCGGGCCGGCCTTACGGGTGATCATAGCGTTGGGGAAGTTCCACGGCGTGATCGAGGCGGCAACACCAATCGGCTGTTTCAGCACGGTGATGCGCTTGTCGCGCTGATGGCCGGGGATGGTCTCGCCGTAGATCCGCTTGGCTTCCTCCGCGAAGAATTCAATGAACGACGCGCCATAGGCGATCTCGCCGCGGGATTCCGCCAGCGGCTTGCCCATCTCGGCGGTCAGGATCACCGCCAGATCCTCCTGGTTCTCCATCATCAGGTCGAACCATTTGCGCATTGCTGCGGCGCGTTCCTTGCCAGTCCACTTGGCCCATTCCTTTTGCGCGGCTTCGGCCTGGGCAATGGCACCCGCAACTTGTGCGCGGCTGGTGTCGGCGACCTGGGCGATTACGTCGCCGCGGGCGGGGTTGGTCACGTCAAAGGTGCCTTCACCATCAACGAACCGGCCGCCGATATAGGCGCGGGTTTCCAGCAGGCTGGGGTCTTTGAGCAGGGATTTCAGGTCAGTGGTAGCATCAAGCATTGCGGGCCTCCCAGGTGTTCAGTTGCGGAATGCAAAGCAGTTGTGCCTTGATATGTCCAGTATCATCCATGAGTCCAGAATTTGATCAAATTTCCGGACGGGATTTTGAGCCAAGCAATTTGACATGTGCTGTGCCAGACTGTCTGGTAGCGGCCAACAATAAGAACAGGGGAGAATTGGGCATGGAATTGGATGATGCCTATGCCAACGGGGCTTATATCGAGAATGCAGACACGTACCCGCCGCGCTGGGCGGCCTCGGCGGAGGATTTCCGCAACAGCCTGCATGAGCGGGCCCGGCTGAACATTCCTTATGGCGAGGGGGAGCGGCAGGCATTTGATCTGTTCCTGCCCGAGGGCACGCCTAAGGGTCTGTTTGTTTTTGTCCATGGCGGCTATTGGCTCGCCTTTGACAAAAGCTCTTGGTCGCACCTGGCCCGTGGTGCGATGGCGCACGGCTGGGCGGTGGCGATGCCGTCTTATGACCTGTGCCCCGATGTGCGCATTGTCGATATCACCCGGCAGGTCGCTGCCGCTGTGACGCGGGTTGCGGCGGAGGTTGATGGCCCGATCGCGCTGGCAGGCCATTCCGCAGGCGGACACCTGGTTGCACGGATGCTGGACCCTGCGCTGCTGCCGCCGGATGTGGGCGCGCGGATCAAAACAGTGATCCCGATCTCGCCGCTGTCGGACCTGCTCCCCTTGCTGCGGACCTCCATGAACCAAAAGTTCAAGATGGATTCGGCAGCTGCGGTGGCAGAAAGCCCGGTGGAGATGCAGGACCGGTATCCGGCAGAGGTCACCGTCTGGGTCGGCGGCGTGGAGCGCCCGGCATTTCTGGACCAGGCGGTCTGGCTAGTGGAAGCCTGGGGCGCAGATCATGTGATTGCTTTCGGAAAGCATCATTTTAACGTGATTGACCCGCTGGCCGACCCGGACAGCGATCTGGTGGCTCTGATTGTGAATTGAGCACCGGGAGGGGGCGCAAACACCCCCATCACACGAGGTGTAATTAACTCTTGCCAGAATCCCCTTTCCGCCGCATCTTCCGGCCTAGGGGCCAGGCGATGGCGTCGCCGCATGGAATACATGCCAGCCCCCACATTCCAAAACTGTCCTGAACGCCGGGACCTTTCTTGTAAGAAGGAAGGGTCTGATATGACTGCACGTCCTGAAATGTACCGTTTTCACAATGGTGAGAAGGCGCCGCTGCAATTTGCTGTCTCTGAATATGAGGCGCGGATTGCGGGTCTGCGCAAGATCATGTCTGAAAAGGGGGTGAGCGCCGCTGTCTTCACCTCAATGCACAATATCTCCTACTACTCGGGCTTCACCTATTGCGCCTTTGGCCGCCCCTACGGCCTGGTTGTGACCGCAAGTGAAGCCGTGACCATCTCTGCCGGTATTGATGCGGGGCAGCCCTGGCGCCGCTCCTTCTGCGACAACATCACCTACACCGACTGGCAGCGCGACAATTTCTGGCGTGCAATCAAGTCGGTAAGCGGCGAGGGCGTGGTGGTCGGCTATGAGAGCGACCACCTGACCCTGCTGCAGAAGGCCAAGCTGGAGGGCTTCCTGAAGCCGTCCGAACTGGTTGATCTTTATGAGCCGACCATGCGCCAGCGGATGGGCAAATCCGCCGCTGAACTCGACATGATCCGCGTCGGTGCGGCTGTCGCCGACGTCGGCGGCTTTGCGATCCGCGATGCGGTCAGGGAAGGCGCGCGGGAGATCGACGTGGCGATGGCGGGCCGTGATGCGATGGAGCTGGAGATTGCCAAGCGCTTCCCGGATGCGGAATACCGCGACACCTGGGTCTGGTTCCAGTCCGGCATCAACACTGACGGTGCCCATAACCCGGTGACGGGCCGCACCCTGCAGCGCGGCGACATCCTGTCCCTGAACACTTTCCCCATGATTTCAGGGTATTACACTGCTCTGGAACGGACCATGTTCGTGAAGGAAGTGGATGCGGAATCTTTGCGCATCTGGGAGGCCAATGTGGCGGCCCATGAACTGGGTATCTCGCTCTTGAAACCGGGTGCGAGTTGTGCGGAAATCACCCACAAGATCAACGCCTTCTTTGAAGAGCAGGATCTGCTGCAGTACCGCACCTTCGGCTATGGCCACTCGTTCGGGGTCTTGTCGCACTATTATGGCCGCGAGGCGGGGCTGGAACTGCGTGAGGACATCGACACGGTGCTGGAGCCGGGCATGGTGATCTCAATGGAGCCGATGCTGACCATCGCCGACGGCCAGCCGGGTGCCGGCGGCTACCGTGAGCATGACATCCTGATCATCCACGAGGACGGCAACGAGAACATCACCAAATACCCCTATGGGCCGGATTTCAACGTCGTCGGCTGAGGTTTCCAATTTTTTGAAAAGACGCAGGGGGTGCCATCCGTGCACCCCCTGTACACCGGGCAGGCGCCTGCGGGGCTGAGCCAGACTGGTTGCAGGTCTGGAAGCGGGCCGTCAGCCGTCCTTGCTGTTCAAAACCTTCGCGATTGCGGATTCACCGCAGGCCTCTTCAATGTTCGGGTCTGGCGCACCCGAAAGTCCGATTGCGCCGATCAACGTGCCCTCGTGGAACAGCGGCAGGCCTCCGGTTAGCAACAGGATGTCGTCTTCCATTTTTCCCAGCTGGCTGTATCCGTCCGCCTGGGGTGCCATATTGAGAACAGATGTTGATACCTTCAGGGACGCGGCCGTATAGGCCTTCCTGAAGCTGGTATGAATGGTGTTCGCACCAGTGCCTTCTCCCCGGAAGAAATAGAGCAGCCGGCCTTGGTCATTCACGACAGAGACCGATACTGCCGCCTCTTGTGCACGGCAATCTGCAAGCGCTTCTTTGGCGATTGCTTCGGCAATTTCGGTTGTCAGAGCCGGGCGGTTCGGTATTTCGACTGCCGAGGCAGCCGCGGCCGCGAGCAATCCGGCCGCAGCCGCGCCGAAGATTACCATTTTCATCTCTTTGTCTCCCTTGTAGCTGATGCTGTGCACACTAGGTGTAAGGCTGGAAACAAAAGACAATCTGGATTGTTTTCCTGATGAAAAATGTGAACTTCCGGAACTGGCTTGATCATTGCTCTCACGAAACCAGGCGGGCGGTGCATGGCAAGGCACAGGCAAGCTGCATACCCAAAGGAGGGCTGATCCACGAAATCGCAGATCCAGCGCAGGAGTTGTACTTCATTGAGTCCGGTACAATTCGATTCGGGGCAACGCATGAGGGCGGCAAGGAGCTGATCGTCCGCGATCTTGGTGCGGGTGACTGGTTCGGTTTTATCGGCTGCCTCGGGCCCGGGTTGCGGCCGAATGCGGCCTATGCAAGGTCAGAAACCAGGCTGCGGGTGGTGAACTGGAAAGACGTCGAGGAAATAGGCCAAACAGACCCGCGTCTTTGGCAGGCGATTGCAGCTGTCCTGGCAGGGCTTGCCGACCATTTTTATAAGAATTTTGAGAACACGGTTTTTCTCTCTCTGGAACAAAGATTGAAAACCGCATTGCAGCAGATTTCCAAGTGGCAGAACACACGAAAGCTACGAGTCAGCCAGGAGGAACTGGCTGCTATTTTAGGTGTGACCAAGGAAGCTGTGGGTCTTCATTTGAATGCCTTAAAGGCTAAAGGCCAGGTGCAGCTGGGATACAGGAGCATCCATTTGCTGGAGAAGGCCGGACCTTAGCCGGATGGCAGAGCGCCAGGCGAACGCTGACATGAGGTGAGGCCGGCCGGTGCCGGGCGCCAGCGTGCAGGGAGCTTTCAGCCTGGACGCCTAGCAATTGGTCTTCTGGCAGGGCCGTTGCGCCGGGGCGGGTCTTGGGGCATATGTGCGCCACGGCATTGACTGCCCCGTTGTTACCCTCTTGCTGAGGACGCACGCACGTCCGCGCGTGCGCGCCCCGCGAGGAAGAAAGAGCCACCGCCATGTATGACGCCCCGGAAAAGAAGAAATCGGAATTTGCGCTGATCCAGCTGATGCCGAACCTGATGACCATCGGTGCGATCTGCGCCGGGCTGTCGGCGATCCGCTTTGCCATCTCCGGCAACTTCAAGCTGGCGGTGATGCTGATCCTGCTGGCCGCGGTGCTGGACGGGCTGGATGGGCGGCTGGCGCGGGCGCTGCGCAGCGTCAGCAAGATGGGGGCAGAGCTGGACTCGCTGGCTGATTTCCTGAACTTCGGTGTGGCGACCCCGATGGTGATCTATCTGTGGGCACTGCAGGATATGCGCGGGATCGGCTGGATTTCGGTGCTGGTGTTCTCGGTCTGCTGCGTGGTGCGGCTGGCGCGGTTCAATGTCAGCAGCAAGTCGGAGGAAGAGGCGCCGAAGCTGCGCAAGGGTTATTTCGAGGGCATCCCGTCGCCCGCCGGAGCGCTGCTGGCGCTGCTGCCGATGTTTGCCACCTTTGCCTATGGCAGCCGTGAACCGGTGCTGCATGAGCTGCTGATCTGCCTCACCATGGTGCTGGTGGGGCTGGCAATGATCAGCCACATTCCGACCTGGTCGCCGAAAGCGGTTAAAATTTCGCGGGAGAATGTTAAGTACCTGCTTGTGGGCTTTGCCTTCATGGCTGCGGCATTGCTGACCTATGCATGGACGGTGCTGGTTGTGCTATGCCTTGCTTACGTTGTTATGGTGATTTGGGGGCTGGTTTCCAAGCCAAAGGGCTAGCCCAGGACGTCCGGGGAGGGACGAATTGGATATCAAGGCAGTTGAGGAATCATACGCGCGCTGGGCGCCGGTGTATGACAAGACTTTCGGCGCGGTGACGCGCTCTGGCCGCCGCAGGGCGACCCGCTACATCAATTCCCGCGAAGGCAAGGTGCTGGAGGTTGGGGTCGGCACCGGCCTGTCTCTGCAGCATTACGCGCCGCATCTGCAGGTGACGGGGATCGATTTCAGCCACGACATGCTGAAGAAGGCCCAAGGCAAGGTGCAGGAGCTGGGGCTGAAACAGGTCGAGGCGCTGCGGCAGATGGATGCCCGGCAGCTGGATTTCCCGGACAACTCGTTCGACACGGTGGCGGCGATGCATGTGCTGTCGGTGGTGCCGGACCCGGATAAGGTGATGCATGAGATCGCGCGGGTGCTGAAGCCCGGCGGCAAGGTGGTGATCACCAACCATTTCAAGAGCGGCAAGGGGGTGCGGGCCTCGCTGGAGAAGCTTTCGGCGCCCCTGGCCAATGTGATCGGCTGGCATTCGGACTTCGAGTTGAAAACGGTGCTGCAGGAGGACCGCCTGCAGGTCGAGCAGCAGGAAAGCATTCCGCCCTTCGGGATGATGACATTCCTGGTGCTGGGCAAGCAGCAGACCATGTGAAACACCCTGTTTCCGCGATGCAGCCCCGGGGGGATCCTCCGGGGCTTTTCTTTGTGCGGCCTGTCTGCAACAGTGCATTTGAAACGGGCAGAATTGCACCGCCCAAGGGGATGTAAATTTCTTTTACATACCCATATCGGGATCAGATATTTGACAGGGAAGGAACGGATGCGATGAGTGTGTCCCAATTTGAGAAAATGGTGGCGGACAGCCAGGAAAAGGTGCGCGAGTCGCAGTCCAGGATCGAGGCGCTGACCTCGCGCATTGAGGCTGCGCGCAGCAAGATCGAAGCGGGCGAGGACGCCAGCGTCGATATCGAAAACGCCACGCTGGAAGATGTGCACGCGCATACCGAGGTAATGAACGCCAACATCGCCGAGCTGATCATGGGGCTGGACGATGTGACGGCGGCGTTCTCCAAGGATTTCGACGAGATGCGCTCGAAAACCGGCTGGGAGAGCTTTGTCGGGTTTTTCTCCAAGGGCAAGTCGGACTCGATGCGCCAGGAGCGGATGCGCACCGCCAGTATTGACGACAAGCTGCAGGACCTGATTGCCAAGTCCGATGTGATCGTGAAGCTGCTGGAAGGTCAGCTGGCCACCCTGGAAGAGCAGCGCGAGAAGGTGCAGGTGAACCTGTCGGCCACGCTGGACGACCGCGAGTTCACCGTGCAGGAGCTGGAGGGCGTGCGGGCTGAGATCGTGGCGCTGGACCCGCAGATCATCGAGCTGGAGAACAAGATCGCGGTCGAGCAGGACGCCGCCGCGCGCACCAAGCTGGAGACCGAGCTGGCCGACATCAACGCGAAATACAACGCGCTGGTGCAGGAGGAGCAGGTGAAGCTTGCTAAGTCCCAGACGCTGGAGCGCTATATCGAGAAGGGCAAAACCTGGGTCGACTCGTTGCAGAACCAGGCGGCGACGCAGATGGTGCTGATCAACAAGCTGCAGACGGACACCCAGCAGCGGGTGGTGCTGTATGATGCGCTGACCAAATCGCTGAAGACCGCGCAGCAGCAGGATGTGGCGCACCGGATCAACGAGATCGGCGTGCAGACCGACAAGGAAGCCCAGACCGCAATGGCGGCGATCGGCACCGCGACCAACCAGAAGATGGCCGACATGCTGGAAGCGCATGAGGACAACATGGTGTTTGCCCGCGACGTGCTGGAGAAGAAGGCCAAGGCGGATGAACGCTTTGCCCGCCGGTTTGCGGCGATTGTCGAGAAGCACGACAAGAACCTGTATGGGGGGTGAAGGTGTTCAGGCTCTCTGAAGTCAACGGGTCGTTTCTCTACAAGGCCAGCACTCTAAGTGATTTCTACTTGCAGATCGCCCTTGTGGCAGTTGCCATTTTTTTCATCCCGTCTGAAAGCAATGCTAAGTGGGGAATTTTCGCAGGTGGGGCGGTTGCTTTGTGGGGAAGCTATGTAAGGAGACGAAAGGAAAAAGAAGGCGGTCGAAATGACTAAGACCAGCCAAAACTATGCTGTTCTTACAACTAGCACCTGCTCGCGCTGGAAATTGAGTGTGCGAAACACAGGACGGCTCCCGGCCGCGGGTGGGAGCGTAGCGCCCGCCCGGGGGGGCGGCCGGGCGCTGTCCGCGCCGCAAGCGGCACGTCCGGAAAGGGGACATGCATGACCGATCCCTCCCACGACCACGCAGGCCTCAGCGATACCTTCGCCTCGCGCCGGTATTTCAAGAAGTTCGAGACCATCATCCGGCATCTCACGCGGGTGGCGGCGGCGATGCAAGCGGAAGGGCGGCTGTCGAAATCCGATGTGAAGGTGCTGACCGCCTACCTGATGCGGCTGAACTTCACTTTCCGGGCGCTGTCGATGAAATACCTGATGGCAGGGCGCGACACCGGGCGATTTTTCGGCAGCCTGGCGATGGACAAGCGCGACAGCGGCTTTCCGGTGGCGGCGGAGCTGATGACCATGGCCAACGACGCCCAGCAGGCGGAGCGGCACCTGGCCAATATGGCGAGCGAGGCGCAGCTGAAGGATGATATGGTGCGCACCATCATCTCGGACCGGGCGGTGCCCGCGAAGCTGCAGTTCGCGCTGTCGCAGCGGCTTTACTATCAGGAGCTGCTGAAAGGGCAGCTGTTCTGGGGCCAGAACGATCCGGTTTGCGAATGGCTGGAAAACATCGGCGAGCGGCGGCGGCGCTTTCTGCTGCATTGGGCGGCCTATGACAGCCAGGTGAACCTGCCGGTGATCTACCTGATGGAACTGGAGGACAGCGGCAAGGTGGCACTGCCCAAGGACGAACGGCGCTGGCCGGAGGTGCAGGCGCATCTGATGGCGCAGGCCCTGGCGGGGCTGAAGCTGGTCACGATTGCCAAGGGGTTTGACGAGGATTTCGACGACCTCCACCCCAAGCACCTGCGCCGCTTTCATGTGGGGCCGATGTATTCCTCTGCCTACACCGAGCAGTCCGGGCCGCTGCACCGGGTGCTGGAGGAAGCGGAGGCGCCCGCGGGTCAGGACTGGGCGCTGGCCTGGACGCTGGAGGAGCTGGAAAGCGAGGACGTGCGCGAGGAGCGCGCGGGCTGGTTCGGCACTGTTGAGAGGGAGATCTTTGCGCTCGACCCCTTTGGCGGGCGCGGCGCGGATACCGGCGCGACCCGGACCCAGCGCGCCATCATCCTGCCGCAGCGCCCGTTCCAGGTGCTGGCAGAGCTGGATCCGCCGGGGTTCGGCGATGTGCAGAAGTTCGTGGTGAGCGACGCCGGGCAGGTGCTGCGGTATTGAGCGGCGAGCCTGCCGAGACCGCAGGAGCCTCCGGCGGGGATATTTTTTAGCCAGATGAAGAGCGGATCGGAATTGCGTCCGCAAGCGACGGATTGAGAGGGTGAGATGAGCATTTCAGGCAATCAGATGGAGCTGCGGGAAGAGGATATCCGCAAGCATTACGCGGCTGCGGCGGCGATGCTGGAGGGGTTTGACCACACCCCGCGCATTGCCAAGCCTGCTGTGGAGGGCGCGGTGGCGGAGCGGTCCTCTGGCATTGGCACGCGGCGGCGGTTCCGCTCGACCACGCCGGGGCTGGTGACGCGCTCCACCGCGCGGCCTGAAGGGGTGCATCTGATCGCCCGCATTGAGGCGGCGGATGACGATGATCCGCTGACCTCGCCCTTGCAGGCGACGTTGCAACACGCGTTGCGGCGGGCGCTGGCGGTCTCCTTGGCGATGGGGGAGGCTTATGCGGATGTGTCCGGCCTCGGCGATCTGAAACGGGCCAATCTGGCCGGGTCTTTGGACGCGGCGCGCAAGGGGGAGTTCACAGAAATGCTGGCCGCCGAGGCGCTGATTGCCGCGCATGTGTTTGCCAATGCCACGGCCTTTCTGCTGGCACCGCACGGGTCCGAGGCGCAGGCTGAGGTGGGCGAGGCGGAGGAGCTGCTGACGGACAATGCGCCGCTGGCGCTGCACGGGGCACTGTGGGAGCTGGACCAGAAGCTGGCGCTGCATGCGCCGGATGATGCGCATCTGATTGCGGCCTCCGCCGCCTATGCCGAGCAGCTGATGGAGAAGGCCTCCCTGCGGGCTCAGAACGCGCCGCGGCTGGAGGCGTTCACTGCTGCTGCCTGGCGGGTGGAGGCGGATGATCTGACCATCAGCGGCTTTGAGCCCGCAGCCAAGGCGAAGTCCACAACGCTCACCATGGCATTCAAGAAGCCGCATGAGGTGGTGGGCAACCATATCGCCAAATACCAGGCGCTCAGGCTTTCCAAGATGCTGATGGCCTATGATTTCGACCGGCGTCTGAACCCCTTTGCAGAGATGGGCGGCTTTATCTTCACCTTCATGGGCGACGGCAAGCCGGGAACGGGCAAGACGACCCTGATCCAGATGATGGCGGGGCTGATCCATGATTATTGCCAGAATGCAGGCTATGCCTTCCGCTACCAGAATTTCGGCATCGACAATATCGACAGCTATCAGGGCAAGTCGGGGCAGAACGCCAAATCGTTTATCCAGAACGTGATCGACCCGGGTGTCATCGGCTTTGGCACCATCGACGACATCGACCAGATCGCGGGCAAGCGCGGCGACCGGCAGTCATCTGCGGGCCAGCAGGAAGTGACGGCGGTGTTTATGGAGGCCTTTGCCGGCGCCAATACCGTGGTGCGCGGCAACTGCACCTTCGGCATGTTCTCCAACTACCCGGAGAATGTGGACGATGCGCTGCGCCAGCGGGCCGGCGCGCGGTTTCTGGTGGACGGGCCGCAGACTCGGGAGGACTATATCGACATCCTGACGCTCTTGATGGGCAAGAACCATGCGATCCCGCTGGGCGAGCATGATCTGTACGGTGCGCAGGAGATCAAGAAGGCGGTCGCGCGGTCGTTTGAGGCGCACAACCGGCCGCAGGAGCCGGGGCTGGCAGAGGTCTTTGGCCGGGTGCACGACCAGATCGGGGAACTGGATGATCTGGCCAAGCTAGGCACATACCTTAAGGCGATCCAGCAGGCGGATGAGCGGTTCACCGGCCGCGCCATCAAGAACATCACCGATGCGGTCAAGGTGCGGGCGATGGACTTTGAGCTGCCCGATGAATGGATGGAGAACCCGGAGCTGTTCCTGTTCAAGGATTACGAGACCAAATCCGCGATGATTGCGGAACTGTGGGTGCCGATCACGGTCGACATGGTGGTGCAGGAGATCAACCGCTACGCCGACAGCGAGTTCCGCTATGCCGACAAGTCGGATGAGGTGGCGATTGAGAACATGGTGCGCGATTTCGGGCGGCAGGAAGAGGCCAAGCGGCGGTATTTGGAGGGGAAGTGACCGTTGGGGATTGCTCTCTTATATCTCGGAATTGTGGTGACGGTTTTTGCCGCGCTCTTTACCCTTCCAGCCGCGTGGGTCAACGGCGACAGAGTTGGGAACAAGGAGAGGGTTTGGTGGCGGGCAGCAGGCTTTACACTATTGACAGCCGGGATCATTTGCTTTGCGGCCTATGGTCTAGCTGGCATTGCCTTTTTGCCTGGCTTGTCTCCTGGTCCAGTTAGCGCCTTTGAGTATTTGCAGTTTGCGGCAGCCGGAACGGCAGCATCGTGTGTTGTGCTGGTTCCAATCTCAGCGCTCGTTTTTGGTGCGGCTTGGTTCCTGGGCAGACGATCATTCACCCGTGCACGGGTGCAGGAGAAGGCCTGATGAGTGTTGAGCAAAACAACGGGGCAGAACATGTCCGTGGGCGGAAGCGGAGCGCCTGCCCGTTTTGCCGGAGGCAAACCTGCGGTTTGACGGGGCGGACGGGCGCTGCCCGAGCCGCAAGCGACTCGGGCGGGGAAATTGTGCAGCCGTTCTCACAACAAATGCGCCACTTTCGTGATGCACACAGGAGGACAGTATGAAACGCCTCATCCAGTATGGCCTGATGTTCGGCAATCTCTTCCATGTGGCCTCGCCCGCGCTGGCGGAGCGCTATAACCGCGCGCTGAAGCATCTGACCGGCAAGACCACGGCCCTTACGGATTTTCACGTCGATATCTCGGGCTTTTCGCCCGAAATCGGCGATGAGCTGGGGGATGATCACTATCTGAACCATGCGGGCGTGAACCGGCAGTTCATTCTGCTGTCGACCGAGCAGAAGCGCTGCCCGCTGCTTCACGTGAAATTCTCCACCAGCCGGGACATCCTGCGACGGTTTATTGAGGTCAATGAACGCCAGCTGTTTGCGCTGACCGCGACCGATGCGGTTGCGGGCGAGTTGGTGAATTCGGTGTTTGAGGTGTCCTCTCCGGCCAAGCTGTTCGACATCCATCAGGTGCGGATCGAGGCGGACACCACCCGCGGCACGCTGCGTCACGCGGACCGTCTGGCGGAGCTGGTGGAGCGGTTCAAGACCGGCGAAGATGCCTGGTTTGATGATGGGCTGATTGCTGAGATGATCGCAACGGCGGAACAGACCGGCGATGTGACCCGCAATCCGGTGCATCTGGAGCATGAGGTCTTTGAGCAGGGTAATTTCTGGACCGCGCATTTCGGCGGGTTGTATGTGTTTCAGGGGCTGGAGCATCCGGCGGTGATTGCCAGCGGGGCAAAGCCCGAGGGGGTGCCGCTGGATCGCGTCTTTGACCTGAGCCAGCGCAATGCGATTGCCAAGTTCCTGGAGCTGAATGGGCTGGCTGAGCCGGTGATCCGGGCGCGCGGCGTCGATGGCGCGGCGATCCTGCGGCAGAAGATGGGGTTCCTGGCGGTTTCGGTTTTGACAGAGAAGGGCCGGGATCTGACCGGCTTGTCGCGGTCGGACCTGCGGCGGCTGGCGGCGCGGCATGCGGAGGAACTGCCGGAGGAGTTCGAGGGGCTGGCGGCGCTGGTGCGCTGGGCCGAGGGCGGCGGCAAGTGGCCGCGGATCAGCTCGGACCATCCGGCCTATTTCTATTCCCTGCGGGCGTCGGACACGCCTTGCCGCGATCTGGTCAACATGCTGCTGGCAGAGCTGTGCCCGCATGACTTCCGCCAGATGTTCATCTGCCACAAGGAAGAATTTTACCGCCGGTACCGCGGCTGGCCGGAGACCAAGAAGGCCTATGCAGCGGAGTTTCTGGCGCGGGAATATGCGGTGGACAAGGCCGGCGCGCGCGCCGCACTGTTCGGGCATGAGCCGGACATGGAGGGACGGATGCCCCGGCTGCCGCGGAACCGGCGCAAGGCGGTGGTTGACCGGGTCGGCCCCTGGGGGGCTGTGAACCGGGTGAGGGGGCGCTGAGATGTTCGGCTTTATCCGCCTGATCCTGATCCTCTTGGTGGTGCTGACCGTGGTCTATGCCGCGGTGTCGCTCTACTCGCGCGAGATGCGGCGGCTGAAGCTGAAGCGGCGCTGGAAAGAGAAGGGGTTGACCGGCGACCGCGCGGCCTTCATCCAGCGGGGGCTGAAACAATACGACAACTCGTTCCGGCGCAAGCTGATCCTCTTGGTCTACATCATCCCGCTGGGGGCGCTGGCGCTCCTGATCTACGTCATTAACTTCATGTGAGGTCCACCCCCATGCGTTTCATCAAATGGGCTTTCCTGATTACCTTCTGGGTGCTGTTCGGCGCCTTCCTGCATTACACGCTGCCGCAGTATGACGTGGTGCGGATCGTCAACACCTACGAGGAACGGCAGGAGCTGAACGACTGGACGCGGGTTTTCTGGTCCAAGCCCGACGACCAGTCGGCGCAGCTGATCAACCGCGATGTGCAGTTCATCCAGGCGGTGCGCGCCAACGGCCGCAACATGGTTTACCGGAACGAGGATACCGGCTGGAGCTGGCCGCCTTATTTCAAGTTCGACACCGCGAACCTCTATACGGACGCCAATGACAGCATCTCGACCAAGGCGAACCCGGAGTGGGTGGCGGTGATGCATTACGGCTGGCGCAACGAGTTTCTGTCGATCTTCCCCAACGCGGTGACGATCAAGCCGGTGACGGGGCCGGAGGACAAGCCGGTGAACTGGTTCTCGATCATCTTCCTGGTGCTTCTGGCGGCACTGTTGTGGGCGATCTATGTGCGCTGGCGCCGGTTCCGCCGGGCGCGGATCGACCCGATGATCGAAAGCGCCGAGGACAGCCTCTATGCGGCGGGGGATGCGATTGCCGAGCGCAAGGGCCGGTTCCGCCGCTGGCTGGATACCTGGAAGTCAAAGTGAGGAGGGGCCGCTGGATCGGCGGCTCTGCAAGACACACGCGGATGCGCGGGCCTGAACGGGCCCGCGTTTCTTTATTCAATGCGGTCCAGCACCCAGTCCAGCGCCGGGATGAAATCGTCAGGTGACAGTGCTCCGCCTGGCGCTGCGGCGGCGGCAAAGGCGAAGCCGTGTGTGTAATCCACCAGCAGGCAGAGAAGGGTGCGGGCCTCTGCACCGGTTACGCCTGCGGCTGCAATTTCCGCCTCGATGAGCTGCGTCAGCCTTGTCAGGGAGGGGCCGATCAGGGCCGGATTCTCCAGGATGCATTTCGCCAGCTCCGGGTGCCGGGTCACCTGGGCGCAGTAGCGGGTCAGCAGGTCGCGCAGCCGCAGTTTAGGCGTTGCTGCCTTTGACGGGGTGTCTGATCCTTCAAACGCAATGGCCACGAGGCTTGCGATCATCTCATCCCTTGTGCCGGCGTGATGGGCAACCGCCATTGGGGTGACGCCAAGCGCCGCTGCCAGTGCCTTGTACGTCAAGGCCTTACTGCCGCCCTCGTCGAGCAGCTGCAGGGCCTTTTTCAGGACATCATCCTTGCTGAGGATCCGGCTGCCCTTGGGAGGGCGCCCCATGCGCGGAGGCAATGGTCAGGCCACCCTGAACGTGGTCTGGATCATGCCGGTGGGCAGGATGCGGGAGCTGTCCACCTGGAGGTCGATGTCCCGGTCCAGGCTGCCGAACAGGGGAATGCCGCTGCCGATCAGGATCGGGACCGTTGTGATGGTCAGATCGGCGATCAGCCCCTGGCGCAGGAAGGACTGCACCATCCGGCCGCCGTCGACATAGGCGCGGGTCCAGCCCTCTTCTTGAAGCTCCTGCATAAGATCTGCGGGTGCGGCGCTGCTGAGGCGTACCTTGTCCTTCAGCTCCTCGGGAATGTCCTGTCCGGTCAGGCTGCTGCTGAGGACAATAACCGGCTTGGTGTAGGCCCATTGGCCGAACCCCAGCACAGTCCGGAATGAGCCCGACCCCATGACCAGCCCGTCGACACTGTCCATGAAGGCCGCGAAACCGCCATCGTCATCTTCGGCATCGGGCTGTTTGAGCAGCCAGTCCAGCGAATGGTCCTGGCGGGCCACAAAGCCGTCGAGGCTGGTGGCGATGAAGACGTGGCCGGTGGTCATCGGATTCTCCTGTGTACCATTTAACTGTACGGCATATAGTTAAATAAAATTCGCGTTCCAAGGGGGCAGCGCAAGATTCGCGGCGGGCGAATCGGTTCGTAACTCCGGATGGCGTCTAAATGCATGAAAGATAAGCGCTTGCCGCAAACAGGCTGGCGGATGCCGGTTTGAGATTCTGGACATTCCTGTCCCGCCGGAAACGGGAAACATGCATGTCTTTTTCCGGTTTTGGCGGGTCGGATTTGTCTCCGCCTGCGGGGCAGGATTAGGGCAATTTCCGCCTCAGCAAGGTGCCGCCTTTCGGGGCGGAGAATTGGGAAGCTGGTGAAACTCCGGCACTGCCCCCGCAACGGTGACCCCGGGCAAGGCATGGCAAAAACCACTGAAGCAGCGGCTTCGGGAAGGTGCCAGGCCCGCCGCCAAAAGGCCCCGGGACAGTCCGGAAACCAGCCTTGCCATGAAAACGTCAACCGCGGGCGGCGGCGGGGCGGTTGCAGGCGCGTGGCCTGCAATCTCTCCCTCCATGCCCGCAGCCAAGCCAACCTGCCGCGGGGATGCGGCAAAGGAGAGAAGCAGATGCTTCACGACAGCGAAATTCTGGCCAAACTGGTGGCCCGTCAGAAAAACTATTCCCTGGAGCAGGCGTTTTATACCGATCCGGGCGTGCTGGATCTGGACATGCGCCAGATCTTCTACCGCGAGTGGCTGTTTGCCATTCCCGCCTGCGAGATCCCGAAGGCGGGCAATTTCGTGACCCATCAGGTCGGCGCCTACAACGTCATCATCGTGCGCGGCAGCGATGGCGAAGTGCGCGCCTTCCACAACGCCTGCCGCCACCGCGGTTCGGTTGTGTGTAAAGCGAAGAAAGGCAATTCGCCCAAGCTGGTCTGCCCCTACCACCAGTGGACCTATGAGCTGGACGGCTCGCTGCTGTGGGCGCGCGATATGGGGCCGGATTTCGATGCCTCCAAACACGGGCTGAAGCCGGTGCACTGCCGCGACCTGGCGGGCCTGATCTACATCTGCCTGGCGGATGAGGCGCCGGATTTCGATACCTTTGCCGAAGTGGCCCGCCCGTATCTGGAGCCGCATGATCTGGGCAACGCCAAGGTGGCCTTTGAAAGCTCGATCATCGAAAACGGCAACTGGAAGCTGGTCTGGGAGAACAACCGCGAGTGCTATCACTGCGGCGGCAACCATCCGTCGCTGTGCCGGACCTTCCCGGAAGATCCGTCCGTCACTGGTGTTGAGGGCGGCGAGACCCCGCCGCATCTGCAGAAGCACTTCGACCGGATCGAGGCGGCGGGCGTGCCGGCGCAGTTCCAGATCGATGCGCGCGGCCAGTACCGGGTGGCGCGGATGCCGCTCAACGAGGGTGCCGAGAGCTATACCATGGACGGTAAGGCAGCTGTCGCCAAGAAGCTGGGCCGGGTGCCGTTTGCCGATGCGGGCACGCTGTTGAAGTTCCATTACCCGACCACCTGGAACCACTTCCTGCCGGATCATTCCATCGTGTTCCGGGTGACCCCGATCAGCCCGACCGAGACTGAGGTCACCACCAAATGGCTGGTGCACAAGGACGCGGTTGAAGGCCAGGATTATGACCTGAAGCGGCTGACCGAGGTCTGGGTTGCCACCAACGACGAGGACCGCATCGTGGTCGAGGACAACCAGCGCGGCATCAACTCGCCCGCTTATGAGCCCGGCCCCTATTCGGAAGTGCAGGAAAGCGGTGTTATCCAGTTCTCCAACTGGTACGCCGAACACCTGACCCGCGCGCTGACCGGCCGCCACCTGATCGCGGCGGAGTAACGGCATGGGACTGCAGGCAAACTTTGAGACGCTGGACGAGACCCTGGCGTGGAAGGACGACGAGATGCTGGAATGCGTCTCTGTCGTGCCGGAAGCGCCGAACACCGCCACCTTCAGCTTCCGCGCGCCGTCCGGCGCGTGGTTCAAATACCAGCCGGGCCAGTTCCTGACGCTGGAGCTGCCGGTGCCGGGCGGCACCGTCTGGCGGACCTACACCATCAGTTCCTCGCCCTCGCGGCCCTTGTCGATCTCGGTGACGGTGAAGGCGCAGGCCGACAGCATCGGCACCCGCTGGATGCTGGACAATCTGAAACCGGGCATGTTCCTCAGGGCCTCTGGCCCGGCAGGCGTGTTCACCCTGCCGAAACGGCCGAACGGCAAGTTCCTGTTCATCTCCGCAGGCTCCGGCATCACGCCAAGCCTGTCGATGACCCAGTACCTGTTCGACCGCGGCCAATCGCCGGACGTCTGTTTCATCAACTGCGCCAAGCGCCCGAGCGAGATCATCGCCCGGCGCCAGCTGGAAGGCATGGCGGCGCGGGTGCCGGGGATCAAGCTGCATTTCGTGGTGGAAGAGGACGACTCCTATCAGGTTTGGACCGGCTACCGCGGGCAGCTGAACCAGATCATGCTGGGTCTGATCGCCGGCGACTATCTGGAGCGCGAGGTCTACTGCTGCGGGCCGGAGCCGTTCATGCAGGCCGTGCGCGACATGCTGAACGGCCTTGGCTTTGACATGGAGAACTACAACCAGGAAAGCTTTGGCGCGCCGGTGGAGACTGAGGCCGATGCGCCTGAGCTGGACGATGTGGTTCCAGAGGAGACCGCGGCGGCGGAGATCAGCTTTGCCGCGTCGGGCGTCACCTCCGCCTGCACCGAGACCGACACCGTACTGGCCGTGGCCAAGGCGTCGGGCCTCAACATCCCGTCAGGCTGTACCTTCGGCATCTGCGGCACCTGCAAGGTCAAGAAGACCGCAGGCGACGTGCATATGGTCCACAATGGCGGCATCTCGGAAGAGGACATCGAGGCAGGGTATATTCTGGCCTGCTGCTCCAACCCGATTGGCCGTGTCGAAGTGGACATCTGATCTGACGGAGGGCCTCCTGAGGGCCCTCCGCTCCCTTCTGGTCCGGGCCTGCGGCGATAAAGGGATTGACGCCGCGCCCGTCCCTTGGTCAACACGGGGCCAAGCCTCATACCCCCGTTGCGACACAGGACCATCAGACCATGACTGCCAGCAAACGCATTGCCCTTTCCAGCGACCACGCCGCCATCGAGCTGCGCAAGGCCGTTGCCGCCCATATCGAAGCCCAGGGCTGGGAGGTTGAGGACATCGGCCCGCAGACCCCGGAAAGCACCCATTACCCCAAGCATGGCGCCGCCGCGGCACGGCTGGTGGCTTCGGGCGGCTGCGCGCTGGGTATTGTCCTGTGCGGCACCGGCCAGGGCATCATGATGGCAGCCAACAAGGTGAAGGGCATCCGCTGCGGTGTCTGCTCCGACACGTTCTCTGCCAAGATGATCCGCGCCCACAACGACGCCAACATGCTGTCGATCGGCGCCCGTGTGGTCGGCGAAGGACTGGCACTGGAAATCGTCGATGCCTTTCTGGGCACTGAGTTCGAGGGCGGCCGCCACGGCACCCGCGTCGACATGATCAAGGCGCTGGAAGACTAAGGACTCTCTTCAGTTTTGATGCGGGGCGCAAGAGCCCCGTGTCAGTCGGCAAACAGATAGCCGGTCCCGGCAATCTGCCGGGCCTTCTCTTCGGTCAGGTTCAGGAAGCTGCTGAGTTCGCCCGCGTTTGCCTCGGGAGTGCTGCCTTCGCGGATCTTGTAGAGATGGCTGAAGCCCGCATCGCGGATGCGGTCGCTTTCATGCAGGATGTCATTGCGGATTGTCGGCAGCAGCCGCTCCAGCGTTTGCTGCGGCGTGCGTTCGCCGGCCAGGCCAACGCGGTGGGCATGGCCAATCAGGTAATCGTCGCTGAAGTCGCATTCGATATGCAGAAAGCGCGTCGAGGACCGGTCTGAATGAAAATCATTCATCAGCTCAATGGCCCCGGGATCCAGGCAGATGATCAGCTGGTCGGACTCGTAATATTCGAACAGCATCCGCATCAGCGCCCGGCGGTGGCGGGTGCGTTTCATCAGTGCCGCCTGAATCCCGCCGAGGTCGGGCAGGGGGGTGTCCTCCTCGTTGAACAGGTATTCGATCGCCGGAATGTTGGTGACCTGGCGGATCTGTTCCAGCAGCCGCTTCGCGACATGCCATTTCTTGCAGACCACGATCAGCAGTTCGCGCTCCCGGCCGAGGGTGCTTTCCGTCTCCCAGAACCGCGGCGCAAAGCGGCGTCCGTCGCGGCCGCGCTGTGCGAGGAACTTGTAGAGGCTGCGTCCCTCGTTGGAGATCTGGAACTCCACCCCCTGTGCTGCATAAAGCCGCCCGAGCCGTGACTTCAGCTCCTTGGCGTCAGAGCTGATCTTGCGGGCGAACAGAAAGTCCTGGCTGAGCAGAAGGTCATAGTGGTCATTGTAGAAGTTCACCGGCATCCCGTAGTCGGTGAACATCAGAAAGGTGAGGGTGCGGGCCTCGATCTCAGCCTCCGGGATGAGGTGGCGCACCAGGGTCTGAAAGAAGGTTTCATCCGGAATCCAGGTGGTCCGGAAAAAGCGCATCACGTCGCGGCGCTTGCGGATGAAGCCCAGGATCCATTCAACGGTGCGGCGGCGCAGGCACCACCATTGACTGCCGATCTGGACCTGTATATCGGCCGGGATACTCCGTTGCAGCCCCAGCCGTTTCTGCAGGCCGTGGCTCCAGTAGAACAGCTGCTTGTGCTTGCGCTCGTTGAAGAAGTGCCGGTAAATCAGCCGGTCCTCCTTCATGCCGGTCTTGATCCAGTCGCTTTCGAAGAAATCGAAGCTCTCGATGAAATCCTTGTCGTTTTCGTCAAGGAACCGGTGTGCGTATTCCGCGGTCTTCACCGCCATGCAGTCCCCGGACAGCATGTAGAAGTGGGTGGCGCGCGGAAACTCCTCAACGGCGCTGCGCAGGGCGTGCAGCGTGGCCTCTACCAGCGACCATTCCCCCCAGCCGCATTTGATCCGCTTTTTGGCAAAAGTGACGTTGGGGTTGTCCGCAAGCTCCGACCGGATCCTCTGGTAGTCCTCCGGAGCCGCCCGCCCGTCGAAGTGAATCGCCATGCAGTCACCAGCCGCCGTCAGCCGCTCAGCCTGCTGGATGATCGCGTCGGGGTCTTTATGGCACAGCAGAATATATGCGATTTTTGCCATAGTGGGGACGGACTGCCTTGTTCTGCCTGATTGTTTACCTTGATAAGCGGGCGGCGCGCGCGAATAAACCAGATAGTTCCCGTTTCGGTAAACATATGCAATTACTGCTTGGAACAGGCAAAGACGGACAAGAGGGCGGCAAATGGGGTTCCCAGGCACCTGGATGACGGAAAGTGAAACTGTGGTCTACCGGGTGGTGCCGAAATGCGCCTGCTCGACCATCGGGCAGATCCTTTACTATTCCGACCACGGGCAGTTTTTTGACGGCGACATCCATGATGCCAAGGACGGTCTGCATAAATGGGCGCTGGAGCACAGTCAGGGGCCGATCACCCGTAACGTGCAGGGGCAGCAGTCCTATGCTTTCACCTGCGTGCGCAACCCCTACACCCGTATCCTGTCGTCTTTCTTCGACAAGATCTGTGGTATCCAGCGCAACGGCAAGCGCTACCGCGGCAATCTGGTGCCGAAGCTCGCGTATGAATACGGGATCGAAGTCGGCGGCGATGACGGCAAGCAGGAGTTCGATCAGATCGCCAGCTTCCGCCGCTTTCTGCTGTTTGCCCGCGACACCATCCGCTGGCGCCGCCCGATGGATCCGGACATCCACTGGTCGGCGATGTCGGGGCATGTGTCGACCTTCATTCTGAACGGCGGGCGCTACAACCGGATCTTCTGGACCGAGGCGTTCAATGACGGAATGCAGGGGGTGCTGAACGCAATCGAAACGCCGCATCCCGTGGACCTGGCTGCGATTCCGCGTTTCAACGAAAGCGAAGGCCACGGCCCCAAGCGCGCGCATCCGGTGGAGGAGTACTTCGACGACCTGTCGATGCATCTGGTCTACGAGATCTACAAGCGGGACTTCGAGCTGTTCAAATACGATTTCGAGAACCCGGCCAATAAGATGCCGGTGGGAGAGATCGACCTGGACGAGGTGCACGCCAAGCTGGGGGAATAGAGGCTCCCGCGCCTAGCCGCAGCATCACAGATGCAGCGCCAAGCCTTGGGCCCGGCGCCGCTGACGCGGCGCAGGCGTGTGCTGCAATGAGCCATTTGGCTTCACTTTCGGCCAAATACTCCCGCCGGAGGCACGCCGTGCGTCAGCACGGCGCCGCGCCTAACACCGCAGGGGGTGTTGGCGTCAGCCAGCAGGCTGCAGCGGGGGGCGGGAGATCTAAGGTGCTGAAGGAAATTTGCTGAGAAGCGGTTCAGGGGCAGGTGTGCCCTGAACGCGCCTTGTCCGTTGTGAAGCCCCTGATGCCGCCTCAAGAGCAAGCGGCTGCGCCGCCGCGCTTTGCGCGGCCCTTGACCCGGCCTCAGGAGCGGAGGCCAAAAGAAAACCCGCCGCGATTGGGGCGGCGGGTTCTGTGTGCTCCAGGTCTGAGCAGTATCAGTCTTCGTCGGGCAGTGCGCGCACGGCGCCCTTGGCCGCAGACGTGGCCAGCAGCGCATAGGCTTTCAGCGCCTTGGAGACCTTGCGCTTGCGCGGCTCAGCGGGTTTCCAGCCCTTGGCGTCTTGCTCTTCGCGGCGCGCGGCCAGCTCTTCGCCGGAGACCGCCAGATGGATCGAGCGGTTGGGGATATCGATCTCGATCTTGTCGCCCTGACGCACCAGGCCGATGGTGCCGCCTTCGGCCGCCTCGGGCGAGACATGGCCGATCGACAGGCCCGAGGTGCCGCCGGAAAAACGCCCGTCAGTCAGCAGGGCGCATTTTTTTCCGAGGCCCTTCGATTTCAGATAGGAGGTCGGATACAGCATTTCCTGCATGCCGGGGCCGCCGCGCGGGCCCTCGTAGCGGATCACCACCACGTCGCCTTCGGTCACCTTGCCGGTCAGGATGTCATTGACCGCCTGATCCTGGCTTTCGCAGACATAAGCGGTGCCGGTGAAGGTCAGGTTGCTTGCGTCCACGCCTGCGGTTTTCACAATGCAGCCGTCCAGCGCGATATTGCCGAACAGAACCGCAAGGCCGCCGTCCTGGCTGAAGGCGTGCTCCTTGGAGCGGATCACACCGTTTTCACGGTCGTTGTCCAGTTCTTTGTAGCGGTTGGACTGGCTGAACGCCTGCGTGGTGCGCACGCCGCCGGGGGCCGCTTTGAACAGCTCTTCAGCTTCGGGGTTGTTGGCAACCTTGATGTCCCACTTGGCGATGGCTTCGCCCATGGTCGAGGAGTGCACGGTGCTGCAGTGGTTGTGCAAGAGGCCTGCACGGGACAATTCACCCAGGATCGAGAAGATGCCGCCGGCCCGGTGCACGTCTTCCATATGCACATTGGCCGTGTTCGGCGCCACCTTGCACAGGCAGGGCACCTTGCGGCTGAGGGCGTCCATGTGGGACATGTTGAAATCCACCTCGCCCTCGTTGGCGATCGCCAGGAGGTGCAGCACGGTGTTGGTGGAACCGCCCATGGCGATATCCAGGCTCATTGCGTTTTCAAACGCCTCAAACGTGGCGATCTCGCGCGGAAGCAGGCCTTTTTCCTCTTCCGCATAATGCCGCTTGGTGATCTCAACGATCTTGCGGCCCGCCTCCAGGAACAATCCCTTGCGGTCGGCGTGGGTGGCGAGCGTCGAGCCGTTGCCCGGCAGCGCCAGGCCCAGGGCCTCGGCCAGGCAGTTCATCGAGTTTGCGGTGAACATGCCCGAGCACGACCCGCAGGTCGGGCAGGCGTTTTCCTCGATATGCTTCACCTGATCGTCGGTGAATTTGTCATCCGCCGCCGCCACCATGGCATCGACCAGGTCGATCTTTTTCATGTCGAGATCGGCAATGTCGATCTTGCCCGCTTCCATCGGGCCGCCAGAGACGAAGATCGCAGGGATGTTGAGGCGCATGGCAGCCATCAGCATGCCGGGCGTGATCTTGTCGCAGTTGGAGATGCAGACCATGGCGTCAGCGCAGTGCGCGTTGACCATGTATTCGACGCTGTCGGCGATCACCTCGCGCGAGGGCAGCGAATAGAGCATGCCGTCATGGCCCATGGCGATGCCGTCGTCCACCGCGATGGTGTTGAATTCCTTGGCAACGCCGCCGGCCGCCTCAACCTCGCGGGCAACCATCTGGCCCAGGTCTTTGAGGTGGACGTGGCCGGGCACGAACTGGGTGAAGGAGTTGACGATTGCGATGATCGGCTTGCCGAAATCATCGTCTTTCATGCCGGTTGCGCGCCATAGTCCGCGCGCGCCCGCCATGTTGCGGCCATGGGTGGAGGTTCTGGATCGGTACATCGGCATTTGAGCGCTTCCCTTTGAATTTGACCCCAAACACACGATTTGCGCAATAAAGGCAACCTGCCGGGGCATGCTTCGGTAATTTTGGCGCAGATTGCGCCGGAATTTGTTGGCGGTTTCTGTTTTGCGGCGGCTCTGTCAGGCGCGGGTCGGGACGGGGGCGTGGCCGCGCAGCCAGTGATTCACAGCCAGCCCCAGCACCAGTGCCCAGAACGGCGCGCCGATTCCGTAAAAACTGATGCCGGAGACCGTGGTCATAAAGGTGATCAGGGCAGCTTCCCGCCCCTGCGGTTCTTTCAGCGCGGCGGAAAGGCTGTTGCCGATGGTTGCCAGCAGCGCAAGGCCTGCAACGGTGGCAACAAGCGCCTTGGGTGCGATCAGGAACAGGCTGATGACGGTGGCGCCGCCAAGCCCCACCAGGATGTATACAAGGCCCGTCATCACCCCGGCCAGATAGCGGGTGTCTGGGTTCTCATCCGCCTCCGGGCCTGCGCAGATGGCGGCGGTGATGGCGGCGAGGTTGAAGGCAAAGCCGCCGAAGGGGGCAAGCAGCAGCGACGCCAGGCCGGTGACGGTGAGGCTGGCGGAAACCGGCGGTTCATAGCCGCAGGCCTTCAGCGCCACGACGCCGGGCATGTTCTGCGAGGACATGGTGACGATGTAGAGCGGCAGGCCGATACCGATGAGCACCGGTAATGAGAAGGCAGGCATGACGAATTCGGGGCGGGCGAGCGTCAGGTCCAGTGCCTCCAGGCTACCGAAGGCGCCGGTGGCAGCGCACCACGCCACACCGGCGGACAGCACGGCGGGAATCGTGTAGCGCGGGAACAGCTTGCGCCCGGCCAGGAAGGTAAGGCCCATCACGGCCACCAGTGCAGTGTCGGTCTGCAGCGAGGTGAAGGCGGACAGCCCGAACTGGAACAGGATGCCCGCGAGCATCGCGCTGGCCAGGCTGTCCGGGATCAGCCGGGAAAGGGCGGCGAACCAGCCGGTGATGCCGGTGAGTGTCAGGAGCACTGCGCAAAGGAGAAAGGCGCCCACCGCCTCCGCCAGCGGCACGCCGTTGAGGCTGACCGCCAGCAGCGCCGCTCCGGGCGTCGACCAGGCGGTCAGGATCGGCATACGGTACACGAGCGACAGGATCAGGCAGGTGATCCCCATTCCAAGCCCCAGCACCAGCATCCAGCTGTTTGCCTGTGCCTGGGTGGCACCGACGGCCTCGATCGCCTGGAAAATGATGGCAACCGAGCCTGTGTAACCGACCAGCACTGCAACCGCGCCGGAGACGAGATGCGAGAGCTTCAGATCTTTGAGCATGCGGGTTTTCCTTGGCGGCCGGGCAGGGTAGGGTTGCGTGCGTTATAGCGCACACTACAATCCGTGCGTTATAGCGCACAAGGCTTTTTTGACGGGCAGACACAATGAACAATGACGGCATCACCCTGAACCTGCGGGAAATCCGCGCGGCGGCGGGGCTTAGCCTCAGCAAGGCGGCGGAGGCCACAGGCGTCAGCAAGGCGATGCTGGGGCAGATCGAGCGCGGCGAATCAAGCCCGACGATTGCCACGCTGTGGAAGATTGCCAAAGGGTTCCACCTGCCGCTGACCGCCCTGCTAGGAGAGGCCGCACGGCCGGTGAGCGAAGTGACGGGCGTCTATGAGACGGTGCAGTTTCCCGGCAGCATCGGGGTGAAGATCGTCTTTCCCTTTGATCCGCTGCTGGGTGCGGAGACCTTTCAGGTGACGCTGAAACCCGGTCAGAGCCACCAGTCGCAGCCACACGATACCGGCGTGACCGAGGAAGTCTATGTGCTGCAGGGCTCCATGGAGGTGCTGCGCGATGGCGCGTGGGTGGCGCTGGAGCCGGGGCAGGGCCTGCGCTTTGCAGCCGATCAGCCGCATGGCTACCGCAGCCTTGAGACCGGCGCGTCTTTCCTCAACATGCATCACTATCGGCAGGCGGTTCTGACGCAGCGGGATTGATCCCCGCTCTTGTGCATGGTCCGCTGCGCCCCTACCACTTGCGCAAGTGATTGAGTTTACGGGATTTGGAACCGGGAATGGATACGCTGCGCGGAAGCCTTCTGATGGTGCTGGCCATGGCCGCCTTTGCGCTAGAGGACATGTTCATCAAGTCCGCCGCCGCCAGCCTGCCGGTGGGGCAAATCCTGATCCTGTTCGGGCTGGGCGGCATGGCGGTCTTTGCCGCGCTGGCGCGTGCGCAGGGTCACGCCCCCTGGCACCCGGGCTTCGGCACGCGCCCGATGGTTTTGCGCTCTCTGGCGGAGGTGGTCGGGCGGTTGTGCTTCACGCTGGCAATTGCGCTGACACCTTTGTCTTCGGCCTCCGCCATTTTGCAAGCGACACCCTTGGTGGTGGCCGCGGGTGCGGTGGTGTTCTTTGGCGAGACCGTTGGCTGGCGGCGCTGGCTGGCAATCGGGCTGGGCTTTGCCGGGGTTCTTCTGATCCTGCGGCCGGGCCTCAGCGGGTTCGAACCAGCCTCGCTGTTTGCGGTGGCGGGCACGCTGGGATTTGCGGGCCGCGATCTGGCGACCCGCGCGGCGCCGAAGGACATGAGCAACAACCAGCTGGGATTTCTGGGGTTTGCCATGCTGGTTGTTGCCGGGATCATTGCGCTGGGCTGGACCGGCGGCGCAGTCTGGCCGGAAGCGCGCAGCTGGCTGGATATCGGTGCTGCGACAGTGATCGGGGTGATTGCCTATAACGCTCTGTCCGGCGCGATGCGGGCAGGGGAAATCTCTGTCATCGCACCGTTCCGTTACACACGGCTTGTTTTTGCCATGGTGCTGGGGGTGCTGGTCTTCGGCGAACGCCCCGACGCGCTTACCTTGATCGGGAGCACGGTGATCGTCGTCAGTGGTGTTTTCACGCTGCTGCGCAGCCGCAAGGCGTAAGCGGCATCTTGCGCCTGCCGCAGCGCGGCCTTACATCTGCCGCCCATGGCCAAGAAGAAGCAGACATCAGACCCGAACTACAAGGTGATCGCCGAAAACCGGCGGGCGCGCTTTGACTACGCGATCGAAGACGATATCGAATGCGGCATCGTGCTGGAAGGGTCCGAGGTCAAGGCGCTGCGCGGCAACGGAACCAACATCGCCGATAGTTATGCCGCGGTGGAAGATGGCGAGCTGTGGCTGGTGAACTCATATATCCCGCCCTATGCGCAAGCCAAGGTCTTCAAGCACGAGGAACGCCGCCGCCGCAAGCTGCTGGTGTCGCGCAAGGAGCTGTCGGACCTTTGGAACCTTACCCAGCGCAAGGGCATGACCCTGGTGCCGCTGGTGATCTACTTCAACCACCGCGGCCGCGCCAAGATCAAGCTGGGCATCGCCAAGGGCAAGAAGCTGCACGACAAGCGTGAAACCCAGGCCAAGCGCGACTGGGGCCGCCAGAAACAGCGGCTGCTGAAGGACGCGCGGTAAGCTTCGGGCTTGTCATTCATGCTGACGCGCACCGGTGACGTATCTGGCGATCTGCTTCCGCCCAAGCAGCCGCCTGTGCGGTCCGCTTTCCGGCCCGGCATAGAGGATTCTCAGGTTTTCCGTTCTGAGCAGCGGCAGGAGAATATCTTGAGGCAGGCCAATGGCCCGCAGGATCGACAGGTTCTTCAGACCTTCGAGCGGTTGCAGGTCCCGGATGCCTGTTCCGGAAATGCCGAGCTCCTTAAGCTCTTGCATATGCCGGACCGGTGCCAGGCTGGTCACTGCGGTGCCAATTGCTGAGAGTTCCCGAAGGCTGCCGCCTGCGAGCGGTTCAAGGCTGCTGACCGGGGTTCCGTCCAAAATCAGTTTGCGCAGCAGAGTAAGGTTCGACAGGGGGGCAAGGTCTTGGATTTGCGTATCCGCAAGGTCCAGCTCTGCCAGCCTTCGCGAGCCTGCCAAAGGCGACAGGTCGGCAACGCGGCTGCCTGCCAGGATCACGGTATGAAGGGCTGGTTTGTTCTGCAGGCCCTCCAGGCTTTGCAGACTGCTTCCGTCCGCGCGCAGCATTTCCAGGTTGCTGGAGGCCGCCAGCGGCGCCAGGCTCTGGACGGGGCAGCCGGAGATCCAGAGCACGCGCAGGTTTGCTGCGGCAAGTGGTGCCAGGTCGGATATCCCGGTGTTGAAGGCCAGCAGGTTTTCCAGTGACGCGACCCCTTCCAGAGGAGTCAGATCCGTGACACCGGTGCCAGCAATATTGAGGCTTTGCAAACGGGTATAGCCGCGCAGGAAAGAAAGGTCGGTTACCTCCCCGATACCCCAGATGGACAGGTGCTCAAGCGCGGTCATTTGCGTTAGCGGAGTGAAATCCGGCGCGTGAACAGAATCAAGGCTCAACCGCCGCAGTTCCGGCAACCCGGTCAGTGGCGTCAGGCCGGATACGGTAAGCCCCACCAATGCCAGCTTTTGCAAGCTGGCAAGTTGAGCGAGCGGCGACAAATCCACCAGGCCCTGATATCCCGGTTCAGCTATCAGCGACAGATCGGTCAAATGCTGAAACTGTGCCAGTTCCTGTAGGTCTGATGTGGTCCCGCCGATCCGGATGCTCGCCTTTAAGTCATTGACGGATATGCATGCATTTTCAAATTGTGTGCATTCTGCGCTGGCGGGCGGCGGTGCTCCTAAACAGGCTGACGTCAGGAAAAATGCGAAGTAACTGCGCAGACTGGGCATTTGAATACCTTATCGGAAACATGTCGCAATTATGCAGTATACTTGTTGCTGCTTCGTAAAACGCGGGCAAGATGCATGCATTGGCGTGTGAGGCGTCAGGATGGCTTGCACCGCCCAGCCCCGGGATGTACCCATGGCGCTAAATGCAGATAGGGAGACGCTTTGATGCAGGACGATCCGAAGACGCTGGTTTCCACGGACTGGCTTGCGGCCCATCTGAAGGACCCGGATCTTCGGGTGCTGGACGCATCATGGTATTTGCCGCAGCAAGAGCGCGACGCCAAGGCGGAGTATGAGGCCGCCCATATCCCTGGCGCGCGGTTCTTTGATATCGACGAGATTTCCGACAACCGCTCCGACCTGCCGCATATGGTGCCGCCGGTTGAAAAATTCATGTCCAAGCTGCGTGCCATGGGCGTCGGTGATGGCCACCAGGTGGTGGTCTATGACGGTGCCGGGCTGTTTTCGGCGGCTCGTGTCTGGTGGCTGTTCCGGCTGATGGGGCAGACCAATGTTGCGGTGCTGGACGGCGGCTTTCCGAAATGGCAGGCCGAAGGCCATCCGGTCGAGGACCTGCCGCCGGTGATCCGCGACCGCCATATGACCGTGCGGGTGCAGAACCACATGGTGCGCGATGTGACCCAGGTCTCTGCCGCGGCCAAGCTGGGCGATCACGAAATCATCGACGCCCGCTCCGCGGAACGGTTCCGAGGCGACGCGCCGGAGCCGCGCGAGGGGCTGCGGGCCGGCCATATTCCCGGTTCCCGTAATGTGCCTTTCGGTCAGGTGCTGAATGATGACGGCACGATGAAGGATGCCGCTGGCATCCGCGCCGCCTTTGAGGCCGCCGGCGCCGATCTGAGCAAGCCTGCGATTACTTCCTGCGGATCGGGCGTTACCGCCGCTATCCTCAGCCTCGCTCTGGAGCGTATCGGCAAGGCCGATCATTCGCTTTATGACGGGTCCTGGGTGGAGTGGGGTGCCTTCCCGACGCTTCCCGTTGCTACCGGAGAGAACTGAGCAATGTTCGAGACCCTGAAACCCCAGCCCGCCGACAAGATCCTGGCGCTGATGCAGATGTACCGCGACGACCCGCGCGCGGACAAGATCGACCTTGGCGTCGGCGTCTACAAGAACGCTGAGGGCGTCACCCCGGTGATGCGCGCGATCAAGGCGGCTGAGCACAAGCTTTGGGAAGAGCAGACCAGCAAGTCCTATGTCGGCCTGGCGGGGGACCCGGCTTACTCTGATGCCATGATCAAACTGATCCTGGGCGATGCGGTTGCACGTGAAAACATCGCGGCTGCTGCGACCCCCGGCGGCACCGGTGCGGTGCGGCAGGCGTTTGAACTGATCAAGATGGCCAACCCCAAGGCGCGCGTCTTTGTGTCGGATCCGACCTGGCCGAACCACGTGTCGATCCTGAAATACGTCGGCATCGAAGCCGTCGTCTATCGATATTTCGACCGCGACACCCGCGGTGTGAACTTTGACGGGATGATGGAAGACCTGAAAGGCGCGCAGAAAGGCGACGTGGTGCTGCTGCACGGCTGCTGCCACAACCCGACCGGCGCCAACCTCAACGAGGTGCAGTGGAAAGAGGTCATCGCGCTGTTGAACGAGCGCGGCCTGATCCCGATGATCGACATCGCCTATCAGGGCTTTGGCGACGGCCTGGAAGAAGACGCGCTGGGCGTGCGCCTTGTAGCCTCCAGCTGCCCCGAGACTCTGATCGCGGCCAGCTGCTCCAAGAACTTCGGCATCTACCGGGAGCGCACCGGCCTGCTGATGGCGGTCTCCAACGACGCGGGTGCTCAAGCGCTGAACCAGGGCACCCTGGCGTTCCTGAACCGGCAGAACTACTCCTTCCCGCCGGATCACGGCGCCCGGCTGGTGACCATGATCCTGAACGACGACGCCCTGCGCGCCGACTGGGCCGCAGAGCTGGAAGAGGTGCGGCTCGGCATGCTGGGCCTGCGCCAGAGCCTTGCGGATGAGCTGCAGCGGCTGACCGGCTCTGACCGGTTCAGTTTCATCGCCCAGCACCGCGGCATGTTCTCGCTTCTCGGCACCACGCCGGAGCTGGTCGAGAAGATGCGCGTGGACAACGGCATCTACATGGTCGGCGACAGCCGCCTGAACATTGCAGGCCTCAACGCGCAGACCGTGCCGGTGCTGGCCAAGGCGATTGTCGACGCCGGCGTCTGAGCGTCAGGCACGTTGAAATTCAGGAACGCGCCCCTTGCGGGCGCGTTTTTTTGGCGCGGTGACTCGCAGCATTGCAGGGGCAGGGCTCCCGCGGCTGCTGTACACGCTGGCTGCGCCAAGTTCCTTGCAGGCTTGGGGGTGGCACCGCTGACGCGGTGCGGGATGCCGCTTGACGCCAGGTTATGCGTGATGGGGCGACGGAAGCGCCAAAGCCCCGCGTTTGTGCTTGCGGAAGCCACATAGCAACACAGCCCAGGAGACCTGAAATGACCCTCGCAAAATCCGCCCTCGCCGTGATCCTTTCCGCGGCCGTTGCCCTGCCGCTGGCCGCCCCCGCCTTTGCAGCAAACGGCGAGGTCATCGACCGGGTTGAAAACCGCGCCGACCGCCGCGAGAACCGCCGGGATGAAGCCATCGACACTGGCGTCTGGGACGTGGTTGAGGATCATCTGGACCGCGCCGAAGACCGCCGCGATTACCGGGACCAGAAGGTGCCCAAGGTGATTGTTGTCCCTCAGGGCTGAGCCCGGGACCGTGCCGCACCAGCGGCGCCCGGCCCAACAGGGAGGGATCATCTTTTGATGATCCTGCACCTGGCGGGAGCCCGCCGCCGAAACGCAAGCGCGGCGCCTGAAACAGGCGCCGCGTTTTTTGTCCTCTGGGTCCGCATTCAGCTCGGCGAGAACTCCGGGTAGGCCTCCATGCCCAGTTCCGCCATGTCCAGGCCGTTGACCTCATCCTCTTCCTCGACCCGGATGCCGGTGGTTGCACGCAGGATGATCCAGACCACGGCAGAGGCTGCGACTGTGAATACGCCCACCACGGCAATGCCGGTCAGCTGGGTCAGCAGGCTGGCTTCGGGGTTCGACAGAACCACGGCCACGGTCCCCCAGATGCCGCAGAGCAGGTGCACCGGGATGGCGCCGACCACGTCGTCGATCTGCAGTTTGTCCAGCATCGGCACGGCGAAGACTACGATCACACCGCCGATGGCGCCGATCAGGGTGGCCAGGCCCAGGCCCGGGGTCAGCGGCTCAGCGGTGATCGCCACCAGGCCGGCCAGCGCGCCGTTCAGGATCATGGTCAGGTCCGGCTTCTTGAACAGAAGCTGGGTCAGCACCAGAGCAGCCACTGCGCCGCCTGCCGCAGCAGCATTGGTGTTGGAGAAGATGCGGCTGATGTCAGCCACGTCGCCGATCGAGCCCATCGCCAGCTGCGAGCCGCCGTTGAAGCCGAACCAGCCCATCCAAAGGATGAAGGTGCCGAGGGTTGCCAGCGCCAGGTTGGAGCCGGGCATCGGGATGGTCTTGCCGTCCTTGTACTTGCCGATACGGGGGCCGAGGATCAGCGCACCGGTCAGCGCGGCCCAGCCGCCCATCGAATGCACCACGGTGGAACCTGCGAAATCCAGGAAACCCATCTGCTCCAGGAAGCCGCCGCCCCATTTCCAGCTGGCCTGGAACGGGTAGATCACGGCGGTCAGGATGATGGTGAAGATCAGGAACGGCCACAGCTTGATGCGCTCTGCCAGGGTGCCCGACACGATCGAGGCGGTGGCGGCACAGAACATCAGCTGAAAGAAGAAGTCGGAGCCGGTGGAGGCATAGGAGTAATCATCCGCACCTTCCGCGGTGATCCCGACCGCCTCCAGCACCCCGGGGCCAAAGACGCCGGACAGCACACCGTCGATGGCCCAATTGCCCAGCGGATACATCAGGTTATAGCCGATCAGCCAGTAGAACACGGCGGCCAGAGAGAACAACGCCATATTCTTGGTCAGCTGCATGGTGACGTTTTTGGAACGCACCAGGCCGGCCTCCAGCATGGCAAAGCCTGCTGCCATCCAGAACACCAGGCAGCCGCCGATCAGGAACAGCAGCGAGTTCAGGATGAACACGGTGTCGGTAGCAGGGGTCACGCCCGGGGCCGGGCTGTCCTGGGCCAGCGCCAGGCTTGGCAGTGCCGCCAGTGCCAGCGCCGCAAGGGGGAGTTTCAGGGTCTTCATAAATCTTTCCTCCATGCCGGGCTCGCTCAGAGCGCCTCGAGATTGGTTTCGCCGGTGCGCACCCGCAGGGCCTGTTCCACATCCAGAACGAAGATCTTGCCGTCGCCGATCTTGCCGGTGCGCGCGGTCTCGGATATCGCGCTGACGGCCTGTTCGGCCTGGTCTGCAGGCACCACCAGTTCCAGTTTCAGCTTCGGCACGAAATTCACTTCGTATTCGGCGCCGCGGTAAATCTCGGTATGGCCCGCCTGGGCGCCGAAGCCCTTGATTTCGGTGACCATCAGCCCGCTCACGCCAAGACCGGTCAGCGCCTCGCGGACCTCGTCCAGCTTGAAGGGCTTGATGGCGGCTATGATCATTTTCATCTCTGCATCCCTTAGGTTTTGCGCTGCCCCGGCCCCCTGCCGATGCATTGTGCACCTGCAGCAAAACCGCCGCCCCGAGTCGTGCAAAGTGAACGCCAGCAAATTTCCGCGCGTCTTTCTGCGGGCGCACAATAATTTTGCGCCTTTTGACCGGTTCGCTTAAAAACCGGCCATCTGGCAAAGGGGGAAAGGTCCGGATTCTGCCCCCTCTACAATCCGGCGCGGGCAGGGTATTGTCGCCGGACAACGGGCAAACCGGGCAGGAACAGACGATGGCACAAGGATCCGGGCGCAAGCCTTTGGTGGCAGAGAAACGCTATTCCGCGGGCGGCAAGGGGAAACCAGCTGCCAAGAAACCTGCGCGCAGGAAAACGGCAGCCAAGGCGAAGAAGCCGGGTCTGCTGGGGCGGCTTTTCGGCCGTAAGAAGTCCCGCGCCAGGCCCGCACCCAAAAAACGCGGGCCCATTGGCTGGCTGCTGGCGCCGTTTGCCTTTGTATTCCGGCTGGTCTGGGGGTTTACATGGCGCATTGGGATGGTGGTCTGCGGGCTTGTGGGCCTTGCTGTGGCCTTTCAATATGCGCGCCTGCCGGATGTCTCGGCGTACCTGGACGGCCGCGCCCGCGGTTCCGTCACCATTCTGGACCGCGAGGGCGAGGTCTTTGCCTGGCGCGGCGACCAGTTCGGCGGTGTGGTGACAGCGGACACCGTCTCACCGCATCTGAAGAACGCAATTGTGGCGACCGAGGACAAACGGTTCTACCGACATCTCGGTCTGTCGCCGCGCGGCATCGCAAGCGCTGTGCGTATCAACCTGAGCGAGGGCCGAGGGCCGCTGTCAGGCCATGGCGGCTCCACCATCACCCAGCAGGCGGCAAAACTCCTGTGTTTGGGCAAGGTCTATGACCCAACGGAGTGGAAAAGCGAAAGCGCCTATGAGGCGGACTGCCGCAAAGGTTCGCTCTGGCGCAAAGGCACCGAGGCGATCTTTGCCCTGGCGATGGAGGCCAAGTACACCAAGGATGAGATCCTCTCGATCTATATGAACCGTGCCTACATGGGCGGCGGCGCCTATGGGGCGGAGGCTGCGGCGCAGCGCTATTTCGGCAAGTCGGCGAACCAGCTGAACCCGGCGGAGGGCGCAATGCTGGCGGGGCTGCTGACCGCGCCCTCGACGCTGGCACCCACCAACAACCTGCAGCGCTCGCAGGACCGGGCCGCCACTGTGCTGCGGCTGATGCAAGAGCAGGGCTATCTGACCACGGCGGAGATGCAGAAGTACCAGAACAAACCGGCAGAGCTGAGCGAGGCGGCAGCGGCACGGGCGGGCGGGTACTTTGCCGACTGGGTGATGGACAGCATCCCGGATTTCCTGGGCGATCAGACGACTGAGGACGTGGTGATCCGCTCCACCATGGACCAGCGCCTGCAAAGCGCGGCTGAGGAAGCGCTGAAATTTGTGTTTGAGAACAAGGTCCGTCAGGGCTCCAAGGCGCAGGCCGCCATCGTGGTGATGAGCGCCGACGGCGCCGTGCGGGCGATGGTGGGCGGGCGCAAGACCCGCGTCTCGGGTGTGTTCAACCGCGCGACCCAAGCCAAACGGCAAACGGGTTCGGCGTTCAAACCCTTTGTCTACGCCACCGCGCTTGAGTTGGGGTATTCGCCCTATGACCGGGTGCTGGATGCCAAGTACTGCCTGCAGATTCTCGGCTCCGGCCAGTGGTGCCCTGACAACTACACTCGCAAGTTTTATGGCGAAGTAACCTTGGCGCGGGCGCTGCGGGACTCGCTGAATGTGCCGGCTGTGAAAGTGTCCGAAGCCGTTGGCCGTGACAAGGTGAGCCTTGTGGCCAAGGATTTCGGCATTGACAGCGACCTGGCTGCAGGCCCGGCGCTGGCGCTGGGCGCGTCGGAAAGCACGTTGCTGGAGATGACCGGGGCTTATGCGGGTATCCTGAACGGCGGTTCCTCTGTGACGCCCTATGGTGTGACGGAGCTGAAGCTGGTCGAGGACAGCGAGGCGCTGATGGGCGCCAGCGGCGGTATCGGCGAGCGGGTGATCCGGCCGGAAGCCGCGCAGCAGTTGGTCTGGATGATGGAAAAGGTGATTGCCGGCGGCACCGGCCAGCGGGCGAAGATCCCGGGCTGGCAGGCGGCGGGCAAATCCGGCACCACGTCAGCCGCGAAGGACGCCTGGTTCATCGGTTTCACGGCCGACTATGTTGCCGGTGTCTGGATGGGCTACGACGACAACACGCCCCTGTCCGGCGTGACCGGCGGCGGCCTGCCCGCCGAAATCTGGCGCGAGACAATGGTGCGCGTGCACGACGGGCTGGAGCCGAAGCCGCTGCCGATGCTGGAACCGGCACCGATTGCTCCGCCGCCGCAGCCAACCCGCCGCGAGCGCCGCCGCCAGGGGCCGAACCTCGGTCAGGAACTGGGCCGCGCGGTCGACAACATCCTGCGCGATATTCTCGGCAACTGAACCTGAGGACAGGGCGTGCTCCCGCCCGTCGCCAGCCTCCTTGCGGAGGCATCGCCGGTTGGGCCCGGCGCCGCACCTTGCAGGTGCGGCGCGCGCCCGTCCCGCAGGGCCGGGCGCCGTGCCCAACGGGAGCGCGGTATCCTGGATGCCGCTGCGACGGGCGGGAGGACTTGCCGCATTCAGCTGGCAGTCCGAATGGTCTGCCCTCTAACAGTAAAGAAAAAGGCTCCCCGGAGGGAGCCTGTCTTGCAATCTGCATTCTGCTTCTCAGCTGAGCCGCTTCAGCTCGCCGATCAGTGCGTCGATGTCGCCCTTCTTGCTGTCCAGAATCGCACCAATTTCTGTGCGCTCGGTCAGCAGAAGGTTCACACCCTCAATGAACATGTTGAAAAACAGGTCGCGGCCGGAGCGGTCCGACACCAGGAAGGTCACCTCAAATGGGGACTGGCCCTTGAGGTAGGCAATGGTGCTTACCTCATACCATTTCTTCACCTTCTTGACGCCCTTCACTTCCAGCTTGCCGCCGATGAATTCGCGGAAGCGCTTGCCGTATTTGCGCGAAATATAGCCCTGGAAGGCTTTGGAGAACGCCTTCTTCTGGGCCGAGGACGCGCGGCGCCCATCGGCACCCAGCGCATAGGCTGCGATATAGGATGTGTCGCTGTATTGCTGGAAGATCCGCTCGAAGTCGCGGAACATGGCAGTTTCACCCTTGCCGGATTCAATCACCCGGTTGATGTCGGCCACCAGCCGGTTGATCAATGTGCTGGCACTGCTTTCGGTCAGCGCCCACAGGGCCTGCGGTGCGGCAACCAGTGCGGCAGCTCCGGCACACAGGCCGGTCAGGAATTCGCGGCGGTCCATGTTCAAAATCCTTCAGTGTTCAGTTCGAACGGGTCGATTTCCTTGATCTCCTCGCCATCCCCCAGCTGGAACCGGCGGTTCTGCAGGTAGATCAGCCGCGATTGCGCATAGCTGTCGGCGCTCTCATAGAGAATCGAGTCGATCGTGTCGGAATAGTTGCCACGATCGCCCATGCGGCGCACGATCTCGGCGTAGATGGTGATGTTGTCGGCAGTATTCTGCTCGACATGGCCAAGAGGGTTGGTGAAGAAATCAACTGCTACCCCCACGGCGTCACGGCTGGTCGAGGGGCCGAGCAGCGGCAACTCGACGTAGGCGCCTTCACCAACGCCCCATTTGTGCAGTGTTTCACCGAAATCGGTATCGACCGCAGGCACCTTGAATTCGGTAGCAGGGTCAGCCAGGCCCGCAAACCCCACAGTGGAGTTGATCACGAAGCGCGAAAATGCATTGCCGGCCGTTTTCAGATCACCCTGCAGCAGCGCGTTGACCATCTGGCCGGGCATCGAAAGGTTCTCTGCGAAGTAGGAGAAGCTGGTGACCATCGGGGCGGGCACAATTGCCACATAGCCCTTGGACGCAGGGCGGAAAGCGACCCGGTCCACACCGCGGTTGAAGGCATGAATTGTGCGGTTTGTCCGCTCATAAGGGTCGAACACTTCGCCGGAGGCGCGCGCAACCGGGTCCTGGGTGGCGCAGCCCGCAGCAAAAGCGGCCAAAATCAGCGCAGGTACAAATTTAAGCGGTCGCAACATCAAGGGCATTCGGATAAGTGTCCAATTGGAACTGGAACGGGCGCATCGGAGGGCAAATAAGAGTTCTTGGCCCGAATTCCAGTCTGATTACATTTTTTTACCTGGCTATGCCACAACTGGTACTATTCCAGCCCTGACCTGAAGCCATCGAACCACTATTGCAGTCTGAGCATGAATAAAACCCTTTACAAAAACGGATATGAGGAACTGCGACAGGTGCGGCGGCAAAGCCGCGGCTTGTACTGGTTCACCGGGGTCTTCAGTTTCTTTGTGAATTTGCTGATGCTGACCGGCCCTCTGTACATGATGCAGGTTTATGACCGGGTGCTGGGCAGCCGGTCGGAGGCGACGCTGCTGGCGCTGTCGCTCTTGGTCGTGTTCCTCTACGGGATGATGGGGCTGCTGGATTACGCCCGCGGCCGCATTATGGCGCGGGTCGGCGCGCGGTTCCAGGCAGCGCTGGACAAGCGGGTGTTCGACGCAATGATCCGCCGCTCGTCGGTTGCGCAGGATCCTGTGGCGCAGACTGGCCTGTCCGATCTGGAGGCCCTCCAGCGGCTGATTGCCTCGCCGGTGCTGACTGCGGCCTTCGACCTGCCTTGGACGCCGGTATTTTTGGCGGGGATCGCGTTGTTCCATCCCTGGCTGGGTTTGCTGGCACTGGCTGGCGGGGCGGTGCTGGTGGTGATCGCGCTGCTGAACCAGCTGTTCACGCGGGTCCCGCAGCAGAAGGCGAACATGACCGGCCACAAGGCCAATCTGATGTCCGAGGAAATCCGCAATGAGGCGGAGATGATCCAGTCGATGGGGATGCGGGGGGCGTCTTTCGCACGCTGGAAACAGGCCAGGGATGCGGCGCTGACCGATAGTGTGACGGCCAATGACACCGGCGGCGGTTTCACCACGCTGACCAAGACGCTGCGGCTGTTCCTGCAATCGGCGATGCTGGGTCTGGGCGCGTATCTGGTACTGCAGAACCAGGTGACACCGGGGGCGATGATCGCTGGCTCCATCCTGATGGGGCGGGCGCTCGCACCGATTGAGCTGGGGCTGGGGCAATGGGTGCTGGTACAGCGGGCGCTCAAGGGCTGGCACAATCTGGCGGAGCTACTGGACAAGGTGCCTGAGGAGGATACGCGCACCGCGCTGCCCAAGCCAAAGGCGCTGCTGGAAGTGCAGGGACTGGCAGTGGTGCCGCCGGGCAGCAGCGCGCCGCTCTTGCGCAACGTGAATTTCCGGGTGCAGCCCGGCCAGGCGATCGGGGTCATCGGGCCGTCCGGGTCGGGCAAGTCGACACTTGCCCGCGCCTTGACTGGAGTGTGGCGGCCTGCGGCGGGTTCTGTCCGGCTGGACGGAGCCTCGCTGGATCAGTACGCACCGGACGTGCTGGGCGGGCACATTGGCTATCTGCCGCAGCGGGTGCAGGTGTTTGATGGCACAATTGCCCAGAATATTGCCCGCCTCCATCAGCAGCCAGACGCCGAGAAAGTGGTGGAGGCCGCCCGCAAGGCCGCCGCGCATGAGATGATCCTGAAGCTGCCTGAGGGATATGACACCCGTGTCAGCGCCACCGGCGGCCGGCTGTCGGGCGGGCAGATGCAGCGTGTCGGGCTGGCACGGGCACTGTTCGACGATCCGGTGATCGTGATCCTCGATGAGCCGAACTCCAACCTCGACAACGAGGGCTCGATCGCGCTCAACCAGGCGATCAAGCAGATCAAGGCGGAAGGACGCTCGGTCCTGATTATGGCGCACCGGCCAGCGGCGATCCAGGAATGCGATATGCTGCTGGTGATCGACAAGGGCACCCAGACGGCCTTTGGCCCCAAGGACAAGGTGCTGCAGGAAATGGTCGCCAACCATCAGAACATCCGCCAGGCAACTGGCACGGGAGGTGTGCGATGAACGTGGAAACCAGCTGGCCTGCGCGGCGGCCGCTGATGATCGGCCTGATTGCCCTTGTGGTGCTGGTGGGCGGCTTTGGCTCCTGGTCGGTGCTGTCCTCGATTTCCGGTGCGGTGGTGGCAACGGGACGCATAGAGGTCGATCGCAACCGGCAGGTGGTGCAGCACCTGGATGGCGGCATCGTTGCGGAGATCCTGGTGGATGAAGGCGATACCGTAACAGAGGGCACGACCCTGATCCGGCTGGACGCCAATGAACTGGCCTCTCAGCTGGTGATCGTGGAAGGCCAGCTTTTCGAGCTGATGGCACGGCGCGGCCGGCTGGAGGCGGAACGGGACGAAGCGGCGGAGGTCGCCTTCGACCCTGAGCTGCTGAAAACCGCAGAAGCCCAGCCGGAGGTCGCGGATCTGGTCGATGGCCAGCGGCGCTTGTTTCAGGCCCGCAGAGACACGACCGCACGTGAGATTGAGCAGCTTGAGAAACGCCGGGCGCAGATCCAGGAACAGATCCGGGGCATCCAGGCGCAGCAGAAATCGATGAATGTGCAGCTTGATCTGATCGGCGAGGAACTGGGCAACCAGCAATCGCTCCTGGACCGGGGTCTTGCGCAGGCGGCCACGGTTTTGAACCTGCGCCGCACCCAGGCCAGCCTGGAGGGGCAATTGGGTGAGCTGGTCGCTTCAGAGGCACAGGCGGAGGGGCGGATCACCGAGATCGACATTGAAATCCTGAAGCTGGGCACAGGCCAGCGTGAAGAGGCGATTACCCGCTTGCGCGACTTGCGCTACCAGGAACTGGAACTGGCCGAGACCCGACGCTCCCTGCAGCAGCGTCTTGCGCGGCTGGACATCACTGCACCGGTTTCAGGCGTGGTCTACGGGTTGCAGGTTCAGACCCCCCGGTCGGTGATCCGGCCGGCCGATCCAGTGCTCTACCTGGTCCCGCAAGACCGGCCGCTTGTGATTGCAGCACAGGTTGCGCCCACTGACATTGATCAGCTTTTCACCGGGCAGGAAGTGACCCTGCGGTTCTCGGCTCTGGATCAGCGCTCGACACCGGAACTGTTCGGCCGTGTAACCCAGGTTTCGGCCGATGCGTTTGAGGATCAGGGCAGCGGCCTTTCCTACTACCGGGCTGAGATCGAGCTGAACCCCGGGGAGCAAGGCCGCCTGCCTGCGGGCGCGGTGCTGATCCCTGGGATGCCGGTGGAAAGCTACATCCGCACCGCCGACCGTTCGCCGCTGGCCTATCTGGTCAAGCCGCTGGCGGATTACTTCAACAAGGCCTTCCGCGAAAGCTGACGCCCCGCCGTTTTGATCGCATGAAACCGGAATGCGGCGGCCCCCGCGCCTGCAGGTGCGGAAAGCTGCGATGGGGCACCGCATTTTCCCTTTCCGAAACCTGCCGGGGCGGGTAGCGTCCCGGCAATTGAAGACTCGGAGGAATGCGCCATGAGCATCGAAGCAAAACTGAAAGAGCTGGGTGTGACCCTGCCTGACGCGCCGGCACCGGCAGCCAACTATGTGCCTTATGTGGTGGCGGGCGACATGGTCTATATCTCCGGTCAGATTTCTGCGGATGAAAACGGGCTGATCACCGGCACCCTGGGGGCCGACATGGACGTCGATGCAGGCCAGGCTGCTGCCAAGCGCTGCGCGATTGCGCTGCTGGCACAGCTGAAGGCAGCCTGCGGCGGCGATCTGGACCGTCTGGTCCGCGTTGTGAAACTGGGCGCCTTCGTGAATTCAACCGCTGATTTCACCCAGCAGCCGCAGGTGGTGAACGGCGCCTCCGACTTCCTGGTCGAAGCGCTGGGCGACATCGGACGACATGCGCGGTCCGCCGTCAGCTCGCCGTCGCTGCCGCTGGGCGTTGCCGTTGAAATCGACGGCGTGTTCCAGATCAAATGACACGGTCCCTGCCTGCCGCATTCCTGACCGTCCCGCTGGCCCACCGTGCCTTGCATGATGTTGCGGACGGGCGTCCGGAGAACAGCCGGGCTGCCATCCGTGCAGCAATTGCGGCAGGCTACGGGATCGAGATTGACCTGCAGCTGTCCAAGGACGGCTGCGCAATGGTTTTTCATGACTATCAACTGGACCGGCTGGCCGAAGGCTCTGGCCCGGTTCGTGCGCTGACCCGTGAGGCGTTAGGCTCGGTTCCGCTAAAGGGCGGTGATGGTGAAGGCATTCCTGATCTTGCAGAGGTGCTGGACCTGGTTGCAGGCCGGGTACCGCTGCTGATTGAACTGAAGGACCAGCAGGGGGAGATGGGGATTGCCGATGGTGTTCTGGAGCGTGCCACGGTGGAAGCGCTGCATGGCTACACCGGCCCGGTAGCGCTGATGTCCTTCAATCCTAACTCCGTGGCAGCACTGGCCTCTCTGGCACCGGATATTGCCCGCGGCATCACCACCAGTGCCTATGATCCGGCGGACTGGCCGGAGTTGCCCAAGGCAGTCTGCGATGACCTGCGCGGCATTCCGGATTTTGACCGCAGCGGTTCCAGCTTTATCAGCCACGAGGCAAGCGACCTGGCACGGCCGCGGGTTCAGTCGCTGCGCAGCAGCGGGGTGCCGGTGCTGTGCTGGACCATCAGATCGGCGGCTGAGGAATCCGCGGCGCGGGCCTTTGCCGACAATGTGACATTTGAACAGTACCTTTCGCCGCTAACATCTTGATCGGTCTGGTCTGCACCCCACATCTGAAAAACGGTGCGGAGGAATTGCATGGCTCAGGCGCAAATCGACATCCGGGTGCTGGCGTCGCTGTCTCAGATCACGGCAGCGGACTGGGATGCCTGCGCTTGTCCCGAAGCCGCGGACGGCGGCCATCCTCTGGACCCTTTCACATCCCACCGCTTTCTCAGCGCGCTGGAGGACAGCGGCTCAGTCGGGCCGGGCACCGGATGGCAGCCGCAGTATCTGACCGCCTATCAGGAGGGCCGTCTGATTGCGTGTGCCCCGCTTTATGCCAAGGGGCACAGCCAGGGCGAATATATCTTTGACCACAACTGGGCGCATGCCTATGAGCAGGCGGGCGGCCATTATTACCCCAAGCTGCAGATTGCGGTGCCTTTTACCCCCGCCACAGGCCGCAGGTTCCTGGTGCGCCCTGGTTTTGACGGCATCGGTCATTCGGCGTTGCTGCAGGGGGCGGTGCAACTGGCAGCTGACAACAACCTGTCGTCGCTGCATGTGACCTTCTGCACCCAGGATGAGGCGCGGCTGGGTGAGGAAATGGGCCTGATGCAGCGCACGACGCAGCAGTTTCATTGGCAGAATGATGGCTACGCTGATTTCGAGGCATTCATGCGGGCCCTGTCCTCGCGCAAGCGCAAGAACATCCGCAAGGAGCGGATGCAGGCGCAGTGTTTTGGCGGCGATATCCGCGTGTACCAAGGCAGTGACCTGCGTCCGGAGCACTGGGATGCTTTCTGGGAGTTCTACCAGGACACCGGCGCGCGAAAATGGGGCTCCCCCTATCTGACACGGCACTTCTTTGACATTGCCCACAGGACGATGGCGGATGACATCGCTCTGATTCTGGCGGAGCGCAACGGACGCTACGTCGCTGGGGCGCTGAATTTCATTGGCCGCAAAACGCTTTACGGCCGCTACTGGGGCTGCGTCGAACAGCATGCCTGCCTGCATTTCGAGTTGTGCTATTATCAGGCCATAGAACTGGCGATCGCTTTGGGCCTTGACCGGGCGGAAGCCGGCGCACAAGGTGAACACAAGCTGGCACGCGGCTATATGCCGTGCCAGACACACAGCTTGCACTGGATCGGCGATCCCGGGTTTGCCGGGGCCGTTGGACGCTACCTCAAGGCTGAGCGGGCCGCCACCGAGGAAGATATCGAAATCCTGACCGATTACGGCCCGTTCCGCAAAGCCAATGTGGAGGAGCAAGAATGACGGAAAAACTGTCCGACGCCACCCGCGGCCCGCTGCTGGAGCCGCTGTTCGCCACCGGCTGGGAGATGGTGGAAGGCCGTGACGCCATCACCAAGACCTTCAAGTTCAGCAATTTCGCGGATGCCTTTGGCTGGATGACCCGTGCCGCGATCTGGGCTGAGAAATGGAACCACCATCCTGAATGGAGCAATGTCTACAACCGGGTGACGGTTGTGCTGACCACCCATGATGTCGACGGGATCAGCGCCCAGGACGCCAAGCTGGCGCGCAAGATGGATGGGCTGTTCGGCGAGCCGCAGGAGTGATGCTTGCCGGTTGAAAGTAGGTCAGAAATTCTGTCCAAATGTTTCGCGCGCGAAACATTCCGGCAGTGATTATGACCTTATTTTTTACCAAATATTAAGAGGTTGGCGCGGCGGCCGCCTGCTCCGGCGGCCGCCAGAAACTCAGCTTCAGCCCATGGACTCCAGTAGGCCTTCGCCTGCGGACAGTTCGCACTGACCGGGGTTTTCTTCCTTGTTGAGGATCTTCACTTCGCCGTCTTCCACCAGCATTGCATAGCGCAGGGAGCGGCCGATAAGACCTGCCGGCGGGGCGTCAAAACGCATGCCGATGGACTCGGTAAAGCTGCATTCGGCATCCGACAGCATTGTGATGCCGGCTTCGGTGGCACCGGTGTTGTCGCCCCAGATCGACATCACGAAAGGATCATTGCCGGCCAGGCAGATGATCTCCTCGACGCCTTTGGCGGCGAACTGGTCTTTGGTGCGGATGAAGCTGGGCACATGGGCGGAATGGCAGGTGCTGGTAAAGGCACCGGGAACCGCAAAAATCACAACTTTGCGCCCTTTCAGCTTGTCCGCGAGCTGCACCTGTTCAGGGCCGTCCTCCCCAATCCGTGTCAGTGTCGCGTCCGGCAGCTGGTCTCCAACAGAAATCATTGCACGTTCCTCTTTCTCCTGATTGCGTTTTGGGGCCCCGGGTATATAGGGTCCGGTGAAAGCGTGACGGGAACTATTGCGGGAGGCAAGGGGATATGTCCCATATCGTCGTGATTGGAGCGGGGCAGGCAGGATCCTCGCTGGTGGCAAAGCTGCGCAAGGATGGGTTTGACGGGGAGATCACCCTGATCGGTGCGGAAGCAGCGCTGCCCTATCAGCGGCCGCCGTTGTCCAAGGCATACCTGCTGGGTGAGATGGAGCTGGAGCGGCTGTTTCTTCGCCCTGAAAGTTTTTACATCGACAACAACATTACCCTGAAGCTGGGCCGGCACGTCACCGGAATTGATCCTGCGGCCAAGACGGTCTCGCTGGGTGATGAGGTGATCTCTTACGACCAGCTGGCGCTGACCACAGGGTCCGACCCGCGTCGCCTGCCTGCTGCGATTGGCGGTGATCTGGACGGCGTTTACGTTGTGCGGGGCCTGACGGACGTGGACGCGATGGCGCCCAATGTCACTGAGGGCAAGCGCGCGCTGATCGTCGGTGGCGGCTATATCGGGCTGGAGGCGGCAGCAGTCTGTGCCAAGCGCGGTGTCAAGGTGACCCTTGTTGAGATGGCCGACCGCATCCTGCAGCGGGTTGCGGCGCCGGAAACCTCTGATTTCTTCCGCAACCTGCACACTTCGCACGGCGTGGATATCCGCGAGGGTGTCGGCCTGGAGCGGCTGGAAGGCGAAGGCGGCGCGGTCACCCGCGCTGTGCTGAGCGGCGGCGAAGTTCTGGACGTGGATTTTGTTGTTGTTGGTGTTGGCATCACACCGTCCTCGCAGTTGGCAGAGATGGCCGGGCTGGAACTGGACAACGGTATCAGGGTGGATGCCAAGGGCCGCACCTCCGATGCGTCCATCTGGTCGGCGGGCGACTGCGCGTCCTTCCCGTTCCAGGGCGGCCGGATCCGGCTGGAAAGCGTGCCCAATGCCATCGATCAGGCTGAAGTGGTGGCGCAGAACATGCTGGGCGCGGACAAGGACTACATCGCGACACCCTGGTTCTGGTCGGATCAATACGACGTCAAGCTGCAGATCGCAGGCCTGAACACCGGCTATGACAATGTGGTAACCCGCCAGGGCGAGGGCAGCCAGGTCTCCTTCTGGTACTACAAGGGCGATCAGCTGGTGGCCGTGGACGCGATGAACGATCCGCGTGCTTATATGGTCGCCAAGCGCCTGATCGATGCGGGCAAGACTGCGGACAAGACGGTTGCGGGCGACCCAGCCGCGGATCTGAAGCCGCTTCTGAAAGCGTGAGGATCATCGCAGGAGATTTCCGCGGCCGGGCCTTGGCCGCGGTGGGTAAGGGGGATGCAGGCGCTCATCTGCGTCCCACCACCGACCGGGTGCGCGAAAGCCTTTTTAACGTGCTGATGCATACAGGCGCCATTCCAGGCGCCCGGGTGCTGGACCTGTTCGCAGGAACCGGTGCCTTGGGGCTGGAGGCGCTGTCGCGCGGTGCGGCGGAAGTGGTGTTTGTTGATGATGGGCGTGTCTCCGGCGGGCTGATCAAGAAGAACATTGCTATCTGCAAGGCAGAAGGCCGCTGCACGCTGGCGCGCCGCGATGCGGTGAAACTGGGGCAGAACCCGCATGCGCCCTATGACCTGATCTTTCTTGACCCGCCCTATGGTAAAGGCCTGGGGGAGAAGGCGCTGGTGGCTGCTGTGGCGGGGGGCTGGGTGGCCGATGAAGCGCTGGTGGTCTGGGAGGAAAGCACCCCGATGGCAGTGCTGGAGGGATTTGAACTGCAGGATAGCCGCAAATACGGAGATACCCATATCACTCTGATGTGGCGGGACGCAGCAGCCTGAGCCGACGCAGGCAGAATACAGTTTGCCGCTCATTTGCTGCGAGGCAGATGCTGCACTAGTAATGTGAAGCAGTAGGGCCTGCGTGCCGCGCAGGTGTCGCCTTTCCCGCGATGAGGTGCCTTTACATGCCCAAAACCTTTCCAACTCCTAAGCTGGTGGTCTTTGCTTGCGACGGCGTCTTGGTGGACAGCGAACCGGTGTCGAGCCAGGTGCTGATTGCAAACCTGGCCCACCATGGGCTGGCGCTGACAATGGAACAGTCGATCGAGTTGTTCGTTGGCGGCACCATGTCCGGGGTGATGGCCAAGGCCCGCATGCTGGGCGCGGAACTGCCGGAAGACTGGACCGCGGAAGTTAACACCGAGACCTATGCACGGCTGCAGCAGGGCGTGCCGCTGATACCGGGCATTCCCGGACTTCTGGCGCGGCTTGATGCTGCAGGTATCTCGGTGTGTGTTGCATCAAACGGCAGCGAGGAAAAAATGCGCATTACCCTGGGCCAGAACGGGCTGTGGGAGCGGTTTCACCCGCTGGCGATGTTTTCGGCCCACGCGCTGGGCGTGGCCAAGCCGGAACCTGGCCTGTTTCTGGCGGCGGCCAGCCACTTTGGAGTGCAGGCGCGCGATTGCCTGGTGATCGAGAACAGCGGCAGCGGTGTGACAGCGGCAGTGCGCGCAGGCATGCGCTGTCTGGGCTTTGCGCCGCAAGGCGGCGGCAAGAAGCTCGCTTCATTGGGAGCTGAAGTTTTCACCGGAATGGAAGAAGTGCCGGCGCTTTTGTCGATCTGAAACTGTTATGGTAGGGTCCTGCGTATGGAACAGAGCTTGCGCGCACCCATACTGCGGTACTCAAAGGACGCTGAAACGCAAAGCCGGCCTAAGCCGGAACGCCTGCGGGCACCGGTGTTCATTCAGGATGCTGTGACACCGCTTGGCGATGGCACGCTGTTGCTGGCGCTCTGGCGGTTTCAGAAAGCAGAGGGTCAGGACGACGCAATGTCCTGACCGGATCAGTCCTTCATCTGGCTGAAAATATCCCGGGGGTGCGGGGGCTGGCCCCCGCCGCCGTCCTTGCAGTTTAGCCGTAGGTCGGGTGGAACTTGCCTGCGGGTGAGAGGGTGAAAATCTCAGCCCCGTCAGCGGTGACTCCAATCGAATGCTCGAACTGCGCCGACAGGGACTTGTCGCGGGTGACGGCGGTCCATTCGTCTGCCAGGATCTTGGTTTCCGGGCGGCCCAAGTTGATCATGGGTTCGATGGTGAAGAACATGCCTTCCTCGAGCACCGGTCCGGTACCAGGACGGCCGTAGTGCAGCACGTTGGGCGGCGCGTGGAACACGGTGCCGAGACCATGGCCGCAGAAATCGCGCACCACGCTCATCCGCTGCGCCTCTGCATAGGTCTGGATTGCATGGCCGATGTCGCCGAAGGTGTTGCCTGGCTTCACTGCCTCGATACCCACCATCAGCGAATCATGGGTGACTTGAATGAGCCGTTCCGCCTTGCGGCTGAGCTTGCCTGCGACAAACATGCGTGAGGTGTCGCCGAACCAGCCCTCAACGATCACGGTCACGTCGATGTTCAGGATATCGCCATCCTTCAGTTTCTTGTCGCCAGGAATGCCGTGGCAAACCACATGGTTCACCGAAATACAGCTGGCGTGCTGATAGCCCTTGTAGCCGATGGTGGCTGACTTGGCGCCCGCGTCCTCGACCATTTGCGTGATGATACGGTCGATCTCGCCGGTCGACTGGCCCGGGAAAACATGCGCTGCGATGTCATCCAGAATGCGCGCGGCAAGCGCACCCGCCTTGTGCATGCCGGCATAGTCACCAGCTTCATGAATGCGGATGCCGTCCTTGGTAGTGCGGCCGTCTTTCGATCTCATCACGCAGAGCTCCATCACGTTCTTTGCGTAGCTATGTAAGGGGTTCCTGTCAAAAGGGCCAGACCGGGGTTGCGGGAACTTTTGCCGCCACGGTGCGTTCAACCGTTGGCATATTCGATTTGGCAACAAGGGGAACGCAGCGGAATGGACAGCTTCAACAGTCTTATGCAAACCGAAATCTATGATGGCAGGACGATTGCGGATCTGGTGACCTTGGAATTCCTGGCGCAGGCGCTGGGCAGCGTTCTGGCTGCAGTCATTATTCTTCTGGCCGGCTTCATCGTTGCCGGATGGGTCAAGCGGCGGATCGTGCAGTTGGGCGACAGCAACGCCAAGCTGGATGTGACCCTGTTCCACTTTCTGGGCAATCTCGCCCGATACGTTATTTTGGCCTTTGCTGCCTTGTTCGTGCTCAACACCTTTGGCGTTAAGACCACTTCCATTGTGGCGGCAATCGGTGCTGCCGGATTGGCCATTGGCCTGGCCATGCAGGGGGCACTGTCGAATGTGGCGGCAGGGGTTATGATCATCCTGTTCCGCCCGTTCAAGCTGGGCGATTTTATCGCAGTGAACGACGAGATGGGCACAGTTCAGGAAATCACCTTGAACAATACCGTCATTGCCAGTCTGTCCAATCTCAAGGTTATTGTCCCGAATTCCGAAGTCTGGGGTAACACGATCACCAATTACTCGTCTTTCGACACCCGCCGTGCTGAGTGGACATTTGGTGTCGGTTACGGTGCCAATCTGGCAACAGCAGAGCGGGTGATCCGTGACACGATCATGGGCGACCGCCGGTCGCACAGCGATCCGGAGCCGTTCATCCAGGTCAATGAGCTGAACAGCAGCTCGGTTGATTTTCTGGTGCGCGTCTGGGTCAGCGCTGAGGACTACTTTCAGTACCAGGCCGATATGAAGCGCAAGGTGAAAGAGGCGCTTGACGATGCGGGAGTGGATATTCCCTTCCCGACCCGTACGCTGATCCAGGCCCAGCCGGAGCGTGAGGAGGAGGGGTCCGGAAAGCAAGTGGGACAGGCAGCCTGATCTGCCGCCCGGTCCGGGTTGTTACTCTGATGAGAGCGGCCCGGCGACCTCAACACCCTGCGGGGTAATCCGGGTGCCCAGAACCAGTTTCTCTACCCCGGCGGCATAGGCGCTGGCAAAGGCATCTGCGTAGGCCGGATCAATGTCGGCGGCCAGTTGGAAGCGTTCGCAGTCGGTGCGCTGGACCAGATACAGCATGACAGCCCGGTGGCCCTGGGCCACCATGTTGGCCAGCTCCACCAGATGTTTGGTGCCGCGGGTGGTGACGCTGTCGGGAAACTCAGCCAGTCCAGGTTCACGGGACAGTGTCACGCTTTTCACCTCCACATAGCAATCTGGCAGCCCGTCCTGGCTCAGCAGGAAGTCGATGCGGCTGTTTTCCCCGTATTTCACCTCGGCGCGTACGGTTTGATAAGCGGCAAGGTCCGCGACCGCACCGGCCTCCAGCGTGGAGCGCAAGGCACGGTTCGGCACCGACGTGTCGACGCCGGTGAAATGGCCGTCTGAGTGCTCCACCAGCCGCCAGCCGAATTTCAGCTTCTTCTTAGGGTCGTTGTTGGGCTCCAGCCAGATCTTCATGCCCGGTTCCGCCAGCCCCATCATGCTGCCGGGGTTGGCGCAATGGGCGGTAACTTCCTGTCCGTCCTCCAGCCGGCAATCTGCAAGAAAGCGTTTGTAACGGCGGATAAGAGTGGCGGGGATGAGGGGCTGGGAAAACTTCATAACCGGATGACTATATCAGCCCCGCCCTGCGGCAAAGTCTTAGTTGCGGCCGGCCATGATGCCGCCGTTAACATCCCAGATGGCGCCGGTTACCCAGGCAGCCCTATCGCACAGCAGGTGCACAACCGTTGCCGCAATGTCAGCCGGAAGCCTGCGCGTCCAATCGGATGGAAAGTGCCGACGCCGGCTGTCAGCTTATCATCGATCTGCGCGGGGTCGGTAAATGCGCCGTAAATCGGGGTGACCACCACTGCAGGAGCCACCGCGTTCACCCGGATACCATGGTCTGCCAGCTCCATAACCAAGTGCTGGGTCAGGGCACGCAAGCCTGCCTTGGCCATTGATTAGGCGGAGCTGGGTGCCGCCTCGATTGCTTGTTTGGCCCGCATTGAGCCGGTGTTGACGATAGCGCCGCCGCCATTGTGCGCCATGTTGGCTGCAACTGCCCTTGTCAGGAAGAAAGCCGCGCGGTTCAGGCCCATGTAGCGATTATAATACTCAGGGTCATGCTCCAAAGCCGGCTTGGGGGAAAGACTCCGGCTGCATTGACTAGTTTGCTGAAATGGCGGCTGTCAGCCTTAAGCTCTCCCGTCAGCGCCTGAACGGCTGCGAAGTTCATCAAATCAACTTTCCGGGCCTCTGCGAGGGTTCCAAGCTCAGTCTCGGCAGCCTCCAGCGTGGCAGCAGACGAACCGAGCAGGGTGACATGATGTCCCGTTTTTGCCAGCTGGCGGGCAATTTCCAGACCCATTCCCGGCGATCCGCCGATGATCAATGCGGTCTCAGTGCTCATTGCGATTAATCTATCTATTGGTAAGTGGCAGATGTGGATTGTGCTCCATTCTGCCAAGACCTATCTGCAGGTAGGGCAGCGACGAGGTGAGCATGCCTGGATCTGACACCGCGGAACGTATACTGGGGGTCGCGGAGAAGGCCGCGCGCTTGGGTCGTTGCAACGCTTTCAGTTTTCGGGAAATCGCTGCCGAAATCGGCACAAAGTCAGCCTCGGTCCATTACCATTTTCCTGCCAAGGAAGCGGCGGGAAAGGCCTTGGTTGAGCAGTATTCAGATAATTTTTCAAGATCTTGGGTGATCCGCAAAGCGCGGCTCCCGCGGAGTTGATCAGGCGTTAGGCAGCAGCTTGCGGCGCGGCTATGAAGAAGGAAGGCCTGATTGCCTGTGCGGTTCTTCGGTGCCGAGATCGCTGATCTGCCACCACTCGTGGCCAGCACCACGCGGGTTTTTTGAGCGTGACCTGGAATGGCTGCAGCAGGTTCGCAGCCGGAAGGGGCTGGGGCCAGAAGCTGCCGAACAGGCCGCGGTGCATATGGTTGCGACCCTGGAAGGTGCGATGATCCTTGACCGTGCAATGGGAGATGCCGCACTGTTCGACGCTGCGGCTGCCGGGCTTTCCTAATCGCTTTGGCACTTGTGCCGACTGGGCTGCGGGGTATCTTCACGAACAGCAAAGGGAGATGCCTGATGTCCGCTACACCGAACCCTACTGCCGCCATGCTGGTTATCGGGGATGAGATCCTGTCGGGCCGCACCCGCGATGCCAATATGCACTTTCTGGCGGGGGAACTGACCAAGCACGGTATCGACCTGAAAGAAGTGCGTGTTGTGAGTGATGACGAACCCGCGATCATCGCTGCGGTGCGGGCACTGTCTGGCGGTTTTGACCATGTGTTCACTAGCGGCGGCATCGGGCCGACCCATGACGATATCACTGCGGATTGCATCGCCAAGGCATTTGGGGCGCGTCTGGATGTGCGCAACGACGCCCGTGCGATCCTGCAGGCGCATTACGATACTCAAGGGCTGGAGATGAACGAGGCGCGGCTTAGGATGGCGAGAATTCCCGACGGTGCGGCCTTGATTGACAATCCTGTCTCGGCGGCGCCGGGGTTTACTATCGGAAATGTGCATGTGATGGCCGGGGTTCCGATGATATTTCAGGCGATGGTGGCCAGTGTGATGCCGACTCTGACCGGTGGCCGCCCGATGCTGTCGCAGACCCTTCGGGTGCTGCGCGGCGAGGGCGAAATCGCGGCTCCGCTGCGCACCTTGGCGGAGGCTTACGAGGATCTTTCGGTCGGCTGCTACCCGTTTCAGAAAGACGGTGCATTCGGCGCCAACATTGTCATCCGCGGTACTGATGGCGCCCGCATAGATGCAGCGATGACCAAACTGGCAAAGGAGCTGGAGCTGTGACCACCGACCCACGTTACTATGCGGTAACTGAGGCAACATGGCCGCCTGCTTCGGTGCGCGAGCTGGGGCCTGTCGTGGTGCGCGAAGGGCAGGGCGGCGGCAGCCGGGTGTCGGCGGCGACAGTCAACGGCGCAGCCTCAGACGCAGAGATCGGTGCGGCTGAAGATGCGATGCGTGCGATGGGCCAGGATTGCCTGTTCATGATCCGCGATGGCGAGGCCGAGCTTGATGCGCAGCTGGAGGCGCGCGGATACGTGATAAAGGATCCGGTCAACCTCTGGACCTGCCCGGCGGAGCAGTTGACGGATGTCGCCGTTCCGCGTGTCACTGCCTTTTGCGTCTGGGAACCGCTGGCGATCCAGCGCGAAATCTGGGCGCAGGGCGGCATAGGGCCCGAACGGCTGGCTGTGATGTGCCGGGTGCAGGGGGCAAAGACGGGGCTGCTCGCCCGCCATAAGGACAAACCGGCGGGCGCTGGTTTTGTGGCGGTTCACGACGGGGTTGCGATGGTGCATGCGCTTGAAATCCTGCCGCATCAGCGCCGGGCTGGCATGGGTGCCTGGATGATGCGCCAGGCGGCATTCTGGGCGCTGGAGAATGGCGCCAGTGAATTGGCAGTTCTTTGCACGAAGCGTAACGAAGGGGCAAACGGGCTTTACGCTTCCCTAGGCATGGACTGTGTTGGAGAGTATCACTACCGGATTTTGCAACAAGGCGATTGAACACCATGAGTGACCAGACCCAGCCCACAGCCCTTGACCTGCCAATGGTGGACCCGCTGCCGCCGGAAACGCAGAAATACTTCGACATCTGTGTCGAAAAACTGGGCTTTGTGCCAAATGTGCTGAAGGCGAACGCCTTTGATATTGATAAGCTCAACGCTTTCACCGCCATGTATAACGATCTGATGCTGGCGGACAGCGGCCTCAGCAAGCTGGAGCGGGAGATGATTGCGGTTGTGGTCTCGTCGATCAACCGGTGTTTTTATTGCCTGGTTGCACATGGCGCGGCGGTGCGGCAGCTGTCTGGCGATCCGCAGCTGGGCGAGATGCTGGTGATGAACTACCGGGTGGCGCCACTGGAGGCCCGTCAGCGCGCGATGCTGGATTTCTCGGCCAAGATGACCACGGGGAGTGCGGAGATCGAAGAGGCGGACCGGCAGGCCCTGCGGGATGCGGGTTTCAGCGATCGGGATATCTGGGATATCGCGAATGTTGCAGGTTTCTTCAACATGTCCAATCGTGTAGCCAGCGCAACTGCCATGGTGCCTAATCCGGAATATCACAGCCAGTGCCGTTGAGATGTTTGATTGCAGCGGCTGCGGCGGCATTCTTACCTGGAATGCTGACCGCGGCCGAGCTTACTTTGCCTGCTGATTCTGCAGCTGTTTCCGAGCGGGCTACGGTGCTTGGTGTTTACCAGTTGCCCGTTGGCCCGGAGCAAGGCGATAAAGTGCCCTCTGAGCGGTTCGAGGGGCAAATCAACCGTCGGACCTGGCGCGTTGAAGGCAGCGGCACGGTGTTGCAGATTCTGGCCCCGCTGCGGGAACAGCTGGTTGAGCAGGGCTATGAGGTGCGTCTGGACTGCGCAGCACGCGATTGCGGCGGCTTTGGCTTCCGGTTCGGAATCGAGGTGGTGCCGGCGCCGGACATGATGGTCGATATTTCCCGCTACCATTTTTTGTCAGCCGTCCGCGGGCAAGAGGCAGTCTCTGTCCTGGTGTCCCGTGCCGGGGAGGCCGCCTTTGTTCAAGTGATCAGTGCAGGACCGCGGGATGCAGCCGCTGAAGTGCAAAAGCCCTTTGTGCAATCAGAGACGGGTCCGGCGCGGCCTGTTGATCTGTCCAAGGTTCTGGAAGTGCGCGGCCATGCCGTGCTGACCGATCTTGTTTTTGAAAGCGGTTCCACCCGCTTGCGCGATGGTGAGTATGACAGCCTGAGAGAACTGGCGGTGTTTTTAGACGCCAACCCGCAGTACCGGCTGCTGCTGGTGGGCCACACCGATACAGTCGGCTCGCAGGCGCAGAACGCCGGTATTTCGGAGCGCCGGGCGCAGTCGGTGAAAGACAGGCTGATAGAAGCTCACACAGCGGACGAAGGACGTATCGACGTTGCAGGCGCCGGATACCTGGCGCCGATTGCCAGCAATCTGATCCCGGAAGGCCGGGAAGCCAACCGGCGGGTCGAGGCGGTTTTGCTGGCCGATTGAGGCTCTTGGCCTGAGATCCGCGTCGCAACACCCGCTTTTACGGAAGCACTGGAATGGAATGCATCTTAAAAAAGCAGCCCAATTTGAGACGAACGGCAGGCTGTCTTGAGGGCTTGCGGGTTTTCACCCATTTGGGACGAAATCCCGGGTCGTGAACTTTTGCTAGTTGCGCATCACATTAACAACTGCTGCGCTTAATTCCTTAAGCGCAGTGTTGCGCGCCGCGAAATCCGCATCCGTGTCGGATATATAGATGGCGGCGACCCAAGGGGCGCGGCCTTCGGGCGTGACAAGCGCAATGATGTTTCGGGTGTGGCTGCCGGCGCCGGACTTGTCTGAAAACGCCCAGGTTGCAGGTGCTTTATTTCGCAACAGTGTGCTGGTCACATTGCCATGGCTCATCCATTCGGCCAGAAGGTTGCGGGAAGACACCGACAGCGCATTGCCAACCAGAAGGGCGCGCAGCGTTTCTGCCATTGCGGCTGGTGTCGTCGTGTCGAGAGGGCTGTCAGGAGCGAAGGCGTTCAGTTCCGGTTCATACCGGTCCAGCCGGCTGACCGTATCGCCGATGCTGCGGAAGAAATTTGTGACCTCATCGGGGCCTCCGAGACGTGAGATCAGCAAGTTCGCCGCGGTATTGTCGCTCCAGTCGAGCGCAGCCAGGCAAAGATCTGCAATCGTCATGGTTCCGCCGGCATGTTCCTTGGTAACCGGAGCATAGGAGAGCAGATCGGATTCGCGGACAGGAAGTTGCTCTGAGAGGGACAATTCTCTTGCATCGCTGCGCGCCAGAACGGCTCCGCAAACCGGTGTCTTCACAGTGCTGTTCATGAGGAACTTCTCGTTTGCACGATGGAACCACACCTTGCCCGTACCTGTATCCACCAGTGCAATTCCCACGCGGCCCTTGAGCCGTTCTTCTATTTGAGAGACAGAAGCGGTCAGTATCTTGAGGGGCGACTGCGCAGCGGGAGCGGTGGCAAGAGACAAGCCGAGAGAAATCCCTGCCGCAATGCGCAGCAGGACGGAGGCGGAGAGCCGCATGAGTGAATTCCTTTTGAAAGTGTGCCCTGAGCGGCGCGTCAATTTTGTGGGGACATCAATTGATGTCATGCGGAAGTCATAAATCAACTTGAATTTCCGGATCAAACGACAAATTTTATAGGCTGCCATTAGGTGAGATAATGCATTGGACCGTCCTGATCTGCCGCTGAACGCTCTTAGGGTGTTCGAAGTTGCCATGCGTCAAGGCAGTTTTACCCGGGCTGCAGTAGAGCTGCGCGTGACACAGGCCGCCGTTAGCCATCAGATTGCGCGGTTGGAGGATCTGCTGGGAGCCACGCTCTTTTTGCGCACGCCACAAGGCTTGATGCCGACAGATGAGGGGCTGCTGCTGTTTCCTGTCTTGGAGCATGGTTTCGAAGCGATTTCCCGTGTCCTTGACCAGCTCGGCGGACGCCGGGATGTTGAGCTGCTGAAAGTCGGTGTGAACACTACCTTTGCGCTCGGTTGGCTGCTGCCCCGGCTTGATGTCTTTCACAGGCTGCACCCAGAAGTCGATCTCAGGATATCGACCAACAACAACCGCGTGGAAATTTTGCGCGAAGGGCTCGACATGGCGATCCGGTTCGGATCCGGAGCCTGGACGGGCCATGATGCGGTGCCGTTAATGGAGGCGCCACTGGCACCTCTCTGCGCGCCTGCCCTTGCCGCGCGCTTGAAGCATCCGGCGGATCTAGGGGCGATTACTTTGCTGCGGAGCTATCGCAGCGCGGAATGGCCAGGCTGGTTTGACGCGGTTGGTGCTGCTTGTCCTCCTGTCACCGGTCCTGTTCTGGACAGTTCGATTGCTCTTGCCGAACTTGCCGCTTCTGGTGCAGGTGCCGCGCTGCTGCCAGTCCGCATGTTCGAACGCTATCTGGAGCAGGGCCGTCTCGCACAGCCTTTCGGTGCCACTGTGGCGGCTGGTAACTACTATCTGGCTTGGCCGTCAGACCGTCCGTTTACTGAGGCAATGAGGAGTTTTTCGAACTGGCTGACAGGCGGGTAAGGACACGTTTAAGGTAAAGGCGGAGCGGTGCGGTCTGGAGAGGCACTGCGGCAGCGCCGGCAGACCCCACGGGTTCTGGAATTGGAAACTGACAATGCCGGGCGCACAAAAGAGCCCCCGCAAACAGTGCGGGGGCAGGTCTTCGAGGGAGGTCTTGGTTTTGCTGAACCGTTTCAGGTTTTCCATTCAGACGGGTCGCGGTCGGCAAAGGCCGCCACCAGGAAGTCGATAAAGGCCCGCACCTTGGGCTGGGTGAACTTGCCGGGCGGGTAGACCGCATAGATGCCTTGGGTTTCCACCGGCAGGCTGGGCATCACATCCTCAACGAGGCCCTCTTCCAGGGCCTCTGAGTAAAGGTAGCTGGGCAGATAGGCGATGCCGAGGCCGGAGATAGCAGCGTTCAGAAGGGATTGACCGTCGTTGACGGACAGCCAGCCAGAGGTGCGCACCTGACGTTTTTCACCTGATGGCGCAGTAATTTTCCACACATTGCCGCTGGATTGACTGGAGTAGTGCAGGAGCTTGTGGGTGTTCAACTCGTCGATCTTTTGCGGGCGGCCGAATTTTTCCAGATACTCTGGAGAGGCGATCATCCGCTTTGTTGTCTCGGTCAGCTTGCGGGCGCGGAGGCTGCTGTCCTCCAGTTCGCCGATCCGCACTGCCATGTCGAAACCTTCAGAAATCAGCTCCACATAGCGGTTGTTCAGCACCATGTTGACGGTAATATCCGGGAAGTCGCGCAGGAAGTCCGACAGCACCGGCGACAGATGGTTCACGCCGAAATCGGTGGCAACGGAAATCCGCAGGAGGCCGGAGGGGGCGGATTGCATCGAGGTGACCAGCGCATCCGCTTCGCCTGCATCATTCAGCACCCTGCGGGCGCGGTCGTAATATGCAAGGCCGATCTCGGTCGGTGACACCCGGCGCGTGGTGCGGTTGAGAAGCCGCGCGCCCAAGCGCGCCTCCAGGCTGGAGACATGTTTGGAGACAGCCGACTTGGAGATCCCCATTTTCCGGGCCGCATCGGTGAAGCCGCCTTGATCCACCACATTGGCGAAGGCTTCCATTTCCATCAATCGGTCCATTTTCACCCATCCTCGTAAAGCCGTGTTGCCCCGAACCTGATGGTGAAATCGGGCAAGAACGGGGCGGGGGTGGGATAATTACGAGGTTTCGCGGGGATCGTTTGCGTTGTGGAAACGGCTGCCGCGAGATGGGAACGAAGATCTTGAGGAGGTTACTGAAACCTTAAATCACAAGCCTGATTGTGAGTATCCACAGCGGCAGTGTCACCGCGCTGAGAAGGGTGGATTGCGCAATAAGTGTGGCAGCCAACGTGCGGTCGGCGCCAAAGGCGGATGCGAGCACATGAGCGGCGGAAGCTGTCGGCAAGGCCGCAAACAGCACCAGCACTGATGCAAAGCCAGGATCAGTCCCCAGCAGCAGGCAGGCAGCCAGAACAATGGCGGGTACCAGAACCAGACGCACCAGGCAGAGGTAGCCGTTGAAGAAATCAAGCCGTGCCAGCGCGCTCCAGTTCATGGTGGCGCCAATCGACAGCAGTGCAATTGGAATCGCGGCATGGGCCAGCATCTCGGCCGGAGCCAGGATCGGGGCAGGGATTCTGTAGCCGGAAAGCCCAACGGCGACGCCTGCGACTGATGCCAGCAGAAACGGATTGAGCGCGATCTTTACTGCGGTTTCACGCAGTGGAAGGCTGCCGCCGCGCGACAATGCAGTGACAGCCATGAAATTGGCTACCGGAACGGCCATGCCGATGGCAACCGCCATCTGGCCAGTCAGCTCCGTGCCGATTGATGGCAGGGCGACAAATGCAATGGCCGTGTTGAAACGCCACGCAGCCTGCCAGGCACCTGCGAAATCAAGAAACTTATCCGGTCCGGCTCTGCGCGCCAAGAAACCAAGGGCAAGCGCGAGGGCCAGGATGCTCCAGACGGCGGGTCCGATGCGGCCGAGGTCTGAAAAGGCAATCGGGCGGCCACTGGCGGCAAAGAACAGCAGGGCTGGAAACAGCACCTCAAAGTTCAATTTGTCCAGGCCTTGCCAGGCGTGTGGTGACAGCCGCCTGCGTACCAGTCCGCCAAGGGCGACCATCAGGAAGCTGGGAGACAGGCCCATCAGGATGACTGCAAATACCACGGGTGCCCTCGATTTGCGGTTCGGGTGCAACACTGCCGCCCGCGGAGTGTGCGGGCAAGAGGAATGCGGGCCGCCACGGTGGCCTTCTGTGAAGATGACGCAAAATTGTTCCTCCAGCGCGGCCGAAAGGCTTGCTGCCGCCGGCCGAACGCTTAGCTTTACTCCGATTGTTGAACACATTGCTGGAGGATCCGCCATGAAAGTTTTGTTTGCTGCCGCAGCCGCCCTTTGCCTGGCCGCACCGCTTGAAGCTCAGGAGCTCACACCGTCTCACCCGGATGCCAAGGTGTATTTCGTCAACCTGATGGATGGAGATACCGTCACCTCTCCTGTGACTGTCATCTTTGGCCTTTCCAGCATGGGGGTTTCACCGGCGGGTTTGGAAAAGGAGAATACCGGCCATCACCACCTGCTGATTGACCGGCCAGCTATTGGCAAGGGCGAGGATGGTGCGGATGAGTTGCTGTACGGGCTGCCTGCGGACGAGCACCATGTGCACTTCGGGGGCGGGCAGACCGAAACCGTCATTGAGCTGTCCCCGGGTCGCCACACGCTGCAGCTGGTGCTTGGCGATGCCAGCCATGTGCCGCATGAAACGCCCGTGGTGTCTCAGGTTATTACGATCAATGTGGAGTGACACTTCGGTCCGCGGCGAAGCTTCGGACGGTTGATGCAGGCTACGCAGGAGGTCCTGAGAAATCAAAGGACCTGACATGCTGACTTGCATCATCCGCTACCACATCGATCCCGCCAAGAAAGCGCAGTTCGAACAATACGCCCGAAATTGGGGTCAGGCGATCCCGCGTTGCGGAGCGGACCTTGTTGGCTACTATGCGCCGCATGAAGGCTCCTCGACATTGGCTTACGGGATCTACAACGTGGACAGCCTTGCGGAGTACGAAGCCTACCGGACGCGTCTGGCGGCAGACCCATTGGGGCGCGAGAATTACGAATTTGCGCAAAAGGGCCGGTTCTTGCTGCGCGAGGACCGGACCTGGCTCAAGCTGGTCTCGTTGCCGCATGGGGATGGATGAGAGGTGCGCAAATGATTGCCGTGATATTCGAAGTGGAAATCGCCGCGGGACAGAAGGATGCTTATCTGGAAATTGCTGCAGAGCTGCGCGGACTGCTGGAAAAGACGGAGGGGTTCATTTCCGTTGAACGATTTCAGAGCCTGAGTGCGCCTGACAAACTGCTGTCGCTATCCTTTTGGCAGGACGAAGCCGCCGTGCAGCGCTGGCGTCATCTGGCGGAACACCGTGTGGCACAGAGTAAGGGCCGGGCAGGGATCTTTGCAGACTACAGGCTGCGGGTCGCCGGGGTGATCCGGGACTATGGCATGGCGGTGCGGGAGGAGGTCCCGGCGGACAGTGTGGCAGCACACGGCTGAGCGCGTCTGGAGACTGGATGCTGCAGGGATTCCGCGGAGCGCCAGTCCGGCTTAAGCGCATTGAATATGCGCCGCGCCCGCTAAGCGCAGCGCAGAGCAAAGTGCGGTGCCACCCGCCGCGCCGGCGGCGCGGCGCCCGGCCCAACTGCGGGCCGGGCCTGACAGGACCGGCTGCCGCAGGCGGGAGATCCTTGTTTGCTTCAAAGACTGGCGGCCAGGCGGGTGCCTTGGTTGATGGCGCGTTTGGCGTCCAGTTCTGCGGCAACATCCGCACCGCCGATCACATGGGCGGTGATACCGCGTTCTGCCAGCAGATCCGCCAGCGATCGCTCGGAAACCTGGCCTGCGCAGAGGACGATAGTGTCCGCCTGGATCACCCGCGGATTTTCCCTTGCCTCGCCAAAGCTTACATGCAGGCCTTCGGCGTCGATGCGCTCGTAATTGACGCCGCCGACGAATTCCACATCTTTCATCTTGAGCGTTGCCCGGTGAATCCAGCCTGTGGTCTTGCCCAGCCGCTTGCCGTGGCGCTCGGCCTTGCGTTGCAGAAGAGTCACCTGGCGCACAGGCGCTGCGGGCTGCGGACCCTCAGGGGCTAGGCCTGCACGGTGTTCTGCCGGGTCGGCCACGCCCCATTCCTTCATCCAAGCGGGCAGGTCGGTGGCAGGGCTGTGGCCCTCTTCCAGCAGGAATTCGGACACGTCAAAGCCGATACCGCCTGCACCGATCACGGCGACCTTTTGGCCTACTCGCTTATTGTGTCGCAGCACGTCGATGTAGCTCAGCACATTGTCCCGGTCCTGGCCCGGAATAGCGGGGTCGCGCGGCAGGACGCCGGTGGCGATCACCACCTCGTCAAAGCCGGTCAGATCGTCCGCAGAAACCTCGCGGCCCAATTCCAGCGTGATACCGGCACTGTCCACCATCGCACGGTACCAGTCCACAAGGCCCCAGAATTCTTCTTTGCCAGGCACCTGCTTGGCCATGTTCAGCTGGCCGCCAATTTCGTCGGCGCGGTCGAACAGGGTGACCTTGTGGCCCCGTTGCGCTGCCGTCAGTGCGGTCGACAGCCCGGCAGGGCCAGCGCCCACTATGGCTACCGTCTTGGCGGTTGCGGCCGGTTCGATCACCAGCTCGGTCTCGTGGCAGGCGCGCGGGTTCACAAGGCAGGAGGTGAGCTTGCCGCTGAAAGTATGGTCGAGGCAAGCCTGGTTGCAGGCGATGCAGGGGGCGATCTGGTCTGCCTGTCCGGCCTCGGCCTTGGCCACGAAATCCGCATCCGCCAGCATCGGCCGGGCCATCGACACCATGTCGGCGCAGCCCTCGGAGAGCACTTGCTCGGCCACTTCGGGCGTGTTGATGCGGTTGGAGGTGATTACTGGGATGCCGACTTTGCCCATCAGTTTCCTGGTGACCCAGGCGAAAGCCGCGCGCGGCACGGAGGTGGCGATCGTGGGGATGCGCGCTTCATGCCAGCCGATGCCGGTGTTGAGGATGGTGGCGCCGGCCTTTTCAATTTCCTGCGCCAGTTGCACAACTTCCTCATGCGTTGAGCCGTCCGGCACAAGGTCGATCATAGACAGGCGGTAGATGAGGATGAAATCGCGGCCCACGGCCTCGCGGGTGCGGCGCACGACCTCAACCGGCAGCCGCATCCGGTTTTCATAGGAGCCGCCCCAGCGGTCGGTGCGCTTGTTGGTGTGGGTAACCAGGAACTGGTTGAGGAAATACCCCTCGCTCCCCATGATCTCGACGCCGTCATATCCTGCTTCTTGCGCCAGCCGGGCGGCGTTCACGATGTCGGCAATCTGCTTTTCGATACCATCCTCGTCCAGCTCATGCGGCGGGAAAGGGGAGATCGGAGATTTCACAGGGCTGGGACCGACGCATTTGGGACCATAGGCATAGCGGCCGGCGTGCAGGATCTGCATGGCGATCTTGCCGCCCGCTTCATGCACGCGGCTGGTAATCACCCGGTGGTTTTCTACGTCCTTGGGTGTGGTCATCATCGAGGCGCCGGGCAGCACCGAGCCCTCCAGGTTCGGGCCGATCCCGCCGGTTACCATCAGCGCCACGCCGCCGCGGGCGCGGGCCGCGTAGAACTCGGCAACCCGGTTCCAGTCTCCGGTTTCCTCCAGCCCGGTGTGCATCGAGCCCATCAGCACCCGGTTCTTCAGCGTGGTAAAGCCCAGATCCAGCGGGGCAAGCAGATTGGGGTACGCAGTCATCTTGAAACTCTCCCTGGCAGTTGCCCCTAGGATCAAGGGCGCGGGCCGCCTTGTCACGGGCAAACGCCGCGTCACCCCCTTGCGTGCCCCGGCGGCAAGCGGTCTAAGGTTGTGAAAACCTATGTTGAGGAGAGCCTGATGACGCCGGAAGAAATTGCCAAGCTGCCCTACCGCCCCAACGTAGGGGTGATGCTGATCAATGCCGAGGGTGCGGTGTTCGTCGGCCAGCGCAAGGACCGCTACAAGGATGCCTGGCAGATGCCGCAGGGGGGGATCGACGTGGGCGAGGACCCGCGGATTGCAGCGCTGAGGGAGCTGGAGGAAGAAACCGGTGTGGCACCTGACCTGGTCGAGATCATCGCTGAGAGCAACGGCTGGCTGCCGTATGACCTTCCGCATGACGTGGTGCCCAGTTTCTGGGGCGGCAAATACCGCGGGCAGGAGCAGAAGTGGTATCTGATGCGGTTCCTGGGCACGGACGATCAGGTCAATATCGAGACGGATGATCCCGAGTTCTCAGCCTGGTGCTGGCAGCCGTTGGAGAGCCTTGTGGAGAAAATCGTGCCGTTCAAGCGTGAGGTCTATGCGCGGGTGGTGGCAGAGTTCCGGGAGTATCTGTGAGATGGATTTGCGAGCCTGTTTTCGACCTGCCAGAACCGGTGCTGCCCTGACCGCGTGTATTCTGGCTGTTGCAGCCGGCCCGGCTGCTGCCCTCAGCTGCCTGCCTTGGGGACCTGCGGATGCCTATCTGCATGCTGCGAACTCGGACAGAGTTTACAACGTCATTGCGGGCGAACTGAAGTTTGACGAAAGCCTGCTGCCGCAGTCTCATTCGGACAATCCCAACGACACGCCGCCGTTGACCCGCATTCCGGCACAGCTCTCAGGCAAGCTGCTGGAGGGAAAGTATTTCTCCCGGCGGGTTAGTGTGTCTGCGGTGATTGAGGTGGAGTGCCTCGGGCCCTGGTGCGGCGGGATGAAATCCGGTGCAGATTATGTGGTCTTTGCCGAACAACGCGGGCAGGAATTGGTGGTCAGGGCCAATGCCTGCGGCGGGTTTGCGTTTGACGACACCTCCACAGTGCGGCGGCAGGTTCTGGACTGCCACCGCGGCAAGGCCTGTGAGCCGGCCCAGCCGCGGTGATACTGGTTATTCAGCTGCCGTTGCGGAGGGCCGGGACCGCAGCCGCACCTGGCCGAGCCAAAGGCTGAACAGGGCCAGTGCGGCGCCCAACATCTGGTTGGGCGTCAGGATTTCCCCCAGCAGTAGCCAGCCCAGGATCACGGCAGACAGAGGGCTCAGAACGCCGAGAAGCGACACTTGCGACGGGCCGATCCGGGCGAGGCCGCGGAACCACAGGATATAGGTCAGCGCTCCGCCGATGAGGCTCATGTAGGCAAGGCCAAGGATATTGGCAGCCGTGAAGACCGGCATCTCCGGCACCATCCACAGCGCAACAGGCACCAGCAGCAGCCCGCCAGCGGTCAGCTGCCAGGCGGTGAAGGTGAGCGGGGGCACCGGCGGCTGCCACTTGCGGGTCAGAACTACGCCTGTGGCCATCGACAAGGCGCCGCCAAGGCCCGCAAGGACGCCCAGCGTGTCCAGCTTGGCCGCCGGGGTCAGCACCAGCAAGGCAACGCCTGCCATGCTCAGAAGTGCGGCGGCAACGGCAGCGGCGCGGATCTGCGTCTGCAGCAGAAGGGCGGACAGGAACACCACGATCAGCGGCTGCACGGCGCCCAGCGTGGCAGCGACCCCACCGGGCAGGCGGTAGGCGGACAGGAACAAGAGCACCCAGAACAGCGAGAAATTCAGCGCTCCAAGCACCATCAGTCGCGGAAGCCAGCTGAGCGGCGGCAGCTGGCGCACCAGCAGCAGCAACAGCAGCCCAGCAGGCAGCGCCCTGAGCAGTGCCACAACCAGCGGTGAGTGGCCAGGCAGGAAAGTTGTCGTCACGATGTAGCTGCTGCCCCAGATTGCAGGGGCCAGCGCGGTCAGCAGAAGGGTCCGGATCGGCATGTGTTTCTCCTTGTCTCGATATCGAGATAAGGGATTTTATCTTGACGTCAAGATGTAAATGCCTAAACCAGTGGCATGGACCATGTGGATTTTATCACCCAGCAATGGGAGCAGGAACGGCCGGACTTGGATGTCACGGCTATGGGAGTAATTGGCCGGGTCGCACGGCTTTATCTGGCTTATCAGCGCGAGATGCATAAGACCTTTGCGGAGTTCGGTCTGAATGCCGCCAAGTTTGACGTGCTGGCAACGCTGCGCCGGTCCGGAGCGCCTTACACCTTGTCGCCGGGTGATCTGCTGAAGGCAACTATGGTGGCGTCCGGCACCATGACCAACCGCATCGACCGGCTAGAGGCGGACGGACTGGTGAAGCGGGCGGTGAATCCGGAAGACAGCCGCAGCTTTCAGGTCGGCCTGACAGGGGAGGGGTTTGCCTTGATCGACAAGGCGGTCACCGCCCATGTTCAGACCCAGACACGGTTGCTGGAGGGATTGAGCGAGCGGGACATGGAGGAGTTCACGGTGCTTCTGTCCAAGGCGATGGCGGCAGCGGACAGTTAAACTTGAGGAATGAGTGGCAAGGGCCTGCAGAAGGCAGGCGGCGCAGGGCGGCAATGCCGCTCTGCGCTATGCCCAAACGCTGGCAGGTGCTGTTTCAGCGGACGGAAGGGGGTGATTGGCTTAGACCAGCCCGGCTTCTTCCAGGAGGTGGCGCACGTTTCTCTCCGGACGCGGACCGATGTGCCGGATCACCTCGCCTGCGCAGATACAGCCCATGCGAGCGCAGATTTCCATGCTGCGGCCCGTTGCCATGCCAAACAGGAAGCCGGCGGCGAACTGGTCGCCGGCACCGGTGGCATCGACCGGGGTGATCATCTCAACCGGCACATCGATGCGCACACCTTCGTTCAGCACTGTCACACCATCTCCGGACCGGGTACAAACCACCAACGGACAGATCGCGGCGGTTTTGGCCATTGCCTTCTCCAGATCATCGGTCTCGAAAAGGGCGCGGATTTCATCCTGGTTGCCGATTACAAAATCCAGCTCCTCGCCGATCAAGGTGAGGAAGTCCGCGCGATGGCGTTCGACGCAGAACGGGTCAGAGATCGAGATGCCAACCTTGCCGCCGCCTTCGCGGCAGCTGCGTGCCGCTTCCAGAAACGCTGTTTTACCCCTGTCCTTATCGAACAAATAACCTTCCAGGAACATGATCTGCGCTTGGCCGGCTACATCCTGCGGCACGTCTTCAGAGCTCAACTCGGAAGAAATGCCCAAGTATGTGTTCATCGACCGTTCTCCGTCCGGCGAGACAAAGATCATTGACCGCGAGGTCGGCAGCACATCCCCCGAAACAGGCGCATTCACAAAGCCTACGCCCTCGTTGTTCATTGCATCGGCATAGAATTTACCAAGCGCATCGTCACGGACCCGGCCAATGAAAGCGGCCTCAAGCCCCAGAGCGCCAGCGCCTGCGATAGTATTGGCGACCGAACCGCCCGGGGTCAGCACCCGGTTACCCATTGCTGCATATAAATCTTCGCAGCGATCACGCTCAATCAGCTGCATGATGCCTTTTTCAATGCCTTGTTCAGTCAGAAAGCTGTCTTCGCATTGAGCGATCACATCCACCACGGCATTGCCAATGCCGACGAGCTGGTAGGTTTTGGTCATGGTCCCTCCTCGGGGATTTCCAAAGCGGTGTAAGTTGAAGCGATTATGCCGCTCAAAAAGTTTACAGGTTCTTGTCTTCGAACATGCAGAGGTCGCGGATGATGCAGGTCCCGCACATCGGTTTTCGCGCCTTGCAATGATAACGGCCGTGCAAGATCAGCCAGTGATGGGCATGCTGCTGGAAGTCCGCCGGGATATTGTCTTCCACGGCGCGTTCCACGGCATCGACATCTTTCCCAGGCGCGATGCCGGAGCGGTTTCCTACACGAAAGATATGCGTGTCGACGGCTTGTGCAGGCTGCTTCCACCACATGTTCAGAACCACATTGGCAGTCTTGCGGCCCACACCAGGCAACGATTGCAATGCCGCGCGCGAGTTCGGGACCTCACCGCCGTAGTCCTCGACCAGGATCTTCGACAATTTGATCACGTTCTTGGCCTTGTTACGGTAGAGGCCAATCGTCTTGATATGCTCAATGAGCTGCTCTTCGCCAAGGTCCAGCATCTTTTGCGGGGTGTCGGCGATCTTGAAAAGCTCGCGGGTCGCCTTGTTCACGCCGGCATCGGTTGCCTGGGCCGAGAGTGCCACCGCGACCACCAGAGTGTAGGCGTTGACATGCTCCAGCTCGCCCTTGGGTTCGGGCTCGGCTGCTTGGAACCGCGTGAAAATCTCGCGCAGGGTATGATAATCGAGTTGCTTTGCCATCGCGCGCCATATGTACAGAGCAGGTGCCAAAGAGCAATTGAAATTGCGCCCTTTCTGCCGCGGGTACTTTCTTGCGAGGATAACCCGCAAGTTCCGGGTCGATTGGCGGGGCTGGCCCGGATAACTTAGTGATACACGTTTAATACAGGCTGGACCGATGAATATCGAAGCGCGGGAAAACACCTACCACTATGGCGTCATGCGGCGGGCGATCGGGCTGATCGACGATGGCGGCGAGGATTTGACCCTGGAGCAGCTGGCCGCCCGGATGGATATGAGCCCTGCACATTTCCAGCGTTTGTTTTCAGCTTGGGTTGGTGTGTCCCCCAAACGCTACCAGCAGTACCTGCGGCTTGGTCATGCCAAGGCGCTGCTGCGCGACCGCTTCACAACGCTGGAGGCGTCTCATGCGGTCGGATTGTCCGGTTCAGGCCGGCTTCACGACCTTTTCCTGCGTTGGGAGGCGATGAGCCCAGGCGAATACGCCCGCAATGGAGACGGGCTGCGGATTTTCTGGGGATGGTTTGACAGCCCCTTTGGGCTGGCGCTGGTGATGGGTACAGAGAAGGGCATTTGCGGACTGGCTTTCGCTGCCGAAACCGGGGCCGAACCCGCGATGGCCGATATGCGCGCCCGCTGGCCGCAGGCTGAATACATTGAGGATGCTATGGCCTTGAAGCCGCTAGCAGAGGCTGCCTTTGCCCAGAAAGGCGAGACCGCGCTTCATATGATTGGTGCACCTTTGCAGATCAAGGTTTGGGAAGCACTGCTGCGCATCCCCTCGGGCCATGTCACGACCTATTCTGAGCTGGCCAGCGCAATCGGTTCCCCCAAGGCGGTGCGCGCCGTTGGCACCGCTGTGGGCCGCAATCCGGTGAGCTGGCTGATCCCTTGCCACCGCGCGCTGCGCAAATCCGGTGCGCTGGGCGGCTATCACTGGGGCCTGCCGGTCAAGCGCGCGATGCTGGCCTACGAGGCCGCGCGGGATGAGGAGGCTGCAGCAGGCGGTTTTCAGGCCGCCGGTTAAAAAGCCGCTCCCGAAAACTTGCCACTGGCGGTTTTGCCGCCAATCGTGCCTCATAGCGTTTTCGCGCTTCCTCGCGTTCAATCTCATGAGGGGCAGTCGGTACCCGCTGGCTGTCCCAGCGGTCCAGGCCCAGCGTGATCATCACTATCCAATCGTAGCTCAGCATTGGCTCTCTCCTCTTTCGACTGCCAAAAAAACAAAACTCTGCTGACAGGTTGGTGTCAGTGGGATGTGCTAGAGTGTCAGCAGAGTGTCACTGGAGACCGACTTATGCCTCGTACCGGCCGCCTGTTCGAAATCATCCAGATCCTGCGGTCCGCCTCCGCTCCGGTGCGGGCGGAGGATCTGGCGGAGAAGCTGGAAGTGTCCAAGCGCACCATCTACCGGGACATCGCGGCCCTGCAGGCGATGCGCACGCCGGTGGAGGGCGAAGCAGGTATCGGCTACATGCTGCGCAAGGGCTATGACTTGCCACCGCTCAATTTCGACGAAGAGGAATTGGAGGCCTTGCACGTTGGGCTGGCGATGCTGATGCGCACCGGGGATGGTGCTCTGCAGAAAGCAGCAGAGCGGGTGAGCCACAAGATCAAGGATGTGCATGCCACCGCCGACTGGCTGCAGGTCGCCCCCTGGGGCGCGCCGCTGGATGATCCGGAGCAAGGGTGCGTGTCCAAGGCACTCTTGCGCCAAGCAGTACGGGAAAGCCGCAAGTTGCATCTGACCTATTTCAGCCCGGAAAGTGGCGAAAGCCGCCGCACGCTGCGGCCACTGGCACTGATCTATCACATCGAATGCACTATGCTGGCTGCCTGGTGCGAGCTGCGCGGCGGGTTCCGGCATTTCCGCACCGACCGGATGCTTGCGGCGGACCTGCAGGAGGCGGGTTTTGCTGCGGAGGCTGGTTCCTTGCGTAAACTTTGGATGGAGCAGGAAGGCTGGAACTTCGCTTTTGCGCCCTGAAACCCCTCGGTTCCGCAGGTTTTGCGCGGTAATCCGCCTAAGTTGAGACTCTTTGGCTTGAGAACATGGTCTTGCGCCCCGATATTCCAGCGGACGCCGGGTGTTGCCCGGACCTTAGAAACCAGAAGGCAATTTTGAGATGCAGATGAAACTCACCACGGCTGGTATTGTCGCCGCAACCCTGGCTCTTGGCGCCTGTACCGATCCCGCAACCATCGGTACTCCGGGCAGCAACACGCAAAAAGGGGCGGTTTTAGGCGGTATCATCGGTGCAGGTGTCGGGGCCATCGCAAATGACTCCGATCGTGGCTTGGGTGCCGTGACCGGCGCGCTGGTTGGTGCCACAGCCGGCAGCGTGATCGGCAATCAGCTTGACGCGCAGGAGCGAGAGCTTCGTCAGACACTTGCCAACGATGACATCACAATTGTCAACACCGGTGACCGGCTGATCCTGTCGTTTCCGAATGACCTGACTTTTGCGACTGACAGTGCCGCGGTCTCACCGGTCGTGCAGGGCGATCTGCGCCGGGTTGCCGACAGCCTGGTGCGTTACCCCAACAGCATAGTGCAGGTGATCGGCCATACCGACAGTGATGGTGACGCAGGGTATAACCAGGGCTTGTCCGAGCGCCGCGCCAATGCGGTCGCGGATCAGATTCAGGCCGGAGGGGTTCCTTACAGCCGCCTGCGTATCATCGGCCGCGGCGAGAACCAGCCAGTGGCGTCGAACCTGACACCTGAAGGCAAGGCACAAAACCGCCGTGTGGAAGTGGTGGTGATCCCGCAGGCGGCCTGAGCCTGAAGCCGCCTGGAATGATTGCAGCCCGCTCCATTCTGAAGCGGGCTGTTTTCGTGCCGGCAGGCCCCCGCGTTACGCAACGCTGCACATGGACTGCGCGGCCATGGCTGTTTCATGCTGGTCGAGGCCTCATACATGATGTGGGTGAAATTGACGCAAACAGAAGGATTTCCGCATGCCTGACCCCGTTTTGCTGACAGTCTCCGGCTCGCTGGGCCGGGAAGCCACCAATCGTAAGCTGCTGGCTGAAGCTGCGCGGGTTTTTGGAGCTGCTTCGGTCCTGGAGGCGGATCTGAATTTGCCGCTTTACGATGGTGATGCAGAAGCAGCAGAGGGTATCCCGGCTTCAGTGCAGGTGCTGGCCGATCAGATTGCGGCGGCGGATGCCATTGCGATCTCCACTCCGGAATACAACAAGGGTCCGTCGGGTGTTCTGAAAAACGCGCTGGACTGGGTGAGCCGTACCGAGGGCAATCCATGGGCAGACAAGCCTGTAGCCGTGATGTCGGCGGCGGCAGGTCGAGCAGGAGGCGAGCGCGCGCAGATGATCCTGCGTGGCTTCCTGGTGCCGTTCCAGCCGCGGTTGATTACGGGACCGGAGGTGCATCTTGCAGGCTCCAGCAAGGAATTCGACACGAACGGGCGGCTGACGAGCGAGCACTACGAGGCCACGCTGACCAAGCTGATGCAGAAACTGCGGGCCGACTTGGCGAAGTAAGCGCGGGAAAGCGCAGCCTTCAGGCGGTATGGAGGGCAGGGGCTTTACCTGCCGTGCCATGCGGCTTTCACGCCATGAGTATCCGGGACGTAACAGAAGCTGGCTGGTTACAGATTGTCCTCGACCCGGAAGCCCCGCGGGATGCTGTCCCGGTTCTCAAGCAGCAAGTCCACCATTACGTGAGCCACCTTTGGAGCCATGCCGAAGCCGATCTTGAAGCCGCCATTGGCGATGAAGTGGTCCGGGCGTTCAGGCCAAGAGCCAAGCATCGGGGCCCGGGACTTGGCGCGGGGGCGGACGCCGGCCCAGCGTTCGATTACCTCAGCACCGTGCAGCACCGGCACCGCTGCGCGGGCGCGTTCGATAATGTCGTCCAGATGGCTGTCGGTAGACTTGCCGTCTGCAAATTCCCGCTCGCTGGTGGAGCCGATTGCAAGCGTTCCGTCCGCGTGCGGTATGATGTGCAGGCCGTCGGCGTAGAGCTGCGCCACTTCGCCTTCGTTGAACCGCAGGAGTGCAGCCTGGCCCTTGACGCCACCACCGATGGATTTTCCCAAGGCTTCGTTCAGCTCCAGCAGGCCGGCGTAGCCCTTGGCATGGACCACCTTGCCCTGATCCGGGGCCTCGGCCTGGATTCCGACGCCCATCACAGCAAGTGCGGACACCAGAGCGGCGCAGGCGCGGCGGGGGTGCATACGGGCGCTGAGGGTGTCATGGATGACATAGCCGGTGGTGCTGGGGGGGACCCACGGACCCAAGGAGGCAGCCTCGCAGACGCGCCATTCCGCCTGATCTTTCCACAGTTCGCGGGCCGAAACAGCACGCTGACGGGCCAATTCCAGTGCACGCTCGTCATTGATCGGTTGCACCCGGCCAGTGCGGCCATAGCCGGGGGAGACGCCGCCGGTGGCCTCAACTTCCGCCCAGAAGCCTTGGGCCATCAGAAGGCTTTCCAGCTGGAACTGTTTCTTGGGGTTCCAGTTTTCCGGCACATGGGGAGCGAGGGCGCCAACAAGGCCGCCGCTGGAGCCAGCGCCAGCTCCAAAAGGATCAACCACCTGCACACGCGCGCCGCGGCGCGCGCAGAGCCAGGCGATTGACAGGCCGAAAATACCTGCTCCGCGCACTGTTACATCTGCCATTGCCATTTCGGTATCCTTTCGCCAGTGTCGCGCCGTTCCAGGCACTCACTTAGGGGATTTTAGCATGGCAGACCAGCAGGCCCGGCTCAGCTGGCGCGATGGCACCGTGCCGGTGTCGGATCAGTTTGATGATCCCTATTTCTCAATCTTGGACGGGCTGGCGGAGACAGAGCATGTTTTCCTGGCAGGCAACGGTCTGCCTGCCCGGTTTGCACCCGGTTTCCATATTGCCGAGCTGGGCTTTGGCACCGGTCTCAACATGCTGGCGGCCTGGCGTGCCTGGGAAGCAGCAGGGCAGCAAGGGCCATTGCGCTTCACCAGTTTCGAGGCCTTTCCGATGGCGCCCGCCGATATGGCCAGGGCGCTGGAGGCGTTCCCGGCGGTGGCCCCTTGGGCGGAGCGGTTTCTGGCAAAATGGACGGGTCCGGGCGCTTGCGATCTGGGGAGTTTGCAACTGGAGGTGATCCAGGGCGACGCGCGGGTGTCGCTGCGGGAGTGGACAGGCCAAGCAGATGCCTGGTTTCTGGACGGGTTCTCTCCGGCCAAGAACCCTGAGTTGTGGGAGGAAGCGCTGATGGCAGAGGTTGCGGCACATACAGCGCCCGGCGGGTCAGCGGCGACCTACACGGCGGCAGGCTTTGTCCGCCGCGGGCTGGAAGCGGCAGGATTTGAAGTGACCCGCATCCCCGGTTACGGGCGCAAGCGGCATATGACAAAGGCGGTTCTGAGATGAGCATGGTTCCACAGGGTAAAAGCCTGCCTCAGCCCCGGGTGCAGCAGAACAACGTGCCGCTGGGTATCCTGCTGATGATCGGTGCAACCGTCGTCTTTGCCCTGCAGGATGGTATTTCGCGCCATCTGGCGGGCACCTACAACACCTACATGGTGGTGATGGTGCGCTACTGGTTCTTTGCTGCTTTTGTGGTTTTCCTGGCGGCACGGGCACCGGGAGGGATCAAGGAGGCTGCCCGTACAGATCAGCTGTGGCTGCAGATTTTTCGCGGCGTGCTGCTGGTGGCTGAAATCTGTGTGGCGGTCTATGGCTTTACCGTGCTGGGCCTGATTGAGAGCCAGGCGGTGTTCATCTGCTATCCGCTGCTGGTCGCGGCGCTGAGCGGCCCGGTTCTGGGCGAAAGCGTCGGCTGGCGGCGCTGGGCGGCGATTGGCGTCGGCTTGATCGGGGTGCTGATCATCCTGCAGCCGGGCATGGGCGTGTTCAATCCGGCGGCGGTGATCCCTTTCATCTCTGCGCTGATGTTTGCCGTCTACGGGCTGGTGACGCGCTATGCCGCGCGCAAGGACAGCACCGCCACCAGTTTCTTTTGGACCGGTATTGCGGGCATGGTCTTCATGACCGCCATCGGCATCTGGTTCTGGGAGCCGATGAGCCAGGGCGACTGGTTCTGGATGGCGCTTTTGTGCGTTTCGGGGGTGACCGGCCATTGGCTGCTGATCAAATGCTATGAGATGGCCGAAGCCAGCGCTGTGCAACCCTTTGCTTATTTCCACCTGATCTGGGCGGCCATGTTGGGTATGGCGGTTTTCGGCGAGGTGATCCGCACCAATGTCGCCATCGGCGCGGGCGTCATCATAGCAGCCGGGCTGTTCACCTTATGGCGCGAACGCGTGAAGGGTTGAGCCCATCAGCTCCTTGGAAAACGGTACCGGCAGCGGCGCCTTGCCCAGCCGGGCCCGGTAAACAGGCAGGCTTTCAGTGACCCGCATCACGTAGTTGCGGGTCTCGTTGAACGGAATGTGCTCAATCCAGTCTACGATATCAGGATTTCCGTCCCGAGGATCGCCATAGCGCCCCATCCAAGTAATGGGGCGGTGCGGACCAGCGTTGTAGCCTGCGGCCATCATGACAACATTGCCGCGGAACTTGCCGGCCAGGCCAGCGAGGTAATTGGCGCCCAGCTTAGCGTTGTAATCCCATTCCGCGGTCAGGCGGGATGTCTTGTGGTTTGCCAGTATGCCAAGCTCTGTTGCCACCAGCTTGGCCGTCGCAGGCATCACCTGCATCAGGCCGCGTGCGCCAGCATGGCTGATGACCGCTGGATCAAATTCGCTTTCGCGCCGGGCAATGGCCAGAATCATTTCCTCCGCCATGGGCAGCTTATGCTTGGCGACAGGGTGCAGCGGGTAATAGGCGCCTTCCAGTTCTACCCCGCCGCGGGCTGCACGCTTGGAGATCATCACGGCCAGATGCGGCTGGTCCATATCCACCGCCATCTGCCCCAGCTGCCGGGCCTGTACCGGCGGCAAGGTTTCCACGAGGTGGGTTAGGAAGCGCTCAGCCAGAGCCAGATCACCGGCCTTCAGCAGCATCAGTCCGGCCTCCGTTACAGATGACTGCATGAAAGCGGCCTCGCGCCAGTCAGGCATGGGTGCGGGCTTCACTAGTGCCGGATCAAATGGGCGCCCCAGCTTCTCGGCGGCCAGAAGACCGTAAAAGGATGTTTGATATTCTGCGCCCTTAGCGTAGGCTTCATGCGCCTTGTCTGCCTTTCCCATCGCGGCATAGGCCCGGCCCAGCCAATAACCGCCGCGACCGATCGAGATCGGGGTCTCGACCGAGGCCAGGAAGCGCTGAAAATGCACCGCGGCGAGCTCAGGGTCGCGCAATTTCTGCAGGGCGATGTAGCCGGCCAGCCATTCGCAATCTGAATAGCCGTAACCGTCCTCGGGAGAAGAGAAATGATAGGCCGCGAGCTGGTAGGCGCGCTCATGATCATCATCCCGCATCAGCTGGCGTGACAAGTCACGGCGGCGGCGCAGCCACTTCCCAGGTTCGCCCAATTTTTCGGCGCTGGTGCTGCGGTCCAGCAGCATTTCGATGGCACTGTCTTGCAGGCGTTTTCGGTCGCGCCAGGCAAAACGGTCATAGGCGAGGCCTGCAGCGCCTTGCAGGCGGTCTGGAACCGCTTCGATCTTGGCATCCACACCGGGTGCGCGTTCCTGAAGCGCTATGCGCGCTTCGGCCAGCTGCCGCTCGCCTTTCGGCACCAGAGGCAGCATGCGCTTGGAACTGACCAGATGCTCCTCCCACAAGAGCCTGTTCAGCCGCGCGGTGTGATGCGCCTTCAGGAGTGTTCCGAAGTCTCGCAAAAAAAGGCTCTGGATGGCGCTGCCCATCGCCATAGTACGCCAGGCGATAACGATCTCAGCCTCGCCATCTCCGCGCCGCCCGGCGGCAATCAGCGCCTTGCCCAGGCTCAGTGCGCCTTCGGCAGTTTGCGGGCGTTGCTTGGCGTAATAGGCTAGAACAGTTTCACGCCCGGCGGAAGCAATAGCGTCCTCGTTCTGGCGGCGCAGGTAGTCCAGGCCTGGCCAGTCGGGTCGCCGCTGCAGAAAGGCCATCACATCACCGGCAGATCCCAGCCCGGCCCGCAGCCGGTGCCATTCTATGATGTCCCGGGCCACGCTATCGCGCTTGCCGGCTTCCCGTACGGCCTCGTCCCACTTTTCCGCGCGCATCAGTTCAAGCGCCGCGCCTAAGTTGCGGGCCAGTGCTGGGGGGGCGGGCAGGGCCGCAGCTATCAGCAGAATAAGGGCCAGGATGCGTGTCATCTCTTGCATTTTCCATTGGTCCGGGGATAGAGGCATGAACGTTACTCATTGGCGTGCCGGTATCAACTCAAATCACCGGCATTCCATATCTTGACGGCGGCGGATTGCCGCCTGCACCTGCAACGAAGGGAGCGTGCCCATGTTTAAAGGCTCTATGCCAGCACTCGTCACCCCGTTTTCGAACGGCGAGCTGGATCTGGATGCGCTCAAACGTCTGGTGGAATGGCAGATTGCCGAAGGCTCGACCGGGCTGGTGCCTGTCGGAACTACTGGCGAAAGCCCGACCCTGTCCCACGAGGAGCATGAACTGGTCATCGCCGAGACGGTTAAGGCGGCGGCAGGCCGTGTGCCGGTGATTGCGGGTGCAGGCTCCAACAACACCGTCGAGATGATTCGCTTCGTCGAATTCGCCAAAAAGGTCGGTGCTGATGCGGCGCTGGTCGTGACACCGTATTACAACAAACCAACCCAGCGCGGTATGGTGCAGCACTTCCAGGCCGCCCATGATTGCGCGGATTTGCCGATCATCATCTACAACATTCCCGGCCGCTCGGTTGTGGACATGACGCCTGCGACCATGGGGGAGCTGGCCAAACTGCCACGGATCATCGGGGTGAAGGACGCCACCGGCGATCTGGCCCGCGTCAGCCAGCAGCGTGCGGCTTGCGGCAAAGACTTCGTGCAGCTGTCAGGTGAAGACGCAACCGCGCTGGGCTTCAACGCACATGGCGGCATTGGCTGCATCTCGGTGACCGCAAACGTCGCGCCGAAGCTCTGTGCAGAATTTCAGGCCGCCACGCTGGCAGGCGACTATGCTACGGCGCTGGAGTATCAGGACAAGCTGATGCCGCTGCATGAGGCGATTTTCATCGAGCCCGGACTGGCAGGGGCGAAATACGGTCTTTCCAAGCTTGGCATGTGCAGTGAAGAAGTGCGCTCGCCACTGACCACACTGGAAGACAGCACCAAGGCAGCGATTGATGCAGCGATGCTGCACGCGGGCTTGCTGTAAACTTCTGCCAATAATCAAATTTGTCAGGGCGGCCTCCCTCGGAATGCCGCCCTTTTTGCTTCTTTCTGGTTTGGAACCCTCCGGGGTGGATTGCCGCTATAAGGCAAGAGGTCTGGCGCCTTCAGTTTAGAGCACCGGCCAGATGCCGGGTTTTGTCTGGATTACGGGTCACGTAGATCTGTGTGATTTTGCCATTCGTGATTTCCAGCGATGTCGCTTGCAAGATGCCGTCCTCCGCCTGGTTCAGAACTGCCGGGAGGCCGTTTAGGCGGCAAAAACGCCAGCGTTTCGGAAGCGTGTTGGCGAACTTGCGTGCGATGCCTTCCATCAGCCGCAGCACCTTGTCCCGGCCGTTAATCGGATTGAGGGCAGCCATCGCCTTGCCGCCGCCGTCGGAGATCAGCTGTACATCTTTCGCCAGAAGTTGTGTGAGGGCCTCTGTGTCACCGGTTCTGGACGCGCGAAAGAAAGCCTCGGTTATTTCCCGGCCCTGTTCCGGGTCGGAGGGGCGCTCTGGCCGCAGTTCCCGCACCTTGCGTCTGGCGCGGGCAGTCAACTGGCGGCAAGCCTCGGGAGAACGGTTCAGTGCGGTGGAAATGTCGTCATAAGAGCTGTCGAAAATATCATGCAGCAGGTAAGCAGCGCGTTCCAGCGGCGAAAGGGTTTCCAGTGCCAGCAGCAGTGCAACTGAGACGTCATGGTCCAGCTGTTCGGTTGCATCCTCGGTCAGCAGCGGCTCCGGCAGCCATTCACCAGGGTAGGTTTCGCGCCGGACGCGGGCGGATTTCAGCTGGTCCAGGCACAGCCGGGTGGTGATCCGCATCAGATAGCCAGTGGGGTCCTGCACATTAGCCTTGTCCGCTGCCTGCCAGCGCAGGAACGCATCCTGAAGAATGTCCTCGGTGTCGCTGACCGTGCCCAGCATCCGGTAGGCGGCCGCAAACAATCGCGGCCGCGCAATCAGGAACGCATCGGTTCCTTCGTTCATTCCCTGAGCTGTCACGCGGCGTTTGCCTCCTCAGCGGCAGGATGAGGAGTGCGGAAGCCGATTGCAATGCGGTTCCAGGCGTTAATGGCGCTGATCAGCAGTGTTAGCACCACCTGCTCTCGCGGAGAGAATAGTTTGGTTGCCTCTTCATAATCCGCATCCGGAGCACCGGTTGTTTCCACCCGTGTCAGCGCCTCGCACCATGCCAGCGCAGCACGTTCCCTTTTTGAGTACAGCGAGGATTCGCGCCAGGCATTCAGCAGCTGCATACGGTCTTCCCTTTCACCATGGGCGCGCAAATCGTGGCTGTGCATGTGAATGCAAAAGGCGCAGCCGTTGATTTGCGAGGCCCGCAGCTTCACCAGTTCTACCAGACTGTGTTCCAGGGTGCTGTCCTTGAACAGCTTTTCCTGCTCCAGCATCGGCTGGAACAGTTCGGGGGCAATGGCGAAATAATCTAGGCGTTGGGTCATGGTTCTGTTCCTTTATTTGGTTTCAGGAACAGGACGAGGCAGCCACGGCGTTTGTGACGCCTTCGGTGGAAAATACACTAAAAAACTGGGGCGCCTCAGTGGGCGCCCCGGAGTCAGTCAGCGTTTGCCGTAGTAGAGGCCGACCACATGTTCGGCCTGGGCAAAGAACAGCCAGCGCGAGGTGGCGGCACCGGCCAGATGCGACAGCACCGCAAGAGCGGCAAACACATGTTTAATGGCCACACCCTCAACCGGGGTCAGGATCAGCAGGAGCGGCAGGGCAAAGCCCAGAACAAAGGCGATCATCCGCAGCTTCTGGGCGTGTTTGCGGCCCACCACATGCACGAATTCGCGCAGGAGGTAGTTGGAGCCGGTGTGCGGCGGCTCAAAGGCGCGCACGGCGCCGCGGTCGCCGAGACCGGTTGCGGTGCCGATATTGGTGCCCGAGTTTTCCAGCGCCTTGTCACCCTTGGCCCAGTAGGCGAGTTGAACGGCACCGGCGATGACCAGCAGCCAGGGCGCCAGGCTCTCGGCACCCGCCAGCAGCGCGCCGCCGGCCAGGCTGAAAGAGAGGAACATCACGGGTGTCAGCTCCATGTTCCAGCGCGGGATGGTCTTTAGCTGAGTGTAGATCATCGAGGTGGTAAAGACGGTGGCGAGGCTGAGTGCGGCACCGATCCAGCCCAGCAGGGTCCACTGGCTGTCCATGAACACTGCGCCAAGCGCATAAAGCCCCATGACGATCAGGGCGCCCACGGCGCAGACGCCCTCGCGGCTGAGCCAGCTGGATTTCCACTGGGTGAGGGCGCGCCAGGCGCGTTCCGGGTGGCCCAGGTGGAAGGTGGAGGCCAGAAGGCCGCCGCAGGCCAGGCCAAACGCGATGGCGTAGAACACGAAAGCCACTGTGCCGGTCACAGCCGGCTGGCCAAGACCGAGGAAGAACAGCAGGCCAAAGCCCAGACCCGACAGGGTGGTAAAGATGATAACTGAGGGTGCGGGATGCATCAGTTCGCTCCTCCCGGAAGTTTGTCGAGGGCCTTGTCCAGCCAGCCCATGAAGCCTTGCGGCTCCTCAGCGACGGGTGCCAGCAGTGGGGCGAGGATATCGATCTGATCCTCGATCTGGTCTTTGGGACGAGGCGGCAGATACTTGTTCACCGGTTTGGTGCCCATCTCGGGCATCAGATCCATGCCGCCGCGCTCTGCCACCAGTTTGGAGACATCGCTTTCCGGGTCGCCAAGATCGCCGAAATGGCGGGCACCCGCCGGGCAGGTCCGCACGCAGGAGGGGATGCGGTCCACCTCCGGCAGGTTCTCGTTATAGATCCGGTCAACGCAGAGGGTGCATTTCTTCATTACCCCTTCGGCCAGATCCAGTTCCCGTGCGCCATAGGGGCAGGACCAGGCGCAGAGACCGCAGCCGATGCAGTGGTCTTCGTTGACCAGCACAATGCCGTCCTCGGCGCGCTTGTAGCTGGCGCCGGTGGGGCAGACTGTGACGCAGGGCGCGTCCTCGCAATGCAGGCAGGATTTGGGGAAATGGATCAGCTGTGCAGCCGGGTTAGGCTGGCTGCTGCAGGGGGAGGGTTGCACTTCGTAGGAATGCACCCGGTTCAGAAAGGTGCCTGACGGGTCGCCGCCATAGGGGTTCTGATCCGACAAGGGGGCGCCGTAGTTTTCGGTGTTCCAGCCTTTGCACGAGATCACGCAGGCATGACATCCAACGCAGGTGTCCAGGTCGATGACCAGGCCCATCTTGCGGTCTGTGGAGTTGGGGAGCTCGGTCATTTGCCTACTTTCCACTTCAGTTCTTTCGGGCCGGTGCCGACCGGGGATTCCTGCGCCGGGAAGGCCGGCTGGCATTCCTGCATGTCCATCGGTGCAGCGGCCTTTTCGATTTTGACTTTCAGGTCGAACCAGGCCGCTTGGCCGGTGATCGGGTCCGAGTTGGCCCACCGCATGCCGTCGCCCTTGGCAGGCAGCAGCTCATGGATCAGGTGGTTGAGCAGGAAGCCCTTGGTAGCTTCCGGTGCATCTTCCTCCAGCGCCCAGGCACCCTTGCGCTTGCCGATGGCGTTCCAGGTCCAGACGGTGTTGTCGTTGAGCGCAGCCATCTCCATCACCGGCACGGTGATTTCGCCGTGCGGCGAGGTGACCTTGGCCCAGTCGCCGTCCTGCAGATTGTTTTCGCGCATCAATTTGGTGGGCACATAGAGCGGGTTGCGGCCGTGCAGCTGGCGCAGCCAGGCATTCTGGGTGCCCCAGGAGTGATACATTGCCATCGGACGCTGGGTCAGCGCGTTGACAGTGAAGCCCTCGTTGCCTTGCTGGTCAGTCTCATACCAGATCGGCAGCGGGTCCATCACGTCTTTCACCCGCTGGCGCAGATGCTCGGGCGGCTGGCGCTCGCCATGGCCTTCGGCGGCCAACTGGAACTTGCGCATCGGCTCCACATAAAGCTGGAACAGATAGGGCTGCGGGCTGTCGTAGATGCCCATGTCCACGGCCCAGTCCTGATAGGCGGTGTTCCAGGGTTTGTAATAATCCGCTCCTTCGGGGATGTGGGCCACATGGAAGCCGCCGTTCTCAATGTACTTGTTCAGCTGCTCCGGGTTCACTTCACCGCGCCCGGTTTTGCTGCCGTCTTCACCGCGGAAACCGGACAGCGGGCCGATGCCCGGCTTGCGCTCGTGGTTGACGATATAGTCGGCGTAGTCTTTCCACTTGGCGGTGCGGTCCTCGTTGGTGAAGCCCGGCAGTTTCATCCGGTTGGCCAGCTGGATCAGAACCGTCTGGAAACCGCGCACATCGCGGTCCGGTTCGATTACGGGCCAGCGGATCGCATCCGCCGCCGCATCCGCCTCGCAGATCGGGCGGTCCAGCAGTGAGATACAGTCGTGGCGCTCCAGATAGGTGGTGTCGGGCAGGATCAGGTCGGCAAAGGCTACCATTTCGGAGCTATAGGCGTCCGAGTAGATGATATGCGGGATCTTGTAGTCGCCGTTCTCATCCTTGTCGGTCAGCATCTCCATCACACCCTTGGTGTTCATGGAAGAGTTCCACGACATGTTGGCCATATACATGAACAGCGTGTCGATCTTGTAGGGATCACCCGCATGTGCATTGGAAATCACCATGTGCATGAGTCCATGGGCCGACATCGGGTTTTCCCAGGTGAAGGCTTTGTCGATCCGGGCGGGGCTGCCGTCTTCTTTCAGCGCCAGATGCTCGGGTCCGCGCACAAAACCCAGATGCGGGCCGTCCAGCGGGGTGTCGGGCGTGGATTTACTGTGCGGGGTCGGGTGCGCCTCGACCGGCTTGGGGTAGGGGGGCTTGAAGCGGAAGCCACCTGGGACCTCAACGGTGCCTAGGAGGATCTGCAGCACATGCAGCGCACGGCAGGTCTGAAAGCCGTTAGCGTGGGCCGAGACACCGCGCATCGAGTGCATGGCGACCGGGCGGCCGATCATCTTGGAGTGTTTCTCACCGCGGAAGTCGGTCCATTCGTGATCAAGCTCAAACGCCTCGTCAAAGGCGACGCGGGCCAGCTCACCCGCGATGGCGTGAATGCGCTTGGCCGGGATGCCGCATTTGTCAGCGACGGCTTCGGGGGCGTATTCATCCGCCAGATAACGCTCGGCCATCTGGTGGAAGACCGGACGGTGGGTGACGCCGTCCTTTTCGTATACCGCCGACAGGTCCGGGCGCACGCCGGGCTGGTCGAACGGGGTCAGCTTGCCGGTGTTGCGGTCAATGACCAGCATCTTGCCGTCTGCATCACGCATCAGCAGGCCCTTTTCAGGCCCTTCCGCGGCGTTCACCAGAACCGGCGCATTGGTGTAGCGGCTGAGGTAGTCGAGGTCGATCTTGCCGGCCTTCATCAGCACGTGGATCATCGACAGGATGAACAGACCGTCGGTGCCGGGGGTGATGCCGACCCAATCGTCCGCAACTGCGTTATAGCCGGAACGGATCGGGTTCACGCCGATCACCCGTGCGCCGCGCTTCTTGATCTTGCCGATACCCATCTTGATCGGGTTGGAATCGTGGTCCTCGGCAACGCCGAACAGCAGGAACAGTTTGGTGTGCTCCCAATCAGGCTGGCCGAATTCCCAGAAGGCGCCACCCATGGTGTAAATACCCGCTGTCGCCATATTGACCGAACAGAAGCCGCCGTGCGCAGCGTAATTTGGCGTGCCATAGCTTTGCGCCCAGAAGCTGGTGAAGCTTTGCGACTGGTCGCGGCCGGTGAAAAACGCCAGCTTTTCCGGCGCCTCGTGGCGGACAGGCTCCAGCCAGCCCACCGCAATCGCCAGCGCCTCGTCCCAGGTGATTTCCTTGAACTGGCCTGATCCGCGCGGCCCGGTGCGCAGCATCGGCGCCTTCAGGCGGGACGGCGCATTGACCTGCATGATCCCGGCGGAGCCTTTGGCGCAAAGCACACCCTTGTTCACAGGGTGGTCGCGGTTCCCTTCGATATAGGCAACTTTGCCGTCCTTCATGTGCACATTGATGCCGCAGCGGCAGGCGCACATGTAGCAGGTGGTCTTCCGGATCTCGTCCGAAACCTTGGGCGAGGTGTTCAGGATTGGCTGCTGGTGGGTCATTGGCGGGTCCTGTTGGGAGTTTCGGGCGACCGTATGACGGATTGCCTCAATTTGGGAATAGTGTTCTGCACTGGTTCAATGTTTTGGAACATATGTTCAACTTTCCGGACGCTTGGCGCTTGCGGCCTGCAGGATCGTGACAGCGATGATCTGGGTCACGTCCTCGGCGCTGCAGCCGCGCGACAGGTCGTTGGCAGGTTTGGCAAGTCCCTGCAGGACCGGGCCGATGGCGGAGTAGCCGCCCAGCCGCTGGGTGATCTTGTAGCTGATGTTGCCGGCGTCCAGGTTCGGGAAGATCATGACGTTGGCCTGGCCTGCAACGGCAGAACCCGGCGATTTGCGCTCCCCGACCGAGGGGACAAAGGCCGCGTCAAACTGCAGCTCGCCATCGGCGGGCAGTTCCGGATGCTCTTCCTGGAACAGGCTCAGGGCTTCAGTCACCTTGTCCACAGCCGGGTGCTTGGCGCTGCCTTTGGTCGAAAAGCTGAGGAAGGCCAGTTTCGGATCCACCCGCAACAGAGCGCTGGCTGATTGGGCCGAAGCTGCGGCGATGGAAACCATTTCGGCGGGCTTGGGGTCAATCACCAGTCCACAGTCCGAGTACAGCATCGCGCGGGCACCTTCGGGCGCGTCTGCCGGCGGGTACATCAGGAAGAAGGAGGAGACCATGCCGGCATCCGGCGCCATGCCGATCACCTGGATGGCGCTGCGCACCACATCGCCGGTGGTGTGCACAGCACCGCCGACGGTGCCGTTTGCATGGCCAAGTCGGACCAGCATGGCGGCATAAACCAGCGGCGTTTCAGCCGCAGCACGGGCCTTGGCCTCATCTACGCCCTTGTGTTTGCGCAGTTCATAATACTCGGCAGCAAAGCTTGCAGTCAGATCCGAGGTGGCCGGATCGTGGATTGTCACACCTTCACCAGCCTTGGAACCTTCGGCTTCCAGGGCAGCCTCAACCTCGACCCGCGGGCCGACCAGAATTACGTCGGCGATACCGGCCTGATGTGCGGCCAGAGCGCCTGCAACCACACGGGGGTCGGTGCCCTCGCTCAGCGCAACAACGGGGCGGGTCGCCGGGGCTTCGGCCTTCAGCAATTCGAGCGGGGACAAGGTTTGGGTCACGGGCATGCGTCCTGTAACAGTGGTTTCGGGGCAGGGCGCGGCAGTCAGAATGCCAGCCGTGCGATATTGATCAGCGACAGTGCGGTCAGCATCAGCACCACCGCGTGGCGGAACAGCGATTGCGAGACCGCTTTGAAACTGTGAGACCCGGCCAAGATGCCGAGGCCCAGAATGGGAAAGGCCAGCAGGATGCCGGTCAGGGTTTCTGGCCCGACCAGCCCGTTTGCGGCCATAACCGGCAGCGCCATCATGTCGATGCCGGTCAGGAAAACGATCATCGTCGCGCGGAACACCGCAGGCGGAACTGGCTGGGCGGTCAGAAAGGCCGCCACCGGCAGCCCGCCGACGCCGGCGCTGTTGGCGATGCCAGCAATGGCACCTACGCCCACATTTCCATTGCGTCCAACAGGGCGCTCCAGTTGCCAGCCGCTCAGCAAAACCAGGCTTAGAACCAGGATCAGGCTCGAGATCGCCAGCCGGGCCTCCTGTTCACCCAACCGCGCCATGATGGCGATGGCTGGAACGGTTGCGATGGCAGCCCCGGCCAGCAGAGCAAAGGCCCGGTGCCAGTCGATATACGGGCGGATGTCGCGGGCCTGAAAGGCGGTCATGGCGATTTCGCAGGAAAACACCACGGGGATCAGCGGCAGGGGATTGGTGGTGAGGGCCGCCAAAATGATGAAGATCGCGGAAAATCCGAAGCCGGAAAAGCCCCGGATAACGGCCGCCGCGAATAACGCGGCGGCCAGAAATGCCCCCTGGCCGGTGGACAGGTCAAAGGGCAGATCCATTTTCTCAGACTTTCTGCGGACGCATGTCGTCCTTGCTGATGCCTGCAACCTGAACCGGCTTCTTCATCGCGTCGCGGCGGAAGGGCTCGCCCAGTTCCTGATTGATCATCGCTTCGATCAGGGTGGTGATGCCTCTCTTCTGGTCTTCGCAGGCCTGGCGCAGGGCGTCGGTCAGCTCTTCCTGAGTGCGGGCAACCACACCTTTCAGGCCGCAAGCATTGGCGATACCGGCATAAGACACCTGGGTGTCCAGCTCGGTGCCGACAAAGTTGTCGTCGAACCACAGGGTGGAGTTACGCTTTTCCGCGCCCCACTGGTAGTTGCGGAAGACAACCTGGGTCACGGCGGGCCATTCCTCGCGGCCGATTGCGGTCAGCTCGGTCACAGCGATGCCGAAGGCGCCGTCGCCGGAGAAGCCGACAACCGGAACGTCCGGGCAGCCGATCTTCGCACCGACAACCGCCGGCAGGCCGTAGCCGCAGGGGCCGAACAGGCCGGGAGCCAGGTACTTGCGGCCTTCCTCGAAGGACGGGTAGGCGTTGCCGATGGCGCAGTTGTTGCCGATGTCGGAGGAGATGATCGCATCCTTCGGCAGGCCGGCCTGGATCGCACGCCATGCGCGGCGCGGCGACAGCCAGTCAGGCTTGGCAGCGCGGGCACGCTCGTTCCAGGTGGTGCCGGGATCGTCCTGCTCGCTGTCCATCGAGGACAGTTCCTGTGCCCAGGAGGATTTGGTGTGCGCGATCAGCGCCTTGCGCTCTTCACGGCCCTCGTCGCCTGCGGTGCCGGACAGTTTGCCCAGGATGGTGTCTGCAACCTGCTTGGCGTCGCCGACGATGCCGACGGTGACTTTCTTGGTCAGGCCGATGCGGTCCGGGTTGATGTCAACCTGGATGATTTTCGCGTCGGTCGGCCAGTAGTCGATGCCATAGCCGGGCAGGGTCGAGAACGGGTTCAGGCGTGTGCCCAGGGCAAGGACGACGTCGGCCTTGGAGATCAGTTCCATGCCGGCCTTGGAGCCGTTGTAGCCCAGCGGGCCAGCAAACAGCGGGTGCGAGCCGGGGAAGGCGTCGTTGTGCTGGTAACCAACGCAGACCGGGGCGTCCAGGCGCTCGGCCAGGGCCATCGAGGACGGGATCGCGCCGCCGATGACAACGCCGGCACCGTTCAGGATGACCGGGAATTTCGCGTTCGACAGCAGTTCGGCGGCTTCGTTGACTGCGTCTGTGCCGCCTGCGGGGCGTTCAAAGTCGACAACTGCCGGCAGATCGATGTCGACAACCTGGGTGAAGTAGTCGCGCGGCACGTTGATCTGGGCCGGAGCGGAGTTGCGCTTGGCCTGCATGATCACGCGGTTAAGGACTTCAGCCATACGGGACGGGTCACGCACTTCTTCCTGGTAGCAGACGCAGTCGGCGAACATGCGCATTTGTTCCATTTCCTGGAAACCGCCCTGACCCATGGTCTTGTTTGCTGCCTGCGGGGTAACCAGCAGCAGCGGGGTGTGGTTCCAGTAAGCTGTTTTTACCGCGGTCACGAAGTTGGTAATGCCGGGGCCGTTCTGGGCGATCATCATCGACATTTTGCCGGTGGCACGGGTGTAGCCGTCTGCCATCATGCCGCCGGAGCCTTCGTGTGCGCAATCCCAGAAGGTGATGCCCGCCGGCTCAAAGATGTCGGAGATCGGCATCATGGCCGAGCCGATAATACCAAAGGCATGCTCGATGCCGTGCATCTGAAGCACTTTGACGAAGGCTTCTTCGGTGGTCATTTTCATGGGTCTTGCTCCTGAGTGAGACGCATAATCCGCCCGGGCCAAAGTGCCGGGAGTTGACTCTGGTTTAGGGGGCGCTGGGGTGTCCGGTTAGGGCCAGTTGGAATGCTGGAGTAGGTCCAAAATTGGACTTATGAAAATAGCTAAGCAGGATTTTCACATAAGGTTCAGCCGTTCACGCCTATTCGGCGTTCGAAATTATTCGTATCGCCTGATGATACTATTCGTATCATTTTTGATTTTTAGGCGAGCGTGCAGGTTAGGGCTGTTCAAGCGCTTGAGCCAGCAGGGCCAGACCCGGTTCAATCCGCGTTGCAGGAATCGAGGAATAGCCCAGTCTGTAGTAGTTTTTCTTGCGGCGTTCGGCGGCAAAGAAGGGCGCGCCAGGTTCAATGATCACGCTTTTTTCGCGCAGCCTTTCGGCAACTGCGGTGGTATCGGCATTCTCAGGTGCCTGCATCCAAAGGGCGGAACCACCAAAGCTGCCGACGCCGGCGATAGTCAGATCGTATTTGCGGATTGCATCCTCGATCACGGCGCGCCGGTCGTGCAGGACCTTGGCGATGCGGCGGATTTGTGCGTCGTAGTGGCCGAGTGAAAGAAAATAGGCAACTGTGCGCTGAACGTGGCCAGGAGGGTGCCGCAGCACGCTTGCCCGCAACGCACGGGCCTGCCGGATAAACGGTTCAGAGCCGACTAAGTAGCCGAGCCTGAGGCCTGGGAACAGCGACTTGGAAAAACTGCCCGCGTAGATAACCCGACCTTCAGTGTCGAGCGACTTGAGTGACGGTGAGGGCGCGCCGAGGAAGGACATTTCGAACTCGTAGTCGTCCTCGACAATCACGGCATCGATTTCGCTGGCACGCCGCAGCAGTTCCTTGCGGCGTTCCATTGGCATTGTGAATGTGGTCGGGCTCTGGTGGCTGGGAGTGCAGAAGATGACATTGGTGTCATCAGGGATGCTGCCGGGTGGCAGGCCGCAGTCATCCACCGGAATGCAGTCGACCTGGCATCTGGTTTGCACTACCTGGTCACGTAAGGTGTAGTAGGCCGGGTCCTCAACAGCTGCGCGGCGTCCGCGGTTCAGCAGAAGCTGGCAGGTGATCCACAGTGCGTTTTGGGCGCCCAGCGTGATCAGAATTTCCTCCGGCCGTGCCGTGATACCGCGCCGTGGCAGTGTATGGCGGGCGATATACTCGATCAGCAGCGGGTCGTCCTGATCGAAGTAATCATTGGCCAGGGCAGAGAAATCTTTTTGCCCCAAGGCGCGCAGCGCACAAAGCCGCCAATTGGCGTGATCGAACAGCGAGGCGTCCGCCTGTCCGTAGATGAATGGGTACCGGTAGTCGCGCCAGTCCTGCGGTTTGCGGGGGGTGTCGCCGCCTGTAAAGCTGCGTGACATCACCTTGCCCCAGTCCACAGTATCGCCGGATTTTTGTTGCGGTGTATAGGAGGGCGGTACGGGCGCATTGTCGGAGACAAAATACCCTGAACGCCCGCGAGAGGTGAGATAGTCGTTCGCCAGAAGTTCTGTATAGGCTAACGTCACGGTGATCCGGCTGATGCCCAGATGCGCGGCTAGTTTGCGCGAGGAAGGCAGCTTCTCGCCAACCCGGAAGCGGCCGGACAAGATACCCTCGGCAATCATTTCCTGAATCTGCGCCTGCAGTGTTCCCTGCGCGTCCGGGTTCAGAAAGAAGGTGTCAACGGAAATGGCCATGCAGGCACCTTAGAGTGGACTTAAGTGGGGTGCAATCTGGACTTAGGGCCAGTTTAGTGGAATCTGCGCCTTGTACTGGCCGGGCGGGCAGTGCCAGTTTGCCGCATGTTGAAAATCATTGGCCACTTAGCATTTACCCTTCTATTAACCCTTCTCACACAACTCGGCGGGATTGCTTGGTTAGTGGCGCTTATGTTCCGGCGCAGGCTTGCAGCATTCCTGGTTCTTTACTTGGGTCTCAGCCTTTCGGCCATCTGGACCGCTCCGCACTTCGGGCGGGTTGCGCTCAGCTGCTGGCAGCAGGGCCCTCTGCAGATGCAGTCTTGGTATTTTTGCCTGTTAAACCGGAACTTTGTGACACCGGAGCTGGCCGAGGTGCTGCAGGAAACTGCGACAGCGGTTGATACAGCTTATCCCGGTACCGTTACGCTGGTGCTAGATGCAAATTTCCCTTTTCTGGCCGGCTTTCCGCTGCTTCCGCACTTGTCACATAGTGACGGGCGCAAAGCGGATATCGCTTTCTATTATTCCGACGCATCAGGCTATAGGCCCAAGGCGGTCCGGTCTCCGATCGGCTATTTTGCCTTTGAACAGGGAGTGTCGGAATGCCCGGCTGCCTGGCTGTCACTGCGCTGGGACCTACAGGCGCTGCAGGTATTGTGGCGGGATTTGGAGGTCGATGCGGACCGCACCCGTCATCTGCTGCGGGTTCTGGCTGCAGACGGCAGGGTCAGAAAAGTCTTTCTTGAGCCGCATCTGCAAAGCCGGTTTGGGGTGAGTTCCGGCAAACTGCGCTTTCAGGGGTGCCGTGCTGCGCGGCACGATGATCATATCCACCTGCAGCTCTAGCTTGGCAGGAACCTGTCTCCTCTTGAAACTTGGCGTTAAGGCTATAAAACTAGTTTTATCGAATCGATTGGAGTTGAGATTATGGAGTGGGAAGAAGCTGCTCAAGGCTTCGCAGCCATGGGGTCCGAAGCACGCTTGCAGGTTCTGCGATGCCTGATCCGGGCTGGAGACAGCGGGCTGACTGTCGGAGAAGTTCAGAGCCGCACCGGTATCGCGCCTTCGACTCTGGCTCACCATCTGAGATTTCTGACCGCGGCGGGCGTGATCGGGCAGGCGCGCGACGGGCGCAGCACCGTCTGCCGGGCCGATTATGGGCGGCTAGAGGCGCTTGCGGGCTTCATCTTGCAGGAATGCTGCGTGGATGCAGGCACGAGGGATGCAAGCGATGGCTGAACTGACACAGCAACCCCACACTGTGAAGATGCTGCGCCGCTGGCTGAAAACACCTTGGACGCTAAGCGTCGCATTGCTGGCAGCTGTGGCAATTCTTGATCCGGGCAACTTCCGATCTGTTCTGGAGTTCACCCTGGCGGCACTGGGCAGCACAGCACGATATATCCTGTTTGCAGTGCTGCTGTTGGCCTATCTCAAGGCAACAGGGGCCGAGACGATGGTTGCACGCGCTTTTGAAGGCCGTGAAACCAGGATGATCTTCCTAGCCGCTTTGTTTGGCGGCTTGGCACCCTTCTGCTCTTGCGAGGTGATTCCGTTCATTGCAGGGCTTCTGTCGCTCGGTGCGCCGTTGTCGGCGGTGATGGCGTTCTGGCTGTCCTCACCGCTGATTGACCCGCCGACGCTGTTAATCACGGCGGGCGCTTTGGGCTGGCCATTCGCCATCGGTAAGGCAGTGGCTGCAGTGGCTTTGGGGCTGTTTGGCGGTTTTGCCATCAAGCTGTTGCGTGGGCAGGGCGTCTTTGCCAGCCCTCTACGGCATCAGAAGCCCAGAAGTTGCTGCGGTTGTGGCAGCACGAGTACGGATGCCAGGCCAAACTGGAGTTTCTGGACTGAGGCAGAGCGACGGGCGAACTTTCGCAGGGAGTTCGTTTCAAACGGCCTGTTCCTGTTGAAATGGCTGGCGCTGGCTTATGTGCTGGAGTCTGTTTTAGTCCACTACGTGCCGGCCGGAGTGATTGCCGGACTTGTCGGCGGGGATGGTGTGCTGCCAATTGCCGTTGCGGCTCTGGTCGGGATGCCAGCCTACCTCAATTCCTATGTAGCGCCACCGCTTCTGGCTGGTCTGATGGAGCAGGGAATGAGCGCGGGTGCGGCGATGGCCTTTATGGTGGCAGGCGCGGTCAGCTCAATTCCTGCCATGGCCGCGGTCTGGTCGCTGGTCAAGCCAAAAGTATTTGCCGCCTATCTGGGACTGGGAGTAAGCGGCGCGATTCTGTCTGGCATTCTATTCCAGCTGATCTGAAAATTCCAAAAGCGGGCGCCGCGCTGACGCGCGGCGCCGTTTCCCGTCCAAAGGAAGTCACGGTGACTCGAGCCTCCCTCCGGACCGGCAACGGAGTTCATTTGAACCCACTGCGCCGGGGCCAGCTGCCCAGCAGCAGGCCATTGGCAGCATTGTCTCGCGTTTCGCAAAAGAAAACGCCCCGGATTCCGGGGCGCAGTTTTTCGTCCAACAGGGAGAAGTTGTCAGCCGAATACTTTGGTCAGTGCTTTGTCGACCGCATCGCAGATTGCGTCGATGTCATCGGCGGTGGCAATCAGCGCGGGGCTGAAGCAAAGGGTGTTGTTGCGGCCGGGCAGCGAGCGGTTGGTGACACCGATGATCACACCCTGCGCGCCGCATTCCGCGACAACTTGCTGGGCCAGTTTCTCTTCCACCGGCTCCTTGGTTTCGCGGTCTTGCACCAGCTCAGCGCCCAGGAACAGGCCCTTACCGCGGACGTCGCCGATCACGGCATGCTTTTCCTGCAAAGCGCGCAGGTTGTTCAGCATCCGCTCACCCATGGCTGCGCAGTTTTCCAGAAGGTTCTCGTCTTCGATGATGCGCATGTTTTCCAGCGCAGCTGCGGGACCTGCGGTGCAGCCGCCAAAGGTTGAAATGTCGCGGAAGTAACCCATCGGATCGGACGCGTCTTCCTTGAACATGTTGAAGACTTCCTCAGTGGTGACCATGCAGGCAATTGCCGCATAGCCGGAGGCAACGCCTTTGGCCATGGTCACGAAGTCCGGCTTTATGCCGTACTGCTGGTAGCCGAACCATTTGCCGGTGCGGCCGACGCCGCAGACCACTTCGTCGATGTGCAGAAGCACGTCGTACTTCTTGCAGATCTCCTGCACGCGCTCCCAGTAGCCTTCCGGTGCTTCGATCACACCGCCGCCTGCGGTCACCGGCTCCAGGCACAGGGCGCCGACGGTTTCCGGGCCTTCGCGCAGGATGACTTCTTCGATTGCGTCAGCTGCGGCAATACCGAACTCGCGGCCGGACAGATGTTCCAGTCCCAGCTCATGCTTACGGTACTCCATGCAGTGGGGCACGCGGACGAAGTCAGGCGCGAATGGGCCGTACTGCGCGTTGCGCTCATCCTGGCCGCCTGCCGACATGGTCGCCAAGGTGGAGCCGTGATAGTCGCGGTCACGGTACAGGATCTTGGTTTTCTTGCCGCCGTATTTCTTGTGGGCGATCTGGCGGACCATCTTGAAGGCTTTCTCATTCGCCTCGGATCCGGAGTTGGTGTAGTAGACGCGGGTCATGCCCGGCATCTTCTCGATCAGCTTTTCGGCAAACAGTGCGCCAGGGATGGAGCCTGCGGAGTTGGCGAAATAGCAGACCTTCATCAGCTGGTCATAGACGGCCTTGCAGATGTTTTCGCGGCCATAGCCCACGTTGACAGTCCACACACCGCCGGAAACCGCGTCCAGGAACTCCTTGCCGTTCTGATCCCAGACGCGCATGCCTTTGCCCTCGACAATGATGCGCGGGTCAGTGGTTTCCAGCGCCTTGTGCTGGAACAGGTGGTGCCACATGTGGGCCTTGTCGGCCTCGACCACGCGGGAGAGATCGTTTTCGTTGAACGTGCCGTCCATGACATGTCCTTTCGGCGTTAGAAGTGAATCAGGCTGCCCGGAACCCTACAGGGCTTCTGAGGCGTATTATGTACCAGAAACGTCAGAATCCGGGAATTCGTTAGGGCCAGAGAATGTGCTTGCTTAGGTCCAGAGGCGGGGCATTCCGGTTCCTTGGCGAGGTGCAGCCGAGGGCTGACCCTGAAAGAGCAAATGTTATGGAATTGCCTCGTTGAGTTTATCTGTATCATGATGCCAGCTTGTGCAGGTGTTTAATATGCAAGCGGCGGCAGTATGGCCGAAAAGGAGAACACCCGTGGCAAAGTTTACTTTGATGGTGGCCCCAAATGGTGCCCGGCGGACACGCGCGGATCACCCGCAGTTGCCTTGTACGCCGCAGCAAACGGCTGAAGTGGCGGCGGCTTGTTTTGCTGCGGGTGCTCAAAGCCTGCATTTGCACGTGCGCGATGATACCGGGCGGCATTCGCTTGATGCGGGCCGCTATCGTGAAGCCATTGATGCAGTTCGGGAAAGTGTGCCCGCAATGGCGGTTCAGATCACTACGGAAAGTGCGTGCTTGTATGATGTGGCCGCCCAATTTGACTGCCTGAAGGCTTTGCGTCCGGCCGCAGCTTCGGTTTCAGTCCGGGAAATGGCCCGTGACCCGCAATTGGCCAGTCAGGCCTATGCGTTTTGCCGGGAAGCAGGTACCAAGCTCCAACACATATTGTACGGTCCTGACTGCATCGCCCAGTTGCGTGCCTGGTATCAGGACGGCACCGTGCCGGGCATTATGCGCGATGCCATTTTTGTTCTGGGCAATTACACCCCCCCGGTTCTTGCCCGGCCCGAAGGCTTGGCTGTCTTCTGTGACGCTGCGGCGGATTTGCGCCTGAACTGGACTGCCTGCGCCTTCGGCCGGAACGAGCACGCCTGCCTGCTGGCCGCAGTGGCTGCAGGCGGGGATGTGCGAATCGGATTCGAGAATAACATCGAAACACCTGAGGGCGGGCTGCTGGCAGACAATGCAGCCTCAGTTGCCGCCTTCGCCCAGGCCGCGCGGGACGCGGGCCATCGCCTCAAGGAGTGCTGAACATGTCTCACGTCTTTCCCCGCCACACCAAGGCTGACCTGCCCACCGCTGTTGCAGGCGACGGCTGCTATCTGATTGACGCGGAAGGCAAGCGCTATTTCGACGGTTCCGGCGGCGCAGCGGTGTCCTGCTTGGGGCATTCCGACGCCGATGTCATTCAGGCAGTGCAGGATCAAGTGGGCAAACTGGCCTTTGCCCACACTGGTTTCCTCACCTCCGAACCCGCCGAGGAACTGGCGGACCTGCTGGTCGCCAATGCACCCGGTGACATTGACCGGGTTTATTTCGTCTCCGGCGGCTCCGAAGCTACAGAGGCTGCAATCAAACTCGCCCGCCAGTACCATCTGGAGCGCGGCGAGCCGCAGCGCCGGCATCTTATTGCTCGCAAACAAAGCTACCACGGAAACACTCTTGGTGCGCTGGCTGCGGGTGGCAATGAATGGCGCAGGACACAATTTGCGCCGCTCCTGATCGAAATCTCTCACATCTCGCCCTGCTATGAATACGTGGGCAAGGCAGAGGGCGAGAGCAGCTATGACTACGGCCAGCGGGTTGCCAATGAGCTGGAAGAGGAAATCCTCCGCCTGGGGCCTGATACCGTGATGGCTTTCATGGCGGAGCCGGTGGTTGGAGCAACCTCTGGTGCAGTGCCCGCGGTGGAGGGCTACTTCAAACGCATTCGTGAGATTTGCGACCAATATGGCGTGCTGCTGATACTTGACGAGGTTATGTGCGGCATGGGGCGCACTGGGTATCTTTTCGCTTGCGAGGCCGACGGCGTGGCGCCTGATATTCTCTGCATCGCAAAGGGGCTGGGGGCGGGCTACCAGCCTATTGGCGCTATTCTGTGCACCAGGCAGACTTATAAGGCGATTGAGTGTGGTTCCGGATTTTTTCAGCATGGCCACACCTATATCGGTCACCCGGTGGCAACAGCGGCGGGGCTTGCTGTGGTCAGGGCGATGCTGGAGCGCGGTTTGGTGCCGCGCTGTGCCGAGATGGGAGAGAAACTGCAGGCTGCGCTGGAAGAACGTCTGGGACAGCACCCCAATATTGGCGACATCCGTGGACGGGGGCTGTTCCGCGGAGTGGAGCTTGTCGCTGATCGCGAGACCAAGGCTCCGTTTGATCCGGCACTGGGTTTGGCAGGAAAAATCAAAAAGGCAGCGTTTCAGGCTGGCCTGATCTGCTATCCGATGTCAGGCACGCGGGATGGCCGGAACGGCGACCATATCCTGCTGGCGCCTCCATTCATCATCACAGATGAACAGATCGCTGAAGTGGTGGATAAGCTGGAAACAGCCATCGCTCAGTGCCTGCCTGCAGAGTAGTCCTTTATCGGGCCGGCGCGGCAGTCAGGTGAAAGAGGTTCCGGACCATCTAAGCTGCTCCAGAAGGCTGACATAGTTTTCCACGCCCTGCGCGCCGGCCACCAGGTGGCGGCGATTGAATACCATGGCGGGAACTCCGCGAACACCTTGACCAGTCCAGAACGCTTCACGCTGGCGGACAGTGTCAGCGTAGGAGCGGCTCTCAAGTGCCGTCCGGGCCTCGGATCCTGCTAATCCGATAGCTTCCGCGGTCTCTGCCAGGACATCCGGGTCTGAGACGTCCGCGCCATCTGTGAAGTATGCGCTGAGAAGCGCTTGTTTCATCTCGTGGCCCTTGCCGCGCTCACTCGCCCATTCGATTATCTGGTGGGCTTGAAAGGTATTGTAGATCCGCATGCCGTCAAAAAAGCGGAATGTGAAACCAAGAGCGTCCCCCAATTCAGTCAGCTGTTTTCGCACTTGTGACGATTGCTCGGCCGTGCTGCCGTACTTTGCTGCAAGATGTTCCCGCAGATTTTCGCCTTCGGGTGCCATGTCCGGGTTCAGCTCAAACGGTTGCCAGCTGATGTCGAGTGCAACGCCAGCGCGCTGGGCGGCAATGGCAAGCTGGTTATAGCCCACCGCGCACCATGGGCAGACGACGTCTGAAACAATATCGACCTGAACGGCGGGACGAAGTGTCGAAGCCTCTGCCATGGATCGTACCTTTGGTTCTGATTGCTTATGGGAAACATGGGGCTACTGGACCGCCAAAACAACTGCTGACGCAGTGCTGCTAGCTGTTCACCAATGGCAAGAGTGTGCTCAAATCAGTCTTTGCCCAGCCTGCAAGCCTTGCGGGCCAGGTCCTCAATTGCGCTCCAGTTGCCAGACTGAACCAGATCCTTGGGAGCGACCCAGCTGCCGCCGGCGCAGACCACATTGCCAAGGCTCAGGTAGCTTTCTGCATTGGCCGGGCTGATTCCACCAGTGGGGCAGAAGGATATCTGCGGCAGGGGTGCGCCGAGGGCCTTAAGAGCGGGGGCGCCGCCGGATGCTTCTGCCGGAAAAAATTTCAGCATACCGTAGCCGCGGGCCAGGAGGCGCATTGCCTCAGTTGCGGTGGCCGCTCCTGGAAGCAGGGGCAGGCCGATGGATTCGCAGGCATCCAGCAAATAGTCAGTGGCACCGGGCGAAACACCGAATTGGGCGCCTGCATCCTTGGCGGCTTCGGCGTCTTTGGGGGTGATCAGCGTGCCGGCTCCGACAACACCGCCTTTCACCTGCGCCATCTCGCGGATAACATCCAGCGCCGCACCGGTGCGCAGGGTGACTTCCAAGGCGGGCAGCCCGCCTGCCACCAGTGCTTCGGCAAGGGGACGGGCATGGGATGCGTCCTCCACCACCAGCACCGGCATCACTGGCGCCAGGGCGCAGATCTCGCAGGTGCGCAGGCTGGCTTCCTTAGGGATGATCCGCATCATTCAAACTCCAAATACGCTGGCGCCTTCGTCGGCCGAGGCAACCGAACGGCGGAAAAGGGAAAACAGCTCGCGGCCGGTGCCGTGCTGATATGCGCTGAGGTCGGCAGTAGCAGGGGGGCGGTTCAGCGCTGTCTCAGTTAGGACTTCGAGGGTGCCCTTAACCGCATCGAGCCGGAGGAGATCGCCATCCCGGATCCGGGAAATCGGGCCGCCATCCAAGGCTTCCGGCACCACATGGATTGCCGACGGGATTTTGCCGGAAGCGCCGGACATCCGCCCGTCGGTGACCAGAGCCACCTTCTGGCCGCGGCCCTGAAGGATACCGAGGAATGGCGTCAGGCTGTGCAGTTCAGGCATGCCGTTGGCTTTTGGCCCTTGAAAGCGGACCACTACAATTACGTCGCCGGTCAATTCGCCCGCCTTGAAGGCGGCCTTGGCCTCTTCCTGGTCGTGAAAGACCCGGGCTGGGGCTTCGACCACTTGGTGTTCTTTCGCGACTGCCGAGACTTTGATGACAGAGGTGCCAAGATTGCCGGTCAGCCGCTTCAGCCCGCCGGTCTTCTGGAAGGGCGCATCCGCGGGGCGCAGCACTGCGTCGTTCAGGCTTTGCCCCGGGCCGGGGCGGAAGGTGAGCCCATCCTCCGACAGGAACGGCTCCTGCGTATAGGTCTCCAGCCCTTCACCCGCGACTGTCCGGGTGTCCGGGTGCAGGAGCCCCGCCTTCAGCAGCTCGCCAATCATGTAGCCCAGCCCGCCTGCGGCGTGGAAATGGTTCACGTCGGCCAAGCCATTGGGATAAACTTTCGCCAGCAGCGGCACAGACTCAGAGAGTTCCGCAAAATCCTGCCAGTCGAGGAGAATGCCGCCCGCCCGCGCCATGGCAATGAGGTGGATCAGAAGATTGGTGGAGCCGCCGGTGGCCATCAGCCCGACAATGCCGTTGGCATAGGCCTTTTCGTCCAGCACATCGCAGACAGGGGTGTAGTTGTTGCCAAGGGCGCTGAGCGACAGCGCCCTCTTGGCGCCTTCAACCGTAAGTGCCTCGCGCAGGGGCGTGCCGGGATTGACGAAAGAGGAGCCGGGCAGATGCAGTCCCATGAACTCCATCAGCATCTGGTTGGTGTTGGCAGTGCCATAGAAGGTGCAGGTTCCGGGGCCGTGGTAGGCAGCCATTTCTGCCTTCAGGAGCTCCTCGCGTGAGATTTCTCCTGCAGCGAATTTCTGGCGGATCTGTGCCTTTTCGTCATTGGCCAGGCCGCTGGTCATTGGTCCTGCGGGAAGGAATACTGCCGGGATATGGCCAAAAGCCTGGGCGCCGATCACGAGGCCCGGCACAATCTTGTCGCAAACGCCGAGAAACACCGTCGCGTCGAAGACGTTATGGCTGAGCGCGACGCCTGTTGCCATGGCGATGGTGTCGCGGGAAAACAGGCTGAGTTCCATGCCAGCTTCGCCCTGAGTGACCCCGTCGCACATCGCAGGCACCCCGCCGGCCACCTGCGCGGTGCCGCCTGCCTTGCGCACCGCATCGCGGATCAGCGCAGGATAGGTTTCAAACGGCTGATGTGCCGACAGCATGTCGTTATAGGCAGTGACAATCCCTAGATGCCCCTTGCTTCCTTCTGCCAGCGTTTGCTGATCTGTACCGGAAGCCGCATAGGCATGGGCCTGACCGGAGCAGCTGAGATGCGCCCGGGCCGGTCCTTTGCCCTTTGCAGCGCGCATCCGCTCCAGGTAGGCGGTGCGGGTCGCTTCGCTGCGCAAGAAGATGCGCTCCGTGACGGCTGCCAAAGTGGAATTCAGGGTCATGTCGTGCCTTTGCTGTCATTTGCGAGGGCGGAGGAGAGGGTATTCATCTTATGCTCCGATGCTGCGCCAGCGGCGGCCGTCGCGATGGATGAGAAGGAGCGAGTCATCGGGTCCGGAGCTGCCGCTGTCATAGGGCTGCGGTGTGTCGCCCGCTTCCTGCCAGCCGCCAATGATCGGGTCAGCCCAGGCCCAGGCGGCCTCAACCTCGTCCCCGCGCATGAAAAGTGTCTGATTACCGCGGATCACATCCATGATCAGGCGCTCATAGGCGTCCTGCGGGCGTCCCGATTCCGCCAGTTCATCGGCAAAGGTCATGTCCAGGTTTGCACCTGTCAGCCGCATGCCGCCGGGGCCCGGATCCTTGATGGTAGTTTTCAGCGTGATGCCTTCATCGGGCTGCAGCCGGATCACCAGCACATTTCCATGCACAGGCCCTGAACCTTCGAAAATATTGTGCGGCGGGTCGCGGAAGTAAACGGCGATCTCACTCACCCGCTCGCGTAGACGCTTGCCGGTGCGCAAGTAGAAAGGGGTGCCTGCCCAGCGCCAGTTCGCCACCTCAACCTTGAGAGCAATGTAGCTTTCAGTACGGCTGGCTGCATTGCCAGCATGATCGCGATAGCCATCGCCGTTCAGGCCGCTGTTTCTGCTACGGTACTGGCCGCGGGCAATGCTGGCCTGTGGCACCGGGCGCAGCGCCTCGATCACCTTGACCTTTTCGTCCCGTACCGAGTTGGGGGTAAACTGCGCGGGCGGTTCCATCGCCGTCAGGCAGAGAAGCTGCATCAGGTGGTTTTGCACCATGTCCCGCATGGCACCGGATTTGTCATAATACTCGCCGCGCCCCTCAACGCCGATGCTTTCGGCCACGGTTATTTGCACATGGTCGATGTGGGAAGAATTCCAAAGCGGCTCGAACAGCGAGTTTGCGAAGCGCAGAGCCATCAGGTTCTGCACTGTCTCCTTGCCCAGGTAATGGTCGATCCTGTAGATTTGCTGTTCTTCGAAATGTTCTCGGAGAGCAGCGTTCAGAGCCTTAGCTGAAGCAAGGTCGTGGCCAAAGGGTTTTTCCAGAACAATGCGGCTTTCAGGAGTTGCGATCCCGGTCTCGCTGAGACGGCGGGCGATGTCGGTGAACAGCGACGGGCCAACTGACAAGTAGAAAGCGCGCACTGCGTCGTCACGCAGTTTTTCGCGGATCTCATCCCACCCGGCATCGCCGCGGGCATCAACGGCAGCATAGTCCAGCAGCGCGGTGAAGGAAGCGATCTCCTTGGGTGTGGTCTCTACTTCCTGTCCGAATTCGCGGATCGCATCTGCAGTTTGATTGCGGAACTCTTCAGCAGTCAGTTCGCTGCGCGAAGTGCCGATGATCCGGCAGTCACTGCTGAACTGGCCGATCTGAAAGCGATGAAACAAGGCGGGCAGGATTTTACGGCGGGCCAAGTCACCGGTCGCGCCAAACAGCACGAGGTCAAAAGGATCAACTGGGATGACGCGGGAAACCATTGATATTACATCGCTGTTCCATTGGGGCCGAAAGGCCAGAGCATTGTGCCGCCAAGGGCGCGGCAATTCAATTCCCTCTGCTGGCCTAGGGGCAGATTAAGTTTCGTTATCGCTAACATGCTGGCTGCCTAAGGGCTACAGAAAATTTGGTTAGCGGGAGCATAGCCGCACGGATTTTGCAGAACTGGGAGTCTTGCGTCTTAAAAGTGCAATTTGATCAAATGTTGCCAGGGGGCGCGGCAGGGACTAAGCATATCGGGAAGAATACAGTTTCCGATAGGAAGGAATGCCGATGAAGCCGCTTGCAGGCCTGAAAGTGGTCGAACTTGCCCGTATCCTGGCCGGGCCGTGGATTGGTCAGTCGTTGGCAGATCTGGGTGCCGAGGTCAAAAAAGTGGAAAGCCCCGACGGAGATGATACCCGCAAGTGGGGCCCGCCTTTCATCGAGCGGGATGGCGACAAGTCAGCCGCTTATTACTATGCCGCCAACCGTGGGAAAGACTGCGTGACAGCTGATTTCAGGACAGCAGAAGGCAGGCAGGCAGTCGTCAGACTGGTCCAGGATGCCGATATCCTGATTGAAAACTTCAAGGTTGGCGGGCTGAAAAAATACGGGCTCGATTACGAGACGCTCTCCAAGATCAATCCGCGGCTGATTTATTGTTCGGTCACAGGATTTGGCCAGGACGGGCCTTATGCGTCGCGTGCAGGTTACGACTTCCTACTGCAGGGAATGTCCGGGCTGATGTCGATCACCGGCGCGCAGGATGGTCAGCCGCAGAAAGTAGGAGTAGCGATCACCGACATCGTAACAGGGCTCTATGGGACTATTGGCATTCTGGCTGCGGTGGAGCATCGCCATACAACGGGGCGAGGCCAACACCTGGATATGTCCTTGATGGATTGCGCAACGGCGCTGCTGGCAAACCAGGCTATGAATTATTTGGCGACCGGCGAAAGCCCGTCTCGGCTGGGCAACGACCACCCCAATATCGCGCCTTACCAGGTGATGGCGGTCGGTGACGGTCATATTATCCTGGCGGTTGGAAATGATGGCCAGTTTCAAAGGCTGTGTGATGTCCTTGGATTGCCTGAAGCGAAATCCGATGCACGCTTTCAAACCAATCAGCTGCGGGTGGCAAACCGAAAGGAATTGACTGCTGTCCTTGAAGCGGTGCTGGCTGATTGGTCGCAAACGGAGCTTCTGGCCGCGCTGGAGGCAGCAACTGTGCCGGCTGGACCGATCAACACCATTGGGCAAGCCTTTGAGGACCCGCAAATCAGGCACAGGGGCATGCAAATTGCGCCGGAGGGCGTGCCGGGCGTGCGTGGTCCTTGGAAATTTTCAGAGGCAGAGCTGTCATTGGAAAAATCGGCACCCAAGCTGCCGAAACAGCTGACCTGACTTGCGCGGTTAAGACCTGAACGCGCGTAAACTCGCTTACATTCGCGCAGGAACGCTCACTTTGCAGCAGGCGCGGATTTGGCGAAGGTGCGGGCAAAGGCGGACGCAAACAACAGTCAAAGGAAATGCCCATGCCCGGTGCATACAGCATCACTGAAAACACCTGGATTTCCCTGCCCGACGGGCGCAGGCTGGCGGCCCGCATGTGGCTGCCTGAAGGCGAGGGACCCTTTCCAGCAATCCTGGAATACCTTCCATACCGCAAACGTGACGGCACAGCACCGCGGGATGAGACTACGCATACGGTCTTTGCCGCCGAAGGTTATGCGTGCCTGCGGGTGGACATTGCAGGCACCGGTGACAGCGATGGAGTGTTCGATGACGAATACTCAGATCAGGAGCTTAGCGACGGCGAAGCTGTGCTGGAATGGATGGTTGCTCAAGACTGGTGTGACGGCAACATTGGTATGATCGGCATCAGCTGGGGCGGCTTCAATGGGCTGCAACTGGCGTTTCGCCGCCCGGCCGCACTGAAGGCTGTGGTTTCGGTCGCCTCGACTGTGGATCGTTATTCCGACGACATTCACTATATGGGAGGCTGTCTGCTAAGCGACAATGCGAACTGGGGCAGCCAAATGTTTGCCTATCAGTCGCGCCCTTCAGATCCGGAGCTTCGCAAGGATTGGCGGGAAGATTGGATCAAGCGGATCGAAGGCATGCCCTTCATGGCTGCGGAATGGCTGCGGCAGCAGACGCGGGGCGATTTCTGGCGGCACGGTTCTGTGTGTGAGGACTGGTCAGCCATTCAGGTTCCAGTTTTGGCGATCACTGGCTGGGCGGATGCCTATGTGAATGCTCCGCCTGCGCTGGCTGCGAATTTGACGGTGCCTGCCAAAGCCTTGATCGGTCCTTGGGAGCACCGCTACGCGCATATAGCCAAACTGGACCCGGCGGATTTCCATGGTGAGGTGCTGGCTTGGTTCGGCAAGTGGCTGAAGGGTGAGGAGACAGGGGTCGAAGCTCTGCCGGACTACCGCGTCTACATTCAGGAGCATTTCAACCCGACCATGCAGAACAAGCCACGTCAGGGCCGCTGGGCAGCAGAGGCAGAGTGGCCCTCGCCCAATGTTCAGCTGCGGGTGATGCATCTGGGGGATGGCGTGCTGGCAGAAAGCGCCGCAAGCGGCACATTGGCGGTCAGCAGCCCGGCAACGGTGGGGCAGGCGGGCGGCTACTTCTGCCCGGGCATGCGGTTTGACAATGAACTTGCAGGCGATCAGGCCGGGGATGACAGTTTGTCGGCCTGTTTCGACACGGCGCCATTGCCTGAACAACTGGAAATGCTGGGCCGTCCGCGGGTGAAGGTAGCCTTCTCAGTGGACAAGCCGGTTGCTCAACTGGTGGCGCGGCTGTGCGATGTATCCCCGGAGGGCGTGTCGCAGCGGATTACCTTCAGGGCGTTGAACCTTGCCTGCCGGAACGGATTCGAGATGCCGGAAAAGCTGGTGCCGGGCGAACGCTACGAAGCTGAGATCGAATTGAATGAGTGCGCTCACCGCCTGCGGCCGGGTCATGTGCTGCGGTTGGCATTATCGACGTCTTACTGGCCGATTGTCTGGCCTGCGCCAGAAGCAGCGGAAGTGATACTGTATTTGGACGGCTGCTCGCTGGTGCTGCCGGAGCGCAGGGTTACGGAGGAGATCAGCCCGCAAAATCCGGGAGCGCCGCGCGGGTATCCCGTGTTGAAATCCGAGATCCTGCGGGAGGCGGGCGGTGCCTCCAAGACCTGGACCCGCGAGGATGGGGCGCTGGTGCTGGATACCTTTGACGACTACGGAAAGGCCGTGGATCCCTATCACGGCATGTGTGCCGGCAGCCATGTGACGATGCACTACGAGATCCACCCGGATGATCCGGCGGCGGCTGCATTTGCCAGCGACTGGAATTTTGAGTTCCAGCGCGGCGGCTGGCAGGTCTCCATCGATACCGAGAACAAGATGACCTGTGACCGGGATAATTTCTACCTCTGGCGCAGGGTCACAGCCTATGAAGGGACGAACAAGGACGTGCTGGTGAGCAAGGAGTGGCAAGAGGCCATTCCGCGGGGGGTATTATAAAGGCTGCAGGCCGTATTTCGCAGGCCGGGGATTGCCCCCGGCTCTTCGGCTCAGAAATCGAGGCCGAGATCCAGCGTGCTGGCAGAGTGGGTGAGCGCCCCGGAGGAGATATAGTCGACACCGGTTGCGGCGACTTCAGCAATTCGCTCCAGCCGCATGTTGCCGGAAGCTTCGGTCACCACGTGGCCCTTGGCCAGTGTCACCGCTTTGATCAGGGTGGGTGTGTCCATATTGTCCAACAGGACCACGTCCGCGCCGCCTGTGTCGATGACCTCAGCCAGCTGATCCAAGGTATCGACCTCGATCTCCACCTTCATCATGTGGCTGACGTTGTCCTTGGCTGCCTCCAGCACTGCCTTGACACCGCCCGCGGCGGCTATGTGGTTGTCCTTGATCAGGATTGCGTCCGACAGGCCGAAGCGGTGGTTGTACCCGCCGCCGTGCAGCACCGCCTGTTTTTCGGCAATCCGCAGGCCCGGCGTGGTCTTGCGTGTGCATGTGATGCGGGTTGCGGTGCCTTTGGTTTCGGCCGCAAAGGCGGCGGTCAGAGTTGCGATGCCGGTCAGACGGCCGGCAAAGTTCAGCGCCACGCGCTCGCCTGACAAGATCGACGCAGCAGAGCCTTCGATGGTCATCAGCGTGTCGCCCTTTTTACAGGGGGTGCCGTCGGGCAGAAAAGTTTCGACTTTAAGGCCGGCATCCACCAGGTGAAAGGCGATGCGGGCGATCTGCATGCCGGAGACCATGCCATCTTCGCGGGCGTTCAGCCGTGCGAAGTAAGTGGCAGAGGCCGGGATCACCGCACGGGTGGTCACGTCGCCGTTCTGGCCCAGGTCTTCCATCAGTGCGGCGCGCACCATCGGTTCCAGGATCAGGTCGGGCAGGGTGGCGAATTGGGTGCTCATGTCAGCTCCTCTTGAACCTTGGCGCGGATGGCCATGGCCTCATCCAGGGTGATGCGGGTGCGGTGCGCCTGTGCGGGATCGGCCTCGGGGTAATCGTCGCGAAAATGGCCGCCGCGGCTCTCGTCACGCTGGAGCGCTGCCGCAGCGATCAGCGTCGCTGTGGCGCACATGTTGAGGAAGTTTTCATCTCCGGCCTGTTCATCCTCAAGCCGGGCGATGGCGGCGAGTGCCTGTTGCAGGCCGTTTGCGGTTCGGCGGACTCCAGCATGGGCGGTCATCACTTCGCGCAAGGTGTTCACGGCTGTCGGGTCAAGCTCCTGGCCACCTTCCGGGAATACCGGGAGGACTTCGGCGGCTTCTGCCGGAAGGTCCAGGGCGGCAATGTCCCGGGCCGCATTGCGGGCGTAGACAAGTGCTTCCAGCAGACCGTTGGAGGCAAGCCGGTTGGCGCCGTGCAGTCCGGTGGAGGAGGCTTCACCGCAGACCCAAAGATTGGACAGGCTGGTGCGGCCCTGAAGGTCGGCTTCGACCCCGCCCATGTGGTAATGGGCAGCAACGGTAACGGGGATCGGCTGCGCCACTGGGTCGATGCCCGCGCGGGCACAGGTTTCGGCAACGGTGGGGAAGCGAGACAGCACCTCAGCGCCCAAAGCATGGCGGGTGTCGAGCATCGGGCGGCGGCCTGCCTGCATTTCGGCAAAAATCGCCCGGGCAACGATATCGCGCGGGGCCAGTTCGGCATCCGGGTGCGCCGGGACCATGAATCGATCTCCATCCGCGTTGACCAGCACCGCGCCTTCGCCGCGTAAGGCTTCGGTGGCCAGCGGAGCCGGGTCTTCGCCGATGTCAAAGGCGGTGGGGTGAAATTGCACGAATTCCGGGTCGGCGATGCGGGCGCCTGCACGGGCCGAAAAACCGATCACTTGGCCGCGGATGCGGGGCGGGTTGGTGGTATGGGCGTAAAGCCCGCCGGAACCGCCGCCAGCCAGCAGCACACCCGGGCATTTGATCAGCACTGGAGCAGAGGGGGTATCAGCGCGGGTGATCCAGATGCCAGTGACCGTTTCACCGTCTGTTTCCAGCCGCACGGCCTGGGTGTTCTCCAGCACCTGTACAGACGGGGCTGCGCCTACGGCCGCTATCAGCGTCTGCATGATCTGATCACCCGCCTGGTCGCCCTTCACCCGCACAACTCGGGCGGCGGAATGGGCGGCCTCGCGGCTCATCACATAGTTGCCGTCAGCATCGCGGTCGAAGGGGGTGCCAAGCTCGGTCAGGTCAATGATGTGCTCGCGTGCAACCCGTGTGACCATCGCGGCAACCTCGGGGTCGACGGTGCCGGCCCCGGCCTGCAGGGTATCGTCAGCATGCGCCTCTGGCGTGTCGTGATTGGCCATTGCCGCCGCCACGCCGCCTTGGGCCCAGGCCGAGCTTGCGCCTTCGCCCAAGGGTTCGGGCGAAATCACAAGAACCGGCCGTGGGGCCAGTTCAAGCGCCGCATAGAGTGCGCCAAGGCCTGCGCCGGCAATGACGATACGGCTTGTTTCGGTCACGGGTCAGATGCCCAGTTTCTGGCTGAGGTCGATCATCCGCTGCACCGCGACACGGGCCTTGTCCGCAACCTCCGGGTCAACCTCGACCGGCTCGGACATGGTGTGCAGCGACCACAGAATCTTCTCCAGAGTGATCTTTTTCATGTAGGGGCACATGTTGCAGGGGCCGACAAACTCCACCTCGGGCAGCTGGTCGGCGATGTTCGAGGCCATCGAGCATTCGGTGATCAGCAGCGCCTTCTCCGGCTTTTCGTCGGTCACGTATTTGACGATGCCGCTTGTCGAGCCCGAGAAGTCGGCCTCGGCCACTACATCTGGCGGACATTCGGGGTGAGCAATAAGCCGTGTGCCCGGGTTCCATTCACGGAAGTCACGCAGGTCCTTGGCGGTGTATTGCTCATGCACGATGCAGGACCCCTCCCACCAGACGATGTTCTTTTCCGGAACCTGCTGGGCAATGTTCTGGGCCAGATACTGGTCTGGCGTCATGATGATGGTGTCTTCTTCCATCGCGGCAGCGATTTGCGCGGCGTTGGAGGACGTGCAGCAGATGTCAGAAGCGGCTTTGACCTCGGCGGTGGTGTTCACATAGGTGACCACTGGCGCACCAGGGTAGCGGCGGCGCATTTCCGCGACTCCTTCGGCCGTGATGCTTTCTGCCAACGAACAGCCTGCCTCCATATCAGGGATCAGCACGGTCTTTTCCGGGCTCAGTATCTTGGAGGTTTCGGCCATAAAATGCACGCCGCATTGCACAATCACGTCCGCCTCGACCCGGGTGGCCTCAATCGCTAGCTGCAGGCTGTCGCCGACCACGTCCGAGATGCCGTGGTAGATTTCGGGCGTCATGTAGTTATGCGCCAGAATCACCGCGTTACGTTGCTTTTTCAACTCCAGGATGGCTGCAACATAAGGCGCATGCGTGGCCCATTCGATGGGGTTCACCACGCGGTCCATGCGCGCGTAGACATCTGCCATTTGTTCGGCCAGAGCCGGATTGGGGGCCAGATCGTAATGGTTGGCGAGCTGATCCCGCATGGATTGCAGGTCGAACATGGCGTATCCTCAAGGTTGCGTCTGCGGTGACACTTTGGGCGGGGGTTGTTTCATGTTCATATCATCCGCGCAAGCGCGTGTGAGCGGAAACGGAGCCAAATACGGTGGTTTGGCGCTAACAGGCGGCATCTCAGTGAACCCGTTGTTTATCAAATGGGTATCTGAAGCATGATTTTCCAGCCGGTTTGCCGTTTTTGGCTGTCCCGGCGTCCTCTCCTGTGATTTGGAGCCGCGCTAAGCCATGTTAGAACGGCCGGGAATTTGGCCTTTGGGAAAGTGACCACACACTATGAATGATCTGTGGGCAGGACTGAGCCAAGCTTTTTTGCTGCTGGTGACGCTGGACGCGGATCTGGTGGAAATTACCCTGCGTTCGCTGCGTGTGACGCTCTCTGCGCTGGCCATTGCCTGTGCCATTGCGCTGCCGCTGGCAGCTTTCCTTGCCGTGCGCCGGTTCCGGATGCGACGGGCTGCGATTGCGGTGCTCAATGCGTTGATGGGCCTTCCTCCTGTTGTCGTTGGGCTGGTGGTCTACGTATTTTTGTCCAGATCCGGACCGTTTGGTGTTTTTGGCCTGCTGTTCACTCCCACTGCCATGATCATCGCGCAGGTGATCATCGTGGTTCCGCTGGTGGCTTCCGTAGCGCATCAGAGCTTGCGTGAATTGTGGAGCGACTATCACGACCTGCTGATCTCCATGAACGCGACCCAGTTCCAGCGCGTTCAGGCGTTGTTATGGGATGGTCGCAGGGCGCTGCTGACCGCGGCTTTGGCTGGCTTTGGCCGCGCGATTGGCGAAGTGGGTGCGATCATGGTGGTCGGCGGCAATATTGACCATGCGACTAGGGTTCTGACTACGGCGATTGCACTTGAAACTGGAAAGGGTGATTTTGCAATGGCCCTGGGCTTGGGCTTCGTGCTGATTGCGCTGGCGGTTGCGGTCAATCTGGCAATCCACTGGCTGGGCCGCACTGAGAGCGAAGGACGCTGGTGATGCAATTGTTCCCGCTCGTCGCCCAAGGCGCCCAGGTGCGTCGCCGGGGCAAGGTGCTGGTAGGACCGGTTGATCTGTCCCTGCGGGGACAAGGCACGTCGATAATCATTGGTCCGAATGGCGCGGGTAAGACTACGCTTTTGAAGATGCTGCATGGCATTGTTCGGATGAATGGCGGCAGCCTGGATTGGGCCTGTCCGCTGGAGGAAGCGCAGAAACACCAGGCCTTCGTGTTCCAGACCCCTGTGATGATGCGGCGTTCGGTGATCGAAAACATCGCTTATCCACTGCGGTTGACTGGCTTGAGCCGCCGCCAGGCCCGCGCGCAGGCCGCGGATTGGGCCGCCCGTGTCGGCTTGGGTGAAATTCTGGAGCGTCAAGCCACTATGCTTTCAGGCGGTGAAAGGCAGAAACTGGCGTTGGCCCGAGCGCTCGTGCGCGAGCCGCAAGTGCTGTTTCTTGATGAGCCTTGTGCGGCGCTGGACGGCAGGGCTACCCGCGAGATTGAGGAAATTCTTGTTCATGCCGCCGGCAGTGGTACGCGGCTGATCATGTCCACCCACAACATGGGCCAGGCCCGGCGGCTGGCGGATGAAGTGATCTTCGTTCTGCAGGGCCGCATCCACGAGTTTAGCCCGGCTGCAGAGTTTTTCGCCGGGCCTGAAACCGCGCAGGCGCGCGCATTTCTGAATGGAGATATTGTAGAATGAAACATTTGATTTTGGGCGCAGTCGCCTCCCTTGCTTGGGCCGCGGCCGCGATGGCGGAAGACATGAAGATGGCGGTGACCACTTCTTTTCATAATTCCGGTTTGGCTGAGATTCTTTTGCCGGAGATCAAGAAGGACTTGGGACTGAATGTGCAGCTGCTTGTTGTTGGCACAGGTCAGGCAATTCGCTTGGGTGAGGCAGGTGATGTCGATGCGATCCTAGTGCATTCGAAACCGGCAGAGGAGAAGTTTCTGGAAGGCGGCAACGGCACCCACCGCCGTGAGATCATGTACAATGATTTTGTTCTTATCGGGCCCGAGGGCGATAATGCAGGGATTGCTGCCGCTGAAAATGCAGCCGAAGCGCTTCAATTGATTGCTGAGACGAAAGCGGCTTTTGTCAGCCGCGGAGATGACAGCGGCACCCATAAGAAGGAGCTTAGCCTCTGGAAGGCCGGGGGGCTGGCGCCAGAAGGCTTTGGTGAGTGGTACCGCGCTGTAGGTTCGGGTATGGGAGCCGCTTTGAACACTGCTGCGGGCATGGATGCCTATATCATGTCGGACCGCGCCAGTTGGCTGAATTTTGGCAACAAGGCGGGGCTGAGCCTGTTGTTCGCCGGTGATCCAGTTTTGTTCAACCAGTATGCTTTTATTCCTGTAAATCCGCAGAAACACAGCCATGTGAAGAATGGTCTCGCAATACAGCTTGAAGAATGGCTGGTCTCGGACAAGGCCAAGGAGCTGATCAACGCGTACCAGATTAATGGGGAAACGCTGTTCGTTTTTAACGCCCAGAAGTGATTTGATCTGAACTGGTTAAACGGAGCCCCCTGCCTTTGGCGGGGGGCTCTTAGTGTTTATGGAGTGCGTCCTCAGGTTTCGCGGCCCACGGTGAGTGTTACCCGGTCGCCGGCAAACCAGGTGCGGCCAAACTCAACAGGCTGCCCCTGAGGATCAGCATTGACGCCTGTTGTGCGCAAGATTGGACTGCCTTCGGCGATTTTGAGATGCAGTGCCTGCATTGCAGTTGCAAGCTTCGCGGTGATCCGGGTCTCGATCCGGGTGTAATCTTCAACTCCAAGCTTCTGAAGCGCAGCGGTGACCGAATGCTGCTCCTGCAGGGCATCGAGAATCCCGGGAAAGCGGTCCGCAGGAAAGATGCTCTGAAACAATGCAATGGGCTGGCCGTCTGCCAGTGACAGCCCGTCATAGACATGCACCTCAGCACCCGGATCCAGCTGCAGAGCATTTGCTTCGCGCGGTGCAGCAATGCGCGTCTCCAGAGTCAGGATCTGTTTGGCGGGGTTGCGGCCTTCGCGGGTGAGGTTTTGGTGAAAGCGCACCCGCTTTCCGATTGGATAGTCTGTGGGTTTCGCAGCCACGAAAACACCGGCGCCGCGCCTGGGAAAAACAAGACCCTGCTCAGCCATTTCTGCTAGCGCCCTGCGCACGGTGTGCCGGTTCACCCCGAAACGCGCAGACAGTTGTGCTTCGGCGGGCAGCTTGCCGCCGGTTTCATAGCGGCCCTGCGCGATGTCGTCGGTCAGGGCAATGGCAATGGATTTCCAGACGGGGGTGCGGGCCATGTCACGGAACTTTCACAACTCTGGTATTGCGCCGAAGAAGGCGACTCGGATAACATTTGTCTAGTTGTATAGGTGATGTAGACAGCTTAGCAAGAGGCTTAGACAAATGAATACCCTTGATTCAGCAGAAGACCGTAAAGGCTGGATGAGCTTGCTGGCTTGTGCTGATGAAGCCCGGCTGACCGAGCTTTGGAAGAACTTCGGGGTAGACCCGGATTTTAAGTTCCTGCGCGCGCCCGAAGCAGGCGGCGTAATGGTCCGCGGTCGCATGGGGAGTTCTGGCGCCCCGTTCAATCTGGGTGAAATGACCGTCACCCGGTGCGCTCTTTCGCTGGCCGACGGCACGGTCGGCCATGGCTATGTGCAAGGCCGGAGCAAGGGGAAAGCGGAGATTGCAGCCAAGATTGATGCGCTGATGCAAACCGGTGCTGCCGAGGCATTGAGCGCAGCAGTGCTGGTGCCGCTGGCACAAGCGCGGCAGGCGAAGAAAACTTCCCGCGCGTCCAAGGCTGCCGCAACCAAGGTCGAGTTTTTTACGATGGTACGGGGAGAGGACTGATGTGTCAGCAATCCCGGAACACTGTTTTTACGGGCGGCTTCAGCAATCCGCCGGTCGCTGCTGCGCAAGCTTTCCGAGCGGCGATGAACGCGATGGCACGCCCCGGCAAGGTGCAGGAGATAACTGGTGCAGCCCCGCCGGAGGGGATTTCGGTTGCTGCAGGCAGTCTTCTGCTGACTTTGTGCGATCCTGAAACCGGCGTGTATTTAGCGCCTGATGTGGACAGCGAGGCTCTGCGCGGCTGGCTGGCTTTTCACACCGGCGCACCGATCGTTTCTGCTGAGCAGGCGGGTTTTGCCTTGGGTTGTTGGCAAGAGTTGCAGCCGCTCAGCCGCTTTCGCATCGGGACCGCGGAATATCCCGACCGCTCGGCCACGTTGATTGTTGAAATGCGCAGCCTGAATGTGCCGAATGCTGGACTGAACGGCCCGGGGATCAAATCAACCGCTTCCATGCAGTTGCCAGAAATTGCCGCGTTCCAAGCCAACGCAGCTTTGTATCCGCTGGGACTGGACTTCTTCTTTTCCTCTGGATCGCAGATCGCGGCGCTTCCGCGGTCAACTCAAGTCACCGTGGGGGCCTAGGCGATGTATGTAGCAGTGAAGGGTGGCGAGCGCGCCATTGCAAACGCTCATGCCTGGCTCGCCGAAGAGCGTCGGGGTGATACTGATGTGGCGCAGCTTTCTCTCGCTCAGATCCGCGAGCAGCTGAGCCTTGCAGTGAATCGGGTGATGGCCGAAGGGTCTTTGTACGACCCCGAGCTTGCCGCGCTGGCAATAAAGCAGGCGCGAGGTGATCTGATCGAGGCAATTTTCCTGATCCGCGCCTATCGTACTACCTTGCCACGGTTCGGTTACTCCCGGCCGGTGGAAACCAGCGAGATGACCTGTGACCGGCGAATTTCGGCGACTTTTAAGGATGCGCCGGGCGGGCAGGTGCTTGGTCCGACATTTGATTACACCCACCGCTTGCTGGATTTCAAATTGGCCGCCGACGGTGAAGTTCCTGAAGCCCCGGTTGCCGAGCCTCGTGAGCAAGCCACGCCGCATATCACTGCCTTCCTGCAGGGGGAGGACATTATTGAGCGCGAGCCGATCTCGGACGCCGTGCCGGGCGATCTAACGCGCGAACCGATGGGCTTTCCGGCCGGCAGGGCAGTGCGCCTGCAATCACTGACCCGCGGTGACGAGGGATTTATCCTGGGCATGGCCTACTCCACCCAGCGCGGCTATGCGCGCAACCATGCCTTTGTCGGAGAGCTGCGCATCGGCACCGTTCCGGTGGAAATGGAGATCCCGGAGTTGGGTTTTGCCATTGAAGTAGCAGAGGTGGAACTGACCGAATGCGAGACGGTGAACCAGTTCAAGGGCTCCAAGAAGGTGCCGCCGCAATTCACCCGCGGCTACGGGCTGGTCTTCGGGCAGTCGGAGCGCAAATCTATCGCTATGGCGCTGGTTGACCGCGCGCTGCGCTGGGAGGAACTGGGAGAGGAGAATCTGGGGGCACCTGCGCAGGATGAGGAGTTTGTCCTGAGCCACTCAGACAATATCCAAGCTACTGGATTTCTGGAGCACATCAAGCTGCCGCACTACGTGGACTTTCAGTCTGAACTGGAGCTGGTCCGCAAGCTGCGCCGTGAAGCCGCGGAACTGGCTGAAACGCTTGCGTCAAGGGAGACGGCGGAATGAGTTCAGTCGCAGCCTCCGCCTCCGTCGCCGCCACCATCGCAACTGTCATGTCCAACGAAACCAAATGTCACGCCAGCATCGGAACTGCTTGTTCTGCGAGGGGTGGTTTTGCGCGTTGGCGTGCGAATGATTTGAACGATTACGAAAACCGCAAAGGCGAAAAGCAGAATGGCGACGACAGGAATGTCTTGCAAAGCCGATGCTCCCTCAGTTGGGCGGTAAAGGAAAAGCCATGAGCGATTACAACTTCGCATATCTGGACGAGCAAACCAAGCGGATGATCCGCCGGGCAATCCTGAAGGGGTTGGCGGTGCCGGGCTATCAAGTGCCTTTTGCCAGCCGCGAGATGCCGATGCCCTATGGCTGGGGTACCGGGGGCGTGCAGGTCTCTGCTGCGGCCCTGACGCTGGACGATACGCTGAAAGTGATCGACCAGGGCGCGGATGACACCACCAATGCAGTGTCGATCCGACAGTTCTTTGAAAAAACAGCAGGCGTTGCGACCACTGAGGAAACGAAGAAGGCCAGCGTCATCCAGACCCGTCACCGGATACCGGAGGCGGAGCTGACTGAGGAGCAGATCCTAGTGTATCAGGTGCCGATCCCGGAGCCTCTGCGTTTTCTGGAGCCGCGGGAAACCGAGACCCGTAAGATGCATGCCTTGCAGGAATACGGGCTGATGCATGTGAAGCTTTATGAGGACATCAGTCAGCATGGCGCCATCGCTACTGCCTATGCATATCCGGTCAAGGTGGAGGGGCGCTATGTGATGGATCCCTCTCCGATCCCGAAGTTTGACAACCCGAAAATGGAGATGGCTGCAATCCAGCTTTTTGGTGCGGGCCGTGAGCAGCGCATCTATGCAGTGCCGCCCTATACCAGGGTCGTGTCTCTGGACTTTGAGGATTACCCGTTTGAAGCAACCAAGGCTGAGCACCCGTGCGACCTCTGCGGTGCGGAGGACAGCTATCTGGATGAGGTGATCCTGGATGACGCTGGCTGCAGGATGTTTGTCTGCTCGGACACGGATTATTGCCGCACGCGGCGCGAAGCGGGCCACCTTGGCCGTATGGGAGAACAAGCAGCATGAGCATGGATGTACTGGGCATTGACCATCTGGGGCTGACAGTGGGTGATCTTGACGCCAGCCTTGGTTTTTTCACGGATTGCCTGGGGTGGGAGCAATTCGGCGGGAACCCTGATTATCCTTCGGCCTATGTTACCAACGGCCATGCCAAGCTGACGCTTTGGCAGCAGGTAGAGCAGGGTGCGGGCTTTGACCGCAGGGCCAACATAGGCTTGCATCACGCCGCGCTGAAAGTTCCGGATGAGGCCGCGCTGGAAGACCTTTTCGGCCGGATCAGCAGGTGGCCGGGTGTCGTGGTTGAATTCTCTCCTGAACTCTCGGGCAGCGGCCCCAAGAAGCATTTCATGATCCTTGAACCGGGCGGGACCCGGCTGGAGTTCTCCTATGACCCGAGATGATGGAAAACCGGCAGTGCCGCTGCTGCAGGTGAAGAACGTTGCGAAACACTATGGCGCCCGGGTCGGCTGCACGGATGTGAGCTTTGATCTCTATCCCGGGGAAGTGATGGGGATCGTCGGCGAAAGCGGGTCTGGCAAATCAACATTGCTGAACAGTCTGGCGGGCCATCAGCCTCCGGACCGGGGCGAGGTGATCTTTGACACCCGCGCAGACGGGCCAGTGGATACCGTTACCATGTCCGAACCGGAGCGCAGGATGCTGAGCCGAACCGACTGGGCGTTTGTGCATCAGCATGCCCGTGACGGATTGAGGATGTCGGTATCGGCCGGCGGCAACATCGGTGAGCGGCTGATGGCTGTGGGGAACCGCCACTATGGGTCAATCCGGGAGCGGGCAGTTGACTGGCTCGGGCGGGTTGAGATCAGCGAGAACCGGATTGATGACCGCCCCTTGGCTTTCTCTGGCGGCATGCAGCAGCGGCTTCAGATCGCCCGCAACCTGGTGACCGGCCCACGGCTGGTCTTCATGGATGAGCCGACCGGCGGGTTGGATGTCTCTGTCCAGGCACGTCTTCTTGACCTCTTGCGCGGGCTGGTGCGGGAGATGGGGCTAAGCGCCATTATAGTAACTCATGATCTGGCCGTGGTGCGGCTGCTGGCTGACCGGCTGATGGTCATGAAGGACGGCCGTGTGGTGGAAACCGGGCTGACCGACCAGGTGCTGGACGATCCCCAGCACAGCTATACCCAGCTGCTGGTTTCCAGCGTGCTGCAGGTGTGAGGGCAAGGCATGATAGAACTGAACAATGTGAGCAAGAGTTTTACCTTGCACAACCAGGGCGGGGCGGTGATCCCGGTAATGCAAAACGCAACACTCAGCGTGAAACGCGGAGAATGCGTCGGGCTGACTGGAGTGTCTGGTGCGGGCAAGTCCACTTTGATGCGGTTAATCTATGGCAACTATTTGGCGGCTTCTGGCAGTGTCATGGTTGGAGGTGTCGATGTTGCCTTGGCCGAGCCGCGTGAAATACTGGCGTTGCGCCGCGAAACCTTGGGCTATGTCAGCCAGTTCTTGCGTGTCGTCCCACGGGTGCCGACGTTGGATGTCGTTGCTGAGCCTTTGCTGGTGGCTGGAACTTCCGTGCAGCAGGCTCGCGACAAGGCGGCCTCTCTGCTGGCACAGCTCAGCATACCGGAACGGCTTTGGGGCCTGAGCCCTACGACCTTTTCCGGCGGTGAACAACAGCGGGTGAATATCGCCCGAGGCTTTGCTTATGACTATCCCGCGATGCTGCTGGATGAGCCAACGGCCAGCCTTGATGCGCAAAACCGCGCTACCGTTCTGGGCCTGATCGAAACCGCCAAGGCACGGGGGGCGGCCATTATCGGGATCTTCCATGATGAGGCCGCCCGAGAAGCAGTATGCGACCGTTTCGTGGATGTCTCGGATTTTTCACCGAAGGTCATGGCATGAGCAGTGAGGCACAAAAAGGTCCGGTCATTGCGGTGGTTGGGCCATCTGGTGTTGGAAAGGACAGCCTCATGTCCGCTCTAGCTGTCTCAGGCCCGCAACTGCGGCTGATGCGCAGGGTGATTACTAGAGCGCCCGAATCCGGTGGCGAAGACTACCAGGCCGTATCTAAAGACGAGTTTTCTGCCCTTGCCGAAGCCGGAGTCTTTTCGCTGCATTGGCATGCGCATGGGCTCCACTATGGAATCCCGCGGGACATCGAGACCCTGCGTGAAGGAGCTGGTGGTGTGCTGGTAAACTTGTCCCGTGCGGTGTTGCTGGAGGCTCAGGAAAAGTTCGGCCACTTCATTGTGCTTTCGGTGACTGCGCGCCCGCAGGTGCTGGCAGAGCGCCTTGCTGCCCGCGGCAGGGAGAGCGAAGATGAAGTGCAGCGGCGTCTGGCCCGCGCGATAAAGCCGCTGCCTGCGGGCTTGCGCCGGGTCCATCAGGTCGACAACAGCGGACCGCTTAGTGCTGCGGTGAACGCTGCGCTGGCTGTTGTTCAGCCGGAGAGTGCATAGCGATGGATGACGTGAAACCTGCCATCCGTCGCTTCGCCCACCAGCGCCAGGTCGCGGATCACAAAAGGCGCAGGCAACAATGGGATAAGGTGCTCATTCAGTGCGGCCTCCACGGCGGGCAGTTCTGGTTTGGGCAGCTTTCCCGTCAGGGTAATGTGAAAGCGGAAATGACTGAGAACATACGGGTAGCCCCAGCGAGTGAGGTTCTCATCCTGCTCCGGCGTCAGGCCAGCAGCGCGGCGGCGGTCCAGATCTGCCGCGGGCGGCGGCGCTCGAAACATATCGAATTCAGTCACGCAATTTGCCGCAAGGCTGTTCAATGCAGCCTCGTCTCCGGTTGGGCGCAAAGCGAGAAAACGGCCAAGGCGGGCCAAGTGAAGGCCGTCGAGCCCAACAGGCTTCTGCGAAGACGCAAAGGTTTTGCAGGCGGCTTCAAGCGCTGCCTGCGTGTGCCCTTCGGCCAGTCGCATCGGCGGCTTCATCGTCGCGTGCAGCCCATACTTTCGCGGCGCTTCAGTGAACGCGCCGATGCCCAGCCCTGCAATATCGGGATGCGGCAGGTAAGTGCCCGTCTCCATGTCCCAGCCTAGCCAGCTGGCTGCAAACCGGCTCCATTCCGCATCGGCGGGCGGGGCGTAATAGATAGCGTATCGCGTGAATGTCACATTGGCCTCCTAAACGTGGCCTTCCATAGCTCGAAAGATGTGAAGCTCAGATGACAGAAGAGATGATCCTTGCCAATGCTGCTTTGGTTCTTCCGGGCGAGATCCGGACCGGCAGCGTAAAAGTTACACGCGGTGTGATAGCAGACATTTCCGACGGAGCATCGGTCCCCGCGGGCGCAATAGATTGCCAAGGGGATTTCGTTAGCCCTGGCCTGGTGGAACTGCATACTGATAACCTGGAACGCCATATTCAGCCGCGTCCGAAGGTGGACTGGCCGCATGCCAGCGCCATTATTGCTCATGACACGGAGCTCGCGGGCACCGGCATCACGACAGTGTTTGACGCTATGCGCGTGGGATCGATCAGCCGCCGGGAAAGCCATTATGGCGCGTATGCCCGGAAATTGGCGTCTGAGCTTTTGGACTTGCGCGCGGCGAACGCTCTGAAAATCTCGCATTTCCTGCACCTTCGGGCGGAGGTCTGCACTGATACGCTAGTGGAGGAATTGAATGCCTTCGGAGAAGAAGATCGGGTCGGACTGGTCTCTCTCATGGATCACACACCGGGCCAGCGCCAGTTCCGCGACCTCGCCAAGCTGGAGCAATATGTAAAAGGCAAACACGGGTTTGATGATGCCGCCTTTAAATCGCATGTAGCGCATCTGATGGAACTGCAGGCAAGTTATGGCGCACTGCACGAAGCGGCGGCTGTTGCCGCGGCCAAACGATTTGGTGCTGTGCTGGCGAGCCACGACGACACAACCGCAGCTCAGGTGGCGGTGTCCGCAGGCCATGGGATCCGCCTAGCTGAATTTCCTACGACGGTCGAGGCCGCGCAGGCGTGCCGTTTGCAAGGCATCAAAGTCATGATGGGGGCGCCAAACCTGATACGCGGCGGATCGCATTCAGGCAACGTTGCCGCGCATGAATTGGCAGACCTGGAACTGCTGGACATTCTTTCGTCTGACTATGTGCCTGCCGCGCTGTTAATGTCTGCAGTCAAGCTGGGAGAGCTATGGGGTGATTTGGCGCGAGGATTGGGCACTGTTACCCATGCGCCCGCTGCTGCGGTCGGGCTTGATGACCGCGGGCGGCTGGAAGCAGGCAAACGTGCTGACCTGGTCCGGTTCAGCATGCTGGCGGGGGTGCCCGCTTTGCGAGGTGTCTGGGCGCGCGGAGTGCGGGTAGCTTAGGTGCGGTGAGCCTGAGTCCGGCGAAGGTCGCATTCAGCTGGCGCGGTAAAACATATAGCGCCCGGCCGGGATGCCGTCGGGGCCACTCAACTCCTCAAAGCCGGTCAGAGGCTGGCCGGAAACGATGATCCCGCCGGGGACCATGACTTGAGCAATCACTGGTGAGAGTGCGGCAGCTTCGGCAACGTCTTTTTCCTTGATCCCGAAACCGAAGTCATAGTGTGCGAGGGCGACTTTGTGACCACTTGCCGCAAGCTGCTCCAGCATCGGCCTGGCTTCGCCTTGCAGGAAGTCCTTTTCCGGCGGGACGCAGGATGGATGGCATTGCAGAATCCTGTCAATCACCCAGATCCGGCGGGGACTCATGATCTCGCGTAAATGGTCATAGGTGCGCCCGTTGCCGAGCCCCATATCCAGAACATCGCCTTTGACCTGGTTGATCTGGTCCGCGGCCCAGTTCAACCCGTCGCGCTGGGCAGTCAGACGGCGCAGCATGGAGTCGAGACGGCTCATTCAAGACATCCTTTCGTCATAGATCCAGGCCTCACCCGGACCATCAAGAAGCCGCTTTGCGAGCGCGCCGATGAAGGACCAGATTGCGTCATCATGGACAAGGTGGTGGGTGAGGAGCCCATAGGGTTCCGTATTGTCCGCATCGCCCATTCGGCGGTCGCGCAACTGACGTGTCACCTGCATTATCAGATTGTCCAAGGGTAGCAGGCCGCGGCCACCTTTCCAGTCTATCGGATCCAGATGCGTGTTTACCCGCAACAGGCCGGAAGCGGGTTTGGCAGCCTTGCGGGGAGTGAAGGTTGAAACAGCAGTATAGCCGGCGCCTGCTAGCCAAGTTAGCATTTCCGGTGAAATCCGGTTCCACGGCGGTACAAACATTGGACGCAGGCAACCGCCAAACAAGTTCTGCATCGCAGTCAGGCCGCGCTCGGCGTCATCCAGCAGTTCTTCCAGCGGTCGGTGCGCGCCGAATTCGGCTTTCTTTTCGCCAGCCGGTGCATGGTTCTGGTGAGCCCAGCCGTGGACGACCGGGACGAGTGTTGGATGCTCCGCAATGAAACGGGCCAGATCAGGTGTCGCGCCTTGCGGGATCACGGCCAAATGTACCGGAAGATCTAGGTCTGCCGAGAGAGCGGCCAACCGTTCCAGTTCAGAAGATTGGGACATTGCATCATCGTCCCTCCACCAAAGAGGCAGCCTCAGCCCTGCCTGCTGCCAGTGGTCCAGTTCCTGGTCCAGCCCGCTCCAATCAGGTTTCATTCGCGCCCTCCCGCAAGTTCTGCGGCAATCTCCACGCTCCGGGCTGCTCCGTCAAACCTGAAACCGCCTGTAAGCCGCGGCGGTGCCTGCATTGCCGTCTTGACCGCAGCGCATAGCGATTCAGGAGAAAGGCAGGCAGTTTCCAGGACTTCTATGCCCTTCAGTGGTGCGAGACTGGCCGCGCGCAGACCTTGCTCGGTCTCGTTTCCAGCGTCGAAGGGCACAAAAACAGCAGGTGTGCCAGCCTGCAAAATATCCAATGCAGTATTGTAGCCGCACATGCTGACGGAGGCTGCGGCGTAGGAAAGCATCTGGCGGAAGTCCTGACGGGCAGGCTCCAGCAGAGCAGGGGACCTGGACTTGGAAAACTCTGCAATGCGAACATCGGCATCTGAGCCGCCAACGAGCAATCGCCAGGGCGTGCCCGGCATCAGCCTGGCGGCCTCCAGGGCGCAGCGATAGAGCGGTGTTCCTACGCTGCCGCCGCCAGCGCTCACGAGCACTTCGCCGGCGCCTGCGTGATCCGGGTGAGAACCAGCAGCGGCCGGGGCCACATACCCCGTGTAGCGCAGTTTGGCTGCCAGAATATCAGAGACCGGCCAGCTGGCGTTGAGCCGGGTGGCTGCGGGATCAGAGTGAACCAGCACCGCGTCGAAGTACTTTGCGATCAGTGCGTCGGCCTTTTCCGCCTTCTCCGGCTTGGAAGGAGGGGCGAGGATGTCGCGGATAGAGGACAGGATTACCGGCCGCCGAGGCAGTGTTTGGGCAGTTTCAAGCAGAGCTAGGAACTCCCTTCGCAGGGAGCGCCGGCCAAAAGGGTAGAGTTCTGTGATCAACACGTCGGGTCGCAAGTTCCTCAGCGCAACGCAAAGGGCTGCCTGTCGTTGTGCCAAGTATGCTTCATTAGCTAGCGTACTGTTTTCTGTCAGGAGGCGGGTGAAGTTCACCCCGTCGGAGCGCAACGGAGGCAGCTGAAGCAACTCAACCCCTTCAGTTGTGAGCTGCGGTGCCGGTAACCCTCCGGAGATGACTTGCACCCGGTGGCCCTTTTCGATGAAAGCCCGTGCCAGTGTGAGGGCTCTGGACAAATGGCCAGTACCCAGCAGATGCGTGACGGCAATCAGAACTTTCATGAGGCATCCTTGCGGAGCAGCCGGACCGGGTCCGGCCAGGGGCGAAGGTCTCGACCATCAATCTCGACTACGAACAGGCGGTTTCGCTTTATGCGGAATGGGGCGGGGCCATCGAAATCCCAGTCATGCGCCCGTGCCAATATCATTCGCATGATACCGATATGGCAAACGGCAATAGCATCCTGTTTCAGCGCATAAAGCCAAGGTTCGATACGCGACCAGACTTGCGCCGGGCTCTCTCCCCCGGGTGGACGGTAGTTCCAGCCCCATTCTTCGATGTCGCGAAATCCGCTGTCCGGAGCAGCCTTCAGATCTAAACCGTGGAGCCCTTCCCAATCTCCCCAGTTCATTTCGATGAGTTCTGATGCAGTTCGAGGGTTGTGTCCGGCGACGAGAAGGGCGGTTTCCGCTGCACGTGTCAGTGGACTGGACCAAAGCTCTGCCTGCTGCCAGTCCTTTGGCAAGGTGTAGCCGATTAGCTCTGCGCGGGCAGCGCGGTCTAGCGGTATGTCACTGCGGCCTTGGATGCGGCCGGCGCGGTTCCAGGCAGTATGCCCGTGGCGTAGTAGAGCAAGGCGGATCATGCGGCGGGGTCCTTCAGAGGCAGAACTGTTCCCCAAAAAGCCTGAGCGGCAGCGGGAGCAAGGTGCTTGTTTGAAACATAGTCGCGGGCATCCTTGGCAGTTTCTGCACGCAGCTCAGAGTTTTCAAGCAGCTGGGCGGTAAAGGATGCGAGAGCCTGTGCCCCTGATTCCGGTGCAGGGTAGGGTTTGGACAACAGTACGTCCCGCACTCCTGGGCGGTCCTGAGCCGCAACTGGAAGTCCATGGGCCTGGGCCTCCAGATAAACCATGCCAAAGGCTTCGTTCACTCCGGGCCACAGAAACAAGCTGGCCTTTGCATAGGCTGCAGCCAGTTCCGCGCGAGTGAGTTGGCCCAGGAAACGGACCCTATCCGCAAAGGGGGCCATAAGTGCCTCGACCTCAGGCCGAGCCGGACCATCGCCTGCGATATCCAGGCGCCACTTTCCCGGCAGGTGGGCGAGCGTTTCTGCTATGATGCTGTAGGAGGCTAGTTTGTCTCCAGGGCGCATCATGCCGGCTGTCAGGATGGGGCCGTCCAGAGAAGAGAGAACAGGCAGCCCCTCACGCGGAAGGAAGGGCGGCAAGCAAGTGATGATCTGGCTGCCATGCCGGTCACGATCCAACGCAAATCGGTCCTGTTCTGTGAAATAGAATATTGCATTTGCAGCATCAGCGGCCGTGTGAGCCGCTTCAGCGAAATCAGACCAAGGGCCGGTTAGGCGTTTTTGGGCGCGGGTAGATTCGATTTGTACGTATGGGACACCCCGGGCGCGCGCCACGACTGGGCCGATCAGGTCCGGGGCTTTGTAGTAGTTGTGATACGTGACCCAAAGGTCCGCTTCAGGCATCTGCTCGATCAGCCTGCGGATTTCGGCATCAGCCTCGGCGCGCAGGGCAGTTTGCCTGGAAGTATCACCGTGTTTGTCATAAACCCGCAAGTCCGATGCAAGCTGCACCTCAGCGCCGCTGGACTCTAGCAGGACCATCAGGTTGCGCGAAATTTCGCGGTCGCCGGAGGGAACAGGATGGTACGGCGGTTTCATCGGCGCGTAAAAGGCAACGCGCTTTCCGGCTCCCGGCAGCATGAAGGTCAGCCGTTCTTCAACATGGAATTCAGCCGTCCCGAAAGCTGGGTAATTCCAGGATCCATGCCGAAATCGCTGCGCAAACGGGCTAAAGCGGCCTGAGCCATTTCTGTCAGTTTCTGGGGGTGCCGGGCGGCGTGGAGCAGGCTCTCCGCCAGCGCCTCCGGGCTGTCTTCGCTCAAAAGCCCGTGGATTCCGTGATCTATGAACTCCGGGATCGCTGAGACAGGGGTCGACAAGATCGGTAAAGCCTGCGAGGCCGCCTCCATCAGCACGTTCGGCAGTCCGTCCCTGTCACCATCAGCTGCTACCCGGCTAGGCAGTACGAAAAGGTCAGATGTGCGCATTTCTTCGATTACCTCCGGCTGGTCACAGGCGCCGCGCCAAGTGACGCGATCGGCAATCCCTGCATCTTCGGACATACCTTGCAAAAGATCATCCAGCCCGCCGCCGCCGATATGAGTCCAGTGCCAGTCAAGTCCTGCAGGCAGCAAAGCCAGCGCGGCTATCAGGCGGTCGAACCCTTTTTTTTCGACCAAGCGGCCGACCGACATGAAGCGGATAGGGTCTTGAGGCTGGCGCGGCCGGCGTTCCGGCGGCGCAGGAAAACGGGTCAGGTCCAGCCCGTGATAGACCAGATCAACACGTTCAGGTGTATCCGCCGCTTCCTGCAGATGCTTGGCACCAAAGCCAGTGCACGTGGCGCCGAAGGCAGCGCCGTAATGGGCTGCGGAGAGCTTTTCCTGGATTTCCCATCCTGGTGAAGTCCAGATATCCTTGGCGTGGGCTGAAAAGCTCCACGGCAATCCCCGCATGATTGCCGCATAGCGAGCAACAGAGGAGGGAGTGTGCAGGAAATGCGCGTAGAGGCCCAGAACCCCATCGGGCATTTCCGCCGCCAGAACACAAGCCTGGCCGAAACGGCGGATACGGTTAGGCGTCGCGTCACGGCGCAAGTCGGCCCGCCAAATGCGGTAGGCCGCGCGGTATCCAGGCAATTGCTGAGCAATTTCGCGCGCGCGCCAGACCCGGACCGGTTCTTCATGGAGGTATTCAGGCAGGTAATTTACACGCGCCTTAAGCTGTGCATGCAAGGGATGGCGTTTGATGTCCGTAGGGTGGCGCAGCGACCAAATCTCAAAAGCATGGCCAACGGCTTCCAGTGCAACCAGTTCCTGGGCGATGAAGGTTTCGGACAGGCGTGGCCAGCCCTTTACCACCACCGCAAGGGGCGGGCGGGCAATGCTCATTCGGCGGCCTCTTTGCGGGTGTCCAAAAGCAGCGCGGCAACACGCCGGGTCACATAGTTAAGCCCGTCCAGCAGCCCTTCGGAGCCGGCGGCGGAAGGCGGGGGCTGGGTGGCCAGGGCCCGGATTGCCTTGGCCAATGCCGACGCGGTCCAGCCATCCCGGGTTTCATCCAGCATAGTCGTCAGGCCAATTTCTTCAGCCCGGCTGGCGCGTATCCACTGCTCCAGCCGAGGGGTGGTGCGGGGCACAATAACTGCAGGTTTGTCAAAAGACAGAACCTCGCAGAACGTGTTGTATCCCCCCATGCAGACCACGCCCTGAGCGCCAGCAAACAAAGTCTCAATCTGAGATTCGAAGCCGACAGCGGTGACACGGCCGTTCAGCCGGGCAACCCGATCCTCAAAATCCTGCCGGGTCTCGCCGGACAGGAAGGGGCCGTAAACCAGTACCGCGCGCGGAGAGAGTGCCGGGTCGGCTTCATATGCTGACAGCACCAGATCCACCATCATCTCGCCATCACCGCCGCCGCCAGGGGTGACCAGCAGGTATGGCTGCTCGGGTGGTTCTCCGACGTGGCCAAGATCGCGGCGCAGGTAGCCGGTCCAATGCATGCGGGCTTGCATCTCTGCAGTGAAGGGGAGACCCGCGGTCGGGTCATATACGGACCGGGGGCCATAAACCCAAATCTCATCATAGAAATCACGCGTGGCTTCGACAGCGTGCTTGCGCTCCCATTCAGCTGCCAGCACCTCCGGTTCATCAAGCACATCCCGCAGGCCCAGCACCATCTTGCAGCGCCCGCGCGTTTTCAGAAGGTCCAGTGCCGGCATCAGCTCGCCGCGAAACCCGGTGGGTTCCTTGTCGGCGACAAGCACATCAGGATCGTATTGCTCAACGGTGGAGCGGATCAGTGCCGCACGCAGTTCGGCGGTTTCCTCGATGCTCATGCCCATCGTGCGCGACGCGTAGGATCCGTCAGAGCGCTTGATTACGCCGGGAAGGCGCACATGGTCGACACGGGTCGGAAATGAGAACCTGCCTGCCACCGGCGATCCCGTAAGGATCAGTGCCGAAGCGTCCGGGTTTGCCGCAGTTATTGCTCCTGCCAGCGCCCGTGAACGCCGCAGATGACCCAGTCCGAAAGTGTCGTGGCTGTAGAACATGATCCGGGGACCACGCTTGCCGGTGTCCGAATAGGGTTGGTTAAAGCCCGTGTCCGTCATTTGACTACCTGAAAGGGATTCCGGGCTGCTTCCCTCAATGGGCATGCCGCGGCGGCTGAGGAGGCGCGCCAGCCTTTGCTGCCGGTCGTCTCCGGGCGCGTGCTTCCATGCTCGGCCATCTTTCGCCTCAGTTTGCGCGTCCAATGTCCTTTTGCGGCAGGGGCGCGGTCAGTATTTGCTTTTGCCGTTAGAGGTCCTGGCGGATTGCCGGCCTGGGCCGCGGCATTGTGGTGATATGCCCAACGAGCAGATATCGGGATTTGTATAGCCCGGAGCCGTAGTGCATGCAATCATGCGGCAATGTTGCAAGGCGCACGGTAATTTGCTCGCGCGCCATTTGCGCAACGCTCCGGCAGATGGTTAATTTGACTCAAGTTTCCATGAGGATAGCAGATCATGCAGCACTATTTTTTTCGTTTCCTGCTCTGTCTGCTGCTGGGGATCGGGCTGACAGCTCACACCAGTGCGCAAGAAAGTGACGCTGGCGGCACAGAAGCACTGTCCCGAGCGATTGAGCAAGCGGCTGAAAGTGGTGTCAATGTTGTGGTTGTTGACAGCAGTGGCCGATTTCTGAATGCGCCGCCCGAGGGTGGGACGCCAGAAGACCATTCTGCGCCGGGAGCGATGGAACAGCCATCGGCTCTGATGAAGGCGCAGTCCAAAGTTGCTGCGTTCCGGGCGGAGCTGAGCAGCCGCCTGGAAGCTCTGCCTTATTCAGTCTTCGAAATGCAGTACATCCTGCGTCAGACCAGCCCGGACGGGCGCATCATGACCTACGTGGAGGTTCTAGGCTGGAGTGTACTGTTTCTTTTAGTCGGACGCTGGCTGTCAGTGGAGATTTACGGCAAGCGGTTTGCCAAAAAGTTTGTGGTTTCACGTATCCGCGAAACTCCTGAAGGGTATCAGGAGAAAATGCCGTTCTTAGTGTTTCGTTTCCTCATGGGGATTGGGGCCACGATCTTTGCAATGATCTTTGCGGCGCTGATTTCGTATCTGATATTCGGCGCCTCGGGTGATCCGTCCATCGAGTTTACTGTCACGGCGATCTACACAGCCTACTTCCTTGCTCGCACGGTGTCGGACCTTTGGCGGATGGTTTTGTCACCTTATCTGGCGCAGTACCGTATCCCGGTATTTTCCGATCGGGATGCCAAGCGGCTATATATTTGGGCATCCTTGCTGGCAACCTACGACATTTCCTCGACACTTTTTGCAACTTGGGTTGGGGATTTCGGTCTCAATTACAACGTCTACGCACTGGTCTACGGCGTTCTGGCATTGGCAGCGACCTTGGGTAACCTGCTGATGGTCCTGGTCAATGGCCGTGCCATTTCGAATGCTATCCGGGCCGGCCGCCTGCCGGAGGACTGTTCGTGGCTGGTGCGTGTCTTGGCAGTGGCCTGGGCCCCTGTGCTGATGGTCTACATGGCTTTTGGCTGGCTCAAGCTGGCCTTTGACCTCGTTCTTGAACATGAAGTCTCCATTCCACTGATGGCTGGGAGCTATTTCGTTCTGACTACGATCCTAGTGGTCTATGGAGCGATCAACTATGTAATTGAAAGGTATTTCCGCCGCGGTCTTACCTTAAAGCCAGCAATTGACGAAAGCTTTGCACGGGACGAGGACGGGGTTTCTTCTGAGCATGGAAATGAGCAGGAGGAAAGTGCGGATGAGGATCCGGGAGACGAAGCAGACGTCCCCCTAAAGCCCAGACATCCGATCGCCACTTACGAGGACCTCGCTCGCAGAGTGGCAGGTATCCTGGCCTTCGTCGTTGGGGCTTATTCACTGGTAATTGTTTGGAACCCGGATGCCAGCTGGCTCAGGACCACTGCTGCCGAACGGGTAGTGGATGTGACTGTCATCCTGTTTATCGGTTACATTGTTTATCACCTTTTCCGGATCTGGATTGACAGCAAGATTGACGAGGAAGTGGGCGACGTTTCGGAGGCGGAGCTGGGTGATGAAGGTGGAGCAGGCGGCGCCAGCCGCCTGGCGACTCTGCTGCCCCTGTTCCGCGGCGCAATTCTGGCAGTGGTTTTGGTGTCGATTGTCCTGATTCTGCTGCTGGAGCTGGGGATAAATGTCAGCCCGCTCTTCGCCGGAGCTGGCGTCGTAGGCTTGGCAGTGGGCTTCGGCTCGCAGACGCTTGTGCGGGACATCTTCTCCGGCGCTTTCTTCCTGATCGACGACGCTTTCCGGAAGGGCGAGTATATCGACATCGGAGATGTGAAGGGCACTGTCGAAAAGATATCTGTCCGCTCCTTTCAGCTGCGCCATCATTTGGGCGCGCTGCACACCATTCCTTTTGGGGAGATCAAGGTTCTGACCAACTATTCCCGGGATTGGGTGATGATGAAGCTGCCCCTGCGGGTAACCTACGACACCGATGTGGAAAAAGTCAGGAAGCTCATAAAGAAGCTGGGCCAAAAGCTGATGGATGATCCGGTTGTTGGTCATACGTTTATCCAGCCGCTGAAGTCGCAAGGGGTGATCGAAATGCAGGACTCGGCAATGATCATCCGGGTGAAGTTCATGACCAAGCCAGGTGACCAGTGGATCGTGCGCAAGCGGGTATACCAGGAGATCCGTGAACTGTTTGCACGCGAAGGTGTCAAATTTGCGCATCGTGAAGTGACGGTGCGCCTTGCTCCGGATCAGGCGGACGAGGCGACACCGAAACAGAAGGAGGCTGCTCTGGGTGCCGTTCAGGCTGCTATAGACGAGGACGTACTCGAGGACATGGGCGGCCCGGACGGCGATGACCGTTGAGAAGGCTCGGGCTCTGGCGTTTGTGCTCTCCAGCCTCCTCGCCAAGCTATGGCTGGAACCAGGTGCTGTACCGGCAGGCAGCGTTTTCTCCTAGGTGATGGAGGGCGAGATGCCTGTCAAACACCTCGGGTACCCTTTTCATTGCGGAAAGTGGCATGGGGCAGGAGTGCTTTGCTTTACGCCAATCAATCAGTCCAGGCAGCGGATGCACTGCCGCACCGGGTTGCGGCCGACTCCCAGTACATAGCCGCGCCGCTCAACCGGAGCGGGGCTGTAAGCCGGAGGCCAGGCCCCCAGCCGCTTTTTTCAATGTATGCCGAGTAATCGCTGTCAACTGGTCCGATAATTTCCGGACCTTCGGTGGATTTCTTCATCCCGGCCAGCAGCTCTGCTGTGCGGGCCAGTGACAGGTGGGCTTGCGGCACCAACTCACCTTGTGCCGCCGCGGTGAGAGCCGAAAGGACTGCAGCGGCCATTAGGTATCCCGTGGCATGATCGAGCGCTTGCACTGGCAAGGGATGCGGCCTTTCCGTTCTGGCCCACTGCCGGCCCGCATCGGCTATTCCCGCGCTCATTTGCACCAAGCTGTCGAAACCGCGCCGCGCGGCCCAAGGACCCGTCCAGCCATAGGCGTTCAGCTGCACTTCGACTGCGTTTGGCGCAAGCTGCCGACGGGTCACCGCGCCGTACCCCAGCCCATTCAAGGCACCGGGCCGGTAGCCGTGCACCAGCACATCGGCCTGAGCAAGCAAAGTTTCGAATATCAGCCGGTCTTCGCCATTAGTCAGATCGAGCCCGGCCATGCGCTTACCTAGCGAGATGTCTGTGATCACCCCCGGCTCATCCCAGCCAGGCGGGTCGATGCGCAGCACGTCAGCCCCGAAACCCGCCAGGGTCCGGGTCGAGACCGGGCCCGCCAGAACACGAGTAAGATCCAGCACCCGCAATCCCGCCAAAGGCCGTTCTGCCGTTGCTTCCGGCCTGTCCCGCATCTTGACCGGAGAGAAATCTGACCAGTGAATCAGGGGTTCTGATGCCACTGAACGGCCCTGAGGGTGCACCGTCCAATCAGCGCGGTTGCGCATGGCGGCAGCTACGCCGCCGGCTGCCACAATCTCGCTTTCAAGCCCGTCTGCCGGCCAGTGTTTGACCGCATCAGCTACAGCATTTCTCGTACCTGGGCAGCCTAGAATTTCCAGTGCGGCCTTACGGTGAAGCGGCAGGTTAGTGTGCAGGCGGATCCAGCCTTCCTGGGTTTCGTACACGCCAGCCAAGGCATCCCACAGGTTCGGAAGTTCCCAGCCTTGGGGCCGGAAGCTGTAACCGAACCAGAGTGATGCAAGCCGCTGATCCACAGCAATTTCCGGTGCAGAAGGAGCTAGGTTCATCGCTGCGATCAGCCTTGCCAGTTCCTGCCCCACAGCGCCAATTGAACCATTGGCCAGTTCGCTGACTGCAAAGGCACTGCGCAAATGGCCGCTGCCGGTTACCTCGTACCGGCCCGCTGCGGGCAGGCTGGTAAGGAGGGTCATTGCTGATACGGGTCCAAGCTGTCGCGCAGCCCGTCGCCAAGGAAGTTGAAAGCAAGCACGACGACAACAATCGGCAGCATCGGAATGGCGAGCCAAGGATAGATTTCTACAGACGTGAGGTTCTGCGCGTCATTGAGCATCACCCCCCAGCTGACTGCAGGCGCGCGCAGGCCAAGGCCGAGAAATGACAATGCAGTTTCACCAAGGATCATCGCCGGAATCGACAGAGTGGCTGACGCAATCAGGTGCGACATGAAATTCGGCAGCAGATGCTTGCGGATCACTCGTCCGGAGGAGGCACCCATCATTTCCGCGGCGCGGACATATTCCTCTTCCCGCAAGGACAGGAACTTGGCGCGTACGGAGCGGGCCAGACCGGGCCAGTCAAGAATGCCAAGAATGATTGAGATAATGAAGAACACCGCAACAGGCGACCAGTTTGACGGCACCGCAGCAGACAGGGCAAGCCACAAAGGCAGCTCCGGCAGTGAGCGCAAGATCTCAATCACCCGGTTCACAGCCCAGTCCACGCGGCCGCCGAAATAGCCAGCGACGCTGCCGAAGAAGATTCCAAGCACAAATGAGACTGTGATCCCGATCAGGCCGACCGTCAGCGACAGCTGTGCGCCATAGGACACGCGGCTGAAGATGTCACGGCCCAGGCGGTCGGACCCCATGATGAAGATCGTGGCTTCCTCGCTAGCACAGAACAGGTGCCTGTTACTCTCTATGAAACCGGCAAGATAGTAAGTGCTGCCTTCGCAGAAGAACTTGAGTTTTAACGGCCGCGAGGTATCCGGACTGAACTCCCACTGAAATGTTTCCAGGTTGGCCTCGGAGGTCATTGGATAGACGAAGGGGCCGACAAAATCGCCTTCGTGAAACAGCTTGATTGACTGCGGCGGCGAGTAGAGGTGTTCGGAAAACCGCTGGTTCGGGCCGTAAGGGGCAATGAATCCGGCAAACGGGATCAGCCCGTAGGCAATCAGCAGGAAAATACCCGAGATGAGGCCAAGCCTGTGCGTCTTGAATTTGCGCCAGACAAGCAGCCAGTTTGGGGCGTCCAGATCCTTGCGCTCTAGCTCCAGCAAAGAGGCCTTTGGATCAAAGGGTTCATCATCGACGAAACGTCCGTCAGGCAGGTGGGTCATGCGTCGCGCCCCTCGTAGCGGATCCTGGGGTCAAGCAGCACCAGAAGAACATCTGAAATCATCGTCCCGATCAGGGTGAGCAGGGCAACGAACATCAGCACGAAACCGGATAGAAACATGTCCTGAGTCTTGAGCGCCGTCAGCAGGGTCGGGCCGATGGTCTGCAGGCCCAGAACAACCGATACCAGAACAGAGCCGGAGATCATCGAGGGTAGCAGATTGCCGATGTCGGCAACAAAGGGGTTGAAGGCCACCCGCAGCGGGTATTTGGCGAGCATCCGCGATGGCGCCATTCCCTTTGCAATTGCGGTCTCAACATAGGGTTTACCCAGCTCGTCCAGCATATTTGCGCGCAGCCGCTGCATCATAGCAGAGGCGCCGGCGGTTCCGATCACAAAAGTTGGGACAATCAGATGAACCAGAATTGACTTCACCTTCTCCCAGTTCATTGGGACCCCCTCGAATTCAGGTGCCATCAGCCCGCCGATCGGCAAGTCAAACCAGCGGTGGCCGTAATAGAACAGTATCAGCGCCAGCAGAAAGTTCGGGGTTGCAAGGCCGAGGTATCCGACAAAGGCGGTGGTGTAATCGACCCAACTGCGGGCGCGGGCAGCCGCCAGCACCCCAAGCGGCAGAGCGACGGCATAGACAAAGATTACCGCAGCAAGGTTCACCAGTACTGTCAGCCACAAACTGTCGCCGACAATATCGGCTACAGGGCTGTCAAACTCGAATGACCAGCCGAAATTTCCCTGTATCATTCCGGAAAAGCCATGCGGTCCAGGCATGAAGCCCATCCAGATCATGTATTGCTGCCACAGCGGCTTATCGAGTGCGTACTCTTTTCGCAGGAATTCGGCCTTGGCCACTCCTGCGGACTGTCCGGTTGCCTGCAGTTCGGCAATTTGGTTCGACAGGTAATCTCCGGGCGGGAGGTTGATAATCACAAAGATCAGAACCGAAACCACCAGAAGTGTCATCAGCATGGTGCCAAAACGGTAGATGGCGTATCGCAGTATCTCCATCAGTCCAGGCCATCCTCGAAAAAGAATTCATCCGGCCGGTAGACGCCGAAATGCGCGCCCGGATCCCAGGCCCAGATTGCTTTCTCCGGCACATTGCGCAGTCGGTTGCTGACGACCACGGGTTGCGGTGCAGCTGCTATCACACCGATGGCGTAGACCTGTTCGGCGTGGATTTTCAGCATGGCGTGCCATGCAGCCATGCGTTCGGCCTTGGTCGTGGCCATGTCCCAGTCCTGCAAAAGGGAGAGCAGTTGCTGGGCCGGCGCCATGTCTGGCGGTTCGCCTGAATTGCCACCGGTCTGGTAGAACTGGCCCCATTTCGGCCAGGACAGAAAGACCTGATCAGTCGGCGCCAAGTAAACGGGGGATGTATAGGACTGTGGCAGGCCGTTGTCCCAGCCAAACCAGGCAGAAGCCATAGAACTTCCTGAGAACACGCGGTTCCTGAGAATATCGCGGTCCAGAGGCCGCATAATCAACTTGACGCCGATATCGCGCCAGTCATCGGCGATGATCTGCAGGGCGTTTTCCACTTCCTGCCGTTCACCAGCGGTTTCCACGATCAGTTCCATCAGACGGCCATCAGGCAAATATCGGATGCCATAGCCGTCCTTGTCCGTTAGCCCGGCTTCGTCCAGCAATTGATTGGCGTGCTCTGGGTCAAACTGTGCCCATGCATCCCTAAAGGCGGGATCAAAGAGCTCGCTTTGCTCCAAAACGGTCATCGCGCCGGGTTTGGCAAGATTGAAGTAAAGCGCCCTGTTGATTGCGCGCCGGTTGATTGCAAGCGATAGAGCACGCCGCACCCGCACATCGCGCAGAATGTTCCGCCACACCGGGTCCTGAGTGTTCAAGTTCGGGTAGATGGCGATTTGCGAGGCCGCACCGTTGCCCCAAAGATAGGTTTTGTAGCCGGAGTTGTCCTTTTCCCCCTTGCGCAGAATAGGAATGTCGCGGAAGTCCAGCCCGCGGGCCTGCAAATCGGCTTCCCCGGCATTTGATTTGGCGGCCACCAGACCGGCAGTCACGATCTCCATCTCGACGGTATCAATATAAGGCAGCTGGACACCCCGGCTGTCGATCCGGTGATAGTAAGGGTTGCGCACAAATTGGTGGCGGATCTTCTTGCCAGGCGAGGCGTTGATCCACGGCTGCAAGGTCGGAAGCTCGTGATTGTCGAACTTGTACATATTGTCGTACTTGTTGTGCAGGGCAGCCCAGCTTTTCACGCGGGCATAGTCGACTTCTTCCTCCAGAATTGCCGGGTCGGCGTAGTCCGCATGAAACTGTTTCAGATACTTGGCCGGGCGGTAGATAAAGGGCGGGCGCGCCTGGGCCAGCATGTGCAAAAAGCTGGGGTTGGGGTCGTTCCATTCATAAATTACTGTGGTTTCGTCAGGGAAGCTGACCCGCGGCAGCTTACCCATCACCCGCAGGAAATCAGGCGGGCCGGCGGGACTCAGCAGTTCGTTGTTGGCAACGTCGTCCCACCAGTAGCGGAAATCGCCCGATGTGAAGGCGTCGCCATTGGACCAGCGGTGCCCAGGCCGAAGTTTCAGCGTGTAGCGGCGGTTCCCCTCGTTTTCATATCCCAGCAGGATATCCGGCTTTAACTGGTACTTCTCATCATAGCCTGCCAGCCGAGCGTATCCGTAAACAACCATCTGCCGGATGTCCTTGGAGCGGGTGACCATCGTATTGAGGGTGCCGCCCTGAAGGCCAAAGTCGCGGCCCTTGGCTGTCAGATCGACCACCAGCGGCACCTCGGGCAAGCGTTTCGCAGCAGGGGGCAGGTACCCTGCCGTAACCTCTGACTTCCAGAAGTTGCTTTCCTGCACTGTGATGTCTGCAAGAGCCCCCAAAGGCGTAAAGCAAAAGATGGCGGCCAGCAAAGGTTTCAGGGCATCAAGCATGGCAGCGCACCTTGTGGCCAGGTTCCAGGTGTTTCTTTCCGACCAGAGGCGGAGCTTCGGCACCGTTAAACCTGAACTCCTCTGGCCAGTGCTCAGGGGCACCTGCACCCTGCGCCACCAATTTCAGGTCGATTGGCCGGTCTATGTCAGGCTCCGGCTGGGCAGCGATCAGAGCCTTGGTATAGGGATGTTGCGGATTGTAGAACAGTGTTTCCGGCGGTGCCTGCTCGACGATCAGCCCGCGCCGCATGACCGCAACTTCATCTGCAATCCGTGCCACCACGGCCAGGTCATGGCTGATAAACAGGTAGGACAATTTGTGCTGGTCGCGGATTTCCTCCAGCAGCCGCAGGATTTGTTCCTGAACCGATACGTCCAGTGCTGAAGTCGGTTCATCGCATACTATCAGAGCTGGGTCGAGCATCAGCGCCCGCGCAATTGACAGGCGCTGGCGCTGGCCGCCGGAAAAGGCGTGGGGATAGCGTTTCAGCATATCAGGCGACAGACCTACCAGGCGCAGCATTTCCGCAGCCTTGTCGCGCCGCTCGGAACGGGTGCCTATGCGATGGATGTCCAGCGGCTCCATCAGCGTGTCCTGAATGCGCATCCTGGGTGACAGTGACGAGTACGGATCCTGAAACACCATCTGAGCTTGTTTCTGAAAAGCCGTCCGCGTTTCCCGGTCCATGTCATGCACTGCGACAGGGGGGCGGCTGGGGTCTGGCCGGAACAGAACCTCGCCACCGGGATCGGGAGGCTCTGCCCCCAGGGCAATCCGGGCGGCTGTTGTCTTGCCTGAGCCGCTCTCTCCCACAATTGCCAGCGTCTCGCCGCGGGTCACCCGCAAATCGATTTCCCGGCAGGCATGGATCAGTGTCGGGGCCTTCCAGCCTTTGCCTGCCCGCAGAGTGTAAGTTTTGGAGACATTTTTCATCTCCAGGATCAGATCATCGCGCAATGGCGGGATTGCGACAACTTCCGCATCCGGAATCTCCGGTGCGGCGTCGAACAATGCCTTGGTGTAGGGATGTGCCGGCGATCGCAGCATCGGTTCGGCAGGCCCTGCTTCCATGACCCTGCCCTTGTGCATCACCACCACCTGCTCAGCCATATTGGCAACCACACCAAGATCATGGGTGACCAGGATCATCGCCATGCCGGTTTCGCGCTGCAGGTCCTTCATCAGCCCCAGCACCTGCGCCTGCGTGGTGACATCCAGTGCCGTGGTCGGCTCGTCCGCAATCAGCAGGTCAGGCTTCGCAACCATTGCCATGGCTATCATCGCCCGCTGGCGCATTCCCCCTGACAGCTCGAACGGGTAGGAGCGGTAGGTGCGTTCTGGGTCAGGAAACCCGACCCGTTCAAAACACTCCAGGACCACATTTCGTGCTTCACGTTCAGATTTGCGACCGTGCAGCCACAGGACTTCGGATACTTGATTTCCGATCCGGTGCAGCGGTGACAGGGACCGCATCGGCTCCTGAAATATCATTGAGACCGTATTGCCGCGCACGTCGCGCATCAAGCGTTCGTCAAGCGTGGCAAGGTCCAGCTTCTTGCCCCGGGTCTCCAGAATTATCCGTCCAGAACGCAGCTGCGCCACTTTTGGCAGAATGCGTAGAACCGCACGGCAGGAAATCGTCTTGCCCGAGCCGCTTTCCCCAACCAAGGCAAGTGTTTCGCCGGGCTGGACGGCAAAGCTGACGTCCTTGACAACGGAGTCTCCCTTGCCAAACCCGATGCTGAGGTTTTCGACGGACAGCAGCGGACGCATTCAAAATTGCCCGCCCAGCTGGTTCAAGGCGCTCATGAGATTGTGTTTTCCCCTGTTTTTTTCAACACCTTCGCGCGCCGGAGGCCGTTTAGTCAAACCCCATTTGGCCAGATGCCGACTTTGCAAAAGGAAATTCGTAAAGCTGAAGAAGGCGTTGCGGGTCCGGGGATGCTTTGCAACGCGCGTTTAGGCTGGCTGTACGGGGGCTAGGGAGGGGCGGCCGTGCAGTGGCGGCAAAGCTTGATCATGTGTGAGCAGCCGCCAGTTGCCACAAACTCTTGAAAGCCGTGCCGACAGTACGGTGTGTCGCCAAGGCCACTCAAGCCTGATCGCAATTCGGCGCAGACTGGAGTGCTGTGTTGGCGCTCGCTGCAAGCCCGGCATAGACTAACGCGAATGCAATCTACCTGAAAGGCCGCCCATGGCGCAAAAACCTGTCCTGCACCGGGATAATCCTGAGGCTGAGCCATTGATCGGCAATATCAAGGTCACCCGCAATGACTGGCTTAATGTCGCTATGGACGTGCTTATCTCTGACGGGGTTGAGCAGGTCAAAGTGCTGGCACTGGCTGAGCGGATGCAGGTTTCTAGATCTTCGTTCTACTGGTACTTCAAGTCGCGCCAGGATCTGCTGGACGCGCTCCTGAAAACTTGGGAGCAGACGAACACAGCGGGAATGGTGCGCCAGGCGGAGGCGCCGGCCAAGACGATCACTGGCGCAGTGCTGAACGTCTTCCACTGCATCACCAATCCCAACCTGTTCAACACCGCCTTGGATTTTGCGGTGCGGGACTGGTCGCGCCGCTCAGGCAAGGTTCGCAGCCTGCTGGACCGGTCCGACCGGCGCCGGGTTAAAGCTTTGACAGCAATGTTCGCCCGCTATGGCTATTTGGAACGGGAGGCAATGACCCGTGCCAAAGTACTCTACTATATGCAGTTGGGCTATGACATGGCGGACCCGAACGAAAGCCACGCCCACCGTCTGGAGGTGACGCCTGAATACCTCAAGGTGTTCACCGGGCAGGAGCCCCTGGCAGAGGAAATGGAAGCCTTCACTGCGTTCACACGCCAGCACTGGGACGTCTGAAATCCCTGTGCTGACAATCATTAGCGTTTCCTAAAGCGTGCCCAGCATCTCATCTGTTTTTGCTCTAACGGCCTTCGCAGCCTCCAGGCGCACCGGCCCGTAACCGCGGATTTCCATCGGTGCTTTCAGTATATCGAGGCAGGCGTCATGGGTGCCAGGCGCGTAGCGTTGGGCAATCTTGCTGAGCGCGGCCTCGTACCACGTCAGCAGATCGCGGTGCAGCCGGGCTTCCTCGTGGTACCCGAAGATGTTGAAGGCGGTGCCGCGCAGGCGGCGTGCCTTGACTAGCAGGTTCAGTGCCGGGCGCAGCCAAGGGCCAAATGAGCGTTTCAGCGGTCGGCCGCGGCTATCCTTTTTGCGGCTCAGCAGCGGCGGAGCGAGGTGGTATTTGACCGTGAAATCACCCTCGAATTCGTCCTCGATCTGGTGACGGAACTTCTCGCTGGTCAGCAGGCGTGCAACCTCAAATTCGTCCTTATAGGACATCAGCTTGAACAGGGAACGGGCTGCTGCTTCGACCAGCTGTTCCTGCGCCCGCGCCGGAAGGGCGTCGCGGAACCGGGCGAGCGTTTCATGAAACCGTGCGGCATATTTGGTGTCCTGGTATCCGGTCAGGAAGGTTGCACGCCGCTCGACCAGTTCCGTCAGCGTTTCGTCCTTGTCTGGAGTTTCCTTGTATATCTCCTCAACCAGCTTCGGGTTTGCAGCCATGGCGCGGCCAATGGCAAAAGCGAGGCGGTTCTTTTCGATCGCAACGCCGTTCAGCTCGATAGCTTGGTCCAAAGCACCGGCACTGACCGGAACCAGCCCCTTTTGCCAAGAAAATCCCAGCATCATCACATTGGCCAGAACCGCGTCGCCCAGCAGGGATTCTGCGGCTTCATTTGCGTTGAAACCTGACAGATTGGCCGGGCCAACAGCTTCTGCAATAGTCCGTTCACGCACCCCTGCCATGAGGTCTGCATCGCGCCGCAGGACCAGGTCACCCGTGGGCATTTCTGCCCGGTTCAGTACGACTTTGGTGCCTGCGCGGTAATGAGTTGACGCCTTCGGTGCCGAGCTGACGACAACATCGCAGCCAATGACTGCATCTGCGCCGCCTTGGTCAATCCTGACCTGATTCAGCGTTTCAGGGGAATTGGACAGCCGGATATAGCTCAGCACGGTGCCGAATTTCTGAGCAAAGCCGGTGAAATCCAGCACGCTGGATCCCTTGCCCTCCAAATGCGCGGCCATGGTGATCAGCGCCCCGACAGTGACAACTCCGGTGCCGCCCACTCCGGTGACGAGCAGATCAAACGGCTCGGACAGGGAGGGAAGGTCCGGGGCGGGCAATTGGGCCGTCAGTTTGGCGGTGTCCAGCCCGGCTGGCTTCTTCTTGCGCCGGGTTGCGCCCTCGACCGTGACAAAGCTGGGGCAGAACCCGTTCAGGCAGGAAAAGTCCTTGTTGCAGGTTGAGAGGTTGATCTTGCGTTTGCGTCCGAAAGGCGTCTCTTTCGGCTCCACGCTCAGGCAGTTGGATTCAACCGAGCAATCGCCGCAGCCCTCGCAAACCAGATCGTTGATGAAGGCAAACCGCTTGGGATCCTCCATCTTGCCGCGCTTGCGGCGGCGGCGCTTTTCGGTGGCGCAGGTCTGCTCGTAGATCAGCACGGTGACGCCGGGGATCTCGCGCAGCTCGCGTTGCACGCTGTCCAGCTCCGCGCGGTCATGGAAGGTCGTGCCGCTCGGGAAATCTCCATGGTTGAACTTGCCGATGTTGTCCGAGACCAGCGCAATACGCTGCACGCCTTCGGCGCGGCAGGTCTGGGCGATGCCATGCACCGAAACCGGTCCGTCCACCGGCTGGCCGCCGGTCATTGCCACCGCGTCGTTATACAGGATCTTGTAGGTGATGTTGGTGCCGGCCGCGACCGCCTGGCGGATTGCCAGCGAACCGGAGTGATACCAGGTGCCTTCGCCGAGGTTCTGAAACACATGCTTGTTTCCATTGAACTGCGAGGCAACGGTCCACGGCACGCCTTCACCGCCCATCTGGGCATAGCCGGCGGTTTCGCGATCCATCCAGCTGGCCATCACATGACAGCCGATGCCGGAAAACGCTTTGGAGCCTTCCGGCAGCTTGGTAGACGTGTTGTGCGGGCAGCCGGAGCAGAAGTAAGGCGTGCGGGTGGCGCCGGGCACGTTCAGCACTTTCGGCGGCTCAGCAGTCAGCGCAGCGGCCTTCGCCGGAAGGTTTTCTTCCGGGAAAAACTTGTCCAGCCGTGCCGCCACGATGGGCGCCAGCAGCAGCGGGCTCAGCTCGCCGGTCCACGGGATCAGCGGCTCGCCCTGGCTGTCGTATTTGCCGACCATCTTCTCCGGCTTGCTGCCGGGCCAGTCATAGAAGTTCTCCTTGAACTGGCTTTCGATAATGCCGCGCTTTTCTTCGACAACCAGCACTTCCTGCTTGCCCTTTACGAACTTCAGCGCATCGGTGCGGTCCAGCGGCCAGACCATGCCGACCTTGTAGATGTCGATGCCCAGGCGGCGGCAGACGACCTCGTCCAGTCCTAGCAGCCGCAGGGCCTCCATCAGGTCCAGATGCCCCTTGCCGGTGGAGACGAAGCCGAAGCGGGCGTCTTTGATATCATAGATTCGCTTGTCGATCGGGTTTGCCTCGGCAAAGGCGCGCACCGCGTCCAGCTTGGCGTGGATGCGGGTTTCGATTTCGGGCGAGGGCAGGTCTGCGCGGCGGATATGCAGCCCGCCAGGGTAATCCGGCAGCTCCGGATAAATGAATTCTCGGTCCGGCTGCAGTTCCACCGAGCGCGCGCTCTCCACGGTTTCCGACACTGCTTTGAAGCCGACCCAGGTGCCTGAGTAGCGGGACAGGGCAAAGCCGTATTCGCCGAAGGTCAGGTATTCGGACACATCCGCCGGGTTCAGAACCGGCATAAACCAGGACATGAAAGCCACGTCCGACTGGTGCGGCATCGACGAGCTGACACAGCCGTGGTCGTCGCCGGCAACAACAAGGACACCGCCCTTGGCTGACGATCCGTAGGCGTTGCCATGCTTCAAGGCATCGCCGGAGCGGTCAACCCCAGGCCCCTTGCCGTACCACATGGAGAATACGCCCTCGACCTCGCAATGGGGGTCAAGAATGGCCTGCTGGGTACCCAGGACAGCGGTAGCGCCTAGATCTTCATTCACGGCGGGCATGAACTTGATGCGGTTTTCTTGCATCCGTTCCTTGGCGCGCCAAAACTCCAAGTCTACCCCGCCCAGCGGCGAGCCGCGGTAGCCGGAGACAAACCCTGCAGTATTAAGGCCTGTTTCCTTGTCGCGGCGGGCCTGGTCAAGCATTACCCGGGCCAGCGCCTGCGTGCCTGTCAGAAACACCCGGCCCTTGGTCAAGTCGTAACGGTCATCCAGCTTATAGCTGCGGAAATCGTGGCTCAGCTTGGTCATCGCGGCGGAATCCTTGCGCGGAATATGTGATTTCCGGAAAAGTAATCCTGAAAGTATGAAAAGATTTGCCCGATTTGTTGGTTTTGCGGTGATTTGTGGTTAAGTTACCCCTCGTTAAGCTGTGAAGCGGGGAAAGTGACCGGAAAATGGATATCAACGACCGAGACCGCCGTATCCTGACGCTGCTTCAGGAGGATTCCCGTATTTCTAATGCTGATCTCGCAGAGGCCGTAGGCATGTCGCCGTCTGCCCTTTGGCGCCGGGTCAGGGCACTTGAAGAGGAGGGCATCATTGAACGCTACGGTGCGGTGGTGAATGCACCGGCAATGGGGCTCGGTTTTCAGGCAATTGTGCATGTCCATCTGACCCGCCACGACCCGGACAAGCTGGTTGAGTTCATCCGCGCCGTTGAAACAAACCCGCTGGTGCAGGAGTGCTATGCCACAACCGGCCAGGCGGATTATCATCTGCGGGTGCTGGCTCCGGATCTGGATGTCTATAACCGGTTTCTAGAAACCTTCCTGTTCCGTCTGCCTGCGGTCGCCAGCGCGCAAACGAACGTTGTTCTGCGCACGATAAAGCGGGACATACCGGTGGTGCCTTGAACATCTCGTCACTAACACGGCCTATCTTGCAGCAGAGCCAAAGTATTCAACGGTGACTTTTTTGTGCGGAGAACGCGCTGGGAGGGGGCCGTTTCTGTAGCAGCTTCTCAAATTGCTGCGTATTTTACCCAAGCCCAGGCCATAGCTATATATGTCAGCTGGTGCAGTGCCTGATCCGATCCCATGGCCTGCCAGAACATTGGCTGCTGTGGACTAAGTTTTTTACGTTCGGAAAAGCGGGCTTTGCCGAAATCGATGTGGAAATGCACCAGCCACTCCAAAACCGCGAGCACGAAAATGAAACTCAGCGGTGCGCCAAACAGCAGAAAAATGATTGCCGAACCGGCAATATGGACGCCAGCATGCTGTGCCCGCCCCATGTGCACATAAGCGCAGCGGCCAGAAAGCATTTTGGGAGTCTGCAGGAAAAAATCGGCAAACAGGTGCTTTACCTGCAGGGCGCAGAGAAGCAGCAGCACGGATCCTACATATTCCGGCAAACCAATAAGCCTCCTGAAAGTACACTTGGCTGGCACCTTACGGATTTTTTGCCATCTGGCAAATGTTGCAACTGCAGGGTGCCGTAACGGGACTAGGCCGGTTTCTGCCCATTGCCTGTGCCGGCCAAACCGCGCTAACCATAGAAAATCCTTGCCTGATGCCGCCAATTACGGAGCTTTCCCATCGAGCGCTCTTTGTTCCGCTTCATCTGGAAATACTCGAAACGCGACCAGCTGGTGCTGCTTGTCGTGACAGCTTGCCTGTTTCCGCTGCTTTACCTGACGCTGGAGTTGCCGAAACGGATCATAAACGACGCGATTGGTGCTGAAAGCTCGACCATCACAGTGCTGGGCCAGAGTTTTGATCAGCTGACCTTCCTCTGGATTCTCTGCGGTGCCTTTCTGATATCAGTGCTGTGCCACGGTCTGCTGAAGATGCGGATCAATACTATGAAGGGGGTGCTGGCGGAGCGGATGCTGCGCCGCTTCCGGTATCAGCTGATTGCCCGTGTTTTGCGCTTCCCGCAGCCTTATTTTGAGCGGGTGAGCCAGGGTGAACTGGTGTCGATGGTCACATCAGAGTCTGAGCCGATGGGCGGCCTGATGGGGGACGCCGTCAGTCAGCCGGTACTGCAAGCCGGGCAGATGCTGACCATCCTGTTCTTCCTGTTCTTGCAGAACTTCTGGTTTGGAATGGCGGCGATTGCATTGATCCCGCTGCAGGGCTGGCTGATTCCAATGCTGCAGCGGCAGATCAACCTCTTGAACAAAAAACGCATCAAGCAGGTGCGGTCGCTGGCTACCGAAATCGGTGAAAGCGCAGCTGGTGCTTCGACGCTCAGGATCAATGGCGGCTGGCGTTACCGGATGGCTATCATAACGGCCCGGCTCGGGCGGCTCTACGACATCCGCTTCCAGATCTATCAGAAAAAGTTCTTTATGAAGTTTCTCAACAACTTCATTACCCAGCTGACCCCATTTTTCTTCTATGCGGTTGGCGGTTATCTGGTTCTGCAAGGCAAGGTTTCGCTCGGGGCATTGGTTGCCGCGCTCGCTGCGTACAAGGATCTCGCTTCCCCGTGGAAGGAGCTTCTGGCCTATTATAACCAGACTCAGGACATGAGCCTGCGATGGGAAGTGATCCTGGAGCGTTTTGCGCCGCAGGGAATGGTGAATGAAGAACTTCTCACCGGAGAACCGGACGAGCTGCAGCATCTATCCGGAGAGGTGGTACTAGATTCTGTCACTGTCCGCGACACCGACGGCAATCTCGTATTGGAAGAACTGAGCGCAACATTTCCGGCCGGTCAGGTGATCGGGATTGCAGCTCCGTCCGAAGAAGACCGCAGAGCACTGGCCGAGCTTCTGACGCGGGAAATCCTGCCCAGCTCGGGAACTGTTACGGTGGCTGAGCAGGACCTGAGTGGTCTGCATCAGGCCGTTGTGGCGGCTCGCATTGGTTATGCCACGTCGCGGCCGGTTCTATTTCAGGGGTCTTTTGGCGACAACGTGATGATGCCGATGCGGATGCGCCCTCAGGGCGATTCGAAAAATCAGCATGAGCTGGAAGTCGCTATTCAGGCAGGGAACAGCCCGGATCCATTCGACGCGCCTTGGCTGGATCCCAAACTTGCCGGATTTTCCAGTGAGGCAGAGCTAAGGGGCTGGTGGCTGAAAGTGGTGGAGGGTATCGGCTCGGACACCGCCCTGTTCCGGCGGGGCATTGAGCAGCGGTTCGAAGAAGCTGCACATAAGGAACTGGCAGAGCAACTGGTCAAGTTGCGCCCAGCGGTGCGTGAGGCGATCGAGGATGCCGGGCTGGATGTGCATGTGCATTTCCTGGACCCTGAGAGCTATAATCCGGCCCTGCCGGTTGCCGAAAACCTGCTGTTCGCGGCCTCTCACGAGCCACTGACCGGCGAGATGCTCCACCAGCAAAGAGACTTTCTGGACCAGCTGAAGCAATTGGGCCTCGATGAAAGCCTGGTCGCGCTGACCCGCGACGTTGTTGAAATGCTGCGGCAGATCTTTGGTGTGGATGGAACCGGCCATCCGCTTTTCCGCAAGCTCGGCCTGGATGTTACTGCATATGAGACCGCGCTGGCGCTGGTCGACCGGTCCGGAAGTGCTGAAGCATCGTCGCTCAGCCGGGAAGAATTGGCGCAGCTGCTGATTGTGCCTTTCACCATCTCAGCCGAGCAGATCGGGCCTGCCTTTGAAGATGATATGAAAGATCGTATCCTCGGTTTTCGCCGCAGTCACGGTGATGGCTTGCTGAAGTCCTTGGGCGCTGGCTTTGTGCCTTTTCAGCAAGACGCGATTACTCCCAGTCTAACAGTTCTGGAGAATGCCTTATTCGGTAAAATCTCCGATGCAGCGGGCGCTAAGGGCGACGAAGTGCGCAAACTGGTTTCAGACCTGATGGTTCGCGACGGTTTGCGTGATCAGGTTGTGGAGTTGATCTTCGACATGCCTATTGCCGTCGGCGGGCAGGGGTTGGCAGCCAGTTTTGCGGAGCCGCTTGCCTTCTGCCGGGCAACAATCAAGCGCCCCGATATCCTGATCCTCGACTCTGCGATGGCGAGCTATGATCTGGAAACCCGCGTTGCAGTGCACAAGAACCTGCGCAAGCTTTTGCCGGGCACGACGCTGATCTATCTGGCGCCCGCGTTTCAGAGCCCGGACGTCTTTGATGTCTATTTTGAGTTGCGCCAAGGCAGGTTGGTCAGTGATGAAACGCAGGCTGAGGCTGCTGAAGACGGGGCGGCCAGCCAGGATCTGGCGCGCAAGCTTCGTGCTTTGGAACAGACAGAACTTTTCTCCGGCCTGAACCGACGGCAGCTGCGCCTCTTGGCTTTTGGGGCACGCTGGTATGATGCCAAAGCGGGCGAGGTGGTTTTCCTCAAGGATGATGAGGCTTCAGACGGTGCTTACATGATCCTGTCGGGTGAGGCGGATCTTCTGCTGCCGCAAGAGGGGCGCGAGGACCGGCTGATTGCGCAAGTTGGACCAGGTCGCCTGGTCGGGGAACTGGGGCTGATCCGCCAAGAGCCGCGCGCGCTGAGCATGGTTGCAGCCAGTGATTTGCGGTGCTTGCGGATTGGTGAGGAAGAGTTTCTGGCAGTTGTCGAGAATGACGCTTCGACTGCATTCAAGCTTCTGCAAGTGGTGGCTGGCTATGTTTCCAACTGATCCGATCGCCGTCCGGGAGAAGGTTAAATGAAACTGCTCCGCTATCGAATGGGGTCAGAGGTGCGCCCGGGACTTTTGGATGGTTCGGGTGCGATCCGGGACTTGTCCGCCCATGTGCCTGATATCGCAGCAGCGGCGTTAAGCGATAGCGCACTGGCCCGGTTAGCCGGCTTGGATCCTCGTGCCCTGCCGCTGGTGGAGGGGAAACCTGACCTCGCCCCTTGTGTTGGACAGCCTGGAAAGTTTCTCGGTATTGGTTTGAATTACACTGATCATGCCGAAGAAATGGGGATGGCTCTTCCAGAGCATCCGATCCTGTTTCTCAAGGCGACGTCGTCGATCTGCGGGCCGGACGATGACGTTATTCTTCCCCGCGGTTCTGTCGCCACTGATTGGGAGGTCGAGTTGGGCGTGGTAATCGGCACCAAGGCGAAATACGTGACCGAGGCTGAAGCGCTTGACCATGTTGCAGGCTATTGCGTGATCAACGACGTGTCGGAAAGGGATTTTCAAACCAAGCTGACAGGACAGTGGACCAAAGGCAAAAGCTGCGACACTTTCGGGCCGGTTGGACCCTGGCTCGTGACCAAGGATGAAGTGCCCGATCCGCAAAACCTATGGCTGACCTGTGATGTGAATGGCACTCGGCGGCAGACAGGCAATACCAGTAGAATGGTGTTTACCGTTGCGGAGATCATCTCACATCTGAGTCAGCTGATGACGCTGCACCCCGGTGACGTGATTGCAACCGGAACCCCGCCAGGGGTCGGTATGGGGGCCAAACCCGAACCGGTCTTTCTAAGGGCCGGCGATATGATGCGGCTGGAGATCGAAGGGCTTGGAGTGCAGACACAGAAAGTCAGGGCAGACGATAGGTAGCCGCCTGAACTACCTCGTTTCATCTTCCTTGCGGCTGTAGCGACAAACACCGCCAGTCTGTGCTCGGACATGGGCCGGTGCAAACCAATCCCTTACAACAATAATCGGTTCTTCAAACCGCTGTTTGGCAGGCCGCCAGCCAAAGAGCGTTGGCGCTCATCCGCCATCGCAGAATTGTTTGTATAGCAGGGCAATTATCTCTTCCGTGTTGCCGTTGCTCAGAGAATAAAACACTGCTTTGCCATCGCGCCGGGCTTCCACAAGCCCGTCGTCCCGCAACCGGGCCAGCATTTGGCTCACTGCAGCTTGGCGCAGGTCCAAAAGCTTTTCCAGCTCGCTGACTGACTTCTCGCCGGCACTCAGGTGGCACAGGATCATAAGCCTGCCTTCATGCGCGAGGGTTTTCAGGAAAGCTGTCGCAGCTGCAGCACTTTCCTGCATGATGGTTTCCGGCGGGTTGCCGTCACGCTTCCACGGTGCCAAGGCTTCATTTCCTGCTGTTTTCTCACAACATGCCCGCTAAAGGTTATGGGGTCATCCAGCAGTTGCGTTTCACTCCGGTATCGGCGGAGAGCCACCGGTAATGGGGCAGGCATGAGCAGAGCCGTGCCTGCCAAGGCCGATTCCGATGCAACCGGTTAAGTGGTTTTTGGCAAGCGGCCTAAATGAATGCGTGTCTTTCGGTGGAGGATTTTCATGATCTTCCTCACGCTGAATCAACTTACTGTGCCGTTCCGGTCAAATACGATGACGTTGCGCTTGGCGCTTCCTGTCTTGGTGTCGGCAATCGCCTCATTGATTTGCTCCAGGGGCCAGCGGCCGGAGATCAGTTCATCCAGCTTCAGGCGTCCCTGCTGGTACAAATCCACGATCCATGGGATGTCCCTTTGGATTACGGTATCGCCCATCTTGGAACCGGTCAGACCTTGGCCCAGGGCGGCCAGAACAACGGGTTCGTAAGCGGCTTTTGCACCTGAATGCGGCATGCCGATCAGAACAGCCTTGCCGCCGCGCGCCAAGTAGCGCAGCGCTTGATCATAGGCAGGAATTGCGCCAACTGTGACCAGCACCGCATCCGCACCGCGTCCGCCAAGTGCTTCCCGGGCGGCTTTCCAGGGTTTCGCATCTGTGGCGAGAACCCCGTGGGTAGCGCCGAAATCCTTGGCAGTCTCCAATTTCTCCGGGTTCATGTCGACGGCGACGATACGGCGGGCGCCGGCAATACGGGCGCCCTGAATAGCGTTGAGACCAACGCCGCCAGCGCCGATGACCACCACATCCTGTCCTGCACGCAGCCCGGCCGCGTTGACGGCTGCACCCACGCCTGTGATCACACCGCAGGAAATCAGCGCCGCCGCGTCCTTGCCGATTTCTGCGGGTATCTTGACGACCTGACGCTGGTCCACGACCACTTTCTCTGCAAAGGCGCCACAAGCCATCGCCTGGTCCAGCGGTCCGCCGCTGGCCGTCTTCAAAGGACCGTTCAGTGTGTCATAGGGCGTTTCGCAAATCACCGGCCTTCCGCTCGCGCATGACGGGCAGGTGCCGCAGCTGCGGATCAGTGTGACCACAACGGAGTCGCCAACGCAAAAACTCTGCACGCCTGTGCCGGTCCCGGTGATCACCCCGGCGGCCTCGTGGCCGTAAACCGCCGGCAGATGCCCGCCCCAGGCGCCTTCGGCAAAGGAGATGTCGCTGTGGCAGATTGCAACTGCGTCCAGGGTGACCTCGACTTCACCCGTGCCAGGCGGTGCCAGCTGCACATCCTCAATGACCAGCGGGGCGCCGAATTCATGGCAGACAGCGGCCTTTATGGTTTGCATGATCCTCCTCCTCCGTTTGCAGTCAGGGTGACGCGCCGGGGTGGTTGCATCAAGCGGGAACGCGCAGAGCGCGGCGTGTTGTAACGTGACGGAAGATACCCAGCGTAGTACCGCGCGCTATCCGGTCAGGAATTGCGCAGGTTGTCTGTTCTTTTGCTGAATTGAAGGGCCTCCCAAGGGGCATGGCCCATCTGCTTAGCGGGATCAAACAAGGCGGCCGAATCTATGTCAGGATAGTCCCGCTCAACAAGTTCCCGCAGCGGTATGCGGGAGGTCATAGCCTCCTGGCACAAAGTCTTAACAGCCGCCTGGGCATCGGGCCTCGGCATTTTCGAAGCCAAGGCAAAGCTTAGCGCTTCGGCGTGTATCAGGCCCTGACCGGCCGATAACGCAGCCGCCATGGCCTCAGAACGCGGTGTTATATCCGCGCAGAGGCCCTTGCCAGTTTTTGCGGCTGCTGCCGCGCCAAGAACAATTTGCGGCAGGCACATCCATTCGGCAAACCAGGCGGCCCCGTCGCGCTGGTGTTTCTGCAATGCAGCGCTTTGGAGTACCGCAAACAATCCGCTGCCTTGATGCGCCAGGGCGGTCAGCACAGACGGCTGCACGGGGTTCTGTTTTTGCGGCATGGTGGAGGAGGCGCCGGTTCCGCCAAGAGAAATTTCTTGAACACCGCTTTGTACAAGCGCAGTGCAGTCTTCACCGATTTTGCCAAAAGCCAATTTTACACGAAGCAGCCACTCGGCGATCCGCAGCACCGGTGTGCGATCAGTATGCCATGTGCGCCCCGGATCCTTAAGTGCCAGCCCCTTTGCCATCGCTGCGCGAACCTCGGCGGCCTTTGCCCCCAGCGCACCTGATGTTCCCGCTGCGCCGGAAAGCGACACCAGAAGGCAGGAGTTTCGTAGCGCTGGAAGCTCCTCCAGCAGGTTCAGCAGCGGTGTGCCCCATGCTGCCGCAACCGCGCCAAAGCTGGTTGGGGTTGCATGCTGTCCGTAAGTGCGCGCGGCCATAGGCAGCTCCGCATGTGCCTTGGCGAGTTCGCCCAGCGACAGGACTGCGGCCTTTAGGTCTGTCTCTACCAGCGCCAGCGCCTGGCGCAGCCGCAGCATCAGCGCGTTATCCATGATGTCCTGCGAAGTAGCCCCCCAATGCACATATTGTGCATGCTCGGGCGCTTTCATTTCTTCGCGGAATGCGGCCACCAGTCCAGGCACCGGCACACCATTCTGGCCGGTGGGGCGTTTCAACACGCCAGGGTCGACGGCAATTTCCACTACCGCCCGCCCGATCGCAGCTGCACTTTCCTGCGGAATTACGCCTGCTTCGCCCTGCGCCTTAGCCAGCGCACCCTCTACCAGCAGCATAGCCCGCACCTCTGCACTATCCGAGAAAAGGCGGCTGGCTTCGCCGCTGCCGAATAGATCGCCATAAATCTGGCTGTCAAAGACGGAGCCTGCCATCAGAAGTCCTTTGCAATCTGTCCCAGAAGTTGTGCCAGCCTTTCAGGGTCGGCGAAAAAGGGTGAATGGGAAGTGTCCATATCGTGTGTCCGTGCAGGCGGCAGCTGAGCCGCCATATGGGCCTGATATTCCGGCGGAATGACCCGGTCCCCGGTGCAGCGGATATAGGCCTTGGGGATTGCCGCGAACTGTTCGCTCAGACGGAGAGGCGTGTCCTGTGGCTGGATTGGCTGTTCACACAGGTTTTCCATGGCAAAGCGCACCGTTTCGTCCGGGCAGTCGTGATAAAAAAGGTCTGGTGCGGTCTTCGGCACCAGGCTGTAAGCAGTGCCTGCCGCGTTCTTTCGCGTGGCACCCTCCAAGGTCTGCCGTGGCCCAGCCTTACGCATTTCGATCAGGGACATGCCGCTGACCGGCAGATAGGCGCAGAGGTAGATTAGTCCGCGCAAGCGCTCCGGATGCGCCTCTGCCGCCGCAGAAATGGGAAAACCGCCCCAGGAATGGCCGACGATCACAGTTTCCGGAGTGGAAGCCGCAGCTACGGCTTCCGCCGTTTCGGCGAGTGTCACGCCTGCGGGATCGCGCCCGTCGGCGTGGCCGGGCAGGGTGATCGCGCGGGCAGTGTGGCTTCGAGCTTCCAGCGCAGGGATCACGTCGCGCCAGCACCAGGGGCCATGACAGGAGCCGTGAACAAGCAGAAATTCAGCCAATGTGCCCGGTCTCCTTCAAGAAGGCCGTCAGGCGTTCAGCGTATTCATCCGGTTGTTCGACACAGGGAATGTGGCCCGCACGCCGGATCAGATGGAACTGGCTGCCGGGGATCAGATCCACCGTCTCGCGCACAAGGTCGGGCGGGGTGGAGCCGTCCTCGGACCCTGCGATGCCGAGGCAAGGCAGCCTCAGCCCGCTGGTCGGAGTGTAGAAATCGGTGCCCGCAATAGCTGCGCAGCATCCTGCGTATCCATCGCGGGATTGCTGAACCAGCATGTTGCGCCACAGCTGCAGCTCCGGCGTCGACCGGAACCCGCGGGCAAACCAGCGCTCCATAACCGCATCTGCCAGCGCTTCAATGCCGTCGTTTTGGACAGTCCTGACTCGCTCTTTCCACATCTCGCCGGTGCCGATCTTGGCGGCGGTGTTCGACAGCACCAGCGCACGGATCTGGTCCAGCCGTTTTACTGCCAGCCCTTGCGCGATCATGCCGCCTATCGATAGGCCCACGAACATGCAGTCGCGCACCTCCAAATGGTCCAGCAGCCGCTCCGCATCCCGCACCAGTGCGCCCATCGAATAGGGGGCAGACGGGCAAGAGGACAGCCCATGACCGCGTTTGTCATAGCGGATGATGCGCAGGCCTGCTGGCAGCCTTTCCACTACAGAATCCCAAACCCGCAGGTCGGTGCCAAGCGAATTTGCAAAGACAATGGGGGCGCCATCTGCGTCACCGTCTACGCGGTAGTGAAGCTGGACATCGCCCAGGTCTGCAATCTGCATGGGTACCTCGTTTCTGCTCCGCCGCAGTCTACCCGCGCCGGGGCAGGGAGGTAAAGCGATCGGCGGTGCTCAGCCATGCAGCTCCATATGCGCCATGATCTGACCATGGTCCGAGGCCAGCTTGTTATACGGAGCTTCCGGGTGGCTGCCATCGGTCAGATGATCGTTGAAGACGCTGTAATAGTGCATTCTGCCCACTGACCCATGCCAATCCGTGTCGAAATGGCGGGACATGTAGATCTGATCGATGCTCTCATGCACGCCACCAAAAGCAGTAGTGTAGACCACATCACGCAAGGACTTCCTCAGGAAAATCTTTTCAGCAGAGCGCAGACGCACACGATCAACGGCTTCCTGGATCTGCGCGTCCTCAGCCTCGCTGTAGCGGTCGCCCGCGTGTTCAGCATCATGGCGCAGCATCCAAGTATAGTTTTTGAACGGAACCTCTCCGGAAATGATTTCGCTGCTGACCGCGTGTTCGCCGTCGTTGAAGTCTCCCAGAACCATAACCGGGCGGCCTTGTTCGAGTTCATCCAGCACAGCGCGGCGCAGCACCCAGGCTTCGCCCATGCGCCGCAGTGCTGCGCGCAAGGCCCCCATCGCGCGGCCTGCCGCGTCATAAGCCGTCAGCACAGTTTCAGGCGGGTAGGGGGCGCCCTGCGGTTTGATGTACTCGCCCAGTTTCGACTTCAGATGGCAGTTGAACACGCTGATCACCTGATCCCCAACCGGCACCTGCACCTTAAGGATCGGGCGCGAAAGCCGCCGCAATGTATAAAACCCTGCGTCTTCTTCCTCGCCCAGGCAGGCCATCGGAATATTCAACGGCTGTACCAGGTCCTGGATGACCTCAGGCTCACCCGCGAAGCCAAACCGGGATAGCACCGCCAGCCCGGGCCGCCGTTTGCCCGGCTCGCCTGTATCATTCAGGTTGGGGGCGAAGGCCAGCTCCGCCTCGGCATAGGAGCCGTAGGCCAGTTTCTGAAAAATAGCCTTGCGGTGATAGCGTTTCGCTGGATCCGGGATGCTGGCCGCATTGGCTTCTGCTCCGCGGCGGTCAGCCTCGGCGATCACCTGCCGCAAGGGCGCTTCCTCGAAGATTTCCTGAAACCCGACAATGTCGGCATTCAGCGTCAGAAGCTGGTCGGCCATCCAATCCGCCTTCCACGCGTATTCTTCAGGCGTGTAGCTTTGAAAGCGGTAGTATTCCCGCTCCGGGCCGATCAGGTTTTTGACGTTGAACGAGGCGATGGTGAAACGTGTCATGACGTGTCCCCTTGGCTGCCGGGCGGACAATCGCGCGGTCAGGTCTCAAGCATAACGCGACAGCGCCTCCCGGAACAGCGCCGCATCGACGTTGCCGCCGGTGGCAACTGCAATGACTGCATCGCCGTCAATCCGGCTTGAATGAAAAAGCGCAGCCGCTAGCGAGGCAGCGCCGCCGGGCTCCAGAACGATCTTGAGCCGCAAGAAGGCCAGAGCCATGGCACGCATCGCCTCTTCCTCTGTGACGACAATGCCCGGCCCGCACAGGCGGCTGAGGATGGGAAATGTGATTTCGCCCGGCTGAGGTGTCAGGATGGCGTCACAGATGGAACCGGACAAACTGGTGTTCTGCCGGACTTCGCCTGCAGCCAGCGACCGGGTCACGTCGTCGAAACCTTCCGGCTCCACCGGCCGGACCCGCAGACCCGGCACGCGGGCTTCCAGCGCCAGCGCTATGCCCGAGGAAAGACCGCCGCCGCCGCAGTTAACCAGAACATCCGCCTGGGTGATGCCTTCCGCTGCAGCCTGCTCCGCAATCTCCAGCCCGCAGGTGCCTTGGCCCGCAATCACCAGCGGCTCGTCATAGGGCTTGATCAGCGTTAGCCCGCGGACCTTTGCGTTTTCTGCGCCCACAGCCTCGCGGCTTTCACCGCCGGTCCGGTCGTACAAAACCACCTCGGCTCCCAGATCGCGGGTGTTCTTGATCTTCGGCTGCGGTGCATCCGCAGGCATCACAATCACCGCTGGCGTACCATGCGCCTTGGCGGCAGCTGCTACGCCCTGCGCATGATTGCCGCTGGAATAGGCGATCACACCGCGCTTGCGTTCCTCTTCACTCAGCGCCGATACCGCTGACCAACCGCCGCGGAACTTGAAGGATCCGGTATGCTGCAGGCATTCCGCCTTCACCAGCAGGCGCCGCCCGGCAATCTCGTCCAGAAACGGTGAAGACAGCAGCGGCGTCACGCAGGCATGGCCGTTCAGCCGTTCAGCCGCAGCTTCAATCATGGCAATTGAGGTCATTTGATCCTGTCCAGAACTGAATGAATAAGGGTGAGCGCTTCCGCCTCGTCCAGAAAGGGCACATGGCCGCGGTTGGCAATTTCTGCTGTTTGCAGAGCAGGCAAACGGCGTTGCATCTGCGCGAAGGTCTCTGCGCTCAGTATGTCGGAATTCGCGCCGCGGATCACACCGCAAGGCAGGCCGTCCAGCGCCAGGAAAAGCGGCCATAGGTCCGGCGGCGGGCCTGCCTCGGCCTGTGCCAGCAGCGCGTCGCGCAATCGCGGATCGTAGCGCAGGGAAAGCCCGCCGGGCGATTGATCGTAGAAGGCTTCAACCTCCTCACGCCAGCGGACAGCAGGAACGTCCGCAAAGGCAGGTGCCATCAATGTTTCCAGCGCTTCTGCGGCTTCGCCCCACGTCTTGGACGCTGGGAGCCGCCCGACGTATTCCATTATCCGGGCAATACCGCCGGGCGGTATTTCAGGGCCGACGTCATTCAGGATCACTGCCGACAGCCTCTCCTTGGCGACCGCCGCCAGCATCATTGCCACCAGGCCGCCGCGCGAGGTGCCGAGGATGGCGGCCTGAGGCAGTCCCAGGTGATCCAGAAGCTCAAGCACATCCTGCGCCTCACGCAGAACGTTGTAGTTCATACAGTCAGGATCCTGATCCGATTGCCCGCGCCCGCGCGCGTCCAAGGTGATCAGCCGGTATTGTGTTGCGTGCGGAGCAAAATAGCGGAAGTCCCTGCTGTCGCGGGTGAGGCCCGCCAAACAAATCAAAGGCAGGCCTTCGCCGCTGTCCGTATAGTAAAGGCGCAACTCATCGGCTGTGTTGAAGAATGGCATTAAGAAACTCAGTCTTTGGCGAGGTCAGGGATCCTGGTCAAGTCCGTCAGGATATGGGCAGGTTTCCAAGGCAGGCGGTCCACTGGTTCTCCCGCCCTGTTCACCCAAGCTGTCACGAAGCCATAGCCTGAGGCCCCGGCCGCGTCCCAACCATTCGATGAGACAAACAGCACCTCGTCCCTGCCGCAGCCAAACCGCTGACCGACCAGATCGTAAACCCGGGCGTCGGGTTTGAAAATGCCCACGCTTTCCACTGACAGCACATCATCCAGTACGCCTCCCAGTCCGGCTGATTGCACCGCTCCATCCAGCATCGCCGGAGACCCGTTCGACAGGATTGCGGTGTTCATGCCCGCATCCTTCAGCGCTTGCAGCATCGCGGGCACTTCCGGATAGGCCTGCAGCTCCCAGTAAAGATCCAACAGCCTCTGGCGCAGTGCCGTATCACCGCTCAGACCGGCGGCTTCCATTGCCCAATCGAGCCCGTCCTGTGTCACATCCCAAAAATCCGCATGAGCCCCTGTGATGGCGCGCAACCAGGTGTATTGCAACTGTTTCAGCCGCCAGTTGCTGGCCAAGTCCGCCCAGTTGTCCTGAAGGTGCGGAAACTCCGCTTCTCCGGCGGCCTGCCTTGCCGCTGCGGCGACATCGAACAGGGTTCCGTAGGCGTCAAAAATACAGGTGGTGACTGGCATGGTTTTCTCCCCTGCGGCGAGCCTTGCATGATGCGGCGGGAGGGCAAAGCAGGAAATTGTACCCATACGGGTTTACATCGCGTCTGCGGGCGCTAGGCTGCGCCCCTTTATCAACCCGTAACCGATTGGAGGTCTCATGACCGGGGTAAAGAACGGCGACACCGTGTGCATCCACTACACTGGCAAGCTGACGGATGGCACCGTTTTCGACAGTTCGGAAGGGCGCGACCCGCTGGAATTCACAGTTGGCACTGGCCAGGTGATCGCGGGGATGGACACTGGTCTAGAAGGCATGGGAGTGGGCGAGAAGAAGACACTCGAGATCCCCTGCACCGAGGCATATGGACCGATCAATCCTGCTGCGCGTCAGGAAATTCCGCGTGAGGGCATCCCGGCAGACATTCCTCTGGACCTCGGCACTCAGCTGCAGATGCAAAGCCCCGACGGTCAGGTTCTGCCTGTGACCGTGGTTGAAGTCAGCGACGAAACCGTAACGCTGGACGCCAACCATTTCCTGGCAGGCAAGGACCTGGTGTTCGATATTGAACTGGTTTCAGTGAACTGACACCTTCTGTGCGGCGGGCGGGGGCTCCCGCCCATTGCGGTGCAATCTGCCGATTGCATCCTCACCGGTTGGGCCGGGCGCCGCAAGCGGCGCGGTGCCGCCTGCTGGTGTTTGGCGTCCGGCGCGAGGTCAGCCGGTGCATTCTTCTCCGGAAGATCCTGCGAGAAGTGCCGCGATACTGCGCGCCGCACTTGCAGCAAAGTCATCCAAGGCCGGCCTCGGAACGCCGGAGCGTGCCCGCAGGCCGATGGAGTGAAGCGTGGCCGCGGCAAGCACCGCGGCTGCGTCCAAACTTTGTGCTGCCGCTGAAGGGGTATGGCGTTCCAGAAGCCGCCGGAACTGATGGTCGCTTCCAGCAAGTTGTTCCTGCAATTTGTCCCGGATTTCCGGGTGTGCCGGTGCTTCTGCCGTTGCCGTTGAAAAGACGAGGCAGCCCCGGCCGCCTTCGTCTGTTTGATAGAGGTCCAGCATCGCTGTAAAGACGGCTTGCAAGGCCGCGCGCGGGTGTGCCTCTGGAGGCACTTTATCAGTCAAATAGGCTCGTGTTCTGGCAGCGAAATCGTTCATCGCTGCCAGAAATATATCCTCTTTGCCGCCAAAGGCTGCATAAAGGCTCGGACGTACCAGCCCGGTCGCTTTGGATAGGTCGTCAAGCGAAGTCGCGGTATAGCCCTTGGCCCAGAAACAGTGCATGATGGCCTGCCGCACTTCAACTTCGTCGAACTTTCGCGGACGCCCGCGGCCCCGGCTCATTCCGGGAAATCCGCGCCGTGCAGCATGTCGCAGAAATGCGGCTGTCGAAAGCTTGGGACATTCCGGCGGGCCACATCAGCCCCGAAGTTGTGCATCGCCGTCATCGGTTTCTCCGCATAGATCCGGGTCAGAGCCTGTTCCATTGCCTTTTTGAAACCCAGCCGCGGGTAGGCGTCAAGCACCTGTTCCATCACCTCCGGCGTGATCTCGTCATGCGGGATCACGCCGACGTCGATGCCTGCGCCGATTTGCACCAGGGCTGCTTCCGGCGATTTCTTTTGCGGAATGGAAAACGTGGTGTGCAGCGCAATGGCGTCCCAAACCCGGTCGATGCGGGATCGCTCCACATTCTGCGCTGCAAGAAAGCGCGCGGCGGCATCTGCGGCATCTACCTCAAACCGGTCATCACCCTTGTAGGTTTCTGTCAGGCCCAAGTCATGCAGCATAGCGGCGATGTAAAACAGTTCCGGGTCGTAGGTCATATCCATTCTCTGACCAATTAGCGCGCCGAACGCATAAGAGCGGCTTACATGGTTGAAGAGGAAAGGCTCACTGGCCATGCGTGCCATCTCAGCGGCCGCTGCGCAAAGTGCGGAATCCGGCGCGGGAACGAGGCTTGGCTGCGGCATTTGAATTCTCCTGTGTTTGCGATGTCTCATATTAATATGCGATTCGGTATAAAATATAAAAGCCTGACTGCAGGCAAAAGAAAAGGCGCCGAAAGGCGCCTCAACTTTCAGAACTGAAAAGCAGTTGATCACAGATGATCAGGCTGCGGCATTCCCAGGATATGGAAGCCACCGTCGACCCGGATGATCTCGCCGGTGGTGCAGGTACCCGCATCTGAGGCCAGGTAAACTGCTGTGCCGCCCACTGCCTCCAGCGTTGCATTGTCGCGAAGCGGAGCATTTTGGGCCGCGTGTTTGAAGGTCTTGCGCGCACCGCCGATTGCGGCTCCAGCCAGTGTCTTCATCGGACCGGGGGAGATCGCGTTCACGCGGATACCTTCCGGACCCAGATCATTGGCCAAGTAGCGGGTCGCGGATTCCAGTGCAGCCTTTGCGACGCCCATGACGTTATAGTTCGGAACCACTTGGTTCGAGCCCTGGTAAGTCAGAGTCAGAAGGGTGCCGCCATTCTCCTTCATCAGCGGGTGAGCACGGCGCGCCACTTCGATGAAGGAATAGGCGGAAATATCCAGCGAGTTCTTGAAGTTCGCACGGCTCGTATCCAGGAAACGGCCGGTCAGCTCGTTCTTGTCCGAATAGGCAATTGCATGGACAACGAAGTCGATCGCGGGCCAGCGGCCTGCCAGTTGCTCAAACGCCGCGTCCAGCGAGGCATCATCAGTCACATCCACATCGACCATGAAGTCAGAGCCGACGCTCTGCGCCAGCGGCTCCAGCCGCTTGCCAAACGCTTCACCCTGGTAGGTGAATGCCAGCTCGGCCCCAGCGTCTGCCATGGCCTTGGCAATACCCCAGGCGATGGAGCGGTCATTGGCCACGCCCATAATCAGGCCGCGTTTGCCTGTCAGCAGTCCCGCCATCGTCTTTTATCCCTTGTACTTGCTCAGAACCATCGAGCCGTTGGTGCCGCCAAAGCCGAAGCTGTTGGTCATCACCGAGTCGAGGCCTGCGTTTTCCACCAGGCTGGTGGCAATCTCACCCGGCAGGATGCCTTCGGCGAGGGTGTCGACATTGATCGACGGGGTAATGAAATCGTTGTCCAGCATAAGGAGGCAGAAGATCGCCTCCAAAGCACCGGCCGCACCCTGCGCGTGGCCGGTCATCGACTTGGTCGAGGAGATCGGAGGCACTTTGCCCTCGCCAAAGACACGGCGGGCGGCTTCGACTTCACCGACATCACCAACCGGGGTCGAAGTGCCGTGCGCGTTGATGTAATCCACTTTGCGGCCTTCCGGCAGGGTCGACAGTGCCAGACGCATCGCCCGCTCACCGCCCTCACCGGACGGCGCGACCATGTCGTGACCGTCGGAAGTCGCGGCAAAGCCCGTCACCTCGGCATAGATCTTGGCGCCGCGGGCCAGCGCGTGCTCCAGATCCTCCAGCACCACAATGCCGCCGCCGCCGGAGATCACGAAACCGTCGCGATCCTGATCAAAGGCGCGGGAGGCTTTCTCCGGCTCGTCGTTCTTTTTGGAGGACATCGCGCCCATGGCGTCGAACAGGCAGCTGAGGGTCCAGTCCAGTTCCTCGCCGCCGCCTGCAAACATCACGTCCTGCTTGCCCATCATGATCTGCTCCGCCGCATTGCCGATGCAGTGCAGGGAGGTCGAGCAGGCCGAGGTTATGGAGTAGTTGATGCCCTTGATCTTGAAGGCCGTCGCCAGATTGGCGGAAATCGTCGAGGACATGCATTTCGGCACCGCAAACGGACCGATCCGCTTGGTCGCGCCGGACTTCAGAACGGTTTGATGCGCGGTCAGCATGGCAGAAGTCGACGGCCCGCCGGAACCCGCCACCAGACCGGTGCGCTCGTTCACTACCTGGTCTTCAGACAAGCCCGCATCGGCAATCGCCTGGCTCATCGCGATATGAGCATAGGCAGCACCGGGACCCATGAAACGCAGGGTGCGCTTGTCCACATGCTCAGCCACGTCGATTTTCAGCGTTCCGGCCACCTGGCTGCGGAAGCCGTGCTCGGTCATTTCAGGGCTGGCAACGATGCCGGATTTTCCAGCCTTCAAGGAAGCGGTGACCTCTTCAGCATTGTTCCCGATGGAGGAGACAATCCCCAAACCGGTGACGACGACGCGGCGCATGTGCGTACTCCTGTTTCTGTGACTTATGTTCTGCCGGAGAGCGTATCAGCTTTCGGACAGGGCCACTTTCATATCCTTGACCTGATAGATCACTTCACCGTCCGCTTCGACGATACCGTCGGCGACACCCATGGTCAGGCGGCGGGTCTGCACGGCCTTGGTGAAGTTAACGCGGTAAGTCAGCATCTTGCGGTCCGGGCGCACCATGCCGGTCAGCTTCACTTCACCCACACCCAGTGCGTAGCCGCGGCCCAGCCAGCCGCGCCAGCCCAGATTAAAGCCGGTCAGCTGCCACAGGCCGTCAAGGCCCAGGCAGCCGGGCATGATCGGGTTGCCGGGGAAGTGGCAGTCAAAGAACCAAAGGTCCGGGGTGATGTCGAACTCAGCAATCACATGGCCCTTGCCATGCTCGCCGCCGTCGCCGGAAATCTCGGTGATGCGGTCCATCATCAGCATCGGCGGTGCCGGCAGCTGGGCGTTGCCGGGTCCGAACAACTCGCCCCGCGCGCATTTCAGCAAATCGTCCTTGTCAAAGCTGCTGGGGTAATCGGCCATTCGGGCGCATCTCCTGCCTGAGGTTCGTGTATATATATCTGGATCCCTGTAACACCCGGCCAAAGGGTCCTGCAAGGGTACCCCGCGTCACTTCCTGCACTGATTGTGCCACAGAAGCCCCGGAAAAGGCTTGCCAGCTGCGAATGAATTTCATTTGAAAAACCCGGGGTGTTGCTCCTATATATACGGTCAGCAACGCGACGCAGGACCTGCTCATGACGCCAAACACCGAAGAAGTGGCCACACGCTGGCTGACAGAAGCCGGGCTGAGACCCACCCGGCAGCGGGTTGCGCTTGCCGAATTGCTGGTGGGCGACGGCAAGCACCGCCATATCACCGCCGAAAGCTTGTTCGAGTCGGCCAAGAAAAACGGTGCTGCTGTGTCTTTGGCCACCGTCTACAACACCCTGCGCGCGTTCTGCGATGCCGGCGTGCTGCAGGAAATCCCGCTGGACGGCTCCAAAAGCTATTTCGACACCAATACCCACGACCACCCCCATTTCTTCTGGGAGGATGAGGGCCGCGTCAGCGATGCCCCCGCGCAGGAACTGGTGATCCACAAGCTGCCGGAAGCACCGGAGGGGATGGAGATCGCCTCAGTCGACGTGGTGATCCGTCTGCGCAAGGTCTGAACGGGGGGCGCTCAGCACCTCTTTCAGAACGCCATGCGCCTGATGCGCGACGGACGTCTCCGGCAGGTCAGCATGTGCGGCCAGAATCACCGGCTCTTCAGCTCCCGCGTCTGTGACCCGAACTGCGCTCAAGGCTTTGCCGTCATAGCTCTTCCCGCATGGAGGCAAGCTGTAGCTGATGCCGACACCTTCGCCATTGGCCGCGAGGCTTCGCAGAAGCTCCAGCGAATCCGCCCGGTGCGCAATCCGCGGCACCAGTCCGTGCGTTTTGAACAGCCCCAGCATATGGTGCACCGACAGACCCTCTTGTGACAGCACCAGCGGGTGCTCCGCCAGCTCTGTTAGAGAAATACCACCGAAGCCGGCCAGCGGATGGTCCGGCGGCACCAGCGCATGCGGTGACAGCCGCTGCAATTCCGCCCGGCTGAAACCCGCGTCCAGTCCTAGGTCATAGGTTATCGCCAGATCCGCCTCGCCCTCTGACAAGGCTGTGATCAGAGGCTTAAAACCGCAGGCCTGGTGGCTGATCTCAACCTCTGGCATGGCCAGGCGCAGGGCCTTCAGGGCGGGCGCCAGCAGGAAAGGGGCAAGGTCGGAAAAACAGACCAGCACCAGCCTCTTTTGCCCGGCGCCCGCAGCTTCAGGATCCTCCAGAAGGGCAGCCTGTTCCAGCAGCGCCTGGGCTTTCTTTGCAAACAGTCTGCCTTGCGGCGTCATCGCCAGCGCCGCCCCGCGGCGGCGCAGGAACAGCGGATGGCCCAAATGGTCCTCGATCCGGCTTAATGCTGCGGAGAGCGCTGGCTGGCTGACATGGACGGCATCCGCCGCCGCTGAAAGGCTGCCGTGCCGTGCCACAGCACAGATATATTCGTAGTGGCGCAGGGTAAGATATAACATAGAGTGAAGGGTATATTAGAAATATATGATTTGAAACTATGCCTTCTCCACGGCAGGAATGGCGCATCAGAATTGCATCATTCAGCAGCGGAGGCAGAAATGGTCCACCCCCTCATCACCCCGGAGCATGTCGAACAATTTCAGCGTGACGGCGTGGTCCTGATCCGCGGGCTGTTTGCAGACCAGGTCGAGCTGCTGCGCGCAGGCATTGCAGCAAATATGGACAACCCCGGTCCCTATGCCTCGAACAACGAAAAGGCCGGCCAGACCGGCCGGTTCTTTGACGACTACTGCAACTGGACCCGGATCCCTGAATTTCAGCAGGCGATCGAGCAGTCGCCCGTGGCCGAAGTCGCCGCCGATCTGATGAAATCCGCTTCGGTTCAGATGTTCCATGACCATGTTCTGGTCAAGGAACCGGGCACATCGATGCCGACCCCATGGCACCAGGATGGCCCCTACTACTTTGTCGAGGGAGAACAGACCATCAGCTTCTGGTCGCCGCTGGACGAGGTGAAGGAAGCTGCGCTGCGGTGTGTGGCAGGCTCCCACAAATGGGAGAAGGAGGTGCTGCCGACCCGCTGGGTGTCGGAAGAGGACTTCTTCCCGGATGAGGGCCAGTACATGGCTGTCCCGGATCCGGATGCCGAAGGTATGACCGTGCTGGAATACCCGATGCAGCCCGGCGATGCAGTGGCCTTCAACTATAAGATCCTGCACGGCGCCCGCGGCAATACCTCCGCATCGCGCCGCCGTGCATTCTCGCTGCGGCTGGTGGGGGATGATGCCCGTTATGTGGAGCGCCCGGGCCGCACTTCGCCACCGTTCCCGGGCCACGAGATGCAGCCCGGCCAGCGCCTGCGCCAGGATTGGTTCCCGATCCTGCTGCAGAGGTAATGGAGAGGGGGCGTTTCCCCCTCAGAGTACTTGAAAAAAAGCTGTCCGCCGGGTCTACGTCTTCAGGTCGCGGCGGATGCCCATGTTTTCGGCATTTGAAAACGAACAGGTCTTGCAGATGCCGAACTGCTTGAGGAAGCCGCGCTTGCGGGCGCGGGCAGCCTCATCCGAGCGGTAGGCGGCCAGGAAGCCGTCTTTCTCGACGTTGGGCAGCTGAATCACCTGATCATAGTCGATGCAGCACAGGCCCAGATCGCCGTTCCAGAACACCACCGACTGAAACAGCGGCACCGTGCACATGGCATGGCTGGTGTGGCGCGGATGGCGGCGCAGCTCCTTCTGCCGCGGCAGGAAATGCGCAAACTCGCGCTTCTGGTCGGCAGAGGTGTAGGAGCCGATCGAAAAGGTCTTGAACCGGACCCGGTCAAAACCGGCCTCCTTGGCCCAGGCCTCCATCTCGTCCATCTGCGGTTCGGAATAACTGGTCAGCAATGTCTGCAGCACGGTAACAGGCGACTTGGAGCCGATCTGTTTTTTTATGTTCAGGAATTCCTCGATGCTGGCCTTGACGTCATCGAAGTCGGAATTGACCCGGTAGGTCTCCTGCGCTTCCTTGGAAAAACCGTCCATGCACAGGTTCACCCGGGCGAGCCCGGATCGGATCAGCCGCTCGCTCATTTGAGGCGTAAGGCGGGTGGCGTTGGTCGACAGGTAGGTGTCATGACCGTTGTCATGGGCGTAGGCGATGAAATCCGGCAAATCCTTGTGCAGCGTCGGCTCACCTGAGAAGCTGAAATAAATCGCAGGCTTTTCCCGCTGATCCTTGAAGTCGTCGATGATCTTGCGGAACACATGCGGCTTCATCATGCCGCGCTTGCGCTTCATTGCAAACGTCACAGGGCAGACCGGGCAACGCAGGTTGCAGCTATTGGTTGCGTCGATGATGATGATTTTGGGCGGGCGCCGGAAATAGGCAAGTGGAAGGAACCGGGCCAGAAAATGCAGTGCCCGCTCGTGCAGCCCCGGAGGATTGTCCGGCAGGTCCGGCTGTGCAGAGACCGGCTTGAGGTCCGGGGCGGGAGTGAGATCTTGCATTTGGCCGTCTCCGATTTTTGCGTGCGGGAACAACCTTAATGCCCTTGGCCCGGGTGGCAAGTGCCTGACGGGTAACGCCGCGTGAGCAAAGCGTGAGTTTGAGCTGGAACCGGGGGCGGTCTGCGCAGGTCGGCGGATTCGGCGGCGACGCGGCTCAGGTCAAATCAGGACGGATGACGGCTCCCCCCGGGTAACCGTCATCCGGCACCGCGAGTTCCGGAGAATGAAAGATCCCCGGGGTCGCAGCGTTTGAGAGGTCTTACACGGGAGGCTTGCCCTTCACTGCGCGCGCAACCATCGCGACAACAAAGAGGATCAGGAAGATGACGAATAGGATCTTCGCTATGCCGGCCGACGCTCCTGCAATTCCGCCGAACCCGAGCAGTGCTGCGACCAATGCGATCACCAGAAATGTAAATGCCCAACCAAGCATGTCGTTTCTCCTTTTCAACGGGGCTGCCGGAAGCAGCGTTCAGGTTGTCAACCCGCAGACACCGGATTTGTTCCCAGACCGCTCGTCCGGGGGCATCAGATGCCCAATAATCATCTGCGTCGACACAGGCCTGGAGAGCACCGGCCACCGCAGCTTCCGGGATTGCCTTTCCAATTCCCGCTCGGCTCTACTGCCCATCAGGACCAGCCTGCCGCCACGGCTGCGAACGGTCTGGTCAATCCCGAACCGGGCAATCATTTCGGATCCGCATTCCATGAAAGCCACTGCGATCCTGCGGTAGCGTGACAGAAATGGCAGCGCCGCGCTCTGGCTGCTCTGCACATTGATCTCGGCAGCTGGATCAAAGTCCAGAATGGTGTCGCAGATATCGCAGGTGACCAGAAAATTTCTGGACGCAATCAGGTAGACAGGTGCGCTTTCGCGGTTCAGCCACTCCATTGCTTCGCTCCCCATTTGGCCTGCGAGTTTGGAACTTTTGGGCTTCGGGCGCATTAAACTGTGACATACGATGGAAGGGGAAAAAATGATGTCTGCGACCGCCTGTCAGAACTGCCCGCTGCGCAAACGCACCATTTTCACGCCAATGTCGCGCGAGGAGGTCGCCTTCACTCAATCCTTCAAAACCGGAGAAATGGTGGTGGATGCAGGCACAACCATCCTTCTGGAAGGTTCAAACAGCCCGCAGCTTTTTACTGTCCTCAAGGGCATGGGCACGCGCTACAAGACGTTGGAAAACGGCCGACGGCAGGTAATCAACTTCCTTTTTCCGGGCGATTTCGCCGGGCTTCAGGCAGGGCTGATGGGCGAGATGAAGCATTCCGTCGAAGCAACCACCAGCATGACGCTCTGTGTGTTTCGCCGGTCCGCGCTATTCGAGCTGTTCCAGCAGCATCCAGAACGCGCATACGACCTGACGTGGATTGCAGCGGTAGAGGAACACTTCCTTGGCGAGACCATTGCCTCGTTAGGCCAGCGCGATGCCCGGCAGCGCATCGCCTGGGCGCTGGTACGTATTTATGAAAGGCTGAAGGCCGTGGGAATGGAGGTCAAGAGCGCGGTGCCGCTCCCCTACCGTCAGCAGGACCTGGCAGATGCGCTGGGGCTGTCCCTGGTGCACACAAACAAAATGCTGAAGGCCCTGCGTGATACCAAGCTGGCCGAATGGCAGAACGGGATGCTGAAGATCAGAAGTATTCCAGCGCTCGCCGAAATGGCGCTGATCGAGGAGTCCGCCCCTGAAATCCGGCCGCTGATCTGACGTGGCCAGAAGCGGCCTGCCTTCTCGTGTTTGCGATTGAGCAAGTGCATTGCACGACGCCCTGCAGGGAGGCCGCAACGATTTTCAGGAAATGTGCTCCCCGTGGATTGGAACAATTCCAGCGGCCGCGGGTTGGGTAGGTGAAACCAGCAACAGAAAGGAGATGGCATGCTTTACTGGGCAATTGTCTTCCTGGCCGTTGCAATCATCGCCGGAATCTTCGGATTTAGCGGCATCGCCACGGCCTCCGCAGGGATCGCACAGATCCTGTTCTACATCTTTGTGCTTCTCTTCGCGGCAGCGTTGATCGTCCGGCTGCTTCGCGGCGCTTCCCGATGAAAGCGGGTGCGGGGCGTTCTGCAGATGGGCGGCATTTTCTTGCTGGCGGGGCGGAACGATCAGGCCCCGCTTGCGTTGACTTTCCAGTAAGTAACTTGCAACAGGAAAAGGAGTTTCCCATGACTGGCGCACTGACCGCCGTACCAAGCCCCGACAAAGTTGAGACCGGTGTCCGGGACACCGGCGCAATTGCTGACGGCTTGGCGGATGTGCTTGCAGATACCTACCGTTTGGTTTTCAAGACCCACGCCTGCCACTGGAATGTGGAGGGCCCGGCCTTTTTTTCGATGCACAAGCTGACCGAAGACCAGTATGAGAACATGTTCTCCGCCGCTGATCAGCTGGCAGAGCGAATCCGCGCCTTGGGGCATTTGGCACCGTCTCGTATGGGCGAAATCCTGAGCCGGTCCAAGATCGAAGATCCCTGCGGCGACTTGAGCGCCGGTGAGATGGCGCAGGATCTGGCGTCAAGCCATGAGCGCATTGCCCACCGCATGCACGCGCTTGCGGAACTGGCAAGCCGCCGCCGCGACATCGTGACAGAGGATCTGGCAACCGCACGGTCTGCCTTCCACGAGCAGGCAGCTTGGATGCTGCGTGCAATCGCCAAGTCGTAAGTTAAAAGCAGTCCCGGCGTCCTGCCCCGCTTTGCTGGGCAGGGCATTGCAAAGCCCTTGGTCAGACCAATGACTAAGGGCTTTTTTGCAGCTCGCAAAAGAAAACCGGACCGCAGTGGCGGTCCGGGGATTACTTTGCAAAGTCGTGAGCAGCTTTCAGACTTTCAGTGTTTCCGTGGAAGAAAAGAACATCGCCTGACTTACGGCAGAGCGGACTTGCTCCTCTGTATAAGGCTTGGAAATCAGAAAGGCCGGTTCGGGGCCTTCCCCGGTCAGCAGCCGTTCCGGGTAGGCGGTTATGAAAATCACCGGGCGGTCGCCGTGTTGTTGCAGAATGCCGTTCACAGCATCTATACCGCTAGAATTATCGGCGAGCTGGATATCAGAGAGCACAAGTTCCGCAGGCGCACTGGATGCAAGCTCCATCGCCTGAGATTCAGTGCGGGCGATACCCGTGACGCTGTGACCCATACCGGTGACAATTGCCTCCAGATCCATCGCAATAACGGCTTCGTCCTCGATGATCATCACCCGCCCGGCAGTGGCGCGTGACATTTCCTCGTAAGCGATTGAAATCAGATCGGATGCCTCATCTTCACTGACCCCCATGATGATGCCGGTACTGGCGGCGCTGAATTCTTCGATGGTATGCAGCAGCAAAGCTTCACGGGTGTTCGGTGTCAGCTGTCGCAAGTGCCTTTGCGCTTTGGCGGCAAGCCCGGAATCGTCCTCATCCTCGCCTGCCGGAGCGCCGGTGGAGGACCAGATTGCGTGGAAGACCCGGAACAGGGCTGCCTTGGGTGACAGGTTGCTGTCATACTCGGCCTCCCCTGCCAGGATCGCCTCCAGCGCCGCCAGGGCATATTTGTCGCCACTGCTCTGGCTGCCGGTCAGGGCACGCGCATAGCGGCGCAGATAGGGCAGGTTGGCGCCAATCTGGCTGGCGATCAGTTCTCCCGATTGAGCGGTCATTGTGCGACGTTCCTTTTTTTTACAATATATATGGAACTATACGCACCGCCGCGCGTTTGGTTCCAGAAACTGCGCAAAAAATTGATGGATCGCATGACACAGCCACAACGTGCCCGGCCCCGGAATGAGCAGGCCGACCGCGAAATCGATGAAAACCTCAAGCGGGCGTTCGAACAGGTCGCCAGTGAACCGGTGCCGGACCGCTTCACTGACCTGCTGAAGCAGCTGAAGGAAAAAGAGACTCTGGGAAAGACAAAGCAGTCAGAGGAGAGCACCTCCAATGACTGAGATACAGCCTAACCCCAGGGACGACCTGGTCAACCACTTGGGCGCATTGCGGGCATTCGCAATCAGCCTGACCCGGAACGGCGCCACCGCTGATGACCTGGTTCAGGACACGCTGGTCAAGGCCTGGACCAATATCGAAAAATTCGAAGCAGGCTCCAACATGCGGGCCTGGCTCTTCACCATCCTGCGTAACACCTTTTATTCGCTGCGCCGCAAGCGCAAGCGTGAGGTCGAGGATGCCGACGGGGCACTGTCCGGCAGCCTGGCGCAAAAGCCAGATCACGACGGTCGGCTTCACATGCGCGATTTTCAGGTTGCCTTTGCCCAATTGAACGATGAGCAGCGCGAGGCCCTGGTGCTGGTCGGCGCAGGCGGCTTTTCCTACGATGAGGCCGCCGAAATGTGCGGCGTGAAAACCGGCACCATAAAAAGCCGTGTGAACCGCGCCCGCGCCCGTCTGGCTGAGCTGATGGATCTGGACGAAGACGGTCAGATTGAGCTGACCGACACCGTGACCGCCGGAATCGTCGCGCAGCAGAGCGCCGCATGATCTCAATGCCGCGGTTGCAGGCGGGGGGGCTTCTGGTGCGGCTCGCAGCGCTGATGACCTTTGCGCTGCTGCCGCTGGGCCTGATCGCGCTCTATCAGACCAATGCTGTTGTTGATGAGGCCACCCGGCTGTCGCATGCGTCTTTGCTTGACCAGACCGAACGGGCGGCATCCAGGGAACGCGAACTGCTGCAGCGTGCTGGCGGTGCTACAGAAGGGGTCGCGGCGGCTATACTTCCGGTTCTGGACGACCGCCGCGCCTGCAGCGGTCTTCTGCAAGCTTTCACGGAAGGCCCGAATCCGTTCACCTTTGCGGCATTCATCACGCCGGATGGCCGGATGATTTGCGCATCCGACGGCAAGTCGCGGGACGTGTCTGAGCGGTGGATGTATCTGAAAGCCCGCCAGACAGCACAATTGTCCTTTGCTTTGGGCCGCGACTTGTTGGGGGAGGGCGGCTCGTTCCTGCTGGCCACCAGCCCGGTGCAGCGCGACGGCATTTTGCTGGGTTATGTGTCCATCGCCATTCCGCACAAGGTTTCCGCAGCCGGTTCCGGCAATAACTGGCCGGACCGGGGAATTCAGTATGTGACGATCGACGCGCAGGGCGAAATTCTTTCGTCCAGCGTGCCGGAAGAGGAGGCGGCCCAAGTGCTGCCCGTTTCCGTGCCGCGGCGGGACCTGCTGGCGCATACCGGGGAGACCTTTTTTGAGGATGACCGTTCAGGCAGCGAACGGTTCTTTGCTGTCAGCGGTATCCTTCCCGGCCAGGTTTCGGTTGTAGGCAGCTGGCCGGTGGAAAACGCCATGACCGCGGCCAGAAACCCCGCCTCCCTGATGACGATCGCTTTTCCGGTCCTGATGTGGCTTGCAGGGATTTCCGTGGCCGTCCTTGGCCTGCAGCAAATGGTCATCCGCCACCTCAGTGCGCTGCGCCGCGCAATGCGCCGCTATGCACTGGGGGAGCGTGAAGACCCGAGGCTGGAACTCCTCAACCCGCCGCGTGAGTTCGAGGAAGCAGAGCAGTCCTTCAACAGGATGGTTGCCATCCTGAGCGAGGCAGAACGGCGGCGCGAACTGGACCTGGAAGAAAAGACGATCCTGCTGCGGGAGGTGCACCACCGGGTCAAGAACAACCTCCAGCTGGTCGCCTCGATCATGAACATGCAGGGCCGCACCGCACAGACGCCCGAAGCCCGCCGGATGCTGTCGCAGCTGCAGCGCCGGGTGCGCGGGCTGGCCACCATACATCGCAGCCTGAACACCAACCCGGATATCACGACGGTCGACAGCCGCGACCTTGTTCAAGAGCTGATCACGGAGATCGGGTCGATGAACGCCGGGACGGGGCAGGAGATTATGATCGAAACCGACCTCGCGCCTGTGCCGCTGAGCCAGGATCAGGGCGTTACGCTTTCGATGCTGGTGTCGGAGGCGATGACCAATGCAGTCAAGTACCTGGGTGTGCCTGATGGAGGACGCCCGCGCATTGATGTCCGCCTGCATGAAACGGCGCCAGATTGGCTTGAGCTTGAAATCACCAATACCAAGGGCCAGCCGCTGGCCGCGGAGGAAGAAGCCATTCAAGGCACCGGCATCGGCGCTCGGCTGATGATGGCCTTTACGGCGCAGCTTGACGGCATCGCCACTACCGGCGAGACAGAGACAGCCTACACCTACCGGCTGGGTTTTCCCGTTGCCGCCGGTGCAGTTCCGCCAGCCGCAAGGGACACAGAACAGGATCATGACGCAGAAGAACCCGCAGCGTGATGGCTTCAGCGGCCCGGAATTTTCAGTTCTGGTCACGGCTGAACAGGCCTGGCCGGCGTTCGAGCGTGCGGTCCTGGAGGCCAAGCAGGAAATCATTGCGAGCTTCCGGCTGTTCGATTTCGCGACCCGGCTGCTAAGCCCGGAAGGCAGAAAAACAGGAGAAACCTGGGCAGAACTGATTGCAGACGCCCTGCGGCGCGGCGTTCAGGTCCGCTTGGTGGTGAGCGACTTTGACCCGGTGATGGCGGCCCCGCTGCATGCGGCGGCGCAAAACACGCTTGCCCAGGCCAGGGAGATTGCCTGTGGCCTTGCGCCGGAAGCGGCTGCGCGCCTGTCGGTGACCGCGGCGCTGCATCCGGCACGGGCAGGCTTGCTGCCGCGGCTGGCGTTTTCACCTTTTGTGATCCGCAAGCTTCGCAAGCTTCCGCGGCGGCTCAGGCCCTCCCCTGCGAACCGCAGTTTGCCGCAGCTTTTTCCCGTCTCTCATCACCAGAAGGTAGCGGTGATCGACCGGCAGGTTCTCTACATCGGCGGGCTGGATCAGAACCACCGCCGGTATGACACCATCACCCACGACCAGCCTGCGTTCAAAACATGGGCGGATGTGCAATTGCTGTTGCGCGGCCCCGAGGCTGAGGAAGCCGCTGATCATCTTGATAGCTTTCTGGATGATATCGCCGGACGCAGGCCGCCGCCTGTCCGCAAACACATCCGGCGGACGTTGTCAGTTCCGCGCCGTGCGGGCTTCTGGGCGCTGTCGCCAAAAACCGTTCTGCGCGAAATCGAGGAAGATCACCTGGCCGCTTTTGCCGCTGCCCGCCGCCTGATCTATCTGGAAACCCAGTTTCTGCGCTCCAGCGTCATTGCCCGGGGGCTGGCAGATGCAGCCCGCCGCAATCCCGCATTGTCGCTGATCCTCATCCTTCCCGGCCTGCCGGAAGATGTTGCCTTCGATGGCAATCAGGAGCTTGATGCCCGCTATGGCATGGCGCTGCAGGCGGAGGCGCTTGAGACCGTGAGTTCAGCCTTTGGGTCCCGTGCCTGTATCGCCAGCCCGGTGCAGCGCCGGATGGCCGCGCGGGATGCGCCTTCGACCCTTGCGGGCTCGCCGCTGATTTACGTGCACAGCAAGGCGCTCATCACTGACAGGGATTTTGCCCTGGTGGGGTCGGCCAACCTCAACGGGCGGTCAATGCGCTGGGATACCGAGGCAGCTTTGCGCATCACTGGCAAGGACCGGATCGGGCAGCTCTGGCAGGTGCTGGCCCGGCACTGGTGGCAGGAAGACTTGCCGGAGGAGGCATTGGATCCGGCCAGCGCTGCCGCCTGGTGGCAGCAGGAAATCCGCCGCAACCAGGTGCGCCGCCCCGAGGCCCGGCGCGGGCTGCTGGTGCCGCATCAGCCGGACAGGATGGCAGAACTGCAGCAGCCCCTGCCGGGTGCTACGGAAGACATTGTCTGACTGGCACTGTCTTCTGCCACAGGTGCCCAAGAGCTTTGCAATCAAGTGTTCATGCCCATGAAAAAGGCCCGGTGCAGCACTGCACCGGGCCTTCGGGACGGGAGGAAATTCCGTAAGCCTTATTGAGCTTCCTGCGATTCCTCGGTGATTTCGTTGCCAAGGTTCGACACATCCCTGCCGAAACCTTCTGCAGTCTCGCAGGCCGCCAGGCCCGCCATTGCAAGCATAGCTATCAGGATACGCATGCTGGCCTCCTTATTGCAGTTTCGAGGCCACATTGCCGGCAAAGGCATCAATGACGGCATTGTAGAACAGGTCGCTGTCAACGGTCACGGCTGCGGGATCGGTGCCTTCAGGATAGTAGGCGTTCAGCTGGTCGGCGGACACGGTCAGGTCATAGCGTAGATCTTTGGAAGCGTCGGCCATATCGATGTCCACATCGCCCTTCAGCACCCATTCGCCGACACCCAGAGCCTGCTCGAAATTGCTGGCCATTGCCACCGAGTCGATCTCCACATGGATTTCTGCCGCGTCCTCAGCGCCGGCTTCAGCGATCTGTCCCACCAGCTTCTCTGCCAGGGCGGTTTCCAGGTCGGTTTCGAGGCTGGTCCAGACTTTTGCTGCCGGATAGTTCTCAACCGCGCTCAGATCGGCGGTCACGTCGATTTCTGAGACCATGGAGCCAGCGGTAGCGGCGGTTGCCATGGCTGCGACAAGAGCAGTGGTGCGGATCAGATGTTTCATCGTCGATGTTCCTTTCCAGTTGTGTCCCGCTTGGGGATGCACCGACAGAACGCGACAGGCAGACGAAAGGTTCCGGCAAAAATCCGGCGGTCGGCCCGGCCAACACTGCGTAGGCGGATTTTTGCGAAAATCAGGCACTTGGAACTTCAAACCGGAAGGCGCGTTGCCCCTGTAAACCGGAACAGCCAGAGAAAAGGGGGGCAAGATGACATCAGCGAAACAGCCCGTTGAACATGTTCTGAAGAAAACCAGCAGCCTTGCGCGCAGAAACCGCGGCGGCTTTACTGTCAGCCGGTTTGCCGAGAAACTGGGGCAGAGTTCGCTTCCGGCGGTGCTGGCCGTCCCGGCCATGGCTGTGGTCACACCGCTCAGCGGGGTGCCGCTGTTCTCTTCCGCCTGCGGTGCTCTGATCTGCCTGATCTCGGTCCAGATGCTGATGGGACGACGGCACCTGTGGATCCCCGGCTGGCTGGGCCGCCGCAGGATCCAGGCTGATGCCGTGCGCAAGGGGGCAGCAGCACTACGCGGTAGCGTGCGCTGGATGGACCGCCATTCGGGCAAGCGGCTGGCATTGCTGACCCGCCAGCCTTTTCTCACTCTCATCCAGACCGTTTGCCTGATCTGCGGTGCTCTGATGCCCCTGCTGGAAATTGTCCCGTTCTCCTCATCGGTGCTGGGCGGCATTGTCAGCCTTCTGGCTGTGTCCATGCTGACCCGCGACGGGCTGATTGCCTTGATCACGCTTGCCGCGCTCTTTGCCGCAGCTGCCGCGATCGCGTCGGGATTTGTTTGATTGGCATGCGCTCCGGCCAGAGGGAAAAAGACCGGGCTCCGTCGGGAACCCGGTCTTGCAGGCCGCTTGGCAGTGAAATCCCCCGGGACTCCGGTACGAGGCAGGAACCCGGAACCGGGGAAGACAAACAAGCGGAGGTGATCATGCCGGCCAGCAGGCCGCCACGATTTCTGTATCTTATCCCGGCCGGTAGTCCGGCAAGGCTTCCAGTTGCTCGCGAGTCAGATGGGTGAAGACACGCACGTCAGTTTCGGCCTGCACGATCTCGATATCGCCCATCGACAGCTCGACCGGCTTTTCGCCGAAGCCTAGAAACCCGCCCACATCGATGATGACGGCTTCGACGCCACCATTGGTGTTCACCACGACCTGCGAGAGTTCGCCAATATGCTCGTCCTTGGCGTCATAGGCCGGGGCGCCGGTCAGCTCCGAAGCCGTGACCTCATTCATGCCCAGCGGCTCCATCGCAGGCCCGTCGGCGCCGGATATCAGGGCCGCAATGCCGCCCCCGGAAGCCGTGCCGCCGCTGAGCGGGCTGTTTGCGGAAATGCCTCCATCCGTGCCGGAGGCCGCAGGAACCGCAGCAGCGATGATCAGCGAAGCCGAAAGCGTAAGATGTTTCATTGGTTGATCTCCTGAGTGTTCCGCATTTCAGAGCGCGTGTTAAGCACCCCCTCAACCCGCTCAAGCCGGGAAGGTTCCCGTAGACCTCGAAAATTCAAGAAAAACTGCATCTAAGAGGCGCACAGGAAAGCGCCTCAACGCTGTGTTTCCGGCTTCTGCGGCAACTTGCCTCTGGCAGCACGGAAGGCACAGGCATAGGTGGCGGAATACCGCTCCGGAGGGCAAGACCGGGCCGGAAAACATGATTGTGTGATGCGCTTTTTGATCCACGTCAAAGTTCCGGCACTTTGCTTCTGTGACAAGGGCGGCAGCACTGCCACAAGACGGAGAGAGTCCGTGAGCGATTCCAAACCGGCCCCCAGCCTTTACGCCGCCAGAGAGCCAATTTTCCCGCGGCGCGTGTCCGGCAAGTTCCGAAACCTGAAGTGGTACATCATGGCGGTGACGCTGGGGATTTACTACCTGACCCCCTGGATCCGCTGGGACCGCGGGCCGTCGCTGCCGGACCAGGCGGTGCTTCTGGATCTGGCAAACCGCCGGTTCTACTTTTTCTGGATCGAGATCTGGCCGCATGAGTTCTATTTCGTAGCGGGTCTTTTGATCATGGCCGGGCTTGGACTTTTCCTGTTCACCTCGGCGCTGGGCCGGGTCTGGTGCGGTTACGCCTGCCCGCAAACGGTCTGGACCGACCTGTTTATCCTGGTGGAACGGTGGATTGAGGGCGACCGCAACGCCCGCCTGCGCCTTCACCGGCAGAAGAAAATGGATTTCCGCAAGGCGCGCCTGCGGGTGACCAAATGGGTGGCCTGGTTCCTGATCGGACTCGCCACCGGGGGCGCTTGGGTCTTCTATTTCGCTGACGCGCCGACGCTGGCCTATGATCTGGTGACGCTGAACGCGCACCCCATTGCCTATTCGACGATGCTGATCCTGACCGCGACCACCTTCCTGTTCGGCGGCTTCGCGCGCGAGCAGATCTGCATCTACGCCTGCCCCTGGCCGCGCATCCAGGCGGCGATGATGGATGAAGACACGCTGACCGTCGGCTACCGCGAATGGCGGGGGGAGCCGCGCGGCAAGCTGAAGAAGGGCCAGGTCGCTGAAGGGCAGGGCGACTGCATCGACTGCATGGCCTGCGTCAACGTCTGCCCCGTGGGCATCGACATCCGCGACGGACAGCAGATGGAGTGCATCACCTGCGCGCTGTGCATCGACGCCTGCGATGATGTGATGGCCAAGATCGGCAAGCCGCGCGGCCTGATCGACTATATGGCGCTGTCGGACGAGACGCTGGAGCGCGAAGGCCAGCCGCCCAAGAATATCTGGAAGCACATCCTGCGCCCGCGCACCATCATGTATACCAGCATGTGGTCGCTGGTGGGGGTGGGGCTGCTGTTTGCGCTGTTCATCCGCTCCGACATCGAACTGACCGTCGCACCGGAACGCAACCCGACCTTTGTAACCCTGTCGGACGGCTCGATCCGCAATACCTATGACGTGCGCCTGCGCAACAAGCATGGCGAGGACCGGGTGTTCAAACTGTCGATCAAGGGCGACCCGGCGATGCGCCTGCAATTGGAAGGCACCGTTTATCATTCGGTGAACGTGCCGGCGGATACAGCGCTGCTGCAGCGGGTCTATATTGTCTCCGCCAAGGGCTCCGCGCCGTCACAGGCCTCCAGCACCCCGGTTCGCATCTGGGTCGAGGATCTGATAAACGGGGAACGGGCCCACAAGGACACCAGCTTTAACGGCAAGGGGAACTGAGCCATGGCCAAGCGCGAACGCGAATTTACCGGCAAGCACGCCCTGATGCTGTTCGGCGGCGCCTTTGCGGTGATCATCGGAGTGAACATCATCCTGGCGGTCAATGCAGTAAAGACCTTTCCGGGGCTTGAGGTGAAGAACTCTTATGTCGCCAGCCAGGAGTTTGACCAGCGCCGCTCTGCGCAGGAGGCGCTGGGCTGGTCGGTCTATGCATCCTCTCAGGGCGATCAGGTCAAGCTGGAGATCACCGACGCCGAAGGTGTCCCGGTCAAGGTCGCCAAGCTGACAGCAACGCTCGGCCGCGCAACCCATGTGCAGGACGACCAGAAGCCGGAGTTCACCTTTGACGGCCAGGCCTATGTGGCGCCGGCTGATCTGGGCCCGGGCAACTGGAACATCCGTATGGTGGCCCGGGCCAAGGATGGCACCGAATTCACCCAGCGGGTGATCCTGCATGTGAAAGGCTGACCGCGATGACCGCGCAGCTCCGCCCCTCGCTGGCCGCTTGTCCCGCTTGTGTTGCCGCTCCGCATGGCGGGGCAGAACAGGCGCCGACCGAAGCACGGCTGGCGCTGTCCCTGCCAGGCATCCACTGCCAGGCCTGTATTTCAACAGTGGAAAGGGAGCTGAACGCCCATCCGGGCATCCATTCGGCGCGGGTGAACCTGACCCTGAAACGGGCGCTGATTGAGGCGGAGCCGGATGTGCGCGCCGCCGATCTGATTCCGGTACTGGAGCGGGCCGGTTTCGAGGCGCATGAACTGGATCTCGCGGCGCTGGCGGCCACCCAGAACGACAAGGCCGGGCGGGATTTGCTGATGCGGCTGGCGGTGGCCTTCTTCGCCTCCATGAACGTGATGCTTCTGTCGGTTTCGGTCTGGTCCGGGGCGTCTGACGCGACGCGGGACATGTTTCACTGGATTTCCGCCGCGATCACCTTCCCGGCGATCATCTTCTCTGCGCAGCCCTTCTTTGCCAACGCCTGGAGCGCGCTGCGCGTCAGGCGTCTCAACATGGATGTGCCGATCGTCCTGGCGCTGGTGCTGGCGTTGGTCACATCGCTATGGGAGACCTTCCTGTCAGGCGAGCACGCCTATTTCGATGCGGCACTGACGCTCACGTTTTTCCTGCTGGCGGGCCGCTATCTGGATTACCGCACCCGTGCGGTGGCACGCTCCGCAGCGGAGGAACTGGCGGCGCTGGAAGTGCCCCGTGCCATCCGGCTGCTGGACGGTGACGAATACGAGGTGCCGGTGGCGGATCTGGGCATCGGCGACCTGATTCTGGTGCGCCCAGGCGGACGGATGCCGGTGGATGGCGAGATCGTTTCCGGCCGGTCTGAACTCGACCGCTCGCTGCTGACGGGGGAAACCCTGCCGGTCTTTGCAGAACCGGGGCTGGCAGTCTCTGCAGGTGAAGTGAACCTGACCGGCCCGCTGACTATCCGCGCAACTGCAGTGGGAGAAGACACCTCGCTGCACCGCATGACTGATCTGGTGGCCATCGCGGAATCCGGCCGTTCCCGCTACACGTCGCTGGCCGACAGTGCAGCAAAACTCTATGCGCCCGGTGTCCACATCCTGTCGGCGCTCGCCTTTGCGGGCTGGTATCTCTACACCTTCGACATCCGCACGGCGCTGAACATTGCCGCCGCGGTGCTGATCATCACCTGCCCCTGCGCGCTGGGTCTTGCAGTGCCTGCAGTGACAACTGCAGCCTCGGGCCGGCTTTTCAAGAAAGGCATGCTGATCAAGCACGCCACCGCGCTGGAGCGGCTGGCAGAAGTGGATACCGTGGTCTTTGACAAGACCGGGACGCTGACTGCCGGCACGCCGGAAGTCACCAACCTGGGCAACCATGCCCGCGCTGATCTTGAAATTGCCCTGGCACTGGCCGAAGGCTCCTCCCATCCGCTGTCGGTGGCACTGTCCCGCGCCGCGCGCGCGGCCGGGATCAAGCCTGCTGCCGTGCAGGACATAACCGAAGTGCCGGGTTATGGCGCTGAGGGCCTGTACCGCGGCGCCCGCGTCCGGCTGGGCCGTGCGGCCTGGATCGGGGCCGCGCAGGGCAGCCAGACCGCTGCCTGGCTCGACGGCGGGGCAGGGGCGGCCAAACCCTTCCTGTTCACCGACGCGCTGCGGCCCGGCGCGGCAGAAGCCGTGCAGGCGCTGAAGGAGGCGGGCAAGGATGTGCTGCTGATCTCCGGTGACACCGTCGGCGCAGTAGAGGATCTGGCTGTGCGGCTCGGCATTTCCAAATGGGTGGCTGAGGCGCTGCCTGCGGACAAATCCGCCCGGGTCCAGTTGCTGACGGATCAGGGCCAAAAGGTGCTGATGGTGGGCGATGGCCTCAACGATACCGCGGCGCTGGCAGCTGCACATGTCTCCATCTCCCCGGCCTCTGCCCTGGACGCGGCGCGTGTTGCCTCCGATATCGTGCTGCTGGGGCAGGACCTTGAGCCGATTGCCGAGGCCTGCGGCGTGGCGCAAAAGGCCACCCGCCGCATCCGCGAGAACTTCCGCATTGCCACGCTCTACAACGTGATTGCTGTGCCGCTGGCCATCGCCGGGCTGGCAACGCCCTTGATTGCAGCGCTGGCGATGTCTACCTCTTCCATAACCGTTTCCCTCAACGCGCTGCGGCTGCGCTGACTGCACTGGTACCAAACCCATGAGTGTCCTTGCCTATCTGATCCCGATTTCCCTGATCCTAGGTTCGGTGGGGCTTGCAGCCTTCTTCTACACGGTGCGCAGCAATCAGTACGATGATCCGGAAGGCGACTCGCGCCGGATCCTCAATGATGAATGGGACGACAAGCCCAAGCCCTGACGGGCTGTTCCGAAGTCAAGACCTCCCGCCCCCGTAGGTGCCCTGGCTGGCGCCAGAGCAGCTTGGCGGTGTTGGGCGTGGCACCGCGCCAGGCGCGGTGCCACGCCCAACGGGAAAAAGGGTTTTCGAAAGAAAAGCCTGACGACGGGCGGGAGAATCTGCCGGAAACGAATTGGACCCTGGCATGAAAAAGGCGCCTTTGCGGGCGCCTTTGCTCAATCCTGCGGCACCGCACTGGTCAGGAGGGGCCGATCGGCTCGCAGGTGACGTTGCGGGCATTGAGGCGGCGGCAGGCCAGTTCCGCCTGCTCCTGGCTCATACCCAGGAAGTTGGCCTCGAACCCGCGGCGGGTCTTGGCCACCTTGCGCAAGGAGCCGTCCAGTGTTTCCAGTTCCGACAGCGCCGTGCGCAGCAGCACCTTCTCAGCCTGGTAGCGGCTGGTGTAGAGCCCCACATTGACTCCCCAGTAGCGCCCGCCGGACGTGGACAGGCGGGTCACGACGACGGGCTCCGCCTCAGGTGCGGCTCCGGTCAGGCTGGCCGGGCGGGCCACAGGGCGCAAGCCGGTAAAGGGCACCTTCTGCACGGCAGCGATGATGACCGGCTCCGATGTCTCTTCTAAGGGCTGCGGTTCGGCTTCCGCTTCGGCCAGGGCCACTGCAATGCTATCGCGCAGGGCATCACCCTGAACCAAAGTATCCGCGCTGACGGTCTGAACGTTCTCTATCTGCTCCCGCTGGCTGTTGTCCGCCGGGTTTACTGCGGTTTCAGAGGCTGTGCCGTCAACGGCCTCAGCGGAGGCAACTGACTCAGCCGGGGCGGCATTCTCTTGCGGTTCGCCAACCGGTGTCTGGAGCGCTTCTTCGAGGGCGGCAACCAGCACCGGCGAGCCGCCGGCGGCAGGGCGCGTCTTGGGACGCAGGCTTGTGTTCACCTGGCCGCTCACACGGAGGGTCTTGCCTGCCACGCCAGACGAGGAACCGTCACCGGCGTCGGCAACAACCACATTACCCGCTCCCTGATAGGCCGGCCGGCGCGGTTTGCGCAGGGCCGCGCGCGATGGCGCCCGGCGGAAGCCCAGATCCAGCAGTTCCGCCACCTTGGCATTGCGCGAGGCGGTGGATTTGCCGCCGAACACAGTGGCTATGATACGTTCATTGCCGCGTTTGGCCGACGCGACCAGGTTGAAGCCGGCTGCGCGGGTATAGCCGGTTTTGATCCCGTCGGCACCGCGGTAGGCGGCCAGCAGGCGGCGGTTGGTATTGGGAACCTCACGGATGCCGGCATGGGTCGAGCGGCGTGAGAAAAGGTTGTAATATTCCGGATAGTCATACAACAGGTGCCGCCCCAGCGTGGTCATGTCGCTGGCGGTCGACAGATGCCCGCTGGCAGTCAGCCCGTGGGCGTTCTTGAAGGTTGTGCGGGTCATCCCCAGCGCCTTGGCGGTGCGGTTCATCCGGCGGGCAAAGGCTGCCTCAGATCCGGACAGGGTCTCGCCGATAGCGGTGGCGGCGTCATTGGCGGACTTCACCGCCGCGGCGCGGATCAGATAGCGGAAGGCAATTTTCTGGCCGGACTTCAGCCCCAGTTTCGACGGGGGTTCAGCCGCTGCATTGCGGCTGATCCGAACCTTGGTGTCCAGCGTGATCTCGCCGTTCCGCACCGCCTCAAACGCGATGTAGAGCGTCATCATCTTGGTCAGCGATGCCGGGTGCAGCCGGGTGTCGGCATTACGCGAATGCAGCACCTCGCCGGTGCGGGCGTCGATGACCATGGCCGCATAAGGCGCAGCTAAGGCCCGCTGCGGCTGAAACGCCACCGTAAAAACTGCCAAAAGAAAGACCGCGGCTGCCCATAGGAACCGGGTACGGGAATACCGGCTGGACGCCGGACTTACCTGCGTGATCACTGCCATGTTTGCCTCGTGCCGCCGGTTTTCCGGCTGACGTTTTTGCCTGTGCTGAAAAGCGTAGCACAGGGTTTACGAGGAATAAACAGGCGCGAAAGCGCACTGTTGGGTGCTTCGGCCAAACTGTGCCGGCATCTTGTGTGCGGAGCGGATCTGGCCGCTAGATGCGGCAAGTCCTAACGAAATGTTATCAAAAAAAGTTGCCTCTGCGGCCGGGGGCAGCGGCCGGAGGCGCCTGCGGGAAGGGCATCGGCCGGTTTTCCGGGTCATCCGCCGTGGAAATTGGTCACATAGAACGGGGTGGAATAGCTGAGACCGAGAGAGAATTCACAGGGCTGATGCAGTTGCTTCTTGATGCGGGATTCGAGGTCCGCCAGCAATGCCCTGGAAAAGGCTTCATCCCGGTGCGGCTTGGTCAGCAGCGCGACGCTGATGGTGATATGCGAGTGGTGGAACCGGCCGGCAGGGTAGGCGCGGCCTTTGCAGGCGCCCGCGCCGCTGTCGTGTTCCAGAATCACAGTTTCGATTTCGGCAAGAATGGCCTCTGCATCGACATCCAGGTCGCTGGAGTACTTCAGTTCTGCGTGCGGCATGTGTCCGGGGCTCCTTTGGCATTTGCCAAAGGGATAACGCCGCTCAGCCCAGGCTGTCCACCAGATCCGCCAGCCCGCGCAGATCGGCGATCTCCGTGTACCGCGGACTATGTTCGGGGGCTTCGGCGTGCTCGACCTCCCAGATCAGCCCGTGCGGCACATAGGTGCCCCAGCCGCCGGCCTCGATCACCGGCACCACGTCAGACCGCATGGAGTTGCCGACCATCATCGCGCGTTCTGCGCCGTCGCCATGGCGGGTGAAGATGTCCAGATAGACCTCCGGCGTCTTCTCCGACACGACCTCAACACCATCGAACAGCTCGCCCAGGCCGGACTGGGCCAGCTTTCGCTCCTGATCCAGCAGGTCACCCTTGGTGATCAGCACCACCTTGTACCGGCCTGCAACGGACTCCACTGCCTCCCGCGCATGGGGCAGCAGTTCGATCGGGTAGGACAGCATCATCTGTCCCGCGGTGATCAGCTCCTTGATGACTGCTGCAGGCACTCTCTCGCCGGTCACTTCGATCGCGGTTTCGATCATCGAGAGGGTGAAGCCCTTCACCCCGTAACCATAACGCCCGAGATTGCGCTTTTCGGCGTCCAGCAGCTGGCGCTCCAGCTGTTCGGGGCCGACATCCGCGGGGGTGTGATCCTGCAACAGTTCAGCAAACCGTTCCTGCGTCACCCGGAAGAACCGTTCGTTGTGCCAGAGGGTATCATCGGCATCAAAACCGATTGTTGTCAAATTAGGTGTCAATCTGCCGGTCTCAGTCTCTTTTCCTCTACGCTATAGACGCTATATAAGCGTCACAGTTAATTCCACGTATCACTGGATCAAATTGCCTATGCCGCTGCTGCCGACAATGATGACCGATCATTCTGACGACGACACGGAATCCGGCGTTCTGACTAAGACGCGGCCCAAGACCAAGCGTCCGCCGCGCTACAAGGTGCTGCTGCTGAACGACGACTACACCCCGATGGAATTCGTGGTGATGGTGCTGGAACGCTTCTTTGGTATGACACACGCGCAGGCGTTTGAGATCATGCTGACGGTGCACAAGAAGGGCGTTGCCGTGGTCGGCGTGTTCAGCCATGAGGTGGCGGAAACCAAGGTGGGCCAGGTGATGGATTTCGCCCGCCGCCACCAGCACCCGCTGCAGTGCACCATGGAAAAAGAAGAGTAAAGAGGCCTTTAGATGTCCGTACGCTTGTCCCTGGCCGCCCAATCGGGCGGCTTTGCTGTGCCTGCCGAGGGCCGCATTGCCGTGTTCCACCCGCGCAGCGAACACGATCTGGCGGTGCTGCCCAAGGAGCAGGTTCTGGTCATCCAGCCGCTCCGCCCGGACCATGATCATTTCGCCGGGCAGGGGTTCACCTGCGCACCCGCACTGGAAGCCGGAGCGCAATACGCCGCCGCCGTCGTCTTCCTGCCGCGGGCCAAGGCGCTGGCCCGGATGCTGGTTGCACAGGCCGCCGCTGTCACCGCGGGGCAGGTGCTGATCGACGGCGCCAAGACCGAAGGGATCGATTCGGTGCTGAAGGACCTGCGCAAGCGCTGCACGCCCTCCGCGCCGGTCTCCAAGGCTCATGGCAAGGTGTTCTGGATCGAGGGCGGCACCGATCTGTCCGATTGGCTGCCCGATGGCCCGCAACAGGTTGAGGGGTTCATCACCGCCCCGGGCGTGTTCTCGGCGGATGGCATCGACCCGGCCTCCCGGATGCTGGCGGCGGCACTGCCGCAAAAACTGGGCCGTTGCGTGGCGGATCTTGGCGCCGGCTGGGGCTATCTTTCGGCGCAGGTGCTGAAACATGAGGGCGTCGAAGACCTGCATCTGGTTGAGGCCGACCATGCCGCACTGGCCTGTGCCCGCCTGAATGCAGCGGATCCGCGGTCGCATTTCCACTGGGCGGATGCCCGGACATGGAGGGCGCCGGGTGTGGTGAGCACTGTGGTGATGAACCCGCCGTTCCACAGCGGCCGCGCCGCGGAGCCTGCGCTCGGGCAGGCCTTCATCGCTGCGGCGGCCTCCATGCTGGCCACCAGCGGCAGCCTTTGGATGGTGGCCAACCGGCACCTGCCGTATGAGACAGCGCTGGCGGAAAAATTCGCCCTGGTGCGCGAGGAGGGCGGCGACAACCGCTTCAAAATCCTGCATGCGGCCAAGCCGAAACGCGGGCGCAAGTAACCGCGCGCGCGGCGCAATGGCGGTTTCCAAACCGGCAGGCGCGGTCTAACGTGCGGGCCAAATGCCATAGCGGAGCACCCTTTCATGTCCTTTTCCATTTCCGGAAAGACTGCCATCGTAACCGGCGCCGCCAGCGGCATCGGACTGGCGATCGGCAAGCAGTTCGCCGATGCCGGCGCCAATGTGATGTTTGCCGACATGCACGAAGCCCAGCTGGTTGATGAGCTGGGAGAGCAGGCCGACGAAAGCAATATCCGCTATTTCGCAGGCGATCTGCGCGAGCGGCTGACCATTGCCAACCTGCTGTCGGCCACCATCGATGCCTTTGACGATATCGACATTCTGGTCAACGGCGCGCGGCAGGTGGTGGCGACCGACGCATTGGACCCTCAGGACGAGACTCTGGATCAGCTCCTGAACCAAAGCCTGCTGCCGTCGGTGCGCTTGTCCCAGCAGGTTGCCAAGCGGATGATCAAGCGGGGCGAAGAGCGTGAGGACAGCGACAGCCCGCTTGGCACCATCATCAACCTGTCATCGATTGCGGCCCGCCGCACCCACCCGGAACTGATGGCCTATTCGGTGGCCTCTGCCGCGCTGGACCAGGTCACGCGATCCTTGGCAGTGGCGCTGGCGCCGCACCGGATCCGGGTCAATTCGATTGCCTTCGGATCGGTGATGAGCGCCTCAATGCAGGAAACCCTCAGGGAAAACCGCAGCTTCCGCCAGGACATCGAGGCGCACACGCCGCTGGGCCGGGTGGCCTCTCCGACGGAACTGACAGAGACGGCCCAGTATCTGGCTTCTGACGCCTCAGGGTTCATGACCGGGCAGGTGCTCACGCTGGATGGCGGCCGCACCCTGCTGGATCCGGTCTCCGCACCGATGCACTGATTGGACTGACCATTGACTGCTGAAATGAAAGAAGAAAAAACCCGGGCGGCTGCCTGGTTCCGGGAATTGCGCGACCAGATCGTTGCGGCCTTTGAGGCGCTGGAGGACAGCCATGACGAGGGTCCGTTTGCGGAAATGGACCCGGGCCGGTTTGACGTGACCGAAACCAAGCGCACCTCGGACGACGGTTCCGATGCGGGCGGCGGGCTGATGAGCGTGATGCGCGGCGGCCGGGTTTTCGAGAAGGTCGGCGTCAACATTTCCGAGGTCTACGGCACCCTGGGCGAACGCGCGCAGGCCGCGATGGCGGCGCGCAAGGGCATTCCCGGGATGAAGGATGATCCGCGCTTTTGGGCCTCCGGCATTTCGCTGGTTGCCCATATGCGCAACCCGCATGTGCCCGCCGTGCACATGAACACCCGCATGTTCTGGACCCCGCACGCCTGGTGGTTCGGTGGCGGCTCGGACCTCAACCCCTGCATCGAATACGATGAGGACACCGCGCATTTCCACGCGACGCAAAAGCAGCACCTGGACCCGCACGGGGCAGACCAGTACCCGCGGCTCAAGGAATGGGCGGATGAGTATTTCTACATCCCCCACCGTAAGCGCGCCCGCGGCGTTGGCGGCATCTTCATGGACGACCAGAACTCCGGCGATTGGGCTGCGGATTTTGCCCTGACCCGGGACATCGGCCGCGCCTTCCTGCCGGCCTTCGTGCCGCTCGTCGAAAAGCGCCGGGTGCAGGAATTTGACGAGGCGGACAAGGACGCCCAACTGATCCACCGCGGCCTCTATGCGGAATACAATCTGGTCTACGACCGCGGCACCAAGTTCGGGCTGGAAACCGGCCATGATGCAAATGCGGTGCTGATGAGCCTGCCGCCCCTGGCCAAATGGGTCTGACCCGCCCTTTCTGAAACAGCAGCGCGCCGCCCCAAAGCGGCGCGTTTTTTCTTGCGGCGGATTTACGCTGATCTGCGCCCTTTGGGGCGCGACTTTGCGCTGCCCTGCGCTAAGATGAAACTCAACAGGCAAAGAAAAGAGCAGTTGTAACGAAGCGAGGCAGGGAGCACATCACATGCGCAGACTGGTTCTTGGGGCATTGGCACTGGCGTTGGCAGCGGGATGCGGCAGGCCGCCGGAAAGGGAAGCCGGCGCGACGGCAGTCACCCGCACCGAACCCGCCAATGCGCGGCTGGCCGGGCTTTCGACCTATCCCCGCTTCGGCGACCGCGACCCGCATGACTGGGAGGGGCGCAAACCCTGGTCCTACCCGGTGCACGGCATCGACGTCTCGCGCTATCAGGGTGACATAGACTGGCGCACTGTGCGCCGCTCCGGCGTGTCCTTCGCCTATATCAAGGCGACCGAAGGCGGCGATCACATTGATGCCAGGTTCCGCGACAACTGGCGTGGTGCCCGCGCGGCTGGCATGAAACGCGGCGCCTATCACTACTACTACTTCTGCCGCCCCGCAGCAGAACAGGCGCGCTGGTTCATCCGCAACGTGCCAAAGGACGCAAACGCGCTGCCGCCGGTGCTGGACATGGAATGGAACCACCGCTCCCGCACCTGCCGCACGCGGCCTGACGGTGCCACGGTCCGGGCCGAGGCGCGCAAGTTCCTGAACATCCTTGAACGCCACTACGGCAAGCGCCCGGTGGTTTATACAACAGTGGATTTCTACCGCGACACCGGCATCGGACGCCTAGGCGGCACCGAATTCTGGCTGCGCTCCGTCGCGGGCCATCCGCAAAAGGTCTACCCGGGCAAGGCTTGGAGCTTCTGGCAGTATTCCGGCACCGGTGAGGTGCCAGGGGTGGCGGGCGACGTCGATCTCAACACCTTCCGCGGCAGCCCGGAAAGCTGGCTGAGGTGGTCCGGGCAGATCTAAAGCCAAGCAGTGGGCATTGCCCCCTCGCGCCATTGGCGCTCACCCCCAGGATATTTTCAGCCAGATGAAGAATGGATCCTTATTTCATCTGGCCTTAATTATCCCGGAGCGCGAGGCAGAGCCTCGCTCAGGCTCTCCAATCAAAGAAGCCTTTACCGGCCTTCTCCAGCAGCTTGGCCGCCATCTCCCGGCCCAGCTGCGCGCCGTCTTCGACCGGGCAGGTCTGGTCGTCATTGATCGCTTCCGAGCCATCCGGGCGCAGCACCTCACCGCGCAGGCGCAGGGTGGTGCCGTCCAGTTCCGCAAGCCCCGCAATCGGCGTCTCGCAGGAGCCGTCGAGCGCGGCCAGGAAGGCGCGCTCCGCCGCCAGCCGCTGGCCGGTCTCATGGTCATGGATCGCCGCCAGCATGTCGCCTGCGCGGCTGTCACCGGCGCGCCGCTCGATGCCGATCGCGCCCTGCGCCACCGCGGGCAGCATGTCAGAGGTCTCAATCGCTGTGGCAGGCACATCGTCCATTGCCAGACGGTTGAGGCCGGCCATTGCCAGGAAGGTGCACTCGGCGACGCCCTCGGAGAGTTTGCGCAGGCGGGTTTGAACGTTGCCGCGGAACTCAACCACCTTCAGATCCGGGCGGCGATTGAGCAACTGTGCCCGGCGGCGCAGCGAGGAGGTGCCGACCACCGCGCCCTCGGCCAGATCATGCAGCGATGTCAGCGACGGTGAAATAAACGCATCCCGCACGTCCTCGCGCGGCAAGTAGGTATCCAGCGCCAGCCCCTCCGGCTGCAGAACCGGCATGTCCTTCATCGAATGCACCGCAATGTCGATCGCGCCCGACAGCAGGTCCTCCTCGATCTCCTTGGTGAACAGCCCCTTGCCACCCAATTCCTTCAGCGGCTTGTCCGCCGCGATCAGCGCCTGATTGTCGCCGGTGGTTTTGATCACCACGATCTCGAACGCCTCGGGCGGCAGGTCGAAGGCATCGGCGAGGCGGGAACGGGTTTCATACGCCTGGGCCAGCGCCAGCGGCGATCCGCGGGTGCCGATTTTCAGGGGCGAAGCGGGGGAGGGCAGGGACAGTGTCATGGAAGAAGCCATAAATCAGATTGCGTGCCGGTGGAAACCGGTTTTTGCGCATGTTCCACGGGCGCCGCTCACAGGCTTTGATATAGGACAAGGCGCGCAAAGCCCCGGCGCGGCAGATCGCCCCTGCCCTTGACATTCGCCCTCGCAGGCGTGACCTCAGAGGGCGACCTACGTGGGCGAATGATAGCGAGGAAAATCATGGCCGGACAAAAGAAGCTGCTGCGCGCATTGGCGGGTGAAAAACAGGATGTGCCGCCGATCTGGATGATGCGCCAGGCGGGCCGCTACCTGCCGGAATACCGCGCGACGCGGGCCGAGGCCGGGGATTTCCTGTCGCTTTGCTACAATTCCGATCTGGCCGCCGAGGTGACGCTGCAGCCGATCCGCCGCTACGGCTTTGATGCCGCAATCCTGTTTGCCGATATCCTGCTGGTGCCGCAGGCGCTGGGCGCCGACCTGTGGTTCGTGACCGGCGAAGGCCCGCGGCTGTCGACCATCACCACCGAGGCGGATTTTGCAAAGCTGGGCCCGGCAAGCGACATTCACGAGACGCTGAACCCGATCTATGAAACCGTCCGAATCCTGTCGCGCGAGCTGCCGCCTGAGACCACGCTGATCGGCTTTGCCGGTGCGCCCTGGACCGTGGCAACCTACATGATCGCAGGCCGCGGCACCCCGGACCAAGGGCCTGCGCACGCCCTTCGCGAAGAAAACACCGCCCTGTTCGAGGCGCTGCTGGCGCGGATCACCGAGGCAACCATCGACTATCTTTCCAAGCAGATCGAGGCCGGCGCCGAAGTCGTCAAGATCTTCGACAGCTGGGCCGGTTCGCTGAAGGGTGAAGCGTTCCAGAAATACGCGCTGGAACCCTGCCGCCAGATCACCGCGGCGCTGAAGGAGCGCCACCCGGGCATCCCCGTCATCGGTTTCCCGCGCGAGGCGGGCGAGAAATACGTCGGCTTTGCCAAGGCGACCGGTGTGGACTGCGTGGCGCTGGACAACTCCGTCGATCCGGCCTGGGCGGCGGCCAATGTGCAGGTGGACGGCTGCGTGCAGGGCAATCTGGCCTCCCGCCACATGGTGACCGGCGGGCAGGAGCTGGTCGATGACACCCGCCGCATTGTCGAGGCGTTCAGGAACGGCCCGCATATCTTCAACCTGGGCCACGGCATCACGCCGGACGCGGACCCCGGCAATGTGCAATTGATGATCGACACCGTCCGGGGCGGCTGATCTTGTGTTAGCCTGAAAGATGCGGCAATAGCCGCATCTTCGGATACATTCAGAGGTCTTACGATGGACTACAGCAGAATGGGCGGCGCCCGCATGGGCAGCAACAAGCCCCGCCACGCGGAACATAATGCCAAGGGCACCAAGAAGAACCCTTTTGGCAAGCAGGCGGATAAGACCGAACTGCTCAAGCGGATGAAGGCCGCGGCGGAAAAAACCAAGAAAGAGGACTGATCCTACTTCTGGTTCAGTTCTGCCAGGATTTCTTCCGTGTGCTGGCCGCGCCGGGGGATCTCCGGAGGCGTCCACTCCGGCTGCCCTGAGAACCGCGGGGCAGGGGCGGCTTGTAAGACGCCTTCTGCCTCTATCCAGGCACGGCGCGCATTCATTGGATGCGCCATTGCCTCCTCCGGGTTCAGCACCGGCGCCACGCAGGCATCTGATCCCCCGAACAGCGCCGCCCAATGATCGCGCGGCTGGCCGGCAAAGATCCCGGCAAGGCGGCCAGTGAGTGCAGGCCAAAGCGCCTTGTCGAACTGCCGCTGAAACTCCGGATCCTCTGACAGCCCAAGTTTCTCCAGAAACTGCGCATAAAACTTCGGCTCCAGGCATTGGACAGAGACATAGCCGCCACCGGCGCAGGCATAGGTACGGCTCCAATGCGGCCCGTCGAGCAGATTTGCTCCACGTGTGACGCCAAAGTTTCCAGCCTGCCGGATGCTCATCAGGAGGTTCATCATATGGGCCGATCCGTCATAGATCGCGGCATCCACCACGCAGCCCTCGCCGGTGGCCTTGGCCTTCAGAATGCCCGCCAGCATCCCCGCCACCAGATACATCGCCCCACCGCCGATGTCGCCGACCAGCGTGGCGGGTGTCAGCGGTGCGTCACGAGGGCTGGAGGCGTACCACAACGCACCCGACAGCGAGATGTAATTGAGGTCATGGCCCGCCGTATGGGCCAGCGGGCTGTCCTGGCCCCAGCCGGTCATGCGGCCATAGACCAGGCCTGGGTTCATCGCATGGCACTGCTCCGGCCCCAGGCCCAGCCTCTCCATCACGCCTGGGCGGAACCCCTCGATCAGTCCATGTGCGGTTTCGGCAAGTTTCAGGAAGGTTTCGGCGTCGCCTGACTCCTTCAGGTCCAGTGTGACCGACCGTTTGCCGCGGTCCAGCAAAGAGTGCTCCGGCATTCCAGGTGCACTGCCCGGTGCACGGGTGGTGTACGGCCGGTGCACGCAGATCACCTCTGCCCCGAGGTCCGCCAGCGTCATCGCTGCAAAGGGGCCGGGACCGAGCCCCTCAACTTCCAGGATGCGGATCCCCTGCAGCATTTGCCTTCTCCCTTTCGCTGTCCGGCAAGAACAGTCTGCGGCGGCTCAGCCCGTTCCGGCAAGCTGCTGCCGGAATTTCCGTGGCGGCATTCCGGTGCCTTTGGCAAAGACCCGGCTGAAATGGGCCGGATCGTTGAAACCCAGCTCATAGGCAATCTGGGCGGCTGTCAGGTTGGTGTAGATCAGCAGCCGCCGCGCCTCCCGCAGCATCCGGGCGCTGACCAGGGCAGAGGCCGGCTGCCCGGTGGCCTGATGGGTGATGCGATTGAGGTGTGTTGGTGAAACGGCCAGCTCAGCCGCATACTCCGTCAGCCGGCGGCGCAGGCGGAAATCGCGCTCCAACAGGGTCTCGAACCTTGCAAACAAGGGGCTTGCAGATGGCTGCGACGCGGCGTTCAGGTCTGCTGCAATGGCGCGCGCGGCTTCAGCAGTGAGCAAAAGCGCCAGCCCGCGCAGCATCTGCGCGCGGCCAAATGCCTTGGCTTGGTATTCGCGGAACAGCCTTTCAGCCAGTTCCCGCAAACCTTTGGGCAGCGGCAGGACGGCAGGTAACTCCAATGGCGCCCGCAGCCCCGCGCCTGATGCGAGGTCTTGGTCCAGCAAGTCGGAGGCCAGGGAGATCACCCAGCCGCCGGTGCCGCTGCCAAACCGGAACCCATGCACCACGCCGCGGGGCACGTTGATCAGGCAGGGCGGGGTAAGGTTATGTCCGTTTCCGTCAAGATCTGCCACCCCCTCCCCGCTGTTCAGCACCAGAAACTGATGCAGCCTTGCGTGCCGGTGGGGGCGCAGTTTCCAATCATGCAGCTCAGAACGGGCGCGAATTGTCTCCACGTGAAGCACATCGGGCAGTTCGGCGGTTTCGCCAAATAGGTTGTAGCTGTCGATGCGTGCTGATGCGGTCATGTGCGAAATAAACAAGAATTGGCGCGCTTAGTCCATTCGTAATAGGACGCGTGCGGCGCATAATCCGCTTCGCACGAATAATCCGAACGTTCAGGGGAACGCGCATGTCCACGCATCAGACGCAGGTTGTCATCATTGGCGGCGGGCCTTCTGGGCTGCTGCTGTCGCAGTTGTTGCACCGCAAGGGGATCAGCTCGATCGTGCTGGAAAAGCACACCCGCGCCCATGTACTGGGCCGGATCCGGGCAGGCGTTCTGGAGCATGGGTTCGTCAACCTTATGCGTGAGGCGGACTGCGATGAACGAATGGACCATGAGGGTGAGATTCATGAGGGCTTTCTTATCGCCCATCAAGGACAGCTGGAGCGCATCAACCTGGCAGACCGCACCGGCGGAGAGACTGTGATGGTCTACGGGCAGACCGAGGTGACCCGCGACCTGTATGAGGCGCGGGATGCAATGGGCGGGGTGGTCATTCATGAGGCGCAGAATGTGCAATTGCAGGCTCTGACCGAAGCGCGCCCCTGTGTGACCTGGGAACAGGGCGGAGAGGCTCAGCGGGCCGAGTGTGATTTCATTGTCGGCGCCGACGGTTTCCACGGGGTCAGCCGCAAGTCGATCCCGTCCGACGTTCTGAAGGAATACGAGAAGGTCTACCCTTTCGGCTGGCTGGGGGTTCTTTCAGAGACGCCGCCGGTAGCGGAAGAGCTGATCTATGCGCGGCATGAGCGCGGATTTGCCCTATGCTCGTTGCGCAGCCGGGTGCTGAGCCGCTATTACATCCAGGTGCCGCTGACTGACCTTGTGGAGGACTGGAGCGATGCGGCCTTCTGGGGAGAGCTGAAACGGCGGCTGCCGGCGGACGTGGCGTCGGGCCTGCAAACCGGCCCGTCGATCGAAAAGTCCATAGCGCCGCTGCGCAGCTTCGTGGCGGAACCGATGCGCTACGGAAATCTTTTCCTGGCAGGCGACGCTGCCCATATTGTGCCGCCCACCGGCGCCAAGGGGCTGAACCTGGCGGCGTCAGATATCCACTACCTCTATTATGGTTTCATGGATCACTACCTGAAGGGCGACAGTGCCGGGCTGGACGGTTACTCGGAAAAGGCGCTGGCGCGGGTCTGGAAAGCGGAGCGGTTCAGCTGGTGGATGACCAACCTGCTGCACCGGGCGCCGGAGGGATCGGAAACAGACCTTCGGCTGCAGCGGGCAGAACTGGATTACCTGTTCTCCTCGGAGGCCGCTCAGGTTTCACTGGCGGAGAATTACGTGGGGCTGCCTTACTGACTGTGCCGCAATCTCAGCCGCGTCTGATATCCGGAAAACGGGGTCTCCCGCGCCTTTGCAGTGCATCGCAGATGCCCTGCTAAGCCTTGGGTCCGGCGCCGCGCAGAAGCGCGGCGCGGCAGCGCGCCTGGCGCGCTGCCTGGCCCAACGCGGCTCAAGGCCGGGCATCAGCCGGCCGCCAGGGCCGGGACGGGAGCGCGCCAGGCAACTGTCAGTTTCCGCTGGCTGCCGCGCGAAGCCTCAACCAGATCCAGCAGCGCCGCGCCGAAATCTGCGAAGGAAATCTGAGAGTTGCCTGCCGCATCCGTGACCAGCGTATCGGTGCCGAAGCGGTAGCTGCCTGTTTGCGGCCCCGCTGCCAGCATCGCAGGAGGGCGCAGGCAGGTCCATTGCGCCTCTGTTTCAGCGTCCAGCAGTGCGTCCTGTTCCGCGCAGGCCTCGGCAATCGGGCGGACACCGCCAGGCAGGAAACCGGGTGCGCTCAGCACCGTATGGCCGCTTCCGTCTGCCAGTTTCAGCGTTGCCGCACCGCCGGTTATCAGCACCGGAAGGGCAGCCCGCCGTGCAGCAGCCAGTGCGGTGCGGGTCAGCGGTACCAAGTCCGCCTCATGGCCGGCGGGCGGGCGCAGGGCGCTGATCACCCAGTCATGCCCCTTGGCTGCCTCTGCCGCAGCGTCAGTGTCTTTCAGCAGATCCAATGCAAGCGGTGTGACATTCGGGCTGATGGCGGCCAGTGCCTGCGGTTGGCGCGCCACCGCGGTCACGTGGTGGCCGCGGGATACCGCGGCTTTCAATGCTGCGCTGCCTACGTCGCCGGTGGCACCAAAAAGTATGATCTTCATGACGTTCTCCAATTAATCTTGAGGTCGAGATATATAAGTTTAAATCTTGACGTCAAGATAAAGCCGCCGAGCTGAATGCCATGAGCTGCCGGGAATGCCGCTGCGGGCTTGGCAGAGCGGGGCGGGGCGGCTAGGTCTGAAAGGAACCGCAAGCGAGCGCCAGGGAGGCCAGCCCATGCAGATGAGTGACCAGAAAGAGATCGCCGCCGATCCGGCAACTGTCTATGCCGCGCTGCTGACGCCGGAGGTGCTGCAGGCCTGTGTGCCCGGTGCGCAGGAAGTGACCGGCACGCCGGAGGACGGGTTTGAGGCCACGGTTACCCAGAAGGTCGGGCCGGTCAAAGCCACCTTCAAAGGGCAGGTCTCGCTGTCGGATCTGATTGAAAACGAAAAGCTGACCATTTCCGGTGAGGGCAAGGGCGGTGCGGCTGGTTTTGCCAAGGGCGGTGCTGTCGTGACTTTGGTGCCGTCGGAGACCGGCACGCTGCTGTCCTATGATGTGGAGGCCAAGGTCGGCGGCAAGCTGGCGCAGCTGGGCAGCCGGATCATTGACGGCTTTGCCAAAAAGATGGCGGATCAGTTCTTTGCCAACCTGCAGGCGCATCTGGCGCCGGAGGAGGAAAGCCAGGATGGCGAGGTGCCGGAAACGGGTGAGGAAAAGAAAGGCTGGTTCAGCAAGGTCACCGGCCGCGGCTGACCCCTGCACTGGCGCACAGGCCATTCTGCGGACCGGCCCGCGGAGCAGGGCTGGCAGATGCGGCAAACCGCCGCTAGGGTGGCCGGGATTTGAGATTATCCCGGAGGCACCATGGCGGCGATCCTGACTATCCGCGATCTGCGCAAAACATATGATGGCGGCTTTCAGGCGCTGAAGGGCGTCTCGCTTGATATTGAAGAGGGGGAAATTCTTGCCCTGCTTGGCCCCAATGGCGCGGGCAAGACCACCCTGATTTCAACCATTTGCGGCATAACCACAGCAACCTCCGGAAGTGTCAGCGTTGGCGGGTTCGACAACGTCGGCCAATTCCGGCAGGCGCGGGCGCTGATCGGACTGGTGCCGCAGGAGATCACGCTTGAACCCTTCACCAAGGTTCTGGACACGGTCACCTTCTCGCGCGGCCTGTTCGGCAAGCCTGCCAAGCCTGCGCTGGTGGAGGACATATTGCGCAAGCTGTCGCTGTGGGACAAGCGGGACAGCCGGATCATGGACCTGTCGGGCGGCATGAAGCGGCGGGTGCTGATCGCCAAGGCGCTGGCCCATGAGCCGCGCATCCTGTTCCTGGATGAGCCGACCGCGGGCGTCGATGTCGAACTGCGCAAGGACATGTGGGAAATCGTCCGGGAGCTGAAGGCGGACGGCGTCACCATCATCCTGACCACCCACTACATCGAAGAGGCCGAGGCAATTGCCGACAGGGTCGGGGTCATCACCGGCGGTGAGTTGCTGCTGGTCGAGGAGAAAGAACAGCTGATGGCCCGTATGGGGCAGAAGCAGCTGGAGGTGCAACTGACCGCACCGGTCGAGGCAATTCCTGAGGCGCTGTCGCAGCACAACCTGCAAATCGTCCATGGCGGCGGAGCTCTCCTCTACACCTATGATGCACGTGCGGAGCGAACCGGGATTACCACCTTGCTGAACGATGTCGCCCAGGCGGGACTGGTGCTCGCGGACGTGCAGACCCGGGAGTCCAGCTTGGAAGATATCTTTGTCGGTCTGGTCTCCGGCGGGCAGGCAGTAAAAGACGCAACCGCAGGAGATGCAGCATGAACTGGACCGCAGTTGCCACGATCTACAAGGCGGAAATGGCGCGGTTCTGGCGCACCTTTCTGCAAAGCTTCATTTCGCCGGTCCTGTCCACCTCGCTCTATTTCGTGGTGTTCGGCAGTGCAATTGGCAGCCGCATCCAGGAGGTCGACGGGGTCGAATACGGCGCCTTTATCGTGCCGGGGCTGGTGATGCTGTCGGTGATCACCCAGAGTATTTCCAACGCGTCCTTCGGGATCTACTTCCCGAAGTTCATTGGCAATATCTATGAGATCCTCTCGGCGCCGATCAACTTTCTGGAGGTCGTAGCGGGCTTTGTCGGTGCGGCAGCGACGAAATCCCTGTTCATTGGCACGGTTATCCTTTGCACGGCTTCGTTGTTTGTCGATCTCACAGTCCAGCATCCGCTGGCGATGGTGGCGTTTCTGGTGCTGACCTGTCTCAGCTTCTCCTTGATGGGCTTCATCATCGGCATCTGGGCCGGGAATTTCGAGCAGCTGCAGCTGGTGCCGCTCTTGGTGGTGACGCCGCTGGTGTTCCTGGGCGGATCCTTCTATTCGATCTCCATGCTGCCCCCGGTCTGGCAGACGATTACCCTGTTTAACCCGGTGGTCTATCTGGTGTCGGGTTTCCGCTGGGCATTCTTTGGTCAGGCTGATGTGCCAGTGCTGCTCAGCCTGTGCGCAATTGGCGGCTTCACACTGGCTTGCGTTGGCGTCATCTGGTGGATCTTCAAAACAGGCTGGCGCATCCGGGCCTGATCCGTGCCAGGCGTTCTTTCAAGGCGGCCGCCGAAAGCGGCTGTCCTGAATTGCAAGAAGGCTGGGGAGCTATTTTGCTGGCACAAAACGGCGTTGCATTTATGCCCGCGGCTGTGCGGTTTTTGCATTTCAAGGAAATTCCCAAGTCCGCGCACCTTGTTTCACCCCGGACGGCCCTCTACATCGGCGCCATGAGATTTCGCCTGCCTTTCCTGAAGAGACAGCCGCTGGTGGCAGTGGTGCGCCTGAATGGTGCCATCGGTATGCCCGGGCGCGGCTCCCTGAGTGACGCCGCGTTGGCGCCGGTGCTGGAGCGTGCCTTCCGCAAGGGTAAACCCGCCGCTGTTGCGCTGGAGATCAACTCGCCTGGCGGTTCGCCGGTGCAAAGTTCGCTGATCGGCGCCCGCATCCGGCGGCTGTCGGAAGAACTGGATGTGCCGGTTTATGCTTTTGTCGAGGATGTGGCTGCTTCGGGCGGGTACTGGCTGGCTGCGGCTGCGGAGGAAATCTGGGCCGACGCCAGCTCGGTGCTGGGCTCGGTCGGGGTGATCTCGGCCGGTTTTGGTGCGCATGTGCTGCTGGCGCGCCAGGGGGTGGAGCGGCGCGTCTATACCGCCGGTGAGAGCAAATCCATGCTGGATCCGTTCAGCCCCGAAAACCCGGAGGATGTGAAGCGCCTTAAGGTGATCCTGAACGACATCCACGCCAACTTCATCGACCATGTCACCGAACGCCGCGGCTCCAAGCTCAATAGTGAAGAAAACCTGTTCACCGGGGAGATCTGGCTCGCACGCCGGGCCGAGCAACTGGGGCTGATCGACGGCATCGGACATCTGAAACCAAAGATGCAGGAACGTTACGGCGAGAAGGTCCGCTTCCGCCGCTATGGTCTCAAGAAACCGCTGCTGAGCCGCTTTGGCATGCAGATCGCGCAGGATGCGCTGACAGGGATCGAGGAGCGGGCCGAATACGCGCGTTTCGGCCTCTGACGTGCTGTTCAAGATCGTTGCAATCTTTCTGGTGGTGATGGCTGTGCTGGCGATGTTCGGCAAGCTGCGGTTTCCCGGCCAGAAGCAAATCAATTCCAGGCGCTGCCCGTCCTGCGGCCGCTTCAAGATCGGCAAGGGGCCGTGCGCCTGTAAAAAGGGGGATCGTGGCAAATGATGCCATGGCTGTATTCGGCGCTTGGTCTGGTCATCCTGCTGCTGGCGGGGGACGCGCTGGTGCGCGGTGCGGTGAACCTCAGCCTGCGGCTGGGGGTGCCAGCGCTGATCGTCAGCCTGACCATTGTTGCCTTTGGCACCTCAGCGCCGGAATTGCTGATCGCGATCAGCGCCGTGCATGAGGGCGCTGATGGTATTGCGATGGGCAATGTCGTTGGTTCCAACACAGCCAATATCCTGCTGGTTCTGGGAATACCGGCCCTCATGCGGGCCTTGCACACCAGTGAATGCAGCACCCGCAGGAACTATATCTTCATGCTGTGTGCCTCGGTTCTGTTCATCGGCCTTGCTTTCTGCGGCACGTTCACCCTCTGGTCCGGACTGATCCTTCTGACGGCGTTGGCCGGCGTTTTGGGCGTGGCCTTCAGGGACGCCCGCAACCACCGGCGCAACGGCAATGACTGTGCTGCGGATGCGGATCTGGAAGACATTGAGGAAGCCGACCCGGACATGCCGTACTGGCGAGTCGGTTTGTACCTGCTGCTTGGCTTAATCGGCCTGCCGCTGGGTGCCGATCTGCTGGTGGACAATGCGACAATCATTGCACGCCTTTATGGTGTCAGCGAGCCCGTTATCGGTCTGACGCTTGTTGCAATTGGAACTTCGCTGCCGGAACTGGCCACCACTGTGATGGCAGCGCTGCGGCGTCAGGCAGACGTGGCGCTGGGCAATGTGATCGGCTCCAACATGTTCAACTTGCTGGCCATCATCGGAATTGCCACTTTCATCGGCCCGATCAGCGTGGATCCGGAGTTCCTGCAGTTCGACTTGTGGGTGATGCTGGCGGCCTCATTGCTGCTGATCCCCTTTGTCTTTTTCAAGCAAGACATCACCCGCGTCTGGGGTGTGATTCTGACGGCGCTCTATCTGGCCTATCTCTTCATCCTGTTCTAACTCTGTTTTCAAGGCAGCAGCAGGGAGGCGCAGATGCGGGCATTGGTGACCGGAGCAGGCAGGCGGCTGGGGCGCTCCATGGCATTGGAGCTTGCAGCCCAAGGGTACGATGTTGCCGTCCACTATGCGTCTTCGGCTGCTGAAGCTGAGGCTACGGCGGAACAGATCCGCGGCATGGGCCGTCAGGCAGCAGTTGTGCAGGCGGACCTTCTGCAGGAGGCCCAAACCCAGGAACTGCTTTCGCGCGCTGCTGAGAGCCTCGGCGGCACCATAAATTGCTTGGTCAACAATGCGTCTGTGTTTGAGCATGACACGCTTGCCACAGCCACGCGCGGCAGCTGGGACCGGCATCTGGACAGCAATCTGCGAGCGCCGTTCGTATTGTTGCAGGCAATGGCGGCGCAAGAGGTTCCCATAGAGATTGATGCCGGCGGCGAGCCGCGGGCCTGGGGGCTGGCGGTCAACATGATCGACCAGCGGGTGCGGAAACTGACACCTGACTTCATGAGCTACACGCTGGCCAAATCAGCGCTATGGACATTGACGCAGACGGCGGCGCAGGCGCTGGCTCCGCGGATCCGCGTTAACGCCATCGGTCCCGGCCCAACCCTGCAGGGACCGCGGCAGAGCGCAGAGCAATTTGCCCGCCAGCGTAAGGCAACAATTCTGCAGCGCGGCGCGGATGCTGGCGATGTCACGGCGGCTCTCAGCTATTTGCTGCAGGCAAAGGCCGTGACAGGCCAGATGATCTGCGTGGACGGCGGCCAGCACCTGGGCTGGCAGACACCCGACAGCGACGGCCTTGAGTGACGCATACAAGGACAAATCCGGCCCTTTCGCTGCAAGTTTTGCACCGTCTCGCGTACCGTCACGTAAGCGTTACAAAAGTGCCTTTCTTTTCAAAACCTTGACAGGTTGCGTGAAAAGTTTCGCCTTAAATCAGCACTTTAACAGTGTGCCTAAAATTTAGGCATCTGTCCAAAACCGCTCTGAAATAAGAGAAAAGGCGGGATAGCCCAAAGATATCTCCGTAGTTATCCACAGCTTCCGTGGATTTTCCCGCTCTTGATCCTGACAGGCAAACATTGCAGCCACGCGCAGGGAATCATATGTCTGGGCGCATGACTGACCAGCCTTCCGAAACAGCCCCGGATTCGCCTGTCCGAACCGGTTATGCGGTGATCCAGGATTATGTGAAAACTCTGGACGCATCACCCGGTGTTTACCGGATGCTGGATGCAGACAGCCGGGTTCTGTACGTTGGCAAGGCACGCAACCTCAAGGCGCGGGTATCGAATTACACGCGCCCGGGAAACAGCCCGCGGATCGAGCGGATGATCGCGCTCACCGCTTCGATGATGTTCCTGACCACGCGGACCGAGACTGAGGCGCTGCTCTTGGAGCAGAACCTGATCAAGCAGCTGAAGCCCAAGTACAACGTGCTCTTGCGCGATGACAAAAGCTTCCCGAATATTCTGGTTGCCAAAGATCATGCCTTTCCCCAGATCAAGAAGCACCGCGGCGCCCGCAAGCAGAAGGGCAGCTATTTCGGACCGTTCGCCAGCGCCGGTGCGGTGAACCGGACCCTGAACCAGCTGCAAAAGGCATTCCTGCTGCGCAACTGCTCGGATTCCATGTTCGAAACGCGAACGCGGCCCTGCCTGCAGCATCAGATCAAACGCTGCACCGCGCCCTGCACTGGGCTGATCAGCGAGGAGGACTACGCGTCCAGCGTGCGTGACGCCGAACGCTTCCTGTCGGGCCGCTCCACCAAGATCCAGGAGGAGCTGGCGGAGCAAATGATGGCCGCGTCTGAGGCGATGGAGTTTGAACGCGCCGCCGCCTTGCGCGACCGGATCAAGGCGCTGACCCAGGTGCAATCCTCACAAGGCATCAACCCGCGCGGGGTGGCAGAGGCGGATGTGATCGGTCTGCACATGGATGGCGGCCAGGCCTGCGTGCAGGTTTTCTTCATCCGCGCCAACCAGAACTGGGGCAACCAGGATTTCTACCCCCGGGTCGATGCTGACAACAGCCCGGCGGAAATCATGGAAGCCTTTCTGGGCCAGTTCTACAGCAACAAGGAGCCGCCGCGTCAGCTGATCCTTTCCGATGGCATCGAAAATGCCGACCTGATGGAAACGGCGCTGAGCGAAAAAGCCGAGCGTAAGGTTGAACTGCTGGTTCCCCAGCGCGGCGAGAAGACAGAATTGGTGGCTTTTGCCGTGCGCAACGCTCGCGAAAGCCTGGCCCGCCGCATGGCCGAAAGCGCCACCCAGGCGAAGCTCCTGCGCGGGCTGGCCGATGCCTTCGGGCTGGACGGCCCGCCGCAGCGGATCGAAGTCTACGACAACTCGCACATCCAAGGCACCAATGCGGTGGGCGGCATGATCGTGATGGGGCCGGAAGGCTTCATGAAGAACGCCTACCGCAAGTTCAACATCAGGGGCGACGACCTAGTCCCCGGCGATGACTTCGGCATGATGAAGGAAGTGCTGAACCGCCGTTTTTCCCGCCTGCTGAAGGAGGATCCGGACCGGGAAAAAGGTCTGTGGCCGGATCTGCTGCTGATCGACGGCGGCGCGGGCCAGGTTTCAGCGGTGGCAGAGATCATGGAGGCCCACGGGGTGCAGGACATCCCGATGGTTGGCGTTGCCAAGGGCGTGGACCGCGACCACGGCAAGGAAGAATTCTACCGCCCGGGCGAGAGCGTATTTGCGCTGCAGCGCAATGATCCGGTGCTTTATTTCATCCAGCGGATGAGGGATGAGGCGCACCGGTTTGCGATTGGCACCCACCGTGCCAAACGCGCCAAGGCCGTCAGTGCGACGCCATTGGATGAGGTGCCGGGCGTCGGAGCCTCGCGAAAGAGGGCGCTGCTGGCGCATTTCGGCAGTGCGAAGGCCGTCAGCCGCGCCAATCTGGCCGACCTCAAGGCCGTGGATGGAATATCCGAAGCGCTCGCCGAACGGATTTATGACCACTTCCACACGCAGGGCTAGGCCGCTGGATTTGGGCTGAGGGTGCATTCGTGCTAAATCCCAATGGCAGCCCTTAACTGCCCGGAGGAATTATGCCTGTCTCCCTGACCGTGAAAAACGTCGTCTATGACACCTACTCGGTGTCCGGAAAAACGCTGCCGGACATCGCTAAAAGCATCGAGAAAAGCGGGCCCAAAGACCCGAACGACAACAAGAAAGTGGCCTTTCTGACCACAACGGAATTGGAATGCCTGACCGCCAAGGGAAAATATGCTGCCGACGGCAAACCCAAGATCGACAAGAAAACCGGCTGGTTTGAGGTCACGGCCAAGGTTTCAACGCTGAAACTGATTCTGCACACGACGGTCAAATGCCCGAAACGCTCTGTCAGCGGGCTGTCGCCGCGGGCGCTGATCGAATGGTACCGCTTTTATGCGTGCTGCCTGGCGCATGAGGCGCAGCACTTGGATAAGGCCAAGAAGGAATGCGACAAGATCGCCAAGGAACTCAACAAGCTGAAAGGCAAGGGGCTTGCGGACACGGAAGCAGATGCCCTGAAGATGGCGAAGGAAGACCTTATGCGGGAAATCAACAACCACATCTTTGTCGACCGGGACCGGCTGAACGAAGTGCACCGGAAGTTTGACCACTCAAGCCACCACGGCGAAAAGAAGGGGGCGTTGCTGGATACTTCCGTAGGATGAGGCGAACACGTCCCGCGTGCACACGGACCTGATTGCCGCCGGCTGCCGCTGTTTCGTGGTACAAGCCATCGCCGAATTTTGATCAACGCCGCTTTCCACTTTCGAAACAGCCGGATAATGTGCGCGGCATGAAGTGGACTCTGCCTAATATCCTCACCTTGCTGCGGCTGGTCGCAGCACCCGGCTTGGCCGTGATGTTCCTGTATTTCACCCGGCCGTACGCGGACTGGTTTGCCTTGCTGCTGTTTGTGACGGCTGCGGTCACTGACTGGTTTGACGGCTATTTGGCGCGGGCCTGGAAGCAGGAAACCAAGATGGGCGCGATGCTGGACCCGATTGCCGACAAGGCGATGGTGGTGATCGCGCTGATGATCCTGGTGGGTTATTCCGCTGAGCACTGGACTCCCTGGCTGGTGCTTCCGGCTACGGTGATTCTGTTCCGCGAGGTGTTTGTATCGGGTTTGCGCGAATATCTCGGAGACACGGCAGGAACGCTGAAAGTCACCAAGCTCGCCAAATGGAAAACCACGGCCCAGATGATCGCAATTGCTACGTTGTTCTCGCAGGGCATCTTTGAGCACTATCTGGTGATGTCCTCGTTTGGCATGGACCAGGCGCTGATCGAACAGATCATGACGGGGCAGGTTTCCGACGAAATGGGCCTGCGCTGGAAGTTCGATGGTATGGTCTGGACCGGCCGTGCCGGTCTTTGGCTCCTATGGGTCGCGGCGGCGCTGACTGCCATCACCGGGATCGACTATTTGCGCAAGGCGATGCCGCATCTGAAGGAGGCGCACTGATGGACGTCCTGTATTTTGCTTGGGTGCGGGAGCGCATCGGCGTGCCGCGCGAGCGGGTGGAAACGGCTGCCGCCACGGTGTCGGATCTGGTCGAGGAGCTGCGCGGGCGTGAAGACCGCTACGCCGCTGCCTTTGCCGATCTGTCGGCGCTGCGGGTGGCGCTGGACCAGGAGCTGTCTGAATTCGACTCCCCCCTGGATGGGGTGCGCGAGGTTGCCTTTTTCCCGCCGATGACCGGGGGCTAAGGCAATGCGGATCTCGGTTCAGGAAGACCCGTTTGAGCTGGGGGCAGAAAGCGATGCTTTTGCGGCCGGGATTGAAAACGCTGGCGCGGTGGTGACTTTCACAGGCGTGGTGCGGGATGCAGATGCGGGCGGTCTCCAGGCGATGGAGATTGAGCATTACCCGGGCATGACGGAAAAGGCGCTGACCGCCATTGCGGAGGAAGCCATGAGCCGCTGGTCTCTGGCCGATGCACTGGTGATCCACCGCCATGGCCGCCTGGCCCCGGGTGAGCGCATCATGATGGTTGCGACCGCCGCGCGCCACCGCAAGGATGCCTTTGAGGCAGCTGAGTACCTGATGGATTACCTGAAATCCCGCGCGCCGTTCTGGAAGAAAGAAATCCTCGCAGGCGGGAGCGCGGATTGGGTAGCGGCCAAGGAGGCCGACGAGGACGCGCTTAAGCGCTGGTGAGGCCAGGCGACGTCAAGTCCCCCAAGCATTCAATCATTTTGGATGATGTCCGCCCGGCCCAAGGCTGTTGGAAGGGCGCGGACACATCCAGCGCGTTTTGCAGGCGCGGGAGTGTCCCGCTGCAACAAGCTGCTCAGTGCGGGATCTGGCTGCGCAGTTCCTCAGCCTCGCGGCGGGCTTCGCGCAGGCCTTCCATTGCTGCCCGCAGTTCCGCCTCGGTCTGGGTCAGCTGGTTGGTCAGTTCCGCCTCACGCTGCTGCAGGTAAGTGATCGCCTGGTCGCGCGTCTCTTCGGCCTCATGCAACTCCTGGCTCATCCGGTCCAGATCGGCCACATCGCTCTGGCGAACCCGGGTGAACCGGTGCACCAGCCAGTTGGCAAACCAGCCCATGGCAAAGGCCGCAAACAGGATGATCGCGGTGGTGATGATGAACTCTGTCCTGTTCATTCCTCTGGTGTCTCCTGTGCGCCGTCTGCGCTTTCGGCGGTCTCGCCGCTATCGTCGTCATTTGTTTCCGCCTGCTCCACCGGGCGGACCAGCTTGAACTCGATGCGGCGGTTGGCCTCACGGCCTTCTTCGGTGCCGTTGTCGGCGATCGGTTCGCTTTCGCCATAGCCCTTGGCGGCGAAGGTAGAGGTCACCACCCGGCGCGCCCGCAGCTCGTTCAGCACCGATTGCGCCCTGGCCTGGCTCAGGTTCTGGTTCATAACCTCGCGGCCTTGGCTGTCGGTATGGCCCTGGATTTCCAGCCGCACGGGTCCGCAGCGGCTCAGCACCGCTGCGATCCGGTCCATGGTGCCTGCGCTTTCGGTGGCAATGGTGGCGGAACCGGGTTCAAAGGCGATTTTGGCTTCGGCTTGGGCGCCGGCCAGCTGCGCCTCGCAAAGCTCCGGCGGGATCGGCTGGTCCTTGGGTGCGGGCGGTTCCTCGTAGGTGATGTCGAGCCCGTAGGTCTCAGCCTCGCCGAGCTTGGCGGACAGGAAGCGCGCGATCTCGGAGAGCGCATCCTTGCGGTAGCTCATCCCGCGCAGTTCCAGGTTTTCCGGTGTAACCGTCACTGATCCGCGCTGCAAATAAGAGAGTGCCTCCAGCCCTGCCAGTACGCGCACTGGCCAATCGGCGGGCAGATCGGCGACAATCCGGGTGGCGGTGTGCACATTCCCGGAGCCAAAGCGCGCCTTGGCATAGCTGTCGGCCACCGTGCGCAGTGCTGCGTCGCTCAGCCGTCCGCGAAGCTGCACCTGGCCTTCGGGGCTGAGGGTAGCTGTAAATTCTGGCGGTCCGGCGGTGGTGCTGGCTTCGGGAACCGGCAGAACGGCGTGCAGGGCAAAAACCCGGGGCAAGGCGTTTTCCAACTCGCCAACCACATGGTCGAAAGTGCCGCTGGCGGTGCCTTCCGCGGCAACCAGCGTGATGTCGGCATTGGCAATGGTCACGGAACCGCCGCCCAGTTCGGCAAGGCTGGCGATGCTTAGCTCTGCCGCACGGGCCCAGTTGGGCGAGGGTACACCCATGCCGATCACGCAATCAGCGTCTCCTTCCAGCCCCGCCTTGCGGGCGGCATCAATTATGCGATTTCGGCTCTCCTCGGTTTCGGCAGAGCAGGCGTCGAACTGAGCACCATCCTGACCTAGCAGGAACCGCAGAGTGAAGGGGGTGATCACCGGGCGCGGAGCAGCAATGTCCATCGCCAGCCGCAGCCCGGGCGGTGCCAGCCTGCCAAGCTGCTCCTCCAATTGATGCTTGGCCTCTTCACTGCCGGAAATTGCGGTGATGGAGACCTCGCCCGCTTCAACCGAAATCTTGGCGCGCGGCAGCAGCTTCAGCGCCTCGACGGCGAAATCCAGGGCGCGCTGCCAGCCATCGGGCTTGGCATATTTGGCGGTTTCCAAAAGGTCCGCCACATTGCCTTCGCCAGCGAGCGCGTTCAGCTTCTTGACCATTGCCGCGCGGCCGGAGCCTGCTGGTATCAGCCCGATGATGGAGATGCCGCTGTCGTTTCGCAGGATTTCGGCGGAAAACCGCGGCGGCGCCAGCCCCTTGGCTGGAGGAACCTCCATCCCGTCGATGATCCGCGCCGCATCTACCACGCCGCCGATCAGGGAAATCACCGAAAACCGGGTTGCCTCGTCAGGGGCTGTGCCTTCCAGCAGCACTTGAAGCCCGTCCGCCGTTACCTCGGCCCAGGTGAAGCCCGCGCGGTCCAGCGCCTGCCGCACCCCGGTTTCGGTGCTGCGTTCCACCGCGGTGACGGAAAAACCGGCGGCCACAAGGCTCAGCCCTGCAGCGGCGGTAAAGGCCAGGCCTGGGATCAGCAGAGAGGACAAGCGCATACGGCGGCAGTTTCCCTTGGTCAGTTAGTGGCTCTTACCGCGCGCGGCGCTGGGGTTCAATCATGCGAACATGGCCAAGGCGAAGAAGATCAGCGGGATCAGGCCGGTATCGCGGTTCAGCCGGAACAATTGCAGAAGCCGGGCATTGTTGTCCGCGTCAAAGGCGCGCAGCTGCCAGGTCATGTGCCAGCCCATTGCCCAAGGGGCTGCGAGTGCCAGCACCAGCGCCAGAACCGAAGCGCTTTCCAGCATCGCACCAATGACCGCCATCGCCATCAGGCAGACAAAACCCACGATGAAACGGCGCAGCCACATCGGGGTTTCCGTGCCGAACAGCCGGGCAGTGGACTTCACCCCGATCAGCGCGTCGTCCTCGGTGTCCTGATGGGCATAGATGGTGTCATAGAACAGCGTCCAGGCGATGCCGGCCAGATACAGCAGAACCGGCGGCCAGCCCATAGAGCCGGTGTGCGCAACCCAGGCCAGCATGGCCCCCCAGTTGAAGGCAAGGCCCAGAAACACCTGCGGCCACCAGGTAAAGCGCTTGGCAAAGGGGTAGACCGCCACTGGCAAGAGCGACAGGATGCCCATGGCGACAGCGGCCTGGTTGAACGTCAAGAGGATCATCAGGCCCAAAAAGCACTGCAGCCCCATCCAAGCCAGAGCGCCCTTTACGGTGACTTGGCCGGAGGGGATAGGGCGGGAGCGGGTGCGTTCAACCTGGCCGTCGAAGTTGCGGTCGGTGATGTCGTTCCAGGTGCAGCCGGCCCCGCGCATCAGCCAGGCGCCAGCGGCGCAGCCGACGGCAATCCACAGGTCGCTCCAGCGCGGGCTTTGATCTGCTAGGATTGCCAAGGCAAGCCCCCACCAGCAGGGGATAAGCAGCAGCCAGGTGCCGATGGGCCGGTCGGCGCGGCTGAGGCGCAGATAGGGGCGTGTCCATTCCGGGGCGTAGGTGTCGACCCAGTTTCCCGTGACCGCATCCGCGACCTGACCCTCTGGTGCTGGTGTCTCGCCTTGCATATGTAGGACCCCATGAGTGCAAAAATCAGACTGTATGTAGAGCACCCTTTGGGCGCAGGGCAATCACTTCCCTTGGATCGTGATCAGGCGCATTACCTGTTCGGAGTGATGCGTCTGACGGCGGGCGCCCATGTGGCGCTGTTTAACGGCCAGGACGGCGAGTGGCTGGCCGAGGTGGCAGAGGCCGGAAAGCGTGGCGGCACGCTGGTTTGCCAGGAACAGACCAAACCGTTGCAGCTGCCGCCGGACCTGTGGCTGATGTTTGCGCCGATCAAGAAAGCGCGCACAGATTTTATTGTTGAGAAAGCAGCGGAAATGGGTGCCGCGCGTATCCTGCCGGTTCAAACGGAGTTTACCAATTCCGAACGTATCCGCCAGGACCGGCTGCAGGCCCATGCGGTCGAGGCCGCGGAGCAATGCGGCGGCACTTATGTGCCGGAGGTGGCGGACCTGCAGAAGCTCTCCCGCCTGCTGGACCATTGGCCCGCCGAGCGTCAGTTGATGTTCTGCGACGAGGCGGAGGTGGGCAATGCGCTGCAATTGGCCGCCGAGAAGCAGAAAGACGCTCCCTGGGCCATTCTGATCGGCCCCGAGGGCGGGTTTTCCGAGGCAGAACGCAAGCGGCTGCACGCGCTGCCGCAATCCCATGTTGTCAGCCTTGGCCCCCGAATCCTGCGCGCCGATACCGCCGCCGTCGCAGCGATGACCCTGTGGCAGCAGGCGTTGGGGGACTGGCAAGGGAAAGCTGGGTGACATTGGTCACAGACTGGAAACCATTTCCGGTTAACCTTTAATTGTGCTGCGGCGTCCGCGGCCATTGTATCCGCCGTCCTGGCTGAACAAATAAGGATGGCAAGGCAGGCTGCACCGTTTGCTAAACGTTTTAAAGAGGCGAAACAAATGAGTTTCATCCGCCCTGAAGCCCGCGAAACACTGTGGCAATGGCGCGAGGTTCTGGCCGCAGCGCTGATGTTCCTGCTGGGGCTGAAATGGGCGTATTCCGCGGCCGGCTTTACCGCAATCACCGGCTGGGCGCTGGTTGCAACCGGTCTGATCGCCGCTGTCATCGGCGTTCAGCGAATGCGGTTCCGGCGCGGCAGTGGCGGCCCTGGCGTGGTGCAGGTCGACGAGGGGCAGATCGCCTATTTCGGCCCGCTCAATGGCGGTGCAGTGGCAGCCTCGGAGCTGGAGCGGCTGGCGCTGGACCACACGTCCAAGCCGCCGCACTGGCTGCTGGAGCAGCCGGGCCAGCCGCCGCTGGCAATTCCGGTCAACGCCGAAGGCTACGAGGCGCTGTTTGATGTCTTTGCCGCCCTCCCGGGCCTCAAGACGGAACGGATGCTCACCGAGCTGCGCCGCCGGGGCCCTCACCAGGTCGTGATCTGGGAGCGTGCTGCCAGCCGTCCGGAACATCAGCGCCTGCATTGACACCGGCGGCGATTCCGCCCACGACTGACCGTTCAAGACAGATCTAACAGGACGGAGTGCCAGGCATGTCCATTCCCCAGTCCGGCGGCGGGCCGATCGAACGCCACGAGCAGCTTGCCCAGTACCTTGCCGATGGCTGCAAGCCTAAGGAAGACTGGCGCATCGGCACCGAGCATGAGAAGTTTGGCTTCTGCAAGGATACGCTGAAGCCTCTGCCCTATGCCGGTGAGCGATCCATCCTGGCGGTTCTCGAAGGCCTGCGCGATGGCCACGGTTGGGCTCCGCTTACCGAAGGCGATAACCTCATCGGCCTGACCAAGGACGGTGCCAACATAAGCCTGGAGCCGGGCGGCCAGCTGGAATTGTCAGGTGCGCCGCTGGAAACCATCCACGAGACTTGCGACGAGGTGAACGCGCACTTGCGCGACGTCAAGGACATCGCCGATAAGATCGGCGTGGGTTTCATCGGATTGGGCGCTGCCCCTGTGTGGCACCATGAAGACATGCCTCTGATGCCCAAGGGACGCTACAAGCTGATGGACGGCTACATGCAGGAAGTCGGCACCATGGGCACCACCATGATGCGCCGCACCTGCACCGTGCAGGTGAATCTCGACTTCTCGTCCGAGGCCGACATGGTGCAGAAACTGCGCGTGGCGCTGGCGCTGCAACCGGTCGCAACGGCGCTGTTTGCCAATTCGCCGTTCCTGGACGGCCAGCCCAACGGCCACAAATCCTGGCGCGCCCGGGTTTGGCGCGATTTGGACGCTGACCGCACCGGCATGCTGCCCTTTGTATTCGAGGAAGGTTTCGGATTTGAAGCCTGGGTGCAGTATGCGCTCGATGTGCCGATGTATTTCGTTTACCGCAATGGCGAGTACATCAATGCGCTGGGCATGTCCTTCCGTGACTTCCTGAAGGGCGAACTGCCTGCGCTGCCGGGCGAAACCCCGACGCTCAGCGACTGGGCCGACCACCTTACCACCATCTTCCCCGAGGCACGTATCAAGAAATTCATCGAAATGCGTGGCGCCGACGGCGGTCCCTGGCGCCGCCTCTGCGCGCTGCCTGCCTTCTGGGTCGGCCTGACCTATGACCAAATTGCGCTGGATGCAGCTTGGGACCTGGTTAAGGGCTGGGACGCGGAAACCCGCGACGCCCTGCGCGTTGCCGCCTCTGAACAGGGCCTGCAGGCCAAGGTGAATGGCATCAGCATGCATGAATTGGCCCGCGAGGCAGTGGCAATTTCTGAAAGCGGCCTGAAGGCGCGTGCGCGCCCCGGTGCTGGCGGTCTGGTGCCGGATGAAACTCACTTCCTGAACGCACTGAAAGACAGTCTGGAAACCGGCAAAGTGCCCGCGGATGAGCTGCTGGAGCGCTACAGTGGCGCCTGGGAGGGCGACCTCAGCCGGATCTACGGCGAATTCGCTTACTGATAACAGGAATAAAACAGGCCGCGCTTCGGGCGCGGCCTTTCTCATTGAAAGAAGCCGGCGGCAGGATATCCTGCCGCCGGCTGTTTTTGTGAGTGGTGGCTTCAGGCGTTACTGGGCCTGCAGCTCCTCCGGGGTCTTTTCAGCAATATCGGTCCAGTTGACGCTGGCCTTCTCGATGAAGCCCGGGATGTCGCCCTCCCAGCGTTCCTGAATGTCCTGCGACAGGTTCAGGTACAGGGTGTTGTCGACGATTTTCCAGTGGTTCGGATCACCGTCGAACTTGAAGCCCATCGCGGTGCCAAAGGCGCAGTAGCCGCCGTAGGCCGGAACATAGGCTTCGGGATTCTTCTCAAAGGCCGCTTTGTGCTCTTCCGAGGCAAAACGGTAAGTTGCGTCATTGTAAATGGAAGTGATTTTGTAGCTGCCCTTGGTGGGGGCACCGTCCGTGAAATATGCGACCGGGTCATAGCCCTGCATGGCCAGGCCAGTGGAGGACGCGTTGATCTCAACGCCCGCCGCCAGTGCCGAGGTTGCCATTGCAACCGACAGAGCCACACCGCTGATCAGTGCTTTTACTTTGTTCATGGTCCCGTCCTTTCAAATCCCGGCCGTGGCGTTCCCAAATGCTTGCCCGGCCGGCGTTTCACCATGTGTGCCGCGGTATGCTGCGGGTCACGGAACCGATGTGGAGAGCCGGGCGATCACATTCAAAACAACTCAATTTGACTGTGCGCAGGTTGGCTGCCGCCTGTGCAGTGGTGCGCAGAACGGATGACATGCCGCCCGGACGCAGGCAGACTGGGCACAAAGAACGGAGGACAGGATGACACGCTCATTCACTACCCGCCGCGCCGCGCTGGGCGGCCTGTTGGCAGCAGCAGCCTTTGCAGGGGCGGCCGCGGCCCAGGACATCAGCGGCAGCTACCGCGCCGAAGGCCGCAACCCCGATGGCACCACCTATACCGGCACGGTGCAAATCCAGGACTATGGCGGTGCGATCGAGATGAGCTGGCAGGTCGGTGTCCAGGCCTATGCCGGGACCGGTACCCGCAACGGCGATGTGGTCTGGGTCGACTGGGGCGATACCTATCCGGTGGTCTACGTGCGGATGCCAAGCGGTGAGCTGCACGGCACCTGGTCCAACGGCCGCGCTTTGGAGCGGCTCATTCCATAACCTGCAGTGCCAGCACGAAGCGGACCACTTTCTCCGCAGGCATCTCGCAGGGTTTCAGCCGGGCACCGGACGTGAGCCGGTAGAGGTTGAGGCTGATGTAATCCGCGCCTCCCAGTTCCCGCGCCACCAGCTTCTGCGATTTGCCGCCGGCCAGGTCTTCGCGGGTCACCATGTACTTGCACCCTTCCGCAGTCCCGGTGAAGGCGCCCAGCGGCAGGGTGTCAAAAGCTGCAAGAAAGGCCTGCAGCTTTTCCGGTGTCACTTCTGGCCGATCCGCGGCTCTGTGCCTGCCCGCAGGCGGGTGATATTGGCCGAGTGGCGGATGAACACGACGGCCGCCAGCAGCAGCGCGAGAACCGCAACCTGCTGATAACCCAGCAGCAACGCCCAGGCCGCACCCGATGCGGCAGAGGTCAGCGCGCCCATTGAGGAGATCCGGCTGACTGCAGCCGCCGCCAGCCAGGTCAGGCAGCAAGCGATGCCCACCGGCCAGGCCAGCGCCAGCATCAGGCCCAGGAAGGTTGCCACCCCCTTGCCGCCCTTGAAGCGCAGCCAGACTGGAAAGCAATGGCCGAGGAAGGCCATCAGCCCAGCGGCCTGCGCCGCGTCCTCGCCCGCCAGAAACCGGGCCAGCAGCACTGCCGCCGCGCCCTTGCCGCCATCCAAAAGCAGCGTCAGTGCCGCGGCCGCCTTGCTGCCGGTGCGCAGCACGTTGGTAGTGCCAATATTGCCAGACCCGATTTCCCGCAGGTTGCCAAGGCCAAACGCCTTGGTGACCACCAGCCCGAACGGCACGGAGCCGAGACCGTAGCCAATCGCCGCCCACAGGATCAGCACAACGGCAGAGCTTTCTAGTACAGGCATCAGTCCCTCCGGTAGACGGGTTCGCCCGCCACGTAAGTTGCTTCGACCCGGCCCTGCATCCGCTGGCCGTCAAAAGGCGTGTTCTGCGACTTTGAACGCAGCGTGAAGCGGTCGAGCACAAACGGCACATCCGCATCGAACAGCACCAGATCGGCGGGCGCGCCCGCGGCCAGGCGGCCGCTTTCCAGCCCCAGCCGTTTGGCAGGGTTCAGCGACATGGCGCGGAACAGGGCGGGCAGGTCCAGAAGCTCGGCGTGGTACAGCCGCAATGCTGCTGGCAGAAGTGTCTCCAGCGCCACCGCACCGGCCGCAGCTTCCTCGAACGGCAGGCGCTTGCTTTCCTCATCCTGCGGCGTGTGCATGGAGGAGATGATGTCAATGAGCCCGGTCCGCACCGCCTCAACCACCGCCAGCCGGTCGTCCTCGGAGCGCAGCGGCGGTTTCACCTTGAAGAAGCTGCGGTATCCCGCCACATCCAGCTCATTGAGTGTCAGGTGATGGATAGAGGTGCCCGCGGTGATATCCAAACCGTTGGATTTGGCACGCTCCAGCGCGGGCAGGGCGCGTGCTGTCGTAATCTGGTCGGCATGGTATTTTGCGCCGGTCATTTCCAAGAGGGCAATATCGCGGTCCAGCCCCATCCGTTCCGCCATCGGTGACACCGCGGGCAAGCCATAAAGGGCAGCAAATTTGCCGCTGGTTGCAGCCGCGCCCTTGCTCAGAACAGGTTCCTGCGGATGCGCGATGACCAGCGCACCGCAGGAACGCGCATAGGTCAGCGCCCGCTGGAACACCTTGGTGTTGCTGACCACATGGTCGCAATCGCAAAAGGCAACCGCGCCGGCATCCATCAGAAAGCCGATCTCGGTCATTTCGCGGCCTTCGCGTCCCTTGGTCAGCGCCGCCATAGGCAGCACGTTCACCGGTGTATCCGCCTGGGCGCGGCGGGTGACAAACTCCAGCGCCTCCGGGCTGTCAATTGCCGGAGTGGTATCGGGCCGGGTGACGATTGTGGTCACGCCGCCCGCCGCCGCCGCCAGACCTGCGGACTTATAGCTTTCTTTGTGCCGCTCACCGGGTTCGCAGACCTTGACGCCGATATCGACGATCCCCGGCGCCAGGCATTTGCAGCCGCAGTCCACCTGGGTCACATCATTTGGTGAAAGGCCTTGCGCGTTCAGCATCCGCGCTGGGTCTGCAGTATCCTTTTCAACCGCCGCGATCCGTCCTTTCCGCACCAGAACTGCCCCCGGTGTGTCGGTTCCTGCCTCAGGGTCGATCAGGCGGGCGTTGATGAAGAGAGTGCTCATGCCTTGGCTCTTTCAATTGCGTTGAGGGTCGCGGCCGGGTCGGCCTGGTATTTGATCAGGTGCTTGTCACCGCCCTGGGTGATGACCTGCACATAGCTGCCCATGGTCTTGATGGCTTCGATTTGGGAGAGCGGCACGGAACGCCCCGCGGGGCCTGAGAGGGTCTCTTGCGTCAGGGTCCAGACCACTGCCAGTTCCTCGCTGGCCATGTACCAGCCGCGCAGGGCGATGGCAGCCAGCCCGCCAACGGCGCCTGTCCAGATATGCGGGCTGCCCATGAACCAGAGCACCGCCATAGCGCCGCCCATGCCAATTGCGGCCATCCAGGCGTGGGCGCGGACGTAGGCGCTGCGGTCTGGTTTGAATTCTATGTTCGCCATCAGAACACCAGCAGCCATGCAATCAGGGCGATCAGGGCCATGACAATGGCAAACAGCGCAGCCCCGATGCGGCGGGCCTGCGAACGGGCCTCGCGGGGGGGCAACTTGGGTGCGGAATAGGGCTTGGCGCTCTCGGCAGTCTCAGGAGCAGCATTCCAATTGGTCCGCCGTTCACCATAGGTGCCCTTCAGCACGATCTGGTCCGCCGGGGTGAGCCGCGTCTCTTCACCGCCAAAAGCACGGGAGCGGATCAGCAGCACATGGCCTTCCAGGGTCTGCAGTATTTCCCGGTCTTCTTCGACCTGCGCCCGCGGCACGCCGCAGCCCTCGGTCAGGTAACCGGTCAAGCCGATATCCTCCAGGTCTGAGACCGGAAAGATCTCCACCTGTTCCATGTCCAGCGCTTTGATCCCCAGAACCTGAGCCAGCGCGCCGGGTTCCTTCAGAAACGCTGCCTGCTCGGGCCGCATGGCGAGCTCAAACAGACGGATTACGCCACGCTCGCCCGCCGGGATATGGATCACGCCCTCCAAGCGGCTCAGCCTGCTTTGGCCTGGCGTTCGGCGCGCAGGTTGCGGGCCAGGAGGTCCATCGCCGCCATCCGCACCGCCACACCCATCTCGACCTGCTCCTGAATGACCGAGCGGTTGATGTCGTCAGCGAGCGTGCCGTCAATCTCGACCCCGCGGTTCATTGGCCCGGGGTGCATGACGATGGCGTCGGGCTTGGCGCGGCCAAGCTTGTCAGCATCCAGCCCATAGCGGTGGTAATACTCGCGCTCCGACGGGATGAAGCCGCCATCCATGCGTTCCTTCTGCAGGCGCAGCATCATCACCACATCAACGTCCTTCAGCCCCTCGCGCATGTCGTCGTAAATCTCGGCGCCGAACTCAGCGAACTGGCCGGGCACCAAGGTCGGCGGGCCGATCAGGCGGATGCGGTTTTCCATCTTGCCCAAGAGGATCAGGTTCGAGCGCGCAACGCGGCTGTGCGCTATGTCGCCGCAAATCGCTATGTTCAGCCGGTGCAGGCGGCCCTTGGAACGGCGGATGGTCAGTGCATCCAGCAGAGCCTGGGTCGGGTGCTCGTGCTTGCCGTCGCCCGCATTCAGCACCGCGCAGTTCACCTTCTGGGCCAGCAGATCCACCGCGCCTGAATGCGGGTGACGGACGACCAGCAGGTCAGGGTGCATCGCATTCAGCGTCATCGCGGTGTCGATCAGGGTCTCGCCCTTTTTGATCGAGGACGCCTGCATCGCCATGTTCATCACATCGGCGCCCAGCCGCTTGCCCGCAAGTTCAAACGACGCTTGGGTGCGGGTGGAGTTTTCAAAGAACATGTTGATCTGGGTGAGCCCCGCCAGCACATCGGAGTGCTTCTCCGGGCGGCGGTTCAGCGCCACATAGTCGTCGGCCAGATCAAGGATCGCGGTGATCTCATGCGGCTTCAGCGGTTCGATGCCAAGCAAATGGCGGTGTTCGAAGGACATATGGGGCAGCTCCGCTTGATTTGCCGGTTCTTATAGGCGGGGGGGGCAGAACGGGCAACGGCTGCTTGCAGGATGCGGTCAGAGAATTTGAGTATTTGCAGCAAGATGACAGGGAGGTGTTCCGCTTATCCGGCAGGCGGAGTAGCTTGGGCGCATGGAATCGGCATTGGATTACTGGAGCGCGCGTGCGCTGTTGGAGTGGCAGGCGGAGCTTGGCGCCACTGAGGCGCTGTGCGACGAGCCGGTCGACCGCTATGCGCTGGAACAGGCCGCCCCCAAGCCGAAACCGGGTGCCGCCCCGGCGCCGCCGCCTAAGCCCAAGGAGGTTGATCCGGTCGAGGTGGCACAGAAGGCGGCCAGTGGCGCAGCCTCGCTGCCTGCCTTGCGCGGTGCGATGGAAGGCTTCAGCCACTGCGACCTGAAGCGCGGCGCCCGCAATCTGGTGTTCTCCGACGGACAGGCAGGCGCGCGGGTGATGGTCATCGGCGAAGCCCCGGGCCGCGATGAGGATCTGCAGGGCAAGCCCTTTGTCGGCCGCGCCGGACAGCTTCTGGACAAAATGCTGGAAGCGATCGGCCTCAGCCGCGCGGAAAACGTCTATATCACCAATGTGCTGCCCTGGCGGCCGCCGCAGAACCGCGACCCGCTGCCCGCTGAGATCTCGATGCTGACACCCTTTCTGGAAAGGCATGTTGCACTGGCTGAGCCTGAGATCTTGGTGCTGATGGGCAATATCAGCTGTCAGGCGGTATTGGGAAAACGCGGCATCACCCGGCTGCGCGGACAGTGGGATCAGGCCTGGAGCAAGCCGGTAATACCGATGTTCCACCCTGCCTATCTGCTGCGTCAGCCCGCGCAGAAACGGCTGGCCTGGGCCGATCTTTTGGAATTGAAGGCACGGCTTGGGAGCTTGACCTGAGGTAGTTCCATGAAAATTCTGGCGTTCTCCGATCTGCATCTTTCTGCCTCTCATGCCGCAGATATCGTCGCTGCCAGTGCGGGTGCGGATCTGGTCATCGGCGCCGGCGATTTCTGCAACATGCGGATGGGGATGGACAGTGCCGTTGCCATGCTGTCGGGACTGAAGGCGCCGATGGTGGCCGTGCCCGGCAATGGCGAAAGCGCCGATGAGTTGCGCGCAGCAGGGTTTGCGAACACCACGGTCCTGCATGGCGAAGGCACTGACATCGAGGGCCTGCGCCTGTTCGGTCTGGGCTATGGTGTGCCCGAGACACCCTTTGGCGGCTGGTCCTGCGACCTGAGCGAGGTGCAGGCGGGGGTGATGCTGGCGGCCTGCGATCACGCAGATATCCTGATTTCCCATTCACCGCCCAAGGGGTTCGGGGATGTGACGTCCGGCGGACTGTCCGTGGGGTCCACCGCGGTCTGCGCTGCGGCCGAGCGAATCCAGCCGCAGCTGTTGCTGTGCGGCCATGTGCATGATTGCTGGGGCTTTCGCGGCAAATTGGGGAAGACGGAGGTGGCAAACCTCGGTCCCGGTTTGAATTGGTTCGAGGTGGAACCATGATTGATCCCGTGACCCTGCTGGCCTTTGTCCCGGCAGCGCTGGCACTGAACCTGACACCGGGTGCGGACATGATGTTCTGCCTCGGCCAGGGGCTGCGCTCCGGCCGCGCTGCAGCGGTGGCGGCCAGTGCAGGCATTTCGGCAGGCAGCATAGTGCATGTCGCGCTGGCAGGTCTCGGACTGGGCGCTGTGGTTGCTGCCATGCCAGCGCTGTTTGACCTGATCCGCTGGATCGGAGTGGGGTACCTTCTGTATCTCGCCTGGAACGCTCTCCGCAGCGGTCCGGTCACGGAGGACAAACCCGCAGAGCCCGCCCGGCGGGCGTTCCGCACCGGCTTTCTTGTCAACCTTACCAACCCCAAGGTGATTCTGTTTGTGCTGGCCTTTGTGCCGCAATTCGTGAAGCCCGAAGCGGGGCCGGTGCTGGCGCAGTTTATGGTTTTTGGCCTGATCCTGGCTGCGGGCGGGTTTGTCATCAACGGTCTCGTAGGCATTTTTGCAGGCCAGGCGGGCAGACAGCTGGCGGGCTCGCAGTTGTTTGCGCGCTGGCTGGGCCGGATCTCGGCCGGAATTTTCGCAGGGCTGGCCGTGCGGCTGGCAATCATGGAGAGGGCGTAGATGTCCCGTATCGACGAAAGCATGGAATTCATCCCGGTCCGCATCGCGGTCCTGACGGTCTCGGACAGCCGCAAGATGGTGGACGACCGCTCCGGCCAGGTGCTGGTCGACCGGCTGCGCGAGGCTGGCCACACCCTGGCTGACCGCAAGATCATCCCCGATGAGCGCGCAGAGATCGCTGCTCAGCTGCGCGCCTGGATCGCCGACACCAAGGTCGACGTGGTGATTTCCACCGGCGGCACCGGCCTGACGGGGCGCGATGTGACGGTGGAGGCGCACCGTGACGTCTACGAGAAGGAGATCGAGGCCTTTGGAACCGTCTTCACCATGGTCTCGATGCAAAAGATCGGCACCAGCGCGGTCCAGTCACGGGCCACCGGCGGCGTTGCGGGCGGCACCTATTTGTTTGCGCTGCCCGGCAGCCCAGGCGCGTGCAAGGACGGCTGGGACGAAATCCTGTTAAAACAGCTCGATTACCGCCACCGCCCCTGCAATTTCGTGGAAATCATGCCCAGATTGGAGGAGCATCTGCGCCGGAAGTAACCTTGCGCTGCGTGTAACCTCGCAAACCTGCGCGGAAAATCCTATATTTCCAAGCGGGCACAAGGCTTTTGCGCCTACCGGCCCATGCGCGGCCCCGGCAGCCGCCGCCACCGGAAGGGAGAGACATGCGCTTTTTGCGTCAGAGTTTGATGGGGCTTTTCCTGGCGTCGCTGACGGCGGCCATGCTGCTTTATGCCGGGCAGCTGATCTTTGGCGCTATAGAGGCGCAGCTCAACGCTGAACGCAAACCGCCGCCGGTGCGCGAGCGGGTCTTTGCAGTCAATGTTGTGACCGCGGATCTGCAGACGGTGGCACCGGAACTCACAGCCTTTGGCCGCGTCGAAAGCCGCCGCACTCTGGAACTGCGCACTGCTGCAGGTGGCCGGATTGTGCAGCTGTCTGAGGATTTTGAAGAAGGCGGTGCCGTCCGGGCGGGCGAGGTGCTCGTGCAAGTCGATCCGGCGGATGCCCAGGCCGCGCTGGACCGGGCCGAGGCTGACATGATGGATGCCCGCGCCGAGGAACGCGATGCCGGACGCGCGCTGATCCTGGCGCAGGACGAGCTTCAGGCGACGCAGGATCAGGCGCAGCTGCGCGAACGCGCCTTCCAGCGGCAGGTGGATCTGCAGGAGCGCGGGGTCGGCACTGCGGCCACGGTGGAAACCGCAGAGCTTGCCGCGGTTCAGGCCCGCCAGACCGTGATCTCGCGCCGTCAGGCCGTAAGCCAGGCAGAGGCGCGCGCAGATCAGGCCGCCACCCGGGTGGCCCGGGCGCAGATTGCGCTGGATGAAGCACGGCGGGATTTAGATGACACCACCATCAAGGCGGGCTTTGATGGCACGCTGCAGTCGGTCAGCCTGGTGCAGGGCCGGCTGGTGTCTGCCAACGAGAAACTCGCGGATCTGGTTGACCCGGACTTGCTGGAGGTGGCGTTCAGGGTCTCCACCGCGCAATACGCCCGGCTGCTGGACAGCGACGGGCGCCTGTTGCAGGCGCCGGTGCGGGTGGCGCTGGACGCGGCTGGTGCGGGCCTCAGTGCAACCGGGCTGATATCACGTGCCAGCGGTGCCGCGGGCGACGGGCAAACCGGGCGGCTGGTCTATGCCAGTTTGGATGCTGCCCCCGGGTTCAAACCTGAAGATTTCGTCACTGTTCATGTGACAGAGCCGGAGGTCCGTGCGGTGGCGCGGGTTGCGGCCTCTGCACTGGGCGCGGACGGCACCGTTCTGCTGTTGGGTGAAGAGGACCGGCTGGAGGCGCTGCCTGTCGAATTAGTCCGCCGTCAGGGCGATGATGTTCTGATCCGCGGCTCAGGACTGGAAGGCCGCGAGGTTGTCACCGGGCGCACGCCCCTGCTGGGGGCTGGCATCAAGGTGCGCCCCTTGCGGCAGGGGGCAGAAGCGCAGACTCTGCCGGAGCTGATCGAACTCACGGACGAGCGCCGCGCCCGGCTGGTGGCGCTGGTTGAAGGCAACAGCCGGATGCCCTCTGAGATGAAGGCTAAAATGCTTCAGCAGCTGGCAGAGGCCAAGGTGCCTGCACAGCTGATCAGCCGGATTGAAGCCCGGATGGGAGGCTGAACCCGATGGCGCGCAGGCTCCCCCGGCAGGCCCGCGGGCTGTTCAGCTATTTCACCCGCCACCGTACCGCGGCCAACCTTTTGCTGGTGATCATGCTGGTGCTGGGCGCGGCGGCGATGCCCAACATGCGGGCGCAGTTCTTTCCGGATGTGATCGTCGAGCGCGTCACCGTCTCCGTCGAATGGGAAGGTGCCGGTCCCGAAGATGTGGACAGCGCCATCGTGCAGGTGCTGGAGCCCGCGCTGCTTGCCGTCGACGGAGTTGAGGAAACTTCCTCGATCTCCCGCGAAGGGCTGGCGACCCTGACCTTGGAGTTTGAGCCCGGCTCCGACATGGGCCAGGCCACAGACGATGTGCAGACCGCGGTGGACGGGATCACCACCCTGCCGGAGGAGGCGGAGGAGCCGGAGGTGCGCCGCGGCGCTTGGCGGGACCGCGTGACAGATGTGGTGATCACCGGGCCGGTCGGGGCGGGGCAGCTGGGCCTTTTTGCCGACGAGCTGGTTGTGCGCCTCTTTGAGGCCGGTGTCACCCGCACCACAATCCGCGGCGTGGCGGCGCCGGAAACGATTGTAGAGGTGCCCACTGCCAAGCTGATCACCCACAACATCACCATGCGCGAGATCGCGGAGGCGATTGGCGCAGAGGTAGATGCAGACCCTGCAGGCGATGTGAGCGGCGCCAACGCCCGCGTGCGCACCGGCAGCGAAAAGCGCAAGCCGGACGAGCTGGCGGCCATCGTGCTGCGCACCAACGCTGACGGTTCTGTGCTGACCATCGCCGATGTGGCGCAGATCCGGGTTGAGGGGGTGGACCGCAACCGCTCCTACTTCGTGGATGACAACCCGGCGATGTCGATCCGGGTGGACCGCTCCGATCAGGGCAACGCCATCCGCCTGCAGGCACAGGTGCAGGAGGTCGTGGATGAGATGCAGGCCAGCCTGCCGCAGGGAGTGACGGCGGAACTGATCCGGACCCGCGCCCAGTCCATCACTGACCGCCTGGATATCCTGGTCGACAATGGCCTGATGGGGCTTGGCCTGGTGCTGTGCCTCTTGTTCCTGTTCCTGAACACCCGCATCGCCTTTTGGGTGGCAATGGGGATCCCGGCCTCGATGTTTGCCGCCGTTGCGCTGATGTATGCCGCGGGGATCACCATCAACATGGTCAGCCTGTTTGGTCTGATCATCACCCTTGGAATCGTGGTGGATGATGCCATCGTGGTCGGGGAACATGCCGATTTCCGGGTCCGGCGGCTGGGCGAAAGCCCCATGCAAGCAGCGGAGAACGCCGCCCGCCGTATGGCAATGCCGGTCTTTGCCGCAACCCTCACAACCATCATCGCCTTCTTTGGGCTGGTGCTGGTGGGCGGGCGCTTCGGCGAGCTGATCCGCGACATTCCCTTTACCGTGATTGCGGTGCTGGCGGCCTCCCTGGTGGAATGCTTCCTGATCCTGCCCAACCATCTGGCCCACGCGCTGACCCATGCTCAGGCGCGCCACTGGTACGACTGGCCGAACAGGATGGTGAACCGCGGCTTCCGCTGGCTGCGCGACCACGCGTTCCGGCCTCTGATGGGTTACGTCGTGACCGCCCGCTATGCTGTTCTGGCGGGGGCTGTGGCAATTCTGGCCAGTCAGGCCGCGCTGTTTATCAACGGCGATGTGCAGTGGCGCTTCTTCAACGCGCCGGAGCGTGGTTCGGTCACCGGCAACTTCGCCATGGTGGAGGGCGCCAGCCGCGCCGACACCATGATGATGATGCAGGAGATGCAGCGTGCGACAGAGGCGCTGGGCGCTGAATACGCAGAACGCTACGGTCGCAACCCGCTGGATTTCGTGATGGCCGAAACCGGCGGCAATGCAGGCCGCGGCCTCAGCGGGGTGGAGGCAAAGGACACCGACCTCCTTGGCGGCATCTCAATCGAACTGATCGACGCCGACCTGCGTCCCTATTCCAGCTTTGCCTTTGTGGCGGAACTGCAGGAGCGGGTGGTGAGTCACCCGATGGTCGAGACGATTTCCTTCCGCAGCTGGCGGTCGGGGCCTGGCGGCGACGCGCTGGACGTGCAGTTTTCCGGCCCCAGCGTGCAGGTGCTGAAAGATGCCTCCGAAGACCTGAAAACCGCGTTGCTGCGCTTTCCGGAAGTTTCAGCGGTTGAGGACAATCTCGCCTACGACAAAGAGGAAGTGATCCTCGATCTGACCCCGCAGGGCCAGGCGCTGAACTTTACCATCGGCAGCCTGGGGCAGGCGCTTCGGGCACGGCTCAACGGGATCGAGGCCGCGACCTATCCCGATGGTCCGCGCAGCGCCACCATCCGCGTGGAACTGCCGGAGAACGAACTGACCGCCGATTTCCTGGAGCGCACCCTTATGCGGGCCCCCAGCGGCATCTACGTGCCGCTTGCCGATATTGTCTCCGTGACCCAGCGTACCGGGTTCTCTACCGTGCTCCGCGAAAACGGTATTCGGGTTATCAGCGTGACGGGTGATATTTCCGAAGACGATCCCGCGCGTGCGGAGGCAGTGACCCAGGCCCTGCAGGACGAGATTCTGCCGAAGATCGCCAGTGAGCGGCAGGTTGAATGGCGTCTTTCCGGACTGGCAGAGCAGGAACAGACCTTCCTGCAGGAGGCGGGCACCGGGCTGATCCTCTGCCTCACCGGGATCTATCTGGTGCTGTCCTGGATCTTTGCCAGCTGGACCCGGCCGCTGGTGGTGATGGCGATTATCCCCTTCGGCCTCGTCGGCACCATCTGGGGCCACTACGTGTGGGAGGTGCCGCTGTCCATGTTCACCGTGGTGGGCCTGTTGGGAATGACCGGGATCATTATCAACGACTCAATCGTGCTGGTAACGACGATCGACCAATATGCTCAGGACCGCGGGCTGATCCCGTCGATCATCGACGCGGCAGCAGACCGGCTGCGCCCGGTGATGCTGACCACGATGACCACGGTGCTGGGCCTGGCGCCCTTGCTGTTTGAACGCTCACAGCAGGCACAGTTCCTGAAACCTACGGTGATTACCTTGGTCTATGGCTTGGGATTCGGGATGTTCCTGGTGCTGCTGGTGGTGCCTGCGCTGGTGGCGATGCAGCGCGATCTGTCGCGGCCGCTCACTTCCTTGCGCCGTGCGCTGCGGCAGGGGGCAGGCCGCCTGCGCTGGCTGGTGCTGGGCACAGCGCTGGCGCAACTGGGCTGGCTGGTGCTGACGCTGGGCTGGGCGATGGCATCCGGCGCCTTGCACCCCGCGCTGCGGATGATCCCGGCACTGGCAGCAATGGAGCCGGTGAAGGCCGGATTGCTGGCTTTCCTTCTGGGCGCCTTCGCGCTGGCGCTTCTTGCCTATGCAGCGGGCGGTATTGCCTACCGGCTCAACGCCCGCCAGCGGGCCTGAGCCAGCAGCGCCACATCGCCGACCTGATCCAGAAGCTGCAGCCCGCGGGTTTCGATTTCTGTGATCGGGATCCATTCGGCCTGTTCAGCGTCATCATCAGGCACCGGTTCGCCGCTTACGTGTTCGCACAGCACCACGGTCAGCAGATACTGCCGCTGCGCCACACCGGACGCATGGCGCGAGATCACATCCACATTGGTGAGATACTCCAGCGGCCGGGCGGTCACGCCGGTCTCCTCCATCAGCTCGCGTGCAGCGGCCTGCAGGGCGGTCTCGCCCATCTCCACATGGCCGCCGGGAAAGCCCCACCAGCCTGCGTTCGGTTCCTTGCCGCGCTGCACCAGAATGACATGGTCCTGCCCGCCGAAATGGCGGCAGACCACGGCAATTGTACCCAGAACCGGGCGGGCAGGGCTGCCGGCTGCGCTCATCCCGCGCTGCAGCCCTGAATGTCAACAGCGTGGTTTTTCCCAAGCACGGTGATCCGCAGCTGCGAGCGGTCAATGGCATAAGGACTGCCGTGCGCGGGGAGAAACTCGGTCTCCGCCACCAGCTGCCCGCCCTCGCGGCGGGTCTTGGTTTCACCTGCGTAAAGCTTGGGGTTGCCCGGTTCGATCACCGCAACCTCCTCACCGCCGGCAGAGGGCATCGAGATGCGGGCGGTGACCGTCATGCCGTATTGCGACGGGCGCAGGCTGCAGGTGGCCTTGCGCACGCCGGCCTCCTTGGCTGACCAGGGGCGGTTCGCCATGGCTGCAGCAATTGCCGGGTGGCGGCCTGCGCTGCCGTCCAGTTCCTGGTCGAACTTCAGCTCGGCCGGCACGCAGACATCCTTGCACACCCCCAGCTGCATCCGCCCTTTGAGGCGCACCGGCTTGCCTGGGGTCGCAGGCGTGATCTCCAGCGGCAGCACCAGCTGGTCATGATAACCAATGGTTCGGTAGCCGGAGGTCAGGAAAACCTCGGGCGAAGGCCAGGTGATCGACAGCCCGCCGACATTGCGCGCCCCGCGCCAGGAAAAACTGGGCGGGATGCCCGCATCTCCGGGTGCGCGCCAATAGGTCTTCCATCCCGGCTGCAGGGTGATCCGAAGCGCCCCCATATGGGTGCCGCGGGACGTCATCCCGCCATCCAGCACCTCGACCTGCACGATATCGCTGTCCGCAGCGCCGGCAAATGCAGACGACCCGCTTGCAGCAGCCAGCAAAGCTGCCGCGGCAGCAGTGGTTTTGAGCATTGTCCGTTTCATACCCGAATACATGCGCCCGCCAGCCCCGTTTGCCAAGTCACGATCCGGTCATGCCGCCCGCATCCCTCTGTGTTTGCGGCAAATTTGCCGGAGCCTGCGCGGAGTTGCGCCGATGCGCCCCTTGCGCGGCAAGCGGGTGCACGTCATGGTGGGGGGAGGCAGCAGAAAGACGGAAATTCATGGATCTGACTGGCAAGCTCTTGATTGCAATGCCTGGAATTGGCGACCCGAGGTTCGAGCATTCGGTGATCTTCCTGTGTTCGCACGGCGAGGAGGGCGCTATGGGGCTGATCGTCAACAAGCCCGCCGACGGCGTGGCGCTGGGCGATCTGCTGGAGCAGCTGGACCTGGGCGGTGACAGCAACGCGGCAGCGGCGCTGCCGGTGCGCTTTGGAGGCCCGGTGGAGACCCAGCGCGGTTTTGTGCTGCACACACCGGATTACGAATCGGATGTGAGTTCCCTGAAGGTGCCGGGCGGCTTTTCGATGACCGCCACGCTGGATATTCTTGAGGACATCGCCGAGGGTCAGGGGCCGGAACAGCTGCTGGTGCTGCTGGGCTATGCCGGCTGGGGGCCGGGTCAGCTGGAATCGGAAATCACCATGAACGGCTGGCTGACGGCCGAGGCCAGCCCCGAGCTGGTGTTCAGCCTTGCCGATGACAGCAAATGGGGCGCGGCGCTAAAAACCCTGGGGGTTGATCCGTTGACGCTTTCGTCCAGTGCGGGCCACGCCTGAAAGCTAAAATCCGGGCGGCGCAAGCGGAAGGCTCCCGCGCATTTTCTGATTATCAAAGATAATCCCAAAACCCTTGGGCCGGGCGCCCATCTTTGATGGGCGCGGGTGCGCTGCGGCTTGCCGCGTTCAGTCCCGCGGCGCGGCGGCGCGGCGCAGGCGGTCGTTGATGGCCTCGCCCAGCCCGCGCATCGGAATCGGCGCAACGGCAATCGGCTTGCCAAGTGCATCCAGTTGGTGGAGCTGCCCAAAGAGATTGGCCGCGGCCTCTGCCAGGTCACCGCTTTCGGACAGATTCAGATCACAAGGTCCGGGTCCAAAGCCAAGATATAGCTCGCCGTCGCGCGGTGCCTCCGCGTTGAGCCGCACCGGCGCGCCGGGGGCGTAGTGCGACAGCAGCTGACCGGGCGCGGTCAGCGGGTCGTGCACATCGCGTTCTGCCAATTTGCGGCCCAGCACGGCTTCGATTTCTTCCGCCGCCAGCCCGCCGGGGCGCAGCAGCAGCGGGTCCGGTCCGGCCAGGCCGATGATGGTGGATTCCAGCCCCACACCGCAGGCGCCGTCATCCAGGATCGCGGCAATCCGGCCGTCCAGCCCGGCTTTCACATGCGCGGCCGTCGTCGGGCTGATCTTGCCGGAGGGGTTGGCGGAAGGTGCGGCCACCGGACCGTCCAGCTCCCGCAGCAGCACCTGCGCCGCCGGATGCGCGGGCACCCGCACGCCAAGCGTCTCCAGCCCTGCCGTAACCAGCGGCGAGATCCCGTGCCCCGCACGCAGCGGCAGCACCAAAGTCATCGGCCCTGGCCAGAAGGCCGCGGCCAGCTGTTCCGCAACGTCATTCCATTGCACATACCGCCGCGCGGCCTCTGCCGAATGGACATGGGCAATCAGCGGATTGAATGACGGCCGCCCCTTGGCCTCGTAAATGGCCGCAACCGCCTTGCCCTGCCGGGCATCAGCGCCAAGGCCATAAACTGTTTCGGTCGGGAAGGAGACCAGTTGCCCGGCCTGCAAAAGCCGGGCGGCGCGGGCGATGCCGCTTGCCGTTGCGGCAAGGATTTCAGTGCTCTGCTGGGGCATTCCGGGTGACGCGGCGTTTTGGTTGATTGAAATAAGCGCCCGGTTAGGTAATCGGACAAGCCACAGACCATAATGGGCCCGCGCCGGGAAGCCAAGACTGCCCGCTCCGCAGGCCCCAGAAACCCCCGCCAGAGGACGTCCATGACTTTCCGCGCCCCCGTTTCCGAGTATGAATTTCTGCTGAACCACGTTGTGGGCTATCACAGCATCCCGGCTACAGACCGCTTTGCTGAAGCAACATCCGACACTGTAAGCGCGATCCTGACAGAAGCAGGCAAGCTGTGCGACGAGGTGATGGCCCCGCTGCAGCGCAATGGCGACCTGCATCCTGCACGTCTGGAAAACGGCGTGCTGCGGACTTCGCCCGGGTTTGCCGATGGCTATCAGGCCATTTGCGATGGCGGCTGGGTCGGCATCAGCGCGGCGGAGGAATTCGGCGGCATGGGGCTGCCGCAGACTGTCGCTGTCGCGGTCTATGAAATGATGGCCGGCGCCTGTCTGTCGCTGCAGCTGGCACCGCTTCTGAGCCAGGGCCAGATCGAAGCGCTCGAACACCATGCGTCAGATGCGATCAAGGAGCTGTATCTGCCCAAGCTGATCTCCGGTGAATGGTCCGGCACCATGAACCTGACCGAGCCGCAGGCCGGGTCCGATGTCGGCGCGCTGACGTCAAAGGCGGAACCCAACGGCGACGGCACCTTTGCGGTGACTGGCCAGAAGATCTTCATCTCATGGGGCGACAATGATTTCTGCGGCAACATCTGCCACCTGGTGCTGGCGCGGCTGCCTGATGGCGTGCCAGGAACCAAGGGGATCTCGCTGTTCCTGGTGCCGAAATTCCTGCCGGATGCGGACGGCAATCCTGGCAAGGCGAATGATCTGAAGGTCGTGAGCCTTGAACACAAGATGGGCCTGCACGGCTCCCCCACCTGCGTGATGCAGTTCGACGGCGCCACCGGCTGGCTGGTCGGGCCGGAGCACGGCGGCATGGCAGCGATGTTCACCATGATGAACAACGCCCGTCTCGGTGTCGGCGGCCAGGGCGTTGGTGCGGGCGAGGGCGCTTATCAGCACGCGCTGGCCTATGCGCTGGAGCGCAAGCAGGGCAAGACCGCCAGCGGCTTCATCGCCGACCACGCCGATGTGCGCCGGATGCTGATGGAAATGAAGGCGGATCTTTTTGCCTCCCGCGCAATCCTGATGGCCTGCGCCCGCGCTATCGACATGCATACCGCCACTGGTGGCAGCGATTGGGCCGCCCGCGCGGCCTTCCTGACCCCGATTGCCAAGGCCTTTGGCACTGACACCGGCATGCGCGTTTCGGAAACCGGGGTGCAGGTCTACGGCGGCATGGGTTTCATCGAAGAAAGCGGAGCCGCGCAGTATTACCGCGACGTGCGGGTGACAGCGATCTACGAAGGCACCAATGGCATCCAGTCAATGGATCTGGTGGCGCGCAAGATGATGGACGGCGGCGAAATGGGTTTTGCCCTGATTGACGAGATCGAGGAACAGGCTGAACGCGCCCGCGCCACCCATCCCAACATGGCCGAAGCCGTCTGGCAGGCATGTGAATCCCTGCGCGAAGCCACCGAATGGCTGGTGTCGCAGCAGGACATGCAGGACCGTTTTGCAGGCTCGGTTCCGTACCTGCGCGCATTTGCCCGGGTGCTGGGCGGCCATTATCACCTGGCAGCCGCGATGGCGGATCAGGGCGGCCCGCGCGAGAAGCTGGCCCGCTTCTACATCACCCGCATGCTGCCGGAGCACAGCGCGCTTTTGGCCCATGCACAGGCGGGGGCAGAAGGCACCTTCGCCCTCAGCCTTGATGAGCTGGCGGGCTGACAGCCGTGACTGATATTCCCGACGTCTCCCCCCGCACCCCCTGGGAAGAACCGCCCGCACAGGGGGAGGCGATCGAAGTGGCCGAGGGCGTCCTTTGGATGCGCCAGCCGCTGCCGATGAAGCTGGATCACGTCAACATCTACGCGCTGGATGAGGGCGACGGCTGGACGGTGATCGACACCGGTTTCAACTCCCGCAAAAGCCGCGGCATCTGGGAAAGACTGATGGCAGGCCCCTTGAAGGGCAAGCCGGTGACCCGCGTGGTCGTCACCCATCACCACCCTGATCACATCGGTTTGGCGGGCTGGTTCCAGAGCGTCCACGGCGCCGAACTGGTCACCACCCGCACCGCCTGGCTGTTTGCCCGGATGCTGACGCTGGACGTGCAGGAGACGTGGCCGGAAGAGACGCTGGCCTATTACCGCAGTGCCGGCATGGCGCCTGAGATCTATGAGAAGCGCGTCAATGACCGGCCTTTCAACTTTGCCGACACCGTGCATCCGATGCCCCTGGGCTTCACCCGCATCAAACAGGGCGATGTAATCCGCATGGGCGGGCGCGACTGGGATGTGCACACCGGCAACGGCCACGCCCCGGAGCACGCGACCTTCTGGAGCCGGGATGACAACCTGGTGATTACCGGCGATCAGATCCTGTCGACCATCAGCCCCAACATCGGTGTTTATGCGACCGAACCGATGGCCGATCCGCTGGGCGAATGGCTGGAAGCCTGCGAACGGCTGGCGAAACTGGCGCGTCCGGATCACCTGGCGCTTGGCGGCCACAAGCTGCCGTTCTCACGCTTGCCGCTTCGGATGCAGCAGCTCATTGGCAACCACCACGGCGCGCTGGAGCGGCTGATGGATCACCTTTCCGTGCCGCGCACAGCTGCTGATTGCTTTGCGCCGCTGTTCAAGCGCACAATCGGTGAAGGTGAGTACGGGCTTGCACTGGTCGAGGCGGTGGCCCATGTAAATCACCTGTACCACACCGGCCAGGTGGCGCGCTGGAAAGGCGAAGACGGCGCCTGGCTCTATCAAAGCAAGGGGTGATCCGCACCCCGCAAAAGGGGAGGCACCATGAGCGACGAGATTTCCACCAGCGCCGAGGCGGCAGAGGCGGCGGTGCTGCCCTGCGTGCATGAAGTCCACTCCGACCCGGATGCCTGTGCAGGCCTCACCAAAGTGCCGGAGAAGCTGCAGAAACCGGATGCGGCCAAAAGCCCGGCCCGCTGGGCCTATGAACGGCTGATCCTTTATATCCAGAACTTCGAACAGCAGCTGGACGCTGAACACGAGGTCGCAATGGGCTTCACCGGCGGCAATACCGGCGTGCTCCGGATTGAGGGCATGGGCTATTTCGACCCGGACATCATCACCTATTACGGCAGCGAGCCGGATGGCTCCCGGACCCAGCTGGTGCAGCACGTGAGCCAGCTCAATGTGATGCTGCGCGCAGTGCCCAAGGCACGCGAGGAAGAGCCCGCCAACCGTATCGGTTTCCGTCTCGCCTCGGATTTGCAGCAGGAGTGAGCCGCACGATTCGCCGCCCGGGCCGAAACCGCAGGATCCGCAGCGGTTTTATGTGGTTTTCGGACGGCATTTCCCGGGGATGCGCCCGAATGACGTGGTGACAGGGGACGGCAAATCCGGTAATCACCGGGAAAACGCACGTGAATTTTGAGGGATAACTCACATGGCTGATCACCAGCACGGCACCATGGACATCACCGTTCAGGAGAAGATGTTCTCGAGCTTCATGACCTTCGTGACCCGTTTCTGCATCGCGATGGTGTTCCTCGCGCTGTTCCTGGCTATGTTCGCCACCTGATCCCGGGACAATATTGATGCGCAATCTGCTCTGCCTCGGCGCGGTGATGCTGGCGCTTGCGGGTTGCGCGGCGCCGCAGCAACCGAATGCGGACGCCGAAACCCTGGCCAAGGTGGCCTACCGCCACCCCGGCCCTGCAACGCTCACCCTCTACACGATGATCAACAACCGCACCGGGCGGGGTGGCCATGCGTCGCTGATGATCAACGCGTCGGAACGGGTGATTTTCGATCCGGCAGGCTCGTTCTACGCCTCAGTAGTACCAGAGCGGAACGATGTCCTTTACGGTATTACTCCGGCAGTCGAGAAAGCCTACCGCGGCGCCCATGCGCGCAGCACCTTCCATGTGGTGGTGCAACGGGTTGAGGTGACGCCGGAGCAGGCCCAGAAAGCCTATCAGCTGGCAGTCACCAACGGACGCGTGCCGGGTGCCTATTGCGCCCAGGCCACCATCGGCATTCTGCAGCAGATCCCGGGCTTCGAAAGCCTCGACCGCACCTTCTATCCGGAGAAACTGTCCGCCCAGTTCGGCCAGCTGCCCGGTGTGGTAACGGAACGCTACTATGAGAACGACAGCGCCGATCTGCAGGCAGGCATCACCAAGAGCGACGCCGCGCTGAACGCGGCAGAGTAATTCTTCCCCAGGTGCAGCGCGCTCAGGCGGCGAGATACAAGAGCAGCAGGCACAGCCCGCCGGTTCCGAGACCGATCAGCACGTTGCGCGTAAGATAGCCCGCGGCGAAGGTCGCCGCAGCGGCGGCAAAATGCATCAGGCTGGGCGCGCCACCCGTGGGCGCAGGCCACACCACCAGCGGCGCCACCAGCGCCGGGATGATCGCCACAGCGGTATAGCGCAGATGCCGCATCAGCCATTCAGGGATGGGTTTGCCGCCCATGAAACCGATGAAGGCAAACCGCAAGCCATAGCTGCCAAGCGCCAGCCCGATGATCACGGTCCACAGGATGGGTGTGGGGATACTGCTCATTTTGCGCCTTCCGCTTTGGCCTTCTGCCGCTCCAGCCACAATTCCGCCTGCGCGCCCGCAACCATGCCGGCAATGCCCGCCACGATCAGGCCGAGGTTATAGGGCAGGGCAGAGGCAGGCAGCGAGGCCGCCACCGCCACAAAACAGGCCGCCACATGCGCCGGCGTGCGCAGCATCGGGCCGATCATCGCCAGAAACGCCAGCGGCAGCACGAAGTCCACTCCCCAGCTTTCCGGGATCCGGGTGCCGACCAGCGCCCCCAGTGCGGTGGCCATCACCCAGGCCGGTGTGATCAGCCCGTTGGTGCCAAAGAAATAGGCAACCCGCTGTGCCAGCGGCATCTCCGGCTCCTGTTCGAATTGCACAACCGACAGCGCATAGGACTGATCGACGATGAAATAGGCAGCAATCGCGCGCTGCCACATTGGCGCATCACCCAGGTACGGCGTCAGGGAGGCCGAATACATCGCCATCCGCAGGTTCACCGCCAGTGCCGAAATCAGGATGATGATCAGCGGCGCATTCTCCTGCATCAGCTGTAGCGCGGTGAACTGGGCCGCACCGGCAAAGACCGTTAGCGAGAAGGCAAAGGCTTCCGGCACGATCAGCCCGGCCTCCGCCGCCAGCACCCCGAACAGGAAGCCAAAGGGTGAGGCCATGAACAGAAACGGCGCGCTGTCGCGAAACCCCTTCCAGAAGGCCGATTTGGTGGTGGTGATTGCCATCTGCGCGTCCTAGATTGCCTTGAACCGCCCTACGGCGGACGCAGAAGGAATGCAATTGGTGAGTATGGATATCACGTCAGAATATCTGATCGCCCCCGGTGTCTCCGACCCGCGGCTGACACGCGCGGTCACCGGTGTTGACCAGAATGGCGAGGCCAGCGAGATTGCTGTGGTGGAGGAGCGCCCGCTGACCATCTTCCTGAATTCGCAGGAAATTGTCACCGCGATGACAATCGGCGACTACCCGGAATACCTGGCGCTTGGTTTTTTGCGCAACCAGCGGATGCTGCGCGACGAGGATGAGGTCACCCGCGTCGACTATGACGAGGATCTGGAAACCGTGGTGGTGCGCACCGCGGTGGAAACCAGTCACGAGGAAAAGCTGAAGAAAAAGACCCGCACCTCCGGCTGCGCGGTCGGCACCGTTTTTGGCGACATGATGGAGGGACTGGAGGACGTGCGCCTGCCCGAGGCCGAGGTCCGCACCTCCTGGGTCTATGCACTGGCCCACAAGATCAACCGCACGCCCTCGCTGTACTTGGAGGCCGGCGCCATCCACGGCACCGTGCTCTGCTGCCAGGACCGCCCGCTTGTCTATATGGAGGACGTGGGCCGCCACAACGCGGTGGACAAAATCGCCGGCTGGATGCTGTCAGAGCAGGCCGAGGCCGCGGACAAGATCCTCTACACCACCGGGCGGCTGACCTCCGAAATGGTGATCAAGACCGCAATGATGGGCATCCCGGTGCTGGCCTCACGCTCCGGCTTTACCGCCTGGGGCGTGGAGATCGCGCGCGAGGTTGGCCTCACCCTCATCGGCCGGATGCGCGGTCAGCGGTTCATCTGCTTGTCGGGCGAGGAGCGGCTTGTGCGGGACATGGACCCCAAGGACGCGCCGGTTGAAGAAAAGAAGCACCGTAGAAAAAGCGCAGAGAGGTAACCGGATTTCACGCGAAATCCGGCCCGGAAAACACGTGTTTTCCGCCGCGTGAGGAGAAGGCATGACAAAACAAAAGCCTTTGGGCGTAATCCTAGCAGGCGGCCTCGCCACCCGGATGGGCGGCGGCGACAAGGGGCGGCTGCAGGTTGGCGGCCAAAGCCTGCTGTCCCGGGTGGTGGACCGGCTGTCGCCGCAGGTCGCAGGGCTTGCGCTCAACGCCAATGGCGATCCTGAACGCTTCGCTGATCTGGGCCTGCCGGTCATTGCCGACTCGATTGAAGGCTTTGCTGGTCCGCTGGCAGGCGTTCTGGCAGGCCTTGATTGGGCGGCAGAGCAGGGCGCGGATACCATCGTCACCGCCGCCGCCGACACGCCCTTCTTTCCGCAGGACCTAGTGGCCCGGCTGACTGCAGCAGCCGAAGGCATGGATCAGCCGCTGGTGCTGGCCACCACTCCGCGCACCGGCGATGAGGCGCTGAAATCCGGCGGCGGCAAGCGCATCAACCGGCACCCGGCCTTTGGCCTCTGGCCCGTCGCCCTGCGCGATGACCTGCGTGAAGCACTGCAGGGCGGATTGCGCAAGGTGGTTCTCTGGACCGACCAGCACGGCGGCTGCGAAGCGCTGTTTGAGGCAGACCCCTTCGACCCCTTCTTCAACATCAACACACCGGATGATCTGGCCAGGGCCGAGGCGCTGTTGAAATGAAGATTTACGGCGTCACCGGCTGGAAGAACAACGGCAAGACCGGGCTGATGGAACGGCTGGTGGCGGAGTTCTGCGTCCGCGGGTTCACCGTTTCCACCATCAAGCACGCCCATCACGCCACCGATGTGGACCTGCCCGGCACCGACAGCCACCGCCATCGCCAAGCCGGTGCGTCCGAGGTGGTGCTGGCCTCCGCAGGCCGCGTGGCGATCATGCAGGAATTGCGCGGCGCGGCAGAGCCGCCGCTGGCAGAGCTGCTGGCCCGCCTCAACCCCGTCGATCTGGTGCTGGTGGAGGGCTACAAGCGCGAGCCGCACCCGAAGGTTGAGGCCTTCCGGCAGGCAGCAGGCACCGAATTGATCGCGCCGGGGGATCCCAGCATCCGGGCCGTCGCCAGCGACGCCCCGCTGGAACTGGACCGCCCGGTGTTCGATTTGAACGGCACCGCTGCAATTGCGGACTTCATCCAGTCGGAATTGAGGCTGTGACCCCCTTTGATGCCGTTCTGACTGTCGATTGGTCCGCTGCCAAGCGCAAATTCAAGCGGCCCAGCAAGGACGCGATCTGGCTTGGTGTCGCGCGCGGCGGGACCGCAGAGCAGCCGGTTTACTGCCGCAGTCGGCAGGAGGCAGAGGCTTGGATCAGCCGCTTTCTTGCTGTGGAGCAAGCTGCCGGGCGGCGGGTGCTGGCAGCCTTTGATTTCCCTTTCGGATACCCGCGCGGATTTGCGCGCCGGATCACCGGATCGGATGACCCCTTTGCCCTGTGGCAGTGGCTGGAAGAACGGATCGAAGACGCGGAGGACGGCAGCAACAACCGGTTCGGCGTCGCATCCGAGATGAACCGGCTGTTTGCCGGTGCCGGACCGTTCTGGGGCAAGCCTGATGAGGCAAGCTGGCCGGACATCCCCTACCGCAAGTCCGGGATCACCTATACGGACGTGGCAGAACGGCGCAGCGCGGACTTGGCGGCCAAGGCAGCCTCTTCCTGTTTCCAGCTGTTTTTCAACCCTACGGTTGGCAGCCAGGTGCTGATGGGGCTGCCGGTCCTGCAGCGGTTGCGGCTAAATCACCGGGCCGCGGTCTGGCCTTTTGAAAACATTGCGGGCGCGCAAATTGTGTTTGCGGAAATTTGGCCAGGGTTGATCGAACCGGCTGTCAAAGCTGCAATGGCTGTTGCAGATGAGGGCGAAATTCGCGACCGGGTGCAAATGCGGCTGTTGTCGCAGGCGCTCAGCCGCCTGCCGGCAAAGGAGCTGGCCGCAATGCTGGCCGCAGCACCTGAGGAAGCACAAGAGGAGGCCTGGATATTGGGCACAGGGAATGAGGACCGCTTGAACGTGCTGGCCACGGATGAGGCGGGCGGGCTGGTGCCGCCGCCGCTCAGCAATGACTGCTTTGCTCTGCCTGCGGGCGTCGATTGGACCCCGGTAGACGATGCGCTGGCGTTGCTCAGGGACAGGCTGGGTCCGGTCACCGGGGCGGAAACGGTGCCGCTGGCTGATGCGCTTGGCCGGGTTCTGGCAGCGGAGGCGGTGGCAAAACGCTCCAACCCGCCGCTGCCGAACACAGCGGTGGATGGCTACGGGTTTGCCGGCGGCCGGGAAACGGGGCCGCATGTGCTGCCGCTGGTGCAGGGGCGTGCCGCTGCCGGCGTTCCCTTTGACGGAACCGTCCCCGAAGGCCGCGCCATCCGGATTCTGACCGGTGCCGCGCTGCCCGAAGGCGTGGACACGGTGATCCTGGAGGAAGACGTCAACACCGACGGCACCGGGATCGCCTTCAACGGCCCTTTGAAACAGGGCGCCAACACCCGCAAGGCAGGCGAGGATGTCTGCGAGGGCGAGGTCATCCTGCCCGCAGGCCGGGTCATCACCCCTGCTGATCTTGCTCTCGCTTCCGCTACCGGCTTGGCCGGACTCACCGTGCGGCTGCCGCTGCGGGTGGGTGTGCTCTCTACCGGGGATGAGCTGGTCGAGGCCGGGCAGGCTGCAGGCAAGGGGCAGATTTTTGACGCCAACCGCCCGATGCTGCTGGCGCTGATCCGCCAGCTGGGGTTCGTGCCGGTAGACCTGGGTAAGGCAGCAGATGACCGCGCGGCGCTGCGGGCGCATCTGGACGGTGCTGCGGCGCAAACGGATGTGATCCTGACCTCCGGCGGCGCCTCTGCCGGGGATGAGGACCACATGTCTGCGCTTCTGCGCGAGGCCGGAGCAATGCAGGAATGGCGCATCGCGCTGAAGCCCGGCCGCCCGCTGGCGCTGGGCATGTGGCAGGGCACGCCGGTGTTCGGGTTGCCGGGCAATCCTGTGGCGGCGCTGGTCTGCACCCTGATCTTTGCCCGCCCTGCCATGGGGCTGCTGGCCGGTGCCGGCTGGCAAGAGCCGCAAGGCTTCGAGGTGCCGGCCGCCTTCGAAAAGCGGAAGAAACCGGGCCGCCGGGAATACCTGCGGGCACGGGTGCGGGATGGCAAGGCGGAAGTGTTCAAGTCCGAAGGTTCCGGCCGTATCAGCGGTCTTAGCTGGGCCGAAGGTCTGGTGGAGCTCGGTGATGGCGCCGCGGACATCAAACCGGGAGATCCGGTCCGCTTCCTCCCCTACGGCAGCTTTTCCATGTAGGCGAGGTACTCCCGCCCGCGGCGCGGCGCATCAGAGATGCTTGCCCGCCGTTGGGCCAGGCGCCGTGCTGACGCCCGGCGCAGGTGCTCTTCATTTTCACCTTTGGGAAAATACTCGCGCAGCAGGCTGCGCCTGAAGGGCGCGTCCGCTTTAGTCGAATGTTCCGGCAACCCGTCCGACCAGCATGAAAGCGCGGGCGGTGCGGGTGTTGCCAAGAGCGGAAATCTCGCCGTCACTGGCCTCGGCCTCAAAGTCGGCGAACATCTGGTCGAAGCGGCGCAGGAAGTGGTGCGCGGCATCGCGGAAGATCGGATCCTGCTTCATCCGCGCTGCCGTCAGCGCCAGCGATGTCCGGTCGCGCACGCCGCCAAGCGCTGCCACCGCGCGCCCGCGTGCACCTTGTGCGAACTGGCGCCAGATCTCGGGCCGGGCCATGTCGGGGCGCAGGTCGTCCATATAGATGCCATCCTGGCTCAGCAGAGTCAGCACATCCTGTGCCGCCTGGATCACCTGCGCCGCCTTGCGGTCCTTGAGCGCCGCGCGCAGGGCAGCAAAGCCTTCGGTGTCCTCGGCAGTTTCCGGGAAATTCAGTGCCCGGATAAACTGTTCGGCGGGCAGGGGTGGCGCGGTATCCGCAGCCTGAGTCCCCAGCGCCAGCGAACCCTGATCGGCAGCCGTCATCTCTGCCGCCTCTGCGGGTATGGCTGGACGCAGCGGATTGGCGCGGCGGCTGGTTTGAAAGGTCGCCAGTGCCGTCTCTGTGTTGCGCGTGGCCTCGGCGATTTCCTCCAGCCGCTTGGCAACCGACGTCTCCGCCACAGCCGCATGCTGCTGTGCCTGTGCCAGATAGCTTTGACGCAGCCCGTCGATGGCCGCCTGCAGCTGTTCGCTCTCCTCCCGCATCACCCGGGCCGAGCGCGCGGCAGAAGCGGCAACCCACAGCATCGCCAGGGGCAGCACCACCGCCAGCACACTGGTGATCAGATCCGCCCATTGCGAAAGCCCGGCATCTTCCGGCGCCAGCACAAAGGCCCCGGTCACCACCAGCAGCCACAGCGCCCCCAGTCCGATGGCTGCCAGCTCAGCCCCGCCCAGGCCGTTGGCCGCCGAGGGGCCGTCAAGCCGCCGGAGCGGCTGGCTGCCGCCAGGTTTCTGGCCGGAGCCCGGACTGCTGCTGGAGCCTGTCATGACCTCGCGGCCTCCCGGATCAGGAATAGACGATCTTGAGAATCTCGTAGGCGCGCTCGCCGCCGGGCGTGCGCACTTCCACACTGTCGCCTTCGTCCTTGCCGATCAAGGCGCGTGCGATCGGGGATTTGATGTTCAGAAGGCCCGCTTCGATATTGGCCTCATGCTCGCCCACGATCTGCCAGGTTTTTTCCTCGTCGGTGTCCTCGTCCACCACGGTCACCTTGGCGCCGAACTTGATGGCGCCGGACAGTTTGGCGGGGTTGATCACATCGGCCAGCGACAGGATGCCTTCCAGCTCCTTGATGCGGCCCTCGATGAAGGACTGTTTTTCGCGGGCGGAGTGGTATTCTGCGTTTTCCGACAGGTCGCCCAGCTCACGCGCTTCGGCAATCGCCTGGATGATGGCCGGGCGTTCGACGGATTTCAGGTTTTTCAGTTCGCTTTCCAGCGCGGCGTGACCCTTGGGGGTCATCGGGATCTTTTCCATGTGATTGGTCCAGGTCGCTCTATTGTTCTTGTCAGTATGAAAACCGCAGCCCCGCAGCATGTGCCGCGGGGCCTCCGGTCCGGTTGACATTTACCTGACCCAATCCTGCGCCCGAATTCAAGTGGCCGCAGAGCTTTGCCGCACGCAATTCCGCCTAACGCGGCAGAATGTGCGGCTTTTCCACAGGTTTGCGCGGAAAAATGCCGCGGGCAGGGGGCGTGGGCCCTGCCGCCAGCCACAGCAGATCAATCATATTGCACGGCCTCGTATTCGATGCCGTTCTCATCGTGGAAGTAGAACCGGCGGCCCGGCTCATAGTCGCCGTGGTTCATCGGTGTGAAGCCGGCGGCCCTTACTGCAGCCTCGGTTGCATCCAGATCCTCAACAATCACCGCCAGATGGTTGAGCCCGCCGATGATGCCATAGCTTTCCGGCGCTTGGCCGGCCGCAGTGGGCGGCGTGTACAGCGCGAGGTAGCTGTTCTCGCCGCCCACATGCACAGTGTAGCCGCCGTTCTTGGCTTCGCCCTGCCAGCGCACATGCCAGCCAAAGATCTTCTCCATCCAGGCGGCAGTGCCGCTGGGGTCTGCCACGGTGACATTCGCGTGTTCCAAAACTGCGCTCATAGAAAATCTCCTTCTCATCTTGAGCAAACCTGTTGATGCGACTCACCGTAATTCCTAAACCTAACTTTAGCTCAAGAGATTTCTTCAGGGAGTTCGCAATGCCCCAATCCGCAGGTATTTCCATCGGCTATCTGGCCGAACGCACCGGCCTCGCCGTCTCCGCCATCCGCTACTACGAGGCGCAAGGTTTGGTGGAGCCCTGGCGCAACGCTGGCGGCCAGCGCCGGTTCCACCGGGCCGACATCCGGCGGATGAGCTTCATCATGATTGCCCAGCAGTTCGGCTTCTCGCTGCCGGAAATCCGCGGCTTCCTGCGCAGCCTGCCGGGCGGCCGCACCCCGACCAAGGAAGACTGGGCCTTCATTTCAGAAAACTTCCGCAGCCATCTGGACCAGCGAATCGAAACCCTGGTCAAACTGCGTGACAATCTGGACGGCTGCATAGGCTGCGGCTGTCTTTCGCTTCCGAATTGCAAACTTTACAACCCCGAAGACAGGGCGGCACAGAAGGGGCAGGGACCCCGATACCTGATGGGAGACAGCCCTGAGACAGAGATAGCGGCGGAAAATGATCCTTGAGTGACGAAAATGGACGCACTTTTTGTCTCAGTTGCCTGTTTTACAGGTGTTTGACGCGGAGTTTGGATTGACCCAAGGGGGCGCCAAACGCTAAGCAGCCGCGAAAGAAAATTGCGCCCGCATGACCCTGTGGGGCCGGTAGCGAATAGAAAGCCAAGGAGCGCCGCAAATGGCCGAGATTGAACGCGAAGCGATGGAATACGACGTGGTGATCGTCGGGGCCGGCCCTGCTGGTTTGTCTGCGGCCATCCGACTGAAGCAGCTGGACGCCGACCTGCAGGTCGTGGTTCTGGAAAAAGGCTCCGAGGTGGGCGCGCACATCCTGTCCGGCGCGGTGCTGGATCCTTGCGGCCTGAACGCCTTGATCCCCGACTGGAAGGAAAAGGGCGCGCCGCTTAACGTCGAGGTCAAGGAAGACAACTTCCTGATGCTGGGCGAGGCCGGCCAGGTCCGCATCCCCAACTTCCCGATGCCGCCGCTGATGAACAACCATGGCAACTACATTGTCTCCATGGGCAACGTCTGCCGCTGGATGGCGGAGCAGGCTGAGGAAATGGGTGTCGAGATCTTCCCGGGCATGGCGTGCTCGGAACTGGTCTATGGCGACAACGGCGAAGTGAAGGGCGTGGTTGCCGGCGAGTTCGGCAAGAACGCCGACGGCACCCCCGGCCCGTCTTACGAGCCCGGCATGGAGCTGCACGGCAAATACGTCTTCCTCTCAGAAGGCGTGCGCGGCTCGCTGTCCAAGGAAGTGATTGCCAAATACGGCCTCTCTGACGGCAAGGAGCCGCAGAAGTACGGCGTCGGCATGAAAGAGATCTGGGAGATCGACCCGGCCAAGCACAAGGAAGGCACCGTCACCCACACCATGGGCTGGCCGCTGGGATCCAACGCGGGCGGCGGCTCGTTCATCTACCACCTGGACAACAACCAGGTTTACGTGGGCTTCGTGGTGCACCTGAACTACAAGAACCCGCATCTGTTCCCCTACATGGAATTCCAGCGCTTCAAGCACCATCCGGTGGTCGCCGACCTGCTGAAGGGCGGCAAGCGCGTGGCCTACGGCGCCCGTGCCATCACCGAGGGCGGCTGGCAGTCGATGCCGAAGCTGGTGGCCCCTGGCGTGGCCCTGCTGGGCTGCTCCGCGGGCATGGTCAACGTGCCGCGCATCAAGGGCAACCACAACGCGATGTTGTCGGGCAAGGCCGCAGCCGAAGCCGCCTTTGACGCGATCAAGGCCGAGCGTTCGGGTGACGAGCTGACCGCCTATGAGGCCGACGTACGTGAAGGCGCCATCGGCAAGGACCTCAAGATGGTCCGCAACGTCAAGCCGATGTGGTCCAAATGGGGCCTCACCGCGTCGCTGGCCTTTGGCGGCCTGGACATGTGGACCAACAACCTCTTCGGCTTCTCGCTGTTTGGCACTCTGGGCCACGGCAAGAACGACGCCGAGGCGACAGAGGAAGCCTCCAAGCACAAGCCCATCGACTACCCCAAGCCCGATGGCGTGCTGTCCTTCGACCGCCTGACCAACGTCAGCTTCTCGATGACCAACCACGAGGAAAGCCAGCCCTGCCACCTGCGCCTGGGCAATGAGGACACCCCGATCTCGGTCAACCTGCCGAAATTCGCGGAACCGGCGCAGCGCTACTGCCCGGCCGGCGTCTACGAGGTGGTCGAAAAGGACGGCAAGCCGGAGTTCGTGGTGAACTTCCAGAACTGCGTCCACTGCAAGACCTGCGACATCAAGGACCCGTCCCAGAACATCACCTGGACCACGCCGCAGGGCGGCGACGGCCCGAACTACCCGAACATGTAACGGGAACGTTAGCATTTCGGCGTGGTTTCGCCGGATTTTGTGGGGCGGTCCTTGGACCGCCCCATTGCGTGTTGACGGGCGCCGCACTACGCTTTCTTAGAAGAGCAAGAGCAGTAAACCGTGAGGGGATCCCCAGTGCCCGTATCCATTCTTCGCACCCTGTCCTGTGCGGCCCTCATGGCCGCATCCGCCGCACCTGCCGTGCAGGCCGAAGGACTGGCAGGATCCTATCTGGCCGGACGGGCCGCGACCTACGGCAGCGACTTTGCCGCCGCGGCGCTCTACTACACCCAGGCGCTGGCACGTGACCCGCAGAACCCGCTCCTGATGGAAAATGTGGTGTTCGCCCAGCTGGCGATGGGCAAGGCGGAACTTGCGGTGCCGGTTGCCGAACGGCTGCGCCAGACCGGTGCCCGCAGCCAGGTTGCCAATATCGTTCTGGCGGGCGGTCTTGCCGCCAAAGGCGACTATCAGGCGATCCTGGACCGTGATCTGGAGCGGGAAGCGATCCATCCGCTCGTGGACGGCCTTCTGCAAGGCTGGGCCCATGTCGGCGCGGGCTCCGTCTCCAGCGCGCTGGAAACCTTTGACCGGCTTGCCAAGGACGGCAGCCTGAAACCCTTCGTGCTCTATCACCGCGCCCTGGCGCTGGCCTCTGCCGGTGACTACGGCGGGGCAGAGGCGCTGTTTGCCGCCGAGGACGGCCGCCTTGCCACCCTCAGCCGGCGCGCCGCGGTGGCGCGGGTGCAGATCCTGTCACAGCTGAACCGTAATGACGATGCCCGGGAGGCGCTGGCCGCAGCATTCGGCAGCAGCCTTGATCCGGGCCTTGAGGCGCTGGACGCGCAGCTCGCTGCTGGGAAAACCCTCGCCTATACCATCGCTCCCAGCCCGCAGGAGGGCATTGCCGAGGTGTTCTTCACCCTTGGTGCGGCACTGAACGGCGATACCGCCAATGACTATGTTCTGATGTATGCCCGCATGGCGTCCTCGCTGCGCCCGGATCATGTGGATGCCATACTGCTCAGTGCAGGTCTGCTTGACCAGCTGGGCCGGTATGAATTGTCGGTCGCCACCTACAAGCAGGTGCCGAGCAGCCATCCGGACTATCACGCCGCCGAAATGGGCCGCGCCGAGGCGCTGCGCCGCGCCGCCAAGCCGGACGCCGCCATTGAAGTGCTGGAGAAACTCGCCCGCGACTTCCCGGATCAGCCCAGCGTCTACATCAGCCTTGGCGACCTCCTGCGCCAGCAGGAAGATTATGCCGCCGCCGCCCGCGCCTATGACAAGGCGCTGGACAAGACGCCTGAAGACTCCTCCAGCCGCTGGTTCCTGTTCTATGCCCGCGGCATCTGCCACGAACGGCTGGACCAATGGCCGCAGGCTGAGGCCGACTTCCGTGCCTCGCTGGATCTGGACCCGAACCGGCCGCAAGTGCTGAACTACCTCGGCTATTCGCTGGTCGAGAAAAGCAGCAAGCTGGACGAGGCCCTGGACATGATCGAACGCGCCGTTGCGGCCCGGCCGGATTCAGGCTTCATCGTCGACTCCCTCGGCTGGGTGCTCTACCGCATGGGCAAGTTTGAGGAGGCCGTCGCCCATATGGAGCGCGCGGTGGAGCTGATGCCGGTGGATCCGGTGGTCAATGACCACCTGGGCGATGTCTACTGGGCCGTGGGCCGCGAGCGGGAGGCGGAATTCCAGTGGAAACGGGCGCTCTCCTTCATCGACCCGGAGGACACCGACGGCGAAGCCGACCCCGAGCGCATCCGCCGCAAGCTGGACGTGGGCCTCGACGCGGTTCTGGCCGAGGAAGGCGCCCAGCCCCTGAAGGTGGCCAATGGCGGCTGAGGTCGCAGCACCCGCCAAGATCAACCTGACCCTGCATGTGACCGGCCGCCGCGAGGACGGCTATCACCTGCTGGATTCGCTGGTGGTCTTTGCCGATACCGGCGACCGTCTGCAACTGGAGCCGGGACCGGAGCTGTCGCTCGAGGTCTCCGGCCTGTTTGCAGAGGGCGTGCCTTCCGATCAGCGTAACCTGGTTTGGAAAGCCGCCGAGGGTGCGGGCTGGACCGGACATATCAGCCTGGACAAGCAGCTGCCGCACGGGGCGGGCATCGGCGGCGGGTCATCGGATGCCGCTGCAGTGTTGCGCACGCTGGCGGGGCAGGGCGCCAGCATCCCCGCAGACTTGCCGCTGACACTTGGCGCTGACGTCCCGGTCTGCATGGCGGCGCGCGCCTCCCGGATGCAGGGCATCGGCGGCCAGGTCACGCCGGTGGAGTTGCCTGAACTGCACGCGCTTCTGGTCAATCCAGGCGCGCATGTGCCCACCGGCCCGGTTTTTTCGGCACTCGCCTCACGACAGAACCCGCCAATGCCAGACGTCATCCCGTCCTTCAGCTCGGCTGATGAGTGTGCCATCTGGCTGGCAGAGCAGCGCAACGACCTGGAGACCCCGGCCATCACAGTTGCACCTGAGATAGAGCGGGTTCTGTCGGATCTGCGCAACTCCCGCCAGTCTCTGCTCGCTCGCATGTCCGGCTCGGGCGCCACCTGCTTTGCGCTCTACCCCACCAAAAAGGCCGCCCATATGGCCGCCTATGAAATCGGCGCAGAGCATCCCGAGTGGTGGTGCAGCGCAGTCACCCTGACTTGAACCGCCCCTTTGTTCACAGGGATCTCCCGCCTGCGGGCCGGCGCATCACAGATGCTTGCCCGCCGTTGGGCCGCGCGCCGTGCTGACGCACAGCGCGGCACGGCTATGCCTATTCACCTTTGTGGGGATACTCCGGGGCTGAGGCCGGAAAGACCGAGGGGGCAGCGCCCCCTGGCCCGGTGTCAATTCAGCCGCGAAACCACGTAATCAGCCAGATCGCTCAGCATGGTGCGGATCTCGTGGTCCGGCAGAACCTCCAGCGCAGCCCGCGCCTTGGCGGCCCAGCCATAGGCATCCGCGCGGGTGGCTTCCAGCGTCTTGTATTTCGCCATCAGCGCCAGCGCCTGCTCCAGGTCGCCGTCTTCCTGCTTGCCCTTCTCGATGGTGCGGGTCCAGAACGCACGCTCCTCATCACTCGCCTGCGCCACCGCCTTGATCACCGGCAGGGTCAGCTTGCGCTCGCGGAAATCGTCGCCGACGTTCTTGCCGGTTGCCTTGCTGTCGCCCTGGTAATCCAGCAGGTCATCGGCAATCTGGAAAGCAATCCCCAGCGCATCGCCATAGTCGAACAGCGCCTTCACCTGTTCCTCCGGTGCGCCGGCAATCACTCCGCCCACCTCGGTCGCGGCCGAGAACAGCGCCGCGGTCTTGCCGCGCACCACCTGCAGATAGACGTCTTCATCGGTTTTCAGGTTCGACGCGGCGGTCATCTGCAGCACCTCGCCCTCGGCAATGGTGGCTGAGGCATTGGCCAGAATGTCCAGCACTCGCAGGCTCTCGGTCTCCACCATCAGCTGGAAACTGCGGGCAAACAGGTAGTCGCCCACCAGAACGGAACTCTTGTTGTCCCACAGAAGGTTCGCTGTCGGGCGGCCGCGCCGCTGGGCGCTCTCGTCGACCACATCGTCATGCAGCAGGGTGGCCGTGTGGATGAATTCCACCGTCGCGGCCAGTTTCAGGTGGTGGTCGCCCTCGTAGCCGCAAAGCCGCGCCGCTGCCAGCGTCAGCATCGGCCGCAGCCGCTTGCCGCCGGCCTCGACCAGATGCGCGGTCACCTCGGGAATGCGCGGCGCGTGCTTGGAGGCCATCCGGGTGCGGATCAGCGCGTTCACCGCATCCAGCTCCTGGCTCAGCGTTGCGGCCAGCATCTCATGCGGTTTCCTGGTCATCACTTGGTCCATCACTTTCCCGCTCGCAAGTCTCGACAAGGGGGACGGCTTGCCCTTAGATCCATCCCCATGAAAGAGCTTCTGCGCAGCACCGATCCGACGATCATGGCCTTTGCCTCAGCCCTCCTTGAGGGTGAGGATATAGACTGCTTTCAAATGGACGTAAATATGAGCATCCTGGAAGGCAGGATCGGAATTTTCCCGCGCCGTCTGATGGTTCACGAGGATGACTATGACGATGCCGTGATCGTGATGCGCGACAATGAAATCCCGCTGGGCAGATGACCTGCTTCTCTGATGATGAGCTGACCCGCAACGGTTTCCTCGGCGGCAGGGTGCAGCTGTGGCAGCCCGTGCGCGGCTACCGCGCCGGGGTGGACCCGGTTCTGCTGGCGGCCGCGGTTCCCGCGCGGGCGGGGGAGGCGGTGCTGGAGCTTGGCTGCGGTGCCGGGCAGGCGCTGCTGTGCCTTGGTGCGCGGGTGCCCGGACTGGCGCTGGCCGGAGTGGAGCTGCAGGCGCCATATGCGGACCTTGCCCGGCGCAACGCCCAAGCAAACGGTCAGGACGCCGAAGTGTTTGAAGCCGATCTTTCTGCCCTGCCGGAGGCGCTGAAGCAGCGCCAGTTCCACCACGTCATCGCCAACCCGCCCTATTACAAGGCCGGCGCCCACAGCCAGGCCCGCGACGATGGCCGCAAGGTGGCCCTGGGGGAGGGCACGCCGCTGGCGGATTGGATCGCCGCCTCTGCCCGCCGCCTTGCACCCAAGGGCTACTTGCACATGATCCAGCGTGCCGACCGGCTGCCGGACATGCTGGCGGGCTGCAGCGGCGTTCTGGGGTCTATAGAGGTGCTGCCGCTGGCGCCGCGCCATTCCCGCGCCGCGGAGCTGGTGATCCTGCGCGCCCGTAAGGGCGGACGGGCGGATTTCCGTCTGCATGCGCCGCTGATTCTGCACGAAGGCAGCCGGCATGAGCGTGATGGGGAGAGCTACCGCCACGAAATCAGCGCCATCCTGCGCGACGGCGCCGCCTTGCCCTGGCCCCGCTGAGGCCCTTTCAGCAGCCGCGCCAATGTGGGATTGCCGCCTAACCGTTTCAACCTGTGGTGAATCTGCGCGCCCGGTTTTCTGCAAAAACGCGCTGCACGCTGCGGCAAAATGCGCGGCGCATAGCCGATATGAAAATTTCATGACAAAAATAGTGCGGCTGCAGCGTGACAGACGCGGAAACATATGCTCCACTCTTCCTGTCAAACACATCTAGCTCAAAAAAGGAGGGTTACCATGAGCCTCAGCTCGCATCTGACCGAACTTAAGAAGAAGCACGAGCATCTGAGCATGGAAGTGGAACAGGCCCAACGATCGCCCAGTACCGACGATCTGGAAATCGCAGCAATGAAAAAGCAGAAGCTGAAGCTGAAGGAAGAGATCACGCGCCTGACAGCTGAAGCCGTCTGAAGAGTTCCCGCCGGGTCATAGACCGGCACAGTCAACGGGAGGGCCTGCCAGAGCGGCGGCCCTCTTTTTGTTTCCAGGACTATTTGCCGGCACTGGCCCGCGCCGCAATTAGCGCCCCGCCAGTGATCAGCGCTGCCGCCAGCGCCAGCCCCCAGGAGGCCGCGGCAATCCCCGCCAAGACCAGGATCAGCGTCGACAGCAGCGGTGCCGCGTAAGAGCTGGTGCCAAGCATCTGAATGTCGCCCTGCTTGACGCCGATATCCCAGACATAAAACGCCAGCCCGACGGGGCCGAGGCCCAGCAGCAGGGTGGAGGCCCAGCCCAGCGTGCCCGCAGGCCACACGGTTTCCTCCAGCGCGAAATGCAGCCCCCAGGAAGCCGCGGCGGTCGCCAGGCAGAACACCGCAACCGAACTGGTCGGCGCGCTGCCCACCAGCCGCGACAGCACCGAGTAGCCGGACCATGTCAGCGCGCACAGCAGCGCCAGCCCGTAGCCCGGCAGATACTGCGCCTCAAACCCGCCGCCGCCGCCGGAAATGATGGTGGCTGCCCCGGCAAAGCCCAGGACCGCACCGATCAGATGCCCTGCCTTCAGCCTTTCGCCGGGCAAGAGGCCGGAAAACAGCACGATCAGCAGCGGCCACAGGTAGGCAATCAGCCCGGCCTCTGCCGCCGGGGCCAGCCGCAGCGCGGAGAAGTAGAGCGCGTGATAGCCAAACAGGCCAATCGTGCCGAAGATGTAGACCCGCACCGGCACATGGCGCAGCTGTTTCAGCTTGCCCGACGCTGCGGTCCAGATGATCCCCAGCGTGCCGCCAATGGTGAAACACAGTGCATTCAGCAGCAGCGGCGGGGTGGGTTCCGAGCCGACAGTCAGCAGCGCCAGCAGCGCCCACAGCAAAACAGCGATGAAGCCAATGGCGGTCGCGCGGGTCTTGGTCATTGGGATTGCAGATCCTGAATCGGAATAATCTTGATGTCGCCCCACATATGCGCGGTTTTCTCGATCTCCGCAAAGTACCAGTCGCGGAAGGCTGCAATCTGCGGCCTGTCCTTGGCTTCCGGCAGACACAGGAAACGGAACCGCGCGTCGGATTGGATGGCGATCTTGAAGGGTGCCACCAGCCGCCCCTCGCGCACGTCCTTGATGATCAGCGGCCTCCGCCCCAGCGCCACGCCAAGGCCCGCACAGGCGGCATCGATGGCATGATCGGGGGCTGAAAAATGGGTTCCGCTGGTGGGGGTGAAGCCAACCCCCGCCGCCTGGAACCAGGTTGGCCAGTCGCACCCCGGTGCCACCTTGCTGATGGAATCGTCAAAAATCAGGGGCGCGTTCATCAGCGATTCCGGGGTGGGGAATTGCTCATGCATCTCAGGCGTCATCACCGGCGTCAGCCAATCGGGCCGGGTGCCATAAGAGGCAAGCCCCACGTCGTCTGACACGCCAAAGCGGATTGCCACATCCACATCGCCGCGGCGCAGGTCCACCACCTTGAGAGAGGCTGACAAGCGCAGCTCGATCTCCGGGTGGCTGCGGGCAAACTCGAACAGCCGCGGCGCCAGCCACTTTGCCGTCAGCGCAGGGCCTGCCGTCACCGTCAGCGTGGTTTCATCCAGCAGCCGCCGGGTGCTTTGCCAGGCCTGGCCCAATGTGCGGAAGCCCTCGGCCGCGCCGGGTGCCAGCGTCTCGCCCGCCTCGGTCAGCTCCACCGCCCGGTTCAGGCGGCGGAACAGCGGCTGGCCCAGATGCTCCTCCAGCGACTTGATCTGAAACGACAGCGCCGCAGGGGTCACGTTCAACTCATCTGCCGCCTTGGCAAAGGACATGTGGCGTGCAGCGGCGTCAAAGGCGCGCAAAGCGGTGAGCGGAGGCAGGCGGTCAGTCATCTTCGCATAAGTACAGCTTAACTGAAGCTCTGCAAAGTCTCGTTTGTGCGTTTGACGGAACGTCCTCATATTGGACGCAGGTAAAGGATACTGATCTGAGAAGGAGGCCGAAGATGCTGGAATACACTGCTGATGCCACCGTCAAATCCGCGATGGCCCGTGCCCACGCCGAGCGGGGGCAGGTGCTGAAACAGGCCTGGATCTGGCTGTTCGGCAAACGGGCGGCACCCGTCCTCCGCCCCAAGGTTTCCCGCTGGGCCTGAGCGCGCTCTGATTTCGAGAAAGAGGCACTTACGGGATAGGAAAAGGGCCGGTCCAGATGGACCGGCCCTTGCCGTTTCTGCTGATGCCAGGGATCAGACGAAGAACTGCGCGCCGTTGGCGGAAATGGTCGAGCCGTTGATGAAGCCCGAGTCGTCAGACGCCAGGAAGGCCACGCAGCGGGCGATCTCTTCCGGCTCGCCCAGACGGCCGGCCGGGATCTGGCCGATGATCGACTCGCGGACCTTCTCCGGAACCGCCATCACCATTTCAGTGGCGATATAGCCGGGGCAGACCGCGTTGGCGGTGATGCCGGCGCGCGCACCTTCCTGGGCCAGCGATTTCACGATGCCCAGGTCGCCTGCCTTGGTCGCGGCATAGTTCACCTGCGCGAACTGGCCCTTCTGGCCGTTGATCGAGGAGATCACGATGACGCGGCCGAACTTGCGCTCGCGCATGCCGGGCCAGATGGGGTGCACAGTGTTGAACACGCCGGTCAGGTTGGTGTCGATCACCTCCTGCCACTGCTGCGGCGTCATTTTGTGGAACGGCGCGTCGCGGGTGATGCCGGCGTTGGCCACCACGATGTCGATCGGGCCCACTTCCTCTTCGACCTTGGCGATGCCTGCAGCGCTGTCCTCATAGCTGCCGACGTTCCACTTGTAGGTCTTGATGCCGGTTTCCTCGGTGAATTTTGCCGCGGCTTCGTCATTGCCGGCATAGGTTGCGGCCACATTGCAGCCCTGCGCCTTCAGCGCCTGGGAAATTGCTGCGCCGATGCCGCGGGAGCCGCCGGTGACGAGTGCAGTACGTGCCATTAAATAATCCTCCAGTCATAGTCTCTTGGTAATCTTGCTACAGATTACGGTAAGTGAGCGCAACAATATTGCGCAGAAAAATTCTGCATTGCCGCGAAAAAATTGTCGCACCTGCAGTATAGGCCTGCCGTGTAAAAGAAAAAGGACGCCACGGGGGCGTCCTTCTCATTTTACGGTTTGTTGCCGGTTTTATGGGCGCTCGACACACATGGCGACGCCCATGCCGCCGCCGATGCACAGGGTGGCCAGGCCTTTCTTGGCGCCGCGGCGCTTCATTTCGAACAGCAGCGTGTTCAGCACCCGGCAGCCGGAGGCGCCGATCGGGTGGCCGATGGCGATCGCGCCGCCGTTCACGTTCACGATCGACGGATCCCAGCCCATGTCCTTGTTCACCGCGCAGGCCTGGGCGGCAAAGGCTTCGTTGGCTTCGACCAGATCCAGGTCATTGACCGACCAGCCGGCCTTTTCCAGCGCCTTGCGGGAGGCATAGACCGGGCCAACACCCATGATCGAAGGGTCCAGGCCCGCGGTGGCATAAGAGGCGATGCGGGCCAGCGGCTCGATGCCGCGGCGCTCGGCTTCATCGGCGCTCATCAGCAGGGTGGCGGCGGCGCCGTCATTGAGACCGGAGGCGTTGGCGGCAGTAACCGAGCCGTCCTTGGTGAAGGCCGGGCGAAGCTTCTGCATCGCTTCCATAGTGGCGCCGTGGCGGATGTATTCGTCTGCATCCACGGTGATGTCGCCCTTGCGGTGCTTGACCACGAACGGGGTGATTTCATCGGCGAACTTGCCCGCCTTCTGCGCGGCTTCCGCCTTGTTTTGCGACGCAACCGCAAACTCGTCCTGCATGTCGCGGGAGATCTGCCACTGCTCGGCCACGTTTTCGGCTGTCTGGCCCATGTGGTAGCCGTTGAACGCATCCCACAACCCGTCGCGGATCATGGTGTCGATGTATTTCATGTCACCCATCTTGTGACCGGCGCGCAGATGCGCGGCATGGGGGGACAGGGTCATGTTTTCCTGGCCGCCGGCCGCCACGATGGAGGCGTCGCCCAGCTGGATGTGCTGCGCACCCAGCGCCACGGCGCGCAGGCCGGAGCCGCAAACCTGGTTGATGCCCCAGGCAGCGCTTTCCTTGGGCAGGCCGGCGTTGATATGGGCCTGGCGGGCCGGGTTCTGGCCCTGCGCCGCGGTCAGCACCTGGCCCAGGATGGTCTCGGACACTTCGGATTTGTCCACACCGGCACGTTCCACAACAGCTTCCAGCACCGCGGCGCCCAGGTCATGGGCGGGGGTGTTGGCGAATGAGCCGCCAAAGGAGCCGACGGCGGTGCGCGCGGCGGATGCGATTACAACATTGGTCATTGATTCTGGTCCTCTGCCATCAATTCAGGTCTTCCGGGAGAGCCTGGCACCTGCAGTTTCAGCGGGCGCGCAAGAATCTTTCCCGATCACTCCGGGTACCGACATAATCTATTGCTGCACGTGCAGCAATTGACAGCGTGTCTCAGGGGGGGCGGCAAAGTCAACCGCAGGATACGTCCAGAACGGCAGGATTTCCGTCAGCGGGGCGCCGCGATGCTGCAGGGCAGCAACAAAGCCCGTCGCGGGCCTGCGCCGGGCGGATTGGCAAAGCACTTGAAAAGACCGGAACATATCAGGGATCCGGGAGCAGGGCGGTGTTGCTGGCGCTGCGTGCGGGCCTGCGCCGCGCGAAGGCCCGTGCGGTGTCCGGTCAGCCGCTTTCCTGCCGTTTCATGTCCTCGATCCAGGGCGGCGTGACAGAGGGGGCGCCGAACAGGTAGCCCTGCAGGCAGTCCACGCCGTTGTCCACCAGGAATTCCGCGTCTGCCTGGCTTTCGACCGATTCCGCGACGGTCAGCATGTCGAATTGTTTGGCAATGCCGATCAGGGCGCGGACCACGGCCTGATTGTCGTGGCTGGCGTGGATGCCGCGCACGAACTGGCCGTCTATCTTGACCGCGTCAAAGAAGAACTGGCGGAAGTTTCCGATCGCGGTGGTGCTGGCGCCGAAATTGTCGAGCGCAAAGGCGATCCCGTGCGGCTGCATCCGGCCCATGAAATCGGTCACCAGTTCCGGTGCGGCCATGGCTGAGGCTTCGGTGATTTCCAGAACCAGCCGTTCACCAAGCGTGCTGTCGCGCTTCAGGAACCGTTCCAGAACCTGCGTCCAGCGCTGATATCCGATGGAGCGTGCGGACATGTTCACCGACAGGCGGACCTGGGGGTATTTCTCCAGCGCCTTCAACCCGTGCTGCAGCGCCAGGCAGTCCATTTCGCGGCCGATCTCTTTGTCCTCGACCACATGCATGAATTCGCGGGCCGGGATCACCCGGCCGGTCGGGTCCAGCACCCTGATATAACCCTCGTAGAGGGCGACGCCATGCGGCGCCATCGCCTGCATGATGGGCTGATAGGCCAGAACGGTTTGATTGTGCCGCACGGCTTCCGCCACCATATCAAGCGTGGAGCGGTCGCGGCCGGCCACCGCCGCATTCAGCGGATTTTCAGCGCCTTCCGGAAAATCTGTCTTACGTCTGCTCATCTGCTGTCAGGCCCCTTTTTGTGCTGAAGCTGGGGTGAGTATCATGCTCCGTGCAGACTGCTGCAAAAGGGTTGAAGCAGGATTAAAATTCAAATTTGAACGACCCGCCCGGAGCGCCGCAGGCGGTCATCCGCCGAAGCCGGGTGTGCCTGCGTCCTCGGGGTGGCGGGCCAGATGCGCAGCCTTGATCGCGGCAGAGGTCTCGCGGCTGCCGTCGTGGCTGTAGCCGGGCGGCGCAAAAGCATAAAGCAGCCGCTGCTTCAGGGTCAGGTCGGGCTGGCGCATGTCCTTGAAAATGCCCGCCCATTCATGAAAGGCGACCCGCAGCGGGTTGAAGGTGGCGATGTTGTGGACCAGCCCGTAATCGGGGCGGTCGTGATCCTGTTCCGGCACAAAGGTTCCGAACATCTTGTCCCAGATGATGAAGACACCGGCATAGTTGCAATCCAGGTAGCGCGGGTTTCTGCCATGGTGGGCGCGATGGTGGCTGGGGGTGTTCATTACGGCCTCGAACCAGCGGGGCAGGCGGCTGACGGCCTCTGTGTGGATCCAGAACTGGTAAATCAGGTTCAGCCCGCCGCAAAACAGCACCAGCGCCGGGTGAAACCCCAAGAGCACCATGGGTGCCTTCACGATCATCATGAAGGTGAAGGTGCCGGTCCAGGTCTGCCGCAGCGCGGTAGTCAGGTTGTAGTGCTGGCTGGAATGATGATTTACGTGGGACGCCCAGACCCAGCGCACCCTGTGGCCGAAACGGTGCACCCAGTAATAGCGCAGATCGTCCAGCACGAAACACACCAGCACCGCCCACACAGACGTGCCCATGTCCAGCGGCGTCAGCTCCCACAGGAACATGAACAGCGCCCAGGCGACAAAGCCCAGCAACAGCCCCTCCGCCACACTGCCCGCGCCCATGATGAGGGAGGTCACCGCATCGCGGGTCTCATATCTTCCGCCGCGGCGCTTCAGGGCGATCCACAGGAACTCAGCCAGGATGGCGGCAATGAAAAAGGGCACCGCCAGCTGGGTCACGTCGGGGTAGGAGATTTCTCCGGTCATGCGGCCTCCGCCGGGGTGTTGATCAGGGCAAGCCACTGCTGCCGCTCGCGCTCCGGCAGAGCCAGTGAGAGGCCGGGGGCCGCGAAGTCGTTGAATTCAAAGCGCAGTCCGGTGGCTGTTTCGCGGACCTGGCTGCCGGTCAGGTGGCGGCCCACGGTGCCGCTTCCAAAGGCCCAGAGCAGCCCTGGGCCGTTCCCGGTCACTACCAGCGCGGCCTGTCCGCTGGCTGCGGGCAGCACCTTGAGGACCTTGTCACCGGGAAAGTGGCGCAGCCAGCCGGAGCGGGAGGTTTCAACGCCCAGCACAGCCTGCCGGGAGCGCCCGGTCAGATGTAGCAGAACGGCGATTCCCGATATTCCGCCCAGCACCAGGGCCAAGAGCAATTCCAGCGCCATACGCGACCTCCCGCGCGCAGACTGGCGGGCGGGCGGAAGCCTGTCAAAGGTGGCGTGGGGTCAAGCCCGGGGGGCTGTTATCCTGCCATGGCGGCACTGCGCGGGCGGGCCAGCACCTGCATCTGCACCACCCGTTCAACAAAGGGCACCAGCCCCTCCGGCCCGGAGGCCCGGTCTTTCAGATGGATGCAGACATCCGGCCGCAGCGCCGCTATGATGCCAATGAGGTCGCCGCGGATCTGGTCATCCAGGCCCGCGCCCATGATCACGCATTCGATGCGCGGCTCTGTCTCCAGCTGGCGCACCACCTCGGGCTGGTCATGCGCGCCCAGCCAGTGGATCGGCAGATGGTCCAGCTCCTCAGCCACATTGCCGATCACATGCGGCAGCTTTCCGATCAGTAACACAACAGGTCTCATTTCACTCTCCACCCTAGGCCAGGACGCCGTTCCGGGGCGTCCCTCGGTTTACAGGTAGTGCAAAATGCTGCCGGGTCAGGCAGAGGCCGCGGGATCAGAAGGAATAGGTGATGGACCTGCCCTTGCCCTGATCGCGGGTGAAGGTCACGGTGTTTCCATCGGTTGTGACCGTGAGGCAGTTCTGCGGAAGCTGCTTTTTCCCGATATAGACATTTCGGCAATAGAACCGCTTGTGCCAGGCCCAGGCCCCAACGATCTTTTCGCCTTTCGGAGAGACGCCCTGTAACTTGCCGTCTTCGGTGGCAAGAACCCAGTGATCGCCGGCCACCAGCTTCTTACCGGCAATTTTGGCCAGAAAATCCTTTTCGGTCTTGATAGGCCCGGCGCTGGCCGGGACGGAGGCTGCGATGCTGAGCGCTACGGCACACAAAGTCAGATGCAGCAATTTCATGGGGGTCCCTCCCGGAATACTTGTTAACAGAACACCGGGAGAGTGTGTCAGATCAGGGCTGATTTTTCAATTGGTGGGTGCGGCGCTGCCTGCTCGCTCGCCAATCATCGCTGCAATGATGTCCTTAGCGCTCTCGGAGTTCCACTCGGCATCGCCCAGAAGCCGCGCCACCTCCTTGCCGTCGCGGTCCAGCAGTACCGTGATCGGCAGACCGATCACTGCCATCTCACGGGCCAGAGCCTGTTTCGGGTCCTGGTGGCGGGGCAGATTGCTGATGCCGTTTTCATCAAAGAACTTCTGGATGCCCGCGGGCGAGTTGCGCCCGGTGGCGATGGTCAGCACTTCGAAGTCCTCACCGCCGAACTCCTCTTGCAGCTCCGCCAGCTGCGGCATTTCCTTGCGGCAGGGGGCGCACCAGGTGGCCCAAAAGTTCAACAGCACAATCTTGCCCTGGTAGTCCCCCAGGGATGCCGTGCCGGCGCCGTCGGCCAGATCAAAGGCGGCGGCGGACACATCGCGCGGCTCTGCGTGCACCACCAGCTTCTTCATTGAGCCATCGCGCAGCGCTTCCAGCTGCGCCTGATCTGCCGCAGCCGCGGCATTTGCACCCAAGGCGAGGGCCATATAAAGGGAAAGCTGACGAAACAGACGCATATTATCTCCGGGGTTCCACACCATGACAGATCAATCCTCGAACCAGATGTGGGGCGGCCGCTTTGCCGCTGGCCCGGACGCGATCATGGAGGCAATCAATGCCTCGATCGGGTTCGACAAGCGGATGGCAGCACAGGACATCGCAGGCTCCAGGGCCCATGCGGCGATGTTGGCCGCCACGGGCGTCATTACGGATAATGATGCGGAGGCCATTCGGGAAGGGCTGCTCACCGTTTTGTCAGAGATCGAGGGCGGAACTTTCCAGTTTTCCACAGCACTGGAAGACATTCATATGAATGTAGAGGCGCGCCTGAAGGAGATCATCGGCGAGCCCGCAGGCCGCCTGCACACGGGCCGCAGCCGCAATGACCAGGTGGCGACCGATTTCAAACTCTGGGTACGCGATCAGCTGGACGCAGCCGAAAGCGGCCTCTTGGCGCTGATCCGCGCGCTTCTGTCGCAGGCTGAGGCAGGCGCCGATTGGGTGATGCCGGGCTTCACTCACCTGCAAACCGCGCAGCCGGTGACCTGGGGCCACCACATGATGGCCTATGTCGAGATGTTCGGCCGCGATCTGTCCCGCGTCCGTGACGCCCGCGCGCGGATGAACGAATCGCCCTTGGGTGCCGCAGCGCTGGCCGGCACCTCCTTCCCGATTGACCGGGAGATGACGGCAAAGGCGCTTGGCTTTGACCGCCCGGCGGCCAACTCACTGGATGCGGTCAGCGACCGCGACTTCGCGCTGGAATTCCTCAGCACCGCGTCGATCAGCGCCGTGCACCTGTCGCGCTTTGCCGAGGAGCTGGTGATCTGGTCCTCCGCCCAGTTCCGCTTCGTGACGCTCAGCGACCGGTTCTCCACCGGCTCGTCGATCATGCCGCAGAAGAAGAACCCGGACGCCGCCGAGCTGATCCGCGCCAAGGTTGGCCGGATCTTTGGCGCCAACACCGCGCTGATGATGGTAATGAAAGGCCTGCCGCTGGCCTATTCCAAGGACATGCAGGAAGACAAGGAACAGGTCTTTGACGCCGCCGACAACTGGATGCTGGCGCTGGCGGCGATGGAAGGCATGGTCAAGGACATGAGCGCCAACCGCGAGAGCCTGGCGGCTGCGGCGGGCTCCGGCTTCTCCACCGCAACCGACCTGGCCGACTGGCTGGTCAGGGTGCTGAAGGTGCCGTTCCGCGATGCCCACCACGTGACCGGCACCCTGGTTGCGATGGCCGAACAGCGCGGCTGCGACCTGCCGGATCTTTCGCTGGAAGATATGCAGGGTGTGCACGCAGGCATCACCCAGGACATCTTCTCTGTGCTTGGTGTTGAGAATTCGGTAAACTCGCGCATGTCTTATGGCGGCACCGCGCCCGCCCAGGTGCGTGCGCAGGTCGCCCGCTGGAAAGAAGTGCTGGCAGGCTGATCCCGTCAGGGACGGCTGCGGCAAGGAGGCAGACGATGCGCAACATGATCTTTGCTTTGCTGGGACTGGCCGTGCTGTCGGCCTGCGGCGCCGACGGCGAACCGGTGCAGCCGACCCTGAACGCCGGTGTCGGCGTCGGCAGCGGCGGTGTCCATGTCGGCGGCGCGGTGGGTCTGCACAAGGGGCCGCTCAGCGTCTTTCTCGGCTTCTAGCAGCCAAGCGCCCTTGATGCGGCGCAACAGAGCAACCGCGTTTAGACCGCCCCGCAACACTGCCGGGGCGGTTTTGGTTTCAAGGATATTGCAATGAAAGCAGCTATTGCCCTTCTGGCCTTCCTGAGCCTGGCCGCCTGCGAGGCCGGCGCCCCGGCGTCCGGCCCGCCGCAAAAACCCGAGCCGGCGGCAACCGGCGTGAAGGTCTCCGGCTATGGCCGGGTTGGGGTCTCCACTGCGTTCTAGCGGACACGGGCAAGAGCCGGTCCGGGCCCTTGTCCCGTCCGGCTGCCGTCTGCTGCTGTGTGTTCCGTATCTGATTTGCTGAGCTTCAGAGGTAAGTAATGGCGGCGCCGCCAAGGGGCGGAGGCGGGACGGGAGTTTCCTCCCGCACGCGAAACGTCGTCTGTGCGTGCCCGTGCCAAGGGGCCCTGTTCCTGAGTGCCGGGGGTGTCAGGCCCGGCGGTGACCGCGATCAAATGGGACTATGCCATCTGCCGCTTAAAATCGCGTGAGCCATGCGTGCGCCGGTTGCGCAACACCCCGGGCATTGCGGTTGCCGCCGCTGTTTTGCAGTGAGTATTTGGGGAAAGATGAAGGCGCAGGCCGGGTGTTTTCATCTTTCCCGAAATACTCAAACTCCGCCGCCCGCAACGAAACGCCGGCGGGGATGGCGCGGCGCAGGGCCCGACGGGCGCGGGCGCATCTTTGATGCGTTTGCGGCGGGCGGCAGAGCTGCTTTGTGTCCTACAGGGCGGGCGGGGCGGAATCATTTGATCCATCCGCCCCTTTTGCCCTAAACGCGGGGGCATGGACCATTTTCTCTACCGCGACGGCGCGCTTTTCGCCGAAGACGTTCCCATCTCCGAGATCGCCGCGGCGGTGGGCACCCCGTTCTATGTCTATTCCACGGCCACGCTGCTGCGCCACTTCCGCCTGTTCGACGAGGCGCTGGAAGGCACCGACCACCTGGTCTGCTTTGCGATGAAGGCGGCCTCTAACCAGGCGATCCTAAAGACCCTGGCGCAGGCCGGCGCGGGCATGGATGTGGTCAGCCAGGGCGAATATCTGCGCGCCAAGGCGGCAGGCGTGCCGGGGGACAGGATCGTGTTTTCCGGCGTCGGCAAGACGGCAGAGGAAATCCGCGTGGCGCTGACCGGCGGCATCCGCCAGTTCAACGTGGAATCCGAGCCGGAGATGGAGGTGATCAGCGCCGTGGCTGAGGAGCTGGGCAGCAAGGCCCCTATCACCATCCGGGTGAACCCGGACGTGGATGCCAAGACCCACGCCAAGATCGCCACCGGCAAATCCGAAAACAAGTTCGGCATCCCGATTGCGCGCGCCCGCGAAGTCTATGCCCGCGCCGCCGCGCTGCCGGGGCTGGAAGTGGTGGGGATCGATGTCCATATCGGGTCGCAGCTGACTGACCTGGAGCCGTTCCGGCTGGCCTATCAGAAGGTGGCCGAGCTGACGGAAACCCTGCGCGCCGATGGCCACAACATCCGCCGCCTGGACCTGGGCGGCGGGCTTGGCATCCCGTATGAGCGCTCCAACTCCGCGCCGCCGCTGCCGGTGGAATACGGCCAGATGGTCAAGGAGACCCTGGGCCATCTCGGCTGCGAGATCGAGATCGAGCCGGGCCGCTTGATCGCGGGCAACGCGGGCCAGCTGGTCAGCAAGGTGATCTATGTGAAGTCGGGCGAGGGGCGCGATTTCCTGATTCTTGATGCCGCGATGAACGACCTGATCCGCCCGGCGATGTATGAGGCGCATCACGACATCATTCCGGTTGAGGAGGCGACAGCGGGCGTGGAAAGCCAGCCCTATGACATCGTCGGCCCGGTTTGCGAGACCGGCGATACCTTTGCCAAGCAGCGCGGCCTGCCGCCGCTGGCTGCGGGCGATCTGGTCTCCTTCCGCAGTGCCGGTGCCTATGGCGCGGTGATGGCGAGCGAATACAATTCCCGCCCCTTGATCCCGGAAGTGCTTGTGCACGGGGATCAATTCGCGGTTATTCGCCGCCGCCCGGACTATGAAGAGATGATAAACCGCGATACCATCCCGGAGTGGCTCTGAAGCGATCCGGGCGCAATCCGGCGCGGGCCATCGGAGAATGAGGCCCCAATGCCCTTTGACCGCCTTGGAAACCGGCAGGCCGATCCGGTCCTGAAACCCCTGCGCTGGCCGCTGGCCCTGACGCAGGCCGGGCTGGCGGCAGAGCGTGCCTTGCGCAGCTTCTGGCCGCTGGCCTCGCTGCTGATGGCGGCGCTGGCGGCACTGATGCTGGGGCTGCACCAGATACTGCCGGAGCGGCTGGTCTGGACCGGTGCGATTGCGGTGCTGATTGCCGCCGCTGCGGCGCTGGGCTGGGGGCTCTGGCGTTTCCGCTGGCCCAGCCGGGCCGCGGCGCTGGACCGCTTGGACCAGACCTTGCCGGGCCGTCCGGTCTCGGCTCTCTTGGATACCCAGGCGATTGGTGCAGAGGATGCGGCGTCAGCCGCGCTGTGGCAGGCCCACCAGCGCCGGATGGCCGCGGCGGCGGCCAAGGCCAAGGCGCCGGCACCTGATCTCAACATTGCATCTTCCGACGCTTACGGCCTGCGCTATATGGCGGGGCTGATGCTGGCGGTGGCGGTGCTGTTCGGCTCGATCTGGCAGCTGGCCACGGTCAGGGATCTGGGCGCAGGCGGCAGCGCTGCGCTGAACGGGCCGGCCTGGGAGGGCTGGGCGGAGCCGCCTGCCTATACCCGCCTGCCGGTGCTCTATTTGAATGACCAGGACGCAGGCCTGCTTAAACTGCCGGAAGGCAGCCGCGTTACCTTGCGGTTTTATGGCGAGGTGGGCGCGCTGGAACTGGCAGAGACTGTCTCCGGCGCGGGCAGCAGCGAAGCAGGCCCCGCGCAGACCGCCATGGAGTTCAGCGTCACCCGCAGCGGCAGCTTTGCCATCGAAGGCAACGGCGGGCGCAGCTGGCAGGTGGAGGTGATCCCGGACAATCCGCCCATGTTGGCGGTCGCAGGCCAGCCGGAGCTGGAAAACGACGGCTACACCACATTGGGTTTTACGGCGCAGGATGATTACGGCGTGGCGGCAGGCCAGGTGCGGATTGCGCTGGATCTGGCGGCGGTGGAGCGGCAGCACGGGCTGGCCGCGGAGCCTGACCCGCGCGAGGCGCTGGTGCTGGACCTGCCATTGCCCCTGTCCGGCTCGCGCAAGGATTTCACCGAGAAGCTGATCGAGGATTTTTCCCAGCACCCCTGGGCCAATCTGCCGGTGGTCTTCACCTTCACCGCGGTGGATGAGGCAGGCCAGTCGTCTGCTGCCGCGGGATACGGGGCCGAGCTGCTGACCCGCCGCTTCTTTGATCCGCTGGCCGCAGCGGTGATCGAACAGCGCCGCGATCTGTTGTGGACACGCGCCAATGCAGTGCGGGTGGCGCAGGTGATCCGCACCCTGACGCACCGCCCCGAAGGGCTGTTCCGCGACTATGGCGATTTTCTGCGGCTGCGCACCATTCTGCGGCGGCTGGAGAGCTATACCGTTGACGGCTCGATCCCTGAACCGCGGCAGGAGGAGATCGCTTCTGCGCTGTGGGATCTGGCGATCCAGCTGGAAGAGGGCGACGTGGGCGACGCGCTGGAGCGGATGCAGCGGGCGCAGGAGCGGCTGAGCCAGGCGATGCGCGACGGTGCCAGCGAGCAGGAGATCGCGCGCCTGATGCAGGAACTGCGCGAGGCCACCCAGGACTACATGCGCCAGCTCAGCCGTCAGGCAGAGGCGAACGGCGAGATGATGGACCCGGGTGATATGCCCGAGGACATGATGACGCTCAGCCAGGACGACCTGCAGGCGATGATGGACCGCATCCAGGAGCTGATGGAGCAGGGCCGCATGGCTGAGGCTGAACAGGCGCTGCGCGAGTTCCAGGAGATGATGGAGAACATGCGGATGACCCGCTCGCAGCAGGGGCAGGGCCAGGGCAACGAAGGCCGCGAGGCGATGGAGGGGCTGGCGGAGACCCTGCGCGAGCAGCAGGGGCTGTCGGATCAGGCGTTCCGCGATCTGCAGGAGCAGTTCAACCCCGGCGCCCGCAGCGGCGAGAGCCAGGGCAATGAGGGCCGCGACGGCGGCCTTGGCCGCGGCCAGAGCCATCAGGGCGGCCAGGGCGGCGACCAAGGCGATGGCCAGGGCGGCGAGGGCGCCGAGAGCCGCAACCCCGATGGCCAGGGCGGCCAGGGCGGCAGCAACCGCGAACAGCCGGGGCAGGGCGGTTCGCTGGCCGACCGGCAGCAGGCACTGCGCCAGCAGCTGCAGCAGCAGCGCGACGGGCTGCCCTATATGGGCGGCGAGGCCGGTGAAGCCGCGCGCGAGGCGCTGGACCGCGCAGGCCGCGCCATGGAAGGTGCCGAAGAGGCGCTGCGCGGCGGTGACAATGCCGAGGCCATCGACCGCCAGTCCGACGCCATGGAGGCGCTGCGCGAAGGCATGCGCAGCCTGGGCGAGGCGCTGGCGCAGCAGCAGCAGCCGGGGGCGCAGAACGGGCAGCAGCCCTCTGCCACGGCGCAGGGGGACCGGCTGGACCCGCTGGGCCGCAACAACGGCAGTATCGATGACGGCGGCAAGGTGGGCGAAGGCACGGCCTACCGCCGCGCCTGGGATCTGCTGGAGGACATCCGCCGCCGGGCAGGAGAGCGCGAGCGCAGCGATCGAGAGCGCAATTACCTGCAGCGCCTGCTGGACCGGTTCTGACACCGGCAGCACGGGGCACTGCGGCCGGAGGTGCCGTTCGGGACCTTGAGCCGAGCTGCCTTATTGAGTTGAGGTGACAGACTTCACCTGGTTGTCCAGCCACAGCCGTGCCTGATCGACCCAGTCCACATAGCTGCTGATCACCGGGTCCGCCTGCGGCAGCTTCTCGGCAATCAGCGGCGCCTTGTCATAGACCATCACCAGGATCAGCGCTGCAATCAGCGACACTGCAAAGCCGCGGGCAAAGCCGCTTTTACGCCGTACCGGCACGTCTTCAGGATCCGCTTGCGGTGCGGTTGCCGCAGTGCCGGCGGAACGCAGGGTGGAGTTGATTTCCTCGATGTCCGGCAGCAGCTCCTTGCGCGAGCCGCCTTCGGCGGCAGCCAGCTGGCGCGGGTCCTCGCCGCGCATCCGCGCCATCCGGTCGCGGGCCTGACGGCTGCGGCGGGCTGCTTCGTCATCCACGGGTGCTGCGCCCTCCAGCCCAAGATCGGGCTGGATTTCCAGGCTTTGTGCCTCTGCCTTGCGCAGCTCAGCCTCGCGCGCAGCTTCCTCGCGCAGGATATCAGACATTTCCGGGTCCAGTGTGCGCCCGCGCTGCGGCTGCGGGGGGTCTTCGGCGTGAAGGTCTTCTTCTTCGCCCTCGCCGTGACCGCCGGACTGGTCATCCGCGTCTTCTTCAAAGCGGTCCTGCGGCGCAGCGGCGGATTCCGTCTCATCCGTCAGTTCCGGGACGGCTTCTTGCGCCGTATCTTCTGGCGTGCTGTCTTCCAGATCAGCCTCTGGTGAAGCTTCCGGCTGCTGCCCGGCGTCCTGCTCAGCTTGCGCTGCTCTTTCCCGTTCTGCTTCGGCGTCCCGTTCCGCTTTCGCTGCAGCGTCCTGTTCCGCCTTTGCCGCCAGCTCCCGCTCAGCCTTCTCCCGTGCCTCTGCTTCCGCCGCGCGGGCAAAGGCTTCTTCGATCCCGATGTTCTCCAGCGCGTCCTCTGCGCCGGCTTCAGCGGTGCCCGCTGCCGCCTGGTACCAGGTCTGGCCGCAGTTCGAGCACTGCACATCGCGCCCCTCGGGCGGGATCACATCCTCGGGCACTTCGTATTGCGCTGCGCAATTCGGGCAGGTCAGGCGCATCATGCTCTCCTCGGCACCATCCCGCCGCCCTGCAGGCGGCAGATTGTTTTTCCAAGGATTATAGGCATCCCCCACAGGCGGTGAAAGTGGCAAATGCGGCAACAGCACGCACGCGGGTTTCCCGGCAACAGAGCCCCCATTGAAACTGCCGGCCCCTTGGGGCAAAACAGCCGGGCGCAATTAACAGGCGCGTTCAGGGGGCAGCAGTGATCGAGCTGGAAAATGTGGGCTACAACTACGGCGGCGGCGAGCTGCTGCACGAGGTGTCTGTGCAGCTGGCGCCGGGCTCGTTCCATTTCCTGACCGGCCCGTCCGGCGCGGGCAAGACCACGCTGCTGAAGCTGTGCTATGGCGCGCTGATGCCGACCGCGGGCCGGGTGCGCGCCTTCAACATGGATGTGCACGGGCTGGACCGCGACCAGATGGCCTATCTGCGCCGCCGGGTCGGCGTTGTGCATCAGGACTGCCGGTTCCTGGATCATCTGCCGGTGATTGAGAACATCGCGCTGCCGCTCTTGGTCTCGGGGCGCGAGCTGAGCCACGAGGAAGCCAACCTGCAGGAACTGCTGAACTGGGTGGGCCTCAGCGAGCGTGCCCACGCGCTGCCGCCGGAATTGTCGGGCGGCGAGCGCCAGCGGGCGGCGCTGGCCCGTTCGGTGATCCTGTCGCCGGATGTGATCATCGCCGATGAGCCGACCGGCAATGTGGACTGGGAAATGTCGCAGCGGCTGCTGCAGCTGCTGGTGGAGCTGAACCGGATGGGCAAGACCATCCTGGTTGCCACCCATGACCTGTCGCTGATCCGGGCTGCCAAGAACCAGGTGCAGGCGCGGGTGCTGCGGATTTCCAACCGGCAGCTGCAACTGGCGGGGGCGGACCTATGACCGAAGGCAGGCTGCGCAAGCTGATCCTGGGCGACGCCCAGGCGGACCGGGTGGTGCCGCCGAGCGGCTTTACCGCCCAGCTGACCCTGTTTGTCTCCGGCGCGATGGCGTTCCTCACGGTTTTTGCGCTGGCGCTGTCGATGGCCTCGGGCCGGCTGGCCGACCAATGGGCCGAGGAGCTGGCCCGGGCCGCCACTCTGCGCATCAACGCCCCGGCGGAGCAGCGCGCGGCACAGACCGAGGCAGCGCTGGAAATCCTGCGCCAGACGCCCGGTGTGGCCACTGCGCGGGCGCTGACCGGTGAGGAGCAGGCGGCCTTGCTGGCGCCCTGGTTCGGGGCTGGCGTGCCGGTCGGGGACCTGCCGCTGCCGCAGCTGATCGAAGTCACGGGCGATGATGCGGGGTATGATGCCCAGGGCTTGCGGCTGCGGCTGCAGGCCGAGGTTCCGGGCGCGGTGCTGGATGATCACACCCGCTGGCGGGCGCCGCTGGTGGATGCGGCCCAGGCGCTGCGCCGCCTGGCCTGGGTTTCGATCCTGCTGATCGGCGGCGCCACTGCGGCGATGATCACCCTGGCCGCCAATGCCGCCCTGGCCGCAAACGCCCAAGTGATCGAAGTGCTGCGGCTGGTCGGCGCGCTCGACAGCTATATCGCCCAGGCTTTCATCCGCCGCTTCACCCTGCGGGCGCTGACCGGCACCGCCGTTGGTGTGGCCGCGGGTATGATCGGGGTCTTTCTGATGCCGGAAGCCTCTGCTGAGGGCGGTTTCCTGACCGGGCTTGGCCTTCAGGGCTGGGGCTGGCTGGCGCCCTTGCTGATCCCGCCACTGGGCGCGCTGGTGGCCTTTGCCGCCACCACCCGGGCGGCCACCAAACGTCTGGGGGAACTGTCATGAAAAACCCGATCCAATGGCTGCGCTCGCTGGTCTTCATCACGCAGATGTATCTGGCGATGCTGGTGCTGGGCATCGTGTTTGCACCCTGGGCAATGGTGTCGCCCAAGGGTGCGCGCACGGCCTGCAAGACCTATGCCCGCTGGTCGTTGTGGACCGCCCGCTGGATGGTCGGCATCCGCAGCGAAGTGCGCGGGCAGGTGCCCGAGGGCGAGGTGATCGTCGCCGCCAAGCACCAGAGTTTCCTGGATATCCTGATGATCTTCAATGCGGTGCCCTCGGCCCGGTTCATCATGAAGAAAGAGCTGATGTGGACGCCCGTTATTGGCGTCTACGCCAAACGGCTGGGCTGTGTGCCCGTGAACCGCGGCAAGCGCGGCGCGGCGATTGCCAAGATGGTCAAGGATGTTGCCAAGGAAAGCGCGGAGCCGGGGCAGCTGATCATCTATTCGCAAGGCACCCGCGTGGCGCCCGGCGCCAGGAAACCCTACAAGATCGGGACCGCGGTTCTCTATGACGGGCTGAACCAGCCCTGCGTGCCGGCTGCCACCAATGTCGGCGTGTTCTGGCCCCGTACCGGGATCTACCGAAAGCCGGGCCTGGCAGTGGTGGAATTCCTGGAACCGATGCAGCCGGGGATCGCCCGCGACGACTTCATGGCGCAGCTGGAAGAGCGGGTCGAAAGCCGCTCAGACGCGCTGATGCGCGAAGCCGGCTTTGATCCCGGCCAGGCTGCCGCCAAGGCCTGATCCGCTGGCCTGACCGGCTGTTTCGGCTGTGAGCAGGAGGCACAGGCTCCAATTTGCCGGGGTGACGGTTTGCCCGAAACAGGCTAGCCTTACCGCAAGAATGCGCGGCAAGCCGCCGGCCGGTGGCGGGGGCATGCCAGAGGCGCGCAGCAAGTGCCAACAGCAGGCAGCAGAAGAGCGGGCAGTAAAAGAATGAGCGAATTCCTGGCTTCCTATCTGGCTTATGCCAGAGATGTTTTTTTGGCTTTTCTCGATCCGGGGCAGCGCGTTTTCTACGTCTATATCGCGACCTCCGTTCTGGCGGCCTACGGGGTCTACCTGTTCCAGCGCAAGCAGAGCCGAAATGCCGCTGAGGGGTCCTTCCTGGGGTTCCTGTTTCCCAAGTCGGTGTGGTCGCATCCTTCGGCCTGGCTCGACGTGCGCTATTTCTTCTTTCACAAACTGCTGGCGCATTTCCTGCTGCTCGGCCTGTTTGCCGGCACTGCTGCCCTGGTGTTCCGCTGGATCACCGGCCATGCGATCACCTCTCTTCCCGTCACCGCCGAGGGCGCCGCGGGCTGGGGCATCGTGATCGGCTACATGCTGGTCAGCACGATCGTGCTCGATCTGATCGGCTATACCGTGCACTACCTGCAGCACAAGGTGCCGATCCTGTGGGAATTTCACAAGGTGCACCACAGCGCCGAGGTGATGCATCCGCTGTCCAACTACCGCGAGCACCCGGTGGACAATTTTTTCTATCTGCTGCTGATCGGCGCGGGCTACGGGGCGGTTGCGGGCGGTGTCTACCAGTATGCCGCGGTGGTGCCGAGTGTTCCCAGCATTCTGGGCGTGCCCATCCTGATGTTCGTCTTCAACATCCTGGCCTACAACCTGCGCCATTCCCACGTCTGGCTGCGCTGGCCCGGCATCTGGTCCAAGGTGTTCCCGTCGCCCGCCCATCATCATGTGCATCACAGCTGCCATCCGGATCATTTCGACAAGAACTTTGCCTTCATGTTTCCGGTCTGGGACGTGATTTTCGGCACCTATGAAATGCCGGAGGACAACCGCGATGTGAAATTCGGCGTCGCGGGCATGAAACCGATGGAGATGGACACTTGCTGGAAGCTTTATTCCATCCCCTTCGTCAAGGCCGCGCGCCGCCTGAAACGGGGCAGCAAAGCCCGCAAGAGCGGACGCGCAAGCTGACGCCAGCCGCGGAGAGGGCAGTGGCCGGGCCAAGCGCCAAGGGCGCCAGCCCGGCGCTGGTTAGCGCACGACCTCTCCGATCAGGATCTGTGGCTGCACATTGGTGAAATTCGGAAGGTCTTCCAACGCGGGGCCTGCAGCCTGCATTGCGGTGTTCATTGCCGCCTCGTTGGCAAAGACCATGGTGGCGACAGCATGGAACGGGGCAGGCACATCCGGACCGCCGGCCAGCCCCTTGGTCACAACGATGCTTTGCGTATGAGGGGCGATGTGCTGATCCACCAGCGCCATATGGGTAGTGGCATAATAGCCGTGATCAAAGTGACTGCCATCGCTGACGGGATAGATCACTTGCAGTGAAACGGACATAAGCGGGTCTCCTGTATCTGCGTCACCCGCGCACTAAAGCCGGCAGCAGGCGGGTTGCCAAACGAAAACGGCCAGCTGCGGCAACTGGCCGTTGTTTTGTCCTGGCAGATTACGACGCTGCGCGCTGCTGTCTTGCATTGGCGGCTTCGGCCAGCAGCTGGTGGATCTTTTCCTTGCGCATTTTCATGGCCTTGGCCAGCATGCCGACGAATTTCTGCTCCTTGCCGTCCAATGTGCCGTCAGAGGCGGCGACAAAGAGAACACCGCGCATCATCACCTCTTTCTCAGCTTCGGTCCGGCCCTTGACCAGGCGCTTGAAGTCACCTTCCTTGGGGGCTGCCTCGGCCAGTTCCGCCATTTGCCGGACCATTTCCGGTGCAAAGCTCTCGCCTGTCATTTCCCGCGCGGCAGCGGCAATCCCGGCAACTTCGGCGTCAGCGACATGGCCATCCGCCTTGGCCGCATGACACATCGCGTCAAGGATTGCAGCTGCAGCAGGAGAGGCACTGCCCATCATCGCCTGGCGCTGATTGCGGCGGTCCCGGGATTTCTTTGCGCGGACACCAAACAGGCCCAGAGCAAGAACAACCAGAGCCCAGCCCCAATGGCCCTCAATCATGGCCCCGGCGGACAGTTCGGGTTCATCTGGAACCGATTGGCTGATTTCTCCCGCGGCCTTTGCGCCGGCCAGGGCTTCGGCGGTCAGGGCGATGTACTGATCGCTGTTGCACTTGTTGGCGGCCAATGCGTAGCCTTCCAGGCGCCGCAGATAGTTAATGAACAGGATGGCGTCGTCTTTCACCAGATGGCAAAGCGCATAAGGGGCGCCGTCAATTTCAATCTTGGTGCTGTCGACAAAGAGCAGGTTCTGGGATGAGCTGCCGCCCGAGCGCCTTGCTTCGGCTTCTCCTGACAGCGACACCAGCAGAAGGCCGGCCAGGGCGGCGGTCGTGAATTTGCGCATATCGCGGGATCCTTAATAGAAATTAATTCAACCGCAGGTAGCGGTCCGTCCGGGGCAAATTTATGAGTAAAAAATGAAGAAAGTCAGGCAGCCGGGCTGCCTGACTCATGCCGTGCCCGAAGGCAGTCCGGCTTAGCTGTGGACCGGCCCGTCGCCGCAAGCCAGTGCGGCTTCGCGCACAGCCTCAGAATAGGTCGGATGGGCGTGGCAGGTCAGGGCCACGTCTTCGGCGGAGGCGCCGAATTCCATTGCCACGCACAGCTCGTGGATCATGTCGCCCGCTGCCGGGCCGATGATGGCGGCGCCCAGGATGCGGTCGGTCTCCTTGTCGGCGATGATCTTGACAAAACCGCCCTCGGCCTGGCCGACGGCCTTGGCGCGGGCGTTGCCCATGAACATAAACTTGCCCACCTTGATCTTGTGGCCTGCCGCCTTCAGCGCGTCCTCGGTCTGGCCAACAGTGGCCACCTCGGGCGTGGTGTAGACGACGCCCGGAATGACACCGTAGTTCACATGGCCATGCTTGCCGGCAATCACCTCGGCCACGGCCATGCCCTCATCCTCGGCCTTATGCGCCAGCATCGGGCCTTCGATCACATCACCGATGGCATAGATGCCGGGCAGGCTGGTGCGCCAGTGGTTGTCGGTGGCGATCTGGCCTCGTTCGGTCATCTTGATGCCAAGCGCATCGAGCCCCAGCCCCTCGGAGTAGGGCTTGCGGCCGGTGGCAACCAGCACCACGTCGGCGTCCAGCGTGACCTCGTCGCCGCCCTTCTTGGGCTGGTACTTGACCTTGGCCTTGGTCTTGGAGGTCTCCACACCCTGCACCGCGGCGCCCAGGATGATGTTGAGACCCTGCTTTTCCAGGATCCGCTTGAAGGAGCGCTGCACGTCCTTGTCCATGCCGGGGCAGACCGCGTCCATGTACTCGACCACGGTCACTTCCGAGCCAAGGCGGGCATAGACAGAGCCCAGCTCCAGCCCGATCACGCCGGCGCCGATCACCGCCAGCTTCTTGGGGATCTTCGGCAGCTCCAGCGCGCCGGTGGAGGAGACCACGATCTTCTCGTCGATCTCGACGCCCGGAATGGAGGCAGGCACCGAGCCGGAGGCGATCACGATGTTTTTGGCCTCATGCACCTCATCGCCGACCTGCACCTTGCCGGCCGCCGGAATGGAGGCCCAGCCCTTGATCCAGTCGATCTTGTTCTTCTTGAACAGAAACTCGATACCGCCGGTGTTCTGGCCGATCACCTCGTCCTTGTAGGCCTTCATCTGGTCCCAATCGACCGACGGGCTTTTGCCCTTGAGGCCCATATGGGCAAAGTTGTGCTCTGCCTCATGCAGCAGATGGGTCGAATGCAGCAGCGCCTTGGAGGGAATGCAGCCCACGTTCAGGCAGGTGCCGCCGAGGGTCTCGCGGCCCTCGACAACCGCTGTCTTCAGTCCCAGCTGGGCGCAGCGGATGGCGCAGACATAGCCGCCGGGACCGGCGCCGATTACGATGACGTCATATTGGGACATGGGTCGGTTTTCCTCGTTTCTCCCCGGTTCCGTTCAGCGGAACACGCATTAGGGGATAGTGGTCTGATGATCAGACGGGGGTCAACATCTTGATCGAGATATTGGTGACCCCGTCGCGTTCAAGGTGCATGGCAAGCTCTTCCGAGCCGAAGAAGGCGCGGGCCTTCGCCAAGTCGGTGATCGCAAACAGCGCCACGGCGTGGTTTTTCTGGTCCGGATCGCTCCAGACGTTCAGATCGGTGATGCCCGCGGCCTGCCGGTTGCGCTTGTCCTGCCGGAACACGGTCAGCCAGGCGTTGAAATCGGCCACATCGGCCTGCCAGAGAACATGGGTTGCCATCGGTGTTACTCCTTTGTCCGTTCTGGAAGAAGGATGCACCGGATGGGGCGAGGAGCGCTTTGATTCCACTCAACTGACGGGGGGCTTGAGGCACTGCTTTCCGAATGGGGGCGCTGCCCCCGGCCCATGCGCAGTGGGGCTCCGCCCCGTTCGGCCCTGAAACCGCCCCCCAGGCGGTTTCCAAGACGGGCCTCACCCCCCGGAGTATTTTTGTAAAGGTGAAAGCTCATGCGAGGAGCACCCCCGCGAGCATCGCGGCAAGGCCGCTGGTGGCAATCAGCCAGATGGCGGTGCGCAGATAGGGCACGCCGCTGAGGTAGGCAGGCAGGTAGAGGGCGCGGCCCCCGAGATAAGTGTAGATCCCGGCGGAGATCAGCGCGCTGTGCAGACTCGCCAGTTCCGCGACCAATGCCAAGCTGATGAAGACCGGGGCGGTTTCCAGGAAATTGGTGAAGGCTCGCCGCGCCCGCCCCGCCAGCGCGTTGCGGCTGACGCCGGTGTCGCGCGGGCCTGCGGTCCAAGCGTTGCCCACAGAGAGCTTCAGCAGGAAACTGTCGCAGCTCACGTGGATCAGGGCGAGGATCGAGAGGCAGACAAGGCCCCAGAGCGGAAGGGTCATGGGAGGCTCAAATGGCCTTCTGCCCTAGAGTGCGCGCGCTCTATTCGGATGGGGAAACCAGAATACCTCATCATTTAACTGCCACTCGGTAACTGTTTTCCTTTGACAGCCCAAAATGATTTGCGCCTAGCCAAGCGCAAAAATACACGGGTAGAAACGGCGGAAGAAATACGGATATTACTATCGCTAGACCTGCAAATAGCATGGGTTGCCGAACAAAGGTGTCGAGAAGACCTATCGCCTTGAGCATGTCGATTTGGAAATTCCACATCGAAGCCAGAAGTGCCAAAGCCCCCTCGACCAACTGTGGAACGTTGCTTTGCGTTCGCGCAGGGTCTTCAGTCGAGGCTTTTGATTGCACAGTGTCCTCATTGGCGGAGCTTATGGCTGAGTTGCGCAATGCTAAAACCCACCCGACGAACGCACCTAACGGGGTTAAAAAAACGGCAGCATTATAGGCGTCGCCGCCCGTAGCGATGCCCATTGACGATCCCGCAAAAAAGCCGATGGCTGCGCCTGAAATAGCAAATGCTGTTGTTCGCTTCATATTGTTTCCTAAATAGTGGCAGGGTGGACCCCTGCCACAGGTATGTCCTGAAAATCAGCTGGAGCAAATTTTACAGATCCATCAGCAAACGCCGCGGGTCTTCCAGCGCTTCCTTGACGCGGACCAGGAAGGTCACGGCGCCTTTGCCGTCGACGATGCGGTGGTCATAGCTCAGCGCCAGATACATCATCGGGCGGATTTCCACCTTGCCATTGATCGCCATCGGGCGGTCCTGGATCTTGTGCATGCCCAGGATGCCGGACTGCGGCGGGTTCAGGATCGGCGAGGACATCAGCGAGCCGTAGACGCCGCCGTTGGAGATGGTGAAGGTGCCGCCCTGCATTTCCGCCATCGACAGCTTGCCGTCGCGGGCGCGGGCGCCTTTTTCGGCAATCGCCTTTTCGATGGAGGCAAAGGACATCGCGTCGGCGTCGCGGATCACCGGCACCACCAGACCCGTGGGCGTGCCTGCGGCGATGCCCATGTGGACGTAGTTCTTGTAGACGATGTCGGTGCCGTCGATCTCGGCGTTGACTTCCGGCACTTCCTTCAGCGCGTGGCAGCAGGCCTTGGTGAAGAAGGACATGAAGCCCAGTTTTACGCCGTGTTTCTTCAGGAACAGGTCCTTGTACTCGTTGCGCAGCGCCATCACCTCGGTCATGTCGACCTCGTTGTAGGTGGTCAGCATGGCAGCGGTGTTCTGGCTGTCCTTCAGGCGCTTGGCGATGGTCTGGCGCAGGCGGGTCATCTTCACCCGCTCTTCGCGCGCAGCGTCATCGGCGGTGACGGGGCCGCGGACCTGGGCGGGCGCCTGTGCAGGCGCGGCTGCGGGTGCTGCCTTGGCGGCGGCCACGGCCGCGGCGACGTCTTCCTTCATGATGCGGCCGTCACGGCCCGAGCCGGTGACCTGATCGGCGCTGATGCCGGCCTCTGCCATGGCTTTCTCGGCGGAGGGCGCGTTGGCGACGTCCTTGGAACCGGTGGCAGCGGCTGCCGGGGCAGGGGCTGCGGCAGGTGCGGCAGCAGCACCGGCGGCGCCGGAGGCAATCACACCCAGCTGCGAGGAGGCCTGCACGGTGGCGCCTTCAGCGGCCATGATCTCAGTCAGAACGCCGGCCGCGGGTGCGGGCACCTCGACGGAGACCTTGTCGGTTTCCAGCTCGCACAGCATTTCATCCTGCGCGACGGTGTCGCCCACCTTCTTGAACCAGGACGAAACGGTCGCCTCGGAGACCGACTCGCCAAGTGCGGGAACCATGACCGGCACCGGGGTGCCGTCGCCGCCGGAGGGCGCAGCAGCCGGAGCCGGTGCTGCCGGCTTTCCAGCAGAGGGCGCGGCAGGGGCTGCGGCGGCGCCGTTGGCCTCAGTCAGGGTGGCCAGCAGCGCGTCGACACCGACGGTGTCGCCTTCTGCGGCGACAATCTCGCCCAATGTGCCGGCGGCGGGCGAAGGCACCTCGACCGTCACCTTGTCGGTTTCCAGCTCGCAGAGCATTTCATCGGCATTGACGCTGTCGCCGGGCTTCTTGAACCAGGTGGCCACGGTGGCCTCGGTCACGGATTCGCCCAGAGTGGGTACGCGGACTTCGGTTGTCATGTCTCTTTATCCTCAGATGCTCAGCGCTTCGTTCACGAGGGCTGCTTGTTGGGCTTTGTGTTCGCTGGCCAGGCCGGTTGCAGGCGAGGCCGAAGTGGCGCGGCCTGCATAGACGGGCCGGGTGTGCTTGGCGCCGATGCGGGTCAGCACCCATTCGATGTTGGGCTCGATGAAGGTCCAGGCGCCCTGGTTCTTGGGCTCTTCCTGGCACCAGACCATTTCCGCCTGCTTGAAGCGTTCCAGCTCCTTCACCATCGAGATGGCGGGGAACGGGTAGAACTGCTCGATCCGCATCAGGTAGACGTCGGTGATGCCGCGGGCGTCGCGTTCTTCCAGCAGGTCGTAGTAGACCTTGCCGGAGCACATCACCACGCGCTTGATCTTGTCGTCCGCCGCCAGCCGGGTGTCGGAGTTGCCGTGCTGCGCGTCGTCCCACAGTACCCGGTGGAAGCTGGAGCCTGTGGTGAACTCCTCTGCCTTGCTGACCGCCAGTTTGTGGCGCAGCAGCGATTTCGGGGTCATCATGATCAGCGGCTTGCGGAAGGTGCGGTGCAGCTGGCGGCGCAGGATGTGGAAGTAGTTCGCCGGCGTGGTGCAGTTGGCGACGATCCAGTTGTCCTGGCCGCACATCTGCAGGAAGCGCTCCAGACGGGCAGAGGAGTGCTCCGGCCCCTGGCCCTCGAACCCGTGCGGCAGCAGGCAGACAAGGCCTGACATCCGCAGCCATTTGCTCTCGCCCGAGGAGATGAACTGGTCGAACATGATCTGGGCGCCGTTGGCGAAATCGCCGAACTGGGCCTCCCACAGCGTGAGCGCATTGGGTTCCGCCAGCGAGTAGCCGTATTCAAAACCCAGCACCGCATATTCGGACAGGGCCGAGTCGATCACCTCGTACTGGGCCTGGCCCGCACGGATGTTGTTGAGCGGATAGTAGCGCTCCTCGGTCTCCTGGTTGACGATGCCGGAATGGCGCTGGGAGAAGGTGCCGCGGGTGGCGTCCTGGCCCGCAAGGCGGACCGGATAGCCTTCGGTCATCAGCGAGCCAAAGGCCAGCGCCTCGCCGGTGGCCCAGTCAAAGCCTTCACCGGTTTCGAACATCTTGCCGCGCGCATCCAGAACCCGGCCGACGGTGCGGTGCAGCGGGAAGCCTTCGGGCACCCGGCTGAGCGCGTTGCCGATCTCGGCCAGCGTCTCCGGTTTGATCGCGGTGCGGCCGCGCTGGTAGTCGGCGTCTTTCTTGTCCAGATGCGACCAGCGCCCGTCCAGCCAGTCGGCCTTGTTGGGCTTGTAGTTCTTGCCGGTCTCGAACTCTTCATTCAGATGCGCCTGGAAGGCCGCCTTCATGTCCTCGATCTCGCCCTCGGGGATGAGGCCGTCCTTGACCAGCCGGTCGGTGTAGAGGGTGAGCGTGGTCTTGTGGCCCTTGATTTTCTTGTACATCAAGGGGTTGGTGAACATCGGCTCGTCGCCTTCGTTGTGACCGAAGCGGCGGTAGCAGAAGATGTCCAGCACGACATCCTTGTGGAACTTCTGGCGGAACTCGGTGGCGACCTTGGCCGCATGCACCACAGCCTCCGGGTCGTCGCCGTTAACGTGGAAGATCGGTGCCTCAACCACCAGCGCATTGTCGGTGGGGTAGGGAGAGGAGCGCGAGAAATGCGGTGCAGTGGTGAAGCCGATCTGGTTGTTCACCACGATATGCATGGTGCCGCCGGCCTTGTGGCCCCTGAGGCCCGACAGGGCAAAGCATTCCGCCACCACGCCCTGGCCTGCAAAGGCCGCATCGCCGTGCAGCAGGATCGGCAGCACCTGGCTGCGGTCGGTGTCGCCCAGCTGGTCCTGCTTGGCGCGGACCTTGCCCAGAACCACCGGGTTCACCGCCTCAAGGTGGGACGGGTTGGCGGTCAGGCTGAGGTGCACGTTGTTGCCGTCGAATTCGCGGTCGGACGACGCGCCAAGGTGGTATTTCACGTCGCCGGAGCCGTCCACATCCTCGGGCTTAAAGCTGCCGCCCTGGAACTCGTTGAAGATCGCCCGGTAGGGCTTCTGCATCACATTGGCGAGGATATTGAGGCGGCCGCGGTGCGGCATGCCGATCACGATGTCGCGCACACCCAGGGCGCCGCCGCGCTTGATGATCTGTTCCATCGCCGGGATGAGGCTCTCGCCGCCGTCCAGGCCGAACCGCTTGGTGCCGGTGTATTTGACGTGCAGGAACTTCTCGAAACCCTCGGCCTCGACCATCTTGTTCAGGATCGCCTTGCGCCCCTCGCGGGTGAAGGTGATTTCCTTGTCGTAGCCCTCGATCCGCTCCTTCAGCCAGCTGGCCTGCTCCGGGTCGGAGATATGCATGTACTGCAGCGCAAAGGTGCCGCAGTAGGTGCGTTTCACGATCTCCACGATCTGGCGCATGGTGGCGACCTGCAGGCCCAGCACGTTGTCGAGGAAAATCGGCCGGTCCATGTCGGCATCGGTGAAGCCGTAGGATTTCGGATCCAGTTCCGGGTGGCTGGCGCTTGCGCGCATACCCAGCGGATCAAGATCGGCCGCCAGATGGCCGCGGATCCGGTAGGCGCGGATCAGCATCAGCGCGCGGATCGAGTCCAGCACCGCGCGCTGGATCTGATCATCGGTGACCTCGACGCCCTTGGCGGCGGCCTTGTCCTTGATCTTCTTGCCCGCGCCCTTGGCCTCCGCCGGGGCCGGCCATTCGCCAGTCAGCGCGCCGGTCAGATCGTCATTGGGGGCCGGCGGCCAGTCGCCGCGCGCCCAGGAGGGGCCCTTGGCCTCTGCCTTCACGTCCAGTTCGGCGTCGCCCATCTGGCGGAAGAACTCGGCCCAGGCGGCATCCACCGCATTGGGGTCATTGGCGTAACGGGCATAAAGCTGCTCCAGATACTCCGCATTGTGCCCCTGCATGAAGGAGGAGGCGTGGAAGAGGTCGTTGGGCGATTGGTCGGTCATCTTAAGCTCCCGAAGAGTCGGTATGCGGTTGTTGGGGCAGGTCAGGGTTCACACTGGAACGTGACCTGTTCCTTGGTCGGGTCGAGCGATTGTTCCGGGCCGGAGGTGATGGTCACGGAACTGGCGCCCTTGCAGATTTCGGTTTCGATACGGGCCTGGACGTCGTCGATGCTGGTGCCGGGCTCGAAATTCAGCACCCCCTGCACCGGCGTGGTGATAGCCGCGGCGGAAGTGGCGGTTAGAAGGGCGAGGCTGAGGACGGCTGCTATGCTGCCACGTTTTGTGTTTTGGCCCCTGACGAAGGAGCAGATGCGGAATTGGGCGTTGTTCAATTGGTAGGCCATGGGTTCTCGATCTGATCTTTGTCACACCATTATGGACGCGTCGAACGCCGCAAAAAGGTAGATTGTTGGGCTGGCGCTTTCCCAGCGTGGCGCGAAACTGTCTTTCACAGAAATTCGTAAATTTAGTTCATAGCGGTTGCGGCCATTCATCTGGTCGAGGCCTTCATAGACGAACGATCCGTCCTGACTTGGCTGGCTAAAACGAGCCATTCTGATTTGCCTGTAAGCAGATGGTTTCGGAGTAAACCGCTCAATAAGCCCTGAGTTGCAGAATAGGCTTTTGTAGAGGCGAATGTCTGGGGCGTCACGTTTTTCAGTGTTGCTGATAAAGCAAAACCCCATTTGAGGACGGTTTCGCCGAGACATTGCCTGCCGATCAAACGGAGCAGCAAAAACACTGAGATCTTTCTCAGAGTTAGTCCAGATTGTTCCTGAGGCTTCTTCCCGCATTTTTTCGACCCAAAGCCAAGTATTGTCAGCGTGCTTCTCTCGAAATTGGCGTTGCGCAGAAAAAATGGGATTCCGAACGTCTTCCGGTGCTGCTTGAGCCAGAACTCTGCTCGCAATCCGTTCTGCCGTGGTTGGATCAAGGGTAATTTCTGCTGCTTTCACATCGTTTTCAAATTCTGCCCAAGTGGCATCTGAGTTGTCTTGTTTCAGGCCAGCAGCAGCAAGTTCACGACTAGGATCCCAGTCTCTGGTGTACTCTACGCTGGCGTTGACCATATGTTGCAGAGCGCATTGCAAAGGCTCCAAGACGCCGCGCATTGGGTGCGGGGAGAGCGCAGATGCCGCACTCTCCTTTGTCATTGTTGGCGTGCCTTCGGGGCGCCGAAACATCTTACTTGCCGATCGCTTTCAGCACCGCTTCACCCAGGCCGGCCGGGCTTTCGGCGACCACGATGCCTGCGGATTTCATCGCTTCGATCTTGTCCTCGGCGCCGCCCTTGCCGCCGGCGACAATGGCACCCGCGTGGCCCATGCGGCGGCCCGGAGGGGCGGTGCGCCCGGCAATGAAGCCAGCAACCGGCTTCTTGCGGCCCTTCTTGGCCTCATCGGCCAGGAACTGCGCCGCCTCTTCCTCGGCGGAGCCGCCGATTTCGCCGATCATGATGATGCTTTCGGTCTCGTCGTCAGCCAGGAACCATTCCAGCACGTCGATATGCTCAGTGCCCTTGATCGGGTCGCCGCCGATACCGACGCAGGTCGACTGGCCCAGGCCCACGTCGGTGGTCTGCTTCACCGCCTCATAGGTCAGGGTGCCGGAGCGGGACACCACGCCGACGGAGCCGCGGCGGTGGATGTGGCCGGGCATGATGCCGATCTTGCAGGCATCCGGGGTGATCACGCCGGGGCAGTTGGGACCGATCAGGATGGAAGAGGAGTTCTCCAGCGCGCGCTTCACCTTCATCATGTCGAGCACCGGGATGCCTTCGGTGATGGCGACGATCACTTCCATTTCGGCGTCGATTGCCTCAAGGATCGAGTCCGCGGCAAACGGCGGCGGCACGTAGATCACCGAGGCGTTGGCCTCGGTCACATGCTTGGCTTCATGCACGGAGTTGAAGACCGGCAGGTTCAGGTGGGTCTGGCCGCCTTTGCCGGGGGTTACGCCGCCGACCATCTTGGTGCCGTAGGCGATGGCCTGTTCGGAGTGGAAAGTGCCCTGCGAGCCGGTAAAGCCCTGACAGATGACCTTGGTGTTTTCGTCGATGAGGACTGCCATGTTTCGGTTCCTTCAAGCGGTATGTGTGTGTTGGGTCTGCGGGGTGGCCAGGGAACGGCCGTCGAAGCGGATTTTTTCGAGGGTGGCCCGCCCCAGGACCACGCTGGGAAGTATTCGGAAGCCGCCGCGGAATTCGTATATCCCGCGCCGGAGTTTCTGGCGGATCAGCGGCCAGCCCTTGGGCCGGTAGCGCGGCGGGCCGACGCCCACTTCGCCGGGCGCCTCGTTACCCTGTTCGGCGAGTGCTGGCTGCACCTGATAGACCTTGATGCTGCGCGCAGGCCGCGAGGCATCGAAATTGAACAGCAGGTTGTCGAGCGTGATGCAGAACGGGCGGCTGTCCAGCAGGTGCTGCGCAGCCTTGCGCGAGATCACATAAGCCGCACCGCCGGCGTGACGCGACAGCATCGGGCGCACCTCGCGGCCCAGATGGGTGAAGCCGCCCTTGCCAAGCGCCACTTGCAGTTTCTTGGCCCGCCAGCGTTCGAACTTGACGATGCCGGCATCTGCAGGCCACCAGGAAAGATCCGCCAGCCAGGCGCCGGTGTCGGGCGACAGGAAGACGTCATCCTCCAGGATCAGGGCAACATCGGCGTCCGAGGCCAGGAATGCTTCCCAGGCCTTGGCATGGCTGAGAGTGCAGGCCATGTCCTTGGTCTGGAAATAGCCCCAGTTGCCCTCAGAAGCGCATTGCTGCAGCATCTCCCCGCGGCTGACCTGAGTACTGTCCACCGCATCGATGCGCACAGCCGAGAGCCCGGCCTGATCCAGCTCCTGCTGCATCAGCGCGGCCCGGCCCGTGGCCTGCTGCAAGCCTATGAGGTAGACGGTGGCTTTCACTCGGCTTGGTCCTGTCGCAAGAGGCACTTACCCGGTACTTCGGGGAAGCGCTGACAAGGGTGCATATTGCTTTCACCAGTGTGGGCTGCCATCGAGTTGGCTCCTGCAAGTTTTGCTTTGCTAGGGAGGTCCCTTCGAACCTCCCTCAGTTCCTACAGCGGTTGAGAGTCATGTATACTCCGCAGAGCAATGGTTTGAGACGTCAATCCATGCTCGGTGCGGTGCCTTACCTTTGGTTCAACCCAGAGCACGTCGTTGCCCCTCACAAAGTACTCTTCGGGGCGGCCTCTGCGATCCCTACGGGTTTGCTTCTCAAAGCCAAGCTTTGACAGGCTTGAGAGTAATACATCAGGCAGAGACACCCGAGCAGCGTCAGGCCCTTCAAAGTGGCCAACTTTGCAATTGGTGCCCCCATTGCTCAGCAGCAGCAAGCCTGAAGTCGGCGAGCCGATTTCCCAACGCCTGAAGTTTCCAAGCCCCTTAAAACCAGAAGCTTTCAGACTATTGAACTTTGTTGGGTCGTCCTTGCCGAGTGCGACGCATGCTTCAATGACGTTGGGCATCTCAGATCGGTAGGCACCTGCATTTTGCGTCGAAGCTACAGATTGAGGTGCCTTCGATACCTGATCAGTAGAAACATTACAGGCCGCCAAAAACACTGCAAGTGTGCCAGTTGCAATCACCAATTTCATAGGTCTGGTCAGCCTTTCACCGCTTTCACGATCTTTTCGGCGCCGTCTTTCAGGTTGTCGGCGGCGATCACGTCGAGGCCGGAGGTGTTGATGATCTCCTTGCCCTTCTCGACGTTGGTGCCCTCGAGGCGGACCACCAGCGGCACCTTCAGGCCGACTTCCTTCACTGCGGCAACCACGCCCTCGGCGATCACGTCACAGCGCATGATGCCGCCGAAGATGTTGACCAGGATGCCTTTGACGTTGGGGTCGGAGGTGATGATCTTGAACGCTTCGGTCACCTTCTCCTTGGTGGCGCCGCCGCCGACGTCGAGGAAGTTGGCAGGCTCGGCGCCGTAAAGCTTGATGATGTCCATGGTGGCCATCGCGAGCCCTGCGCCGTTCACCATGCAGCCGATCTCACCGTCCAGCGCGATGTAGTTCAGGTCGTACTTGGAGGCTTCCAGCTCTTTCGGGTCTTCCTCGGTGGTGTCGCGCAGTTCAGCCACGTCGGCGTGGCGGTAGACCGCGTTGCCGTCAAAGCCGACTTTGGCGTCCAGCACCTTGAGGTTGCCATCATCGGCGATGATCAGCGGGTTGATTTCCAGCATCTCCATGTCCTTCTCGACGAAGGCTTTGTAGAGCTGGCCCATGAGCTTGACGCACTGCTTGATCTGCTGGCCCTCAAGGCCGAGCGAGAAGGCGATGCGGCGGCCATGGTAGGCCTGATAGCCGGTGGCCGGATCGACGGAGAAGGACAGGATCTTTTCCGGGGTGGCAGCGGCCACTTCCTCGATGTCCATGCCGCCCTCGGTGGAGCAGACAAAGGAGATGCGCGAGGTCTGGCGGTCGACCAGCAGCGCCAGGTACAGCTCGGTCTGGATGCCGGAGCCTGTTTCGATGTAGATGCGGTTCACCTGCTTTCCGGCCGGGCCGGTCTGATGCGTGACCAGGGTACGGCCCAGCATCTTCTTGGCTTCCTCGGCAGCTTCTTCCACCGATTTGGTCAGGCGCACGCCGCCCTTTTCGCCGGCGTCGGCCTCCTTGAAGGACCCCTTGCCGCGGCCGCCTGCGTGGATCTGTGCCTTCACCACCCACAGCGGGCCGTCGAGTTCACCGGCGGCGGTTTTGGCTTCTTCGGCCCGCAGCACCACGCGTCCGTCGGACACCGGAGCACCGTAGCTGCGAAGGAGGGCTTTGGCCTGATATTCGTGGATGTTCATTTGAAACTGTCCCGTCTGGCTGCAATTGTCTGCTGATTTATAGGCCGTCTTAAAGCCAAGTGTTAAAGGCTTTTTTGACAGGGGGCAGGGAAATGCGGAAGATTTTCGGCTTTTGTGATCACAGGATTTGGGGGTGTGATCACAATTTAACGAAGGCTTGATGCGGGTGATTCGAGGCAGGTCCGAAGCCTGCACTCGCCGCATCATAGGCCAAAAGCGGCAGCGGCGGCCACGGTGCGGCGCCGCAAAAGAAAAGGCCCGCTGCAAGCGGGCCTCTCTGATTTCCGGTGGCTGCGGGGCTTAGGCCAGCGAGGCGTCGATGCCCTTGCAGGCTTCGACCAGGCCCTTCACGGCGTTGACCGAGTTGTCGAACATTGCCTGCTCTTCCTCGTTCAGCTGGATGTTCACCACCTTCTCGATGCCGCCGGCGCCGATCACGGTGGGCACGCCCACATACATGTCCTTGACGCCCAGTTCGCCGTCGCAATAGGCGGCGCAGGGCAGCACGCGCTTCTGGTCTTTCAGGAAGGCCTCGGCCATTTCGATGGCGGAGGTTGCCGGCGCATAGAAGGCGGAGCCGGTTTTCAGCAGGCCAACGATTTCTGCGCCGCCGTCACGGGTGCGCTGCAGGATGGCGTCCAGACGCTCCTGGGTGGTCCAGCCCATCTTGACCAGGTCGGGCAGCGGGATCCCTGCAACGGTGGAGTAGCGCACCGACGGCACCATGGTGTCGCCGTGGCCGCCCAGCACAAACGCGGTGACGTCTTTCATGGAGACGCCGAATTCCTCAGCCAGGAAGTGACGGAAGCGGGCGGAGTCCAGAACGCCGGCCATGCCGCAGACCTTGTTCGCGGGCAGGCCCGAGAATTGCTGCAGCGCCCAGACCATTGCGTCCAGCGGGTTGGTGATGCAGATCACGAAGGCGTTCGGCGCGTGGTCGCGGATGCCTTCGCCGACGGATTTCATCACCTTGAGGTTGATGCCCAGGAGATCGTCGCGGCTCATGCCCGGCTTGCGCGGCACGCCGGCGGTCACGATGCAGACGTCGGCGCCTGCGATGTCCTCGTAGGACTGGGTGCCCTTCAGGGAGGCGTCAAAACCCTCGGAGGGACCGGATTCTGCGATGTCCAGCGCCTTGCCTTCGGGGATGCCTTCGGCGATGTCGAAGAGAACGACGTCGCCCAGTTCCTTGAGGGCTGCGAGATGTGCGAGGGTGCCGCCGATCTGACCTGCGCCGATGAGGGCGATTTTGGGTCGTGCCATTGGAAAATGTCTCCGGTCCGGTTGAAATTTCCTGATGCCTACGGCGTAAACCCGTGCCGTGCAAGGGCTCTGCGCTGCGGCAATCGGCTCTGTATGCTTGTGTATACCGTGCTGATACCGCTAAACCGTCTGTAATCTGGGCATTTCGGAGGGCAGGTGATGGCGGCGTTTGATGCAATGTTTTTCGTTTTTGCCATCCCGGCGGTCGTTTTTGCGGGCGTGTCCAAGGGCGGTTTCGGGTCTGGCGCAGCCTTTGCCTCCGCGTCGATTCTGGCGCTTGTGCTGGAGCCGGGCGCCGCGCTGGCGCTGATGCTGCCGCTCCTGATGCTGATCGACGTGGCCAATCTGAAGCCCTACTGGGGGCGCTGGAACCTGCGGGCGTCGCTGCTGCTGATTGGCGGCGGATTGCCCGGTGTGGCATTGGGGACCTGGCTTTATGCGGCGGTGGATGCCGATGCGATGCGGGTGCTGATCGGTGCCGTTTCCATTGGTTTTGTATTGTGGCAGCTGCGGGCACGGCTGGGGCTGCGGCTGGCAGCGGATGCGCCGTTGTCAACAGGCGCCGGGGCGCTGGCAGGGCTGGCGGTGGGGTTCACCAGTTTTGTCAGCCACGCAGGCGGCCCGCCGGCCGCGGTCTATCTTCTCAGCCTCAAGTTGCGGAAGACCGAGTACCAGGCCAGCACAGTGCTGATCTTCTGGGCCATCAACATCGTCAAGGCGGTGCCTTATGCCGGGCTGGGGCTTTTTACCCGCGAGACCTTGACGCTGGATCTGGTCCTGGCGCCCTTTGCCCTTCTGGGGGCCTGGCTGGGTGTAAAGCTGCACCATTCGATCCCGGAGCGCTGGTTCTTTGCGCTCACCTATGTGCTGCTGACGGTGACCGGTGCCAAGCTGATCTGGGACGGGCTGGTCTGAAGTCTGCTCATATCAGCCAGCCCGCGCGGCGTCCCCGGCCGCTTAACCTGCAGCCTGGAAACCTGCCTCAATACCTGCTCAGGCGTCGCTGTCGGTGTTCGGCAGTGCTTCTGCGAGCACTTCATAAGACTGTCCGGAAGCCACCAGGCAGGTCATGCCGTTGGGGGTGGTTACCGTAATGGTCCAGCTGCCGGTTTCGTCCGAGGCGAAGGTTTCCATCACCATGCCCTGCTGGCCCATGCCAATGCTCTGGCGGCTTTCGCCGTATTTTTCCGCCAGCCGTTTCACCACAGCCTCGCGCGGGGCGCAGTTGCGGCTTTGGGCGGCGGCGGGGGCGGCGGCCATGGTCACCGCGGCCAGCGCCAGCGGCAGTGCGAAGAATGAGTGTTTCATCTCGTTTTACCCTTTCCGGAACGGCCGGACAGAGCAGGGTGCCTGACGGCAGCCCCCGGTGTCCCTGTTCGGGCCGGTGTGTGACGCAATTCGAAATGCAGGCCCCATGCCTGCGGGCATCAGATGCGGCCCGGTGGGGCGGCGATGTGCTGTGCCTTGGTACCCTTCAGTGTGCCAATCAGGTGCTGATAAGTGGTTAATCGGGCGTGCGCCGGGAATTCACACATTTTTTCAATATCTTGCTGCGATGGCGCGAGAGGTTACGCTGCGCTGCGGCGGAATTGTACTTGAAAGTATACAATCGAATCTGTACCGATTTACGCAACAAAATAACTTTTGGAGAGGCTCCATGGATCCGCGCACGCGCCCTTACCGTTCGGTTTTGTATATCCCCGGCTCCAATGCGCGTGCGCTGGAGAAGGCCAAGACCTTGCCGGTGGACGCGGTGATCTTTGATCTGGAGGACGCGGTCTCAGCCGATGAAAAAACCAATGCGCGCGAGACCTTGGCCCAGGCGCTGAAGGCTGGCGGCTATGGTTCGCGGATGAAGATCGTGCGGATCAACGGGCTGGATACACCCTGGGGCCGCGGTGACGCAGCAGCAGCAGCGCGGATGGCCCCGGATGCGATTCTGCTGCCCAAGGTGAATGCGCCGGAGGACCTGGATGCGTTGGCGGAAATCACCGGTGACATCCCGCTGTGGGCGATGATGGAAACCCCGCGGGGCATGCTGAATGCGGCTGCGATTGCCGCGCACCCCAAGCTGCAGGGCATGGTGATGGGCACCAATGACCTGGCCAAAGAATTGCAGACCCGCTACCGCCCCGACCGGATGCCGATGATGGCAGGGCTGGGCCTGTGCCTGCTGGCGGCCAAGGCCGAGGGGCTGGTGATTGTCGATGGCGTCTATAACGCCTTCAAGGATGTGGAGGGGCTGGCCGCCGAATGCGCGCAAGGCCGCGACATGGGCTTTGACGGCAAAACCCTGATCCACCCGGCGCAAGTGGAAGTGGCCAATGCGGCCTTTGCCCCGACCGAGCGGGAGATCGATACTTCCCGCCGTCAGATTGCCGCATTTGATGAGGCCCAGGCCGCAGGGCAGGGTGTCGCGGTGGTTGACGGCAAGATAGTTGAGAACCTGCATGTCGTAACGGCGCGCGAGATTCTGGCAAAAGCGGATGCAATCGCTGCGGTTTCCGCGTAGGTGTTAATCAGCTTAACATCAAAGAGAGGCTGAAATGGCACTGTTGATCCTGGGACTTCTGCTGTGGTGGGGCGGCCATCTGTTCAAACGGCTGGCGCCGGAGATGCGTGCCTCCATGGGCAATGGCGGGCGCGGCGTGGTGGCGCTGGTGCTGGTGGCGGGCGTTGCGCTGATGGTGATCGGCTACCGCTCTGCCGAAAGCTTCGATCTGGCGCTGGTTCCGCCTTATTTGAAGCACATCAACAATCTGCTGGTGCTGGTTGCGATCTATTTCATGAGCCCCGGCCCGCACAAGGGCGCGCTGTTCTACAAGATGCGGCACCCGATGCTGACGGGGTTTGGTCTGTGGGCGCTGGCGCATCTGCTGGTCAATTGGGATCCGGCGTCGTTCGTGCTGTTCGGCGGCCTGTGGGCCTGGTCCATCGCCGAGAAGATCGTGATCAACCGCGCGGAGCCTGACTGGCAGCCCGGCCCGAAGGGAACGATCGCCAAGGACGGGATGTTCCTTGCTGCTTCGATTGTCCTGATGGGGGTGATCGGCTACGTCCACGGCATCGTCGGCCCGGCGCCATTTGGCGGCTAGGCCCTAAGCCAGGATAGGAAACCATGAAGCTTTACCGATTTTTGTCCGAAGACGACACCTCTGCCTTCTGTCACAAGGTGACCGATGCGCTGAATAAGGGCTGGGAGCTGCACGGCAGCCCGACCCAGACCTTCGATCCCGTCAAGGGGATCATGCGCTGCGGCCAGGCGGTGGTGAAGGAAGCGGACGGAACCTACACCCCTGAGACCAAACTGGGAGAACACTGATGGCCAAGACCAATCCGGGCCGGTTTTTCGAAGACTACACCGTGGGCGAGGTGATCCGCCACGCGGTGCCCCGCACGGTGTCGGGCGGCGAACGGGCGCTGTACCACGCGCTCTACCCGGCGCGCCATGCGCTCTATTCTTCGGATGAATTTGCCCGGGCCTCTGGTCTGCCCTCAGCGCCGCTGGATGATCTGGCGGCCTTCCATGTGGTGTTCGGCAAGACGGTGCCGGACATCTCCCTCAATGCGCTGGCAAACCTCGGTTATGCCGAGGGGCGCTGGCTGCTGCCGGTCTATCCCGGCGACACGCTGCGCTCGGAGTCCGAGGTGATAGGCCTCAAGCAGAACTCCAACGGCAAGTCCGGCGTTGTCTATGTGCGCACCCGCGGGCTGAACCAGCGCGATGAATGCGTGATGGAATATGTGCGCTGGGTGATGGTGCGCAAACGCGACCTGGATGCGCCGGCGCCGGAAACCGTGATCCCCGAGCTGAACAAGGTGATCCCGGCGGATCAGCTGGTGATCCCTTCGGGGCTGGATTTCAGCAATTACGATTTCACCCTGGCCGGCGAGCCGCACCGCTGGGGCGACTATGAGGTGGGCGAGACCATCGACCATGTGGACGGCGTCACCATCGAGGAAGCCGAGCACATGATGGCGACCCGCCTTTGGCAGAACACCGCCAAGGTGCATTTCGACAATACTGCGCGGCCTGACGGCACCCGTCTGATCTATGGCGGCCATGTGATCTCGATGGCGCGGACATTGTCGTTCAATGGCCTCGCAAATGCGCAGATGATTGTCGGTCTGAATGGCGGCGCACACGCTAACCCCTGCCTGTCCGGGCTGACAGTGCGGGCCTGGTCCGAGGTGCTGGACAAGGCCGATACCGCGGCGCCTGGTGTCGGTGCGATCCGGCTGCGGCTGGTCGCGACCAAGGGCGGCGCACCATTTGCGCTGAAGGGCGAGGACGGCAAATACCTGCCCGATGTGCTGCTGGATCTGGATTACTGGGCTTTGATGCCGAAGTGACCGGGCTGGCGCGGTGGTCTTTTCGGGACCGTTGCTTACGCCCCACGCTCTCCCTGTCAGAAAGACGGGCCGGAGAAATTCCCGTCTTGCAATCCTGGGGCGCGCCGGTAAACCTGCCTGCGCTACTCAGGGTGGAAACTTTATGATTGACGAAGAAAAGTCCTCGGCCAGCTACGGGACAGCCGTCATTTTGTGCGGTCTGTTCGGTGTGATTGGCGTGCATCATTTCTACTTGCGGAATTACGTGCATGGAATGATTGACCTGGGGTTGTTCATTCTGTTTGTCGTTCTTCTGGCCGGCAACCAGCCCTTGCTGGGCTATCTGGTGCTGCTCGTTGATATCGTGCACTCAATAATCGTTTTTTATCTGTTGATTGCGGAAAGGGCCCGCGACGGATCGGGCCGTTTGGTCAAACTTAAATAGGGTTAAGAACAACATGGCAAATATGGATCATGCAGTTGCCGGCGACGTTAGCGAAAAGGGGTTCGTTCCCGCTGTGCTGCTCTGCTTCTTTCTGGGATCGCTGGGCGCGCACCGTTTCTATCTCGGCAAGATCGGCACCGGCATCCTCATGCTGATCACGCTTGGCGGCCTGGGGATCTGGACAATTATTGACTTTGTCCGCCTGATTATCGGCTCCATGGGCGACCGGGACGGTCTGCCGCTGCGCCGCTGAAACTTGTCTGCTGCGGCACTCAAGCCGCAGCAGATTTTGCGGCCTGAGTGCCGGTAAACTCCCCGCGCAAAAGTGATAGCCCTGAAAGCTGCAATCAGCTTAAGCTGGACGCATGCGGGTTTTGCAGCTTCTGGTTTTCTCCATGCTCTCCCTTTGGCCGCTGCGCGCAGCGGCCTGCGATCTGGCATTGGTGCTGGCGGTGGATGTCTCCGGCTCAGTTGATGCCGAGGAATACCGGATTCAGATGGACGGGCTGGCGGCGGGGTTGCGCGACGGCGTGGTCTCTGAGGCGCTGGTCAAGGCGCGTGCGCAGGTGCTGCTGCTGCAATGGTCGGGCGAGTCGCGTCAGGAAGTGACGCTGCCCTGGTCGGAGATCCGGACGTTTGGCGATGTCGAGGCGCTGGCGCAGGCAATTGAGCAGGCGCCGCGGCCCTGGCGCAATTACTCCACCGCGGTGGGGGAGGCTTTGTTTCTGGCGTTAGAGCAGTTTCCGGCAGTGGAGCACTGCAAGCGAAGGGTGATTGATGTCTCCGGTGACGGATTCTCCAACGAGGGGATCGAGCCGCGCGAAGTGCATGGCGCGCTTGCCGCGGCAGGGGTCACTGTGAATGCCATCGCCATCGAGCAGAGCGAGCCGGACCTGACGGCCTATTTCTTTGAAAATGTCATCCGCGGAGAGGGGGCCTTTGTGGTCTCTGCCGCGAGCTTTGCCGACTACCCGTCGCGCATCCGTAAGAAGCTGGTCAGAGAGGTGGCAAGACAGACCGCGGCACTGCCTGCAGGGACAGAGAGGGCGGTTGCGTCTTTGCAGTGATTTGCAGAAGGGGCCCTGATTCTGCAAAAAATTTTCAATCGGCAGATTTGTGATCACTAATTATTTGCTGTGATCACAAGCCGTGGCGTTTTAGCGCCAACAGGCCAGAAACCTGCCGTTTTTAACCGTTCCTTCGGGTGACACGCCGTAAAAATCGGCTAAAACGTCGTCAGCCAACCTGAAAAGGAGCCAACATGGCCGATGTCAATCGGGGCAACCGCCCGCTTTCGCCGCATTTGCAGGTCTACCGGCCGCAGCTGACCTCCGTGACTTCGATCCTGACACGGATCACCGGCAACGCGCTGATCGTCTCGGCGCTGCTGATCGCCTGGTGGTTCCTGGCCGCTGCAACCTCGCCAGAGTACTTCGCAATTGCCAACGGCCTGCTGACCAGCTGGTTCGGCGATCTGGTGATGGTGCTGTCGGCGCTGGGCCTGTGGTATCACACGCTGGCGGGCATCCGGCATCTGATCTGGGACAACGGCATGATGCTGGAACTGGAGCAGGCCGAGAAGCTGGGCTGGTTCGTGGTGATCGGCTCTGCCGTTCTGACTGTCCTTACCATTATCATCGTCTAAGCCCGGGAGGCACATGCAATGCGATATCTGACTGACCGCAAGCGCGCCGTTGGCATGGGCGCTGCAAAATCCGGAACGGAACATCACTGGTCGATGCAGGTGAGCTCAATTGCTCTCCTGATCCTGGTGCCGCTGTTTGTCTTCACCTTCGGCTCTGCGCTGGGCGGCACCTATGAAGAGATCACCGCCTATTACGCCCGCCCGTTCCCGGCGATCGTGGCGGCGCTGACCATGTGGGTTGGCATGATGCACTTTAAATCCGGCGCCCAGACCATGATCGAGGATTACGTCCACGGGCTGAAAGGCCGCCTGACGATCATCCTGGTCAACTGCCTGTCCTATGCCGTCGCCGCGACCAGCGCCTATGCGCTGATCCGCCTGGCCCTGTAACTCCCCGAGGTCTTTTTCAATGGCTGCTTACGAATACGAAACACATGAATATGACGTGGTCGTGGTTGGCGCCGGCGGGGCCGGTCTCCGCGCGACGCTGGGCATGGCGGAGCAGGGGCTGCGCACCGCCTGTGTAACCAAGGTGTTCCCGACCCGCTCCCACACCGTGGCGGCGCAGGGCGGTATTGCCGCGTCCCTGGGCAATATGGGCCCGGACAGCTGGCAGTGGCATATGTATGACACCGTCAAGGGCTCCGACTGGCTGGGCGACACCGACGCGATGGAATATCTGGCCCGCGAGGCCCCCAAGGCGGTTTACGAGCTGGAGCATTACGGCGTTCCGTTCTCGCGCACCGAGGAAGGCAAGATCTACCAGCGCCCCTTCGGCGGCCACACCACCGAGTTTGGCGAAGGCCCCGCGGTGCAGCGCACTTGTGCGGCGGCGGACCGGACCGGCCACGCCATCCTGCACACGCTCTATGGTCAGAGCCTCAAGAACAACGCCGAGTTCTACATCGAGTATTTCGCCATCGACCTGATCATGTCCGATGACGGGCAGTGCCAGGGCGTTGTCTGCTGGAAGCTCGATGATGGCACCATGCATGTCTTCAACGCCAAGATGGTGGTGCTGGCGACCGGCGGGTACGGCCGCGCTTATTTCTCTGCCACTTCGGCGCATACCTGCACCGGCGACGGTGGCGGCATGGTGGCGCGTGCGGGCCTGGCGCTGCAGGACATGGAATTCGTGCAGTTCCACCCGACCGGCATCTATGGCTCCGGCTGCCTGATCACCGAGGGCGCGCGGGGCGAGGGCGGTTACCTGACCAACTCCGAGGGCGAACGGTTCATGGAGCGCTATGCGCCCCAGTACAAGGACCTGGCGCCGCGCGACTATGTTTCGCGTTCGATGACCATGGAGATCCGCGAAGGCCGCGGCGTGGGCGCCGAGGGCGATCATATCCACCTGAACCTGAGCCACCTGCCGGCCGAGGCGCTGGCGGAGCGGCTGCCGGGCATTTCAGAGAGCGCCAAGATCTTTGCCGGCGTGGACGTGACCAAGGAGCCGATCCCGGTTCTGCCCACCGTGCATTACAACATGGGCGGTATTCCGACCAACTACTGGGGCGAGGTGCTCAACCCGACTGCAGACGATCCGACCGCCGTTGTGCCGGGCCTGATGGCCGTGGGCGAGGCGGGCTGCGCCTCGGTGCATGGCGCCAACCGGCTTGGATCCAACTCGCTGATCGACCTCGTGGTCTTTGGCCGTGCCTCCGCCATCCGTGCGGGCAAGGTGGTGGATGCAGACGCGGCGAACCCGGTGCTGAACCAGGCCTCCGTCGACAAGGCGTTCGACCGCTTCGACACCCTGCGCAACGCCAATGGCGGCATCCAGACCGCGGATCTGCGCCTGGAGATGCAGAAATGCATGCAGGCAGACGCGGCGGTGTTCCGTACCTCCAAGACCATGGCGGAAGGCGTCGAGAAGATGACCGCGATTGCGGCCAAGCTGGATGACCTGAAGGTGACCGACCGCTCGCTGGTCTGGAACTCCGACCTGATGGAGACGCTGGAGCTGACCAACCTGATGCCAAACGCGCTGGCCACAATCGTTGGCGCCGAGGCGCGCAAGGAAAGCCGCGGTGCCCACGCGCATGAGGACTTCACCACCCGCGACGACGAGAACTGGCGTGTCCACACTGTCTCCCGCGTGGAGGGCAACAAGGTTGACCTGTCCTACCGCCCGGTGGTGGTCGACCCGCTGACCACAGAAGACGAAGGCGGCATCAGCCTCAAGAAAATCGCGCCCAAGGCGCGGACGTTCTAAGGAGACAGACCATGGTTCAATTCAGCCTCCCGAAGAACTCCAAGATCACCACTGGCAAGACCTGGCCCAAGCCGGAAGGCGCCAGCAATGTGCGCAAGTTCAAGATCTACCGCTGGAACCCGGATGACGGGAAAAACCCGCAGGTCGACACCTATTTTGTCGATATGGACAGCTGCGGCCCGATGGTCCTGGACGCGCTGATCAAGATCAAGAACGAGATCGACCCGACCCTGACCTTCCGCCGCTCCTGCCGCGAGGGGATCTGCGGGTCCTGTGCGATGAACATCGACGGTATCAACACGCTGGCCTGTATCTACGGCATGGATGAGATCAAGGGCGATGTGGCGATCTACCCGCTGCCGCATATGCCGGTGGTCAAGGACCTGATCCCGGATCTCACGCATTTCTATGCCCAGCATGCCTCGATCATGCCGTGGCTGGAGACCAAGACCAACCGCCCGGCGAAAGAGTGGAAGCAGTCCATTGAGGACCGCAAGAAGCTCGATGGCCTGTATGAGTGCGTGATGTGCGCCAGCTGCTCGACCTCCTGCCCGAGCTACTGGTGGAACGGCGACCGCTACCTCGGCCCGGCAGCCCTGCTGCATGCCTACCGCTGGATCATCGACAGCCGGGACGAGGCCACGCCTGAGCGCCTGGACCAGCTGGAAGACCCGTTCAAGCTCTACCGTTGCCACACCATCATGAACTGCGCCAAGACCTGCCCCAAGGGCCTGAACCCGGCCAAGGCGATTGCGCATATCAAGAAGATGATGGTCGAGCGCACGGTCTGAACCGAATACTGGATAAACGCAACACACCCCGCTGCCGCAAGGCTCGCGGGGTGCTTTCTATTTAATGACAATTTCAAATAGGAGAAAAATTATGACGATTAAGGCTTTTGCCTTGCTTTTGGCCACAGGTTCCTTGACGGCCTGCGTGTCTTCCGGAGGGAACAGCAGTGTTAATTCAGAATGGAAAGCCCTGAACAGCAAGCGGCCGCAATGTGCAAAAGCTGCGGGTATCAGCGGACCTTATTCGGTTGCAACCGAGTACTCCGGAGGAACGGTTGTGCAGGTGTTTGAACCGGGACCGGGTGTAAGCGAAGCGCAGGCCGCGAAAGCGAATGCTTGCATGAAGACCTGATAGCCGTTTGGGCCGCAATCCCAAGGCAAAGTGCCGGAGTGTCGGCGAAGCTGCGCCACCCCGCGGCAGCGGAATTGAAACCCCCCGGTTTTCCTGCGAAACCGGGGGTGAGTTTTGACAGGCATAGGGTTTTGGGGCATGAGACTTCTTGGATGTGCCGCGGGCGCGCTTACCCTGCTGGCAGGCTGCATGACTGCAGCGGACAACGACCGGATCGGCGGCCAACTGGCGGCGACTGATGCTAGGATCCCCGGCTGCATTGAGGCTGCTGGGATCACCGGAGAGGTCCGGATCAGCACCGAGTTCCTAGGCCATGGCGCTGGCGCTACAGTGTTGCGCAATGTGCAGCCGGGGCCAAATGTGACAGCGGCGCAGGCGGCGCAGGCAACCTCCTGCATCAACAGCTGATCCAAACAGGTTGAGCGGCTTCGCCAGCCGCCCTAAGCTGCTGCAATGCAACCGCATATCTATGCCTTCCTCCTGGCTGGGCTGGCCGGTCTCGCAATGCCGCTGGGCGGCCTGCTGGCCTGGTGCGAGCACATCAGCAACCCGGTGCTGCGCGACCGGGTTCTGCACAGTATCGCAGCTTTTGGCGGCGGGGCGCTGGCGTCAGCTGTGGCACTGGTTCTGGTGCCGGAGGCGGCAGAGGTGCTGCCAGCCGTTTGGGCGGTAAGCCTGTTCGCTGCCGGAGGGTTGGTTTTCTACCTCACTGATACGGTGCTGCAGCGTCACGGCGGCAGCGGTGCCCTTCTGCTGGCGATGCTGCTTGACTACCTGCCTGAGGCGATGGCGCTGGGGGCAATGCTGGTGGCAGATGCGGCTACCGCCAAGCTGCTGGCGCTGATGATCTTCTTGCAGAACCTGCCTGAGGGCTTTGCTGCCTTCCGCGAGGTTTGGAGCGGTGATAGTCCGCCCTGGCATGTTCTGCTGCTGTTCCTTGGGCTGGCCGCTTTGGGGCCAGCCTGCGCGCTGGCGGGGCTGGTCTGGCTTGCACAGGCCCATTCGGTGTTGGGGGCGATCATGATCTTTGCCGCCGGCGGTATCCTGTACCTGCTGTTTCAGGATATCGCCCCCAAGGCGCACAGCAGCCGCAGCAGCGCACCTGCGATGGGGGCGGTTGCGGGATTTGCGCTGGGGCTGGCGGGGGATTTGCTGATCGGTTGAGAAGGGGCGGGGTGTTGGATTGCAGTAACTGCATGGCAAGCCTGCAAAAACATCCGGTGCGCCGGGTGGCGCCAGCGGGTAACTTACAAACCAAGGGAGGATGGTGCCGCAAGCAAGGAGACCGCCCGATGAAACCCGTTGAAACCCTGGAAGAGCAGCAAGCCAAGGCCGCCCGCGCCGCACTGGAGGCGCTGGAGCAGGCATTTGCCTATTACACTCCGGAAACGCCTGCGCCAGCGGCTCAGGAACCGCGTCCGGATCAGCTGTTCGAATATTGCCAGGCAGCCTGATCCGAGGCGCTCCGCAGTGTGGCGGTTTGCGTTTGAAGGGCTGGCTGGGCAGCGTTAGACAGGCCGCATGGTAATTGTTGTCCTGCTTGCTGTTGGTGTCTTCTGCTACTTCCTGTGGCGCCAGGGCGCCATGAAACTGACCCGCAACTGCCGCTGGCGCCAGGTGAAATCCCAAGGCCACTGGCGTTGCAACTATTGCGGGGCTGTTGAACCCGGTGATGCCGCCCCCCGAATTTGCCGCAACCCCCGTCGTCTGGGCTGAGACTGCTGGCCGGGATGATCCGTGAACGGGTTGCCTGTGCTATGGGCTTGCGCTGGGGCGGGGATGCGGTCTTGATGGGGCAAACGAACAGGAAGGTTTGCCCCCATGTCCAGCCCCCCCGCTGCCCCCGCCGACGCAGAGGCTCGACGCGCAGTCAAGCCGGTGATTTGCTACCCGAATGAGACCCTGCCATTGCCGGACCTGGAGCTCTACAGCCGGGCGCGGGATGGTGCAGTGAAGACCGCCGAGGTGCGGGTGCCGCCCCGCGATGCGGCCTGTTTCGAAGTGCCGGCCGGGCATTATTTCCGGATCACCTCAATCGAGGGGCCGCAGGTGGGCGATCTGAACCTCTGGAACAGGAGCGATCTGAGCGAGCGGTTCTATTCCGGCAAGACCCGCGCCCTTCATGGCACCCATATCACCACTGGAGAGCGGATGTGGACCAGCTTTCCGCATCTGCGTCCGATGGCAACCATCGTGGCGGACAGCTTGGGCTGGTACGGCTTGGATGAATTCGGCGGATCGGTGCATGACGTGATCGGCACCCGCTGTGATCCCTATACCGGCAACCTGCTGGCAGGCAGCCAGTACCACCACTGCTGCCACTCCAACCTGACCCGGGCACTGGCAGATCATCTGGGCGTTTCTCCGGCAGAGGCGGAGCCGCATGTGCATGATGTGCTGAATGTATTCATGTGCACGGGCTTCACCCGCGACACCGGCCAGTACTTCATGAAGGCAAGTCCGGTGCGGCCCGGCGATTATCTGGAGTTCTTTGCCGAGATCGACCTGTTGGGCAGCCTCAGCGCCTGCCCGGGCGGGGACTGTTCAGCAGAGCATTCCAGCGATTCCGCCGCCTGTTATCCGCTGCTGGTCGAGGTCTTTGCCCCGGCTGAGGGAGCGATGGGAAATTGGCAGAGCCCGCCGCCCAATGGGTACGACCGCAGCCACGGGCGCGGCTGAAACATCCGGATTGTGTATTTTCGGATGGGGTTGCTGAATTTCTGCGGGCTGGAACCTGCAGGAATCGGGAAATCCGTTGAGTTCAAAATGAAAAGGGCAGCAGGAAAACTGCTGCCCTTGGTTTTGCTGAAAAAATAGAATTACGTGGCGTCAGCTAAATGCTGCCTCCAGCGCTATTTCAACCATATCCCCAAAGCTTCGCTCCCGCTGGTCGGACGGCAGCGCCTCGCCGGTGCCAAGATGGTCAGACACGGTCAGCACCGCCAGCGCGCGGCAGCCGTGGCGGGCAGCCAGCGTGTAGAGTTCCGCCGCTTCCATCTCGACGCCCAGGATTCCATGGCGCACCATCTGCTCGTTCAGGTCCGGGCGTTCGTCATAAAACACGTCTGAAGAGTAGATGCCGCCGATATGAGTGGCTGAGCCGCGTTTGGATGCGGCTTGGGCCGCCGCCTGCAGCAGGCCCCAATCAGCGCAGGGGGCATAGTTCAGTTCGCGGAAAATACCGCTGGAAGGGCTGTTCACGGTACTGGCGGTCATTGCCAGGATTAAGTCGCGCACTTTCACCTTGTCCTGCATTCCGCCGCAGGAACCAATACGGATCAATGTCTTCGCACCGTAGTCGCGGATCAGCTCATTGGCGTAGATCGACAGCGAGGGCATGCCCATGCCGCTGCCCTGGATGGTGACGCGATGGCCGTTCCAGGTGCCGGTATAGCCCAGCATCCCGCGCACTTCGTTGACCAGTTTGGCGTCCTGCAAAAAGGTTTCGGCGGCCCATTTCGCGCGATAGGGGTCGCCGGGCATCAGCACGGTTTCGGCTATTTCGCCGGGCGCGGCGCCGATATGAATGGTCATGGTTTCGCTCCGCTTGAGGCTCAGATTTCCAGGTCGGAAATATCCATGCCCGCAGTCAGCGCGGCATGCACCCAATGCGGCTTACGGCCACGGCCGGTCCAGGTTTCCTCGGGGTTGCTGGGGTTGCGGTATTTTGGCGCCGCCTTGGTCTTCTTGGCGCCCTGGCGTGACGCATTGGCGATTTCATCCAGCGAAAATCCGTATTTGGCGGCGGCTTCTTCGGCGGCTTTCAGGGCTTCCTGACGCTCGCGCAGTTCTGCCTCTTGCAATGCCTTTTCAACGTCGCTTTGCAGCTGGAGAAGTTCTTTTCTGCTCATTGCCGAAAGGTCGAAGGTCATTTTGAACTCCATATAAAAATGACATACCGGAAAATCCGGTATGTCATTCCTTATGACCCAATTGCCAGACGCGTTTCAGCATCTTTTTCGGGTATTTGCAGGAATTCGCCTGTTATAGGCTAATTCGCTGCAATTTGCGGTGGCTTTGCCAGGTCGACAATGTCGCTCATGATTGAATTAAGCTCGAAATCCTTGGGGGTGTAGACACGGGCCACACCCATCAATTTCAGTTTTTGAGCGTCTTCGTCAGGGATGATGCCGCCGACCACCACAGGAATGTGCTCCAGCCCGGCATCGCGCATGCGCTGCATCATTTCCTCTACCAGCGGCAGGTGGCTGCCCGACAGGATCGACAGGCCAACAACATGTGCGTCGTCCTTCTGTGCTGCTTCTACCAGCTCAGCCGGGGTCATGCGGATCCCGTCATAGGTGATGTCCATGCCGCAATCCCGGGCGCGGAAGGCGATCTGTTCGGCGCCGTTGGAGTGGCCGTCCAGACCCGGCTTGCCGACAACGAACTTGATCCGGCGGCCCAGCACGTCGCTGACAGCGTTGACCGCATCGCGCAGGTCATCCAGCCCTTCTGTCTTGTTGGAGACAGAGGCGGACACGCCCGTCGGGCCGCGGTAAGTGCCGTAGACCTTGCGCATCTCTTCGGCCCATTCACCGGTTGTGACACCGGCCTTTGCCGCGGCAATCGACGGTTCCATGACGTTGGTGCCGCTTTGCGCTGCAGCACGCAGGGCTGCCAGTGCCTTTTCCACTGCGGCAGCGTCACGTTCGCCGCGCCAGGCGTTCAGCCGTGCGATCTGTTCCTGCTCAACTGCAGGATCAACAACCATGATGCCGCCGTCCTCGGTCTGGAGCGGCGAAGGCTCGCCCTCGGTCCATTTGTTGACGCCTACTACAACGGTTTCATTGCGTTCGATCCGGTTCAGGCGTTCGGCATTGGAGTCGACCAGACGGCCCTTCATATATTCAATCGACGCCACCGCGCCGCCCATGGATTCCAGGTTGACAAGCTCGGCGCGCGCGCCTTCCTTCAGCTCCTCCACCTTGGCGTCGACTGCAGGGTTGCCATCGAACAGGTCGCCGTACTCCAGCAAATCGGTCTCATAGGCCAGGATCTGCTGCATCCGCATCGACCATTGCTGGTCCCAAGGGCGGGGCAGGCCAAGTGCCTCGTTCCAGGCAGGCAGCTGCACCGCGCGGGCGCGGGCCTTCTTGGACAGCGTCACCGCCAGCATCTCGATCAGGATGCGGTAGACGTTGTTTTCCGGCTGCTGTTCGGTCAGCCCAAGCGAGTTCACCTGCACGCCATAGCGGAAGCGGCGGAACTTGGGGTCGGCAACGCCATAGCGTTTTTCGCAGATCTCGTCCCACAGATCGACAAAGGCGCGCATCTTGCACATCTCGGTGACGAACCGGATGCCCGCATTCACAAAGAAGGAGATGCGGCCCACCATCGCCGGGAAGTCCTCCGGCGCAATGCGCGGCTTCAGCTCATCCAGCACCGCCTGGGCGGTGGCCAGGGCAAAGGCCAGCTCCTGTTCCGGCGTCGCGCCGGCCTCTTGCAGGTGGTAGGAACAGATGTTCATCGGGTTCCACTTGGGCACGTTAGTGTAGCAGTACTCCGCCACATCCGCGATCATCTTGAGGCTGGGTTTGGGCGGGCAGACATAGGTGCCGCGGCTGAGGTATTCCTTGATCAGGTCGTTCTGCACAGTGCCCTGCAGTTTCGAGACATCCGCGCCCTGTTCCTCAGCCACCGCAATGTACAGCGCCAGCAGCCAGGGGGCGGTGGCGTTGATGGTCATCGAGGTGTTCATCTGCTCCAGCGGGATCTCGTTGAACAGGGTCCGCATGTCACCCAGGTGGCAGACAGGCACGCCAACCTTGCCGACTTCGCCGCGGGCCAGCACATGGTCGCTGTCATAGCCGGTCTGGGTCGGCAGGTCGAAGGCGACCGAGAGGCCGGTCTGCCCCTTGGCCAGGTTGGCGCGGTAAAGCGCGTTGGATGCCGATGCCGTGGAATGGCCGGCATAGGTGCGGATCAGCCAGGGGCGGTCTTTTTGCATCTGCGGCATGTCGGGCCTCGCGAGTCAGTGTGCAGGTAATTTTATTTCGTCAAACAGATGTAAACTGCAATTTTAAACCCATGTCAATTCGCTGCGTTGCGGCAATTCCTCTCCCGTAGCAGGAAACCGGAATGGCTTCGCGCTTGTAAAGGCTGCTGCCATGGGCAACTGTTCAATCATGACGCAAACCGTGGAACTGCCGCTGTGGCTCTTTGTGCTGATCGTGGGTTTTGCCGCGGTGACCTTTGCGTCGCATTTCCTGTTCCCCTCTGTGCGCTGGTTCTTCCGGCGGCGTCTGGAACGGGCGGTGGCCCGGCTGAACAAACGGCTGGAACGCCCGATTGAGCCCTTCAAGCTGGCGCGGCGCCACGACATGATCCAGCGGCTGATCCACGACCCTCAGGTGGCGCAGGCCGCGGCGGATCATGCTGAGGCTGAGGGCATCCCGGAAAACGTGGCGTTTGAGCAGGTGCGCCGCTATGCGCGGGAAATCGTGCCGGGGTTTTCCGCTTTTGCCTATTTCGGTCTCGCGATCCGGGCGGCGCGGTTCCTGTCCAACGCAGTCTACCGCGTGCGGCTGGGCCATCAGGACGAGGAGGCGCTGCGCGCGATTGACCCTAATGCCACCGTGGTCTTTGTGATGAACCACCGCTCCAACATGGACTACGTGCTGGTTACCTATCTGGCCGCCGACCGCTCGGCGCTGTCATATGCGGTGGGGGAGTGGGCGCGGGTCTGGCCGCTCAGCCGGCTGATCCGGGCAATGGGCGCCTATTTCATCCGCCGCCGCTCGCGCAATGACCTCTACCGCAAGGTTCTGGCGGCCTATGTGCGTCTTGCCACCCGCGGCGGCTCCACCCAGGCTATGTTTCCGGAAGGCGGCCTTAGCCTTGATGGTGCCCTGGCCCAGCCCAGGCTGGGGCTGCTGAAATACATCGTTGAAGGCTACGATCCGGACCACCGCGACGTGGTCTTTGTGCCGGTGGCGCTGAACTATGACCGGGTGCTGGAGGACAAGATCCTGACCTCTGCAGCCAAGGCGGGCGACCGGCGGTTCAAGGCCCGGATCGGGCTGGTCGCATTGCGGCTCTTGCGGCAGTTGTGGCTGTGGATGACCGGCCGCTACCGCCGCGCAGGCTATGCGGCGGTGAATTTCGGCCGTCCTCTCAGCCTCGCCGGGTTCGGCGCCGGGCGCGAGGGCGACATTACCAAACCGCTGGCGAGGGAACTGATGCAGCGGATCAGCGGCATTGTTCCTGTTCTGCCGGTGCCGATGATTTCTGCCATCCTGCTGCGGCACGGGCCGCTCAGCCGGGCGGCGATTGAGCACCGGCTGGAAGATCTGGTTGCCGCAATGCCGCTGGCGCATGTCCATATACCGCGGGACAATCTGTCCTATGCCGCTGAGGCGGGTCTGACCCAGCTGTTGCGGCGCGGGCTTGTTACCGAAGCGGGCGGACGGGTTGCACCTCTGGCTGTCCGCCAGGATCTGCTGGAGTTTTACGCCAACTCGATCCGTCATCTGCTGCCTGAGGACAGCGGTTTGCCCGGCAGAAGCAGTGATTTTTCTGCACCCGCAAAAGGTGATGCTGCATCCGCTGGGTCATAAAATTACCCAAACAGCGCAAAAGTGGTTGCAATATTACCTCCCCGATCCTATCCATCAGGTAACCGCTGCGATTCTGCACCGCGGCAAAGAACAGGATGCAAAGGAGGCTATCATGGCATTGGATACCCAGACTGACGTCATGTCGTACGAGGCGCCCGAGAAAGATCTCTATGAACTGGGGGAAATTCCTCCGATGGGCTTTGTGCCCAAGAAGATGTACGCATGGGCCATCCGCAAGGAGCGCCATGGCGAGCCGAACACCGCGATGGTGCAGGAAGTGGTCGATGTGCCGGAACTGGACAGCAACGAGGTGCTGGTTCTGGTGATGGCGGCTGGCGTCAACTACAACGGCGTCTGGGCCTCGCTGGGCAAGCCGATCTCGCCGTTTGACGGCCACAAGGCTCCCTATCACATTGCCGGCTCTGATGCCTCGGGTATCGTCTGGGCCGTCGGCTCCAAGGTCACCCGCTGGAAAGTCGGCGACGAGGTTGTCATCCACTGCAACCAGGACGACGGCGACGACGAGGAATGCAACGGCGGCGACCCGATGTACTCTCCCAGTCAGCGGATCTGGGGCTATGAGACGCCGGACGGATCCTTCGCTCAGTTCACCAATGTGCAGGCCCAGCAGCTGATGCCGCGCCCCAAGCACCTGACCTGGGAGGAAAGCGCCTGCTATACGCTGACCCTGGCCACCGCCTACCGGATGCTGTTCGGCCATGAGCCGCACGATCTGAAGCCGGGCCAGAACGTGCTGGTCTGGGGTGCTTCGGGCGGTCTCGGCTCCTATGCGATCCAGCTGATCAATACCGCCGGCGCCAACGCCATCGGCGTGATCTCGGACGAGAGCAAGCGCGACTTTGTCATGGGGCTGGGCGCCAAGGGCGTTCTGAACCGCAAGGATTTCAACTGCTGGGGCCAGCTGCCCACCGTAAACACCCCGGAATACGCCGAGTGGTTTAAAGAGGCCCGCAAATTCGGCAAGGCGATCTGGGACATCACCGGCAAGGGTGTGAACGTTGATATGGTGTTCGAGCACCCGGGCGAAAGCACCTTCCCGGTCTCCACCTTTGTGGTGAAGAAGGGCGGCATGGTCGTGATCTGCGCCGGCACCACCGGCTACAACCTGACCTTCGACGTGCGCTACATGTGGATGCACCAGAAGCGCCTGCAGGGCTCGCACTTTGCCCACCTCAAGCAGGCCGCGGCTGCCAACAAACTGATGGTCGAGCGCCGTCTGGACCCCTGCATGTCGGAAGTGTTCACCTGGAATGACCTGCCGGAAGCGCACATGAAGATGCTGCGCAACGAGCATCTGCCGGGCAACATGTCGGTGCTGGTGCAAGCGCCGAAAACCGGCCTGCGCACCCTGCAGGATGTGCTCGACGCCTGAGGGCGGACTGGTTCATAAGGGTGATGAAAACTGTGTTTCCCGCGAATCGCATCTGCGTTTCGCGGGAAATTCTATTTTTAATTTGATCTTTTCAGATGTTTAGCCGCTGGTTGCTCACGGGAGATATAGGTGGCTGTGCCGAAAAAGGTATGTAGGATAAACCATAGGTGGCATAAGGTTGTCCCAGGACACCTATGAACGGCGCCAGACCGCCAATTTTGGGAACAAAGTCAGAAATGCCGTTGACTGCGGTAAGTTAGCCGCTGCAAAGAAATAGGCCGGAGTTATATTCCTTGCCTGAAGCGGAGGCGGCGGCATTCAAACCTAACTTCGGTGGATTTGGGCGGAAATTGATGGCAGGCAAAGCAGAACTTGACCGTATTCTGGAGGCGCTGGACGCCACTGGCAGCCTCGATGGCCTGCAGCAGATCATTGAGCAGGTCTGTACTGTGTTCGGTGTTGATCACGCCATGTACCACTGGGTCGACAGCGCCGGCGACCACTATTACTTCGGCACCTATCCGCAAACCTGGGTCGAGCGGTATCAGGAAAAGGCCTATGTCCGTGTCGATCCGGTTGTGGCCGGCTGCTATCAGCGGTTTCATCCTGTCGACTGGAAGCGGCTGGACTGGTCGCCGAAACCGGCGCGGGAGTTTCTGAAGGATGCGCTGGAGCATGGTGTCGGCAACCAGGGGTATTCTATCCCGGTTCGCGGTCCTAACGGTCAGTTTGCAGTTTTCACTGTCAGCCACAACTGCGACGACGAGACCTGGGAGAAGCTGACCGAGCGCTACAGCCGCGACATGATCCTGATGGCGCATTATTTCAACCGCAAGGCGCTGGAATTCGAACCCGACCGCAGCCCGGATCAGGCCCAGCCACTGTCGCCGCGCGAAGTGGATGCGCTGACCTTGCTGGCGATCGGATACAGCCGGGCGCAGGTGGCGAAGACCTTGTCGATTTCCGAGCATACGCTGCGCGTCTATATCGAAAGCGCGCGGTTCAAGCTGGGGGCAATCAACACGACCCATGCAATTGCCCGTGCCATGTCGCTTGGATTTATTGTGATTTAACGGCGGGTTGCGAAGGCTACCGCAAATACACTCTGAGATTGCCGGTTCTGGCCGTACCCTGTTCCCACTGTTCAACCAGAAGGGGACTAAATCATGCTTCGCTTTATCTACGGCCGCGATCTTCACAACCACGCTTTCCTGGCGCACTCGATGTTCCGGGACCGGGCGGACCAGTTCAAGACCCGGCTGGGCTGGGACGTGCAGGTCGATTTGCACGGTGAGGAGCGGGATCAGTATGACGCGCTCGACCCGCTGTATGTGATCTGGGAAATGCCCGATGGAAGCCATGGCGGCTCCATGCGGTTCCTGCCGACCACCGGACCGGTGATGGTCAATGACGTGTTTCTGGATCTGGCGGGCGGGGTGCCGATCTGCAGCCCGCTGATCTGGGAATGCACCCGGTTCTGCCTGTCGCGCGATGCAGGCAGCAACGTGGCAGGCGCGCTGACACTGGGCGGGGTTGAGATCATGCGAAACTTCTCAGTGGCGCATTTCGCCGGCGTCTTCGACCGCCGCATGGTCCGGATCTACCGCAGCCTGGGTTTCAGCCCGGAGGTGATCGGCACCCAGGGTGAAGGGCGGAACCGCATCTGCCTGGGCCTGTGGGAATACGCGCCTGAAGTCTACTTGAACGTGGCCGCCAAGGCGGGCATCGCGCCGGAGCTTTCGCAGCTCTGGTTCGACCGTTCCTTTGGCGGGGCAACACCCGTGATGCCCTTGGCGCTTACAGCCTGACAGATGTGAAAACCGGGGCCGGTACCTCTGGCGGACCCGGCCCCGCGGCTGTAGGGTCGCGCCATGACAGCTCTGCCCGTACAGTTTTCTGATGATCAGGCCACCGCTTATGACAGCGTGACCGAGCTCCTGCGCCAGGCAGGAGTGGACCTTGATGACGGGCTCTTGCATCCGCCCCGCGGCGACGCCGGGGTGATGGCGGTGATCGGCAAGGCGGGCTCTGGCAAGACGCTGCTGCTGGCGGAGCTTTACAAGGCGCTGGAGCAATCAGGTGTCGAGGTTGTCTCTGGCGACTACGAGAGCCGCAAGAAGGGCGAAGACCGCCGCACCCTGGCGATCCTGGCGCCGACCAACAAGGCCGCCAGCGTGCTGCGCCTGCGCGGGGTGCCTGCGACCACAATTCACCGCATTCTCTATACCCCTGTCTATGATCCGGAGTTTGAGAAGATCGCCGAATGGCTGGCGGGGCAGGGCGACCAGCCCGAAATCGAAGGGCTGACAGAGGAGGCTTTGGCCCGCGCTGCGGCTTTTTATGAAAAGAACAAATCAATCCCCGGGGCACTGGCCGCAGCAGGCTTGCGCGGCTCTGACTTCATCACTGGCTGGAAACGGCGCGAGGAGCCCTTGGACATCGGTTTTGTCGATGAGGCCTCGATGCTGGATGACCGCCAGTTCGAAGACCTGAAGGAGATCTTCCCGAACCTTGTCCTGTTCGGCGATCCGGCGCAGCTGGCGCCGGTGAACCAGTCGGGGTCGATGGTGTTTGACGCGCTGCCGGAGCCGCGCCGGCTGATCCTGAACCGGATCCACCGGCAGGAGGCCGGCAACCCGATTCTGGATCTGGCGCACGCGCTGGCCGACCCGCAGCTGGGGTTCGAGGATTTCGAGCGGATGATCGAGGACACCGCGCGCCGCGACGACCGGGTGGTCTGGGGGCAGCGGGTAGAGGTCGACCTGATGGCCCGCTCGCCAGTGCTGGTCTGGCGCAACAATACCCGCATCCGCCTGATCAACGCTTTCCGCAGCGTGCATGGCGCGCCGGAGGATGAGCTGATCGCCGGCGAACCGCTGATCTGCGACGGTATCGAATTGCCGGCGAAACACCGCAAGAAGCGTCTGGACCTGGAGGCCCGCGGGCTGATCAAAGGGGCGCAGGTGATCTACCTCGGCCCGGGCCGCAAGCCCGGGTTTTCGCGCCTGCATGTGATGGGGGCGGAGGATCCGCAGGTTTCGGCTGCCTCGATCGTGAAAATTGAGAAGCCGGATGAGGAAGAGCCCTTCATTCCGTTTGCCGCCCGCATGGGGGCCACGTTTCTGCATGGGGCGGCAGTGACTATTCACAAGGCGCAAGGCTCGCAGTGGGAAACTGCGCAGGTCTTTGCGCCCGATATCTATGCTGCCGCCCGCATGGGGCGGGTGGAGGCGGGCCAGCCATTGTGGAAACGGCTGGCCTATGTGGCGATCACCCGGGCGCAGGTGCGTCTGATATGGGTGGTCAGGAACCGCCTGGCCAAGCCCACCGGTCCCCTGCCGGTGGATGACTTGAAGGCGGTGCCTGCCGCGGCGCTGACACTGGAAGCACAGGAGGAAACCCCGGCATGAGCAAGTCAATCCTGATCACTGGCGCCAGCTCCGGTATCGGACGGGCGGTTGCGGAACTGTTTCTGGCGGAGGACTGGCAGGTCGGGCTGGCCGCGCGCCGGGCTGAAAAGCTTGAAGAGGCGGCGGCGGGTCATGCCAATGCCCATGTCCTGCCCGCCGATGTAACTGATCCTGCGGCGGTGGACCATGCGGTGAACAGCTTTGCCATGGCGGCAGGACGGCTGGACGTTCTGTTCAACAATGCGGGCATCTTCACCCCGCCCGGCACCATTGACGAGATCCCTCTGAAGGACTGGTTCGCGTCGGTGAACGTGAACCTGACAGGCATGTACCTGGCGGCTCGTGCGGCTTTCCGCCAGATGCGCCATCAGGCGCCGCAGGGCGGCCGGATCATCAACAACGGATCCATCGCCGCACATGTGCCGCGGCCGCATTCGGCGCCTTATGCCGCAACCAAGGCGGCCATTACCGGGCTTACCAAGAGCCTGTCGCTGGACGGCCGCCCATTTGACATCGCCTGCGGCCAGATCGACATCGGCAATACCCGGACCCCAATGGTGGAGGACCTGAGCCGGCGGCACGCCGAGGCGAATCCCGAAGCTGAGCCAATGCAGAGCTTTGCGGTTGAGGATGCAGCGAAGTCAGTGCTCCACATGGCCAATCTGCCGCTGGAGGCCAATGTGCAGTTCATGACGGTGATGGCCACCAAGATGCCCTATATCGGCCGCGGCTGAGCACTCCCGCCCGTCGCCGGCGCATCTGAGATGCACCGCTCCCGTTGGGCGTGGCGCTGCGCTGGCGCGCAGCGCGCCTTCCTACCGGTTCCTGAGCAGGCTGAAGGCCGCAGATGCGCTCCAGCCGGCGGCAATCGCAATGGCCAGTGACATCAGGCCGTAAAGGAACGGCTGCTCGCGCGAGAGCGAAAAGAGGAACCGTTCCAGCCCGACCTTGCGGACGTCGATGGTGGTCTCATAGCTCGACACCACTTCGCCGCCCCGGGTCAGGAAGATGCGGGTCTGGTAGTCGCCTTCGGTCAGATCGGCAGGCATGGCGATTGCCGTGCGGAACAGGGTCTGCTGATCCACCGCAACGGTGTTCTCCCGCAGCGAATACAGTCCGTTTTTCTCCCGGATCCGCACCACCGCATCGGCAAAAGCCTGGGCGCCGCGGATATGCATGGCGGCACCTACCGACCGGATCGCACGTTTGATCGACACCCGGTAACGCAGGTCTTCGGTGTCGTTCAGCACCTGGGCAAAGGGCGCGCTGGTGGCGACGGCATAGAATGCGGGCGCCGAGTCGACCAGCACGCTGTCGACGTTGACCCAGATGCCAAGTTTCTTTTCCTTGCGGCGCACCATCACGGACGGGGCCGGTCCTGACACGGCGACGATGACTTCCAGCGGCTCGTCGGTGGGGATCGGGGCCTCGCGCTTGACCGCGCCGAAGATCAGGATTTCCGAACCGTCAAAGGTTGCGGTGATGGCCACCCGGTCCTGGCTGAGACCCAGAACGACCTCTTCCTTGGCGGCTTGGGCTGCGGATTGCGGCAGCAGCGCCAGGGCGGCGGCCGTTAGGGCAGAAAGCAGCAGTTTGCGCATGATCAGTGGCCTCCCGCTTCGCCAAGCGAGAACAGCTCAGCCGGTTGCAGCAGAAGGTCGAGGCCCAGCTTTACGCAGACCGCGATGACCATCAGCGCCAGCAGGATGCGCAGCTGTTCTGCCTTGAGATAGACACCGATGCGGGTGCCGATCTGGGCGCCGATAACACCGCCGACAAGCAGGAGAACCGCCAGCACGATGTCCACCGTATAGTTGGTTGTGGCATGCAGCATGGTGGTGAAGCCGGTGACCAGGATGATCTGGAACAGCGAGGTGCCGACAACCACCTTGGTTGGCATGCCGAGGATATAAATCATCGCAGGCACCATGATGAAACCGCCGCCGACACCCATGATCGCGGCCAGGATACCAACGCAGACGCCAACCAGAACGGGCGGGATCACCGAGATGTAGAGGCCCGAGGTGCGGAACCGCATCTTGAACGGCAGCGCATGCACCCAGCCGCGCTGGCGCCGGGCTGCGGGCGCGGCGCCGCCCGCCTTCTTGGACTTGCGGATCGCATTCAGGCTTTCGATGAACATCAGCCCGCCGACCACGCCCAGGAAAACGACGTAGCAGAGCTTGACCAGCAGGTCGACCTGGCCGAGCGCCTTGAGGTAGTTGAACACCACCACCCCGAGCGCCGCGCCCATCAGACCGCCGGCCTGCAGCACCAGACCCATCTTGATATCGACCGTCCGCCTTCGGAAATGCGCCAGCACGCCGGAGAAGGAAGAGGCGACGATCTGGTTCGCCTCGGTGGCCACAGCCACCGCGGGCGGGATACCGATGAAGAACAAAAGCGGCGTCATCAGGAAGCCGCCGCCAACTCCGAACATGCCCGAGAGAACCCCGACCATTCCCCCAAGGCCCAGGAGAAGGAAGGCATTCACTGAGACCTCAGCTATGGGAAGGTATATCTGCATGTTCTTTGTTAGACCGCAGTCATATCAAAAATCAATGATCTATGCCGCTCTGCAGCGTGCAGGACTGATTTGCAGTTGCAAACTGGACTTATTGCAGCCTGAGCCCATGCCGCATTTGCCTGCATCAGGGCAGGTTCAGCACGGTCAGGGAAAACAGGTCGGCCGGTTCCAGCAGAAGCTCGAACCCGATTTTGACTGATACCGACAGAACCAGCATGGCCAGAAGCACCCGGAGCTGTTCTGCTTTGAGCCTGGCGCCGATCACGGTGCCGAGCTGGGCACCGGCAACGCCGCCAATCAGCAGGAACACGGCCAGCACAACGTCAACGGTGTAGTTGGTTGTGGCGTGCATCACCGTGGTGAAGCCGGCGACAAAGATGATCTGGAACAGGGAGGTGCCGATCACCACCTTGGTCGGCATACCTAGGATGTAGATCATTGCAGGCACCATGATGAACCCGCCGCCGACGCCCATGATTGCCGAGAGGATGCCGACGCCAAAGCCGACCAGTGCGGGCGGGATCACAGAGATATAGAGCCCGGACGCTTTGAACCGCATCTTGTAAGGCAGGGCATGCACCCAGGACCGCTGGCGCCGTCTGTACGCGGGGGCGCCGCCCGCCTGCCGGGCCTTGCGGATTGCATTGACGCTTTCGACAAACATCAGTGCGCCGATTACACCGAGGAACAGCACGTAACAGAGCTGGACCGCCAGATCGACCTGGCCCAGCTGCTTGAGGTAGTTGAAAACCGCCATGCCCAATGCCGCACCCAGAAGGCCGCCGCCCAGCAGGACGTAACCCATCTTGAGGTCCACCGTGCGGCGCCGGAAATGCGCCATCAGCCCGGACACGGACGAGGCCACCACCTGGTTGGCAGAGGTGGCAACCGCAACCCCCGGCGGTATACCGATCAGAAACAGGAGCGGCGTGATCAGGAAGCCGCCGCCCACACCGAACATGCCCGACAGAACTCCCACGGCGCCGCCGATGCCCAAGAGCAGCAGAACGTTGACCGAGACTTCGGCGATGGGGAGGAAAATGTGCATGCTGCCTTACAGCAACTGCGGTGCGCGCGGTCAACCGGCCGGGCAGCACCGCGGCGCTCAGGACCGACAGAGAGCCGCGATCTGGACCTATGGGCGTAGGCTTCCCGTGCCTGCAGGAGAAGGGCGGGAAAAGAAAACGCCCGGCGCGGAGCCGGGCGTTTTGTTGGTACTGGCGCTGTGCTCAGCGCTCTTTCACATAGGGTTCTCCGCCGGCCCGGGGCGGGATCGCCTTGCCGACGAAACCGGCCAGGATGACCACCGTCAGCACGTACGGCAGCGCGTCCATCGCCTGCACCGGGATGGTGATGCCGCCCAGTTCGATGTTCTGGAACCGCAGCGCAATCGCTTGCAGGAGGCCGAACAGCAGGCAGGCGCCCATGGCGTGCCAGGGCCGCCACTTGGCAAAGATCAACGCCGCCAGGGCGATGAAGCCGCGGCCTGCGGTCATGTCCTTGACGAAACCCGCCTGCAGCGCCGTGGCCAGATAGGCGCCGGCAATGCCGCACAACAGGCCGCAGATCAGAACCGCTGCATAACGCAGACCGACAACCGAGACGCCGGCAGTGTCCACGGCAGCTGGATTTTCACCGACCGCGCGCAGGCGCAGGCCGAACCGGGTGCGGAACAGCACCCACCAGGTGGCCGGCACCGCCAGGAAGGCGATGTAGACCAGGATCGAATGGCCGGAGAGCAGTTCGGAATAGACCGGGCCCAGCACCGGAACGCCGGACAGGCTTTCGGCAAAGGGCAGATCAAACGGTGTGAAGCGTCCGCCGCCGATCAGCGACGGTGTGCGGCCGCCCTGCTGGAACCAGTCCTGGGCGATCAGCACCGTCATGCCCGCGGCCAGGAAGTTGATCGCCACGCCGGAGATCAGCTGGTTGCCGCGGAAGGTGATGGAGGCCACGCCGTGCAATGCCGCCAGCAGCAGAGACGAGCCGATGCCAGCCAGCAGACCCAGCCAGACATTGCCGGTGACGGCAGCGACGGCGGCGGAGAAGAAAGCCGCCATCAGCATCTTGCCCTCAAGGCCGATGTCGAAGATGCCCGCGCGCTCTGAGAACAGCCCCGCAAGGCAGGCCAGCAGCAGCGGCGTGGCCAGGCGGACGGTCGAATCCAGAAGCTGAATGATCGTGAGGAAATCCATCAGTTCTGCCCTTTCCGCATCGCCAGGAAGATCCGCTCCAGCGGCATCCGCACCATGTTGTCGAGCGCGCCGGTGAATAGGATCACCAGCGCCTGGATCACCACGATCAGCTCACGCGGGATCGAGGTCCAGAGCGCCAGCTCGGCGCCGCCCTGGTAGAGGAAGCCAAAGAGGATCGCCGCCAGGAACACGCCGAACGGGTGGTTGCGCCCCATCAGCGCTACAGCGATGCCGATGAAACCGGCGCCTTCGGTGGCGTTCAGCACCAGCCGTTCCGCTTCGCCCATCACGTTGTTCACTGCCATCATTCCTGCCAGCGCGCCGGAGATCAGCATCGCGATCATGATGGTGCGGACCGAAGAAATGCCGGCATAGCGCGCACCGGGTTCCGATTTGCCTAGACTGCGGATTTCAAAGCCCAGCGGCGTGCGCCAGATCAGCAGCCAGACAAACAGGCAGGCGCCGACAGCCACCAGAAGACTGACGTTGGCGGGTGCGGATTTTGAGAACTCGATCCCGATCGGTGCCAGCAGCTCATGCAGGGAGGGCAGATGCACAGCCTCCGGGAAGCGTTCAGTGGCCGGATCCATTGATCCTTCGGGGCGCAGCAGGTTCACCAGCACGTAGTTCAGCACCGCAGCGGCGATGAAGTTGAACATGATGGTGGTGATCACGATATGGCTGCCGCGCTTGGCCTGCAGATAGGCCGGGATTGCGGCCCAGGCCGCACCGAACAGGCCCGCGCCAAGCGCCGCAAAGACCAGCGCCAGCGTCCAGTGCGGCCAGGGGATCAGCAGACAGACCAGCGCCACGCCAAGCCCGCCCAGCATCGCCTGGCCTTCGCCGCCGATGTTGAACAGGCCCGCATGGGCCGCGATTGCCACCGCAAGGCCGGTGAACATGAAATTGGTAGCGTAATAGAGCGTGTAGCCCCAGCCATAGGTGGAACCCAGGGCGCCATCAACCATCAGCTTGACCGCGGCCACCGGGTCTTCGCCGATCCCGAGGATCACCAGGGCTGACAGGATAGCGGCCAGCAGAAGGCTGATCAGCGGGATCAGGACCACATCGGCCCATTTCGGCATCTTGTCCATTTACGCGGCCTCCCCCGCGACACCGGCCATCATCAGGCCCAGCTCTTTCTCATCGGTCTGATCGGCCGGGCGTTCGCCCATGATCTGACCGTCAAACATCACCGCAACCCGGTCCGCGAGCGACAGGATCTCCTCCAGCTCGACCGAGACCAGCAGGATCGCTTTGCCTTGGTCGCGCAGCTCGACGATTTGCTTGTGAATGAATTCAATGGCGCCGATGTCGACGCCACGGGTCGGCTGGCCGACCAGCAACAGGTCCGGGTTGCGCTCGATCTCGCGCGCGACGACGATCTTCTGCTGATTGCCGCCGGAGAAGTTCTTGGCCGCCAGCCAGGGATCGGGCGGGCGAACGTCGAATTTCTCCATCTTGGCTTCGGTATCGGCGCGCAGCGCCGCGTTGTTCATCAAAACGCCGTTCTGATAGGCCGCGTCGCGGTGATACCCGAAGGCCACGTTTTCCCAAGCGTGGAAGTCCATGATCAGGCCCTCGCGCTGGCGGTCCTCCGGCACATGGCCGATATGGGCATCGCGCCGTGCGGCGGCATCGGAACCATGACCCTGCAGCGGCAGCGGAGTGCCATGCAGCTTGATGCTGCCGGTGCCAGGACGCATGCCGCCCAGAACTTCCATCAGTTCCGACTGGCCGTTGCCGGCTACGCCCGCGATGCCAAGGATTTCACCCGCACGCACGGTCAGGTCGATGCCCTTAACGCGCTCGACGCCGGCGCTGTCCACCACCCGCAGGTTCTCGATTTCAAGGATCGGGGCACCAGGCTGAGCAGGCACCTTGTCGACACGCAGCAGGACCTTGCGGCCCACCATCAGCTCCGCCAGATGCTCCGGACTGGAGTCGGCAGTCTTGACGGTGGCGGTCATCTGGCCGCGGCGCATGACGGACACCGTGTCGGTGTATTCCATGATCTCCCGCAGCTTGTGGGTGATCAGGATGATGGTCTTCCCTTCCGCGCGCAGCCGGTCGAGGATGCGGAACAGCTGGTCGGCCTCGGCTGGGGTCAGCACCCCGGTCGGCTCATCCAGGATCAGGATCTCGGCCTTGCGGTAAAGCGCCTTGAGAATTTCCACACGCTGCTGCATGCCAACGCCGATTTCATCGATGCGGGCGTCGGGATCGACGAACAGCTCGTATTCCTCCTCCAGCGCCTTCAGCTCCTTGCGGGCGCGGCGCAGTGAGGGCATCAGCATGCCGCTGTCTTCGGCTCCCAGAACAATGTTTTCCAGCACGGTGAAATTCTCCACCAGTTTGAAATGCTGGAACACCATGCCGATGCCCGCGGCAATGGCGGCCTGGCTGTCCGGGATCGCGGTTTTCTTGCCTTTGATCCAGATCTCGCCTGAATCGGCCTTGTAGAAGCCGTAGAGGATCGACATCAGCGTCGACTTGCCTGCACCGTTTTCACCGATGATCCCGTGAATGGTGCCGGGCGCGACGCTGATGGAGATGTCCTTGTTTGCCTGGACCGGGCCAAAAGCCTTGGAAATGCCTTTGAGTTCGATGGCGGGGGCGGTCAATCGGGCTCTCCCATACCTGTAAATCCGATCAGCCGCACCACCTTGCCGTCCTTAAGGTCGGCAAAATACTGTCCGCGCACCATGCGCTGGCCGTCTTTCTCGAAATCCACGGTGGCGCGTGCGTGCCCGTGGTGTTCCGAAACGGCAATCACCTTGGCCGAGGCGCCCGGCATCATCGCGCTGAACTGCGCGATATAATCCAAATAGGCGCCGCGTGTGGTGATCGGGACGGGGGTGTTGGGATCGGAATAGTAGAAGTCTGGCCCGATGGCCGCGTCCGTCTTTGCGGCGCGCGCGTCGGGCGATGGGTCGCCCCAGGCCGCAAACAGAGTATGAAGTGAATCCGTCATGGCCTGGGGCTTTCTTCTTAGAAGCTCAGCGCAGGGCAGCTGTCGTCGGACATGTAGTCATGCACCTTGATCTCGCCGGAGGCGATTTTGGCTGCTGCATCGTCCACAGCGGCCTGCATCTCGGCAGAGACCAGCGGCGCGTTATGCTCATCCATGGCATAGCCGACACCGCCGTTGGCCAGGCCCATGACAGAGAAGCCGGTTTCCATTTCGGCGCCATCGCTGAACGCCTCGAAAACCGCGTTGCCGACCTTCTTGGTCATAGAGGTCAGCACTTTGCCCGGATGCAGGTGGTTCTGGTTGCTGTCGACGCCGATCGACAGGATGCCTTCGTCTGCGGCGGTCTGCAGCACACCGACACCGGTGCCGCCAGCCGCGGCATAGACCACGTCAGCACCTTGGCTGATCTGCGCCTTGGTCAGCTCAGACCCTTTGACCGGGTCGTTCCATGCCGCCGGGGTGGTGCCGGTCATGTTGGCGATCACGGTGGCGTCCGGGTTGGCTGCCTTGACGCCCTCGGCGTAGCCGCAGGCAAACTTGCGGATCAGCGGGATGTCCATGCCGCCGATAAAGCCCACGGTGTTCGATTTGGACGCCATTGCGGCCATCATGCCGACCAGATAAGAGCCTTCGTGTTCGTTAAAGACAACCGAGCGCACGTTGTCGCCTTCAACCACCATGTCGATAATGGTGAACTTGGTGTCCGGATAATCGGCGGCCACCTGGCCCAGGGCGTCGGCAAAGGCAAAGCCGACCATTACGATCGGGTTGGCGCCAGCCTCGGCAAAACGGCGCAGCGCCTGCTCGCGCTGGGCTTCGGACTGCAGTTCGATCTCGCGGTAGCTTTCGCCGGTCTCCTCGGCCCATCGTTGGGCGCCGCCATGCGCAGCCTCATTGAAGCTCTTGTCGAACTTGCCGCCCAGGTCGAAGATCAGGGCCGGTTCCGCCAAAGCGGCGCCTGCGGTCAGGGCCAGCGTCGCGGCTGCGCCCATCAGCGGTTTCATCAGGGTCATCAGGTTAACTCCCACTGTCATTATTTGTTAGATGCAGCGGGGATTTTCCGCTGCCCGGCCCCGTTCAGGCCTTAGAGGGTGCGGCAATTTAGCCTGCAGGGCAGGGAGGGGGTCAACCGCTTTTTGACCATTTGGTGCGAAATCCGCGCAACTGGCCTAGCGTAAAGCTTTTCTCATCAGGATTGCGTCCGCCGGATTGGCGTCTTTGCGGCGGTAATAGCCCGTCCGGCGCCCGCATTCCGCGAATCCGCAGGCGTGGTACAGCGCCTGCGCGGGGGTGTTGTCGGCGGCCACCTCCAGAAACACCTCTGCAGCACCGCGTGCGCGGGCCAGTGATTCCCAATCTGCCATGCAGGCGCGGGCCAGCCCCTGCCGCTGATAGGCCGGATCTGTGGCAATGGTCAGCAGTTCTGCCTCCTCCGCGATCACCCGTATCAGGGCAAAGCAGCGCGCATCTCCGGCGAAAAGGACCAGAGGGCTGTCCAGGAGGGCGGCAAACTCCAGCGCCGACCAGGGCCGCGATCGGGTGAAGGCCGCGGCATGTGTGGCGGCCATCTGTGCCGGTGTCAGGGAATTACTCATCAATCAGTGCCGGCGGCACGTCGCTGGACGGTGCCGCGTCCGCTGCGCGCAGGTACAGCGGTGCGGGCGGCTCCGTCACGGTTTCAAACTGCTTTGCTGCGATGCGCGCAATCGCTTCGGCAATCCCTGCCGGGCTCGCCTCAGGCGCAAACGCCAGCCCGGCACCGCGGGCGGCGTCTTCGGCCTCCTGGCGCAGCATCAGACGCGGTGCCTCCCCGGGCAGGGCGGCATAGACCTGATCGCGCGGTGCAGGCACGGCGGGCAAAGACCCCTCAGCGGTGCGGGCCTCAAACCCGTCGACGCCCACGGCCGGAATCTCCAGCCCCAGTGCCAGCCCGCGGGCGGCAGAGACCGCAATGCGGATGCCGGTGAAATTGCCGGGGCCAATACCCACGCCAATGGCATCAAGATCGGCCCACGTGGCACCTCCCTCGGCCAGCACCTCCTCCAAGAGCGGCATCAGCCGTTCGGCCTGACCGCGCGGCATTTCCTCCAGCCGGGAGGCCAGCACTGCATCACCGCGCAGCAAAGCGGCCGCGCAATGCGCGGCCGATGTGTCAAATCCCAGAACCAGCGGTTCGGAAGCCATCAGTTGTCCTTTCGCGCGCGGTCAGACAGCAACCGGGCGCACTTCAGTGACTTCCGGGATGTAGTGGCGCAGCAGGTTCTCGATGCCCATCTTCAAAGTCAGCGTCGAGGACGGGCAGCCGGCGCAGGCGCCCTGCATGTGCAGGTAAACGACGCCGCGGTCAAAACCGTGGAAGGTAATGTCGCCGCCGTCCTGGGCCACTGCCGGGCGCACCCGGCTGTCCAGCAGTTCCTTGATCTGGTTGACGATCTCCGCGTCCTCGCCGGTGTGTTCAGCATGGCCCGAAGCGGGGCTTTCAGAGCCGTCCGCCATCACCGGCTGTCCGGACTGATAGTGCTCCATCACCGCGCCCAGAATAGCAGGCTTGATGTGGTCCCATTCGACGCCGTCCGCTTTGGTCACGGTGACAAAGTCGTTGCCGAAGAACACTCCGGTCACGCCCTCAACCGCAAAGATGCGGGAGGCCAGAGGCGATTTTCCGGCAGCGTCTGCGCTGGGGAAGTCGGCGGTGCCCACCTCCAGAACGGTCTGGCCCGGCAGGAATTTCAGCGTCGCCGGGTTTGGCGTGGATTCAGTCTGAATGAACATGTCGGGTCTCCGTTAAGCGTGCCCCCGATATGCGCTCTGCGGCGCGCCAAGTCAAGATTTGGAACGATTCTAAATTGCGCCGGCCACGGCATGGTCCAAAGCCTGCTCCAGCCGGTCATCGCCCCAGAACAGCTCCGTCCCGCTGGTAAAGCTGGGCGCACCGAATATGCCTGCGGCTATTGCCTCGTCTGTCTGCGCCCGCAGAGCCGACTTGATGTCCGGTGCCTGCGCCCGCTGCATCAGGCCGAGGTCAAGGCCAGCCATGCCGAGACAGTCCCGCAAAACACTTTCATCCGCAATATCTTCTCCTGCGCCGAACTGTGCCTGGAATACCGCCTTGGTGAAGGTGTCCAACCGGTTTTCTTCCGCCGCCGCCAATGCCAGACGCGCAGCCATCAGCCCGTTCTGCGGGAACACCGCAGGGCGGCAGAAGGGCAGGCCGCGGGCCGCGCAGATCCGTTCCATGTCGCGCCACATGTAGCGGCCCTTGGCTGGATAGATGTTGAAAGGCGAGGTGTCCCAGCCCTGAGCGGCAAAAACCGGACCGAGCAGAAACGGTTTCCAGGTAACGGCAATGCCGCGGGCGGCGGCAAGTTCGCCGATCCGCATCACCTGAGATAGGAGTAAGTGGAGGCGAATTCGAACCAGAATGTGATCCTGCCAGTCATCGCCTCTTTCTTGCCCCTTGATCAGGTGATCGCTTCCAGCTTTTCCTTGCTGAGGTCGCCGGGCACGATGGTCATCGGCACCGGCAGTGCACCGGAGTTCTTGGTGAGCTGTGTGACCAGCGGCCCCGGTCCCTTGCGGCCGGTGCCGGCGCCCAGCACCAGAACGCCGATTTCCGGATCCCCCTCGATAAAGTCGAGGATTTCCGGTACCGGCTCACCCTCGCGGATCACCAGTTCGGGGTCAACGTTCTGGCGGTCGCGCATCCATTTGGCGAAAACCTCGAAATGGGCGTGGATACGCTCGCGGGCTTCCTCGCGCATCACTTCGCCGACGCCGATCCAGTGGTTGAACTCATCCGGGGGGATGACCGACAGGATGGTGACGCCGGCGCCGGTGTGCGCCGCCCGCATCGCGGCAAAGCGCATGGCGTTCAGGCATTCGCGGCTGTCGTCCAGGACCACAAGAAATTTGCGCATCTTCGCTCTCTCGTTGTTGCACCGCGGATCATGGCGCAAGCGGCACGATCAGGCAATAGAGCCAAAGAGCCGTCAACGCTGCGTATTTCTGGCCCTAGACTTCTGCGTCTTCGGGCGTGCCGGGCCAGGGCAGCGCTCCCGCACACGTAGGGTGCTCCGGCGGTGCCGGATTATCCTTGGCGGATTTGGGCCGGGCGCCGCGCAAATGCACGGCGCGGCACCGCGCAGCGGGTTCTGGAAGAAACTCCGGAACGGGCGGGAGCCCTTGCAGGCAGTGCCGGCCGAAGGGCTTACCCTTGGCTGGCAGCCCAATCCCAGTAGAGGTCGCGAACCCGTTTGGCGACCGGTCCCGCCTGATAGCGGCAGTCATCAAACGCCGTGACAGGTGTCACCTTGCTCATGTTGCCGGAGAGGAAAATCTCGTCGGCTTCCTCAAAATCCCGATATCCCAGCACGCATTCATGCACGGTCATGCCATCGGCGCGCAGATTGCTGATGTGCCGGGCACGGGTGATGCCCGCCAGAAAGGTGCCGTTGGGGATCGGGGTGAAGACCTCGCCGTCCCGGACCATGAAGACATTGGTGGTGGCGGTTTCAGCCACATTTCCCATTGCGTCCAGCACCAGTGCGTTGCTGAAGCCCTTGCTGCGCGCCTCCCGCAGCATCCGGGCGTTGTTGGGGTAAAGGCAGCCCGCCTTGGCGTTCACCACCGCGCTTTCCAGCACCGGACGGCGGAAGCGGGTGCGGGTCAGCGTGGCTGAGGCTTCAGGGGCTGCCATCGGAATTTCTTCCAGACACACGGCGAATTCAGTGCTGTCCGCTTTGGGTGCGATCAGCGTCTCGTCGCCATCGGCGGCCCAGTACATCGGCCGGATGTAAACCGCGGCGCCGGGAGCAAACCCCGCCAGCCCGTCACGGATGATCTCCGCCATCTGCGCCGGAGAAAGGGTCGGCGTCATCATCAGTGCTTCGGCTGATGCGTTGGTGCGGGCGCAGTGCAGATCCAGGTCCGGAGTTCTGCCGTCAAAGAAGCGCGCGCCGTCAAACACGGAGGAGCCCAGCCACATCGCATGGTCCGCAGCCCGCATCACAGCGGTGTTGCCGTTCTGCCAGCTGCCGTTGAAGAAAGTGCGGATTGTGCGGCCCACAGCCATGGTTCAGCCTCCTTCTGCTTGCCGCAAGGGTAGGCAGGGAAAGGTCAGAGGTCCAGACCTGACAGAGCTCGTCCAAGCCGGTGAAGCGGCTTGGGATAAGCGTGTTTTCTTTTTAATTTCAGGGGGCTGAACAATTGCTGTCCGGATATTGACGTCACGTCCATTAAGTCAGCATATCTGACCAATTGTTTCGCGCGCGAAACATTCGGACAGAATGACTGACCTACTCAACCTCTGCGAGCATCGCATCCAGGTCCAGCGCTTCGGTTCCCATGTCCAGGCTGCCGTCCTCCGCCCGCGGCCACTCCGGTTCCGGCCGGTCGCGGTAGAGTTCCACCCCGTTGCCATCCGGGTCGCGCAGGTAGATGGCCTCGGAGACACCGTGGTCGGCTGCGCCCTCCAAAACAATGCCGGCGTCCAGAACACGGCGCAGCACCGCAGTCAGGCTCTTGCGGTCCGGCAGCAGGATGGCGGTGTGGTAGAGGCCGGTCATGCTGGGTGCCGGGGCAGGGCCGCCGCGCGACTGCCAGGTGTTGAGCCCGATGTGGTGGTGATAGCCGCCCGCCGACAGGAAGGCGGCGGAACTGCCCAGCCGCTGGGTCAGGTCAAAGCCCAGCACGCCGCTGTAGAAGGCAATCGACCGCTCCAGATCGGAAACCTTGAGGTGGACATGGCCGATGCGGGTGCCTGCGGGAAGAGGGGGTGTTCCGGTGCTCATTGCTGCCTCCATCTGTGTGCTGGAGCAAAGATGGGGGATAGATGTTCTGGATGCCATTCCGCAGTGCTGCACCATTTCCCTGTGGAGATGCACAGCCTGACAGTGCGGCACGTTCAGCGCGCCGTCAGGCGCGCCCGGCCCAACCGGCCTGCGCATCTATGATGCTCGGAAGCCCGGGCGGGAGCTCCTCCGCCAGAGGTCAGGCGGCGGGTTTCAGTCCGGCTCTGGCCAGAACTGCAGAGGCGGACTGTTCCCAGCGCGCCTTCAGTTCTGCATTCGGGGTGCGGCGCAGGCCCATGGACTTGAGGCCTTCGAACTTTTGCGAGGTCTCCGAGCCGAAGCTGGCAGCAACCCGCGGCCACCAGTAGTTTGTCAGCTCCTGCAGGGCATCGGTGCCTTGCGCCTCCACCAGCACCATCAGCCCTTCCTCCGCCAGTTCGGCGTGATGCGCTTCGATAGGCTGGATGGCGCGGAAGGCTTCAGCAAGCGGCTGGTAGGAAACATGGCTCAGCTCATCCAGCTGCACGGCGACAGCTGTCCCCATCAGAAGGTTCATCACCACTGCATCCGCCCAGCCTTCCAGCGGGTAGTTGAAGACCGCCAGCCGCATGTCATGTTTGCTGCGGGTCTGGCCGATGTCGGCGCCGCGTTCCAGCCGCGCGGTCCAGGGGTGGTGGTCGGCATAACGTTCTGTATCGGCGCCGAAATCGCCCATGATGCGCAGCACCTTCTCGGCGCTGTCGGATTTTTCCAGCACGATTTTGGCGGCGGCGATGCGCGCCTTGATGCCCGGGCCTTCGTTGATGATGTCGGCAAAGCCCGCGGCCCCCGCCAGCTCGCTGTCGACGAAGGTCGCCATCGTCTTCATCAGTTCGGCGCGGTAGCGCGGCGGCACGTTGGACGGGTTGGACAGCACGCCGCCCTGGGCCAGATAGCTTGCGATGCTCATCTCGTCAGTCATGATCTTTCCTCCCTCGGGCAGGCGTTACTGGTCGTAGTCGACCACGACGTTATCGGTCACCGGATAGGCCTGGCACGAGAGCACATAACCTTTTTCGACCTCGTAATCCTCCAGCGCATGGTTGGCGACCATTTCGACCTCGCCCTCCAGCACCTTGCAGCGGCAGGTGGAGCAGACCCCGGCTTTGCAGGCATAAGGCGCGTCCATTGCGTTTTCCAGCGCGGCGTCCAGCAGGGTCGTGTCCTTGCCCATCTCGATGGTCTGAGTGGCGCCGTCCAGGGTGATCGCAGCCTTGGTCTGATTGGCGCTGCTGGCCGCATCCGTTGCGGCGGCCTTGCGCTTGGCGCGGCCCGGCTGGGCAGAGGCGAAGAGTTCGAACTTGATCTGGCTATCGCTCAGACCGGCGGTGCGCAGGGCGCTGGCGATGCCCAGCATCATCGGCTCCGGACCGCAGATGAAGGCAGTGTCGACGGACTGGATATCGATCCAGTGTTCGAACAGCTGGGCGCATTTCTCCTCCGTCACCAGGCCGGTGAACAGGTCGATTTCCTGGGCGTCGCTTTCCAGCACATGGATCACATTGAAGCGGCCCATGTAGAGGTTTTTCAGGTCCTCCAGTTCCTCGCGGAACATGATCGTGTTCACGCCCTTGTTGGCATAGACCAGCGTGAAGGATGACTTGGGTTCGGCGTCCAGCGTTGTCTTGAGGATCGACAGCACCGGTGTGATGCCGGAGCCGCCGGCAAAGCCCAGGTAGTGCTTTTCTGCCGCCCCATCGAGCGGGGTGAAGAAGGTGCCCATCGGCGGCATCGCTTGAAGGGTATCGCCCGCCTTCAGTTCAGTATTGGCCCAGGTCGAGAATGCGCCGCCGTCAACACGCTTGATGCCGACCTGCAGGATGCCTTCGTCCTTACCGGCGCAGATCGAGTAGCTGCGGCGCAGCTCCTCGCCGTCGAAGTCGCGGCGGAAGGTCAGGTACTGGCCCTGGGTGAAATCGAATTCCTCAGCCGCGCCACCCGCGGGCTTCAGGGTAACCACCACCGCATCGCGGATGGTCTTGCGGACGTCGGTGACTTCTAGGTCGTGAAAGCGCGCCATCAGGGTCTCCTCAGATGCACTTGAAATAATCAAAGGGTTCCAGGCAGTCCTGGCAGCGCCAGTGGGCCTTGCAGGGAGTGGAGCCGAACTGGCTCACACGGGTGACATCTTTGCTGCCGCAGCGCGGGCATTTTTCGGGGCCGCCAGCGGGCTGGGGCGGGGCAATGCCGTATTCCTCCAGCTTGACGCGGCCCTTCTCCGTCAGCCAGTCGGTGGTCCAGGCGGGGGAGATCTGCGTTTTGAGCCGCAGATCAGTGATGCCGCGGTCGCGCAGGGCGGTCTCAATATCCATAGCGATCACCGAGGTGGCCGGGCAGCCGGAATAGGTCGGGGTGACGGTGACCACCAGGGTGCCACCCTCCCAGGCGACATCTCGGATGATGCCGAGATCCACCAGCGAGATCACCGGGATCTCCGGATCGGGCACGGCGTCGAGCCACTCCCAGATCCGGGTGGTGCTTGGCTGAGTCGTCACTTGGCTCATGCGGTTACCCTCATTGGCTGTTCCGCCCGGCCTCTTTCACGGAAGCGGGCCTCACCCCCCGCCTGAAGCCGGGGGTGCCCTCAGTTCTTTGGCCGTGGCGTTACCACTTGGCGCCGGGATAGGCGCGCTGCAGCCATTGCATCTGGGTCAGCAGGTGGCCCAGGTGCTCGGTGTGCATCGCACCGGTGCGCCCGCCCTTTTGGGCAAAGCGGCTCTCCGGAATGGTCAGCGTCGCGTCGCCCAGGATGCGGGAGATCAGCGCGTCGTACTCTTCGCGCAGGGACGCCGGGTCGGGGGCGATGCCCGCTTTCACCATTTCGGCGTCGGCCTCGTCGGACTGGAACATCTCGCCCACGTAGGGCCACAGATAGTCCAGCGCCTCCTGCATCCTGCGGTGGCTTTCCTCGGTGCCGTCACCCAGGCCCACTACGGTGTCGGCGGAGCGCTCCAGGTGATAGGCCACCTCTTTCGAAGCCTTCTCGGCAATCGCGGCGACCCGCTCGTCCGAGGATTTCATCAGGCGGCCCAGCTGGATCGAATGCCAGGCGTCGAACAGGAACTGGCGCATCAGGGTGCGTCCGAAGTCGCCGTTGGGCACCTCGCACAAGAGCACGTTGCGGAAGTCCCAGGCGTCGCGCAGGAAGGCGATGTCGTCAGCGGACTTGCCCATCCCCTGCACTTCACCGGCGAGGCCGAGCCACATCTGGGTCTGGCCGATCAGGTCCAGCGCGGTATTGGCCAACGCGATGTCCTCTTCCAGCACCGGGGCGTGGCCGCACCATTCGCTGACCCGGTGGCCGAGGATCAGGGTGTTGTCCCCCATCCGCAGCAGGAACTGAAAAAATGCGTCTTCGCGGGCCATTACATCGCCCCCACTTCTTCGGGGATGTCGAAGAAGGTCGGGTGGCGGTAAACCTTGCTTTCCGACGGCTCATAAAGCGGGCCCTTGTCGCTGGGCGAGGAAGCGGCGATGTGGTTCGCTTCAACCACCCAGATCGACACGCCTTCGTTGCGGCGGGTATAAACGTCGCGGGCGTTCTTGATCGCCATTTCGGCGTCGGGCGCATGCAGGGAGCCGACGTGGCGGTGGCTCATCCCGTGCTGGCCGCGGATGAAGATTTCCCAGAGGGGCCATTCGTTTTTCATGTCTCAAATCCTCCTGGCTGAGGGGGCGCTGCGCGGCAGGCGGAGCGCCGGAATTCTTGGGGTTACTCGGCGGCGTGCTGGCGCGCGGCTTTTTTCTTGGCGTGGGCAAGCAGGCCGTCGCGGACCCAGGCGCCGTCGTCCCAGGCTTTGTTGCGGGCGGCGAGGCGGTCCACGTTGCAGGGGCCGTTGCCTTTGATCACTTCGAAGAACTCGCTCCAGTCCGGGTCGGTGTAGTCGTAGTGGCCGCGCTCCTCGTTCCATTTCAGGTCCGGATCGGGGATGGTCAGGCCCAGGTATTCGGCCTGCGGAACGGTCTGGTCGACAAACTTCTGACGCAACTCGTCGTTGGTGTTCATCTTGATCTTCCAGGCCATCGACTGGGCGGAATGGACCGAGTCCTTGTCGGAGGGGCCGAACATCATCAGAGACGGGTACCAGAGGCGGTTCAGCGCATCCTGCGCCATCTTCTTCTGCTCCGGGGTGCCCTCCGCCATCTTGCGGATCGCGTCATAGCCCTGGCGCTGGTGGAAGCTTTCCTCCTTGCAGATGCGGATCATCGCGCGGGAGTAGGGGCCGAAGGAGGTCCGCTGCAGCGGCACCTGGTTCATGATCGCGGCGCCATCCACCAGCCAGCCGACCGCGCCGATGTCGGCCCAGTTCAGCGTCGGGTAGTTGAAGATCGACGAGTACTTCATGCGGCCGTCCAGCAGCATCTCGGTAATTTCGTCGCGGGAGACGCCCAGGGTCTCCGCCGCACAATAGAGGTACAGGCCATGGCCCGCCTCATCCTGCACTTTGGCCAGCAGGATCGCCTTGCGCTCCAGCGTCGGCGCGCGGGTGATCCAGTTGCCCTCGGGCAGCTGGCCAACGATTTCCGAATGCGCGTGCTGGCCGATCTGGCGGATCAGCGTTTTGCGGTAGCCTTCGGGCATCCAGTCCTTGGGTTCGATCTTCTCGCCCGCGTCAATGCGGGCCTGGAAGGCGGCCAGCTTTTCCGGATCGTCCTGGGTCGCTTCGGATTTGATCATCTGAGCATACATGTCTGGGACCTCCCCTAGAGTTCGTTACACGCGTTCGAGGATCAGGGCGGTGCCCTGTCCGACGCCGACGCACATGGTGCACAGGGCGTACCGCCCGCCGGTGCGCTGCAATTGGTAGGCGGCGGTCAGCACCAGCCGCGCCCCGGACATGCCGAGCGGGTGGCCCAGTGCAATTGCACCGCCGTTGGGATTAACATGGGGCGCATCGTCCGCGACGCCAAGTTCGCGCAGTGTCGCAAGGCCTTGCGAGGCGAATGCCTCGTTCAGCTCGATCACGTCCATCTGGTCGATGGTCAGGCCAGTGCGGGCCAGAACCTTGCGGGTGGCGGGAACCGGGCCGATGCCCATGATGCGCGGCTCGACCCCTGCGGCGGCCATGCCGACGATGCGGGCCATTGGTTTCAGGCCGTTTTTCGCGGCCGCGGCCTCATTTGCCATCAGGATCGCCGCAGCACCGTCGTTCACGCCGGAGGCATTGCCTGCGGTGACGGTCTTGTCCGGGCCGTTGACGCCCTTGAGGCCTGACAGCTTCTCCGCCGAGGTGCCGGGGCGGGGGTGTTCGTCGGTGTCCACAACCAGATCATCGCCCTTGCGCTGGGGGATGGTGACCGGGGTAATCTCGTCCAGGAAAATGCCACCCTCATGCGCGGCAGCCCAGCGGGCCTGGCTGCGGGCGGCGAATGCGTCCTGATCTTCGCGGGAGACGCCGTAGTCTTCGGCCACGTTGTCTGCGGTCTGCGGCATCGAGTCGGTGCCGTACATTTCCTGCATCTTCTTGTTCACAAAGCGCCAGCCGATAGTGGTGTCATAGACCGCGTTGGCGCGGGTGAAGGCAGAGGCGGCCTTGGGCATCACAAAGGGGGCGCGGGACATGCTCTCGACGCCGCCGGCAATGGCCATGTCATAATCGCCCGCCTTGATCCCGCGCGAGGCCATCCCGACCGCATCCATGCCGGAGGCGCAAAGCCGGTTGATGGTGGTGCCAGGCACGGAGGTCGGCAAGCCCGCCAGCAACGCCGCCATACGGGCCACGTTGCGGTTGCTTTCGCCGGCCTGGTTGGCATCGCCAAAGATCACGTCGTCCAGGCTGCCCCAGTCCACGTCCGGGTTGCGCGCGGCGAGCGCGGCAATCGGGAGGGCGGCAAGATCATCAGTGCGCACCTGGCTCAGCGCGCCGCCATAGCGGCCGATCGGGGTGCGGGTGGCATCGCAGATGAAAGCATCCATGGGTGTTCGCGTCTCCTGTGGCGGCGGCAGGAAAAGCCGACCGTTGGGTCGGTGATAAGCCGGAAGATGATTCGCGGCAAGCAATTTGTAACGAAAAATTCGATCTTGATGGAAACTTGTAACGAGTTAGTGCGGAGCTGTCCGGGCAGGGGGGCGCCCCCATCCCGCGGGGCTCCCTGAAGCATGCACGCTAAATAAAGGTCCGGGTAGTTACTGCGGTACTTGTCCGCGGTATCGTTCTGTCAATTCAGGCGCCACATCATCAGCCTCGTAGACCCCCAGCAGGATACCCTTGCGCCCGGACTTGCCGCGGCGCGCTTTGATCTGAGTATCCGAAAGGGTGATCCGCTGCGACATCCTGAGGCCCCATTCCAGCAACCGGTCATACATCAGGTCGATGATCGCCTGGTGAGCGCCGTCCTTTGCGAGATCCACCAGTTCATCCGGATCATTTTCCATGTCGAACAGCATCGGCCTGAGCCCGCCCTCTGCGTGCATGAATTTCCAGCGCTTGTCGGTGACCATGAACAGCCGTGCATCCCTCGGCTCCAGGCCCAGCTTCTCGCTAAGCGGCATGGTGGAATAGTCGAACTCAGCAATGGCAAAATCCCGCCAGTCCGGGCTTTCACCGCGCAAGAAGGGCGTCAGTGAGCGCCCCTCCAGGATATGCGGCGCAGGTTCACCACCAGCCGCCTCCAGGAAGGTTGGCAGAAGGTCGATTGCTTCAACCAGCTCATCGCAGGTGGTGCCGCGGGTGGCATCGGCCTCCGGGCGCGGGTCATAGATGATCAGCGGGACCTTGATCGAGGGCTCGTGGAACAGGTTCTTTTCGCCCAGCCAGTGATCGCCCAGATAATCGCCGTGATCCGATGTCACCACAATCATTGTGTCCTGCATCCGGCCAGTTTCCTCCAGCCAGTTGAACAGCCGCCCTATCTGGTCATCGGCCTGCTTGATCAGCCCCATATAGGCGGGGATCACCTTTGCCCGCACTTCGTCGCGGCTGAAGGTTTTGCCGATCTGGTTATTCATCATACCGCCGAACACGGGGTGCGTGTCCTCGCGCTCCCCTTCCGAGCGCACGACTGGCAGCACATGCTCCTTCCCGTACATATCGTGGTAGGGCGCGGGCACGATGTAGGGCCAATGCGGCTTGATATAGCTCAGGTGCGCGCACCACGGGCCCTCTGCCTGCGCGATGAAGGCCATCGCCTGAGTGGTCAGCCAGGGCGTTTCGCTGTCTTCCTCGGCGATATTGGCGGGCTTGTCCGCATTGATCATGAACCAGCCGGAGGCGATGTCATTCCCGTCTATCCCGGCATTGGCAAAGTCGTTCCACGGGTTTTCCCCCGGATAGCCTCTTTCCTTTAGGTACTCGTTGTAAGGGCTGCGCTTGCTGTCGTAGAAGCCGTCCGGCCCCTCTGCCCACAGCCCGTCATCGCGCACCCAAGGGTCAAAGCCGCATTCCGACTGGCGCACGCCAATCACACTGTCCGGTGCCAGCCCCAGCCGCTGCATCCCGTCTGCATCCGCAACCATGTGCGTCTTGCCGATCAGGTGGCAGCTCATGCCCGCTTTGCGCAAATGATCGCCCATGGTCCACTCGCCCACCCGCAAGGGATAACTGTTGAACTGCACCCCGTGGCTGGAGGGGTAACGCCCGGTATAGCTCGACATCCGCGAGGAGCCGCAGGTTGGCGACTGCACATAGGCGCGGGTAAACCTCACGCCCCTGGCGGCCAGCCCGTCGATGTGCGGCGTCTGCAAATGCGGATGGCCGGCGCAGCTCAGATAGTCGAACCGCAGCTGGTCGAACATGATATAGAGGATGTTCATCGGCGCCTCCCGCTCAGTGCTGCAGTATTAATAAACAAGTGAAGCAATTTTGGCGAGGGGATCTTCTTGACGGGCCCTGTATCAGCCTGAACTATGACGCCTGATTTTCTATTCCCAACGGCATTCATGACCTGTCCATCAATCCCCGCCGCGATCCGCCCTGCCGGAATGAATGACTGCTCCAGCCTTGCGGCCCTATCGGTCGAGGTCTGGTCCAGCACCTACTTGCGCAATGGAATCAGCGGGCATTTCGCGGACTATGTGCTGGCGCATTATACGCCTGCACGTTTCGCCGAGGCCCTGCAAAACCCTGCAGAGCGCCTGCTGGTTTCACAGAACCGGGATGGCATCGACGGCTATATCCGCGTCACGCACGGGCGGCCCAGCCCGGTTGGAGGGTGTTCGTGCACTGAGATTTCCACGCTTTACGTTCAGCCGCGGCACCATGGGCGCGGCATCGGAATCTGCCTGCTGCAGGCCGGGCTTCAACTCTGCCGGTCAAACGGCTGGGACGCTCCTTGGCTCAGCAGCAATTCCGAGAACTCCCGCGCAATCTCCTTCTATCTGCGCAACGGGTTTGAACATGCCGGGCTGACAAGTTTCAGGATCAGCGAATCCGAATACGCCAACGACGTGCTGCAATACTCCTCTCTCTGAAGCCCCGGCCAAATCTTCAACCGCCTTTCCAATGCGCCGGCAGACAGGATGCGAACGGGCCCGAAGCCTGTGCTTCGGGCCCGCCATGGCACCTGGTGGCGCCCGGGCCTGGCGGCCCGGGCGCAAGGGGATCCGGCGCTGATGTCAGCTCACCGCTGCAAAGCCTGCATCAAGGGCAGAGAGGATGGTGCTGGCCTCCGCCTCGCTCAGCACCAGCGGCGGCGACAGGATGATGTTGGGGCCGGAGACCCGCACCATGGCGCCTGCGTCATAGGCCGCTTCCTGCAGTTTGCCGATGGTCTTCTTGTCCACGGCCGCCTTGGTGGTGCGGTCGGACACCAGCTCGAGCGCGCACATCAGGCCGTGGCCGCCACGGACGTCGCCGATCAGCTCGTATTTCTGCTGCAGCGCCAGCAGGCCCTGGTGGATCTGGGTGCCGCGGGCGGCTGCGTTTTCCGTCACGTTCAGGCGTAGGGTCTCTTGAAGGCAGGCTAGGGCGGCAGCCGCGCCGACCGGGTGGCCGGAGTAGGTGTAGCCGTGGCCGATGGCCGCCTTGCCGCTGGTGTCCTTCTCGAAAGTTTCGGTCATGTGGTCTGCAATCATCACCGCGCCAAAGGGGAAGTAGCCGTTGGTGATCGCCTTGGCGGTGGCCATCATGTCCGGCTGCACGCCCCAGTGGCGCGAGCCGCTCCACGATCCGGTGCGGCCGAAGGCGGCGATCACCTCATCCGCAATCAGCAGGATGCCGTTTCTGGAGCAGATCTCGCGCACCCCGGGCATGAAGCTGGCGTGCGGCGGGATCACCCCGCCGGCCCCCAGGACCGGCTCCATGATGAAAGCGGCGATAGTGCCTGCGCCCTGAAAGGCGATCTCGTCCTCCAGAGCCTGCAGGCAGAGCCGGGCCAGGCGTTCCGGATCGGTCTCGTTAAAGGGGTTGCGGTAGGTGTAAGGCGCCGGGATGTGGAAGCAGCCCGGCAGCAGCGGTTCGTACTGGGTTCGGAAGTTTGCGTTGCCATTCACTGAAGCCCCGCCCATGTGGGTGCCGTGGTAGCCCTTCTTGAGGCTCAGGAACTTGGTGCGGCCTTCCTCGCCGCGGATCTTGTGGTACTGGCGTGCGAGCCGCAGGGCGCTTTCCACCGAATCCGAGCCGCCGGACGTGAAGAAGGCGCGGGTGAGCCCGTCGGGTGCAAAGAACTTGCGCAGCTCCTCGGCCAGCTGGATCACCTGGTCGTTGGTGGTGCCGCGGAAGGTGGAATAGTATGGCAGCACATCAAGCTGCGCCGCGATGGCATCCTTTACAGGCTGGCAGGAAAAGCCGAGGTTCACGTTCCACAGGCCGCCGACAGCATCGACAACTTCATGCCCGTCGATGTCTGTGATCTTCACCCCCTGAGCCGAGGTGATGATGGCAGGCGGGTTGGCCAGGCTGTCGCCCGGGTGTGCCATGGGGTGCCAGAGGGATTTGGCGTTGTGCTCTTTCAGGAAATTGGAGTCTTTCATGAGGTAGCTCCTGGATGCGGCCTGGTTTGGGCCGGTGAAGAGGTCAGGCGGTTTCGTCCTGCGGGAAGCCCGCTGGAGCGGACCCTCCGATGCGGTAGGTGAGGGTGGCGCCTGCGCGGCGCAGGGCGGCTGGGATCAGTTGTTTCTGTTCTGCTGTCATGCGGGAGGCGGGGGCGGCCACCGCCAGGGCGCCGATCACCTTGCGGTCCGGATCAAATATTGGAACCGCGTGGGAATGAACGTCTTCTTCAAAGCCGCCGACGGACACGGCAATGCCGCTTTTGCGGATGCCGTCCAGCTGAGCGCGGATTTTCTCCGGGTCAGTGAGTGTCTCCGGGGTGCGGGCCTCCAGCGGCTGGGACAGTATGGCCTCGGCGAAGTCCGGTTCCGCAAAAGCCAGAACTGCCATGCCGGAGCTGGTGCCGTGGAACGTCAGCACCTTGGCGTCCTCCATCATAACCCTGGTGGCGTTGCGCGGAGAATAGGCGTGAGACAGCGAATTGAGCTGGCTTCCTTGCAAAAGCGACAGATGGGTGGTTTCACCGGTCTCATCGCTCAGTTCACGCAGCACCTGGCGGGAAACGGAGAGGATCGGCACCGCGGCCTCGCGCAGGGCTGCAAGACGCAGAACCTGGGGGCCCAGCCGGTAAGAACGGTCGCTGCCCGTCTGTTCTACAAAGCCTGATTCCTGAAGTTCGTTCATCAGCCGGTAAACGGTTGCCTTATTCATGCCGGACAAGCGTGTGAGGTCGCTGAGCCCGATCCCGGTGCGGCCGTGATTGAAATATGCCAGCAGTGACAAGGCTTTGGATACGGTTCCCATGCGCCGATTGAAGCTCCCTGTTTGAACTGTCCGGTCGGTCTTCCCGGGGTGGCAGTCCCGGGATGCGGTTTGAATGACAGATAGAAGGCCTGGCTGTCAATTAAATAAACCAACGGTTCATATATTGAACCGTTTGGCAGTGCCAGTACGAGCGTCGGGGCCGCAAAACTCTTGTCGGCCTCGGCAGTGATCAGCTGCGTGGGGTTTGGTATATGCCGAACGCCAGGACAGACCCGTGAACAACCCTATGCCGCGGCTGCCGGGTTGCCTTGGGGGCGGGGGCACGCCGGAACTTGCGGGTCGAACATGCGTTGCGGCAGCCGAGTTGAACAAGCCGGGCAGAGAATAGGCGGGCAAGGCGAATGCAGAGCAACCGGGCGCGCGGCGGCGGCAGGCTGGCCTGCGGGATAATATGTTTCAAAAAGTTTTCATTTTGCCAAGATTCTGTTACGCAACAATCAGCGTAACCGGCCGCCGGACACTAGAACGCCGCGACGCGGGGTTTCCTGGCCGTCGGCGGCCATTGGGGCTTGGCGCCGGTCCGGGTGCTGTGCCTAATCTATTGGGAACCGGGCGCAGGCACTGCCGCCGCGGGAGAGAGAGGAAGACCGGATGAGTGAAGCCATTGCATACGAGCGCGTCGGTGATATTGCCGTCCTGAAGGCGCAGAACCCGCCTGTGAATGCGCTGGGCATTGATGTGCGCAAAGGGTTGCTGGCCGGGATCGAGCGTGCTGAAGGCGAGGGCGCCAAGGCGGTGCTGATCTTCGGTGAGGGCAAGACCTATTTCGCGGGTGCCGATATCCGGGAATTCGGCAAGCCGCCGCAGGAGCCTTATTTGCCGGGCTTGTGCAGCCGGATTGAGGCCTCGCCGCTGATTGTGGTTTCCGCCATGCATGGCACTGCGCTGGGCGGCGGGCTCGAGGTGGCCTTGTCCTCGCATTACCGGATTGCGGTGCCTTCGGCCAGGATGGGACTGCCGGAGGTCAACCTGGGCATCCTGCCCGGCGCGGGCGGCACCCAGCGGCTGCCGCGGCTGACAGGGGCTGAGGCGGCGCTGGAGATGATTACCACCGGCCGCCACATCGGTGCGGCTGAGGCGCTGGACAAGGGCATCATCGACCGAATAGAGGAGGGCGAGCCGCGCGAGATTGGCCTCGCTTTTGCGCAGGAACTGCTGGATGCGGACGCCCCGCGCCGGGCTGTTGGGGAAATGCCTGCGCCGGAAGCCGTGGATTTTGATGCCATTTATGAAGCGACGCTGAAGAAAGGCCGCGGCCAGCTGTCTCCGGCAACGGCTGTGCGCGCGGTGCAGGCGGCAGTTGAAGCAGAGAGCTTTGAAGCCGGTCTGAAGCGTGAGCGCGCGCTGTTCACGGAACTGATGGAGTCGGACCAGCGGCAGGGGCTGATTCATGCCTTCTTCTCCGAACGCGCAGTCAGCAAGCTGCCGGAGCTGGAAGGAGTTGAACCCCGTGACGTATCCTCAATGGGGGTGATCGGCGGCGGCACGATGGGCGCGGGTATTGCCACCGCGGCCCTGCTGGCCGGGCTTCCGGTGGTCCTGATCGAGATGACGGAGGAAGGTGTTGCCGCCGCGCGCGGCCGGATTGAGGGCAATCTGCAGGGTGCCCTGAAGCGGGGTAAGATCACACAGGCGCAATATAATCAGCTGACCGGCGGGGCGCTGACCGTAGCCACGGATTATGCAGCACTCGGACAGGTGGATCTGGTGGTCGAGGCCGTGTTCGAGGACATGGGCGTTAAGCGCGAGGTCTTTGGCAAGCTGGATGCGCATTGCAAGCCGGGGACGGTGCTGGCGACCAACACCTCTTATCTGGACGTGGATGAAATCGCCGCGGCAACCTCCCGCCCGCAGGACGTGATCGGGTTGCATTTTTTCTCGCCCGCGCATGTGATGAAGCTGCTGGAGGTCGTGGTAGCGGAAAAGACCGCTCCGGAAGTTCTGGCGACCGGCTTTGCACTCGGCAAGCGGCTGAAGAAGGTGGCGGTGCGCTCCGGCATTTGCGACGGGTTTATCGGCAACCGGATCATGAACGCCTATCGCAAGGCGGCGGAATATGTGGTGCTGGACGGCGCCTCGCCCTATCAGGTGGACAAGGCGGTGACCGGGTTCGGCTTTCCGATGGGGCCGTTTGCGATGGGCGATCTGGCGGGGCTGGACATCAACTGGGCGGCCCGCAAGCGCCGTGCACCCACGAGGGATCCGCGCGAGCGGGTGCCGCGCTTCTACGAGATGCTCTGCGAGGGCGGTGACTTCGGCCAGAAGACCGGCAAGGGGTTCTATGTCTACGAAGCGGGCAAGCGCGGCGGCGTGCCGAACCCGAAGGTTGCGGAACTGATTGCCAAGGATCAGGAACAGCAGGGTGTTTCCCCGCAGGCGTTCTCGGACGCCGAGGTGCTGCGCCGTTACATGTGCGCCATGGTCAATGAGGCCGCCAAGGTCGTGGGGGAGGGCATCGCCCGCCGTCCGCTGGACGTGGATATGGTGATGCTGTTCGGCTACGGCTTCCCGCGGTTTTGGGGCGGGCCGCTGAAATGGGCCGACCTGCAGGGGCTGGATGGCATCCTGGCCGATATCCGGTCATATGCGGCAGAGGATGATTTCTTCTGGCAGCCCGCGCCGCTGCTGGCGCAGCTGGTGGCAGAAGGCAAAACCTTCGATTCACTGAACAAGGGCGGCTGAGCAGGCGGGCGGGCGCCCTTCCGGCCCGTCGAGGGCCGTCAGGGCGCGGCCCGGCTTTGCCGGTCTGGACACGCAACCGCTGACCTATCACGAGAAAGCGCCGCGCGGAACGCGCGGCGCTTGGCCCAACAAGAGCGGCGCATCTTTGATGTGCCCGGCGATTGACGGGAGTTTTCGCCGCTTACGTCCAAGTACCTTCGGTGGCGGAACGGATCTTGCGGATGTTCTCGCCGTAGACCTCCGGCTTGTCCACGGACCCGCCCTTGAACACCGCGGACCCTGCGACCAGCACGTCGGCGCCGGCTTCGGCCACCAGCGGCGCGGTGGTCGGGTCAACGCCGCCGTCGATTTCGATATGCACCGGACGGTCACCGATCATCGACCGCAGGCGGCGGATCTTGGCGGTCATGTCGAGGAACTTCTGGCCGCCGAAGCCCGGGTTCACAGTCATAACGCAGACCAGATCAGTCAGGTCCAGCAGGTGCTCCACCGCTTCGGCCGGTGTGCCGGGGTTCAACGCCACGCCTGCCTTCATGCCGGCAGCACGGATTGCTTGCAGGGTGCGGTGGATGTGCGGGCCTGCCTCGATATGGGCGGTCAGCACGTCGGCACCGGCGTCGGCATAAGCGTCGATGTAGGGATCGACCGGTGCGATCATCAGGTGCACATCCATCACCGTCTTCACATGCGGGCGGAATGCCTTCACCGCCTGCGGCCCGAAGGTGAGGTTCGGCACGAAATGCCCGTCCATCACATCCACATGCACCCAGTCTGCGCCTTGGGCTTCGATAGCCTGGATCTCCTGGCCGAAGTTGGCGAAATCGGCGGACAGGATAGAGGGCGCGATCTTGATATTGCGGTCAAAGGACATCTGGCGGCTTCCTTTTGCAAAGGGAAAAGAGGAGTCGCAGGCCGTATAGACTGTCCGGCCTGCTGTGCACAGGGCAGATTATGCTGTTGCCCGGTTTTGCCTCAGGGAGTGCCTGGAGGTTGCGCCGGAACGCGTTACAAAACTTTCACGGCAGTGACACAAGAGCTTTGAGCTGGGCCGGTAGGCAACTCCCGAATGACAAGGGAGCGCCCCGGTGCTGCGCATAGACAAACTGACCAAACGGTTCGGCGGCAAGATTGCGGTGGATACCGCCACGCTGGACATCGACAAGCCCTGCATGATCGGCATCATCGGCCGCTCTGGTGCGGGCAAATCCACTCTGTTGCGAATGCTGAACCGGCTGGAGGATGCCAGCGGCGGCCGCATCCTGTTCGAGGGGTGCGAGATAACGGGGCTGAAAGGCAAGGACAAGCGCGCCTGGCAGTCCGATTGCGCGATGATTTTCCAGCAGTTCAACCTGGTGCCGCGGATGGATGTGGTGTCCAACGTTCTGCACGGCACATTGAACCGCCGCAATGCGATGGCGACGCTGTTCAACCTCTATCCAATGGCGGATATTCACAAGGCGATCGACATCCTCGACCGCCTTGGCATTGCCGAACATGCGGCCAAGCGGGCTGAAGCGCTTTCAGGCGGCCAGCAGCAGCGGGTGGCGATTGCCAGAGCGCTGATGCAGGACCCGAAAATCATTCTGGCGGATGAGCCGATTGCCTCGCTCGACCCGATGAACGCCCAGACCGTGATGGAGGCGCTGCGCCGCATTCACGAGGAAGACGGGCGTACTGTCATTGCCAACCTGCACACGCTGGACACCGCGCGCCGCTATTGCGACCGGGTTGTCGGCATGCGCGACGGGCGCATTGTCTTTGACGGGCTGCCGGAGCAGCTGACAACAGGCGTGGCCCGCGAGATCTACGGCGCCGGAGAGGAATTCTCCGAGGCCGCCACCTCGACCGAGATTGAAACGCTGGAACAGGCGGATGCGATGCGCGCTGCCATTCCCGCTGAGTAACCCGTGACCCTGAATGCATCGACCCGGCGGGCTGCTCTGCCGGGACCCAACCGGAGAGACATGAGATGAAGAAACTGATTGCTGCCGTTATGGCAACCACTGCGCTGACCGCTCCTGTTGCGGCCGAAGACATCACCGAATTCCGCATCGGGATCATCGGCGGTGAGAATGCCCAAGACCGTTTGAACAACAACGAATGCCTGCGCGCCTACACCGAGCAGGAGCTTGGTGTCGAAACCAAGCTGTTCGCGCCGGCCGACTACAACGGCGTGATCCAGGGCCTGCTGGGCGGCACCATCGACATGGCTTGGCTGGGTGCCTCCGGCTATGCCAAGACCTACCTGACCGACCCCGAAGCGGTGGAGCCGGTTCTGGTCAAGGTCAATACCGACGGCGGCTACGGCTATTACTCGGTTGGTTTTGCCCGCAAGGACAGCGGCATCACCTCGCTGGAAGGCCTGAAAGGCAAGACCTTTGGCTTCGGCGATCCGAACTCCACCTCGGGCTACCTGATCCCGTCGATCGAGATCCCGAGCAAGATCAATGCCTCCATGGACTCCGGCGACTACTTCGGTGAAGTGAAGTTCACCGGCGGCCATGAACAGACCATCGTTGCGGTCGCCAATGGCGACGTGGATGGCGGTGTGACCTGGGCCGACGGCCTGGGCGAGTGGGAAGATGGCTACCAGTCCGGCGCCCTGCGCCGCGCCGTGGATGCCGGCCTTGTCGATATGAACGACATGGTGGAGATCTGGAAATCCGCCCCGATCCCGGAAGGCCCGGTGGTTTTGCGTAAAGCGCTGCCGGCAGAAGTAAAAGCCAAGATGACCGCGCTGATGGACAACCTCAGCGAGACCGACCGTGATTGCTTCTATGGTGTTGCGGCAGGTGAAGCCAAGAGCTTCGACCCGATCACTCATGAAGCCTATGAGGTGATCATCGAGGCCCGCAAGCTGAAGTCCCAGTAATTTCAGCCCAGCACGTATTTAATTGTGCTCTGCGGGGTTCCGGGCCGGTCTTGGAACCCCGCAATTTCCTGGATGGGCCCAGTATCACCCATCCCCAGAAGATCAGGATCCCAAATGGCAGATTTGACAGCCGCCCGGCCGGGCATCGAGGACATCCGGCAGCACTACATTGCCCATACCCAGCGCAAGCGGCTCTATGGCGGCATCCTTCTGGCGGTTTTTGTGGCGCTGATGGCGGCCGGATTCCGCACCGCGAATGCCCGCAATGCAGGCTCTTTTGCCGACGGGTTCACCCGCATCTTCGATTATCCTGCCGAAGTTCTGGCGGAAGCAGCCGAGAAGGCCGCCCAACTGCCGGGGCATCTGGTGGATTTCTTTCCGGCGCTGGTGGAGACGCTGAACATTGCCGCGGCCTCAACCCTTGTTGGCGCGGTGTTTGGAACCCTTCTGTCGCTTATGGCGACGCACGGCATGGCGCCTTGGCCCGCACTGATCCCGCTGTTCCGGCGTGTCAGCGATGTCTGCCGTGCTATTCCGGAAATCGTTATTGCTCTGATGCTGATCTTTGTGCTGGGCGGCGGGCCGGTGCCAGCCATGATTGCCATCGCCATCCACACCGCGGGCGCGCTGGGCAAGCTGTTTTCCGAAGTGAACGAAAACGCCTCGTTGAAACCCGTTGAGGGCCTGACCTCCGTCGGTGCCACCTGGGCGCAGCGGATGACGCTGGGGGTGATCCCGCAGGTTGGCCCGAATTACATCAGCTACGCGCTGCTCCGGTTTGAAATCAACATCCGCGCTTCTGCCATTCTCGGCTTTGTCGGTGCGGGCGGTATTGGCTACGAGTTGAAGAACGCCATGTCCTGGGGGCAGGGCCGCTACGACGAGGCTGCTGCCATTTTCCTCCTTCTCTTTGTCACCATCGTGGCCGTTGACCAGTTGTCCGGCCTCTTGCGTGACCATCTGACCCATGGAGCGAAGGCATGACCACTTTTGACACTACTCTGACGCCCGCAGACCTGAAGTCTGACATTTCGCGGCTGTTCCGGAAGAAGAGGCTGATGAATTTCGCGCTGCCCGCTGCAGTGCTGGCCTACCTGGCTTACGTGTTTGTGGCCTTCGATATGGCCGGGCTGTGGGAGCGTGCCAGCCTGGACAACGCCAGGACATTGGTGAGCGACAGCTACAGCTACAAGACCCACGTCACCCGCGACAACCGCAGCGGTGAGGTGACGGTGGCCATCGAAGGCGAACGCAAGGGTGCTTATCCCGACGGCATGGCGCCGGATTGGGTTGCCCTGGGCGAGACCACCGTGATTGATCTGGAGAACGGGCACAGCGTCACTTTTGGCTCCGAGGCCATCGAATACGCCATTCCCGGTTATGGCACAGTGCGTGCTGCCCCGAACCGCAGCGCAGGGGTGCAGGCAGAGCTGCCACCGGGGGAAGTGCCGGAGTGGATCAGCGTTTCCAAGAACCGCCTGGCCGTTACCACGAAGGCCGGCCGCCTGACCGTGACTCGCAACAGGGCCGAGGTGTTCCGCTATTTCGCAGGGTGGGAGCTGTTCTTCTTTACGCTCGACAGCCCGTATTACGGCCTGGGGGCAGGGGAACTGCTTCAGCGGGCCGCCGCCGGCGAGGGTGTTGCGATCTTCCGAGAGTTCTGGACCAACAAGATGTGGCGCCATCAGGATGTGGCCTGGGCGATTGCTGAAACACTGCTGATGGCTTTTCTGGGCACCATTGGTGCAGGCATCATCGCGCTGCCGCTGGCCTTTGCCGCCACGCGCAACTTCATGCCCCTGCGCAGCATTCGGTTCGCCATGCGCCGCCTGTTCGATTTCGTGCGCGGCGTCGACTCGCTGATCTGGACGGTTGTTCTGGCGCGGGCTTTTGGCCCCGGTCCGCTGACCGGCGCGCTGGCGATCCTGGTGACGGATACAGGCACCTTCGGCAAGATTTTCTCCGAGGCGCTGGAGAACGTAGACCAGAAGCAGATCGAGGGCGTGGCCTCCACCGGGGCCAAGCCGGTGCAGCGCTACCGTTTTGGAGTGATCCCGCAGATCACGCCGGTTCTGCTGAGCCAGCTTCTGTATTTCCTCGAGTCGAACACCCGGTCAGCCACCATCATCGGCGCGATCACCGGTGGCGGCATCGGCCTGTTGCTGACACAGGCGATCATCACCCAGAAGGACTGGGAGGAGGTGGCCTATTACATCACCCTGATCATCCTGATGGTGATGCTGATGGACTGGTTCTCCGGCTGGCTGCGCCGCCGCCTGATCAAGGGCGAGGGCGGCAAGGCCAAGCGCAGGCCGCGACGGCCGGAAGAGGGCGGGGCCTTTCTGCTGCCCTGACCTTGCCCCGGCATCTTGAGGAGGACTGACAATGGCCCGGTTGCAGGCTGAAGAGCCGTTCATCCACCCGGACTGCACGATCACAGGCAGCCGCTTCGGTGCCTATGTGGAAATCGGGGCCGGCACCCGCGTCGCAAACTCAAAGGTCGGAAACTACAGCTATTGCGACCGGAGCTGTGACATTGCCAATGCGGAGATCGGCAGATTCGCCAATATTGCCAGCTTCGCGCGGATCGGCGCCTCAGACCACCCGATGGAGAAGGCGTCGCTGCATCATTTCCTCTATCGCTCGGCCTGCTATTGGGATGATGCAGAGGATGATGCGGAGTGGTTCGTCCAACGTGCCGGGCGGACTGCGCGTATCGGTCATGACACCTGGATCGGCCATGGGGCCTTAATCAAGCCCGAAGTCACTATCGGTCATGGCGCGGTTGTGGCGGCTGGATCGGTTGTGACCAAGGATGTTTCACCCTACACTATCGTTGGCGGCAATACCGCCAAGGTGATCCGCCGGCGGTACCCTGAGGCGGTCGCTGAGCAGATGATGGAGCTCGCCTGGTGGGACTGGAGCCACGCAGCCTTGCGGACCGCACTGCCGGACTTCCGCATATTGCGGGCAGAAGAATTCCTGGAAAAGTATTCCTGATCCGGCGGGCAGGTGCTCCCGCCTGTTCCAGCACATTCATAGAATGTGCGTCACAGTTGGGCGTGGCGCCGCTGCGCGGCGGGCCTAAGGGCCTGCTGAGATGCGCTTCAGGGGCAGGTTTGCCCTGAAGCGCCAACTTATTAGTGAGGCCTGCCATTCCCGCCTCGAAGGCAAACGGTGTTGCACGCGGCCTTAGGGCCCTTGATCCGTGGCTGGCAGGGGTCAGGCGGCGCCTGCGTCGACCAGCTGGGTGGCAATATCCAGGAACACCTCTGCCTGGTCGCTGCCAGGCATGGCTGCCACGATCGGGGTGCCGTTGTCGCCGGCCAGCCGCACGTCCAGATGCAGCGGGACCTCACCCAGCAGTGGCACGTTCAGTTTTTGCGCCTCCTGCGCTACGCCGCCATGGCCGAAGACATGCTCTTCATGCCCGCAGTTGGAGCAGATGTGCGTTGACATGTTTTCGATCATTCCCAACACCGGCACGTTCATCTTGCAAAACATGTCGATGCCCTTGCGCGCGTCGATCAGCGCCACATCCTGCGGAGTGGAGACCACGATTGCACCGTCCACATGGGTTTTCTGGGCCAGCGTCATCTGCACGTCGCCGGTGCCCGGGGGCAGGTCGACGATCAGCACGTCCAGTTCGCCCCATTGCACCTGCAGAAGCATCTGCTGCAGCGCGCCCATCAGCATCGGTCCGCGCCAGATAACTGCCTGATCTTCTCCGGTCATCAGCCCCATCGACATCATGGTGACACCGTGGTTGCGCAGGGGCAGGATGGTCTTGCCGTCGGGGCTGGCCGGGCGGCCGCTGACGCCCAGCATCTTGGGCTGCGACGGGCCGTAAACGTCGGCGTCGAGCAGGCCGACCCTGCGCCCCTGCATTGCCAGCGCGCAAGCGATATTGGCGGAAACGGTGGATTTCCCAACCCCGCCCTTGCCCGAGGCCACGGCGAGGATTCGTGTCACGCCGGGCACCTTCTGCGGCGCCTGCTGCGGCTGGGCGGCCTTCTTGGGCTTCAGGTCCGGCGGAGCATTCTCCGAATGGGCGGTCAGCATGGCAGAGACTCTGTCCACCCCCGGCAGCGCCGCCACGGCCGCGTCGGCCTTGTCGCGCACGGGCCCGTAGCTCTCGGACTTGCCGGGATCGATTTCCAGAACGAAGCGGACGGTGCTGCCCTCAACGGTTACCGCGCGGGCAATGCCTGCGCTAACTATGTCACTGCCGCTGACGGGATCGGTGATGGTCTTGAGTGCCTCAAGGATGGTTTCACGGGTGAGTGTCACGCCGGTCTCCTGTAGCTGATCATGTCTTGCGCCTGTTCTGGCGCAATTCAGCAGGTCATGCCAGCCATACAAGGACTGTAGATTGATTTAGCGCATCCTGGAGTCAGCTTTTTTGCAGCCTGGCCTTGTTGAGGTGCGAAATGCCTTGCCGCAAACGCAGCAGCGCCGCGCTTATGCGCGGCGCCGGGCCCAACGGGAGGAGGCCCTTCGGGCCGGGGACGGGCGGGAGGAACCCGTCAGCTGGCCAGCGCCACCTCTGCGGTCTTCATTACCGCACCTATGCGGCGGCCAGTGTCCACCATGCGGTTGGAGAAGCCCCATTCGTTGTCATACCAGCTGACCACCCGCACCAGCCCTTCGGCGGTGACAGCGGTTTGCGCTGCCGCAAAGCAGCTGGAATGCGGGTCGTGATTGAAGTCGACAGAGACAAGCGGGTCTTCCTCAAAGGACAGGATACCCTCCAGCCCATTTTCAGCCGCGGCCCGCACCGCCGCATTGACCGCATCAACCGTGGCAGGGCGTTCCGGCACAAAGCTCAGATCCACAACGGAAACATTGGCAGTGGGCACACGGATCGCAGAGCCTTCCAACCGGCCCTTCAGATGCGGCAGCACTTCCGAAATGGCACGTGCCGCCCCGGTAGACGTGGGAATCATCGACAGCGAAGCCGCGCGGGCGCGGTAGAGGTCCTTGTGGCTGGTGTCATGGGTCGGCTGGTCGCCGGTATAGGCGTGGATTGTGGTCATGTAGCCGGTTTTGATGCCAAAGGCCTCGTCCAGCACCTTGGCCAACGGTGCCAGGCAATTGGTGGTGCAGGAGGCGTTGGAGACAATCACGTCCTCCGCTGTCAGGTCCATGTGGTTGACGCCATAGACCACAGTCCGGTCAGCGTCCTTGCCGGGGGCAGAGATCAGCACCCGCTTGGAGCCGTTTTTCAGATGCCGTGCGGCGTCGCCGCGGGCGGTGAACAGGCCCGTGCATTCATAGGCGATGTCCACATCCTGCCAAGGCAGCTCCTCAGGGTTGCGGATCGCGCTCAGCCGGATGCTGTGATGGCCCACGCAGATCAGGTCATCTGTCAGGAAAACCGGTGTTTTCAGGCGCCCGTGCACGCTGTCGTATTTCAGAAGATGCACCAGGGTGTCCGGCGGTGACAGATCGTTGATGGCAACCACCTCGATATCCTTGGCGCCGCCTTCCAGCAGCGCTCGCAGCACGCCGCGGCCGATGCGCCCGAATCCGTTGATTGCAATCTTCAGTGTCATCTCTGATCTCCGGCTGTTGCACCGGAGCTTGCCCCGGTATCGATAACGGTGTCGATACCGATAGCGATAACGGAGTAAAAAATCAACCCCTCACGCAGTTGCGGTGCCCTTGCGGCGGCCTGCGATCTGCAGGAGCATAGGGTATGACCAAGAAACTGCTTCTGAAAGACGTGGCCAAACTGGCCGGTGTCAGTGAAATGACCGCGTCCCGTGCCTTGCGCGGGGCACCGGATGTTTCTGCCAAGACCAAAGCAAAGATTGAGGAAATCGCCAGGACCCACGGCTATGTGCCAAACCGGATTGCCGGTTCCCTTTCCTCGCAGTCGGTCAATCTGGTGGCAGTGGTTGTGCCGTCGCTCAACAGCTTTGTCTTCCCGGAGGTTCTCTCCGGGATTTCCGCCGTCCTGAAAGAAAGCCCCTTGAAGCCGGTGGTCGGGGTGTCGGGCTATGATCTGGAGGAAGAGGAAAGCGTCATCCGCGAAATGCTCAGCTGGCGGCCCTCGGGGCTGATCGTTGCCGGGCTTGAGCATACGGAAGCTACCCGGCGGATGCTGCAGCAGGCTGATTGCCCGGTGGTTGAAGTGATGGATGTGGACGGTGACCCGGTACGCCATTGTGTCGGCATCTCGCATCTGCAGGCCGGCGGCGGCATGGCGGAGCAGATCCTGGCACGGGGCTACAGGAGCATTGGCTTCATCGGCACCAAGATGCCGCAGGATTTTCGGGCGCGGAAGCGCTTCGAAGGATTCACGGACGGGCTGGCGGCACAGAACGTGACACTTTCCGATATGGAGCACTATTCTGGAGAAAGTTCGATCCAGACAGGTCGGCAGCTGACGTCACAGATGCTGGCGCGCAACCCTCACCTGGATTGCATTTACTATTCAAGCGACGTGATGAGCGTGGGCGGGCTGATGCATTGCCTGGCCGCGGGACTGTCGGTGCCCGGCGATATCGCATTGGCGGGCTTCAACAACCTGCAAATCCTGCAGGGCTTGCCGCTGCAACTGGCGACCACGGACGCCTGCCGCCATGAAATCGGAGAGCGTGCGGCACGGATCATCCTGAAGTCACGGGAAACCGGCAAGGCGGAGGAGCTGGTTTTTGACCGTCTGACACCGGCGATAAGCCTTGGGGAAACGCTTTAGCCCGGCGCTGCAGCTTTCTGCCGCAGCGGAGAGGTAAACGTTCTTGCCGCGCCGGAAGTGGATTTTCCTAGCTTTGGCGGAATCTCCGGGGCAACCTGCCAGTATGGTTCCAGTTCTGCGCGGGTTGGCCCGGTAAAGGAGTGCAGATGCCCAAGTACAACGACATGTTCGAGCTTTCGGTTGAGGATATGGACCTGATCGAAACCTCTTTGCGCCACACAAGGGATGCCTTGTCGGAAACACATCCAGAGGCGGGCAGCGCTGATGCAGAAACCCTGCGCCGGGTCCACGCACTGCTGGGGCAACTGCATAATCAGAAGATTTTTTACTACCCCAAGGACGAGGTCTACGTCAGCGGCTGATGTCGCCGAAAAAAGAAAAGCGCACCCCGCAGGGCGGAGAGCGCTGTAGCTTGGGATACTACCGCTGATTACATCGCAGCCTTAAACAGCTGGGTGAGGTTTTCCTCGGTCAGCTCAACGGGATTGCCGCCGCAGGAGGGGTCGATGATGGCGCCCTTGACCAGGTCGGGGATCGCTGCGTCGGTGACGCCCAGGTCTGACAGACCGCGCGGAATACTGAGGCTGTCATTCAGCTCCTGCACATAGCTGCGGAAGCCGTCGAAACCGCCGTCAATGCCCAGATAAGCTGCGGCCATTTTGAAGCGGTCCGCAATCGCAGGGGCATTGAACTCCAGTACGGCTGGCATGCAAACCGCATTGGTGGTGCCGTGGTGGGTATTGAAATGTGCACCGATGGGGTGGCTCATCGCGTGGATCGCACCCAGGCCTTTCTGGAACGCCGTGGCGCCCATCGCGGCGGCGCTCATCATCTGGGCGCGGGCCTCGATATCGGTGCCATCGGCATAGGCGCGCGGCAGGTAGTCCTTGACCAGCCGCATTCCCTCCAGGGCAATGCCTTGGGACATCGGATGGAAATGGGGCGAGGAGAACGCCTCGACACAATGGGCAAAGGCATCCAGCCCGGTGCCTGCGGTGATGAACTTGGGCATGCCCACCGTCAGCTCGGGATCGCAGATCACCACTGCCGGCAGCACCTTGGGGTGGAAGATGATTTTCTTCTGGTGGGTGACGCTGTCGGTGATCACGCTGGCGCGGCCCACTTCGGAACCCGTGCCGGCGGTGGTCGGAACTGCGATGATCGGTGCGATAGCATCGGCATCTGCGCGGGTCCACCAGTCGCCGATATCCTCAAAATCCCAGACCGGGCGGGTCTGGCCGGCCATGAAGGCCACCATCTTTCCCAGATCCAGGCCGGAGCCGCCGCCAAAGGCGATCACACCGTCATGGCCGCCCGCCTTATAGGCGGCGACGCCTGCGTCCAGGTTTTTCTCATTCGGGTTTGGATCGACGTCCGAAAAAATACCGCGGCCGAGGCCCGCAGCCTCCATGATATCGAGGGTGCTTTGAGTGACCGGCAGATCCGCAAGCCCCTTGTCGGTGACCAGCAGCGGCTTGGTGATGCCAGCAGCAGCGCAGGCGTCAGCCAGTTCCTTGATCCGGCCGGCGCCGAACTTGATTGCGGTCGGGTATGACCAGTTTCCAACGAGAGACATGTTGTATTCCTTTGATGCAAGTAGCCCGCCCCGGGAGGAGAAACGGGACGGGCGGGACCGACCGTCAGCCAGTGACCTTCTTCAGGTGATAGGATTTTGGACGGGTCAGATTGTGATACCCGATGACCGACAGGCCGCCGCCGCGCCCGGTGTCCTTGCAGCCGGTCCAGCACAGGCCCGGATCAAGGTAATCGGCGCGGTTCATGAAGACGGTGCCGGTCTCGATTTGATCACCGACAGCTTGTGCCCGTTCCACATCCTTGGTCCAGAGCGACGCGGTCAGGCCGAAATCGCTGTCGTTCATCAGCCGGATGGCTTCCTCATCAGAGGAGACCTTCATGATGCCCACGACGGGCCCAAAGCTTTCTTCGCGCATAACCCGCATGCCGTGGGTCACGTTGGTCAGGATCTGCGGTGTCAGATAGGCGCCGCCGTCATCCTCGGCGAAGGTATCGATATGGGCCACCGCGCCGGCCTCAACGGCCTCGGCGATCTGGCCGCGCACCTCGCTGGCAAAGCGCACATTGGCCATCGGGCCGATGGTGGTCTCCGGGTCCAGCGGGTTGCCCAGTTTGTAGCCTTTGACGATGTCAATGGCCTTCTCCAGGAAAGCATCAAACAGGCTTTCATGCACATAAATCCGCTCGATGCCGCAGCAGCATTGGCCGGAGTTGAACATGGCGCCGTCAATCAGTGTGTCTACCGCCGCATCCAGGTCGGCATTTTCCATCACATAGCCCGGATCCTTGCCGCCCAGTTCGGTGCCGACGCCGGTAAAGGTGCCCGCCGCCGCGCGCTCCATCGCCTGGCCGCCGCCGACCGAGCCGGTGAAGTTCACGAAGTTGAAGGCCTTGCGGGCAATCAGTTCCGAGGTGGTGTCGTGGTCCAGGAATACGTTCTGGAAGACGTCTTCGGGAATGCCAGCGGAATGGAAAGCCTGCGCCATCCGCTCACCAACCAACAGGGTCTGGGTCGCATGCTTCAGCACCACGGTGTTGCCGGCAATCAGCGCAGGCGCCACGGTGTTGATCGCGGTCATATAGGGGTAGTTCCAGGGTGCCACCACAAAGACCACCCCATGCGGAATACGCTTGATGTAGCGCTTGAAGGTTGCGTCCTCGCCTACCTCAATATCCGCCAGCGACTCTGCGGCGATCTTCGCCATGTGGCCTGCGCGCTCGTTGAAGCCGCCGAATTCGCCGCCATAACGCACAGGCCGGCCCATCATATGCGCCAGTTCCGGCACGATATCGTCGTTCATCGCACCGACGGCAGCCACGCCCGCCATCACCAGATCAATGCGCTCCTGCAGCGGCCGGGCTGCCCAGGCTGCTTGCGCTGACCGCGCCCGATCCGCCGCTGCAAAGGCGTCCTCGCGCGAAAGCACCTCGCGCTCCGCAAAGACCGATCCGTCGATCGGTGAAATGCATTTCAAAACCTGGCCCATTGCCATTCACTCCATTCAGAAAGGGTCAAAGCCCTCTTCATCTTTCCGAAAATACTCTGAGGTTTGGGGCAGCGCCCCAAGCCGCCAGCAGCCGGATTACGCCCGCTCAAACCCGCGAGCGATCTCGTAGTCGGTCACCACCCGGTCGAAATCCTCGATCTCCACTTCCGCCGCGCGCACGTAGTGATCCACTACATCATCGCCAAGGGCCTTGCGGAGCATCACCGAGCCATTCAGCGCGGCTGCCGCATCGCGCAGGGTGCCCGGGATCATGCCGGTGTCGCCCTGGTAGACGTCCCCCCGGGTAGGCGCCTGCAGCTCCAGCCCTTCCTCGATGCCCGCAATGCCGGCGGCCAGCATGCCTGCCATCGCCAGATAGGGGTTCATGTCGGAGCCCGGAATGCGGCATTCGACGCGGATTGCCTTGGTGCCGTCACCGCACAGCCGGTAGCCCGCGGTGCGGTTATCCACCGACCAGATGATCCGCGTGGGTGCGAAGGTGCCCTTCATGAAGCGCTTGTAGCTGTTGATATAGGGTGCCATGAAGGCGGTGTAGTCGGGCGCGTATTTCAAGAGACCGGCCATGTAATTCTTCATCAGCGGCGACATGCCCAGTTCGTCTGTTTCGTCATAGAACGCGGGCTTGCCGTCCTGCCACAGCGACTGATGCACATGGGAGGAGGAGCCGACCTTGTCGTGGCTCCACTTCGGCAGGAAGGTCACCGCGTGGCCCTGTTGCTCGGCAATCTCCTTGATCGCGTGCTTGGCAATGGTGTGGAACTCCGCCGTGTCCATCGCCGCCGCGTATTTGATGTTCAGCTCCTCCTGGCCGGTCTCCGCCTCACCCTTGGAGTTCTCGATCGGCAGGCCCGCATCCCACAGGTGGTTGCGGATTGGGCGCATCACATGCTCCTCGCGGGTGGTCTGCAGGATGTTGTAATCCTCGTTGTAACCGGAGATCGGCTCCAAGTCGCGGAAGCCCGAGCGGCGGATCTCGTCAAAGCTTTTGGCAAACAAGAAGAACTCCAGCTCGGTGGCGCACATCGCGTCGTACCCCATCGCCTTCAGACGGTTCACCTGTTTCTTCAGGATCGCGCGGGGGGAGTGGGAAATTTCCTCGTGGGTGTGGTGATCCAGCACATCGCACAGCACCATCACGGTGCCTTCCAGCCACGGCACCGGCCGCAGGGTGGAAAGATCGGGCTTCATCACATAGTCGCCGTAGCCCCGTTCCCAGCTGGTTGAGGCATAGCCGTCAGGTGTCGCCATCGCGAGGTCAGTCGCCAGCAGATAGTTGCAGCAATGGGTTTCCTCCCAGGCGCCATTCACAAAATGCTTGGCGTGGAAACGCTTCCCCATCAGGCGGCCCTGCATGTCCACAAGGCAGACCAGAACGGTGTCAACGGCGCCATCGGCAACCTGGTCCTTAAGAGTGTCGAAGGAGAGCATGAGCGGCCCTTTGTCTGTTGCGCGCAAAACTTTTCTTCAAAAGCTTTGGCAAATTCCTTGGGTAAGGAGTTTGGCCCGCAGCAGAGCAGGCCAAACCCGGTGTTTCAGCGCAAGCCTCAGCCGTAGCGGTAGGGCCGGCCGGCTTTCTGCATGTCAGCGTTATACTTCTTGAAGATCTCCACAACCTTCGCCTTGGTCTCGGACTCGGCTGCGATTTCATCCCAGAACTTCACGGCTGCGTCTTCGACCTGCTGCCATTCATTGTCGGGAATGGTGGTCAGCTTCATCTTGTCGCCATTCACGCGCAGGGACGCTTCGCCGCCCCAGTACCACCACTGGCGGTAATAATGCGACTGGTCGCAGCAGACGCGGAACAGGGTCTGCAGGTCTTCCGGCAGTTCGTTCCAGCGGCCCTGGTTGGCAAAGAACGACCCTGCCCAGGCACCGGAGATGTTGTTGGTCAGGAAGTAGTCGGTCACATCGGCCCAGCCGACGGTGTAGTCTTCGGTGATGCCGGACCAGGCGATGCCGTCCAGCTCGCCGGTCTGCACCGCGACCTCGATGTCTTCCCAGGGCAGGGTGACCGGGACCACGCCGAACTGCGCCAGGAAGCGGCCAGCGGTCGGGAAAGTGAAGACGCGCTTGCCCTTCAGGTCTGCCAGCGAATTGATCGGATCCTTGGTGGCAAAGTGGCAGGGGTCCCAGGCGCCGGCCGAGATGTGCTTGACGCCGACCTTGGAGTATTCGGCGTCCCAGATCTCGTTCAGGCCGTACTGGTTGAACAGCACCGGCACGTCCAGCGAGTAGCGCGAAGCAAAGGGGAAATAGCCGCCAAAGACGGTTACTTCGGTGGGCGAAGCCATCGAGTCATCATCCGACTGCACTGCATCGATGGTTCCGCGCTGCATGGCGCGGAACAGCTCGCCCGTGGGAACCAGCTGATCGGCGTAGTAAAGCTCTATCTGCATCCGGTCGCCGGCGATCTTGTTGAACATGTCGATGGCGGGTTTTACCACATGCTCGGCCAGCGCGGCACCTGCATAGGTCTGCATCCGCCACTTGATAGTGGACTGGGCCAGTGCCGGGGTGGCCAGCGGCGCCGCCATGGCGCCAACACCGGCGGACTGAAGAAACTTACGTCTTGTTGTCATAATTCTCACTCCTTGTTGAAACATCCGGCCCCTTGCCGGGACTCTCCTTGGTTATTTTCCGTAGACATATTCCGGCAGCCACAGGGCGATCTGCGGGAACATCATGATCAGGGCGAGCGCCAGCACCATCACCGCGGCAAAGGGGATGATGGAGACATAGATGTCCTTCAGCCCGATCTCCGGCGGCGCCATTGCGCGCATCAGGAACAGGTTGTAGCCGAAGGGCGGCGTCATATAGGCGATCTGCGTGGTGATGGTGTAGAGCACGCCGTACCAGATCAGATCAAAGCCAAGCGCCCCAACCAGCGGCACATAGAGCGGTGCCACGATCACCAGCATCGCGGTGTCATCCAGGAAGGTGCCCATCACGATGAAGCTCAGCTGCATCAGGATCAGGATCATCCAAGGGGAAAGGCCCAGTTTGGTGGTGAACAGGTCCTCAATCGCCTTGACCGCACCAAGACCGTCAAAGATCGCGCCAAAAGCCAGCGCCGCCAGGATGATCCACATGAACATGCAGGAGATGCCGAGCGTTGAGCGCACGGACGTTTCGAACACCTCTTTGGTCATCCGCCCCTTCAGCACCGCCGCGATGAAGGCGGTCATGGCGCCGATGGCAGAGCTTTCCACCAGCGAGGTCCAGCCGTTCACGAAGGGCACCATCATCGCGGCAAAGATCGCCAATGGCAGCACGCCGGAGAACAGCAGGCGGTACTTCTCCTTCATGAACACGTCCTTGTAGAACATGGGGTTCTTGCGGGTGAGGAAAGAAAGAAAGCCAAGGGCCAGTGTCACGCCAAGCGCGGATTTGGTTTCCATCGCGCCGGTTAGTATCAAGAGCGGCACCAGCACCAGCGCACCGAGAACGATATAGTTCAGGCGCAGCGGGTGGTCGGTAATCTGCTCATACTCGGCCAGATCCTCCGGGTGCATCGCGGGGCCGAGGTTCGGCTGCATCCGGGCGCGGACATAGATGTAGATGATGAACATGGTTGCCATCAGCAGGCCCGGGATCACCCCTGCCAGCCACAGCTGCCCCACCGGCTGGCGCGCAATCATTGCGTAAAGCACCAGCACCACCGAGGGCGGCACCAGGATACCCAGCGAGGAGCCCGCTTGGATGGTGCCGGTCACCAGGATCTTGTCATAGCCGCGGCGTAAGAGTTCCGGCAGCGCAATGGTCGCGCCAATGGCCATGCCGGCCACTGACAGGCCGTTCATGGCTGAGATCAGAACCATCAGGCCGATGGTGCCGATGGCCAAACCGCCCTTAACCGGCCCCATCCACACGTGGAACATCCTGTAGAGATCGTCGGCGATTTTCGACTCCGACAGCACGTAGCCCATGAAGATGAACATCGGCAGTGTCAGCAAGGGATACCACTTCATCAGCTTCATGGCGGCGGAGAAGGGGATCTCTACCCCGCCGGTGCCCCACAGGAGCATGCCCGCAACCGCGCCGACAAAGCCGATGGCGCCAAATACCCTCTGGCCGGTCATCAGCATGAGCATCATGCCGGCAAACATCACGATGGCGATCCATTCGTAGGACATCAGATTTCAACTCCGCGCAGGCGTCCGATATCCCGGAACAGTTCGGCAAGGCATTGCAGCAGCATCAGGAATACGCCGAAGCAAAGGATGGTTTTGACGGGCCACAGGAACGGCCGCCAGGCGGTGGAGCTGCGCTCCAAATAGCCGAGCTGTTCGCCGGCAGCGGTGGGACCTTCGGTCACCAGCGTCGTCAGCAGGTCCCAGAAGAACTGCAGCGGTTCCAGCCCGAAATAGCCCAGTGAATAGGCGGTTGAGCTGAGAGCGCCGTACATCAGGATCACCAGATAAGTGATCAGGAAAAGCACGGTGAAAGCATCGACCATCGCCTTTGTCCGGGTCGACCAGCCGCCATAAAAAAGATCCATTCGCACATTTGAGCCGAGCTGCATGGAGTAGGGGCCGCCCAGAACGTAATAGGCGACCATCACGAACTGCGCGGTCTCCAGCGTCCAGTGCGATGGGTTGAAAAACGTCTTGGACACCGAGGACCACAGCAGCACCCCGATGAGGGCGAAAATCAGATACATGGCAAAGCGGCCAATGGCGCGGTTCATCGCGTCGATGCCGCGGACATAGGCCCGGATGATTCTAGGCATCTGGCCCTCCCTTCGCTGCCAGCGCGGCCAGGGCCGGGCGCAGCAATGTCAGCATTTCTTCTGCCATGGCCTCTTCTTTTTCTGGTGTTGCCACCAGATCATTGCGGATCTCGATCATCACGTTGGCCAGCCCATGCGCCAGCCCGTGGATTTTCAATGAATGGGTGACGCCGTCAGCCGGCCCATAGGGTTCGTTACGCTCGACCCGGCGGTGCGGCAGGGCAGGGGCCTCTGCCAGCATCGCGTCCGCCAGCCTGCTGTCGTTGTCATGCAGGATGCCGATCTCCACCGCGCGTTGCTTGCCGAAATAAACCGGTGTGAAGCTGTGCATTGTGACCAGCACGGTCTGCCGCCCGGATTCTTTGCGGGCCTTTATCAAATCGGAAACGGCTGCGCAGAACGGATCATAGACCGTTTCCACCCGTTCCAGACGCTGCTCCGCGGTCAGTCCCTTGTTGCCGGGAATTTCCACCAGTTCGGATTTCTCCGGCATGGCGCTGGCGGCCTCTGGCGGACGATTGCAGTCATAAACCAGCCGCGACACGGTGCTGGCGACCAGCGGGGCATCCAGCACTTTGGACATATGCAGGGCCACGGCCCGCGCGCCCGGGTCCCATGCGGCATGGCTCAGCCGGTCGGCTTCGCGCAGGCCCAGCCCGTCGTAACGGGCGGGGATGTTGCTGGAGGCATGCTCGCACAGAAGCAGGACCGGGCTGGTGCCGTTACGGTTCACCACCTCCACCGCGTCCTTCTGAGTGTGAGAATCACTCTCGTGCATGCGCCGCCTCCCTGTGAGTTGGAAAAATGTTTCCATGAAGAGATATTTGTGTCAATATCTTTTCATGATCGGTTCCGGACAGGTTTTCCTGAAACTTTCTTTTCAGGCCGGTTCCAGGTTAGAAAGTGTCTGTTCAAAACAGGAATGCGCCCTTGTCGAAACCTCCTGCCACCGTTCGCGAATTGATCCGTGAGAGCTATTCCTCGCTCACCCAATCCGAACGGAAATTCGCGAACCTGCTGCTGGAAAACTATCCTGCGGCGGGACTGGCCTCGATCACCATCGTTGCCGGGAATGCTGAAGTGTCCACGCCGACGGTAGCCCGGATGGTGCAGAAACTGGGGTTCAAAGGGTATCCGCAGTTTCATCAGGCCCTGCTGAAGGAGCTGGAGGCCAAGGTTTCGGGTCCCACCAAGCGGCGCGACAACTGGGCCTCAGAGGCGCCCGAAGGCCACCTGCTGAACAGATTTGCACAGGCTGTGACAGACAACCTTCAGCAGACGTTCTCCAACATTGACTCCGCCCATTTCGACGCCGCCGTGCATCAGCTCGCCAACACCGAAGGGCGGCTTTATGTGGTCGGCGGGCGCATCACCCGGGCGCTGGCGGATTATGCCTTCACCCACTTCCAGGCGATCCGGCAGCGGGTCACCCATATGACATCCTCATCCGCGACCTGGCCGCACTACGTGCTGGACATGGTTGAGGGCGATACGCTCCTGATGTTTGACGTGCGCCGGTATGAGACTAACCTGCAAAGACTGGCGGAGCTGGCTTCGGAACGCGGAGTGAAAATCGTGCTGATCACTGACCAATGGGCCAGCCCGATTGCCACGGTTGCCGAACACACCTTTAACTGCTGGGTCGAAATTCCGTCGGCCTGGGATTCCAACATCTCCACCATGATGCTGCTGGAGGCGATGATCGCCGCCACTCAGGAAGAAAGCTGGGACAAGACCAAGGACCGCTATGACCGGCTGGATGAGCTGTTTGATATGACACGGCTGTTCCGCAAATTCTCCTGATCCGACCAGGTTTCCCTGACCCTGTCAGCTTCGCCTGATCCGCCGCATGGACATTGCCCGCCGGTTGCGCCTTACTGGAAGTTGGCCGGTTTCATTCAGGCAGGAGTATTCACATGCGTTTTTCCGGAATTCTGACAGCTGCCGCCGTGGCAGCACTGGTTGCCGCGCCCGCGGCTGCCAATCCTCTCAGCCGTATTCTGGCCAAGTCCGGGCTGACGCCGCAGGACACCAATATTATGCGGCAGGCGGAGCAATCCCTGCTGGCCGAGGCGCAGGGCGGCAAGCGGGCAAAGTGGTCCAACCCGGACAGCGGCGCGCACGGCAACGTGCAGGTGGCGGGCAAGGAGGGCGATTGCGTGCTTCTGCAGCATCAGGCCTTTGTCAAGGATGACCAGACCGCCAAGCAAGTCCGCCGCAAGTTCTGTCCCTCCGAAGGCAAATGGCAGCTGTCCCAATGAAGACGGCGGCGTAAGCCCTGCAACAGCTATTCCAAGGATAAAGAGATGTCTGAAATCACCCGCAGCCACACCACCCAGCGCATGAGCCAGATCGTAACCCATGGCGATACCATCTACCTCGCGGGGCAGGTGGGAACTGCAGGCGCCAGCGTGGCGCAGCAGACCCAGGATTGCCTGGACAAGATCGACGCGCTGCTGGCAGAGGCGGGCAGTGACAAGAGCCGCATCCTGCAAACCGTGATCTGGCTTGCCGACATGAAGCACTTTGCTGAAATGAATGCGGTCTGGGATGCTTGGGTGCCAGAGGGCCATGCCCCTGCACGCGCCTGCGGCGAAGCGAAGCTGGCCCGGGAGGATTTCCTGGTGGAACTGATTGTAACCGCGGCCAGAGCCTAAGTTGGCCTTGGCTGGTATGGGAAAGGCGGGCAGGCAGCCCGCCTTTTTTTGCTGACGGGTTAATCCAAAGCCGCGGCAGCCTTTCTGATGGCTGCTTCGGTCTGTTCCAGATCCTCTTCTGTCAGAGCCAGGCTGGGGTAGGTCTTGCCCGGTGATTTGAAGATGCCCTCCTGGCGCAGCACCTCGTTATAGCGCTTGGTGCGTTCAGCGTTTCCGGCCTGGGTGTCCCGGTAATCGCGCACTTTGGCACCAGTGAAGACGACCTCGAACAGCGCAGGTTCGCCGACGATCTGAAACGGCACCCCGGCCTCTTCAAGTGCTGCGCTTGTCATCTGCATCAGCCGCTGGCCAGTGCTGTTCAGATGGTCGTAGGAACCCTCGCGGCGCAGAATCTCCATGGTCTTGAGGCCCGCAACAGCGGCCACCGGGTTGCCTGACAGCGTGCCCAACTGCATCAGCCAGCCTTCGGCGCCCACTTCCGCCTTGTCGAAATGCCGCATTATTTCGGCGCGTCCCACGATGGCGGCCAGCGGGAAGCCGCCGCCGATTACCTTGCCCAGCGTCGCCAGATCCGGCGTCACGCCGTACAGTTCCTGACCGCCGCCGTAGGTGGAGCGGAATCCGGTGACCACTTCGTCAAAGATCAAAAGGCTTCCGTGCTCTTTGGTTTCATCTCGCAAAAGCTGTAGGAAGCCCGGCAGCGGCGGCACGATACGCTGCAAAGGTTCGGCGATGATGGCCGCGATCTCTTGCCCGTGCTCCGCCATCAGCTGCTTGATGTATTCGAAGTCATTGAAAGGCGCGACCAGAACCTCTGCTGCAACGGACGGCGGGATGCCGGCGCTGTCCGGAATGGCCTGCGGGAAATTCACCCGCCTGACAGGGGCCAGGCTCATCTGCGCTTCTGCCGACATGCCATGGTAGCCTCCCTCGAACTTGACGATCTTGGTGCGCCCGGTGAACGCCCGCGCCAGCCGGATTGCATACATATCCGCTTCACCGCCGGTACTGACATATCGCAGCTGATCGGCACAGGGTACTGCGCGGCAAATCTCCTCTGCCAGTTCAATGCCGCGTGCGTTGCTGGCGAAGAAGGTCATGCCCCTCGGCAGTTGCTCCAGAACTGCCTCTATCACCTCAGGATGGCCGTGGCCCAGCATCATCGGACCGGAGCCAATCAAGTAATCGATGTACTCCTTGCCATCTTCATCCCAAACACGGGAGCCCTTGCCCTGGCGGATGACAATGCCTGGATCGAAGTTCCCGAAGCCGCCTGCGGGCAGCACTGCCCTGGCGCGGTCAATCCACTCGGACTGGGTAAGGATCTTTTCCATGTATTTGGCTCCTGTCGAGGCTGGTTTGGCCAAGTTGGAAATTTTTTGACCAAAAAGTCAAAATCTATTTGATCACAGCTGCGGGAGCGCCCAGCCCCGCGCGGTTGGGATGCACGCCGGGACCGGGACCAGAGTGCGCGGCAAAACGGCTATTGCGGCGCTCTGGTCCGGCCGGATCCAGCCGCGGGCTGGCTTGGGTAGAAAGGTTGCATTTATTCAACAGCCGTAGCGGATCGATGACTGCCTCCAAATGCAGCAGCGCCGCAGTGGTGATGTCAGCGCCCCGGTCTCCTGGCGGTCGATCCCTCTTGCGAAGTGAACCCGGAACATTCCATCCTGCATCGTCAGAAGTGGATGCGCAAAGCGGCAGACCACGACCTCGCAGCAGGGAACCAACGGACTATGACACAGCTTGATGCCGAATGGCTGAACTACATCGATGGCGCCTGGGCGCCCGGCGGGGCAGGGTGGATTGATGTCACCAACCCCGCCAATGGTGAACTGCTGGCCCGCCATGCGCTGGCCGATGCCGCGGACGTGGACCGAGCCGTCCAGGCGGCCCGCCGTGTGCACCTGTCCGGCGAGCTTTCAGCGCTGCGCCCGATTGCACGGGGCCGCATGGTGCAGGCCATGGGCCGCTACCTGCTCGACCATATCGACGAGATTGCCCGCGTCCTGACCCTGGAACAGGGCAAACCGCTTTGGGAATCCCGGATGGAGATCGAAGGCGCCGCGCTCTATTTCGAATACTACGGTAACCAGGCCAGCACGGTTGAGGGCCGCTCGATCCCGCTGGGCGGCGGTTATTTCGACTGGACCGAGAACGAGCCGATGGGGGTCTCCGCCCAAATCATCCCCTGGAACTACCCGGTGGAAATGACCGCAAGGTCCCTGTCTGCGGCGCTGGCCACCGGCAATGCCTGCGTGATCAAGACACCTGAACTTACGCCTCTTACCAACGCTTGGCTCGCACGTGCGGCCGAGGCCGCCGGGTTTCCGGCCGGTGCGGTTAACGTGCTCTGCGGCTATGGGCATGAAGCTGGCGCCGCCTTGGCAGGCCACCCGCAGGTCAATCAGATTGTCTTTACAGGTTCGGTTCCCACCGGCATCCGGATCGCCTCCGCAGCGGCACAGAATGTGGTTCCTTGCGTGCTCGAGCTTGGCGGCAAATCCGCTGCCATCGTGCATGAGGACGCCGACCTCGAAGCCTTTGAGAATGACATCCGCTGGGGCATATTTTTCAATGCAGGCCAGGTCTGCAGCGCCATGAGCCGGGTGATTGTGCACGAAAGCCGCCATGATGAACTGGTTGAACGCGCGGTTAACGTGGCGCAAAGCCTCAGCGTAGGACCTGGCATCGACCGGCCTGAGTTCGGCGCTAACATGGGCGCCTTGGTTTCCATGACCCAGCGCGACCGTGCCTTGGGTATCGTCCGGCAAGCTCAGGCGGATGGCGCCGCCATCGCAACCGGCGGCACCGCCGCCAGCAATGCAGGCGCTTTCCTGTCACCCACGGTTGTAACCGGCATTGCCCCGTCCGACAGTATCGCCAGCGAGGAGATCTTCGGCCCCGTGCTCTCAGTTCTCAAGTTCCAGTCCGATGCCGAGGCGATCGGGATCGCCAACAGCACCGGATACGGGCTGGTCGGTGGCGTCTTCACTCGCGACCTCGACCGCGCCACGCAATCGGCACGCCAGATCCGTGCAGGTCAGGTCTTTGTGAACGAATGGTACGCCGGCGGCGTTGAAACACCTTTTGGCGGCTACGGTAAGTCCGGCTATGGCCGCGAGAAGGGCCGCGAGGCGCTGTGGAATTACGTGCAGACCAAAAACATTGCCATGAAACTGAGAGGCTGAAATGAGTGCATTTGATGAAGACCTGTTCCTGAAAGGGCTGGAACAGCGCAAGGCAACCCTTGGCGCGGAATATGTCGAAAAGAACCTGGCTGCAGCGGATGACTTCACCCGTCCTTTTCAGGAAGCAATGACCGCATGGTGCTGGGGCTTCGGCTGGGGAGATGACGTGATCGACGCCAAGACCCGCTCAATGATGAACCTCTCGATGATTGGCGCGCTGGGCAAGATGCATGAATGGGAGTTGCACTGCCGCGGCGCCATCAATAACGGCGTTACCAAGGAGGAGATCCGCGCCATCATTCATGTGATTGGCATATATTGCGGTGTTCCTCAGGCCCTGGAATGTTTCCGGGCTGCCCGCAAGGTCCTGGAGGAGCAGGGCTGACTGGCCGGTTTGCTGTGTTTGAAGGGCGGCCCTTTCGGGGCCGCTTTTGTTTTGGCGGTTGCCTGGTTCCTTTGATCGCAGGGCTTTCTTTAATGGGGTGGGCTTCGCTGCGAACCCCCTTTCAATTTCACATTGTGGCAGGCCGGAGTTTAGGGAGGATGATCTGACCCTCGGCATTGCGGCTCACCCGCTGGTCCTCTTTTGTGTTGCAGGAGGCTGCTTGGGTCGGGGGCGCCGGCTCTGAAACTTCGATTCCTCTCTCTGTTTTTGTGGATATGTTTGTTGAGTCTGTGGGTAAGTGGTTTATGGCGGGTTTCTGGTGCGGTTTGGGCGGTCCGGGGTTTGGGCGGGCGTTGTGTTTTTGGTCAGGAGTGCTGACTTTTTGTCCATGTAAGCTATTGATATTGTTTGATTTGTGATTTTTCTTTTCGGAAAGTTTGGTTTTTTGCGTTTTTTGGGTTGCGGGTGTTCGGGGGTATCCGTAAAAGCCCCCTCACCGGCGGCGCTGAGGCGCAGCTGAGAGACACCGGGCGGGACGGCGGCGACGCGGGATCGGACGGGGGACGGGCTGGAGAGACGGCTGGACGCTCAGGAGAGACTGGGTCATTTTGG
>NZ_JAQNCY010000030.1 GCF_028368855.1 Leisingera sp. SS27 | reverse complement strand
CTGACGGTGTTGTAATCGTAACGCCAGAGCGCCAGCTTCCGGCGGACATCGTCCAGGGTGTCAATTATCTCCTCGTTCAGCAGTTCGTCGCGCAGGCTGCCGTTGAATGACTCGAAAAAGGCGTTCTGCTGCGGCTTCCCTGGGTCGATGTAGTGCCACGGAATTGCGTTCTGACCGGCCCACCTCAGAATGGCCCGGCTCGTGAACTCTGTCCCCCTCGCCATTGGGCTCGAACCAATGGCGCCTCAATGGCTCGATCGCTGACTATGCATCCAGGCTTACCGTAGATCCGCACCAGCGCATCCAACTCACGCGCAACACGTGCGCCGGAGATACTGGTGCCGGCAATCAGGCACAGGTTTTCGCGGCTGCAATCGTCTATCACCGCCAGGATGCGGAATTTCCGGGATGCCCCGAAGCTGTCAGCCAGGAAGTCCAGAGACCAGCGCGCATTGGGATAAGCAGCCTCCGGAACCGGTGCGCGAGATCCACGGGCCCGCTTGCGGCCGCGCCGCCGCTTCACCGACAGCCCTTCTTCCCGGTAGAGCCGATACAGTTTCTTGTGGTTCATTCTCATGCCCTTGCGCTCAAGCAACACGCCAATCCGCCCCTTTCGGCGATGCAAACATCGCCTGCCGGGCAACGGGTAGCCGAACCGGCGCCGCTTTCCGGCAATCTCCTGCATCTCCTTGCGGATCTCAGGGCAGTCCGGCGGGCGTTCGCGCCGGACTGTCTTTGGGTCGACGCCGACAAGCCGGCAGGCCCGGCGCTGCGAGATGCCGTGATCCCGCATCGCCCTGAGCGCTGCCTCTCGCCGCTTGGTCAGCGTCGTCAGTTCTTTCCCAGAAGATCCTTCAGAACCACCCTCGCCATTGTCTCTCGGACCAATGGCGTTCCAATGGCTCGATCCAGCATCGTATCGGCCAGCAGCCGCTTCAGCTTGGCGTTCTCGTCCTCCAGCGCCTTCAGCCGCGCGGCCTCCGACACCTCCATGCCGCCATACTTGGACTTCAGCTTGTAGAACGTTGCCGGGCTGAGCCCGTGCCTGCGGCACACCTCCGCCGTTGGTATGCCTGCCTCTTGCTCCTTGATCATCCCGATGATCTGCGCCGCGGTAAAACGGCTCTTCCGCATTCGTCTGCTCCTTAAAGGTTGGGCAGACTCTACATCATGGTGAGGGATTTCGCGGGAGGCAGGTCAGTC
>NZ_JAQNCY010000003.1 GCF_028368855.1 Leisingera sp. SS27 | reverse complement strand
CTTGGTGGCAAACCTCCGGCCGTGGTTTATTGGCTGAGAAAAGACGAAACCCAAACAGGTCAGCAGGAGCAGAGAGTAGCTTAAGTTACGCCGAAAGCTGTCCAACGATTGGGGAGTAGCTCAATCCCACTAAAACCTAAGTGAAGAACTGCTCTGGCTGTGGTGGCAACTTCATCAATCCAAAGCTGTTCCGGAAATAAAGGGTGGGCTGCGGAGTTCGGCCCGGAAAATCCCGAAACAATCCATCAGGAATCCCCCAGGGTTCACGGCCCAAGATTTCTTGTGCTTCAGCCCGTTGTTCGTGAAACCGTCTTACGACAAATTCCAAGTCTCCATCGGAAAATTCAAACTCTGTAGAGGTGTAAAAGCCTTGGTTCCACCGCCGAATTATAGCGGCCACTTGATCTGCAAACTGTGTTTCGCCTCGTTTCCATTCGCTTGCCACTAAGGACGCCATGTACCCTAAGCCAGCATGCCTTTGAATGAAGGCAGCAACACTGGCGCCATCACAGGTGGGTTGGGAAAAAATCCAATAGAGCGCATCTTGATGAACGCGGTGTCCAATCTCGTTCTCCACGGTGATGACGTGCCACAAGTCTCTGTCATAAGGCTCCATTTCTTGAAGAAGCCCTACAAGGTCGCCGTCGTCATGATAGCGTGCAATCCGGCCCGCCACCTCCCAGTCTGAGATTGCCTGATGATAGGCGTCAACGGCTGCTTCATAACTTTTGATCTGCCTACGAACGCCCTCCGCTCGCTGCCACAATGCCCGAGCTGCGGTTTTGTCCTTGAACAAGGAGATTACGTCTTCTGGATCCTCATCATAAGAAGCAACAAGCCGATAGACAGTCGCTTGCTCAGCCAACTGTTCAACGGTCATTCTTTTGCCTTTCGGAATAGGCTGCAGAGTCGTGATTTCGCTGGTGATCTCGGCCAACAACTCTTCTACTGCTGGCTTTCTTGGGAATTTTTGCCCTACTTTTCCGCGCCCGTCTTCCCTCACCGCCCACATGGCGATGTTCGAAGCGCCCACGGTAATTTCTGTGCGCAAATTCTCGAGGTCAGGCAATTCCTTGCGACGGATCATCTTTTCCGCAGGTTCTCGGAGTGCGAGGTAAGCATTGTGCTTAGGTCTTCTTAGAAATTTGAAAATCATGGACATCTGGTTTCAATACAGCATTTACAAAAGTATAGGGGCCAGCGGCCCGGGACAGTGAAGAAATGATAAATTTGACAGTACGGATTGATGTTGTTGAAATTTTGGCAACCAATAGAACTACAAGAGGTATGCGCGTTCCTCTTGCCTTGCGTCTTTGATGCATAAAGAGCTTAGTGGAACGCGCTCATAGCAGGTAGCCGTTTAGAGGACCAAGCCTTTCTGTGTAGGTGTACGGAAAAGCCAGCGTCAGGCCGAAAAGGAGAACAAAGAGCCTTACCGGCCGTTCAGGCGTATCGCAGAAGCCGGTAAATTGGGCTCAAAACTGACCTGCGCTGCACGCGCCCTGAGCGGCGTCCTTCCGCCGCTTCGGGGCCTCTTGACCAAACATGCATCACAAAGGCGGGTTTCCTATTGGAAACGCCGGAAACGGACACATATTCCGCCGGTCCCGGTTATACTGTTGCGTCATGAAACCCGAATACCGCCTGCACTACGCCCCCGACAACGCCTCGCTGGTCATCCGGCTGGTGCTGGAGGAGCTTGGCCAGCCGTATGAGACGGTTCTGGTCGACCGCAAGGCGCAGGCGCAAAACAGCGCGGAATACCGGGCGCTGAACCCCGGCGGGCTGATCCCGGTGCTGGAAACGCCCGACGGTGCGGTGTTCGAGACCGCCGCCATCCTCTTGTGGCTGTCCGAACGCCACGGCGCAATGGCGCCGCAGCCCGGCAATGCAGACCGCGCGGCCTTCCTGAAATGGCTGTTCTTTGCCTCCAACACCCTGCACGCCGACCTGCGGATGCTGTTTTACCCGGACAAATACATCGGCGCCGAGAAAGCTGATCAGGACCAGCTGCAAACCGTGCTGCGCCAGCGCCTGCACGTGCATCTGACCAGCCTCGACCAGGCCGCCGCCGCCCGTCCCGATTGGCTCGGCGCGCCGCAGCCCTCGGTGCTGGACTATTACCTCGCCTGCCAGATACGATGGATGGCGCTTTACCCTGCGCAGGCCGACAAAACCTGGTTCACCCTGGCCCATTACCCCAGCCTGCAGCGGATCTGCGCCGGGCTGGAACACCGCCCCGCCGTTACAGCGGCGCGCGAGGCCGAGGGCCTCGGCGCCACCCCGTTCACATCCCCGGCCTACGCCAATCCCCCAGAAGGATCAGCCACCTAAATGTTCCTCTCCGTATTCGACATGTTCAAAGTGGGCATCGGCCCGTCGTCCTCCCACACCATGGGTCCGATGGTCGCCGCCGCGCGCTTCCTCGACATGATGCGCGCCTCGCCCTTTGAATTCCACGGGCTGCGCGCCTCGCTGCACGGCTCGCTCGCCTTCACCGGTGTCGGCCACGCCACCGACCGCGCCACCATCCTCGGCCTCGGCGGCTTTGTCGCCCATGACTATGACGACGCCAAGGCAGAGGCCTTCCTGGCGGAGCTGGACAAGACCCATACCATGCACCCCGAAGGCTTGGGCGCGCTGCACTTCGACCCCAAGGCGGACATGATCTTCGACTACGATCACGCGCTGCCGGGCCACGCCAACGGCATGATCCTGATGGCAACCGATGCCCAGGGCGACGTGATCCTGAAACAGGTCTATTACTCGATCGGCGGCGGCTTTGTCGTCACCGAGGAGGAACTGGCCGCAGGCAAGGCCACCGACGAAGGCGACCCGGTCCCCTTCCCGTTCAAATCCGCGGCCGAAATGCTGGAGATGGCCAAGGCCAGCGGCAAGTCGATTGCAGACATGAAGCGTGCCAACGAGATTTCCCGCGGCTGCTCCGAGAGCCTCGCCAAGGGCACCGCCCGCATCTGGCAGGTGATGAACGACTGCATCAACCGCGGGCTGGAGCGCGACGGCATCCTGCCCGGCGGATTGAAGGTCCGCCGCCGCGCCAAGGGCATCTATGACGCGCTGATGGCCGAACGCGGCATGAACCTGACCGCGCCGCACACCATCAACGACTGGATGAGCGTCTACGCGATGGCGGTGAACGAGGAGAACGCGGCCGGCGGCCAGGTTGTGACCGCGCCCACCAACGGCGCCGCAGGCACCCTTCCGGCGGTGATCCGCTACTACCTCGACCACGTGCCGGGCGCGTCCGAGGCCCATGTCGAGGATTTCCTGCTGACCGCCGCCGCCATTGCCGGCCTGGTCAAGTACAACGCGTCGATCTCAGGCGCCGAAGCCGGCTGCCAGGCTGAGGTCGGCTCCGCGTCGGCAATGTCCGCCGCAGGCCTCTGTGCGGTGATGGGCGGCACGCCCGAGCAGGTCGAAAACGCCGCCGAGATCGCATTGGAGCATCACCTGGGCATGACCTGCGATCCGGTGAAGGGCCTGGTGCAGGTGCCCTGCATCGAGCGCAACGGCCTGGCGGCGATCAAGGCGGTCTCCGCCGCCTCCCTCGCCCTGCGCGGCGACGGCCAGCACTTCGTGCCGCTGGACGCCTGCATCGAGACCATGCGCCAGACCGGCGCCGACATGCACGACAAGTACAAGGAAACCTCGCTCGGCGGCCTCGCCGTGAACGTGCCGAACTGCTGAGTTTTTCGCTGTCCAAAAAAGACAGCGCAACAAAAGGTTCGGGCCTGGCCTTGGGAGGGCGCGAATGCGCCTTCCCGGGGGGAAGGTCAGGCGCGGGCCGTGCCGCTGCGCGTCACGTCCCAAAGGGGACGCAACGTTCCTCCTTTCCCCGCAACTCCAGCTTGCGCCTTACACCGTGCAGGCCTAGCGTGGCGCCATGACACAGGACCGGCCCCTTCTCGGCATCGCGCTGATGCTGGGCTTCTGCATGGTGATCCCGCTGGGCGACGCCATTGCCAAGCTGTTGACTGACCGGGTGCCGGTCGCCCAGATCGTGTTCATCCGCTTTGCCGCCCAGGCCGCGATCCTGCTGCCGCTGGCGCTGGCCCTGCGGCTGCCGCTCAGCCTGTCGCGCCGGGTGGCGCCTCTCCTGCTGCTGCGCACCCTTCTGCAGATGGGCGGCATCGCCGCGATGTTCACCGCCTTCCGCTACCTGCCCTTGGCTGATGCGGTGGCGATTGCCTTCGTGATGCCCTTCCTGATGCTGCTCCTGGGCAAATACGTGCTGCATGAACAGGTCGGCCTGCACCGCCTCGGCGCCTGCGTCGTCGGCTTCACCGGCACCCTGCTGGTCATTCAGCCCAGCTTTGCCGCGGTCGGCTGGAACGCGCTCTGGCCGCTGCTGGTGGCGGTGATCTTTGCCCTTTTCATGCTGATCACCCGCAAAATCGCCAAGGAAACCGATCCCATCGCGGTTCAGGCGGTGGCCGGAGCCATGGGCACCGCACTGCTGGCGCCACTATTCCTGATCGGCGACGCTGCCGGCATCGCCGCGCTCTCCACCGGTCTGCCGCCGCAGGACACCTGGAGCCTCTTGGCCGCCGCAGGCGCGCTTGGCACCGCCGCGCATCTGATGATGACCTGGAGCCTGCGGTTCGCCCCCACATCCACCCTCGCCTCGATGCAATACCTCGAAATCCCGGTGGCGGTGTTCTTCGGCTGGCTGATCTTTTCGGAACTGCCGAACACCCTCGCCGCCTTCGGCATCCTCCTGACCATCAGCGCAGGGCTTTACGCGGTGATGCGCGAGCGCAAGGCGTCCGAAACCGAAGAGCGCATTAACCCCGCCTGACGTCCGCCCCGAAAACCGGCCTGCGGCCTAGCGGTCCAGCCGGACCTCACTGAGCACATCCGCCAGCAGCCGCCGCGGCACAATCGCCAGCAGCCCCGGCCCCTCTGCCTCCAGCCGCACCGGACCTGTTGCCCGGTTCGAGGTGCCGATGCGCCCCATCGGCGACATCCGCAGGCCGTCGATCGGCCACTCCAGCCCTTCCGAGCGCCCCGTCACCGCCTGCATCGGAAACAGCGAGATCACCTCCCCCGCCTGTGCCGGCAGCTCAACCGCCCGGGTCAGGTGAAAGATCACCTCCGTCTCCCCCACCAGCACACAAGGCGTATCATGCCCCTGCACCAGCGTGCTGAACGCCGCCAGCTGGTGGTCCACCCGCGCGCCCAGGAACCCCACCGCCAGCACCGCCGGCGCCGCTATCATCCTCAGCGCCTTGTCGAAATCGGTGCTGTCCTGCTCCGCCACCGGATGCAGGACGTCTGGCGGCAGCTGCGCCCGCACCTCCTCAGACAAAGAGTCGAAATCGCCGATCACCGCCCGCGGCACATGCCCGGCGGCCAGCGCCGCCGCAGCGCCGCCATCCGCCGCCGCCAGCACCGGCGCCAGCATCAGCGCCTCCGCCAGCGCGCCCGGCGCCAGCTCACCGCCGCCCACCAGGGTGATTGGTTCCTGGACGTCTACAATCTTAGTATTCATGCAGCGTATTCCCGCCTATTTTGGAAACAAGCCATATTGTGAACACAAAATGATACGATCAATTGCACGGATTCGAGCAAAATTGGTCCTTCCAGCCTTTATGGTGAATGACAACAGATGTGACGAAGACGAGCGAGCTGATGGTACACAACAACAAAGTCTTGACCGTATCCTATGGAACCTTTTCCTGCACATTGGAAGGGTTTGAGGATTCCTTCGACACGATGAAGGCAATTGCCGAGTATTTCCGAGACCTTGCCGCGGATGACCGCTACTTCGGCGCCGAACCCCCGCAGCCAGACGCCGACATGCTGGCCCGCATCGCCCAACGCGAGATCGCCCGCCAGGTCGAGGCCCGCACCAGCGACACCGGCATCCACCTGCGCGCCGCCACCCCGGCCCTTGGCGCTGCCGCTGCCGGGGCCGCCGCTCCGGCACCGGAAGCCGCCCCGGCCCCCGCCCCCGCCGCTGAGCCGGTTGCAGAGCAGCCCGCCCCTGCGCCGGCGGAAGACCCGGCTGCAGAAGCCGAAGCCGCCGCTCCGGCGGAGACCGCACCCGCAGCAGCCCTCCCGGACTCCGAGGTTGAGTTCTTCGAGCCGGAAGCCGAGGACACCCAGGACGCCGCAGAAATCGCGGCAACTGAGGCCCCGGAAGAGGCTGAAGCAGAGGCCGAGGCAGAGGACGCTTCGGACGTGGCCGCGGACGTCATTGCCGAAGCCGAAGCCGAAGCCGAAGCCGAAGCCGAAGCCGAAGCCGAAGCCGAAGCCGAAGAAACCATCGCCGCTGTGCTGGGAACCGCAAGCGAAGAAGAGCCCGCCCCCGCCGTCGAGCTTCTGGAAGTGACCGAAGCAGAGGCCGGCCCCACCGAAGCGGAGGACGATGCGGCAGAGCCTGAAGCAGCCGCAGAGCCCGTTGAGGCCGAAGCCCCGGCAGCCGCCCCTTCCGCCGACAGCATCGCCGCCAAGCTGCAGCGCATCCGCGCCGTGGTTGCGCAGACCCCCGAGGAAGACTTCAGCGAGGACGAGCATGCCGATGACGTGCTGGAAGGCGCCGAAGAGGACATCTCTGCCGCCCTGCTGGAGGACGACGGCGCCCCGGACTTCGATGACGAAGGCGATGACGAAATCGCCCGTGCCCTGGACCGTCTGGACCTGAACACCGCCGCCGCTGAAGCGGAAGCACAGGACGCCGCCGGAATTGAAGAGGCCGCCGAAGACGAGGGCGATGCCGGCGACGCCGGATCCGAAGACGGGATTTTCACCAGCCTCGCCGACGACGCCCCGGAAGCCGAAGCGGACAGAGCAGAAGACAACAGCCTCCTGCCGGCCGGCAGCGATGAAGAAGAGGCTGCCGCTCCTGCCCGGGCTCCCGCCCGCGTCCGCATCACCAAGATCAAGCGCGCCGTGTTCGACGAGGCGATCGCCTCGGGCCAGCTGGAGGAAGCGGAAGAGGAAGAAGAAACCGCAGACTCCGCAGCTTCTGATGCGGCGCAGGCCGCCCTCTCGGAAGAGGATGAAGCCGACCTGATGCGTGAACTGGCCGAGGTGGAAGCGGAAATCCTTGCCGCCTCCGAACAGCCCGCTGCCGAAGATGCACCCGCAGAAGAGACCGCCGCCGCAGACACTGCGGAACCGGCTGCGGCCAGCCTGGCCGACAGCGATGTCTCCCGCCTGATGGCCGCCGCAGACGAGAAGCTGGAAGATCCGGAAACCGCCTCCTCGCGCGAGGCTTACAGCCAGCTGCGCGCTGCGGTCGCCGCGACCAAGGCCGGCGGCGCAGACGCGGGCACAGATGGAGACGAGGCGCAGCCCTACCGCGAGGACCTGGCCAGCGTGGTGCGCCCGCGCCGCCCCGAGGCCCGCCCTGAATCCCGCGAAGGCGCCTCGGAACGCCCGGCCAGCCCCGCCGCCCGGCCCGCCCCGCTGAAACTGGTGGCAGAACAGCGCATCGACGAGGGCGCCGGGCCGCAGCAGCCGCAACCCATCCGCCCGCGCCGGGTCACCGCCGGAGGGCTCGCCTCCGAGACCGACGGCGACAGCAGCGGCTTTGCGGCTTATGCCGAAGAACGCGGCGCCGCCGAACTGCATGAGCTTCTGGAGGCCGCCGCAGCCTATATGAGCTTCGTCGAAGGCCGCGACCACTTCTCGCGCCCGCAGCTGATGAACAAGGTGCGCAGCGCCGGCAGCGAAGGCTTCAACCGCGAGGACGGGCTGCGCTCCTTCGGCCAGCTCCTGCGCGACGGCAAGATCGAACGCTCCGGCAATGGCAAATTCACTGCCTCCGGCGACATCGGCTTCAAACCCGGCAAACGCGCCGCAGGCTGAGCCTGACAGCCGGCAGAAACAGAAAAAGGCGGCCCCGCAAGGCCGCCTTTTCTTATTTTCAAACCAGATCCTGCTTCATCTGGCCCCAAAATATCCCGGGGTGAATTGGCCGTCAGGCCAAGAGGGGCAGCGCCCCTCTTCAAGTCAAACCTGAGGGGCAGCGCCCCTCTTCAAGTCAAACCTGAGGGGCAGCGCCCCTCTCTTTACTGATCCCCGGCGTCCGGGTCTTCCTTGCCGACACCGCGGAACACGAACTTGAACGGCAGCACCCAGACGATGCCCAGGGCGACATAGACGATCAGCTCCAGCCACAGGGGCGGCCGGTCGAGCCAGTTCATCACCGTGACCGCGGCCACGATGTAGACCGGCATGCCGACCAGCAGGATCACCAGGGCCCAGCGCCGCCGGGCCTTGTAGCTCAGGCCTTGTTTCTCTGCCATCAGTCGGCGAACGGGTCGGTCACCAGGATGGTGTCGTCCCGCTCCGGGCTGGTGGACAGCAGTGCAACCGGGCATTCGATCAGCTCTTCCACGCGCTTCACGTATTTGATCGCATTGGCCGGCAGGTCGTTCCAGCTGCGCGCGCCTTCGGTCGACTCGCTCCAGCCCGGCATTTCCTCATAAACCGGCTTGCAGCGGGCTTGCTGGTCAGCGGCGGTCGGCAGGTAATCCAGATGCTCGCCGTCCAGATCATAGCCGGTGCAGATCTTCAGGGTTTCAAAGCCGTCCAGCACATCCAGCTTGGTCAGGCAGATACCCTTGATGCCCGAGGTCGCGCAGGTCTGGCGCACCAGGGCTGCATCGAACCAGCCGCAGCGGCGCTGGCGGCCGGTGGTGGTGCCGAACTCATGGCCGCGCTCGCCCAGACGCTGGCCATCCGCATCCGGGGTGCCGTCTTCCTTCAGCAATTCAGTCGGGAACGGGCCTTCTCCCACGCGGGTGGTATAGGCCTTGACGATGCCCAGCACATAATCGATCGAGCCCGGGCCGATGCCGACGCCGGTGGCCGCCTGGCCCGCGATCACGTTGGAGGAAGTCACAAACGGATAGGTGCCGAAATCAATGTCCAGGAGCGCGCCCTGGGCGCCTTCGAACAGGATCCGCTTGCCCGCCTTGCGCTTCTCGTTCAGCACTTTCCAGACCGGCGCCGCATAGGGCAGGATCTTCGGCGCGATTTCCTTCAGCTGTTCGATCAGCGCATCGCGGTCGATCGGATCAACGCCCAGGCCCTTGCGCAGCGGGTCGTGGTGCTGCAGCGCGCGGTCGACGCGGGCAATCAGGGTCGCCTCATCCGCCAGATCCGCGACGCGGACCGCACGGCGGCCCACCTTGTCCTCATAGGCCGGGCCGATGCCGCGGCCGGTGGTGCCGATCTTGGTGCCCTTGGAGGCCGCTTCCTCGCGCGCCCGGTCCAGCTCGCCATGCAGCGGCAGGATCAGCGGGGTGTTCTCGGCGATCATCAGCGTCTCAGGCGTGATCTCGACACCCTGTTCGCGGACCGTCTCGATTTCCTTCAGCAGGTGCCAGGGATCCAGCACCACGCCATTGCCGATGACCGACAGCTTGCCGCCGCGCACCACACCCGAGGGCAGCGCGTGCAGCTTGTAGACCTTGCCGTCAATGACCAGCGTATGGCCGGCGTTATGGCCGCCCTGGAAGCGGGCGATCACGTCAGCGCGCTCGCTCAGCCAATCCACGATCTTGCCTTTCCCTTCGTCGCCCCATTGGGCGCCGACTACGACGACATTGGCCATATCCGGTCCTTTACAGTCTGGTTCAAACCCACGCTCATATAGCGATGCTGCGCAGGCAGGGGAACCGCAAATTCGCCGCAGTTGGCGCTAATTCATAAGGCGCAGCACCTTCCCCGCCCGGAATCAAGCCGCAGGCGCCGGGCGGGCGCCTTCCTTCAGCTTCGGGCTTTACGCTTGCCTCCCGCCGGAGACGTTTGAGCACCCGCCCGGAACAAGGCGCGCAGCGCCGCCGGGCGAGCGCCTGCCCGCCCCACCGGGCTGGCGCTTTGGAGAGGGCAGTTCGCCCTTGATGACTTGTACGGACATCGCAGGGATAAATTGCCCCGCACCAGCGTTGCAGCGCCACCCCGCGGGCAGACGCCCACCCTTTGCATCAGGCCTTCCCTGGACGGGGGTGTTGCGTCCCCAGCGTACGCCCCCTTCACCCGATCCTCATTTCCCTATGACAAACTGCCAAAAGATCGCGATCCCCCGCCATGGTTCCCGCGCGCGGGGCCATGATACGAGGCGCAGGCATCTTTGGGCTGCCTGCGCGACACCCCGGAGACCGGCCCTGATAAAAAGGGGGTCGTCCAGGATATCCTGTCCGAGCAGGCCCCCCGTGGGGTCTGTCCACCTCCACCCGGCGGCGCCGCCCCCTTAATTGGGACACAGCGCGAAACGGCACGAACCGAACAGAACAACAGAGCCAGCCAAGACAAAACCGCCCCGGCCCCGAACGGCCCCGGCGGCCAAAGCTGCGCGCGCTCAGCCGCGCAGATGCACCGGCGCGCCATGCGGCGTGCTCAGATACGCCTCCTCCCAGCGGTTGCGCATCACCTCCGCCTCCGCCCGGCTGGCCGCGCCGTCCTCGGCCAGAAACACCTCCAGCGTCTCCAGCCAGGCGCGGAAATAATCCTCGCCGCCATCCAGTTCCCGGCTCAACCCATGGCGCTTGAGCGTCGCGGAAAACCGCTCCACCCAGCCGGCCCAGCTGAACCGCCCGGCCTCGTTCAGATGCACGGTCAGCGCAAAGACCTGCGCATGCCAGGGTTCGGCAAAGACGGGCTCAGGAGCGGCAACCTCAGGACATGCAGTCATAGCGGCTCCAGATAGCTCTGCCACAGGTCCAGCACCACCTCGTCCTCGGGGTGTTCGGCATGCGCCCACAGGGTGCTGGCATGAAACCGCACCGCATAGAGCGGCTCCGGCGCCTCGCCCAGCCCATGGGCGCTGCTGTCGGGCAGCACATGGGTGCCATGCAGCCGCAGGATATAGCCCTGCGCCCCGACGGCGTACTGCGGCAGCCGGGTGTGGCCGCCCGCCACCAGCGTATTGTCACCGGGGATTCGCGTCCGCACCGCCTGCCCCGGATGGAACAGCGGCGCAGGCCCGCCCGCGCGGTCCGCAGGTCCGCCCTTGGCCAGGGCGGCAGCCACATTCTCCGCTTTCAGGGCCCGCTCCGCCAGCGCATGCAGCCCTGCAGCCCCCTTGCCCTCAAGGTCGTCGCGCGTCAGCACACCCTTCTCGACCAGAAGATCCGCAAGTCCCGAAATCCATTTCTCATAGTAGGAAAACCGCGTGTAATCCTTGGGCGACAGCCGCTCGCGCGCATGGCGCGAGGTGTCGATATTCCATTGCCCCAGCGCCCCGCAGGCCAGCGTCACCGCCAGCGCGCGCGCGTGCCAGTCCTCGGCAAAGACCGGTGCGTCCTCAGCCTCGGGGCTAACCGGCCCATCGCCGAATCGCCCGCCCATGTCATGCACCCGGGTCATGACGGCACCTTCGCCAATCCCGTGCCGATCATACTGTCACGGGTGACCAGCGCCGCCAGCTCATCTTCCCCAAGGCTTTCTGTGCCTTCAGGCCGCATCGGCAGCACCAGGTAGCGGACCTCTGCCGTCGAATCCCAGACCCGCACCGCGGTCTCCGGCGGCAGCGTCACCCCGAATTCCGCCAGAACCTTGCGCGGCTCGCGCACCGCGCGGGCGCGGTAGGCATCGGATTTGTACCAGCCCGGCGGAATACCCAGCAAAGGCCACGGGTAGCAGCTGCATAAGGTGCAGACGACCATATTGTGCTGCTGGAGCGTATTCTCCACCACCACCATATGCTCGCCCTGGCGGCCGTAATATCCCAGCTCCGCCAGCACCGGATCCGCATCGGCCAGCAGCGCCGCCCTGAACTCCGGATCGCTCCAGGCGCGGGCCACCACCCGGGCGCCGTTCTGCGGGCCGATCCTGTTCTGATAGGTGTCGATGATCTCCTCCAGCGCGGCGGGGTCGATCAGGCCCTTCTCGGTCAGAATCGTCTCCAGCGCCTTCACCCGCAGGGCAGGATCAGGCGGCAAAAGGGCGTGCGGATGGTCGGAATGGTCATGAGGCATACGCCCATGCTGCGCCGCTGCGGGCCGCCCTGTCCAGTCACGTTTCCTGATGCAAACAATCACGTTGCGTGAACTGCCGGCGCTGTTCTCGGCTGCAGGCCAACTCCGCCCTTGCCCCCCCGGGCAATCTTGCCTATTTACCGCCCGGTACTTAGCCAACCGCCGCAGGGACCCATGGAAAACGTTGTTCTGATCATCCATCTTCTTCTGGCTCTCGGCCTGATCGCTGTTGTGCTGTTGCAGCGCTCCGAAGGCGGCGGCCTGGGCATGGGCGGCGGCGGTGGCGGCGGCGCAATCTCCGGCCGCGCGGCAGCAACCGCGCTCGGCAAGATCACCTGGCTTCTGGCCATCGCCTTCATCTGCACCTCGATCACCCTGACCATCATGGCGGCGCAGAAATCCGCAGGCTCTTCTGTTGCGGACCGCATCGGCGTACCGCAAACCCAGGACAGCGGCGAGGCGCCTGCAGTTCCGGCACTGGGCAGCGATCTTCTGCCGCCCGCCGAAGGCGACAACGCTCCGCTGGTTCCCAGCGCAGACTGATCCACTACACCTTGAGAGGGTTTTAGGAGCCGCAACAGCATCTTGCGGTTCCCTTGCGCATTTCGTGCGAATCCTTTATATATGAAGTCCCGTGATGCTGCGGTTTTTGGACTGATTCCAATCACCGCCGGGCAGCTGAATTCTGACTTCTCACGGGGGCAGCCGAACACATATGGCGCGTTTTATCTTCATCACTGGCGGTGTTGTTTCATCCCTGGGCAAAGGCCTGGCATCCGCTGCACTGGGCGCCCTTCTGCAGGCGCGGGGCTACTCTGTCCGGCTGCGCAAGCTGGACCCCTATCTGAACGTCGATCCGGGCACCATGAGCCCGTTCGAGCACGGCGAAGTGTTCGTGACCGACGACGGCGCCGAGACCGATCTCGACCTCGGCCATTACGAGCGTTTCACAGGTGTTCCGGCGCGCAAGACCGACTCGATCTCCTCGGGCCGCATCTACACCAACGTGCTGGAGAAGGAGCGCCGCGGAGACTACCTCGGCAAGACCATTCAGGTCATTCCGCACGTCACCAACGAAATCAAGGACTTCATCTCCATCGGCGAGGATGAGGTCGACTTCATGCTCTGTGAGATCGGCGGCACCGTTGGCGATATCGAGGGCCTGCCCTTCTTCGAGGCGATCCGCCAGTTCGCCCAGGACAAGCCGCGCGGCGAATGCATCTTCATGCACCTGACGCTGCTCCCGTACATCAAGGCCTCCGGCGAGCTGAAGACCAAGCCGACCCAGCACTCCGTTAAGGAGCTGCGCTCCATCGGCCTGGCGCCCGACATCCTGGTCTGCCGCTCTGAGGGCCCGATCCCCGTGAAGGAACGCGAGAAGCTGGCACTGTTCTGCAACGTGCGGGCTGACTCTGTGATTGCCGCGCAGGATCTGAAATCCATCTACGAGGCGCCGCTGGCCTACCACCGCGAAGGCCTCGACCAGGCGGTGCTGGATGCCTTCGGCATCTCCCCCGCCCCGAAACCGAACCTGGCCCGCTGGGAAGATGTGGCGGACCGCATCTACAATCCCGAGGGCGAAGTGCGGGTGGCCATCGTCGGCAAATACACCCAGCTGGAAGATGCCTATAAATCCATCGCCGAGGCGCTGACCCACGGCGGCATGTCGAACCGGGTGAAGGTCAAGATCGAGTGGGTCGATGCCGAGCTGTTCGACAAGGAAGACGCCGCCCCCTACCTGCAGGGCTACCACGCGATTCTGGTGCCGGGCGGCTTTGGCGAGCGCGGCACCGAGGGCAAGATCAAGGCGGCCCAGTACGCGCGCGAGAACAAGGTGCCGTATCTCGGCATCTGCCTCGGCATGCAGATGGCGGTGATCGAAGCCGCGCGCAACGTGGCGGGCATCTCCGAGGCGGGCTCCGAGGAGTTCGACCACGAGGCCGGCAAGAAACGCTTTGAACCGGTTGTCTATCACCTGAAGGAATGGGTGCAGGGCAACATGACCGTCGAGCGCAAGGTCGGTGACGACAAGGGCGGCACCATGCGTCTGGGCGCCTATGACGCGGCGCTGACCGAAGGCTCCAAAGTGGCGGAAGTCTATGGCAGCACCCACATCGAGGAACGCCACCGCCACCGCTATGAGGTAGACACCAAGTATCAGGAACAGCTGGAAAAATGCGGCCTCAGCTTCTCCGGCATGTCGCCGGACGGCCGCCTGCCGGAGATCGTGGAGTGGACCGACCACCCGTGGTTCATCGGCGTGCAGTTCCACCCGGAGCTAAAGTCCAAGCCCTTCGCGCCGCACCCGCTGTTTGACGATTTCGTGCGCGCGGCCAAGGACGCCTCGCGGCTGGTCTGACAAGCAGCAAAGCACCTGGAACTGAGGGCGCGGGCACATCAGCCGGCGCCCTTTTCTTTTCCCGGGGCCATGTTGACCGCGGCCGGATGCGCCCGCTAAGCTTTCAGCATTATGGTTAACAAGTCACCGGCCCGTACCGCCTGCTTATGAGGGCCGGAAGGTAAGGGGGATATTAACATGGCGAAAACCGCCGAACAGCTGCGGAAAGAATACGAGACAGCGCTGAGAGAGCTGGGTCAGGGCAACAAGAAATTTTCACACGTTGTGAAGGCATGGGACGCCCTCGAGAAGGCGGTCGGAAAAGAAGAGAAGGCCGTTCTCAAGGAATACAAGTACTCGCTCAACTTTATGTTCGGAGACGAGGGCAGAAAAATGCTGCAAAAATTCAAATCGCAATTCGACAGCGAAATCGCCATCTCTAAAAGCCCCCTCACAACGGTTTACAACAAGGAATGGCGGGCACTTGTCAAATGCGCAAATGCCTCCGAGAACAGCGTGGTGAAGAAAAGCGGCAAAGCCGTCGGAAGTGCGCTCGACAGGTTCCAAAAAGATTTTGACAAGTACAAGGCAAACTATGTGAAAGGATACTGTGTCGGAGACCCAAAGCAGGCAGAGACGGCACTGGCATCCGCTGAGGCCCTGCACGAGGCCTTGAAAAAATTTTCCAATGCCGGCATCAGCCGTATCTCTGAAATCAACCAGAATCTGATCAGGCTCAGAGAAATTTCAGACCCGCTGGATGAGAAGCGCCGCGCCAAAACGATTTCCGACACGGAAGCGAAACAGCTGAAAAAGCTGAACAAAGCCATTGACGCGAACGAAGCTGATTTTAAGAACGGCTTGAAGGAACTCGTTGAATTCACCCAGCTTCTGCAGGGGAAGATGGAAAAGAAGATCCGCAAGCTGGCCTTGATCGTGAGGGAGGGAGTCAGGGACGCAAATGAGTTCCAGCGCCGTGTGAAAGCTATGAAGCAGCGCAAGGGCACAGTGTTTGAAAACTGACACCCCAAGCAGGCCGGGCTCTCCCGCCCGTCCCGGATCAATCGCAGATTGATCCATCCCGTTGGGCCCGGCGCCGCTGCGCGGCGCTGGGAGAGAACAGAAAAAGGCGGGCTGCTGGCCCGCCTTTTGCATTTTGATTGATTGGCTCCTGGCGGCTCAGAAACCGTGCATCCGCTTGGCCCATTGATAGGCCACCACCAGCCCCTTCATCCGCGGCAGCATCAAGAGCGATGCCCCGACAGTGATCACCGACATGATGATCGCCAGCGTCCAGGGGTCCGGGCGCAGCTGGGTATAGACGATGTGCAGCGCAAAGCCGAGGATGTGGCCCACCACCAGAATGGTCAGATAGGCCGGGCCGTCATCGGCGCGCTGGTGATGCAGCTCCTGACCGCATTCGGTGCAGCTGTCGTTCACCTTCAGGTAGCTGTGCAGCAGCTTGCCGCCGCCGCAATTCGGGCAGCGCAGCCGCAGCCCCTTCAGCAGGGCCGGTTTCAGCTCCCGCTGGGTCTCGTCCAGAACGTCCGCATGGGTCATCGCGCGTCTCCTTGGGTTCCGCTGCCTGATAACGCGATTCCCGGATTGAATGCAATCAATATGCAAACATTGATATTGCATTTATTGCCGCACTCCTGCATTGAACCAATCAATCACGATACAATGACCCCTCGGAGACCCGGCGATGACACACTGGACCCCTGCCCGTCTGGACGGCGCCCGGCCGCGCTATATCGAGCTGGCCGAGGCGATCGGCGCCGACGTCGACGCAGGCGTGCTGGCGCCCGGCGACCGGCTGCCGCCGCAGCGGCGGGTGGCGCAAGAGCTGGGGGTGGATTTCTCCACCGTGTCGCGCGGCTATGCCGAGGCGGTGCGGCGCGGCTATATCGAGAGCTTTGTCGGCCGCGGCACATTTGTAAGAGCCCTGGACGCGCTGCCGGAGCGCCCCGACCCGCGCCGGGCGCTGGAGGAAGATCCGATGATGAACATGCCGCCGGAACCGGATGACCCAGCCCTGCTGGCACGGATGCAAAAGGGGCTGGAGCATGTCGCCGCCAACATGGTGCCGCTGCTGCGCTACCAGTCGGTGACCGGCAGTCCGCAGGACCGGGCCATCGCGGCAGAGTGGATGCAGGCCAACGGGCTGGACTGCGCCCCGGACCGGCTGGTGATCACCCCCGGCGCCCATGCCAGCCTCTATGCGATCCTGACGGTGCTGTGCGAGCCGGGGTCCGCTGTGCTGTGCGAGGAGGTGACTTATCCCGGGCTGCGCTCCATCGCGGCGCGGCTAGGCGTGCGGCTGATCGGGCTGGCAAGCGACAAGGACGGCATCCTGCCGGAGGCGCTGGAAAAGGCCATCACCGGCGACTGGCCTGCGGCGCTCTACCTCAATCCCACTCTGCAGAACCCCACCACGCGGACCATTCCGGCCAAGCGGCGGCAGGAGATTGCCGCGGTGCTGCAGAAACATGAGCTGCCGCTGATCGAGGATGACGCCTATTGCTTTGTCGACAATGGCGCGCCAGCGGCGGTCAGCAGCCTGATCCCCGGCCTGGGCTGGCACATCGCCGGTCTCTCCAAATGCTTCGGCGCCGGGCTGCGGCTGGCCTATACCACGGTGCCCAAACGCGCACTGCTGGGGCAGTTCAGCCAGGCGCTCCGGTCGATGCATGTGATGGTGTCGCCCTTGAACCTGGCGCTTCTGGGCCGCTGGATCGAAGATGGCACCGCGGCAGAGATCCAGCGGTTCATCCGCAAGGCCGCGGCCCAGCGGCAGGCACTGGCGGCTGAGGTGCTGCAGGAGTGTTTCATCGAGAGCGATCCGCTGGCCTTCAACCTGTGGCTGACCCTGCCGCGCGGCACCAGCCGGGCCGAGGTGATGGGCCGCATGGCAGGCCGCCAGATCGGCATTATGCCCAGCGATGCCTTCACGGTTTCGGGCCTGCCGGCAGAAGCGGTGCGGGTGTGCCTGGGCGGGCCGGTCACACTGGCGGATCTGCGCGAGGATCTGCTGGCGCTGAACGACGCCGTCACCCGCAAGGACTGGCTGGGCTGAGCCGCGGCTGATATGCTGCTGCCGCAACCACAGGAGCCCGCATGATCCGCGCCTTCCGCAACCTGATTGAGCGCCAGCTGACCAAGGCACAGGCCGAGGGCAAGCTGCAGGGGCTGGAAGGCGAAGGCAAGCCCCTGCCCGACCGCAGCAGCGAGGCGCATGTGGACGCCGGGCTGGCCGCTGGCATGCGGATCATGGCACAGGCCGGCGTGGTGCCGGAGGAGTTCGGGCTGAAGGAGCAGCTGGCCGCTGCGCGCCGGGAATATTCCGGATTGACGGATCCGGAAGCGCGCAAGGCGGCGATGGCACGGATCTCGGATCTGGAAATGCGCTACAACATGGCGCGGGATGCGCGGAAATCCTTCTTCCGTTAGCGCAACACCCCGTTGTTTCCCGGCAGATTCGCGCTATAGACAGCGCCAAGACAGACCATTCCAAAGAAGAGTGACGCATTATGGCCAAAGACGCTTCCGTTCATCAGGAACAACTCGACCGTATCGCAACCGGCAAGGGCTTCATTGCCGCGCTGGACCAGTCCGGTGGCTCGACCCCGAAGGCGCTGGCGCTTTATGGCGTGAACGAAGACGCCTACTCCGGCGATGACGAGATGTTCGCCGAGATCCACAAGATGCGCACCCGCATCATCACCTCGCCGAGCTTCGGCAAGGAGCGCATCCTGGGTGCGATCCTGTTCGAGAAAACCATGGACGGCGAGATCGACGGCAAGCCGACTGCGGACTTCCTGTGGGGCAACTGCGGCGTGGTGCCGTTCCTGAAGGTGGACAAGGGCCTGGCCGATGAGGCCGAAGGCGTGCAGATGATGAAGCCGATGCCGGAGCTCGATGCGCTGCTGGCGCGCGCCTGCACCAAGGGCATCTTCGGCACCAAGATGCGCTCGGTTGTCAAGGAAGCCAATGCGGAAGGCATCAAGGCGGTTGTCGCCCAGCAGTTCGAAGTGGGCCAGCAGATCGTTGCCGCGGGCCTGGTGCCGATCATCGAGCCGGAAGTGGACATCAATTCTGCCACCAAAGCCGAGGCCGAAGTGCTGCTGAAGGCAGAGATCAAGGCGCAGCTGGACGCCCTGCCGGCAGACAGCAAAGTGGCGCTGAAGCTGACTATTCCATCCCAGGCAGGTCTGTACGATGATCTGGCCGATCACGCCAATGTGGTCCGGGTTGTGGCGCTGTCGGGCGGATACACCACCGACGACGCCTGCGCGCGCCTGTCGCAGAACGCCAAGATGATCGCCTCCTTCAGCCGTGCGCTGACCGAAGGGCTGAACGTGGCCATGTCCGATGAAGAATACGATGCGGCGCTGGGTGCCAACATCGGCAAGATCTACGACGCATCGCTGTAAAAGCTGGACTGTCAGTTGTGAAAATGAGAAGGCCGCGCCTGCACCCGGGCGCGGCCTTATCCGTTTCGGCAAGCGGTTCTAGCAGCCGTTGCTGCGCCCGGCGCAGCAAACCGCCAGCACCAGCCCCGCACCGCTGAGGAAGGGCAGCCAGAAGAAGCGCAGCGCGGTGAGGGTGAACCATCCCGGCTGGTCCTCCGGCGCCTGTCCGGCACCGCCAAGCCAGACCCAGAAGATCAGCGCCGAGGCGGAGATCACCACCCCCGTCAGCGCCAGCAGCCAGCGTGCAGACCTAGGCATCTTTCCGTCGCTGACAGCAAGCCGTTCCGCCGTGCGGCTGGCGGCGAGCCACCCGCTCACGCCGCCTGGGTCAGCGAGGGGCGCAGCCCCGTATAGCTGACCTTGTTCTCGTTCACTGCCAGATAGCGCTGCGCCTCCTCGCGGTTTCCGAAGCTCAGCGCCTCGTCGTAAAAATAGGTGATCCGGTCCCCGGTCCGGGACAGCAGGCCGCCGCTTTCAAACAGGATGAACCACTTTTTCTGCACCAGTTGCATCAGCCTCACTCCTTTCTGAAGTCCGGCTGCGGTGCGTCCTTGCCGCCGCCGGTTCTATTGCAGTTCGCCAGGGTGCACGCAGCCATCCAGTGGCCCGCCGGGCCGCCGGTCAGCAGAATTCCAGATGCTGGATTGGCCATTGTTGCGCCCTGCTGAAGGCAGAATTCGCGCCCAGATGTTACTAAGACGTTAACGGGAATTGGCGCTGGTTTTACGCGGCATTTTCCCGCCGGCAGGCGGCGGTTTCCCGCCTGCGGAAAGAGGTTTCCAGACAATTTGGCGAAATTCCGCTGTTGCAGAATCCAAAAGCGTTACCGGAGCGTAAACGCCTGTTGCGGCGGCGGCGCATCCCCCCCCGCCGGCGGCACCGGATGGCGGGGGGCAAGGCATGAGTATTTGGGGAAAGATGAAACCGGCGGGAGCGCGGATTCGGGGCAGCCGCGCAGCAGAAGGCGCCCCCGCCGGGGCCGCGGTCCGGCAACCCCGGTGCGGCCTGTCAGGTGAACTCCGGCGGGCGTTTTTGCAGCTGCGCCGCCACCGCCTCGATCTGGTCGGGTTTGCCGATCAGATCCAGCTGTTCGGCGCTTTCGCGCAGCAGCACCTCTGCCTGGGAGGCGCCGGATTCAGCATAGGCAATGAGCCGTTTGGCAGCGCGCACCGCAGAGGGGCTTTTTGCGGCGATTTCATGCGCCAGCTCATTGGCGCGGCTGAGCGGGTTGCCCGCAAGCTCGGTGACCAGCCCCCAGTCGAGCGCCTGCGGCGCCTCCACCTTTTCCGCCGTCCAGGTGAGGCGGCGCAGCACGTCCGAGCGCAGCAGCCGCGGCAACAGCGCCATGCCGCCCATGTCGGGGATGAGGCCCCATTTCATCTCCATCACCGAGAGCCTGGCCTCAGGGTGGGCGATACGGATGTCGGCGCCGAGCGCGATCTGCAGGCCGCCGCCGAAACAGGCGCCGTGAATGGCCGCGATCACCGGCACCGGCACCCGGCGCCAGATCATTGCCACCTCCTGAAAGGCGTTGGCGTCGTGGTGGGTGCGTTCCATGATCAGGGTGCTGAGGTCACGCTGTGCAAAACTGGCCAATGCGGCCATGTCGAGACCTGCGCAGAAACTGGCCCCCGCGCCCGACAGCACCACCGCGCGGGCATCCGAGTCTGCAACCTCCTGGCCTGCCGCGATGATGCCTTCGATCATCTCCTCGTCGAGCGCATTGTGCTTGTCCGGGCGGGCAAGCGTGACATAGGCGATGCGGTCTTTGTAGCCGGTGGTGACGCGTGACATGGTTTGCTCCCCGCTGCTGATCTGGCGTCAGCCTGCCCCGGATGCGGGACAGGTGCCAGCCCAACGTGGGGGAAGGATCAGGGGGAAAGCGGCATCCGGGCGAACCAGGGCGAGTCGAGGGTCATCACAAAGAGCTGCCCGTCCATTACCTTGCCGCCGGTGGTGACGCCGAGGCGCCCGTCCGGGTCCTGAAGGGAGCGCAGGATATTGCCCTGCCCGTCGAACTGCACCAGCATGCCGCGGTGGATCGGCGCCGGGCGCACCAGCGGGCCGAGGCGCCAGATCACCTTGCGCAAGAAGGGATAGGGCATCAGTTTCTCTGATGGAACGCGCGGGCTGGCGAAGGCGAGCCAATAGGTGCCGTCGCCCTGTGCCTCCAGATTGTCGGGGTAGCCGGGGAGGTTGTCGAGGAAGACCTCCTGCTGGCCTGCGCGGCCGCCCTTGAGCCAGAGCCGGTGGACGCGGGCGCGGCCGGTTTCGTTGATCAGCAGGAAGTCTTCGTCGGGTGAGAGGGCGATGCCGTTGGTGTAGACGAAACCTTCGGCGATTTTCTCTGTGGTGCCGTCAGGGTTGATACGGGCGACGTAGCCGGTGTTTGACTGCTCCCAGATGGTCAGGATCGAGGTCGGCTTGGTGCCGCCCATTGTTTCGGGGTCGAAGCGGTCCGACGAGTTGGAGAAATAGATGGTGCCGTCCTGTGCCACGTCGAGCTGGTTGGCATAGATGATCGGGGCGCCATCGATTTCGTCTGCCACGACCTCCAGCGTGCCGGGGCCGGACCAGCGCAGGATGCCGCGGAAGCTGTCGGCGATGTAAAGCGCGCCGTCCGGCCTGGCCTTGAGCCCCAGCGGGCGGCCGCCCAAGCGGTCTGCCAGCACCGGTTCGTCCCCGTCGATACGGTAGAGGTTGCCGGACAGGCTGGTGGTGTAGATGGCGCCGTCCGGGGTTCGGGCGATGTCCTCCGGCCCCAGCTCTCCGTCAGGCAGATGGATCAGCGAGGATGCGCTGAGGGCATTGTTCTCGGCGTAATCACCGGTAAAGCCCGGCGCCGCGGGCGGGTCATAGGCGATGGGGTCGACCGGCACCGGCCAGAACAAGAGGTAGCCGAGGGCGGCGGCCAGCAGGGCCAGGGCAATGCGCATGAAAGAATCCCTTATAAAATCCATGCGCAGGTTGCGCCGGTCGGGAAGGTGACGCAAGCCTTGCCCGGGCTGCCCGCTTCAGCTTATCTGCCCCCATGACTGGTCCCCGCTACACCCCGCTTGCACTCTCCCTCCCCGCCACCGTGCCCTTTGTCGGCCCCGAGACGCAGGAGCGCGCCCGCGGTGCGGGTTTTGCCGCGCGGCTGGGGGCGAATGAGAACATCTTTGGCCCCTCCCCCAAGGCCGTTGAAGCGATGGCGCAGGCCGCGGCGGAGATCTGGAAATACGGCGATGCGGAGAATTTTGAACTGCGCCATGCCTTGGGTGCGCACCACGGGGTCAGCCCGGCGCATATCATCGTCGGCGAAGGCATTGACGGGCTGCTTGGCTATCTGGTGCGGCTGCTGGTCGGGCCGGGCGATGCGGTAGTGACCTCGCTGGGGGCCTATCCGACCTTCAACTACCATGTGGCGGGGTATGGCGGGGTGATCCACACGGTGCCCTACAGGGACGACCGCGAGGATTTTGAGGCGCTGTTTGCCAAGGCGGCGGCGGCGGATGCCAAGATCGTCTATCTGGCCAATCCGGACAACCCGATGGGCAGCTGGCACAAGGGCGCCGATATTGCGGCGGCGCTGGATCATTTGCCTGAGGGGTGCCTCTTGCTGCTGGACGAGGCCTATGTCGAATGCGCGCCGGAGGGCACCGCGGCGCCGGTCAGTGCGGATGATGCGCGGGTGATCCGGATGCGGACGTTTTCCAAGGCCTATGCAATGGCGGGGGCGCGGGTGGGCTATGCCATCGGGCACCCGGATCTGATCGCCGCCTTCAACAAGGTGCGCAATCATTTCGGCATGAACCGGGCCGCGCAGGCGGGCGCGCTGGCGGCGTTGCGGGATCAGGACTGGCTCGGACAGGTGCTGGCGCGGATTGAGGCAGCGCGGGAGCGGATTGCGGAGATCGCGGCAGAGAACGGTCTGACCGCCCTGCCCTCTGCCACAAATTTCGTGGCGATCGACTGCGGGCGTGACGGGGTGTTTGCCAAGATGGTTCTGGACGGGCTGGTCGATCAGGGGATCTTTGTGCGGATGCCCTTTGCCGAACCGCAGAACCGCTGCATCCGGGTGAGCTGCGGGCCTGCGGCGGAGCTGGAGGGTTTTGCCGCGGCGCTGCCCAAGGCGCTGGCCAAGGCAAATGGCGGCTGAAACCTGCCTATCGCCATTTGATCGCGGCAGTTTTACCGGACATTCACCACTCCCGGCCTACCATCGAAGGGTATCACCGGGAGAATTGTCATGCGTGACCCTGAACTGCCCGACGCCATGCCGGATTTCTTTTCTGCCGCAATCATGTTTGCCGGCATCAACCTGATGTGGATCTTCTTTGTGGTCTGGGTGATGTACGGGCTGGTGCCGGTTCTGGTGCTGGCCGTGCTGATCAACCATTTCATCACCAGGCTGGAGATCAAGCTGAATTCACAGCAGGCCTAGCCCCGGCCTGTATAAGCTGCGGGTGCCGGGCCTTCAGCGGCCCGCAAGCACCTGTGCAGCAGCCTCCAGCGCGCCGGTTCCGTGCGGGATATCCAGCGCGGTAAGGCCGGTCTGAATGCCGCCCAGCAAGCCCATCACCATCTTACCGTTCACGTGGCCCATGTGGCCGAGACGGAAAAATCCGTGCCATTCCGGGCTTTTGGGGGCAGCCATGCCAAGGCCGATGCCCAGGGTCAGGCCCAGGTTCTGCTCCACATAGTCCCGCAGGCGGGTGCCGTCCGGCGCACCGATGTGCAGCGCAGTGACCGCATGGGAGCGCAGGGTGCGGTCCGCCACGTTCATCCGCAGCGGCCCGTCGGCGCCCCAGGTCTCGCAAGCCGCCCAGATCGCGCGGGCCAGTCGGGCATGGCGGTTCCACACGTTCTCAAGGCCTTCGCCGTGGATCATGTCCAGCGCGGCGCGCAGGCCATAGAGATGATGGGTGGGCGCGGTGCCGCCGAAATACTGGTAGAACTCCTCCGGGTTGGCGCGCGGCACCCAGTCCCAATAGCGGCTGATCCGCGGCAGCGCCGCCCGCGCCGCGGCGGCCCGGCCGTTGAAGAACACAAAGCTGAGGCCCGGCGGCATCATCAGCCCCTTCTGGCTGGCGGTGACCATAACGTCGACGCCCCAGGCGTCCATCTCGAAGCGCTCGCACCCCAGTGAGGCAATGCAGTCGGCCATCAGGAGCGCCGGGTGGCCTTCCTCATCCAGCAGTTTGCGCAGGCCCGGGATATCGTTGCGGATGGAACTGGAGGTATCCACATGCACGCCGAGCACTGCCTTGATCCGGTGGCCCGTGTCGGCGGCCAGCACCTCGGCAATCCTGGCCATGTCCCACGGGGCGCTGGTGCCGAAATCGAGCACCTGGGTTTCGATCCCGAGGCTTTGGGCCATTTCCGACCAGCCGATGGCAAAGCGGCCCGAGGCGGGCACCAGCACCAGGTCGCCGGGCTGCAGGGTGTTCTGCAACGCCGCCTCCCAGGCACCGTGGCCGTTGGCGATGTAGATGGCGGCGTGGTGCTCCGTGCGCGCCACCCGGCGCAGGTCCGGGATCAGGCCTGCGGTCATCTCCACCAGCTCGCCCGCGTAGATGTTGGGCGACGGGCGGTGCATCGCCTGCAGCACCTGATCAGGGACCACCGACGGGCCGGGAATGGCCAGATACTGCCGCCCTGCCGATACCTTCACTGGTCCGCTCATGCCTGATTTTCCCTGACAGCGCGCAGCCCCGTGGCCGCCGCGGTTGATCCATGACGGCACAGTAGCCGCACCGCCGCCCGCGTCAATTGCCGCTGACGCAGGGTCACGGCGAAGTGCTTGCGCCCTGCCCTCCACCTGCTTAAATGGCGCTGGAACGACAGGGAAAGGCCCGCAATGTCACGAATTTCCCGCAGGGACACACCGTCATGAGCCAGCACGAACCCAAATCCGCACGGGAGCTTCTGGGCTGGCTGTGGCGCGGCTATCTGCGTCATTACATCGGCCTGCTGGGCATCGCCGTGGTCTTTATGCTGGTGGAAGGCCGCACCATGGGTGCGCTCGGCTACATGATGCAGCCGATGTTCGACCTGGTGTTTGTTGACGGCAATACCGACGCGCTGTTCTGGGTCAGCCTCGCCTTTTTTGCCATTTTTGCGCTGCGCGGCATTTCCGGCGTCACCCAGAAGGTGCTGCTGAGCAAGGTCTCGCAGACTTCGGCCGCGCATCTGCGCAAGGACATGCTGGCGCGGCTGATCCGGCAGGACCCGGCCTTTCACCAGGAGCATCCGCCGGGGGTGCTGATGCACCGTGTGCTGGGCGATGTTGGTGCCATCGACGCGGTGTGGCGGGCGGTGATCACCGGTGCGGGCAAGGATTTCGTGTCACCGATCGCGGTTCTGGGGGTTGCGGTCAGCATCGACTGGCGCTGGACAAGCTGGCGGGCGGCCGCACAACGCTGGTGATCGCGCACCGGCTGTCGACCATCCGCAACGCCGACAAGATCGTGGTGATGGACCGCGGCCGCGTGGTGGACCAGGGCAGCCACGAAGAGCTCCTGGCGCGCGGCGGTATCTATGCCGATCTCTACCGGCTGCAGTTCCAGGACGGCAAGACCGTGGTGGACACCAAGGGCATCGCCGCCCAGGCAGAGCAAGTGCCCGGCGGCAGCGCCCGCGGCAGGAACCGCTGGTTCCGCCGCTTTGCCAGCAAGGTGTTCGGGTAAGCAGCAAAGCACGTGCCCGCCTGGCCTGGCGGCCGGGCGAGACGTTCACTTGCTGTAGGACCCTGCCAGCCGTTCCGGCGCCACACCCAGAAAATACCGCATCAGTGTCCACAGGTTCCGCGCGCCGCGCCGCAGCCAGCCGGCCCGCTGGTAGCGCGCGGCGCTGGTCAGCGCGGCGGAGGGCAGCACCGTCAGCCCCTTGAGGCGGCGCGCCAATGCCACGTCCTCCATCAGCGGCTGATCGGGATAGCCGCCTGCAGCCTCATAAATATCGCGGCGGATCAGCAGGCCCTGGTCGCCATAGGGCAGCGCGAACAGCCGCGTGCGCAGGTTGGCCCAGCCTGCAACCCAGGCGGCCATCGGCCCCTTGGCCCGGAACTGAAGGCGGAAGCAGGCAGACCTGCCCTGCCCCTCCGCCAGATGCTGCGCCACCGATGCGGCCCAGCCGGCTTCCAGACGCGTGTCGGCGTGCAGCACCAGCAGCCATTCCCCCTGCGCCGCCGTGCAGCCGCGCCGCAGCTGGCCGCCGCGGGACGGGGCGCCGCTGATCCATTCAGCTCCGGACGCTTCGGCAATGGCGCGGGTCGCATCCGTGGACCCGCCATCGGTGATCACCAGTTCGCGGATCAATCCCGCAGCCAGCCCCTCCATCAGATGCTCCAGCGCGGCGGGCAGTTCAGCTTCGGCGTTCAGGGTGGGGATCACGATGCTGACCGGCGCGGGCATGGGGGCTCCTGAGTGCGGATTTGCTGTTTTCTTCCGCCCTGCTTCCTATATCACTGGGCCAGGCAATGAAACGCCGTTGGCAGCAACCCGGAGACACAAATGAGCGACCGCCGCATCCTGCGCCTGACCGGCGCCGACGCCAAGAGCTTCCTGCAGGGGCTGGTGACCAATAATGTGGACCATCTGGACGACGGGCTGGTCTATGCCGCGCTGCTGACGCCGCAGGGAAAATACCTGGCGGACTTCTTTCTGGCCGCAGACGGCGATGCGGTGCTTCTGGACGTGGAGGCCTCACTGGCCGAGGGCCTGATGAAACGGCTGAACATGTACCGGCTGCGCGCCGATGTGCAGGTGGAAATGACGGACCTGCAGGTAAAGCGCGGCACTGGTATGGCACCGGAGGGCGCCCTGGCGGACCCGCGCCATGGGGATCTGGGCTGGCGGCTCTATGGGCCTGAGGGCGGCGATGACGGCAGCGACTGGGACGCGATCCGGGTGGCCCATTGCATTCCCGAAACCGGCATCGAGCTGGGGCCGGACAGCTATATCCTGGAGGCGGGTTTTGAGGCGCTGAAAGGCGTCGATTTCCGCAAGGGCTGCTATGTCGGTCAGGAGGTGACGGCGCGGATGAAGCATAAGACCGAGCTGCGCAAGGGCTTGCGGACTGTGGAGGTCGAGGGCGCGGCGCCGGTTGGAACGGAGATCACCGCCGAGGGAAAAGTGGTTGGCACGCTCTACACCCAGTCCGGCGGCAAGGGCATTGCCTATCTGCGGTTTGACCGCGCCAAGGGGGAGATGCAGGCGGGAGACGCCGGCGTCACCTGGCAAGAATGAGCGGGCAGCCGTGAGCGGGCTGAACGATACCGTTCTGTCCCTGCTGGGCGCGGAGGTTTTGCGCAGCCGGCCGCTGCATGGCGGCGATTTGTCGGACGTGCAGCTGCTTTCCTTAAGCGATGGCCGCCGTGTGGTGGCCAAAACCGGGCCGCTGGTGGCGGCGGAGGCCGCGATGCTGCGCGCGGTCCGGGACGCAGGCGTGCCCGCGCCGGAGGTGCTGGGCGTAGGCCGTGGCTTGCTGCTGATGGAGGCTTTGGAGGAGACCGGGGCCAACGCAAAGGGCTGGCAGGCGCTGGGGCATGCCTTGCAGCAGCTGCATTCTGCCACAGGCCCGCACTACGGCTGGGCGGAGGATTACGCCTTTGGTCCGGTGGCGGTGCCCAACGCGCCGCTGGAGAACTGGGTGGAGTTCTGGGCCAGCCGCCGCTTGCTGGCAGATCCGGGCGCCCTGCCCCGTGATCTCCGGCTGCGGGTTGAGGCGCTGTGCGCGCGGCTGCCGGAGCTGCTGCCCGCGGCGGCGCCCGCCGCGCTGCTGCATGGCGATCTGTGGAGCGGCAATGTTCTGTTCAGCGGTCCCAAGGCCTATCTGATCGACCCAGCCTGCTACTGGGGCGACGCAGAGGCGGATCTGGCGATGCTGCATCTGTTCGGCACGCCGCCTGCGGATTTTCACGATGCCTATGGACCGCTGGAGCCGGGATTTGAGGCACGCCGCGCCCTCTATCAGCTGTGGCCCGCGCTGGTGCATCTGCGGCTGTTCGGTGCCAGCTACCGGAACATGGTTGAGACGCGGCTGGACGCATTGGGTTTCTGACAAGCCTCTGTTCACCTGATTGCGTTAGGGTCGCCGCAGGAATTGCTGAAAGGGTATTTGATGCGTCTGATGTTTGCAGCCTGCGCCGCCGTGCTGGCGGCCTCCCCTGCCTGGGCCGACTACTGGAGCTACAAGGACTGGCATGTCGCCACGGAACCCCATGAGACGGAGCAGGACAGCTACCTGACCTGCCGCGCCTGGACCGGCGGCGACGGCGATCCGCTGCTGGCGCTGGAGGTGTTTTCCGGTGACGCGGGCCCGCCGGAGTTCTACCCGATGGCCAAGGTGCAGGAATATGCGCCGCGCCACTACCCGACGCTGATGCAGCAGGGCGGCACGGTGGATTTCATCTTTGACTTCGACCGCAGTTTCTCGCTCTCAGCCGGGATCAATTCCTGGATCAACGAGGAAGGCCTGGCCGAAGCCGAAAGCGCGCTGCAGTTCCAGGACCACCTGGTGATGCTGCAGGCAATGAAACAGGGCAGCTGGGTGGAGATCTGGGCCGGCAACGACATGTTCTACGAGGCCTCGCTCAGCGGGTTTACCGCGGCCTATGGCAAGATGATGGATGAATGCGGCTTCAGCCTGGCGCTGCCTGCGGGGTGACCCATTGGCCGGCTGCTGGTGCAAAAGTTTTTGAAAACTTTTGCCAAGACTTTTCAAAAAAGTCTTGGGCCCGCGCAGAAACAGAAAAAGCCGCCCCCGAGGGAGGGCGGCTTTTCCGTTTTCCGAAGACGTCCCGGATCAGGCGCGCTCGGAATATTCCATGGTTTCGGTGTTCACCACGATCATCTCGTCCTGGCCGACAAACGGCGGCACCATGACCTTGACGCCGTTGTCGAGGATCGCGGGCTTGAAGGAATTGGCCGCGGTCTGGCCTTTGACGACCGGCTCGGTCTCAACGATCTTGCAGGTCACTTTCTGCGGCACGGTCGCGTTCAGCGCCTCTGCCTCGTAGAATTCCACCACGATGGTCATGCCGTCCTGCAGGAACGGGCGGCGGTCGCCCAGCAGGTCCGCGGGCAGCTCGATCTGCTCATAGGTTTCTGCGTCCATGAACACCAGCATGCCGTCGCTCTCATAGAGGAACTGCTGGTCTTTCTGCTCCAGGCGGACGCGCTCCACCTTGTCCGCGGAGCGGAAGCGCTCGTTCAGCTTGGAGCCGTTGCGCAGGTTGCGCATCTCGACCTGGGCAAAGGCGCCGCCCTTGCCCGGTTTGACGTGGTCGACCTTCACCGCTGCCCAAAGGCCGCCATTATGTTCCAGCACGTTGCCGGGACGGATTTCGTTGCCGTTGATCTTGGGCATGGGAAAATGCCTTTCAGATGGTTGATGATAATTTGCAAGACCCTATATCTGGCGGGCTGATCGCTGGCAAGACAAGGATATGGTATGGAAGATCTGTGAATAAGATATGCGCAAATTGCATGAAAGCTATGCATCTGCGCTCTATCCGAATCGTCACACTTCCGTCATAAGCAGCGCTACGCCGAAAATTGCAATAGCAAGAACAACAAGGGATACGAGATGCGAGATTTCGTAGACGGCACCGCTTATAATAACGAGCAAGGCAACCGCGCCCGCAAACTGTTTGCAGCCGTTGTCCTGGCCGCACTGGATGATGCCATCGCCGACGACAAGAAATACGGCAATGGCCCGGAACAAATCGCCCGCTGGGCACGTTCGCGCGATGGCCGCGAAGTGCTGTCCTGCGCGGGCATCGACCCGAACGAACGGGTTGTGGAAGGCCTGATGGACTTCGTGGGCCGCGGTGTGCGGACCTCGGTTGCTCTGTCGCGTGAAGAAAGCGAACGCCGCAACGCTGCGCAGGCTGAAGCCGCCTGAGGCTTCCCTTGCGCATTGCTGAAAAGCGCGCCCTTAGGGGCGCGTTTTTCTTTTGAACGCCGAGGTTTCCGCAGGGTAACCCTGTCGCGCGGCAGCCGCTGCGGGACGCTTGCGGCACAGCCCCCATGGACGGGGGCGTCTAACCTGCTATGCAGGCCCCAGAACGACGGGGCGCAGGCAGGGAGCAGCGGATGGCACGCGCAATCATGATCCAGGGCACCGGCAGCAATGTCGGCAAGTCACTGCTGGTGGCGGGGCTGGCGCGCGCCTATGTGCGGCGCGGGCTGAAGGTGGCGCCGTTCAAGCCGCAGAACATGTCAAACAACGCCGCCGTCACGCCGGAGGGCGGCGAGATCGGCCGCGCGCAGGCGCTGCAGGCACGCGCCGCCAAACGCCCGCCCCATACCGACATGAACCCGGTGCTCTTGAAGCCCGAGACCGACACCGGCGCCCAGGTAATCGTGCAGGGCAAGCGCCGCGGCTCCCAGGGCGCGGGATCGTTCATGCGCGACAAGTCCGGCCTCTTGGAGGCGGCGCTGGAAAGCTTTCACCGGCTGGCGGCGGAGGCCGATCTGGTGCTGATCGAGGGCGCGGGCTCCCCTGCCGAGACGAACCTGCGCAAGAATGACATTGCCAACATGGGCTTTGCCTGCGCCGCCGGGGTGCCAGTGGTGATTGCCGGCGACATCCACCGCGGTGGGGTGATTGCGCAGATCGTCGGCACCCATGCGGTGCTTGAACGCCATGACCTGGAGCGTGTCGTGGGGTTCATGGTGAACCGCTTCCGCGGCGACCTGAGCCTGTTTGACGGCGGCCGGGACGATATTGCCGCGCGCACCGGCTGGCCCCCGCTGGGTGTGGTGCCGTGGTTCTGGGATGCCTGGAAACTGCCGGCCGAAGACATGATGGACATCGCCTCGCGCACGGGCGGCGCCTGCAAGGTGGTGGTGCCGCAGCTGGAGCGGATGGCGAATTTCGACGATCTGGATCCGCTGGCAGCGGAACCGGAAGTAACGGTGGAGATCGTGCCGCCCGGACGCGCCCTGCCCGGCGATGCGGATCTGGTGATCCTGCCCGGCAGCAAATCGACCATCGGCGATCTGAACTACCTGCGCGCGCAGGGCTGGGACATCGACATTCTGGCGCATCACCGCCGCGGCGGCCATGTGCTGGGCCTGTGCGGCGGCTATCAGATGCTGGGCAAGACCATCGACGACCCGGAGGGCGTCGACGGGCGACCCGGCAAAGTTGACGGTCTGGGCTTGCTGGATGTGCACACGGTGATGGCCGGGGAAAAGCGGGTGACGCTGACCGAGGCCGTGACCCGTGATGGCAATCTGCCGGTCAGCGGGTACGAGATCCACATGGGCCGCACCACCGGCACCGATTGCACCCGCGCCTGGCTCAGCATCGATGGGCGGCCTGAGGGCGCGGCCTCAGCGGACGGGCGCGTCAAGGGCTCCTACCTGCACGGGCTGTTTTCCGCAGACGCCTTCCGCGCCAGCGTGCTGGCGAGCCTCGGCCATGAAAGCCAGGCAGGATATGAGGATGGCGTCGAGGAGGTGCTGGACGCGCTGGCGGACCATCTGGAGCGGTATATGGATCTGGATCAGTTGCTGGAACTGGCACAGGAAGTGCGGGCCTGACTCCGGCCGCGGTGCTGCCCGCCGTCCCCTTTCTCCGTCGCCTTCGCTGATGCCGGAAAATGGCGGACGGGGTTCTGCGTCAAGGATTTGCCAGCTTGCTGGCGCGCAGCGTCCTTGATGCAGAAGCCTGTGCGCCATAGGCATCTGTCTGTGAAGGCGATGGGGAAAGGGGACGGCTTCCCCGTTTTCTCTTGAGCCGGAAGCGAAGACTTCAGCACGCCCCGGTCAAAGCAGATCGTGGGCAGCCAAGGCGCGCTGGATTTCGCGGCGGACCAGTTTCCGCACGTTCCGGGTGATGCGCTCCCCCAGCGGGCCTTGCAGTTCCTCGCGCACAATGGAGGCCACCAGATCCCGCAGGGCGTCCTCGTCGAGGAAACTGTCACCATCCTCAGCCAGGGTATCCATAGCCGCGCTGGTGACCGCGTCTTCTACCGCCGTGGCTGCTGAAGCGGCTGCAGTATCAGGGTTCAGTGCCGCCTCGGGGCTTTCCGGGGCGGTGCTGCTTTCCGGTTCGAAATAGGATGCAGGAACATCCAGGATTTCTTCCTCTGCGTCTTGCCCGCGGCGCAGCGGCAGCGGCTCATCACGCCATTCGATGGTGTCCGGACCGGCACCTGCAAAGGGCGCCTCGGTCTGGCTGTCCGGTTCCCAGTGCTGCTGAGGGTGGTCCTGCGCAGCAGAGCCGCGCGCTTCCATCTCGGCGATCTTGCGGACCACGGAGGCCGCCCGGGCGCCGGCGGTGCCGCCCGAAAGCCCCCCGTCCTTGAGCAGGACAGGCGCCGTGTCAGCGGCCTCGGCCCCGGGCTCGGCCTCTTCCGGTGCGCTGCCGTCGTGCCGGCCGGCACCGGCCGCGGCTGCAAACAAGGTGGTTTCAGGATTGCCCCAGGGCGCCTCTGCGTCTGTTTGCTCCGCGTCTGCCCGCTCTGTTTCAGAAGACTCTGCCGCAGCAGCACTGCGCCGCGACAGGGACAGCTCCCTGTGATGGCGAAAGGCCAGAGGGGGCTCTTCAACCAGAAGACCGGCAGCGTCCTCAGCGGCGCTCCCGGCATCAGTGTCAGAACCGGAGGCAGGCTGCTGATGCTCAGCCTCTGATTGCGCTGCCAGATCTTCTGCAGGCTCTGCCGTATCTTCAGAAGGCAACGTGTTGCCGGGATCGGTGCCGGGCGCAGGCTCCTGCACCCGCAGGGCGGGCGTCAGCACCAGCCGCGCCGCCGGTTCCGGCGCCGCAGGCTGTTCCCGGGTGTCATCGCTCACCAATCGGCGGATCGAGGACAGGACATCTTCAATCTCGGCGTGGGTCACTGGGTCGGACATCTATTTTACCACTCTTGCCTCTTGAGTCAGAGTGTAGCGGCCTTCCCGTTCCCGCACAACAGATAGAGTGAATTGTCAGTTCCGCCCCAAGGCCTTGAGCACGCGGTCCAGATCCTTGCCGCGCTTGCTGTGCTGGGCCGGCGCGTCCTTGACCAGGTTGTAATAGAGGGTCGGATCATAGATCTCCACCGCCAGGCCTAGGTGTTCGGCCGTCAGCAGGCCCTGCGATTGCAGCAGCTGATAGGCGGCGATGGCCTGGCTGGCGCGGGAGTTCACCTGTTCTGTCTGGGCGTCGAGGTATTCCTGCTCCGCCTGCAGCACATCCAGCGTGGTGCGCGCGCCCAGGGTGGCTTCCTCGCGGATACCGTCAAAGGCGACCTTGGAGGCCCGCACCCGCTCGCCCGAGGAAATCAGGCTGACGCGGGCGGTTTCGGCATTGTAGAAGGCGGCGCTGACCGCCTGGCGCACCGACCGCTGGGTGGAGATCAGGGTGCCGCGCTCTGCATCGGCGCTGGCAATGGCGCGGCGCCGGGTGGCGGCATTGCGGCCGCCGGCATAAAGCTGCTGGGACATCACCACCGAGGCCGACGCATCCGAACTGATGCCGGTGCCGTCGTTGATGTTGTCGCTCACACCAGCGGTGGCACGGAAGCTGACGCTCGGCCCCAGGGCGCGGGTTGCCGCCTGGACCAGAATGTCGGCGGCCTTGACCGCGTGCTGCTGCGCCAGCAGATCCGGCTGGTTGCGCTGCGCAATGGACTGCGCGCGGTCAAGCGAGGGGGTGCGGGACGGGAGCCGCGGCTGGCCGGCAATGCTGCCGGGCGCGTGGCCGACCACCTGCCGATAGGTCGCGCGGGCGGTGAGCAGGATGCCCTCGGCATCGGTAAGGCTGGCGCGGGCGCCGGCGACCCGGCTTTCGGCCAGGGCAACATCGGTGCGGGTGACCTCACCGACCTCGAACCGGTCCTGGGCCGCCTTTTGCTCTTCCTGCAAGAGACGCAGGTTGTTGCGGCGCAGGGCAACGTTCTCCTGCCCCTGCAGCACGCCGACATAGGCCTCCACCGCGGACAGGAGCACCTGCTGTTCCACGCCGAGCAGCTGCTGGCGGGTGGCCAGCACCAGTTCCTGCGCAGCGTCCTTGCGCAGGCGCGTCTCGCCGCCATCATAGAGCAACTGGGTCAGCTGCAGCTGGGTGCTGATGTCGTTGCTGGTCAGTTCATTGAAGTTGCCGAACTGGTTGGCTCCGCGGGAATAGCTGTGGCTGGCGGTCACGGTCCATTCGATCAGCGGACGCAGCTGCGACAGCGCAATCGCAACATCCTCATCTGCAACGCGCAGCAGCGCCCGGTTCTGCTCCAGCAGGCCGCTGGTCTTATAAGCGCCGATCATCGCATCGGACAGATTGTCCGCAGCCGCCTTGAGGGGCATCAGCACTGTGGCTGTCACGCTGCCGGCAAACACAAAAGCCTTAAACACACTCGCAGGAAATTTCATTCGCATCGGTTGCCTTATCTTTTGCCGCGCCGCCAGCCGCGGTGGGTTGGTCCCGGTCCCGGGCGCCTTTTCCGCAGCGCCCGGCCTTATTTCTTGTCTTGCGGCACGCATTGCCGCAGCCCCGGCCCTGGGGCTCAGAGCGCGAATTCGCGTGCCGCGGCAAAGCCCGGCAGCACCGGAGCGCTGGCGTTGAATTCAAACCGCCAGGAAATGCGGCCGCCTGTCTTGTAGCCGATCTTCACCTCACCCAGGTTGCCGGTCACCATCAGCGCGGCGACGCGGCCGCCGTCCTTGAGCTGATCCAGCAGCGCCGCGGGCAGTTCCTCAGCCCCGCCCTGCACCAGGATCACGTCATAGGCGCCGTGTTCCGCCGCGCCCTCGGCCAGCGGGCCGGTGTGCACGATGGCATTGTCGGCGCCGGTCTCGGACAGCAGTTCCTGGGCATCCGCCGCCATGGCCTCGTCTTCCTCGACGCCGATCACCATCTGCGCGATCCGCGCCGCAACAGCGGTGGAATAGCCAAAGCTGCAGGCCACATCGAGCACCAGCTCATCGTTCTGGAGATCCACCGCATCCAGCATCTTGGCGAGGGTGCGCGGCTCCAGCAGCACCCGGCCGCCGCCCAGCGGCACGTTCTGGTCTGCATAAGCTGCTTCGCGCTGAGCGTCCGGCACGAATTTCTCCCGCGGGACTCCCAGCATGGCCTCAATGATCGGGTATTTGGTGACATCCGAGGGACGGATCTGGGTATCCACCATCATGCGGCGGCGCTCAGTGAATTCTGGCATCTGCTAAACTCATTTGTTCAGTCGGTCAGGCCGGTTGTGGCATATCCCGCCCGGCACGGCAACGGGGCCTGTGCGCACGGAGAGCTAAAGTAGCGCGGCGCTGCTGCCAGGCAACTGATCCCTGCGCGCAGGCCCAAAGCAAACCCGCAGCTGGCGCAAAAAGGCCAGCAGCCCGGCAGGCCGCTGGCAATCGGAGGGAGGGGCAGTTCCGCGCCGCTGAGGGCGCCGCGGCTACTGGGAGCAGGATTTGCAGAAAGGAGAGGCCGGACGCTGGTCCAGCCAGTCGTCGCTGATATTGTCGCCGCAGATCCGGCAGTAGCCGTAGGAGCCGTCGCTCAGACGGGCCAGTGCGGCCTCGATCCGGCGCAGCTCGTCATGGCTGGCGTAGGGCAGAACCTCAATCGCGCAGCCGGCGCCACGCTCGGACTGCGGCTGGCGGTGGGACCCCATACGGGGTTCGCGGGGTGCCTGCCCGGTCCGTGCCAGCAGCCCGGCCAATTGCTGGCGCCGCACTTCAAGTATTTGTTTTCTGGCGGAAAAGTCCATAGTCCATGCCCTCCAGTTCAGGTTTCGCGCAACGTGCCCCCGGGTCAGTTCTATCTCCTTGATCCAGGTCAAGATACTCGCGATTTACGGGGATTGCACTACCTTATAAGTTGCAAATTTCTGGTAAATCCCCGCAGAACCGGTTGCGGCCCCTACCCCGCGGCGCAGGTTTTGCACAGCGGCGCGGCGGGCAGCAAGTCCAGCCGGGCCTCCGAAATCCGCTCGCCGCACGCCGCGCAGAGGCCATAGGTGCCCGCCTTGATCCGGTCCAGCGCAGCGTCGATCCGGCGCAGCTCGTCCAGTTCGGCATTGCCGAGGCTTTCCAGCACCTCGTCGCCCTGGCGTTCCGACGCGCGGTCCTCCCAGTCCTGCGGCATCGGCGCGTCCAGCGTGTGCTCAACCTCGCTCAGATGCCCGGTCAGCTCGGCGCGGCGCGCCTCCAGCGCCTGTTTGCGGGTCTTCAGGTCCATGGCTCTGCCTCCTCGTGATTGTGCGCCCGAAGCCTAGCCCGGCGCGCACCTCACGGCCTTGACCTCGCTCAACCGCATCAAAGCCTCTGGCCGGCGCCCCAATGGCTTGCTAGACATTTTGCCAACAGAGAGCAGATTTGAGGAGTAACCGGAATGATGCGGATTTTTGCCTGCGCGCTGATGCTGCTGGGGCTGGCAGCCTGCGAGACCGCCAAGGGCGCGGGGCGCGACATTTCCAAGGCCGGCAACGCCATCAGCGGCGCCGCGCAGGACGTGCAGAACAGCTTCTGAGCGGCCCGGTCCCGGGAGCAGCTGCAAACATAAAAAACGCCCGGTGTCCCGCCGGGCGTTTTTCTGTTTCGGGCCGGGGTGTCAGATGCCCAGCATCGCCTTGGCTTCGGCAAGGGTCGCAACCGAGTTGGCGTGATCGCCGCTGTCATGCAGGCTTTGCCCCTCGTCGCGCAGTTCCTGGACGGTTGCCAGATCGGCCTCCGACAGTTCGGTGCCGGCGGCCAGCGCGGCGTCGATGGCGGCAATGTCGGCGGGGCATTGCCCGGCCAGGAGCGGCGACGCCAGGAGGGTGATCGCGGCGGCCAAAGTCAGGTGTTTCATGGTGTTATCCTCCCCAGATGAACGGGGTTGAGGATAACACGGAATGGGTGGGTTTTCAGCGGGTTGGCGCGCAGAGGCCGAGGATGGGCAGAGAGTGGCGCACAAAGGTTTTGAGAGGAGCGGCGGTTGGCCGATAGTGTAGTGCAAGCCTGCCCGCTTAAGGGACATTGCCCGACATCAGATCAGAACGCGGAGGGCAGCGCCCGGCCCGGCGGGGTGGGAAGCGAAGCGCCCGCCCCGTGGGGGGCGGGACGGGCGCTGCCCGGTCTGGCGACCGGGCAGTTTCGATAGCTATGGGTCTTAGCTTTTGCGCTTTACGTACCGCAGCTCATTTCTCTTTGAGTCGTTGACGAGTTGCATTTGCCTATGCTTTGCAACGAACTTTCTTAGAAAAGGTGACGGGCGATCTGCGAAAACAAGGTCCTCCGCCGCAAACACCGCAAACCGATTGAGTTCAGAAATTTTAGATGAACTAGAAACTTCGACATGCGCGACTTCAACAGGGCCATCCCAGATACTAACCCTTGGCGAATAAACTACTATGCCTATATCAGGTGCCAGAGGTACGAACTTCTTTGACCAGCGTCTACTGAGTGTCGGGACGTGCACCATTGGGTAGTCGCTAGTCAGGAAATTTCGTTCTGTGTGGTTTTCGAGGATATCCCAGGGAGCATTTAAGAAAGCTTTGACAACATTAATCATCCTTGTTGTCGCCATGGCTTTAGGCATATTCATATCAATGTTAAATTCCACCAGATTTTGATCAAGCAGTTCTGTAATCGACTTTCCAGAGTACCGCTTGTCCGAGTTTTCCGGGAACTTGGGTAGAATGCTTTTAGTGTCTAGGTGCTTAGCGAAGTCGGCGAGATGGTTGTGCGTACCATCAAAACACAGACGGTCAAACGTGGGTGAAGAAATGGATACGGCTGTTATGAATCCCGCGATTGTTTCTCGCACAATGTTGTTGCAACGACGGTTTCTAAGTTCATTTAGAGCGTAGGGGTAGTTGGGCTCGATAGCCTCAAGGAGTTTTTCAATAAGCCGGGGCTCTTTCAGAAATTCGTTTGTATTCCCATCCCGTATAGCACAGACGCTTTTGGGTTTCGGAGTGAAATCTCGCAAATCCAGCTTACTAACAGCAAAAAGCTTTTTGGTTTTAGGATCTGCGAACTCTCTTAAATGAACCTGAGAAACGTAATGATCTAATGCCAATCCTTAATTCACTTTCAAAAAGAGTGTTCTGACCAACACTCAGTTGCGGGCACCCAACTGGCATTGCCAAGTGCTTTCGCCCGCGCGCCCTCGGAAATGGACAGCCTCAGCTGTCCATTTTGAGGGCGGAAATAAACGCTTCCTGCGGGATATCCACCTTGCCGAACTGGCGCATCTTCTTCTTGCCCGCTTTCTGCTTGTCCAGCAGTTTCCGCTTCCGGGTGGCGTCGCCGCCGTAGCATTTGGCGGTCACGTCTTTGCGTAAGGCTGAAAGGGTCTCGCGGGCGATCACCTTGCCGCCGATGGCAGCCTGGATCGGGATCTTGAACATGTGGCGCGGGATCAGCTCCTTGAGCTTCTCGCACATGGCGCGGCCGCGCATCTCGGCGCGGTCGCGGTGCACCATGGTGGAGAGCGCATCGACCGGCTCGTCGTTCACCAAGACCGACATCTTGACCAGGTTGTCCTGACGGTAGCCGGTCATCTGGTAGTCGAAGGAGGCATAGCCCTTGGTCACCGATTTCAGGCGGTCGTAGAAGTCGAAGACCACCTCATTGAGCGGCAGGTCATAAACCACCATGGCGCGGGAGCCGGCGTAGGAGAGGTCCATCTGGATGCCGCGGCGGTCCTGGCAGAGCTTCAGCACGTCGCCCAGGTATTCGTCGGGCACCAGAATGGTCGCCTTGATGCGCGGCTCCTGGATGTGGTCGACCTTGGAGGGGTCGGGCATGTCGGCGGGGTTGTGCAGCTCGATCATCTCGCCGGGCTCGTTATCCTTGCCCTTCATGTAGACGTGGTAGATCACCGACGGCGCCGTCGTGATCAGCTCGATGTTGTATTCGCGTTCGATCCGGTCGCGGATCACCTCCAGGTGCAACAGGCCCAGGAAGCCGCAGCGGAAGCCGAAGCCGAGCGCGGCGGAGGTTTCCATCTCAAAGGAGAAGGACGCGTCGTTCAGCGCCAGCTTGTCGATGGCGTCGCGCAGGTCCTCGAATTCGGCGGAGTCGACCGGGAACAGGCCGCAGAACACCACCGGCTGGGCGGGTTTGAAGCCCGGCAGCGCCACCTCGGTACCATTGCGGTCGTTGGTGATGGTGTCGCCGACGCGGGTGTCGCGCACCTGCTTGATCGAGGCGGTGAGGAAGCCGATCTCGCCCGGACCCAGTTCGTCCACCACCTGCATGGCTGGGCGGAAGACGCCGATGCGGTCGACGTGATGCAGGGTGTTGTTCGACATGAACTTGACCCGCATCCCCTTTTTCAGGACGCCGTCCATGATGCGGACCAGAACGATCACGCCGAGGTAGCTGTCGTACCAGCTGTCGACCAGCATGGCCTTCAGCGGCGCGTCGCGGGTGCCCTCGGGCGCGGGCAGGTGCTGGACGATGCTTTCCAGCGTTTCGCGGATTCCCTGGCCGGTCTTGGCCGAGACCTGGATGGCGCCGGTGGCGTCGATGCCGATCACATCCTCGATCTGCTCCGCCACCCGGTCGCAGTCCGAGGCCGGCAGGTCGATCTTGTTCAGGACCGGGACGATCTCATGATCCGCGTCGATCGCCTGATAGACATTGGCCAGCGTCTGCGCCTCCACCCCTTGGGTGCTGTCGACGACCAGCAGCGAGCCCTCAACCGCACGCATGGAGCGGGAGACCTCATAGGCAAAGTCGACATGGCCGGGGGTGTCGATCAGATTGAGCACATAGGTCTCGCCGTCCTGCGCGGTATAGTCGATGCGCACGGTGTTGGCCTTGATGGTGATCCCGCGCTCGCGCTCGATGTCCATGGCGTCGAGCAGCTGCTCCTTCATATCGCGGTCCTTCACCGTTCCGGTCTCCTGGATGAGCCGGTCAGCGAGGGTGGATTTGCCATGGTCGATATGGGCGACGATGGAGAAATTGCGGATGTGAGCGAGGTCAGTCATGCTGAGGCATATGATTTGGATTCGGGGTTTGGTCAAGCGCCGTTGAGGCCCCAACCTACTCCTAAGGCATTATAGTAGGAATATTCGTAACTACGCCGAATTGCAGGCAGCACTCGAAAGGCTTCCTTACAAGGCCGTAAGGGTCCTGAGCTGTCGGGCTGCTATGCGCAGTATGACCACAACTAAACGTTTCCTAGACGACTTAGGAACGCCCTTGCACGACATGTATGCACTTGCAATGTTCAGAGACGTCAGCCGAGCTGCAATTGAAAGTTATTTTGGCGCCTGGTCGGCTGCTGCTCCTCCCCCCATGACCGTCGGATTTGCGAAAGGCCCCCTCAAGACACTGTTCGAGAACGATGAGGAATCCGGGTACGGTTATGCTTGCGGTAATGCCTGTATCAAGGACGTACGATCACAAAAACTACGGAACCGGAACGCGATCATATACAGCAGCAAATCCTTGGAAATCGGCTCAAGGATGAGCCGTGGAGAGCTATTCCTGCACCTTTGGCACCCGGTCGAGCTTGATCTTCACTTTGCAGAAAGTATGGATAATCCCAACGACCTCTTCGCCTCCAGCGAACTAACACCAGGTACAAGGCAACCTGGAGACCCAAGAAATAGCCCAAGCGACTTGCTGCTTTCGCTAAAGAACGCCGGCGGCAATTGGAGCTACTGGTACGATTGGTACAGAGGCTTTCTAACTGGTGATCCACTCGATTGGAATCTGCAGCGCCAGGTAGCCCTTATAAGCGTCGAGAAGTGGGAATCCGGTCCCGAAGCCGTCGCTGCGGAAATCGAGCGTATAAGGGCTGAATTCAATGCGCCGCCGCCAGGCAAGGAAAGGTTCCCCAAGCACGAACCCAAGTCCGTAAGCCACTTATTCGAAAACCGGATTATTGCCACTGCAAGCCTGCAAGGCCTCGCCGCGCAAGTCACCAATAGCATTGAGCGCTTTCATGCGGAAACCGGCGCCAATGCGCTCCCTGAAGCGCTCGAGCCTCTGGCGGCTTTGCCTCCCCTGCTGCTCGCAGTGAATTCAACACTTCAGCAGGCCCCAAGCGATGGTCCTCTAGCGAGCGAAACGGAAGATCAGCTGCGGGCAGAGATTGGCCGACTGAACGCAAAAGTCGCTCAGCTTGAAAATGAACTTCAGAAAGCGAACGCCGCTGAACCTTCGGTTTTCTCCGATGCCTTCAAGAAACAACTGGGCACAAGCCTGGGCGACTGGAAACTGTACGCGGCTCTTTGCACCGGCCTGTGGTTCGTGAGTGGTGACATAGAAGGCACACAGCGCCGACTTGAGAACATCTCCCACTATCGCGACATGATTTTTGGTGACGTTTCTTCGCCTTCCAAAACAACTCCCTCTCACTCTGCGGCGGCAGAAAGCATGGTAGAAATCTAGCTTTACCCCCGGCTGACAGGCCGGAACACGCCTGACCTTCCCCGTCATGCCGAAAGCGTGCCTTCAGCACGACGAAGACGCGTTTGCGCCTCCCCTGAGGTCAGGCGCGTTCTTCAGTGGTTTACGCAATCGTTTCAACCAAGCTGACCAAATAGCCGTACGTTTAGCGGCACCTACCGTTTCCGCAGCAGGCTAAGCCATCCGCCAAAATCCCGCAAATTCTCCCCGCTCCCTGCACCAGCCGCCAAAATGCGCTATACTCCTGCCGTACCGCGAGACGCGCGCCCCTGTGACGGAAGACACCAGCAAAGGAGGACGATCCGCATGGATGCAATCAAAGCCGCTGAATATGCCCGCGCGCTCTACAGCGCGCATGGCGACAAGGCCGAGGCCGAGGCGGCGCAGAAGATGCGCGCCTGCCAGGAGGCCGGCAAAGACAGCGAGGCGGCAGACTGGAAAGCCGTCCGCCAGGCCGTCCGCGCCATGCGCGGGCCGAACCAGACCTGAGCGACCCCGGCGCTGGAGGGCCGCGGAAGGCGGTGCTCCAGCCGCCCGTTCTCCCCGTTTACCACGATTGAAAACGGCGCCGGACTGCGCCATACTGCGGACAATTCCGCGGGCAGCAGACCCGCTTGCCAAAACGGGGCATGAGCAGATGAAAACTTTCCTGACCACCACGCTGTGTGCCGGTTTTCTGGCCGCACTGGCGCCTGCAGGCGCCGAGGCCGGCGCCATTGAGCGCGCCTGCCGCCAGTCGGACCGCACTGCGGCCTCGCCTTCCCTTTGCAACTGCATCCAGAAGGCCGCCAACGTCAGCCTGACCGCATCGGAGCGCAAGACCGTCTCCAAGTGGTTCGCCGATCCGCATCAGGCCCAGGTGGTGCGCCAGTCCTCCAACCGCAGCGACGAGCGGCTGTGGCTGCGCTACAAGGCCTTTGGCGACCACGCGGCACGCAGCTGCGGCTGAGGCGGCGTCACAATCACCTTTGCTGAAGGCGTCCTGCGGGGCGCCTTTTTCATTGATGCATCTGCGCTGCGGCATTTTCGCAAGGGGGAAAGACTGCGGCATTGCCACCCTTGACCGCGCAGCGCCAAACGGCAAAGAACGGCCTAAGGTATTGGAGCAGTTGATATGTTGATCAAGGGCGTTTCCTTGCGCGGGCTGGAAGTGTTTGAGGCTTTGGCCAAGACCGGGTCCGTGGCCCAGGCCGCCGAGATGACCGGGCTGAGCCAGCCGGCCGTCAGCCAGCAGATGCGCAACCTGGAGAAGGCGCTGGACAGCGCGCTGATCGACCATGGCCGCCGCCCGATGGTGCTGACTGCCGCCGGGCGCAGCTTTCTGGCCCGGACCGAGGCGGTGCTGGGCGAGCTGCGGCTGGCCCAGAGCGAGCTGACGGTGATGGACCTGACCCACCTGCAGGCGCTGTCGATCGGGCTGATTGACGATTTCGACAATGATCTGACACCGCGGCTGGCCACTATTCTTGCGGATAGCCTGACGCAATGCCGGTTCAAGATGATCACCGCCTCCAGCCATGACGTTGTGCGGGCGATGGAAGCACGGGAGCTGCATATCGCCATTGCCGCCACCGCCGGGGGCTTGCACGAGGGGCTGGTGGAATACCCGCTGGTGCGCGACCCCTTCATCCTGGTGGCGCCGCGCGGCGCGGTCTCGGATGCGGCGCAGGCGGCGGAGCAGCTGCAGGACCTGCCGTTCCTGCGCTATGCCCGCGAGCAGCTGATCTCGCAGCAAATCGAAGGGCTGCTGGGGCGCCAGAAGCTGGAGTTCGAGGACCGGTTCGAGGTCGGCTCGCATCTGGCGCTGATGGCAATGGTGGCGCGGCGGATCGGATGGGCCATCACCACGCCGCTGGGATACATGCGTGCGGGCCGCTTCCACGACCAGATCGACGCCTTCCCGCTGCCGTTCGGGGAGATGTCGCGGACGATCTCGCTGTTCACCGCTGCCGACTGGGCCGACCGGGTGCCGCGGGATGTGGCGGAGACCGTGCGCCGCCTCGTCCAGAGCCATATGATCGACCCGGCGGTACAGCAGATGCCGTTCCTGGCGGGCGGTTTCCGGGTGATTGCAGAGTGATTTAGAGCGCTGCCCTAAGGCCCTTGGCGGCCTGTTCGATCAGGTCCAGGCAGCCGTCGAAGTCGCGGGTGTAATAGGGATCCGGCACATGATCCGCGCCGGACTCCGGCGCGTAGTCGGTGAACAGGCGCACCGGGGTTTCGCTGCCGGCCGGGCGCAGGGCTTCGATGTTTTCCAGGTTGCTGGCGTCCATGGCGATGATCAGGTCGAAGCTCTTAAAATCGCCGCGCCGGAATTGGCGGGCGCGCAGGTCCGATATATCCAGCTCCCGCGCTGTTGCTGCCGCCTGCATCGGACCGTAGGGCGGCTCACCCACGTGGTAGGACGCAGTGCCCGCACTGTCAGTCTCGGCATCCGGGCAGAGCGCGCGGAACACGCCCTCGGCCGCGGGGGAGCGGCAGATGTTTCCTAGGCAGACAAACAGAATACGGGTAGGCATGGGCAAAGGGCTCCTGTGATCCGGGGTCAGTGATAGGAGGTTCTGCGGCTATGGGAAAGAGCAGTCAGAAGATCGTCATCCTGACCGGCGCCGGGATTTCCGCCGAGAGTGGGCTGGGAACCTTCCGCGACGCGGGCGGCCTCTGGGCGCAGCACCGGATCGAGGATGTGGCAACGCCCGAAGGCTTTGCCCGCAATCCGGACCTGGTGCATGGCTTCTACAATGCGCGGCGCATACAGGCGGCGGGAGCCGCGCCTAACCCGGGCCATCAGGCGCTGACGCGGCTGCAGCGGGAGCATCCGGGAGAAGTGGTGATTGTGACCCAGAACGTCGACGGGCTGCATGAGGCCGGCGGCGCGCAACGTGTTCTGCATATGCACGGGACACTGGCGGGCGCGCTGTGCGGTGCGTGCAGCCACCGCTGGGCTGCGCCGATGGAAATGCAGACCGGCCAGCCCTGCCCTGCTTGCGCGGCCCCTACCGGGCGGCCCGATGTGGTCTGGTTCGGCGAGATGCCGTATTTCATGGAGGAGATCTATGCGCATCTGGCCGGGGCGGATCTGTTTGCCGCCATCGGCACCTCGGGCGAGGTTTACCCGGCCGCGGCCTTTGTCGATGAGGCGCATCTGGCAGGCGCCCGTACGGTGGAGCTGAACCTGGAGCCGTCGGCCACCGCCTCCCGCTTTGCAGAGCGCCGCTTTGGCCCGGCCAGCGAAACTGTCCCCGCCTGGGTGGCGGAGCTGCTCGGCCAGTCCTAGACGGCAAAAAGCCCGCCACGCGGCGGGCTTTGGGCGCGAAGGAGGGCTGCAGCGCGGCCTGACGCCGCGCCCGCCCTGCCCGGATCAGTTGGAATGGCCGGAGTGGCCTTCGGCCTTGCGCTCCAGATCCACCGGCACTTCGATCTCGACCTCGCCCGCCTTTTCAAAGACCAGTGTCACCTTGACCACGTCACCGTGGTTCAGCGCCTGCTTCAGGCCCATGAACATGATGTGGTCGCCGCCGCGCATCAGCATGTGGGTTTCGCCTGCAGGGACGGCAAAGCCTTCCTCCACATGCATCATCTTCATGACGCCGTCACCGCCTTCCTTGTGGGTGTGCAGCTGCACTTTGGCGGCCACGTCAGAGCGCACATCGATCAGCTGATCGTCGGCCTCGCCGGAGTTCATGATCTCCATGAAGGCAGCGCCGGCCTTGGCCGTCGGGGACGACACCCGCGCGTATTGGTCGTGCACCTTGATCATGGCTTCGCCTGCAAGGGCTGAAGTGGCAAAGGCAGCGGCAGCCGCGGCTGCAATGACAACAGATTTCAGGGACATATCCTGTCTCCTCTGGATAGGTATTCAGTTTTGAAATTGGGAATGTGCGTGGCCGGTCAGACAGCCGCTGGAGGCGCCCGGGCGGTGGCCTGCGGGATATTTTGCACCGATGCCAGTGCGGCCTGCTGATCCCCTGTCAAGGTGCCGCAAGCCTCCACCTGCAGAACCAGCCGCGCAGGCTGCACCACTGCGTCCAGCACATGCATCACGCAATCGGGGCAGTTGTGCGGCGGCTTGGCCGGCTGGCCTTCGCTGTCCACATAAATTGTGACAGGGCCGGTGCCGGTGCAGATCACCATCTGGCCTGCAGCGCCGCGCTCCCCCTGCCGGGCGGCCGCGCTGTGCGCCGTCAAGGCAACGGTCAGGGCCAGAAACAGGCCAAGGGATATGCGCAAGAGGTGCATCATCACAGGCAGGTATGCCCCCATGGCGTGCCCGCCGCAAGGCCCGGCTCTGCGGCAGATTGCGCAAACGCAAACACCGCGCAGAGTTGCCTCTGCGCGGTGTCCGTAATCCGATCCGGTGAAGGGATCAGGCCAGGGAATTAAGCCTGTGCGGCTTGTGCCTTGGCGATCTCTTTCTTCACTTTCAGCGCGTTTGCCGACAGCTCTTCGTCCTTGGCTTTGGCCAGGAACGCGTCCAGGCCGCCGCGGTGGTCGACAGAGCGCAGGGCAGCTGCGGAGATGCGCAGCTTGACGCCACGGCCCAGAACTTCGGACTGCAGGGTCACGTCGTTCAGGTTGGGCAGAAAGCGGCGCTTGGTTTTGTTGTTGGCGTGGCTGACATTGTTGCCAGTCATCGGGCCTTTTCCGGTCAGTTCGCAACGGCGCGACATATCTTCATCCTTCGTTTTTGGTGGCTCCGGCAGTCCGGCGCCAAATCACAAGGGGCGCGGCCATTGGCTGCGCCCGAAAACTGGTCCGCTGCTCTTACGCTCAACCGGCAACAGCGTCAAGTGATTCAACTCAGCTTTCTTGCCGGGCTTACTGCACCCATTTCAGGCCTGCCGCAACCCCCTTGCAGGCGCCTGTTTTACTGTCCGCCGCAGGTGTCAGGCAGCGCCAAGCGCCTTCAGCATGATCCGCGCCGCCTCGCCCGGGCTTTTGCCGCCCCCGGCCACTGTTCCCGCCAGTTCCGCCATCTGCGCCTTGGCCTCCGGTGTTTCCAGCCGTGCCAGCAGTGCCTGCCGCACCTCCTGATCGAACCAGTAGCAGGCCTGATCAGCGCGGCGGCGGTCCCAGTGGCTGTTTTCACGGCGCCAGGCGGTCAGCACCTGCATTTCTTCCCAGGCCTTGTCCAGCCCGTGCTCTTCGACAGCGGAAACCATCAGCGCCTTGGGGAAGCCTTCGGGGTCTTGCGGGCGCTTGCGCAACAGCCGCAGGGCGCCGGCGTAGTCGGCGCAGGTGCGGGTGGCGACGGGTTTCAGCGGCCCGTCCGCCTTGTTCACCAGGATCAGGTCAGCCATTTCCATGATGCCGCGCTTCACCCCCTGCAGCTCATCGCCGCCTGCGGGCGCCAGCAAGAGCAGGAACAGGTCCGACATCTCTGCCACCACGGTTTCCGACTGCCCCACCCCGACCGTTTCGATCAGCACCACGTCAAAGCCTGCCGCTTCGCACAAGGCAACCGCTTCGCGAGAGCGGCGGGCGACGCCGCCCAGGTGGCTCTGGCTGGGGGACGGGCGGATGAAGGCATTGCGCTCGCGGCTGAGGCGTTCCATCCGGGTCTTGTCGCCCAGGATCGACCCGCCGGAGCGCGCAGAGCTGGGATCGACCGCCAGCACCGCCACCCGCAGGCCAAGGCCCGTGAGCATCATGCCGAAGCTTTCGATGAAGGTGGATTTACCGACGCCGGGCGTGCCCGACAGGCCGATCCGCAGCGACTGGCGCTTGTGCTTGGCAAGGTCCGACAGCAGCTCCCCCGCCCTGGCGCGGTGATCCTCGCGGCCGCTTTCCACCAGGGTGATGGCCCGGGCCAGCGCCCGGCGGTCGCCATCGAGGATTTTCTGTGTCAGTTCATCGGTGTCCATGCGCGTCTTCCTGATGTAATGGGCGGGACCTTGGCGCAAGCCATGCCGCAAAGTCCAGCCCCTGCCGTCTGGCGCGCACCCTACATCAGCAGGCGCCGCAGGAAAGGCGGCAAATCCGCCGCGGCGGGTGCGGTTTGCGCAGCCTGTGTTCTGAATTGAAACGCGAACGAACTCACCGATCACCCCTGTTTCGCCCGGCGGAACGCCGGGCAGCACCCGTCCGCCCCCGTCAAACCGAAGGTTTGCCTCCGGCAAAACGGCGGGCGCTTCGCTTCCGCCCGCGGACAGGCACTCCCCTCTGCGCTCTATCAAGAGACTCACTGCTGGACCTCTTCTGCCCCTTTGGCGATAAGGCTGAGATGACCAGATTGCCGATCGAAGACGCCCTCCCCGAACTGCTGGACGCCCTGCGCGCCCGCGGCCGTGCGGTGCTGCAGGCGCCGCCCGGCGCGGGCAAGACAACGCGGGTGCCGCTGGCGATGCTGGAGGCCGGGCTGACCGCGGGCCGCATCGTGATGCTGGAACCGCGCCGCCTGGCTGTCCGTGCCGCGGCGGAGCGGATGGCGGAAACGCTGGGGGAGAAACCCGGCCAGACTGTCGGCTACCGGGTGCGCGGCGATGCCAAGGTCTCCAAGGCGACGCGGATCGAAGTGGTGACCGAGGGCATCCTGACCCGGATGCTGCAGTCGGACCCGGACCTGCCGGGCATCGGCGCGGTGATCTTTGACGAGTTTCACGAACGCTCCCTGAACGCCGACCTGGGGCTTGCCTTGTGTCTGGAGGTCGCGGGCGCGCTGCGCGATGACCTGATCCTGCTTGCGATGTCCGCGACGCTGGACGCAGGACCGGTGGCGGCGCTGATGGACGCGCCGATGGTCACCTCCGAGGGCCGCAGCTACCCGGTGGAGACCCGCTGGCTGGAGCGTCCGCTGCCCGCGCAAGCGCGGCGCGTGGATGCGCTGGCGGATCTCGTGGTGCAGGCAGAGAAGGAAACCCGCGCTGCCGGACCCGGCAATGGCGGCGGCATCCTGGTTTTCCTGCCCGGCGAAGGCGAAATCCGCCGCGCTGCTGGCGCGCTGGAAAAGCGCCTGCCCGGCCATTGCCATATCCGCCCCTTGTTCGGCGCCCTGCCCTTTGCCGAGCAGCGCGCCGCGATCCAGCCCGAACCGCAGGGCCGCAAGGTGGTGCTGGCGACGTCAATCGCCGAGACCTCATTGACCATTCAGGACATCCGGGTGGTGGTCGATATGGGCCAGGCGCGCCGCGCGCGGTTCGACCCCGGCTCCGGCATGTCACGGCTGGTGACAGAGAAGGTGACGCGCGCCGAGGCGACCCAGCGGCAGGGCCGCGCGGGCCGTGTGGCGGAGGGCATCTGCTACCGGCTGTGGACCAAGGGCGAGGAAGGTGCGCTGATGGCGTTTCCGCCAGCCGAGATCGAAAGCGCCGACCTCACCGCGCTGGCGCTGGAACTGGCGCTGTGGGGCGCCGCTCCTGACGATCTGATGTTCCTGACCCAGCCGCCCGCGGGTGCGCTGGCGGAAGCGCAGGCGCTGCTGGCCATGCTGGGCGCACTGGATGCGCAGGGGCGGATTACTGAGCATGGCAAGGCGCTGGCGGCGCTGCCGCTGCATCCGCGGCTTGGCCACATGCTGCTGCAGGCAGGCCCCGATGCCGCACCTCTGGCGGCACTGCTGGGCGAGCGCGACCCGCTGCGCGGCGCGCCTGCGGATCTGTCGCTGCGGCTGAAGGCGCTGCGGCTGAAGGCGCTGCGGGACCCCAAGGGGTTTACCCGCGGCCACCCCTATCAGCTGAACCGCCCCGTCGTGGAGCGGATCAAGAGCGAAGCGCGGCGGCTGGAGAAACAGGCAGGCCGCCGCGATGCCGGACTGTCTGCCGCGATGATGGCCGCCCTCGCCTATCCCGACCGCATCGGCCAGCGCCGCAAGGGCGATGCGCCGCGGTTTGTGCTGTCGGGCGGCAAGGGCGCCATATTGGACGGCGGCGACACGCTGGCGGGGGCGCCCTTCATCGTGGCGCTGGACACCGACGGCAACCCGCGCGAGGCCAGGATCCGGATGGCGGCGCAGATATCGCTGGCCGAGATCCGCGAGCTGTTCGCGGATCAGATCATCTGGACCGACGTCTGCGAATGGTCCAAACGCGACCGCCGGGTGGTGGCGCGCCAGCAGGAACGCTTTGGCGCCGTGGTGCTGGACGACCGCATCTGGAAGGACGTGCCGCCGGACGCTGTGGCGCAAGCCATGCTCGACGGCGTGCGCGACCTGGGCCTGCGCCTCACCGGCGCTGCGGCGCGGCTGGCGGCGCGGGTGGAGCTGGTCAGGGCGGAAGGCCATGACTTGCCGGACTTCTCCATCCCCGGCCTGATGGAAAGCCTGGAGGATTGGCTGCTTCCGATGCTGGACGGGGTGAAATCGGCCGAGGACTGGAAACGCTTTGACCTGCTGCCTGCGCTCAAGGCCGCGCTCAGCTGGGAGCAGACGCAGGTGCTGGACCGCGAGGCGCCTGGCAGTTTCATCACCCCCCTGGGGCGCAAGATCCCGATCAGCTATGACGGCGAAATCCCGGAAATTTCGGTCCGCCTGCAGGAGATGTTCGGGGTGACCCGGCATCCCTCTGTTGGCGGCGTGCCGCTGAAGGTCTCGCTTTTGTCCCCCGCGCAGCGCCCGATCCAGATCACCCGCGACCTGCCGGGGTTCTGGGCCGGATCCTATACCGATGTCAGAAAGGACATGCGCGCCCAATACCCCAAGCATCCGTGGCCGGAAGACCCGACCGAGGCTGACCCGACGCTGCGCGCGAAACGGCGCAAGTAGCGGTCCGCAGCGCGGCGCAGCCGCGCTGCCGCGCCCAACCGCTGGCCGTGCATCTGTGATGCGCGGATCAGCGGGCGGGAGCCCCTGCCTGCGGCCTGATGCAGGGCAAACCGGCAGATCACCTTGCACCACCGGAAAATCAGGCGTAGATTCCCGCAATTGCACACATAAACACGGGAACTTCCCCAACAACAAAGGCTGAGCACCCATGACAAGCCCGCTGACCCGCGCCTGGAACGAGATTATCAAACCGATGCTGCAGCGCCCTGCCCGCGTGCAGGTTGCCGCCCTGTGCTGCCGCTCCGGCGCGGACGGCAAGGAGGTGCTGATGATCACCAGCCGCGGCACCGGGCGCTGGATTCTGCCCAAGGGCTGGCCGGTTGAGGGCAAGGACGGCCCGGAGTCGGCGCTGCAGGAAGCCTGGGAGGAAGCCGGGGTGAAACCCGCCAGCATCACGCCGCAGCCGATCGGCGAATATCATTTCACCAAGCGCCACGACAACGGCACCGAAGAGCCGGTGACCACGCTGATTTTCGAGGTTGAGGTGGAGCAGCTGGAGGACGACTACCCGGAGTCCAGCGAGCGCACCCGCCAGTGGATGAATCCTGCAGAAGCAGCCGGGCTGGTCGATGAGCCGGAACTGCGGGACATTCTGCACCGTTTGTAAAAGTTATGTGACATTTTCATGTCAGAAGCTTGATCCGTTTCCTGAGCGGGGGTAGGCGCGTGCCCAGACCCCGGAATCAGGAACGCGACGATGAGCCACGAAGATCAGCGCCCGCAATGGAACACGCTGGATAAGGATCTGAACAGGATCTCCCAGCTGGAGCTCGCGACCAGCTATGCCTCCCGCCCGCTGGTGGCGCCGGGCATTGCGCTCGCCTTCATCGTGCTGGCAGGCCTTGCAGCCGGCGTGTTCTTCGGCGGTTCCGCCATGAGCATGGTGGTGATCGCCGCCGCGGCGTTCGGCGCCTATATGGCGATCAACATCGGCGCCAATGACGTGGCCAACAACATGGGGCCGGCGGTGGGCGCAAACGCGCTGACCATGGGCGGCGCCATCGTGATTGCCGCCATCTGTGAAAGCGCAGGTGCCCTGCTGGCAGGCGGCGATGTGGTGTCGACCATTTCCAAGGGCATTGTCGACCCCACCGCAGTGTCCAGCAGCAGCGTGTTCATCTGGGCGATGATGGCAGCGCTGATCTCCTCGGCGCTGTGGGTGAACCTGGCGACGTGGGTCGGCGCGCCGGTTTCCACCACCCATTCGGTCGTGGGCGGCGTGCTGGGCGCTGGTGTGGCTGCCGCGGGCACCGCCGCAGTGAACTGGCCCACCATGGGCAAGATCGCTGCCAGCTGGGTCATCTCTCCGGTTCTGGGCGGCATCATCGCCGCGCTGTTCCTTGCCTTCATCAAGGCCAAGATCATCTACCAGGACGACAAGATCGCCGCCGCACGGCGCTGGGTACCGGTGCTGGTCGCCGTCATGGCCGCCGCCTTTGGTGCCTATCTGGCCCTGAAGGGCCTCAAGAAGATCGTCAAGATCGACCTGCAGACCGCGCTGCTGATCGGTGCCGGTATCGGGGCGGTCTCCTATGTCATCACCGCGCCGCTGATCAAGCGCCAATCCGAGGGCATGGAGAACCGCAACAAGTCGCTGAAAGCGCTGTTCGGCCTGCCGCTGGTGATTTCCGCGGGCCTCTTGTCCTTTGCCCATGGCGCCAATGACGTCGCCAATGCGGTCGGCCCGCTTGCCGCCATCGTGCACGCCACCGAGTTCGGCGATTTTGCCTCCAAGGTGGCAATCCCGACCTGGGTGATGGTGATCGGCGCCTTCGGCATCTCCTTTGGCCTGTTCCTGTTCGGCCCCAAGCTGATCCGCATGGTCGGCAGCCAGATCACCAAGCTGAACCCGATGCGCGCCTACTGCGTGTCGCTGTCCGCAGCAATCACCGTGATCGTGGCCAGCTGGCTGGGCCTGCCGGTCTCCTCCACCCATATCGCGGTGGGCGCGGTGTTCGGCGTCGGCTTCTTCCGCGAGTGGCACATGGAGCGCCGCCTGAAGAAATCCGCCGCAGGCCGCCCGGCAGAAAAGCGCATCGCGCCGGAAGAGCGCCGCCGCCGCAAACTGGTGCGCCGCAGCCACTTCATGACCATCGTGGCCGCCTGGGTGATCACCGTGCCCGCCGCAGCACTTCTGTCCGCGGTGATCTACCTGCTGCTCAACACCTTCGTCAGCTGAGCTGCACCGCTTTCACGCACAAACAGAGCCCCCGCGCCCTCCGGCTGCGGGGGATTTTCTTTGCCTTACGGCCCGAGCCCTAGAACCGCTCCACCCAGGGCCGCAGCACCAGCTCGTCGCTCCAGGCGGAGCGGTGCTGATGGATCAGATGCATGTATTCCTGCGCAATGGCCTCCGGGTCCAGCATGCTGTCGGGGTTGTCTGCCGCCTCGGTCCGCTCAGGCCGCGCGGCATTGCGGATGCCGCCGTCGATATTAATCCAGGTGACATGGATGCCCTTGGGATGCAGCTCCCGCGCCATCGACTGCGCCAGGCCGCGCTGCGCGAACTTGCCCATCGCAAAGGGAGCGGAGTGCGCAAAGCCCTTGACGCCCGCCGAGGCGCCGGTGAACAGGATGGTGCCGCGCCGCCCGTTATCCATCTGCTGCGCCAGCATCCGCCGCGCCGCTGCCTGCCCCAGCACAAAGGCGCCATAGGCGGTGATCTCCACTGCTTCACTCACCGCTTCCGGGTCCAGCTCCGCCACAGGCCCGCGCAGCCGGGCTGAGGGGTTGTAACAGGCCACCCGCAGATCGCCGGGCAGATTGCTGATGAGCGCGGACGTCCCTTCGGCATCGGTGCCGTCCAGCACGTGCAGCTTAGCGCCGGTCTCAACCGCCAGCGCCTCCAGCTTGTCCGTGTTGCGGGCAGCCAGATGCACCGCATAGCCCGCAGCAGAGAGCTGCCTGGCAAAGGACGCGGACAGGCCGGTCCCGGCCCCGACGATCAGCGCTTGCGGTTTTGAGGTTCTGTCCATGATGCATCTCCCTTGCGAACCAGGGAAATGCTGGCGGGAAACCGGCACTGGCACAAGAGGCTGAGATCACCGATTTTGCAAGGCACCGGACAGCTTATCCGGTCTCGCTGCCTGAGGGTTCGTGCTGCAGGTCCCCGGCCTTCTGAGCGGTTGCCAGCACCATTGGCACCAAGGGCGTGCCATCAACTGAAATAGCGTGTTGCATGAATACGGGTGTATCCGCCGGGATGACTGTTTCGCTGCGTGCGCTCTTCAGGAAGATGTGTTTGCTGTTTACAGGGCTGATCTCAAGCCAGCCGGGATCATCCAGCGTGCCGCTAAACAGCCCGATCGCCCCTTCGAAGCGTTCGAAAGCTTGAAACAGTTTGGTGCCGCAGGTGCCGCAGAACCTGACCCGTATCTCTTTGCCGCTGCCAGCTGAGATATGGCTGTAGTTCTTTGGAGTGCCTTTGCGCAGTTTGAAATCTGCGGCAGCGAAGGCTGGCTGAATCATATAGGCGGCACCGGTTGCGCGCTGGCAGAACCTGCAATGGCACAGGGTCACCTTGGCAGGCTGACGCGCGATTTCATACCGTATTGCACCGCACAGGCATCCGCCTTTTGCTCCTGGCATAGTTTTACCTCGCAAATTTGGAACCCGTGCCCCAGAAGGAAGGACCGGAATAAGACTTGGCGTCAGGACCGGTTCATCCTACACCGCTTTTACATGGCGGCGGCATCCACCTGGTGCCCGGCAGCCCGCCAGGCGTCTTCCGCTCCGGCGCGCTCGGCCTGCCGCACAAGCAAGTAGTCGCGGTAGAAGGTTGAGACGGCAAAGACCCCAAGTCCGGCCTCGGAAACCGGCCGCACCGCGGACAAAACCACCCCCGGCGCGTCAAAATCATAAAGGTCCGAGACCTGGAAAGCCGCCCAGCCGCGGGAGCATTCCACGCCCTCCGGCACCCGCCCGGCCAGGCAGACAACCGAAATTTCGTCTTCGGCATGGGTCACATTCACCAGTCCCGGCCCGCTGGCCCATGCGGGCATGGCAGCACCGGGCGCGAGCCGCGACACAGCGTATTCACCGGGCAGCCCGCGCATCTGAAGTTTCAGCTTCATTGTCTCAGAAGCCCGTCAGCCGCCCAGGCACCACCGCATGATGGCCTTCTGCGCGTGCAGGCGGTTCTCCGCCTCGTCAAAGATCACCGACTGCGGCCCGTCCATCACGGCGCTTGTCACCTCTTCCTCGCGGTGGGCGGGCAGGCAGTGCATGAACAGCGCGTCGGGCCCCGCATGGGCCATCAGCTCTTCATTCACCTGATACGGGCGCAGCATGTTATGGCGGCGCTCTTTCGACGATTGGCTGTCATGCATGGAAACCCAGGTGTCGGCCACCACCAGATCGGCGCCCTCCACCGCTTTGAAGGCATCCCGCTCAACCGTGATCCTGGACCCTGCCTTGCGCGCAAGCCCCATGAATTCCTCCTCCGGGTCCAATTGCGACGGGCCAGTGAAGGTGAGGTCGAAACCGAACTGGCCGGCCGCATGGATGAAGGAAGCGCAGACGTTGTTGCCGTCGCCGCACCACACAACTTTCTTGCCCTTGATGGAGCCGCGGTGCTCCTCGTAGGTCTGCACGTCCGCCATGATCTGGCAGGGGTGGGTGCGGTCGGTCAGGCCGTTGATCACCGGCACGTCCGAGTATTCCGCCATCTCGGTCAGCACGGTCTCGTCAAAGGTGCGGATCATGATCATGTCCACATAACGGCTGAGGACGCGGGCGGTGTCGGCAATGGTCTCGCCGTGGCCCAGCTGCATGTCCTTGCCCGACAGCACCATGGTCTGGCCGCCCATCTGGCGCACGCCGACGTCAAAGGACACCCGGGTCCGGGTCGAGGGTTTCTCAAAAATCAGCGCCACCATCCGGTCCTTCAGCGGCAGCTCATCGTCCAGCGCCGCCTTGGGGCGGCCCAGGCGCGCCTGCTTGGTGGCCTTGGCCTGATCGATGATGGCGCGCAGGTCGGCAGGGCTGGTTTTGTGGATGTCGAGGAAATGGTTCATGGTCGTATCGCTTTGTTCTGGCGAAGGCCGGGGGCTGCCTGCCCCCGGACCCCCGGGATTTTTCTGGCAAGAGGAAGGTCAGGCATTACCGATGCGAACGGTTGTTGCCACGGCATCAAGACGGCTGACGGCCTCGGCGATGTCCTCGTCCGTCAGGGTCAGCGGCGGCAGCAAGCGGATCACATTATCCGCGGCCGGAACGGTGATCAGTGCGTTGGCGTAGCCTGCGTTGACCACATCAAAATTCGCCGCCGCGCACTTGAGGCCCAGCATCAGGCCGGAGCCGCGCACCTCTTCGAACACCTCGGGGTGGTCGGCCACCAGCCCCTCCAGCTTCTGCCGCAGCAGGCCCGCCTTGCGGTTCACCTCGGCCAGGAAGTCCGGATCAGCCACATGATCCATCACCGCGCAGCCCACCGCGCAGCCCAGCGGGTTGCCGCCGTAGGTGGAGCCATGGGTGCCTGCGGTCATGCCGCTGGCGGCCTCCTCGGTGGCCAGCACCGCGCCCAGCGGGAAGCCGCCGCCGATCCCCTTGGCCACCATCATGACGTCCGGGGTGATGCCCGCCCATTCATGGGCAAACAGCTTGCCGGTCCGCCCGACGCCGCATTGCACCTCATCGAGGATCAGCAACAGGCCATGCTCGTCGCAGATCCGGCGCAGCGCCTTCAGCTCTGCATCGGGAACCACACGGATGCCGCCCTCGCCCTGCACCGGCTCGATCATGATGGCCGCTGTGCTGTCCGAGATGGCATTGGTCACGCCGTCCAGATCGCCGAAGGCCAGATGCACAAAACCGGGCAGCAGCGGGCCGAAGCCCTTGACCATCTTCTCAGAGCCCGCCGCCGCGATGCCAGCAGAGGAGCGGCCATGGAAGGAGCCGTCAAAGGTGATGATCTCCACCCGCTCCGGCTGGCCCTTTTCATAGAAATACTTGCGCGCCATCTTCACCGCCAGCTCGCAGGCCTCGGTGCCGGAGTTGGTGAAGAACACGGTGTCGGCAAAGGTATGCTCCACCAGCTTGTCCGCCAGCGCCTGCTGCTGCGGGATCTGGTAGAGGTTGGAGACATGCCACAAGGCTTGCGCCTGGGAGGTCAGCGCCTCCACCAGCGCCGGATGGGCATGGCCCAGCGCATTGACCGCGATGCCGCTGCCCAGATCCAGAAAGCGGCGCCCGTCCGCCGTGGTCAGCCAGGCGCCTTCGCCTTTGACGAACTCAAGCGGGGCACGGTTGTAGGTCGGCAGAACGGACGGGATCATCGGGATCATCCTTTTCAAAGGTGGAAGCCAAAGCTGTGACGGAAGCCTGGCCTTGGGTCAACGGTGGATCAATGGATTTCGAATGGGGGATGTGCTGCACGGCAGGCACAGGGGATCAAGGGCCGGTTACGCCAGGCGGCGTCGGCGTCGCGAGATGGAGGTATATGCGCGTTTGATCATGAGGTGGTTCCATAGTGGAGGTTTTGGCGAAAGAAAACCCCTTTTGTGCAACCCTTCCCGCCAATGTGCCGCAACACGCTGCCCATGCCTTTCACCTTTGGCAAAATACTCCGGGGTGAATTGGCCTTAAGGCCAAGAGGGGCAGCGCCCCTCCTTCTCCAAACTTGCGGGGCAGCCCCCTGCCCTGGCGGCATATTACGGCGGCTGACGAAGCCTTTCCCCTTGCATCCCGCGGCGGCTTGCCGCACCGCTGTTGCCATGACGCGCAACACTCCGCAGAACCCGGCCCTGGCCGCCGCCCTGATCCTGGCTGCCACCACCTTCATTGCGGGCACCACTCTGCTGGCCAAGTCCTTGGGGACAGATGTGCTTGGCGCGCCGCTGCATCCGCTGCAGATCAGCCACGGGCGCTTTCTGTTTGCCTTCGCGGGCATTTCGACCGCTGTGCTGATCCTGCGCCCGCGCTTCATCCGTCCGCATTGGGGCTATCACATTGGGCGCACCTCCTTCGGCTGGGCCGGGGTCACGCTGATGTTTGCCTCGGTGGCCTATATTCCGCTGGCCGATGCCACCGCGATTACCTTCCTGAACCCGGTCTTTGGCATGCTGCTGGCGATCCCGCTGCTGGGCGAGCGCGTCGGACCGTGGCGCTGGAGCGCGGCGCTGATTGCGATGATGGGGGCAATGATCCTGCTGAGGCCCACGCCCGCCAGCTTCCAGCCCGCCGCACTGCTGGCCCTGGGCGCGGCGGCGGTGATGGGGCTGGAGCTGATTTTCATCAAGAAGCTCGCAGGCCGCGAAGGGCCATTGCAGGTGCTGTGGTTCAACAATCTTCTGGGCATGATGATTGCCAGCTGTGCGGTGCTGCCGGTCTGGCAGATGCCGAGCGCCGGGCAATGGGGCGCATTGGCGGCGCTTGGGCTCTTGATGGCCTGCGCGCAGGCCTGTTTCATCAACGGCATGGCACGGGCCGATGCGTCCTTTGTGGCGCCGTTCAGCTATGCCACGCTGGTCTTTGCCGCGCTCTACGACTTTCTGGGCTTCGGCGTGGTGCCGGATGCGGTCTCCTTCCTCGGCGCCGTCATCATCCTGGCCGGCGCCGCCGTTCTGGCCTGGCGCGAAGGCCGGATGCGGCCGCCTGCAGGCCGCGCGGCACCCGCGGGAAAATAGCCCCGGGCCGCCGCCCCTCACGAAAAGTTATTTTCCGCCACTGGCCCGGCGGCGACGCCGAAGTCGAAAACTGGCATTTTCCGCCTGTCCGCTGCGCCACCCTGCCCTGTAACAGGACAGGAGCGCGCAGATGCACGAGAGGCGAATCCCCGAATGGCTGCGCCATGCGCCGGTGCCCTCGGTCCGGGATTTCGGCATCCTTGCGGGGCTTGAGGCTGTGGTGCGCGGCACGCTGATCTCTGTGTTTCCGCTGATCATGTACCGGGCATTGGGGGACGCCGGGCTGGTCTCGGCCTCCTATTTCGCGGTGGGCATCCTGTCGCTGCTGGCCGGGCTGATGGTGCCCGCGCTGGTCCGGCTGGTGCCGCGCCGCTGGGCCTACTCCCTGGGTGCTGCGATGTTCGTGGCCTCAGCAGGGTTCGCCATCGAGGGAAGCCCGGGTTCGGTGCTGATGGCGCTGGCGCTCAACACCATGGCAGCGGTCACCACCTTCATCTGCTTCAACGCCTATGTGCTGGACTACATTTCCCGGGTCGAGCTGGGCAGATGCGAGACCTCGCGGATGTTCTACTCAGCCCTGGGCTGGACCGCCGGACCGATGGCGGGGGTGCTGCTGCTGGACTGGTGGCCGCCTGCCCCGTTCCTTATCTCCGGCGCAGCGGCGGTATTCATGCTGGCGGCCTTCTGGTGGATGCGGATGGGCAACGGCAAGCAGATCGCCCGCGCCCGCGGCCCGGCCTCCAGCCCGCTGAAATACCTGCCGCGGTTCCTGGAGCAGCCGCGGCTGATCGCCGGCTTCCTGTTTGCGGTGATCCGGTCTGCCGGCTGGTGGATCTATGTGGTTTACCTGCCGATCTTTGCCATCGAAAAGGGGCTGGGGCAGGAGCTGGGCGGGATCCTTCTGTCCGTGACCAACGCCTGCCTGTTCGGCGCGCCGCTGCTGCAGCGCTGGGTGCAGCGGCATTCAATCCGGATGGCCGTGCGCACGGGGTTTCTGACCGTTGCCGCCTGTTTCGCCGCGGCGGCGGCGCTGCAGGGCTGGCCTGCGGTATCGGTGGGAATGCTGATGGCGGGGTCTGCGGCGCTGATCCTCTTGGATATCTGCGGCGGGCTGCCGTTCCTGATGGCGGTGAAACCCTCCGAGCGCACAGAGATGTCGGCGGTCTATTCCAGCTACCGCGATATCTCCGGCATTCTGACGCCGGGGGCGGCCTGGCTGGTTCTGATGGTGGCGCCCCTGGCCGGGATATTTGCGGCAGGCGGTGCCGCCGCGGCCTTTGCGGCGCTGCTGGCGGGCAAGCTGCATCCGCGGCTGGGGCGCAAGAAGGCGGCACCTCCGCCTGCAGAGGACCCCCTGCCCGCGGAATGAAGGCGTCAGGGTTTCAGCCGGTATCCCGTGCGCAGCATCACCCAGGCCAGCAGGCAGACGGCAAAGGTGGCGCCGCTGCAGACCACCAGCCCCAGCAAGGGCGGGCTGTCCGACGTACCGATCACCCCGAATCGCACCCCGTCGATCAGGTAGAACACCGGGTTCAGATGCGAGATTACTTTCAGAACCGGCGGCAGCGCCTCCACTGAATAGAAAGTACCCGAGAGAAACGCCAGGGGCGTCACGATGAAATTGGTGATCGCCGCCATCTGGTCGAACTTGTCGGCGAACACGCCGGCGACGATGCCCAGACCGCCCAGAAACGCCGCGCCCAGCACGATGAACACCAGCGCCGCCAGCGGGTGCGCCGGCACGATTTGCAGAACCGCCATCAGCCCCAGCCCGATGCCCAGCGCCACCAGCGTGCCGCGCGCCACCGCGCCGGCCAGATAGCCCAACAGGATCTCCAGCCCCGACAGGGGCGGCATCAGCGTGTCGACGATATTGCCCTGCACCTTGGCAATAACGATGGAGGATGAGGTGTTTGCAAAGGCGTTCTGGATCACCGTCATCATCATGATGCCCGGCGCCAGGAAGGTCAGGAACGGCACCCCCATCACGTCGCCGCGTTTGGGGCCGATGGCGATGTTGAAGATCATCAGGAACAGCGCCGCGGTCACCAGGGGCGCCAGCAGCGTCTGGGTCCAGACCGCCAGGAACCGCTTCACCTCGCGCCAGGCCAGCGCCTTGAGGCCCAGCCAGTTCACCCGCCCGAACCGGCGCGCGCCCAGTTCCACCTGATAACCTTGATCCGCCATGCTGCCCCCTGCATTTCGCTGCCCGGACTGCATAACGGCTGTGCCAATAGGCGCAAGATGCCTTGTAACTCCGCCCGCAGTGATTAGAATAGGGCGATCACACGGAATATGATGGCGGCCGCAGAACCCCTGGGGCCGCTATTAGCTTGGAAAGGCAACAGATGTCCTGGACAGACGAGCGCGTCGAACTGCTCAAGAAAATGTGGGGCGAGGGCCAGTCGGCCAGCCAGATCGCCAAGGAACTGGGCGGCGTCACCCGCAACGCCGTCATTGGCAAGGTGCACCGCCTCGGCCTGTCCAACCGCAACAGCGGCGGATCCAAGGCGGCTGAGCCGAAGGAAAAGCCAGCAGCAGCCCCCGCGGCCGCCGCGTCGAAACCTGCCGCCGCAGCCAAGCCCAAGCCGCAGCCCAAGACCGAACCGGCCCGCCCGGCCGCGGCCCAGCCTGCGGCTGACGCCAAACCCGCAACGCCTGCGCGCCGCCAGATCATCCCGGCCGGCCAGCCGCTGCCGCCGCAGCCCTCGGCCAATGAAATCAGCCCCGAGGCGCTGGCCAAGGTCAATGAGATCGAGAAGAAAGCCAAAAAGCTGAGCCTGATGGAGCTGACTGAGCGCACCTGCAAATGGCCGGTGGGCGACCCCGCAACCGAGGACTTCTGGTTCTGCGGCCTGCCCTCGCAGCAGGGCAAGCCCTATTGCGAGGCGCATGTGGGCGTGGCCTTCCAGCCGATGTCCTCGCGCCGCGACCGCCGCCGCTGAGTTGCGCGCCCCAGAGTTCCGAAGCCCCGGCACTGCGTCCGGGGCTTTTTGTTTTAAAGGCCTCCCGCCTTCCAAGATGACCTGCATGAGTGACATTCCTGACGTTCGTCATCTGTCAACGAATGGCCGTTTCTTCCAGGTTCTTCTAAATGAACCGAATTTCAGGCGCGATGAGCTGGCTGATCACGCCACCGGTGTTCACCGCGCGATAGATAGACCTCGGCGGGCGGGCGGCGGCATCTACGCTGCGGCACACCCAGCTTTTGGCCTCCATGGATTTCAATGACTGGGACAACGCCCGGTCCGTTATCGCCGGCAGGGTTCGCTTGATGCCGCTGAAATGGCTAGGTGTGTGGAGCGATGTCAGGATCGGCAAAGTCCATGAGCGGCGCAGCAAAGGCTGGTCCTCCTCCTTCGAAACACCGTAGATCTTATGGGCAATAGCCGCCGCCGGAATTCCCAACTGTGTAAGGCGGAATTCGGGGCGCAGCGGATGGCCATACCCGGGATTACGTTCAATCAATTGCATTTCAATCAGATGATCCATGCTTTGCGCGAAGGCGGTTCTGCCTGCACCGCTCGCAGCCAATAGAGGCGCCTGCCGTCCGGCCACGCCCGAATGCAGGCACGAGAGTATGGGCATTGCCCAAGCCTTTGATGTGACGTTGACAAACGTTTTAATGTACATAAAGTATAGTTAGTATATTTTAAATCATAGGGGAAGCCCATGCCGCTTATTGAAGTCGATCAAACCATCACCATCGCAATGTCGGTCAAAGACCGCCATGCGAGCGCAAAATGGTACGAAACCATGTTGGGATTTGAACTGCTCTACCATGCCGACGAGGCGGGCTGGTCCGAGGTCCGGACGAACACACCAGGCGTCGCCATCGGCCTTGGCGAGCACACCAAGCCAGCCCCCGGCAACTGCGTGCCGGTTTTTGGGATCGCTGATCTGGATTCAGCCCGGCAGAAACTGGAGCAGGCCAAAGTCAGATTTGACGGCGAAACGGATGTCGTCGAGGGCATGGTCAAAACCGCAACGTTCTACGACCCAGACGGCAATGCGCTGATGCTTGCGCAGGATTTGACCGGTGGAATTGAATAACACGCGGATTTCTTATCGCAGGCACGGCGTGCCTGTTTCTGGCAGGGACGGCGCCGGTTGCATCTCACGGCACCTTTTCGGGGCCTTGCGTTCATCCGCAACCGCCAGGCACATCCCCATATTGGGCATCTAAGCACTTAGATGCGTTAGTTGAAACAGGCTCAAAACCACTTTGAGCGCCTTGCAGGCAAAGCCCTCGCCTTGCCTGCAAGCTACAATCAGTTCGCAACCGGCCCCTCAGACGTGAACTTGGGGATCACGCTGTCAGACGCTGCCTTCGGCTCGATCCCCGGCCAGTTGCCTTCGGCCAGGTTGATGTTGCCGGGGATGTCCTCCTCCCAGAAGCCGACGACAACATCGGTGATGTTCAGATAGAGCTTGTCATCCACGATGCGCCACAGGTTCGGGTTGGCCGGCACCTTACCGCCCTTGGAGACGCCATAGGCGCAGTGGCCGTCATACTGCGGCGCGTAATAGTCCGGGTTGGCGGCGAACTTGTCGCGGTTCTCAGCCGAGGAGAACGCCCAGGTGGCACCGTTGTATTCAGCGGTAAAGGCCGCGTTGCCGCGCACCGGGGCGGTCTGCGGGGTGCCGACCGGGTTCATCTCCAGGCTGCGGTAGGCCACCACGTCATAACCCGACACGGCATAACCGGTGCCATCAACGTACTGCTCCCCGGCAAAGGCCGGCAGGGCAAAGGACAGCGCTGCCGCAGCAGCAAAAACAAGACGCTTCATCAAATCATCCCTTTCATCGGTGATCGCTTCAACTTGGGCTCCGGTCCAACGCACCGGCCTTGGCACTGACATTACTGCCGCAGCGGCAAATGCGAAGGGGGGCTCACGGCTCTGTGTCCGGGGACGAGAGGATGTGAGCGGATTGTAAAATTTCCGCGCGCAGACCTTCCAGTCATTGGAATTTCCGAAATCCCCCTTATCTCTGCCGGAACCGGTCGCCGCAGCGCGAGCGATTGAGACGCAACAGGAAACAATCAGGACAAGGCCGACAGATGAGCGACACCCCCTACACCCCGCCGAAAGTCTGGAAATGGGAACAAGCGAACGGCGGCGAGTTTGCCTCCATCAACCGTCCCATCGCCGGTGCGACCCATGACAAGGAGCTGCCCGCGGGCAAGCATCCCTTCCAGCTGTACTCGCTGGCGACCCCGAACGGGGTGAAAGTGACCGTGATGTTCGAGGAGCTGCTGGCGGCAGGCCACGCGGACGCCGAATATGACGCTTGGCTGATCAAGATCGGCGACGGCGACCAGTTCGGCTCCGGCTTTGTTGATGTGAACCCGAACTCCAAGATCCCGGCACTGCTGGACCGCAGCGGCGCGGAGCCGGTGCGGGTGTTCGAGAGCGGCTCGATCCTGCTGCATCTGGCGGAGAAGTTCGGGGCCTTCCTGCCCAAGGAGGGCGCGGCCCGCGCCGAGACAATGAATTGGCTGTTCTGGCAAATGGGCAGCGCGCCCTACTTGGGCGGCGGCTTTGGCCATTTCTATGCCTATGCGCCGGAGAAATTCCAGTATCCGATCGACCGTTTCACCATGGAGACCAAACGCCAGCTGGATGTGCTGGACCGGCAGCTGGCGGAGCGCGAGTTTATTGCCGGTGACGAATACACCATCGCCGATATCGCCATCTGGCCCTGGTACGGCCAGCTGGTTCTGGGCCGCAACTACGGCGATGCGGCCGAGTTCCTGGATGCCGCCAGCTACAAGAACGTGGTCCGCTGGGCCAAGACCATCGACGCCCGCCCGGCGGCGCAGCGCGGCCGCATGGTGAACCGCACCTCCGGCGATCCGTCCACCCAGCTGCATGAGCGCCACGACGCCAGCGATTTCGAGACCCGCACCCAGGACAAGCTGGAAGCGGCGGAGTAACCTTTCCGCCTGCAACCGGCTGGTTTCAGACAGTCAAAGCGCCTGCCTCGCAGCGGGCGTTTTCTTGTTCGGCTACATCCAACCCAGCTGCGTCAGGGCGTGCACGTCGTTCCAGACCTTGGTCATGTGACGGATCTTGCCGCCCTCGAAGTCCAGCACATAGACATAATCCGAGGCGACTTTCTTGCCCGTCGGCGCGCCGTTGCCGGCGTCCACCGTATGGGTGGCATGGAACACCGCAAACAGGATCGCGCGGTTGCTGTCCTCATCCGCCATCAGGGATTTGAATTCGGCATGGGCGTCCGGCATCGGTGTCAGCAGCCCCTTGGCCCATTCGGTATAATCCGCAATCGTCCTGATCTCTGCCAGCGCATCCGCTTGGACAGAGAATGTCGCGTCCGGCGTGCACCATTCGCGGCACACGTCCCAGCCCTTGCCCGCATCGCAGGCCTCGCAGAAGTCATGTGCGGTCTGTTTGATGGACATGGTTTTCCCCTCCCTGCTGTGTGGCGGGCACGGGCCGCCGCCCTGCCCTTGCAGCAGCAGATAAGGCGAAAACGGCAAAGGGCGAGAAATGCTTACCTGAGCCGCGGCGGCTTTTCAGGGTCGCTGCCGGGCGTGACGGGCTTCATTTCCTGCGGCGCCTTGGGCTGCGGCAGGTCAAAGCGCAGGCCGACGCGAGCCAGACTGGCCGCCACCGGGTCCTCTGCGGCGAAGAAGCCCACGTCCATCGCCCCGGCCTCAATCCCCGAAAAGGTCAGCGCCTCGCTGGCGGCCTTGGCGAGCGAGGCCTGCGCCGCTTCCTTGGCGCCGACAAACCCCAGCAGATGCCCCTGCCCGCCACCGGCATAGCGCACACCGGCCAGATAGGCCGCCGCCGCCAGACCGCCTGCAGTCGCAAGCTTGGCGTCCAGCGCGGTCAGCAGCGCCTCCGGTAGGCCCTTGGGGGCGGCGAATTCGGCGACGCCTGCCTCGACTTCCTCCGGTGCATGGCCAAGCGTCTGGTGCAGCCAGCTGATGGCCTCTGCCGGGATCAGAAAGGCGGAGGGCGCCACCTCCAGGTTCAGCCCCAGTCCAATTCTCTGGCCGCCCCCCTGCCCGGCCAGCATCTGCGATATCACCCGGCCTGACAGGGCGGCATAGGGCACCGCCTGGCCTGCAAACTGCGCCAGCCGCTCCTCCCGGTCGAACACCAGCACAAAGGCGCCGTCGGGCGTGTCAAACAGCACTGGCGAGATCTGCTCTCCCTCCGCTTCCTTCTCCAGCATCAGGAACAGCTCTGCATCCGCCAGCCGCTCATAGAACCGCAGCCGGGCGGCATCATCCTCGGGCGCGGCTTCCATCGCGGCATGGGCCAGATCCAGCGGGGTTTCATCTGTCATCGCATCAGCTCCTTCACCCGGGCCTGCAGAACCGGCAGCAGCTCCGCCTCGAACCAGGGGTTTTTCTTCAGCCACCCGGTATTACGCCACGAGGGATGCGGCAAGGGGAAGACCTGCGGCGCATGATCCCGCCAGCCCCGGACCAGCTCCGTCACCGGCCCCTTCAGCCCCAGATGATAGCGCTGCGCATGAGCGCCGACCAAGACCTTCAGCTGCACATCCGGCAGATAGTCCATCACCTGATGATGCCAGGTCCTGCCGCAGACAGCAGGCGGCGGCAGGTCGGCTTTCTTGCCATTGTAGCCGGGAAAGCAGAACCCCATCGGCACCACCGCGACGCGGTCCTTGTCATAAAACTCCGCCTCGCTCAGCCTCAGCCAGGCCCGCAGCCGGTCGCCGGAGGGATCGGTGAAGGGGCGGCCGCTTTCATGCACCCGCAGCCCCGGCGCCTGACCCGCAATCAGGATACGCGCAGAGGGGCGGAACCACACCACCGGGCGCGGTTCATGCGCGGTGGCCGTGGCGGCAAACCGGTCCGCGCAGATCCGGCAGCTGCGAATCTGCTCCTTCAGCCGCCGGCTGCTTTTCATTGTTTCGAGCCTGGAAACAGTCACCTGGCACCCCGCAAACCGCTTCTGCCTGCATTTTCCGGCCCCTGCGGCCCGGATCCGCGGCAAATTGGTTAAGAATTGGTTGATGATTTATGTCACAATTCGACATAATAAGGCCAAATTCACCGCGTAGGCCATTAACACTCTTTTGATAAGAAAGGGCCATAGGCGCCCTGCAAGCGCCTGGGCAATGAGGCAGTTGAGAGAGCCCGCCAGAGGGCCGTACAGGCAGTACCGGAACAAGCGATGCTTGAGTTTGAGAACGTCAGCAAGTCCTTTTGGACAGGAACCCAGCGCAAGGTGATCCTTGACCGCGTGTCGTTCCGTATTGAACCCGGCAAATCGCTGGGCGTGCTGGCCCCGAACGGAACCGGCAAAACCACCCTGATAAACATGATGGCGGGACTTGAAAAACCCGATGAGGGCGAGATCCGCCGCAACTGCAAGGTGTCTTTTCCGCTCGGGTTCATGGGCGGCGTCATCAGCCGCCTGTCGGCAATGGAGAACTGCCGCTACATCGCCAAGCTCTACGGGCTGGACCCGGATTACGTGGAGGCCTATTGCCGCTGGCTCTGCGGGCTCAAGGAATATTTCGACCAGCCGGTGGGCACCTATTCCTCCGGCATGCGGGCGCGGTTCAGCTTCTCGCTGATGCTGGCACTGGATTTCGACATCTACCTGATCGACGAAGGCATGCCCTCCACCACCGATGTGGAGTTCAACCGCAAGGCCGGCGAGATCCTGCAGGAACGGCTGCAGACCACCACCATCATCATCGTCTCGCACCAGGCCCAGACACTGGAAAAATTTGCCCGTTCAGCTGCCGTCCTGTTGCAGGGGCAGCTGCACATGTTTGACACTTTGGAAGAAGCGAAACAGCTCTATGACTACGAAACCGAGAGCTAAGAAGTTCCGCATCCGCCGCAGCAGCCCTGCGGACGGCAGCGAAGCCCCGGCGCAGGCACCGCAAAAGCCTGCCGCGGCAGCCGCAAGGCCTGCGGCCGCTGCTCCCGCTTCCGCTGCGCCTGCGTCCGCCGGTGCCGGGGCGTCCGCCGCCCCCCTCTCGGGCATGGTCAGCTCTGCCCGCGAGACCCAGATGGAAACCGATCTCGACGCGATCCGCCAGGAAGGGCTGACCGGCCGCCAGCTGCGCCTGGCGCGGCGGATGGCGCAAAAGCACAACCTGCCCGCCACCTCTGATTTTGAGGCCGTGCGGATGCTGCGCGAGCGCGGCATCGACCCGTTCAAACGCGCCAACATGCTGGAACTGGTGGTGCCCCAGAACAAGGCGCAGCCCGCGGGCAGCCCGCCTGCCCCCGGCTCCATCCAGCTGCCGCAGACGGTTCCGGCCGGCCGCAGCAACCTGCCGGCGGCAGAGCTGAGCCCGGCGGAGCGGCGCGCCCGCGAAATCCAGGACATCCAGCGCGACATTGCGCGCCGCCGCCGCCGCAAGCTGTCGCTGCTCGCGGCGCGTCTGGCATTCTTCGTGATGCTGCCGACGCTGGCCGCAGGCTATTACTTCTATTCGGTGGCCACGCCGATGTACTCCTCCAAATCCGCCTTCCTGGTGCTTCAGGCCGATGGCGGCGCGGGCGGCGGCGTCGGCGGGCTGCTCAGCGGCACCCAGTTTGCCACCAGCCAGGATTCGATCGCGGTGCAGGATTACCTGCAATCCAAGGAGGCAATGCTGCGGCTGGACGCGGAATCCGGCTTCAGGACGCATTTCACCCAGGACTGGCTGGATCCGATCCAGCGGCTGGAAGCGGACCCCACCAACGAGCAGGCCTTTGCCACCTACAAGCGCAACGTGAAAATCGGTTACGACCCCACCGAAGGCGTGGTCCGGATGGAGGTCTCGGCCGCCGATCCCGAAGTCGCGGCGGAGTTTTCCCGCCGGCTGATCTCCTACGCGCAGGAAAAGGTGAACAACCTCTCGCAGCAGAAGCGGGCCGACCAGATGGCCGAATCCGAGGCCGCGCTGACCGCTGCCGAGGAAAAACGCCGGGCCGCGCAGCGCAACCTTGTGGTGCTGCAGCAGCAGGGCGCGGTTCTGGACCCCGAAGGCGTGGTGGCCGCGCTGCGGTCGCAGATCAGCACCTTTGAAATCCAGCTGGAGGAAAAACGGCTGGAGCTGGCCGCGCTGCAGGACAACGCGCGCCCCAACCGCGCCAAGGTGTCCGGCGCCGAAGCCGACATCAAGCGGCTGGAGGCGGTGATTGCCAGCCTCAACAACCGGATGGTGGATGCCTCCGCCGGCGAAAACTCGCTGGCCAGCCTGCGCATCCAGATCCAGATGGCCCAGGCCGATCTCGCGACCCGCGACCTGATGCTGCAATCGGCCTTGCAGCAAATGGAAACCACCCGGATGGAGGCCAACCGCCAGGTGCGCTATCTGACCACCGCGGTGGAGCCGGTCGCCAGCCAGGAACCCTCCTATCCGCGCAAATTCGAGAATACCGTTTTGGCTTTCCTGATCTTTTCCGGTATCTACCTGATGTGTTCGCTCACCGCGTCCATCCTGCGGGAGCAGGTGTCATCGTAAAGCCATCGGGTACCCATGAAAAACATCGATATCGCCGGTCTCACAGTCGGCAATGATCGTCCGCTGACCATCATTGCCGGCCCCTGCCAGCTGGAAACCGCAGACCACGCCCGGATGATTGCCGGGCAGCTCAAGGAAGCCTGCGACAAGTCCGGCGCCCAGTTCGTGTTCAAGGCCTCCTACGACAAGGCCAACCGCACTTCGCTCTCGGGCAAGCGCGGGCTGGGCATCGACGAGGGGCTGAAGGTTCTGGACACCATCCGCCGCGAGTTCGGCGTGCCGGTGCTGACCGATGTCCACACTGAGGCGCAATGCGCGGTGGCGGCTGAAGCCGTCGATATCCTGCAGATCCCGGCCTTCCTGTGCCGCCAGACCGACATGCTGCTGGCCGCGGGCAACACCGGCAAGGCCGTGAACATCAAAAAAGGCCAGTTCCTGGCGCCCTGGGACATGGCCAACGTGGTCGCCAAGGTGGAAAGCACTGGCAACCAGAACATCCTGCTGACCGAGCGCGGCACCTCCTTCGGCTACAACACCCTGGTGGCAGACATGCGCTCGCTGCCGCAGATGGCGCAGGGCGGCTACCCGGTGGTGATGGACGCAACCCACTCCGTCCAGCAGCCCGGCGGCAAGGGTGGCTCCACCGGCGGCCAGCGCGAATTTGCACCGCTGATGGCGCGCGCAGCCGTTTCGCTGGGAATCGCTTCCGTCTTCATCGAGACCCATCAGGACCCGGACAACGCCCCCTCCGACGGGCCGAACATGATCTACCTTGACCAGATGCCGCAGCTGATCGGTAGCCTGATGCGCTTTGATGCGCTGGCCAAGGCCGACCCCATCCGTATTTGATCCAGTAAAGAGATTTCAGACATGACCAAACCGCAGCCTGAGGTGACCCCGAACACCTGGAGCTTCCTGCGTGACGCGATGATAAAGCCCACCGGCTTTCGCGAATATGACGCGCGCTGGAAGTACCCGGAGGAGATCAACCTCCCCGGCATGACCGCCCTGGGCCTCGGCCTCGGCACCCAGATGCGCAAGCGCGGCATCGAACCGGTGATCGCGGTGGGCAACGACTACCGCGACTATTCGCTTGCGATCAAGAACGCCCTGATCCTGGGCCTGATGCAGGCCGGCATCCAAGTGAAGGACATCGGCCCGGCACTGTCGCCGATGGCCTATTTTTCCCAGTTCCACCTGGATGTGCCCGCGGTCGCCATGGTCACCGCCAGCCACAACCCCAACGGCTGGACCGGCGTCAAAATGGGCTTTGACCGCCCGCTGACCCACGGCCCCGACGAGATGGGCGAGCTGCGCGATATCGTGCTGAACGGCGAAGGCCAGCCCGCGCCCGGCGGCTCCTACGAATTCGTGGACGGCGTCAAGGAAGCTTATCTGGACGACCTGGCAGGCGGCTTCAAAATGTCCCGCCCGCTGAAAGTTGTCTGCGCCACCGGCAACGGCACCGCCTCCGCCTTTGCGCCGGAGCTGTTCAAACGCATCGGCGTCGAGGTGGTCGAGAGCCACAACGAGCTGGACTACACTTTCCCGCATTACAACCCCAACCCCGAAGCCATGGAGATGCTGCACGACATGTCGGCATCGGTGAAGGCCTCCGGCGCTGATCTGGCGCTTGGTTTTGACGGCGACGGCGACCGCTGCGGCGTGGTCGACGACGAAGGCGAGGAGATCTTTGCCGACAAGGTGGGCGTGATCATGGCCCGCGATCTGTCGAAGCTCTACCCGAACTCTACCTTTGTCGCCGACGTGAAATCCACCGGCCTGTTTGCCTCCGACCCCGAACTGCAGAAGAACGGCGTCACCGCGGATTACTGGAAGACCGGTCACAGCCACATGAAGCGGCGGGTCAAGGAAATCGGCGCCCTGGCGGGGTTTGAGAAGTCCGGCCACTACTTCCTGGCCGAACCGGTCGGCCGCGGCTACGACTGCGGCATGCGGGTCGCGGTTGAGGTCTGCAAGATGCTGGACCGCAACCCGGATATGTCGATGTCGGACCTGCGCAAGGCGCTGCCCAAGACCTGGTCCACCCCGACCATGTCGCCCTATTGCGCCGACACCGAGAAATACACCGTGCTGGAGCGGCTGGTGCAGAAGCTGGTGGCCAAGCATGAGGCGGGCGAGCAGTTCGCAGGCCGCGCCATCAAGGAAGTCGTGACCGTGAACGGCGCACGTGTGATCCTCGACAACGGCTCCTGGGGGCTGGTGCGGGCATCTTCCAACACCCCGAACCTGGTGGTGGTTTGCGAAAGCTCCGACAGCGAAGACGAGATGCGGGCGATCTTTGCCGATATTGACGCGGTGATCCGCACCGAGCCGCTGGTCGGTGACTACGACCAGACCATCTGATCCCGGTTCACATGAGGGATTTCGCCTGCTGACGCAGGCGATCCGCGCCCGCCTCCGGCGGGCGCTTTTTCTTTGGCTGAGACGCGATCTAAGGACAGGTCTGCCCTTAGATGCGCCATTTCCAGTGTAAGACGCCTGCAGCCGCCTCAAGGACTTGCCGGGCTATGCCAGGAGGCCTCCCGGCCTTCCTTGACCCGGCCGCAGGCAGAAGGGTTCAGTCGCCGCCCAGCAGTTTCAGCAGCTGGTCGCGGGCCTCCTGTTCGATCCGCTGCTTCAGCACATCGTTGATGTCCTGGTCCGGCGCGATTTCGGTTTCCAGATCCAGCTCCTCGGCCAGCTTCTGGCGTACCCGGTCCTTGGCCTCCTGCTCGATCTCGTCGATCTTCGGCTGCAGCGCCTGGCCGAAGTCCGGCCGGATGTCCGGATTGTCCCAGCTGCCCCGGATACGGACCGGGATGGTCAGCACCTGATCGCTGCCCGCCCGCACCAGCTGCGGCGAGAACAGGTAGTCGATGTCGCGTGCGCCCAAGCCGATCCGGCCCTTGCCCTCGGCACGGAACCCCTTCAGCAGCACCAGCAGGTCCTGATTGCTGAGATTGCCGCCCTCAATCGTGTAGCTGGCGGTCAGCTGGTCAAACACGGTGCTGCCGCCATTACCGCCCGAGCGCATCAGCTGCTCCAGGTCGAAGCCGGTGAAAAACCCCTTCCCTGCTTCCAGCCAGCCCTTACCGCTGAGGGAACGCATGATGGCCGCCACCGAATTGCCGGAGCCAAGAAACTCCAGCGCGCCCAGCGCCTCGCCGTTCAAGCGGTCATAACCGGCGGTCTCCCCCAAAGCGCGCTCCAGCCGGATGCCGTTGAAGGTCAGATTGCCGCCCACCGACAGCCCGCCCCGGTTGTTGGCGACCACCTGGCCCTGCACCTGGCCGCCGAACATCGCCGCTGGCAGGAATTTCAGCACCGCGCGGCTGCGCTCCACCGTCAGGTTCAGCTTGCTGGCGCCAAGGGTCACGCCGCCGGTGCGCAGGCTGTCGAAACTCAGGTCCACCGCAGCATCCGCCAGCCCCAGCGCCGAGGCATCAATCGCGTCCTCAGGCCAGCCGCTGGCAGCAGATGCACCGCCTGCACTGCTGGACCCGCCGCCGGAGCCGCTCTGTGCGCCGGCAAAGCTGCTGAAATCCAGCGCCCCGCCCTGCAGCTGGGCAGTGATCTTGGGGCGGTCCTTGAATTCCATGTCCGCCGCGCCGGTCAGCCGGTTGGCGCCCAGCTCGGCCGCCAGGTCGCGCATCGACAGCCGCCCGTCGGCGGTATAGGTCACATCCGCCGCAAACACCGCCTTCTGCGCCAGCGCATCGGGCAGGAACACCCCCAGCGCCACGCCGGTTTTCAAGGCATCCTGCGCCCCGAAGGTCAGCCGCCCGCTGGCCTCGCCATTGATACCGGCATGGCCGTCAAACCGCCCCTTGCCGCCCGGCGCCGTCACCGTCGCCCCGATCGAGGACACCTCACCGGCCAGAAACCCCGCAAAGGTGCCGATCTCCGCGTCCACCTGCACCGGCTCCCCCGCCGGGCGCAGCGTGGCCTTTGCACTGGCAGTGCCCGCCGGGTCCGGCCACAAGAGGCTGAGGTCGATGTTCTTCATCTCAACCGGCGCTTCGCCGTGGGCTGCATAGCGCAGCGAGGCCCCGGTCAGCTCCACCGCCTCGATCCGCAAGGGCAGCGCGCCGCCGGCTGAGCCTGCGCCGCCGTCAGTGCCTGCGCTGCCGTCCTGTGCCGCCCCGGCGCCGCCCATCACCCAATTGCCAACGCCCTCGGCATTGGTCGCCAGGTTGAGATGCGGCAGAATGGCAGAGACCTCAGTGACCCGCACATCGCCCTGCATCAGGTCGGCGGCAGAGACCCCGATGGTCAGCCGTTCGGCCTGCAGCATCGGCTCCGGCCCGGCCCAGTCCGCATTGGAGAGCGTCACCGCATCGGCCTTGACCCCCAGAGTGGGCCAGAAGGTAAAGCGCACCTTGCCGCCAAACGCCAGCTTGCGCCCGGTCTGCGTTTCCAGCTGATCCGCCGCCAGCCGCGCGATCTTCTCGCCCGGCAGCAGCAGCACCAGCCCCGCCAGCAGCACCACCGTCAGCACCAGCGCCGTCACCACCCGGAAAATCAGCTTCATCATCCCGCTCCTTTTTGCCTTGCCCCACGTTCCCCAACGGGTTTTGCGCAGCTTACCGCGTGGGCGGGCGGGTGCAATGCACGAAGCCCCCGCACGGCATCAAAGCTTCGCGCGTTTGCGGCTGATGGTCAGCGCAGCCGGAACCGCTGCCGCAGGCCCAGGCCGAGGAAGAACAAGAGCGGCAGGCTGGCGACGGTCTGGAAGCCGGAGAAGAATTGCAGGACGGCGGGCAGCGCCTTCAGTTCCTCCAGCAGGAACGTCCGCCCGAACCCGAACAGCGGAAACAGGTTGGAGAAGCTGAGCGCCATCGCCGATCCCATCGGGCGTTCGATCAAAGTGTCCGGCGCTGGGACGCAACAACCGGAGAAATGGCCCCAAAAGGCGGCAAAGCCCAAGGCCCAGACACCCAAGAGCCAGAGCGTGGGCCGCAGGATGGAATAGCCGTATTCGGAGAACAACCCGAACAGCAGATAAGGCAGCCGCTGCCAGATGGAGCCGATCTTGCCGGCAAACTGCATTTCACGGCGGAAGAAGAAGTGTTCGTCTTCGGGGAGGCCTTGTTTGGCGAGGATATGGCGAATGGTGGCACAGCTTTCGCGGGCTTCCGCAGGATCCTGATCAGGTTCAACCGGCCAATAAACAACGTTCAACAGCCTAGCGTCGAGCTTAACTTCATCTTCTCGCGGAGAGAACCTCGCAGGAAAGACGGTATTATCGTGCATTACAGCACCAGCAAAAGTCGGGTACCGCCCCCAAAACTGAGCTCGACGGAATGAAGTAGGTCCATGGAACAAGCAGTCATCGAATCTGCTAAATGCCTCCCCATTTGCCACCACGCCGAAAACAACCTTAACAAAGTAAGCACTCGCACCGAAGGTGGTAGCGCGAAAATCAACACCGCGCTTAAAAATTACTGATCGAAAGTTCACCACCTGGGAAAACGAAGAAAAAGAAAAGTATGCATTTTGTCCAAAACTCGACAGCCTGAAGTTTGAAATTTTTTCAAACTTTGAGCCGTAGAAGTTCACTCCCCTGTCAAATCTGGAAAAGGCGAAAATACACTCACCCTCAAATCGCACACAATGAAATATAGCATTTTGAACAAAAATAACTGATTTAAAACCAGCACTCTCGACAAAATTAGAATCAGAAAAAATTGCCACTTGTGAAAACTTCACTGAAGTAAACTCGGCATCTCCAATGAATCTTGCAGACCGGAAGTTCGCCAAATGTGAAAAGATAGCGTTTGAAAACTTCACCACCTCACCGAAAACAGATGAACAAAAATAGGCCCCCTTCGCAAAGAAAGCATCATTACAAAACACGACACGCCTAAAGGTCGACTTTTGAAAGTCCACTAGGGTCGCGAATATCGCCTGCGTTAACACCACAGCATTGGAGAAAGAAGTGTTGGAAACATTAATTCGCTCCGAACTGACTGGCAGCTCCGGAACCTCGTTCGCCTCAGGATTACGCCTCTGAAATTCCTTACGGAAAAGTCCCCCGATCTCTGGTACAATCTCTGGCCAGGCCTCCAGCTCAGCGCGTTCAATTTTTAGCTGTTCAGACGCAGCGGTTCTCTCCTCCTCGCTCAGTCCATGGCCCGCCCAAGCGTTCCACACCTTGCGGTTCTTCTCATGCAACTTCCAGTCGACTTCATCCCCCTCCTGTTCTCCATACAGTGTCATCAGAACATACCAAGGGTTCTCGTTGGCGGGGGTCAGCTTGCGCTGCGGGGCAGCCGGGGCTTCCGGCGTTTCACTCTCGTCACGCATCAATCGCTCTCGTCCTGCATATCCGCTTTAGTGCAGGCTACGGGCATTGACGCCCCGCCTTCAACACCGAACCCCGGCACATCCGGCGAAAATGCACCTCCCCGGTGCACAGGGGGTGTACAGGGGGTGCACGGCTGGCACCCTCCGTTTTCCTTGCCTCCTGCCGCATTCCTGATATACGCGCGCGCATGACCAGTACCCCGTCCAGCAACCCGCCCAGCCTCCGCCCTGACCTTGCCCCGGAACCGCAGTTCCGTGAGGCGCCCCGTGACGACCAGCCGACCCTCGGCATGGTGTCGCTCGGCTGCCCCAAGGCGCTGGTGGACAGCGAGCGCATCCTGACCCGGCTGCGCGCCGAGGGCTATGGCATCTCGCCCGACTACGCCGGGGCTGACGCGGTGATCGTCAACACCTGCGGCTTCCTCGACAGCGCCAAGGCGGAAAGCCTGGAGGCGATCGGCGAAGCGCTGAAGGAAAACGGCAAGGTGATCGTCACCGGCTGCCTGGGCGCCGAGCCGGACTACATCCGCGAGCATCACCCGCGCATCCACGCGGTCACCGGCCCGCACCAGTATGAGCAGGTGCTGGACGCGGTGCATTCCGCGGTGCCGCCCAGCCCGAACCCCTACGTGGACCTGCTGCCCGCGGCGGGTGTGAAGCTGACCCCGCGGCACTTCAGTTACCTAAAGATTTCAGAGGGCTGCAACCACAAGTGCAAATTCTGCATCATCCCGGACATGCGCGGCAAGCTGGCGTCGCGCCCGGTGCACGCGGTGCTGCGTGAGGCGGAGAAACTGGTTGAGGCCGGGGTGCGCGAACTGCTGGTGATTTCGCAGGACACCTCTGCCTACGGGCTCGACCGCAAGTATTCCACGCATCCCTGGAAGGGCGCCGACGTGCGCAGCCATATCCTCGACCTCTCCCGAGAGCTGGGTAAGCTGGCCCCGGCGGAGGACCTGTGGGTGCGGCTGCACTATGTCTACCCATACCCGCATGTGCGCGAGCTGATCCCGCTGATGGCGGACCCGGAGAACGCGCTGCTGCCCTATCTGGACATCCCCTTCCAGCACGCCCACCCGGACGTGCTGCGCCGCATGGCCCGCCCCGCCGCGGCGGCCAAGACGCTGGACGAGATCACCGCCTGGCGCGCCACCTGCCCCGATATCACCCTGCGCTCCACCTTCATCGTCGGCTTCCCCGGCGAGACCGAGGCGGAGTTCCAGTATCTGCTGGACTGGATGGATGAGGCGCAGCTGGACCGGGTTGGCTGCTTCAAATACGAAAACGTCGACGGTGCGCGTTCCAACGACCTGCCGGACCATGTGCCGGAAGAGGTGAAACAGGAGCGCTGGGAGCGGTTCATGGAGAAGGCCCAGGCGATCTCCGAAGCCAAGCTGGCAGCCAAGGTCGGCCAGACGATGCAAGTGATTGTCGACGACATCGACGAGGAAGGCATCGCCACCTGCCGCACCAAGGCCGATGCGCCGGAGATCGACGGCAACCTGTTCATTGATGAGGGGGTTGAAGAGTTGAATCCCGGCGATATGGTGACCGTTGAGGTTGATGAGGCCGGGGAGTATGACCTTTGGGGCAGGCTGCAGAACTAGTACGAGTTCGGAATTTTCTTGATAATGAGTATATCGAGATAGACGTTTTCGAGTTGCAAGAGGTCAAGACTGCCGAGCAACAGCTGGGCATAATTCAAAAGATTGATGAATTATTTATCGTTGCACATGAGACGTACATAGAGTTCGAAGAGGAACTAAGCAGGATAACAATTCTTGGTTCTTCTAAGCTTGATAGAGATTTTCGCACCCGCGACTCAGAAAACAAAATACGAATTAATATCAGGCTCTTAGCGCTCTTGACTGCAGTTAAGTGCTACACCGATCAGACGAAACGACTAATCTCACAGTTACTCCCCCAAAATGATGAAGGTGCGAGATTTTGGGGGAACACAATAGCAGAGCTACGAGATGGAGATCGCGATTTTCGAATAATGGAACTTGTTCGGAACAGCGCTCAACACCACGCGCTTCCCGTGTCGTACTCGAAGTCCAATATTAAAAACGACCGAAGTGGTAACTTTCCTTCCCAAGAGGTCGCGCTGGGTTTCTTCCTTAGCAAATCAGCAGTTACCGCTATGCAGCCTCAGAAAGCTAGGGACAAGGCAACAAAACAGGAGCTCTTGGCTGAAAGCTACCAAAGGTTCGACTTAGTACTGCTAACCCGAAGCTATATGCAGTCAATTTGCCAGCTGAACAACAATCTGTCCAACTTCACCCGCAAAATTTTCAATCGTTCCTACCAAGTTTTGGACGACCTCCACAAAGACATGCAAGTGAAGCTTGGTATCGAAAGAGTAGACCCCGTAGTGGGTGAAAGCGAATACTTGTACTCGTCTTCCGGCATTGAGTTCCTTAGAAGCCGTCACGAACAAGCTAGAAAAAGATATGCCAACAAGCAGATGGCGCGCCTATCATATTACCCCTCTGACAAAGACACTTATCCGTCAATTTAAGTATTCCGCCTAGCAGGTCGGAGCTGCTCTCCAGCGCCCTCCCGTGGGGAGAGTCGGGCGCTGCCCGCGCATTGCGCGGGCTTGCGGCTATCTGCCCCTCCCCTCGCGCCAATTCCCTGCTACGCTCTCCTTTAACCGCAACCAGCCAGGGAGAGCGCCCAGCCATGTCAGACACTCCGGAAATCGCCCAGAAAGCCCCCTTCCCCATTGAGGTGACGGAGGGAAAGACCTATTTCTGGTGCGCCTGCGGCAAGTCCTCGCGGCAGCCGTTCTGCGATGGCTCGCACAAGGGCACGGATTTCGAACCGGTGAAGTATAAGGCGGAGAAGGACGGCAAAGTGTTCTTCTGCGGCTGCAAGCACTCGGGCAAGAAGCCGCTCTGCGACGGCAGCCATTCCAAGCTTTAGGGTCAGGAGGCGGGCATCAGCCGCTTGAAGACACCGGCGCTGGGGCAAAACTCAGGCGCCGCGGGCGCGTCATCGCGGCGGGCGGAGAGCCACAGGGCGCAGGATTTGCTGCAGCCGGCGCTGCGGCAGCTGGTGACCATACGGGCATAATCCAGACCGCTGAGGCGCCCGGCCTTCATCGCCGCATCCAGATCAACACCCGCAGCCTCTGCCACGGCGCGCAGCAGCCACAGGTGGCGGAAGATATTGCCGAGGCCCTCTGCCTCCGCTGCCATGTCCTTCATGCGCCGCGGCCCTTCAGCTGCATCAGCTGGTCCGCATTGCGGCAGCCGGGCATCGGCGCACCGGCGCGGGTCTTGGCATCCAGAAAGGCCTCGCACTGCACGGGCGCATCGCAGCCGCGGCAGCGGGTGATCATTGCCGCCCAGTCCTCGTGGCTGATGGCGCCGGAGGCAAAGGCGGCGGACAGGTCAACGCCGGTGGCCTGGCCCATCCGGGCCATCAGGCGCAAATGGTAAAGGGGATCGCCCAGCGGCTGCATGGCATCCGCTCCTGTTACGCCTGGCTCTCGTTCAGATAGCCGAGCAGGTCGCGGTTGCGGCAGAAATCTGGGGCATCTGCCCCGGGGCGCTGGCCCTCAGCCAGCCATTTGCGGCAGGCGCCGACACCGCCGCAGCGGGTGCAGCGCAGCACCGCCTCGGCGATCTCATCAAAGCGCAGATGGCCGGACACGGCCTCCTCCTCCAGATCCAGGCCAACGGCGCAGGCCATCCGGTCGAACAGTTCAGCGTGGGTCTTCAGATCAGCTTCGGCGGTCATCGCGCATACCCCGTAATCATGCATTGCAGGGGCAGCTTAGCCGCGGGCGGCAGGCAGGGATTTGACTCAGGTCAACCGGCGGGAAATTTCAGGCGGCGCTCCCGCCCCGGTGGTCCAGATAAGCGCGCACCGCGTCCTGCACCCGGCGGAAACGGTCACCGCCCAGTTTTTTGCCGCCGTACCAGCGGGTGACGATAATGACGTGATCGGTGATCCCTTCCCGCTCCAGCATCCGCAGAATCACCATGCCTGCGCCACTTTCGCCGTCATCGGCCTTGAGCCCGCCGGTGGGCAGCATTGCTGCCCAGGTGTTGTGGGTTGCCTTGGCGTAGGAACGCTCGGACTTCAGCTCCGCCAGCACCGCATCCACCTCCCCGCGCGAGGTGACCCGCGCGCCGGTGACCGCGTATTTCGAGCCGCGGTCCGTCAGCACCACGCCGAGCTTTTCCAGCACGGGAGCAGAGGTATCCTTGGGCTCCACGGTCAGTTCAGGTTGTTGCGGTCAATTGTCGCCTGCACCACCCGCACCCGGTCCGGGTTGGCCGGGTGGGTGCCCAGGAACCGGTCGCCCGGATCCGGCAGCCGGTTGAAGAAGCGCACGCCGACGCTGGGCCGGTAGCCGGATTTATGGGTGATGATTGTGCCCAGCTCGTCCGCCTCCAGTTCAAAGTTTTTGGAGTAGGTGCGGGCGCCGACAAAACCGCCAAAATCCTGCGCAGAGGATACCGCGCCGGCATCCCCGCCCACCAGCGCTGTAAGTATGCCTGCACCGGCACTGGCCAGCGCCGAGTTCGTCGCCTGCCGCGCCAGGTGGCCGCGGATGTGGTGGGCGGCCTCATGCGACATCACAAAGGCCAGCTCGTCGTGGTTGGCGATCTGCCCCAGCATCCGCCGGGTGAAGGTGATCACCGGACGGCCGTTGCGGTCGAGGCTTTGGTAGGCGTTCGGGGCGGCGTTCGGATCCGGGTCGATGCGGATCAGGAAATCGCAGTTCAAACCCTGAGTACGGCTGCGGCATTCGCGCTCTGCCACCGGCTCCACCCGGCGGGTAACGGCGGCAAAGGCGCTTTGCGCCTCGCCCGGCGCCAGCCCCTGCACCGGCTGCTGCGGTGCGGTCCGGGCAGGCTGGGGCGCGGGTTCCACCACCATGTTGCAGGCGCTGGCGGTCAGGGCGATGAGACACAGAAAACGGCGCATGGCACATCCTATTGCAATTCGTCCGCACCGTACCGCGCAAGCCTTGGGGAAGGCAATTGCCTGGCGGCGGAAGTTCGCCGTTACATTGGTATGATCATGTGCAATTGCAAGGCCTTGCCAGCAGGCGGTGCGCAGTGCAGGCTGGGGGCATGTTTACCATCGAACATGAATTCGACTCGACGGTCATCACCCTTGTTGACGAGAACGGCGTTCCGCTCAACGAGGACGTGACCATCAATTCCTTTGCCGAATGCGTCACGGTTGAGCAATACGACCCGCGCACCGACAGTGTGCAGAAAATCACCCTCTCGCACCTGCAGGTGCGGGATCTCGCCGCCGCACTGGACCTGCCCGAAGGCGTCTACCGCCTGGTTGGCGAAGACTAGCGCTCAGGACCCTGTCTCTCAGGACGGCCCGGTATAGGCAAACACCTTGTCCCGGGAGGTTGCGCCCCGGCGCAATTCAAGGTTCGACGCCGCCGTGCCCATTGCCGTGGCCAGCAGGCTGCGTATGGCTTCAGTCGCCTTGCCGTTCTCCGGCGCCGCGGTGACAGAGATCTTCAGCACGCCCTCCGCCTGCACAATGCCATTGCGTGCCGCCTTGGGCGTTGCGCGCACCGCAATTTCCGCGCCTGGCATGCACAGATGCCTCAGATCCGGCAGGTCTTTCTTCCTAGGCTTTCCCATAGGCCCACACTTGCCCTGTGCAGAGGCCAAAAGCCATAGACTTTACCGCCTTCCGGCAGCTATCACCCGCATAGCGAAACCCAAGCCCCGCCGCCTGCTGCATTTCCGGCACAGATGGCCCGCAAGGCCCAATGGCTCTTGAAAAAACGCCCCCAGCTGCCGAGATAGGCAGCAACAGATGTAAATAGGTTTCACATATGCCTGAACGCAATGACGCAGCCCTTGATTTTCTGCTGTCGCGCCGCTCCCGCCCGGCCAAGACGCTGGTGGCGCCAGCGCCCACGCGCGAGGAGCTGCTGCCGGTCCTGACCGCCGCCGCCCGCTCTCCCGATCATGGCAAGCTGGAGCCCTGGCGCTTTATCGTGGTGGAGCAGGCCGCTATGGCACGGCTGGCAAAGCTGACAGAAGAATGCGGCCAGCGCCTGGGCAAGAGCCCGGAGGATACCGCCAAGGGCCGCAGCCAGTTCGACCAGGGCCAGCTTGCCGTGGTGGTAGTTGGGGTGCAAAAGAACAGCCCCAAGGTGCCCGCCATTGAGCAGACCTACTCCGCCGGCGCCGTCTGCCTCGCACTTCTGAATGCGGCGCTGGCTGCCGGCTGGGGCGCCAACTGGCTGACCGGCTGGGCCAGCCATGACCGGGGCTTCTGCGAAGCCGCCTTTGGCCTCGCCAAGAACGAGCGCATTGCCGGCATCATCCACATCGCCACCGAAAGCTCTGCCCCGCCGGAGCGCCCGCGCCCCGACCTCGACGCAATCACAACCTGGATGAGCGCATGATCTTTACCGCCTTTTTCAAGACCCTCGGCCAGACCGGCGACCCGCGCTTCCGCAAGGTGCTGTTCCTGGGGCTGGGGTTGACCATTGCCCTGCTGATCGCGGCCTGCGTGGGTTTCTATCTGCTGGTGCAGTGGCTGGTGGGGCCGGAGACAGCCTTGCCGCTCTTGGGGGAAGTCACTTGGCTGGACGACATTCTGTCCGTCGGCTCGGTTTTCCTGGTGCTGCTGTTATCTGTGTTCCTGATGATCCCGGTGGCTTCGGCCTTCACCTCGATGTTCCTGGACGAAGTTGCTCAGGCGGTGGAGGACAAACACTACCCCGCCCTGCCTGCGGCGGCCAAGGTGCCCTTCTGGGACGCCGTCAAGGATACGGTGAACTTCCTCGGCCTGCTGATTGCGGCCAACATCCTGGCGCTGTTTCTTTACGTGATGTTTCCGCCTGCAGCGCTGTTCATTTTCTGGGGCCTCAATGGCTTCCTGCTGGGCCGGGAATACTTCACCCTTGCTGCCGCGCGCCGTGTCGGCACCGCCGAGGCCAAGAAACTGCGCCGCCGCCATTCCACCACCATCTGGGCCGCCGGAACGCTGATGGCAGTGCCGCTGTCGGTGCCGCTGGTAAACCTGGTGATCCCGATCCTGGGCGCCGCCACCTTCACCCATATCTACCACGCGCTGGCGCGTCGATGAGCCGGCGGCGCGCTCCGGTGAGTCGGCGGCGCGCTCCGGCCTGTGCCGGGTCAGGGCCGGCGCCAGCCGCCGCGCGGCACGCGCGGTTCAGCCTTGACGCGGTGGAGGCCTGAGTACACTCGAACTGGCGTCTTTCAGTACAGGGCTGCATTGAAAGCGCTTCTCAGCAAATCTCTTCTGACTGCCCATTGGCACCCCGGCCCGCTCCAGCCCGCCGGGCTGGCCGCGCCGCGCGCCAGCGCGGCGCCACGCCCAACCGGCCCTGAGGCATATCAATGCCTCCCGGGCCGGGAGGGAGATCCTGCAGTCCCGATTATCAGATGCTGGTGCGGATCACTGCCGCTCAGGCATCATCCCCATCCAGTCGAAATCCTGCACCGAGATCACATCGGACAGGATGATCGCGCAGATGGCGGCCCACAGCACTGCGGCGACGCCGGTGGTGATCCAGGCCTTCTGCTTCAGGAAGTGCTTCTCCGGGGCGCCTGCATGGGTGCCGGGCACCACCTCGCCCTTGTCGCCCTGGGTTTCCAGCCGGATCGGGATGATCACAAGAAAGGTCATGAACCAGATCACCGCATAAAGCACGATTGCGGATGTGATGCCCATTGCCCTGATCTCCCGGATTTTCCCTGCCCCGCTGCGGGGACAGGGTGCTCATAGCGTCAAACTTCCTCGAGTTCCACCAGGCAGCCGTTGAAATCCTTGGGATGCAGGAACAGAACCGGCTTGCCATGCGCGCCGATCTTCGGCTCGCCGGTGCCCAGCACCCGGGCGCCTTCGGCCTGCAGGTGATCACGGGCGGCCAGGATATCCTCGACCTCATAGCAGACATGGTGAATGCCGCCGGCCGGGTTCTTTTCCAGGAAGCCGTTGATGGGGGAGTTTTCCCCCAGCGGATAGAGCAGCTCGATCTTGGTGTTGGGCAGTTCGATGAACACCACGGTGACACCGTGATCCGGCTCATCCTGCGGGGCGCCGACCTTGGCCCCCAGCGCATTGCGGTACTGCGCGGATGCCGCCTCCAGGTCGGGGACAGCAATGGCAACATGATTCAAACGGCCGATCATCTCTGTTGTGCTCCTCTCACAAACATTCCTCCGCTGCGGTTATGGGGATTTTGCTGCGCCGCGGCAAGTGCGCCAATCCGCACGGGGCGCGGCACCCCGCGGCAGCGCGCGCTGCGTTAACGAGTAATTAGCCTCGATTCCCTAGCGTCGGATCATATCCCGCAAGGAGCATATGTTATGGACGATTCGGAACTGTTTGCTGCTGCCCAGCGCCTGCCCACCACCCGCCGCCCGCTGCTGGGGCTGACCATCCTGGTGGTGGAGGACAGCCGCTTTGCCTGCGAAGCCTTACGCCTTCTGTGCCTGCGCAGCGGTGCCCGGATCCGCCGCGCCGATTGCCTGAAATCCGCCCGCCGCCACCTGCAGGTCTACCGCCCCTCGGTGCTGATCGCCGATGTCGGGCTGCCGGACGGCTCCGGACTGGACCTGATCCGCGAACTGGCGGACGCCAGCCCGCGCCCCAGCGTGATCCTGGCCACATCCGGCGACCCCAGCCTGGCAGAGGCTGCGATCGAGGCGGGTGCCGCGGGCTTCCTGGAAAAGCCGATCACCTCTCTTGCGGCGTTCCAGCAGGCGGTGCTGTCCAGCATGCCCGCAGACCGCCAGCCCGCCGGCCCGCGCTTGTTGAAAGATGAAACGGTGCAGCCGGACCTGATCGCCTACCGCGACGACATGGCCCATGCCGCCGATGTCCTGAACATGGGGCAGGAAGAAAAGACCCTGGCCTATCTGGCGCAGTTCCTGGGCGGCGTTGCCCGCAGCGCCGGCGACCGGCCGCTGGCCGATGCCGCCGACCGGCTGGCGCGGTCACGGCAGAAAGGCCAGCCGCTCACACAGGACACCGCCACTCTGGCCGGACTGGTGCAGGAACGGCTGCAACGCCGCGCGGCGATCTGATATGCTGGAAGCCTGCATCATAGCCCTCGCCACGCTGATCATCGTGCTCTATGGCCAAGTCCGCCTGGAAGCCCGTGCCATCCGCCGCAACCTGACCCGCACTGACCGCTGCCAATCCCTGATCCTGCTGCCGCGCAGACACTAAGCCCGGACAGAACCGGCTGCTGCCGTTTCCGCAGGCTGCAGCAAGAAACCCGCCGCCGGCAGGATCCCTCAGCGCCGTTCTGCCCATATCGCACCGGTCCGGAAGGATTCGTCTGCGCCCTCTTCTCTTCCCTCACTTCCCGCAGCCTTCCCGCGCCCGCAGCCGCACGGCTTGCGCCGTGCCGCTTGGCGGCCTTGGGCCCGGCACCGCCTGAAAGACCGTGCCGGGCCGTGCGGGGCGGACCGTTCCCCGAACGGGGCCGAACCGGCGGGAGCCGCCGCCTGCCCCGGCTTTGCACTTATGCTGTCAGGGGTCTACAGCAGCAGCCCCGGGTTGCTGCCCATTTCCAAGCCGGGAAACACATCCGTTTCGAGCCCGCTCCGCCCGGCGCCGGTCAGCCCATGCAGCAGCCAGGCAAGAGGGCCGCGCACATCTGCGGTGGGCATCAGGTCGCGGCGGTCATAGAGATCGGCCTCCGCCAGCCCCGGCCAGCGCCCCAGCACCCGTCCGCCGCGGATGGCCCCGCCTGCCAGCAGCATCGCACCGCCGGTGCCGTGATCGGTGCCGCCGGTGCCGTTCTCCCGCACAGTGCGGCCGAACTCGGTCACCGCTGCCACCGCCGTCCTGCCCCAGGCCTCCGGCCCCAATCCGCTCTGCAAGGTCAAAATGGTCTCCGCCAGCCGGCCCAGCGCGTTTTTCAGGCCATTGGCCTGCCTCTGATGTGTATCCCAGCCATTGATGGAGAAGGCCGCGATCCGTGCGTCGCCGCGCAGCTGCTGCGCCGCATAGGCGGCAACTTCCGCATGCGCCCTGCCCTTCGGCGTTTTCATCATGGACATCATCATATCCTCAGTACCGCTTGCATCACCCGCAATATTCAGGGAAACGTCCTGCCGCGTCAGCTCCAGCGCCTCGTTCAGCGCCGCGTGGAACAGCGCGTCCTCTTCCATCAGGAACCCCGCCAGCCGTTCTGCCTGCGGACTCATCACCAGCCCGGCGCCCGGCGCCCATTGCGACACCGGCGCGTCTCCCTCCATCAGCAGCATCCGTTCCTGGCCGATCGCAAACGCGGTACGCGCCTCAGCCCCCGGCACCAATTGCAGCAACCGGTTCAGCCAGCCGCCATCCGCCTGCCCCAGTCCTGCAGTGCCTGCCTCCAGCAAATCCTGGCCGTCGAAATGGCTGCGCCGGTCGCGGTAGGGCGTTGAGACCGCCTGCACGAACCCCAGCTGCCCCGCGCGCCACAGCGGCAGCAGCGGCGCCAGACCCGAGTGCAGGGCATAGAACCCGTCCAGATCCGCCGACCCCGCAGCCGGGCCGCCGGTTAGGGACTGGCGCAGCCCGGGATAATCCGGATCGCCATAAGGCTGCACCACATCCAGCGCATCCATGCCGCCGCGCAGGATGATAACCACCAGCCGTGTGTCCCAGGGCGCAGCGGCAAGGGTGACCGGGGTCAGCAGCGGGCTGGCCGCCAGCGAACAGCCCAGCGCGGCGGACCGGGTCAGCAGCGAGCGTCGGGTAAGGTTCATCATAATGGCCTCCAGTCAGCGGCGCTGAAAAGCGGGAGAGGACAGGATCAGCCCGACCCCTTCGGTTCGTGTTTCGGCAGCGCGGGCCGCAAAACGGACGCGCTCATTGGCATATGCCCCCAAGGCAGCCTCCGCAAATTCCCGCGGGTCCGGCAGGTCTTGCAGCAACTGCCGCGGCGCCGCCATCGCCCATCGCAACCGCGCGGCCAAGGCCTGAGGGGTGATCCAAGCGGTATCCTCCTCCGCCCAGCCGTCCGGCCCGGCAGCAAACTCCCAGCGCTGTCCCATCGGTGTCAGCGGCGCCAGCAGCAGGCGGTTCATTTGCCCCGGTTTAAGGCGGACGATGCGTGCCTGCGGCACCGCCAGCGCCCGGCAGGCGGAGGCCAGAAAATCAAACGGCGGCTTCACATTGCGCAGCTCCGGCACCCAGGCTGCCGGATGCTCAAGCAGCGCTGCATAGACCTGCACCAGGCTGCCGCCGCTGGCCTGATACCGCGCTGCCATGTGATCCACCAATTCGGGATCCGGAACGTCTGCGGTGAAATGCACCGCCAGTTTCCAGGCGATATGGCGCGCGGTGGCGGGATGGCGGGCAAGATCGCGCAGGGCGGCCAGCACCTGCTCCAGTTCCGGCTTGCCGCCGCCGTATGCCTTTTCCAGCACCGTCTCAGCGCCCGGCTCCGCCATCCCGGGCCGGAAGACAAACCCGTCCTTGGCGCTGAAGGAAAGCCCGGTGAACAGTTCAGCCAGCTGGCGCACATCGGTCTGGCTGTAAGGACCATCTACTCCCAGCGTGTGCAATTCCAGCACCTCACGCGCCAGATTCTCATTCAGCCCCGCCAGACGCTTGCGCCGCTTAGCAGCCCAGCTGGCCGGGCCGGCAGAGTTTTTCTGATCCAGATAGTGCAGCATCAGCGGGCTGGTGACAGCGGCAATCAGCATCTCCTCGAACCGGCCCGCCAGATGCGGACGTATCACGCTTTCAGCATAGGGAGCCCCCAGCACCCGCAGGGCGCCGATCTTGCCTTGCGCCGTGAAATGGTCGGCCCAGAACAGCACCAGCCGCTCGCGAAAGCCGTCCCGGGAATGAATCTGGCGCAGCAGGTGCTGACCGTGCCATCCGATGCGGGCGTGATTGCGCAGCCGCCGGAAGTTCTTAAAGGACTTGTCAGCAGCCTCGTATCCGGGCTTGCCCTCCTGCTGCCTGCGTTCCTTCTGCAGCTGCCAGAAGGTCCGGGCCCCGGCCATTGTCTCATCGAAACCAGGAACCGGAAAAGCCAAAGCGGCATCGTCCGGCCCCTGCAGGCGCTTCAGCATGTCTGCTTCTGAAACCGGCGGCGGCAGCCGCGGCGACAGTCCGGTGCCAAAGCGGATCTCAGCCAGTTCCCCGTCAAACCGCATTGCCCTGCTTTCTCCCTGAACTGCCTTCCCTCCTGCAGGTTAAGGCAACGCCGCCCTCGTCCACAGGTGAATCTCTTATGGTACGCAGGATTCTGCGTGTTCCGTCGCCTGTTCTGCACCTTTTCCGGAAAGCAAATCCCGCAGCGCGTTTCCGCAGCGCGGCCTCCTTCAAAGCAAAAAGGCCCAGGCATATGCCCGGGCCTCTGCAATACTCTTGCGGCGGTTACTGGTCCTGCGGGATCACGCGCAGGCCCAGCTCCATCAGCTGCTCGCTCAGCGGCTCGCTTGGTGCCGACATCATCAGGTCTTCGGCGCGCTGGTTCATCGGGAACATGATGACCTCGCGGATGTTCGCCTCATCGGCCAGCAGCATCACCATGCGGTCGATGCCGGCCGCGCAGCCGCCGTGCGGCGGGGCGCCGTACTGGAACGCGTTGACCATGCCGCCAAAACGCTTCTCAACCTCTTCCTTGCCATAACCTGCAATTTCAAAGGCCTTGAACATGATCTCCGGCTTGTGGTTCCGGATCGCGCCCGAAACCAGCTCATAGCCGTTGCAGGCGAGATCGTACTGGTAGCCCTTGACCGCCAGCGGGTCGGACAACAGCGCGTCCATGCCGCCTTGCGGCATCGAGAACGGGTTGTGCTCGAAATCGATCTTGCCGGTTTCCTCATCCTTTTCGTAGATCGGGAAGTCGACGATCCAGGCAAAGGCAAAGCGGTCTTTATCGATGAGGCCCAGCTCCTCGCCGATGACGGTGCGGGCCTTGCCTGCGACGCCTTCAAACGCCTTCGGCTTACCGCCCAGGAAGAAGGCCGCATCACCGACGCCCAGGCCCAGCTGCTGACGGATCGCCTCGGTGCGCTCGGGGCCGATGTTCTTGGCCAGCGGGCCAGCGGCCTCGATGCCCTCGCCCTGGTCGCGCCAGAAGATATAGCCCATGCCCGGCAGGCCTTCGCCCTGGGCAAACTTGTTCATCCGGTCGCAGAACTTGCGCGAGCCGCCGGTCGGTGCCGGAATGGCGCGGATTTCGGTGCCTTCGTTTTCCAAGAGATTTGCGAAGATCGCGAAACCGGACCCGCGGAAATGCTCGGAGCAGTCCTGCATCTTGATCGGGTTCCGCAGATCCGGCTTGTCGGTGCCGTACCATTTGGCGGCATCCTTGTAGGAGATCTGCGGCCAGTCGGCGGCGGCGTCCACCTTGCGGCCCTGCCCGAATTCCTCAAACACGCCCGCCATCACCGGCGCGATGGTGTCAAACACGTCCTGCTGGGTGACAAAGGACATTTCCATATCCAGCTGGTAGAAGTCCGCAGGCGAACGGTCGGCGCGCGGGTCTTCGTCGCGGAAGCAGGGCGCGATCTGGAAGTATTTGTCAAAACCCGAGACCATCATCAGCTGCTTGAACTGCTGCGGCGCCTGCGGCAGCGCATAGAACTTGCCCGGATGCAGGCGCGACGGCACCAGGAAGTCGCGCGCGCCTTCGGGCGACGACGCGGTGATGATCGGGGTCTGGTATTCGTTGAAGCCGATGTCCCACATCCGCTTGCGGATCGACTGGATCATGTTGGAGCGCAGCACCATGTTACGCTGCATCTTCTCGCGCCGCAGATCCAGGTAACGGTAGCGCAGGCGGGTTTCCTCGGGGTATTCCTGCTCGCCGAAGACCATCAGCGGCAGTTCCTCGGATTTGCCCAGGATTTCGATGTCGCGGATGAAGACCTCGATCTCGCCAGTGGAGATTTTCGGGTTCACCAGGGACTCGTCGCGGGCCATGACGTTGCCGTCGATGCGGATGCACCATTCGCTGCGGACCTTCTCGATCTCGGCAAAGACCGGGCTGTCCGGGTCAGCCATGACCTGAGTGACGCCGTAGTGGTCGCGCAGGTCGATGAACAACAGGCCGCCGTGGTCGCGGACGCGGTGGACCCAGCCCGACAGGCGGACGGTTTCACCGACGTTGGATTTGTTCAGTTCGGCGCAGGTGTGGCTGCGGTAGGCGTGCATGGCTCGGCCTTTCGTTATGCGGGTCGCGGGTCCTTGGGGACCGTCATTCGGGAAATGCGCAAAAGGGCGCGGAATTCGTCCGGGGTGGTACACAAGGTTGCAGGCCGCTTGTCAAGCAAACAGGGCCATTTCGGCGCAGACGAACGCCTGAAACCGGCGGTTCCCTACGCTATCTGGGATCTCCCGCCCCTTGCGGGCCCCATCGCTGGCGCGATCGGCCGGGAAGCGTTGGGCCGGGCGCCGCGCCAACGGCGCGGCGTGCAGCGCACCGTGAGGTGCGCTGCCGGGCCCAAAGGGCAAAGGCCTGCCGGCGCCAGCCGGAGGGCCTCTTGTCCGCGGGAGCGCCCTGCCTGGGCCGGCCCCGTTACACCAGCCGTGCCGGGATCAGCCCGCGCAGGGAGTTACCCATATAAATGGCTTTTGCCCCCTTCAGGTCCTCAAGGCGCAGCACGGCCTCTTGGCACTGACCGTTCTCCAGCAGCACCTGCCGCTGAATGCCCGGCAGCAGGCCGCAAGAAAGCTGCGGCGTGACCATCCGGCCATCCGCGCGGGTCACAAACAGGTTGGTGATGGTGCCCTCGCAAACCTCGCCGCGCTGGTTCAGGAACAGCAGTTCGTCCACGCCATCCGGCAGCTCCGCTCGCGCGGTGTCATACAGCGCACGGCGGGTCGTCTTGTGCTGCAGCCACATGTCATCCGCGTCCAGCCGGGTGTCCGCGATGCCGAGGCGCCATACGGAAGGCGTGCTGCCCAGCGGGGCTGAGGCAAGCTCCAATTGGCCGGCCGCATCCAGCGTCAGCCGGCATCGCAGCGGTGCATCTCCGGCGGCCCCGGCCAGAACCGCCCGTGCCTCATCAGGATCAAAGGCAATGCCAAACGCCGCCGCACTGCGCCCCATCCGGGCCAGATGCGGCTGCAGGTGCCGGAACCCCTGCCCTGGATGCCAGCCCAGCGTCTCGATCAGGCGGAAAGCGGGATCGTTCTGGATGGCGTCACGCGGGCGAACCGGGCTTTCCATAGGGCTTCCTCATATTCCGATTCCGCGGTGCTGTCCCAGACCACGCCGCCGCCCACGTTGAGCGTCGCGCGCCCCTCTTCCAGCATCAGGGTGCGGATGGCCACGTTGAACTCGGACGATCCATCCGGCGCCGCCCAGCCGATGGTGCCGCAATAAATGTCGCGCGCCCAGGGTTCCAGATCTGCCAGGATCTCCATCGACCGGATCTTGGGCGCGCCGGTAATGGATCCGCAGGGGAAAAGTGCCGCAAAGATCTCTGCCAGGCCGGCATCGGGCCGCAGTTTCGCCCGAACCAGCGAGACCATCTGATGAACGGTGGCATAGCTCTCGACCGCAAACAGCTCCGGCACTTGCACCGAGCCCGTCTGTGCCACGCGGCTGATGTCATTGCGCAAGAGGTCGACGATCATCAGGTTTTCGGCGCGGTTCTTCTCATCCTGGCGCAGGAAGTCGCGGCGGCGGGCGTCCTCGACCGGATCGTCGCTGCGCGGCTGAGTGCCCTTCATCGGGCGGGTTTCGATCACGCCCTCCGCCCCGGTGCGGAAGAACAGCTCCGGCGAGCGCGACAACAGGTCCGGCAGGCCGTCCTGCTGGACCAATGCGCCGTAGCCGACCGCCTGCTTGGCTTGCAGTGCGGCATAGAGCTCTTCGGCGGTGCCATAGGCGTCCGCATCAATCGGGAAGGTCAGGTTGGCCTGATAAATGTCGCCCTTGCCAATATTGCGATTCACTTCGCCGAAGGCTTCGGCGTAACGGTCAAAGGTCCAGCGCGGGGTGATGCCCTCCAATCCTGCATCGCCCGGCCGATAGGCCGGGCAGCGCCCGTCCCGCCCCCCACGGGGCGGGCGCTTCGCTTCCACCCCGCCGGGCCGGGCGCTGCCCTCGGTGTTTTGCGGCTGCGGTTCTGCATAAACCCCAAAGCAAATCAGCGGCAACCGCCGCCCTTCTGGCATCCGCCCCGCCAGTTTCGGCTCCAGCGCATAGCCCAGCTCGTAAGACGCATAGCCCGCCAGCCAATGGCCGGCGTCCCGCGCCGCATCCAGCGCCGCCAGCGCGGCAGGCACCTCTTCCACCCCGTCCGCGCGGATCACGCGCAGCGGCTGGTCAAAGCATGTGCCAGCCCCCTTGGGCCCCCGGTCAAAGCGAATCCGCACTGAAAAAATCTCCGCGAGTTTCTTGCCCCCACATATATCTGTTCGCTATGCGAACAAAAGGGGTGGATGCGGCATTTCCAATTCCGTTTCCGATACCCCTTGAACCTTTCGGCGCGGTCCCTATAACGCAGGACAATTTGGGCGCACGCCAGCGCCCGTGATTCAAAGCCTGCTCGCGCGAAAAACCAAAGGAAGCCTGCCATGCCCAAGAGAACGGACATCCAGTCGATCATGATCATCGGAGCCGGTCCCATCGTTATCGGGCAGGCTTGTGAGTTTGACTACTCCGGTGCCCAGGCCTGCAAGGCACTGCGCGAAGAGGGCTACCGGGTCATCCTGGTGAATTCCAACCCGGCAACCATCATGACTGACCCGGGCCTGGCCGACGCCACCTATATCGAGCCGATCACCCCCGAAGTGGTCGCCAAAATCATCGAGAAAGAGCGCCCCAACGCGCTGCTGCCCACTATGGGCGGGCAGACCGGCCTCAACACCTCGCTGGCGCTGGAAGAGATGGGCGTCCTGGAAAAATTCGGCGTTGAGATGATCGGCGCCAAGCGCGATGCCATTGAGATGGCAGAAGACCGCAAGCTGTTCCGCGAGGCGATGGACCGTCTGGGCATCGAAAACCCCAAGGCCACCATCGTCACCGCGCCCAAGCGCGAAAACGGCACCGCCGACCTGGACGAAGGCGTCCGCATCGCGCTGGATGCGCTGGATGAGATCGGCCTGCCCGCAATCATCCGCCCCGCCTTCACCCTCGGCGGCACCGGCGGCGGCGTCGCCTATAACCGCGACGATTACATCCATTTCTGCCGCTCCGGCATGGATGCTTCGCCGGTGAATCAGATCCTGGTGGATGAAAGTCTGCTGGGCTGGAAAGAGTATGAGATGGAAGTGGTCCGCGACAAGGCGGACAACGCGATCATCGTCTGTTCCATCGAAAACGTCGACCCGATGGGCGTGCACACCGGCGACTCGATCACCGTTGCGCCGGCGCTGACGCTCACGGACAAAGAATACCAGATCATGCGCACCCACTCGATCAACGTGCTGCGTGAGATCGGCGTGGAGACCGGCGGCTCCAACGTGCAATGGGCGGTGAACCCGGCAGATGGCCGCATGGTGGTGATCGAGATGAATCCGCGGGTCAGCCGCTCCTCGGCGCTGGCCTCCAAGGCGACCGGCTTCCCGATCGCCAAGATCGCGGCCAAGCTGGCGGTGGGCTACACTCTGGACGAGCTGGACAACGACATCACCAAGGTGACCCCTGCGTCGTTCGAGCCGACCATCGACTATGTTGTCACCAAGATCCCGAAATTCGCGTTTGAGAAATTCCCGGGCTCCGAACCCTATCTGACCACAGCGATGAAATCGGTGGGCGAGGCGATGGCCATCGGCCGCACCATCCATGAATCGCTGCAAAAGGCGCTGGCCTCGATGGAATCGGGCCTCACCGGCTTTGACGAAGTCGCCATCGACGGCGTCGGCGCCGGTGTCTGGGAACCGGCAGGCGACAAGGCCGCGGTGATCAAGGCGATCGGCCAGCAGACCCCCGATCGGATGCGCACCATCGCCCAGGCGATGCGCCACGGCCTGTCGGATGATGAAATCCAGGCGGTCACCAAGTTCGACCCCTGGTTCCTGGCCCGCATCCGCGAGATAGTCCAGGCCGAAGCCGAAATCCGCACCGGCGGCCTGCCCGCGGACGCAGCCGGGCTGCGCGCGCTCAAGATGCTGGGCTTCACCGACGCCCGCCTGGCCAAGCTGACCGGCGCGAGCGAATCCGACGTCCGCAAGGCCCGCCGCGCCGCTGGCGTCAACGCCGTGTTCAAGCGGATCGACACCTGCGCCGCCGAGTTCGAGGCGCAGACGCCCTACATGTACTCGACCTATGAGGCCCCGGCATTCGGCGATGTGGAATGCGAGGCGCGCCCCTCGGACAAGAAGAAAGTCGTCATCCTCGGCGGCGGCCCCAACCGGATCGGTCAGGGCATCGAGTTCGACTACTGCTGCTGCCACGCCTGCTTTGCTCTGACCGGCGCGGGCTATGAAACCATCATGATCAACTGCAACCCGGAAACGGTGTCGACCGACTATGACACCTCGGACCGGCTGTATTTCGAACCGCTGACATTCGAGCATGTGATGGAAATCCTGCGGGTGGAGCAGGACAACGGCACCCTGCACGGCGTCATCGTGCAGTTCGGCGGCCAGACCCCGCTGAAGCTGGCCAACGCGCTGGAGGCTGAGGGCATCCCGATCCTGGGCACTTCCCCCGACGCCATCGACCTGGCCGAGGACCGCGAGCGGTTCCAGGCGCTGGTCAACCAGCTGGGCCTGAAGCAGCCGAAGAACGGCATCGCCTCCACCGACGAGCAAGCGCTGGAAATCGCCGGTGAAATCGGCTTCCCGCTGGTGATCCGCCCGTCCTATGTTCTGGGCGGCCGGGCGATGGAAATTGTCCGCGACATGGACCAGCTGAAACGCTACATCGCCGAAGCGGTGGTGGTCTCCGGCGACAGCCCGGTGCTGCTCGACAGCTATCTGGCCGGCGCGGTCGAACTGGACGTGGACGCGCTGTGCGACGGCAAGGACGTGCACGTCACCGGCATCATGCAGCACATCGAAGAGGCCGGCGTGCACTCCGGCGACAGTGCCTGCTCACTGCCGCCCTACTCGCTCGAAAAAGACATGATCGAGCAGATCAAGGTCCAGACCAACGCCCTGGCGCTGGCGCTCAATGTGGTGGGCCTGATGAACGTGCAGTTCGCGATCAAGGACGGCGAGATCTACCTGATCGAGGTGAACCCGCGCGCCTCTCGCACGGTGCCGTTTGTCGCCAAGGCGACCGACAGCGCCATCGCCTCCATCGCCGCCCGCGTGATGGCCGGCGAGCCGCTGACGAACTTCCCGATGCGCCCGCCTTACCAGCCGGACGCCGGCTATGACGTCAACACACCGATGGCCGACCCGATGACCCTGGCCGATCCGGACATGCCCTGGTTCTCGGTCAAGGAAGCGGTGCTGCCGTTTGCCCGCTTCCCGGGCGTCGACACCATCCTCGGCCCGGAAATGCGCTCCACCGGCGAAGTCATGGGCTGGGACCGCTCCTTTGCCCGCGCCTTCCTCAAGGCGCAGATGGGGGCTGGCATGGTGCTGCCGTCCAAGGGCCGCGCCTTCATCTCGATCAAGGATGCCGATAAAGGCCAGCTGATGCTGGAGGCCGCGCAGATCCTGGTCGAGCAGGGCTTTACCCTGGTCGCCACCCGCGGCACCCAGAACTGGCTGGAAGGCCAGAACGTGGCCTGCGAGCTGGTTAACAAGGTCTATGAAGGCCGCCCGCATGTGGTGGACATGCTGAAGGACGGCGACGTCCAGCTGCTGATGAACACCACCGAAGGCGCCCAGGCCGTTGAGGACAGCAAGGAAATGCGCTCCGTCGCGCTTTATGACAAGATCCCTTACTTCACCACCGCAGCCGGTTCCAACGCCGCCGCGCGTGCGATCAAGGCCCAAGCTGAAGGGGACGTCGAGGTGAAGTCGCTGCAGGGCTGACCTACGGCGTTTCCCCATGGCATCAGCAACTTTGAATGCCCCGAGGGTTTCCTCGGGGTTTTCTATATCTGCGACGAAAGCCCAATAGGGACACTACATTTCGTTGGTTTCGCTAGCATTCAGTTGCGAATAATTGTTGACGAACACACAATCTTGTGGAATACACTGTGGGTAACACGAGATCTTCTGCAAATATGGCAGAATCTGTGCGCATCCCTCTTGACATGCACCTAACAAGCGTCAACCATATCTGGTATGACATCTCTGGATTCGAAACGCCGTCGAAGTGTGCAGACTTCGACGGCGCCAATCCAAGGATCAGCAATCACCGGAAGGTCATCGCGGAAGTACCCGGTTTGCAACCCAAGTGAATACTACTTGGGCAGGTACAGTCAAGATGGCCTTCGTTTATAATGATGAAGAAAGGCCTATCAGATGGCTGTGCAAAGATACTATGTGAACAGAAATGCTCAATCAGACGGGGTTCATGAAGTTCACGTCGACAACAACTCTTGCCCCTATCCTCCGCAACCCGAAAACCGCATCGATCTTGGCTGGCACAACACGTGCCAAGACGCGATCAATGATGCTCGCATCCGTGGTTACGCGCCCTCAGATGGTTGCTACTGGTGCAATAGGAGCTGCCACACGAGGTAACAATCATGGCAACAAATCCTCCCAAAGGCGACGGCAAACGTATCGGAGCTGTTCGTGGCCGCTCTCAAACCCAAGCTCCCAACGGAAACTGGGTTAAACGCGACACAAAGACTGGCCGTTTCATGGATCAGAAAACGTCCAGCAAGACACCTTTCAAAGGTGTTCGCAAAGAGAAGTGAGTAAAGCCCCGGGAAGTACCGGGGCTTTTTTGCTGTTCACGTGCGGATCAGCCCGGTCCGGACCGGGGAATGACCCGCCTCACCCCGCCTCCCGCATCAGCGCTTGCAGCTCATGGCCCAGCGGTGCAGCCAGCGATACGCCCCGGCCGCTCATCCGCGCCTTGGAGGAAATCACCGACACAAGCTTTGGCAGCCGCCCCGGACGGGTTTGCAGCACCGGCGAGCCGGAGGCTCCGAAATCGACCCGGCAGGTGGTGATAACCGAGGCCTGGCGTGCGGCGATCACCTGGCAGGCACTTTGCAGCCGGGGTGAGGTGGCATGGTTGTGGGAATAGGACATCACGTCCACCTGCGCGCCCTTTTGCGGGGCCGCGGCCAGCGACAGCGGGCGGATGACATCGCCGCTGATGGCCCGGTCCAGCCGCAGCACGGCGATGTCGGTGCCGGTCTGGAACTGACTGGTCTGGCCATGGCGGTAGCCGGGATGGATCACCGCTTTGGCCACCTTACGCGCTGCGGTGGACTGGCGGCCGTTGAGGCCCGCCTCAAACTTGATGCTGCGCGGGTTCACCTTGCGGCCATGGCGGATGTCAAACATGCAATGGGCCGCCGTCAGCACCAGATCCGGTGCAATCAGCGTGGCGGTGCACATGGCCCTGCCGCCGATATTCAGACGGCCCACTGCCTGCCAGCCCGGAACCGTGTGCACTGCGGCCCCCTGCCCCCCTGCGGCGGCGCTGCCTGCGTTGCAGACGCTGGCGATGGCGATGGCGGCGGCGAATCCAAGCAGTCGTTTCATCTCACTCACTCCATATTCCCACATTGCCAATGTCGGTGAGCTGTGAGGCTGGAATGGGGCCTGCTGCGGTGCCGTGCAGGCAGAAAGATGTGCAAAATAAGACAGGGTTACCAGTGTCTTAACAGGCGGTTGTTTTGCCGCTGCCGCTGCGTGTAAACCCCTTATTTACTTAACGGGTGCCCTCAAATTTCGGAAAAAACCCCGAAAAACACGGGAAAATCCGATCTGTTTCGTTAGGAGGAAAATCCGTGGTTTTCGCTGGTTTCACGCATTTCCCAGCACCGCCGGTAACACCGCAGCCCAATTACGGCGCAATCAAGCCTTAACAACCCGCTAATGCGCGGCATCCGGGCCCGCCCAAATGCTTAACCGCCGGCCACACCTATGGGATGAGCACAGAGGCAAGCAGCTCTCCCATGCTGCCCGGCATGATCCGCAAACAAAGAAGCCCCGGCACTGCCGGGGCTTTGTGAAGCTGGTTGCAGGCAAACGCGCTCCGCTTACTTCTGCGAGACCCGCTTGTGCACCTCTTCCGCGCTCTCCACCCGTTCAGAGTAGCGGTCCACCAGGTACGCCTTGCGGCCGCGCACCAGCCAGGTGAATTTCACCAGTTCTTCCATCACATCCACCAGGCGGCGGTAGAACGGGCCGTCTGGCAGGCGCTCGCCTTCCTCAAACTCCAGCCAGGCCTTGGGGATCGAGCTTTGGTTCGGGATTGTCAGCATCCGCATCCAGCGGCCGAGGATGCGCATCTGGTTGACGGCATTGAAACTTTGCGACCCGCCCGACACCTGCATCACCGCCAGCGTCTTGCCTTGGGTGGTGCGGATGCCGCCCTGCAGGGACAGCGGCAGCCAGTCGATCTGCAGCTTCATGATGCCGGTCATTGCGCCGTGGCGCTCCGGGCTGGACCAGACCATGCCCTCGGACCACACCGCCAGCTCGCGCAGCTCCGCCACCTTGGGGTGCTCCGCAGCGCCCGCATCGTCGGGCAGCGGCAGGCCGGACGGGTCGAAAATCCGCGTCTCACAGCCCAGGGCGCGCAGCACCCGCGCCGCCTCTTCTGCGGCCTTGCGGGAGTAGCTCACCGAGCGCAGGCTGCCGTACAGCAGCAGGATGCGCGGCGGGTGGCGCGGATCACCGGGTGCGGCCAGCAAGTCCACGTCAGCCGGATGCAGCTGATCCGCCGCTATTCCGGGCAGATCGCTCAAGTCAGGGCTGTCAGGCACTTTCTTCTTCCAGGTGCAGCTTCATGTCCAAGAGCACCTGCTGCAGCAGCACCGTTTCACGCAACAGGCGCTTGGCCTCGTTGACGGTGATGATGCCGTCTTCCATCGCGGCCTGGTATTCGCACATCAGCTGGGCAAACCGCTGGCTGAGGGCAATCACATCCGAATTGACGCCGCCGCTGCGGCCGGTTTCCTCAGCACTGCCGTTGCCATTGTAGGACAGCGTGATGTTCTTCAGATCCGCCAGCGCCGAAGTCACATGCGGATAGGAGGCCGCGCTTTCCAGCTTGGCTACCGCATCCACCGGCATGAACCGGTCGGCATGTTCGGCATTGTCCGAATAATACCGGCCCAATGTGGCCTTGGATTTGCCGGTGATCTGGCAGGCAGCTTCAATGCCCACATCCTTGACCAGCGCCTCGGTGTGCTTTTTCAGATACGTCCCGATTTCCGCCATAAATTTCCTGCCTGGCTTGACCCGCCGTGCCCCCATGGGGAACGAACCAGTTAATTTCCCATATCCGAGTTGTAGAGGAATTGCGATACCTTATCCATCCCTCAGGTTTTCAGGGATTTAGCAAGTGACATGGTGCAATTGGCATCTGTTGTCCAGTGCAAAGCAGGATGGGTGAGTGACGTCCTGCCTTTCAGGGTAATTGGTCTGCCCGGAACTTGTGCTCTCCGGGGCAAATGGCGTTGGCCGCCAAAAAGGGTTTTGTTCCACCCTGGCCGCGTCTGCCCCGGGGGGCCTTCCTGCGCCCCGGCTGATCCGCCGCACCGCCCAAGAAACCGGTTTCCCCGGCGCCCCCTTGCGGGTAAACCCGCCGCCATGGCCAAGCTCTATTTCAACTATTCCACCATGAACGCGGGCAAGTCGACGGTGCTGCTGCAGGCGTCGCACAATTACCGCGAAAACCATATGGAAACCTACCTGCTGACCGCCCGGCTGGACGACCGCGCAGGCACCGGCAGAATCGCGTCGCGCATCGGCATCGGCGAGGAGGCGGACATGTTCTCTGCCGGCGACGATCTCTATACACGTATCGAAGCGCGCCTGGCCCGCGGCCAGCTGGCCGCGATTTTTGTCGATGAGGCGCAGTTCCTGGAACCGGAACAGGTCTGGCAACTGGCCCGCGTGGTCGATGACCTGCGGGTGCCGGTGCTGGCTTACGGGCTGCGGGTGGATTTCCAGGGCAAACTTTTCCCCGGCTCCGCCACCCTCCTGGCGCTGGCCGATGAAATGCGCGAGGTGCGCACCATCTGCTATTGCGGCAAGAAGGCCACGATGGTGGTGCGCCAGGACGATCAGGGCCAGGTGCTGACCGAGGGCGACCAAGTGCAGATCGGCGGCAATGAAACCTATGTCTCGCTCTGCCGCCGCCACTGGCGCGAGGCTGTGGGCGATACCCCCAAAGACAGAACAGCCGCCCCGTAGGGCGGCTGCATCATTCCGGCCGCACGACCAGCTTGGCTTAAACCCGGTTTGGCAATTCAGCCCCGCCCAGATAGGCGGCGACATTATCCAGCGCCATTTGTCCCATGTTGCTGCGCACCTCCTCGGTGGCGGTGCCCAGGTGCGGCAGAAGGGTGGCATTATCCAGATCGATCAGCGCCTGCGGCACCTTGGGCTCGAACTCATAGACGTCCAATCCAGCCCCGCCGATGCGGTTGTTTTGCAGCGCGTCGATCAGCGCCGCCTCCTCCACCACTTCGCCGCGGGCGATGTTGATCAGATGCGCATGGGACTGCATGGCGTTCAGCACCTCGGCGTTGATCAGATGCGTGGTCTCAGGCCCGCCCGGCACAGCCACCACCAGGAAATCCACTTCGCCCGCCATGGCAATCAGGCTCTCGGCCCGGTCCGCCGGGAAGTCCAGCTTCTTGGGGGAACGCGCCACATAAGACACATCCATGCCGAACCCGAAATGGCAGCGCCGCGCAATCGCCTGGCCGATCCGGCCCATGCCCGCGATACCGACGCGTTTGCCGGTGGCGTGCAGCCCCAGCATCTGGGTCGGGTGCCAGCCCTTCCAATCGCCCTTGCGCAGCATCCGCTCGCCCTCGGAAGCGCGGCGCGCCGACATCAGGATCAGCGTCATCGCGATATCCGCGGTGGCATCGGTCACCGCGCCCGGGGTGTTGGTCACCTCGACACCCGCCGCCCGCGCGGCCTCGACGTCGATATGGTTGTAGCCGACGCCAAAGTTGGCCAGCAGCTTGCAGCGGGGCGTGCCCGCCTTGGCAAAAATCTCTGCCGTGAACTTGTCGCCCAGCGTCGGCACCACGATGTCGAACTCGGACAATGCGCGCAGCATCTCCGCCTCAGACATCACCGCGTTGGTCTCGCGGATTTCCAGATCGGCAAACGCCTCCCGCGCCCGCGCCGTGACTGCTGCCGTCATCGGCCGCGCAATCCAGATTTTCATTTCAGTGCATCCTCCCGCCCAGCGGGACCTGTCCATCGGGGCCCGCCAGGAATATCTCTCCGTTTTCATCCGGCAGGCCCAGCACCAGGATCTCTGACATGAACGTGCCGATCTGCCGCGGCGGGAAGTTTACGACGGCCAGAACCTGCTTGCCCACCAGCGTTTCCGGCATGTAATGCGCCGTAATCTGCGCTGAGCTCTTTTTTACGCCAATATCCGGCCCGAAATCGACCCAGAGCTTGATTGCCGGCTTGCGCGCCTCGGGAAACGGCTCCGCACGGATGATTTCACCGACGCGGATGTCAACCTTCATGAAGTCGTCGAAATTGATCTCAGCCACGCGACAGCTCCTTGGAGCGGTTGGCGGCCGCAGCCACTGCCCGGTTCAGCAGCGCCGGGAAGCCGTCATCATCATCCATCAGCACTTCCAAAGCGGCCTGGGTGGTGCCGTTGGGGCTGGTCACATTGATGCGCAGCTGGCTGGGGCTTTCCTCTGCCGTCTCCGCCAGCGCGCCGGCGCCCGCGACGGTTGCCTTGGCCAGCTGCATCGCCAGTTCGGCGGGCAGCCCCTGCGCCTCGCCCGCGACGGCCAGCGTTTCGATCAGGTGGAACACATAGGCGGGACCGGAGCCGCTGACGCCGGTGACCGCATCCATCTGGCCCTCATTGTCCAGCCGCACAACCTGACCCACGGCCTTCAGCAGCCCTTCGGCCCGGTCGAGGTCGGCGTCGCTGGTGTGGCTGTTGCCGATAATGGCGGTAATGCCGCGGCCAACCGCGGCCGGCGTGTTCGGCATCGCCCGCACGATCGGCGACTGCGCACCCAGCACATCCTCAAAGGTTGCAATCGAGGTGCCTGCCGCCACTGAGATGAACAGAGTGGAACCATTGCCGTAGCTCTGCAGCGTGGGCAGTGCTTCGCCCATCATCTGCGGCTTCACCGCGATCAGGACGATTCCCGGCGCCGCGGGCAGCTCTGCGTTGATCTGGACGCCGGTGCCCTTCAGCCAGTCCGACGGGTACGGGTCAATCACCCAGACCGAGGATGCGGGCAGTCCGCCCTCCAGCCAACCGGCCAGCATCGCCGATCCCATCTTGCCGCAGCCCAGCAGCACCAGGCCGCGTGCAGCGATATCCTGCATATCCATGTTTCGCCCCTCCCCTTGGTGTCAGGTTCAGGGCACAGGTTTACGCCCGGCCGTAGGCCTCTGCAATGGCGACCTGCATCGCCTCCTGCGGGCTGCGCTGGCCCCAGACCGCCAGCTGGATCGCCGGATAGTAGCGCTCCGCATTGGCGACGGCTGCATTCAGCATCGCATCGATCTGCTGCGGGCTGGCCATCTGGCCGCCGGACAGCATCAGACCATAGCGGAACAGCATCAGCTTGTGGTCTGCCCAATAGGTGAAGGAGCCCTCCCAGCACTGGTCGTTCATGCTGTTGATCAGTTCATACAGCCGCGGCAGCTCCGCCTCCGGCGGCTCCATCTCAAAGCTGCAGACCAGCCGCAGGCATTCCTCATAGCCCGACCAGGCCAAGGTCAGCGAATAGGTGCGCCACTGCCCTTCCACGGACATCGCGATCTGATCGTCCCCGACCCTGTCGAAGTCCCAGTCGTGGTGCGACGCCAGATGCTCAACAATGTCGATCGGATGGACGTCTTCTTCCAGGTGAAGCTCGGATAGTGCCATGATGCCACCTCTCTTTTTGCCTAGCACATCAGGGCACATAGGCACCCTATAGCTAGGTTTTTGTGCTATGGGCCGGGGAGGCATCCCCGCTCCCATACTAGATATGGTGGAGCCGAAAAGGTGATCTGGCAACCCTTTATTTTGGGGATATCTGCAATAACTTGTGGATGAACAATCCACAGCCCCCTAAATGCCGGCCGCACGACTATGAAACGGGCGGCTGCAAAGGTAAAGCCCGGACAACCGCCCGGGCCCTGTATTTTGTGCCCTAATCTGCACATTGCGCATTGCCGGGATCAGGACAGCCGCGACACCTGCGGATCCATCGCATCAAAGGACACCGGCCAGAATTCCGACAGGAACCCCACTGCCTCTTGCTCTGACACCTCCGACCGGTTACCCGCAGTGTCATAGGCCCGGCCGATGGTATAGCGCAGCGCGGTCCCGACCCCGTCCGGCGTCAGCTGGTAGGTTTCGGGCAGTTCGATGCCTTCGCGGCCCGGATCCTTGATCCGGGTGGAGAAATACTCAAACGGCTGCCAATCGGTAACGCGGTAGACAAACTCGGCCAGCGAATGGGCGCAGTGATAAACCGATCCCGGCCCCAGGCGGCCTTGCGGATTCTCCATTCGCATCGCGCTTACCTGATCCATCCACCGCAGTTTGAACTCCGGCGCGGTCAGTGCTTCCCAGACCAGCTGCGGCGCAGCGTCGAACCGGCGCCGGTAGGTCCAGACCCCGTCGGCCTCCTCCAGGAAATCCCGCGCCTGCCCGGCGCGGAAGTGCTCCCAGGCGCGGGCCAGGTCATAGACCTGCATGGTGACATCGCCGAAATGCTCGATGGCCTGCGAATAGGGCTGCATCGCTGCCTGCAGCTGCATCGCCTCTACTGCCGCATCGCTGAACAGCGCATAGCTGCGCACGCCGGTTTCCGCCGCAGCCTCTGTCTTGGTCATCCGGTGCACCAGGATCACGTCGGCCCCGGACAGATCCTTGACCGGCCCCACCTGCATCTCCTCAAAGGCGCCGTAGTGTACGATCACCTTCAGATCCAGCCCGCCCGCATTGGCGCAGGCACGGCAAGGGCATGTGGTGTTGGCGACGATATCCTGCCGCCGTTCGGCAAAGGCATTGTACAGATTCTCGCAGAACGTCAGCAGCAGATCGCCGGAGACCAGCTCAGCCCGGGATGAATAGGCCAGCACCGCGTCGCCTTCCAGCTTCCAGAAGTGCAGCGGCGCGCCAACCTGCTCCGCCACCGCCTGCAGCAGCGACTGCAGGATCGGATTGGCGTGGTCCAGCTCAGATGAGGTCAGGAATTGCGTGTACCCGGAAATATCCGCTATCAGCATATAGCCGTTTTGTGCCGTCATTGTTCCCATCCCCCGTTCAACACACATGGGCGCCGGTTGCACCGGCATCCCGCGCCAGTATAACAGAACACATCAAAATTTGCGCATATCTCCTTGCGGAGGCCCGGAAATGACCATCGAAGACATCTGGCCCCAGTACCGCAGCCGCCTGCGTGCCTTCCTGCGCTCCCGGGTTTCAAACCCCGAAGATGCCGAAGACCTGCTGCAGGAGATCTCGATCAAGGTCTTCACCGGCCTGCCCGCACTGGAAGACAGCGCCAAGCTGAAACCCTGGCTGTTCCAGACCGCCCAGCGCACGATCATCGACCATTACCGCAAAGGCGCCCGCGCCAAATCCGTCCACCCGGACGACCTTTGGTACACCAGCGATGATCCCGCAGTGCGCCAGGACCTGGAGCATTGCGTTGAACCGTTCATCCAGTCCCTGCCTGCGGAAACCGCCCGTATGCTGACCGCCATCGACCTGCAAGGCATGTCCCAGCAAAGCTACGCCGATCAGCAGGGACTGCCCTACTCTACCCTCAAATCGCGGCTGCAAAAGGGCCGCAAGGAACTGCGCAAGGCCTTCGAGGACTGCTGCAACTTCTCGCTGGATGCCCGCGGCAGCATCGCGGAATACGACCAAAAGTCAGATACTTGCAAAAAATGTTAGGCTGACCTTCGTCTTTTTCCCGTGGCGCGCGTCTTACAGGCGAAACCATCGGAAAAAGGACAACACGATGATCCGTATAATCAGCTTCAAGATCTGCCCGTTTGTGCAGCGGGTAACGGCCCTGCTCGAAGCCAAGGGCCTGCCCTATGAGATCAGCTACATCAGCCTCAGCGACAAACCGCAGTGGTTCCTCGACGTATCCCCTACCGGTCAGGTGCCGCTGCTGGTGACAGCAGGCGGGACCGCGCTGTTTGAATCCGACGCCATCACCGAATACCTGGACGAAATCTCCGCCCCGCTGCAGCCCGGCCTGACGCCCGAACAGCGCGCCCTGAACCGCGCCTGGAGCTATCAGGCCAGCAAGCACTACCTGGTGCAATGCTCCGCCATGCAAAGCGCGGACAGGGCAACTTGGGAGGAGCGCAGCGCCAAACTCGCAAAGGCTTTTGAAAAAGCGGAGGCCCAGTTGGACAGCGGGCCGTCTTTTGCGGGCCGGGTGCTTGGCAACGTCGATATCGCCTGGCTGCCGCTGCTGCACCGCGCTGCCATTGTTGCAGAGCACAGCGGCCACGACATGCTGGCCCCATTCCCCAAGGTCAAAGCCTGGCAGCAGGCGCTGCTTGCCAGCGCCGTCCCGCAAAAGTCAGTACCGGCGGACTTCGAACAGAAATTCGCTGACTTCTATCTTGCAGACCGCACTTGGCTGGGCCGCGGTGCCAACCTGAACGAAGCGCCTGCGGAGCAAAAGGCGGCCGCCAGCAGCGGCTGCTGCGGCTAAGCAACTGACCGGCCGGCGTCCTTCGCCGGCCGGCCCTAGACTCAGCGGAAGGCCGGCCCGTGCGCCCAGACGGTCAGCGACTTGCGCTCGCCGCGGGTGACCGGCGTCACCTGGTGCAGCAGGAAGCTGGGAAACACCGTGGCGCTGCCCTGCACCCGGCTGGCGGCCACCACATGGGCGCCCGGCATGATCTCCAGATCGCCGCCGTCATAGGACCCGGGCTTGCTCAGCTGCACCACCAGGCTCAGCTTGCGCTTGCCAGCCACCGGGCCGTCGCCGATGTCGGAATGCCAGGCGAAATGGCCGCCGTCCTTGGACTTGTAGCTGGCCGCCTGCGGGCTTTCGGCAAACTCGCGCAGGTCAAAGCCGAACCGTTCCTTGTTGGCGCGCCGCACCACTGAGATCAGACGGTCCATCACCCAGCCGGTGCCCGGCACATCGTCCAGCCACACCACGCTGCCCCGGCGCAAGTTGTGATCCCGGGTCTGGCCGACCAGCAGCGCCTCGCTGTCGGGCGCCTCCTCCGCCTTGCGGATGATCTCCGCGCATTCCTGCGTGCTGAACGCCCCCGGCACCGTATAGACAGACACCATGCTGTGATCCCTCTGATGAAGCTGAGGCAGCATGTACCGCAGGCCCCGCAAACCGCTGCGCAGTTTTCGACCCCGCGGACAGAAAGCGACCCCTTTTTTTACGTCAGGCGCGGCAAGGCAGCCAGGAGCGCGGCGCAGTCAGGCACGAGGCAAAAGAAAAGCCCGCCGCAGGTTTCCCCTGCCGCAGGCCGGAACACGAAACACTGCACGGCGGGCGACCCGCCTGCCAGCGCCTTAGCTTACTTCTGCGCCGCCTCCAGCGCGTCCAGACGGGCCTTCAGCGCCTCGTTCTCCTCGCGCGCCTTCTGGGCCATCGCGCGCACCGCGTCGAATTCCTCGCGGGTGACGAAATCGCGGTCGGCCAGCCAGCGGTCGATCATGCTCTTCAGCGCGGTGTCCGCCTCATCCTTGGCGCCCTGGGCCACGCCCATCGCATTGGTCATCAGCTGCGAAATATCGTCCAGGATCTTGTTGCGGGTCTGCATGTTCTTCTCCGTCTCGGGGTTGCCTCCTATATGGGGAAGCACGCGCGCGGCTGCAAGCCGTTGACTTCCCCCCGTTGACTTCTCCCAAAGACCAAAGGCATTCAGTCGCACATGCAGGCCATGATCCAATTCCCCGACCTCTCGCCCGAGATTTTCTCGATCGCCATCGGCAGTTTCGAATTTGCCCTGCGCTGGTATGCGCTGGCATATATCGCGGGCATCGTCATTGCCTGGCGCCTGGCGGTGGCCGCCCTGCGCCGCCCCGCGCTTTGGCCCGCCAGCCAGCCGCCGATGAAACCGCAGCAGGTGGAGGATCTGCTGACCTGGATCATCCTTGGCGTGATCCTCGGCGGACGGCTCGGCTTCGTGCTTTTCTACCAGCCAGCCTATTACCTGGCGAACCCTGCGGAGATCCTGAAAATCTGGCAGGGCGGCATGGCCTTTCACGGCGGTCTCATCGGCGTGATCGCCGCCTCCTGGATCTACGCCGCGCGCCACGGCATCCCGCGCCTCCAAATGGCCGATCTGGTGGCTCATACCGTGGCACCGGGCCTGCTGCTGGGACGTCTCAGCAATTTCATCAACGCCGAACTTTGGGGCCGCCCGACGGACCTGCCCTGGGGAGTTGCCTTTCCCGGCCCAGCAGCGCAGGACTGCGTCCAGGCCCTGGGAGAGCTTTGCGCCCGCCACCCCTCACAGCTCTATGAGGCGCTGATGGAGGGGCTGATCCTCGGCGCCCTGCTCCTGTACCTTGCCTGGCGCCGCGGCGCCTTTCACACACCGGGCCGCCTTTTGGGCATTTTCCTGGCAGGCTACGGCCTCGCCCGGTTTATTGTCGAGTTCTTCCGCCAGCCCGACGCCCAGTTCGTCACCCCCGGCAATCCGTTGGGGCTGGCCTGGCAGATCGACGGCATCGGCCTTACCCAGGGCCAGGCTTTGTCGCTGCCGATGATCGCGATCGGTCTCTGGTTCCTGCTGCGCGCCCGTCAGGCCGCCCGGAGCACGGCATGAGCCTGAGGGACCACCTGACCGCCCGCATCCGCGCAAACGGCCCGATCTCTGTGGCCGAGTATATGGCCGACTGCCTTCTGCACCCGCAGTTCGGCTATTACACCACCCGCGACCCGCTGGGGACCAAGGGGGATTTCACCACCGCGCCGGAGATCAGCCAGATGTTCGGGGAACTGCTGGGCCTTTCCCTCGCCCAGTCCTGGCTCGACCAGGGATCGCCCGCCCCTTTCACGCTGGCGGAATTGGGACCGGGCCGCGGCACCCTGATGGCCGACCTGTTGCGCGCCACCCGCGGCGTGCCGGGCTTCCACGCTGCCATGCAGATCCATCTGGTGGAAGCCTCCCCCGCCCTGCGCGATGTTCAGGCCAGCACGCTGCAGGGTTATGCGCCCGTATGGCTGGACAGCGTGGAGACCCTGCCGGACCAGCCGCTGTTCCTGGCCGCCAATGAATTTTTCGACGCCCTGCCCGTCCGCCAGTTCCTCCGCGCAGGTGACGGCTGGAGCGAAAAACGCATCGGCCTGCAGGACGGCGCGCTTGCCTTCGGCCTCAGCCCCGCCGCACCGCAGCACGCGCTGCAGCACCGGCTGGAAGACACAAGTGACGGCGATCTGGTGGAACTCTGCGAGGCCGCTGCCCCGATCACCCAATGCATTGCCGCCCGAATCGCCGCTCATGGCGGCGCCGCGCTGATTGTGGACTACGGTGACTGGCGGGCGCTTGGAGATACGCTTCAAGCCCTGCGCGCGCATGAACCCGCCGATCCGCTGCAAGCCCCGGGCGAGGCCGATCTGACCGCGCATGTGGACTTCGAGGCGCTGGCGCTGGCCGCAAAAACCGCTGGTTGCGCCTTTACACGCCTCACTCCGCAGGGGGTGTTCCTGGAACGGCTCGGCATCACCGGCCGCGCCCGCGCCCTGGCCGCGCCGCTTCAGGGGGAAGGTCTGGAAACCCTGATCACGGCACATCGGCGGTTGACGCACCCCGATGAAATGGGAAACCTGTTCAAAGTGCTCGGCCTTTATCCTTCGCAGGCCGCCCCTCCGCCAGGATTGAACCCATGATGGCTAACAATGACGCTTGAAATTCTCACGTCCGATCTGCTTGGCCCGGTGCGGCACGGGTTCTTCACCCGCAAAGGCGGCGCCTCCTCCGGCATCTACCATGGCCTGAACTGCGGCCTTGGCTCCACCGACCAGCGCGAGGCAGTGCAGATCAACCGCAACCGTGTGGCCGCAGCAATGGAGGTGCCTCCGGAACACCTCAGTGCCGTTCATCAGGTTCACAGCGCCGATGTGAAGGTCGTGACTGCCCCCTCAACCGAGCGCCCGCAGGCGGATGCGATGGTCACAAATGTGCCGGGCATCGCCCTGTCGATCCTGACCGCCGACTGCCAGCCGGTACTGTTTTGCGACCCGGAAGCCCGCGTTATCGGCGCCGCCCACGCTGGCTGGCGCGGCACCCTGGACGGGGTGCTGGAGGCCACGCTGGAGGCGATGGAAACCCTCGGTGCCAGCCGCACGAACACCGCAGCGGTGATTGGCCCGACCATTTCCCAGCGCGCCTATGAGGTCGGCCCGGAGTTCTTTGACGACTTCATGATGCAGGACGACGCCTACGCCCGCTTCTTCGCCAATGGCGAAAGCGGCCGTTACCTGTTCGATCTGCCCGGGCTTGGGCTGTACAAACTGCGCCAGGCAGGGATCGGCGCGGCCGAGTGGAGCCGCCACTGCACCTATTCGGATGCGGAGAAATTCTTTTCCTACCGCCGCGCCACCCACGCGAAAGAGGCCGACTACGGACGCCTGATCTCCTGCATCCGGCTTTAAACTTCCATTAACCATGCCAATTGTGGCGGATTTATATAAAATCCGCCGCATTCGCTGTTTCCGCAGGGGAAACCCTCTCAGGGCGCCCCGTTTTTACCTTTGATTTCAGCCCTATAGCAAAACCCCACCTCATGCTGCACGGCGACAAAGTCATTCGCAGCGGGACCCAAAATGCCCTGTGCAGGTCATATTCAGGGCGCAAAGATTACCCATAAACAGGTCAGACAAGAAAAAACTGCAACCGCCCGCAACTCCGGGCGGACTTGCCGGGCGAAGGACAGACTGACCATGAAAATGAACAAGCGCTTCATTGCCTCGATCATCCGCTCCGCCAGGAGCGAAGCCGCACCTCTGCTCAGGGGGAGCGCCCGCCGGTACCACGGCCAGGCGCACCATCAGGGTTCAACGCGGAAATTGGGTTAACGCCGGGGACGGGTGCCCCCGAGGCGGCCACCCCTGGCGCATCTGCGCCAGCCCGGCCAGCCGCCAAAAGGGCATCCAACCGGCCTGGAAAAGCCGCCTTCCAGCGCTGCGCCGCCCCCATATAGAATAGACCAGTGCATTAACCAGTTTGCTTCAGATTTTTTGACAATTTGAACTAATTCCGGGAAAGCTGGGCATATCATATCGTTCAAGCACGTCTGCGTTGCCGGTGGGGGCCGATGCAAGCGGGCAGTTTGAAAGGAGAGGTCTGCTGTCATGACCATCCCCCAGTCGCTGCACAGAGCTGCAGCCAATGCCGTCGAGGCCACTGCAATCCTGCAGGACCCCGCTGCGCTGCGCAGCTCCAGCAAGCCGCAACTGCGCCGCTATGAGGTCAGCTGCCTGCTGCCCGGCGGGGGCATTTCGGAAACACGCCATATCGCCCCGGCCCTGCCGCTGTTCGAGGACGCCTTCAGCGCGTTCACCCGCGGCTCACTGGTGGAAACGGCTCAAGGGCCGATTGCGGTCGAGGACCTGCTGCCCGGCGACGAGATCGCAACCCAGGGCGGCGGCAGCCAGCCGCTCGTGTGGATCGGCCGCACCAGCGTGCTGCCCGGCCGCTCCGGCAGCCGCAGCCGCACCCTGACCAGCTTCATGGCCGACAGCCTGGGCCTGCAGAAACCCGCAGCCCCCCTGGTGGCCGGCCCCGCGGCACGCCTGCTGCGCACGCCGCCGCACATGCAGGGCGCAGGCGATGGACAGCTGCTGACCCTGGCGTCCGAATTCCAAGATGGCATGAGCATCTTTGAAACAGCGCCGCCGGCGCCTGTGGATCTCTACCACCTCTGCCTTCCGCGCCACGCAGTGATCACCGTGGGCGGCCTGGCCTTTGAAACATACCACCCGGGCTCCGACGCGCTGAAACTGGCAAGCTTTGCCATCAAGACGCTGTTTTTGAACCTGTTTGCCCATGCCGACAGCATCCATGGCTTCGGCCCGCTGGCGCATCCCAGAGCCGACAGTCTCACCCAGCCGGGGCCTGCTATTCTGTAACCGGGAACTGACGGCCCGCCCCGGGCATCTGCCGCCGGTCAGTTCATGCCGCGGACATAGCGCACAAGCTGGCCCGCATTGAACTGCTCCTCATTGATTATGCTTGTCATCAGATCCCCTATAGAGACAATCCCGGCAAGCTCCCCGTCCTTCAGGACCGGCAGATGGCGCACATGCTTGTCACTCATCAGCGCCATGCAGGCTTCTGCACTCACCTCCGGGCCAACGCTGCTGAAATCGGTTGCCATCACATCGGCCAGGGGCGTAGCCGGAGAAGTCTTTCCCGCCAGGAAGACATTGCGGGTATAGTGCCGCTCAGTGAAGATACCGGCGAGTTTCCGGCCCGAAACCACCAGCACGGCCCCCACGTCATTCTTTGCCATCACCTTCAGAGCGTCGACGACCATCGCCTCGGGAGGGAGTGTATGGAGCGTCTTGCTCTTGTCATCGAGTATTTGCTGAACAGTAGCCATCGTTACACCTCCAGTCGGCGGAACAAAGGCCGGGCCAAACCGATTGCACTGGCCTGCCCCGCCTTTTCAGGATGCGGGGTTTCACCGTGCTGTCAATGACTTGGATCAAACTGCGCCACACCGGATGCCCGGCAGGCAGTAAAATGGACCGCCCTAGGCTCAGGCTTCGCGTGCCAGACGCTCTTCCAGCACCTCAAACGGCACGCCCGGCTCATCCTTGGCGCCGCGGATCACCAGCGATGTCTTCACACTGGCCACATTCGGGGTGGTCAGCAGATCGCCGGTCAGGAAGCTTTGAAAGGTGCTGAGGTCGGGCGACACGCATTTCAGGATGAAATCCACCTCGCCGTTCAGCATGTGGCACTCGCGCACCAGCGGCCAGCTGCGGCATTTCTCCTCAAAGGCGCTCAGCTCCGCCTCGGCCTGGCTCTCCAGCCCCACCATCGCAAAGACCTGCACTTCAAAGCCCAGTTCGCGCGCATTCACATCCGCGTGGTAGCCGTGAATCAGCCCGGCCTCCTCCAGCGCCCGCACCCGGCGCAGACACGGCGGCGCGGAAATGCCGACCCGCTTGGCCAGTTCCACATTGGTCATCCGCCCATCGGCCTGAAGCTCCGACAAAATCTTGCGATCAATCGGATCAAGACGGGTTGTGACCATACCGGAAGCTCCTGTGAGATTTGCGTTTCTTATAGCACCGCCGCCAGGCTGCGCAATATTGTTTCATCGACGCGCAATATTCTTTGCAGCGCGAGGGCGCAAGACGCAATGCGCGGATCCGCGGCAAATTTGTATCCCGCCGCATGCAGCCCCTTGGGGGTTTAAGCCTGCCCGCCCTGCCGCTATATGCATTGCCTGACGGCGGCACGCCCGCCAGGCTGCATTACGTGGGGAACAAACATGAGCGAGACGCGCCACACCAAGGTTCTGATCATCGGCTCCGGGCCTGCCGGCTATACTGCGGGGGTCTATGCCTCCCGTGCCATGCTCGAGCCGATTCTGGTCCAGGGCATCGAGCCCGGCGGCCAGCTGACCACCACCACCGAGGTGGAGAACTGGCCCGGCGACACCGAGGTACAGGGCCCCGACCTGATGGTGCGGATGCAGGAGCACGCCAAGGCGATGGGCACCGAGATCATCGGCGACATCATCACCTCGCTCGACACCTCCTCGCGCCCGTTTGTGGCCAAGGGTGACAGCGGCACCACCTACACCGCCGATGCAGTGATCCTGGCTACCGGCGCCCGCGCCAAGTGGCTGGGCCTGGAAAGCGAAGAAAAGTTCAAGGGCTTCGGCGTGTCCGCCTGCGCAACTTGCGACGGCTTCTTCTACCGCGGCCAGGAGATCGTGGTGATCGGCGGCGGCAACACTGCCGTTGAGGAAGCACTTTTCCTTACCAACTTCGCTTCCAAGGTGACCCTGATCCACCGCCGCGACGAGCTGCGCGCCGAGAAGATCCTGCAGGACCGCCTGATGAAGAACCCGAAGATCGAGACTCTGTGGTTCCACACCCTCGAAGAAGTTGTCGGCACCGACAATCCGCTGGGGGTCGAGGGCGTCGTGGTCAAGAACGTGCAGACCGGCGAGCTGAAGGAAATCCCCTGCAAGGGCGTCTTTGTAGCCATCGGCCACGCGCCCGCCACCGAACTGGTCAAGGACGTGCTGGAGCTGCATAACGGCGGCTATGTCAAGGTGAAGCCCGGCTCCACCGAGACCTCGATCCCCGGCATCTATGCTGCGGGCGACCTCACCGACCACAAGTACCGCCAGGCGGTCACCTCGGCCGGCATGGGCTGCATGGCCGCGCTCGACGCCGAACGCTTCCTGGCTGAGCAGGAGTAACAGGGATGCCGCATGATTTCGCCGCGCAACGGGCCGGAACCGTTGCGGCATTCAACGATCTGCAGGCCGAACACGGCCTGCCTGAGGTGGCGGACGTGGATTATTTCTTCGTCCCCGCCCGCGACGGCGCCGACTGGCGCCCGCTGGCCGAAGAGCTGAGCCGCGAAGGCTTTGCCTGCGAGTTCGTTGAGGCCGAAGGCGAAGATGCATCCTATTTGGCCGCCACCCTGCCGGACCAGATCATCTCTGCCACCGGCATCTGGATCGGCGAGGAACTGGCCACCCGCACCGCCCTTCCGCACGGTTTTGCGCCGGACGGCTGGGGGCTGGAGGGCTGACCCCGCTTCTGCGGCGGGCAACAGCTCCACACCCGGGAGCCTAACGGCACCCCAGCAGCTGTTCCTGCGCCTTCAGCCGGCTGACCTCATCGCGCTCCGCCGCGCTCAGCGGCACTTCGCCTGCGCGCATGCCGGGAATGCAGCCCGCATTGGAAAACGCCGCCTGCCCGCGTGCGCTTTGAAAACAATAGCCGCGGCGGGCAAAGATCGAATTGCGCTGAAACCACAGGGCGTCGCACTGGTTCTGCGCAACAGGCGCAGCGGCGCCAGCGGCTGCATCCTTGCGGATCCAGTTCGAATGCGCCCAGCCCTCCAGCCCGGTCTCCGTCCGCACCTGCAGCCAGCGCCCGCGCTGTGCCAGCACCGCCAGCCGCGTGCCTTCCACCATCTTGGCCAGCCGCCGCGCACCGGAGGTGGTGCCGTCCCGCAGGGCCAGGAACCCGTCACCGTTCGGGTCCAGCCCTGCGACGCGGTAGCCGAACTGCTGCGCCCGCGGCTGGATCTGCCCGGACGGCACCGCCTGAACGGCGGCACCAGCAGCGCCAGCCGGGTCAGGCGCGGCCTGCCCGCGCGCCGCCAAAAAGACCTCATCAATCAGCGAGGAGTTCTCCCACGGCACCTGGCTGCCGCCGGTTTCCGCCACCACGTCGGCCCGCACCCGCCGCATCATCGCGTGCAGGTCCTCGTTGCGCGGCAGATGCCGCAGCAGCGCCGCCGTGAAGGGGCTGTTGCGGCCGCTGCCGTCCAGCGCCACGTTGCCCGGCTGGGTGGAAAACGCGATGTAGGAGCCGACGCCCGCATCCACCCGCGCCAGCCCCCGCGCCGCACCGCCCAGGCTGCGCGCCGCCATCCGCGACTGGAAGGGATTGTTGCGGCAGGCATCCAGCACGATGATGTTACGCCCGGCGCGCAGCTCCATCCCGCGCAGGATCGCCTGCAGGCTTACCGAGGCGGACTTCAGCTCCTGCTCATCCGACCCCGCAACATCAACCGGCAGCACGAAATTCTCTGCCCCCAGCTGCACCCCGTGGCCGGAGTAATAGAACAGCGCGGTGTCGTCCTGCTGCAGCTGGCCTGTGACCTGCTGGGCCAGGCGCAGAGTGTCCCGGCGGCCCAGGTTGTAGCCGTCGTGCACCTCGAACCCGATGCTGCGTAGAGCCGCTGCGATATCACGTGCGTCCCGCTCCGCGTTGGGCAGAAAGGAGGCGTTCTCATAATCCGAATTGCCCAGCACCAGCGCGATCCGCCGCCCGGCCTCTGCCAGAGGCGCAGACCAAAGCAGCGCCAGCACAGCCAGCAGCGCAGCCTTCAGATAATTCAACACCATATCAATCCCCGTTAAACCAATGCCCGGCCACCGTGGCACAGGCCCAAGGGCGCAATCAACCCAGCCGCTGGCTTGACCGCCCCGCCCGCCGCGGCCAGTTTGGCAGCAGAACAGGCAAGCGGAAGGGCAGACCGTGGCAAGCGCACTCTGGCAAGGCAACTGGATCACACGCACCCGGATCATCACCGGGCTGGTGCTGCTGACCTATGCCTTCTTCCACTTTCTAAACATCGGCCTCGGCCTGATCTCATCCGAATGGATGGATGAATTCCAGGACGCCCGCCAGGTGATCACCCGAAGCCTGCTGGGCAGCCTGATCCTCTATGCGTCGCTGATCCTGCACGCAGGGCTGGCACTGTGGAATCTGGCCCGCCGCCGCAGCCTGCGGATGCGCTGGGGCGAGGCGCTGCAGACATTGCTTGGCCTTCTGATCCCGCTGCAGCTGATCGCGCACATCGTCTTTACCCGCTACTCGCACGAGGTCTACGGCACCAATGACGAGATGCCCTATCAGATCATCCTGATGTGGGCCTCGCCCGAGATCTGGCAGCAAAGCCTCCTGCTGCTGGCAGTCTGGATCCACGGCTGCATGGGGTTGCATTACTGGCTGCGGCTTACCCGCTGGTGGCGGCCGATAATCCCCTGGATGGCCGGCATCGCCGTGTTCATCCCCGCCTTTGCCTTTGCCGGCCTCCTGACAGAGGGCCGCCGCATCTATGACCTGTTTGTGGAAGGCACCGAACGCGCCGCGCTGATGGAGGATTTCAACTGGCCCAGCCAGCAGGCCTTTGCTGAGATGTTTGCAACCGAAAGCCAGTGGCTGATGATCTTCTTTGCGCTGCTGGGCCTCACCGCCGCCGCCTACCTTCTGCGCAAGCTCATCCGCCGCCGCCGGGCGGTCACCATCCGCTATGCCTTCGGACCCGAAATCCGGGCAGAGCGCGGCATGACCCTCCTGGAGATGTCGCGCGCGGGCGGCGTCCAGCACACCTCGCTTTGCGGCGGCAAGGGGCGATGCACCACCTGCCGCGTGGTGCTGGATGAGGGCGGCGAGCACCTGCCGCCCCCCGAACCGCCCGAGGCCCGCAGCCTGGAACGCGTCAAGGCGCCCGCCAATATGCGGCTGGCCTGCCAGATCCGCCCGCAGGCGCCGCTCTCTGTCACCCGCCTGTTCCGCCCCGACGGACGCCGCGGCCGCGCCCATGCCAGCCAGGGCAGCGAGCAGCAGCTGGCGGTGTTGTTCCTCGACATGCGCGGCTTTACCGCCCGCACCGCAGGCCAGCTGCCCTATGACGTGGTCTTCCTGCTGAACCGCTTCTTTGATGCCATCGTGCCCGCCATCACAAATGCGGGCGGCACGGTGGACAAATACCTCGGCGACGGGCTGCTGGCGCTGTTTGAGGCCGCAACCCCTGCCCGCTCCGCAGCCGCCGCGCTGGAGGCCGCCGCCGCCATCGGTACCGCGCTGCAGGACTTCAACGCGCAACTGGCCGCTGACGGCGAACCGGAGGTCCGGATCGGCATCGGCATTCACCTGGGCGATCTGGTACTGGGCGAGATCGGCAGCGCCGCCCACGCACCGCGCACCATTATCGGCGGCAGCGTCAACACCGCCAGCCGGCTGGAGGCCAAGACAAAGGAGCTGGGCGTGGAGCTGCTGATTTCCGCCCAGGTGCTGGAGGCTGCAGGCTATGATTCGGCCCATCTGGCGCTCGAAACCTTCCAGCTGCGCGGCGTTTCGCTGCCGCTGGACGCCCTGCCCGTGCCCCATGCGGCCGCCCTTCCCCGCACCCTGGCCGGAGAACAGCGTTAGGCCCGGCAGCCAAAGCGCAAAACGCATGTTTGCCCGGCAGCCCCCGGCCGCACCAGCCATCCAGCCCGCCACGCCGGGAAAGAACAATCCCCCGCCCGCCCGCTCCCGTTGCCCCCCTGCAACGCAGCGGAAATTCGCCGCCTGGACCCAGTTTCCCCTTTGCATCCAGGCCGGATCATGCAATCCGTTCACGCGTGAACACACTTTTAACCCGTTGACCGTACTGCTGCAGCCCGTGACCGATCCCGCATCCATATCCACTCCGGAAAGCGAAGACCTGCTGTTCCGCCTCCTGCGCCAGCTCGATACGGCGCCGGATGCCTCGCAGCGCGCGACCGCCGCCGCGGTGGGGATTTCGCTGGGACGGCTCAACACCCTGCTGCGCGCTGCGGCCGATAGCGGCCTGATCACCATCAGCGCCCGCCCCGGCCCGGACAAGCGGCAGCGGTTTGCCTATTCGCTGACCACCCGGGGTGCGGCGGAAAAAGTGCGGCTCACCGATCAATTCCTTGCCCGCAAGCTCGCAGAATACAATGCGCTGCACGCGGAACTCACCGGCTCCGCTAGCGGCCTCCCCCCTCTCAAACACAGGACCAACCCGATGCAAAGCAATCTGGCTCCCATCCCTGAGCTTTATGTCTCCTACGAAAGCGCCCAGAAACTGAAAGTCGAAGCGGCTGACCTGGTCAGCTGGGACCTGACCCCGCGCCAGATCTGCGACCTGGAACTACTGATGAACGGCGGCTTCAACCCGCTCAAGGGCTTCCTGTCCGAGGCCGACTACAACAGCGTCGTCGACACCATGCGCCTGACCGACGGTTCCCTGTGGCCGATGCCGATCACCCTCGATGTGTCCGAGGACTTCGCGGCCAAGCTGGAAGCGGGCCAGGACATCGCGCTTCGCGACCAAGAAGGCGTGATCCTCGCCACCATGACCGTCACCGACAACTGGGTGCCGAACAAGGCCAAGGAGGCCGAGAAGGTCTTTGGCTCCGACGATGACGCCCACCCGGCGGTGAACTACCTGCACAACCAGGCCGGCAAGGTCTATCTCGGCGGCCCGGTCACCGGCATCCAGCAGCCCGTGCACTATGACTTCCGCGCCCGCCGCGACACCCCGAACGAGCTGCGCGCCTACTTCCGCAAGCTGGGCTGGACCAAGGTTGTCGCCTTCCAGACCCGCAACCCGCTGCACCGCGCCCACCAGGAACTGACCTTCCGCGCCGCCCGTGAAGCCCAGGCCAACCTGCTGATTCATCCGGTGGTCGGCATGACCAAGCCGGGCGACGTCGACCACTTCACCCGCGTGCGCTGCTACGAGGCGGTGCTGGACAAATACCCGGCCGCCACCACCTCCATGAGCCTGCTGAACCTGGCGATGCGCATGGCCGGCCCGCGCGAGGCGGTCTGGCACGGCCTGATCCGCAAGAACCACGGCTGCACCCATTTCATCGTCGGCCGCGACCACGCAGGCCCCGGCAAGAACTCTGCCGGCGAGGATTTCTATGGCCCCTATGACGCGCAGGACCTGTTCCGCGAGTTCCAGGGCGAAATGGGCATCGAAATGGTCGACTTCAAACACATGGTCTATGTGCAGGAGCGCGCCCAGTACGAGCCGAACGACGAGATCGAAGACCGCGACAACGTCACTATCCTGAACATTTCCGGCACCGAACTGCGCCGCCGCCTGGCCGAGGGCCTGGAAATCCCTGAGTGGTTCTCCTTCCCCGAGGTGGTTTCCGAGCTGCGCAAGACCAAGCCGCCGCGCTCCAAGCAGGGCTTCACCGTGTTCTTCACCGGCTTCTCCGGCTCCGGCAAATCCACCATCGCCAACGCGCTGATGGTCAAGCTTATGGAAATGGGCGGCCGCCCGGTGACCCTGCTCGATGGCGACATCGTGCGGAAGAACCTCAGCTCCGAGCTGGGCTTCTCGAAGGAGCACCGCGACCTCAACATCCGCCGCATCGGCTATGTCGCGTCCGAGATCACCAAGAACGGCGGCATCGCCATCTGCGCCCCGATCGCGCCCTACGCCACCACCCGCCGCGCCGTGCGCGAGGACGTGGAACAGTTCGGCGCCTTTGTCGAAGTGCACGTCGCCACCTCGATCGAGGAATGCGAGCGCCGCGACCGCAAGGGCCTCTACAAACTGGCCCGCGAAGGCAAGATCAAGGAGTTCACCGGCATCTCCGACCCCTACGACGTGCCGCAGAACCCGGAGCTGTCGGTTGAGACCGAAAACGTCGATGTCGACAACTGCGCCCACCAGGTGCTGCTCAAGCTCGAAAGCATGGGGCTGATCAAGGCCTGAGCCTGACTGCACAGCGAAAAACACAAACGGCCCGCCATCCGGCGGGCCGTTTCATTTTAGGAAAAGCAGTGGTACCCGCGCCAGCCGCCCAGGACCGCGCGGCTAGTGTGACGCGATCAGTGCCGCAATCTGCTTCACATGCTCCACCGTCAAAGGCTTGTTAATAAACTCCTTCACCACGTCAAAACTCATAGCCCGCGCCTTGTCCTCCGGATTCAGCGAGGTCGTGATCATGACCACAACGCTTTTGGCGAAGCCTTCGCCGATCTCCCGGGTCGCAGCCTCAAGGAACTGAAATCCGTCCATTCTGGGAATGTTGATATCCAGAAGGATGACATCAACCTCCAGCTGGGGGTTGGCTTTCAAATGCTCCAGGGCCTCATCGGCGTAAGTGAACACCAGCACCTCTTCCACCAGTCCCGACTTATTGATGATGCGCTGGTACTGACGCTGATCGATCTTCTCATCGTCGATCAGAACCGCCAGCTGAATGGGTTTCGTCATTTAAACTCCTTGGTAACGTCATGAGGATGGCTGTTCCGCAATCAAGCCCGTCTTGAATTGAAATTTCACCGCCATGATTTGAAATAACCCGGCGGCAGGTGGCCAGGCCGATCCCCGAACCTTCATAGGCCGAACGCTCATGAAGCCTCTTGAAAAGGCCAAAAACTTTGTCCCGGTGCTCCTTTGGAACACCAATGCCGTTGTCCGCCACCGTGACGGCGAAACAATCGGCACGGGTTTCTGCGGTCAGGCGGACAATGGGTTTCACGCCCGGTTTGCGGAACTTGACCGCATTGGCAATCAGGTTCTGAAACAAGAGCCGCAGCTGCGCCGGATGCCCGCAGACCACCGGCAGGCGGCCGGTCTCTATGCTGGCGTCTGCGGCCCGGATGTCCGCCGCCAGATCCTTGACCACATCCTGAGCCAGCGTTGCAAGATCCACGGGTTCAGCCTCAAAACCGCTTTGGACAAGCCGGGCATACCCCAGCACATCATCTACAAGCGCCCCCATCCGCGCATTCGTGGCACGCATGTCGCCCAGGATTTCCCGCGCCTCCCCGCCCGGCGCGCCGTCTTCCGCCAGCTCATCGATCAGCATCGCCATGGTGTTCACTGGCGATTTCAGGTCATGGGAAATGGCATAGGTGAACTCCGCCTGCTCCCGGTTCGCGTTCCGCAGCTGTTCGGTATAGGTTTCCGTCGCCTCGCTCCACCGGTTGATGGCGCTTTCAAGAGTGTCAAACTCTGACTTGCCCCCGCCCCCGGGAAAGGACCATCCCGTATCCAGCGCCAGCCTCTGCCCCTTTTTCTCCGGGTCATAGCTGCTGGCAAATCTGGACAGGCTGGACAGATGGCGCCCGACAAGGCGCTGGAAAATCAGCAGGATCGCCAGACTCACCACCGCTGTCTTCAGGCAGTTGGTTGCCAGGATGACCAGAGCCCTGCTCAGAACCAGGTCCCAGATGCGGGAATAATCCGCATGGATCACCAATTGACCCAGATTGTCTGTCCTGCCATTTGCCAGGCGCAGGATCGGCAGTTCAACACGGTAGCCCGTTGCGGATGCTTCCCCGGCCGTGCGGTAGGAGATTCCGGCCCCGGTGATTTCAACCTTGTTGACCCCTTCGATCCGGGCAATACCGGCAAGCTGGCTCCGGATCAGAGTGTCATCAAGCAGCCAGACACTCTCTGCCAGACTGGGCAAAATGGACACTTCGATCTTGCCCAGAGCCTCATCCTGATCGTGTTTCTCCCGGTGAAAGTCGGCAGCCAGCTGCACCGACGTCATCAACAGCGCCAGCACCGTGCTGCACAGGATCGTCCAAAAGGCGAACCTGCGCGCGACACTGCTGCGCAGCCCTTCGGCCCAGGCAGACGCAAGAAACCAAGGTGTCCACGCTCCAGATGAGGCGGCAGCAGCCTGCCCGTTCTGATCGTCAGCAATGGTCAACTCTGCACCCTTACACACTCGTCTTGCCATCTATCATAGGTTGATATCATATTAAGGCATTCATGTTAAAGCATATCTTGCACCCCAAAGGGAGACCTGTTGTGTCAAAAATTGCGCCGTTTCTGATCAGCTTCCTGTTCGCAGCGCACGCAGCCCAGGCCGAAGAATTGCACTTCTGCTACGACCCCTATCCGCCCTACACTTTGGGCACATACGGACCGGCAAGCAGCGGATTGAAAGTTGCGCTGCTGGAGGCCGTCACCGCCCGGATTGAAAACCTGACCGCAACAGTGACTCTGCTGCCCTGGAAAAGATGCCAGCAGCAAGCCCGCGACGGCACGATCGATGGGGTTCTGCCGCTTTTCCCGAATCCGGAACGCGCGGAATACATGGCGTTCACCGACGCCACCTTTGACGAGCAATCGGTCCTGTGGCACCGGCCGGATCAATTCCCCGGGGGCTTTGTCTGGGACGGCAGCTTCGGCTCAATTTCGCACCTGCGGCTCGGGATGCTGACCGGTTCCTATGTGGACGAGGGAATGGAGACCGCCTTTGAAAGCCAGCAGGGCATTACCCGCGCCCGGGATATCCAGACATTGATGGAGCTTCTGGTGCTCGGGCGCGTGGACCTCGTTGCAACGGATGCAGCCGTCGGGCGGCACATTCTTGAAAAGGCCGGCTGGCAGGACAAGGCCCAGCGCATGGCCACACCCGTTGCCAGCCGCACATCCCATTTCGGCTTATCCAAAGCCTCAGGCGCGTCCAGGCATCTGGAGGATTTCAACCGGGCCATTGCCGCCCTGCACGCCGAGGGGGCCATCGCCGCCATCCTGTCGGGCGAATGAGCACGCGTCAGCGCATCGCTGCAAAGACCCGGACGAAGGGAACAGGCCTTGGCGCCAAATGCATGACGCCACCGCATGGCGCACATTTCTTCAATTACGGCGGAAATTGCCGGTTCTGGCCTGTGCCCTTTGCGGACGGACGCTGCCGCGGTGAAGGCACGCCGCGGCCGGATCATTTCCGACATGCGCAGCGGTCGCCTGCGCCTTGCGCTCCGCCAAATTCACCGAGACCTGAACGCCAAGCCCGATCCTTGTGAAGCGGAGATACGGAATGCAGTGCACCCCATGCCAGTTGTCCGACTACACCGCCCAATCTTTTAAATGCAGAGCGCAGAACAAGGAGCGTATTATTGGCCGGCGGTGGAGACCAGAACCCTGCAGCACTCCAAAAACCGCTCCGCCAGCATTGTCTGCACTGCTTGGCGTGAGCGGGCAATCACCACCTTATAGTGCCCAATGCTTTCCTTGAGCGGCCGTGCGACAACCGTATCACCCTCAATCGTGCAGTCCTGCTTGGGCGGGAAGCCTGCAAGCGTAAAGCCGAACCCCTTGCCAACGTAGGCCTGAACAAGCTCGCGCGATTGGGATTGGAACGGCACTTCGGGTTGAACCCCCGCGGCCTGCAGCAGTTGCAGATAGCTTGGGCCCGGGCCAGCGGGTGAAACGGCGATGTAGGGCAAACCGCCAAGATCGCTCAGGCTGACCTGAGTCTTCGCTGCCAGGGCGTGTGACGCTGACAGCAGAACCAGGGGCGGCAGCTCCAAAAGGACTTCAGCCTCATGCCGTCTCGGATCAAGTCCCTGGTCAAAGACCACCAGCACATCCACTTCGCCGGCATCCAGCGAGTCAATCAATGCGGGATAGTCGGCTTCCTTCACCTCGATACGGACGCCAGGATAGCTTTCGCGGAAGGCAAGCACCGCAGGCAAAACGATCCGCTGCGCCAGTGCATGATGGGTGCCGATGCGGATCCTGCCGGTGCGGCCTGACGCCAGATCCGCGGCCTGCCTGTCCAGCGCCGCAGCCTGCGCCAGCAGCGCGTCAGCCTGGGCGGAAAACTCCTTTCCCGCGGTCGTCAGCCGCATGCCCTGCGCCGGAAAGCGGTCGAACAGGCTGAGCCCGGTGGCAGCCTCCAGCTTGCCCAGTGCCGAGGCGATGGCTGCAGCGGAGACATTCAATTGGCGTGCAGCCTGGGCAATTCCGCCCTGCCTGGCAGTTTCGGACAAATATGTGAGTTGGCGGAGGGTAAACCGAACCATCAAAAAACCTATCCTTTGAGTGAATTAAATCAGTTTTTCCGACTTTTTGCCAAGCCCTATGCTGCCTTCAGGACAAAGGGGAGGCTGACATGGAGATTCTACCGCTGACCGGCGGGCTGGGTGCGGAAATTCTGGGCGCGGACATCCGCCGCGGCGCAGATTTTGAGGCCATTCGCGGCGCCTTTGCCAAATACTCGGTGATCGTGCTGCGGGGGCAGACCGTTGGACCGGCGGATCACCTGGCCTTTGCCCGCCGCTTTGGACCGGTGAATGTCAACCGGTTCTTCCAGCCGGTCGATGGACACCCGGAAATTGCCACGGTCCTTAAAGAGAAAGACCAGACAGAGGCCGTTGGTGAGGGCTGGCATACCGATCATTCCTACGATCAGGAACCGGCGATGGGCTCTATTCTGCATGCCATCGAGATGCCGCCCTACGGCGGCGACACGCTGTTTGTCTCCATGGGCGCCGCCTATGAGGCGCTCTCAGAGCCGATGCGGCGGTTTCTTGACGGTCTGACTGCTGTGCATTCCTCGCGCCATGTATTCGGCGCCGCCGCGATGGACAGCGAAGCGGTGAAATCGGGCCGCCTGCGCAATGCAGAGGCCGCGACCCAGGACGCCCGGCACCCTGTTGTCATCACTCAACCCCTGAGCGGACGGCGCGGCCTTTTTGTGAACCCGGTCTTCACCACCCGCATTGAAGGCCTGACCCCGGAAGAATCCTCAGCGCTTCTGGCCATGCTCTATGCCCATTGCCAGCAACCCGAGTTTCAATGCCGGGTGCGCTGGCGCGCTGGTGACATCGCCATGTGGGACAACCGCGCCACCTGGCACAAGGCGATCAACGACTATCACGGCTTCCGCCGCCTGATGCACCGGGTCACCGTCGAGGGCGGCCCGCTTGCGCCTGCTGTCTCAGCCCGACCCGACAGGAAAGCACCGGTATGACCAGTCACAACCTAGACCCCGGGACCACCCGGCCCAATGTCATCCTGATCCTTGCAGACGACATGGGGTTTGCCGATCTCGGCTGCACCGGGTCGGAAATCCAGACCCCCAACATCGACGCACTGGCCCGGGGCGGCGTGATGCTGTCAGCGATGTACAACTGTGCCCGCTGCTGCCCGACGCGGGCGTCGCTGCTGACCGGGCTCTACCCGCACAACGCCGGCGTCGGGCATATGGGTGCCAATCTGGGCACGCCCGCCTATCAGGGGTTCCTGCGCAATGACAGCGCCACCATTGCCGAACACCTCAGGGCCAGCGGCTATGCCACGCTGATGTCCGGCAAATGGCATGTGGCCGGCGATTTCGAGCCGCGAAGCGTGGACAGCTGGCGGATCGGTGACGTCGAGCACCCGACCCCTCGCCAGCGCGGCTTTGACCGGTTTTACGGGATCATGGACGGGGCGACGCATTTCTTCTCACCGCATTACATGCTGGAGGATGACAGCCGGGTGGAAACTTTCCCGGATGATTTCTACTTCACCGACGCCATCACCCATAAGGCAATCGGCATGATCGAAGGCGTGGTGGCCGAGGAGAAACCGTTTTTCCTTTACCTTGCTCATACGGCGCCGCACTGGCCGCTGCATGCCCATCCCGGGGACATCGCCAAATACGATGGGGTCTACTCAAAGGGCTGGGATCAGATCCGCACCGCGCGCCACGAAACCATGAACGGCAAAGGCGTGTTTCAGCGCGGCTGGGACATCTCTCCGCGCGACAATACCGCGCATGGCTGGGAGCAGGAAAAGAACCAGGACTGGGAGGCCAGCAAGATGGCAACCTATGCGGCAATGGTGGACCGCATGGATCAGTCGATCGGCACGCTGGTTGCTGCGCTGAAACGGCTCGGGCAGTTTGAGAACACGCTGATCCTGTTCCTCTCCGACAACGGCGGCTGCGCCGAGTTCATGGCGGAGGACGGCTGGGCGAAATTCTACCCGGACAGGACGCACGACGGGAAGCAGATCACCATGGGCAATGTGACCGGCCTGCGCCCGGGCGATGCCCGGACTTTTCAAAGCTACGACAAGCCTTGGGCCAATGTCTCCAACGCGCCGTTCCGCCTCTACAAACACTATGTGCATGAGGGCGGCATCTCGACCCCGCTGGTGGCCCATTGGCCGGAGGGGTTCACACCGCGCGGCACCGCCCATGCGGCCTGCCACGTGGCCGATATTCTGCCTACCATCCTGGAGGCTGCCGGGGCCGCCTATCAGACAGAGGTCGGCGGCCACCAGATCCAGCCGCTGCAGGGGGAGTCGCTGCTGGGCCTTTTGCAGGGCAAGGACTGGCAGCGGGAGCAGCCGATCTTCTGGGAGCACGAGGGCAATGCCGCCATCCGCCTGGGTCATTTCAAACTGGTGCGGCTGCATGATCAGCCTTGGGAGCTTTATGACATCGAGGCTGACCGCACTGAGCTGACCGACCTCGCCGGCCGCAACCCCGCCCTCGAGAAGGATCTGATCCGCCAGTACCAGGCCTGGGCCGAATCTGCCGGGGTGCTGAACTGGAACGAGGCACTGCCGAAACTGCTGGCGGCCTGGAAGATGGAAACGGCCAACGGCTGAAACTGGCAACCGGGCGGCAGCTGCCCCTTGGTCGCGGGGCTGGCCCATCCAATCCAGCACCGGCGGCAAGGCACCAGTGCTGGTTCGCTTAGAAATCTTCAGCTTATTCAGCAGCCTTCAGTTCGGTGTCGATGCTTATGGTCAGCTGGCCTACCGGGATGCCGCTGCCGACACCAAAGTCTGCCGGGTCAATCTGCCCTGTGGCAGAGAAGGCCACCCAATCGCCCTTGTAATAGTCGAAGAACTGGCCGACCGGATGCGCGCCGAGATGGGTCAGGCGCGCGTCCAGAACCACCGGTTTGGTAACACCATGCAGCGTCAGGTCGCCGGTGATCTCAGCAGTGTCCTTGCCGGTGAGTTTCACGGCGGTGCTGGCAAAGGTGATTTCCGGATAGGTGCCTGCGTCCAGGAAATCCGGGCTCTTGGCGTGCTGATCAAGCGCTTCGACCCCGGAGAAGAAGCTGTCCGCCGCGATCGCAGCGGTGACGCTGGCGGTTTCCGGGCTTTCTGCATCCAGCTCCAGAGTGCCGCTGACGGTGGTGAATTCGCCATGCTGCATGGACACGCCAGCATGGCTCCAGCCGACGCGGACCTCAGTATGGCCGGGGTCGGTTTTATAGGTTTCCGCGGCAGCGGCGCCAGCGGTTGCGGCAAGAACAGCCAGGGTGCTGAACAGGCGGGAAATGGTCATAATGTATCCTTTCTGCAGATGTGGAATGGAAAATGGGATCAGAACATGCCGTTGCCGTGGGCGAATTCGGCAGGGATTTCCTGGACAGCGTCCCAATGCTCGGCGATCAGCCCGTCCTCGACGCGCCACAGGTCATAAAAGGCAGTGGGTTTGCCGTCGTAGATGCCTTCGGCCTGGGTCATGACGAAATTGCCTTCCGCCACCACGTTGTGCAGCTTGGTGTAGCCAAAGGAGATTTCGTTTTCGGCCAGATAGGCGATGAACCCCTTCAGCCCGTCGCGGGTGTCCGGCACATAGGGATTGTGCTGCATGTAATCGGCGCGGATGTAGCTGTCGATCCTGGCAAGGTCGCCGCCCATCAGCACGTCTGTGACGAGGCCGGTGACCAGTGCCTTGTTGACGTCCGTTTTTTCCAAATCGGTGATTTCAGTGGCGCCATCAGTCATGGAGCGGCCGCTGGCGGTTTCGGTCACCTCCTCCTGGATGGCGTCCCAATGCTCAACCAGCTTGCCGTCTTCAAAGCGGAACAGGTCAATGATCACCTTAGGGCCAAAGAATTCCGCGGTCTGGTGGATCACCACGAAGTTCTCAACTCCGAACACCCGGATCGGGTTGACCTGCACGGGCGGATCCAGCGTTTCCAGGAAGTCAACGAACCCCAACAGCCCTTCCCGCCCGTCGGCGGCCTGCGGGTTGTGCTGGATGTAGCCTTCGGCGACATGCGCGCGGATGAAATCGCGATCCCCCTTGGCGAGGCCCTGCTCAAGCAGGGCGACGGCTGTGGCCTTGTTTCCTGCCGGGCCTGCTGCGGCGCTGGTTGCTGCAGCGGAGGCAAGCACAGCTGCAGCTGCATTTTTAAGAAGTGTCATTGTGGTCTCCATCGTGACAGTTGCCTGAGTCGGGCTCATAAGTTACGAATAAGAACTGTAGTTCCGATTCAGAAGTAGGCACTTTTTAGTAACCAAGGAAATCCATGAAGCGTCGTGAAGAGATCGAACGGGAGCTGGGGCTGGATCTGTGCCCGATCCGGACCGTACTGGCGCAGATCAGCGGCAAGTGGAGCCTGCTGGTGATCCTGCTGCTGCGGGAGGGGGAATACCGGTTTTCCGAGATTCAGCGGGCGATCCCGGATGTCTCGCAGCGGATGCTGACCCAGACCCTGCGGCAGCTGGAGCGGGACGGGCTGGTGGCGCGCAGGGTCACTCCGGTGGTGCCGCCGCGGGTTGATTATGCCATCACAGATCTGGGCAGGTCGCTGTTCGAACCCATTGGCGCCATGGCCGCCTGGGCAGTGGCGAAACAGCCGGAAATCCTGTCGGCGCGGGAGCGTTACGACAGCGCCGGATAAGGCCGGGACCGCAGCCCCGGCCGCCGGTTCAGGCGAACACCACCTGGATATCGGTGTATTCCGCCAGCCCCTCCTCGCCGAACTCCACACCGAGACCGGAGGATTTCACCCCGCCAAAGGGCGCGTTGGGCTGGATCGCACCGTGCTTGTTGATCCAGACAGAACCGCATTCCAGCCGTGCCGCGACGCGGCGCGCCCTGGCAATGTCGCTGGACCAGACCGACCCGCCCAGCCCGTTGGGGCTGTCGTTGGCGGCGGCTACCGCCTCTTCCACATCGCGGTATTTGATCACCGGCAGGGCCGGGCCGAACTGTTCCTCATCCACCAGCGCATCGCCGTTGGCGAGGCCTGCGATGATGGTCGGCTCAAAGAACAGCCCTTCACCGGGATTGCCGCCCAGCAGCACCTGTCCCTTTTCGCGGGCGCTGGCGACAAGCCGGGCCACCTTGGCGTGCTGCATCGGGTTTTGCAGCGGACCGAGGATGGAGTTCTCGTCCGATCCCGGCCCGACCGGAATGCCGCGGGCGAATTCTGCCAGCGCGGCGCAAACCGCGTCATGGATGTCCTCGTGCACATAGAGGCGTTTCAGCGCCGCACAGGTCTGCCCATTGTTGATGAAGGCCCCCCAGAACAGCCCCTCGGCGATTGCCTGGGGGTCGGCGTCCGGCAGCACAATGCCCGCGTCATTGCCGCCCATTTCCAATGTCAGCCGCTTCATCGTGGGCGCAGCTGAGGCCATGATCTTCTCTCCCGTCGCGCAGGAGCCGGTGAAGACGATCTTGCGGATGCCGGGGTGGGCCGACATGGCTGCACCCAGGTTTTCACTGCGGTCGTCGCCGGTGACGCAGTTAAGGACGCCTGCGGGCAGCACATCGTTCAGCAGCGCGACCAGCCGCAGCGTGCTGAGCGGAGTGAGCGGCGACGGCTTGATCACCACCGTATTGCCGGTGCGCAGCGCAGGCAGGATATGCCACACCGCGATCATCACCGGGTAGTTCCACGGCGTGATCGATCCGACGACGCCCAGAGGTTTCCGGTGCAGCTCGACCCTGCCCTCCGCGTTGTCCTGTAACACTTTGACGGGCAGTGACAGGCCCGCGGTGCAGCCAGCCCAGGCCTGCGCGCCGCCCATTTCAAACCGTGATCCAAGCCCGTTGAGCGGTTTACCCTGTTCCGCCGTGATCAGCTGCGCGAGTTCTTCTGAATGGTCCGCAATCTTCGCTGTCACGGCCTCGCAGTAACGCTGCCGCTCGCCATCCGGGAGCTGCGACCAGCTGGCGAAAGCCTCCTGCGCGGCGGTGACGGCCCGATCCAGATCCGCCAGCGTTCCGTTCGGCGCCTGGCCTGCCAGCCCGCCTGCCGGGTTTGCCACATCAAAGCGGGCGGCCGCAGGCGCGGGCGCACCGCCGATTGTCATCTCAAATGCCATGGGATGTTCTCCTTGCCAGCGGATCAGGCGGCGGGCATGAAATAGTCCATATGGACCTTCCAGCCGTCTTCGCCGTTCTGCCAGACCACCACATAGGCCAGATGGATCTCACCTGCGCCTTCGGCCCGCGGCGTCAGTACCACCCGGCCTGTTTCAATGGCGCTGCTGCCCTCTTGCTGCACGGACGTGGTGGTAAGCAGCGCCGTTTTCATGTCCTGCACGGCGCCAAGGAAATAGGCCGAGGCGCCATCGCGCCCGGAAAAGGTTCCAACCCCCTGGCCGATCACCACGGGATCGGATGTATAATAGCCCTCCACCAGCGCGGCGATGTCGCCGGCAGCGAAATCCGCCTCAAACTGGCGCGACTTGGCGGCGATCACGTCTTTCAGCGTAGCAGTCATGGTGCAATCCTCCCTTGCGTTTGCGCTTGCCCCGGATCGTTCCGGGGCGCTGGCAGCAACGCTAGTCAGGGAAAGAGTGGCGATGTATAGTGCATATGCACTATGTGTTTTGCAGCTTGGCGCGGGATACCCGGACCTGATGAACCGCTATGATTTGAGTGAATTTGTGCTGAGCCTGATGGACAAGGCCAACACCCATACGCCACTGAATTTTCAGCAGCACATGATCGGGCTGATGCGCGGGATCACGGTGTTTGATTCCGCCTGGTGGGGCTGGTCCGTGTTCCGCGGCGGCAAGATCGCCATGGTGCACACGATGGTCAGCGGCCTGCCGGAGGGGTTCGAACCCAAGGTCAAGGCGCATCTGGTGAATGATCCTTTCGTCCGCACGGGCCGCTCTCTGAAACGCTATGCCCGGTCTTTGTCGGTTGAGGATGCGGTGACAGATCCCGGGTTCAAGATTTTTGCCGGGGAGTTCGACCTGACCCAGATGCTGAACGGTCATTGCAAGGTGCGCGAGGGGCCATTCAATTTCTTCATGTCGCTCTACCGGCATGGTCAGAAACCAGCCTTCACCGACACAGAGACAACAGATTTCCTGGCCATCCTGAGGCATCTGGAACAGGCGTTGTCGATGTGCCTGCAGCTTGACCTCGGATTGCGGGTGGATCCCGGCAACGAGTGGGCGCTTCTGGACCATGAGGGGGAGCTGTTTCTATGCTCCTCCGGTTTTGGTGCCGCGGTGAAAGCCGGGCTTGAACCCGGGCAGAAGCAGACGGAGAAGCTGCGGAAGCTGGCCGGGCAGCCGGTGACCACCGCTGCCTCGGGGACAACTTTCAGCCGCGCCCGGTACTCGGCAGATCTGTGGCTGGTCTCCGCGCAGCCTGTCAGCCCCTTAACCGGTCTTTCGCCAAAGGAGCGCCAAGTGGCGGAGCTGCTGATTTCCGGAGCGACCATGCGGGCAATTGCCGAAGCGGCTGGCGTCTCGGTTAATACCGTGCGGAATCAGGCAGCTTCCATCTACCGGAAGACAGGTGTGCACAGCAAAGTTGAGCTGCTGCGCCTGGCGGGCAGCCTGCCGCGTTAGGCATCGCGGCGCTGCAACACCGCAGGCCTGTCCCGCTGAAACTCCGTCGCCTTGCCGTCCGGCTCTGACCGCTTTCGTGATCTCGGGACCCCAGCACAGGCATGGTGCATATGCACTATGTTTGTACCGGGGCGCCTTCCCTACCGTTTTGGAAAAGGGAGGATCACCATGACCAGACATTCATCATTCAGCCGCCGCGGTTTCCTGGCCGGAACTGTTGCCGCAACCGGCGCACTGGCGATGCCGTCCATTGCAACTGCGGCTTCCAAAAAGGTGCGGATCGGCTTCATCTCGCCGCTGAGCGGGCCGCGCGCCTCCTTCGGGACCTCGGACCAATGGATGGTCAGCACCATCCGCAAGCAGCTGGAAGGCGGGCTGAACGCCGGTGGCAGCGCTCATGAGGTGGAGATCATCGTGAAGGACAACCAGTCCAACATGAACCGCTCAATCTCTGCCGGCAATGAGCTGATCCTGCGCGACCAGGTCGACATGCTGCTGATCAACGACGGGGATGCGGCGGTCGCATTGGGCGAGATCGCCGATATCCACGGCATCCCGACGATGAGCACCATGCAGCCCTGGCAGGCCTGGATGTTCCCGCGCGGCTCCAACCCCGAACAGGGCTTTCCCTGGACGTTCCACTTCTTCTGGGGCGCGGATGACGCGATGAGCACTTTTGTGCGGCTCTGGGACCAGATCGACACAAACAGGACCGTCGGCGACTTCTACCTCGACAATCCGGTCGGGCAGGCCTTTGCCGATCCCGCCATGGGGCTGCCGGGCTTTATCGAACGGGGCGGCTATTCGCGCACCGACGGCGGCATGTTCAAGATCGATGCGGATGACTATTCCGCCCAGGTCAGCCGTTTCCGCGAGGCGGAGGCCGATATCGTGACCGGCTTTGGCTTCCCGCCGCACTGGATCACCTTCTGGAACCAGGCGGGCCAGGCGGGCTACACACCCAAGGCCTGCACCTTTGCCGCGGCCTTCCTGTTTCCGCAGGCGATTGAGGCGATGGGCGCGCGTGGCGACGGCATGACAACAGAGGTCTGGTGGACCCCGAATGTGCCCTTTGCCTCCTCCTTCACAGGGCAAAATGCCCGCGAGCTGGCCGGCGCCTGGGAGGCGGACAGCAATGCGCAATGGGTGCAAACGCTGGGCTACAGCCACGCACTGTTCGAAGTAGGCCTGAACGCTCTGGTGCAGTCCGGCGCGCCCAAGGACCGGGCGGCGGTGCGCGACGTGTTTGCCGCGACAAAACTGGATACGGTTGTGGGGCCGGTGGATTTTGCCTCCAGCCCGATCCGCAATGTGGCCAAAACGCAGCTGGCAGGCGGCCAGTGGCGCAAGTCCTCGGGCAAGCATGCGTTTGAGCTGGTGATCACCGAGAACACCCTCGCACCCGGCATCCGCGCCGAAAGCGAAACCATCGCCTTGCCCAAGGTCTGAGCCATGCTGGACGCGCGAAATCTCAGCAAGGCGTTTGGCGGCCTGCGGGTGATCGAGGATGTCTCGGTCACCGTGGAACCCGGCAGCTGCCTCGGCATCATGGGGGCCAATGGGGCGGGCAAGAGCACGTTCTTTGATCTGCTGACCGATGTCACACGTGCCGATGGCGGATCGGTCCGCGTGGCCGGGCGCGATGTCACCGGGTTCGATACCGCCGGGCGGGTGCGCGCCGGGCTGGCGCGTGCCTTTCAGGTGCCGCGCGCCTTTGCGTCGCTCAGTGTCAGCGACACCCTGTATCTGGCGCAGCACGCCAGCCACGGTATTGCACCCAAGGACGCAAGGGCACGGGTGGAGGAGATACTGGAGATCACCGGCCTGGGACCGCACCGCACCAGTCCTGGCACCGCGCTGCGGCTCTTGGACCGCAAGCGGCTGGAGCTGGCCAAGGCGCTGGCCTCCGATCCCAAGGTGATCCTGCTGGACGAGGTGTCCGGCGGGCTGACTGATCAGGAAACCGCCGAGATGGTGGCACTGGTCAAGCGCCTGAAGGAGGCGGGCTTCGCGGTCCTGTGGATTGAGCATATCGCCCACGCGCTGCAGGAGGCGTCCGACAGGATCATGATGCTGGCGCTGGGGCGCAAGCTGATCGAAGACCGCCCGGAGGTCGTTGCCGCCGATCCGCAGGTGCGTGCGCTTTATCTGGGGGCGGCGGCATGACCCTGTTGCAGATGCAGAAACTGACCGCCCGCCACGGCGATTTTCAGGCCCTGTTCGGGATTGATGCCCATGTGGGCAAGGGGGAGACCGTCGCGCTGATCGGTGCCAATGGCGCTGGCAAGACCACGCTGCTGCGCGCAATTGCCGGGCTGGGCACACGCGAAGCCGGACAGCTGACCTTTGCCGGGCAGGACATTCTGGCACAGGACCCCGGCGCGCTGGCACGGCGCGGCATCGCCATGGTGCCGGAAGGCCGCCGGCTGTTTCCCAGCCTGACAGTCGCGGAAAACCTGATGATCGGCGGTGATGTCGGACGGCGCGGCCACTGGACCCTGCCGCGGGTACTCGAGCTGTTCAGTGAGATCGCGCCAATGGCGCAGCGGCCCGCCGGGCTGTTGTCGGGCGGCCAGCAGCAAATGGTGGCCATCGGCCGCGCGCTGATGACCAACCCGGAGCTTTTGCTGGTGGATGAGGCCTCCCTCGGGCTGGCGCCGGTGATTGTGGACCGGGTGTACGAGGCCCTGTCCGGCCTCAAGGCGCGCGGCACCACCATTGTGCTGGTCGAACAGGATATCCGCAGGGCGCTGGCGGCCTCTGACCGCTTCTACTGCATGCTTGGCGGGCAAGTGTCGCTGGCGGGTGCTTCGGATGGCGCCTGTATCGAACAGGTGAGCCAGGCCTATTTCGGAGAGAACCAATGAATGCAGCCATCGAAATCCTGATGAACGGTCTGTTCCTGGGCGGGCTCTATGCGCTGTTCGGGCTGGGGCTGTCGCTGATCTTCGGCGTCATGCGGATTGCCAATATTGCCCACGGCGAGCTGGCCATTGCCGGCGCACTGGCGCTGTTCACCCTCAGCGCGGACTGGCCGGTCAGCCCCCTGCTGCTGATGCCGCTGGTCTGCGCGGGCGCCTTCGCCTTCGGCTGGCTGCTGCAGGCACAACTGCTGAACCGGGTGCTGAGCCCGGACCCGATGCCTGCGCTGCTGGTCACTTTCGGCCTTTCGGTGGTGATGCAGAATGCCATGGTCGGCCTCTACGGAGCCAACAGCCGCAGCATCGACCTGGGCGCGGTCAAGACCGCCAATCTCACTATTGCCGGCCAGACGATCGGCTGGCTGCCGCTTGGTATCTTCCTGCTGTCGCTGGCTCTGTTCGGCGGGTTGCATCTGGTGCTGCGCAAGACCCGGCTGGGCCGGGCCGTCCGCGCAACCTCCGATGATGCGGAAACCGTGGCGCTTTTCGCCATCCGCCGCCGCCGCATCTTTGCCGTCGCCATGGCGGTCTCAGCCGCCTGTGCGGCACTCGCGGGCATGCTGCTGGCCTCGCGCAGTTCGATCACGCCGTTTTCCGGCGCCGAGCGGCTTCTGATCGCCTTTGAAGTGATCGTGATCGGCGGGCTTGGCTCGATCTGGGCCAGCTACCTTGGCGGCATCGCCCTAGCGCTGGTGCATGTGGCGGGTTTCTACTTCGATCCGGCATCGGGGCTGCTCTACGGGCACCTTCTGCTGCTGGTCTTCCTTCTCATCCGCCCGCAGGGGCTTGCCGGAAAGGCGGTGACACGATGACCCGGGCCCTTGCTGTTGTGATTTTTGCAGCCCTCGCCGCGGCGCCAGCGCTGCTGGATGTCGGCGGGCTGGCGCTGCTGACTGAAATGCTGGTGCTGCTGGCAATTGCCCAAAGCTGGAACCTGCTGGCGGGCTACGGCGGCCTGCTGTCGCTTGGCCACCACGCATTTGTCGCCGCCGGGGCGTACCTTTTGTTTGCCGTCACACGGGACCTGCCTGTCTCTCCCTACATCATGGTCCCGTTGGCCGGGGCCGGGGCGGCGCTGCTGGCGCTTGCCCTGACCCCGGTGCTGTTCCGCCTGCGCGAGGTTTATTTCGCCATCGGCATGTGGGTGGCGGCGGAGATCGTCAAGATCGCTGTCAGCCGCCTGGACTACTTCGGAGCCTCGTCCGGCTTGCCGCTTTATGCGGCGCGGCGGATCGACACCAGCTGGCTGCCCGCCTCGGCGCATTGGTTTGCGCTGGCACTGGCCGCGGGGCTGTGCCTGGGCCTGTGGCGGCTGCAGCAAAGCCCCTATGGACTGCATGTCCATGCGATGCGCGATGACGAAACCGCCGCCCGTTCGCTGGGGGTAAAGACCAGGCGGATCAAAGGGACCATCTTTGTGCTCTCTGCGGCAGGCTGCGGAATGGCCGGGGCAATCAGCTTTCTTGGCACGCTTTATGTCTCGCCGGTTGCCGCCTTCGACATCAACTGGACAGTGAATGCGATCTTCATCTGCGTGATCGGGGGGCTTGGGACCATCCGCGGCCCGGTGCTGGGCGCGCTGCTGTTCGTACTCCTGCGGGAGGGGCTCGCTGCCTATCCCGGCTGGAGCCAGATTGCCCTCGGCGTCATCGCGGTTGCGGTGATGCTGATGGCGCCGAGGGGGCTGAGCGGCCTGCTGGACCGCCTGCTCCCCAACACCAGAAGGGCCGTCTGAAGCGGCCCGCAAGACCACACCTTCAGGAGGGGAAAAATGAAGAAGAGTTTGATGCTGGCCGCTTGGCTGGCCGGATCGCTGCTGCCTGCCGCAACCCGCGCAGAGGATGCTCCGCCGCCGGATGCCTACGGCTCTTTGTTCCGCAGCATCGCGGGCGGCAGCCTGGAAAAGAACCACCGTATCGGTGTCCTGGGCTGGGTGGATGCCACCGCAATCACCGCGTCCAGCACTGGCGCGGACGGGTCGCTCGGCAACGGTGCGTTTTTCTCCGGCGAGAAAGGGCTGAACCTCAACCAGCTGGGATTGGTGTTCTGCCGCGGTATCAGCTGCCCGGGCCCGCTGGCCGGCCGCCCTCAAGGCGTCATTGCCCGGGTTGGCCCTTTTCCGGGGCCGCGCGGCGGCCAGGTGGAGTTCGGCTTCAACGTCACGGCAACTTACGGGCGGGATTCCGACTTCTTCCGCACTGCTGGGTTTGACGATTTCACCTCCGATCTGGACAATGACAACAAGCTGGCCTTCCCGCAGGCCTATGCTGAGGTCTATCTGCCGGTGCTGGGCGGCACCACGGTTCTGGCGGGCAACTTCCTGTCGCCGGTTTCCGGCAAGGAAATCGGCCTGCCGTTCACCCCGCCCAACTGGTTTTCGACCCATACCTACAGCCTGCAGCACGGGCCGGGCACACATACCGGTGTTCTGATCAGCTCGCGCCTGCCCACGCGCGAAGGGGCCGGGCTCTGGGGGTTTGAGCTGGGCGCCGTGACCGGCTGGAGCACAGTGGAAGACAGCCGCCCGACGCTGATCGGCGCGCTGCGCTGGCGCAGTGCGGATTTCCGGACCTGGGTCGATTTCGAAGCGGTCTATGGCGACGGCGAGGGCGACGCCTATGGCCCGGCCCGCGGAGGTTCCGCCTATATCGCGCTCAGCTCCACGGATGAGCGGCTTGACCGCGCCGCCGCCTATCTGACGGTTGGCCATCAGGTGAACCCTGATCTGTCCCTGGCTTTTGAGGCCAACTACGGCTTTCAGGAGGGCGGCGATATTCCGGCGCCCGGCGCGATCACCCGAAAAAGCGAATGGTACGGCCTCAATGCCCAGGCCCGTTACAAGCTTGCGGACAATCTGCATCTGAACGGGCGCGCCGAGTGGTTCCGCGACGACAACGCCGCCAACATCCAGTGGGCCGCCAATGGCGCTACCGGCGGCAATGTCTATGCGGTGACGGCGGGGCTGGAATGGCAAGCAACTCCCGCGCTGCGGATCCGGCCAGAGCTGCGTTACGACACCTATGACGGCGGCGGCACCCTGTTTGGCGGCGGCCGCAACGACCAGTTCACCGCGCTGCTGAACGCAACGCTGCGCTTCTGAAACCTGCACATCGAGGAGAGACGAAAATGCCGGGTACAGGATTTTACTTTGACGAACATTGCCTGTGGCATACCACTGGCGAACACGCGCTGATCATGCCGGTGGGGGGCTGGGTGCAGCCGCCCGCAGGCGCCGGCCACGCGGAATCGCCGGAATCCAAACGGCGGCTTAAGTCGCTGATGGATGTGTCCGGACTGACAGCCCAGCTGGGTGTGCAGTCCGCCCGGCCCGTCACCGAATGCGAAATGGCGCGGGTACACAGCGGCGGCTATATCGAACGCTTCAAGGCGCTCAGCGATGCGGGCGGCGGCAACGCCGGAGTATTCTCGCCCTTTGGTGCAGGCAGCTACGAAATTGCCGCACTGTCAGCCGGCCTGGCACGGCAGGCGGTTTTTGATGTGCTGGACGGCACCTATCAGAACGCCTATGCGCTGTCGCGCCCGCCGGGGCACCACGCCGGGCGCGAAGGCTCCATGGGCTTCTGCCTGCTCGCCAACATTCCGATCGCCATCGAGGCCGCCAAGGCTGAAAAAGGGCTGGGCCGGGTCGCGGTGCTCGACTGGGATGTGCATCACGGTAACGGCACCCAGGACATCTTCTATGAACGTGACGACGTCTTCACAATCTCGATCCACCAGCAAAGCTGCTTCCCGCCGGGCTCCGGCCGGGGCGAGGAGCGCGGGTCCGGCGCCGGCACCGGCTGCAATCTCAACGTTGAACTGCTGTCGGGGGCCGGCCACCAGTCTTATGCCGATGCGATGGAGCTTCTGGTGCTGCCCGCGCTCTACGAATTCAATCCGGATCTGATCATCGTGGCCTGCGGGCTTGATGCCAATAACTTCGATCCGCTCAGCCGGATGACCGCGCACAGCGGCACATTCGCCTATCTCACCCGCGCGGTGATGAAGGCCGCGCGCGACCTGTGCGGCGGCAAACTGGTCGCGGTGCATGAAGGCGGCTATGCCGAGGCGGTTGTGCCCTTCTGCGCCCATGAGGTGATCGCAACGATGGCAGGAATCCAGAGCAATGTCGAAGATCCGTTCCGCGGCGTCGCCGAAGCCAACCAGCCGCCGGCGGACTTTGTTCAGTTTCAGCGGGAAAGGCTGCAGACGTTTGCCGGCCGCTTGATTGCAGCTTAAACAGAGGATCCGCACAACTGTGAACTGCAACGGGTTGCCGGGTGTTCGGCTGCCCCCCTGCAGGGCGGAGCGGCGATCATTTTCCAGCGATTTGCCGCCGCGGCCAACGGGCTGTCAAAGAACCGCCGGAAGCCCTTGGAGCAATTTGTCTCAGTTCTGATTTGCAGAAATCTGACGCGCCATTGGAGTGCTGTTGCTGCGGGTGCAAAAAAGTGTCGCGTGCCTTTGCACGCGCATTCGTTGTGATGACCATAGGCCAGTTTAAGCCGCTTCTTGCCTGTGCGGCCCTGCTGCAGTGAAAATGCAGGTTCGGTGAGACCAGCAATTCGTCTGGCAGCGGCTGCCTTTGCGGAGCTGACTGCACCGCGGCAAAAGCTGTGCCGCATGAGCCAGCAACTGTTGCGTCAGCGAAGGCAGGAAGCCCAAGGCCGGTTCCGTCCCAAGCGCAGCCCCTCCACGCCCCCGCCGTCCGCGCGCAACGGGATCCTAGCCCCCTCCGGGCGCCTCCCCCTGCCGCACATCCTGCATGGCAAATGCGACAACGGCCCGGCTGACCTCGTTCAACGCGTCAAACGCAGGAACATCCGCCTCCAGCCCGTCGAACAGCAGCGAAAATTCGGTGCAGGCGGTCACGATGCAGTCTGCCCCAGCCGCCCGCAGGCCGGCCGCCAGCTCACCCAGCCTTCGGCGGGAGAGGTCTGTGACGCCCTCTGCCTTGATCGTCTGGATCAGCTGCAGAAGCTCGTCCTCCTCACTGCAATAGAGCGGCTCCAGCCCGCGCGCCCTTGCAGGAGCTTCATAAATTCCCGTCATCCGCACCGCCGGCGACGCCAGTATGCCGGCACTCCGCAGCGGCAGCCCCGATGCCTTGATCGCTTCGGGCACCGCCTCGATCATACTGATCAGGGGAATGCCGCAGGCGGCGGTGATGGCCGGCGCGTAGAAATGCGCGGTATTGCAGGGCATCACCAGCGCCCTGGCCCCCATCGCCTCCAGCTGCTGCGCCATCCCGGCCAGCACCGGAGCCGGATCCGGGCCGGTGCGGCGGATCAGGTGATCAATCCGCGACGGCACCTGCGGATTGCAGTCCACCAGCAGCTGGATATGGTCCTGATCACGTGCCGCAGGGGTGCAGCTGATGATGCGCTGCATCATCAGCACTGTCGCCTCCGGCCCCATGCCGCCAAGGATGCCTATCGGTCTGGGCGTGCGCATGTCTTCTGCCGGTACCTCCTTCAAGGGTCAGATCAGGCTGATTTCCAGCGGCCCGCAAAGTCGAACGCGCTGTCATAGCCGAACAGCGCCGCCGCGCCGCCGGTATGCAGGAATACCACCCGCTCACCTTTCTTGAAATGGCCCTTGCGGATCAGATCAATAAAGCCGGCCGCTCCCTTGGCGGAATAAACCGGATCCAGCAGGATGCTTTCCAGCTCGGCAAACATGCGGATCGCTTCCAGCCCGCCCTCAGTCGGGATGCCATAGCCCTCGCCGACGTAATCGGTGTTGGCCACCACATCCTCGCGCTGCACGATGCCGGCGCAGCCCAGCTTCTCCGCCGTGGCACAGGCCAGATTATAAACGTTCTCTTCCTGCTTGGGCTTGGGCGCCCGGACACCGATGCCCAGGAGCGGGATCTGTGCGTTCATTGCCTTAAGGCCAGTGATCAGCCCCGCCTGGGTGCCGGCAGAGCCGGTGGCGTGCACGATGTGGTCGATCTGCAGCCCGCCGGCATTCGCCTGCTGCAGGATTTCAAATGCGCAGTTCACATAGCCCAGGGCACCCGTGGCGTTGGAACCGCCGCCGGGGATCGTATAGACCTTGCGGCCATCTGCGCGGAACGTCTCGGCAACGGCCTCCATTTCGGCATTCATGTCCAGACCGCCCGGACGTTTTTCAGTTGTGGCGCCATGCAGGTGGTCCAGCAAAACGTTGCCGTTGTTGTTGTAGTTCGCGTTGTTCGATCCGGTCCGGTCCTCCAGCAGGATATGGCAGTCCAGCCCCAGCTTGGCTGCAAAGGCTGCGGTCTGGCGGGCATGGTTCGATTGGGTGGCGCCCTGGGTCATGACCATGTCGGCCCCCTGCAGCTCCGCCTCTGCCATCAGGAACTCCAGCTTGCGGGTTTTGTTGCCGCCGGTGGACAGCCCGGTGCAATCGTCCCGCTTGATCCAGATCTCGGGCCCGCCCAGCTCCTTGCTCAGACGGTCGAGCCGCTCCAGCGGCGTGGGCAGATGGGCGATGAAACGGCGGGGGAAGCGGGCAAGATGCATAGGGCTCTCCTAAAGTGGATTTAAGGCAAGTTAACTGGCCTTATTCCGGTAAACTAATGCAAAATTCGCACCTTAAGTTGCCTTCCTTGCATGTTACAGGGTTTTCCAAGTATCCTGCCGCCATGCAGCTGGACTGGATTGACGACATACTTGCGGTGATTGACACAGGCTCTCTGGCGCGCGCGGCAGAACAGCGTCTGCTGACTCAGCCCGCCTTCACCCGGCGGGTGCGCGGCATCGAGACCCGCCTTGGCCTCCAACTGTTCGACCGCGCCCGCAAGCCGGTGACGATCCTGCCCGGCGTTATGGCGATGGAGCCTGAACTGCGCGAACTCAGCGCCCGCCTGCGCCGCCTGGAGCACGACCTGAAGATATCGGTCGAGAGCGGCGGCCGCGGCGTTGCCTTTGCCTGCCAGCACGCGATCACGGCAACCATCTCGCCCTGGATCGTGAAACTGCTGACCTCCGCACAGGACCAGCCGGTGCGGGTCCGCTCAGGCAACCGCGATGCCTGCCTGATGCAGCTGCTGTCAGGCGAAGCCGATTTCGCCGTCGCTTATGACTGGACCGGCGGCGGAAACCTTGCGCTGCCCGATGCCTTCGGCACCCGCGCATTGGGAACCGACCAGCTGGTGCCGGTGGCAGCGCCCTCCCTTATGGCCGCGCTGGAGCAAACCGAAATCCCCGCAATCACCTACCCGTCCGATGTGTTTCTCGGCCGGGTAGCCAGCCACGCGATTCAACCCCGGCTGCCGGACGGCACCGTGCTGCTGCCCAAGGCCGAAACCGCGCTGACGCTGGCGGCCTGCGAATATGCGCTGGACGGGATCGGCGTTGCCTGGCTGCCGCTGAGCCTGGTCAGGCCGCATCTTGAAGCCGCCCGCCTGCTGCGCGTGCCCGGCCTGCCCGCGGAAGAGCTGAGCGTGGTGATGATCCGCCTCGCCGGGCGCAGCAGCCGTCAGCAGGAAGCCGTCTGGCGCCTGCTGGGCGATGCGCCGGACGGCCCCGGCCTCTCATAGCGCTTCCCACACCTGCAGCCCTGTCTTGTCCAGGCGCTCCAGCGAGCAAAACAGCGACAGGGTCAGCTCTGCCTGCCAGGCAGGGCCGCCGACCTGAACCACCCGGCCCGCGGCGAGCTCCGCCGCCACCACGCTTTCGGGCAGCCAGGCGATACCGCTGCCGGACATCATCCGGCGTTTGATGGCCTCGGTCAGCGCATCCATGTAGCGCAGCGACAAAGGCGGCGTGCGGCTGCCGATGGTCTGATCAACCACCGACCCGAGGAAACTGCTGGGGTCATAACCCAGATAGGGAAACAGTTCACGCCCGCCGCGGTCCAGGTCCCAGCCCCCGGCCCTGGCCGCGGCGGCTTCCGCCACCGGCAGCATCAGCTCAGTGCCGATGTCCTTGCGCGCGAATTGCGCCTCATCGAAGACCGGCTGGACGTCCTTGTGCCGGTAATACAGCAGGAAATCGCAGGTGCCTTCCGACAGCAGCTGGCAGCAGGTGCGCAGGTTGTCCGAATAGATCCGCACCCGCAGGTTCGGGATACTGTCCTCCAGTTCGGCAATCCGCAGCGACAGGTAATTGACCGAGATCGTATGCAGCACCGCAACGCGCTGAAACGCGGTGCTGCCCTGCTCCTGCGCCCGCAGGGTCTGGCGGATGTCGGTGAGGTCCGCAATCAGTTCCAGCGCTACCGGCAAAAACTGCTGGCCCGCCTCAGATAGCTGCACCGGGTAGCTGGACCGTTTGATCAGCGGCACTCCCATCCAGATCTCCAGCGATTTGATCCGCCGGCTGAAGGCGGACTGGGTGATATTCCGCTCTTCCGCGGCGCGGGTGAAATTCAGCGTCCGTGCCAGGCAGGTAAAGTCCCGCAGCCAGTTGATGTCCATCACAGACCTCCCGATCAACGCCAATATGCTGGAAACAAACGTCTATGCGTTTTCTGCATAGTTTAATGAAATATTTGAGTTGGCCAACCCCGCACGGCAGCACCTAGCCTTTCTGGCAGGCATCCCGGGCCTCAGGCCAAAATCACCAAAAGGGGGAGCCACGGGCCCGGCGTCCTTAAGAGCCGTCATGAAGCCCGAGTTTCAAGGGAGGAACGAATGATCAGAACGACAACATCCGCGGTTGCCCTGGCGGCTGCCCTGGCCGCAGGCGCGGCCTCCGCCGAGACCACGCTGCGTCTCAGCACCTATGTGAACGAATCCGACATCCGCTATCAGGGCTTCACCCATTTTGCGGACCTCGTGGCGGAAAAGACCGGCGGCTCCGTCAAGGTTGAGGTGTTCCCCTCAGCCACCCTGCACGGCTGGTCCGAGGGCGTCGATTCCGTTCAGGGCGGCGTCTCCGACATCAGCTGGATCAACGCCGACAACCGCCTGCCCTGCTATGCGGTCACGTCGCTGTATCCGGCCGAGGTCAGCCTGGAAGACCAGACCGGGCTTGATGCTGCCTATGCCGAGCTGATCCGGGATGAGGCCGCAAACGCTGGCCTCGTGCCGCTGTTCAACTCGAATTACTCCTACGATCAGGAATGGTGGTTCGAGGAGCCGATCAGCGACATCGGCAACCTGGACGGCAAGCTGGTCCGCTCCATCGGGCCGCTGGTCAGCATGATGATTGAGACCTGGGGCGGCGAGCCGGTGTTCGTGGCGCCCAAGGAAGTGTTCCAGTCGGCTGAACGCGGTGTCGTGGATGGCATCAACATGGGGGTTGCCACCTACAGCTCCTGGAAGCTGTGGACCGTGATGCCCTACATGGTCAACGCCAACCTGTTCTATGGCAACATCCAGTACATGATGAACAAGAACAAGTTCGACGCGCTGACCGCAGAGGAACAGGCGGCGCTGACGGCGGCTGCGGCAGAGACCGAAAAATGGCTGCAGCCGCACTATGAGGCCTGGGTTGATCAGCAGGTCGGCAATGCGGTCATGCAGGGCGGCGGTGCGGCGGTGTCCATTCCGGACGAGCAGCGCGAAGCCCTGATCGCCAGCGTCAAACCCAAATGGGATGAAACGGTGAACGAGGCCTGCGGCGCGGAAATGGCCGACAGCATCCGCTCCCTGCTGGCCAGCCACGCGCCCTAAGGCTCCCCCCGGCCCGGCGGTGCGGCACCTTGCCCGCCGCCGGGATCTGAAGACCTCCAACAAGGAGCCCTGTCATGGATGACGGTTTAGACCGCCTGATCCGGGCCGTGGAACGCGTCGTCGTCTGGCTGGCCGGAGCGGGCGCCGCTGTGGTTCTGGTTCAGATGCTTTGGATCTCTTACGGTGTCTTTGTGCGCTACGGCCTGGGAAAACCCGACCGGATGGTGACAGAAGCCACCGCCCTGCTGCTGTTTCCGGTCGCCTTTGCCGGCCTCGCCTATGCGTTGCGCGAAGATGCCTTTCCCAAGGTCACGATGATCACGGAGCTGCTCCGCCCCGGTGCCCGGCGGCTGCTGGATATCATCAATCACATCCTGATGCTGGGGGTCGGCAGTTTCTTTGCCTATGCCGGGGTCAGCGCCACGATCCGTTCGTTCAACTCGGGCGTTGCCTCCGAAATCCTGCATTGGCCCCGTTATTTGTTCTGGGCTCCCGGCGCGACGGCGCTGGTGCTGTTCTCATTATATGCCGCGCTGCGTCTGATCCGCCTGATCAGCACCCCGGCCCCTACGGGAGACCTCTAATGGAATGGTATACTGTTGGCCTTGGCCTGCTGGGCCTGCTGATGATGTTCATCACCATCGGCCTGCCCATCCCCTTTGCCCTGGCGGCGGCCTCGCTGCCGTTCCTCTGGCAGATCCAGGGCTGGGAAACCTCCATTGTCTCGTCTGAACTGAAGCTCTGGGGCGTCTGGATCGACTATATCCTGCTGGCGGTGCCGCTGTTTGTCTTCCTGGGGGAACTGATCGGACGTTCCAGCATCGGCCCCAACCTCTACCAGTTCCTGCATCAGGGCGTGCGGATCAAGGGCTCTGCCGCTTATGGCTCCATCGGCGCCAGCGCAGGCTTCGGGGCGGTCTGCGGCTCCTCGATGGTGGGGGCGCTCACCATCGGCGGCGTCGCCCTGCCGGAAATGCTGCGGCTGGGTTACGGCAAGCGGCTGTCCAGCGGCGTGCTGGCCGCAGGCGGCACACTGTCGGTGCTGATCCCGCCCAGCCTGATCCTGCTGTTCTACGGCATCGTGACAGACCAAAGCATCGGTGATTTGTTCATTGCAGGCGTAATCCCCGGGCTGATCCTGGTCTCCAGCTTTGTGGTGGTGGTGCTGGTCTGGGGCATGATGAAGCCCGAGGACATCCCCGGCAGCGAAGACGCCGCCAAGATGCCGCTGAAGATGATCCTCAGCACCATCGGCCCGGTTATCCTGATCGGCCTGGTGATCACTGTCGCGATCTACGCAGGCATCGCCACCCCGACCGAGGCCGCCGCTGTCGCCGCCCTCCTGACCGTGGTGCTGGCCTTCTGGGTCGGCGACCTGAACTGGCTTGGCTTCAAGGGGGCGATCTTTGCCACCATGCGCACCATGGGCTACCTTGGGCTGCTGTTGTCGGCCGGCGTGCTGTTCGGCTTCGTGCTGACCTACTACCGGGTGCCTCAGCAGTTCACCGACCTGTTCCTGTCGTTTGAGCTGTCACCCTACACGGTCCTGGCCATCGTGCTGGTGTTCTACATCGTCCTTGGCATGTTCCTGGAACCGGTGTCGATGACCTTCATCACGCTGCCGACCATCTACCCGCTGATGGACGCAGCCGGCTTTGATCTGATCTGGTTCGGTGTCGTCTACACCATCACCATGGAAATCGCGGTGCTGACGCCGCCCGTGGGGCTGAACCTCTATGTGATCCAGGCCATCGGCCGCGAACAGGTGAGCATCGGCGACGTGATCATGGGCTGCCTGCCTTTCATCGCTGCGATGATCCTGCTCATCTCTATTCTCATCCTGTCGCCCGACGTGGCGCTGTGGCTGCCGGAGCAGATGCGCTGATGCCAAACCTCCCCTATCTGCGTTCCGGCTCCGGCCCGGTTCTGGTGCTGGTGCACGGCTACCTCGGCGGTGCGGACCAGTGGCAAAGCGAAATCGATGCCTTCAGCGGCGAATACGATGTCATCGCTCCCAACCTTCCAGGCTTTGGCGCAGCCGCAGGCCTGCCCGGCTGCAGCACCATCGCCGCAATGGCAGAGGCGGTGCTTGCCCTGCTCGACAGCCTGAATGTTCCGGAGTTCATCCTCATGGGCCATTCCATGGGCGGCATGATCGCCCAGGAAATGGCCGCAGCCCGGCCCGATGCCGTGCAGAAGCTGATCCTCTATGGCACTGGCCCGCTCGGCCTGATGCCGGACCGGTTCGAACCCATCACCGTCTCGCGCGAACGGCTGCTGGCCGACGGCGTGGCAAAGACCATCGCGCGCATCGGGGCAACCTGGTTCAAATCAGGCACCAAGGCGCGCGGCTACCCGCTGCTGACACGGATCGGCGACCAGGCCAGCCCCCAGGCCGCTTTGGCCGCGCTGGAAGCTATGGCGGGCTGGGACGGACGGCAGGCTCTGCCGCGGCTGACCATGCCGACGCTGGTGGTCTGGGGCGATTCCGACCGCTCCTACCGGTGGCCCCAGGTGGAATCGCTGTGGACCAACCTGCCCAACGTGCGCCTGTCGGTGGTGCCCGGCGCCGCCCATGCTGTGCACCTGGAAAAACCAGCCCTGTTCCATTCCCTGATCCGTGACTTCCTGCAGGAAGGCTGCAGCACGGATTAGAGACAGCAGCGGTCAATGGCGCCGGCGGGAACTTTCTGCCGGCGCAGGCGTTCTTTTCCTGCCCGACCTCCAATGCAGCAGTGAAAGGCCAGGAATGCCTCCCAGCTCCCGCCCGACCAGTAACCGCAGCATCGATCCGAAACACGAAACACCCGGCCATTTCGCCTGGGCGGTGCCGGTCATGCGCGCAGGCTACGCCGGGCGCGGGCTGGTTTACCTGCTGGTCGCCAGTGCTTCGCTGTGGTCGATCTGGCACGGCGGCGACGCCGAAGGCACCGCAGAAGCGATGGGCGGGCTGCGGGGCTTCCTGGGGACGGCCGTGCTGGTGCTGATTGCGCTCGGCATGTTTGCCTATGCCGCCTGGCGCGCCGTGGACAGCATCTGGGATCTCGAAGACTACGGCAACACCGCCAAGGGCCTGATTGCGAGGGCCGGCATGATCGCCACCGGCCTCGTGCATCTGGGCCTCGGCCTTTTGGCCATCACCGTGCTTTTGGGACGATCCGAAGGGCTCGGCAAGACCGATCTTGCAAACCGGCTTCTTGCATCTCCCGCAGGCCAGACGGCCATGGGCACTGCCGGTGCGCTGACGCTCGCTGCCGGCGGCTACTATCTTTACAAGGCCTGGACCGAAGGCTACCGCAGCCATCTCAAGGGAAACCCGACAACCCTGCATCTGAACCTGGTGCTGAAGGCCGGCATGGCTGCCAATGGCGCCGCGACCGGCATCATCGGCCTTTTGATGGTGCAGGCCGCCGCCTTTGCCTCCCGCAGCCAGGCCGGGGGGCTCGGCACAGCGTTTGACTGGCTGCAGGACAGAACATACGGCCAGCTGCTGGTGACCTTCCTGTGCATCGGCCTCTTGGGCTTTGCCTTGGTGTGTTTTGTCAACGCCGCCTGGCGCATCGTGCCAAAAGCGGACGACCGGGGCATCCCGTCTTTGCGTGACCTTTCGGACGCCCGGACCTGAACCGGCTTTCGCGGCCCTCCGGTTACAGGCAGTCCGGCAAATCCACCGTGCCGCGCATCAGCACAAATCCTTCGCCAGCAACCCGCACGCCTTCCAGCGCATCCGGCGATCCAACCCGTGCCACCCGCGCCTGGCCCGGCCTGCCCATTCCGTGACCCTGCTCGGCGGTGAACTCTTCCTTGTCCATCAGGCCATGGCGCCACAGGTAGGACGCCATCGCGCCGGTAGCCGACCCGGTAAAGGGATCCTCCGGCGGGCTCGGCGGCGCCATCAAGAGGCGCGAAAAGGTATCGCCTGCCCCGGTTGCCCCTTCCAGCGTGACCAGAAACGGCTCCATCATGTCGATACCGTCAGCACCCAGCGATTTGCCCAGCACCGCCAGTGCATCCAGGTTCAGCTCTGCCGCCTCCAGCGCTGCGCGGTCCTTCAGCACGGTGACGCAGAACGGCAGCCCGGTGGAGACCTTCTGCGGCTGCCCCACGATCGCCTCCACCGGCAGGCTCACCGCCGCCGCCACCAGTGCCGGATCGGCAAAGGGGCCGAACTCCGGCGCAACCTGCGTCATCTCGATCAGATCGCCGTCCAGCCGCACCGGCACGATGCCGGCGCCGGTCTCCAGGGTGATGCTGCCGCCCGCGATCAGCCCCCGGTCCCGCATCGCCGCCACCGTGGCGATGGTCGGATGGCCGGCAAAGGGGATCTCGCGGCTGGCCAGAAAATAGCGCACCTTCACATCCGCCACTTCCGACGGTCCTGTAAACGTGCATTCCACCAGCGAGGTTTCCCGCACATAGGCGGTGCAGACCGCCTCCGGCAGATGCGCCCCGCCATGCACCACCGCACAGCCATTACCGCCGAACGCCCGGTCCGAGAAGGCATCCACCCAGTCAAAGTCAAATTGTGCCATCACGAATTCCTCCGCCGCATTTTTGTTATGTACGCCCGCTCCGTGCCGGGCCGCTTGCGCAATTCCATAATCTGCGCCTCAAATTCTGCCATGCCAAGACCAAAGGTGCCCTGAAACGCCTGATCCCAGCTTTGCCCTGTGCTGAGCCGCCGCCAAAAGCTGAACAGCGCTTCCTCACCGCTGATCCGCGTCAGGACATGAACCGCGTAGTGGGCCAAATCGTAGTCGCCTTCGGTTCTGACCGTCTTGTGCGCCCGCATGCCATTAAGGCTCTTCTGCGACTTCAGCGACCTCTGATGCAGCTCCGGAAGACCCGGCGCGCGCAGGCGCAGGGCCTTCTTGCCGAACCGCGCCGCCACCACTTCGGCGCTGCCCTCCACCAGCCATGCGGGGCCCATACGAGCACGTACTGCGCGGCCATTGAACCCTTCGGAACGGGCTCCGCCCAGTTCAGCCTGAAACAGATGCATATATTCATGCGCCATCATCGATCCAAGCCATTTGCGGGATCGCTTGAGCCAGGCGTCGTCCGCCTGATGCGGATTATCCCAGCATATATACATGAACTTGAGATAGGCTGCCCCCGCAACGCCGAAGGTGTTCTTGCAATGAGCCGCAATCGACGCATCCGGATTAAAGCGCGCGCTGGACATATCGCGCAGCAAATGGCGCACAAAGCCCTGAACCTCTTTGGTGCCGCCAGCCGCTGCAATACCGATATGCCCGGCCAGTACGATCCCGTATTCCCGGTCCATAAACCGCAAAACCCGGTCATGCGCCTGCCGGATGCCCTTTTCCACATTGGGAGCATCCGCCAGAATGCGCACTGGCGCGGCGGACAGCAGATACCGTTTCAGCCCGCCGTTCAGAACCGGCAGCTCACGGCACCAGTGAATGGCGGTTTTCGGAGCCAGAGCGGGAAGACCGGCCAGCACTCCAGACCTGGCCTGCGCCTGTTTCATCGCTTGCCAGGCGGCCTTGGTCTGCGGCGACAGGCGCCCGTCCGGCTGACCGGGAGCATATCCCAGATCTTTCAGCTGCTGCTGGACGCATGTCACAAACGGGTCAGCACTCGCGGGTGCTGACATTACTGCCAGTCCAAGCGCCAGCCCCAGCGCCCGAACCAGCGGGCGGAAATTCCTGAACATTCAAAGCCCCTTCTGCAAAATCAGCCGGTCAAAACAAATCAGGCCCCCAAATGGGAGCCTGTCTGCAAAAACATCAAGCTGTTTCCGGCAACTGCACCGCAGCCTGTGGCCGGATCAATGCACCGGCCGCTCAGCGCGGTTCAGTGCACCGGCACCGGCGTCATGTCGTTCTGGCGCGCCAGCACAAAGGCCAGATGCCTGTCGGCCACCAGCGCCAGCTGGCCGCCTGTCGCATCATGCACGGCATAGAGCAGCTCGCGCCCGCCGGCGTTTTCCTGCACGTCCTTGGGAAGATCTGCCACCGCAACCGCCTTCACATAGACGGTCCGGTCGCCGGTCTCCTTGAAGTCAAACGGTGTATGCATTGCTCTTACCCCTTTCTGATACTGATCGTCTGAACCACGGTTTCGGGACGCGCACGGGTCAGATCCACATGCAGCAGCCCGTTCTCCATCACCGCCTCGCCCACTTCGACGCCATCGGCCAGCACGAACATGCGCTGGAACTGGCGCGCCGCGATGCCGCGGTGCAGGAACACCCGCCCCTCGCTGTCGTCGCGCTGGCGGCCGCGGATCACCAGCTGGCGGTCCTCGACGGTGATCGCCAGATCCTCTTCGGCGAAACCGGCCACGGCCAGGGTGATGCGGTAGGAATGGTCTGATGTCTGTTCGATATTATAGGGGGGATAGCCTTCGTTGCCCGATTTTGCCGAGCGTTCCAGTAGGCGTTCCAGCTGCTCGAACCCCAGCATATGCGGGTAAGAGCCCAAGGTTAGTTTCGACACGCTGTTCGTCCTTTATGCCAAAGCGACGGATACCGCGGCCCCGCTTCCGGCAGCCGCTTCCCCAAGAATATGGGAAGTTCTTTATGGATTCACAAGACCATGTGCCCATAGGTCTAGCGGAAAAGCCCTTAACGAAGTATCTTCAGCCTTACTTCATTCTTAAGCCCGATTGAGTCTCCCATGAATGCACCCACAGATGTGTCGATGAAGACGGATGAAGTCCTGAAGGTCGAGCTCGAGGTTTTCCGCAGGCAGCACCGTGATCTGGACGAGGCCATCGCCGCGCTGGAGGAGCGCGGCACCGCCGATCAGCTGACGATCCGCCGCCTGAAAAAGCAGAAACTCATCCTGAAAGACAAGATCGCCCTGATCGAAGACCGGCTGACCCCGGACATCATCGCCTGACAGTGCCCCGGCACCGGACCGCCCTGCGCCGAAGCTGCGCGGGGGCAAGTTGCAGAATGCAGCCTTCCAGCAGGTACTCCCGCCCCCTGGCCATGCAGCAAAGCTGCCCGGCCCAGGCGTTGGGCATGGCAGCGCGCCTTGCGGCGCGCTGCGGGACCGGCTGCTTCTTTCCGGTTGCAGATGCTGCCGCCGGAGGCGCCGCGCACCCGCGCGGTTTCAGGCGCCGGTGCCCTCTGCTGCGCGCAGCCTGCGGTATTCTGCCGGGGTTTCACCGTAGACCCGCTGGAACTCGCGGTAGAAATTGGACCGCGACAGGAAGCCTGAACTGGCGGCGATACTGGTGACACTGCCGCTGCTGCTTTCCAGCAGCCCGGCCGCATGCGCCAGGCGGAAGCCGTTCACATATTGCGAAACATTCTGGCCCTGCGTGCGGTTGACCGCCGCGGACAGCTCCCGCGCCGGGATGTGCAGGCGCCTGGCCAGCCGCTGCACCGACAGCTCCGGATCCAGAAACAGCTGCTCCTTCTGCAGCAGCTGCCGCAGCCTTTCTTCGGTGCCTGCAGCCTCTGCGCCGGCTGGCGCCGGGGCAGCGGCGGCCGGAGACCGCCCCGGCACCGCAAATACCGCAGGCAGGACGCAAAGCATGGCCAGCAGCATGACCAGCAGCGGCACCGTCCCGGCTGAGATCAGCGCCGGAACATGGGTGCCGCCAAACAGGGCGAAATCAGCGGCAATCGCACTGTCCAGGAACAGCACAAACACCAGCAGCCCGGCCGCCCGCAGCATCCACCGGTGCAGCAGGCCCGCCCGGTCCAGCCGCGCCTGCGCCAGCGTGTCCGGCCCCTTGCGCCACAGGCGCGCCAGCGCGGCGGCATAGCCGAGGTAGCTGGCGCTGATCAGCCAGTCCAGCTGCCGCATATCCGCAACCAGCAGCCAGAACAGTGCCAGCGCCGCCACAGGTGCTGCCATATGCAGCGCGGCCCGGCGCCTGAACGGCCTGCCCTCGGCAAGCAAGGCCGCAAACCCCAAATACAGGAGCGGCCCGAAGTAAAGCGGCAGGATACGCTGCAGCGGGATCAGCGGGCTGAGACCGTAACCGAACCGCAGGCCGACCAGCAGAGACGACACCGCACTGAGACAAAAGAAGGCCGCAAACAGCAGGTTTGCCCGGCGGCAGCCAAGCTCTGCCCGCCAGACCAGCACCGCCAGGGCGCTGCACAGGGCTGCAGTCATCACCGGCAGCGGAAAAGTGAGCATTGCCGCGCTGTCCATCTGTCCTCTTTCCCTGCCGGCCTGTCCTGCATCAGGTTCCAGGACAGCTATAGGGCGCCCCGGCCATTGCTGCAATTGCGCCGCCCGCACAGGTTCCGCGGCATCTGAAACAGAACCCGGAGCACATCATGAAACCCTTCCTGCACCTCCTTGCCCTCCTGTGCACCGCTGCGGCGGCCTCTGCCCAGAGCTACAGCCCCGGCCTGCGGGATCTGCATATCCCGGAAGCCGCAGACACCCGCCCGCTTGACGGCCTTCTGTGGTACCCGGCGGAAGACAACGCAGCGCTGGAACCCGTCTATGACAGCAAGGTCTGGGAGGCGCCGCTGGCCGCACGGGCAGCCAAGCCCGCCCCCGGCCCCTTCCCGCTGGTGGTGCTGTCGCACGGCATGTACGGCAACGCCCTGAACCAGGCCTGGCTGGCCGCGGCGCTGGCCCGGCAAGGCTTTGCCGTGGCGGCCATCAGCCACCCCGGTACCTCCACCTGGTCGCGCGAGCCGGACCTCAGCCGCCAGCTGTGGCAGCGCCCGCGCGACATCTCCCGCGTCATTGATCACCTTCTGACCGCGCCGGAGCTTGCCGCGCTCGCTGATCCTGCCCGCATTTATATGGCCGGTCATTCGCTCGGCGGTTTCACCGCGGCGCTGCTGGCCGGCGCGCGCTACGATGCGGACAAGCTGGCCCGCGCCTGCAGCCAAATGCCTGAGGAATTGGTCTGCGGTGTTCTAAAGGGCTGGCAGATTGCCGAAACACCAGCGGACCGCGCCCGCATGGAGGCAGATCTTTCCGATCCGCGGATCAAGGCTTTTGCACTGTTTGATCTGGGCGGCACCCAAAGCTTCGACGAGGGCAGCCTGGAACGGATCACCCGCCCGATGCTGGTTTACGGTGCGCCCATCATGAACTCCGGCCTGACGCTGGACATCGAATCCCGGGCGCTGGTTAACGCCCTGCCTGCCGCCAGCGTGCGCTACATCGAGCCGCAGACGCTCTCGCATTTCGACTTTCTGGGCATCTGCACGCCCGCCGGAGAGGCCATTCTGGCTGCCGAAGAGCCCGGAGACGAGATCATCTGCCGCGGCGGCGGCGCGGAGCGGGCCGCCAAACACCAGCAGATCATCACTGAAGTTGCCGCCTTCTTCCGCGGGGATTAAGGCACCGGCCGGGGCTCCCCCCTCCGCGCGGCGCAGCCAGCTGCGCCGCAACGGCGTTGGGCCTGGCAGCGCGCCTGACGGCGCGCTGCGGGCGTTCTATGCGGCAGGCGTCAGAGGTCCTTGCAGAGCCGCAGCGCATCATAGATGGCCGCATGGATATTGCGCCCCGCCACTGCATCGCCTGCGCGGGCCAGCCAGTATGCCCCCGCCGGGTTCACCTCCGCATAAGGGCTGCGGCCTGCAATCATCTCCTGATGATCCAGCTGCCCCAGATTGCGCGAATTGGGCTTTAATGTGTGATACAGATCCTCAGCCGGGGTGACGCCATGCTCCGAAACAGCGTGGTCCACCACCCGGCAGGTAACCTCCCCGGTCAGCACATGCCGCAGGGTGACCCGTTTGCGGTTGCCTTCGGCGGCCACCGACACCGGCCCCAGCAGACTCTCGAACACCACCCCCTGCCGCGCCAGATCGCGCAGGACCACGGCAGAGTTCGTCGGCCCCAGATCATGCCCCGCCATACGGTCCGGCGTTGCCAGCGTGACCGCACAGCCCATCCGCGCCATCACATCTGCACAGACCAGCGCCGCGTGGTCGCCAACCTCATCCAGCAGCAAAACCTCACCCGAAACCCGCGCCTCGCCGCCCAGCACCTCCCAGCTGGACACCACCAGATGCCCGCCCGGAATGTTCAAAGTCTCCGGCCAGCCGCCGGTCGCCACGATCACGGCGTCCGGGCTTTCCGCCAGCACATCCTCCGCCTCGGCGTAAGTATTGAGGCGCACGTCCACACCCAGCCGCTCCACCTCTGAGATCAGCCAATCCGCCACGCCCCAGATCTGCCGCCGTGTCATGCCCTTGGCCGCCAAGGCGATCTGCCCGCCCAGACGGCCGCTGGCCTCAAACAGCACCACATCATGGCCGCGTTCCGCCGCCACCCGCGCGGCTTCCAGCCCCGCCGGGCCGCCGCCGGTCACCACCACCTTGCGCCGCACCTCCGCGGGGGAAATCACATGCGGCATGACTGCCTCGCGCCCCGTCGCCGCGTTATGGCCGCAAACCGCGGGCTTGCCCTGATTGACCCGGTCCACGCAATAGCCCAGCGCCACGCAGGGGCGGATGCGCTCCTCTTCGCCGCGCTGCAGCTTGGCCACCAGATAGGGGTCGGCCATATGGGCACGGGTCATGCCGATCATGTCGGCCTGGCCTTCGCGGATGGCATGGCGGGCGGTGGCAATATCCGCCACCCCGCCCGCATGGAACACCGGCAGATCCACCGCCGCGCGGATCGCGCCCGCCACATTCAGATCCGGCGCCGCGGGCATGCCCATCGGCGCCACCCAGCCGGCCAGTCCCAGATCGTCATACGGCGCCCCCGCCAGCACGTTCAGGAAGTCCACCGCGCCAGTGGCGGCAATCTTCTGCGCGGCCTCGATGCAGTCTGCGGCGCTCAGCCCGCCCTCCGCCAGCTCATCCCCCGTGACCCGCATCCCCAGGATCAGATCCGGCCCCACCGCCGCGCGCACCGCCTCCAGCACCTGCAGCGTCAGCCGCAGCCGGTTGTCGAAAGACCCGCCGTAGTCATCCTCGCGATTGTTCACCAGCGGCGACAGAAACTGCCCCAAGAGATGCGAGTGCGACAGCAGCTCAATCCCGTCGAACCCGCCCTGCCGGCAGCGTTCAGCAGCAGCGGCGAAATCCTTGATAACGCGGGAGATATCCTCCTGTTCCATCACCTTGGGAAATGCCCGGTGCGCCCGTTCCCGCCGCCCCGACGGCCCCAGCACCGGCAGCCAGTGCCCGTCGTCCCAGGCGGTGCGCCGGCCCATATGGGTGATCTGGCACATCACCGCCGCGCCGTGCTTGCGCACCCCGTCCGTAAGCCGCTGAAACCACGGGATGATGCTGTCATCGCCCGCATACAGCTGCCCGAACACCGACGGGCTGTCCGGCGCGATATTGGTCGACCCGCCGATCATCGTCAGCGCAATGCCGCCCCGCGCCTTCTCCTCATGGTACAGCCGGTAGCGGTCGCGCGGATGGCCGCCCTCCTGGAACGAGGGCGCATGCGCCGTGCTCATGATCCGGTTGCGCAGGGTCAGATGGCGCAGCTGCAGGGGCTGGAGGAGCGGGTCGCTGTCGTGGCTCATGGCGCATGTTCCGTCAGTGGCTTTGCTCAAGGATAAACCCCTGTGCGCGTGCCGTCAGCTTGCAGAAAACCGGCATCCGCCCGCCCCTGTTGCGACACCCTGTCCAGCGCCTGCGGTTTCTCCTTCTGACCGGATGGTCAAAGCGGGATTTTCCGTTTAGGAGCAGCACAATTTTGCCCGCGGCACCTGCATCAGCTTGCCGCAAAAAGACTTCAAGGATCCGGGAAAAGAACGAAAATGACCTCCGCAAGCGACCCCACTTCTGCGCCTCCCAGCCAGAGCACCGACTATAAGTTGACCCCGAAACAAGCCCTCATCGGCGCCCAGATGCTGTTTGTCGCCTTCGGCGCGCTGGTGCTGGTGCCGCTGCTGACAGGCCTTGACCCCAGCGTCGCGCTGTTTACCGCTGGGCTTGGAACGCTGATCTTCCAGATCGTCACCCGCGGCCAGGTGCCGGTGTTCCTCGCGTCCTCCTTCGCCTTCATCGCGCCGATCATCTACGGCGTGCAGACCTGGGGCATGGCCGCCACCACCGGCGGCCTCGCCGCGGCGGGCCTCTTGTATGTCGCGCTCTCCTTTGCCATCCGCGCCTTTGGCGCAGGCTTCCTGCACCGGCTGCTGCCGCCGGTCGTGGTCGGCCCCGTCATCATGGTGATCGGCCTGTCGCTGGCGCCGGTTGCGGTCAACATGGCCACCGGCCTGGCGGGCGACACCCAGGTGATGCCGCGCAACACCGCCCTGCTGCTCGCTGCCATCTCGCTGGGGGCCACCATGCTGACTGCGATCCTGGGCCGCGGCATCATGCGGGTGGTGCCAATCCTGGCAGGCGTTGCCGCGGGCTACATCGCCGCGCTGGTGATCGGCGCCGTCTCTGGCGAGACACTGGTCAACACCGCCCCGCTGGCGGATGCCCCTTGGTTCAAGGTGCCGGGCTTTGTCGCGCCCGAGTTCAACCTCGCCGCCATCCTGTTCATCCTGCCGGTCGCCATTGCTCCCGCGATTGAGCACTTCGGCGACATCATGGCGATCTCCAGCGTGACCAAGCGCGACTACATGGAGAAACCCGGCATCCAGAACACCATGCTGGGCGACGGCCTCGCCACCGCCGCCGCGGGCCTTCTGGGCGGCCCGCCCAACACCACCTATTCCGAGGTCACCGGCGCCGTCACCCTGACCCGCGCCTTCAACCCGGCGATTATGACCTGGGCCGCACTCTTTGCCATCGCGCTCTCCTTTGCGGGCAAGCTCTCCGGCGCGCTCTCGACCATCCCGATGCCGGTGATGGGCGGCATCATGATCCTTCTGTTCGGCATGGTCACCGTGGTCGGCCTGTCGGTGCTCGCCAAACTGGGCGAGGCGCTGTCTGAGGCCCGCAATATGGTGATCATCTCCACCGTGCTGATCATCGGCCTCGGCGGTCTCACGCTGCAATTCGGCGAAGGCTTCACCCTCGCAGGCATCGGCCTCTCCGGCGTTGCGGGCCTGCTTCTGAACCTGATCCTGCCGCCGCAGCGGGACTGATCCTGAAAAGAGTCAGGGCCGCGCAAGCGGCCCTGCTCACCGCTCCTCAGGCTTCAGATGCCGGATGCGGTCCACATGCGCGGCGATATCCTCGCGGCTGAACTTCGAATGCACCCGCCGGGTTGACGGCGGATGGTTTTCCAGCCCCAGCTTCAGTGTGTCCCGCCAGGCCCGCCTGGGCCGGACCGGCCGCGGCGTAAAACCGCCGCCGCAGGTCGGGCAGACATTGTGCAGCTCCCGCTCCACACAGTCCGCGCAATAGGTGCACTCATAGCTGCAGATCCGCGCATCCGCCGCATCGGGCGGCAGATCCCTGTCGCACAGCTCGCAATTGGGCCGCAGTTCCAGCATCTTGACCTCCTCCCTGATCCAGCCGTCACCCTGCCCCGCTTCCCAGTATCCCGCAAGCCCCGCCGCATGCGCCCGCGCCGCGCCTGGGCGCGGCGCCACGCCCAACCGCGGGGGCGGTGCACCTTGCCTGCATCCCCGCGCGGGCGGGAGCCACCGCCTCCAATCCCCTGCGGCATAGCGCCAAACCCCGCAAAACAGGGCAAATCCCGCGGTTTTCCCGCCCGGCCCGCATTGCGAAAACCGCAACTTTCCCTATAGTGCGCGCTCCACAAGCCGCGACAGGAGCCACCATCCATGGGTGACATCAAAGTGGGCATCATCATGGGCAGCCAATCCGACTGGCCCACCATGAAGGAAGCCGCCAATATCCTCGATGAACTGGGCGTTGAATACGAGGCCAAGATCGTCTCCGCCCACCGCACTCCGGACCGGCTGTGGAGCTACGGCAAATCCGCGGCGGACCGCGGCCTGCAGGTGATCATCGCAGGCGCCGGCGGGGCCGCCCACCTGCCCGGAATGGTCGCCTCCAAGACTAGGGTGCCGGTGGTCGGCGTCCCGGTCCAGACCCGCGCCCTGTCCGGCGTCGACTCGCTCTATTCCATCGTGCAGATGCCCAAGGGCTTCCCGGTTGCCACCATGGCGATCGGCTCCGCCGGCGCCGCCAACGCAGGCCTGATGGCCGCGGGCATCCTGGCGCTGCAAGATCCCGCGCTGGCCCAGCGGCTGGACGATTGGCGCGACGCCCTTTCTGCCTCCATCCCCGAGGAACCTTCCGATGACTGATCCCCTCGCGCAGGCTTTGAAACCGGGCGCCACTATCGGCATCCTCGGCGGCGGCCAGCTCGGCCGGATGCTCTCGGTTGCGGCCTCCCGCCTCGGCTTCAAGACCCATATCTTTGAACCCGGCGCCAACCCGCCCGCGGGCCATGTCGCAGACCGCGTGACCACCGCAGGCTACGAGGATGCCGAGGCGCTGGCCGCCTTTGCCGCCTCGGTCGATGTGATCACCTATGAGTTCGAGAACATCCCGACCTCCGCGCTGGACCTGCTGGAATCGCAAAAGCCGATCCGCCCGGGCCGCGAGGCGCTGCGGATCAGCCAGGACCGGCTGACGGAAAAGACCTTCCTGCAGGACCTCGGCCTGCAGACCGCGCCCTTTGCCGACATCACCGACCAGGCCAGCCTGGATGCCGCCCTGGCAGAGATCGGCGCGCCGTCGATCCTGAAAACCCGCCGCTTCGGCTATGACGGCAAGGGCCAGGCCCGCATCAAAGCGGCTGACGACGCGGGCGAAGCGCTCGCCGCCATGGCAGGCGCGCCCTCGATCCTCGAAGGCTTTGTCAATTTCAGCCACGAGGTCTCGGTCATTGCTGCCCGCGGCACAACTGGCGAGATTGCCTGTTTCGACCCCGGCGAGAACATCCACCGCGATGGCATCCTGCACACCACCACCGTGCCTGCCAAACTGAGCACAGGCCAGCGCATGGACGCGGTACTGATGGCGGGCAAGATCCTGAATGCGCTGGATTATGTCGGCGTTCTGGGTGTCGAGCTTTTCGTCACACCCCAAGGCCTGATCGTCAACGAGATCGCCCCGCGCGTCCACAACTCCGGCCATTGGACCCAGAACGGCTGCACCGTCGACCAGTTCGAACAGCACATCCGCGCGGTTGCCGGATGGCCTTTGGGCGACGGCCAGCGGCATTCGGACGTGGTGATGGAAAACCTGATCGGCGACGACGTGGACCGCATCCCCGAACTGGCGAAAGAGGCGGACTGCGCCCTCCACCTCTACGGCAAGGAAGAGGCCAAACCGGGCCGCAAGATGGGCCATGTGAACCGGGTGCAGAAACCGCAGAGCTAAGGCTGGGGGCGCTGCCCCCAGACCCCCGGGGTACTTCTGACCAGAAAGAAGCGGCCGGCCTGGATATGAGATGGCAGTGAAAGCGGCCCCGCCGGTTTCACGCGCCGCAAAGAGGGCCATCCGGCCTGATGCGCGGCGCCCCCCCCCCTCAGGCGATGAAACGCCCCGCCACATCCCCGGCCATATAGCTGATGCGCCCGCCGGCAATTGTCGCCGCAACCCGCTGGGTCTGCTTGTCCAGCACCACGATATCGGCGCGCTTCCCCGCTTCCAGCGTGCCGCGGTCGGTGAGGCCCAACAGCTGCGCAGGCCCTTCCGAGACCAGCCGCCAGGCGCCTGCCAGATCCAGCAGGCCAGTGCGTTCCAGCATCAGCGCCGCACGGCGCGGGCTGGGGTAGTGGTAATCCGAGGCGAGCGCGTCACACAGCCCCATGGCAATCAGCTCCACGGCGGAGGCATTGCCCTTGTGCGAGCCGCCCCGCACCACGTTGGGTGAGCCGAGGATCGCCGGATCGCCACCGGCACACGCGGCCTCCGCCGCCTCCAGCGTCTCGGGGAATTCGGAAATCCGCGCACCCCGTTCGCGCCAGATCGCGCGGTCTTCAGCCGTCTGGTCATCATGGCTGCCGAGGCGCATGCCCATCTCCGCCAGCTCCGCACAGAGCGCGTCCAATCGGCCCGGCACCTCATCCCGGCGCGCATGCATGTCCTTCAGCATCTGCCAGTGCACCTCCGGGTTGCGCCCCGCCTTCAGCGCCTGGCCGGTCAGCCGCGGCGGCTTCTTGCCTTGCGCCAGCCGCTCATGCGGCAGGTGGTCGTTGAACACCACATAAGGCACCTGCCAGCCTGCCACCTTCGCAGCCAGCCCGGCGTAATCCTCAAGCATGTGGATCTCGAACCGCAGCTGCGGCATCAGATCGGTCACGACAGAGCCGCGCACCGCCTGGATGCCCTCAAACACCTGCGCCGCAAACTCAGGGCCGCGCAGGCCGCCCTCCCAGGAATAGAACTGCGCCAGCACCGCGGTGGTGATCCCGTTGGCGGCCAGCTCCGCCTCGGCAGCGACCACGCCTTCGGCCATCTGCTTCATAGCGCCCCGGCGCGGCGCCAGGTGGCGCTCAAACCCGTCGCCATGGGCGTCCACGATCCCCGGCAGCACCAGATAGCCTGACAGATCCACAACCCGCCCGGCAGGCGCATCCGCCACAAGACCACCCGCGATGGCGATCTCACCAGCTGTTTCCAGCCCGCCGGGACGCAGCACATCGCCGCCCTGCAGCGTCAGTTCCAACGTCATTGTTCCGCCTCTTCACAGCCGCCATTCAGCTGGCAGGCCTCGCCAATGATTTCTTCCACTGCCGCCAGCCAGCCCAGGCCGGGCTCAAACCTCCCCTCCTCCAGGAAATGCAGCGCCTGCGCCATCACCTGCGGGTTGTTCATCATGTAGGTATGGGTGACCGGCAACGTCAGATGCGCCGCCATGCCCGCAACCTTGGTGCTCTCCACCGACACCTTGCCGTCATCTGCACCGGGGATCAGCGCGGAGAACACCGGGTTCAGTGTCTCGCTGCCGGCAATCACCCCCAGCTCGAACCCCACCTCCGGCAATTGCTTCGGCAGGCTGTCCTCTCCGGTTCCCAGCTGCAGCCCGGCGGGGCCGTTCAGATAGCCGAAAACCTCCCAATCGCCCAGTTCATCCACCAGCTCGCTGCCCTGATTGGGCGGTCCCATCATCACCACGCGGCCCAGGTTTTCCGGCCAGTTGCCCCGCAGCCAGTGGCGCAGCAGAATGCCCCCCATCGAGTGGGTCACAACATGGGTTCTCTGCCCGCCGCAGTCTGCAAAAGCCGCAGGCAAGGTCTGCTCTGCCAGCACTTCAACCGGCTGTTCGGTAGAGGCATAGCCGGGCCGCACCACGTCAAACCCGCGCGATTGCAGCACCTCCTCCATCACCGCAAAGGAGGTCTCTGAACGCGCCAGCCCGTGCAGCAGGATCACGCAATCAGCCGCCGCAGGCAGCGGCAGCAGCACCGCAGCAGCGGTCAACAGGGATTTCAGAACATCACGCATGACGCCCAGATAAGCGCAAGCGGCGGCACAGGGAAGCCCCCGGTTCCTACTTCGCCGCCAAAGCTTTGTGTGCAGGCGCCCGCAGCACCACCAGCGCGATGCCGCCCAGGACCGCCGCGCTGCCAAAGACCAGCCGCAAGCCGATCGCCTCACCCAGCAGCGCCGCCCCGGCCAGGATCGCGATCACCGGCACGCTCAGCTGCACGGTGGCGGCCACTGCCGGCAGGATCTGCGGCAGCAGCCGGTACCACAGCGCGTAGCCGATGCCGGAGGTCACCGCGCCTGACAGCGCCGCCAGCACTGCGCCATAAAGGCTTACCGTGCCGCCGCCCAGCCACAGGGCAACCGGCAGGAACATCGCCGTGGACCACAGGAAATTCACCGCCGTCGCCGCCAGCGGCTGCGCCGCGCCGCGCCCCAATATGCTGTAGATCCCCCATCCCAGCCCCGCCGCCGCCATCAGCAGCGACGCCCCCAGGGGCGCCGTGCCAGAGCCATCGGGCCAGACCACATAGGCAAGCCCCAGAAAGGCCAGCAGCGCACCCGCCACCTGGCCGCCGCTGACAGGCGTGCCGCGCAGCGCGCCCCACAAGAACATCGTGACCTGCACCACCCCGAACAGCACCAGCGCGCCAAGGCCTGCATCAAGCTGCTGATAGGCCAGCGAAAACCCCGCGATATAAAGTGTCAGCGCCGCCCCGCCCTGCAGGCTCGCCCGCAAATCCTGCCGCACCGCCAGCCCCTGCATCCGGCACAGAATTACCAGCATGGCCGCCCCTGAAGCCAGCCGCAGCAGGCCAAAGCTGCCCGCATCCATATGCCCGGCCCCGATCGCCAGCCGGCTGAGAATGGAGTTCGCGGCAAAGGCTGCCATGGTGAGAGAGACGAGAAGAAACAGGCGCATAGGAAGGCAGCTACCGCGTAATGGCAACGCCCGCCAGTGAATTTTTCGGGCCCCGGCCTGCTCTCAATCAGCGGCGCTCCTGCACAAAATCCAGTTCCAGATCCGGCAGCCGTTCCAGGGGGTAGTTGGGGTGCAGGGTCCAGATATTGTCGTGATCCAGGTCCAGCGGGCGCAATGTTCCGCCCGGAAATGCCCGTGTCCGCAGTGCCAGGGCAATGTCCGACATCGCACCGGGGTTGTCGCGGAAATAAGAATGCCCGGCCCCGCCCGCGCCCTCGACCCGGATGAAATGGACCAGCCCGACCTTCTTCAATGAGGCCAGTTCGCCCGGCGCGAAATCGGTGGCATCCAGACGCCCGAACCGCGCCTCCTGTGTCAGGATCGAGGCAAAGGCCAGCGCCTGGTCATCACGGTTGATATAGACATTGACCTGCTCAAAGGCGGCAAAGACCCGCTCGGAAATCAGCCGCTGGCGCACAATGCCGACATCCAGATCCGGCGCCGCCAGAACCAGGGTGCCGGTTTTCAGCGAAATCTTCGGCCGGATCCCCCGCCCCCGTTCGCGGATCACCAGCTCCCGCAGCGCCGTTGCGGCCACATCAGCGCCCCGCGAATGCGCAACGATATCGATGTCCTCCACCTCCGGCACTGACGCCAGCAGATCAAGTGTCTCCTTCAGATGGAAGACCGAGAAATCCCCCGCCTCCCGGTCGCGGAAGTATTTGAACAGGCCGGACGTTCCGGCGGGCCAGGAAAACGCCATCGGAACAGAACGCCGGCCTGCGTAATGCCAGATGTTGGCCAGGGTGGTCAGGGCTTCATCGAAATCATTGTTGAACCCGTGCACAAACAGCAGAATGCGCCCCGACCCGGCCCGCCGGATCTCAGCCGCCACCGCTTTACGGAAGGCTGCTGCGTAGGCCGCATAATCCTGTTCAGCCTGCGCCTCGGTCACCACACGGCCGCCGCGCCGTTCGGCAGGCAGCGGTGTTTTGGAGAATCGGATGTTATCCCGGTAGCCCGCCACCTTCAGCCGCGGCAGCCGCCCCTTTCCATCGGCATGGGTCAGGGCCACCAGTTCCGGCCAGTCCTGCACCCTCGTGAACTGAACCTGGGCCACACCAAAAGCCATGGAATCCGACCGTTCCGCCAGATAGGTCACGGACCCGTCGCCGTTCACCTGCTGCGAGCGGTTGGTGACATAGAGAAGCCGCGGCGCCACCGAGCGCTGCGCCTCAGGCACCTCCTCGGCCTGATAATTGCGCCCTGTCACATAGAGGTTCGGCGGCTTGGCCAGCCGGTCCACCGGGGAAACCGCACAGCCTGCAACAGCCAAGGCCAGCAAAAGACGGGCCAGCATCGGTCTTGCCGGTGTCGCCATGTGCCGGAGCCTTTCCTGTTGCGCGTCTCTCAAAAAGCTAGCCCGCTCCCTCACGCCCGGCCACTGAAATCTTCGTGTCAGCTGCCGCCGGAAAACGCCCGCGGATAGATCAGCTCCGCCTCCGGCACATCATCGCCGCGGCGCAGGATCAGCGTGTATTCCAGCGGATAGGGGCTCTTGAGCTTCTGCGCCCGCTCCAGGCTGAAGCCGTAGCGGCCGTAGAAAGAGGGCTTTCCCAGAACGACGATGGTTTCGGGAAGCTGCCCTTCAAACGCCTCCGCCGGCATCTCATAGCACTGCGCCAGTTCCCGCAGCATCCGGGTACCGAACCGCCACGGCCTGCGATTGGACTCATCCTCAGGCCCGCCGGCCTCCATATTCGGATTGCGCTCCGCCAGCCGGCCGCCCTGCCATTCGGGCCGCACCGCCATCGGTGCCAGACAGGCCCACCCCGCCGGCGCCTGCATCCGGCTCAGCGCGTAATAGCCGCCGATCCTGCCGTCCCAGGGCTTCTGAAACTCGGCCAGCATATCTCCGTCCGCCCGCAACTGCCGCACCAGCCGCGCTTCGGCATCGGTGGGAAAGGCGGCAAGCAAAAGCGCCTCTACCTCGTCAAAATGCTCTTCCTTAACGCTGCTCGAAAAATCCGGCCCAACAACCATTCTAAACCTCCCGCATTCACCTTTGCACAAATACTCCCGCCGGAGGCAGGCCCGCAAGGCGGGCCTTCTTCTCCCCTGAAAACGAAAAGGGGCCGCCCGAAGGCAGCCCCCAAAGTCATCCGGATGGATGGCTGATGATTACATCATGCCGCCCATGCCGCCCATGCCGCCCATGTCGGGCATGCCGCCGCCTGCGCCTGCGCCTTCTTTGGCGGGCTTGTCAGCAACCATGGCTTCGGTGGTGATCAGCAGGCCAGCAACCGAGGACGCGTCTTCCAGCGCGGTGCGGGTCACCTTGGCCGGGTCGATCACGCCGAAGGAGAACATGTCGCCATATTCGCCGGTCTGCGCGTTGTAGCCAAAGGCGCTGTCCGCGGATTCGCGGATCTTGCCTGCAACCACGGCACCGTCGACGCCTGCGTTCTCGGCAATCTGGCGCAGCGGCGCTTCGATGGCCTTGCGGACGATGTTGATGCCTGCGTTCTGGTCAGCGTTGGCGCCTTCCAGGCCTTCCAGGCCTTTGCCGGCCTGCACCAGGGCAACACCGCCGCCGACGATCACGCCTTCCTGCACAGCAGCGCGGGTCGCGTTCAGCGCATCGTCCACACGGTCCTTGCGCTCTTTCACTTCCACTTCGGTCATGCCGCCGACGCGGATCACGGCAACGCCGCCTGCCAGTTTGGCAACGCGTTCCTGCAGCTTCTCGCGGTCGTAGTCAGAGGTGGTCTCTTCGATCTGGGTGCGGATCTGGGCAACACGTGCTTCGATCTCGGCCTTCTCGCCAGCGCCGTCGACGATGGTGGTTTCATCTTTGGTGATGGAGACCTTCTTCGCGGTGCCCAGCATGTCCATGGTGACGGACTCGAGCTTCATGCCCAGATCTTCGGAGATCACCTGGCCGCCGGTCAGGATCGCGATGTCCTGCAGCATGGCCTTGCGGCGGTCGCCGAAGCCCGGTGCCTTGACGGCTGCGATTTTCAGGCCGCCGCGCAGCTTGTTGACAACCAGGGTTGCCAGCGCTTCGCCTTCGACGTCCTCAGCGATGATCAGCAGCGGCTTCTGCGACTGGATCACCTGCTCCAGCAGCGGAACCATCGGCTGCAGCGAAGACAGTTTCTTCTCGTGCAGCAGGATCATGCAGTCTTCCAGATCCGCGACCATCTTGTCGGGGTTGGTAACGAAGTAGGGGCTCAGGTAGCCGCGGTCGAACTGCATGCCCTCGACCACGTCGGTCTCGGTTTCCATGCCTTTGTTCTCTTCGACGGTGATGACGCCTTCGTTGCCGACTTTCTGCATCGCGTCAGCGATCTGGCGGCCGATTTCAGCTTCGCCGTTGGCGGAGATGGTGCCAACCTGCGCAACCTCGTCGGAGTCTTTCACTTCGCGGGCCATGTCCTTGATGCCCTGCACGACTTTGGCGGTTGCCAGGTCGATGCCGCGCTTCAGGTCCATCGGGTTCAGGCCGGCTGCAACCTGCTTCAGGCCTTCTTTGACGATCGCCTGGGCCAGAACGGTTGCGGTGGTGGTGCCGTCACCGGCTTCGTCGTTGGTGCGGGAAGCAACTTCCTTCACCATCTGGGCGCCCATGTTCTCGAACTTGTCTTCCAGTTCGATTTCCTTCGCCACGGACACGCCGTCCTTGGTGATGCGCGGTGCGCCGAAGGATTTGTCCAGAACCACGTTGCGGCCTTTGGGGCCCAGGGTCACTTTCACGGCGTCGGCCAGAATGTTGACGCCTTTCAGCATGCGGTTGCGGGCATCGGTGTCGAATTTGACGTCCTTAGCAGCCATTTTTCACTCTCCTAGAGAAATTCTGTGTGTTTCAGCGATTGTGGGATCAGAGAAGACGTGGGAAAATCCCGGGGTCTTACTCGATGATGCCCATGATGTCGCTTTCCTTCATCATCAGCAGCTCTTCGCCGTCGACGGTCACTTCGGTGCCGGACCACTTGCCGAACAGGATCTTGTCGCCGGCTTTCACAGCCATTGCGATCAGCTCGCCGCTGTCCTTACGGGCGCCTTCGCCGGTGGCGACGACTTGGCCTTCGCTCGGCTTTTCCTTGGCGGAATCGGGGATGATCAGGCCGCCCGCGGTTTTTTCTTCGCTTTCGGTGCGGCGCACCAGCACACGGTCATGCAGCGGTTTCAATGCCATCTTTGCAGCTCCTTAAAAAGGCTCAAAGGTTGTTATCAGTTGGACCTCCGCCTCCCCGGCGGGGCCGTTATCACTCAATAGGGCTGAGTGCTAACGAGGGGAAGCTAGGCATCGATCCGGGCCGAGTCAACATCTTCGTGAAAGAAAAATTGCAGGATTTTCCGCGCCGTTGACAGCTTCAGATCAGACGCAAACAAGTTATTGTTTTTATGACAAAAACCAGAGCCTCAGGACAACTCCGGACCGGAGCCGCCCTGTTCCTCCCAGCTCTCCGCCCAATGCACCAGACCCGCGCGGCCCGCATCCGTCAGCTGGTAAATGCCGGTCTCCACACGCTCGAACCAGCCGTAGTGGTTCCTGGCCATCAGCTGGGTGGCGCGTGCAACGCCGGTGGCCTTGGCAACCGCGGCCCCTTTGCAGGCGCCGGCCCCGGCCAGATGCGCCGCGCAGGCCAGCGCGTCCTGGCGGTAGGCGGTGACAATGCCGTGCCGTGTGGCGCCGCCCGCATTGGGATCGCCGCGCAAGGTCTGAAACTCCCGCAGCAGCCGTGCCTGCTTTTTCTTCAACTTGCGCGGGGCATAAGGGCCGGGATCGCAATGCACCTCTGCCCGCCCGTCCGCCAGGACCGTGATCAGCCCCAGCCCGAGCCGCCGGCACATCGCCAGATTGTCCTTCATCATCCGCCGCGCCTGCCGCCCGCCGGGCCGCGGCACCGCGATATAGACATGGTCGGTAATGGCCAGCCGGGCGATGGCCTGATGAAACAGCGACAGCGAGAACTTCAGCTTCAGCTCGACAATCACCGGCGGCTCCGCGCCGCGCACAGCCACCACATCGGCCGCCCCCACCTCGCCCTTGACGGCATAGCCCTGGGCCTCCAGCAGCGCCTTCACCGGCGCATAGAGCTGATCCTCGCGTTCCATGCCCCATGACTGGCAGGAAGCTGCGCCGATGGCAATCCGCCGCCCGGGTTTTCCGGGGCAACGCAGGGTTCTGCATTGCCGTCCCCCCTGCCCCGCCCTAGGCTCATAAGTCAGGCCAAGAGTTCCGGAACCCCGGGGAAAGGGCGCGTGATGAAACGGATTGCACTGGCACTTGCGCTGATGCTGCAGGCCACCGCCGGTTTTGCCGCCTGCCGCGGCATCGACTACCGCGACCACCTGCCGCCCGCCGCCCGGGCGCAGCTGGACCGCGAAATGGCCGCCACCCCGTTTTCCGAAGGAAACCACTGGGTCGCCGCCAAGGGCCGCCGCACCATCCACGTGATCGGCACCATGCACGGCGGCGATGCCCGCATGGCCAAGGTGATGCGCACCCTGCGCCCGGCGCTGGTGTCTGCACAGGCGATCTACCTTGAAACCTCGGACCAGGACATGGAGCGGCTGGACAGGATGCCGCCTGCAATGGCGCGCAGCTTTCTGCTGCCGCAGGGGCGCGAGCTGCGCCATCTGCTGACGCCCGAAGCCTGGCAGCGCTTCAAGCTGACCACCCGGGTCAGCGGCGCCAGTCTGGAAACCATGAACCGGATGCAGCCCTGGGCGATCTCGATGTTCGTGGTGCAAAGCGGCTGCCGCCCCTATGGCTTCGGCCTGCGTCGCGGGCTGGACGACCGGATCTCCGATTTCGCCCGCCGCAAACGGATCCCGCTCGGCGCGCTGGAAACGCCAGAGCAGGCGCTGGCCGCCATCTCCGGCCTGCCGCTGCGGGATCAGGCCCGGATGCTGGAGCTTGAACTGCAGCTGATCCAGTCCGGCAAACCCGAGGACGCCACCCCGGTTGAGGCCTATTTCGACCAGAGCGTCTGGACCTCCTTCGTGCTCGCCCCCTGGATCAGCGCCCAGTACAGCAGCTTCTCCCGTGCCGAAACCCAGCGGCTATGGACGCAATACAACCGCCGCCTGCTGGACCAGCGCAACCTCCGCTGGATGCAGGTGATCGGTGCCGCCAGCCAGGACCGGATTGTGGTCGCCGTCGGCGCGGCGCATCTGCCGGGCAAAAACGGCCTGCTTAACCTTCTCCAGTCCAGGGGCTTCAGCCTGACCCGCGCCCCGTGGTAGGCTCCCCCGGCCAAGCCGTTCCACTCTTTCAGGACTGATATTTCATGCGCCTCTTTCTGACCGTGTTTTTCCTGCTGCTGCCGGCCTCCCTTTGGGCCGCCTGCACCGGCACCGACCTGCGCACCACCATGACACCGCAGGAGCGCGCCGGGCTTGAGGCCCGTATCAGCGCGATGCCCTATGCCGCAGGCAACCACTGGATTGCGCGGCGCGGCAGCCGCACCCTGCATGTGATCGGCACCCTGCATGTGAATGACCCGCGGATGGCGCAGATCACCGCGCGCCTCGCCCCGCTGGTGCAGCAGGCGGACCTCTTGCTGATGGAGGCCAGCCCCGCCGACAAGGCGGATTTCGAAGCCGAACTGGGCCGCACCCCCTCCCTGATGCTGATCACCGAAGGCCCCAGCCTGATCGACCGGCTGCCGCCGCAGGAATGGGAAGAACTGGCCGCCATCATCCGCAACCACGGCATGCCTGCCTGGATGGCCGCCAAGATGCGGCCCTGGTTCCTGGCGTTGTCGCTGGCCTTCCCGCCCTGCCTACGCCAGGACAAGGACATCAAGCGCGGCCTCGATCTGCGCCTTGGCGAGGCGGCCGGGGCCGCAGGCGTGCCGGTGCAGTCGCTGGAGGATCCGATGACGATCATCCGGATGATGGACTCCGACCCGCTGGAAGAGCAGATCCGCCAGCTGCGCGCCTTTACCGCCATGCTGGGCAGCGGCACCGACGGCTTCATCACCACGGTTGAATCCTATTTCGACGAGCAGGCGCTTTATGCCCTTTTCCTCAGCGAACGCGACTTCCTGAACAGCGGCGCGCTGACCCGGTCTGAGCGCGAGGCGCTGTGGCAGGACACCATGACGGAGCTGATCGACTACCGTAACCGCAACTGGATTCCGGTGATCGAAGCCGCAGAAGGCGACCTCATCGTGGTGGCCGCAGGCGCACTGCATCTGCCCGGAGAAACCGGCGTGCTGAATCTCCTGCAGCAACAGGGCTACACGCTCGAACGCGCGCCGTTCTAAATCCTGTTCCTATCCTCGCTCTGAACACAACGCCGCATTGCAGCAGCAGCGGGGTGACAAGCCTGCGCGCCAGCCCTATAAGGCGCGCAAATCCCGCCTTTGTGACCTTATGCATCAACAGGACAGCCCCATGACCATCCAAGTTTTCGGCCATAAATCCCCCGACACCGATTCCACCGGCTCCCCCATTGTCTGGGCCTGGTACCTGAACGAGGTGAAAGGCGTGGCCGCGGCCCCCAAGCTGCTGGGCGAGCCGAACACCGAAGCCGCCTTCATGCTGCAGCGCTGGGGCCTGGAAAAGCCGGAGATCATCGCCGACGTGGCCGATAATGCGGCGGTTGTCATCGTCGACACCAACAACCCGGCAGAGCTGCCCGCCAACATCAACGGCGCCGATGTGCAGGCGATCATCGACCACCACAAGCTGGTCGGCGGCCTGGAAACCAAAGGCCCGATCGACATCACCATCCGCCCGCTGGCCTGCACCGCCACCATCATGCACGACCTGATGGGCGACGGTGCCGCCAAGATGCCCGAGGCGGTCAAGGGCGCCGCGCTGACCTGCATCCTGTCCGACACGCTGGAATTCCGTTCGCCGACCACCACCGCCCATGACAAGGCCGTGGCCGAGAAGCTGGCGGGTGAGCTGGGCATCAACATCTCCGAATACGCCGCCGAGATGTTCGCCGCAAAATCCGACGTCTCCTCCTTCTCCGATGCCGAGCTGATCCGCATGGATTCCAAGGAATACGAAGTCGACGGCACCAAGTTCCGCGTCTCCGTTCTGGAAACCACCGCACCGGGCGTGGTGCTGGACCGCAAGGCCTCGCTGATGGACTCGATGACCTCCGTCGCGGCTGAGGATGGCGTCGATCAGGTGCTGCTGTTCGTGGTCGACATCCTGAACGAGCAAGCCACCCTGCTGGTGCCGAACGACCTGGTGAAAACCGTCGCCGCCAAGTCCTTTGGCGCCGATGCCGCCGGCGACACCGTGGTTCTGCCGGGCATCATGTCCCGCAAGAAGCAGATCATTCCGAACCTCAAAGTCTGATCCGCACCGCGGATCCAGACAGCAAAAGGCGCCCCGCAGGGCGCCTTTTTTTGTCGAGGGAGGTCTTGGAGTAATAGGGAATTCCCGGACCGCTTTCCGGTTCGCGGGCCACGCCGGCCTGCTGGCCAGGACCGCGTTACAGCCCCAGGCGCTTGCTGATTTTCCGGAACAGGCGTCTCTGACTGTTGCCGCTGACCTGCTTTTCCGGCTTGTGCCGGTACCAGCTGCCGTCCTCGCCCAGGTAACGCTCCCAGACCGAGCCGTCCGGTGCGGTGACGAACTGCCAGCAGCTTTCGTTGGAAACGGTCTTTACCACGCCATCCACCGCCTTGTGCCAGTCGGCTTCGTTGCACAGCTTGCCCTTGCGGGTCACGTACCATTTGCCGATGCCCACCGCATCGCCGCTTTTGTTGACGCCTTCAAAACTGCCGTCCGGCGCCCAGTAGGCATGACCGCCGCGGCTCCAGTTTGAGGTTTTGCCGGCATAAAGCTGCATGATCACCTCCGGCGGCGTTGCCTTGGCCCCTTTCGGCTTGGCCCCGGCCCATGCTCCGCTGGCCGGCACCGCTGCCAGGGCGAAGGCTGCGGCGGCGGCCGCCAAATGCTGTTTCACTGATATCATCCTGAATGCTCCTTGAAATCTGCTCCTGCGCGGCCGCCGCCGGGTGGTTTCCGGCGGCTGCGCTGCCAGCGCCCGCGCGCGTCTGGCCCCAGTCCCCCTGAAGCCAAGCCGAAACGGGGCTGCCACCACTCACTCATCACACGCGCACCCGCCGGAAACAGCGGCCCCCCGGAAGATGTCCGGCCGCGAAAAAACATTGCGTGAAAGCCGCCTGCCGGCCAACCTAGGGATATTTATAGGTCTGTGAATTCTCCCAGAGGTAGCCGGGCCCTCGCGGCCGGGCCGGAAAATTTGCGGCGGGTTTGCGATTGGGGCGGGTATGAAGAACGAGTTGATCGATACGCTGGACAGGCTGTTGCACCCGCAGGACCCTGCCTGGCGCTGGCAGGCCGCTCAGGACGTGGCGCAGCGGATGGGCATCAAAAGCATCCTGGTTGCCCAGGCAGACGGCACATTGAAAGACATCAGCTGGATCAGCACCGACATGCCAGACAGCTGGATGGAGGAATACCTGTGCGAAGGATATGTCGAAGTGGACCCCCTTGTCAGTGAGCTTGCTGCACGCCCCGGCAGTATGGTTCTGGAGTGCGGCTCGTTGCAGCAGAGCGGGGATGTACCGGGCAAAGCTGTGGCCTATAACCACGGGCTCAAGGACGCCGGCTTTGCCACTCTGCATTGCACCCGTTTCGGCCCGCCGCACGGAGCGGGAAAATATGTCACGCTTGGCTACGCCGAGGACATCCGCACCGCCAGATCCAACAGCGCCTTGGAGATGCAGCTGTTTTCAGCCCTCTTGGCCAGCACCATCGAACAGGACGCCCCGCCGCCGCGTGAGCGCTACGGCCCCCCGGCCCCGCCGCTGCTGACCACGCGCCAGCGTGAGGTACTGTCCTTGCTGGCCGAAGGCATGATGACCGCCCGCATCGCCGAAAAACTAGGCCTGTCGGAGGCCGCGGTCACCTTGCATTTTTCCAATGCCCGCAAGACATTGGGGGCTGCCACCCGCGAGCACGCCCTGGCGCTGGCGCTGAAACAGGGGCTGATTTCCCTGTAACGGCTAAAGCGGCAGCCCCGGCCGGGCCGCCGCCTGGGCAATCTGCCCCGCTCAGCCAGTCAGGCGGAGCGGGCGGCCGGTTCCGCGTCTTCGCCGCCAGTCCAGGCGTCTCCTTCGTCGCCGAAGTCCTCCCAGCGGTCCTCTTCCAGCGCGCCAGCCATGGCCTCTGAATACCTGGCCTCCGCGTCCGTCTGCGGGTTCGGCTGTGCGGCCTCTGCCTGCGCCTGCTCTTGCGGCGCCGGTCCCGCGCCGCTGTCCAGCAGCACGAACTGGCCAACCATGCTGTTCAGCTCTACCGTCTCGCCGCTCATCGCGCGGATGGCGGATCCGGTTTCCTCCACCATGGAGGCGTTCTGCTGGGTCACCGTGTCCAGCTGGGCCACGCCGATATTGATCTCGTTCAGCCCCTGCGCCTGTTCCGCCGACTGGCGGGAAATGCCGGCCACCAGCTCGGTGATGCGGCTGACCTGGGTGACCACGGTCTCCAGCGCCTTGCCCGCGCCGTCCACCTTGTGGACACCGTCCTGCACATGGGCGGTGCTGGCGCTGATCAGGGTCTTGATTTCCATCGCCGCATCGGAAGAGCGCTGCGCCAGCGCCCGCACCTCGGAGGCAACCACCGCAAAGCCGCGGCCGACCTCGCCTGCCCGGGCGGCCTCGACACCCGCATTCAGCGCCAGGAGGTTGGTCTGGAAGGCGATATCGTCAATGACGCCGATGATCTGGCCAATCTGGCTGGAAGAGTTTTCAATCTCATTCATGGCGGCAATGGCGCCCTCAACCACTTCGCCGCTGCGCTCCACGTCGGCGCGGGCGGTTTCCACTGCGCCCTGCACCTCCTGCGCATTCTGGGCCGCAGAATTGACGCTGGCCGTCATCTGCTCCAGCGCCGCGGCGGTCTGTTCCAGCGTGGCTGCCTGGCTTTCGGTGCGCGCCGACAGATCCTCTGCCGCTGTGCGGATGCCGTCCGCCTGGCTGTGCAGCCGCCCGCCAGCCTGCACCACCTGGGACAGAAGCTCATTCAGCTTATCGACGGTCTCATTGTAGTTCACCCGCAGAGGATCGTATTCGGCGCCGAATTGCTCGGATATCTGATCGCTGAAGTCGCCTGCTGCCAGATGCTGCAGCGCCTGGCGCAGCCGCTCGATCACCTTCTCGCCCTCTTGGCGCAGCTTGTTCTGCTCCTCCAGCGCCTTGACCACGCGGCCCGAAACCGCATCGATGTCCTTGGCAATCTCGCCGAAGTCATCGGCCCGCATCCGGTCCGCAACCCTGAGGCTGAAGTCGCCCTGCGCCACCTCATGCAGGGCTGCCCGCATCCTTTCGATCGGAAGGGTGATGGTCTGCGTCACCTTGCGCGAGTTGTGCAGCATGACCAGCGTCGCAACCGCCGAAATCCCCAGCACAAGATAGAGCAGGTTATAATTATACTGCCGCGCCTCTACCGCGGTTTCTGCCGCTGATGCCTTGATCGCCTTGCCCAGCTTGGTCAGTTTTTCGGAGATATTGGCGGAATAGGATTGGAAGGCAGGCAGCGCATCGGTGCCGTTCTGCGTATTGATAAAGGCCAGTGCCGCAACCTCTGCGCCGGTCTTGTTGAAGCCGTCAACCAGGGGTAGCAGAGAGGACACCATGCCGCGGATATGCTCCGGCAGTTCCAGTGCGTGCAGCGCGTCCATCTCGGAGCGGAACTTCTGCGCCTCCTCTTCGATCATGGCCTGAAGCTCCGCCTTCTTGTCCTCTGCCCCGTCCTGGCCCAGCACCACCGCCGAGACCACCGCTGCGCTGATGTGGCTGTGGGCGATGTCTGCTGTCAGCTCATGCCGGACCGCCTGGGTCACGTTGATCTGCTCTTCCAGGTTCAGCTCGCTCTGCCACAGGCTGAAGAGCGACACTGCAGCCAGGATCAGAACCGAGGACATTGCAATGACGCCGGACAGCATCAGACGGCGTTTCAGGGGTGTTATGCGTAACATAGAAGGACTGCGAAACATGATAAACTCACCACAAGGTTGTTTTCTGCAGGCAAAATCACCCGGGTTAATTTTTTGAAAAATCAGCAGGGCTGGTGCAGATTTTTTACGGTAGCTAAACGGAAGAGCCGCAGTTTGTCCTGTCAGGGAGCAGCCTCCAGCGGCTGGCCTTATGCTGCGGTCTCTGCCATAGCTGGCCGCAACAGCAACATGCGCGAAGGCCCGGCCATGACCCAGATCATCACCTCCCTCTCCGAAGTTTCCAGCCGCTACAAGGCGCTGTTCGTGGACCTGTGGGGCTGTGTGCACAACGGCATCACCGCCTTTCCGGATGCGGTGGCGGCGCTGAAGGCCTACCGCGCACAAGGCGGCATCGTGGTGCTGGTGACAAACTCGCCGAAACCGCGCGCGGGCGTGGCGGCGCAGCTGGGGCAGTTCAATGTGCCGGATGATGCCTATGACACCATCTCCACCTCGGGCGACAGCGCGCGGGCGGCGATGTTCACGGGTGCGGTGGGAAACAAGGTCTATTTCATGGGCGAGTGGGAGCGCGATGCGGGCTTTTTTGAGCCCCTGCACGTGATCCATGATCCGGTGGAGATCACCCGGGTGCCGCTGAAGGAAGCGGAGGGCATCGTTTGCTGCGGGCCCTTCGACACGATGGCGGACCCTGAGGTGAACCGGCCCGATTTCCTCTATGCCAAGCAGATGGGCATGAAGCTCTTGTGCGCGAACCCCGACATCATTGTCGACCGCGGCGAAACGCGGGAATGGTGCGCGGGCGCGCTGGCGCGGCTTTACACGGAGATGGGCGGCGAGAGCCTGTATTTCGGCAAGCCGCATCCGCCGATTTACGACCTGGCCCGGCTGCGGCTGCGGGAAGTGGCGCCGGGGATTGCCGATTCCGAGATCCTGGCGATCGGCGACGGGCCGCATACGGATATTGCCGGCGCCATGGGGGAAGGCATCGATTCCCTGTTCATCACCGGCGGGCTTGCGGCCAGAGAAACAAAGACATCGGTCCAGCCGGATGCAGATGCGCTGGCGGCCTATCTGGCGCAGGAGCAGTCCGCACCGAGCTATGCCATCGGTTTCTTGCGGTAAAACAGCCAGCTGTGCCGGGACAGGAGACCCGGGGGAACGCGGCAGGGGCAGGATGCCCCGCCCTTACTCGGCTGTGTTCATCGAGAGGAACAGGTCCAGCTCCCGGGACAGCTTGCGCTGCATTGCCGCCGCGAAATCCTCGCCGCGGCTTGCCGTCATGACAAAGGAGCCATCGCCGCCGGTGACCAGGTACCGGTAATAACTCACCAGTTCCCGGTCGCCATCCGGGATCACCAGGCCGTTGATGGTAATGCCCAGCGCAACCGCCTTGTCCCGGAAATAGGCGGGCGAAGGCCCCGAGTTGTTCCTTGCGTCTCCCGAAATGTCAATTTTGCGCGCCGTGCCGTCAAAGCCGTTGGTTTCGATGAGCCTGGTTGCATAGTCGATGGCATAGGCGATCGAGGTGCCGCGGCCCGTGCTGGAGCGGGGCGCCTGATCCACCAGCCGGGAAAACGCCAGAATGCTTTCCAGGCCGTGCAAATGCCGCCAGCCCACCGCCTGGCGGTTGAGGCTTCCGACACTCCAGTGAACCAGCGTCACGGCGACTCCGTTGGGCTGCCTCTGGATGATGCCGGCAATTTCGGGCGTTCTGAAGGCCTCGGCAATACCCGACATCTGCAAGCGGTACTCCTCAGCGCTCACGCTGACAGAGGTGTCAACCGCGAGCACAAGCTCGATTGCAACCTGCTCCCGCGCCTGAGCGGTTGTGCAGGCCGCCATTGCCGCCGCCGCAACGGCACATCTGAAAATCACCATTCCGCGCCTCCTCCACTCCCCGCAAAGGCTGGGGCAAAACCTGTGCGTTTTCAACAGCAGCGGCTGCGGGCCGGTCCAGGCGGCCATTCTTTTCAAGAATCGCTTGATTTTCTGCAGTTGCAAAGTAATAAAGTTGCGCAAGCGGCCATGGTGGCGCGCAAAAGTTACAACGCCGAACGGTCAAGCAACACGTGCAGGACCGGGCGAACGGAGGATGAAATGTTGGACAACATGCCGCGCGGAACCATCTGCATCGAGGACATCGAGATGGGCATGGTGCGTTACCTGCGCAAAGTCATCACCGATGAGGACATCGAGAAATTCGCCCAGGTGTCGACTGACCGCAACCCGGTGCATCTGGACGACGATTATGCCCAGGACACCATCTTTGAAGGCCGGATTGCGCATGGGATGCTGACCGCTGGGCTGATCTCTGCCGTCATTGGCGAGCAGCTGCCGGGCCATGGCACCATCTACATGAGCCAGTCGCTCAAGTTCCTGGCACCGGTGCGCCCGGGTGATCTGGTGCTGGCGGAGGTCGAGGTGACCGACATCGTGATCGACAAGCGCCGGGTCAAGCTGGACTGCCGCTGCATCGTGGATGGCAAGAAGGTGCTGGTGGGCGAGGCCATGGTGATGGCGCCCTCGCGCAAGTTCGACTGAATTTTCCGCACGCAGCCGTTTCAGCCACCGGGGGCCTTTGCCCTTGGCGGTTTTTCTTTGCCGGTCTGTTTCGTTCCGGCCATTTTGTTTCCGTTTATGCGCTGAAGCCCAATTAAGGGGGCGGCGCCGCCGGGTGGAGGTGGACAGACCCCGCCGGGGGCCTGCTCGGACAAGTTCGCTTGGACGACCCCCTTTTTATCAGGGCCGGTCTCCGGGGTGTCGCGCAGGCAGCCCATAGATGCCTGCGCCTCGTATCATGGCCCATGCGCAGAGCCATGGCGGGGGATCGCGATCAGGAGGCAGTTTGGCATTTACACGTGAGGGTTGCGTGAAGGGGGCGTACGGTGGGGGCGCAACGCCCCAGTGAGGGTAGGCCATCCCGCCCGGAATCAAGGCGCGCAGCGCCGCCGGGCGAGCGCCTGCCCGCCCCACCGGGCTGGCGCTTTGGCAAGTGCAGTAGTCCCATGATGAGTTGTACGGACGTTGCAGGGATAAACTGCCATGCATAGCCGTTGCAACGCCACCCCGCGTGCAGGCGCCCTCCCGGCTCTCTCCCCCTCCCGCACTGGCCGCTTGAACCGCCGCCGCGGTGCAGGTACGGATGCGCCATGCGTATCGTCAGAGATTATGAATTCGTCGAACACCAGGACCGGGGCGCCACCGTTGCCATCGGCAATTTCGACGGCGTGCATCTGGGCCATCAGTCGGTGATCGAGCTGGCCCGCAAGGCCGCCCCGGGGGCGCCCTTGGGGGTGATGACGTTTGAGCCGCACCCGCGCGAGTATTTTGCCCCCGATGCGCCGCCGTTCCGGCTGATGCGCGCCGAGACCCGCGCTCACCGGCTGGAGAAGCTGGGGGTGGAGCGGCTTTATGAGCTGAACTTCAACACCGCGCTGTCGAGCCTGACGCCGGAGGAGTTTGCCCGCGACGTGATCTCTGAAGGGCTGGGGCTGGCGCATGTGGTGGTGGGTGCCGATTTCTGTTTCGGCAAGGGGCGCGCGGGCAATGCCGAAGACCTGCAGCGCTTTGGCGAACAGTACGGGTTTGGCGTAACGATTGCGCCCCTGATGGAATATTCCGAACACGCGGTGTCCTCCACCGCGATCCGCAATGCGCTGAGCGAAGGGCGGCCTGCCGATGCCAAGGAGATGCTGGGCCATTGGCACCGGATCGAGGGCACCGTGATCGGCGGCGAGCAGCGCGGGCGGGAGCTGGGCTTCCCGACAGCCAACATGTCGATCGACGGGCTGCATCAGCCGTGCTTTGGCGTCTATGCAGTGCTGGTCGATGTCCTGGACGGGCCGCATAAGGGCAGTTACCGCGGTGCCGCCTCTGTCGGGGTGCGGCCGATGTTCGGGGGCGTGGTCCCGAATATCGAGACATTCGTGTTTGATTTCTCCGGCGATCTTTACGGCGCGACGCTGTCGGTGGGGCTGGTCGCCTTTTTGCGGCCGGAGATGAAGTTCGACGGGCTGGACACGCTGATCGCGCAGATGGACGCGGATTGCGCCGAGGCGCGTGACATTCTGGCGGCGCTATGAAACCTGCAAAAGACGTGATCGACCGCTCCGGCCTGGGCCAGCGCTTCTGGGAGAAGAAGCCGCTGAAGGACCTGAACCAGAAGGAATGGGAAGCGCTGTGCGACGGCTGCGGCAAATGCTGCCTGAACAAGCTGGAGGATGAGGAGACCGGCGAGGTTGCCCTGACGCGGGTGGCCTGCCGCCTGCTGGATGACGCGACCTGCCGCTGCGCCCAGTATCCGATCCGCCATCAGTTCATCCCCGAGTGCATCGTGCTGAAGCCTGAGAACCTGGACACCCACGCCTATTGGATGCCGGAAACCTGCGCCTACCGCCTGTTGTGGCAGGGCAAACCGCTGCCGGAATGGCACCCGCTGCTGACCGGAACGCCGGAAAGCGTGCATGAGGCTGGCGTTTCAGTGCGCGGCTGGACGGTGTCGGAGTTTGAGATCGCCGAGGATGAGTGGGAAGACCACATCATTGAAGAGCCGACCGGCTGAGCCTGCTGCCTGCGCAAGGTATGCCGCTATTAAACAGGAATGCAATTTAAGGCTGCATTGCGTGCAACCCCGCCGCCATGATGAGGGAATCCCAAAAGGTTTCCCAATGAGGAGGGCGGCAGATGCCATTCGAGCACGGCACCTATTTCAGCGAAAGAGAGACCTACAAAGCCCGGGAGTTCCTTTCGACCCTGGGTCTGAGCAGCAAGCAAGCCAGTGAAATCAAGGCCTGGCATCAGTACCGCCTTGGCAAGCAGCTGATGATATGGGCGACGGCGGGAACCATTTCCGGCATTGGGCTGGGGCTGTTGTTTGCGCAGCTGTTTTGAGCCGGCGGCTGCCCGGAACGGCCTTGGCACCGGCGCCGGAACTGCCTACTGCTAGGCAATACCACTGGCTGACCAAGGGACTTCGCTGATGCATTTCGCCTCTGACAACTCCGGCCCGGTGCCGCAGCAGATCCTCGACGCGCTGGCGCGGGCCAACCAGGGCTATGCCATGGGCTATGGCGCGGACGCGGAAATGGCCGAGGTGACAGAGCGGATCCGGGGGATTTTCGAGGCGCCGGAGGCGGCTGTTTATCTGGTGGCCACCGGCACCGCCGCCAATGTGCTGGCACTGTCGACCCTGGCGCAGCCCTGGCAGACGGTGTTCTGCACCAAACCTGCCCATATCAACATGGACGAATGCAACGCGCCGGAGTTCTACACCGGGGGCGCCAAGCTGACGCTGGTGACCGAGGCCGACAAGATGACCTCCGAAGGCTTGCGCGCTGCCATCGAGGGTGAGGAAACCCGCGGCGTGCACGGGCCGCAGCGGGGGCCGGTGTCGCTGACGCAGGTGACGGAATTCGGCACCGTCTACAGCCTTGCGGAGCTGCAGGCCATCTGCGGAGCGGCCAAGGAATACGGGCTGCCGGTGCATATGGACGGCGCGCGGTTTACCAATGCGCTGGTGTCGCTGGGCTGCACGCCTGCAGAGATGACCTGGAAAGCCGGTGTTGATGCGATCTCGTTCGGCGGCACCAAGAACGGCTGCATGGGGGTGGAGGCGGTGATCTTCTTTGATCCCCGCCACGCGCAGGAGTTCGAGTACCGCCGCAAGCGCGGCGCGCATCTGTTTTCCAAGCACCGCTATCTGTCGGCGCAGATGCTGGCCTATCTGAGCGACGATCTGTGGCTGGAGAATGCCCGCGCGGCCAACGCGAAAACAGCGCTGCTGGCCGAGGGGCTGGAGGCGGCGGGCGCGCATTTCACCCATCCCGCCCAGGCCAACATGATCTTTGCCGCCCTGCCCCGCCGCAAGCATCAAGGGCTGTTCGCCGCAGGTGCGATCTATCACCTGTGGGACGGGCTGCTGCAGGGGCCGGAGCATGAGATGGTCACGGCCCGGTTTGTCTGCGACTGGTCGGTGCCGGAGGAAGATATCCGGGCGTTCCTGTCGCTGCTGTGATTTCTCGCGGGGCGGCGCCTAACGGTTGCCCTGCGCCCAGAGAAGGGCGTCCTCCAGCCGGTCGTCGCCCCAGAAGACCTCCCCCGCTACAACGAAGCTGGGCGCGCCGAAGATGCCCAGCGCCATTGCCTCTTCCGTTGCGTCCGCCAGCAGTTTGACGGTCTTGTCCGACACCGCCTCTGCCAGCACGCGGTCTGGATCCTGGCCCGCGGCCTGGAGGCTGGCGGAAAGGTTCGGGTCCTCGCCCGCAGGCTGGCCGGCCTCAAACCAGCAGCGGTAGGCGGCCTGGGTATAGGCCTCGCCCCAGCCCTCTGCCGCGCCCAGCGCGGCGACCTGGTTGGCCAGTACAAGTTCCGGCAGCGGATAAGGCGCGGGCAGCCTTGCGTGAAAGCCGTAGCGCCCGGCGCGGCGTTCGATGTCGCGCCACATATAGGCGGTCTTTTCCGGCTTGTCCTTGAACGGGATGTTGTTCTGCACCGTCATCACATGGCGCACGTTGAAGGGGCGCCATCGGACGGGAATGCCCGCCTGCGCTGCCGCGTCACCGATACGCATCACGGTGAGGTAACTGTAGGTGCTGCCGATCGAATACCAGAAATCCAGTCCGGGCATGGGGGCCTCCTGCTGTTTGCCGCGCGTTTCACCGGTCAGGCACAGGATAGAGCATTTGGCACCTGTTGTCAGAACTTGCCGTTGCCGTTCTTCCATTCACTGCGCGGGGGGATGGCTTCGATCGTGTCCCAGTGTTCGGCGATCCTGCCGTCCTCGATGCGGTAGAGATCGTAGAAGCTGGTGTGGATGCCGCCCCGCTGGCCCTCGCAGGCGCAGAGCACGAAGTTGCCCTCTGCCAGCACCCGGTGGAGATGCTGGTACTGAATTACGGGCATGCCGTCTTCCGTGGCTGCCAGCGCGTCATTCAAGGCAGGCAGGCCGTCGGCAAGGTCCGGGTTGTGCTGGATGAGATCCGCGCGGACAAAATCCGGCAGGAGGTCCAGCTGGCGTCCGATCAGCACCTTCTCCGTGTAACTGCGCGCGAGGGTACGGTTGGCCCCGGTCTTGTGCAGACCGGTGATCTCCGTGGCGCCGTCCTGCATGCCGCGGCCTGACGGGTTGGGGCCGCGCAGGGACTGGATATTGTCCCAATGCTCCACGGCCTGGCCGTCCTCGAAGCGGAACACCTCAAAGGCCGCGCGCAGCGAGGAGAAATCGTATTCGATATGGGCAAAGGCGAAATCGCCATCCTCGAACACCCGTTTAAAGGTGACGCGGGGCGAGGTCTTGGCGAGGCGGGCGAAAAGCACCGCCAGCCCCTCGCTGCCCTCGTGGGTCTGCGGGTTGTGCTGGATGTATTTCGCCTCGTTGACGACGGAGGCAGAGGCCGGGTCGCCGGTCTCCAGCCCTTTGAGGAGGGTTTTCAGCAGGTCCTTTTTCGATGCCATCTGTGCCGTCTCCTGTCTGCGGGCCTTGGCCCCTATCCTGCCGCGTCCATCGCGGTGGTGCAAAGGGTCAGTGCGCCTGCCAGAAGCGGCGCAGCAGCGCGGCGGTTTCCGCCGGGTGGGTAATTGGCAGCATGTGGCCCGCGCCCGGCACCGCGGTGTGCGCGGCTGCGGGCAGACGGCGGCAGAGGCTGCGGGTGATGGCGGGGATGACGGGCGGGCTGGCGGCCCCAGTCAGGATCTGCACCGGCATCGTCACGGTGTCCAGCGCGCCGGGCACCAGGGTGCCGTTTGCATCCGAATGCAGCACCGCGCGGCTGGCCATCACCACCGGCATGGCGCGGACCATGGCGGCGCGGGCGGGGGCTGGCAGATCGGGCCATTTAGGCTCTCCTGTGCCCCACATGCGGTTGAACAGCCGGGTGGTCCGCTCGCGGTCGCCAGAGGCCCAGGCCGCCTCGGCGGGCTGACTGGCGGCCTCAAGTTCGGCAAAGGCGGCAGGGTCCTCGTCCTGCGCGGCGGCGAACAGCACCGGCTCAATCAGGGTGAGGCTGCGCACCAGATCGGGGCGGGCCATCGCCATGCGCAGCGCTACCGTGGCGCCGAAAGAGTGGCCGACGAGGTCCACGGGGGCCGTCAGCAGCGAAAGCCCTGCCTGCATGTTCAACAGCTGGTAGTTGCCCTGCCCGTCCCAGTCCGGACTGCGGCCATGGCTGAGCATATCGAAGGCGGTGAGGGTGATGTCCCCGGCCAGCGCCTCAGCCACACCGCGCCAGGCGCCGGAATGGGCCAGCGAGCAATGCACCGCCAGCACGGGGCGCGGGCCGTTGCCGAAGCTGCGGTGGAACACCTGGGGCGCGCGGCACGAAGTTTGACGCGGGGTTGAAGGGGGTATCCCGGATGCCACCAAAAGCTGTTTCTCCCGCTTAGAACTATGCGCGAGGGTAAGTGCATGATAAGCGGGGTTCAATATCACGAATCTGACACATTGCCATTGCTGCCTGGGGATAACAGCCAATGCCGACCTTGAACGAACCCAAGCTGATTGCTGGGAACGCCAACCTTCCTCTTGCCCAAGCCATTACCCGCCGCATGAGCATGCACCGCGGTGTCGACCAGGGGCTGGTGGATGCCCGCGTCGAGCGGTTCAATGACGGCGAGATCTTCGTCGAAGTCTATGAGAACGTCCGCGGCGAGGACATGTTCATCATCCAGCCGACCTCGAACCCGGCCAATGACAACCTGATGGAACTGCTGATCATCGCCGACGCGCTGCGCCGCTCCTCTGCCCAGCGCATCACCGCGGTGATCCCCTACTTCGGATATGCCCGCCAGGACCGCCGCACCAAGGCGCGCACGCCGATCTCGGCCAAGCTGGTCGCCAACATGCTGACCGGTGCGGGCATCGAGCGGGTGCTGACCATGGACCTGCACGCGGCGCAGATCCAGGGCTTCTTCGACATTCCGGTGGACAACCTCTATGCCAGCCCGATCTTTGCGTTGGACGTGAAGGACCAGTTCAAGGACCGGATGGGCGAGCTGATGGTGGTGTCGCCGGACGTTGGCGGCGTGGCCCGTGCCCGCGAGCTGGCCAAGCGCATCAACGCGCCGCTGTCGATCGTTGACAAGCGCCGCGAGAAGCCCGGTGAAGTGGCGGAGATGACCGTGATCGGCGACGTGAAGGACAAGATCTGCCTAATCGTCGACGACATGTGCGACACTGCCGGCACGCTGTGCAAGGCGGCGCAAGTGCTGCTGGATAACGGCGCCAAGGAAGTGCACGCCTATATCACCCACGGCGTGATGAGCGGCCCCGCGGTTGAGCGCGTCACCAACTCGGTGATGAAATCGCTGGTGCTGACCGACTCGATCCAGCCGACCGAAGAGGTGAAGGCTGCGCCGAACATCCGCATCGTGCCGACCGCGCCGCTGTTCACCCAGGCGATCCTGAACATCTGGCACGGCACCAGCGTTTCGTCGCTGTTCGAGGACAAGACCCTGGTTCCGATCTACGAGAGCCTCTATTCCAACGGCGGCTGAGGAAGCCCCGCTTGCAGGATTTGAGGAAGCCCCGCCGTTGTGCGGGGCTTTTCTTTTACGGGGCAACGCGGCGGCGGCCTGCGGACAGGGCAACGGTCAAGGCCGTCAGTGCCATCAGCGCAATACCCGCTGCAGCCATGCCGAATGTGCCGCCGTAGCCCCACCGGGCAATGGCCGGCGTGGTGAAGAACGGCGACAGGAACTGGCCGCAGAACACCGAGGCCGTAAGGATGGCGCCGGCAGTGCCGCGGCGCGCGGACGGAGCAAGCGCCAGAGCGATCGCGACAAATCCCGGCGAAACCGTGGCGTAGCCGATGCCGACAGCCATCGCGCCTGCGAGGGACAGGGCGGCGCTGCCCTGCTGTGCCAGTACCGTGAACCCCAGAGCAAGCGCGCCATAGCCGAGGGCAAATACGGCGCTGTGCAGCAGCCTGGATTTGAGCCGGCCGTAAAAGAGCGCGGCGATACCGCCGCAAAGCGACAAGAGACCCAGCCCGGCGCCGGTCATCAGCGCGCTGTTGAAGCCCTGGGAGGCAAAGAAGAACGGCAGCTGGGTCGGCATCATGAAGAATAGGCCATTGGTCAGCATCTGCAGCGCAGAGACGGCAATGACCAGCGGCAGCCAGGCCGGGTGGCCCGGTGTTTCCGCCTGCCCTGCCCCGCCGGTGCTGCGCCGGGGTTCGGGGGCGTGGCGCCAGACGGTGTAAAGACACAGCACCGCCAGCCCGTAGATCAGGAACGGCAGCCGCGGCGACAGGGTGGCGGCCAGCCCGGCGGTTCCGATGAAAACCAGCCCGCCGAAATTGCGGGCAGAGATCTGCAGCCCGGTCAGGGCCTGGCGGCTGGCACCGGTGAAATAATCGCCGATCAGCGCGGTCTGCGCGGTCATGATCAGCCCGACGGCAATGCCAAGTCCAAAGCGGCTGATGAGCATCAGGTGCAGGCCTGGCAGGTAATACCCCGCGGTGCCGCACAGGAGGAACAGCCAGATCCCCGTCAGCAGCACGGGCCGCCGCCCCTTGCCGTCGATGAGCCAGCCCGCCAGCGGCGCGGTCAGCATCACCCCGAGCGAGGGTGCGGTGACCAGCAGCCGCACCAGGAAACCCGCATCAGGCATATCTGAAAACTCTTGCTCCAGCCCTGCCAGCGCCGGGCTGATGGTGGCGTTGGCCATCACCGTGAGGCTGGCGGCCATCAGCAGCGCAATGGCCTGGGGATTCCGCCAAAGGCTTAGGTTGTTGCTCGTCATCGGGGATTTTCCTTGTCCTGTCCGTTCAAGGCTGGCAGCCTGCCAATTGAAGCCAGCTTGAGGTCAAGGATGAAACTTCTGGATATTGGCGAGGTCGCGGAACGCTCTGGCGTGGCACCCTCTGCGCTGCGGTATTACGAGGATCTGGGGCTGATCGCTTCGGCGGCGCGCAAGGGGCTCAGGCGGCAGTTCGGGCCGGAGGTCCTGCTGCAGCTGTCGCTGATCACCCTGGGCAAGGCGGCGGGATTTTCGCTGCAGGAGGTCGCGGGCATGTTCGGCAAGGACGGCCAGCCCGATCTGCCGCGGGACCAGCTGCACGCGCGCGCCGATGCGCTGGAAGCACAGATCCGCGAGCTGACCGTGCTGAAGACCGCACTGCGCCACGTGGCGGACTGTCCAGCGCCCAGCCATCTGGAGTGCCCCAAGTTTCAAAGGCTTCTGCGGGCGGGATCCCGGGCAGGCAAGACGCGGGCCCTGCGCTGACTCCTGCGCCGATAGCGGAATTCAAGACTGGTTTGACCGTCATGCCAAGGTAGTCTGTCTCCCGTGCCGTCAGTTTCCTGTCATGACCAAGGAAGGGTTTTACATGTTCACGGTTTCGATTTCCCGCAAGATGCTTGTCTGTGAAATGTCAGAGGCGCCCAAGGGGCACAAGTTTCTGAAGCCTGTCGAGATGGCCTGCAGAATTGAGATGGATCTGGGGACCGCCCCGTCAAAACCCGCAGCCAAGACGCTCCGGGACGGAATGGACAAGGCCTTCAATGCGCTGGTCAAGGCACGCTCAGCCGGGTTTCTGAAGCAGCTGAACAGCGACATCGCAGCACTGGGTGCGGTGATAGAGAAGGACGGGATGGACAGCGCCAGGGCCTCGAAATTCCTGCAGGACGAGGAAAAGAACATCAAGGCGCTGTGGGAGAACTGGAGCCAGCGGGTGGCGCCGAAAATGGCCGATCAGGTGCTGGTGGAAGTTGTCAAGAAAGCCCGCGAGCCAGAGCTGAAGGACCTGCAGAAGCAGAAGATCAAGACGGTCGGCCGGGTGACGGCGGTGCCGGTGCTGGCAATCGCCTCGGCGGTGGCGTCGGCGGTCACGGGCAATGTGGCGGGGGTAGCTTCGGCGGCGCTGAAAGGGGCCAGCGCCAGCATGAAGATGAAGGAGGACCTGTCGAAAGCGCTGAATGACTATGACACCGAACTGGGGGCGGCCAAGCGCGATCTGGCGGCGGTGGCGGATGCGCTGAAGGGCGTGGCAAAGCGGATCAAAGCGATGGAGGCGCACCGGGCGTCTTCGGAGATGGCGGTAGCGCAGCTGGCTGCGGAGCAGCGCGGCCTGAAGCGGGCGCTGAAGCTGGTCGAGGACAGCGGCGGCAAGGAGGCGGCCGGGCTGCAGAAACAGCTGGATGCCAATGCCGCCAGGGTGCAGGCGCTGGTCAAGACCTGGCCGGACAGCGCCGCCATGCGGGCTGCACTGACACGGATGGCCGAAGATCACAAGGCAATGGTGCAGGCCCTGGGCACGGTTGCAACCGGCAGCGCCAAGTCGCTGCGCGACGCGCGCGACCTGACCGATGGCGGCAAGGAAATCCTGAGCGTGCTGTCGAAGCTGACCTGAGCCTAGTCCACGTCCCAGTCATCGGCATGAGGCAGTTCGCCGATGGCCATCCAGGACGCGCGCAGGCGGGCAGCACGGCTGTCGGCCCAGGTGCGGAAGACGATCTCGAATCCTTCGCAGGTGATATTTTCCGCCACCAGTTCCGCGCGGATCGGAGCGGTGGTGGCCATATCCCAGAGCGACACCGACACATGCACCGCCGGCGGGCTGGCATAGGGCGTGCTGAAAGCAACCGGCTGGCGCCGGATCCGCGGCCCGGTGCCGGTCCACATCTCGCCGCCCTTCTCGAAATCCGAGAAGACGGTGACATCGCCCTGTTCGACCCCGGTCCGGGGGTTGCGCAGCCTTTTCATTCCGGTTCCCAAGCAGTTAGCCCACTTCTCAGAGTAATTCATACAGCGGGATAATCCAGAAAGCAGCCGAAATGCGGCCGAATATGTGGCCTTTCGCGCACGGCGGAGGACGGCAGTGCTGCAGCTGCGTTTCCCTTAGCGGCACGGGCAGAAACGACCCGGGCGAGGGAAATTTCCCCTCAACCGTCCACACCTCCCCGAAACGGGCCGTTCTCCCCGGATGTCGCAATACCTGTGGATTCCGGCGCGCTGGCATCGAGTCCGCGGCGGCGATCTCTGGTGTGTATCCGCATCCGCCAAACAAGGCGTTTTGACCCAAGGGAGGAGAAACCCCGTGTCACCATCTGATCCGAATACCGCAAAACCCGGTCTGGGACTGGCGCTGCTGCCGATCCTGCTGACCCTCTTGGTGCTGGGCATCCAGCTGTTCTATTTCGGGGATTTCACCCCGCATATCCCGCTGGCGATCGGCATTGCCATCACCGCGCTGGTCGGCCTGAAGCTGGGCCACAAGTGGGACAATATCGAAGAGGGCGTGTTCCACGTCATCAACATCTCGCTGCCGTCGGTGTCGATCCTGATCACCGTCGGCATGATCGTCGGCATCTGGATTGCCAGCGGCACCGTGCCGACGCTGATCTATTACGGCCTGAAAATCCTGTCGCCGGAGCTGTTCCTGGCTGCGGGCATGGTGCTGTGCTCCATCGTGTCCGTGTCGCTGGGCACCTCCTGGGGCACCGTGGGCACCGTCGGCCTGGCGCTGATGGGAATCGGCGCGGGCTTTGGCATTCCGATGTACTGGACCGCCGGCGCGGTGGTTTCGGGCGCCTTCTTCGGCGACAAGATCTCGCCCCTGTCGGACACCACCAACCTGGCCCCTGCCGTCACCGGCACCAACCTGTTCGACCACATCCGCAACATGCTGCCGACCACCGTGCCGTCGATGCTGATTGCGCTCGGGATCTATCTGGTTGTCGGGTTCACCCTGATCGACACCTCGCAAGTGTCGTTCGAGCGGATCGATGCGATCACCGCGGCGCTGGACGAGGCGTTCTGGATTTCGCCGCTGATGCTGCTGCCCGCCCTGCTGGTGATCGTGCTGGCGGTGAAGAAGCAGCCGCCGATCCCGTCGCTGTTTGCCGGTGCTGTTGTCGGCGGCATCATGGCGATGGCCTGCCAGGGCGCGGGCCTGCATGAGACCTTCACCTTTGCCAACAGCGGGTATTCCATCGACACCGGCGTGGCGGAAATCGACCCGCTGCTGAACCGCGGCGGCATCCAGTCGATGATGTGGACGATCTCGCTGGTGCTGCTGGCGCTGGGGTTCGGCGGTGCGCTGGAGCGCACCGGTTGCCTGCAGGCGATCATCGAGGTGATCATCGCCCGGGTGAAGAGCTTTGCCGGTATCCAGACGTCGGCCATTCTGACCTCGGTGGCGACCAACACCGTCGCAGGCGACCCCTATCTGTCGATTGCCCTGCCGGGGCGGATGTATGCGCCTGTGTATCGCGGCATGAAGTATTCGCCGCTGAACCTGTCGCGCGCCATCGAGGAAGGCGGCACGCTGGTGTCACCGCTGATCCCCTGGAACGCGGGCGGCGCCTTTGTGATCTCGGCGCTGGCGCTGGGGATTGCCGACGGCAACTTTGAGAACCTGCTGTACATCCCGCTGGCTTTTGCCTGCTGGCTGTCGCCGCTCATCGGTATCTTCTACGCGATGACCGGGCTGTTCTCGCCCAAGGCAAGCGACGATGAGATCGCGGCCTGGGAGGACAGCGGCGAGCCGGTGCAGGAACTGACCGCCTGATCCTTCCCCGCGCGCGCCGGAGCCTCCCCTCCGGCGCGCGTTTCACTGTGAACGTCCCATCTGTTAGGTTAGCGATATGACATTCCGCAGCTTTGTCCCGAAGGGTGCGGCCAGTTTCCGGGTCGATTACGACGGGCCGCCCAAAGACATCTATTTTGTGCTTCTGCCGAAGCTGACCATGCTGGCCTTCAGCGCCGCAGTGGAGCCCTTGCGGATCGCCAACCAGGTGACCGGCAAGGAGCTGTACCGCTGGTTCCTGCTGAGCGAGGACGGTGCGCCGGTGCCCTGCTCCAATGGGATCGGCATCAACACTGACATGACGCTGGAAGACCTGCCGCGGGGCAGCTTCGGTTTTGTCTGCGCGGGCATCGAGCCATCGGACAGCGCCAGCCCCAAGGTGCTGTCCTGGATCCGGCGCCAGAATGCCCACGGCAGCCGGTTCGGCGGCATTTGCACCGGCGCCTTTGCCCTGGCGCAGGCGGGGCTGCTTCAGGGCCAGCGCTTTACCCTGCATTGGGAGAACCAGCCATCGTTCTCGGAGTATTTCCCCGGGCTGGAGCCGACCTCAAACCTCTATGAGATCGACAAGGGGCTGATGACCTGCGGCGGCGGCAATGCGGCCACCGACATGATGCTGGAAATGATCGAGACCGACCACGGCAAGGATCTGGCGGTGATTGTGTCGGACATGTGCATCCACTTCCGTTCCAACAACCGCGAGGCGCTGCAGAAATCAGCCTATTCCGTGGCGCTCAGCAGCCGTAACCAGCACCTGATCAACGCCATGCAGTTCATGCATGAGACCATCGAGGAGCCGGTGGAGGTGGGCGTGGTGGCCGAGCACGCGCAGATCTCGCGCCGCCAGCTGGAGCGGCTGTTCCAGCGCTATGTCGGCACCTCGCCGGTGCAGTTCTATATCGACCTGCGGGTGGGCCGGGCGCTGGCGCTGTTGAATGAAACCAACATGACTGTGGCGGAGATATCTGCCGCAACCGGCTTCAGCAGCGCCACCCAGCTGTCGATCCGTTTCAAGAAGCGATACGGGCAATCGCCCGCGTCCTTCCGCAAGAGCTGGGCGGAGACGAAGGCCTAGGCGCAGGCCTCGTCGCTGGCGAGGGCAGTGCTGAGGTCTGAAATGCGTTCGAGCCGGGCGGAAATCTTATCCTGGAACACGCCGAGCTCATCAATAATGGAGTTCAGCGATTCCCCGACGTTGCCCAACCGGGCGCATTCGATCTTGCACAGCACCCGGGTGGTGGTCAGCGCCATGAAATGCCGGTGCAGGGTCTGGCAGGCTTTCTGGATGCGGTCGGCCTCAAACCGAACGGTCATCAGGCTGGCGCGGGCCTTGCTGAACTGGATTTCCGTCAGGTCACTCAGAATGCCCTGCTCGCGGGGGATGTCGACGGCTGCAGTTGCGCCTTCCTGCTCCAGCTGATGGCCGCATTCAGTCAGGATCCGGGCCAGGCCTTCGACGAAGATGGCGGCGGTCACAGTGCCCTTGATGGCGCGGAAGTTGCTGTCCTTGCCCCAGACGTGGGCCTCGAACCAGTTCGACATCTCGCGCGACATGGCGCTGTAGTTCTGGGACAGCACCGTCACCGGGCCGCCGGCCGGTTCGATCCGCGAGGCAATGACCCGCAGGTTGTGAGGAATGGTGCGCATGGATTCGAACTCCTGCACCAGTGCCTCTGTCTCCTCAAACAGCTGGCCGGCGGTGGCGTGCATTGCCCGCCGTTCCGCCAGACGGTCGCAGGGCGGGCGTTTCAGGCCCGCATCACGGGCCAGCAATTCCTCTGCCAGGGCGTGGCCGGTAAAATCGCTGTAGGCAGCAAAGCCCAATTCGCGCAGCCGGGCCAGCAGCCGGGCGGCGCCTTCCTGCGGGCTCAGCCCTTCGGTCTGTTCGATCTGGCGCAGGGCGCTGTATTCCTGCTGCACTGTCTTGAGCAGCGGGCTGGTCGGTTTGATCCGGGCTGAAAGAAAGCCGCCGTCGCAAGGCGTGATCACGGCAAACACCCAGTAGAAGCTGCCGTCGCGGGCCCGGTTCTTGACATAAGCGCCGACGGTTTCGCCGTTTTTGATGGTGTCCCACAGCAGCTGGAACACGGCGCGTGGCATGTCGGGGTGGCGGATCACCTTGTGCGGCGCGCCCAGAAGCTCCTCCATCGGGTACTTGGCAACCCGGCTGAAGACGGCATTGCCTGCCTGAATCACACCGCGGGGATCGGTGCGGGAAAAGAACACTTCATCAAGGGCAAAGGGAGATTCCCGGCCTGTGGATTGAGCAGCCAGCGCGCGGTCTTCAAAGGACACGTATCAGTTCCTGTCAGTGGTTGTCTCGTGCGGGTTCCGGTTTACTGGCCGGTGCTTTCCGAAATGCTAATGCGGGGCGGTGGAGGAAGTTTTTCCGCCCCGGCAGTTCCGCGTGTCAGGCCGCGGCGGTCCGGGCCTGCCGCGGCATCCGGCGCCCCTCGTCCAGCGTTAAGCCAAGGCTTTCACAAAACGGCAGGCGGCGGGCGGCGAAATTGCCCGCGCGGGCGCGCAGCAGCGCCAGGTTTTCCTCCTCCGTCTCCAGCACCCTTCCGTCATGCTGCAGGCGCTGGCCCTGCGGCGCCAGAATCCGCCAGACCAGATCCGCCCATTCGGCGGGCGTTTCCAGCCCCTCGCTGCGGGCCAGGAGAAACAGCTGTTCGAACCGGTCCAGCTCTACCCCGCCGCCGGTGACCGGCGAAGCCAGATAGCGCAGGGCATCACTGTCTTCCGCACGTTTGCAGACGGCGCGGTTGAAGGCGCGGCAGGCGGCGGTGCGGCTCTCCAGCCCCTCCAGCGGCAAGGCGGGTGCGATCTGGCCGGCGCCGGCCAGCACCGTCAGCATCCGGGTGATGGCGCCCCACTCCATGGTGCCGAATGCGCCCTGATCCAGCAGGCCGCGCACCGTGGCCGGACCGTTACCAAGCGCCTGCAGGACAGGCGCGTAGTCCGCCCGCTCCAGCGGCACATCCTGGCCGCGGTGGTGGAATTTGAGCGTCCCGCCGTGGTAAGGCAGGGTCAGCGCCAGCGGGGTGGCAAACCAGGCGCCAATGCTGCCGCGCGGGGTATGGGCCCGCCTGCCTTTCACAAAAACATCGGTGCGGAAATGCTCGTTCAGCAGCACATCGCGCAGGCCTTCGCGCCGGAGCGGGTCGCTTTCGCTGTCCAGCAAGGCGCGCTGCTGCGGGGTGAAGCGGACACAGTCGAGATTGTCCATCAGGCTGACCGACCCCGCAAAGCTGAGTTTGGCGGTACCCAGTTCGGCGGCCAGATCCTCGAAGAAGAAGGGCGTCCAGTCCTGGTTGAAATACTCATGCGCCACGTAGTTCGCAGGCATCGACGCCATATGACCCAGGCGGGCAGCAACTGCCGGGTTCCGTTCGAAATAACCGCCGCCGGTGCCCGCCAGCTGGCGGCCGAACGCCATCGCTTCCTGGATGCGTTCCGGCAGGGTGCCCCTGCCCTGCTCTGCCCGGGCCATCAGAATCCGGCGCAGTGGCATGGCGGCGGCCCAGCCGGGCTGGGTGTTGCAGCTGACATAGACCAGCCCGCCCGGTTTCAGCCGGTCCGCGATAAAGCGCAGGATGTGCTGGCGGTTCTCCTCAGACACCCAGCTGTAGACGCCGTGCAGCGCGATGACGTCGAAGGACGCGGGCAAGCCGGAAGTGTCGCCGAAATCCTCAAAACTGCGCTCATGGAACCGCACATTCTCCAGCGCCGCCTCCTGCGCCAGATCGCGGGCACCGGCGATATGCGAGGGGCTGAAATCCATCGCATGGAATTCGATATGAGGATTGGCAGCCGCCAGCAGATTGGCGGAAAAGCCCTGGCCGCAGCCCAGCTCGCAATAGGTGAGGTTATTGCCGTCCAGCCCGTGCCGGAGCCCCTGCGCGGTTGCGGTGAAGCCCAGAAGAGCCGGGGTCAGCTGGCGGTGAAAGTCGAAGGTGTAGTCGATGCCGGCGACATAGCCGGAGGTCCAATCGGTCACGGGGAATCCTGCTGTTTGGGTAAACGTCCTGCAGGGTAATTTCGGAAAATTTGGTGAGAATTGGGTTAAGGGCGGAGGGAGTGGTGCGGTGAAGGCGTATATAAAGGCGGCAAAGCCTGGCTGCACCGCCGTTGTGCCGCGCACTTCTAGACCTGCAAAGGTCAGGTTCGAGCCCAACCCGGTCATTGTGAATTTTTGCTGCGTGCGCTCGCAGCGGAATAAATGCTGCATGCGCTCCAAATCTGGCGCTGTGACGCGGCGATGAAACCGGCCATTGACGCAGCGCGCAGCGAGGTTGGAACGGGCAACTCACAAGGAGCGGGACTTTTCAGACTTTCGCTGCGAGTTCTCAAATGACTGTTATTTGCACATTGCGTCCGAGATGGAACGTGTCTTCTGCGGAAGGCGACCGTCGCAGATGACAGGTCGTCGATGTCTCGGTCAGATAACGCGCCGCTTAATTTTACTTCAGTGGCGTCAGGTGACTTCGAACAACGCTGCGGCCCCCATGCCTCCGCCGACACACATGGACGTAACCACGTATTTTTCGCCACGACGCTTGCCCTCAAGCAAAGCATGCCCGACTTGTCTCGCGCCTGTCATGCCGTAGGGGTGGCCAATCGATATAGCACCGCCGTTCACGTTGTAGAGCTCGGGATCAATGCCAAGATGGTCGCGGCAATAGAGCGCCTGGCAAGCGAATGCCTCGTTCAACTCCCAAAGCCCGATGTCATCGATACCGAGACCTGCATTCTTTAGCAATTTCGGTATGGCATGGATTGGGCCGATCCCCATCTCTTCCGGTGCATTGCCTGCGACTGCCATGCCGCGATAGATGCCAAGGGGTGTAAGGCCATGCTGGTCAGCAATTTTCCGTTCCATCAGGACACAGGCCGAGGCCCCGTCGGAAAGCTGGCTTGCATTGCCGGCTGTGATGACGCCCCTTTCCAAAACAGGATTCAATTGGCCAAGTGTTTCGGCTGTCGTGCCTGGCCGGTTGCCTTCATCCTTGGACAAAGTCACCTCTTCCAGGGTCTCCTCCCCGGTTTCGCGGTTCCTGACCCGCTTGGTGGCGGTGATCGGGACAATCTCGTCGTCAAAGGCGCCAGCGGCTTGTGCCCGTGCAGTCCGCTTTTGCGAAAGTGCTGCGTATTCATCCTGAGCGTCGCGGCTTATCCCATATACCCGGGCCACATTCTCAGCCGTCATCAGCATCGGCATATAGGCATGTTCGCACTGGGCGGTAACGCTTGGGTCCTTCTCATCACCTGCCCACTTCAGATAGGCATTCTGCACCGCGGAAATATTCTCCTGCCCGCCTGCAACCGCAACGTTCTGCCGATCCACGATGATCTGTTTTGCGGCCGTCGCAATGGCCATTAATCCCGATGAACATTGCCTGTCTATCGTCTGACCAGACACAGTGACAGGAAGTCCAGCCGCCAGCGCGGATAAGCGGCCGACATTCAGCCCTCCTGTTCCGGCAGTCAGGACCGATCCGATCACAACATCTTCGATCAATCCGGGGTCCACTCCTGCACGTTCAACCGCGTGCTGAATGGCGTGCCCCATCATGGTTGGGGATTTGATGTTGTTCAGCGCACCCTTGAAGGCAACCCCAATAGGGGTTCGTGCGGTAGAGACGATAACGGCTTCTCTCATGATGTTCCCTTTTTGGCCTCAAAGTGCTCTGCAAGTGTCACGCCCGTGTTTGCGAGTTCCTCCAGCAAAGGCGCGGGTGTGAACCACATCTCGCCATAGGCGCCCAGCGATTGCCGGTAGTGGTTCATGCGGTCCAGAATGCGGGGCAATCCGACTTCATCGGCATAGTGCATTGGGCCGCCGCGCCAGTCGGGAAAGCCATAGCCGTTGACCCAGATCAGGTCGCAGTCCCCAGGGCGCGTTGCCATGCCTTCTTCAAGGATCAGAAAGCCCTCGTTGATCAAGGGATACAGACACCGCTCAAGGATTTCCTGATCGTCGATTTGCCGGTGCGCTACACCATGCCGTGTGGCCAGCTCTTTGCTGATTTGAACAACCTCGGGATCTTCAACCCGTGTCCGGCCCTCGTAGATATAGCTGCCTCGCCCGGTCTTCTGACCCAGTCGTCCCAATTCAAAAAGCCTGTCCTGGACTGCCTGGTATGCCGGATCATGCGCAATTTCACTTCGCCGCTCCTGACGCACGCGGGCGCCCACATCGATCCCAGCCAGATCTGCCATCGCATGAATGCCCATGGCCATGCCGAAACCTTCAAGGACGTCATCTACCTGTTTCGGCGCCGCCCCCTCAAGCAGCAGCCGGGACCCTTCGCGGAAGTATGGCTCCAGCATCCGGTTCCCGACAAAGCCGTAGCAAACGCCCACCGTGACAGGGAGCTTTCGAATCTTCTTTGCGACTGTGATTGCCGTCGCAATGACATCGGGTGCGGTCTTGGCGCCGCGCACCACTTCCAGCAAGCGCATGACATTGGCCGGGCTGAAGAAATGGAGACCAATCGCATCCTCCGGACGGGACGTGACCGCGGCTATTTCATCAAGATCCAACGTCGATGTGTTTGAGGCCAGTATCGCGCCAGGTTTTGCGTGCCGGTCTAACGCTTCGAAAATCTGGCGTTTGACATTCATGCTTTCAAACGCTGCTTCGATGATCAGGTCGGCATCTGCGAGGTCTGCATAGCTGAGCGTCCCTGTGGCGTTGGATGCAAAAGCCTCTGCCTGATCGGGACTGAACCGTCCCTTGTCAGCTGCACGCTGGAAGTGCTTTGAAACCTGATCCAGCCCCTGTTCCAGCGCCCCTTGTGTAGTTTCCAAAAGTGTGACCGGATACCCCGCCTGAAGAAAGGCGATGGCGATGCCGCGCCCCATTGTTCCCGCGCCGATCACGGCGACCGATGCAATGTCACGTGGCCGCTGCCCGCGTGAAACGCCGGGAACCTTGGTGCATTCACGCTCTGCAAAGAACAGATGGCGGCCCGCGCGCGATTGAGGGGTCTCCAGCAGCTCAGCAAAACCTGCCTTTTCCTGTGCCAGCCCCTCGGCCAGCGGCAATTCACAAGCGGCCTCGATAGATTCCAGGCATCTCTCAGGAGCGACAAGACTTTCGGATTTTGGCGCAATCTCGTGCCGGAAACCTGCGAGTAAACTTTTCGGATCAGGGTGTGTGACGATCATATCCGCGCAACTGCGTTTCGGGTCATCCTTACGCGCAATCCCGGTGGCGAAGTCCAGAACATGCGCGCGAAAATCCTGGTTGTTTTCAAACAGCGCGTCGACCAGCCCGCAAGACAGAGCATAATCGCCGTTCACGGGATCACCGGAAAGGATCATCCGCGTCGCCGCTTCCAACCCGGCAATCCGTGGCAGCCTTTGGGTGCCGCCGGCACCGGGCAGCAGCCCCAGCTTGATCTCGGGCAGGCCCATCACTGCCTCCGGCGTGGCAACACGGTAGTCACAGGCAAGTGCGATCTCCAGCGCGCCCCCCATCGCTGGGCCTGCAATTGCCGCGACAACAGGTTTCCTGCTGGTTTCAATTGTTACACACAGGTCTGGCAGATCCGGTTTGTCCCAGACTGCCCCTGTGCGGAATTCGGCGATGTCAGCGCCGCCGCAAAAAAGCGGCAGTGCGGAACATAAAACGATGGCCTTGACCTGCTCGTCAGATTCTAACTCATGAACGGCCGAAGAGAGCGCTTGCCGCATCTTCAGGCCAAGGGCGTTCACTGGCGGAGCGTTCAGTTCGATGACTGCAACGCTGCCGCTGCGTTCTATAGAAAACATTTTGGGAAACCTCAGATGGACTTTTGGGCAAGACCTTGTTCGATCTCGGCCCAGTCGTCGAAGTGGATGACATTGCAGCGAGAACTCACGTTCTCAAGCCAGACAAAGACCGAGATGAACGGCTGATCATAGACCCGGGTGGCATGGGGCTCGCCCGCGGCGTTCCAGATAAGCGATCCAGCAGCATAGTCCTGCCATTCGCCGGATCTGAACCGCCAGCCGGATCTCTCGGACAGGTTCAGATAAAGCTCAGGCGCGTCGTGGTTATGGTCGCGGTACAACGTCCGCGGACCCAGCATGAAGATACCCAGGCTAAAGTCCGGGTGGTGATGCCCGCAGGCGTCGGCGCCAATCAGCAAGGAATGCAAGTTGCACTTGATATAACCCTCTCCCAGGTCGGCGCCGGGCGGATAGAACTGCGCGTTGTCCTCGCGCCAGACCAGGTCATCCTTAGCCGCAGACAGGCATTTTGCGATTTCAAGCAGTTTGGGCTCGGTGATGCCGGCGATGGCTTGAGTCAGCACCTGATCATGACGGGTTCCCTGGGGAGGGACATCACGCTGCCGCCTGCAGGAAAGATCCATGGCTGCAAGCTTGTCCAGCGTCAGATCAACACCGGGCGCATCGCTGCGGTGGGTCTCCAAATACGCGACAATGGCTCGGATGAGGGCCTGAATACGGTGCTGCTTATCTGTCATGATTTCACGTCCGCGCCTGTTTAAATCTCTTGCCGCAAGAGTTTCTTGTCGAGCTTGCCAACACTGGTCCTGGGAAGCCGTTCGACAAAGACTATTCGGTCTGGCACCGCCCACTTCGACAGGTCCCCCATGTCAGCGCGCGACTGGAATTCTTCCAGGATGACTTGGCGCACCTGATCCGGTTCGGCATTCTTTGCAAGCTGAGCAACCAGCACCGGCCTTTCGCCCCACTTGGCATGTGGCAGGCCAATCGCGGCCACGTCTTCGACGCCGGCACAAGCGGAGGCTATGTTTTCCAATGCCAGTGACGAAATCCATTCGCCGCCGGTTTTGATCACATCCTTGAGTCGGTCAGTGATCTGCAACGATCCATTCTCACGGATGTAGCCAACATCCCCGGTGTGCAGATACCCGCCAGCCCACAGTTCGTCAGAGGCTTGCTCATTTCCGAAATAACCCTGGGTCAACCAGGGTGCCCGGGCAACAACTTCGCCGGTTGTTTCACCGTCATGTGGGACGTCCTTCATATCTGGCGTCACGACACGAAGGTCGACAAGCGGGCCGGGAAAGCCGGTTTGCGCCTGTCTCTCCGGATCATCGCTGGACAGATCTGCCACCGTCAGAAACGGACAGGTTTCGGACATTCCATAAGCCGCATGCAATGATATGCCAGCCGCAGCAGCGCGCTCCTGCAGGCCGCGCGGTAAAGCGGCCCCGCCAATGATTACTTTCCACTGGCTCAGGTCTGTCTGCGGGCAGCCGGGATGGTCGAGCACCATGGACAGAATGGTGGGCACGCAATGGGAAAAAGTGACGCCTTCAGCAGCAATCAGCCGCAGAACTTCGTCTGGCGTGTAGCGGCCTGGATAGACTTGGCGCACGCCCATCATCGTCGCGGCATATGGAAACCCCCATCCATGGACGTGAAACAGAGGTGTCAGCGGCATGTAGACGTCGCCGCGGTGAAACCCGGCGTTTCCGGGGAATGCGCCAAAACCAGCGATCAGGCCCAAAGTGTGAAGCACCAGCTGGCGATGGGAATAGCTCACGCCCTTGGGGTTGCCGGTGGTTCCAGTCGTATAGAACAGTGTTGCGGTCCGGCTTTCGTCAAAATCAGGAAATTCAAACCCGGTTGGAGCGCCCCCGATCCAGTCTTCGTAACCGTCTCCGTTTCCGATGGGGACAATGGTAATGTCCCGGTCAAAATCCGATTTAATCTCATCAATAAGCGGCATGAAATCCTGATGCACTATGATCAGGTCCGGCTGCCCATGGTTGATTGTGTAAAGGACCTGCGCAGGCGACAAACGCACGTTGATCGTGTGCAGCACAGCGCCCATCATCGGAACCGCAAAGAAACATTCAAGATAGCGGTGCGTATCCCAGTCCATGACACCAACACGCATGCCCTCGCCAATACCGCTGGCCTTGAGGGCATTGGCAAGCTGGCCGATGCGTTCGTTGAGCTGAGCATATGTCAACCGCATATTGGAGCCGCTGACGATCTCTTGCCTGGCGGAGACCAGCCTGGAACGCGTCAGCAGCTGCTTGATCAGCAACGGGTAGCCATATGCATTCAGCGAAGGTGACGTGACGGACATGCAGAAGGAATCCTTGGCTTTCTTCACTTGCCAATCTGCCATCTCTCAACGAGCCGAAGAATTGAAAGATTTTTGCATTCATCAAGGATTTCTAACCGGTGTGTTGAACGTGAAAATACCGTTTGACCGCATGTAAAGTTGGGCAAATATTCAATGCCACCCGCCGCCGTAATTTTTGCCGCCAGTTAGGCAAGCTAAAGGATGACAGGCTGCATTCATCAAGGAGGCCCGCCGGTGACGACCCATATGCCAACATTGGTTTCTCTGCGCGCCTTTGAAGCCGTGGCGCGTCACAAGAGCTTTCGCAAGGCCGCTGACGAAATCTGCGTGACGCACGCGGCCGTCAGCCATCAGATCAAGGCACTGGAGAATTCAATCGGGGTTCAACTGCTTGAACGCACAAGCCGGTCCGTCGAACTGACGCCAGCCGGCGAACAGTTTTATCCGCCAATCCGTGAACACATTCAGGGGATAATCAAGGCCACCCGGCGCATACAGGCGCCGGACGAGCCCGATGTGCTGCTCGTTCAGTCTTATGCGAGTTTCAATACAATGTGGCTGCAGCCCAGGCTTGCCGATTTCCTTCAGGACAATCCGAACACCCGCGTGCGCATAATCTCAACCTTTGAAGACGGTGACTATGATGCGCACAGATTTGACGCGGGCATCTTCAATGCCCCGCCTTTTGACAAGAGATTTAACTACAGCCCGTTGTTTGAAACCGACATTTACCCGGTGTGCGCTCCCGAGGCTTTGGGTGATCCGGACATGGGCATGACACTTGATGAATTGGAGAGATTCTTGCTGCTGGGTGTCCCGACCACGCCGTCAGATGTTGATGACTGGACTTGCTGGCTGGAGGCGGCAGGCCTCAGCCGCGACGACATGAAATTCGGATCCGTTTTTGACAATTATCCGCTGGTTCGTGAGGCAGTCCTGAAAAACCATGGAATTGGAATGGCAAGAGCACCGTTCTGCTCCCGTGACCTTGAGAGGGGCCGCTTGGTACAGCCGTTCGCCCTCTCTGTTCCGGAGCCGAGCCAATGGTACCTTGCAACGCCAAGAAACCGTGCAGCGAACCCGAAACTGGCTTTGTTCACCAGGTGGCTTGAAGAAGAAATCGAAGCTGACCCGACGATGAGACGCATTCCAGCCGACGTTTAGGCGTCGTCATTCAGGAACCACCGGTCAGCGTTCCAGATCAACGCAGACCGCCCTGGGGTGTCACCATGCCACTCATCTCGCGTGCATGCGTTTTTTGGTTTCGCGCACACGTTCCGTTGCCTCCGGGCTGCCATCGTGAAAGCTGCCGAACCAGTTATCCCAGGGCATTTCCGGGCCGCCATAATTGCATTCGAAATACCGGTGATGCAGTTGGTGGTGGAACGACCCGATCTTCAGGTGGGCCTTGTCTCCCAGCACCAAGTTTTCAAACCCGGCATGCGACGTGGCTGAAGCAAGCGCCAACGAGAATCCGATGAAGAGGAAGTGGATCGGATGCGCGGGCACAACCAGGAAGATCAGCAACAGGCTCATGTAGCCGACATGCTCGATCGGATGCATGGAAAAGCCAGACCACGGTGCGACTGAAACACTGCGATGATGCACCGAATGCACGCGTTTATAGATCCATGGGATGTGCAGTGCGCGGTGCAGCCAGTAGAAATGGAAGGATTGTACAACAGGCAACAACAGGAACAGGGCAAAGAAACAGAGCGGATTGCTCCGGGCCGTAATCATCGGTGCCCAGCCATTAGCGTAAGCCATCCAAACGATGGCATCATAGAACGTCCAGACGGTCACACCAGATAGGAGCGCATAGGTGACATTGTCCCAATACTGATCGTTCCACAGGAAGATGCGTGCATTCCTGGCTGGTCCGCGCCGGTCGAACTTGTAGTCGTCGCCTTGCTTCTTCCATCCGTAAAGCCACAGGTGCAGCCCTTGGGCAAAAATGGTCATCAGGATCAGGTTGCGCGCCCAAAGCTGCAATACCCATCCCCAGCTCAAGCGCTGCATCTGCTCCAGGGGTGGCACCAGCCACGCCCAGATGGCCCAGGCCATCAGGGCGTAGATCAGGTATTCGGTGATCGGCAGCCAGTTGGTCGCAAACCACCGGAGCGTGGCCATGGGCCTTGGCGGCCACGCGAAAAGCGGCGTAACGGCGACAGGCAAGTCGGGATGCCAGTTCCATTCCCTGCTTGTGCCAGCTTCCACGTGCTTTTCAGTGGCCGACATGTGCGCCTCCTATGCGTCCAACCAGATCTTATCCATGTGGATTTCAAAGGTCGGGTGCATGCCCATCCCTTTCACATTTGGGCGGCTGTGATTGTAAAGGGAGCGCCAATAGGGCTGCGTGATCACACCTTCGTCCAGCATGATCCTTTCCAGTTTGGCCATGATCCCTTTGCGTTTGTCAGCATCAGGGGTTGCCAGCGCGTCAGCCAGCAATTGATCGAATTCAGAATTGTTGAATCCTGTCTCGTTCCAGGCTTCGCCGGACCGGTAGGCCAATGCCAGAATTTGCACGCCAAGCGGGCGCATGTTCCAATTGGTCGAGCTGAAGGGAAATTTCGCCCAGTCATTCCAGAAAGATGCTCCAGGAACGACTGTTCGCTTCACCTTGATCCCGGCTTCCCGCAATTGCGCAGCCATGGCGTCGGTTGTGTTACGGCGCCAGTCATCGTCGATCGAAGTCAGCTCGTGCTCATAGTCTTCCATCCCTGCTTCCTTGAGAAGTTCCATGGCCCCGGTAGGATCGTGAGGTATCCGGTCGACTTCGGCATATTCGGGATGAATCGGACAGACATGATGGTTCTGTGCCGGTATCCCCAGCCCGTTGACCCCCAATTCGAGCAATACGGAATTGTCGACCGCCATTGACAGGGCGCGGCGCACACGTGGGTCGGCATAAGGTGCTTGCCCGTTCACTTCAGTGACCTGGTTAGGGCGGATAACAATGGTCGCTGCCGTCACGGCTTCGTTTTGCTGCAGGCCCAGCCCGGTCAGCACTGCAACAAAATCACCGCTGGATTCGTAGTTGGCGTCGATTTCTTCCGCTTCATAGGAAGACAGGATGGTGGTCGGGTCGGTGCCAACGTCATGATATTCGATCCGATCCAAATAGGCCCCCTGGCCCTCATTCCACCACGTGTGGCCTTCTTTGCGGACCAGCACGGCTTTGACGCCGACTTCATGACTTTCCAGGGTGTAAGGCCCTGTCCCCAGCGGTGCCTGAAACGGATCTGAACTGCCGGCGTCTGGATGAACGATAGCTGCGGGATAGTCCGCCATGCCGGCGATCAGTGTAATATCCGGGTTCGGCAGGTTCAGCCGGACGGTCGAGGCGTCGACCACTTCGATGGTTCCCTCAGCCGCCTTTGAGGTATCGGGATCAATCAATGTCCCGAACCGACCCGCCATGGAATTGCCTTCGGCCCCCTTATCGCACCACCGTTCAATATTGTATGCGACATGCTCCGCGGTAAGTGGATCGCCGTTGTGCCAGGTCACCCCGGGACGCACATTCAGAATGTAGGTCTTTGCATCTTCGCTGATTTCCCAGCTTTCCAGAAGCATCGGCTCAAAGGTGAACTGATGCGTGTAGCGCACCAGATACTCAAGCCAGCCCCGGCTGATGTTGGCTTGCGGGCTGTCATCATAAGACCGCGGATCCTTGCCTTCCCGAACAACCATCCCGATCCGCAGCGTTCCGCCGGTCTTTGGTGTTTCTGACGCGAACGCCGGGGCATTCATGCCCAGCATGGTGTAGGCTGTTGCGGTAGTGGCCCCGAACGTTGTCGCCATGGCAAGAAATTCACGCCGGCTGACTTCGTCATTCCGACGCTTCGCATTGTGAGCAGAGTCTTCGAGGGTTGCGGGCAGTATGTCACAGCCGGACTTGTAAAGTTTCATGATTTCCTCCCGGGTTGGCGGGAGGCAAACGCCGCGATCAGAGCCGGAAGGGCTTCTGGAATCATGAACGCTTACTTCCCATTGTCGTTGGCACGCCTGGGGTGAAACAAAGTCCAAGCCAAGTTATGCCTTATTTGTAATGGCAATATGTATCGGCAGGCCCGCGCTCGAAGAACTGAAAAGATTTTTGGATCATGTACAATCAGTAACCGGTGCAGGATTGGAGCTGAACTTTTGCACAGGTGATCTCGTTCCTAAGTTGGCGAATATGAGCACCGGTAAGACTGCTGCCGAGAACCTGTGGGAAGTGTCATCCTTCCTGTGAATGTCTGTTTTGCGCCGTTCACACTTATTCAAGCGTACTGCAACATTGACCGACTTGGGCTCGCTGCCGCCGAATGCCTCTGCAGCAAGCACCTTGGTGTGGGCGCAACGAAACAAGTCATCGGCAGTATCGGCCAAGCCTCCGATTATCCGCCGTGACGTTCGAAGTGCAGTCGTTCGCGCCCCAGGAACCAACTTTCGCGCAAAAGGCGGCGAAACCCAGCTGCGAGCCCATTTCAACGCATGCTGCGCCGCGCATGAATGTCTGGTTCCATCGCAAGCGGGATGCGTTGCTCTCCGCGAGAAAGTTGCGAACGGTGGTCTTGGGCAATCTTCACCAATTGTGAATAGAACATGTCCGGCACGTTCTCGGAGGTTCCATGCAACACAGTTTCAGCCACTTCCTACGGCACGGCGGTGAGGGCCAGTACGAGATAACGCAGCGACACGGTCATCTGATTGGCCGCTGCGTTGGAGTGTCGCTCAAGTCGACATTTCCTAACTACACGGCTCTACGGGCGGATTTCAGCGAACGTCTCGAACAGGTGATTTCCGAAAACACGCGGATGCTCCTGAACGCGCTGATCCCGCCTGACACAGTGCCAACTGTCTCCGAAGCTGAGTTGCGGGATGTGTCAGATGCAAAGGCAGAAGCGCTCAACGCATGGGACGCGCGCCTTGCGCATATTTTGGCGAATACCACAACCATCCACAACGGTTGCGGCCTCTGCGAACCGCCATGGAAGAGCGTCTCCTTCGGGCTTTTGCGGGATTGATCAATCAACTACGGCAGGAAACCCTAGGGATTGAGCAATACATCTGGCGCTCGCAGGATCATGCCAAGGTGCGCGACAGCCATGCGGCCTATGACGACCGCATGTTCAGATGGGACGAACCGCCCGAAGGTGGGCATCCCGGAGAAGCACATAATTGCCGTTGTTATGCTGAACCGATTTCTCCCGCCGTATCAAACAACGTTGTGTTTGCAGATTTCGCGCCCACAGCAGACAGTTTTCCGAACGGTAACAATACGGTTCGACGCCTGGGCAATGGTTTACTTGCCCGCTCGCCCGCAGGTCTGGCAGCATACGCGGCCCTTGAAGCCAGTAACCAGCTGCAAGACTTCACACGCGCGGCAAACGAAAGGCGGGTGCGGGATGCGGCAGAAATCCTGGGTGCTGATTTGCGCACTGTTGAGGGGGTGCTGGCCGCTCAAGCCTATGCTTTGGCTAAGGAACTTTCTGAGAATGGTTTCCTATCGGACGCCCCGGAGCGCGGGGATCGGGCGAGACTTATTGCCGAAGCCATTGGCCTTTATGAAATGGTCCGGCCAGGGCTGTTCACGATACCAAACAACGATGCCGCTGGGGCGGTAGAACGCGCACGCCAGCTCGCGGCAGGCACTTTGGCGGCCCTGGAGGCGCAAAGGCTTACCCCAGTGGACGGAGAGCTGGCGCAGGGCTGGGTTGAGGTCTTCCCCGAACTGACGGAAGACGAACGTCGCTTAGGTCAACTGCCAGGTTTCACGCCAGAACGGATCGAGCAATGGCTTGAAACCTATCCGATCGAAGATTTAGGGCTGCCGCACCATTCCGGATCGCCGATCTCTGATGATCCGACCGGCAATATCATTTCAACCCCGATACCGGAAGAGACAGGACCGAACATCGTTGCAGTCAGGCCTGGTGAGCCGACTCCGATCGATCCCAATTCAGATGAGGCGACGCAACGTGGGCATCGACGAGAGAATGAATCTGCCCAGATTTTGGGGCAAAATGGTTTTGACGTCCTTCAAAACCCAGCGGTCGATGGGCCAAAAAATCCTGACTATCTGATCAACGGAGAGATTTACGATCACTATGCGCCGTCAACGGACCGCGCTCGAAACATCTGGTCGGAAGTCAAAGACAAAATTGATGAGGGTCAGACTGCAAACATCGTCATCGGTCTTTACGATAGCAATGTAGATGAAGACGCCCTACGACAACAGTTTCTGAACTGGCCAATTGAAGGGCTTGGCGATGTGATTATCGTTCGCCGTGACGGAACCATTGGGAGGCTGTGATGGCAATTGAGTACACGATATACACCGATCTGGACATCGAAACGTTGAAGAGCCGAACCGAAGCTGCTGCCAAAGGCACGCAGGACCTTTGGGCAGGCTGGTGGGTTTATGATGACCTAGGACCGTTCCATGAGGAAATCATGGAGGATTACGGTGACCAAAAAGGGTACAAAACGAAAATGAGATCGCGCCACTTCAAGGGCCGAGACATAGAAGCGCGCGCCAAATTGCTTGAGTTTTTTGACTCACTGCCCGGGCGGAAACTTATCCTGAACGGCGACAGCTTTGTCGATTTCCAAGAGGGCTAAAAGCAAAAGCGGCCATTGGTGAGAATGCGGCCAACGGCAGCAATGTCCCGCCTTTTGCCACACGTGTGCAGCTCTCTGTATTGAAGCGGTAGAAAGCCTCTGCTGAGTGAGGCCCGCCGTCCGACCTGCCCCATTGTCAATCTTCCTAACCAAAAGAAAACCGGCCCCCAAAAGGGAGCCGGTCTCTGAATCGTCCAATCCGCTTTTGGATCAGAGGGACATATGGGTGCCCAGGGCTTCCATGTCGGCGAGCAGCTTGGCTGCGTCCTCAACCAGGCCGTGGGGCTGGTCTTCCTCTTTCGCGGTCTTGTACATCTCGCGGGCTTCCTCGATCAGCGCGTTCATCTGATCGCGGGTCATCTCGGCCATCGGGATCGCGCGTTCGGCCAGAACCGACAGGCTGTCGCCTGCGATTTCAGCAAAACCGCCGGTCACCAGATAGTCCGCGTTGCCTTCAGGGCTTTCGACCTTCAGGACACCGGGGCGCAGGGTGGTAATGGTCGGCGCGTGCTGAGGCATCGCCGTCAAGTCACCCTCGGCTCCGGGGATCTGAACCGCGCTGGCCTGCAGCGACGCCAGGGCGCGCTCAGGGCTCACGAGGTCGAATTGCATCGTTTGTGCCATTGGGGCCTCCTTTCAGGGTTCCCCCGCACCTAGCGGCCCGGGGGAAGTTCCATTCTTAGGCGGCTTCCGCAGCCATCTTCTCGGCTTTGGCGATCACTTCGTCGATGCCGCCAACCATGTAGAAGGCGCCTTCGGGCAGGTGGTCGTATTCGCCGGCCACAACGGCCTTGAACGACGCGATGGTGTCTTCCAGGGAAACCTGGACACCGTCGGAGCCAGTGAAGACCTTCGCAACGTCGAACGGCTGGGACAGGAAACGCTGGATCTTACGCGCACGCGCAACGGTCAGCTTGTCCTCTTCCGACAGTTCGTCCATGCCAAGGATCGCGATGATGTCCTGCAGCGATTTGTAGCGCTGGAGGATCTGCTGAACGTCGGACGCCACTGCGTAGTGCTCTTCGCCAACGATCTGCGGGTCCATCAGGCGCGACGAGGAGTCGAGCGGGTCCACAGCGGGGTAGATGCCGAGTTCCGAGATCGCACGGTTAAGAACGGTGGTCGCGTCCAGGTGGGCAAAGGTGGTTGCCGGTGCCGGGTCGGTAAGGTCGTCCGCGGGAACGTAAACCGCCTGGATCGAGGTGATCGAGCCGTTCTTGGTGGAGGTGATGCGTTCCTGCATGGCGCCCATGTCGGTTGCCAGGGTCGGCTGGTAGCCCACAGCGGAAGGAATACGGCCGAGCAGAGCGGACACCTCGGAACCGGCCTGGGTGAAGCGGAAGATGTTGTCCACGAAGAACAGAACGTCGGTGCCGGACTGGTCGCGGAACTGTTCGGCCAGGGTCAGGCCGGTCAGTGCAACACGGGCACGGGCTCCCGGAGGTTCGTTCATCTGACCGTAAACCAGGGCAACCTGCGATTCTTCCAGGTTGTCGGGCTTGATCACGTTGGATTCGATCATTTCCCAGTACAGGTCGTTGCCCTCACGGGTCCGCTCGCCAACACCGGCGAACACGGAGTAACCCGAGTGCACTTTTGCGATGTTGTTGATCAGTTCCATGATGAGAACGGTTTTACCCACGCCGGCACCGCCGAACAGGCCGATCTTGCCGCCTTTGGAGTAAGGCGCCAGCAGGTCGATAACCTTGATGCCGGTCACCAGAACTTCGGATTCGGTCGACTGGTCATTGAATTCCGGTGCGGGCTGGTGGATCGCGCGGGTCTCGGTTGCGTTCACCGGGCCTTTTTCGTCCACGGGCTCGCCCACGACGTTCAGGATGCGGCCCAGGGTGGCGTTGCCGACCGGGATCGAGATGGGTGCGCCGGTGTCTTCGACGGCCTGACCGCGGACCAGGCCCTCGGTCGCGTCCATCGCGATGCAGCGGACGGTGTTCTCGCCCAGGTGCTGGGACACTTCCAGAACCAGGTTCTTGCCGTCGTTTTCGGTGTTCAGGGCGTTCAGAATTGCGGGCAGGTGGTCGTCAAACTGGACGTCCACAACGGCGCCGATGATCTGGGTCACCTTGCCTTTTGCGTTTGCCATTTGTTGGTCTCCGGTTGTCTCTTAGAGCGCCTCAGCGCCCGAAATGATTTCAATCAGCTCGTTGGTGATCACGGCTTGGCGCGAACGGTTGAACTGGATGGTCAGCTTGTCGATCATGTCGCCCGCGTTGCGGGTTGCATTGTCCATCGCGCTCATCCGCGCACCCTGTTCGGATGCACCGTTTTCCAGCAGGGCCGAGAAGATCTGGGTCGCTACGCCGCGCGGCAGCAGGTCTGCAAGGATCTGCTCTTCGCCCGGTTCATAGTCGTAGACGGCGCCAGTGCTTTCGCCTTCCGATGCTTCAAACGAAGCCGGAATGATCTGCTGTGCGGTGGGGATCTGGGTCACGACGTTGACGAACTCCGCGAAGAAGATCGTGGCAACGTCGAATTCACCTGCGTCAAAGCGGGTGAGGATCCCCTTGGCGATGTCCTGCGCGTTGGCATAGCCCACACGCTTGACCTCGCTCAGGTCCACATGGCCGATGAAGTCATCGCCGAGGTCGCGCTTCAGGGCGTCACGGCCCTTCTTGCCGACGGTGAGGATCTTCACCGTCTTGCCCGCGGCCTTCAGCTCAGCCGCCTTTTGGCGGGCGAGCTTGGCAATGTTCGAGTTGAAGCCGCCGCACAACCCGCGCTCGGCGGTCATGACGACAAGCAGCTGGTTCTGGTCGCTGCCGGTGCCGCGAAGCAGCTTGGGCGCCGACTCGCTGCCGCCGACCGAGGCCGCCAGCCCTGCCATCACGGCATTGAACCGTTTGGTATAGGGACGGGAGTCCTCGGCAGCTTCCTGGGCGCGGCGAAGTTTCGCCGCGGCCACCATCTGCATGGCTTTGGTGATCTTGCGGGTCGATTTGACCGACTCGATCCTGTTTTTAAGGTCCTTAAGACTCGGCATCGCCTCGTCCCCCCTTAAGCGAAGCTAGCGGCGAACTCGTCCAGCGCAGCCTTAACCTTGTCAGCCAGCTCGTCCTTCACCTTACGGTCGTTGTTGGTGATGTCGGCAAGCAGGTCGGCATGTTTGCCGCGCAGGTGGCTCAGCAGGCCGGCCTCGTAGCGGCCAACGTCCTTGACGTCGACTTTGTCGAGGTAGCCGTTGGTGCCGGCGAAGATGACGCAGACGATTTCGGCGTTGGTCAGCGGCGAGTACTGCGCCTGCTTCATCAGCTCGGTCAGACGGGCGCCACGGGCCAGCAGCTGCTGGGTGGCGGCGTCCAGGTCGGAGCCGAACTGCGCAAAGGCAGCCATTTCGCGATACTGAGCCAGCGACAGCTTAACCGGGCCTGCCACGCTCGACATCGCCTTGGTCTGGGCCGAGGAGCCAACGCGCGAAACCGACAGACCGGTGTTCACGGCGGGGCGGATGCCCTGGTAGAACAGTTCGGTTTCCAGGAAGATCTGGCCGTCGGTGATCGAGATCACGTTGGTCGGAATAAACGCGGACACGTCGCCGCCCTGGGTTTCGATGATCGGCAGCGCGGTCAGCGAGCCGGCACCGAAGTCCTCGTTCAGCTTGGCCGAACGCTCCAGCAGGCGGGAGTGCAGGTAGAAAACGTCGCCCGGGTAGGCTTCACGTCCCGGCGGGCGGCGCAGCAGCAGCGACATCTGACGGTAAGCAACCGCCTGTTTGGACAGGTCATCATAGATGATCAGCGCGTGGCGGCCGTTGTCGCGGAAGAATTCCGCCATTGCGGTTGCGGCATAGGGTGCCAGGAACTGCAGCGGTGCCGGGTCGGACGCGGTCGCGGCCACAACGATGGAGTATTCCATCGCGCCGGACTCTTCCAATTTCTTCACCAGCTGGGCAACGGTGGAGCGCTTCTGGCCAACCGCGACGTATACGCAGTACAGCTTCTTGCTCTCGTCGTCGCCTGCGGCGTCGTTGTAGGACTTCTGGTTCAGCATCGCGTCCAGAGCAACCGCGGTTTTGCCGGTCTGACGGTCGCCAATGATCAGCTCGCGCTGGCCGCGGCCGATCGGGATCATCGCGTCAACGGACTTGAGGCCGGTTGCCATCGGCTCGTGAACCGATTTACGCGGGATGATGCCCGGTGCCTTCACGTCGGCCACGCCGCGGGTGACGTCTTCGATCGGGCCCTTGCCGTCCAGCGGGTTGCCCAGGCCGTCAACAACGCGGCCCAAGAGGCCGTTGCCGACCGGAACGTCCACAATCGCGTTGGTGCGCTTGACGGTGTCGCCTTCTTTAATGTCGCGGTCGGAGCCGAAGATCACGATACCGACGTTGTCGGCTTCGAGGTTCAGCGCCATGCCCATGATGCCGCCCGGGAATTCGACCATCTCGCCGGCCTGGACGTTGTCGAGGCCGTAAACGCGGGCAATACCGTCACCGACGGACAGCACGCGGCCGATTTCTGCCACTTCGGCTTCTTGACCAAAATTCTTGATCTGGTCTTTCAGGATCGCAGAAATCTCTGCTGCTTGGATACCCATTTATCCGACCTCTTTCATTGCATTCTGTAGGGAGTTGAGCTTGGAGCGGATCGAACTGTCGATCATCTTCGAGCCCACTTTAACGACAAGACCGCCGATGATGGAGGCATCGACGGAAGCATTGATGGTAACTTTCTTGCCCACGCGCTCGGCCAAGGTCTTGGCCAGCTTTTCGCTTTGGGTCTTGGTCAGCGCCTTGGCAGAGACCACCTCGGCGGTGACTTCGCCGCGGGCGTCGGCCAGACGGGCGCGCAGCGCCTCGATCAGCGCGGGCAGCACAAACAAACGGCGCTTGTCGGCCATCAGCGCCAGGGTGTTGCGCAGCACAGGGTCCAGGCCCATCTTGTCTGCCACCGCGGTGATTGCGGCACCCTGCTCTTCGCGCGACACGAGCGGCGAATGAATCAGGCTGTTGAGCTCTTCGCTGTCAGCCAGGGCGGCTGCCAGGTCATTGATGCTGGTTTCAAGGCTGTCGAGCGCCTTGTTCTCTTCCGCGATGTCGAACACCGCCGTGGCATAGCGCGCGGCAATGCCTGCAGAAATCGAAGCTGGTTCGGACACGTCCACCCTTCCGATATGTTTTTGGCCCCGGTTGGCGTACCTGGCGTCAGGAGGCGTCCGGGGGCGTGAGTCAGCCCACATGGCAGCGGGGCGTTGAAATCAGCGTGGGTCTAGCAGAGCGGATGCGACCTATCAACTGCCTATAACGGTTACAGAAGAAAGGTTGTTTTCAGCAATTTCAAAGGGTTGCGGCAAGTGCGGCCCTTTGACCACAGTATTATTCAAAAAAAGTGCTGCTGTTCTGCAGGATTTGGCGATTCCGGAACGCGGCAATTGCGCTGAAAAACGTCACATAACCGCGGCAGACGCCCTGAGACGGCCGATTCAGCCGATTTCGGGAATCGAAATCCGTGGCTGCGGCCACGGCCCGCCTCACACCGGTTCCGGCATCGGATTCGACAACCCTTCCAGCACCCGGATGCGGCTCGGGGCCTTGGTGCGGGCCATGTGGCCTTTCTGCGGATGGGTCTGCTTGCTGACCTCGACCATGAACACGCCGCCGGCCAGCATCGCGGGCAGCTTGCGGCCCATCTTCTCCAGCATGGCGCCCGATTTCAGCCAGAACCGCTTGTGGCTGGGCAGACGGTAGAGCGCTGCGGTATGCTGCTCAATCGCGAACTGATGCTGCCGCAGCTGCCCCTCCAGCTGGCGCAGCGTGTAGGGGCGGCCATAGCCGAAGGGCGTCAGATCGGAGCGCGCCCAGAGGCCCGCCCGGTTCGGCACAATGAAAATCGCGCGCCCGCCCGGGCCCAGCGCCCGCCAGCACTCCTCCAAGAGCTTGCTGGGGCGTTCCGAGGTTTCCAGACCGTGCATCACCACCAGCCGGTCGGCCCGGCCGGTGTCGATCGGCCAGCTGGTCTCCTCGCACAGGACCGAGACATTGGGCAGGCCTGCAGGCCATTGCATCACCCCCTGCGGCCCCGGCATCAGCGCCATCACCCGGCGCGCTTCCGGCAGGTAGGGCCGCAGCAGCGGCGCGGCGAAGCCGAAGCCTGCCACGGTCAGACCCTCCGCTTCCGGCCACAGCTCCAGCAGGCGGCCCCGGATCGAGGCCTGCGCCGCGCGCCCCAGGGTGCTGCGGTAGTAAAAGTTCCTGAGATCCTGAACATCAAGATGCATTGCGGGCGCCTGCTGCTTCGGCCAATCTGGGCGCAGTTTAGCAATGTAAAGGCGAATGACCATGCCTCTTGAGATCATCACCCTGCCCTGCCTGTCGGATAACTATGCCTTTTTGATCCATAATCCGGCCTCGGGCGAAACCGCGCTGGTGGATGCGCCCGAGGCTGGCGCCATCAGGGCCGCCCTGGCGGAACGGGGCTGGGGGCTGGACTGGATCCTGCTGACCCACCACCATTGGGATCATGTGGACGGTGCAGCCAAACTCCAGATGGAATTTGGTGCCAAAATCATCGGAGCGGCCACCGATGCCCACCGGCTGCCGGAACTGGATTTGGCGGTTGAGGATGGCAGCACTTTCACCTTGCTGGGTGAAGAGGTGCAGGTGATGGATGTCTCCGGCCATACGGTCGGCCACATCGCCTTTTACCTGCCCGGCGCCGAAGCCGTGTTCACCGCCGACAGCCTGATGGCGCTGGGGTGCGGCCGGCTGTTTGAGGGCACGCCGCAGCAGATGTGGGCCAGCCTGTCGCGCCTTGCCGTTCTGCCGCCGCAAACTATGGTTTATTCAGGACACGAATACACCCAGACTAACGGTGCCTTTGCGGTCACCGTGGATCCCGGCAACCCGGCGTTGCAGGCGCGGGTGAGCGATATCGCACAGGCCCGGGAAAAAGGCATGCCCACGGTACCGTCTTCGCTGCAGCTGGAACTTGACACCAATCCCTTCCTGCGCGCCGGTGACAGTGCTGTGAGAGCCAATCTTGGCATGCAAGATGCTGAAGAGTCAGAAGTTTTCGCCGAAATCCGCAAGCGGAAGGACAATTTCTGATCCATTCAAGTGTATCGGGGCGCAACAGGGAGAAAATAATTGTGACCCCAAAATGAAGAAAAGACCTTGAAGCCGGCGCTCTATCAACCAAACTCTAACCTTATAAGCACATGGTTGAACTGAGGGGTTGGTTAATACCGCCCCACCGGCCAACCCAAGATCAGAGGAGCACGCCCGTGCCTTCATTCTCGAGCACCCTGGAACAGGCCATTCACGCAGCGCTGGCGCTGGCGAATGAACGCCGTCATGAATTCGCAACCCTGGAACATCTGCTTCTGGCCCTGATCGATGAGCCCGACGCGGCCCGTGTGATGCGCGCCTGCAGCGTCGACCTGAGTGAATTGCGATCGTCGCTGGTCGAGTTCGTGGATGAGGATCTTGCCAACCTTGTGACCGATATCGACGGATCGGAGGCGGTGCCGACCGCAGCCTTCCAGCGCGTGATCCAGCGCGCCGCGATCCACGTCCAGAGTTCGGGACGGACTGAGGTAACGGGGGCGAATGTGCTTGTCGCCATCTTTGCCGAGCGCGAGAGCGACGCCGCCTATTTCCTGCAGGATCAGGAGATGACCCGCTATGACGCGGTGAACTTCATTGCCCATGGCGTTGCCAAGGACCCGGCCTACGGGGAATCCCGTCCGGTGACCGGCGCGACCGAGCAGGAAGAGGACAACCTGACCGCCGCGCCCGAGGGCGAAAAGAAAGAGTCGGCGCTGGCGAAATACTGCGTCGACCTCAATGCCAAATCCCGCGACGGCGATATCGACCCGCTGATCGGCCGCGACCATGAGGTGGAGCGCTGCATCCAGGTGCTGTGCCGCCGCCGCAAGAACAACCCGCTGCTGGTGGGCGACCCCGGTGTCGGCAAGACCGCCATCGCGGAAGGCCTGGCGCGCCGCATTGTCTCGGGTGAAACCCCGGAAATCCTGTCGGAAACCACCATCTACTCGCTCGACATGGGCGCGCTTCTGGCGGGCACCCGCTACCGCGGCGATTTCGAGGAACGGCTGAAGGCTGTGGTCTCCGAACTGGAAGAGCATCCGGACGCGGTGCTGTTCATCGACGAGATCCACACAGTGATTGGTGCCGGCGCCACCTCCGGCGGCGCGATGGATGCCTCCAACCTGCTGAAACCTGCACTGCAGGGCGGCAAGCTGCGCACCATGGGCTCCACCACCTACAAGGAGTTCCGCCAGCATTTCGAGAAGGACCGCGCGCTGTCCCGCCGGTTCCAGAAGATCGATGTGAACGAGCCGACGGTGGAAGATTCCATCGAGATCCTGAAAGGGCTGAAGCCTTATTTCGAGGAGCATCACGGCATCAAGTTCACCGGCGATGCAATCAAGACCGCAGTGGAGCTGTCGGCACGCTATATCAATGACCGCAAGCTGCCGGACAAGGCCATCGACGTCATTGACGAGGCCGGCGCCGCGCAGCATCTGATCATCGAGAGCAAGCGCCGCAAGACCATCGGCGTCAAGGAGATCGAAGCTGTTGTGGCCAAGATCGCCCGTATCCCGCCCAAGAACGTCTCCAAGGACGACGCCGAGGTGCTGAAGGATCTGGAGAAGTCGCTGAAGCGCGTGGTCTTTGGCCAGGACGATGCCATTACCGCACTGTCGAGCGCTATCAAGCTGGCCCGTGCCGGCCTGCGCGAACCGGAAAAACCCATCGGCAACTACCTGTTTGCAGGCCCCACCGGTGTCGGCAAGACCGAGGTTGCCAAACAGCTGGCAGATCAGCTGGGGGTGGAGCTTCTGCGCTTTGACATGTCGGAATACATGGAGAAACATGCGGTTTCCCGCCTGATCGGCGCACCGCCGGGCTATGTCGGGTTCGACCAGGGCGGCCTGCTGACGGATGGTGTCGACCAGCACCCGCACTGCGTGCTGCTGCTGGATGAGATCGAGAAGGCGCACCCGGACGTCTACAACATCCTCTTGCAGGTGATGGACAACGGCCAGCTGACCGACCACAACGGCCGCACAGTGAACTTCCGCAATGTGATCCTGATCATGACCTCCAACGCGGGCGCCTCGGACATGGCGAAGGCCGCCATCGGCTTTGGCCGCGACCGCCGCGAGGGTGAGGACACCGCCGCAATTGAGCGCACCTTCACACCGGAGTTCCGCAATCGCCTGGATGCGGTGATCTCCTTCGCGCCGCTGGGCAAAGAGGTGATCCTGCAGGTGGTCGAGAAGTTCGTCCTGCAGCTGGAAGCGCAGCTGATGGACCGCAACGTTTCGATCGAACTGACCCGCAAGGCTGCCGAATGGCTGGCCGACAAGGGTTACGACGACCGTATGGGCGCGCGTCCCCTGGGCCGGGTCATTCAGGAGCACATCAAGAAACCGCTGGCCGAAGAGCTGCTGTTCGGCAAGCTGACCAAGGGCGGCGTGGTCCAGGTCGGCATCAAGGATGGCAAGCTGGACCTGCGTCTGGAAGGCCCGAGCAAGCCGCGCATTTCCGGCGACAAGCCGCCGCTCCTGACCGCGGACTGATGCGCTTCGCAGCGCTGACGGTATCCCTATCGCTCGCCGCGCCTGCCGCGGCGGGCGATTTCCGTTTGCAGTTTCCGCTGGACTGCACCCTGGGCGAAAGCTGTCACATCCAGCAGTTCGTGGACCGCGATCCCGGGCCGGGTGCCCGTGATTTCACCTGCGGCACGCTCAGCTATGACGGGCACAAGGGCACCGACATCGCCCTGCCCTATCTGTCGGACATGCAGGCCGGCGTGCAGGTGCGTGCGGCAGCGGACGGGGTTGTGCTGGGCACCCGCAACACGATGGCGGACCAGTATGCCACGGCTGAAAATGCCGCCAGCATCGAGGGGATGGAATGCGGCAACGGTGTGGTGCTGCGCCATGGCGGCGGCTGGGAGACCCAGTACTGCCACATGAAGCGCGGCTCGATCCTGGTGGAAAACGGTCAGAAGGTGAAAGCCGGCGATGTGCTGGGCGAGGTCGGCCTTTCGGGCAAGACCCAGTTCCCGCATCTGCATCTGTCGGTCAGGAAGGACGGCGCGGTCGTGGATCCGTTTTCCCCGGAGGCTGCGGACACCTGCGGCGTCCAGCCGGAGGAGACGCTTTGGGCCAGCCTGCCGCCCTACCAGGCGGGCGGCGTTCTGGGTGCCGGTTTCAGCACCGCCATCCCGGAGTACGGATCCGTCAAGACCGGAACCGCCGATGAGGCACCTTTGCCGCCGGATGCGCCTGCCTTTGTATTCTGGGCCTATGCCTATGGCGGCCAGGCCGGGGACCTCATGGAGCTGAATGTGACCGGCCCCGGCGGCGAATTTGTCTCCCACAGCGAAGCGCTGCAAAAGAACCAGGCGCAGTTCTTTCGTGCCGCGGGGCGGCGCCTGCGCGGCGGGCAGTGGCCTGCGGGCAGCTATACCGGCGTGGCCCGGCTTCTGCGCGACGGGCAGGAAATCGCCCGCTTCGCCCGCAGCATGACCATCGCGGCCCAATAACGCAGCCAGGGAAACCGCTCTGCAGCCGCGCAGCGGCTGCATGGCCCAACGGGCGCAGCCGCCCTTACAGGGCGGATTGGCGCCGGGCGGGAGCCTCCCGCGCCAGCACCCGGCGCCTGCGCTGAGACGGAAGCCGGGCTGCTGGATTTGATAAATGCCGCATCCGCAATAGTTTATATCTGGCCCTGCTGCCCGGCGGGGCCGCAACCCGTGTGTAACTAGTAGCTTGTCTCCATTAGTGAAGCGGGTTGCACCCCGCACCACCCGCCGGGCTGGCAGAACCAGGCAGGAAACGGCCTGACAGGCTGGTTTGCCAGTGCGGTTAACCGCTTCATTTCTCTGTGAATTTCAGCTCGATCCGGCGGTTCTGCGCGCGCGCCTCCGGCGTGTCTGCCAGGTTCACCGGCTGGTATTCGCCAAAGCCGTTGGCCGCCAGCCGTGAGGGCGGCACGCCCAGCGCCTCGACCATGTAGCGCACGACAGACAGCGCCCGGCCCTGGCTGAGCTCCCAGTTGTCGGCAAATTTCGAATGCCCGACCAGCGGCGTGTTATCGGTATGCCCGTCCACCCGGATGATCCAGTTAATCTCCGGCGGGATCGCCGCAACTACGCTTTGAAGGATCGACACCACCTTGGCGATCTCCACCCGGCCCGCAGGCGACAGGGTGGCGCTGCCGGGCGGGAACAGCACCTCGGAGGCAAAGACAAAGCGGTCGCCCTGGATGCGGACGCCCTCCTGCGTGCCCAGCAGATCGCGCAGGCGCCCGAAGAACTCTGAGCGGTAGCGTTCCAGGTCCTGTGCCTTGGCGGTGAGCGCCTCCGCTTCGGCCTCCAGCCGCTTGCGCTCCTGCTCTTCCAGTAGCCGCCGCTTGCGTTCCTCAGATGCCGCGCGGGCCAGGGCCGCGTTCAGGTCCTGGCCCAGGTTCTGCAACTGCACCTGCTGCGCCGCGTCGCGGGCCTGGTAGTCGTCGAGGATGGCCTGCAATCCGCCCAGCTGTTCGCGCAAGGCCGCGACCTGCTGATTGAGCAGAGCGGTTTCGCGGCGGGCCTCTTCTGACACGGCCTGCTCTTGCGACAGCGCGTCCCGCGCCTGCGCCAGCAAGGCGGCGCGTTCTTCGGCCCGGGTCAGCTGCTCAGCGGCGCTGGCTTCTGCGGTCTCCTGCGCGGTCAGTGCGGCGAGCAGGCGCTGGCGCAGGACATCCAGGTCTTCCGACTGGGTTTCCGCCGCGGCCAGAGCTGCCTTGGCCGCGGCCAGTTCAGCTGCCAGCCGCCCGGCCTCAGCGTCTGAGCCTGCACGTGCGGTTTCCAGTTCAGAGAGCTTCGCATCCAGCTGCTTTCGCGCTGCCTCTGCCGCGGCCAGCAGGGTCAGGGTGTCCTCCGCCTGCTGCCGCTGCGCCTCCAAGGCCAAGGTCATGGCAGTGAGTTCCGCATCTGCCGACTGCAGTTTTTCGCGCAAGGCTTCGGCGGCTGCGGCCTCCAGCAAGCGGGCTGTTTCCTCCGCATTCAGTTGCTCCTGCAGGCCCGCGATTTCTTCAGTTTTCGCGGCTTGCTCCATCTCAAGGCTGGCGATCAGCGCCTCCATTGCCTCACGCTCGGCCGCCGCCAGCCGGGCTGCTTCAGCCTGAGCGTCGATTTCGCCGCGGGCCTGGGCCAGTGCGAGGTTCAGGGCGTCCTGCTCGCTCAGCAGTGCGGCGCGGGCTGCCTCGAGGTTTTCACGTTCGGCGTCCAGATCCGCAACCCGCGCCTGGGCGGCGTCGCGGCTGGCGATCAGAGCCGCCACTTGGGCCTCGAAACTGGTGATGCGGCTGGCGGCCTCGGCCAGCTCGCCGGCCTGGCGGTCGCGCTCAGCCGTCAGCGAAGTGATCAGGCTGCGGGCCTGTGCCAGATCCTGTTCCGCCGTATTGAGGGTCGAGGTCAATGCCCCCAGCCGGGCATTCAGCCGGCTGTTCTCGCGTTCCTCCAGCCCCAGTGCTGAGGCCAGTGCGCGGACCTCGGCGGAGAGTTCATCCAGCTGGCTTTCCTGTCCGGTGATGGTTTCGCGCAGCACGAATTGCACCACCATGAAGATGGTCAGCACAAACATCAGAACCAGCAGCAGCCCGGTCATCGCATCGACGAAGCCGGGCCAGATCGAGGCCTGGAACCGCTGTCCTGTACGCCGGGAAAGGGCCATCGGTTACTCCCCCGGGCCCCGGTCCGGCAGACCGCCGCGGGACAGTCCGCGCGGACGCGCGAAGGCCTTGATCATCAGGTCGATATCCTTGCGCAGTTCGGCCAGACTCTCCTGGCGGCCTGCGGAGATTTCTTCGAGGATGCGCAGCATCTGCACGTCGATCGAGCGCAGCCGCATCCGGCTTTCGGCGTCGATGCCGCCGTGCTCTCCCTGCGCGCGCAGGATCTCGGTCAGCGCCTCCTGCCCTACCGCAACCCGGTCCAGTGCCGCGGTGATGGTGCCGGTCTGATCCTGGCGGCGGTTCATTTCCTGAATGGTTTCCACCAGCTCTGTCAGCCGCTGGTCCACTGCTGCGCGGCCCTCGGCGGTCTCGACAAACATTTCCTGCAGCATCTCCATCTGCTCTGCCATGGTGTCGAGCACCTGGGAGACCACGCCGCTGTCGCTGGCGCCCTCCTCGCCTGAGGAGAAGCTGACGCGGGTGATGGAGGAAAGCCATTCCTCCAGCTCGCGGTAAAAGCGGTTCTGGCCGTGGCCTGCGAACAGCTCCAGCAGGCCGACGATCAGCGATCCGGCAAGGCCTAGCAGCGAGGAGGCGAAGGCCACGCCCATGCCGCCCAGTTGCGCCTCAAGACCTGTCATCAGGCGGTTGAAAACCGACAGGCCTTCTTCGCCCTCCTGCGGCGCCAGGCTGCGGATGGTGTCGACGACGGCGGGAACGGTGGTGGCAAGGCCATAGAACGTGCCGAGAAGGCCCAGGAAAATCAGAAGGTTGACGATATACCGGGTGATTTCCCGGTCTTCGTCAATACGGCTGGCCACCGAGTCCAGTATGGAGCGGGTGGAGGCCGAGCCCAGCTGCATCCGGGCGCTGCGCGAGCCCAGGAGCGAGGCCAGAGGCGCCAGAATAGATGGCGGGCGGCGGTGCTCCTGATTGTCGCCGCCGGCAAAGCGTTCGATCCAGCGCACCGAGCCGATCAGCTGCACCACCTGCCAGAAGCAAGCCAGCACCCCGATCACAAAGACAAAGACGATGAACCCGTTGAGCCAAGGATTGGCCTGGAACACCGGCAGCACCCGCGGCAGCGCCACAAAGGCGCCAAACCCCGATAGCCCCAGCGCGATCAGCATCATGATGATCTGCCGCACCGGCTGGGAGAACTGCGGCCGGGTCTTGCGGTCTGGCTGCGCCATTTCCTGTGGCTCCTGACACTTTTGTCTGCTCGTGTTGCCACGCAGCCTATAAGCAAAGTGTCAGAACCGCCAAGGCTTTATGCGGTGATTTCCCGCACCCGGCTTGCCAGCCAGTCCAGATCGCTGTCATGCAGGCCGATCTCGGCCAGGTGCTCCGCCGTGTTATAGAGGTATTCGGTGTTGGGCCCGCGGCCGCCCACGGCATGGGCGATGATCTGGGCCTGATCCTCCAGGCTGAGGCCGCCGCAATACTGCACATGATGCGGGTCGATCACGTAGGTGACGGCGGTGACCATGGAGCCATCCGCCAGTTCGACCGCCAGGTCGCGCTCCAGATAGGCCGAGGAGATCAGCTCGCGCTCCCGCAGCTCTGCCAGGGTCTGTTCCTCGTGACCCGCCTCAACCGCCAGGGCAATGCCCTTGCAATGGGCGTCTTGGACGGCATCCAGCGCAAGCACCAGGCCGGGCTTTTCCTCGCTGCCGCGGTGGTGGATCGAGGACATGCAGAAGGAGCGGGCATAACCGTGCAGCACCGCGACCTCGCGCCGGGCCACCGGGAAACCGGGGTTCCAAAGAAGTGATCCGTATCCGAAAACCCACATTGTCATGTCATCTGGCCCTTTCCGTGCCCTCCCTATAAACAGCAATCCTGACCCGGACAAAAGAGGCTATGCGATGCGCCTGGCAAAACTGCTGATTGCGGCCCTGCTGCTGTGGAGCCTGTATTGGGCAGCGGCCGCATGGGGGCTGAAGAGCGGCATTGCCGCCTGGTTCGAACGACAGGAGAACCGCGGCTGGCAGGCAGAACATGCAGGCCTGGAGACACAGGGCTATCCGTTCCGGCACCAGACCCGGATCAGCCGCCCTGCCCTGGCGGATCTGCGCTCCGGCACTGCCTGGCGGGCGGACTGGCTGGAGCTGTTGAGCCCGGCAGCCTGGCCCGGGCATCTGGACCTGCATTTCCCGGCGACGGCGCAGCGGCTTTCCTACTATGACCAGACCGCTGTGATCACCGCGGAGGAGCTGCAGGCCAGCCTGCATCTGAAACCCGGTGCTGCACTCGAGCTGGAGCAGATGGCCGCTGTTGCAGACAGCTGGCAGATTGCCCGCGGCGGCGAGACGGTGCTGAGCGGGGCGGCGCTGGATCTGCGGGCAGTTCAGTCGAAGATCCCGGAAGCATACCGGATCACTGCAGATGTCCGGGAGTTTGCCCCGCGGGCGGCCTGGCGGCGGCTCTTGGCGGCCAGCGCGCCGCTGCCGGAGCGTTTCGACACGCTGGCGCTTGAGATGGCGGTTGCCTTTGACGCACCCTGGGACCGCTCCGCACTGGAGCAACGGCGGCCGCAGCCGCGCCGGATCGATCTGAAACTGGCCGATGCCCGCTGGGGCGACCTGCGCCTCAAGGCCACTGGCGCGCTGACGGTGGATGAACAGGGTCTGCCGGAGGGCGAGATTGCGCTGCAGGCGGAAAACTGGCGCGGGCTGGTGCTGATGGCCGAACGCAGCGGCGCCCTGGCCCCGGCGCTGCGCGGCACGGTGGAACGGGTGCTGGGCCTGCTGGCAGAGGCCAGCGGAAACCCGCGCAACCTGGATATCACGCTGGGATTTGCGGACGGGTATGTCACGCTTGGCCCGTTGCCGCTGGGCCATGCGCCACGGCTGATCATCCGCTAGGCCGCACGCTGGTTTGTATCCATCCGGAAATTTCTTGCGAGGCTCTGCCTCGCGCACCGAGATATTTGGGGCCAGATGAACAGGGGATCCCGGATTGCCGCCCGGGGTCTCAGCGGCAATAGGATCCGCCGCGGTGGCGGGCCACATCGAGGTGGAAGTGATCCTTGTGATAGCGGTCGGCCTCAGGTCCCAGTACGGTTCCGAAGGGGCCGCAGGCGGCACGCCAGATCTTTTTCAGTTTCTTTCGGGTCTTGCGGTTCTGCCAGCCGTGCAGCACGGTGACGGTCTCACCGCTGGCAAGGGTGAAGCCTGAGATGTCGATGGCCCGGCCTTTGCCATGTTCCGAGATCTTGGCGCCAGGGCGGTTGTTGCGAGTGCGGCAGGCGTAATGGGCGGCGACGCGCAAAGACACCACCTTGTTTCCGCGGCCAAAGGCGGTTTCGACCTCGCGGTTGATCCAGGTCTTCAGGGCGCGGGCGGTGTTGCAGGTCATCAGCGAGGCTTGGCTGAGGCGCACCCCGGCGATCTCGCGCACCCGCACCGCGTCCTTGGCCCCGCAGCCGGGCAGCGTGCCGGAGACATGGCCCACATCGTCCCCCTGGATGTCGATGTCACCGCAGACCGAGCCCTTGCGGCGCTGGCGGCGTTTGAACAGCACTTGTTCTGCCAGGCTGTCCGGGCGTGCAAAAGGCTGCAAGGATGCACCGGGGGCCAGCAGCGGCAGGTCCGCAGGCCGGGAGGCTGCTGCAAGGCGCTGCTCCGATTGCGGACGGGAGACCGGGCGCATGCCGGGCAGCGGCGCTGCCGCGGCTTCAAGGCGCGCGTCCGATACCGGACGTGCGGGCGGCTCCATCGAGGCATCCGGTGTCGAGGCCAGAGCTGCCCCGCCGAACGCGGCAGCCAGGATCAGCACGCCCGTACGCATCATTTCCTCTGCCCCCGGCCGAAGTCCGGCGCGTCCGTGTCCTGGCCTGCTTCGATAATGCCGCGGCGGATGGCGCGGGTGCGGGTGAAATAGTCGTGCAGGTGGTCGCCGTCGCCGGTGCGGATGGCGCGCTGCAGGGCAAACAGCTCTTCGGTGAAGCGCCCCAGGATTTCCAGGGTCGCGTCCTTGTTGGTCAGGAACACGTCGCGCCACATGGTGGGATCCGAGGCGGCGATGCGGGTGAAGTCGCGGAAACCGGCGGCGGAATACTTGATCACTTCGCTGTCTGTCACCCGGCGCAAGTCGTCGGCGACGCCCACCATCGTGTAGGCAATCAGGTGCGGCGTGTGGGAGGTGACCGCCAGCACCAGATCGTGATGGTCTGCGTCCATCTCATCGACATTGGCGCCCATGCCTTCCCACAGGGCGCGCAGGCGGGCAGTTGCCTCGGGGTCGGTGCCTTCGACCGGGACCAGCAGCGACCAGCGGTTGTCGAACAGTTCGGCAAAGCCGGATTCGGGGCCGGAATGCTCAGTCCCTGCCAGCGGGTGGGCAGGCACGAAATGCACACTTTCGGGGATGTGCGGCTGCACCGCCTCGATCACATGGCGTTTGACCGAACCGACGTCCGAAACGGTCGCGCCGGTTTTCAGCACTGGTGCGATGTCTTCCATCACCGGCCCCATGGCGCCAACGGGGACGCAAAGCACAATCAGATCGGCGTCCTGCACCGCCTCGCGCGCACTGTCGCACACGCGGTCGCACAGGCCGATGCGGCGGGCGGTTTCGCGGGTTTCCGCGCTGCGGGCATAACCGGTGACCTCGCCTGCAAGGCCTGCGCGTTTCATCGCCCAGAACATCGAGGATGCAATCAGGCCCAGGCCGATCAGCGCGACGCGGCCATACACTTGCTCGCTCATGCCTTGCCCTCTTTGAACGCTTTGACACCTTGCGCAATACGGCGGCAGGAGTCCTCGTCGCCGATGGTGATACGCAACGCGGTGGGCAGGTTGTAGCCCGCCACCCGGCGCACAATCAGACCCTGCGCCTGCAGGTAAAGATCGCAGGCCTCCGCCTCCGCCTGGCTGGAAAAGCGGGCCAGAATAAAGTTGGTGCTGGAGACGTCAGACGGCACACCCAACTCCGCCAGCGCATTGGCCAGCCAGGCGCGCCACCTGGCATTCTCAGCGCGGCAGTGGTCCACGTAATCCGTGTCGCGTACCGACGCCTCTGCCCCCGCCAGCGCGGTGCTGGAGACGTTGAAGGGGCCGCGCACCCGGTTCAGCACGTTGATGATTTCCCTGGGACCATAGCCCCAGCCGATCCGGGCGCCGCCTAAACCGTAGATCTTGGAGAAGGTGCGGGTCATGAAAACGTTGCTGCGGGAGGCAATGATGGCCGCGCCGGCATCAAAACCCTCGACATATTCCGCATAGGCGCCGTCCAGCACCAGCAGCGCGCCCGCGGGGATGCCATCGGCCAGCCGGGCCACCTCGGCCTCGCTGATCATGGTGCCAGTCGGGTTGTTGGGGTTGGCGATGAACACCAGCTTGGTCCTGGAGGTGCAGCCTGCCAGCAGCGCATCCACGTCTGTAACACGCTCGCGCTCCTTCACCTCCACCGGGGTAGCGCCGGCAGCCAGCGCGCTGATCCGGTACATCGCAAAGCCGTGTTCGGTGTAAAGCACCTCATCCCCCGGGCCGGCATAGGCCTGGCAAAGGAAGGCGATAATCTCGTCGCTGCCGGCGCCGCAGATGATCTGCTCCGGATCCAGCCCGTGCACCTCGCCGATCGCCTGCCGCAGCGCCGCGTGATCCGAGCCGGGATAGCGGTGCATATTCGCCGCCGCGTCCTGCATCGCCTGAACAGCGCGCGGGCTGGGGCCAAGCGGGTTCTCGTTCGAGGAGAGCTTCACAACATTGCTCACCCCTTTCACATGGGCAGCCCCGCCCTGATACAGAGCGATGTCCATGATACCGGGCTGCGGTGTGAGTTGGGTCATAATACGGGCTCCTTAATTCCAACCCGTCATAACGGCCCAAACGCTGGCGGGGAAGCACCAAGATGACGCTTCCCCCATGCTGCCGCCCCCCAGCAGCAGCCTGCCCCGGCCGCATGTTCGCGTTAATGCGCAGATGCAGACTTGGGCATTTTCCGTTTGGCCTCTGCCATGATGATCTTCTGGATCTGCTTGCGCAGTTCCATATCCTTGCGCATCGCCTCGTTGGCCTGTTTCTGCATGGTCGAGGCCGATTGCGAGCCATCGGCCCCGTTCAGCGCCTCGCCGGCATATTTGCTGAGCGTCTTGCCCGAGATCTGCTTGGCGATCTCGCCATAGACAGCGTCGCCGTGCAGCTTGATGAAGTCCTCTGTCGCCTTGGTGCCGTATTTGGCGATGAGATCCTTCTTGACCGCGCCCTCCATGGCGGCAGGGGCCAATTTGGTCTTGAGGAATTTCTCGGCAGCCCCGGTGAAGCCGGAGGAGAATTTCTCCAGCGCCTTGCCTGCGCCTGCGGACATGATGCCCGCGGTCAGGATCTTGGCAATGCTTTCCTTGATCTCCTTGGTGTTGGGCGGGCGGCCCTTTTCAATCAGTGGCTTTGCCAGACCGATGGTCTCCTTGAGCGCTTCTGTCACCATGGCCTCGCCAGCCTTGGATTTCAGGAACTTCTCAAAGAAGGCTTTGACGGCCTTTTTGGGCATCTCGCGTGACAGCCTGGATGCTGCGGCCTTGGCCAGATCATCGGCAAGGCCTGCTGACAGCTTGGCGGTCAGCTTGCCGCCGGCGGCACCTGCCAGGCCTGCGATGAAGCTGTCGATGAAGACCTTCTTGGCGGCACCGTCCCAGGTCACGTTGTTGCCCGCCAGGTGCTCGCCCAGCTGGCCTGCGCTGGATTTCAGCGCTTCGGTGCTTGCGGCGGCAATGGCGTGGGCCTTGGCGGGCGACATGCCCTTGGTCGCGACAAGGCGCGCGGTCATGTAGGTTTCGACCACGGCAAAAGAGACCTCACGCACCACTTCAAGCTTCCAGACGATGCCGCCGGCCGTAGCGATCCGTTGGTCAATGAACTTTTTGAAGGCCTTGCCGCCGGTGTTATAGGCTTTGGAGGCTTTCACATCCTGCTTGTAGACCTTTTTCCAGTCCGGTTTTTTCTTGCTGGTCAGTGTCTTGAGGAAGCTTGCCTCAGACCGCGCATTCAGGATCGGGGTCCAGGGCGGATCGGTCTTGTCGTTGACCATGCTGACGGCAAATTCGGTCAGCGCATTCAGGAAGGTTTCGTTGCCCTGCCGGGTGCTTTCAACGTCGTTGCAGAAATCCACCCAGCATTCCGCCTGGCCGTACATCATTTCGGCCTTGGCCAGAAGCTTGCGGCGCAGCTCCTCCTGTCCGGCCTCAAACTCTGCCACCGTGATCAGCTTGGTCTTGCCGTTCTCGACGACCTCAACCCGTTCGACCTTGGTGTCGGCTGCATGCATCGCCGCCAGTTTGGGCAGGCCCGCGTTCCAGGTGCGCATGCCGGGATCAACGATGCCGTCAGGCTTTCTGAACCCCAGCTTCTTCTTCTGGAAATCCTTGATGGTGCTGATCAGACCGGAATCGCATTTAGTGCTGACCTCGATCGAATAGCCGTTCGCCTTGAGCATCAGGCGCACAAGTTCGACATCTGCCGGGGCGTTCTTGACCGGTTTAAATTTGCTTTCGCCGGTTTTCGGGTCCGGCTTGGTAATCCGTTTCTTGTCGCCAACAGGGGCGGAAAGCTTGAGAGCCATGACATTGCTCCAACAAAATAACTACTGTTGGAAGCCTGACATGGCCTAAGCGGTGCGTCGCGGGGGATTTGGGTGACACATTCCCCCTTTAAATGACTGAAGACGGCACCTACATATCACGAATATGTGACGTGCTTCCCTTATGCAGGAAAGCACCCGTTGCGATTGTTTCAGGCTGCCTGGGACTTGAACCGCGCGGTTGCCGGGTCAGCATTGTAGCGGGACGCAAACTCCCCTGCCTTCATCGACAGCTCATTGACGCAGTCAATGATGTATTGCGCTGTCTCCTCCTCCATCAGGTAGGAAAAGTTAAGGCGCACCCAGCCGGGTTTCTTCATTTCCTCGCCTGCCTGCAGATCAGCAAACAGGGCTTCTGATTCAGGCTGGTTGATGCCCAGCAGGCGGTGCGCATAAGGGCCTGCACAGGCGCAGCCGCCGCGGGCCTGAATGCCGCAGATATCGCTCAGCATGCGGGTGAACAGCTGCTGGTGCACCGGGTTTCCATCGCCGTCGGAGACCAGAAAGGAGAAGATCGGCAGCCGGTGCGCCTCCCGGTGGCCGAGGACGCGCAGGCGCGGGTTGGCAGACCAGCCCTGCCAGGCCATCTGCGCGAATTTCGCCTCGCGGGCTTCGATCTGCTCCTGGCCGACGGCTTCCTTGACCAGAAACGCCAGGGCCGCGCGGATGTCGCCGATCACGTTAGGAGTGCCGGCCTCCTCGCGGGCGGCCAGGTCCTCGCTGTATTCATGCCGCCAGGGCGAGACGAAGCTGACGGTGCCGCCGCCGGGCCAGGACGGGCAGCGGCGGCGCACTGCGGTCTGGTTGACGATCAGCACGCCGGAAGCGCCGGGGCCGCCTGGGAACTTGTGCGGAGAGACAACGACGGCGTCTTTCCGCGCAGCGCCGCCCTGCCCCATGTCGATAGGCAAATAGGGGCCGCCGCCGGCGTAATCCCAGACCGCCAGCGCGCCATGCGCATGCAGCAGGCGGCAGATGGGGTCGGGATCAGTGACGATGCCGGTCACATTGGAGGCGGCAGCGAAGCTGCCGATTTTCAGATCGCTGTCCGCGTGCTGCTTGAGCGCCAGCTCCAGTACCGCCAGGTCCGGGCCGCCTTCTGCAGCCTCGGGAATTTCAACAACCTCCGCCTTGCTTTCACGCCAGGGCAGGATGTTGGAGTGATGCTCGTACGGGCCGATGAAGACCACCGGGCGGGCTGCCTCATTGACGCCGAACAGGCTGACCAAACGGTTGAGACCCGCGGTGGCGCCCGAGCCGGTGAAGATCACCGCGTCCTCTGCGGTGGCGCCGGTGATGCGGGCGATTTCCCCGCGTGCCTCGCGGCGCAGCCGGGTCATCTGGGTGCCGCAATAGGATGCCTCAGTATGGGAGTTGGCGTAGAAGGGCAGCACCTGGCCTGCCACGAAGTCCTCCACCTGGCGCAGGGCGCGGCCGGAGGCGACGTAATCGGCATAGATCAATGGCACATCACCATTGAGGCCGGGGATCATCACGCCATCGCCAATCACGCTGCGGCCAAGGGTTCCGTCCTGTGCGGCTTGCCGGATTGTCTGTTTGAATGATGCCAGGGTCATGTCGCGCCTCCAAAATCTGTAGAGGCATGATGAACGACTTCTAGCGCGAAAACCTTATCAATTACTGAGTGGATTACTAAATCTTTGTGTCATATGATTGCTCCATGAGCAAAAATGCAGACAATATTGACCGAGCCATCCTGCGCGCCCTGCAGCAGGATGCCAGCCTGTCGCAGCGGGAACTGGCAGACCAGGTGGGACTGTCGCAGAACGCCTGCTGGCGGCGGCTGAAAGCGCTGAATGAAAGCGGACTGCTGAAGGGCTCCACCGCACGGCTGGACCGCAAGCAGCTGGGGCTGGATCTGGTGGTGTTCGTGCTGCTGCGCACCCGGCATCATTCGGCAGACTGGCTGCAAAAATTCCGCCGCCATGTGCTGACTATTCCCGAAGTGGTGGATTTCCACCGCATAGGCGGTGACTACGACTATCAGCTGAAAGTGGTGACCGAGGACATGGCCAGCTATGACAAGGTTTATCAGCGGCTGATCGCCGGCGTGGAGCTGGACAGCGTAACCTCCTATTTCGCGATGGAGGCCATCGCCGAGGGACGCCCGCTGCCCTTGTAAGGAAGCTGGCAGGGGTTTAGCCCCCTGCCCCGCGGCAAGGCCGTCAGTGCCCGAAGGCGCTGTCTTTCATCCATTTCGGCCGTTTACCATCCGGGCCCATGCGCATGTGCAGGCAGGCGGTGCCAAGGCGCTGGAAATAGAGGATATCGACCGGGTACCATCCGGCCGAGGGCACCTCGACCTGGGTGACGATGGTGCTGTCGCAGGACTGGCGGCCGTCGTACTCACCCACAACCTGTCCGCCGATCCTGGCCAGCAGCCCGTCGTTGGTCAGGAAGTCGATATTGTGGACACCCGGGGTGTCGAGCTTGACATAGCCAGTGATACGGGCCGCCACATGCATCGGCCGTTTGGCGGTCAGCGTGTTCTGCCCCTCCTCCGTATCGCGGTTGTCCAGCCCGGCGATCGGACGGCCCGGTTCGCTGCTGATTTTCAGCGCAGAGGAGGCTTCGGCCAGTGTCTTCACATCCTGCGGATAGGCGTAAACCACCGCCAGGCCGGGCTTGATGCCGGAGGGCTGCGGGTTCGCCGGCGCGAGTTTCAGCGGTGCGGCGCTGGCCGACGCAGCCAGTACCGCGAACATTGCCGCGGCGGCGGCTTTCATCAAGATCTTCATTGGTCACTCCCTGATGTTTTGGATCAGGATAGACCCAACGGCCCCAGCGGGCCACCGATTTTGAAAACACTTGCCGCGGGCACCCGGCAGGGCCGGCGCGCCAAAGAAAAAGGGCTGCCCGCGAGGACAGCCCTTCCGCCAGATGCCCCGGTGGGCAGCAGGCTTAGTTCTTGGCGTAGAATTCGACGACCAGGTTCGGTTCCATCACAACCGGGTACGGCACGTCGCCCAGAGCCGGGGTGCGCACGAAGGTTGCGGTCATCTTGGAGTGGTCGGCTTCGATGTAATCCGGCACATCGCGCTCAGCCAGCTGGACGGCTTCCAGAACAGCAACCATCTGCTTGGATTTGTCGCGAACCTCGATCACGTCGCCTTCTTTGACGCGGTAGGAGGGGATGTTCACGCGCTTGCCGTTGACCAGGACGTGGCCGTGGTTCACGAACTGACGGGCCGCGAACACGGTCGGCACGAACTTGGCGCGGTAAACAACCGCATCCAGGCGGCGTTCCAGCAGGCCGATCAGGTTTTCACCGGTGTCGCCCTTGACGCGCTCGGCTTCGCCGTAGATGCGGCGGAACTGCTTTTCGGTCAGGTCGCCGTAGTAGCCCTTGAGCTTCTGCTTGGCGCGCAGCTGGATGCCGAAGTCGGACAGTTTGCCCTTGCGGCGCTGGCCGTGCTGGCCCGGGCCGTAGTCGCGGCGGTTGACCGGGGACTTCGGGCGGCCCCAGATGTTTTCGCCCATGCGGCGGTCGATTTTGTACTTGGCAGACGTGCGTTTGGTCACGGCTGATCTCCTTCGTATGTGGTTTCGAAGGGCGTTGTCCTCTTGCCTTTCGGCATGACAGGGATCCCCTTGCGGGGGCCACCAACACCAATGAAGCCGCGCTTATATAGGGGGATGGGGCAGAGTCAACACTGTGAAGGGGTCTTCGGCCGGAAATCTGCGTCGAACCGCGGCCTCGGCCGCGAAATAGCATCCCGGCCTTGCCGGAAAAAGGCTTCAGGCTGCTTCATGCCTCAGAATCGCCGCTTCGGTGGCGCTGAGGTTGCGGCGCGCATGGGCGCCATAGGCCTGCGGACTATGCTCCAGCTCCGGCTGCAGCCGGAACAGGCGATCCCTGTCAGGCCCGCTCAGTGCAGTCAGCGACGCGTTGGAAGGATGGAAGCTCTCCGTTTCCACTCCGTTGGCCCAGAGCACCTGGTGACTGGCCAGCATCAGGTGGATATAGGTGACTTCGCGCACGGAGGTGTCGGGCTGGATGGTGGAGCCATTGACCAGATCACCGGCAGCAACCAGTACCTCGGGGGTGTTGAACAGTGCCCGCACTCCGGCACCGCGCAGCAGCATCCGGTGATCAGGGGAGACCAGCAGTTCCCGCTCCGGCCGGTCAATACCCAAGGCCCCCGCCTGAATGCGGACTGGCCGCAACTGCGGCATGACGTACAGCCGTGCGCCGCTGATCCGGCGGGATCCGATCCAGAGGATTTCCTGCACGCCATTGTCCCGTGTCTGAACCTTGCCGCCTTCGCGCAGCTGCTCCACCGGCTGCGGCCCGTCAGGGGTTGCAATCCGCGTGCCGGGTGTAAAGCAGATGACCCCGGCTTCGCCACCTGGACGGGCTGTCCCGGCGGCGCCAAGCACGTGGTGCACGACCCACAGGTCGGTGCGGCGCGGCGGCAGCTGATCAACAAACATCAATAGCGGGTTCTGGCCCGGCCCCGTCTCTATCACCGTAGCCGTGAAGCTTTGCACCCCATTGGTGACAACAAACCAGCTGTCCATCAGAGGCTCGTCGAACTCGACCGCCGCGAGATCGGTCCTGTTCTGCACCGCAGCCCCCACCAGCCGGCGCACCGAACGTGCCGCCCGGCGGCGCAATTCTGCCTCGCCGTTTGCCCCATCCAGCCGCAAAAGCCCTGCAGGCCCATCCACCTGCACGGCATCTCCGTGCCAGGACCACGCCGCCCCCGCATCAAGTGCGTCCATGGGCGCAGCCGGAAGGCCGTCGATCTCGGTTTGCGACCAGGAAATAACAAACGTGCCACGAAAGCCCGTCTTCATCTGCCTGTATGCCTGCTTCGTCTTTTAATTATTAACGAAACATTAACAATGCGGCGCGCGCCTGGAAACAGTGGGCCGCCAATATGCCTGTGAGCGTGCTCTATAGGCACCATTTCCAATGCATCCGGGACGTCTCAGGCGGCAAGCCGCCTGCAGGGCAGCCCGAGCGCAGCACTGCGAACCTTACGTCAGCCCATCGGCGCATAGCTGGACCGCAACCCGTCCGCAGCCTGGCGGACCACCTCTGCCACCTGCATCAGCTGCCGTGCCAGCGGGTTGCTGCGGCGCCAGATCATGCCGATGGTGCGCGAGGGTTGCGGGTCGCGGAAACGGGCAACCGACACTTCCGCCGAGCGGGTTTCCACCGGCACCGCCATTTCCGGGATCAGCGTCACACCGATCCCGGCGCTGACCATCTGCACCAGAGTTGACAGGGAGCTGCCGTCCAAGAGTTCCCGCGGGGCGGCGGACTGCATGTTGCAGAAGGAGAGCGCCTGATCGCGGAAGCAATGCCCCTCCTCCAGCAGCAGGAGGCGCATCTCGCGCAAGCCTTCGGGACCCGGAACCGGCGTGCCGGCATCTTCTCCCGGGCGCACCAGAACAAAGTCCTCAGCAAACAGCGGCACCTCTTCATAGGATGGCTCAGACACCGGCAGTGCGACGATGGCCGTGTCAAGCCGCCCCTCCCCCAGCTCCTCCAGCAGCTTGGGCGTCACCGTTTCGCGGACGCGGATGTCGGCCTCGGGGTACTGGCGGGTGAGCGTACCCACGATGGAGGGCAGCAAATAGGGTGCAATGGTGGGAATCACCCCGATGCGCAGCCGCCCTGCCAGCCCGTCACGCGAGGCCCGCGCCAGCTCGCCCAGCTCATCCACCGAGCGCAGAATGCCGCGCACGCGGGCGGCCAGATCCTCGCCCAGGCTGGTGAGCCGCACCTGTCGGGCTCCGCGTTCCACCAGCTGCACGCCCAGTGCCTCCTCCAACTCCTTGATCTGAACAGACAAAGCTGGCTGAGACACCGCGCAGGCATCGGCCGCGCGTCCGAAATGGCGGTGCAGGGCCAGCGCCTCGAAGTAGCGCATCTGGCGAAGGGTCACGTTTATCATAGGAATTGATTATCAGAGCGATGAATAAATGCAACTTATCCCAATGACTTTTCCCTGCTAGCCTCATGATCAGAAAGACAGGGAGACCCGGCACAGGCAGCCTGTGACCCGCTTGCATTTCCAGGCGGGACTCAGGCTGTCGGATTGGTTCCGGGTTGCTTCCCCACATCGCAGTTCAAACAATTGAAGCCACGATCGGAGATGGAAATGGACGGAAATACCCCCGCAGGAAAATGCCCGGTGATGCACGGCGCGGCGCTGAATACCGACGCCGGCGGCACCTCGAATCAGGATTGGTGGCCGAACCAGCTGAACCTGAAGATCCTGCATCAGAATTCAGCCAAATCGAACCCGATGGGTGCTGATTTCAACTATGCCGAAGAATTCAAGAAGCTTGACCTGGAAGCGGTGAAGAAGGACCTGTTTGCGCTGATGACCGACAGCCAGGACTGGTGGCCGGCCGACTATGGCCATTACGGCGGCCTGTTCATCCGCATGGCCTGGCACAGTGCCGGCACCTACCGCACCGCCGACGGGCGCGGCGGCGGAGGCACAGGCAACCAGCGGTTCGCGCCGGTGAACTCCTGGCCGGACAACGGCAACCTGGACAAGGCGCGCCGCCTGCTGTGGCCCATCAAGCAGAAATACGGCAACAAGATCTCCTGGGCGGATCTGATGATCCTGGCGGGCAACTGCGCCATTGAATCGATGGGCGGGCCGGTGTTCGGCTTTGGCGGCGGCCGCGAGGATATCTGGGCGCCGGAGGAAGACATCTATTGGGGCACCGAGACCGAGTGGCTGGGCGACAAGCGCTATTCCGGCGACCGAGATCTGGAGAACCCGCTGGCCGCAGTGCAGATGGGCCTGATCTACGTGAACCCGGAAGGGCCGAACGGCAATCCGGACCCGGTGGCGTCAGGCCTTGACGTGCGCGACACCTTTGCGCGGATGGGCATGAACGACGAGGAAACCGTGGCACTGGTGGCAGGCGGCCATACCTTTGGTAAGGCGCATGGCGCAGGCGATCCGGAACTGGTGGGCGCCGAGCCGGAAGCAGGCGCAATGGAGCAGATGGGCTTTGGCTGGGCCAATGCGCATGGCACCGGCAAAGGGGGAGACGCCACCACTTCGGGTATCGAAGGCGCGTGGAAGCCGAACCCGACCACCTGGGACATGGGTTATTTCGACGTGCTGTTCGGCTATGAGTGGAAGCTGGTCAAAAGCCCGGCAGGCGCTCAGCAGTGGGAAGCACAGGACGTAAAGCCTGAGCACATGGTGGTGGATGCCCATGATCCCAGCAAACGCCATGCCCCGATGATGACAACCGCCGACCTGTCGCTGCGGATGGACCCGGAATACGAGAAGATCTCGCGCGATTTCCATGCCAACCCGGAGAAATTCGCCGATGCCTTTGCCCGTGCATGGTTCAAACTGTGCCACCGCGACATGGGGCCGAAGTCGCGCTACCTGGGAGCCGACGTGCCTGCCGAAGACCTGATCTGGCAGGACCCCCTGCCGGCCGCTGATCACGCATTGGTCAATGCGCAGGATGTTTCGCAGCTGAAAGCGGCAATCCTTGATACCGGGCTTCCGGTTTCAGAACTGGTTGCCACGGCCTGGGCCTCGGCTTCGACTTTCCGCGGCTCCGACATGCGCGGCGGTGCCAATGGCAGCCGTATCCGGCTGGCGCCGCAGAAGGATTGGGAGGTCAACGAACCCGCCAAGCTGGCCAATGTGCTCAAGGCGCTGGAGCAGGTGCAGAGCGGCTTCAACACCAATGCGTCCGGCGGCAAGAAGGTGTCGATGGCTGATCTGATCGTGCTGGCGGGCTGTGCTGGTGTCGAGGAAGCCGCCAAGGCGGCTGGCCATCCGGTGGAGGTGCCCTTTACCCCCGGACGCACCGATGCCTCGCAGGAACAGACCGACGTCGAGGGCTTTGCGGTACTGGAGCCGGAGGCCGATGGGTTCCGCAACTACCAGAAGGCGGAGTACAGCGTCCCGGCCGAAAAGATGCTGGTGGACCGGGCGCAGCTGCTGACCCTTGGCGCGCCGGAGATGACCGCTCTGATCGGGGGGCTGCGGGTGCTGGGCGCCAATCACGGCGGCTCCAAGCATGGTGTTTTCACCGACCGGGTTGGCGTACTGAGCACAGACTTTTTCACCGGCATCACCGATATGGGGGTGGAGTGGAAGCCGGCGGGCGACGGCACCTATGAGGGCCGCGACCGGGCCAGCGGCGCGGTCAAGTGGACCGGCACCCGCGCGGATCTGGTGTTTGGCTCTAACTCGCAGCTGCGGGCGCTGGCGGAGGTCTATGCCCAGGATGACGGCGCCGCGGCCTTTGTCCGCGACTTTGTGGCGGCCTGGGTCAAGGTGATGAACGCCGACCGGTTCGACCTGACGGCATAAACCGCCAAAGGCAAAGCATAGAGGCGCCCCGGATATCCGGGGCGCCTTTTTGTGCGCGGTGTTCCAGCCCGCCGCTGCACGGCAATAAAAGAAGCCGGAGGATCTTTCCTCCGGCTTCTCAACCCCATCAGGGGCGGTTCGAAAACGGCCGGGCAAGCGCGGCAGCGCTGCCCGGTGTTTTGTTCATTCGGCCGGAGCCGCAGCCTTTTCACGCTGGCCGTCGCGGAACAGCGCCTTGGCCAGGGACACGCACATCAGGCCCATGACCATGGTGAAGGGCAGCGCGCCGATGATCATCGCGCTTTTCAGCGCTTCCATCGGATCGGCTCCGCCGTTCTGCTTGCCTGCGAACAGCAGGGTGCCGATCACGGCGGTCAGGATCAGGCCCCAAACGATCTTGTGCTTGTTGCCGATGTTCTGGTCGCCGCCGGACATGATGGTGTTCATCACCAGGATGCCGGAGTCTGCCGAGGTGACCAGAAAGGTCATGATCAGCACAACGCACATGATGGTGATGCCGGACAGCAGGCCGCCGTCGATCATCTGGCCCAGGGTCACGAACAGCTTGGCGGTGTTCGATGCGCCGATGATTGCGCCTTCGGCGCCGCCGGTCAGTTCCAGGTCGATGGCAGTGCCGCCCAGGATGGTCATCCAGGCAAAGCAGACCAGCGCCGGTGCGAACACGCAGCCCACGATGAACTCACGCACCGAACGGCCACGGGAAATGCGTGCCAGGAACAGGCCGACGAAGGGCGAGAAAGCAATCCACCAGGCCCAGTAGAAGGTGGTCCAGCCAGCCTGCCAGCCGAACTGGCGCTGTGCTTCACCGGCTGCATAGGTTGCTGCCAGAACGTCGTCGGACAGAGCAGCAGCTTCGCCTTCCAGGCCGGACTTGAAGCCATCGAAGGAACCCCAGGCATTGGTTGCACCGCCGCGCAGAGCATCTGCGTAGGGTGCGGCATCCGCCGGAAGGGCTGCTGCGAAGTCAGCTGCCGACTGCGGGCCATAGGCGCCGAAGCTCAGCGAGGTGAAGTGCAGGATGTAGTCCACGAAGGCGGACGCATAGGTGGTCATGGCGAACATGAAGGAACCGAAGACCACGAAGGTCAGCAGCAGGATGATCGACAGAACCAGGTTCAGGTTCGACAGATACTTCACGCCGCGGCCAACGCCGGACACAGCCGAGATGATCGACAGACCCATGATTGCGAACAGGCCGGCCAGCAGGCCAACGGTGCCCGGTGCCGGTGCATCGCCGCTCATGTCCATCATCCACTCCATGCCGGTGATGGCATAGGCGCCGTCCACGAACTGGGACACACCGAAGCCGATAGTCACGGAGACACCCAGGATGGTGGCGACAACACCCAGCACGTCAACGACGTGACCCAGGAAACCGTTCATCAGCTTACCGAACAGCGGAGTCAGCGCAGTGCGGATGGTCAGCGGCATGTCACGGGTATAGGCGTAGTAGGCCAGCGACAGGCCGGTCACCACATAGATAGCCCAGGCGTGAAAGCCGTAGTGCAGGAAGGTGTAGCGGAAGCCGGACTGTACCGCTTCTTCGGTGTTTCCGGCCACTTCCTGCGCCAGAACCACGGGGTTGGAACCCCACAGGCCCAGCGGCTCAGCGGTTGCGAAGACCATCAGGCCGACGCCCAGACCGGCGCCGAACATCATCGAGAACCACGAGAAATCCGAGAATTCCTTGCCTTGGCCCGGTCCCCCCATGATCCGCTTACCGGTTTGCGGCAATGCGGCGACCACAAACAGGAAAAAGGCGAAGAAACCGACGATGACGATGTAGAAGGCGTTGAAATCCTCAAGAATACGCCAGTTGAGGCTGCCCAGCACGCCAGTAGCGTTTGCCGGCCAGACCAGTGCCCAAAGAACCAGGGCGACCATGATCCCCTTGCTGAGCAAGGCGATCTCGACGCTGTGCCCCTTGTAGAAGCCCTCGTCGGAGGTCTTGATCTCCAGATCCGTAAAAGGTTGTTTTATTGACATGCGTTTCCTCCCGTTTCGCACGTGCCGCACCGGGGTGCGGATTGTCCGGCGGTTCGCGCAACCGCCGGTATCTGGCGTCAGCCCAGCAGGGCTTCGATCCTCGCCAGCGTTGCTACGCTGACAGCGACGCCGTCCTGACGGGCCTGCAAGCGCTTTGCCCGCCGCCCGTCTCCGGGCAGATGTGCGCCGTCTTGCCCGCGCACCGCTTCCACGATCCCGGCCATTCCGGCACCAAAAGCGTCATTTGCTGTCGCATCCGGGTCGATTGCAATGAACATCTGGCCGGTTTTCGGCGGCCCGCCTGCAGTGCCCGAGAAGGGCGAGGCGTTGATGCCAAGGGTCGCGCCGGTCAGCGCGGCAGCCATGATTTCGGTCAGCAGCGCAACGCCGACACCCTTGTAACCGCCCGAAGGCGCCATCGAACCCTTGAGGCCTGCATCCGGATCGGTGGTCGGGTTGCCGTCGGCATCCAGCGCCCAGCCCAGCGGGATTTCCTTGCCCTCGCGGGCGTGCTTCATCACTTCGCTTTTGGCAATGGTGCTGGCGCTCTGGTCGATCAGCAGTTCCGGCTCGCCGTCCGCGCCTGGCACAGCAACCGAGAACGGATTGGTGCCGACAACCGGCTTTTTACCACCCGACGGCGCAATGGAAGCCGGCGCGTTGGTGAAGCCGAGGCCGACCAGCCCGGCGCGTGCCAGGCGGGCGGTATGGTAGCCCAGAACACCGCAGTTGTAGCTGTTACGAATCGCCAGAACCGCGACGCCCTGCTCGCGTACCGCCGGGATCAGCGCCTCAAAGCCCTGATCGATGGCGGAATGGGCAAAGCCGGTGGCGGCATCCACCGCCACGACACCGGGACGCGGGCGGGCCAGCACTGGAACCGCCTGCCCGTCCACCTTTCCGCATTGCACATGCTCAGCATAGATCGGGATATAGGCGAGGCCATGGCTGGCGACGCCGTCTGCCTCAGTCGCGGCTGTGGCGACCGCCAGCGGGCGGGCGTTGGCCTCGGACGTGCCTGCGGCCACCAGGGCGCGGAAGGACAGGTCCTCGATCTCGGCAAGGGTCATGGTTCTGGTTTCGGTCATGTTGACGCCTCTTCAGTCGTTGTCCGACAGTCCGGCGCCGGCGCCCAGCAGGCGCGACTCCTCAGTGGCCGGAGCGTAGGTTTTATGGGCATAGCGGTTCAGGGTAGCCCAGACGGACTCCTCCGGTTCTGCCCGGGTGCAGCTTGGGTTCGGCTGGGCGATATTACCCGCAGCGCGGATTGTCAGCCTGTCCGCCGCATCCGGGAGAGTGCCTTCGCACTGCAGCTGGAACCCGTCGGTAACGGCTTGAAAGCCCTTCCCTTCGACAGTGATGCAGGTGCCTGTTTGGCGGGCGGCCAACGCCGCGAAAGGCAGGACCATCGCGGGCTGGGAGACAGATCCAAGCTCTAGAGGAGCCTGCTTCAGACCGGCAGCGCAGTCCGACACGGCAGCACCGGTTGCCAGCGGACAGAGCGGTGCCCCGGCCTGCCACTCTCCCTGCAAGCTTTGCGGCACATGGGCGGACAGGTCCGCGGCATATCCCGCCTCAAGCAAGCCTGCCAGTACGGCGGTTCCGTCCAACCCTTGCGCACAGAGCCAGCGGGTGGCCTTTGCGGCCTCCTCGGCCAGCCCCCAATTGTAACCCGCGCCGCGGGCGGCACGTTTGGCGGTGGCTTCGACTTCGTTCAGCGCATAGCTCATTGGTCTGCCTCCGGATAAACCCACAGATCGGCGTTGGAGGTGGACAGGTCCTCCGGATACGGCGCACCCGCATACATGCAGATCCGCACCCAGCGGTCAGAACGCGGGTCGAAATGGGTGGCCCCAAAAAACGCAAGCTTGGCCCGCAGCATATCGATCGGCAGCACACGATCGCTGATGGTGTTGCTGCGGATTTCACCATAAGGCGCAACCAGGCTCATCTGCGCCCGGCGCACGGTGTGGCGGTGTTCCGGATGGCGCAGCAGGAAAGCTGCGATGGGCTCCTCTCCCTCCCAGCCGGCCAGCGCTGCATGAGCGGCAGCCGCGTCGCGGGCCGGGGCCAGCGGCTGTTCATATTCAGCAATCGGCTCATCAAAACGCTCGCCCATGCGCGGCTCCAGTTTCTCCTCCGAGACATACCAGGCGCGGGCGATGTTTTCGCGGGCAGACCAGTCCAGATCCAGCGCCCAGCCAAAACTGTCCCTGAGAAGCTCCCGCACCTGCGCGACCGGCATAGCACCGTTGATGATAAAGGCGTCTTTGTTTGCGTCGGCCATGCAGTCGGACAGCCCGTCCACCAGCTCAGCATAGGGTTCAAGGATCAGCGAAGCCGCCAGTTCCTGCCCTTCAAGGCTCAGTTCTGTCTCGCTCCAGCGGATCAAGCGGTTCCAGGGTTTATCGTTGAGCAAATCATCGGAGGCGACCCAGGCGGCCAGCGCATCCAGATCCTTGCGCAGGCTGGCCAGTTTTTCGATCTGCACTGGGTGTTCGGAGTGCCAGCGCCCTGCTGACAGCTCGCTCCGCCGCAGCATCCGGCGGAAGCAAGCGGCTTCCTCATCGGTCGCAGTTTCGACCGATCGCACCCGGGCAATCGCCTCTTCCCGCGCCATGATCCAGTTGTTGAACAGCACCGGGTGGTTGACGATATACGGCGCCATGCCAAGGCCGGTGGAATTGCCGATGCCCAGCCGCCGTGCGGTTTCCGGCGCCAGCGGCACAGCGTTTTCGCCGCCTTTTGCGCGGGCCATATGTTCAACCAGATCGCGGACAAAAACGCGGGTCAGATAGACCGACAGCATCTCTGCCTGGAATGGTGCGACGAGTTCGGGGCGGTCGGCAATCGCCTCACGGTCTGCAGCTCCCAGCTTGCCGGAGCCGTAGACGGCGGTGGTTCGCATCAGGTAACCGACAGCCTCCACCTGCGCGGGGTCCGGCTGCCGGCCCTGTGATAGCGCGTCAACGAAATGCGCCCAGAGGCGCACTGAGCGGTTGGCGCGGGAAACAGACAGGGATTTCTCATTGACCCGGCCCGCTTCCTGATACGGCACGTTTTTTGACAAGCGTTCAATGTCGTCGTCCGTTGGCACCCCGTCAAACAGGGTAAAGGTAGCGTCCCAGGCAGTGGCAATCACCCGGTCCGACCGCATTTCAGGCGGCAGGTCGTGCGCAAAGGCAATCAGAGAATAGGTCCGCGCAGGGCCGGTGGCAGTATACACCGCCACGCCGACGCCCTTGGCATCGATATCGAACTTGGGGCGTGCAAAGCTCCAGTTTTCCCGGGCCATCCGCCGAGTGAGCACCCGCATGAAGCTGAGGCGGCACTGATGCAAAGAGCCAAGACGGCTGAGGCGCATCACCTGAGCCGGATCCCGTCGTGATATCGTTGTCTGCGCGGTTGTTTCCATGACCTATCCCTTTGGGCCAAAGTTTTCGGCAAAGAACCGGTACCAGTTCCCGCCCATGATGCCGCTGACCTCGTCATCGTTCATGCCTGTCGCGCGAAGGCCTTCTTCGATGTTTCCAAAGTCGCGGTTATCGTTGAACCAGCTAGGCATTGCCGGGAAACCCGGTGCGGCGGCTGATCCTTCGCCGTAGTCGATCTCTTTCGTCCAGCGGCCCACGCGCATCCATTCAACGATGCTGTCGGGCTGATCCTGGCAGAGATCAGTACCGATCCCGAGATGCTCCACCCCGTATTTCTCGGCAGTGCGCGCGATCATCTCGCAGAAGCTTTGCAGGGTACAGTCGGACTTGCCCTTCAAGTGGTGCGGATAGACCGAGAACCCCAGCATACCGCCATGGCCGGTGACCGCGCGGATGACGTCATCCTTCTTGTTGCGCAGCGCAGGCGACCATTCATGCGGGTTGGCATGGGTTATGGCAATCGGACGGGTGGAAATCTCCGCCGCCTCAATGGTGGAGCGGTCAGCGGAATGGCTCATGTCCACGACCAGGCCAACCCGGTTCATTTCCTTGATCACCTGCTTGCCCATGCGGGTGATGCCCATGTCTTCGGCCTCGTAGCAGCCCGTCGCCAGCAGCGACTGGTTATTGTAGGTGAGCTGCATGAATCGGGCGCCGAGCGTGTGCAGGATCTCGACCAGCCCGATATCATCCTCCATCGGCGAGGGGTTCTGAAAGCCAAAAAACACTGCCGTGCGGCCGGTTTCACGGGCCTTGTCGATGTCAGAAGCCCACTGCCCCTTCATAATCAGGTCCGGGTACTGCTCGAACCAGCGGTTCCATTTCTCGAAGTTCAGGACCGTCTCGCGGAAGGTCTCGTGATAGGCAATGGTGACATGGATTGCGTCCACGCCGCCCTCGCGCAGCTGGCGGAAAATTTTCTCGGACCAGTTGGCATACTGCAGGCAGTCGATACGGTATCCGGTCATTCAAGCACCTCGGTTATCAATGTCGCGCACCCGGCCCTCAGGCGGCGGGCAGGACGCGCCCGCCACAGGGGAAACAAGAGGGCGGGCGCTTCCGCAAACTGGCAGGCCGGTCTTCGGCACGGCCAGGATTTCAGTCTCAGGTCGGCTTGCCGGCGCTGATGTAGGCGGTCTTGACGGTGGTGTAGAACTCCGCCGCAGCCTTGCCTTGCTCGCGCGGGCCATAGGAGCTGTCGCCGCGGCCGCCGAAAGGCACGTGATAGTCGGTGCCTGCGGTCGGCAGGTTGACGGTCACCACACCGGTGCGCGCATTGCGGCGGAAGTGGGTGGCGCGGGCCAGCGACTGGGTCACGATGCCGGAGGTCAGGCCGAAGTTGGTGTCATTCACTACACTCAGCGCTTCGTCATAGCTGCCGACCTTGATAACGCTGGTCAGCGGCGCAAACATTTCCTCGCGGTTGATGCGCATGTCGTTGGTGGTGTTCAGGAACACGCCCGGGGACATGTAGAAGCCTTCGTGCGGCATCTCGAGGCGCTGGCCGCCGCAGGCCAGTTCGGCGCCTTCAGATGTGCCAAGGTCAACATAGGACAGGTTTTCATTCAGCTGCTGCTCGCTGACCACCGGCCCCATCTGCACGCCCGCTTCCAGCGCGTGGCCCACTTTCATGGCCTGTGCCCCGGCGACAAGCTTGTCGACAAAGGCATCATGAATGGCCGCGTGGACCACGAGCCGGGAGGAGGCGGTGCATTTCTGCCCGGTGCCGCCGAAGGCGCCGCCCAGCGCCAGGGTGACAGCCAGATCGAGGTCAGCGTCATCCATGACGGCGAGTGCGTTCTTGGAACCCATCTCCATCTGCACCTTGGTCAGGTTCTGGATGGCGGCGGACGCAATGCCTTTGCCCACCGGCACAGAGCCGGTGAACGAAATAGCATTCACCTTGGGGCTTTCGACCAGGCGCTGGCCGATTGAGCGGCCGGATCCCATGACCAGCGAGAACAGGCCCTTCGGGATGTCCTGCTTGGCAATGATTTCAGTCAGGGCAACAGCCGATGCAGGAGTGATGTTCGCGGGCTTCCATACCACGGCATTGCCGTAGCACAGCGCCGGCGCGATTTTCCACGACGCGGTTGCTGTCGGAAAGTTCCAGGGGGAGATGATGGCCACCACACCCACCGCTTCGCGGCGCACGTCCACTTCGATGTCCGGACGCACGGAGTCGGCGTTTTCACCGATCTGACGCAAGCATTCGGCAGCATAATAGGTGAAGAACTGTCCGGCGCGGTAAACTTCGCCCTTGCCCTCGGCCAGCGGCTTGCCTTCTTCGCGGCTCAAGAGCGTGCCCAATTCCTCTGCGCGGGCCATCAGCTCATTGCCGATGTTCATCAGCACCGCCTGTTTGCGTTCCAGCCCGTAAGCCGCCCATTCCCGCTGTGCGATTTGCGCCTGTTCCAGAGTGGCGTCCAGCTGATCGGAGCTGGCCTGGGCAAACATGCCGACCAGATCGCTTAGATCTGAAGGGTTGCGGTTTTCGATTTCGCTTTCGCCCGCCAGCCATTCGCCGGCAATCAGGTTCAGTTTGGTCACAGTACGGCCCCAGATGATGAATTTCAGGTTTGCAGCAGGATGGACTCTGCCAGCCACATCAGTCAAACTCAATAAACTGTAAGTAACTTCAGAAAACTTGAATGATGGCCCTGAAAATCGAAATGCTGCGCGCCTTTTGCACTGTAGCCCAAACCGGCAACCTGTCTGAGGCCGCAAACAGGCTGGGCCGGACCCAGTCCGCCGTTTCAATGACTCTGAAGCAGATGGAGGACCATCTGGGTAAGAAGCTGTTCGAGGGCGAGCGCAAAAACCAGCTGTCGCCTTTGGGCGCACAGGTTTTTGAACTGGCCCAGCAGCAGGTTCGGCGCTTCGACCAAACCGTGCAAAGCATCGAATTGGCGGCAGAGGCGGCCCACGGGCTGCTGCAAATCGTCTCGGTTCCGTCGGTTGCAGCCCTGGTTTTCCCGGCTGTGCTGGAGCACATGACGGCCCGCCACCCAGGCCTCAAGGTGGAGCTTCGCGACACCGACAGCCAGGAGGTGCTGGATGCGCTGGCGGAGGGCAAGGCGGACATCGGTATTGCCTCCGGCTACCACCCGCTGAACGGCGTGAAGGCAGTTCCTTTGTTCGAGGACCGTTTTGGCCTGGTCTGTTCCACGGCACACCCTCTGTACCGGCAAAAGACTGTCCCGACGATTGCCGATGTGACCGGCGCATCCTTTGTCCGTAATGCGCTGTGCGATCTAATCAGGAATGAGCGCTTTGTCGAAGCTAGCAGCAAAGCCGATATAACGATCCACAACACCCATTCGCTGATCACCATGGTGCGGACCGGCAAATGGGTAACGGTCCTGCCGCAGACGGTTGCACGTTTCATGCCGGAGGCCACTGCGTTCCGCCCGATTGCCGACCTGCCTGACAAGCGTGCGGTTTACCTTTACCAGCGCGAGCGGTCCCGCTTTGCCGCGCTGACCGAGGAATGCTGCAATTTCATCCAGTTCTGCGACTTGTCCGGGGAACCTGGCTGAAATGCTGGCCCGCGGCCCTATGCTCAGACCGGTCAGGGTCACGCCGGTTAAGATCAGGTCAGCTGGAATGATAGAAAGGGATCTGCCCCTTCGGCGTCCCGGACCCAGCGGGCCCTGATCCCAAAGATATCCGACACCGTTTCCGGCGCCAGCGCCTGTTCCGGCGCTCCGAAGGCCGCCAGACGCCCATGCGACAGAACTGCCACCTTGTCACATGTCAGGGCCTGGTTCAGGTCATGCAGAGCCACAACGGATGTCACTTTCAGATTGCGGATGCAATTCAGGATCGACAGCTGGTGATGGATGTCCAGGTGGTTCGTCGGCTCATCCAGCAGCAAGAGCCCCGGACGCTGTGCCAAAGCGCGGGCGATGTGAAGCCGCTGGCGCTCACCACCAGACAGGGTGGACCACTCCCGGAGAGCAAAGCTTTCCATCTCCACCGTGCCCAGTGCCTTGTCCACCAGCGCAGTGTCGTCACCGCTCCAAGGGTTCAGGGCCGTCAGCCAGGGGGTACGCCCGAGTTCCACCACCGACCGGGCGGTGATGCGTTCCGCGGTTTCAGCTTGCTGTTCAACAATGGCAATCCGCTGAGCAATCTGGCGGCGGGTCAGCTGCGCCAGCGGTTTGTTTGCCAGCAGCACCTGCCCCTGTGTCGGTCTCGCGATACCGGAAAGCAGACGCATCAGGGTCGACTTGCCAGAGCCGTTGGGACCAACCAGCGCCAGCGTCTCGCCCGGCTCAACGGATAGAGACACATCCTGCAGCAGGGTTTTGCCGCGCACGGCAAAAGATAGGTTGCGGGCTTCGATCTTCATCGGGCGGCCCTTTGCCCGCGCACCAGGATCACCGCAAAGGACGGCGCGCCGATCAGCGCGGTAACGACCCCGATGGGCAGCACCTGGCCGGGGATGATGATGCGGGACACAATGTCGGCGGCAATCAGGAACACCGCGCCGGTAAGAGCTGCGGCAGGCATCAGCCTGCGGTGGCCAGGACCAACCAGAAACCGCGCTGCATGGGGGATCACAAGACCGACGAAGCCGATGGAGCCAACAATCGACACCATGACCGCGGTCATTAGCGCAGTGGCAAAAATCAGCACCACTTGCACGCGGCGGACCGGGATACCAAGCGAAGCTGCGGAATCGGCGCCAAAAGTGAAGGCGTCAAGGGCGCGGGCATGGAACCGGCAGATGATCCAGCCCGCCAGCGCCAGAGGCACCGCCAGCCACACATCCGTCCAGCGAACGCCGCTGAGGTTGCCCATCAGCCAGAACATGATGCCGCGGGCCTGATCGGCATTGGCGGACTTGGCAATGATGAAGGCGGTAAGCGCATTGAACAGCTGTGAACCGGCAATGCCCGCCAGCACGATCTGCGCCGCCGCTGCACGGTTGCCCCCTGCCCCGGCGGCGCGCGCCAGAATGGCAACAAAACCAAAGGCCAGGAGCGCCCCGTTGAAGGCGCCAAAAGACAGTGACAGGGCGCCGCCGCCCAGCCCTGCAATTGTGACAGCCACGGCGCCGGTCGAGGCGCCGGCGGAAATGCCCAGAATGTAAGGGTCCGCCAGCGCGTTGCGCAGCAGCGCCTGCAGCACCACGCCGGCCACCGCCAGGGCCGCCCCGCAGGCCGCTGCCACCAGTGCCCGCGGCAGCCGGTAGCTCCAGACAATGCCCTGGTCCACCGGATCAACCGGCAGGCCTGCGCCCGCCAGCTTGTTGGCCAGAACGGACAGGACAAGGTCGGGCGCAAGCGGGGTTTCCCCGATCATTGCGCCCGCCAGAACCGCCGCAGCCAGAACCGGCAGGGCCAGGCAAACGCCCCGGATGCCCTGCAAGGCCAGTGCGGCGGCTGCGCTCATTCGCCGTTGCCGATCGCGCTGAGTTCAGCGGCCAGGTCCTCCAGCGCCGGGATGGCGCGGATGGTGGCGTCCATTGCCTGCGCGTCCATCACCACGATGCGATCGTTCTTCACCGCGTCCATTTGGCTGGCAACCGGGTCAGTACGCAGGAATTCCAGCTTCTTTTCATAGTCGTCGGCGGCGAAGCGGCGGCGGTCCATGCGGGCGATCACGATCACCGTCGGGTTGGCCTTGGCAATGGTTTCCCAGCCAACGGTCGGCCATTCTTCGTCGGTTTCGATGACGTTTTTCAGGCCCAGCTGCTGCATCATGTAGCCCGGTGCGCCCTTTTGACCGGCTACAAACGGATCGCTCTCGATCTCGGGTGAAGAGAACCAGAACACGGCTGAGGCGTCTTCCAGCGAAACCTCCTGCGCCTTGGCCACAGCAGCGGCCTCACGTGCCTTGTAGTCGGCTACCAGCTCAGCGCCTTTTTCGGCGTCGCCGAAGATCGCCGCCAGTTCCTCGATGCCCTGATAGAGGCTGTCGGTGGTGAACATTTCGGTCCGGGTTCCGTCGCCGCCGGTGGTGTTGTCCTTGCCGACGCAATCGGCAGGCATCACATAGGTCGGTATGCCGAGGTCATGGAACTGCTCGCGCTTGGCGACCACGCCTTCTGGTCCTACATGCCATTCATACTGGGCCGCCACCAATCCAGGACGCTTGGCGACGACGCTTTCAAAGCTCGGGTCGTTGTCCGCGAGGCGTTCGACCTTGTCGTTCAGCTCAGCAAATTCGGGCAGCACATCGTTGAACCAGACCGAAGTGCCCAGCACCTTGTTTCCCAGGCCGAGCGCATAGAGCACCTCAGTTGCCGCTTGGCCGACTGTCACGGAGGACGCAACCGGCGCCTCGAAAGTGACCGTCTCGCCGCAGTTTTGAAGGGTCAGCGGGAAGTTTTCGCCCGCGGAAGCAGCCTGAGCGGCCGCAATGAAGGAAAGGCCCATCAGGCCGGAACGCAGAAACATGATTTCGATCTCCATGTGTCAATGACCGGAGAACGGGTGAAAGGGCATTGACCGGCCAGGCGAAGGCGTTTGACCCTTCTTGCAGCCTCCAATACTGGCGGCGCATCCTGCCGGCAACCTCCCCGGACAACCCCGTCCGGTGTGCTTCAGTTTTGACCGGCAGGTCTCCTGACTGGCGGGTCATTGCCTGTGCCGCCTTCCCGGACCAACAGGTCCAGTGACATCATGACACAGCACTCGCTGCCTACAGTTGCGGGGGCAGTTCCGGTTGGCGCCAGCCGGCGCCACGGATTCCCTCTTAGCCCTTGCGGGACCGGTAAAGCGCGCGTAGCGCATCACCTCTCCTGCGGCAAGAAAAACTTCACCGGAGGGCAGGTTTCCTTGTGAAACCTAAGCAGTCCGGCCTGCTGCTATGGATTTTGCAACAGAAACCCGGATGGCATCAGAGGCATTTCAAAACCCGGCGCCACCGGATGCCTCAGGCGGCATTGAAGCAACGGTCCACCAGGGCCGTTGTGTCGAGGATCAAAATCGACTCATGCATGCCGTCCACTGTTTTGTGCTGCAAACAGCCGGACACATCCTCTGCAATGCTTTTGGAGGTGCTCTGCTGGTCCAAGGGTTTCAGTTCAGCCACACGGCTTTGAGTCGTGATGATAATCTCGTCGACGGAGTCCACGAGTATTCCGAACTTCTGCGCTTCATGCCTGAAAATGAGTACCTTTTGGTCCTGCCCCGACACCGGCGGCAGACCATAAAGCATCCGGGGGTTAAACAGTGTGATCAGCTCTCCCCGTAAATTGAGAATGCCTTCGACGAAGTTAAGGGAAAACGGTGGCTCAAGCAGATCCCGGGGACGGTTGATCACCTCGCTGACCTGCGACGTGTCGAGCGCAAACTTTTTATCAAAGGTGAATTTGATGAAGGTGCGCCGTGCCGACCGCGCTTCAACTTCAGCCGCGTCATGTTCCGCCGTATCGGGTGGAAAGACTTCCTGGCAGGACTTTGCCGCGGCAAGGAAACTGGGCTCTGTCAAAAGCTTTTCCGGGTCCAGCATCATAACAATTTGATTATTCTTGTCGAGCAGGCACCCGTTCACCAGATCGCCGCGCGGCAGGGCAAGTTTGGCAAAGGGAAGCACTTCGTCCTCGAAGTACGGCAGGATACTGTCGATGGAGAAAACCATCAGCCCCACCGGCCCTTCTTCGGTTTCGATGACCAGCATTCTTCGTGCCTTGGGAATGGTCGCCCCAAGCGTGAACTTTGCTTCATCCCCCATGAAACCGCGGAAATCTATCACAGGCAGAATAACGCCGCGCAGATTGGCGGTGCCGATCACGTTGCCGCCGGCCAGCAATGACTGTTCCAGCTCAGGAACGGCTTTGACCTCCTTTACATAGCGGAGGTCAATTGCACAGGTCGTGTGGCCGGTTTGGAAAGACACGCAGGCAAGCTTTTTGCCCCTGCTGAGTTTGACGTTTTCCTTTCTCGCCTCATTGTCCGCCCGTGGCAGTTTCTCCAGGTTCAGCAATTCATGCGGGTCCAGTATCTGCACCAGCCTTTCACCGCCGTCGAATTTGAGCACCCCATCGATGACCACATCCTTTATGCCGTCGCCATTGGGGCGGAAATCCACCCGCGCCACGCCCTTTCCATTCAAAACCTCGCCAGTCCGGTCAAACAGCAGGCCAATGCAATGGGCGCCGTGTTCAATGATGGCGACTTTCCGCGCGTGCGCGGCGCCGGACTCCGGAAACTCCAGCAGGCGGCGCAAATCTATCACTGGAACAATCATGCCCCGAAGGTTGAACAGACCCAGCATAAAGGGCGGGGCAAGCGGCACCGGTGAAATATCCTCCGGTTCATTCACGATCTCCTGCAGCGCGGAGACAGGGATCGCAAATTCACTGTCATCGATCAGGAAAGACCCGTATTTGCTCGAGTTGCTGCGCTGCGCCCTGGCCGCAGGCGGCGAAGCCGTGGCCTGCGGGGCTGCTGCGCTATCCTCTGCGCCGACCACGGAACCGTCTGTTAGTCCCTGAGGAAGGATTTGCGCGCCAAGGATCAGCGGGGGCGTGGTTTCCGGTTTCATGACTGCACCCCCAAGCGCGGAATGGATTTGACAGTGAACTCGCCGCTGCTGCAGTCAATGCTCACTTGCCGCCCCTGCATACCACCGACATCCTCGTGGATATTACGGACGCCGGCATCCCGCAGGGCCCGGTAGGCGGAGCGCGCATTGATGCTCCCAACAAGCCGCTCGGGATCCGTATCTGCCGGCATCGTCATATTGGCGCCGCCAACAACAATCGCCTGGAGTTTGCGTAGATCCTTGCCGGACACCTCCATCAAGGACTGCAGCGACCTGAGCGCCTGATCAACATGCCTGCCGCTGATGGCATCTGAGGTATCCGGAGACTTGGACAGCAGGCAATGCGCCAGCCCGTAGATCCCCTTGGCGGGATTCAGGAGCCCCAACCCGATGCAGGAGCCGAGAATCGCGTTCAGCGATTGTCCTGCCCGTCCGGTTTTCACCTGGCCGATCTGCACGTGGATTTTCTGAACATCATTCACGCACATGGGCTGCTAACCCTGGCGGACGGCCGGTAGATAATTGGTGCCAGTTGCTCGAACCCGGTACGAAGATTGTTCAGTGTCTCACTTTCACCGATGAACAGAACACCATCAGGCTTGATCAGATCCCTGACATTCTGAAGAATCTTCTCTTGATCTTCGTCAGTGAAGTAAATCAGCACATTGCGCAAAAAAACGGCATCAAACGGGCTGGTGCCACCCAGCCTTTCCAGAAGATTATGCAGCTTGAACTTCAGGCGCGCCCGGATCTGCGGCACTGCCTTATACCCATCTGCATCGTTGCCTTTCATGTGGCTGGCAAACAGGTCAGGCTGTTCTTTGCGGAAACGGGCAATCGAGCGGCCGTTGTAGACCCCGGTTTGCGCCACATCCAGAACCCGCGAAGAAACATCCGTGCCAAGCACGGAATAATCGAAGCCCGGCTTTTCCAGCCGCTGCTGTTCCAGGATGGTGCCGATGGTATGGGCCTCCTCCCCGGTTGAGGCAGCAGCCGACCAGACACGCATCCGGGTGTTCCCCCCCCGCGCATGGAAGTCCGGCAGGAACACTTCCTGGAAATAGTCCCAGACCCGCGGCGTGCGGTAAAAATAAGTTTCGTTGGTGGTCACCCGGTTTGTCAGTTCCTGCATCTCTTCGGGGTCGGAAGCGAGCCGGGAGATATAAGATGCGAAACTCGGCTCATCGACCTCCCGCAGCCGCCGCCGCAAGCGGCTGACCAGCATGGTCTTGCGGGTCTCGCCGATGGTTATTCCGGTGTTCCGGTGAACGATGGCACGGAGTTTGGTAAAATCCCCATCGCTCATGCTTATGTCAGTTTCAGGTTTTCTCATCCCCGGTCCTTTCGCCAACGCAATGGATCAGCAGCCGAGCCGGCCAACTTCCGTCTTCAGTTCCTGCGCTCCGCTGTTCAGCTCCTCGGTCGCAGCGGCAATGGAGTCCGAGGCGATCACAGCTTCTTCAGACGCGTCAACAATGCTTTGGATGGCTTCGGAGACGTCCCGCGCTGCTGTCTGCTGCTCGTTTGCGGCCACTGAAATCTGGGCGATGGAATCGGTTGTATCCGAGATGCCCGTGAGGATCTTGGTGAAGGCAGCCCCAGCCTCTCTGGAGACCTCGCTGCCCTGGGTCACGCGCTTTACCGTTTCATTGATCAGCTTGCTGATTTCCTTGGCGGATTGCGACGACCGCTCCGCCAGCTTGCGCACCTCGTCAGCAACAACCGAAAAGCCCAGGCCGTGCTCGCCTGCCCGCGCCGCCTCAATCGCCGCATTGAAAGCCAGCAGGTTGGTCTGCCCGGCAATCTCGCTGATCGTCTTGACGATTTCGCTGATCTCCTCGGAGGAGGCATTGATCAGATCCATGGCCTCAATCGACCTCTCGATCGCTTTTGCCCCAAGATCAGCTTCGCCCTTGGTTTTCTGAGCTATCTCGTCGGAATGATTGCTGTTCTGTGCAATCGAGTCGATGGAGGCGCTCAGTTCCTCAACGGAGGCGCTGATTTCCTCGGTTGTGCAGCCGAGGGTCTGGGCACCGCCGGCAACCGTATGGGCCTGCTCCGAGATCTTCTTGGACTGTTCAGCAAACTGCGTTGCAATCCGGGTCACTTCCTGCGCGACCTGTTTTTCAGCAGTAATGTTGGTGGCGAATTTCACCACCTTGAAGGGTTCGCCATCGGCATTTAACACCGGGTTGTAGGAGGCGTTGATCCACACCTCATTGCCGCCCTTGCCGAAACGCTTGTATTCACCGGCTGAAAATTCGCCGGCGGCCAAATCCGCCCAGAACTTCCGGTACTCTGGCGAGCTTGTGTATTCCGGGTCGCAGAACATCCGGTGATGCTGGCCGCGGATCTCGTCGAGCGAATATCCGACGGTTGCCAGGAAGTTCTGGTTGGCGGTCAGAATTGTGCCGTCCAGTTCAAACTCGATCATGGCCTGGGCCCGGCTGATGGCGGCCATCTTGCCGTCCTGCTCAGCTGTGCGCTGTTTTTCCTCGGTGATGTTACTGGCGAATTTCACCACCTTGAAGGTCTTGCCGCCTGCGTCCAAAATCGGGTTGTAGGAGGCGTTGATCCAAACTTCGGCACCGCCCTTGCCGAAGCGTTTGAATTCGCCGGCCGCATATTCTCCTGCGGCCAGATCGGCCCAGAACTTGCTGTACTCCGCTGAACTGACATAGTCCGGATCGCAGAACATGCGGTGATGCTGGCCCACGATTTCATCCAGAGAATACCCCACCGTTGCCAGGAAGTTCTCGTTGGCATTGGTGATCTTCCCGTCCGGAGTGAATTCGATGATGGCCTGTGCCCGGTCTAGAGCGGCCAGGACCCCGGCGTTCATCCGGGCTTCTGTCACATCGTCCCATTCCAGCATATTGCCGACATATTCGCCGCCTTGATCGAAGATGCCGCCCACATTCAGCGCGAACTTAAAGTCTCCGATTGTAATGTCGGTCTTGTACGGCAGATTGGCAGGGTCAGACAGCAGCTTGCGCTGGTGGGCCGGGTTCTTGTGAAACTGGTCGATGCAGGTGCCGATGATATGGGCCGGATCGAAGTTCGGCCAGACTTGTGCAAAAGCCTCTGCACTGCGGCTCAACAACTCACGGGTCGCGGCGTTGACATCGGTGACGATAAAGTCCCGGTCAACGGTCATCATGGCGGCGGAGGCGTTCTCATACCCCGTGGTCTTGCGCAGGTTTACCTGTTCCAGCTTTTTTTGATTGGTGACATCTGTGGCAAACTTGACCACCTTGTAGGGTTTGCCGCTCCCATCAAACACTGGATTGTAGGAGGCGTTGATCCAAACCTCAGTGCCGTTTTTGCCCAGGCGTTTGTATTCGCCGGCCGAAAACTCGCCCATCGCGAGCTGAAGCCAGAAATCCCTGTATTCGTCAGACGCCGCATAGTCCGGATCGCAGAACATACGGTGGTGCTTGCCCGCAATCTCCCCCAGCGTGTAACCGACCGTAGCCAGGAAGTTCTCGTTCGCCGTTATGATTGTGCCATCCAGCTCAAACTCAATAACAGCCTGGACACGGTTTATTGCGTCCACAACCCCCTGAAGGTCGTTGCTGGCCTGACCTGTTTCCGGCGCTGCTGCCATTTCGTTCGCACCCATAGTTTCGCCTCACTCATATAAACGTTTCGAGGCCAAATTGAGGGACAGCTGTTAACAACAGGATACCGATGCACCCTGAACGTGCATTTGCGGCTGTTTTTTATTTTTAAAATACAATCTATGGAATCTTGACGGGGCGACGCACACCTTATGGCTGCGACGCCCCTTTGACTGTCTGGCGGAAACGGCGGTCAGCGGCTGCGCCAGGCCTGGGTTCTCCTCAGGATGCCCCGCGATGCGAGCAGGTGGATGATCCGCGCCAGCGCGTTGGTGTAGAAGATCATCATCCCCATCGCCGCCGCAGGGGCGATGTCGCCCGCATCATCCATGTTCAGCACCGCAATCGACGCCAGCGTGGTCTTGGGTGAATAGAGGAACACCACCGCAGACACTGTCGTCATCGCGTTCACAAAGAGGTAGATGGAGATGTCGAGCACCGCGGGAAGGCAGACTGGCACCGTAACGCGGGCAAACAGCTTCATGGTCGGCTGCTTGAGCGACGCGGCGACGGATTCAAACTCCCTGTCCATCTGCTTCAGTGCCGTGACCGCCGTCAGGTGCGACACCGTGTAGAAGTGGGTTACGGTGCAGACAACCAGGATCGCCATGGTGCCGTAGATTGCATTCAGCGGGTTGGCCGGGTTGTTGAAAAAGAAGATATAGGCCAGCCCCAGCACCATGCCCGGAATGGCCATTGGCAGCATCGCAAACATCTGGAAGATGGCGCGGCCGGTGCGGAAGCCCTTGGATTTTTCCACCAGATAAGCGCCGAAGAACACCACCGCCGTGCCGGCCACTGCCGTCATCAGCGCCAGCTTGATGGAGTTCACATAAGACCCCCAGCCGCCGCCGTCCATCTTGTCGAATTGGTAGTTGTTCAGGCTGAAGCTGAGATCGTAAGGCCAGAACTTGATCAGCGCCGCAAACTGGCACACCGCCAGCAGCCCGGCAATGAACAGGCCGATCAGGGTGCAATAGGCAAAAAAGATACGATCCATCTTCTTGTTCGGCAGCGGCTCATACGGGACCGAGCGCGCCGACAGCAACGCCACTTGTTTCGACTGCACCATGCGGTCGATGGCAAAGGCGAGGATTGCCGGGATCACCAGAACCACTGAGACCACCGCGCCCATTTCAAAGTTCTGTTGGCCGATCACCTGCTTGTAGATATCCACCGCCAGCACGTTAAACTGGCCGCCGATCACCTTGGGCAGGCCAAAGTCGGTGATCACCAGATTGAAAACCACGAAGGCTGCCGAGATCAGGCCATAGCGCGCGCCGGGCACCGTGACTGTCCAGAAGGTGCGCCAGGGGGTGGAGCGCAGGCTGGCAGCGGCCTCGTAAAGGCGCGCGTCAGAGATCGCCAGCGCAGTTGAGATGATGATGAACGCATGCGGGAAGGTGAAGAAAACCGAGCCGATCACGATGCCTATGGGGCCGTATATGCTGGCGCCGAACAGCAGTTCCTTGATCATGCCCTGGTTGCCGAACAGGTAGACCAGCGCGATACCGGGCAGCAGCGACGGCACCAGGATCGGCGCCATGGCAATCAGGCGGAACACGCCTTTGTACTTCATGCAGCTGCGGTTCAGCGCGTAGGCGAACCAGAACGCAAGCGAGACGGTGACAACGGTACTGAGCACTGCAATCCACAGCGAGTTCTTTATCGAATTGAACAGCGCAGGCGTCGAGAAGTAGGAAACGAAATTGTCCAGACCCTGCGCTTTCACGGGGCGCAGCTGCACGCGGCGGAAGGTGTTGGAATCGAGCGTAACCCATTCGGTGCCAGTTTGCAGGTTGGAGCCGATCAAGAAACGGCCGGTGCTGGAGGTATTGCGGATCTGATACATCACCGGGCTGCGGAAGCTGAAGTCCGGGAAAAAGCCAGTGACCGGCAGCCGCCCGTCGGCCCCTGTAGACAGATCGGCTTCGGCAAAGGTGGCAGTTCTGGCGTTCAGGTCCGCACCGGTCAGGATGCTGCCATCAAACGTCCCGGCCTCATCGCTGACTTGGAATTCAAACTGCGACAGCTCCACCCGGTAGGTGGAGAAGGACTTCGACAGCATCGCATAAAGCGGGAATACCAGTGACACGACCAAGTAAAGCGCGATGATGATCATGCTGCCGCGCATGATGATGTCGTCGCGGCTGAGCTTGCCTTTGACCAAAGGGCCTGCAGGCATGACGGATTGCGTGGTATCAGTCATCTGCGTTAAACCCCCTGCCCGTCTTGCGCAAAGGCCATCAGCCGGTTGTCGGGCAGTTCGATTTCCATCTGGCAGCCGGCCTCCAGATCCAGGCGCCGCACCGCGTTAATGGAGAAGTCGGCAATCAGCTCCTTGCCGCCAAAGCGTTCATTCGTCAGCCTGCAGCGCCAGAAGGAGCCGAGGAATTCCATTTCCGCCAGTTGGACGTCGATACAGTTCCGGTTGCCGCTGCTTTCCAAATAGCCGGCCTCATGCGGGATCACGTCCTCAGGCCGGATGGCGGCAATGACGGGCGTGCCATCGGCAAAGTCATGCGGCAGGCAGGCAAAGGTCTTTTCACCCACAGCCAGACGTCCCCCTTTGGCAACGGACGAGCTGATTTGATTCATCTCACCGATGAAGTCGGCCACAAAGAGGTTGGCTGGCTCCCGGTAGATCTCGGTGGGAGAGCCGACCTGTTCAATCACACCGTGGTTCATCACCACGATCCGGTCGGCCATGGCCAGCGCCTCTTCCTGGTCATGGGTCACCATAATGGTGGTCACGCCCAGCTTGCGCTGCAGTTCCTTGATCTCATGGCGCAGGTGGACGCGCACCTTGGCATCCAAGGCAGACAGCGGCTCATCCAGCAGCAAGAGGCCCGGATTGGTCGCAATGGCGCGCGCCAAGGCGATCCGCTGCTGCTGCCCCCCGGACAGCTGAGCCGGGTACTTGCGGCCCTGATCCGGCAAGCCGACCAGTTCAAGAAGTTCCGCGACGCGCGCATTGATTTCCTGCTTGCTGCGGCCCGCGTTTTCCAGGCCGAAGGCAATGTTCTTCTCAATGGTGAGGTTCGGAAACAGCGCATAGGACTGAAACACGATACCGAAATCCCGCTCTGATGGCGGCAGGTTTGATACGTCCTGATTGCCCTGGGTCACGGTGCCCTTAGATTGCAGATCCAGACCCGCAATGGCGCGCAGCAGGGTTGTCTTTCCGCAGCCGGAGGGGCCGAGGAAGCAGATGAATTCGCCCTCCGTCACGTCCAGGGAGATATCTTTGAGCGCGATGAAGCTGCCGAAGGCTTTCCAGAGGTCGCGGATGCTCAGGTAGGTTTCTTTTGGCGGGGTCATTTGAAGCACGTCGTTGGTCCTTGCATATGCCAACGCGGCACCCTGTCTTTTGTCAACGGGCGGCATGGCTCAGGGCATGGGGCAGTGAGGATGAGGAAGACAGAAGGGCGGAAGGCTAACCCGCCGCCCCCGAAAGCTTATTTCGCTTCCGACTTGCCGTCGTAGCGGGCCTGCCACTCCTTGAGGATCGCGGCACGGTTGTTGGCCGCGAACTCGAAATCATTGTCGATCATCGCGTCCAGCAGCCCTTCGGGGAAATGTTCAACCGGCTTCGCGACGCCCGGGTAAGCCACAACCGCATAGCCGGTGTTGTACATTTCGTTGGCTTCCTTGGTGACTGTGAAGTCGACAAGTGTCTGCGCCGCTTCCAGATTTGCGGTACCAGCCACGATGGCAGTTGCTTCCATGTCCCAGCCGACGCCCTCCGATGGCACAATGATCTCCAGCGGTGCGCCTGCGGCCTTGGACTTGGCACCGCGGAAGGCGAAAGAAATGCCGATCGGGATCTCGCCAGCCGCCGCCAGCTTGCAGGGCTTGGAACCGGAATGCGTGTAGCGCGCAATATTTTCATGCAGCGCGTCCATGAACTTCCAACCCTTCTTCTCTCCGAACATCTGCAGCCAGCTGGACACATCCAGGAAGCCGGTGCCGGAGGAATTCGGGTTCGGCATGATCACATGGCCGGCATACTGCGGATCGGTCAGATCCTTCCAGGACGCGGGCGGCGTCAGGCCCTGTTTCTCTGCCTCAACCGTGTTGTAGCAGACAGAGGCCACCCAGGCGTCCATGCCAACCCAGCTGGGCGGGTTGTCACCATCAACGAACTTCGGATCCAGCTGATCCACTCCGGCTGGCGCATAGGGTTCCAGCATGCCCTCGGACTTCAGCAGCAGCAGCGAGGTTGCCGCCAGCCCCCAAACCACATCCGCCTGCGGATTGTCACGCTCGGCCAACAGCTTGGCGGTGATGATCCCGGTCGAGTCGCGCACCCAGTTGATTTTGATGTCCGGATGGCTTTGGTTGAAGGTTTCGGCATAGCGGGCAAGATCTTCCGCCTCGACAGCGGTATATACCGTCAGCTCCGTTTCGGCGAAGGCCGCGCTGGCGGCCGTCATAGTAAAGGCCAGAGCGGTTAAGAAAGACGCTTTCTGTGTCATGGATTTCCTCTGTTGGTTGGGTGTTATTATTGGTCACCCTCTAACGGGGCTTTTCTGGTCTTAGTTTTTTCTTCGACTGGCAGTTTGACAGGTTTTCCCATCAATAAAAATCGGTAATACCCATCACATCATAGGCCGCGCCTATACCACTTACCTTCCCTGCGCGCCCTGTCCAGCACAGCCGCAGATCCCGCCAGTGCCACACAGATGACACACGCATTCCGGCAGGAGACAGCAATCTCGTGGCATTAAGACAAAAAGCCTTTCCGTCTCAAACGAGGGTTTTTGTGCGTTTTCTTGGATCTTTTGAGGAAATTTTCTTGAATCACCCTCAAATGTCAACATATTTCCACAATCCACCACATGACACGCCAAACTCCGAGTGATGCCTGGAACGACTATGAACAATTGGTAACTTGAGCCATTCCCTCTCCTTGCCCGCAAAAAGGCAACTCCAAGGGCATCCATTCCGGTTACCGCGGTCAGGTGCGCCGGGGTCAGCAGGACCAGGCGCCTGCGCTCCGTAAGCTGCGCGGCATGCCCTCGCCTGAAAGAGGCTGGCCAGAAAAAACTAGCTCCCGTTTGGGTTCTGGCGCGGGCCGCAACTGCCAAGTTCGATGCGCTTCCCTTGGTAATACCTCTGGCCCTGGATACGGGTTGCCTGGCCAGCGTCGCAGGCTTCCTCTTCTATCAGCTGGCCGCTGCCAGGCCCTTTCGCAAGCTCGGGTATCCGGCTGCAGTTCTGCGCCTTTCTCTCTGCGAAACCGTTTTCCTGATCGAGGCAGCCGCCGGCAATGCCTTGAACTGGCTGGTCCAGCAGGTCGATGCGGGCCCGCCGGGTTTGCAGAGGTGGCCTCCGCTGTGCAGTGGTGCGCCGGCTGGCTTGCCGTTACCCCCACCCTTTCTGCCTGCCCTATCTGGCCCGGTCGCACGGTCCGTCTTTGTTGAGAAACGATTAAAACTGACGATTGTGCAGGCGCTGCACGACCCCGTGCCGGATCTAGGCCGCTAGGACTAAGACAAGCTCAAAACACACCGCAAGCGCCGGACCGTTATGCCGACACTGCGGTTCTAAGCAAAAGAAATCTCAGACTGAAACACCAGGCGCACCGATAGTAGACTAGGATTTGCACTCCCAGGCGCGCTTGACCAGGCGGTCCTTGCGGTCGAACCAGTAATTTTGCTCATTTCCGCTCAACCTGTCAGGGTTACGGACGACAGCGTCGGCCTGTGCGATCGCCTGAGGCAACTCCCTGCACGGATAGTATTCCGGCGGCGTGACTTCAGGAGCCTGCTCACCTTCGAATTCCTCGCATCCAGACAGAATTAAGCCCGCTGCAGCTGCTGCCAAAAAGTTTGCCACTTTCATCTGATAACCCTTTTCTACTCTCTGAAATTTCCAAGTCCCATTCGGTTGCACGCCTAACTGCCCCATTAACGCCGCCAGTTTCGCCACTTGGCGAACCGCGGCCTCCAAAGGCAAACGGCGCGGATCCTCTTAATCTTCTAGTTTAGCTGGAGTTTTATTTTGACAAGTCAAACCAAAGGCCAGAGAAGAAGGTGGAAGAAAGCACGCATTAACCCGGTTCAATTTGAAGACTTCCAGATGCCGGCTCGCGCAGCGTAGCTGCGTAAAGGCATTGCCTGCGAAAGAGGGGCGGTAAAAGCTGAGCGCTTCGTTCCTCAGGCATCACACGGCAACGGCGATCTTTAGGCACATTTAATCGCCCTTAAGGGCGGCGGCCGGGATCTTGCAGCCCTTCCAAAAGTGGTAGTCCGGCACGATTAAGTATTAGAGGCGCTGCTTATTCTTGATGGGGCGCACCCCGCTCCTATCGTTTTTCCTGAGGCGCGCAGATATTGTAAAACGCAACGCAATTAAGTTTGTCCAAATGCGCTGGTTCATAAGCGTTAAAGCAAGACCAGCCGGAAATAGGAACACCGCCGTATCAGGCGGAAATTCAGGGACCGAAACTCCCTGCAATCGTATTGCGGTGCTGTACCAAATGGGGGTTAGGTACATGACGCTGCCAAATGGGAATAAGCGTGCGGTGCACACGCCGGTAAAACCGTGTTTGCCTTTGCGCAAAACGGTCCTGGTTACCGGCGGCGCAGGCTTTCTGGGATCGCAACTGTGTGCCCGCAAGCTCGAGCAGGGCCATCAGGTGATTTGCCTGGACAACCTGCAAACCGGCCGGATGCGCAATATCACCCCGCTGATGTCGCACCGCAGTTTCCGCTTTATCGAGCATGACGTTATTACCCCCTACCAGCTCAAGGGACCGGTGCATCAGATATTCAATCTCGCCTGCCCCGCGTCTCCGCCGAAGTACCAGATGGACCCTATACACACCTTTAAAACCAGCGTGATGGGGGCAATGAACGCATTGGATCTGGCCCGGGAAAAGGGTGCCAAAGTATTTCAGGCGTCGACCTCCGAAATCTATGGTGATCCTGAGATCAGCCCTCAGCCGGAAGGATACCGCGGCAGCGTCAACACCTTTGGCCCCCGCGCCTGCTATGACGAAGGCAAGCGAGCAGCGGAAACGCTTTTCCATGACTATTACCACCGTTACGGCGTGCAGATTTCCATCGCCCGGATATTCAACACTTATGGCCCCTACATGGATCCGCAGGATGGCCGTGTGGTGTCCAATTTCATCACCCAGGCGCTGAGGGGCGAAGACATAACCGTGTATGGCGGCGGCAGGCAGACGCGGTCTTTCTGCTATGCCGGCGACCTGCTGGACGCCATCGAAGCCCTGATGGACCTGAATGAAACCGCGCCTGCGCCGGTCAATCTGGGTAATCCGGGAGAATTCACAGTGCTTGAACTGGCCCGAAAGGTCTGCGCATTGACCGGCACAAGGTCGCAATTGGTGTTCAAGGATTTACCGCAGGACGACCCGAAGCAGCGCAAGCCAGACATCAGCTTTGCCACGGCCAAACTCGGCTGGCACCCAAAAGTGCGCCTGAAAGACGGGCTGCGCCGGACCATCCGCCACTTTCAGGCGGAAATGGCAGAGACAGATCACATTTCAGCGGCGGCGCGCTGATGGCGCTGCGGTTCCCCATACTCGTGACAGGCGGTGCCGGCTTCATTGGCAGCCACGCATGCAAAGCCCTGAGCCAGGCGGGATACCTGCCGGTAACGGTGGACAATTTGAGCACCGGTCATGCCGATGCGGTCAAGTGGGGACCTTTGGTAAACGCAGACGTGCGCGATCAGACAGCCTTGTGCCGAACCATCCGCGAGCATGATGTCGAAGCTGTGATACATTTTGCTGCTTCCGCGTATGTCGGAGAGTCGATGACGCGGCCGGCGTTCTACTACGACAACAATGCCGGGGGCATGATCGCATTAATCAACGCCTGCATCAGCACAGGAGTAAAGCAAATCGTGTTCTCCTCCAGCTGTGCGACCTATGGCATCCCTGCTGGCGGCCCGATCCGCGAGACCACCCCACAGGCGCCAATCAACCCCTATGGCCGCAGCAAGCTGATGTGCGAGGAGATGCTGCGCGATTGTTCTTCCGGCCATGGACTGCGGTTTGCAGCGTTGCGGTATTTCAATGCTGCCGGTGCAGACCCCGAGGGTGAGCTATGCGAGCGCCATGACCCGGAAACCCATCTGCTGCCTTTGGCGCTGCAGGCGGCTTCCGGCCAGCGCGGGCCCCTGCAGGTTTTTGGAACGGATTACTGCACGCGCGACGGCAGCTGCGAGCGGGATTACATTCATGTCAGCGACTTGGCCCGCGGCCATGTCCTGGCGGCAGACTATCTGGCCGCGGGCGGCCCCAGCACCGCCCTGAACCTGGGCAGCGGCACCGGCCACACGGTCTTTGAAGTACTGGCCGCTATTCAAAGGGTAACGGGGGCGCCAGTCCCGCATGAACTGGTAGGTCGCCGCCCCGGCGACCCGCCTTCGCTGACGGCGGACGCGGAGCTTGCGGCAAAAACGCTGGGCTTTCGAACCGAACATTCCGGGCTGGACCAGATCATCAGCGATGCCGCCCCGTCCTTTGGGCTGGCAGACGCGAGAAAGGCACGCCATGGGCGCCATGCTGCGGAATAACCGGGCCTCAGCCCGCCGCAAGCCCGGCTGTGACGGGGCTGCCGCTGCAGTGTTTGCCTTATGGCTGCTGGCGGCGGCCTATTTCTGGCACTGGTGGCTTCTGCCTGGCCACAATATCGGCACAGGGCGCTATGTTACGGTCTCACTGGCCATCTTATGGCTCTACTTCCTGCAGGCGTATTTCATGCTGTTCTTCCTGAACGGCACACGCCGCCGCCGGCGGCCTGCACTGCAAGGGCCGATGCGGGTGGCAATGGTCACCACCAAGACACCAGCAGAACCCCTGGCAGTGCTGAAAGAGACCCTCTCCGCCATGCTTGCGCAAGGACCGCCGCATGATACCTGGCTGGCCGATGAAGATCCGGACGAGGAAACCCGCGCCTGGTGCGCGGCTCATGGAGTCAGGATCTCCACCCGCAAAGGAGTTGATGCCTATCACCGCAAGGAGTGGCCGCGCAGAACCCGATGCAAGGAAGGAAACCTGACCTATTTTTACGACCTTTACGGCTACGAGGCATACGACATCGTCTCCCAGCTCGACGCTGACCATGTGCCTCAGTCCAGGTATCTGGAAGCCGTTCTGAACAGTTTCGATGACCCTGAAACGGGTTATGTCAGCGCTCCGTCAATTTGCAGCAGCAATGCAAACGAGAGCTGGGCCGCAAGGATGCGGCTGTACGCTGAAGCGCCGTTCCATGGGGGCATCCAGCTTGGCTACAGCACCGGATGGGCGCCGATGTGTATTGGGTCGCACTATGCCGTGCGCACGCGCGCGCTGCGGCAGGCTGGCGGTCTGGGACCGGAGCTGGCGGAAGATCATTCCACAACGATGCTGATGAACTCCGCAGGATGGCGCGGCACACATGCCGCAGATGCCATAGCACATGGCGCCGGACCGGCCTGCATGGCCGATCTGGCCACCCAGGAGTTCCAATGGTCGCGCAGCCTGACAACGCTGCTGCTGAGCTATACCCCGCGCTACCTGAGGGGATTGCCGCCGCGGCTTCGGTTTCAGTTTCTGCTGTGCCAGCTGTGGTATCCGCTTTTCGCGCTGTTCATGGCTTTGATGTACATGTTCCCCATTGCCGCGCTTTTGTTTGATATCAGGTTCGCCGGAGTGACCTTCATCGGGTTTGTTCTGCACGCGCTGCCGTCGACCGCCGCAGTTATCCTGTTCGTCTATTTGATGCGGGCGCGGGATACTCTGAGACCATATGATGCAAAGGTGCTCAGCTGGGAACGCGCCCTGTTTCCCTGCGCGCAATGGCCCTGGGTTTTGCTGGGCTGCGGCACCGCCGTTGCTGATCGGCTTCGCGGCGGATTTGTCGATTTCCGTGTAACACCAAAGGGCGGCGACAAGGCCCCCCCGGTGCCATTGCGGGTCCTGCTGCCTTACCTGCTGCTGGCCATAGGAGCAGCGCTGCCGCCGCTTTTTGTCCACGACTTGGAACAGGCGGCGGGCTTTGTGGTGCTGAGCCTGCTGAACGCCGCCGTTTACACGCTGCTGTTCACCGTGATCGCGATCCAGCATCTGCGGGAGAACCGCATTTCACCGTTCAAGTGGCCGCTTGCCTCCGCCTTTCAGGCCTCCGCAAGTGCGGCGCTTGTCGTTGTGATCGCTGCTGCGCTTGGCGGTCAGGGCGCACACAGCCTTTATGCGCTGTCCTATGGAAGCGGCGTATTCACCCCATACACACCCAAATACATCGTGTCCGGCGCGGGTCTCGGCCCGCCGGGCACAGTTACCTACGAAATGAACCTGGAATGGCCGGGGAAATCCCTGTTCCAGCAGAAAATGGAGTAGACCATGTCCTATCGAAACCGGCACCTCCTGATCACCGCCGCCGCGGCTGCAACATTCCTTGGCTCTGCGCTGCAATCCTTCCCTCCGCCACCGGGTGATTTTCCCTTTGGTGTCTATGATCCGGACGGAGATTTCTCTGACGAACAGAATGTTCAGATCGAACATCTGTTCCTGCCGTGGGAAGACTTGTTCCTGGGGTCACTGATAGAGGCCGATAAATACGCCAAGGAACGCAACCGCGATGTGCTTGTCACGATTGAACCCTGGACATGGACCCGCGACGCCCGCAACACACCGCAACGTCTGATCCGCGGCATCCGGGACGGAACATACGACGGCAACATGGCTGCGATATGTGAAGTTCTGAACGAGTTCGAAAGCAAGGTCACTGTCCGCTGGGCGCAGGAAATGGACGATGACAGCGGTCAGTTCATCTGGGCTCAATGGCAGCCGGAAACGTATATTTACGCCTTCAAGCGCATGATTGACATCTGCCGGAACAAGGCACCGGAGATAGATGTTATGTGGTCTCCGCTGGGGTATGAGAACCTGCAGGACTATTATCCCGGCGACGATTACGTCGATATCATCGGACTCTCGGTTTTTGGCCTGCAGCCCTGGGAGCAGATCTACCGGGGCGGCGAGATGAGTTTTGATGACATTTTTGCTCCCCGCTATGAGCGCGTGAAAGGTTACGGCAAGCCCGTCATGGTGGCTGAACTTGGCTACTCGGGCGATGAAACCTACGTCGCACGCTGGGAGCAGAACGTGCGCCGGGACAAGAGCGGCTACCCGGCCCTGACAGGTGTCGTCTATTTCAACCAGCAGGAAGTTTATCCGTGGCCTGATGGTTTCGGCCTGCCCGATTGGCGAGTAGAGCACAGAGTGCGCATAGAAACCGCCGGAAACTAGGCCACGCTGCATCCCGACCAATTGCGCAACTGGCTGACTGGGAAAGCCTGCTGCTCAGAGGTTTTTTGGAACTCTTTGATTTTGATGGCGATATTGTGCAACACAGCACAGTTGCAGGGGCATTGAGCGGATTTCCGCACAATTGCGTTGAAAAAAAATGTCAAGGCCTCTAAAAATTACTTGCTGCGCAGACCGCGCGGTGAGTGACATGGCCGTTTGGCTGCCGCGTGCCGTTCAGGCACTAAAGAGCAGCCCGGGGTCGATGAGGACGAGGTGCAGTTCATGTACGCAGTATCTGCGGAGTCCCGGCGCACGCCGGTCTTTTTTCATGTGGTTAAATTTGCCTGCGCGGCGGCTCTGGGCCTTGCCGTCAGCCTGAGCAGCGCAAGTGCTCAGGGCGGCAAAACCGACGCCGGAGAAACAAAACTGGCAAAGGGAACTTACGTTTGTTCTCCCAGCGGGTTTGGACAGAAATCCAGGTGCTATCGACGTTAACAGCCTTAGGCTGCATTAGTGGTGATATGCCTTCAGGCCGCTGAACAGGTTGTCCCCCGGACGACGCGTTCCAACCTGCAGCGCAGCCTGAACTGCTCACGCGTTTCTGAAGTGATGTATGCTGTAAATCGCTGCCCTGCGAGCGTTCCGATGGTTTCAGCTGGTATACGGATGGTGGTCAGCCCAGGTTCGATATCCGCGGATCCCTTGAAATCGCCGATCCCAATGATTGACACGTCCCCGGGCACCCGAAGGCCGCAATTTTGCGCGCCGTAAACGGCGCCTTGAGCGATCACGTCATTGCCGCACAACAGTGCCGTGAGCCTGGCCGGCCCCGAGAGAAGCCTGATCGCCGCCTGCTTTGCCTGCGCCACACTGTAAGGGGCTTCTGACATGCGGTCTTCGGGAACAGACACACCTCCTTTCTGAAGAGTCTCCAAAGCCGACGATAATCTGTACTGGGCCCGGTCATTGCCGCGAGTGTCCGGAAAGATCAGACCGATGTCCCGATGGCCCAGCTCCAGCAAGTGCTCCGCCGCCATCCGCCCGGCCAGACGGTTATCAGCGCCAACACAGGGCAATTCGGAATCCTCGGTATAGTTCCAGATCGCCATCGCAGGCGTTTCCTGCTGCGCAATCAGCCGGGACGTGGCCGCCGAGTGCTGCAGCCCGATAAGCGCCACACCGTCCACCCGGTGCTCCATCAGCTTGCGCACCATCTCGTATTCGCGGTCCAGGTCATACCCGTGCGAGGCCAGCAGCAGGGTGAACCCTTCCTGGTCAATGGCGTCTGAGAAGGCCTGGATCACCTCGGCGAAAATCGCGTGGTTGATGGTCGGCACCACCAGCCCGATGGTGCCGGAGCGCTTGCCGTGCATCATCTGCGCCGCGCGGTTCCTGACATAGCCCAGTTTCTGCACCGCGCGATTGATCTTCTTGCGAGTCGCCGGGCTCACCAGATCGGGATGATTGAAGGTGCGCGACACCGTGGAAGGCGACACTTTGGCAGCCTTTGCCACAGCCACGATATCCACATTACCCTTTTGTTTCGGCGCCACAATCTCCCCTCCTCCGGCAAGATTTATGAAAACGTTTGCAATACTATTTTCATGGCCTAACCTGTTTTGTCAACAAAAGCAAAAGCGCGATCAGCCGGGTTGGGAGGCCCTGAATGGAGTTCATTTATTACTTCGGAGACGTGTTCTCGCCGCTGTCATTCCTGCTGCTTCTGGGCGGTACCATCGGCGGGCTGATCCTGGGGGCAACTCCGGGACTTTCCCCGACAATGGCAGTGGCGCTGCTGATCCCCTTCACCTTCCACCTGGAGGCGGTTCAGGGCCTGATCCTTTTGGGTGCCGCCTATACCTCTACTGTGGCGGGGGGCGCGGTCAGCGCGATCCTGCTGAAAATCCCCGGCGCGCCCGCCAATATCGCCACCACGCTGGACGGCCACAAGATGGCCAAGCAGGGCCAGGGCGCCAAGGCGCTGCAGCTGTCCTTCCTCGCCTCTGCCGCGGGCGGTATCTTCGGCGTGCTCCTGCTGATTTTCCTGACCCCGCTGCTGGCTGAGTGGGCTCTGGCTTTCGGCCCCTCGCACCTGTTCTGGCTGGCAATCCTGGGCGTCACCGTGATCGGCTCGCTGGATTCGGCCTCTGTCGTGAAGGGGCTGCTGTCGGGTTGCATCGGGTTGTGGCTGGCGACCATCGGCTTTGACGACATCATGGGTGCCCAGCGCTTTATCTTCCACCCGTCACTGGGCGGCGGCATCAACATCATTGCAGCCCTCATCGGCCTGTTTGCCATCCCGCAGGTGCTGACCATGTTTGCCAAGGGCCGCCGCACGGAGGGCGCCGAAGTGATCGAGGTGCAGAAACATTCCGTCCTCGACGCCACACGTGAACTGCTGCGCTGCCCACGCGCGCTTGGCATCGGCACCATCACCGGCTCCGTCATCGGACTGATACCCGGCGTCGGCGGCCAGATCGCCGGGCTCGTGGCCTATGACCAGACCAAGAAGTTTTCTTCCGAGAAGGAGAAATTCGGCAAGGGCCACAGCGAAGGCGTGATCGCCGCAGAGGCCGCCAACAACGCCATGGTCGGCCCGTCGCTGGTGCCGCTCTTGACGCTGTCGATCCCCGGCAGCCCCACCGCCGCCGTGCTGTTGGGCGGGTTGCTGATCCACGGCATTTTCCCCGGCTCCGATCTGTTCGACAATCACCCGGATGTGGCCTGGACCTTCATCAACTCGATGCTGGTGGGCCAGGTCCTGATGTGCCTCTTCGGTCTGTACATCGCCGGTCTTGCCGCCCGCGTTGCCCAGGTGCCGCAATCGGTGATGGCTGCCATCGTGCTGGCCCTGTCGGTCTTCGGAGCCTACTCGGTGCAAAGCTCCATGGGAGACGTCTATGTCATGGCCTGCCTCGGCATTGGTATGTATTTCCTGGAGCGTTTCGGCTTTTCCGCTGCGCCGCTGGTGCTTGGTCTGATCCTGGGCCCGATTGCCGAGGCGAATTTCATCCAGGGCGGCATGATCGCCGACGCCACCGTGGGCAAGGCCAGCTACTTCCTGACCGGCGGGCTGAACATCTTCCTGATCGCCGTGGTCGCCGCCTCCATCGCCTACTCGGCCTGGATGGAACTGCGCAGCCGCCGGTACACCACCAAAGAGGAGGCGCAGGCATGAACCGGTCTCAGCACATTGTTGGCTCCGGCCTGGTCTTTGCCGTAGGCATTTGGGTCGCCTGGGTCAGCTTTACGCAAGAGCCTGCCGAGGCCTTCCTGTTCCCGCGCCTGATCGCATCGGTGTTCGTGGTGCTGGCAGGCTGGACCTTCGGCAAAGCCGTCATGGGACTTAGCAAGGTCGGCTCGGGCATCTCACGCACCATGTTCCTGAACATGGTGCCGGGGCTGGCTCTGATGCTGGTCTATGTTTTCTGGGCCGCCAAGGCGCTGGGGTTCTACACCGCCACCGCCATCGGCTTTTTCATCCTGCTGTCGCTCTACGATCCCGCGCCGCACTCCGAAGGCAAGACATGGGTCAAGCGGGCGCTGATCACGGGCGTATTCGTGGCGGTGATGTACGGCCTCTTTGCCAAGCTGCTGAGCGTCTACACGCCGCGGGAAATTCTGTTCTGACCGCCTGAACCCGGTCCGATACCATTAGGGAGGAGAAGAAAATGAAGAATCTGATCGCAGGCGCCGCCATGGCGCTGATGGGCCTGGCAGGCACCGCCATGGCCGAGGAGTACCCTGACCGCCCCATCATGATGATGGTCTCTTACGGGGCCGGCGGGGCGACCGATTTCCAGGCCCGGATCGTTACCATGACCGCAGGCAACGAGGATGCGCTGGGAATGCCCATCGCCATCATCAACAAGCCCGGCGCCGGCGGCCGTGTCGGCTGGAACTGGTTTGCCACTCAGGCCGATGCGGACGGATACACCCTGGCGGCCTACAACGTGCCCCACTTCATCGCCCAGTCGATCAAGGGCGGCGTCTCCTATTCCGCAGACAGCTTTGAACCCATCGCCAACTGGGGAGCCGACCCGGCGGTCTTTGTTGTCGGTGCTGACAGCCCCTTCAATTCGATGGCAGATGTGGTTGCCCATGCCAAGGAAAACCCGGGCAAGCTCACCTTCTCCGGCGCGGGCCTGTTCGTTGGCCACCACATCGCTGCGCTGCAGATCGAAAAGGCTGCAGGCGTGAAGATGGCCTATATCCCGACCAAGGGCGGCGGCGCGGCGGCGATGAAGGCGGTGATCGCCGGTGAGGTCATGGGCGGCATCAACAACCTGTCCGACGCTTTCCGCGCGCAGGAGGCAGGCAACGTGAAAATCCTGGGCGTTGCGGATCTGCAGCGCTCTGACTTCCTGCCAAACGTGCCCACCATGCAGGAACAGGGGCTGGACGTTGACAATTCCTCCGTCAACTTCCGCGGCGTGATGGTGCCCAAGGGCACCCCGCAGGAGGTGATCGACGAACTGGCCGCCACCGTGCCTGAGATGTTCGCCAACCCCCGTGTCGCCAAGAAGATGCAGGCTGGCGGATCGCCCATGCACATCATGACCCGCGACGAGGTCAAGGCGATGTGGGCTGCCCGTGAACAAACACTGAAAGAGCTTCTGGCCGGGCTCTGACCCCAGCCGGAACTCCTACGGGGCGCGCGCCGCCGCAGCGCGCGTCCTGGCCAAGATATCGAGGTAAGACATGAACGCTCAGGACGCAGTCGCCTCCGGCACCGCCGAGGTGGAACAGATCATGGTGCGCGCCCGCACCGCCCAACGGGGTTTTGAAGTCAAGGGAAGCCAGGCGCTTTACGACAAGGCAGCCCTGGCGGCAGGCTGGGCCATCATGGAACCCGCCCGCAACCGCGCCCTGGCAGAGCTGGCGGTGGAAACCACCGGCCTTGGCAATGTGGCGGACAAGATCACCAAGAACCACCGCAAGACGCTGGGACTGCTGCGCGACATCGCGGACGTCCAGACCCATGGCGTCATCAGCGACGACCCGGAAACCGGCATCACCGAGATCATGCGCCCCATCGGCGTGATCGGGGCCGTTGTCCCCTCGACCAACCCGGCGGCGACGCCTGCCAACAACATCATCAACGCGCTGAAGGGCGGCAATGCCATCGTGGTGGCCCCCTCGCCCAAGGGCGTCGCCTCCTGCGAGCTGCTGCTTTCCTATATCCACGCCGAATTTGCCAAGCTCGGCTTGGATCCGGATCTGGTGCAGATGATTCCTGCCCCCGGCTCCAAGGCGAAGACCCAGGCGCTGATGGAAGCCGCCGACCGGGTGATCTGCACCGGCAGCCAGAACAATGTCCACCGCGCCCAGTCTTGCGGCACGCCTGCCGTAGCAGTCGGCGCCGGCAATGTGACCGTGATCGTGGATGAAACCGCGGACCTGGCCGATGCAGCGGCCAAGATCACAGCCTCCAAATGTTTCGACAATGCCACTTCCTGCTCGTCGGAGAATTCCGTCGTGGTGGTGGACACCATCTACGATCAGTTCTTTGAAGCGCTCTCCCGGGAAGGCGGCGCGCTGGTGCCCGAGGCGGACGCCGCAGGCATCATCGCCAGGCTCTGGCCGGACGGTCACCTGAACCGCGAAGTCATCGCACAGGATGCGGACAAGATGCTGGCCGCGCTTGGCATGGATTACAAAGTGGCGGCTGACACCAAATTCCTGGCGGTGGAAACCAAGGGCATCGGCCCGGACCACCCGCTGTCCGGCGAAAAGCTGAGCCGTATTCTGTCTGTCTACCGGGCTGCTGATTTCACGGATGCCAAAGCCACCGCTTCCCGCATCCTCGATCATCAGGGCGCTGGCCACTCCATCGGCATTCATACAACCCGGGACGAACGCGCAGTGCAAATGGGCCGCGACATGCCCACCTGCCGGGTGATCGTCAATCAGGCCCATACATTCGCCACCGGCGGCGCCTTTACCAATGGCATGCCGTTTTCTCTATCGATGGGATGCGGCAGCTGGGGCGGCAATTCGATCGATACCAACCTCAACTGGCGCCACTTCGTGCAAAGCACCAAGATCGTGCGCGAAATCCCCTCCCGCGAACCTGCGCTGGAAGACATCTTTGGCAGCTACTGGGCGGAGGCAGGCCAATGATGGAACCGCCCAAGGGAACCATTCGCGACTGGCTGGATACACGCGCAACTGAGGGCGGCACCGGCTTTGTCTTCCCTGACGGCGCCCCGGATCTCAGCTGGCCGGAACTGCGCGATACGGCCCGGGACATCGCCCGTGCGCTGGCTGCCCGGGGCATCGCCAAGGGCGAAAGCATCGCCATCCTGCACCCGAACGGGCGCGAGGCGCTGGAGTGCCTGTTCGGGGTGCTCTACGGCGGCTTCCGCGCAACCATGATCAATCTGGTCGCGGGCACCAGCGCCGTCTCCTACGCGTTGCAACACAGCGGCGCCCGCTTTGCCTTTGTGCACGCCAGTCAGACCGGGCTTTTCGAGCAGACTGCCGACCTGTCCAACATCTCCCCTTTGGACCAGGCGGCGGCAACTGCTGGTCCGCCGGCAGAGCTGCACCCGCTCTCTGCCGGTGACCACGCTTTGCTGATGTACACCTCCGGCACCACCGGCCGCCCCAAGGGCGTGGTGCATACCCATGCGAGCCTGCTGGCAGGCGGCTGGACCACAGCCGTGGCGCATGAGCTGACGCCGCAGGACCGTGGCCTCTGCGTGCTGCCGATCTATCACATAAACGGGCTCTGCGTGACGGTTATGGGGACGCTGATTTCCGGCGGCTCACTGGCGATGTGCGAACGATTCTCTGCCAGCCGCTTCTGGGCTCATGCCGGATGGTCCGAGGCCACCTGGTTCTCTGTGGTGCCCACTATCATTTCGCACCTCCTGCATTCAGAACTGGACCCAGTCGAAAGCACCAAGGCGCGCATACGGTTCGGGCGTTCCGCCTCCTCAGCGCTGGCACCGGAAGTGCAGCGCGCTTTCGAGGGTCGCTTTGGCATGCCCATCATCGAGACCATGGGACTGACCGAGACCGCCGCCCAGATCCTGTCCAACCCCCTGCCCCCGGGCACACGCAAGATAGGTTCGCCCGGTATTGCCTATGGCAACGAGGTCTGCATTCTGGACAAAAAACTGGAGCAAGTCACGGACTGCACCGTGGGCGAGCTTGCCGTGCGCGGCCCAAACGTGATGCAAGAGTACCTCAATAACCCCGTGGACACCGCGGACACCTTTACCCAGGACGGCTGGCTGCGCACCGGGGATCTGGCGCGGATCGACGGTGACGGCTATGTTTTCGTAACCGGGCGCCTCAAGGAGCTGATCATCAAGGGCGGCGAAAACATCGCCCCGCGCGAGATCGACGAAGCGCTCTATTCCCACCCCGACGTGATCGAGGCAGCCGCCTTCGGACGCCCCTGCAGCAGCTACGGCGAGACGGTGGAGGCGGCGGTGAAGGTCCGCGACGGTTCGGCGCTGACCGAATGGGAGCTGATCGAAATTTGCCGGGCGCAGCTTGGAAAGTTCAAATCGCCTGACGGGGTGCATTTCCTGAACGAACTGCCCAAAGGCCCTTCAGGGAAAATCCAGCGAAACAAAATACTGGCAGTGATATCCACTGCCCGCCGGTCTGTCTAAGCTGCTTAACACGGCAATACCACGGAATCTGGATCAGGCAAAAAATAGAAGCTGATGGGACCAAATCATCGTTCTTTAGTCCAATAGAGGCCATTCCAGAGGGTATTCTGGAATGGCTCTTTGTGTGGTTAGTCGCTGATTGCCCCCTCCTCGTCCCGGCGCTGGTGCATTTTGGCTTTGACTCGCGCGCCGACGATCAGCGGCAGCACAAAGCCGATGATAGCAATCGCCCACAGCGTAATGGACAGCGGGCTGTCGGCCAGCGTCCACCAATTGCCGTTGTCGATGGTAACCGCGCGGCGCAGGTTGTTCTCCATCGAATTGCCCAGCAGCGTGCCCAGAATGATCGGCACCAGCGGCACATCCAGTTTGCGCAGCACCCAGCCCATTACACCAAAGCCAATCATCACCAGCAGGTCGAAGGTGCTGCCCGAGATGCCATAGATTCCGACAAAGCTGACCATTGCCACGATAGGCATCAGGATGCGCGAGGGGATCATCAGCACACGGGTGAACAGGCCGACCATGGGGATATTCATCGCCAATAGCATGAAGTTGGCAATGAACAGCGCAGCGATCAGGCCCCAGACCACATCCGGGTTCTGGCTGAACAGCAGCGGGCCGGGGGTGATATTCAGCGCCAGCAGCACTGCCAGCAGCACCGCGGTTGTGCCTGATCCCGGCACCCCCAGCGCCAGCATCGGCACCAGCGCGCCACCGGCAGCGGCGTTGTTGCCTGCCTCAGGCGCTGCCACACCGCGCGGATCCCCGGTGCCGAAGGTGCCTTCTTTGTCGACCAGTTTCTTTTCCATCGAATAAGAGATGAACGACCCCAGAGAGGCGCCTGCGCCGGGCAGAACACCGGCAATGAAGCCTAAAAAGGACGTCCGAAGCATGGTCGGGGTGGTCTGCCGGATCATCGAAACCGGCGGATACAGCTTGCCGATGGTCAGTTTGCGCCCCGCGGCGTCGGATCCGCCGTGCCGGGTCTCCAGGAAAATAAAGACCTCAGACAGGGCGAACAGGCCAACGATGGCAACCAGGAAATCCAGCCCGTCATAGAGATGCACCTCACCAAAGGTGAACCGCGGCACGCCGGTCTGGGTGTCGACGCCGATGGTCGCCAGACCCAGGCCCAGCGCTGCGGCAAAGGCCGATTTTGCCTGATTGGTCGAGGACACGCCGCCCAAGGTCATGAAGGCGAGCGCAAACAGCGCGAAGTATTCCGCCGGGCCGAACAGAAGGGCGATCTTGACCAGCTGCGGAGCCAGCAGGATCAGCCCCCATGTGGCCAGGAAGGCGCCAACGAAAGACGCGATGCCCGACAGTGACAGCGCTTCGCCAGCCAGGCCCTTCTTGGCCATCGGGTGGCCGTCCAGGCAGGTCATCATGGCCGGCTCATCCCCGGGGATGTTCAGCAGGATCGAACTGATGCGGCCGCCGTACATGGCACCATAGTAGACGCTGGTCAGCAGGATCAGCGAGGGTGTCGCCCCCAACCCCAGGGTGAAGGCCAGCGGGATCAGGATGGCAACCCCGTTCGATGGCCCCAGCCCCGGCAGCGCCCCCATGATGGTGCCCAGGAAACAGCCCAGCAGCGCGAGGCCGATGTTCTGCCAGCTGAGCGCGATGGCAAAGCCGTCGCCAAGATTTGCGAGAAGCTCCATGCGGCGCCCTCCTCAGAAGCCAAGCGGACCCTTGGCCAGCGACAGACCGAGGATCAGGTGAAAGGTGACATAGATGCCGATGGAAGTTCCGGCGCCCACGGCCACTGTTTCCAGCGGTCCCGATCCCAGGCGCCAGGCCAGATAGGCGGCGGCAAAAGCGGTAGCGATGACAAAGCCCGCGACCGGCAGCATTTCGGCGTAGAGGATCAGCACCACCACGGCCGCAGCAACTTCTGCCAGACGTGCCAAGGCGGGCCAGTGCGGCTCGGGGTCCGGGCGCAGCGCGATCACGGCACCCGAAAGGGCGAGGATGGCGGCAATGATCAGGGGAAAGGCCTTGGGGCCGACAGCATCTGAGAGAAAACTTTCCTCGATCGCAAGCGCGGCAATGACATAGCCGACGGCAAGGATGATGCCGAAAACCCCGAATATACGATCGCTCATGGCGGTCTCCAGTTCGGGTATTCAGACGGGGCGGGCTGGCAGACTGCTGTGCCGAACCGCCCCGCAGCAGGTTACTTGATTATGCCGATGTCCTTGGAAATCGACTGGATCTGCGCAACCGAACCGGCCACGAATTCCTGGAAATCCGCCCCCTGCAGGTCCAGCGGCGCCAGGCCGTTGGCGGCCATGACCTCTTTCCATTCGCCGGAAGCATAGAGGTCGCCGATCTTCGATACCCAGGCATCATAGGCCTCATCCGACATTCCGCCCGGCGCGTAAAAGCCGCGCCAGTTGGCTCCAATGGCCTCCACGCCTTGTTCCTTGGCGGTCGGGAAGTCCGCGAACTCACCCGGCAGGCGTTCCGGCGACAGCACTGCGATCACCTTGATGTCACCGGAGTCCACAAAGCCCTTGGCCTCGGAGATATCGCCAGTGAAGGCCTGCACGGAACCTGCCAGCAACTGGGTCACGGCCTCGCCGCCGCCGTCAAAGGCGATGTATTTGACGCTGCGGACGTCTTCGATGCCATAGGCACTGGCCGCGATCAGAACCTTCAGGTGGTCCCAGCCGCCCACCGCGGAACCGCCGGCGACGGAGACAGAGGTTGGGTCCGCCTTGATGGTGTCCAACAGCTGCGGCAGCGTTTCGACCTCGCTGTCGGCAGACACCGCAATCACACCGTAGTCCGCGCCGATAGCCGCCAGCCAGCGCACCTGGTCCATGCTGTTGCCCGGATAGGCGCCCTGTGCCAGGCGCGTCGCGGTGGCGCTGGAGGCAGCAACGATCAGGCTGTTGTCGTCCGTGCGCTTGTTCACCACCTCGGCAAAGGCCACGCCGCCGCCGCCGCCAGCCAGGTTCACCACCTGCATGGTCTTGTCGATCAGTCCCAGATCCTGCAGCGACTTGCCGACCTGGCGGCAGGTAAAGTCCCAGCCGCCGCCCGGATTGGCCGGGGCGATGCATTCGGGGTTTTCCTGTGCCTGGGCCGCAAAGGCGGACAGCGACAGGGCGGCAGCGGCAACCAGGCCGCGGGTGACGGTAATTTTCATGCGTTCCTCCTCAGGTCGTGGCCGGCGCACTCCCAGGCGCCGGAGATCACCCGCAAGAATTCGCTTTGGCAGCTCCTTTTCTGCGGGTTAGACATGTTTACCCATTGAAGCTGTCACCAACCTGTCGCCGGTTTCAGCAAAGCGGAGCGCCATTGAATGCGGGTCTTGATGGTTGAGGATGCAGAGGATCTGGCCGAGGGGGTGACCGCCCACCTGGCCCGTTCGGGAATTGCCTGTGATCTGGCACCGGACATCGAAAGCGCCCGCGACTGCCGGGCGGTGCAAGCCTATGACGCGGTGATACTGGACATCAACCTGCCGGACGGCTCCGGCCTGTCGCTGCTGCGCGAGATGCGCATGGCGGGCGACCCGTCCCCGGTGCTGATGCTGACCGCACTGACCTCGGTGGACGACCGGGTGGCAGCGCTGGATCAGGGGGCGGATGACTACCTCGGCAAACCTTTCAACCAGCGCGAGCTCGAAGCGCGGCTGCGGGCCCTGGTGCGGCGGCAGGCTGATCGCAAGGAAGAGCAGATCGTCCTGGGCGGTCTGGCCTTTTCCCCCAGTGACCGCAGCGCCCGGCTGGACGGCCGCCTGATGGAGCTGACCCGGCGCGAGGCGGCGCTGCTGGACATGCTGATCCGCCACCAGGACCGCTACCTGTCCAAAGCGCGCCTTTATGACTCGCTCTATGGTTTCGAAGATGCCGATGTGGGGGAAAACGCAATTGAGCTGTATATCGCCCGCCTGCGCAAGAAGATCGCCGGCAGCAGTGTCAGCATCAGCACCCAGCGGGGGGTCGGTTACCGGCTGCATCTGAATGGCTGAGCCGCGCCCGCCGCTTACGCTGGCGGCCCGGGTGCTGGGGGCGGTTCTGCTGATCCTGCTTCTCGGCGGCGTGCTGGTGTCCGGCTCAGCCTGGCTGAACGGCCAGCAGGCCGCGCGCCAGGCCTATGACCGCATCCTGCTGGGAGCGGCCAGAGATATCGCCGAGTCGGTTCGGGTCCAGGAGGCTATCCCTGTCACCGACCTGCCGGTCTCGGCTTTCCAGCTGCTGGCACAGGCTCCCGATGACCGCATCTATTATGCCGTGCTTGGGCCCGGGCAGATGTTCATCACCGGTGTCGATCCCAACAATGAAATCCAGATGCCTAGACCCGGTTCAGGTGCGCCGGATTACTTTGAGTCCGCACTCAACGGCGAACCCGCGCGCTTCGTGCGGATCACCCGCCGTTTTGCGGAGCGCAGCTTTTCCGGAACAGTCGAGGTTGTGGTCGGGCAGACACTGCGGGCGCGCAAGGCTATGACGGCGGAGCTGATGCTGGATGCTCTATTGCCCATGGCAGTGGCGGGGCTGGCACTTATGGCAATGGCCTGGCTGGTCATCCGCACCGCCCTGCGGCCGCTTGATGCTATCACCGAAGACCTTGCCCGCCGCGACCCTTATGACCTGACTCCGATTGCCACCGGCCGGCTGCCGCGGGAATTGCAGGTGGTGCTGGGGGCTATGAACCGGTTCATGGGCCGTCTGGATGGTCAGGTCGAGGCGATGCGCAATCTGATCTCCGACACTGCACATCAGTTGCGCACCCCGGTCGCTGCGATGCGCGTGCAGGCGGAATCCGCGATTGCCGAACCCGGTGAAACCGCCCGCCGCCGCGCCCTGGACCGGCTGCTGGCGCGCACACGCTCGCTTGGGAGGCTGCTGGATCAGCTTCTCAGCCGTGCGCTGGTGGTGCACCGCACCGACAGCGCCCCGCGGCTGCCCGTCGACCTGCGTGAGGTGGCATTGGAAATCATGGAGCGCGACGACCACGCATTGCTTGCCCCCGGCAGCGACCTGCGGCTGGAGATCGGCGAGGACCCCGTGATGGTGCTGGCTGATGCCTTCTCCCTTGGCGAGGCAGCCGGCAACCTGCTGGGCAATGCGCTCAGGCACGGCACCCCGCCAGTGTCCATCGGCACAGAGCGGCGCGGCGGCGAAGCCATCCTGTGGGTGCGCGACGCAGGCCCTGGCCCTGCGCCTGCGGTCACCGCACAGCTTGGCAGCCGCTTCAACCGCAGCACGGGCAGCCAGGAAAACAGCACCGGCATCGGCCTGTCGATCGTGACCTCCGTGGCCGCTGCTTTTGGCGGTCGGCTAGAGATGGCGCGCGAGGAAGGCGGCTTCCGCGCGGCGCTGATCCTCCCGGCTGCGGAGGATAAACTATGATGCGGGCTTGGCGAATTCTGTTGCTCCTTGCCGCACTGCTTCCTGCTGCTACCGCTGCGCAGGAAGCAACCCATCAGTACGGCAGCGGCCCAGTGCCCTTCCTGGTCCGCTCAACCACCGACAACAGTATCATCCAGCCGGTCATCGAGCGTTTTGCAGAGCGCAATCCGGAGCTGGCAATCACTTATGAGCAATGGGGATCCAACGCGCTTTTCACCCAAAGCCGCACCGATTGCCGGGAGGGCAACCCGCCCGCTGATGCGATCCTGTCCTCGGCCGTGCAGCAGATGGTCTGGCTGGTCAACGCGGCCTGTGCGCAACCGCACCGCTCGCCCGCAACAGTGGTACTGCCGCCATCGCGACGCTGGCGCGACGAACTGTGGGGGATCACCACCGAACCGGCAGTGATCGTCTACAACAAACAGCTGCTTGATGTCGCCGATGTGCCCCGCAGCCGGTTTGCCCTGCTGGATGCGCTGCGCGCCGAACCTGATCTCTACCGCGGCAAAATCGCCACCTACGACATCGCCGCCTCAGGCCTGGGTTATTTGTTCGCCTACAGCGACAGTCTGGAAGCCACCACCTTTGGCGCGCTGATGGAGGGCTTTGCCCGGGTCGATGCTGTTGCCACCTGCTGTTCCGCCGAAATCATCGCTGGCGTTGCGGAGGGCCGGTTTCTGATCGCCTACAACGTCTTGGGATCCTATGTTGCCAACGCCTCCGCGCCGGAGGTCGGCACCATTCTGCCAGAGGATTACACGCTGGTTCTGTCCCGTGCCTTTATGATCCCCAAGCACGCCGCACAGCGACGCGCATCTGCAGAGCTGCTCGATTTTCTGCTGAGCGCCGAGGCGCAAGAGATGCTCGTCAAAGCCGGGCTCGTCGCCGTGATCGAGGAGACCGGCTCCGGGCTAACCGCCAGTGCCCGCCGATACATTCCTTTGTCACCGTCCCTGCTGGTCGCGCTCGATGCCAACCGGCGCGCTCTGCTGCTCAAGTTCTGGAGCGATACCTTTGGCCAGGGCGCCAACCCATGAACAGCCTCAGGCCCTTTCAATCACCGGACTTCAGGCAGGGCGCTTGATCTCCAAGCAACTGGCGCCTCAATGCTAAGGTTATTCAACGGTCTGTGGCTGACAGGACGCTGCCGCTGCGGCATTCGCGCGATTGCCTTCCGCGCGCAGCCATGCTGAGGTGCGCGCAACAGAAGACCTCTCAGGGAGACATACAGATGACCGACGCCCCGTCCTATGGGTTTGACACCTTGCAAATTCACGCCGGCGCCAAGCCGGACCCGGCCACCGGCGCACGGCAGACACCGATCTATCAGTCCACCGCGTATGTCTTCCGCGATGCCGAACACGCGGCCGCATTGTTCAACCTTCAGGAAGTCGGCTTCATCTATTCGCGGCTTACCAACCCCACAGTTGCAGTACTGCAGGAGCGCCTTGCGACGCTGGAGGGCGGCGTCGGCGCGGTCTGCTGCTCCTCCGGCCACGCGGCGCAGATCATGGCGCTGTTCCCGCTGATGGGCCCGGGCTGCAACGTCGTGGCCTCGACCCGCCTTTACGGCGGCACCGTCACCCAGTTCAGCCAGACCATCAAACGCTTCGGCTGGTCGGCGAAATTCGTCGATACCGACGATCTGGACGCGGTGAAGGCCGCGATCGACGAGAACACCCGCGCGGTGTTCTGCGAATCCGTCGCCAACCCTGGCGGCTATGTGACCGACATCCGGTCGCTTGCAGACATAACCGATGGCGCGGGCATTCCGCTGATCGTCGACAACACGTCTGCCACCCCGTACCTGTGCAACCCGATTTCCCAAGGCGCGACGCTGGTGGTGCATTCGACAACCAAGTACCTGACTGGCAATGGCACCGTCACCGGGGGCTGTGTTATCGACAGCGGCCAGTTCGATTGGTCCGCGAATGACAAGTTTCCATCGCTGTCAGAGCCGGAAACCGCCTATCACGGCCTCAAGTTCCACGAAACCTTCGGCCCGCTGGCCTATACCTTCCACGGCATCGCAATCGGCCTGCGCGATCTGGGCATGACGATGAATCCGCAAGCCGCGCATTACACGCTGATGGGGATTGAAACCCTTTCCTTGCGGATGCAGCGCCATTGCGAGAACGCCCGCAAGGTGGCTGGATGGCTGGAGAATGACAGCCGCGTCGATTATGTGACCTATGCCGGGCTGCCGTCTTCGCCCTACTACGAGCGCGCCCAGGCTTGCTATCCCAAGGGAACCGGCGGCTTGTTCACCTTTGCGGTCAAGGGCGGCTATGATGCCTGCGTCAAGCTGGTGGATTCGCTGGAGATTTTCAGCCATGTGGCCAACCTCGGCGACACCCGCTCGCTGATCATCCACTCGGCTTCGACCACGCACCGGCAGCTGACCCCGGAGCAGCAGGAAGCGGCAGGTGCCGGTCCGAATGTGGTCCGGGTCTCCATCGGCATCGAAGATGCGGACGATCTTATCCGCGACCTGGATCAGGCACTGGCCAAAGCCTGCGGCTAAGGCTTGCTCTATCCGAATGGAAAGGCCGGGCACCCTGCCCGGCCTTTCTTCGTTTGATGTTACTCTCCGCCCGGCACCGTCATGTCGAAGACAACCGAGACATTGTGGGTAAAGCTCAGCTCCCCGGCCTCAATCGGCATCGCGTCGCTGCGGGCCATTTCCATTGCCATCATCGGACGGCCGCCTCCGCCGCCGTGCTCCGAGATTGAGCGCACCGGTCCCAGCTCCATGCCCGCGGCATCCGCCAGCTGCTGCGCCTTGCGGATGGCATCCTTGACCGCCTCGCCGCGGATCTGGTCAATCACTGCGGCGGGATCAGATACGCCGAAACTCAAGCCCTGAAACCGGTTCGCCCCTGCAGCCAGAACCTTGTCCAGAACGGGACCCAGGCCGTCCAGATCCCGGACCCGAACCATCAGCGTGTTCGAGGCCTCGAAACCGGTAATCTCGCGCCGCCCGCTGCTGTCATAGGAACGGTCCTGCGACCAGACAGGGCGCATGGATATCTGCTGGGTCTGCATGTCCTCGGCGGCGATGCCACCCTCCTTGAGCCGGGTGATCACCGCCCCCATGGCTTGCGACACTGCGGTCATAGCGGCAGCGGCTTCCTCGGCTTCCTCTGTCACGCCCAGAGTGATTGTTGCCAGTTCAGGCGGCACTTGCAGGGTGCTTTCACCGTTTACGGTAATCTGGCGCGGCGGCACGGTTTCGCTTGCGGCCAGGGCGCTTGCGCTCATCGACAGCATCAGTGCGGCTGCCAGAAGTTTCTTTGCCTTCATACTGAAAAAGCTCCTTTTCCGAATACCCCTTAGATGGGAACGGCAAACCGCCGCCCGCAAGAGCCAGGAAATGTCTTTTCCTTTAACTCGGCAGGTTCCTGCTTTAAGGTCCGCAGCAAAACACCGGGCGCGCCGTGCGCCTCCGGGCAGTATGGATTTGGATGGTTTGACCCAAAGTATGAAACCGGCCTTTGCTCTTTCGCTTTCCGCCGACGGGATCGCATTGATCTACCGTGCCGGGGACGGCTGGAGGAGCGTCGCCAGCACTCCGTTCAACACCGAGGACCTTCCCGCCGCACTGGCCGCAATCCGGGCTGATGCGCTGCGGCTGGTGCCGGAAGGGATTTACAGCAAGCTGATCCTGCCCAATGACCAGATCCGGTATCTGAGCATTGAAACCGGCGGCCTGCCTGCCGGGGAACGGATTGCGGCGGCACAGCGGGCACTGGAAGGCGCCACGCCTTATCCGGTGGACGAACTGGCTTTTGATGTGTGCGCTGACGGCAATGTGACCCATGTGGCCGCAGTGGCGCTGGAAACCCTGGACGAGGCAGAGACTTTTGCGGTTGAGCATGGCTTCGGGCCTGTCAGTTTCGTGGCGGTGCCAGAAGACGGCGGTTTTCAGGGGGAGCCGTTCTTTGGCACCACCCGGGTGATCCGGGGAACCGAAGTTGAGCCCGACAGCAGCGCGGTCAAAGTTATCGGTGCAGTGCAGCTTCCCGATGCCGCGCCAGACGTAGACGCCGAAAACCAGAACGCGGCCGCCGCAGAACCCGAGGAAGCTCCGGCTCCTGCTGCATCCACCAGGGAAACTGCTGCAGGTGAAGAAGCCTCTGAAGTCAGCGGGGAACCAAACGCCCTGGCCCCGTCAAGTCTGCAAAAACACCCGAAAACTGCAAATGAAGAGGGCTGCAATCAGCCGGAACCCGCTGCAATGCCGGCGAACGTACCACTTGCGCCGCCTGCCGCTCCCGCAACCGTCAGCGTCGCTGTCCCGGAAGGGGCAAGGCCGGAAACGATAGAAAACACCAACTCCCAGGCACCAGCAAAAGTGCCCGGAGCCAAGGAGAGTTCTCCCGGCGGTTCACCATCTGCAGCGAAACCCGCCCCATTTGTCCTGACGGAAAGAAGTTCAAGCGCAGCAAATCCTGCAGCGGTGAAACCGCTGGGACCGGCAAGTGCCGCTCCCGCGGAGGGACAGGCCGGACAGGCGCGAACAATTCCGCCCGCTCCTGCTGCCCTGCGCGCTCCGTCCCCTGCCGCGCAGGTGCGGCCGCCGGAAACTGCACCGGCACACAAGACTGCAACCGGCGGCAAGCGGCGTCCGCTTGGCCTGGCCCTGACTGCCGCGCTGCTCCTGGCGGCAATCGCTGCGTGGGCGCTGTTCCGCGAGGACGGCTTGCTTGCTGCGCTGACGGAAACCGGCGGCGACCTCTCCCCTGCCCCAGCCATCAGCAGCAACGGAACCGCTTCCCCCCAGCGCTCCAGCGCAACCGGAACTGCAGGGGATATTGCACCGCAAGTTAGCGTGCTGGCTGATCAGCTGGACCCTGGGCTCTCCGATGTCGGCCTCCCTGAGGCCAGCGATACGGATGCGGCCCCCACAGCCGAGGATGAAGCCGTTGCTGACGGCGTGGAACCGCCGGAAGAAGGAACCGATACCGCTTTCCTGGATCCAGAAGCCCTGCAGCCTGGCGCCGCGGACACACCCGTTTCCCCCGAACTGGATGAGCTGGCTTTGGCCGCGCGCTATGCGGCAACCGGTGTCTGGGCAGTGGCACCGGACCTCGACGGCATCCCGGCAGCTACCGGTCTGGATGAGCTCTACACAGCGTCTGTTGACCGCACCGAATTTGCTGCTGACGCCGTGGCCCTGCCGGACCCCCAGTCCTATGATCAGGATGATGCGCCGGCGGCCGTTGCATCCCCTGCCGCGGCAGGATCAGCCTTTGATCTGGACGCACGCGGCCTGGTCAAGGCAACGCCCGAAGGGGCGCTCAATCCTGATGGCATCACCGTTTTTCTTGGCCGCCCCAAGAAAGTGCCGCCGCCTGCGCCGGACCGCAGCGACCCGGCTGCCGAGGCGCTGGCAGAAGAAGTCGCCCGCAATCAGGTGCTGTCACGCAAACGGCCTAAAGCCCGCCCGGCTGATCTGGCGGAACAGGTCGAACGGGCCCAGAATGGCGGCCTCAGCCGCGCCGAACTGGCCAGCCTGCGCCCGCGCCACCGGCCCGCAACTCTGAAACCGGCAGAAGAGGAGGAGCTGCCGGTCACCGCGCGGGCCATCGCCTCCTCAGTCGTGCCGCGCGGCCGTCCTGCCAATTTCGCCAATCTGGTCGACCGCGCCCGCCGCAATGCACAAAACCAAGTGCAGGTTGCCGCTGCCGTTCCTGCCGCCGCAGCGGCGGCGCCGCCGCGTATTCCGACCAGCGCCTCTGTCGCCCGCCGCGCCACCGTCAGCAACGCCCTCAACCTGCGAAAGCTGAACCTGATCGGCGTCTATGGCACAGCAGCCAACCGCCGCGCCCTGGTACGCTTGCCCTCGGGCCGCTACAAGAAAGTGCAAGTTGGCGACCGCATCGATGGCGGCAGGGTCATAGCCATCGGCGAAGGCCAGCTTCAGTATCAGAAGGGCGGCCGCAACCGTACCCTGACAATGCCCAAGAGCTGAGCACCAAAAGCTAATAATCCAGAATGCTATGGCACCGGCACCCCCTGAGGCCCGCTGCATGGAAAGCATCAGCACCGTTGTTCGCTCGAAATCGCCCTAACCGGCGCAATCCAGCCGCAAAAGAGCCGGGCCTGCAGAACAGACCCGGCCCAGTCAGTTTTTCAGCCCGAGATTACTCCGCAGCCTGGATCTCGCCGCTTTCGATCTGTTCGCGCTCGATCGATTCAAACAGCGCCTTGAAGTTGCCCTCTCCGAAGCCGTCGTCGCCCTTGCGCTGGATGAACTCAAAGAAGATCGGCCCGATCACGGTTTTCGAGAAGATTTGCAGCAGAATACGGGTCTCACCGCCGTCCACCACGCCTTCACCGTCAATCAGGATGCCGTGCTTCTTCATCCGGTCCAGCGGCTCATTATGGCCGTGCACCCGCTCCTTGGACAAATCGTAATAGGTGTCATTCGGGCCGGGCATGAATTTCAGACCCTTGTCCGCAATCGCATCGGTGCTGGCATAGATATCCTCTGTGCCGACGGCGATGTGCTGAATGCCTTCACCGTTGTATTTTTTCAGGTAGGATACGATCTGCCCGGTTTCTCCGCGGTCTTCATTGATCGGGATCCGGATGCGGCCGCACGGCGAAGTCAGCGCGCGGCTGAACAGGCCGGTGTATTTGCCCTGGATGTCAAAGAAACGGATCTCTTTGAAGTTGAACAGCTCCTCGTAGAACTTGAACCACTTGTCCATGTTGCCTTTGTAGACATTGTGGGTCAGGTGATCGAGGTAGTAGAAGCCATCGCCGCGCGGTTTGGACTGCTTCAGCCACTCAAATTCCTCGTTGTAGGGCGAAGTGTCGTAATACTGGTCGATGAAGTAGATCAGCGAACCGCCGATGCCCTTGATTGCAGGCACATTCATGAGCTTACCGGGGCCTTCATAGGCTTCGGCGCCTTTGGACACCGCGTGATCAAACGCTTTCTGCGCATCTGCCACCCGCCAGCCCATTGCCGGTGCGCAGGGGCCGTGTTCGTCAACGAATTTTGCGGCAAAGCTTTCCGGGTCGGCGTTCAGGATGTAGGTAACATCCCCCTGCTGCCACAGTTCCACCAGCGGCTGCCCCTTGCGATGGCCGGTCAGCTCATAGCCCATACGGGTGAACAGAGCCCGCAGCTCATCCGGATCGGGACTGGCAAATTCAACAAATTCAAAGCCGTCAGTGCCGGCCGGATTCTCCGGAGTGATTTCAGATTTGGGGGCGTTATGCGGAAAAGGTCCCACAGCGCGTCTCCTTCATGTCATTCAGGGAAGTGTGATTACTTGAATCAAGAATACCGCATTTGCCGCGCAGGTTTTCCGCAAAGTTGCGCATCAAGAAGTTGATTTGTGCGTGCATCACGCACCATTATGCTCGAGAAAGGAAAAATCACGCATGATCGACCCAACTGACACGAGACTGCTCGCGGCTTTGCAGAAAAACGCACACCTGACAGCACAAGAGCTGGGAGAAATGCTGAACCTGTCCCCCAGCCAAGCTGGCCGCCGGCGGCAGAGGCTGGAGGCCGAAGGCTACATCGAAGGTTATGCTGCCCGGCTGAACCCTGCCAAGCTGGGGCTGGCCGTACAGGGATTCGTGCAGGTGCACCTCAGCAGCCATGGGCCGGAGCAATCGAAGGGATTCGCACGTCTGGTGGCCAGCCAGCCGGAAATCACTTCAGCCTGGACCATGACCGGCGAGGCCGATTACCTGCTGCGCGTCTACTGCACTGACTTGCAGGCGCTGAACACGCTGATCCACGAGATTCTGCTGCCCCATCCCGGCGTCGCGAGGGTTCAGAGCCAAATCGTGATGGCACAATTAAAACGCGATGCACCGCTGCCGACTTAACCAGCTGGGAAGGATTCTGACTTAATGATGCAGGAGCGACCTTTGTAACCTAAAGTGGAACTGTTCCGTGTCTTTTGTAGACCGCCGTGTTGAAACCCGCCCAACCAGCGGCGAGGCTCCGTTTGGCCTCAATGAGGTGTTCTTTTCCCGTACTGACGGCCGCGGTGTGATCCGGGCCGGGAACTACGTCTTCCGCCGCGTCGGCGCCTACCCTTGGGAAGAACTGATTGGCGCACCGCACAAGGTGATCCGCCACCCGGACATGCCAAAAGGGGTTTTTTCGCTATTCTGGAACACCATCCAGCGCGGCGAAAGCATGGGCGCCTACGTGAAGAACAAAGCGAAAGACGGACTGTACTACTGGGTGTTCGCTGTGGTGGTCCCCTGTCAGGACGGTTATCTGTCTGCCCGCATCAAACCGAGCAGCAAGCTGTTTGACGAGGTGCGCGGCCTCTATGCCAAGATGCTGAAGCGTGAAAAAGAAGAAGGTGTCAAGCCGGAGGAAAGCGCCCAGCACCTGCTCGACTGGCTCAAGGGCCAGGGCTACGAAAACTATCATCAGTTTGCCGCCCATGCCCTCAGCCAGGAACTGATCGCGCGGGATCAGGGACTGGGAAACCAGGTTCATGCCCGAATTCAAGAGCTGACAAGCATGCTGCGTGATGCTGAAAAGCTTGCAGAGGAAACCGATGGGCTGATTGCCGACTTCGATGCCATGCACACCATTCCGCATAACCTGCGCGTGCTGGCCTCCCGCATCGAACCTTCGGGCGGCCCCGTCACTGTCCTGTCCCAGAATTATGGCGCTATGTCCCGGCAAATGTCCGACTGGTTTGGCGCCCACGTAATGGGTGAGAACAGCAACTTCGCCAAGATCAAATCCTCAGTGAACGACAGCCTCTTTGTCGAGGGAATGGCCCGCATCCTGATCGAATGCGACACACAGTTGCAGAAGGAACGCCGTGACCTGGGCAGCGCAGACATGGAGGATGAGCGAAAAATCCTGGGGGACCTTGTGAAAGACCAGGTGAAACGGTCTGAGGACGGAATGAAGGAAGTGGATGAGGAAGCCGCGCGCATCACCGGCGCCTGCCAGATCATGCATCGTCACTTCCTGGGCCTCAGCTCCACGCGTGTGCTCCTCAAGATCGAAAGCGCCCGGCTGACTGATTCCGGGGAGACCCTGGCCGATATCATCGACCAGCTCGGCGGGTTCCAGGAACGGATTTCACGGCGGTTGGACCGGATCGCAAGCCTCAGCGAAGACATTCGTATGCTGGAGCAGTAGCGCCCGCAGGCGCTCATTTGCCATAACAGCCAGCCCTGCCGCTGCAAAGCCATTGCCAAGGCACCGGCAGGCTTGCGATACCTGTTTCATGGAAGAGTTTTTCTATCAGGCAACCATTTACCTGGGCGCCGCGGTCATCGCGGTGCCTTTGGCAGCACGTCTCGGCCTGGGGTCGGTGCTGGGGTATCTGGCGGCCGGCATTGCCATCGGCCCGGTTTTGGGTCTGACCGGCGCTGAAACCGAAGATCTGCGCCATTTTGCTGAATTTGGCGTGGTGATGATGCTGTTCCTGATCGGGTTGGAACTGGAACCCCGCGCGCTGTGGGCAATGCGGGACAAGCTGATTGGCTTGGGTGGCATGCAAGTCACTGCTTCGACAATTGTCCTGATGGGCGCAGCAATGGCCATGGGTCAGCCATGGCATGTGAGCCTGGCGGTGGGGCTGGCACTATCGCTGTCTTCCACCGCGATTGTGCTGCAGACATTATCGGAAAAGGGGCTGATGCAGACCGGCGGTGGCCGCGCGTCCTTTTCGGTGCTGCTGACGCAGGATATCGCGGTGATTCCGATCCTCGCCTTTCTGCCGCTTCTGGGTACCTACGCCATTCCGCAATTCTCTGCCGACGGCTCCATCAGCCGTGAAGCTGCGGGCGGGCATGGCGGCGGGCATGGCTCCTTGTCACTGGTAGAGGGGCTGCCCGGCTGGGCCGTGGCTTTGGTGACCCTGGCTGCGATCGCCCTCATCATCTTGGCAGGCATTTACCTGACCCGGCCCCTGTTCCGCTTCATTCACGCCTCCAACCTGCGCGAGATGTATACGGCACTGGCGCTGATGATTGTGGTTGGCATTTCCTTCGTGATGACACTTGTCGGCCTGTCTCCGGCGCTTGGCGCCTTCCTGGCGGGCGTGGTGCTGGCCAACTCCGAGTTCCGGCACGAAATGGAAAGCGACCTCAACCCATTCAAGGGGCTTTTGCTCGGACTGTTCTTCATCACCGTGGGGGCCGGCATCAATTACCGCCAGTTCCTGGCCGACCCCGGCGATCTGATCGGGCTGGCGCTGTTGGTGATCTTCGCCAAGGGAGTAGTGCTGTTTGCTGTCGGCCGTGCCTTCGGGCTGCGCCGGCGCCGGCTGTGGCTATTCACCCTCAGCCTGGCACAGGCCGGGGAATTCGGCTTTGTCCTGCTGGCGTTCTCCACCCAGCTAAACGTTATTCCCGCGGCACTGTCAGAGAAACTGCTGCTGGTGATCGCGCTGTCTATGCTGATCACTCCCCTGTTGTTCATCGCCTATGATCTGCTGTCCAAGCGCATGGGAGAGCCGCTGCAGGCACCTGAACCGGACGAAATCGACGAAGAAGGGCCGGTGATCATCGCGGGCATCGGCCGTTTCGGGCAGATCGTCAACCGGCTGGTGCAGGCCAGCGGCTTCAAGACTGTTGTGCTTGATCACGATATGGAAGCGGTGCAACTGATGCGCCGCTTCGGGGTCAAAAGTTTCCTCGGCGACCCCACCCGCCCCGAACTCCTGAAGGCCGCAGGCATTGCAAAGGCCAAAGTCTTTGTGGTGGCGCTGGACGACCCGGAAGGCGTGGTGAAAATGGTGTCCTATGTGCGCCGCGCCTACCCCGACCTGCACATCATTGCCCGCGCCAAGGACCGCAATCACGTCTACGAGCTGTATCAGGCCGGTGCCGACGACATTGTGCGGGAATTGTTCGACAGCTCAGTTCGCGCAGGCCGCTACGTGCTCGAAAACGTCGGCCTCAGCGAATATGAAGCCGCACAGGCGGCGCAGACCTTCTACAATCATGACCGCCAGAACTTGCGCGACCTGGCGCAGCATTGGATGCCGGGTGTTCCGGCCAGCCAGAACCCGGCCTACATCGAGCGGGCCCAGGAACTGGAAAAAGCCATCGAAAGCGCGATCTTCGACATGGCTGAGCGGAAGCGCAAGAGGTCATCGGAAGCCGCAGAATAATAAAACCCCGGATCAAGCCGGGGTTTTCCGTTTCATGGCATAGTCCAACGGATCAGCCGTCCGAGACCCCGGCCTCGGCAAATGTGGCCATGCCGCTGTGGCAGGCAATGGCACCTTTCAGAATTTGGATCGCCAGCGCCGCGCCAGAGGCTTCGCCAAGGCGCAAACCCAGCGACAACAGCGGCTCCTTGCCAAGTTTTGCAAGCAACGCTGCGTGCGCCCCTTCAGCGCTTTGGTGACCCGCGACCGTATGATCCAGCGCTCCGTCCGCCGTCTGCAACAGGCACGCAGCCGCTGCGCAACAGATGAACCCGTCGAGGATCACCGGAATGCGCAGCACACGGGCCGCCGCGATGGCGCCAGCCATTGCCGCAATTTCACGGCCGCCAAGGCAGGCCAGCGCATCCAGACCATCGCCGATAGAATCCCGGTGCAACGCCACCCCCTCGGAAACAACCCTGGTTTTATTGGCCAGCCCCGCATCATCGACGCCAGTGCCGCGCCCGGTCCAGTCCGCCGCTTCGCCGCCAAACAGCGCGCAGGCCAGGGCCGCCGCCGGGGTAGTGTTGCCGATACCCATCTCGCCGACCACCAGCAAGTCCGCGGACGGATCAACAACATCCCAGCCTGCCTTCAGCGCCGCCAGCAGATCTTCCTGGCTCATCGCGGCGCCTTTTGTGAAGTCGTCGGTAGGGCGGTCCAGCTCCAGCGCATGCACGTCCATACGGGCCCCGGCCAGCTTGGCCAATTGGTTGATAGCAGCCCCGCCGTGCTCAAAGTTGATGACCATCTGGGCTGTCACTTCCGCCGGGAACGCCGAAACCCCCTGCTCCATCACCCCATGATTGCCGGCAAACACAATCACCTGGGGCGCTGTGATTTCAGGCCGGTCGCTGCCCCGCCAGCCGCCGTACCACACCGCCAGATCCTCCAGCCGCCCCAGTGCGCCCGGCGGTTTTGTCAGCTGGCCATTGCGTGCCGCCGCACTGGCGACAAACGTTTGGTCCTGGGCCGGCGCGCCGGCCAGTGCGGCGCGGAAATCATCAAGGGAGGAAAGCTGTGGCAGCATGTGAAAGCCTCGTTGCATCTGAGTGGTGGACGCGGATAAAGCGGATTGACCCTCTTTAACCGCTAGCAGCCCCGCCGCAAGCACTGCAATAGGCCCGCGAATGCGAAAAAACGACATACAGCCAAAAGACATCCTGCTGGCACTGGTGCTGCTGACCCGGCTGCCGCTGCCGCAATTGCCGCCGCAAGCATTCCATCGGCAAGCCAAGGCGGTATGGGCCTTTCCGCTGGCAGGTCTTGCCGTTGCCTTGCCTGCGGTGCTGCTGGCGGCGCTGGCGCTGGCTGCCGGGCTGCCTGCAATGGTGGCCGCAGGTCTGGCGCTGGCAGTGCAGGTGATGCTGACCGGCGCCATGCATGAGGACGGGTTGGCCGATACCGCCGACGGGCTTTGGGGCGGGTTCACCCGCGAACGGCGACTGGAGATCATGCGGGACAGCCGCATCGGGGCCTATGGGGTGATTGCACTGATCCTGGGCCTGGGCCTGCGCTGGAGCGGTTTGGCGGCGCTGATTGAATCCGCGGGTGTCTGGCCGCTTCTGGCACTTACAATGCTGAGCCGGGCCGTGATGCCCGTAGTAATGGCCGCGCTTCCCAACGCCCGTTCCGCCGGGCTGTCGCAGACCGTCGGGCGCCCCGGCACCCTGCCATGCCTCCTGGCTGCCGGGTTGGCCATATGCCTGTCGCTGCCGCTTGTCGGCGGCACTGCATTTGCTGCAGCTTTGGCTATGGGCGTGGCTGCGGCCGGACTGGGCCTGGTCGCAAAGGCCAAAATCGGCGGTCAGACCGGCGATATCCTTGGCGCTTCCCAGCAAGTTGCTGAGATCGCAGGTTTGCTTACCTTGCTTGCGCTCTGCAGCTAGACTGCCTTTAGACGCAAATAGGGCCGCGCCTGTTCAGGCACGGCCCCGTCAATCCAAAGTCACCGCATAAGTCAGGCAGCGCGGGAGGTCAGGACCTCATCCACCTGCTTGGCAGCAGCAATCTCATCATTGCCGGAAACGGCGGCCACCTCACGGGTCAGGCGTTCCAGAGCTGCTTCATACAGCTGACGCTCGGAATAGCTCTGCTCGCGCTGGTCGTCGGTGCGGTGCAGGTCGCGCACAACCTCGGCGATGGAGATCAGATCGCCCGAGTTGATCTTCTGCTCATACTCCTGAGCACGGCGCGACCACATGGCGCGTTTGACCTTGGCCTTGCCTTTCAGCGTCTTCATGGCCTGGGCGATCACGTCCGGCGAGCTCAGCGAGCGCATGCCCACTTCGGTCGCCTTGTTGGTCGGCACCCGCAGGGTCATCTTGTCCTTTTCAAAGGTGATCACGAAAAGCTCCAGCGCGAAGCCGGCCACTTCCTGCTCCTCGATCGAGATGATCTGGCCGACGCCATGCGCCGGGTAGACCACATAATCATTGGGGCGGAATTCGAGCTTCTTCGACTTGGTCATACAGGTTCTTCCTCACTCATGGCCGGGCGGCTCCGGCACTGTGGCGGAAAAAATCTCCAGTTCCGGTCAGTTCAGTTTGACCAGCCCTCAGGACACTTTCTCCGCAGAAATACCGCCCATTATGCGCGCCACTGCTACGGCGCACCGGGGGCGGACTCCGATTGTTTATGTCTATTGTGGTTTAAGTATACCATAAAAAAGGGCCGCCCGAAAGGCGGCCTGCTGGCAAGGGCTCGTGAAAACCCCAAGCAATACGGCAGTTTTCCGCACAAATGCGGCATTGCCGTGCAAGGCAGAGAATCAGCCGCCTTCGCCGGGCGCCTCGGAGAAATACTTCTCCATCTTGCCTTCCTCGCCGTCGCGCTCCTCGTAACCCGGCATCGGATCTTTCTTGGAGACGATCACCGGCCACAGTTCGGCGTATTTGCGGTTGAATTCAACCCATTTATCCATGTCCGGCTCGGTGTCCGGGCGGATTGCGTCTGCCGGGCATTCCGGTTCGCAAACGCCGCAGTCGATGCATTCGTCGGGATGGATCACAAGGGTATTCTCTCCCTCATAGAAACAGTCCACCGGGCATACCTCGACACAGTCGGTGTATTTGCAGGCGATGCAGTTTTCCGTCACGACATAGGTCATTGTACCGAGTCCCGTTTTCCGTTTGCGCCTAGCTAATCCAGACGCGGCTGCACTTCAAGGCGTCAAAAGCCCTCGGGCTTGCGGGTAAGATCAAGCGCCCTGCGGGCTTTTTTGTCCGGGCGGCCTTTTCCCTCGAACTTTGGATTGGCCGGAATTTTTTCCTGCTTTTCCGTCATGTCGAAGTACAGCGCCTGAGCCTCCGGCGCCGGGCCGCGGCGCTCGCCTATGGCCTCGACCCGAACGACGCGGATCACTTTGGCCTGGGCGAAGGTTAGAACGTCACCCGGGGCGACGTTCTGAGCCGGTTTCAGTGCCTTGCTGCCGTTCAGCCGTACATGACCCGCGCTGACTTGCTTACCGGCCAGGCTGCGGGTCTTGAAAAACCGCGCATGCCACAGCCACTTGTCGATGCGGATCTTGGGCGTCCCGTCAGTCATGGCGGGATCAGTCGCCCTGCTTCAGCCCCATCAGCGCTGCGGCAAAGGGGTTGTCGGGATCGATCTGCTTTTCCTTCTTGGCGGGACGCGAGGAATAGGTCTTGGCACCCTGATCCTGACGCGGACCGCCCTTGCGGCCCGGCTTGCCGCGATCGCCGCCCTTGGCGCCGCGAGGCTTGCCCTTGCCGCCGGGCTTACCGTCGCCCTGCGGGCGGCGGTTCTGCTGGCGCTGGCCGCCTTGGCGTCCGCCACGGTTGCCGCCCCATGTGAAAGTAATGAAGACCTCGATCTCGGCTTCTGCATCAGCAGCAGGTTCAGCCTTGGCTTCAACTGCCTCCTCAACAGGTGCAGCCTCGGCTTCAGCTTCTGCCGGCGCCTCAGTAGCTTCCCCAGCGGCTTCAGCAACCGGGGCCTCAGTGGCGGTTTCTTCCGCTGCAGGCGCTTCTTCAGCCACTTGAGCAGTTTTCACCTCAGCCTCAGACGCAACCGGTTTCACCTTCTCGCGCTCACCCTTCTCAGCCTTATAGCCCAGGCCCTGCATCAGGTCGGCAAATTGTTCCAGCGTCATGCCGGTGATCGACAGCATGTCGGCCTTGGCTTCAAAGCCGCCGCGGCTGTCTTCGCTGCGCAGCATGTCGGCCAGACGCTCCAGCATGTCGATGCGGATCATCCGCTCGCCTGCCGCGCGGTAGCCGGACATGGTGTCATAGCCCTCGGGCGCATCCTTGATGGACGGCACGGTGACCAGCCCCGGGGGCGGTGCCTCCGGGAAGTCCTGCAGGCCATTGGCCAGCGACCACAGCACCAGGCGCAGACGGGTCGGCGCCGGCTTCAGCAGCAGCGGCATGAAAATGGTGAACTGGCCGAAACGGATGCCATGTTTGCGCAGCGCGCCGCGGGCGTCCTGGTCCAGGTCCTTCACCTCTTGCGCAACGCTTGCACGCGGCAGCACGCCGAGATTCTCGACCATGCGGAATGCAAAACCGCGGGCGAGGCCGGTCAGTTCTTCGTCTTTCTGCAGATTCAAAAGCGGCTCGAACAGCGCGTTGATCTTGCGGGTGATGAAATGCAGCAGGCGGCGCTCGACCTTCTGGGCAACATCCGCCCCGGCGGCGTCATCCACAAACACCTCGATCTGCGGGTTCAGCGCATCGGCACCGGCAACCAGCTTGCCCACCGCATGCTCGCCCCACATCAGGCCGCCCTGCTCGGTAAAATCGATCTCGGTATCGGGTGCGTTGTAGAACCGGTCCGCACGCAGATGGAATTGCGGCGCCAATGCCTGCAGCGAGGCCGCTTTGAGGGCCTTTGCCTCGGTGCCTTGCGCAGCTTTGTCCGGGCTGAACCGGAACCCCTCCAGACGGCCGACGAATTCACCTTCGACCGTCACTTCACCCTTGTCATTCACTTCGGCCAAAAGGGCCTCCTTCTGTTTGAGCCGCCGCAACAGCACAGACGTGCGCCGGTCCACAAATCGCTGAGTCAAACGCTCATGCAGAGCATCCGACAACCTGTCTTCTACAGCGCGCGTCTCCCCGCGCCAATGGCTTTCGTCACGCAGCCAGCCATTCCGCTGCGCGACATATGTCCACGTCCGGATAAATGCCAGACGCTTGGACAATGTGTCGATGTTTCCGTCGGTGCGGTCAATCCGCTTTATCTGGCGGGCCATCCAGTCGTCCGGCACCACTCCGCCGCCGTGCAGATGCTCGAAAATAACGCCCAAGAGCGACGTGTGTTCGGCATGGCTGATACCGCGGAAATCCGGGATGCGGCAAACGTCCCACAGCAGTTTGACCGATTGCGCGTTGGTGGTGCGCGAGATGACGGCGGATTCCCGCGACAGCATCTTCAGCGCGCCCAGATCATCGGCTTCACGCGCCTTGATCAGGTTCTCGTTCGAGGGGCTTGATTCGAGCGAGTTGATCAGCGCCTCAACCGAGCCGAATTGCAGATCGGCAGAGCGCCAGTTCAGTTTCTTCAGCGGCGTGAACTGGTGGTTCATGATCGCCGATGCGGTGCCCTCATCCAACGGCCGTGCATCACCGGTGACGCCAAAGGTACCGTGGCTCATTCCCCGGCCCGCGCGGCCCGCGATCTGCGCCAGTTCATTGGGGGCCAGTTCGCGCATCCGGCGGCCGTCGAACTTGGTGGTGGAGGAGAAAGCCACATGGTCGATATCGAGATTGAGCCCCATGCCGATGGCGTCAGTCGCCACAAGGTAATCAACCTCGCCATTCTGATAGAGCGCCACCTGCGCGTTGCGTGTTCGGGGGGAGAGCGCCCCCATCACCACCGCTGCACCGCCTTTCTGGCGGCGGATCAGCTCTGCAATCGCATAGACATTATCAACCGAAAACCCGACGATTGCGGTACGGGGCGGCATCCGGCTTATCTTTTTCGAACCTGTATAGACCAGATCGGACATCCGGTCGCGACGGACGAATTCGACACCCGGCACCAGCGCCGAGATCGGTCCGCGCATGGTGTCTGCGCCCAGAAACAGCGTCTCATGAGTACCGCGGGCGCGCAGCAGCCTGTCTGTGAACACATGGCCGCGCTCCGGATCGGCGCAGAGCTGGATTTCGTCGATGGCCAGGAAGTCGCAGCCCATGCCCTCCGGCATCGCCTCCACCGTGCAGATCCAATACTGCGCGCGCGGCGGCACGATGCGTTCCTCTCCGGTGACCAGCGCCACCACCGACGGGCCGCGCGCGGCCACCACCTTATCATAAACTTCACGCGCCAGCAGGCGCAGCGGAAAACCCATCACTCCGGTGCGGTAGCCCAGCATCCGTTCGATGGCATAATGGGTTTTGCCGGTATTGGTCGGGCCCAGAACGGCCACGATCCGCGATGCGTTTGCCATAACTTCAGCCCCCGCGCCCCAGCGGGGCTTACAGTTCCCTGCCCTCAACCGAGGGCCTCAGACGTTCGAGGGCGCTGCTTACTTCCTCGTGGTGCGGATGTATAGCCTTGGCGCGCTGGTAGGCCTCATAGGCGCGCTCCGGCTGGCGGAATTGCTCAAACACAACGCCCAGCGCATAAATCGCGTTGTAATCCTGCGGATTCAGCGCCAGTGACCGCTCCAAATCCGCGACAGACGGCCCGTAAAGCCCGATCTCGAAATAGACCCGCGCGCGTTCATACCAGCCTCGGGCAAAGCCAGGCGCATGATCGGTCAGCGCGGTCAGATGCTCCACCGCCTCCTGCAGGTCGCCGCGCTCCATCGCATCGCGCCCCCGCCGCAGCAGCAGGTCCATTGAAGGAGAGCCGCTTCTGGCCCAAAGCGCCTGCAGCTCGCGGTCAATCGCGGCGGCTTCAGACGCTTCCGCCTGCGCCAGGTCCTGCAGCAGCACGTCGGCGGACAGCACCTGCGCAGCGCTGCCGAAGGGCAGGCACAGCGCAGTCATGGCCGCCGTTGCCGCCACGATAGCTTTGAGCTTTGGGAAATTTGCCACCATGATACCCCCAGTGTAATCCCGCGCGCTGCATTTACCAGTAATAGCTGCTATGGCTTCACAGGTTTGTGCTATAAGGCGCGCAAAACAGATTGAGGATCAAGATGAGCGTAACCCTTGAACAGGCAGCTGAGGCCCTGAACGGCAAACTGGATGCAGGCGAATTCACCGCCTCTGCCAAATTCCAGATCGAAGGTCTGGGCGCCATCATGCTGGACGGCTCCGGCGCCCGCGTCGCCGATGAAGAGGCCGACGTAACCATGTCTGCGGACGCCGACACCTTCCAGTCGATTCTGGAGGGCGACCTGAATCCGACCGCTGCGTTCATGTCCGGCAAGCTGACCATCGACGGCGATATGGGCACAGCGATGCAGCTCGCCTCTGCGCTGGCCTGATGGACGGCGCTCCGGTGGACCTCCAGCCCGCCCCTTTGTTCGCGGAAATCGCGCAAGGACCGGCAGGCGGGGCAGCCCACTGGGTGCACACCTCAGATGGCCTGCGCATCCGTGCAGGCCATTGGAGGCCGGAGGGGGAGGCAAAGGGCACGGTCCTGCTGTTCCCCGGACGCACGGAATATATCGAGAAATACGGGCCCGCAGCGGCCGAGTTTGCCGCCCGCGGCTATGCCACCCTGACCGTGGACTGGCGCGGCCAGGGGCTTGCCGGGCGTATGCTGGCCGAACGCCGGCTTGGCCACGTCGGCCATTTCACTGATTTTCAAAAAGATGTGCAGGCGCTGACCACGCTGACCAAGCAGCTGGACCTGCCCCGGCCCTGGCATTTGGTTGGCCATTCGATGGGCGGTGCCATCGGCCTGCGCGCCCTCATTGAGGGTCTGGACGTCAACTCCTGCTGCTTCACCGGCCCGATGTGGGGCATCCAGATCCCGCCGCTGATGCGCCCGCTGGTTCGCGCCCTAGGCGGCATCGCGCCATTTCTGCGCCTGGACGAACGGCTGCTGCCGACCACCGCGCTGGAGCAATACGTGCAGATCACTCCGTTCGAGGGCAACACGCTGACCACCGATCCCGAGATGTACAAGCTGATGCACGCCCAGCTGGCAGCCCAACCGGATCTGGCGCTGGGTGGCCCCACTATTCAATGGCTGCGGGTCAGCCTGCAGGAATGCGCGGAACTGGGGAAAATGCCCTCACCCGCCCTGCCCTGCATCACCTTCCTCGGCACCGATGAACAGATCGTCAGCCCGGCGGCGATCCAAAGCCGCATGGACCGATGGCCCGGCAGTGAACTGGACCTGATCAAAGGGGCCCAGCACGAGGTGATGATGGAAACTCCGGAAATCCGCACCCATGTGTTTTCACGCATGTGCCGCCTGTTCGATCGGCACGGCAGCTAACCCCACCCGTTGCGCGGGGAGCGCACGCTGCGTTTACGCGCCTCTTACCTGTTTCTGTCATTCTCTCCCGGTTCCGCGACCCATTGCTTGTGATCCCGCAAGCCCGCCCTTAGATGTTGGGTCAAATCATTTCTCATGACAGGAGCCCCCATGTTCCAGCTTCCCCTCCCCGTCCGCGACGCAAACGCCACAGCCGGCTCCGGCGGCCTTGGCAACCTGCCGGAATGGGACCTCAGCGATCTCTATGCATCTGAGGACGCCCCCGAACTGGCCCGCGACCTGGACTGGCTGCAAGAGGAATGCGCCGCCTTCGCCGCCGATTACGAGGGCAAGCTGGCGGAACTGGACGCGGACGGGCTGCTGGAGTGCGTGCAGCGCAACGAGAAGATCAACAACATCGCCGGCCGCATCATGTCCTTTGCGGGCCTGCGTTATTACCAGCTGACCACCGACGCGGACCGCGCCGCCTTCCTGTCTGATTGCCAGGAAAAGGTCACCATCGCCACAACTCCGCTGGTGTTCTTCACGCTGGAGCTGAACCGGATCGAAGACAGTGTGCTGGACGCGCATCTGGCCGCCAGCGCCGAACTCGCCCGTTATGACAGCGTCTTCCGCCGCATCCGCGCGATGAAGCCTTACCAGCTGTCTGATGAACTGGAGAAGTTCATGCACGACCTCGGCATCGTCGGCGACGCCTGGGAAAAACTGTTTGACGAGACAATTGCCGGCCTAACCTTCACCGTCGATGGCGAAGAGCTGAACATCGAAGGCACCCTGAACCTGCTGACCGAACAGGACCGCAGCAAACGCGAGGCCGCGGCCCGCGAACTGGCCCGCGTGTTTGGCGAAAACATCAAGACCTTTGCCCGCGTCCACAACACCCAGGCCAAGGAAAAGGAAATCATCGACCGCTGGCGCGGCATGCCCAGCCCGCAAACCGGCCGCCACCTGTCGAACGACGTGGAGCCGGAAGTGGTCGAGGCACTGCGCGAGGCGGTGGTTGCCGCCTACCCCAAGCTTTCCCACCGCTACTACGAGCTGAAGCGGAAATGGCTCGGCCTCGACGTGATGCAGGTCTGGGACCGCAACGCGCCGCTGCCGCTGGAAGACACGCGTACTATTGGATGGGACGAGGCGGAAAATACGGTGATGGAGGCCTATAACGCCTTTGATCCCCGCATGGGCGAAATCGCCGCGCCCTTCTTCTCGGACGGCTGGATCGACGCGGGTGTCAAACCCGGCAAGGCCCCCGGCGCCTTTGCCCATCCGACTGTCACTAACGTCCACCCCTATGTGATGCTGAACTACCTGGGCAAACCGCGCGATGTGATGACCCTGGCGCATGAGCTGGGCCACGGCGTGCACCAGGTGCTGGCGGCGGAACAGGGGGAGATGCTGTCCTCCACCCCGCTGACGCTGGCGGAAACCGCGTCTGTGTTCGGTGAAATGCTCACCTTCCGCAAGATGCTCGACAAGGCCGAAACCAAGGAGCAGCGCAAGGTGCTCTTGGCAGGCAAGGTCGAGGACATGATCAACACGGTGGTCCGCCAGATCGCGTTTTATGACTTCGAGTGCAAGCTGCACGCTGCCCGCGCCGAAGGCGAGCTGACCCCGGATGACATCAACGCCATCTGGATGTCGGTGCAAGCGGAATCCCTGGGCGAAGCGTTCGAGTATATGGAAGGCTATGAGGCCTTCTGGGCCTATATCCCCCACTTCGTGCATTCGCCCTTCTATGTCTACGCCTATGCGTTCGGCGACGGCCTGGTGAACGCGCTCTACTCGGTCTATGCCGAGGGCGGCGAGGGCTTCGAGGACAAATACTTTGAGATGCTCAAAGCCGGCGGCTCCAAGCACCACAAGGAGCTGCTGGCACCCTTCGGCCTGGATGCCACCGACCCCAAGTTCTGGGACAAGGGCCTCTCCATGATCTCCGGCTTTATTGACGAGCTGGAAGCGATGGAAGACTGATGCCGATAGCCTTGCGCCCGGTGTCCCGAGAGGAATTTGATCTGGTCGCCCATATCCAGGTGGAACCGGATCAAGTCCGGTTTTCCGGCACCGTGGCGCAGGCGTTTCAAGAAGATGAGGACGGTGTGGATTTTCACGCCATCCTCGACGGGCCCCGCGCGGTGGGCTTTTTCAAGATCGACCGCCTGTATCATGAAACATATAACTTCGCCCAAGCGAACGAACTCGGCTTGCGCGCCTTCATGATAGATCGCAATGAACAGGGTAAAGGCTATGCCACAGCTGCTGTGGCTGCTTTCAAGACCTACCTGCCCGCCCATTACCCGGACCGCAGTGCGGTGGTGCTGACGGTCAATATGCAAAACCCCGGCGCCGTCCGCTGCTACCGCAAAGGCGGGTTTGCAGACACCGGCGGCATTCATCCGCACGGCCTTGCGGGCCCGCAGTATATCTTGCGGATGGCCTTGGCATAGCCATCCGCCGCAACTGCGGCGAACAGCCTGATCTTGCAAAAGGGTTTGCCCTTACTGATGCGGGAAGTAGTCCTCGCAGTCGCCGTCGCGGTACACATCCGCCGTACAACAGTGCAGCCCGCCGCCGAACGCATAGGCGTCGCGCAACTCGACCTCGACCACTTCTAGCCCCAACTTGTCCATCTGTTCGGCCTGATAGACCTCGGACTTCTCGACGCACACGGTTTTCGGGTCCAGCACCAGCACGTTCATACTGAGCCAGGTGGAGGAATAACACAGCGGTGGCGGGGTGTTGTGGGCGGGCTGAGCCGCATCAACAATATCCCAGCCGTTCTTGTTGAACATCGCGCGCTGCTCCTCCGGCAGGCGGCGCTGCGGGTTGTTCAGGATCAGCCCTGGGCGCAGAGGCGTGAAGGTCGCGTCGATGTGGATCGGATAAGGGTCGCCCGGGAAATTCACCGTGTGCACCCGGTGATCAGGGAAGTGGCGCCGCAGCCACTCGATGCCTTTGAGGTTGGTGGTAAAGCCATGCTGTACCACCAGATCCTTGCCGAACCGCAGCACGTCGGCGGCGTCAAACAGCGGCTCTTCCTCGGTAGTGACAAAGAATTTCTCCGCAGCCCATTCCAGCCGCTTGGCCTCCCCGATTTTGTCGCTCAGGTAATCCGGATGGTAATCCGCATCGGTCAGGCGCGGCTTGGGGGCTGCCTCGTGGCGGAAGTTCGGATCTTCCTCCCAGTACTGTTTCAGCAGCGGCCGGTAATTCAGGTATTCAAACCAGCGGCAGCGGTAGGACATTGTGGCTTCGAGCATCTCATGGCCGACCGTCAGCAGAACGTCGCGCGGCGGCATGCAGCCGAACTGGCTATCGGTGTGGAAATCCGGGGTGGTCACCGGCTGCGAATGATCGATGGAGACCGGCCGGTCCACCCGGATATCCCGCTTGCGCAGCAGATCAGCAAAGTTGTCCAGCAGCTCATTCGCACGGTCGATGGTTTCCTGCGGGCGGCGGCCCCACTGGCCGCGCATGTCGCTGTCTTCCGGCACCTTGGCATCCAGCGCGGGCTCTTCCGGCGGGATGTGGCAATCATCGGCACGGCCCACGATCACATGGCGCAGCGTGTCCCATTCATTCCAGCTTTTGACTTCGGTTTTCTCCGGCGACCAGGCCATGGATGCCTCCTTTGTATGGGAGGCAAAGGCGGGGCCTTCAATCTCCCGATTGAAAGTCCCGGCGTACAGGAGCGTGGTGAGCGGGCCAGAGCAGCAGCGCTCTCCGGCGACGCCATCGCCTGTGAGCCCGGCACGGGATATAACACCGACCGGCGGAAGGAGGAAGATGTTTTCACCGGCGGCAGGCGGCACAACAGCTTGCCGCAGGCAGGCGATTCCGCTTCGCAATCCGCTCAGACACCAATTCGGCTGGAGCGGATCCTGATTGCACCAGCCTGAGGAGAAGACCATGCAAGGACGATGCCTGTGCGGATCCGTGACATTCGAAGTTAAGATGCCGGTCCTGTCCGTTGTGAATTGCCATTGTGAAAGCTGCCGGCGGCAATGTTCGGCACCGATGACCACCTACATAGGCGTGAAAGACGGCCAATGGCGCTGGACCGGAGCAGAACCGCGACTGTACCGCTCCTCTCCCAAAGTGGAGCGGACATTTTGCAGAACCTGCGGCTCGCCCCTGTCGTTCCGTTCGCAAGCGATGTCAGGCACGATGCACTTTTACGCGGCGGCGATGGCGGACCCGGAGGCCTTTGCTCCTTCCTTGCATGTCGCGCATGAAGAAAAGCTGTGCTGGCTCAACAGCGATGACGGGCTGCCCAAGCGCAACGGCCCGGAATACTTGTAGCAGCCCAGCCTATTTGAGCTGGCTGTCCTTGGAGCCGCGCCGGTTGATGCCGCCGCGCGCCTGATGGGCCCCGTCGCGCTCTTGCTGGCAATCGATGCACAGTTTGACACCAGGAATGGCTATACGGCGCTTCTCCGGGATCGGCTCTTCGCATTCAGCGCAGTGGGTCAGGCTTTCGCCGACCGGGCGTTTCTGAGCCTTCAACCGCGCAAGCTCATCATTGATCGAGGCCTCGATCTGTTCATTCACCGCGCCGTCCTGCGCCCAGCCGCCTGCCATCATCCTTCCTCCTGTGCCAGAGGCACAAATTTAGGAGCGCAGGGGCTGCCTGACCAGTGGCAGCTGCCGACAATTTCCGAGTAAAACTATCAACTATTTGATTTCATTACATTTTCCGTTGACCCACCCGCCCCAGCCAGCTACACAGAATGAAGAAATTGCAAGCAAGCCAGAATCACCAGGCCGCAAGCAGCCAGCGCTCCAGCCACCCGTTAGGGCAGCCAGACAGCAAGCATCGCCAGCAACCAGCGTGATTTCAGCCAGCCGCGCCTAAAGTGCTTAGCCAGCAAGTCAGCCAGCCTCCGCCTATTCAGCCGCGCACCCAGCAGTTTGCCAGGCCCGCGCCAGACAGGTTTTCCCTCAAGAATCTGCCAGCAATACAGGTCAGAATACCTGACCAAATGTTTCGCGTGCGAAACATTGCGGCAGAAGCACTGCCGTAAAGCCAGCGTCATTGTCAGCAGACAAAAAAAGGCGGTGCACTGCACCGCCTTTCCGCTCTACTGCCAGTGCCGGGGATCAAGCACTGTTCAGCATCCCCTTTTCCATTGCCAGATCGCGCATCTTCTTCTGCAGCTTCTCAAAAGCCCGCACCTCGATCTGGCGGATGCGCTCCCGGCTGACATTGTACTGGGTGCTCAGGTCCTCCAGCGTAACAGCCTGGTCCATCAGGCGGCGCTGGGTCAGGATGTCCTTCTCGCGGTCGTTCAGCACGTCCAGCGCCTCGGCCAGCAACTCGCGGCGGGCCTCCAGCTCATCGCGGGCTTCATAATCGCCGGCCTGGTCGGCATCTTCGTCCTCCAGCCAGTCCTGCCACTGCATGGTGCCTTCGCCTTCGGAGCCGACAGTGGCATTCAGGGACGCATCGCCGCCGGACATGCGGCGGTTCATCGAGATCACCTCTTCCTCGGTCACGCCAAGGTCGGTGGCAATCCGCGCGACGTTTTCGGGGCGCAAGTCGCCATCTTCCAGCGCGCCAATGCGGGCCTTGGCCTTGCGAAGGTTGAAGAACAGCTTCTTCTGGGCCGAGGTGGTGCCAAGCTTCACCAGAGACCAGGAACGCAGAATATATTCCTGGATCGACGCACGGATCCACCACATAGCATAAGTTGCCAGGCGGAAGCCTTTTTCCGGATCAAACCGTTTCACCGCCTGCATCAGGCCAACATTCGCCTCAGAGATCACTTCGGCCTGCGGCAGGCCGTAGCCGCGGTAACCCATGGCGATCTTGGCCGCGAGCCGCAGATGGGACGTTACCATTTTATGGGCGGACTTTGCGTCCTGCTCCTCAACCCAGCGCTTGGCCAGCATGTATTCTTCTTCCGGCTCCAAAAGCGGAAACTTGCGGATTTCCTGGAGATACCGGTTCAGGCCGCCTTCGGGCGTCGGGGCAGGCAGGTTTGCATAATTCGCCATATAAAGTGTCCCTCCCAAAATGTATAAGGACTTAACATTAGCGCATATGTGATAGCGCTAAGCCCTTTTCAAGGACCGCTTAAGGAATTCTTCTATGTTAGCCCGAGTCTTTTCGTCTGTGAATTGCGTCACAGGACAGAACACGCTTATTTGCAGTCAATTTACTGACGTAAAGCGTCCAGCAATCCGGCCATATCAGGAGGCAGCGGCGCCTCGAACCTGAGGGCCTCGCCTGTTACCGGATGGTCAAACCCCAGCACTGCCGCATGCAGCGCCTGCCGCGGGAAGGCCTGCACCGCCGTCTGCCCGGCCTCACTGAGCGCCTTGGCGGCCAATTTGCGGCGGCCGCCATAGGTGGGATCGCCAATCAGCCCGTGACCGGCGTGGGCCATATGCACCCGGATCTGGTGGGTGCGGCCGGTTTCCAGCCAGCATTCGATCAGCGCAAGGCTGGGCGGCGTGCCGAAACTCTCGACGATACGGGCGCGGGTCACGGCGTGGCGGCCGCCCTGGAACAGCACCGCCTGGCGCTGGCGATCGGTCTTGTGCCGGGCTAACTGGGTGGTGAGCTTGAGAATATTGCCGGGCTCGAAACTGGCGCCCTTCACCCCGCGCAGGCGCGGATCATTGCCATCCGGCACGCCGTAGCAGACAGCCTGATAATAGCGCTCCACCGTGTGTTTTTCGAACTGCGCCGCCAGCCCCTGGTGCGCGGCATCGGATTTGGCCACCACCAGGAGGCCGCTGGTTTCCTTGTCGATCCGGTGCACGATACCGGGGCGTTTAACCCCGCCGACGCCAGAGAGGTTGCCGCCGAAATGGTGCAGCAAAGCGTTGACCAGCGTGCCGGAAGGCGAGCCCGGCGCCGGGTGCACCACCATGCCCGCGGGCTTATTGATGACAATCAGATCTTCGTCTTCATGGACGATTTCCAGCGGGATGTCTTCGGGGCCAATGTGGCTGTCCTCGGCCTCCTCCACCTGGATGAAGATCTGTGCGCCTTCGGCGATCTTCGCCTTGGGGTCCTGCACGACGGCGCCATCCACTGTCAGCGCTCCTTCCTCGATCAGCCGTGCCAGCCGGGTGCGCGACAGAGACGCCTCCTCTGGCACATCGCGCGAAACCGCTTTATCAAGCCGTTTAGGCGGGTTTTCCGCGATGACAAACTCAATCCGGCGGCTGCCCATGACTGATCCTTCCGAGACCGAAATCCAACAGGAACCGCCGCAGATCCGGTTCCTGCGGCGGCTGGTAACCACGCTGACGGTGGTGATGATTGGCGGGCTTGTAGTGATTATCTCGCTGCTTGTCATCCGCCTGCAAGCAGGCGATGCGCCGCTGCCTGCGGAAATCGCCCTGCCCGACGGTGTTGAAGCCGAAGCGGTAACGCTGGGCCGCGATTGGATCGCCATCGTCAGCCGGGACAACCGCATCCTGATCTTTGACCGTGAGACCGGTGATCTGCGCCAGGAAGTTCCGATGAACAATTGATCCGGCAGGTCAGGATCTGAGCAGCACCTTGTTGGAGTCGATTGCCGAAGCGATCTGCGCATATTGCGTCTGCCGCTCCTGCGCCGCCTCGGCGCTGCGCAGAAGAACGGTGGCTGCATCTTCGAGGATACGTGCCGCTTCCTGATTGACCGCAGCCTGCGCCGCAGCACTGACCGGGGTCAGCGGCCGGTTTGTGCTTTGCGCCGGGTCTGTTGAGCTGGTGACCGTCACCCGCCCGCGGTTCGGATCCCTGTTTTGGCGTGCCAGCCGCTTCAGCCGCTGGGAGGTATCCTGCAAAACATCCCGCACTTCTTCATAATCCGTGCCCTCGGGAATGCCATCTGCGGCCGCCTCCAAGCGTTCGGACAAGCAGTCAACCTGCAGCGCCGAATCGCCAGTGGACCGGCAAAACGCCTTGGCAGCCGCCAGTGAGCCCAGAAGCTCTGTCAGAAAGGCTGCAGATCCGAACTCACCGGCGGGCACCACCACCGTGTAAACAAGTCCGCCCGGAGCCTGGGCCAACGCAGGCACAGCGCCGAACGCCAGGCTTGCCCCACCCGCAGTCAAGATCTTGATGGCTGTCTGGAACATTTGATTACCCTCATTACAGTCTGAAACCCGCCTATGGAGCGGTGTTTCTGGGCAGCATCCCGCCGGAGCAAGCATGCCGCAATTTCGCCGTATTGCCCGATTCCCGGCTGCCCGTTAACCTTAACCCATCCCAAAGCATAAGGTTGTTTTACCATGTATACCAGTATCTTGCGCGCGGCCTCATTGCTGGTCCCGCTGACCCTTGCCGCCCAGACGGCCATGGCCCAGGCAAATCCAGCGCTTGACGAAGCCAAACGGCGGCTGGCGTGCGGAGCCGGGGTGCCGGTGTCCGCCAGCTATCTTCCGAACGGCTCTCTGCAGGTTACCTGCCGTGCACCGGGCGCCGAGACCGTGGCGCAAGCCACTGCTGGCGGCCTGCCGGAAACCGGCTTGTCAGCCGGCGCCACGGCCGCCGTTGTCGGCGGGGCCCTGCTCGTGATTGTGGTTGCTGATGACGATGGCTCCACCTCGACAACAACAACGACCGACTGACCCGGCATCACCGCAACCGGGAACACGGACCTATCAACTCCGATGAGATGATGACTTCAGAACGGGCCGCCGCAAATCCTTGCGGCGGCCCGTTCTGTACTAAGCAGACGGCCCCCTTGCGGCCGCAGCCTGCCATGGCAATAACCTGACCGGCGGGGCGATCGGATTGCCAGACGAAAGGCAAAAAAAACGATAGCAGTGTAAGGAAGATGGTACCGCCTCCCCGGCTTGAACGGGGGACCTCTGGATCCACAATCCAGCGCTCTAACCAACTGAGCTAAGGCGGCACTGAGGGGGCATTTATAGCACGCTCCGGAGGCGTGCAAGAGGTTTTTCACCTTTCTGTTTCAGAAATCCGCCTCTCAGAAAGACAGGCAGCCATGCCCTTTGCAATACACACAGACCGGTGCGGAGCCCCTTCCGCAACCGATTGCATTTAAACCAAATTTCCGTCGGCCGTCCAGACTAGGCCGTGACTTCCTCAAACGAAAGATGCCAGGTCTGCTCCACCAGATCCTGGCCGTAATTGCGCACGGGGCGGCTGTTCTGCAACTGCCAACCAAAAGCGCGGTAGAGGGCACAGGCGGTGCGGTGGCTTTCGTGGGTCTTCAGCATCATGCTGCTGTAACCGGCGGCGCGGGCGAACGCCATGCACTCACGCAGAAGCCGCTTTCCCAGCCCCTTGCCGCGTGCTTTTGGCGTCAGCAGGAACAGGCGCAACTGGGCTGTCTTACCGTCCTTTTTCATACAGAAGACCGTGCCCAGACGCTCCTTGCCGCTGACCGCCATCCAGCCGCGCTCACACGCGGGATCGTGAGCCGCACAGAAGCTGTGCAGAATATCCGCGACCTGCACGCCGAAACTGCCGTCAAACCCGGCTTCGCGGGAATAGAGATCCTGGTGGCGTGCCACCAGCCATTGCATGTCAGTCGGGGCGAATCGGCGCAGCGTTACATCCATCATACAGGCAGTGTAGCGCAAACCCGGCTTGCGTTTCAGCCTGCGGCGGGATAGCACCGGCATTCAAGCGGCTGACTGCCAGTGGAGTGCAAGATGGGCATCAATACCGAACGCGACGTTGAAGCAAACATGCAAATCGGCCCTACCGATCAAGGCATGGTGCGGATTTTCATCGAGGCGGACGGTGTCGAGATCCCGATGGACTTTGAGCCGGAAGAAGCAGAAGAGATCGCAGACGAACTTCGCGCTGCAGCGCAGGCGGCCCGCATCGTCAAGTAACATCAGATTTCGGAAAATCCATCTCTGTTTTCAGACGAATTTTCGAATCTGCATTTTTAGCTATTATATCTATCTAAAGCCCCAGGGCTCACCTTAGTGCTCAGCCAGTTATCGGAGTGAGTAAGATGGTGAACCTGACGAGCAGTACAGCCAACCCCTTTTTCTATTCGGCGCAGCTGACCGCTGTGACCAGCGGCGCGCGCGCTTCCCTGGACGGGATCAATCCCGCCCTCGGCATGACCGCTGATGAGTTGCAGCAGGAAGCCAACGCCCTGTTTGGCGGCCAGGGCCGCCGCGGCGCAGAAGGCCTGCCGCCCGCCGCCCACGGATGGGAGAAGCCGCAGGTTCAGAATGCAGTGGTGAAACTGGGCGGCGCCCCCTCGGCCCCCGCCCCCGCGCCGCAAACCAGCACACCCGCTGAGCAACCCGCCCAGGGCGCTTCTGTCACATTGCAGCCAGCCCCTGCCCCTGCGGATGATCCGGCTGCAGAAGTTCTTCCCCCACAGGAGGTGACGCAGGCCAGCGCTGCCAGTCCGGAAGCCAGCTACTACGAAAAGCGCATTTTCGAGATGGCCAAGGCGCTGCACACCCTTGCATCGCAGCCTTGGCCGGAAAATTCCGTGGCCCTTATTCTGCTGACCGGCCTGCCGGAAGAACAGGGGGACGTTCCCCTGCCGTCGGCCGCAGAGCAGCCGCAAACAACCCCGCAGGAGTTTCCTGCCATGGTGACAGACACGGCTGGCACGGCGGGCGACGACACGGTTGAGCTGCGTGCTGATGTGATCCGGCGGGTTGCCACCGGTGACGGAGCCGATGCAGTGGCGCTGGAGGGGCGCATCGTGCAGGGCGTTCACACAGACCGCGAGTCCGCCCGCCCCTTTGAAGGCCCCGGTTTCGGCTATGGCCGCCGGTTCGGCCGCATGCAGGGCCTTGCGCTCGGGCATCAGCACGCCGCGGGTCAAGCACGCAGGCAAGAACAGTTCTCCAATGCGGATTCGGTATCGATCCGCGCCCGCCATGCCCGCAATATCAGCACCGGCGGCGGCGATGACGCCATTGCAATCCAGGCAGGCACCCTGCGAGGTGTCTGGGCCGGTGCAGGCGATGACAGTATCGCGGTCGCGGCCACTCTGGTCTCGCGCATCCGCGGCGGTGCTGGAAACGACGTGATCTCGGTCGCGGCTCAGCGCGCTCTGCGGGACCCCAGCAAAGGCCCTGCGCCAATCTACGATGCCGGCGCCCCGGCAGCAGAGAAGATGCGTCAAGCCCTCAGCAGCTACTCGCAGGTGAGCGGCGGCAGCGGGGATGACCAGATCACCCTGCAGGTGGGAGAGACCCTGGCCGCACGCGGCGGCATTGGCGATGACCGTTTCACCCTGCAGGGCGGTACCGTGGCGCTGCAGTACAATCTCGGCGACGGCCATGACACTGTTGAACTGACAGAAGGCGCAAACGCCGTGGTGCAACTGCGCGAAATGGGCGCCTCAACCTACAGTTCAACCCGCGACGGCGACACTCTGACGCTTACGTTCGACACCGGCGGAAGCATCACCTTCACCAATGTTTCCCAAGGCGGCGCCATTGGCGTTGCGACCGGCCAGGACGCCCCCATTGCGCTGCTGCACCAGCCTGCGGCACTGAACGCAACGGCCTGAGCCGGCCGGAGCGGCCCGCAGCGCACCGCAGGTGCGCTGCCCGGCCCAAGGCTGCCAAGAGGCACCGGCGCAGCCGGGGCCTCTGCAGGCGCGGGAGCACCTCTGGTTCACCAGTCCGGCTGTTCTTCTGCTGCCGCCCCCAGAAGCTGCCCGTCCTTGCCCGGGCGCGGATCGCGCAAGACCTGCAGCCGGCGGGCGGCGTCCATGGCGAATTTCTGCACCAGCTTCTTGCGCCGGGCCGGCGCCAGCTTGTCTTCCGGCGCCATGCGGATGATTTCCGCATCATAGGGATCGGCAATAATCAGCCCGGTGCCGTCCGGCAAAAGTTCGGTGGGGAAATCCATGTCCACCGCCCAGAAATACCGGTCGCACCACTCCAGGTAACCTTCCCACTTGCTGTCGGACTGAAAATCGGCGCGGCTGGACTTGCACTCGATCACCCAGAGCTCCCCCTTGGGGCCGAGCGCCATCACGTCCACCCGCAACCCGCGGGCCGGCACGAATTCCTCCAGCGGCGCAAAGCCGAGCGAGCGCAGATAGCGCGACACTCCGCGGGCGAGTTTCTGTCCTGGCTGCAGATCTTCCATCATGGCAGTGAATGTGAACAATTAGGGAACAAAATGCAATCCCGCGCTTTTGCAGCGAAACGCTGCCGGATGCCCCCTGCCCCCTTGTAACGGCGCCTCCGGCAGCTTAGTTACGGGCTTGGCGGGTACTGCCCTTCTCGTGACAGGCAGCATTCCGGTGGCCTTAAGCAATTCCGAGGGAGCTGGCTCTGTCCGGATCCTGGTCCGTTTACCTGGCGCCCACCTGTATATACAGGTCCTCGGGAATCAAAGCCGCACGGTTGACTGGTGGTCCCGCCGCTTCTTCCCCCGTTGGTACAAACGAAAACCGCGTTTTCCAGGGAAAACGCGGCAGAAATTCAGGTGTTTCGCGGTTCAGCGGCGCTTCAGCTGGCGCTGCTGCCGGGAGGTTTCCTCTGCCGGTACCCGCACCGGCTGGAACTCATGCGCCACCGGGGTGCCGCCGCGGGGGCCGTCGTTCTTCTCGGCCATGGCCATCACCGCCCATGCAAACTGCACGCCTGCAAACACGATGCCGTTCATGAACCACAGCAGGAACACCGCCAGCAGCCCGACGTCAGAGGTCGAAACCAGCGCCCATAGGTTCATCACATTGAACCACAGGAGCATTGCCACAAAGGCCGCAGCGATCCCAAAGCCGATCAGCACGTTGCGGATGTACATTTTCACCAGTTCAGGCATCTGAGTCCTCCAGATAAGCAAGAAGAGGTTATCAGCCTTTGCGGCGGCGTCCAGCGTTTCCGGAAGGGATGAGCGGAATTTGCCGCACCCTTTCATTCTCTCCCCCCGCAAAACAAAAAAGCGCGCCCCAAGGCACGCCTTTTTCAGTTCACGTCTGTGGCAGAGGCCGGCTCAGAATGCTTCCGGCCGGGCTTCGCGCGCCATGTGGTCGAGCACGGCGTTGACGAACTTCGCCTCCTTGCCCTCGGGGAAGAAGGCGCGAGCGATATCGACAAACTCGTTGATCACCACCTTGGGCGGGGTGTCAGACTGAGTGAGCTCGGCACCGGCCGCGCGAAACAGCGCCCGCAGGGTCGGGTCGATGCGGGCAATCGGCCATTTCGCCACCAGCGCCCGGTCGGTCATCTGGTCGATCCGCGCCTGATGGTTCACCGCCTCGCGCACCAGATTGCGGAACACCTTAGTGTCGCCTTCCGCCATCTCGTCGCCCTCATAGACAGCGCCAAAACGGTGGTCCTCAAACTCGACGATCACCCTGTCAAAGGTGAGGCTGCTGTGTTCCATCTGGAACAGCGCCTGCACGGCATAAAGCCGCGCTGCCGATCTCATCTGATTCTTGCCGTTGCCCTTGGGGCGGCTGTCCTGTGTGCTCATGCGCTGGTGGATCCGTTGTCTGTACCGGCGACCTGGTATGCCCCTGCGGGCGCCTTGAAGCCGATGCCTTTGGTCTGGGCGCCCCACTTACGCGTGAGTGCGATCAGATGCAAGGCCGCAGCCGCCGCGCCGCCGCCTTTGTTCTGATCAGCGGTATCGGCGCGCACTTCGGCCTGCTTGCGGTTTTCGACGGTCAGGATGCCGTTGCCGATGCACAGCCCCTGCAGACCCATCAGCTGGATCGCGCGGGAGCTGTCGTTGCAGACGGTGTCATAGTGGGTGGTCTCGCCGCGGATCACGCAGCCCAGCGCCACGTAGCCGTCGAAGTTGGAGGTGCGGTCAGCAATCGCAATGGCGGTCGGCACTTCCAGCGCGCCGGGCACTTCGGCGATTTCGAAGGTGCCGCCTGCGGCTTCGATCTCGGCTGCGGCACCGGCCACCAGATTGTCGGCGATATCCTTGTAGTAAGGCGCGACAACGATCAGCAGTTTCACCGGCTTGTCAAACTCGGCACGCGGCAGGGTGTAGTGGGTTTCATGTCCAGCCATATCAAGCGTCCTTCAAAATGGGGCGGCTGCCGGTGATGGCGAGGCCATAGGCATCCAGCCCGACGTATTTGGTCGAGGGCGAGTCGGTCAGAAGGACCAGCTCATGCAGGCCCAGGCCCGACAGGATCTGGGCACCGATGCCGGTCTGCTTGATGGTCACGGTGCGCGGGCCTTCGTCCTCATTGGCATAAAGCGCATTGCGCGGCTGGCGGAACAGGGTCACGACGCCGCGACCCTCTTCGGCAATGATCTCCATCGCGCGCGGCAGCTGGCGGGCTGACTTGGGGCCGAGACCGAGGATATCTGTCGCCTCATGCAGTGCGTGGGTCCGCACCAGTACCGGTTCTGGCGTGGTAATGTCGCCCTTGATCATCACCACGTGTTCGATGCCATGGGTCTGGTCGGTGAACAGTCGCATTTCCCACTCGCCGCCGATTTCCGAGGTCACCGTCTCGCGCGAGGTTTCCACCACCAGGTTGTCGTTGCGGGCGCGGTAGGTGATCAGGTCGGAGATGGTGCCGATCTTCAGCCCGTGTTTCTGGGCGTATTCGACCAGATCAGGCAGACGCGCCATTGTTCCGTCTTCCTTCATGATCTCGCAGATCACGGACGACGGGTAATGGCCTGACAGACGCGCCACATCGCAGCCGGCCTCCGTGTGGCCTGCACGAACCAGTACCCCGCCCCGGCGCGCGCGCAGCGGGAAGACATGGCCGGGCGTGGCGATGTCGGCTGCGGTCTTCTCCGGGTCGATGGCGGTGGCCACGGTCAGCGCGCGGTCGGCGGCGGAAATACCGGTGGAGACGCCCTCGCGCGCCTCGATGGAAACGGTAAAGGCAGTTTCGTGGCGCGAGGAGTTGTGCAGCGCCATCATCGGCAGGCCCAGCTCCTCGATCCGCTCGGCGGGCATGGTCAGGCAGATCAGCCCGCGGCCGTGGGTGGCCATGAAGTTGATCGCGGCGGCATCGGCGTGCTGCGCGGGGATCACGAGGTCGCCTTCGTTCTCGCGGTCCTCGTGATCAACAAGGATGAACATGCGGCCCTGGCGGGCTTCTTCGATGATCTCTTCAATCGGGCTGATGGCATCGCGCAATTGCGCCTCAACCGGCCCTGGTGTTTCAAAGCTCATATGGCAGCCTTTCGATGCGCATGGGCAGCACGCCTGGCACTGCGGGTTCTTTCCCAGCCAGATAGCCCAGGCCGGCGGCAAATGCCAGTCCTGCAAACGGCAACCGGACGTCCGGACGCGTCCTGTGCGCCTGCGCACAGGTTGCTGAGGGGCGCTGCCCCTCGGCCTGCCGGCCTCACCCCGGAGTACTTGAGGAAAGATGAAGGCGCGGACCTGCTCAGCCTGCCTCGTGCAGCCGGGCGACGTAACGAGCCAGCGTGTCGATTTCCAGGTTGATGCGGTCGCCCAGCTTCACATCGCCCCAGGTGGTGACCTCCTTGGTGTGCGGAATGAAATTGATGCCGAAATCGCAGCCGTCCACGTCATTAACCGTCAGCGAGGTTCCGTTCAGCGCAACCGATCCCTTGGGCGCGATGAAGCGGGCCAGCGCCTGAGGCGCGCGAAGGGTAACGCGCGTACTGTCGCCCTCGTCCTTCATCTCCACCACTTCGGCGACACCGTCCACATGGCCGGAGACGATATGGCCGCCCAGTTCATCGCCCACCTTCAGGGCGCGTTCCAGGTTCACACGCTTGCCCACGGCCCAACTGTCCAAGTTGGTCTTGGACACGGTCTCTGCCGAGATCTGCACGTCGTACCAGTCGTCCCCCAGCGCGATCACAGTCAGGCAAACACCGTCCGAGGCAATCGAGGCACCGAGGTCAATTGTGGCCGTGTCATAGGCCGTGCGGATGCGGGCGCGCAGATCGCCCTGCTGCTCCAGCTCGGCAATGGTGCCCACATCGGTGATGATGCCAGTAAACATGGGTGCGCTCCCCGCAGGTCATATGTCATTCCTGCCGCAGAGGTAGCCAAGCCGCGCGGCCTTCACAAGCCCCGGGTTGTGTTTGCAGCCGGCCAAGCCTTAGTTTCGCCCCAGTCAAATGTTAATCAAATCCTGAAATCGCTCCTATACAACACTCCTCGTGATGCCAAATGCCGCTTTGAAACACCGCAGCTTCCTGTTCCTGCAAGGCCCTCATGGTCCGTTTTTTGCCGCGCTTGGACGGATGCTGGGGACGGCGGGATGCGAAGTGGCGCGGGTGGGGTTCAATGCCGGCGACGAGGCCTTCTGGCGCCCCAAGGCCAACTACATCCCCTATGACGGCAGCCCGCAGGATTGGCCTGATTACCTGGCCGGACTGCTGGAAAGCCGCGGGGTGACGGACATCGTCCTATACGGGGACACCCGCCCCATTCACGCCGCTGCCGTCGCGGCGGCACGGCAGCGCGGCATCACAGTGCATGTGTTTGAGGAAGGCTACCTGCGCCCGTATTGGGTCACCTATGAGCGCGGTGGCGCCAATGGACATTCTCGGCTGATGGAAATGACTGTGCCGCAGATGCAGGAGGCGCTGGCGCTCTCGGACATGGAAGCGCCGCTGCCGCCCGCGCACTGGGGCGACATGCGCCAGCACGTTTTCTATGGTGCGCTTTACCACTGGTTCGTCATGTTCCGGAACCGCAAGTACCGCAATTTCCAGCCGCACCGGGCGATTCCGGTGACCAAGGAATTTCAGCTCTACCTCAAGCGCCTGCTCTTGATGCCCGTACAGGCACTGGAGCGGCGGCTGGCAGAGAGGCGTATCCGCAATGGCGGGTTTCCCTATCACTTGGCACTGCTTCAGCTGGAGCACGACAGCTCTTTCCAGATGCATTCCCCATTTACCAGCATGGGCGATTTCCTGGCTGAAGTGATCACAGGTTTTGCGGAAGGGGCGCCGCGCCATCACCATCTGGTCATCAAGGCGCATCCGCTGGAGGACGGCCGCGCCCAGGTCCGCCGCACGCTGCGCCGCCTGGCGCGCGAGCATGGCGTTGCAGGCCGGGTGCATTATGTGCGCGGGGGCAAGCTGGCACAGCTGCTGAATGAAGCCCGCAGTGCGGTAACTGTCAATTCCACGGCCGGCCAGCAGGTGCTGTGGCGCGGCATTCCGCTGCGCGTGTTCGGCCGTGCGGTCTATGGCAAACCGGAGTTTGTGTCGGAACAGCCGCTGGCCCAGTTCTTTGCGGCCCCGGCGCGCCCTGACAGCCGCGCTTACAAGGATTACCGGCGGTTCCTGCTGGAAACCTCTCAGGTGCCGGGCGGCTATTACTCCCGCGAAGGACGCCGCCAGCTGCTGCGCCAGGTGGCCGACATGATGCTGGCGGGTGAGGACCCATATGACGCTCTGCGGCTGGGTACAGCGGCTCCACGGCAACAGTTGCGGCTGGTGACCTGAAGCGGAAACACCCAAAGACTGGATTTTTTCCTGCCAGCCGGTTAGGTTGCCCCTAAAACTTGAGGCAAACAATAATTGGTCGAGGAGACCGAGCAGTGACATCCGTTCCCCTTCGCTGGGCGCGCCCCGTGGCCATGCTGGCGGCATTGGTACTTGCGGCGTCCTGCGGGCTGCCGAAAGTCGGCCCTAGCAAGCGCCAGATTTTCGCCGGCTCGGTACAGCGCGAAGGCGATGCCTTTATCGTTTCCGTCAATGACCGGGTCGCCCGCGCCACAGCTGTTGTCCCGGCACTCGGCTTTTCCACCGGGTTCACTTCGGCAGGCAGGCTGACTTCGGACACCATCCGCCCTGGCGATGTCCTGGGGCTGACAGTCTGGGAAAACGTAGATGACGGGCTGCTGGCCGCCGAAGCCAGCAATTCCACCGTGCTGGAAGAGGTGCAGGTCGACAGTGCGGGCTTTATCTTCGTTCCTTATGCGGGTCGCCTGCGGGCCTCTGGCAATACGCCTGAGCAGCTGCGCGAAACCATCACCAGAAAGCTCGAAGATCAGACCCCCGATCCGCAGGTGCAGGTGCGGCGGCTGGCTGGGGATGGCGCCACGGTCAGCCTGACCGGCTCTGTGGGCGCGCAGGGTGTCTATCCGATTGAACGCCCGACCCGTACTCTGTCAGCGATGCTGGCCCAGGCCGGCGGCGTGACGATCCAGCCTGAAATTGCCCAGGTCACCGTGATCCGTGGCCAGGAAAAAGGAAAGATCTGGTTTCAGGATCTGTTCGACCATCCGGAGCTGGATGTCGCACTGCGCGGCGGCGACCGCATTCTTGTCGAGGAAGACACACGCTCCTTCACCGCGCTGGGTGCAACATCCGCACAGGCAAGGGTGCCATTTGAAAGCCAGGATCTGTCGGCGCTCGAAGCCATTGCACAGGTCGGCGGCCTGATCTCCACCGCGGCCGACCCGACCGGTGTCTTCGTTTTGCGCAATGAACCTGCCGAGATCGCCAATCAGGTGCTGGGCCGCGACGACCTCATCGGCGCGCAACGAATGGTCTATGTGCTGAACCTGACCCAGCCGAACGGGCTGTTCATGGCCCGCGACTTCGTGATCCGCGACGACGACACGCTCTATGTGACTGAAGCGCCCTACGCCCAGTGGACCAAGACGATCTCGCTGCTGCTTGCCCCGGTTGGATCGCTGGCCAGCACCTCCTCAGCGGTTAGCGGCTAAGGGAAGATGCGCCTGACCGCAGGCCACCAGGAAGCCGGGAGCGCAGCGTCCCGGCTTTTTGTCTACAACGGCGGCTTTCTGACACAACGGCGTGTGCGGCGTATCCTGGAGCTGTCTGGATATTCCATCCGCTTGGGCCTGCCGCAGGCAGAAGATCTGGTTGGCATCTGGGGCGCCTCCCCCACCGCCCATCGCGGCCAGGCCATTGCTGCGAAGCGCGGCTGCGGGCTGTTGCGGGTGGAGGACGCGTTTCTGCGCTCACTGCACCCCGGCCGCGCCGGAGAACCGCCTGCAGGCCTGATGCTGGACCGCTCCGGTGTGCATTTCGATGCGTCGGAGCCATCAGATCTGGAGCAGCTGCTGGCGACTCACCCTTTGGATGACGCGCATCTGATGCAACGGGCACGCGACTCCATTGCCCGCCTCAAGTCAGCACATCTCAGTAAGTACAACGCGTTTGATCCCAGCGCTCCAGTGCCCGAGCCTGGCTATGTGCTGGTTGCTGATCAGGCGCGTGACGATGCCTCCGTTATTGCCTCGCGTTCGGACCGGGCGCGGTTTCTGGAAATGCTGGCGTTTGCACAGGAGGAGCATCCCGGCGCGCGGGTTCTGATCAAGACCCATCCCGAGACCCTGCGCGGATACCGGGCGGGATACTATGATCCGGATGATGCTTTGGGGCGTGTGCAACTGTTTACAGGCAGTGTCTCACCGTGGGCGTTACTGGAGGGGGCGATCGGGGTTTACACGGTCTCATCGCAGCTGGGTTTCGAGGCGATCCTGGCGGGTCACAAACCACGGGTGTTCGGGCAGCCGTTTTATGCAGGCTGGGGACTCAGCACGGATGATGCCCCGCCCCCGCGGCGGCAGCGGCGTCTGACCCGCGCGCAGCTGTTTGCAGCCGCGATGATCCTTTACCCCAAATGGTACGACCCGTTCCGGGATGAGCTGTGCGGGCTTGAAACGGTTCTGAATAACCTTGAGGCCAAAGCGCGGGCCTGGCGTGAAGACAGCCAGGGCTGGGCAGCCTCGGGCATGCGGCTTTGGAAGCGCAAGCCTTTGCAAAAGTTCTTTGGTGCGGAAAGGCGGGTGTTGTTCACCGAAAACACCGCCAAGGCGCAGGCCAGCGGCCGCAGGCGGATGGTTTGGGCTGGCAAGGCAGCAGAAGCCCACTCAGGTGCAGTGCGAGTGGAGGACGGGTTTCTGCGCTCCCGCGGGCTGGGGGCGGAACTGGTGCCGCCGCTGTCGCTGGTGACCGACCAACAAGGGATCTACTACGATCCGCGCCAGCCATCTGACCTTGATGCGCTGATTTCCAAGCGTACAGAGATGACCCAGGCTGAGGAACGGCGGGCGGAGCGGTTTGTGCAGTCCCTGATCAGAGACGGTGTTTCAAAGTACAACCTTGGCGGTGCGGCCACCGCCCTGCCCGAAGGCCGCCGCATCCTGGTGCCGGGCCAGGTTGAGGACGACGCCTCGATCCTCTGCGGTGCTGGCGAGATCCGGACCAACCAGGATCTGCTGCGCACCGCGCGGGCGGCCAATCCGGATGCAGTGATCATCTACAAGCCCCACCCGGATGTGGAGGCGGGATTGCGGCAGGGCCAGATCGAAGCAGAGGATTTGGCTGACGTTGTTGCCTGCCGGGCAGACCCGATGGCGCTGCTGGGCGCCGTGGAGGAGGTTTGGACAATGACCTCGCTTCTGGGATTCGAGGCGCTGCTGCGCGGGCTCAAAGTCACAACCCTGGGCACGCCCTTCTATGCGGGCTGGGGGCTCACCACCGATCTGGCGCCGGTTCCCGTCTGGCGGCAGGCGCAAGTGTCCCTATTCGGCCTGGCCCATGCAGCCCTGATCGATTATCCGCGCTATTTCGATCCAGTGACCGGCCAGCCCTGCCCCCCGGAAGTGGCGGTGATGCGCTTGCGTGAGGGCCGCCTGCCGCATCCGGGCCTCAGCAACAGGCTGCTGTCGAAGCTGCAAGGACTGTTCGCCACTTACGCCTATCTGTGGCGCTGACCGAAGCAGAAGCGCTCCCGCACCCGCAAGATACCGAGGCTGGGCCAACGGGACCGGAGCAGAAGCATCGTCCGGCGGCAGACAGGAGAACCCGGATTAGCAAGGCTACAGCGAAGCATTACCGCAGAGCGCGTGTCCAGCGGTGCAGAATATCTTTACCGACAGGGCGCGCCTCGACCAGCTCGAACCGCGGTGCTTCCTCCAGCCTTCCGATGCCCAGCGCGCCGATCGAAGGCAGCCCCTCGGCACCGATGCCCAGGCCTGCGGTGAACCCGACCAGCTCATCCACCAAATCAAAGGCCAGCAGCGACGCAGCCAGCGCGCTGCCGCCCTCGCAGAACACCCGGGTCAGTCCAGCCGCGCCCAGCTGTTGCAGAATATCCCCGGCATCCAGCTGCACCCCATGCGACGCACAAGGGATCAGCCTGGCACCCAGCCCTTCCCAGGCGCGGATGCGCTCCTGATCAGCCCCATGGCCGTGGCACAGCCAGACCGGGATGTCCTTGGCGGTGCGGGCCAGCTGACCCATCAGCGGCAGGTCCAGATGGCGCGAGATCACAACGCGCACCGGCTGATGCTCCACCCCCAGATCACGAACTGTCAGCGAGGGGTCATCCGCCCGTGCGGTGCCGCCGCCCACCATGACCGCGTCATGGCGTGCGCGCATCGCATGCACGGCACGCCGCGCTTCCGGCCCGGTGATCCACTTGCTTTGGCCCGATCCGGTTGCGATGCGGCCGTCAAAGCTGCCGGCCAGCTTCAAGGTCACCAGCGGGCGCCCCTGTTCGGTCTTCAGGAAGAACCCGGCATGGTCCCGCGCAGCCTGCGCCCCCCACACGCCAGTGTCCACTCTGATACCTGCGTCCCGCAACATCCGGATGCCCTGCCCTGAAACGCGCGGATCGCTGTCTCCGATCGCTGCGACAACCCTGGCCACCCCGGCATCAATCAGCGCCTGCGCGCAAGGCGGTGTTTCGCCATGATGGGCACAAGGCTCCAGCGTCACATAGGCGGTGGCGCCATGCGCAGCGTCTCCCGCCTGCGCCAGCGCTTCGGTTTCCGCATGCGGCCGCCCGCCCGGTTTGGTCCAGCCGCGCCCCACAACCCTGCTGCCCTGCACGATGACACAGCCCACTGCCGGGTTCGGCCAGCAATTACCCTGCCCGCGCCGCCCGAGGGACAGCGCAAGCGCCATGTAACGGTGATCCGTATCCATTATTCTTCCGGCGCCACCGGCGGCCGCAGTTCGTGGACGAAGTCCTCGAAATCGTCTGCTGCCTGAAAGTTCTTGTAAACGCTGGCAAAGCGCACGTAGGCCACGGTGTCGATGCGGGCCAGTGCTTCCATCACGATTTCACCGATTTTCTTAGAAGGAATATCGGTCTCGCCCATGCTTTCCAACCGCCGCACGATGCCAGAGATCATCTGGTCGATGCGCTCCGGCTCAATCGGGCGCTTTTGCATTGAAATACGGATCGAACGCTCCAGCTTGTCGCGGTCGAAGTCCTCGCGCTTGCCGTTGGTTTTGATCACCACCAAATCGCGCAACTGCACCCGCTCGTAGGTGGTGAAACGGCCGCCGCAGGCCGGGCAAAACCGGCGCCGACGGATCGAAACATGATCCTCCGCGGGGCGTGAATCCTTGACCTGAGTGTCGATATTTCCGCAAAATGGGCAGCGCATCCGCCTGCTCCCTCAATCCTGTCAGCCTGTTTATTGTGCCGGCATGTTCCCGGTTATCCACAACTATAGGCGACCCTCCAGAATTTGGGTAGGGGGCATTTGCCGCCGCTAGATAAAGAGGTTCAGGACAGATGCGCCGCCACCCGCCTCTGATGGGGCGCATCCCGGTGTTCAAACAGGTAAATGCCCTGCCAAGTGCCAAGCAGCGGGGCGCCATTGCGGACCGGGATCGACAAGCTGACAGGCATCATCGCTGCCTTGATATGGGCAGGCATGTCGTCGGGCCCCTCATAGGTGTGGCGCAGATAGCCCATGGACGGATCGGACGACGGCGGCACCAGACGGGCAAAAAACGCACGCAGATCCCCCTGCACCTCAGGGTCGGCATTTTCCTGGATCAGCAATGAGCAGGACGTATGGCGCACAAACAGCGTCAGCAGCCCGTCCTGATGCCCGCTTGCCGCCACCCAAGCTTTCACGTCCCGGGTGAATTCATAGAGCCCCTGGCCGCGCGTCGGAATACTGAAGTCATGCTGCATGATTTATTTCTGGCCGGAACAGACCATTCAGGCAACCCTGCACCAGCGGCCATTGCTTTTTATGGCAGCCAGCGGTCACGCCCGGGCAAGTGGTCGTAGCAATAGTTCTGCGCTGATGTTACCCGCAGGCTGTCCCCTGCTTCGCGCACGTTAAGCGACAGACTGCCGGAGCGGTCGGGAACCCCTGGCGGCAGGCCGAAGGCAAATTGCACCGCTTTGCGCCCCGGCCGGTTCACCGAAGGGCCTTCTCCACGCCAGACGTAGATCCGCTGGTTCACCGGCGCCCGCAGCTGGCGGATGGCGAAATCGGCAATGCTGCACCAGTAGTCCTGGGCGCCGGATCGGCTCCGGGCCACCACTTCCCAAACACCTTCGGAGACCGGCAGCACCTCATTGCGGTTGATTGCTCTCCAGGCGGACGCGGGCACCGGTACGGACAGAACCAGCGCCAGCATTCCCATCAGCCAAAGTCTCTTGCCGGTCATATCAACCTCCTACTCCCCTGTCGGAATGACCGTGTATCAAATACGTTCAAGGCCTCCCGAACGGTACAAAACAATAATCAAACGCTCTCTGGACAGTCATTGTATCACCAGCTTGCAGGCTGTTAACAGACCCGTACCCGCCAGACGGAGGTGTTTGGGCCGAATTCCTGTCCAGCGTGAACTGGACCGCTGACCTGCGGCCGGTGGTTTCACTGGGCCCCAAACCCCGCGAAATGTGCAAGCTGGCTGTCCATGGCGCTCCGATAACGCGGTGGGCATAGTCAGCCGCGCCGCACCAGAACAGGTAACCGTTACCAGTTCTTGGTATCACTTCGAAGATGCCGCCCGGCATTTCATTGACGCGTATGCTGTGACGGCTTGCATTGGCTTCGGAACTGCCGGGCAGTCCCAGCGTCAAAATCGTGGCGGCAACTGCGGCAGCGGAAACAGGTTTCATGGCGGCACCCTCTCTTTCATCAAGGCGCAAAACGCTGCGCCCAGTTTTCAGGGTAAGGAAATCTGAAGCACAGGCCATTCACACTGCTGTGCGGCAAGATCCCTTCTCAGGCATCGAACCAAGACACCGCAGGGCGCCATCACACGCGCGCAGGAAATTCCAAATCATCACAGATCTTTAGAAAATACAGCCGGCATCACTTTGCCAGCTGGCGCGGGTAACCTGCCTAACGGTTTCAATCATCGCGTCCTGAGCGCTTCTCGCAGCAGCCGCACAATTCTGTGGGCGCCTGTGAACCCTATTGGCTTATGGGCGGTCTACAGCGCCGGGGCCTGCACGCAGTACCCATAGCCTTGCTGCACTGAAAGGCTTTCACCCGGGCGGAACCCAAGCGACAGCCAGCCCGTCTTGGGCGGCACGCCTGCCTGTTCCGGGTAAAGAGTGAATTGCACGGAAGACCTGCGTCCCGTGGTGACGCTGACATCGCGGCCGCGCACGACGTAATACCGGTCAGTCCAGTTCGCGCCCAGGACCCGGCGGGCGTATTGCGCGCCGGCACACCAATAGTCCCAAGTGCCGCCAGAGCGGCCCGGCACCACCTCGTAGACCAAGTCGTTGACAGGCAAAACACGAACACCGCGGTTGGCAACAAATGTATCGGCAGACCCGGGGACGGCAGAGGCGAAAGCCAGCAAGGCGGCCATGATGAGATTTTTCATCCAGAAATGTCCCTTTGTTTACTTCAACATAAGGACTATCCGCAGGGCCTCCAAGGGGCGATCGCGGTCCTGACCGCGACCTCTCGCAGATGTGTGCCGGCAGGCGTCAAGCCTGAACAGGAAATGGAATAATCTCCGCACTCTCCTGGTGAGGAGCCAGCACTTCTTCGAGAATGGCCAGAACCGCGGCATCAGGTGCAGTTCCGGTTTCAGGATGAAACCGGGCCCGGGCCTGATGGCGCAGCATGTCCCGGGTATGTTCGCTGCTCATCTGTTTCAGAGCGTCACCCTGGCTGGCCATCACCTCGACCATGAACTGGTTGGCGCTGACCAGGTTGTTCAGCGACTGGAGTTTTCCCTGCAGCGCATCCAGCGCTCCATTCAAATCGGCATGTGCAGACATCTTCTTCCCCCCGGAAGGTAAATGCGGATGCCCGGAGTTTATGGCGCGGACCGCAAGCGGGCAACGCCACGGTTAGCAAATGGTTAACGCCGAAGGTTCAATTCCGGCAGCGCAATATGCCCGGTATAGCGCACCAAAAGGCCCACCCTTGGCAGGCTGGCGGAGATGTCAAAACCCAAGTGCCCCTGTTGTGTTTCAAACTCCATGGACGCGCTTTGCGGGCACAAAGCCTTGGGCAGCGGAAATCCGAACAGGCGGGCTTTCTCCACAGAAACCATCAGCGCGCCCTGCTGCATCCAGACCGAAAGCTCCAGATCGACCGGACCGAACCGCTCCAGCACGCGGCCCTTGCGTGCATCATAGCGCAGAAAAGACCGGGTCTGATGCTTGCCGAAGACACGCCGCCAGACATGACCGTTCGCCTGCGGTGTAACGTCAAGCCGGAACCGGGTTTTAGGCATCGGCGGCGGGAAGCCTGCAAGCCGCGCCAGCAACTGCGCCCAGCGGGTCCCGCCCTCGACACGAACCACCCCAAAGCTGCGTTCAGGCGGTTCTGCATGAAACCGCATCAGCGCTGGCGGCACTTGCAGGGATTCCGCGGCGATGACTTCGCCAAAGGCATCTCTCATCCGCCATAGCCCCCAAGGGCAAAGCGGTCGCGGATTTCGGAATTGGGGATCATGCAAGTGTCATGCCGTCCGAACAAGCGGTAGCGGTTGCGGGCGACCCTGAAATACAGCGTGTCCTTTAAGCGCTGCGGCAGAAACCGGCACAACGACAAGACCAGCCAGGGCCACGGCAGCGCCTGCATTGCCGCGGCAAAGGCATCAAGGCGCTGATGGGGGCATCCGTCAACGATCACCAGGTTGGTCTCAAAATCATCTTGGGGCAGCCCAAGATCACGGTAGAGCTGCTGTCCCAACGGTGACTGCGCGGTGGCAAAGGCAAACTGCCCGGCACGGTCGTGGCGCAGCATGAAGCGGAAGAAGCCTGAGCACAGCACACATTCGCCATCAAAAACGATGAGGTGTTTGTGCTCCGATTCCTGGTTTCGTGCCTTGCCGCTCACCTATTGCCAAGCCCCCGTTTCCAAGGAGTATTCCTGCCCGGCTGTGATTTTTGCGTCATAAAGCGGCAAAGGGTAGCCGCTGTCCACGCTTCCGGGATCACACCGCAGATGCGCCAGTTCCTTGCCGCTCTGTTCGACGACCACTCCGCCCTCCACAGGTATCTGCGCTCCTGGATCCTTAGAGATACTGTGATAGACGATGTAGCGGACATCGGCGCTGGTGAAAATGACTTCCTCCCAGATCGACCCGCCAATGCCCGGCCATGGGGTCATGTCCACGTCCCGAACATCACGCACCATTGTAAGTTCCGGCTGCCGCCCGGTCCTCCCAAAATCATAAGATGCCTGCCCGCCTTGCAGGCAGGTCGTCAGAGTTTTAGCTCCACTGTTAAATGTACAGGAGACCAGTGTCTCGGAGCCCTCGGGGCAGGCCAAAACCGGCGTGCTATTGGCCAGAACAATGAGGCCAGACAAGATTATTCGCAAACGACTGCTCCGTCAAAATGCAAAGGCGCCCCGCGGGGCGCCTTCTGTTTTACTGATCCAGGAAACTGCGCAGCTTCCGCGACCGGCTGGGGTGCTTCAGCTTCCTCAGCGCCTTGGCCTCGATCTGGCGGATTCGTTCGCGGGTCACGCTGAACTGCTGGCCGACTTCCTCCAGCGTGTGATCGGTGTTCATGCCGATGCCGAAACGCATCCGCAGAACCCGTTCCTCGCGCGGGGTGAGAGAGGCCAGAACGCGGGTGGTGGTTTCCTTGAGGTTCTCCTGAATGGCGCTGTCCAAGGGCAGCACGGCATTCTTGTCCTCGATAAAATCGCCCAGCTGGCTGTCTTCCTCGTCGCCGATCGGGGTTTCGAGCGAGATCGGCTCCTTGGCGATCTTCATCACCTTGCGGACCTTCTCCAGCGGCATCTGCAGCTTGTCTGCCAGTTCCTCCGGTGTCGGCTCGCGGCCGATCTCGTGCAGCATCTGGCGGCCGGTGCGCACCAGCTTGTTGATGGTCTCGATCATGTGGACCGGGATCCGGATGGTGCGGGCCTGGTCGGCGATCGAACGGGTGATGGCCTGGCGGATCCACCAGGTCGCATAGGTCGAGAACTTGTAACCGCGGCGGTATTCGAACTTGTCCACCGCCTTCATCAGGCCGATGTTGCCTTCCTGGATCAGGTCCAGGAACTGCAGGCCGCGGTTGGTGTATTTCTTGGCGATCGAAATCACCAGGCGCAGGTTGGCCTCGACCATTTCCTTCTTGGCCTGGCGGGCTTCTTTCTCGCCCTTCTGGACCTGCTGCACGATGCGGCGGAACTCGGAGATGTCCAAACCGACATACTGGCCGACCTGCGCCATGTCGGCGCGCAGTTCCTCGACCTTGTCAGAGGAGCGTTCGATGAACATCTGCCAGCCGCGGCCCGGCTTTTCGCCCATGTCCGCCAGCCAGTTCGGGTCCAGCTCACGGCCGCGGTATGCGTCCACGAACTCACGGCGGTTGATGCGGGCCTGATCGGCCAGCTTCACCATCGAGCTGTCAATCTGCATGACGCGGCGGTTGATGCCATAGAGCTGATCGATCAGCGCTTCGATACGGTTGTTGTGCAGGTGCAGGCCGTTCACCAGCTCGACGATTTCCGCCCGCAGCGACTGGTAGCGCGCCTCATCCTCGGCGCTGAAGGAACCGTCTTCGTTCAGGGTTGCCGAAATCCGGCTGTCCTGCATTTCGCTGAGCTCAGCAAAGTCGGTGGAGATCCGCTCCAGCGTGACCAGAACCCGGTCCTTGAGCGCAGCCTCCATCGCAGCGAGCGACATGTTGGCCTGATCGTCCTCGTCGTCGTCGTCGTCGCTGGCAATCGGGTTGCCATCGGCGTCCAGTTCCGGACCTTCATCCTTGGCGGGCTTGGCAGCTGCGACAGCGGAGGTGTCGACCACAGGCTCCTCCTCGCCGTCCTCGTCCATCTGGTTGCCGAAGGTGGCCTCCAGATCAATGACGTCGCGCAGAAGGATATCCTCGGACAGAAGTTCGTCGTGCCAGATGGTGATCGCCTGGAATGTCAGCGGGCTTTCACAAAGGCCTGCGATCATGGTGTTGCGGCCCGCCTCGATGCGTTTCGCGATGGCGATCTCGCCTTCGCGGGACAGCAGCTCAACCGAGCCCATCTCGCGGAGGTACATGCGCACCGGATCGTCGGTGCGGTCCAGCTTCTCAGTCTGGGCGCCGGCCAGAGCAACCTCGCGCGGGCCTTCGGTGGTCACTAGGTCGGTAGTGCCCTTGTTCTCTTCTTCCTCGGCCTCTTCGTCCTCGATGATGTTGATGCCCATCTCGCTGAGCATCGACATCACGTCTTCGATCTGTTCCGAGCTGACCTGATCCGGCGGCAGAACCTGATTGAGCTGATCGTAGGTGATATAGCCTTTCTCGCGGGCCTCCGCGATCATCTTCTTGACCTGAGCCTGGCTCATATCAAGGGAGATTTCGGCGTCCTGATCGTCAGGTTTGCGGTCGTCGGTGTCTTTGGCGGCCATTAAATGCTCCTACTCAGGGGCTGCGGGGCGATTCGCTGAGCGAATCATTAGCGCGATCATCTGATTCGTCACCCCGTTTACCCAATTTTCCTGTGCTCTTCCTTAGCAAAACGCAGAATCACTCCCGCGAGTTACTTCTCGGAGAAGCCGATCCGGTCCAAAAGGGCACCAAAGGCATCACGTTCATCCCGGTTGAGCCGCGCACCATTCTTGCCCACGTCATACGTCGCCTTGTCCTCATTCTCGCTGCGCACAGCCTTGTTCTTGGCCTCAGCTGCCTGCCGCAGCCGCCAGGTCAGCGCCTCATCCGCAAGGCCGTGCAAATCCTCTTCGGCTTCCGCCAGTTCCGCATCCAGCCCGCGCAGCGTTTCGAGTTTTGCGAGCTCCTCAGCCAGGGTCATGCTGGCCAGTTCGGTGTCGCCGGGTTTGCGCAGGCAGGGGATGATTGCAACGTGGCGAAGGGCAAACAGGTTTTCAAGGGCATGCGGCCCCAAAGACCAGTCGATTTCCTCGCGCAGACGCTCCGGCGCGCTGATGCCGTGGCGCAGCACCATGTCGCGCAGGGCCGCCAGATCCGGGTCGGCGCATTGCAAGCGCTCCAGACTGGTCTCGAATTCCGGGATCACCTCGGGGGTGGTGATGGCGGTTGCCAGGATCACCGCCTCCCGCATTGCAGCAAAGGATTCATCATTGGCCCCCGCCACCAGCGAGGCGCGGGTGGTGGCGCGCGGCTGCGGAATCGCGCCGAAGCCCTTGCCCGGTTTCCATGGCGCGCGGGCGCCATCGCGGAAGCCGCCGCCTTTGCCGGTCCGCTGCTGGTAGCTGCCGCTGTCCCGGCTGCCGCGGAACAGCTGCCAGCGCATTTCCTTGACGTCCTCGCCGTAGTGTTTGCGGATCGAGGGGTCGCGGATCAGCTTAATCTTTTCGCGCAAGCTTTTGTCCAGCGCAGCCTTGCGTTCCGGGCTGTCAAAGACCTTGCCCTCGGTCTCGCGCTGCCAAAGCAGCTTGACCATCGGGATCGCCCGGTCCAGCACCGCCTGTACCGCTTCCGGCCCTTCGCTGCGGATCATGTCGTCCGGGTCTTTGCCCTCTGGCATGATGGCAAAGCGCAGCGACTTGCCCGCCTCCAGCAGGGGCAGCGCCAGGTCGATCAGCCGCATGGCCGCACGCAGACCTGCAGTGTCGCCATCCAGCGCGATGATCGGCTCATCCGACATCCGCCACAGCATCTGCAGCTGGTTTTCGGTGATCGCGGTGCCCAGAGGCGCCACAGAGGACTGAAAGCCGCCCTCTGCCAGAGCAATCACATCCATATAGCCTTCGGCCACAACCAGGGTGGAACCGCGCCCGGAGGCCGCCCGCGCAGGACCGTGATTGTAAAGGCTGCGGCCCTTGTCGAACAATTCCGTCTCTGGCGAGTTCAGGTATTTGGCGTTGTCGTTCGGGTCCATCGCCCGGCCGCCAAAGGCAATCGCACGGCCGCGCGCATCCCGGATCGGGAACATGATCCGGTTGCGGAAGGTGTCATAAGGCTTGCCGCCCTTGTTCGAGGGTTTGGCCAGCCCCGCCCCGATGATCAAATCTTCGGGCACATTCTTGCCGCGCAAGGCATCCCACAGGTTCTGCCAGCCGTCAGGGGCAAAGCCGATCTCCCAGCGGTCCAGCGCCTGCGCCGTCAGTCCCCGCCGCTGCAGATAGGCGCGGGCATCCTGGGCTCCATTGGTCTTGAGCTGCAGTCGGAAGAACTGCACCGCCTGTTCCATAACATCGGCAAGCAGCGTCCGGCGATCCTGCTTTTCCTGCGCGCGCGGGTCGCGCTTGGGCATCTCCATGCCTGCTTCGCCGGCCAGGATCTCAACCGCCTCCATGAAACCAACGTTTTCGGTTTCCTGGACAAACTTCAGCGCGTCGCCCTTGGCATGGCAGCCGAAGCAGTAATAGAAGCCTTTGCGGTCTTCGACGTGGAAAGACGCAGTTTTTTCATGGTGGAAGGGGCATGGCCCCCAGAAGTCCCCCTTGCCCGGCTGCGACTTGCGCTGGTCCCACATGACCTTGCGCCCGACAACATCAGAAATGCTGATGCGGGTGCGCAGTTCATCCAGAAAGCCGGGCGGCAGGGACATATCAGTTCGACTTCAGCTGTTTTTGCATCGCCTGGATCTGATCCCAGTTCTGCAGGCACTGCTGTTCAAACAGCGCGCCGAGATCGGTCTCCTTCAGGTCGCGGCGTTTCATCGTGTAGACGTGGCTGGCCAGCTGGGGGATCGCATTGGAATAGGCTTCGGGCCACTCCGGATTGTTGTCCAGAATCACCTGTTCCACCTCTTCCTGCTTCACCCGGTCCAGCCGCGCCTGCTGCACTGCGGCCATGACCTGGCCCTGATATTTGCAGCTTTGCTCTTTACTTTCAGAAGCATAGGCCGGAGCCGCCAGCAAGGCGGCTGCAAAGGCGATGCGGATCATAGATGCGCTCCGGGAATCAGTTGGTGATCCCCGCAGGTTACCCCCGTGCCGTGACGGCTTCCATGGCTGTTTTCAAATCATGCACAAGCGTTTTCGCCATCGACCGGAACACCATGACCTGAAACGCCTGCGGGCCAATGCGGGTGACAGAGGCCATCATGTGCTTCAGTTCCGTCCGCGCGGTATGGCCGCGCTTGAAAACTTGCGGGCGCAGATCCACCGGCACCAGCCGCGCCAGCACGTCCTCTGCACCCTGCCCGTCCAGCCGCACCACCGCCCAGGCATCGCTCTGATCGGTCAGGGCGGCGTGCTTGGCCAAGCTGGCATCCGGTGCAGGCCCCATCAGCAGCGCCATGTCCCGGCCGAACCAGACCGCCCGGCTGCCTGCCTTGCCCGTTGCCCGGTTCACGGCCGGAAAGGCCATGCCGTGCGCCGCTTCCAAGGCCTTGCTCAACACGTCCTGCTGTCCTTTGTAGGGGGCAACGATCCACATGCTGCCGGGTTGTTCCTCAGTCAGGCTCATTCCGCCGATAGTCACCGGTAGCAGCCCGTCGCAGGGGCTTTTTGCAGTCAGTTCAGCCACGGGCACGCCCTCCCTCAGGATCAAAGAACACAGGCGAGACAACCTCGCACAGGGTATCGACGCCCCGCATATGGTCGACCAAGCGCACGGTTTCGCCAATACGGTCAGGTCCTTCCTTGAGGAAGGCCAGACCAATCGGATGCCCCAGCGTCGGCGAATAGCCGGCCGAGGCCACATAGCCCTGGTCATAGATCCGCTCGACCGGGTCGCCCGGCGTGAACAGATGCGCACCGGCGGTGATTTCCTTGGCCGCACCAACGGGCTTCAGTCCCACAAGGCGCATCCGGTCTTCGGCCATCAGGCCTTCACGCGTTGACATGGGTTTGCCAAGGAAGTCCTTTTTCTTGGACATCATGCCCTGCAGGCCCAGGTCAAAGGCTGTCACGGTGCCGTTGATCTCGGCGTGCGTAATCAGACCCTTCTCGATCCGCAGCACATTGAGCGCCTCCATGCCATAGGCACCGCCGCCCATCGCCTCCGCCCGCTTCAGCAGCTCGCGGAACAGGCTTTCGCCATAGCGCGTAGGCACCGCCACCTCATAGGCATGTTCGCCCGAGAAGGAGATCCGGAAGAGCCGCCCCTTGAAGCCCAGCACGGTCGCCGCGCCGCAGCCCATGAAGGGCCAGGTCTCGCCGTTCACGTCCTCGTCCAGCAGTCCGTCCAACAGCTCCTGCGACTTCGGCCCGGCCACGGCAAACTGCGCCCATTGCTCGGTCACCGAGGTAAAGCGCACGTTCCACTCGGGGTAGAGCACCTGACTCACGAACTCCATATGCGCCATCACCTGCCCTGCGGCAGCAGTTGTGGTGGTCATCACGTAATGGTTCTCGCCCAGCCGCGCGGTGGTGCCGTCGTCCATGACGAAGCCATCCTCGCGCAGCATCAGACCATAGCGGACCTTGCCAACCTTCAGCGTGCTGAAGGTGTTGGTGTAGAGGAAGTCGAGGAACTTGCCCGCATCCGGCCCCTGGATGTCGATCTTGCCCAGGGTGGAGACATCGCAGATGCCCACCGCCTTGCGCACCATGGTGACTTCCCGGTCGCAGGACTGACGCCAATTGGTCTCGCCCTGTTTCGGGAAATAGGCGGCGCGGTACCACAGGCCGACCTCCAAATGATGCGCTCCGCGGTTCTCGCTCTCGCCATGCGAGGTCAGGAACCGCTGCGGCTTGAAGCCCTCGTCCGTCGCCCCTGCCCCCATAGCGCCCAATGACACCGGCACAAACGGCGGGCGGAAGGTGGTGGTGCCGGTCTCGGGGATTGTCCGCCCGGTGGCATCCGCCAGCACCGCCAGCGCCGCGACGTTAGAATTCTTGCCCTGATCGGTCGCCATGCCTTGGGTGGTATAGCGCTTCATATGCTCGACCGAGCGGAAGTTTTCGGTGGCCGCCTGCTTCACATCCTTGACGGTGACGTCGTTCTGGAAGTCGAGCCAGGCGCGGCCCTTGCCAGGCACCGCCCACAGAGCAGAGATGCGGTAAGGATCATCCTCGGCATCCGGCAGATCGGCAGCGGCAGGTTTCAAGCCCAGCGCCTCCAGAACCTTGCCAGCAGCCTCAGCGCCTTCGCGCAGAGCACCAGCGGTAGAAAAGGTGCCGTTGCAGGCGCCTGCTGTCACCATGCCCGGTACCGCGCCTTCGGCCGGCACAAAGGCCAGCGCCTCGCGGTTCCATTGCGGGCGGCTGTTCAGATGGCAAGTCAAATGCACAGACGGGTTCCAGCCGCCGGACATCGCCAGGCAGTCGGTCTGGATCTTCTCCTCGCCCTTGACCGAGCGCACGGTAATGCTCTCGACACGCTGGCGGCCCGCGCTGCCGCAGACCTGTGCGCCTTTGATCACCTGATAGGGTCCGTCGACAGGCGCGTCATGGCGGCTGTCGATTACGGCGGCGATATGCACGCCCGCGGCATGCAGGTCCCGCGCTGTGCGATGGGCCTGATCGTTGTTGGCAAACAGCGTCACCCGCTCGCCCGGCGCCACCCCCCAGCGGTTCAGATAGGCGCGCACAGCACCTGCCATCATGATACCGGGACGGTCGTTGTTGCGGAAGGCCACCGGCCGTTCGATCGCGCCGGCTGCCAGCACCGCATGTTTGGCCGCAATCCGCCAGAAGCATTCACGCGGCAGATGGCTGCCCTTCAGCGAATGCCGCCGCGGCAGATGATGCGAGACCCGCTCCAGCGCACCATAGGTGCCCTGGTCAAAAGCGCCGGTCACTGCGGTGCGGGTCATCAGCCGCACGTTGTCCATCGTCTCCAGCTCGGCCAGCACATCGGCGGCCCACGCGTGGCCCGGTTTGCCGCTGATCTCCTCGCGCTCCGCCAGCAGGCGGCCGCCCATACGGCTGTCTTCCTCAGCAAGGATCACATCCGCACCGGCGCGGCCGGCGGTCAGCGCCGCCATCAGCCCGGCGGGGCCGGAGCCGATCACCAGCACGTCACAGAAGGCAAAGGCCTTCTCGTAAGTGTCGCGGTCCGCCTCGCCCGACAGCGCGCCCAGACCCGCGGCATTGCGGATCATCGGCTCATACAGCTTTTCCCAGAACGCCGCAGGCCACATGAAGGTCTTGTAGTAGAACCCGGCACCAAAGAACGGTGCCGCCAGATCGTTCACAGCCATCACGTCGCGCTCAACCGACGGCCAGCAGTTCTGGCTGCGCGCCTCCAGCCCTTCGAACAGCTCCTGCTGGGTGGCACGGATGTTCGGATCCTGCTCGCCGCCGGTGCCGATGGTCACCAGCGCGTTCGGCTCCTCACTGCCCGCAGTCAGCACCCCGCGCGGGCGGTGGTATTTGAACGACCGCCCTACCAGATGCGTCCCGTTTGCCAGCAGCGCCGAAGCCAGCGTGTCCCCCTCCAACCCCATCATATGGCGGCCATTGAAGGCAAATGTGATTGGCTTTGCCCCCTGGTTCAGGCCTTTTCCGGGAAGTCTCATTTCTCACCTCCCAGTCCGGCCTCGGATGCCAGTTGCACCGCCAGGATCTCATGCGTCGCGGTATCGCGGGTGACCTTCAGCCAAGCATTGCAGCCCATCTCGTGATACCACAGCTCATCCAGCGGCCCCGCCGGGTTTTCCCGCAGGTTCACATACTCATGCCAGGCGTCCAGATCCGCGCCTTCAGCCGGGCGCACCAGCGCAGCGCCTTTGTAATAGAATTCGCGGCGGTCCCTCTCACCGCAGAGCGGACAGGTAATTCTCATGACCGGCGCTCCTTCATCTTTGCGAAAATACTCCCGCCGGAGGCATGCCCGACGTGCTCCAAACGCTTAGTGCAGATTATGCTGCGCACCGGTCCCCTCCTCGTCCATCAGGCCCACGCCGCTGCGGAAGCGGTCGAGCTTGAACTTCGTGGCCGCCCCGTGCGGCCGGTCCGTGGCAATCAGATGCGCATAAACGCTGCCCGACCCCGGCGTTGCTTTGAAGCCGCCGTAGCACCAGCCGCAGTTCAAATAGAGGCCGTCGATCGGCGAATGATCGATGATCGGCGAACCGTCCGGTGTCATGTCCATGATGCCGCCCCAGCTGCGCAACAGCCGCGCCTTGCTGAGCGCCGGCACCATCGCCACAAAACTCTCCATCGTGTGCTCCACCATCGGCAGGTTCCCCCGCGCGGCATAGGAGCTGTAAAAATCCAGGTAGCTGCCGAAAACCATACCGCCCTTGTCCGACTGGCTGATATAGAGATGCCCCTCGGCAAAGGTGATCACGTGATCAACAATGGGTTTCAGCCCTTCTGAGACAAAGGCCTGCAGCACATGGCTTTCAATTGGCAGGGTCAGGCCCGCCATCGCTGCCACCTGGCCGGATCGGCCGGCAGCTGCCAGCGCGACTTTCTTGGCACGGATCGGGCCGCGGGCGGTCTGCACGCCCACCACCTTGCCATTCTCCACGTCGATACCAGTGACTTCGCAGTTCTGGATCAGATCCACCCCGCGCATGTCGGCGCCGCGGGCATAACCCCAGGCCACGGCGTCATGGCGCGCTGTGCCGGCACGGCGCTGCATCAATCCCCCCATGATCGGGAAGCGGTTGTTTTCAAAGTTCAGGAATGGTGCCAGCTCGCGCACGCGCTCACGGCTCAGGATCTCGGCATCATCGCCCTGGTTGACGATGGAGTTGCCCCGGCGAACCGCCGAGTCGCGCTGGCCGTCGTTGTGGAAGAGGTTGATGATACCGCGCTGAGACATCATCGCGTTGTAATTCAGGTCCTGCTCCATGGTTTCCCACAGTTTCAGAGAGTGTGAATAGAACTCCGAGTTGCCCGGCAGATAGTAATTGGCCCGCACGATGGTCGTATTGCGCCCGACGTTGCCACCGCCCAGATAGCCCTTCTCAAGCACTGCGACATTTGTAATTCCGTGCTCCTGGGCCAGGTAATAGGCCGTTGCCAGCCCATGGCCGCCGCCACCGATGATCACAACATCATACTCGGATTTGGGTTCAGGATCCCGCCAATGGGGTTTCCACCCCTTGTTTCCGGTGAGCCCCTCGCGAAGCACACGCCAGCCCGAAAACCGCATGTCGTCCCTCCCCGTCAAATCACTTCTGCCACCCGGAAAATTCCGGTCCGGGCTTTGGCCGCATTGCTACCCGCTTTCGCGTGCGGCTCCTAGCCCCAAGGCTCAAGTTGCGGCACTTCAGCATGGCCTTGCCGCAAAACACACGAACTATTCACTTGTGTCTAGTACCAATTGCGACGGCAGGTGACGTATTGCAGGTCAAAGGCAACGAAACAGGGCGGAGAGTTTCCTCTCCGCCCCGTCCATCATCTTCCGCTTCGGGTACCTCTCAGAGACCCTTGGCGTGGTAACTCTTGGCGACCTTGTCGATTGACACCAGATAAGCGGCGGTGCGCAGGTCGGTCACGTCATCACGGCTGTGCCAGACTTCGCGCATCGACTGATAGGCAGCCCGCATCGTGTCATCCAGGCCGGAGCGCACCAGTTCCAGCTCACCCGCGCCCTTCAGGTACTTATCCTTGAAGTCCGGCGACATTGACCAGGTGTTGCCCATCACGTCATCCAGGCGCTGCAGCTCGTCAATCACCAGCTGATGGCGCGCCTCTTCCTGGCGGCGCTGCATGCGGCCGAACCGGATGTGGCTGAGGTTCTTCACCCACTCGAAGTACGAAACCGTCACACCGCCCGCGTTGGCATACATGTCCGGAATGATCACACAGCCTTTCTTTCGCAGAATTTCATCCGCACCGGCAGTCACCGGCCCGTTGGCAGCTTCGATGATCAGCGGCGCCTTAACGCGCTCCGCATTGGACAGGTTGATCACGCCCTCCAAAGCCGCCGGGATCAGAATGTCACACTCCTCTTCCAGGAGCGCAGCACCGTTTTCCAGGAACTGAGCATCAGGGTAACCGGATACGCCATCGTGTTTCACGATCCAGTTGCGCACCGCCTCGACATCCAGCCCGTCAGCATTGAACAACCCGCCATCGCGTTCGATGATGCCGATAATGCGCGAGCCATCTTCCTCGGACAGGAACTTGGCAGCGTGGTAGCCCACGTTGCCCAGGCCCTGAACAACAACCCGCTTGCCATCCAGCTTGCCTGATAGGCCTGCAGCGGCCTTGTCTTCCTCATGGCGGAAGAATTCCTGCAGTGCATACTGCACGCCGCGGCCGGTTGCCTCGACCCGGCCCGAAATGCCGCCGGCATTCAGCGGCTTGCCGGTCACACAGGCCTTGGCGTTGATGTCGGTCGTATTCATCCGCGCGTATTGGTCTGCGATCCAGGCCATTTCACGCTCGCCAGTGCCCATGTCAGGCGCAGGCACGTTCTGCGAAGGGTGGATCAGGTCGCGCTTGGCCAGCTCATAGGCAAAGCGGCGGGTGATCAGCTCCAGCTCATGCTCCTCATATTCGCGCGGATCAATGCACAAACCGCCTTTGGAGCCGCCGAACGGTGCCTCAACAAGGGCGCATTTGTAGGTCATCAGCGCCGCCAGCGCCTCCACCTCGTCCTGATTCACGCCGGTTGCATAGCGGATGCCGCCCTTCACAGGTTCCATATGCTCGGAATGCACCGAACGGTAGCCTGTAAACGTATGCATGGCGCCGCGCAGGCGCACCCCGAAACGCACCGTGTAGGTTGCGTTGCAAACCCTGATCTTCTCCTCCAGCCCGGGCGGCAGGTCCATCAGTTTGACGGCCCGGTTAAACATCAGGTCCACGCTTTCGCGGAAGCTCGGCTCTGTGCGGCTGCTCATGAAAAAAGTTCTCCGTACTCAAACATCGACTCGCTGCCGATGATGCTGACACTCTATGCAGAGATGATTAAGGAGTGCGACCTTTTTGACCATTTGCGGCCAAAAAGAATCAATTCCCGGCATGCGGCGAGCGATTCGCCACTACCCAAAGAGCGATTGTCCCACCCCGGACCACAACCCTGCCGAATTGCGCAGGATTGGCATTCGAAGCCGCAACAATGGGAGAGTTTTCGGCCAATTTCCGCCCCATTTCCGCCCACTTTACCAAGCATTAATTAATGGAATTCCGCTGCAGAAGCCGAGCTGGCCCGTTCCCCAGCCGGAAGGGGGTATTTAAATGAGTAAGCACCACAAGAATTCAACTGCGCTGAGCAATCCGCTCTTTCTGCGCTGCCGGGAAAAGGTCAAAGGCTTCCTGCGGGAAGAGGATGGCGTTCTGGCGAAACCGATGATTATCACGCTCCTCCTCATGCTGGCTGCTGGCGGTATGGGCGTTGACCTGATGCGGATGGAGCGCGATCGCACCACGCTGCAGTACACGCTGGACCGTGCCGTTCTCGCAGCTGCCGACCTTGATCAGCAGCAGGATCCAGCAACAGTTGTTCAGGAATACCTGACCAAGGCCGGGCTCGCCGACTATTACAGCGAGCCGGACGTGGAACAGTCACTGGGCTATAAAAGCGTTGAAAGCACGATCAATGCTACCTTCCCGGCACATTTGCTGAAGTTTGCCGGCGTCGGCGACCTTCCGGTTTACGCGAACTCCCGGGCCGAAGAGACCATCGGCGCTGTCGAAATCTCCATGGTGCTCGACATTTCCGGTTCGATGTCCCGCAACAACCGGCTGGTCAACCTGAAGGCCGCCGCGCACAGCTTTGTGGATCAGATCACTCAGAACACCGATATCGATAACCTGTCGATCTCGATCATCCCCTACGCCACACAGGTGAATGTGGGGGAAGAGCTGCTGAGCCAGTACACCAACGTCACCCAGGAGCATAACTATTCTCACTGCGTGAACTTCATCAAGGATCAGTTCAGCAAACACACGCTGCCTCGCGATGAAAACCTTGAGCGCACGGCCCATTTCGACACGTTCACCTATTCGGAGAACATGATCTCCACGCCTGTCTGCCCGACTAGGGACGGCTCCCAGATCCTGCCTCTGACCAACAATGCAACGTTGCTGCATGAGCATATCGACAAGCTGACTGCAAGCGGCAACACCTCTATCGACATTGGCATGAAGTGGGGCAGCGCTTTGCTCGACCCAACTGCACGTCCGGTTGTGAACGACCTGATCGCCGACGGTGTAATCGATGCATCCTTCGTGGACCGGCCCACTGACTATGGCAGCGGCGACACGCTGAAGATCATCGTGCTGATGTCCGACGGCCAGAACACCAATCAGTATATGGTCAATCCGTCCCGGCGGGAAGGCGACTCCGACGTGTGGTACAACCCCACTTCGGACAGCTACTCGGTTTATCACTCTAACGGCACCAAGAACTACTATTGGGAGCATCTGAACCGCTGGGAAGACCACCCCTACGGTGAAGGCACATACCAGACTTGCGACTATAACGGTTGCACGACCCACACTGAGGAAGGCACATCCTCCCGCCTGACCTATCCGGAGCTGCACGCCCGCGCCTCGCTGGCCTGGATTGCGAAATACGTCTACGAGTTCAGCAGCAGCGCCTGGGCCGACTGGTTCCACGCTGGCCGGTACTTCCATAATCGTGTCGCCAAGGACCAGCACACCAAGCACATCTGCGACATCACTAAGGATCAGGGTGTTATCGTCTACTCGGTCGGCTTCGAAGCCCCGTCCGGCGGCATCAAGGTCCTCGAGGACTGCGCCAGCTCCCCCGCCCACTTCTTTGACGTGGATGGCCTGGAGATCACCGACGCCTTCTCGTCAATTGCGACTTCCATCCGTCAGCTGAGGCTCACCCAATGACACACCGTATCCAAACCGCCCTGCGCCGGTTCCGGCACCGTGAGGATGGCAATGCAACAATGGAATTTGCCATCATCGTTCCAGCCTTCCTGATGATCCTGCTGGCCACGGTCGAACTCGGCATCATCAACCTGCGCCATTCCCAGCTGGAGCGCGCCGTGGATCAGACTGTCCGCGACATCCGCCTCAGCACCGGCGCCGACCTGCAGCACGATCAGCTGCGCGACGCGATCTGCGCCCGCTCAGGCTTCATCAGCAACTGCTCGGACTCGCTGCGGCTGGAGATGATCCGCCTGGACCCGTTCAATATGGCTGAGATTGATCCGACGCCGGATTGTATCGACGTGATTGACGACGTTCAGCCCGTGCGCAGCTTTGAAAACGGCCAGTCCAACGAACTGATGTTCCTGCGGGCCTGCATGAAGTTCAATCCGATTTTCCCGAGCTGGGGGCTTGCCTCCCATATTGCACAGGACGAAGACGGCCGCATTCAGCTGATTGCATCTTCTGCCTTTGTCCAGGAACCGAGGTAACGCCATGCTGACGCTTATTTCCCGCCTTTCCAACCGGACTCCGCGACCGCTGCGCGGCTTCGTGGAAAACACCAAGGGCAGCGTTTCGATGGAGTTCGCCATCTATGCGCCGCTGCTGATGTTCATGTTCGCCGCGATCTATACGTTCTTCGACGCCTTCCGCCAGGAGAACGTCAACCTGAAAGCGGCCTACACGGTCTCTGACCTGATCTCGCGCGAGACCAATTATGTGAACGAGACCTACATCGACAGCATGCACGCGCTGGCAACGGAGCTGGTGCGCGGCGACACCTCCCTGTCGACCCGTATCACTGTCGTTCGCTGGGATGAGGGCGATCAGAGCTACTATGTCGACTGGTCAAAAGTCCGCGGCTCTACCTTCACGGAATGGGACGATGGCTCTATCGCCGAAGCCGAGGACAAACTGCCTGCGATGTACGACCAGGAACGCGTGATCGTGGTGGAAACCTGGAACGAAGTGACCCCGGCCTTCAACATCGGCCTGCCGCTTCTGGATGTTCAGAACTTCGTGTTCACCCGCCCGCGCTTTGCACCTCAGGTTGTCTTCCTCGAGGACAAGGGCAATGGCAACAACCACAACGACGACGCCGAAAAGGTTTCGCCGCCGGCCTGATCAGTTAACGGATCAATCAATCAGCTTTGGCCGCGTTGCACCAGCATCGCGGCCAAAATTTCTGACATGGCCTTGCCCTGCGATCCGGGCGTCACCCCGCCAATGCCGATCCGCCGGCCGGACCGCCACCACAACCCTGGCATCCAGGCCCGGCTGCCTTGGGTGCCGGTTCGGACCAAAAAGCCGTTGGACGGCTTGAAGGCAAAGAAGCCGCGGTCGATGGCTTCGATATCCTCTACCCGCGCGATCACTTGCCCGTCAGAGCAGCGCAGCTCTTCCGGCGTGAGCTCAATCCTGTGAACAGTAGCCTGCCACATCCGGACGGCCAGCCACAGGGCCCCTGCCCCAACCACCAATAGGAACAGCAGCCAGGCCGGCGAAGGCGGCGCCGCAAAGGCGACATAGACCAGCAGGCAGCCGGTCAAGCCCAGCATCACCGTTCCCATCACACGCCGGCTGGCCGAGGCCTCGATTGTGGCCAGAACTTCCTTGCTCATCCGCTGCTCCCCTTTGCTGCTCTGCCGGGCATAGACCGGATCCGCAAAAGAAAACAGCCCCCGGCGCACCGGGGGCTGACCGCAGCCGTGCTGTTTTGGGGAAACTTATTCCGCAGCAGCGCGGCGCACGACTACCTCGTAGCCCGGCTCTTCCGGCTCGTCGTCGATCAGTTCCTGCGGGAAACCCGGCGCAGTGATCGACAGGCCGGTTGCTTCCTCCAGCCGCTCGATCATCCGGTCCGACTGCGCCCGTTCGCCGTAGCGGCGCTGCCCGTCCTTCATCATCTCGATCATAAGGGGCGACAATTCCAGCGGCACGTTGTGGCGGTCGGCCAGGGTCTGGAACAATCCGATGTCCTTCATCACCAGATCCATGGTGAAGTTCACATCGCGCGAGCCGGACAGGATCAGCTGGCTTTCGGTCTCATGCGCAAAGGAGGTGCCCGAGGACATCGAGATTGCCTCGAATGTCATGCCCAGATCCATGCCGCAGGCCTTCATCACTGTCAGCGCTTCCATGACTGCCAGCAGGTTCAGGTTGGCCAGGTAGTTGGTCATCACCTTCAGGGTCGAGGAATTGCCGATCTCACCCACATGCAGGATGCGGCGGCCCATGGTGGTCAGGATCGGCAGGATACGGTCGAAAGTGGCGCGCTCGCAACCGGCATAGATCGAGATATTGCCGGTGTCGGCCCGATGGCAGCCGCCGGAGACCGGGCAATCGACCGGCTCACCGCCGCGTTCTACAACCAAGGCACCGAGGCGCTTCACCTCCGCCACGTCGGTGGTGGACATTTCCATCCAGACCTTGCCGGGTTTCACATGCGGCAGCATTTCGGTCACCACCGCGTCCGAAGCCGCCGGGCTGGGCAGGCATGTGATCACCGCATCGCAGTCCTGCATCATTTGCGCGGGGCTGCCGCCAGCCTTGGCACCGCGCGCCACGAATTTTCCAACCAGCGCCGCGTCCAGGTCGTGCACAGCCACATCCAGCCCGTTGCGCACCAGGCTGCCCGCCAGCTTGCCGCCAACATTGCCCAGGCCGATGAAGCCGATCTTCATTTCCGTTTTCATGTCCCGTTTCTCCTCCCGGGGGTAATCGCTTGCAAAAGGGCTAGCTTGACCTGAGCCAAAAGAAAAACGAATAATAACGCGAACTGACCCTAAGAAATTTTGCAACGCAAATGTCTGATCTGCCCAACCTCGTCTGGCTGCGCGCCTTTGAGGCCGCCGCCCGCCTGCAAAGCTTCACTGCCGCCGCTGATGAACTGGGCCTCACCCAGGCCGCGGTCAGCCACCAGGTCCGCAGCCTGGAGAAAAGCTTTGGCATCACCCTGTTCATCCGACGCGCCCGGCACCTGGAACTGACCCAGCTGGGCCATGCCTATTATCCCTCGGTCGCACAGGCGCTCACCGATATCGCCTATTCCACCCGCGGCCTGCTGGGCCATGCGCAAACCCGGACTGTAACCTTGCGGGCACCGGTTTCCACCGCGGTCCTGTGGGTGGCGCCGCGGCTGGGGGCCTTTCACGCGGCGCACCCGCATATCCGCATCCGGCTGATCTCCGCCGTCTGGGCCGACAGTACCCAGGATGAGGACGTCGATATCGACCTGCGGCTGGGGCCATCCGGCTGGTTCGACCGCCGCGCGCATCTGCTGGCAACGGAAAGCGTCATACCGGTCGCGGAACCTCAGCAGGCGGCGCAGCTGCAGTCGGTGGATCAGCTGCTCGACCAAACCTTGATCCACATACACGGCTACCAGGACCATTGGTTGCGTTTGTCGGAGCAGGCCGGCGTGCCGCTCAAGGATCGCAGTGCACCATTGTTTGTCGATACCTCACTGGCTGCGATTGAGATGGCGGCCTCCGGTGCCGGTGTAGCCATGCTGATGCGCCGCTACGCTGAACTGCCGCTTTCGCTTGGTCGGCTGACACCAGTGCTGAAAACCGAAATCCCGATGAGTCAGGGGCATTATCTGATGCCCGCCGCCGGCGAGGCCCCCAACAGCGCTGAGGTCACGATGGTGCGGGACTGGGTCACCTCGCTGTTCAGCTGACTGCCGCGCGCCCGCGGCCCTTGCCGGAATCCGGACAGATGGTTAGCGTCCCGCCATGCCTTGGCCTCTGAACACCCCGCCCCAGCGTGACGGCGATGCAGCCGCAGGAATTGAAGTCACTGATGATTTCGAGCGTTTCTCACAGCGCAATGACATCTTTACCCGCGCCTTCTGGGATGACCGGGTAAAATCCAAGCACACAACGAAATTCTTCTCCTCCTACCGGATGGAAGCGGCGCCCCGGCGCGGCGACGGGTTTACACAGCGCGACTTCGCCCTGCGAAATGCGGCCTGGCTGATTTCCGACGTGGTCTCCTCACGGCGAGCGCACGAAGGCATCCGCGAAGGGTTTCAGGCCGCCATCCGCCCGGACACCCCGGTGGCCAAAGATGCCCTGGAGATCGACGACCCGGCAAAGATGTCCGCCGAGGTGAAACGCATCGCCAAATTCTTCGGCGCCGATCTCTGCGGGATCACCGATCTGGATGAACGCTGGCTTTATACCGCCCGTGTCGATGCCCGCGACATATCCGAAGCACCGCATGATCTGCCTGAAGGGCTGACCAGCGTGATCGTGCTGGGCCATGAAATGGACAAGGAACTGGTTGCCACCTACCCCTCGGCGCTGGCAGGCGCTGCGACGGGGCGGGAATACAGCCATGAGGCCGCCATCGTGATGCAGCTTGCCGCCTATATCCGTAATCTGGGGTACGAGGCAGTGCCGTCGATGAACGACACCGGCCTGGTGATCCCCTATGCGGTGAAGGCCGGCCTTGGCGAATACGCCCGCAATCAGATGGTGATCACGCCGGAATTCGGGCCGCGCCTGCGGTTTTCCAAGATTTTCACCAGCCTGCTGCTGGCGCATGACACCCCGAAACCGCAGGGGGTGAAGGCCTTCTGCGATATCTGTACCAAATGCGCCGATGCCTGCCCGGTGAAGGCGCTGCCATACGGGCCGCCGTCGGCGGAGGCCGCCAATGTCTCGGCCATCAAGGGGGTGAAGAAATGGACTTCGGATGCAGAGAAATGCTTCTCCTTCTGGGCCAAGATGGCCTCCGACTGCGCGATCTGCATGCGGGTTTGCCCCTTCAACCGGGATTACACCCGGCGCAAGCACCGTCTGTGGCTGAAACTGGCGCTTGGCCCGCTGCGCAAACTGGCGTTGCGGCTGGCGGGAAAACACGGCGAGCGGCGCAAACCGGCTGACTGGTGGGCCGCATCTTCACCCGGTCAGGACTGACCAGCACGAGGGCTCCCGCCCGTCCTTGGCGCCTCCGGCACCGCGTCCCGTTGGGCCGGGCAGCCCTGCGGGCTGCGGGATCTCTGTTCATCTGCGCACAGGAGGCGTGACCTGCGGCCTGTTTCAGCGGGGCTGCGAACGTTCTATTTTGACGGCACATACCGTTCACAGGAGACACACAATGTCCCTCAGACCCGTTCTGGAAACCCGCGACGCGCAGCCCCATACCGAGGGTGCGGGCGTCAAGCTGCACCGCGCCTTCGGCTTTCAGGACCCGTCAGAACTGGACCCGTTCCTGCTGTTCGACGATTTCCGCAATGAGAAACCCGAGGATTACCTGCGCGGCTTCCCGTGGCATCCCCACAGGGGAATTGAGACCATCACCTATGTGCTGACAGGCACGGTTGAACACGGCGACTCGCTGGGCAACGAGGGAACGCTTGGCGCGGGCGACGTTCAGTGGATGACCGCCGGGTCCGGCATCCTGCATCAGGAGATGCCCGCGGGCAACGCCAAGGGCCAAATGCACGGCTTCCAGCTGTGGGGCAACCTGCCCGCCAGCCAGAAGATGACCGCGCCACGCTATCAGGACATCAAAGGCACTGAAATTCCCGAGATCATCGACGACGACGGCACCCGCGTGAAAGTGATCGCCGGCGATTTCTGGTGCAAGCGCGGGCTGGTCGACGGTATTGCCGCCGATCCGCAGTACTTGGACGTCTGCATTCCACCAGCGGTGAAGAAGACCCTGCCGATTGACACCTACCGCCGGGCTTTTGCCTATGTGTTCGAGGGCGAAGCGGCCTTTGCCGATGCCTCTGCTCCGCAAGGTGTGCTGCTGGAAAAGGAAGTCGCTGGCCAGGAGGTCAACATCCGTGACCTGTCCGGCGACCGCACCCTGATCCGCTTTGGCACCGGCGATGAGATCACTGTGCAGGCCGGTCCCGAGGGCGTGCGCTTCCTGCTGATCTCCGGCGCGCCGATCAACGAGCCGGTGGCCTGGCACGGGCCGATCGTGATGAACACGCAGGCCGAACTGCACCAGGCCTTCCGCGACCTGCGCAACGGCACCTTCATCAAGCCCGCGCACTGACCGGGAAAACCGGTGCCCACTTTTCCCTGTGCGCGGCGCATCAAGCCCGCGCACCATCCGCATCGGCCCGCCAAAGCGACGCTTGTTGTGCTATACTCTCCCCGTCCAATGACCGATGGGGGGAGTGATGATTATCCGGGTGTTCCGTGCTACCGTCCGCGACGACAAGATCCAGGACTTCAAGGCTTTTCTGACCGATACCGCTGTGCCGCACGTGCGCCGCCAGCCGGGCCTTGTTTCGGTCACCGCTGGACTGCCGCGGCCGGATTCGCCTGCCACCTTCTGTGTGGTTATGGTCTGGGAAAGCGTCGAGGCGCTGCAGGCCTTTGCCGGCAAGGACTGGGAACAGCCGCATGTGCTGCCCGAAGAGGACCCGATGGTGCTGAGCCGCCAGATCGACCACTACGACCTGCTTGGACTGCTGAGCTGATAAGGCCGTCAGGCGCCGGAATACCAGCTGTACACGGTCTCCGCCGCCGCGCGCTCCGGCGTGAAACCGGATTTCTGCAGCACCCTGGCCGAGGCCGCGTTTTCCCGCATGACCCCGCCGGACAGCGTGACGCCGCTGCCGCGGAAATGCGCCTGCAATCCGCCGATCAGTTCGCTCGCCAGCCCCTGCCCCCAGGCGGATTCGGTAAAGAGATATCCCAGGTTCCGGATGCTGCTGCCCGCTTTCGGAATGGACAGGATGATCAGCCCGATGCCCTCATCCGCTGCACTGCGAAGGGCCGCCACTTCGGCTTGCTGCGACACAGCCGCCAGGAATTCGCGGCGGCTCTGATCGCTGCCCTGTGCCTGAAACCCGTCCGGCAGCCATTGCACCACTTTCGGCGCAAACAAACCCGCCAGCTCCGCCACTGTCAGATCTTGCCATGGCGCTGCCTTCATCCGCTTGGTCGTCAAACTCAGCAGGCTCACGAGCTGACCGCCTTCTGCACCATGCCCCAATAGACCCGCTCCACCTCGTCAAGCGACAGCCGCCCCTCGGAACGGTACCAGGTGTTGACGCCGTTCAGCATGGCAATCACCGCCAGTGTTGCGATCTTGGTGTCTGGAATGGCGAACACGCCCTGTTCCACGCCTTGCTTAAGGATACCTTCCACCCCGTTTTCGTAGTCCCGGCGCAGCGATTCGATGACGGTGAAATTTTCCTCCGTCAGGTTGCGCAGCTCCATGTAGGCGATAAACACCGCATCCGGACGCTCCAGGTGAAAGCGGATGTGAAAGCCGGTGAAGGCGCGCAGCCGTTCCAGCGCGCTGTCCGCCTGCGGCACCGAATCCCAGGCCGCCTGCAGCTCTGCCATATGGCCCGCCATCAGGTTGAACAGCAGGCTCTGCTTGTCCGGTGTGTAATTGTACAGGGCACCCGCCTGCACGCCGACCTCCTTGGCGATCTGGCGCATCGAGACGGCGGCATAGCCATGCTGCGCAAACAGCCGCAGGGCCGCCTCGCGGATGCGGGGGCCGGTGATATCGGAATGGGAACCTTGGGTACGTGCCATAGCCGGACATTAACTGAACAAATGTTCAGAAAAAAGAGCGAATGCCGCCGTTTCTCGCCCCTGCAGGCCTGCAGGTGCAAACCAGCACTCCATAGCTGCGTGAATCCAATTGTGCCAGCCGGACGGACATCCTAAAAACAGCCCGGCAGAACATGGGGCTTGGCAATGCAGTTTTGGACACGGATCGCGATATTTCTGGCCGTGACGGCAGCCGCCGCCTGCACTCGTGTGCCAGAACTGGAGGACCGGCTGACCCCGGATCTGCGCGGCGCAGGCTACCCCGACCTCCTGCCGCTGGATGACGCGCTGGAACCGCTGGATCCGCCGCAACAGGCCAGCCAGGATCTGCAGGAAGAACTGGATGCCCGAAGCGAGCGCCTGAGGCGCCGCGCAGAAGCCGTTAAAAACGCCGAACTCTGACCCCTCCGCGGTATTCCTGCCCGTACTGCCGCGCCTTGTTCCGCGGCGGCGTTGCACGCCTGCGCCGAACCCGCTAAGGCGAAGCGGACAAGTTTCGCACAAAGGACCTCCAGCCATGACAGAACCGCTACGCCTAGGGATCGCAGGCTTGGGCACCGTCGGCATCGGCGTGGTGAAAATCATCCGCCGTCACGCTGCACTGCTGGAGGCGCGGACCGGACGCCCTGTTGTCATCTCCGCGGTGTCGGCCCGGGATCCGGACAAGGACCGCGGCGTACCGCTCAAGGACTACGCCTGGGAGACAGATCCGGTGGCGCTGGCCGTGCGCGGCGACGTTGATGTCTTTGTCGAGCTGATGGGCGGCCACGAAGGCGCTGCCAAAGCCGCAACCGAGGCCGCCCTGGAGGCTGGCAAGGATGTGGTTACCGCCAACAAGGCGCTGCTGGCCATCCACGGCCAGAAACTGGCGGAAAAGGCCGAGGCTGCGGGCCGGGTGATCCGGTTCGAGGCAGCCGTTGCCGGCGGCATCCCGGTGATTAAATCCCTGACCGAAGGGCTGGCCGGCAATGAAATCACCCGCGTCATGGGGGTGATGAACGGCACCTGCAATTACATCCTGACCCAAATGGAGGCCACAGGCCAAGGCTACAACGCCCTGTTCGAGGAATGCGGCCGCCTGGGCTATCTGGAGGCCGACCCGAACCTGGATGTGGGCGGTATCGACGCGGGCCACAAATTGGCGCTGCTGGCCTCCATCGCCTTCGGAACCAAACCGGCCTTTGAAAAAGTGGAACTGGAAGGCATCCAGCGCATCCAGCTGGATGACATTCGCGCCGCAGCCGATATGGGCTACCGCATCAAGCTATTGGGTGTGGCGCAGCGCACCGCCCGCGGGCTGGAACAGCGCATGTCGCCCTGCCTGGTGCCCGACAATTCGCCGCTGGGACAGTTGGAAGGCGGCACCAACATGGTGGTGATCGAGGGCGACTCGATTGAGCAGGTTGTGCTGCGCGGCCCCGGCGCCGGCGAAGGCCCGACCGCCAGCGCGGTAATGGGCGATATCCTAGACCTCGCCCGCGGTCTCCGCATTGCCACCTTTGGCCAGCCCGCCAGCACCTTGCAGGACGTGCCCGCCGCCCAAACCGGCCTGCCCGCCCCCTTCTATCTGCGCATGGGCCTGCTGGACAAACCGGGCGCACTTGCCAAAGTGGCCGCGATATTGGGCGAGGCCGGCGTGTCCATCGACCGCATGCGCCAGTACAGCCACAAGGCGCCGGTGGCACCGGTGCTGTTCGTCACCCACAAATGCACCCGCGCCACTCTGGACGTGGCACTGGAAGGCCTCACCGCCACCGACGTGGTCGACGGCACCCCCGTTGCGCTGCGCATCGAAGAGGTTTGAGCCGGCAAAACCGGCAAAAAATGGCAGTTTACAGCGCTGCGGCCGGGATTTCCTGCCGCCGTGCCCCCTATCGCCTCTTGCGAGCCAGCCCCGCCCCGCGCTATTCGGCTTGAAACGCCCATTCACTTCTGACCCGTTGAGACAGGATTTCCGGTATGACTTCGAACACCTCTGACGCGCCTTTTCATGACCGCATGCTGTCGCTGGGCCTCGCCCGCGTTGCTGAACAAGCCGCACTGGCCTCTGCCTCGCTGATCGGCCGCGGCGACGAAAAGGCCGCCGACCAGGCCGCGGTCAACGCGATGCGCGAGCAGCTGAACCTGCTGGATATCGCAGGCGTCGTGGTAATCGGTGAAGGCGAGCGCGACGAAGCACCGATGCTGTACATCGGCGAGGAAGTCGGCACCGGCAAAGGTCCCGGCGTCGACATCGCGCTGGACCCGCTGGAAGGCACCACGCTGACTGCCAAGGACATGCCGAACGCGCTGACCGTGATCGCCATGGGCCCGCGCGGCTCCATGCTGCACGCGCCGGATACTTATATGGACAAGCTGGCAATCGGCCCGGGTTACGCCGAAGGCGTCGTCTCGCTGGACATGCCCCCGCGTGAGCGGGTTGAGGCGCTGGCTGCCGCCAAGGGCTGCGCCCCCTCCGACATCACCGTCTGCATCCTGGAGCGTCCGCGCCACGAGGCGATGATCGCCGAAGTGCGTGAAACCGGTGCCGCCATCCGCCTGATCACCGACGGCGACGTGGCCGGCGTCATGCATTGCGCCGAAAGCGATGTGACCGGCATCGACATGTACATGGGCCAGGGCGGCGCACCTGAGGGTGTGCTGGCCGCGGCAGCGCTGAAATGCATGGGCGGCCAGATTTTCGGCCGCCTGCTGTTCCGCAACGACGATGAAAAGGGCCGCGCCGCCAAGGCCGGCATCACCGATCTGGACCGGATTTACACCCGCGACGAAATGGTCACCCAGGACGTGATCTTTGCCGCAACCGGCGTAACCGGCGGTTCGCTGCTGCCTGCGATCAAACGCACCCCGGGCTGGGTTGAGACTACTACGCTCCTGATGCGCTCCAAGACCGGCTCGGTGCGCCGCATGTCCTACCGCACACCGCTGGAACCGCACCAGCAGTAAACCGGCCCCGGGCCTGTTAGCGGCTTGCGCCGCTGCCTCCGGCGGGGATATTTGAATCCAGAAGAAGGGCCGGGTCCGTATTGGGTCCGGCCTTTGCATACGAGGGGCAGAAATGAGCTTTTTGGGTGTTGAGCAGTCCTTGAGCGGGCGCCGCTGGGTAGGTCCCGGGGTTGAAGTGGATCGCGCCTCCGAGATGATGGCGCAGCAGACCGGCCTGCCCCGCTCTGTCTGTCAGGTGCTGGCCCGGCGCGGCGTGCCTGCGATGGAAGCACAGGGGTTTCTCGAGCCTAAGCTGAAAGAACTGCTGCCCGACCCGCGCGAGATGAAGGACATGGAACCCGCCGCCGCCCGGTTCCTGGAAGCGGTCCGGCACAAGCAGCGGATTGCGGTTTTTGCCGATTATGACGTCGACGGCGGCAGCTCAGCCGCGCTGCTCCTGGTCTGGCTGCGCCAGATGGGATTGGAGGCGACCCTCTACATCCCCGACCGCATCGACGAGGGGTATGGCCCCAATGTCCCCGCCATGCAGGAGCTTGCCAGCGCCCACAACCTGATCATCTGCGTGGACTGTGGCACCTTGAGCCATGAGCCGATTGCTGCCGCCAAGGGCGCTGACGTGATCGTGCTGGACCACCACCTGGGCGGCGAGACGCTGCCGGACTGCGTTGCAGTGGTGAACCCCAACCGGCAGGACGAGAGCGGGGATCTGGGTTATTTCTGTGCCGCGGGCGTGGTCTTCCTGATGCTGGTCGAAGCAGGCCGCCAGCTGCGCGAAGCAGGGGCCAAGGGTCCGGACTTGATGTCGCTGCTGGATCTGGTGGCACTGGCCACCGTGGCGGATGTTGCCCCGCTGATCGGCGCCAACCGGGCGCTGGTGCGCCAGGGCCTCAAGGTGATGGGTGCGCGCAACCGGCCCGGGCTGGTGGCATTGTCTGACGTCTCCCGCATGGATTCAGCGCCCTCCACGTACCACCTCGGCTTTCTGCTGGGGCCGCGGGTGAATGCAGGCGGGCGCATCGGCAAGGCGGACTTGGGTGCCCGGCTGCTGTCCACAAACGATCCGCATGAAGCTGCCGCCCTGGCGGAACGGCTGGACCAGCTGAACACCGAACGCCGCGACATCGAGAACGCCGTGCGCGCCGCAGCGCTGGAGCAGGCGGAGAAGCGCGGTCTGGAGGCCCCGCTGGTTTGGGCGGCAGGCGAAGGCTGGCACCCGGGCGTGGTCGGCATCGTCGCCTCCCGCCTGAAAGAAGCCGCCAACCGGCCTGCCGTCGTGATCGGCTTCGACGGTGAAGAGGGCAAGGGCTCTGGCCGATCGGTTTCAGGTGTCGACCTCGGCGCCTCCATCCAGCGGCTGGCCGCAGAAGGGCTGCTGGTCAAGGGCGGCGGCCACAAAATGGCGGCGGGCCTCACCGTGATGCGTGACAAGCTGGAACCCGCGATGAAGCGTCTGAGCGAGCTCCTTGCAAAACAGGGCGCAGGAGAAGGCGGCCCCGCGGATCTGAAACTGGACGGCGCCCTGATGCCAGGGGCTGCCAGCGTGGATCTGATTGAACAGATTGAGCAGGCAGGCCCGTTCGGCGCCGGCGCCCCCGCCCCGCGCTATGCACTGCCGGACCTGCAGGTGCGCTTTGCCAAGAAAGTGGGTGAAAGCCACCTGAAACTGTCCCTCAGCGACGGTATGGGCGGCGGCGTCGACGCAATTTGCTTTGGCGCATTCGACACCGCATTGGGCCCGCGGCTGCTGGACCACGGCGGTGCGCGCTTTCACTTTGCCGGACGGCTGGAAATCAACACCTGGGGCGGCCGCCAAAGCCCGCAGCTCCGCCTGGAAGATGCCGCTGAAGCCTGACTTTTCAAAGGCTTGCCGCCTGTGGATAAGAAATTTCACAAAGGCTTATTTTTTCTCTTGCGGGTTCCGGCGCTTACAACTAAATACCCGCTCACACACAGAGTGGCCCGTTCGTCTATCGGTTAGGACGCCAGGTTTTCAACCTGGAAAGAGGGGTTCGATTCCCCTACGGGCTGCCACTTTTCCAGATCTTTAGATGATACGGCTTTCCTGCAGGAAAGTACCCGCAGAATTTAACCGATTGAGCGTCAGCGCTCCACCCCCGGCAGACAGCGCAAAAGGTTATCAGAGGAGCATGGGCCGGAAGGCACCGCGTTTCCATAAACCCGGCTGGCTCCGCAAAAGGGCTAAGGAGTCCGGCTGGAAATTCGTTAGCAGCCTCAGCTCGGGCAAGGCCCCACAGTTTTTTCTTACGGGCATTTTGCACGACTGCTGTGCCGCCGCCCGTCCTAAACGGGCGAAGCCCGGGTCACTTTGCAGGGCCGCGGGATGCCATGGAACTGGCAGACGCCTCTGCCCCTGCAGCTGCCGCGCCATTCTTCTCCATGCCCTCACGGTAGAAGCAATGCTGTGCCCGCCCGGCGCGTTTGGCAGCGTAGAGCGCGAGATCAGCCTGGTTCAGCAGCTCCTGGGCATCCGGAACCTTTTGCCAATTGGAAAGGGTGGTTCCTGCGCTTGCGGAAATCCGGCAGCTCTGACCACCGAACGCAACCGGTTCCTCCAGCCGCTGGATCAGCCGCTTGGCGATCGCCGCAAGCCTGCCGGTATCCAGAACCCCTTCAAGGATCATCACAAATTCATCACCGCCGACACGGGCCACCGTGTCGGACTGCCGGGTGCATTCCACCATTATCCGCGCCGCCTGCTGCAGCACCGCATCTCCGGCGGCATGGCCCAGCGTGTCATTGACCTGCTTGAAGAAATCCAGATCCAGGTGCATCAGCGCGAACTCCCGGCCGCTGCTGATCAGCCGTGCCAGTACATGGTCCATAGCCCGGCGGTTTTTGAGCCCCGTCAGCGTATCGGTGAAAGCCTGTTCTTCAGCAGCGATTTTGGCCCCTTGAAGCCGCAGGTTCAGCTGGCGCGAGGCCTCCATCGCAGCAGATTTCGCCTCAACCAGATACAGCATCTCGATGGTCAGGTCCGTGGGGGAAAAATCTGCGCTTGTCAGGTCGTAGTCGCGCACGGCCTCCAGCACCGAGATGCCAAAGGACAGGTTCAGAAAGGCCCCCTGGCCGTCCGGCAGCGGCGTGCATACCCCCTTGAGCCCTGTCTGCGGCGCATCCCGGAACTGCAGATGCAGTTTGCTGCCGGCGGAGCCCAGCAGATCTTCCACTGACCGGACCGACCGGGGCCTGGACAGATCAAACACCCGGAAGAAGCGCCGCCCTTCCCAGTTCAGCTGCGGGCGCAGCTTCTTCAGTGTGGGACCGGCCGAAACGATCCGCCCCTTGTGGTCAACGATCACAAACATCGGGCAGATGACATCTGCCATTCCGGTCAGTTGCGGGAGTGTCATCATAATGAATGAGCCCCCAAGTCAAATTCCCGCCCGGCGGCGAATTTGGTTTCCACCAGGGTGATTGAGATTACCTCTGCACCGCCGTGGGTGCCGCTGTGGTCCAGAAAGACCAGATCGCCATAATCATCCGCCATCGCCCGCAGAACCCCCATCAGGACATGCGCGTATCCTGGCAGTCCGGGCTGGCAGATCAACTCGAATTGGTCCGGCGCCTGTTCCAGTAATTCCAGACCCGGCAGGTGCAGGTCGGACACCGCAAGCCGGGCGCGGTCCGGCAGGTCATCCAGAGAGTGCAGGAATTCCACATAGGTCACGCCGCCAAAGCGCAGCAACCGCCGCAGCGCCTCCACCTGCGGGTTCGATACCAGAAAGGTGCCCATGTCCTCCAGCATTTCCGGCAGGGGCCGGGCAAGCACTGTCTCCATCGCAGTCAGCATGCTGCCGGACTGCTCCTCAGTGTAATACAGCATTGCTTCGAACTCGGTAAAACCGAGTCCGGCCTGCTCCATGACCTCTTCCCAGCGGTCCGCCCCGTAGGTACTCGTCACAAAAGCCTGAATCGCCCTGTTGATCAGACCGTGCATGCAATGGCCCCTCTTTGCCTATGCCACAGTCTTGACGCGTGCTGGTTAAGAAAGGCACAACAAAGCAGATCACTTAAGCGTCCAGCGTATAAAAATCCCGCTTTTTCTTCCCCTAGCACCACACCTGCACTCTCAATCTCACCAACAAATTCTGCGCAAAGCCCGGCCATTATAGTCCAACCGGAGCGTCGGCCAACCACTTCTGGCGCTGGCAACCAGCTGCACTACTGTACCCGCCCGCCCGCAGTGGCAAGCCCTCGGAACATTGCACCACCCTGTCCCGGCGGAAATTCACCGCCCGGTCGGAGCTTGCACAAAAAAAGCGGAGGACTGGCCTCCGCTTCAATAACCGCTTTATTGTATCTTAGAAATCAGTGGGCGCCCCGCCCTCAGCCTTGCGCCGGGCCACGAAATCCGCCAGTTCATCCCGGATCGCCGCATCCATTGGCGGCTCCTCGAAGGACCCGATGATCTCCTTGAACATCTTGTGGGCGCGCTCCGCGGTCCAGGTGGCCCCTGCGGCCTCCCAGGCCTCAAAGTTACTCCAATCGCTCAGGAATGGCTGGTAGAACGCCGTGGTATAGCGGTCCTGAGTGTGCTGGATGCCGAAGAAATGACCGTCGTTGCCAACCTCCCGGATCGCATCCAGGGCGATTTCGTCCGGGCCGGTGGCGTTGACCGTCGGGTCCATGTAGCGCTGGATCATCTGCAGCACTTCGCAATCCATGATGAACTTTTCAGGGCTGGCGATCAGCCCGCCCTCCAGCCAGCCAGCCGCGTGATAGATCATATTGCTGCCCGACTGGACGGCGGACCACAGCGAGTTGGAGGTCTCCCACATCGCCTGCCCGTCCGGAACATTGGCTGCACAGACGCCGGAGGCCCGCATCGGCAGCCCGTAAAAGCGCGCCATCTGGCCGGTCATCTGGGTTGAGCGCATATATTCCGGGGTGCCGAAGGCAGGCGCGCCGGACTTCATGTCCACATTGGAGGTGAAGGTGCCGATCGCCACCGGGCAGCCCGGCGCAACATACTGGAACAGCGCGATTGCGCAGAGCGATTCCGCGATGGATTGCGCCACCGCCCCCGCCATGGTCACCGGAGCCATAGCGCCTGCCAGCGTGAAGGGCGTCACCACCACCCCCTGGCCGCGGCGGCACAGCCGCAGCGAGCCGTCGATCATCGGCTCATCATGCTTCAGCGGTGAAGTGGAGTTGATGTTGGTGTACATCTTCGGGCTGGCGTCGAATTCCTCATGGCTGTGGCCGCCCGCGATGCGGACCATTTCCATCACATCCTCAACACGCTCCTTGCCCAGGGAATAGGCGTGCATGGCCTTGTCGGTCAGCGTCAGCTTGTCATAGAGCACATCCAGGTGGCGCACCGAGGCATGGATGTCCACCGGCTCCACCGGATAGCCGCCGGCAAAGTGGATGCAATTGAAGTACTGTGTCAGCTTCAGCAGGTTGCGGCATTGCTCGCGGGTGCCCGCTGTCTTCTTGTTCTGCTCCAGGTCCCAGTAATTGGGCGGCGAGGACACGTTTCCGAACAGCATCACATCGCCGCCGACGGTGATCCGGCGCTCCGGGTTGCGCGGCGTGAGGGTCCACTGCCGCGGCGCCTTCGCGACCATTTCCATGACAAAGTCCCGGTCCATCCGGACCAGGTCGCCCTCAACCTTCACGCCCGCCTGCTTGAAGATCCCCAGCGCTTCCTCGTTGAAAAACTGGATGCCGATCTCTTCGAGGATGCGCATGGCGCCATCATGGATGGCCTGCACCCCGTCCTCGCTCAGCGGCTCTATGGGGCGGTCGATGTTGCGCGGCGGATTCCAGGGCATCTGCTCCAGAACAGCACTGCCGCGCCGGGCTGCCGCACCCGCCCTGCCCCCGCCGCGCCGTTTGCGTGTGCCTGTTTCTGCCATGCTGCCCTCCCCTGGGTCTGAATTGCCACCTGCTGACAAGCAAACACTGCGCCATTCCCGCGCGCCTGAACCTGTCCGTTCACGACCCCGCCTGTCGCTTTTCCCGCATCAAGCGCCGGGCCGGAGTATTTCTGTACACATATGCCCAGTCTGACATGCAAAAAAGCCGGCACGCAAGGGCAGCGCGCCGGCGGAATGCCCCTTTGCCTGTGGTCATGCGGGAATCAGCAGATGCAAATCAGGGGCTCAGCGGTCCAGCCAGCCGGGGATATGGCCGATGTCGGGCAGCACGATATCCGCGTGCGGCAGCAGCTCCTCGCGCAGGGCCATTCCGGTCAGCACAGCAATCCGCTGCATCCCGGCCGCCGCACCTGCTTCCATGTCATGGCGGCTGTCGCCAACCATGGCGGTCCGGTCCGGAGACACGCCCGCGGCCTTGCAGAACGCCAGCAGCGGATCCGGGTCCGGCTTGGCACCGTGACCGCTGTCGCAGCCCGCTACAAAGGCAAAGCGGTCCAGCACCCCGGCCCGCTGCAGCTGGCTCCTGGCTGAGACCTCGGCGTCATTGGTCATAACCCCCAGCACCTTGCCGCGTGCCAGTAGACCATCGAGAAACGCCGCCAGCGGTACCGCCGGTGCCAGATCGGCATTTGCAGCGCTTTGCGCAAGGAATGCCGCAAGCTCCCCTGCCTCCATATGCGTCACAAAAGGCGCCAGCACGCCAGCCACCTCGTCATTGGAGCCGGCGATCACCAGGCTGTCCGGATTGAAAGCCTCGCGCTCCAGGTCATAGCTGATAACCTCTGCCATCCCCTGTTTGATGGCAAGATCGCCCTTGGAGAGTATCTCCAGCACCTTGGACGCCCAGCCATCCCAGGTGGCGGCAAAGTCAAACAGGGTTCCGTCCTTGTCGAACAGGAAAGCATCAACCGTCATTGCAGGTCCTTTTTGCTCAGGGTCAGGGCCGGACCCTAGGGCCGCTCCGCGCTATTCTCAAGTCCAGTTCACCTGCTCCCCGCCCGGAAGCGACATCCGCGCCTGCATCGGTATCTCATAGGCCAATCCCTCGGAATCGCAGAACTGCATAACCCAGGCATCGTCCATCATTAAGAAGTCGAGCACCGATCCCAGGAATGCCGGTTCCGCCGCCTGCGCCCGCAGATCCGCTTCGCAGGCGCCGGTGGCGCCCAGAAAAACCGGCAAAAGCTCGTCATTTCCGGCCAGCCAGGCCAAAGCCTTGAGCGCCACCGTTTCTGCTCCATCAGCGGAAATCCGCATGTTCCCCACACTCCTGCCGTATTGCGGCCAATTTAGTAAAAATCTGAAACGTTTTTTTAACCAGTCTCAGCAAAATTGGAAATCAAAGGATTAGCAAGAGGCGAAAGGATACCGCGTGCAAGGCACTATCCTGGTCATCGATGGCGTCTCCACCAACCGCATCATGCTGAAGGTGCAGCTGGCGTCTGCCTATTACGATGTCGCCCAGGCCAGCTGCATGGCAGAGGTGCTCCAGGCCGCCCGCACCTGCCGCCCTGACCTTGTGCTCACCGCGATGTCACTGCCTGATGGCACAGCCGCAGATGTCAAACGCACGCTGGCAGCGGATGAGGGGCTGGCCGACCTGCCGGTGATTGCGGTGTCCGACTGGGAGGGCCACCAGGCCCGGCTGCAGGCGCTGGCAGAAGGCATTGACGATGTGCTGCAACAACCGGTGGACGACGTGATCCTGCAGGCCCGCATCCGCAGCCTGCTGCGCGCACGCAGCGCCAGCGAGGAGCTGAACCTGCAGCGCGACGCCTCGCAGGGTTTCATCCTGCCGCTGTGCGACCGCGCCGGCAGCGAGAGCCTGCGCGATGCCACCGTGGCCGTGGTGGCCGAGGACCCGCGCACGGCCATGGCCTGGCGCGACCGTCTCTCACGCACCCTGCCCTATGCACTCCGCACCCATGCCATCAGCGACATTCAGGGCCTGATGCAGGCGCCTGTGGCGGATGCCATCATCATTGAGCTGAACGAGGCGTCAGCCGGCCCCGGGCTGCGCCTGCTGGCCGATCTGCGCGCCCGCGCTGCCACCCGCAAATCAGTGGTGATTGCCGTGCCCAACCCCGCTGATCCGCACATCGCGGCAGAGGCGCTGGACCGCGGCGCACACGACGTGCTGCAAACCGGGTTCGATGTCCAGGAGCTTGCCCTGCGCCTGAACACGCAGCTGCAGCACAAAGCCCGCAACGACCTGATGCGCGACAGCGTCCGCAATGGCTTGCGCGCTGCCAACCTGGACCCGATGACCGGCCTCTACAACCGCCGCTATGCCAAGCCTTTTCTGGATCGTGTGGCGCATTCAGCTGCTGAGACCGGCGAGAAATTTGCCGTCATGCTGGCCGATCTGGATCACTTCAAACGGATCAACGATGTCTATGGCCACCCGGCCGGCGATGCCGTGCTGATCGAGGCCGCCCGCCGCATGCAGGCGGTGCTGGGGCCGGCGGACCTGCTGGCCCGCGTCGGCGGCGAGGAATTCATGGCGGTACTGCCCGGCGCCACCGAGCCGGAGGCCAGCCTGGCTGCCATTGCCCTGTGCAATGCGATCAACAGCACCCCGTTTCAGGTGCCGGGTGCCGCCGAACCGGTCAAAGTCACGATCAGCGTCGGCGCGGTGATGGGCGGCGCAGGCCACGGCGGCAGCACTGCGGCACTGGTCGAAAAGGCCGACCAGGCGCTTTATGATGCCAAGAACGCGGGCCGCAATCAGGTAACCCTGACGCCGGAGTGCACAGAGGCCGCCTGAACCGCCGCAACCGTTCGCGCTCCAGCAGAAAAAGCAACCGTTCCAGCGGCCCCTTGGCTTGGGTCAGGATCCGCTGCAGACGGATCAGTCCCGTCCTTCCCGCTTGCGGTGCCAGTATTTGCCCGCCTGCTGCATCCGCGCCTCCATACGATCTGCAAAGGCCGCCCGCTCTTCCGGCGCCATCCTTTCCAGCTTGCGCACCCAGGCCTCCTGCACGCTGCTATGGAAGGCATGACGCGCCTCTGCCTGCCCCTTCAGCATAGCCAGCAATGCCTCAGCATCGAAATCCTCACGGCGCAGGGCCGCAATGACCGCCTCGCCCTCTGCATGGCGGCGCTTGAAGTAGCTGCCGTGATCACCGCCCGCCCTCTGCCGCAGCGCCTTGCGGGTATCGCGGTCCAGCTCGCGGAAGATCATCGCCCCCACCGACGGCGGCCGCTGCCAGTGCCTGTCCTTGCCGCTGAACCGCCAGGCTGCTCCGGCCGCGATGCCGATCACCGCGAGATTCAGCGCCAGCGATCCCGCCAGCAGCAGTTTCAGCCACAGCTTCATCCTGGGTTTTGCCTCCGCAGTCATTGCAGGTCCTCGCTCAGCATCAGCGCCATGTCATAACTGCCGTCCGCAAAGGCGGTGCTGCTGTCCTCATACCCGGCCAGCGCCGCCGGGTCCGGCATAAACGCGGGCGGTGCAAGCCCGATCCACAGACCTGCCGCGCTGGCCGCGGCCAGCCCGCCCAGCGCCGGCCAGCCGCCAAGCGCCTCTGCCAATTGCCGCCACAGCGGCTGCCGCGCCGCCCGGGCAGGTGCCGCGGGCTGGCCGCCCGGCTGCACATGCGCCGCATCCGCCAGGATTGCGGCGCTCAGATGATCCGGCAGCGCGCGCGGCTCACTGCGCGCCGCAGCAAACAGGCCGTCCAGCTCCTGCAGTGATTTATCCGTCTCAGCCATCGCTATACCCCAATTCTTCGCGCCGCCCGGCCAGAGCCGCAGCCAGCGCCCGTTTACCCCGGGCGGTCAGACTTTCGACCGCCTCGGTGCTGATGTCCATGATCCCGGCAATCTCCGGGTTCGAAAGCTCTTCCAGGTGCCGCAGCACCACCGCCTGCCGCTGCCGTTCCGGCAATTGCATCAATGCTGCCTGCAGTGCATCCTGGCGCGCGCCGTCCTGCAGATGCTCCACGGCCGAGCGGCCCGGGTCCGGCGGCTCCGGCACCGCGTCCAGATCCACGTGGCCACCGCGGGCGCGCCGCTTGCGGTCGATGCACAGGTTCATCGCCACCCGGTACAGCCAAGTCGACACCTGCGCCTCCCCCGGCCGCCACTCCGGCGCCATCTTCCAAAGGCGCAGCATCGCCTCCTGGGTCACATCCTCGGCCTCGGCACGGATCCCCATCACCCGCATCGCGACGCCATAGACCCGCGGCCCCAGCCGCGCGGTCAGCTCTGCCGCGGCCCGGCTGTCGCCATTGGCATAAAGCACCAGAAGCGCATCGTCGGAGGCCTCCTCCGCCGCTGCGTTCATGGCTGCCGGACCCGCAGCAGGGGCCCGGCGCCGTGATATTTCCGCGTTCTGCAGCACGCCTCAGCGATCAGTTCTGCTCCGTTTCATCCCCATGGCCATGCCACCGCTTGCCGCTGTGGCGCGCCCGGGCCTCTTCAAACTCTTCCTTGGAGATGCCGCCGCTGCCATCGGCATCCATCCGGTCGAACATCCTGCCCGCCCGGCGCGGCTGCGGCATCTCGTCCATACTCAACGCGCCATCGCCGTCCTTGTCAAAGCGTTCCAGCATATGCGCAGCGCGGTCATTTGCCCGCGCCTGCATTTCCTCCAGCGACAGCTTGCCGTCGCCATTGCTGTCTGCCTTGGCGAAATGCGCGTCCTTCATCGCCTGGATCTCCGCCTTGGTCACCTCGCCGTTGCCGTCGGCGTCGATCTCCTCAAAGGACATCTTCGGCCCGTAATGGCCAAACCCCTTGGCCAAAGCCGCGCTGCCAGCGGTCATGCCTGCAGCCGCCACGATCAGGGCGATGAATTTGACGTGTTTCATGTCGTCTTTCCTTTGTCCTGCGGCAGCATCTTGCTGCCCGATGCACAGAAAAAACGCCACAGCCCTGCGCTTCCGTCGCAGTAATGCGAAAAAAGTTTCAGCCGCCGTCCCGTTGCGGCAAACCGGCGCATAAACCGGGCTTTCCCCTTTAACCAGCTCCGCAGGCGCGCAAAGATACCCGCAGCACACAGGAAAAAGACATGACCCAGTCCCCCGCCGTCCCGGCCCAGGAAGACGACCGCCCAACCATGCCTGCCCTGGCCAAGGGCTGGCGCTGCCGCTGCCCGGACTGCGGCCAGGGCAAACTGCTGCATTCCTATCTCAAGGTGAACGAGACCTGCAGCACCTGCGGCCTCGACTTGACCCATGCCCGCGCCGATGACGGCCCGGCCTACCTCACCATCCTGATCGTCGGCCACATCATGGCGCCGCTGATGCATGTGGTCTATTTCTCCTACCGGCCGGAGCCCCTGGTAATGTTCACGGTTTTCGCGATTGGCTGCCTCGCGTCTTCCCTCTATCTTCTGCCGCGGATGAAGGGGATCGTCATCGCCTATCAATGGGCGCGGCGGATGCACGGCTTCGGCAAGGACACCCCGGCAGGACAAGGGCAGTAAGACCATGAGCGAGACATATCTCAGCGGCGAGACCACAACCGACAAGACGGCCATCCGCAATGCGGCAACAGTGATCGCCATGCGCGGCCGGATGTCCGATGATCCGCAGGTGCTGATGGGTCAGCGCGGCGCCAAGGCCGCCTTCATGCCGAACAAATTCGTCTTTCCCGGCGGCGCCGTGGATGTGGCCGACGCAGAGGTCCCGCTGGCCTCACCGATTTCGCCGGTCTGCCAGGAGCGCCTCGCAGACAAGGCACCCGCAGACGCGCACCACGCCCTCGCCGTCGCTGCGGTGCGCGAGCTGTGGGAGGAAACCGGCCTGATCCTGGGCGAACCCGGCGGCTGGCAGGGCGACATCCCCGAAGACTGGCAGAGCTTTGCCGCCACCGGCCACATTCCTTCAGCCCGTGCGATGCAATTCGTGTTCCGCGCCCTGACTCCGCCGGGCCGCCCGCGCCGCTTTGACGCCCGTTTTTTCCTGGTCGATGCCGATCAGATCACCGGCGACCTGGACGATTTCTCCCGCGCCGCGGATGAGCTGTCGCATCTGCAATGGATCCCGCTCAGCCAGGTGCGCAGCTTCGATCTGCCTTTCATCACCGAAGTTGTGCTTGCTGAAGTCACCGCCCGCGTCCGAGACGCAGAGCCGCCGCAAAGCGTGCCCTATTTCCACAACAACGACGAGGCCAGCCTGTTCCTGCGCCTCAAGGGCTATCCGATGCCCGCCGACGGGTAACGTTTCCCGGCGCGGGAAACGTCCCGGAAAACACATGTTTTCCGAGCCGGAATTATCGCATAATTCCGGCGGCCCTGGCGCAGGCGCGGCGCTTCAGAGGGCCAGAACCAGCACCAGGATCGACACCACCAGAAGCCCCATCCCTGCCAGTTCGCGGCCCGTGACCTTTTCCTTGAAGAACAGCACGGAGGCCAGCAGCGACAGCAGCAGCTCAACCTGCCCCACCGCCTTCACATAAGCGGCGTTTTGCAGGGTGAAGGCCCAGAACCAGCAGAACGAGCCGCCCATGCTGGTCAGCCCCACCCAAACCGCAACTTTGCGTGCCTGCCATACCCGGGCGATCTCGCCCTTCTCGCGCAGGCCCAGCCAGACCAGCATGAAAAGCGTCTGCAGGCTCACCACCGCCGCCAGCGTCACGCCCGCGCGAAACATGGGCTCCAGATCGCCCAGCTGCAGCGACGCCCCGCGGTAGCTGACCGCGGAAAAGGCAAACAGAACCCCGGACCCCAGCCCCAGCTGGGATGCCCGGTTGGTCAGATGCCGCCACCAGGGGCCTGCCGCATCCGGCGTCTTGGACAGAACCAGCACCGCCGTCAGCCCGATCAGGATCGCAACCCAGCCGCCAAGGCTGACCGGATCTCCCAGCACCGCCAGCCCGACGATGGCAGTCTGAATAACTTCGGTCTTCTTGAAGGTGATGCCGACCGCAAAATTGCGCTGCTTGAACAGGGCCACCACGCAGACGGTGGCCAGGATCTGCGCGGTGCCGCCGATGGCTGCGAACATCCAGAATTTCGCGCCCAGTTCCGGCAGGCTACGCCCCGACACCATTAGGTAGGCGGCCAGCCCGGCCAGGATGAACGGTGCGGAATAGACAAACCGGGCGAAGGTGGCTCCGCCCGGCGACAGCGTCACGCTGCTTAGGACCTTCTGCAGCATGAAGCGCACGGTCTGAAAGCTGGCAGCAGCTATGGAAACGGGGATCCAGGCAAACATGCCTCCGCTTATGCGCCCTTATTCCCCCTGCTGCCAGAGCGGATGCGGCACCGGGTCCTTGGCGCGCAACAGGTAGTTGCGGAAAATCTGCAGGTAGTTGCTGTAGATATAGCCGTCATTGGCTGCCAGGAACTCCTCCCGGCGCGACCGGTAGAGCCGCGGCAGCGCATGCCAGGGCACGCCCGGATGCATGTGGTGCACGATGTGCAGGTTGTTGTTCAGGAACAGAAAGGCCAACGGCCCCTTGTCCTCGATCACCACGGTGCGGCCGCGCGCGGTCTCATGCGCGCGGTGCTCCAGGAAGGTGCGGATTTTCAGCAGGCCAAGGCCAAGATAGGCCCCGGCAAGTGCCGCCGACAGCGGCGCCGGCGATTGCAGAACCACCCAGACCACCGCCGCCAGACCAACGGCGTGCAAGCCCCAGTCGCGGACAATGCCCGGCTCGCCCCGGCGCGCCAGCCGCCAATCGCCCGCCATGAAACAGATCTGCCCGATCAGCGGCCCCAGCAGCACCCGGCCCAGCAGCGTGTTGTTCACCCGCAAGAGCGCCCTGCGCCAGACGGGCAGCCGCGCCCAGACCGCCGGATCCTGAAAATTGCTCTCCGGATCATCATAGGGATCCGTCAGCGCCTCATCCTCGTGATGCGCCAGATGGGTGTCGCGGAACCGGCCAAAGGGTATCGCCAGGCTCAGCGGAAAGAACATCAGCGCCTCGTTCAGCCGGCGGCTGCGAAACGGATGCCCGTGCAGCGCCTCATGGGTCAGCGAGGAATGCAGCGCCGCCATCACGCCCAGCACCAGCACCGTCAGTACCAGGCTGACCTGCGGCAGCAGCCACAGCACCCCCAGCCAGCCGCCGTAGCAGCCCAGGATCAGCCCCAGCGTACCCCACTCCACGCCCCGTGGCATGTATTCGCTGCAGCGCTCAGACATGGCTGCGCCCCCAGCTGATCTTTGCCCAGGCGCGCTCATAGAAAAGATAGACCGTGAACCCGATGCCTGTGTTGACCAGCGCCATCATCCCACCCGCCTTAACCGACCCGGTGGCAACCAGCCCCACCAGCGTCATCGTCATCAGCCCGAGGGCGTTCCAAATCACCGCCTTAACTATGGAGCGCCTGCGCGTTTCCATCCTGCCTCCTGAATGTCTTCGATAAGTGCTTGTTTCCAAACTACCGCAGCCGCAGACTGTGCAGAATTCCGAATGCAGTTAACAAAACCCACCATTCGTGATATTTCAAATCACATGATAGAAAATATCGACAAACGGGTGCGGGCTGAGCAGTTCCGGCAAAGATTGAACAAGGCCCTGCGCGACAGCGGCCTCAGCCAAAGCGCCCTGGCCCGCGCCATCGGCGTTGACCGCTCCACCATCTCGCAGCTGCTGACGGATGAGGGCGCGCGGCTGCCGAACGCGCATGTGGTCGGCGCCTGCGCCGGGGCGCTGGGGGTCTCCGCCGACTGGCTGCTCAGCCTCTCTGACCGCCCCGAGAGCGCCGCCGAATTGCTGGCCTCCAGCCTCACCCTGTCTGAGGCCCCCCGCGCACTGGTCGATGAACGGATCTTCGACTGGCACCAGGAGGCCGAGGGCTACAAGATCCGCCACGTCCCCGCTGCGCTGCCTGACATGCTGAAAACCCGGGCGCTGCTGGAGTGGGAATACGCCCCGCACCTGGGCCGCACCGCAGATCAGGCCATCGGCGCCTCCGAGGACCGGCTCACCTGGATGCGCCAGTCGCCGTCAGATTATGAAATCGCCCTGCCGCTTTATGAACTCGACAGCTTTGCCCATGGCGTGGGCTATTACGAGGGCCTGCCGCTGGAGATCCGGCTGGAGCAGCTGGATCAGTTCGAACGCCTCTGCGAACAGCTCTACCCCCGCCTGCGCATCTACCTGTTCGACGCCAAGCGGCTTTACTCTTCACCGATCACGATCTTCGGGCCGCTTCTGTGCGTCTTTTACGCCGGCACCCATTATCTCGCCTTCCGCGACAAGGAAAGGATCGCCACCTTCACCAGCCATTTCGACAACCTGGTGCGCGAAGCCGATATCACCGCACGGCAGCTGCCGGGGCGGCTGCGCGCGCTCAGGGCGGCGATTTCCTGAACATAGCAGCAGGGCCGCCGGAATTCGGCGCGAATTCCGGCTCGGAAAACACGTGTTTTCCGGGACGTTTCCCGCGCCGGGAAACGTGACCCACCCGTTCAGCCCTGCTTACACCTTCGGATCCGGGTTCTCAGTATGGCCATCCACCGCTATCACCTGCCCCGAAACCAGCCGCGCCGCGTCCGAGCCGAGGAACACCGCCATATTGGCAATGTCGCTGGCCTCGACAAACCGCCCCATCGAGGTGCCCGCGGCATAGCCCGCATAGACCTCATCCCGGGTCATGCCCTTGGCCGCGGCCTCGCGTTCCAGCACGCCCTCCATCCGCGGCCCTTCCACCGCGCCGGGGCAGATCACATTGGCACGGATGCCAAACGGTCCCAGCTCCATCGCCAGTGTCTTCATCAGCCCGATGACAGCCCACTTGGCGGAACAATAAGGCGCCCGGTTCGGGTAGCCGTACTGCCCGGCAGTCGAGGACGTCACGATGATAGACCCGGCCTTGGCGGCCTTCATCAAAGGTGCCGCATATTTGGCAGCCAGAAAGCAGCCCTCAAGGTTGACGCTTACACATTTGCGCCAGTCCTCCAGCGCGATGTCCTCAATCAGCGCCGTTGGTCCGGCGATGCCCGCATTGGCGCAAAGCACATCGAGCCCGCCCCAAACCTCGGCGATCTCCGCAAACAGCGCTTTAACGCCCGCCTCATCGGTGGCATCCACTGCCGTCGTGCGCCAGCCCTCCGGCACGTCTGCCAGCGCCACTGCGCTCACATCCGTGACCCAGACCTGATGCCCGACAGCGGCAAAACCCTCGGCCATTGCCCGGCCGATGCCAGACCCGCCGGCGGTGACCAGAACCCGGCTCACTCCTTCAGCGCTCACCGCGGCGCACCAATGGCGCGGCCCAGCCCATCGGGCACCGGCAGCGCCGCATGGGCCTCGGCCAGCTTGACCAGATTGGCCTCGATATGCGGCGCAGGCGGGGCGGAGCGGCGGGTCTTCAGGTCCACATGCAGCAGCATATGCTCACCGGTCGCCAGCAGCCGCTCGCCACAGAACATCTCGTGCCACAGGTGCATCTTCTTGCCTGCCCCCATGATCACCCGGGTGCGCACCTGGATCGGGTCGCCCGCATGCACCTCGTCGATATGGCGGATATGAGTCTCGGCGGTGAAGTAGCTGCCGCCGTTGGCGATATACTCCGCATCGCAGCCGATGATCATCATCAGCCGGTCAGTGGATTGCGCGAACGCGTCCAGATAGCGGCTCTCGGTCATATGGCCGTTGTAGTCGGTCCAATCCAGCGGCACCACGCGGCTCTGGGTCAGCACCGGCTGGCTCAGGTCTTCCAGATCTTCGATCTGGCGCACCAAGCCCGCCTCGCCCTCGCGGTTCAGGTCATGGCTGTTCTGCACCGCGCCGGCGCCCCAGTTGTTTGCGCCCAGCGCCCGCATCATACCGACCAGGTTGTCGTCCCGGTGCCGCTCCAGCTCGCGGATCGAATACTGGCCGGACTGCTCGTCCGACTGGCCCGCGATCAGGTCCACCAGCTCGTCGGTAAATTCCGGCACATCCATCAGCTTGGTCCAGGGCCAGCTAAGGCAGGGGCCAAACTGTGCCATGAAATGCTTCATCCCCGCTTCACCGCCGGCCACCCGGTAGGTCTCGAACAGGCCCATCTGCGCCCAGCGGATGCCAAAGCCGTAGCGGATCGCGTTGTCAATCTCTTCGGTGGTGGCGATGCCGTCCTTGACCAGCCACAGCGCCTCGCGCCAGACCGCTTCCAGGAACCGGTCGGCCACATGGGCGTCGATTTCCTTCTTCAGGTGCAGGGGATACATGCCGATGGCAGTGATGATCTCCTTGGCCCGGTCGATGACACCGGCCGGGTTGGCCTCGGTGGTGACCAGCTCGGCCAACGGCAGCAGGTAGACTGGGTTGAACGGATGCGCGACCACGATCTGGCCCGGGTTCTCGCGCCCGTCCTGCAATTGCGACGGCTTGAAGCCGGAAGTGGACGAGCCGATCACCGCATCCGGCGCGCAATGCGCCTGCAACTCAGCATAGACCTTCTGTTTCAGGTCCAGACGCTCCGGCACGCTCTCCTGTATCCACTCCGCGTCTTTCACCGCGTCCGCGATGGTCTCATGGAAGGTCAGAGTGCCCTCTGCGGGCAGCGCCACATTGCCCAGACCGGGCAAGCTCCGCCGGGCATTCCCCAGCACTTCGCCGATCTTGCGCTCTGCTTCCGGGTCCGGGTCGAACACCCGCACGTTCCAGCCGTTCAGAAGGAACCGCGCGGCCCAGCCGCCGCCGATAACCCCGCCGCCGATGATTGCTGCTGTTTTCATGTCAGAATACTCATCCAAGTCCAGGTCCATAGCGTGGCAATACCGACAAGAAATGCCACGCCTCCTACTTTTCCCGCTGTACTGAATCGCTTGCCGATCAAACCGATCACTGCGCCCGCCAACACCAATGCACCAGCGTTGAAGCCGCTTCCCACGAGAAACGCAATTTGCCCATCCTGTTGCCAGCCCTCATGAAGAAATGCCGGAGCGGCCAACGCTGCAGCCATCATGGCTACCGCGGCGGCAAAGTACCTCCATCCGCCATCGCTTGCCTGAAGAAAGGCAGAAAGACTAACAATCCCTGCAAACGGAAGCGTCATTACCAAAACCATGCTGAAATCCCCTTGTTGGTTATCATTCGCATCATTGGGTTTTCGCTCCCAAGTTCAAGCAGGACCCAATGGCCGGTGCACAGGGGGTGTACAGGGGGTGTACAGGGGGTGCACGCGTGGCACCCCCTCGAAAATCCGCTTACTTCGCCACCGGCGCGCGCTTGGTCAGCCCCAGCTTCTCGCGCACGTCGGCGGGGCCGATCACCCGCGCGCCCATGTTCGAGACGATGGTGTTGGCCCGCTCGACCAGCTGCCAGTTTTCTGCCAGCACGCCCTTGTCGAGCCACAGGTTGTCTTCCAAACCGACCCGCACATTGCCGCCCGCCAGCACTGATTGTGCCGCATAGGCCATCTGGTTGCGACCCAGCGCAAAGGCCGAGAAGGTCCAGTCGTCCGGCACGTTATTGACCATCGCCATAAAGGTATTCAGATCATCCGGCGCGCCCCACGGCACCCCCATGCACAGCTGCACCAGCGCGTTCGGCTCCAGAATTCCCTCTTTGACCAACTGCTTGGCAAACCACAGGTGGCCGGTGTCAAAGGCCTCGATCTCCGGCTTCACACCCAGATCGGTCATCATCTGCCCCATTGCCCGCAGCATCCCCGGCGTGTTGGTCATCACGTAATCGGCTTCGGCAAAGTTCATGGTGCCGCAGTCCAGCGTGCAGATTTCCGGCAGGCATTCGGCGATATGGGCCATCCGCTCGGTCGCGCCTACCATGTCGGTGCCCGCCTCTTTCAACGGCAGCGGGTTTTCTGTGTCGCCAAACACCATGTCGCCGCCCATGCCCGCGGTCAGGTTCAACACCACATCCACCTCAGCATCACGGATCCGGTCGGTCACTTCGCGGTACAGTTCCAAGCGGCGCGACGGCACGCCGGTCTCGGGATCGCGCACGTGGCAATGCACCACGGCGGCCCCGGCCTTGGCCGCGGCGATGGCACTATCGGCGATTTGCTTGGGGCTGCGCGGCACGTGCGGGCTGCGATCCTGGGTGCCGCCAGAGCCGGTCACGGCACAGGTGATGAAGACGTCCCGGTTCATTTCCAGAGGCATTTTTCTTTTCCCTTCGATGTACAGGGTTTTGCCGCGGGTTATCCCCAGGCTCCTCCCCAGATTCCGATTTGCGTTGCAGGCGACTCTGCCGCAGCCTTTTGCGGCACAGTTTACACCAGGCGAATCGAAGTTGATGAAATCCGCAAAAAACATCCTGCAGCCCGAGAACCGGCCGCTGAAAACAGCGGTTCTGGTTCTGGACGAATGCAACACGCTGTCCTTTGCCGCGGCGGTGGACCCGATGCGCGCCGCCAACCGGCTGGCCGGGCGGGCCGCCTTTGATTGGGATTATGTCAGTGTCACAGCCGAGCGGCCGATGCTGACCAGCGGCCTCACCGTGCCCAGCTTTCCGCTGGCCCGGCTGCAGGGCTGCGAGCTGCTGATTGTCGTCGCGGGCTTCCAGCTGGCGCGCCATGCCACCCCCAGCCTGCTGGCAGGCCTGCGCCGCATCGCCGCCAGTGGCGCCACCATTGCCGGCATCGACGGCGGGCCGTGGCTGATGGCCGAGGCAGGCCTGCTGGACGGCCACCCCGCCACCACCCACTGGGAAGACCTCGAGAACTTCTCCGCCCGTTTTCCGGAGGTGGACGCCCGCAACGACCGTTTCACCGTCTCGGATGCCCGCCTGACCTCCGGCGGCGCCACCCCCGCGATCGAGATGATGCTGCACATCATCAGCGCCCGCCATGGCGCAGGCTTTGCCTCCCGCGTGGCCGGGCTGTTTCTGTTCGATGGACCTGCCGCCCTGCCGCGGCCGCAAAGCCGCCTGGGCAACCGCGGCCACAGTGCCCTCACCGCCAAGGCCAACGCGCTGATGGAGGCCTCGCTGGATGAGCCGCTGCCGCTGGCGATGATCGCCGAGACCCTGGGCACCAGCCCGCGCAGCCTGCAGCAGCAGTTCCGGCTCAAGCTCAACACCACGCCGCAGGATCACTACCTGCAACTGCGCCTGGCCGAGGCCCGCCGCCTGGTGACCGACACCGCGATGCCGCTGATGGATGTGGCGATGGCGACCGGTTTCACCTCGCAGTCCAGCTTCGCCCGTGCCTTCCGCACCGCACATGGCACCTCCGCCCGCGACCTGCGCCAGGAACAGGCCCGCCCGACCGCGCATTAATCCCGGCAGGATCCTCTTCATCTGGCTGAAAATATCCCGGGGGTGAATTGCGCCTCAAGCGCAAGAGGGGGCAGCACCCCCTCCTCCGCCCGCCTCAATAAGGCATCGGATGCATCCGATGCGCAGCATTGATCTCGTCCAGCACTTCCTGGCTCAGTTCCAGCTCCACCGATTTCAAAATATGCTCCAGCTGCGCCAGACGGGTGGCGCCAAAGATCGCCGAGGCCATGAACGGCCGCGTGCGGCACCAGGCCAGCGCCATGTGCACCGGGTCCAGCCCGTGGCGCGCCGCGATCTCCAGATAGGCCGCCACCGCATCATAAACCCGCGGGCTGTGGCGTCCGCCAAGCTCCGGGCTGATGGACTTGCGCGAGCCTTCCGGCACCGCCCCGTCCTGGTATTTTCCGGTCAGCAATCCGGTGCCCAGCGGCGAAAATGCCATCAGGCCGACGTCCTCATTGACGCTCAGCTCGGCCAGGTCGGTGTCATACATCCGGCAGACCAGCGAGTATTCGTTCTGGATTGAGGCCACCCGCGGCCAGCCCTTCGCCTCCGCCAGCCGCAGCCATTGCGCGGTGCCCCAGGCGCTCTCGTTGGACAGGCCAAAGGCGCGGATGGTGCCGCGCTCCACCTCGCGCTGCAGCGCTTCCAGACAGTCCTCCATATTGGCCAGCGTCTCTTCGCGATTCTGGCTTGAGGGATCATAAGTCCAGTTCTGCCGGAACATGTAGCTGCCCCGGTTTGGCCAGTGGAACTGGTAGAGGTCGATGTAATCCGTCTTCAGCCGCTTCAGCGAGGCCTCCACGGTGGGCGCGATGGTTCTAGAGGAAATCGGCGCCCCGCCGCGCACGTGTTTCATCCCCTCGCCGGAATGTTTGGTCGCCAGGATATACTCGCCCCGCCGTCCGGTCTTTGCGTTCCAGGTGCCGATGATGCGTTCGCTGTTGCCCAGGGTCTCCGCGCTGACCGGATTCACCGGGTACATCTCGGCAGTGTCGATAAAGTTCACGCCACCCGCCAGCGCCATATCCATCTGCGCATGCGCCTCTTCCTCGGGCGTCTGGGTGCCGAATGTCATCGTGCCCAGGCACAGTTCGGACACCTTCATGCCGGTGCGGCCCAACGGGTTCATTTTCATCTTGCGCGCTCCCCTGCTGCGGATCTGACCGCGACCCTAACCGGCAGGGCGGCAAGTGCAAGCGGCTTGCCCCCGCGGCGCAAACCCGCCAGCCTGCGGGCAAACCGAGGAGGAGAGATGAGATGCCGCAACAGATCACCAAGGGCGTCAAGGCGCTGCTCGCGGAGGCCAACAGCCTTGTGGAGACGATGAGCGTCGAGGACGCCAAGCAGAAAGTGCTGGACGAAAATTACGTTTTCATCGACCTGCGCGACATCCGCGAACTGCAGCGCAGCGGTATGATTCCCGGCGCGTTTTCCTGCCCGCGCGGCATGCTGGAGTTCTGGATCGACCCGGACAGCCCCTATCACAAGCCTGTGTTCAACCAGGACAAGACTTATGTCTTCTACTGTGCCAGCGCCTGGCGCTCGGCCCTGAGCGCCCGCGCGGCGATGGAGATGGGGCTGAAACCGGTGGTGCATCTTCAGGGCGGCTTCACCGAATGGGCCAAACAGGGCGGCCCGGTGGTGCCGCGCGAAAGCTGAAGCCCGCCGCACCGCGCACGAAAACAGGCGGCTCCGGCAACTTGAGCCGATTGAGAACAAAAAGCGAACATGTTAGTTTGCCGGCATGCCGACTCATCTGCTTTCCTGCCGCAGCCGCAAACCCCGCCCGGCGCTGTCCCTGACAGAGGGGGTGGCGCTGGAACTGGCCCGGGTGCATGAGGCCTGCGGCCCCGCCCGCCACAGTTTTGCGCTGTGGCTGGCTGCTGCGGCCCAGGGACCGGTGCTGTGGCTGTCCGCACCGCAAGCCGGCAAACCGCTGAACCCGGACGGGATGGCGGAGGATGCCAGCCCGGCGCGGTTCCTGTTCGTGCAAACCGCCCGGACAGAGGACTTGCTCTGGGCAATGGAAGAAACTCTGCGCGGCGGCGCGGCGGCGCTGGTAGTGGCAGAGCTGGCAGAGCCGCCCGCCATGACCCCGGTGCGGCGGCTGCATCTGGCGGCAGAGGCTGGCGGCACCTTCGGCCCGGCGCCGGTCGGCCTGCTGCTGACCCCCGGCCTGGGCGGCGCCCAGGGCATCGAAAGCCGCTGGCACCTGGCCCATGCGCCCCGCCCCGCCAGCGGCCTGCCCGCCAGCTGCGGGGCGGCCGGACGCTCCCCGGCGGGCAGCCGCATGTGCTGGACATTGCAGCGTCTGCGCGCCCGCACACTGCCGCCGCGCAGCTGGCAGATCGCCCGGGCCCGTGCAGGCGGCCCGCTGCAGGCCGCCCCGCTGCCGCCCGGCGCGGCCAGCCAGCAGACCGCACGCCCTGCGGCTTCCCGGGTTCTCCCGCAACCGCAGTCACCGCTGGCTGCGCCAGCGCTGACCTAGCGGCATTGGGCCCGGCACCGGGCGTCGCCCGGTGCCGGGCCCAACAGGCAAAGGCTTTGCCAAAAGCCGCCGCCTGGCGGGAGAGCCTCCCCCTCCCGCGCCTCACGGCCGCACGCGCGAAAGTGAGCAGCCAGACCCCGCCAATCCGGCTACACTCTGCCTGCAGCACATAAGCGCAAAGGAAAGCACTGTTGGTCACACACCGAATGCAGCGGCGCAAACTGCTCGCCGGTCTCACAGCGGCGCTGCTGGCGCCGCAAGCGCTGAGGGCGGCGCCCTTGGCATATCAGCTGGTGCCGGAGGCAACCGATGTGCGGTTCACCTTCTTGCTCAGCGGCCAGCCGCAGCACGGGCGCCTTCCGGTCTCCAAGGCCCGCATCCGCATCGACCCGCAGAGCCTGGCCCGCAGCCAGGCCGACATCACTCTCGACGCCCGCCGTGCCCGCACCGGACTGGTGTTTGCCACCGAAGCGCTGAAAGGCCCCGGTGTCCTAGACACCGCACGCCACCCGCAGATCCGCTTCCGCTCCACCCGTGTCCGGCTCGGACCGGACGGGCGGATCTCGGGCGGTGCCGCGATCGAAGGAGAGCTTACCCTGCGCGGGACCACCCGCCCGCTCACCCTGCAGGCTGCACTCTACCGCCGCCCCGGCAGCGCCCCGGATGACCTCAGCGAGCTGGATGTGCAGCTGACAGGCCAGCTGAGCCGCGCCGCCTTCGGCGCCACCGGCTATGGGGATCTGGTTGCCGACCGCGTCCGCCTCGCCATCAAGGCCCGCATCCGCCGCGCGGGCTAGAGCCGCCGCCCCGGCACCGGCGCAGATGCCGAAAAACACCGCCGCGCAGAAATACGACACAGGTTTGGCGGAAACCGGCTGGCAATGCCGCGTCAGCCTGTCATGGTCGCAACGTTATGCGCCTGATCGTCTCCTTTGCCGCCCTGTTCCTCTCCGTCATCCTGCTGCAGCTGTCCACGGGGGGCGTCGGCCCGCTCGATGCGATCTCCGGCCTGACGCTCAACTTCACCAAGGAGCAGATCGGCCTCCTCGGCTCGGCCCATTTCTTCGGCTTCTTCATCGGCTGCTGGTGGGCGCCGCGGCTGATGGGCAATGTCGGCCATTCCCGCGCCTTTGCGGTCTGTACCGCACTGGGGGCAATGGGCCTCTTGGGCCACACGCTGACGGAAAACCCCTATGCCTGGGCGGCAATGCGGATCGCTTCCGGCCTTTGCGTGGCCGGCGCCTATACGGTGATCGAGGCCTGGCTGAACGCCAAGGTCACCAATGAAAACCGCGGCCGTGCCATGGGCACCTACCGGATTGCCGACATGAGTGCATCGCTGGCGGCGCAGCTGATCATCGCGGTGCTGCCGCCTGCGGTTTACATCTCTTACAATCTTCTGGCCGTGGTGTGCTGTGCGGCCCTGCTGCCGCTCACGCTGACCAAGGCCAGCCAGCCGGAAACCCCCGACGCCCCCCGGTTGCGCCCCAAACTGGCGTGGCGCTGTTCACCGCTGGCAGTGGCAGGCGTGATCGTTTCGGCGCTCAGCTCCGCCTCCTTCCGGATGGTCGGCCCGGTCTATGGCCAGGAGGTCGGTCTGGAAATCGGCCAGATCGCCTTCTTCCTTGCCTCTTTCGTCCTGGGCGGCGCGCTGGCGCAGTATCCGATGGGCTGGCTCGCCGACAAATACGACCGCCGCTGGGTGCTAATCTGGCTGTCCGGCATCGCCATCCTCAGCTGCGCTATTACCATGGCCGCCAGCGGCACCGGCACTCTGGGCGTGATGCTGGCAGCCGGGTTCTTCGGCTTCACCACTTTCCCGATCTTCTCGGTCTCTGCCGCCCATGCCAACGACTTTGCCACGTCTGCCGAACGGGTTGAGCTGTCGGCCGCGCTGATGTTCTGGTACGCGCTTGGCGCCATCGCCTCGCCCTATGTCTCCTCGGCGCTGATCGACAGCTTCGGCCCGACGGCGCTGTTTGCCTATGTCGCCTGCGGCCACTTGGCTCTGATCGCCTTTGGCCTCAGCCGGATGAAAGTCCGCGCCACCCCGGCAGAGCGCACCAGCTATGTCTATGCGCCGCGCACCTCCTTCACTATCGGCCGCCTGCTGAAACGCTCACGCGAGGGGCGCTAGCGCCCCTCCCCAAGGGCAGGCTGCTGCGTGGGTTGAAGGCCGTTCCGCAGCTTGAACAACAGCCGCTGCAGGGCTTCCAGCTCAGCCAGAGTCAATCCGGTCTGGCCGATCATGCAGGCTGTCACCTCCGGGGCTTTTGCCGCGAGCGCCCTGCCCTGCGCCGTCAGCCGAACCTCCACAGCGCGCCCATCCGACGCGCTCTTGCAGCGGGTGACATGGCCCATGGCCTCCAGCCGCTTGACGAGCGGAGTCAGCGTGCTGGTTTCCATCCCCAGCTTCTGCGCCAGCGCATTCACCATCTGGCTGTCTTCCTCCCACAACAGAGTCAGTGTGATATATTGCGGATAGGTCAGGCCCAGCTTCTTCAAATGCGGCGCGTAGGCCCGGTTCACCGCATGAGAGGCTGTATAAAGCCCAAAACAGAACAGATCGCCTGCACGGTTTGGAACGTCGGACGGTTTCATGATCAGCCCCATTAAATATCGCGCACGATTCACTTCTTGACTCCGGTCCCGGCCGCCGTCAATGTCTGAATATAGGTCGCGCACGATACAAATTGGAGACAACATGTCCTGGCTACCCAACCTGAAAACCGCAACACCAGAAGAAGGCTACCAGCTGGCAATCAAACTTTCGCGGATGGCGGTGAAACTGACCCAGCCCGATGAAGACGCACGCAACAAGATGCGGCCGGGATATGCCAGCAACTACGACAGCCTGATTGCCGTGTCGCATGTAGTGGCGGTGAATTTCCAAACCGTATCGCAGGCCAACAACTACTGGCGTTGAACAGCCTGCGGCAGCCACCACTCACCCGCACAAGAAAAGAGGGCTGGTTTCCCGGCCCTCTTTTCATTTTTCCTGCGGCATTCAGTCCTTGGCAGCTTCCACAGCCTCCGGCGCCTGAGCCTTTCCGGCTGCGCCATTCAGCAAAGGCACCTCCGCCGCCGCGGTATCGTCTGCGTCAACACCCAGCGCCTGGCTGGCAACTCCGCTGACACCGTTTTCCATCGACAGGCCCAGTTCCTCGCCCAGCTTTTTCAGCGCAGGCATCTGCACGGCCATGCCCATGATCGAATCCAGCGCCTGGTTCACCACCGGCTTTTCGCCGTTGCTGGCAGCACCTGCCGCGGTATAGGGCGCACCGGCACCGATGCCGCTGACCTGGTGGATCTTGATCGAGTCGATCTTCTCAGCCGGCTTCACCATCTCGCTGATGATCGCGGGCATCGCCTCGATCCGGGCCAGGTCGATCTTCATCCGGACCAGCTCACCCGACAGGGCGTTTTCCGCATCGACAATCGCCCGCTTGCCTTCCGCCTCAGCCAGCATGTCATTCTTCTTGGCCTCGGCCCGGATATTGAGCGCATCCGCTTCGGCCTGCGCTTCCTCGCGGCGGGCTTCGGCGCGGTCGGCGGCCGCTTCCTTCTCTGCCTGTGCCGCCAGGCGGATGCCGGTCGCCTGACGCTCGGCTTCGCGGGTGGCCTCAATCAGGGTGATCTGCTTCAGACGCTCGGCCTCGGCCACCTGGCGGGCAGTTGCCACCGCTTCGGTTGCCTTGGTTGCCTCGGCCCGGGCCAGGTCTGCAGACGCCCGCGCACGGCTTTCCTCCTCGGACTTCTGCGCGATGATGATCTGGCGCTCCTGCTCCGCCACTTCCAGTTCGCGTTCCTTTGCGATTTCCGCCTCGCGGACAGCGCGTTCCTTGGCGATTTCAGCGTCGCGGATCTTGGCTTCGCGGGCGATGTCCGCCGAACGGATGGCCTCTTCACGTGCAATCCGGGCGCGTTCGGTCTCGCGCATCGAGTCCTCGCGCCGCTGGGCGATCTCTGCCTCCTGCGCCGCCTTCATGGTCTCGACCTGCTTGGCCTGTTCAATCTTGGCCTGCTCTTCGTCCTGTTCGATAGCCAGGCGCTGGCGCTCCGCCTCCATCGCCGCACGGCGCACTGCGACCTCAGCCTCAGCATCAATCTGCGCGCGCTCCTTCTTGGAGGTGGCAATCACCTCCGCCAGCTTGCGCATGCCCACCGCGTTAAAGGCGTTGTTCTCATCCAGCGCCTCGAACGGGGTCTGGTCCAATGCGGTCAGCGACACCGATTCCAACGACAAACCATTCTTCAGAAGGTCCTCGGACACGGCATTCTGCACCTCTTGAACAAAGTCGGCACGGTTTTCGTGCAGCCCGTCCATGGTCATCTGCGCCGCAACCGCGCGCAGGCCGTCCACCAGCTTGCCCTCGATCATCTCGCGCAGCTGCTCCACATCAAAGGTGCGGTCGCCCAGTGTCTGCGCGGCGCGGGCGATGCCCTCAACCGTCGCCATAACAGAGACGTAGAACTCGACGCCAACATCAACGCGCATCCGGTCTTTGGTGATCAGCGCGCCGTCATTGTTGCGCTGCACTTCCAGACGCAGGGTCTTCATGTTGACCGGGCTCACCTCATGCAGCAGCGGCACCACCAGAACGCCGCCATCCATGATGACTTTCTTTCCGTTAGCCCCGGTCCGCACCAGGCTGATCTCGCGGGATGACCGTTTGTAAAGCCGGCCCAGAACCAGGCCGAAGACCAGAAGAAAGACAAGAGCGCTCACCACTACAATGAGCATGAATTGAAGTTCCATGCGGAATGCCTCCTTGGATAATAGGATTTCAGTGTTTTTTTGGTTTCAGTGAGCCGGACGGACCAGTCCGGCAGGTTATTCAGACAGTGCGATCAGCACAAAGCGGTCCTTGCGGCGGTCGCGCATCACCAGCACCTCGGTGCCCTGGGCCAGTTCCTCGCCTGCAGCGAAAGGTTCAGCGCGCAGGTAATGGGCGTTGCCGTAACCATCCATGACGCGCACCTCGGCCGGGCGTCCTGCGGCCGCGGTTCCCTGAGTGATCACCCCGCGGCGGCGGCCCAGACTGCGCTCTGACAGCGCCTCTGTTTCGGTTTGCGGCAAAGCCCTGGCAAAGATCCCGCCGAAGCCGCGCGCGAACCACAGGCCAAAGGCGCCTGCGGGCAGTGCCGCCATCCAGACAGGCGCTGTAAAGCCCAGATAAGACGTCAGCACCATCTGCAGGCCAATGCCGCTGAGGCCGAACCCCATCAGGACTGCCGCCAGCCAGATCAGCATCGGCATCCGCCCCAGACCCAGCCAGGACGCCAGGCTGCCCGAAGCGTCTGCAGCTCCGGCATTGTCCAGCGCATCCGCACCGTCGATATCCGCAAGATCTATGTCTCCCAGATCGCCCAACGCGTCCGCAGCGGCATCAGCACCCAAATCGCCGGCATCGGGAAACCCGCCTGCGCCGGCCCCATCTGCACCGTCTATCCCCGCTTCGCCATCACCGCTGATCAGGCTGCCGCCAAGCAGCAAAGCCGCAAGCTCCAGGGCCGCCAGCCCGCCCAGCAGGGCGAGTGCAAGGGAGAACGGCGCAAATGCGCCATCAAGCAGAAAGTTGAACACCGATGGAATGCCTCTCAAATGTATGCCGTGGCATACAAATCATATGGTAACGCTCTTGTGAGCTTTCAAGGGTTTAAGATAGAGTTTCACAACCCCTGAGTGCGCCAGCCCGGATTGCAGTTCAAGCATGAACTGCACGCCCGCCTCTTATTTCCAGCGAATTCTGCAGGCGGGGTTCCCGCCGCCTGCGCCATGCGTTAGACGGGCCTTTGACGTATTACCTGGATGGATGGCATGGCACGCATTCTGATCACTTCGGCGATCCCCTATATCAACGGGATCAAGCATCTGGGCAACCTGGTGGGAAGCCAGCTGCCGGCCGACCTTTACGCCCGTTTCCAGCGCGGACGCGGCAATGAGGTGATGTTCCTCTGCGCCACCGACGAGCACGGCACCCCGGCGGAACTGGCCGCAGCCAAAGCCAACCAGCCGGTGGCGGAATACTGCGCTGCGATGCATGAGACCCAGGCGGAAATCGCCAAGGGCTTTGCCCTGTCGTTTGATCATTTCGGCCGCTCCTCCAGCCCGCAGAACCACGCGCTGACCCAGCATTTCGCCGGCAAGCTGGCTGAGGCAGGCCTGATCCGCGAAGTGACCGAAAAACAGGTCTACTCCAACGCTGACGGCCGCTTCCTGCCCGACCGCTATATCGAAGGCACCTGCCCCAACTGCGGCTATGAAAAGGCCCGCGGCGACCAATGCGAGGAATGCACCAAGCAACTGGACCCGACAGACCTGATCAACCCGCGCTCGGCAGTTTCCGGCTCCACCGACCTGGAAGTGCGCGAGACCAAGCACCTGTATCTGTGCCAGTCGCAGCTGAAGGATCAGCTTGACGCCTGGATTGACAGCAAGAACGACTGGCCGGTGCTGACCACCTCCATCGCCAAGAAGTGGCTGCATGACGGCGACGGCCTGCAGGACCGCGGCATCACCCGCGACTTGGACTGGGGCGTGCCGGTCAAGAAAGGCGGTGAGGACTGGCCGGGCATGGAAGGCAAGGTCTTTTACGTCTGGTTCGACGCACCGATCGAATATATCGCGGCCTCTCGCGAATGGGCTGATGCCAACGGCAAATCCGACGCCGACTGGCAGCGCTGGTGGCGCACCGACAAGGGCGCCGAGGACGTCAAATACGTCCAGTTCATGGGCAAGGACAACGTCCCCTTCCACACCCTGTCCTTCCCGGCCACCATCCTCGGCTCCGGCGAGCCGTGGAAGATGGTCGATCACCTGAAGTCTTTCAACTACCTGAACTACGACGGCGGCCAGTTCTCCACCAGCCAAGGCCGCGGCGTCTTCATGGACCAGGCGCTGGAGATCCTTCCCGCGGATTACTGGCGCTGGTGGCTGCTGTCCCACGCTCCCGAAAGCAGCGACTCTGAATTCACCTGGGAGAACTTCCAGCAGTCGGTGAACAAGGATCTGGCCGACGTGCTGGGCAACTTCGTCAGCCGCATCACCAAATTCTGCCGTTCCAAATTCGGTGAAGAGGTTCCGGCAGGCGGGGAATACGGCGCGCAGGAGCAGGCGCTGATTGACGAACTCACCACCCGCATCCGCGCCTATGAGGGCCATATGGAATCGATGGAGGTCCGCAAATCGGCGCAGGAGCTGCGGGCGATCTGGGTTGCCGGAAATGAATACCTGCAGTCCGCCGCGCCCTGGTCGGTGTTCAAGGAAGACCCCGAACGTGCCGCTGCGCAGGTGCGCCTGGGCCTCAATCTGATCCGCCTTTACGCCGTGCTGTCCGCCCCTTTCATCCCGCAGGCCTCAGACACCCTGATGGCAGCGCTGAACTCGGATGACCGCAGCTGGCCTGACGATGTAGCGGCGGCTCTGTCGGCCCTGCCTGCGGGCCATGGCTTCACGGTGCCGGAGGTGCTGTTTGCCAAGATCACCGACGAGCAGCGCGAAGAGTGGCAGGAACGTTTCTCTGGAACCCGCGCCTGAAGCAACAGGAAATAACTGGTATGAAGGCCGCCCCAGGGGCGGCCTTTTCTTTTGCCATCCTCTTGCCGTTGCGCAAAATTTATTTCCGACTAAAAAACTCGGATTGACATAGGTGAGTAAATAAATCAGGTATACAGCATTCCAGCCAGCCTGACTCAGATCGGGCGAGCCCGAGTGACATTCAATCAACCGAGATCGCCCCCATGCCGACCAGTGTGCGCCGCCCCAGCGGCCCTGACATCAAGGAACCGGAGTCCGAGGACATGCGCCAATTGTGGCCGCAGGTCTTTGCACCCTCCGGTGCATTGTCCGGTTTTTGTCTGGAATGGCTTCTGGACAGGGCGGAATTCAGCGATGGGCGCACGTCATGAACCAGATTACTTCCAAACCTGTCCCGACTGAGGCCACCGCCGAGGTCTTCCCGACTTATCACGCAGAGGACCTGACCCGCGGCGGCACCCAGGCCCGTATCCTGTTGAACGGCCAGATCTATTCGCTGCGCATCACCCGCGCAGGCAAGCTGATCCTGACCAAATGAGCGGCGCAGCTCTCCATCCCCGCGGCGGGGTCACCGTCGGCACCCTGTCGGACCTGCCGCCGCTGGAGGCCGGCGCGGTAATCTACCTGCGCCATTGGTTTTCCGGCGAGGAGACCCGGGCGCAGATGCGCCGTGATTTCGAGGTGAACTTCGGCCCCGAACTCGCCGATGCCGCCTTTGAGGCCTTTGGTTACTTGTGCAATTTCTGCGCCGCCCATGGCCGCCGCCCGCTGGTGCGCCACGGCATGACCTGCAGATGCCTGGGCGCGGATGAAAACTGCTTTGCCAACCTGCTGGCTTCGGCCGCGGAAGGCCAGCAGGACGACGCCCACGTGCTGGCCTCGCTGATCGTCACCCCGCGCAAGGTGCCGGAGCTTGCGCAGCTTGCCTCTGACTGCGGGCTGCTGATGCAGCAGATCATGGGTCTGCAACCGCCCGCACAGCCGGTCCGCCCGGACACCGCCACACTCCACTGAACTTTTATCGAACCTAAGGACTTAGCTGATGAAAACCGTCTTTTTAGCGGGCGCTGCCCTCACCGGTCTAACCGTTGGCTCCACCGCTGGCCTGGCCGCTGACAAGGCGGCGGTGCTAACCAACTACGCCAATATCGCCGAAGCAAAGTACCAGGATAGCCTGGCCACCGCGCAGGTGCTCAAGGCCACCGTCGACACGCTGGTGGCGCAGCCGTCGGCTGAAAACCTGGAAGCCGCCCGTGCCGCCTGGATCGCGGCCCGCGTGCCCTATCAGCAATCCGAGGTGTTCCGCTTCGGCAATCCCATCGTAGACGATTGGGAAGGCAAGGTGAACGCCTGGCCGCTCGACGAAGGGCTGATCGACTATGTGGATGCGTCATATGGCGGCCCTAGCGACGAAAACACCCTGGCAGCACTGAATGTGATCGCCAATCCCAGTTTTGAGCTGTCCGGCAGGGTGGTCGACGCTGCCAGGATCACCCCGGAACTGCTGGAAGGCGCCCTGCACGAGGCTGACGGGATCGAGGCCAATGTCGCCACCGGCTACCACGCCATCGAATTCCTGCTCTGGGGCCAGGACCTGAAAGGGACTGAGCACGGCACCGGCGACCGGCCCTGGACCGATTACGCGCAGGGCGACACCTGCACCGGCGGCAACTGCGGTCGCCGCGGCGAATATCTGCAGGCGGCGACCGATCTGCTGATTTCCGATCTGGAGTGGATCACCGCGCAATGGGGCGAGGCCGGCGACGCCCGCGCCGCACTGCTGGCGGATGAGGACGCAGGCATCACCGCGATGCTGACCGGCATGGGCTCATTGTCCTACGGTGAACAGGCAGGTGAGCGGATGCGTCTGGGCCTGATGCTGAACGACCCGGAGGAAGAGCACGACTGCTTCTCCGACAACACCCACAACAGCCACTACTACGATGGGTTGGGCGTGCAGAACGTCTACCTCGGCGAATACGTGCGGGTGAACGGCGAACTGGTATCCGGCCCCTCCCTATCGGATCTGGTGACCGAAAAAGACGCCACGTTGGACTCGGAGTTGCGCACCAAGCTGTCCGCCACCATGCTGGCACTTGGCCGCATCAAAACCGCTGCAGAGGCCGGCTTCTCATATGACCAGATGCTGGCGCAGGGCAATGAGGCCGGCGAAGCGCTTGTCATGGGCGGCGTCAACGGGCTGATCGGCCAGACCCGCTCAATTGAACGTGTGGTGTCCGCGCTGAAGCTGGATGGCGTTGCATTCGAAGGCTCCGACAGTCTCGACAACCCCTCGGCCGTCTTCAACTGAACGTATTCAAACCACAGATCACATCTGAGAAGGGCCGCGTTTTCTGTGGTCCTTCCTGTGTTGCCAGCAGACATCCGTCAATTCCTTAGTGTTTCACTCTGAATAACACTTGAAACCCCAGTAATTTTGTCGGATATATTTTCCAACGGAATCACTTGGCCTTTGCGGCCAGCAGGCAAGGACGCAGGCAGCATGATCGTTTGCCACTGCACACAGATCTCGGACCACGATATCCGCGCCGCCATCGACTGGATGCGAAGCGCCGACCCTGAAACGATAATCACTCCCGGCAAGATCTATCACGCGCTGGGAAAATCCGCCGATTGCGGCGGTTGCATGCCGCTTTTCCTCGACACCATGCGTGCCAGCAGTAAGCTGGAAGTACCTGCGCAGCTTGCGAATTTACGCGCTGGAATAATTCGGGAGAAGAATAATGAAGGGCGACGCCAAGGTTATCGACCATCTGAACAAGGCTCTGCGGCATGAGCTGACGGCGGTCAGCCAGTACTGGCTGCATTACCGGCTGCAGGACGATTGGGGCCTGGGCAGCATGGCCAAGAAAAGCCGCGAGGAAAGCATCGAGGAGATGCAGCACGCGGACAAATTGATTGAAAGGATTTTGTTCCTGGGCGGCCACCCGAACCTGCAAAAGCTTGACCCGTTGCGGATTGGCCAGACCCCCAAAGAAACCCTCGAATGCGACCTTGCTGCCGAAGTGGACGCCCGTGCGCTCTACAAGGAAGCCCGCGACGCCTGCAACACCGCGGGCGACTATGTCACCCAAAAGCTGTTTGAAGACCTGATGGCCGACGAAGAAGGCCATATCGATTTCCTTGAGACACAGCTTGAACTGCATGACCGGATCGGTGCCGAAAACTATGCCCAGCTCAACGCCACAAAGATGGCAGAGGTTGAAGACTAACATTGCACTGGCTGCCGCGCTTGCGGCGGCCAGCCCCGTTGCGGCGCTGGACCTGGCCAGCCAGTACCAGGCAGAGCCGCACCTCTCCCCCCTGCCCCGCACTGATGCCGAACGCGCCCGGATTGCCGGAGCGGTTGCGCCCGCCGCGGATTTCTCGGCGGCAGAGCCGTTTGAAAACCTGCCCGCAGGCGCCGCCACCGTGCGCGCCCGATCGGATGACGAGGCATTCTCGCAACATTCCGCCAACCTCAGCTTTGAACAGGAATTGGAATTCAAGCTCGGCAACGGGCTGTTCAAGAAGATCTGGGTGTTCTCGCCCGCCTCGACCAAGGCCTCGGACGGGCTTGGCCCGCTCTACAACGCACGGTCTTGCCAGCGCTGCCATCTGAAGGACGGGCGCGGCCACGTGCCGGAGCAGCCGGACTACAGTTCAACAACCATGTTCCTGCGGATTTCCGTCCCCGGCCCGGTGCCGCCGGAGATGCAAGAGATCACAGACTACATCGGCACCGCGCAGGATCCGAACTATGGCAACCAGCTGCAGGATTTCTCAGCCCCCGGCGTCGCGCCGGAGTACAAGCTGCAGGTCGCATACGAGGAAATCGAGGTCGCCCTGAATGGCAATGAGACCGCCACCCTGCGCCGCCCCAGCTATACCGCTGCCGATCTCGGCTATGGCCCGCTGGCGGACGGCGCGATGCTCAGCCCCCGCGTGGCGCCGCCGATGATCGGCCTGGGCCTGCTGGAAGCGATCCCTGCCGCGGACATCCTCGCCCATGCAGACGAGGAAGACGCCAACGGCGACGGCATCTCCGGCCGCGCCAATCTGGTCTGGTCGCGGGAATTCCACCAGATCATGCTGGGCCGTTTCGGGCTGAAAGCCGGCTCGCCAACCGTGCATGAGCAATCCGCAGGCGCGTTTTCCGGTGATATCGGCATCTCCACCCCGCTGTTCCCGGCCCACGCGGGCGAATGCACCGATCTGCAAGCGGCCTGCCAATCCGCTCCGCATGGCGGCGGTGATTCCCGTGAAACCGAGATCGACCAGCCCAATATGGATCTGGTGACCTTCTACAGCCGCAACCTCGGCGTGCCCGCCCGCCGCGGCACCGGCGACCCCGAAATTCTTCGCGGGAAACAGGTGTTTTATGATACGGGCTGCGCCTCCTGCCATGTGCCGAAATACGTGACTCACCGGTTGACAGACCGTCCGGAGCAGAGTTTCCAGCTGATCTGGCCCTACTCCGACCTGTTGCTGCACGACATGGGCGAGGGTCTGGCCGACAACCGCCCCGAAGGCCGCGCCACGGGCCGCGAATGGCGCACCGCACCGCTCTGGGGCATTGGCCTGACGCAGCAGGTGTCGCCCCGCGCAACCTTCCTGCACGACGGCCGCGCCCGCACCTTGCTGGAAGCCGTCCTGTGGCATGGCGGCGAAGCCGAAGCCGCGAAAGCCCGCGTTGTAGAGCTGCCGCCGCAGGAACGTGCCGCCCTGATTTCTTTCCTGGAGAGCCTCTGATGCGCGCCTTGGCCCTTGCCCTGGCCCTCGCGGCAGCGCCTGCAGCCGCATCCGATCTCTCCAGCAGCATTACCAACCAGCTGATTGTCCCGGCCTTTGCGGCGCTTGAAGCGGATACAGCCGCGCTGGCCAATGCTGCCCAAGCCAATTGCGCGCCGAAGTCCGGATCCCTGCGCGCAGCCTATGGCGAGGCCTTTGACGCCTGGATTGCCGCCAGCCACTACCGCTTCGGCCCGACGGAAACGGACAGCCGCGCCTTTGCGCTGGCCTTCTGGCCCGACAGCCGCGGCAAAACCCCCAAGGCCCTGGCCGCCCTGATCCGCAGCGAGGATGAGGGCATCACCGACCCGGCCGCATTCGCCAGCTATAGCATCGCCGCCCGCGGGTTTTACGCGCTGGAATACCTCCTGTACGACCCCGAACTCTCCTCCGCCGGCAGCGCGGAATACCGCTGCACCCTGACCCGCGCCATCAGCGCGGATATAGCTGCCACATCGCAGGCCATCGCCGCGGATTGGGAGGCGAACTACGCCACCGAAATGCGCGCACCCGCCGCCCGCTACCGCAGCGAAGACGAAATCACCCAGGAACTGCTGAAGGCGCTGACGACCGGACTGCAGGTCTTGGACGACATGCGCCTGGGCCGCCCGCTCGGCACCTATGACAAGCCCCGCCCTGGCCGTGCCGAGGCCCGCCGCTCCGGGCGCAGCCTGCGCCATGTGCTGCTGTCGCTGAACGCGATGGAGCCGCTGGCGCTGGCCTTGGCGCAGGATGATGTTGCCCTGAAGGCTGACCTCTTGCACGGCTTTCAAAAGGTCCGCAACCGCGCCGAAGCGCTGAACGACCTTGTCTTTGCAGGTGTCGCGGACCCCGACGCCCGCATCCGGATTGAGGCCCTGCGCCAGCAGGTGAAAGACCTTCGCGCGCTTGCCTCTGAACGCCTTGGCCCGGCTCTCGGCGTGGCCGCAGGTTTCAATTCGCTTGACGGCGACTGACGGAAGGGACCCCGCCATGACCTCGCGCCGCGGATTTCTGGTCGGCCTGGTGGCCTCCGCCCTTATCCCGCGACCCAGCTGGGCCGCTGCGGGCAGCCCGGCCTTCCTGTCCGCCGGCAAAGAAACCAGCGGCGACTTCCTGCTGGCGGGCCTCACCGAAACCGGCAAAATCCTGTTCCGCCACCCCCTGCCCGGCCGCGGCCACGCGGCAGCAGCGCATCCCAGCCGTCCGGAGGCCGTCGCCTTTGCCCGCCGCCCGGGCCGGTTTGCCGATGTGATCGACTGCCGCACCGGTTCCGTCCTCGCCCGGCTGGAGCCGCCTGCAGGCCACCACTTCTACGGCCACGGTGTGTTTTCGCCGGACGGCAGCCGCTTGTTCACCACCGAGAACGACTATGAAAACGCCCGCGGCGTGATCGGCGTCTGGGAGGCCCGCGGCGACTACCGCCGTATTGCTGTTTTCCCCTCCGGCGGCATAGGACCGCACGATATGCTTTTGCGCCGCGATGCGCCGGGGCTGGCGGTGGCCAATGGCGGCATCGAGACCCACCCCGACAGCGGTCGCGCCAAGCTGAACCTTGCCGACATGCGCCCGAACCTCAGCTATCTGAGCTTCGAGGGTCAACTGAAGGACCAGATGGAACTGCCGCAGGAGTTGCACCTGAACTCGATCCGGCACTTGGCTATGCGCGCGGATGGCACCGTAGGCTTTGCCATGCAGTGGCAGGGAGACCTGGGAGAGCAAGTCCCCACCGCGGGCCTGCATAATCCCGGCAGCGCCCCCTTCCTGCTGGCCGAGGACGACGCGCGGGTGCTGAACATGCAGGGCTACGGCGGCTCCATTGCGTTTTCCGCCGACGGCAGCCAGATCGGCGTCACCTCCCCCCGCGGCGGCGTGCTGCAGGTGATGGACACTGTCAGCGGTATGCTGCTGCAGGAACACAGGATGAGCGACGTCTGCGGGCTGGCCGCCGCCGCAGGAGGGTTCACCGCCAGCACCGGAACCGGCCAGTTCTATGCCATCTCTAATACAGGACTGCAGCTGCTGCACCGCGCGGATCTGGCTTGGGACAATCACCTGATCCCGCTCAACTGACACACGGCAAACAAGACACTCATGGGCGCACCAGAAATGGCGCCCCCTTTCGCTTTAGACGAAAGCGAAAAGATGCGAAAACAAATGATGACCCTCCGCACCCAATGCGCTATAGAATCGCAGCGAAAGGAAAGCATATGGATGCACTGGGCCGTCAAAACGAAATCATCTCACTCTTGAACCGGTATGACCGGGTTGAGGTCGAGGATCTCTCCCGCCGCTTTGGCGTCTCCCTGCAGACCGTGCGCGCAGACCTGCGCGACCTGTCGGCCCGCGGCGCGCTGTCCCGCGTGCATGGGGGTGCCGTCCGCGTTAGCTCCGCCGCCAGCCAGGGCTACGAGGACCGGCGCAAGCTGAACGCCGGCAACAAACTGGCGATGGCCGCTCTGGCGGCAGAGCTGATCCCCGACAACTGCTCGCTTTCGCTCAACATCGGCACCTCCACCGAACAGGTTGCCCGGGCGCTGTCCAGCCACAGCGGCCTCACCGTTCTTTCCAACAATATAAACATTATCAACATGATGATGGGCGGACAGGCCAAGGAGCTGATCCTGGCCGGCGGCACCGTCCGGCAGAGCGACGGCGCTATCGTCGGCCAGGACGCGATGGATTTCTTCGCCCGCTACAAGGTGGATTTCGCCGTCATCGGCGCCTCCGCCCTGGACGCTGATGGCGCAGTGATGGACCACGACGCCCGCGAGGTTTCGGTCGCCCGCGCAATCCTGACAAACGCCCGCCAAAAAGTGCTGGTCTGCGACGGCAGCAAGTTCGGCCGCTCCGCACCAGTGCGCATTTGTGAAGTGGCGGATCTGGATGTCGTCATCACCGACCGCCCGGTTCCCGCAGAATTTGCCGAAGCCGCACAGGCGGCCGGCACCCGCATCCTGACCGCAGGACAAAACGAAAGCAGTGAAAATGACTGACACGCCTTTTACGGACCTCTTCATCATCGGCGGCGGCATCAACGGCTGCGGCATCGCCCGCGACGCCGCGGGCCGCGGGTTGTCGGTGACGCTGGCAGAGATGAATGACCTCGCCTCGGCCACCTCCTCGGCCTCGACCAAACTGTTCCATGGCGGCTTGCGTTATCTGGAGTACTTCGAGTTCCGCCTGGTGCGCGAAGCGCTGATCGAGCGCGAGGTGCTCTTGAAGGCAATGCCGCATATCTCCTGGCCGATGCGGTTCGTGCTGCCGTTTCACAAAGACATGCGGTTCGACAGCGAGACACCGACCTCCAAGCTGCTCACAACCTTCATGCCATGGATGAAGGGCCGCCGCCCGGCCTGGCTGATCCGTCTGGGACTGTTCCTGTATGACAGCCTGGGCAAACGCGGCATTCTGCCCGGCACAGCGAAACTGGACCTAGCCGCCGACCCGGCGGGCCGCCCTCTGAAGGACAAGTTCAAGACCGCCTTTGAATACTCCGACTGCTGGATCGAGGATGCCCGTCTGGTGGTACTGAACGCCCGCGACGCACAGGCCCGCGGCGCCGAGATTCTGACCCGGACCAAGGTGCTGTCCGCCGAGCGCCGCGCTGATCACTGGGTGATCACCCTGCAGGATCAGGCCAGCGGCGACACCCAACAGCGCCGCGCGAAAATGCTGGTCAATGCAGGCGGGCCATGGGTTGCCGACGTGCTGCACCAGAAGCTGGGCCAAAACAGCCGCGAAAACATCCGCCTGGTGCGCGGCAGCCATATCGTGGTGCCGAAACTGTTCGACCACGGCCGCTGCTATTTCTTCCAAGGCACCGACGGGCGGATCATTTTTGCCATTCCCTATGAGGAAGACTTCACCCTGATCGGCACCACCGACGCCGATCATCCGGATCCGGAGACCGCACCGGAATGCACTGCAGCCGAGCAGGACTATCTGATTGATTTCGCGTCCGGGTACTTCAATCAGCCGCTGAGCCGCGACGATATCGTCTGGACCTACTCCGGCGTGCGCCCGCTCTATGATGACGGTGCCAGCTCTGCCACCGCGGCGACCCGCGAGTATGTGCTGACACTGGATCAGGCCCAGGCGCCTCTCCTGAATGTCTTCGGCGGCAAGATCACCACCTACCGCAAGCTGGCGGAGGCCGCGCTGGCAAAGATCGGCGAAGTGTTCCCCCAGCTGCCCGCGGACTGGACCGCAGGCATTGCCCTGCCCGGCGGTGATTTTGCGGTGGCGGATGTGGAAAAGCTGCAAGGCAAACTCGCAGCGGACTATCCGTTCCTGTCTCCCTACGGAACCCGCCGCCTGATCCGCGCTTATGGCTCTGAGGCCTGGGAAGTGCTGGGCGATGCCAAGTCTGCCGCTGATCTGGGGCAAGACTTCGGCGCCACCATCACAGCGCGGGAACTGGATTGGGCGATTGGCCGCGAGTGGGTGCGAACAGGCGACGACTACCTGTGGCGGCGGACCAAGCTGGGGCTGCGGCTGGATGAAGCCCAGCGCGCGGCGGTGGATGCCTATATTCAAGGAAAAGCGTCACAGCTCGCGGCATAACGCAAAGGGGGCGTGCCAACGCGAGCTGCGGCGCGGCCCGGCCTGCCGGCCGGGCGAAAGTTCTTAAAATTCCACGCCCTTCTGCGCCTTCACACCGGCGCGGAACGGATGCTTGATCTGCCCCATTTCGGTCACCAGATCGGCGATCTCGATCAGCTCTTCCTTGGCGTTGCGGCCCGTCAGCACCACATGGGTCATCGGTGGCTTCTGCTCCACCAGGAACTCAAGCACCTCCTCCAGGTCCAGGTACTCATAGCGCAGGGCGATGTTAATCTCATCCAGCAGCACCATCGTGTTGCGCTCGTCCAGGATCATCTCCTTGGCCTTTTCCCAGCCCTTCTGGGCGGCGGCGATATCGCGGGCCTTGTCCTGGGTCTCCCAGGTGAAGCCCTCGCCCATCGCATAGAACTGGCAGAGATCGCTGAAGTTTTCCTCGATCAGGGTCCGCTCACCGGTCTGCCAGGCGCCCTTGATGAACTGCACCACTGCGGACGGCATCCCATGCGCGATACAGCGCATGATCATTCCGAAACCCGAAGAGGATTTGCCCTTGCCAGGACCGGTGTGAACAATGATCAGGCCCTTCTCGCCCTCCTTCGTCTTCATCATGCGATCACGCGCGGCCTTCTTCTTGGCCATCTTCGATGCGTGACGGGCGGCTTCTTCTTCTGAAATGCCGGTTTCGGACTTTTCGCTCATGGGGCTCTCCAGCTGTTTGGCCCCATGTCTTGACAAAGAAGCCCGCCATAGCGCAAGGGGGTTCAGCTGGTTCCTGTGAAAACAGGCGAAGAGGGAATGTGAAGGCTTTCAAGAAGCTCAAGCACAGCCGCCCCCGCGACCGTGACCGGATGAGGCCGCCATGCCACTGGGAAAACACCCGGGAAGGCAGGATGGCCGGCAAGGCGTGCGCCTTGGCATCCGCAAGCCGGGAGACCTGCCAGCGAGAGAGAGATCAACGGGCAGACGGGGTGTTCTGCGACCGGGTGAGAGGCTGGCACGATACAGCTTCTTTCTGGCCATCCCGCACGCCCTGCCGCGACAGGAGACGCGCCAATGGCTGACGACATGGCAGAAAAGACTGCCAGCACCCCGGGACCGGTCACATTGACCGTTTGCCTTACCTGCCGCCGCGAAGGCGCCGACCCTGAGGCCGCCCGCCCCGGCGCCATCCTGCACGCCGCCCTGGAAGAGGCCGGGATGCCCGAAGGCGTCCGCCTGCGCGGTGTCGAATGCCTGTCCTCCTGCAAACGCGGCTGCGCTGTTGCCCTGATCGGCGGCGAGGAACGCTGGACCTATGTTTATGGCGACCTCGACCCGGACCAGCACGTTCCCGAGATTTTGGAAGGCGCCGCCGCCTATGCCTCCACCGCTGACGGCGTCGTGCCGTGGCGCGAGCGTCCGCAGACCTTCCGCAAGCAATCCGTTGCCCGCATCCCGCCGGCCAAGTTCTTCTCCGAGGAGTAAACATGAGCGACCTCAACAAGATCCCCGTCACCGTCATCACCGGCTTTCTGGGCGCTGGGAAAACAACGCTGATCCGCCACCTGATGCAGAACCCGCAGGGCAAGCGTCTGGCGGTTGTGGTCAATGAGTTCGGCACGGCCGGCGTCGATGGCGATATCCTGAAGTCCTGCGCTGATGAGAACTGCCCGGCGGAGAACATCATGGAGCTGGCCAACGGCTGCATCTGCTGCACCGTGGCGGATGACTTCATCCCCACCATCGAACAGCTGATGGACCTGCCGGAAAAGCCAGATCACATCGTGATCGAAACCTCCGGCCTCGCCCTGCCCAAGCCGCTCTTGAAGGCGTTCGACTGGCCCGCGATCCGCTCCCGCATCACTGTCGACGGCGTGATCGCCCTGGCCGATGCCGAAGCGGTTGCCAAGGGCCAGTTTGCACCTGACCTGGACGCTGTGCAGGCCCAGCGCGAGGCCGATGACAGCATCGACCACGAAACCCCGCTGTCCGAGGTGTTCGAGGACCAGATCTCCTGCGCCGACATCGTGCTCTTGTCCAAGGCCGATCTGGCCGGCGACGCAGGCGTCGAGAAGGCCCGTTCGGTGATCGAATCCGAGGCGCCCCGCAAACTGCCGATCCTGCCGATGAGCGAAGGCGTCATCGACCCGCGCATTATCCTGGGCTTGGGTGCGGCAGCCGAGGACGATCTGGAAGCCCGCCCCAGCCACCACGACGGCCACCACGACCACGAGCATGACGATTTTGAAAGCATCGTTGTCGAAATGGGCGAAGTCTCCGACCCGGAAGCACTGCAGAATGCCATCGTGAAACTTGCCCGCGAGCGCAACATCCTGCGCGTCAAGGGCTATGTCGCGGTGGAGGGGAAACCGATGCGGATGCTGGTTCAGGCCGTGGGCGAGCGCCTGCGCGCCCAGTACGATCAGCCCTGGGGTGCGCAGCCGCGCAAGACCGCCCTGGTGGTCATCGCCGAGCACGACGACATCGACGAACAGGCCATCCGCGCCGAGCTGGGGGCCTGAAGCTGATGCCGGTCTGGCGCATCAATTCACATGACAGTGCCCGGCCGCAGGCCGGGCTGCGCCCGACCCTCCCGTCAAACCAAAGGTTTGCCTCCGGCAAAATGGGAGGGCGCATTCGCCCCCTCCCAGGCTCGGGCGCAGCCCTCAGAGCGCCCATTGCTTACCAGAATACAAAGGCCTGACCCATGCACGTCGTCTTCCGCGAAAGCCACGGCCTTGACGAGACCGACACCCCGCAGGACCTCGGGCAGACGCCTGCGGACCTTGTGGTTCTGTCGTTTTCCGACAGCGACCTCGGCGCCTTCGCGGCCGGCTGGCACCGCGCGGACGGCAAACTGCCCTCCCTGCGCCTCGCCAACCTGGTGGCGCTCAAGCACCCGTTGTCGGTAGACGTCTACGCGGAACAAACGCTGGAGGGCGCCAAGGGCGTCCTCGTCCGTCTGATCGGCGGCGAAAGCTACTGGTCCTATGGCCTTGCCACCCTGCAGGATCTCGCCCGCCGCAAGGGTATCGCACTGGCGATCCTGCCCGCCGACGGGCGCGAGGACGCGCGGCTGGATGAGCTCTCCACCCTGCCCGTCTCCACCCTGCACCGCCTGCAATCCCTTTGCGACGCCGGCGGCGCCGTCGCCGCTCAGGCCGCGCTGGCCCAGTTGTCGCTCGCCGCGGGGCTTTACGCAGGCCCAGTGCTTGGCCTCAAATCCATGCCTCAGCACGGCTTCTACGATCCGGCCAAGGGCGTGCTCGCGGATCTGCCGCCGCAGGACAAACCGCTGGTGCTGGTGAGCTTCTACCGCTCCTACCTCACCGCTGCCGATACCGCGCCGGTGGATGCGCTGATCGAGGAACTGCGCACCCGCGGCTACGCCGCCTATGGTACCTTTGCGGCCAGCCTAAAGGCCCCCTCCGCCGCAGACTGGCTGCGCGAAAAACTACCCGCCCTGAACCCGGCCGCCATCATCAACGCCACCGCGTTTTCCGCCCAAGGCACCGACGGCAGCGCCTCGCCACTTTCCGTAACCGGCTGCCCGGTGTTCCAAGTCGCTCTATCCACCGCCCGCAAAAGGGACTGGGCCGAGGCCGACCGCGGGCTGTCGCCTGCCGACCTCGCGATGCATGTCGTCCTGCCTGAGGTCGACGGCCGCATCTTCGCAGGCGTTGTCAGCTTCAAATCGCCGGGCAAGAAGGACCCGGACCTGCAATACTCCCGCTTTGCCCACCGTGCCGACGCGGGCCGCATCAAGGCTGCCGTGGACCGTGTAGAGGGCTGGCTGCGCCTCGCCAAGCTGGCGAATGCAGACAAACGCCTCGCCTTGATCCTCTCCACCTATCCCGGCCGCGACCACAACCTGGCCCATGCCGTCGGCCTCGACGCACTGGCCTCCTGCGACGAGATCTTGGGTGAGCTGGCCGCCCAGGGCTACGCCGTCGAAGCGCTCGAAAACACCGGTCTGCGCCTGATGGAAGAGACCCTCAGCGTCCCGCTGGAGGACTACCGCCAGGCCCTCTCCACCTTGCCGCAAGACCTGCAGGGCACATTGGCTGAGGCCTGGGGGGACCCGGAAGAAGACATTGACTGCCGTAATGGCGCCCTTCATTTCAAAGCCTTGCACGCAGGCAACGCCCTGATCGCGCTGCAGCCCGAGCGCGGCGAGGTGAAAACCCGGGTCGACGACTACCACGATCTCGACCGCACCCCGCGCCATGCCTATGTGGCGTTTTACCTGTGGCTGCGGGAGCAAACCGACGCCCTCATCCACATCGGCGCCCACGGCACGCTGGAATGGCTGCCGGGCAAGGCAGTCGCGCTGTCGGGTGCCTGCTGGCCCGAGGTTCTGACCGGCCCGCTGCCCGTCGCCTACCCGTTCATCGTCAATGACCCCGGCGAGGCCGCCCAGGCCAAGCGCCGTATCGGCGCCGTCACCATCGGCCACCTGCCTCCGCCGCTGGGGCAAACAAACCTGCCCGAGGGCATGGCGCGGCTCGAAAGCCTGCTAGACGAATACTCCACCGCCGACGGCCTCGACCCGGCCCGCCGCGACCGGCTGATCGGCGACATCCGCGCCGAAGCGCAGGGCACCGGCGTGGAGGCCGACCTCGGCCTCACGCCCGACACGTCCCCTGCCGAGGCAATCACCCGCATCGACGCCTTTGTCTGCGACATCAAGGAAAGCCAGTACGGCGAGGGGCTGCATGTTTTCGGCGCCGGCCAATGCGGGGCGGAGGAACGCGCCGGGCTGATTGCCGCGCTGGACGGCAGGATCGTCACCCCCGGCCCCTCCGGCTCCCCCTTCCGCGGCCGCGCCGATGTGATCCCCACGGGGCGCAACCTCTTTACCACCGACCCGCGGGCGGTGCCGTCGCGGGCGGCGCATGCGCAAGGGGTCAAACTGGCGGAAGAACTGCTGCGCCGCCACCTCCAGGACCACGGCGACTGGCCCAAGGGGCTGGTGATCGACCTCTGGGGCTCCGCCACCATGCGCACCGCGGGTGAGGAGTTTGCCATGGCGCTGCACCTTGCGGGCCTCGCGCCCAAGTGGGACGAAGGCTCCGAACGCGTCTCCGGCTTTGAGGTGCTGCCGCTGCCGATGCTGAACCGCCCGCGCATCGACGTGACTCTGCGCGTGTCCGGCCTTTTCCGCGATGTCTTCCCAGGCCTTGCCCAGATGTTCGAAAGTGCCGCCGCCGCGCTGGCCGCCCGCGAGGAAACCCAGGCCGACAACCCCTATCTCACTGAAACACCTCGTGTCTTCGGCCCCAAGCCTGGCCAGTACGGGCTGTCGATGAACCCGCATCTGGATGATTATTCCGACGCAGCGCGCGCGGCAGCGGGTGAGGCTTGGCTCAACGCGTCCTCCCACGCCATCGACGCCAAGGGCATCATCACAGACGCCCGCGCGGCGCTGGAAACCCGCCTGCAGGGCGCTGACAGCTTTGTGCATCTGCAGGACCTGCCGGAAACCGACCTGCTGATCGCCTCCGATTATGCCGCCCATGAGGCAGGTTTTGCCGCCGCCATGGCCCGCATCGGCCAAAAGGCTCCGGCGCTCTACCACATGGACGCCACCCGCCCGGACAAGCCGCAGGCGCGCAGCTTGGGCGAGGAAATCGCCCGCGTCACCCGCGCCCGCGCCGCCAACCCGGACTGGGCGACCTCTATGATGGGTCACGGCTTCCGCGGCGCGGCTGAGATTGCAGCCACACTCGATCACATGGCTGCCTTTGCACATCTGGCGCAAGTGGTGCAGCCGCATCTGTTTGATCTCTATTTTGAGGCCACCCTGGGCCGTGACGATCTGGTGGCTTTCATGGAGCGCAAAAACCCCGAAGCTCTGCAGGCCATGCGCGACCGCTTCCGGGCGCTGTTCGAAGCAGGCCTATGGAGCACCCGGCGCAATTCCATCATGGCAGAACTGGAGGGCGCAGCATGAGTGCCGCCACCCCCAAGGTCTATGGCTGGTGCCCTGGCGCCTTGCGGCCTATGATGTCCGGTGACGGGCTGGTGGTGCGTGTGCGTGCGCCGCTGGGGCGGCTGACACAGGATCAGGCCCGCGAAGTCGCGCGGCTGTCGGAAGCCTACGGAAACGGCTTGCTGGATATTTCCGCCCGTGCCAATCTGCAGATGCGCGGCATCCGTGAAGAGGCGCATGAGGAGCTGATCAATGCTTTGCGTGATCTGGGGCTGATAGACCCGGACGCACAGGCCGAAGCCCGCCGCAATGTTCTTCTGTCTCCTTTCTGGGCAAAGGGCGACGACACCCATGCCATCGCATCCGAGCTGGGCGCGGCGCTGAGCGCGGCAACGGACCTAACCCTGCCAGGCAAATTTGGCTTTGCCGTGGATTGCGGCCTCGCGCCCGTTCTGCAGGGCATTTCAGCTGACATCCGCATAGAGCGCTCTGGCGCCACTCTGCTCCTGCGCGCAGACGGTGCGGACACCGGCAAGCCCGTTACACGTGAATCCGCCGTGCCCGAAGCCCTGGCGCTTGCCCGATGGTTTCTGGAACAGGGCGGCGCGCCTGAGGGGCGCGGCAGAATGCACCGTCTTATCGCGCGCCGCGGGCCGCCGGCGGCGCATGCTGCACCGGTGGCAAGAACCGCTTTCACCGCAACACCAAGCATTGTTCACGCAGGGGCGCTTGCCGCTTTGGAGTTCGGCCAGATGCCCGCAGCGACGCTCGCGCAATTGGCAGGCCATGGGCCGATCCGCCTCACCCCGTGGCGGATGCTGCTGGTGGAAAGCCCGGAGAACCTGCCGCCCCTGCCCGGCCTGATCCTGGATGCGGCCGACCCGCGCCTGCAAGTCACCGCCTGCACCGGCGCACCCGGTTGCCTGCAGGCGCTATCGGCGACCCGCAATCTGGCCCGTGACCTGGCTCCGCATGTCCCCGCGGGGACCCGCCTGCATGTCTCCGGCTGCGCCAAAGGCTGCGCTTGCCCGGACGCCGCGCCGCTGACCCTGACCGCCACCGGCAAAAACGAATTCTCCCTGATCCGCAATGGCACTGCCGCGGATCAGCCGCTAAAGACCCGCCTGAGCGCCGCCGTACTGCGCGCCGCTCCCGAACTTCTGAAAGAGGGCAGCTGACATGCTCCACACCTATGAAACCAACGGCGCCGCGATCTACGCCGAGAGCTTTGCCACCATCCGCCGCGAGGCCGATCTGGCTCGCTTCAGCAAGGACGAGGAAAGCGTTGTCGTGCGCATGATCCACGCCGCAGGCATGGTGGGGCTGGAAGAGCATGTGCGCTTCTCCGAAGGCATGGCCGAAACCGCCCGCGCAGCACTTGCCAACGGCGCGCCTATCCTCTGCGACGCTTACATGGTGTCCGAAGGCATCACCCGCCCGCGCCTGCCCGCGGACAACGAGGTGATCTGCACTTTGCGCGACCCGAAGGTGCCGGAGCTGGCCAAGGAAATGTCCAACACCCGCTCTGCCGCAGCCCTCGAACTGTGGCGTCCTAAACTGGAGGGCGCCGTGGTCGCCATCGGCAACGCCCCCACAGCGCTGTTCCACCTGCTGAACATGCTGAAGGACCCGTCCTGCCCCCGCCCTGCTGCCATCATCGGCTGCCCGGTGGGTTTTGTCGGCGCGATGGAATCCAAGGAGGCGCTGATGGAAGACCTCCCTGTACCGTCGATGATCGTGAAGGGCCGCTTGGGCGGCTCCGCCATCACCGTCGCAGCTATTAACGCGCTGGCAAGCTGGAAAGAGTAACGATGGGCAAAGTCATCTGCGCAGGGCTTGGCCCCGGTGATCCCGACCTGATGAGCGTGCGGTCGCACCGGCTGATCTCCGGCGCGCGCCACATCGCCTATTTCCGCAAGGCAGGACGCCAAGGCCAGGCCCGTGCCATCGTCGAGGGCATGCTGGCGGACGGCGTCACCGAACATGCGATGGAATATCCGGTAACGACCGAGATCCATTTCTCGGACCCCGAATACAATCGTGTTCTGGGCGAGTTTTATGACCAGTGGGCTGATACACTGGCCGAGATCGCAGAAGGCGAAGACGTGGTGGTGCTCTGCGAGGGCGACCCGTTTCTTTACGGCTCCTACATGCACCTCTACACCCGCCTGCAGGGCCGCGCGGAACAGGAGATTGTGCCTGGCATCACCGGCATGTCCGGCTGCTGGACCGCCTCCGGCCAGCCGATCACCTGGGGCGACGATGTGCTGACCGTGGCGATGGCCACCCTCAGCGAGGATGAACTGGCCAAACGCGCGTCCGAGACCGACGCGCTGGTGGTGATGAAGATCGGCCGCAACCTGCCCAAGCTGCGCCGCGCGCTGGAGCGTGCGGGCCGCGCGGATGACGCCTGGCTGGTCGAACGCGGCACCATGCCGGGGCAGACCGTGCAGAAGCTGTCCGAGATCCAAGGCGAGGTGCCCTATTTCTCCATCGTATTGGTGCACGGACAGGGGCGGCGGCCATGAGCAATACAAAAAATGGCTGGGTTGTGATTGCAGGGCTCGGCCCCGGCAACGAGGCGCTGGTGACGCTGGAAGTGAGCGGCGCCATCGGGGAAGCCACTGATATCGTCGGCTATATACCCTATGTGAAGCGCATCGCGCCGCGCGAGGGGCTGACCCTGCACGCCACCGACAACCGGGTCGAGGTGGACCGCGCCACCCATGCGCTGGAAATGGCGGCTGAGGGCAAGCGAGTGGTCGTAGTGTCCTCCGGCGATCCAGGGGTATTCGCGATGGCCTCTGCCGTGTTTGAGGCGCTGGAAAACGGCGCGGAAAGCCACCCCGAATGGCTGGAGCTGGAGATTAAGGTGCTGCCCGGCATTACCGCAATGCTGGCCGCTGCTGCTGCCATCGGCGCGCCTTTGGGGCATGATTTTGCGGCCATAAACCTCAGCGATAACCTGAAGCCCTGGAGCCTGATCGAAAAGCGTCTGCAGCTGGTGGGCGAGGCTGGTCTGGCGATGGCGTTTTACAACCCGCGCTCCAAGTCGCGGCCGCATCAGTTTGCCCGCGCGCTGGAAATCCTGCGCGCGGCCTGCGGCCAGGACACGCTGATCACCTTTGCCCGCGATGTGACAAAACCAGGACAGGAGCTGCTGACCGTGCCGCTGAAGGACGCGACACCCGAGATGGCCGACATGCGCACCGTGGTGATTGTCGGCAACCGAGACACCCGGCGGATTGGCAACTACGTCTATACCCCGCGTTACGCGGCCGAGGATTAAGTCGCGGAATGGGAAAGCCAAGCCATCACTTCTGCCACGCAGCCCTTGACGGGCCGTTCGGGCACCTGCGGTCTGCCGATCATGATGACCGGCAGGCCAAGGTCTCGCGCAGCAGTGAGCTTGGCCTCAGCGCCCGCGCCGCCTGCGTTCTTGGCGACCAAATGGGTGATGCCATGGCGCTGCATCAGCGCTGTGTCGCCCGCGACGTCAAACGGCCCGCGGGCGATTTCAACCGTGGTGCGCGGCAGCGGCAGAGGCGCCTCCGGCGCGTCCACCAAGCGCAGGAGGTAATGGTGCTGGGGCTTGGCCGCGAATTGCGCAAGGTTCTGCTTGCCGATGGCCAGAAACACCCGCGCCGGAGTATCGGGCAGGGCATTTACGGCACCCTCAATACTGTCCGCATGAACCCAGTAGTCACCCTCGCCCGCCTGCCAGGCCGGGCGTTCAAAGGCGCAAAGCGGCACCCCCGCCGCGTCGCAGGCGCGGACCGCATTGGTGCTCATCTGCGCCGCGAAGGGATGGGTTGCGTCAACCACATGGGTAATGCATTCGGCCTGCAAATAGGCCGCCAGTCCTTGCACGCCGCCAAAACCGCCAACACGGGTGGGCAGCGGCTGGCTGACCGGTTTGGCGGTGCGGCCCGCGTAGGAAAACACTGCATCCATATCCACGCTGGCCAAGGTCTTTGCCAGCGTCGAGGCCTCAGAGGTGCCGCCCAGAAGAAGGATGCGTGTCATGTCTGATGGCCTTTCCAAGCACTGGCTCACAATCGTTGGTCTGGGCGAAAATGGACTGGAAGGCCTGAGCGATGCAAGCCGGAAGGCGCTCGCGGAAGCTGAAGTTATTTTCGGCGGCCCGCGGCATCTGGAGCTGGCGGTTGCGGGCAGCAAAGGCCAGCCCTGGCCGGTGCCGTTCTCGACTGAGCCGGTGCTGGCGCTGCGCGGGCACAAAGTGGCTGTTCTCGCCTCCGGCGATCCGTTCTGGCATGGCGCCGGCGGCTCGCTGATGCGGGATCTGGCGCCCGATGAGTGGGTCTCGCACCCGGTGCCGTCCTGTTTCGCGCTGGCGGCCAACCGGCTGGGCTGGAAGCTGGAGGACGTCCTGTGCCTTGGCCTGCATGCCGCGCCTTATGCCCGGCTTCTGCCCCTGCTGGGGCGAGGTGTGCGGGTCATCTGCACCCTGCGGGACGGCAAGGCCCCGGCGGAGCTGGCGCAATGGCTGTTTGCACATGGTCAGCCTGATGCTGAACTGACCGTTTTGGAGCGGCTGGGCGGCCCCAGGGAACAGCTGCACCGCACCACTGCCGAAGGCTGGGATGTGCCGCCCGGGGGGGCGCCGGTCCTTATGGCCATCGAGGCCATGCGGCCCGGGCTGCCGCAGGCTTCGGGGCTGGCCGATGCGCATTTCATCAGCGACGGCCAGATCACGAAGCGTCCGGTCCGGGCGCTGACCCTGTCGGCGCTGGCCCCGCGCGCAGGTGAGCTGCTTTGGGACATCGGCGGCGGCTCTGGTTCTGTCTCGGTCGAGTGGTGCCTGGCGGCACGGGGCGCGCGCGCTATCACCTTTGAGCCGCGCGAGAACCGGCTGAAAAACATCAAGGCCAACGCCGCGGCGTTTGGGGTAGATCACCGGATGACCGCAGTGGCGGGCAAGGCACCGGATGTGCTGGACGGCCACCCCCTGCCCGATTGCGTGTTCATCGGCGGTGGCGGCTCGCAAGCATTGCTGGACCATTTGTGGGGCATCCTGCCCGCAGGCACAAGGCTGGTTGCCAATGGCGTCACACTGGAAACCGAGACCCTGCTGATGCAATCCCATGCCGCCCGTGGCGGGCATCTGCTGAAAGCAGAGATTGCCGAGGCAGGCCCGTTGGGATCAATGCGTGATTGGCGCCGGGCGCGGCCCGTAATTCAGTGGAGCGTCACGCGATGAAAGTGGCAGGCATCGGTTTTCGCAGTGCCGCCACGGCGGCGGATTTGCAAGCGGCTTTGGCGCTGACCGGCGCACAAGTGGATGCGCTGGCGTCCGTCACCGAGAAGGCACAAGCACCCGCCATGCAGGAGTTGGCGCGTAGCATCGGCCTGCCGGTGATTGCATTGCAGGAACAGGATATTGCCGGGGAGCAGACATTGACCTGCTCGCCAAGGATCAAAGCGCGGTTCGGCACCGGGTCGCTGGCGGAAGCCGCGGCGCTGGCCGGGGCGCGCCACGGGGTACCGGGCGCCGGGGCGCGCCTTCTCGCCCCCAGAGTTGTCACCGCGGATGGGCTTGCCACCGTGGCCATAGCAGAAAGACTTGAGCCATGACCGTTCACTTCATTGGCGCCGGACCGGGCGCTGCCGACCTTCTGACCCTGCGCGGGCGCGACATTATCGCCTCCTGCCCGGTGTGCCTGTACGCGGGCTCGCTGGTGCCGGAGGAAATCCTGAGCCACTGCCCGGCGGATGCGAAAATCGTGAACACCGCAGCAATGGATCTGGATGCCATTGTGGCAGAGATCAAGGCAGCGCATGAGGCAGGCCAGGACGTGGCGCGGCTGCATTCCGGCGACCTGTCGGTGTGGTCGGCCATGGGCGAGCAGATCCGCCGCCTGAAGGCCGAGGGCATCCCGGTCAGCGTCACCCCCGGCGTGCCATCCTTTGCCGCCGCGGCTGCGGCGCTGGGAACCGAACTGACCCTGCCGGGCCTGGGCCAATCTGTGGTGCTGACCCGCACGCCGGGGCGCGCCTCTTCCATGCCTGCAGATGAGTCGCTGGAGAATTTTGCGCGTACCGGGACCACGCTGGCGATCCACCTGTCGATCGGCAATCTGGACCATGTGGTGGACAGCCTGACGCCGCATTACGGTGCCGACTGTCCGGTGGCGGTGGTCTACCGCGCCAGCTGGCCGGATCAGCAGATCATCCGCGCCACTTTGGAAACCCTCAAAGAGTCGCTGGACGAAAAGATCTCCCGCACGGCCCTCATTCTGGTGGGACCGGTGCTGAAGGGCGAGGGCTTTGACGAAAGCTGTCTTTACTCCACCGACTACGACCGCCGCTACCGGCCGCAAAGCGCCGACAGCCCTTGGTCGAGCTGGAACCATGGCGACGACTGAGGGGAAACTACAATGACAAGCATGAACCCTCCCGGACTGATGATTTCGGCGCCCTCCTCGGGCACCGGCAAGACCACGGTCATGCTGGGCCTGTTGCGCGCGCTGGCAGAGGACGGCCTGACCGTGCAGCCCTACAAGAGCGGCCCGGATTATATCGACCCCGCCTTTCATCTCGCGGCGGCGAAGCGGCCCAGCTTTAACCTCGATACCTGGGCAATGGACGGCGGTCTGCTGGCTGCGGTCACTGCCCAGTCGGCAGGTGCCGAAATCTGCGTCGGCGAAGGCTCCATGGGGCTTTACGACGGTGTGGCAACACGCGGGCAATCGGGCTTTGGCTCCTCTGCCGAGACCGCAAAACGCATGGGCTGGCCTGTGGTGCTGGTCGTTGATGTGGGCGGTCAGGCGCAATCCGCCGCGGCCACCGCACTGGGGTTCAAGAATTACGATCCCGAACTGCCCTTTGCCGGGGTGATCCTGAACCGGGTTGCCAGCCCGCGGCATGAGCGGCTGACCCGGCTGGGAATGGAGAAGGCAGGCATCAAGGTGCTGGGTTCCCTGCCCCGGCGCGGTGACCTGACCCTGCCGGAGCGCCATCTGGGCCTGATCCAAGCGGTGGAGCATCCTGATCTGGAAGCCGCCATTGCAGGCTATGCCGCGTTTCTGCGCGAGCATGTGGATCTGGAGGCGATCAAGGCGGCGGCACTGGCCGGTCAAGCGCCTGTGCCCGCAAACCTGCCCAAGCCGCCCGCCCAGCGGATTGCGCTGGCGCGCGATGCGGCGTTCTCCTTCACCTACCCGCACCTGCTGGAAGGCTGGCGCGCGGCGGGGGCAGAAATACTGCCGTTCTCGCCGCTCGCTGATGAGGCACCCGCGGCGGACGCCGATCTGGTCTGGCTGCCCGGCGGCTACCCGGAGCTGCACGGGCCTGCCCTGGCGGCGGCAGAAACCTTCCGCGCCGGTGTCCGCAAGCACGCCGAGACCAAACCGGTGCATGGGGAATGCGGCGGCTACATGGCCCTTGGCGAGGCACTGATCGACAAGGCGGGCAACCGCCACCGAATGCTGGGCCTCCTGGGACTTGTAACCTCCTACGAGAAGCGCAAGTTCCACCTCGGTTACCGCCGCGCCATTTTGCAAGCAGGCATGCCGGGCTTCGGTGCGGGCACTGCGCTGCGCGGTCATGAGTTCCATTACTCCACCATTCTGGAAGAGCCCGACGCGCCGCTGGCAAATGTTATGGACGCGGACGGCAACCCGGTGCCGGAGACTGGCTCGATCAAGGGCAATGTGACCGGCACCTTCTTCCACCTGATCACGGGAGAGCAGGGATGAGCGGTTTTGTGAGCTTTGTCTCCTCCGGCCCCGGCGACCCGGAACTGCTGACGGTCAAGGCCGTGAAACGGCTGGAGGCCGCGGATGCTATCCTGTTTGACGACCTGTCGTCCGGCCCGATCCTGAGCCATGCCCGCGCGGATGCCGATCTGGTGGGTGTAGGCAAACGCGCCGGCCGCCCCTCGCCCAAACAGGACCATGTGAGCCAGCTGCTGGTCGATTACGCCCAGAGCGGTCTGAACGTGGTACGCCTGAAGTCCGGGGACTCCGGCGTCTTCGGACGGCTGGAAGAAGAGATGACTGCACTGCGCGAGGCCGGCATCGGGTTCGAGATCGTGCCCGGCGTCACCGCAGCCTCAGCGGCGGCAGCGGCGGCCAACATTCCGCTCACCCGGCGGCTGACAGCCCGGCGGCTGCAGTTCATCACTGGCCATGACGTGACCGGCGGTCTACCGGACGATCTGAACATGGCGGCGCTGGCCGACCCGCATGCCACAACCGTGGTCTATATGGGCAAAAGCACCTTTGCAGCGCTGGCGGAAAAGCTGATGGAAGCGGGCCTGCCCGCGGACACCCACGCGCTGGTGGCGCAGGGCGTTTCCACTCCTGAGCAGAAACTGTTCTGCCACACCGTGGGCGAGCTGCCGGCCGTCTTGCGCGCGATGGAGACTAAGGCGCCGGTGCTGATCCTGTACGGCCCTCTGGCCGATCAGGAGCTGCCCGGCGCATGAGCCTGCCCACTCTCACCCTGTGCCGCACCTGCCGAGACGCAGACCCTGCCCTGTTCGGACAGGCTGCTGCAGCGCTGGAGACGGCCGGGGTGCAGGCAAGGCTGCAGCAGGTGGACTGCATGTCCGGCTGCAAGCGGCCGCAGACGCTGGCGGTACGGCAAAGCGGCAAGACCGCCTACCTGTTCGGCGAGGTCACCGCGGCGGACCTGCCGGACATCCTGACTTTCCTGCGGATGTATCAAGACAGCGCCGACGGCAATTTCGCCGACGCACGGCCCCTGGGCAACCTGCGGTTCAAGGCGATTGCCCGCATTCCGGCCGATATTGGCTGATCCACCTGCTCTGTGACGCTGAAGCGCTCCGGATTGGCGGTTTCGTCCTTGACCGGAGCGAGCCGCACGGGGCAAAACAATCCGATACGGTGTCTGATAGTGCCTAAGCACTGGGACTGAAACGGGAATGAGGACGGTGGACCAAATCGCGGCACCGAAGCCTCAACCGCCCCCGCGACTGTGAGCGGCGAGCGGCCTTCCACTATCCACTGGCGCAAGCCGGGAAGGAGGAAGGCAGCAGCGACCCGCGAGTCAGGAGACCGGCCGTGTGGAAACGAAAACTTATGCCGTCGGGTGTGACGGTAAGGAGGACTAGAAATGACGACCAAGACGCTTAAGGCTTCCGCCGCTGGCACCAGTGTTCTTCCGGCACTGTTTGCAGTGGTTCTGGGGCTGGGGATCATCACGCTGACCGGCCATGTTCAGGCATCTGCCCTGCACGACGCCGCGCATGACGTGCGCCACGCAACCGGCTTCCCCTGCCACTAAGGCCATGTTCAGTCGCATTCTGACCAGCGGCCTGTTCGCTGGTGCTGCAGCAGGGCTGATTACCGCCCTGCTGCAGCTGTATTTCGTACAGCCCGTGCTGCTCCACGCCGAACTCTACGAGGGTGGCGAGCTGGTGCATTTCGGAGCTGACCCCGTAACCGCTCATCCCGACCTGCCCGGCCTGTTCGCCGAGCCGGTGCGCGATGGCCTCAGCATCATCTTCACCATGCTGACCTACACCGGCTATGCGCTGGTGATGGCGGCGCTGATGTCGGTGGCCGAGCGCCAGGGCCATGAGATCAACGCGCGCACCGGCCTCTTGTGGGGCCTGGCGGGGTTCATCACCTTCCACTTCGCGCCCGGCCTGTCGCTGGCGCCCGAGGTTCCCGGTGTCGCCGCTGCCGACGTGGGCGCGCGCCAGATCTGGTGGACCGTCACCGTGGCCGCCGCAGGCGTTGCCATGTGGCTGATCGCATTTGGCGGCAATCTGGTCAGCATCCTGATCGCGGCTCTGCTGCTTATGGGGCCGCATATCATCGGCGCGCCCGAGCCCGAGAGCTTCTCCGGCCCGGTCCCGACCGAGATCGGCGCCCTGTTTGCCGCCCGCGCTTTTGGCATCGGGATGACAGCCTGGGCTCTGCTGGGCAGCTTTGCCGGATACTTCTGGCAGGCAGAAGGCAAGCGTGCGGAAGCCGCGGCCTGACACGGCGCCCAGACACTCCCCGCCGGCCGCACCCGGCGGGGAATTTCTTTTTTCAGAGGATGAACAGATGTCCCGCTCTCTTGCCCTGTTTGCGATCGGCCTGGTGTTTGGCGGCGGCGCCGGTTTCGTGATTGCGGCCGGTAATGGCGTCACCTTCGACGGCCATGACCACGGCGCCCCCGCGCATCACGGCGGCGGCCATGCCGGAATGGCAGCGCATGACCACTCCCAATCGGTCAGCCTGCCCGCAGGCCCGGACGCTCCCAGCGTTGCCATCCAGCTGCACAAGGACCCGATGAGCGGCTGGAACCTGCAGGTCACGCCGCAGAACTTCCGCTTTGCCCCTGAAAACGCCTCCGCTGCGGACGTGGAAGGCGAAGGCCACGCGCATGTTTATGTGAACGGCGAGAAACTCGCCCGGCTCTACGCCAGCTGGATGCATATACCTGCCCTGCCGGAAGGCGCGGAAGTCAAGGTCTCGCTCAACACCAACAGCCACAGCGCGCTGCTGGTGGGCGGCCAGCCGGTGGAAGCGAAAATAACCGTTCCCGCAGGCGAAGGCTCCTGAGCCGTAAATCCCGGCTTGCAAGACAAATTGCACGGCCCCATAGAGGGCCGTGTTTTCATGTGAAAGGCCCCCGCCATGATTGAGCTTTCCCTGATCGGCATCGGCACCGGCAACCCGCAGCACATGACACTGCAGGCGATCGAGGCGCTGAACGCGCAGGATCTGATCCTGATCCCTAACAAGGGCGCGGGCAAGGACGACCTGGCGGGGCTCCGGCGCGAGATCTGCAACCAGACGATCCGGGGCGATGGCCCGAAGATTGTGGAATTTGCCCTGCCGGTGCGCGACGAAGCTACCCAGAGCTACCGCAAGCGGGTGGACGACTGGCACGACGCCATTGCGGAAATCTGGTGGCAGAACATCACCGAGAACCTGCCAGAGGGTGGCAAGGCCGGGTTCTTGGTTTGGGGCGACCCGTCGCTTTATGACAGCACCATGCGGATCGCAGAGCGGCTGCAGAAACTAGCCGAAATCAAGCTGACGGTGATCCCGGGCATCACCTCAATCCAAGCACTGACCGCGGCGCATGCGATCCCTGTCAACGAGATCGGCGCCCCCTTCACCATCACCACCGGACGGCAGCTGCGTGAAACCGGCTGGCCGGACAGCGCCGATACGCTGGTCATCATGCTGGACGGGGAATGCTCCTTTCAGGCGATCGACCCGAAAGGGGTGGAAATCTTCTGGACCGCCTATGCGGGAATGGAGAACCAGGTTTCCATATCCGGTTCTCTGGCTAGCGTTACCGGCCAGATCATCAAAACTCGCGCTGAAGCGCGCACCTTGCACGGGTGGATCATGGATATCTACTTGCTGAGACGGGAATGACCGCGCTCTCAGGGATGGTGTGAGCCCTTGCGGGCAACCTGTATGCCCACACAAACGCGCGGCTCCGAAATTCTGGACAATGAACTCTACAACAGCCGGCTGCTCTGGAACCGGATTCGCTGCGTCGAGGGTCCGCAAACAGGCAAACGGGTCTCGTGAACTTCGTCCCGATTTCAGGAAATCTGGGTAAATTCCCGCTGTCCACGAAAGGAGCAAGGAATGGGACAATCGAGACGGACGTTTACGGATTGATCAGCCCCGGCCCGGACAGCGCGCGGCTTGTCCTCCTCCCCCCGGTCCCAGATCATGTCTCCGACAAGGCCAGCTTCAAGAGCGACAATCTGCGCCATCGAGCAATCCGTTCAAAGTTGCGCATTTGCGACTATACTATGCCGGTAAGTCTGGAATTTCCTTTACCCACTCAGCGTTGGCTGCTCGGAGAATCGCTTTCGTAACTCCCGAAAACGGAGCCTCGGGGCTTGCAGCAGCCTTAACTTCAGCAGCAAGCTTCTTCACAATGTTAGACATAATTGCTTTCTCCTAGTTCACCTCAGATTCAATGTAAGCGTTGCTTCTGCCCCCCTAATCAGCCACCGCTCAACTGATTAGCGCCATAGCATACTGCCCGAAATACGAGGTAGCAGCCATGGGACACTTTCCGAAATCATTTACAGCCTATGGGTTCACAATCGAAGTCCATGCCGGAGGCCGCCGAGTCTGGCCTCAGAGCTTCAAGAGGTTCGTGAATGAGAAGCTCGACAACGGCGAGTTGATCCTGGCTGACGTCATTAAGGAATGCAACGTCTCGCAATCGCTCGTCTACAAGTGGCGCGCCGACGTCAAAGCTTCGCGGATCAGGAAGACAACAGAGACGGAAGACGCCTTTTTCTCTGAAATCGCGATTCAAAATGATGGGCCAATGGAAACCTGCGTCAATTCCGTCGCCAGTGTAACACTGCGCGGGCGCGAAATCGAAATTTCGCTGCCATCGACGTATCCAGTCGATGACTTGATCAAGGTTATTCTCTCTTTGGAGGCCCGTGCATGATTTCGCCCTCCGGTAATTTCAAACTCTACTTGGCCTCCAAGCCCGTCAATTTTCGAAAAGGCATGGATGGTTTGGCCGCTATCGTTATGAACGAATTTGAACTGGCCCCCTTCAACGGCGCGGTTTTCATCTTTCGATCTAAGACAGCTGACCGAATGAAGATCATCGTTCGGGACGGCACCGGCCTTGTAATGACCTAAAAGCGGATTGAAGGGGCAGGCTTTGTGTGGCCCCAAATGACCGATGGCGTCATCACCATCAATCGATCCCAGTTCGAAACGCTGTTCGAGGGGTTGGATTGGCAGCGGGTTGTCCCGCGAAAAACGAGGAAACCGAAGGCAGCATGTCCCTCGATCAGCCGTGCAGCTTCTTTCTCTTTGCCGGGGCGGGATCGGGCAAAACGCGCGCTCTCAAGGACGCACTGGAGGAGTTGGACACACAGGCCCTGACCACCTTGCGCAAACATTGCCGCAAGATCGGCGTGATCACCTATGCCAACACCGCCGCAGATGAGATCACGCGCCGCGTCAAGGCCGATCCGGTGTTTCAGGTGCAGACCATCCACAGCTTCGCTTGGTCGCTTATCGAGGGACGCACGGCGGATATTAGGGGCTGGCTGGAGAGCCGCTTGCAGACAGAGATCGCCGAGATCCAGGCAGCCCATGCAAAGGGCCGGGCGGGCACCGACGCCCATGACAAACGCGTCAAGAAGATGGCCTCCAAGACAAAGCGGCTGGAGCGCCTGGCCGAGATCCGCGCCTTCACCTACGCGCCCGTGGGGGACAATTTCGGCCGCGATGCGCTGCAACATACCTAGGTCGTCGCGCTCGCCGCGCATTTCCTGACTGAAAGCGAGACATTCTGGTCGTGTTGCGGTTTGATGCCGCTCCTTTGATAGCATTTATTGCACCAAAGGAGACAAGCTATGGGAACGAAACGGACGGACGAATTCCGCGCTGATGCGGTGCGGATCGCGCTGACCAGCGGACTGACATGCAAACAGGTGGCGTCTGATTTGGGTGTCGGCGTATCGACACTGAACAAGTGGATCACGACGCAGCGCGATACGGAAATGGTGCCGGACAAAGACCTGGACCTTGCCCGCGAGAATGAGCGGCTTCGACGCGAGAACCGTATTCTCAAGGAGGAGAGGGATATTCTAAAAAAGGCCACAGCCTTCTTCGCGAGCCAAAAGCCATGAGGTTTCGGTTCATTGAGGAGCATGGCCGAGGCCTCCCGACCAGCCGCCTTTGTCGGGTTATGAATGTCAGCGAACGAGGCTTGCGCGCCTATCGCAGCCGTCCCGCCAGCCGAAGGCAGCGAACCGACATGGTTATTCTGGCCCACATCAAGGAACAATCCCGTCTCAGCCTGGGGAGCTACGGCCGCCCGAGGATGACTGAAGAGTTGAAGGAACTTGGCCTGAACGTCGGACACCGTCGCGTCGGGCGCTTGATGCGCGAGAACGGAATACGGGTCGAACGCTCAAAGAAATACAAGGTAACGACCGACAGTAATCATGCCTTCAACATTGCGCCGAACCTTTTGAACCGGGACTTCTCAGCGGATCAGCCCAACCAGAAATGGGCGGGCGACATCAGCTATGTCTGGACACGGGAAGGCTGGCTCTATCTTGCCGTGATTTTGGATTTGCATTCCCGGCGTGTCATCGGCTGGGCCGTGAGCAATCGCATGAAGCGCGACCTGGCGATCCGGGCATTGAAGATGGCCGTCGCATTGAGACGGCCACCGAAGGGCTGCATCCATCATACGGACCGCGGCAGCCAGTACTGCTCGCACGACTATCAGAAGACCCTGCGCCAGCATGGGTTCCAGGCGTCGATGAGCGGGAAGGGCAATTGCTATGACAACTCTGCTGTCGAAACATTCTTCAAAACAATCAAAGCCGAGTTGATCTGGCGCAGGTCATGGCCAACACGCCGAGACGCTGAAATGGCCATCTTCCAGTACATCAACGGCTTCTACAATCCGCGCCGACGGCACTCAGCATTGGGTTGGAAAAGCCCGGTCGCATTCGAACGGAAAGTGGCATAAACGAGCACCAGGAGCGGCACGAAAACGGGACACGTACATTCCAGAAGATCGTTCTGGGGCGCTACCCGTTCATCCTGATCGACGAGAGCCAGGACACGATTAAACCATTGATGGAGGCGCTTTTGACCTTCGAGGCGCGCCATCGCGGCCGCATCGCCCTAGGGTTGCTCGGGGACACGATGCAGCGCACTTACACTGATGGTTTGCGCGATCTCGACCAAAGGGTGGGGGATTTCGCGCAACCCGCCAAACAGATGAACCACCGCAGCTGCGCGCGGATCGTGGACTTGGCGAATGCGATCAGGCGCGACGATGATGGCCGCCAGCAGCGTGCGCGCGAAGACAAACCGGGTGGCACCGTGCGCGTCTTTCTTGCGCCAAGCGAGGGCACGGATCGCGCGGCATTTGAAGCTTGGACCCGGGCGGAAATGGCCCGCATCACCGAAGACCGCGCATGGCAGGACGCGGAGGCGATCAAGACCCTGACGATCGAGCGTCACATGGCTGCCGCACGTCTTGGCTTTAGTGAGCTGTTTGGGCCCCTGAGCAAACCTGACAAGCTAAAGGACGGGTTCGCGATGGCACCTTGCCCGCGATGCGGCTTTTCACCCACCGGGTCTTTCCTTTGGTGACGGCACAAAGGAATGGGGACGCCCTTGCTGCTTTGGCGGTGCTGCGCGACGGCTCACCGCTGGTCGATAAGAGAGATATCCGGGCGGCGCGCGGGCCAAGCCTCTGGCCTTGACGCGGCGCGGGCGGGTGTCGCGGCGCTGATGACGCTATTTAAGGACGAACGGGATCCGAGTTGTGCCGAAGTGTTAGCGGTGGTGGCCGAGCACCGGCTGTTCCCGATCCCAGATCAGCTTCGGCCCTGTTTGCCTGACAACAGTCCCGTGGCCCAGGACATGGCCGACATTCTTGCCGAGCTTGGTCCCACTTTTTACGAGCAGGGCCTGACTACGCCCGAGGACACACCACCCATAGCAACCACCATCACCGAGGCCTGTACGCAAGCAATTGCCGCCCCGTTTTCCCAGGTGGCACGCTACCTCGACTATGTCGAAGACCGCAGCCCCTATGGCACCCACCAAGGGGTTAAGGGGCTCGAGTTTCCTCGGGTCATGGTGATCGCCGACGATGTGCACACACGCTTCAAGGGCCGTGCCTCTTACGAGACGCTGTTCGAGGTGAAGCCCTTGGGCCGAACCGCACAGAAAAAGGCGGACGAGGGCGAGGAAACCACGATCGAGTAAACCCGCCGCTTGCTCTATGCCACGTGCACTCGTGCAGAAAAGAGCCTCGCGCTTGTGCTCTATTCCGAGGCTCCGGACACGATCCACAGGTTTCTGATTTCCAATGGATGGATGGCCGAGGACGAGGTCGTGATGACTGCGTCCGGCGGGGCCTAGAGGACGGTTCCGTACGAGTTTCGGCGACAAAGCAAAATCTGGGTCGTCCGATCGGCACTATGCGCGCGGAAGAGTGCGATCAGATCTTTCGCGGGAAACCGAAGCAGGCTGTGGGCGCGCGAGCGCGCTACCTATAGTTGACAACCCGAACTGAGCGACATATCTAATTGTGCATGCAAGGAGGTCTTGCATGCACATTGATATCGCGGAGGTCGCGCTATGACACAGGTCACGCTTTCAGTGATCATTGGACGGTTTCAGCCTTTTCACAAAGGGCACCGTCAGCTGTTCGAACATGCTTCACAAATCTCAGATCAAACGTTGACGCTGATCGGATCGGCTTTCCGGCCGAGATCAGAGAAGAACGCGTTCAAATGGACGGAACGGGCGGACTTCATCACCACAGCTATGAAATCTGCTGGTTGCACGGCGGACATCACATACCTCCCGCTGATCGATACTCTGTATGACGACAAGACCTGGGCAGGCAATGTGCGCACGGCGATTGATCTTCACTTAAGAACCCAAGGGATTGCGCGGGCGGATGCCCGGATTGTTCTGGTCGGGCATGATAAGGATGAAAGCAGCCGCTACTTGCGCTGGTTTCCGGAGCTCGAAGCTGTCTCAGTAGAGGCGGAACGCAACGGATCCACTGTTTTGAATGCCACCGACATGCGCGCCGGGCTGTTCCTGGATAAAGCTCCCGTTGCGAAATTGCGTGACACCTTCGGTGCGGTTGAAACCGATCAGGTTGTTTCATGGATGGAGCAAAACACAGGCGCGGTGGCTCAAATCCGCGCAGAGGCGGCGTATAATCAGGCCTATCGCGAGAACTACCGAAAGGCAGTTGCCGCGTTTGGACATGAAATCCCTGCGGACTGCGCCGATGCGGTGGTGGTCCAGAACGGGCATATTCTGCTGGTCGAACGGGCCAAGGCTCCGGGGCAAGGACTGTATGCTTTGCCTGGCGGGCACCTCCAGAAAGAAACTGCGCAAGAGGCAGCAATCCGCGAGCTGATCGAGGAAACCCGCCTGAACATTCCGCGCAAGCTGCTGGAGGGCCGGATCGCCGCGCGGCAGGTGTTCGACCACCCGGATCGCTCCGAACGAGGCTGGGTGCGCACCGAAGCGTTCAAGTTCGAGCTGATTGATGGCAAGGCGCAGGAAAAGGTCAAAGGCGCGGATGACGCCAAACGCGCCTTCTGGATGCCGGTCAATCAGCTGACCCCGGATGTGATGTTCGAAGATCACTTCGACATCATTCAGGCATTGGTGCCCAATGTGCCCTTTGCCTATTCTTCGGTTCTGATGAGCCGGATGCACTGAATTCATCGGCCCCGCCGGGGCCATGATCCCCAGCCTGCCGGGAGGTCCGGTACGGCTTCACATATCCAATCCAAGGAGGACTGGAGCCATGATGATGCAAACATCAAATTTTGCAAACAGTGTTGCTACGGGCAATTTCCTGCTCGACACGGACAGCTACAAATACAGCCACCCCAAGCAATTTCCCGAAGGCACTGAACAGGTCTTTGCCTATATCGAGCCGCGCCGACCCGATGGTGAGATCGATGAGGTCCTGTTTTTCGGCCTTCAGGCTGAACTGGTGAAGCTGGAAGGGCGCATCGTCACCCAAGCCATGCTGGACGAGGCCACCCCCTTTATCGAAGCCCACGGCCTTTCGCTCTATGTCGAAATGTTTCAGCACATCATTGATGCGCACGACGGGCTTTTGCCCGTGCAGATTGACGCCCTGGCGGAAGGAACGATTGCCCCGGTCTCGATCCCGCAGGTCAGAATTGTGAATACCGATCCCAAATGCTGGGCCTTGCCCGGCTTTCTGGAAACCCGGTTCCTTCGGGCCGTCTGGTATCCCAGCACCGTCGCGACCATTTCAAACTACGTTGTACGGCAAATCCGGGACCGCCTGATCCGCACGGATGGCAGCGACGAAGGCCTTGCCTTCAAACTGCACGACTTCGGTGCGCGCGGTGCCACCAGCGCCGAAAGTGCTGCAATCGGCGGAGCTGCGCATTTGGTGAATTCGATGGGCACCGACACAGTGGGCGGGCTTGTACTTGCCCGCAACGTTTACGGTGCCGGCATGGCCGGTTTCTCGATCCCTGCGACAGAGCACAGCACCGTGACCTCTTTCGGTGCGGATGGAGAGCTAGACTTCATGCGGCAGTTCCTTGCGGACAACCCCCAAGGGATCATCGCCTGTGTTTCGGACAGCTACGATCTGATGCGGGCGGTGCGGGAGTATTGGGGCACTGAGCTGCGCGACACGGTATTGGCCCGTGACGGGGTGCTTGTCATACGCCCCGACAGCGGCGACCCGTTGCAGATCGTGCCCGATGTGATCGAGGCGCTGATGGAGAGGTTCGGCTATTCCTTGACCCCGAACAATTTCCGTATCCTGCCCAGCCAGGTGCGGGTGATCCAGGGCGACGGGGTGAACAAGACCTCTATTGTCCGGATCATGGACCGGATGATTGAGCGAGGCCTTGCCATTGGCAACATCGCTTTTGGCATGGGCGCAGGCCTGCTGCAGAAACTGGATCGGGATACGTTCTCATACTCGATGAAAAGCTCGGCCATCTGTGTGAACGGGGAATGGCGCGACGTCTTCAAAGACCCGATCACTGCCGCGGGCAGCAAAACCTCGAAGAAAGGGCGTCTTGGTGTGATGGAAACAGATGCGGGCAAGTTTGTGGTTCGCCCATACGGTAACATCCCGTCCGGCCACGACGCGCTGAAAACAGTTTTCCGGGATGGCGAGATCATCGCGCGTCAGAGTTTTGAAGCCATTCGGAAACGCGTTGGCCTGATCGCATAGTTGCAACCCTGCCAAGTCCGCCTTGTTTTGCAGGGCGGCCTTGGCCTTCTCCACAAAAAACCTCAATTCCGTTTGGATGCTGATCTCGTGGTGAAAGTCTGCCTTTGAGAAGCTGCATTGCAGCGTTGGCGCTCATGGCGAACGTCGGTTCAGGGCCGCAAAGTGCGCAAATTTGAGTTCTCGTATTGGCGCATAGCGCCAATACAGGCTTTAGAGGCCTATGTCTGAAGACGCCAAATAAGGGGTCGGATGCAACGCTTACGAGTCAATCAGTTCACGAATCTGATCGACTTTTTCACGGCGGGAGTTCCAGATTCCTTGGCGGCGCTTGATAAGTCGTTCGTCCTCAAGGTTACTCGAGCCTGTCGGCGTGGTACCGGGAGCTGATCGAAGATCTGGCCGGGTCCCTGAATGCGCCAGAGGTGCGGCGGGAGGCGACCGCGTCGCTGCGGGCGCTGATTTCAGAGGTGCGGATGGTTCCGGACGGTACTGCGCCGGGCGGTCATCAGCTTGAACTTGTTGGGGCACAGGCCTGGATCTGACGCTGGAGGGGGATCTGGCCGGGCTGCTGCGTCTTGCGGCCGGAGCGGAGGGTCCGAACACGTCGAAGGCCCCGGACAGTCCATCCGAAGCCTTTGATATTTCTGAGGAAATTGTGTTGGTTGCGGGAGCAGGATTTGAACCTGCGACCTTCAGGTTATGAGCCTGACGAGCTACCTGGCTGCTCCATCCCGCGTCAGGTGTTATTGTATCGTTTAGAGAGATGTTGGATTTTACTAGGT
>NZ_JAQNCY010000029.1 GCF_028368855.1 Leisingera sp. SS27 | reverse complement strand
GCGACCTTGGCGCGCACCGCCGCTTCCACATCCGCGTTGCCCTCTTCACCGTTGGCTGCCAGCCCGTCGATCACCTCGATGATCAGGTCGGCGATCTGGCGGAACTCCGCCTCGCCGAACCCGCGGGTGGTGCCTGCGGGCGTGCCGAGGCGCAGGCCGGAGGTCACGGTCGGCTTTTCCGGGTCGAACGGGATGCCGTTCTTGTTGGTGGTGATGTGAGCCCGGCCCAGCGCCTTGTCGGCGATGTTGCCGGTCACGCCCTTGGGGCGAAGGTCGACCAGCATCACGTGGGTGTCGGTGCCGCCGGTCACGATGTCCAGGCCGCCCTGGATCAGCTGGTCCGCCAGCGCCGCCGCATTGGCACGCACCTGCTTCTGATAGGCCTTGAACTCCGGCTTCAGCGCCTCGCCGAAAGCCGCCGCCTTGCCGGCGATCACATGCATCAGCGGGCCGCCCTGGATGCCCGGGAAGATCGCCGAGTTCACCTTCTTGGCGATGGCTTCGTCGTTGGTCACGATCATGCCGCCGCGGGGGCCGCGCAGTGTCTTGTGGGTGGTGGTGGTGGCCACATGCGCATGCGGGAACGGCGAGGGGTGCTCTCCGGCCGCGATCAGGCCTGCGATATGGGCCATGTCGACCATGAAATAGGCGCCGACGCTGTCCGCGATTTCACGGAATTTGGCAAAGTCGATCTGGCGCGGGATGGCGGAGCCGCCGGCGATGATCAGCTTCGGCTGGTGCTCGTTTGCCAGCGCCTGGATCTGGTCGTAGTCGATCAGGTTGTCGCTTTCGCGCACGCCGTAATGCACCGCGTTGAACCACTTGCCGGACTGGTTGGGGCGCGCACCATGGGTCAGGTGGCCGCCGGAGGCCAGATCCATGCCGAGGATGGTGTCGCCGGGTTGGATCAGCGCCTGGAACACACCCTGGTTGGCCTGCGAGCCGGAGTTCGGCTGGACGTTGGCGAACTCGCAGCCGAACAGCGCCTTGGCGCGGTCGATGGCCAGGTTTTCGGCGACGTCGACATACTGGCAGCCGCCATAGTAGCGGCGTCCCGGGTAGCCTTCGGCGTATTTGTTGGTCAGCACCGAGCCTTGCGCTTCCATCACTGCGGCGGAGACGATGTTCTCAGACGCAATCAGCTCGATCTCGTCGCGCTGGCGGCCCAGCTCCGCCGTGATCGAGGCATAAAGTTCAGGATCGCGCTCAGAGAGGGATTGGGTGAAAAA
>NZ_JAQNCY010000028.1 GCF_028368855.1 Leisingera sp. SS27 | reverse complement strand
TGAGCTACTCCCCGAAAATCGGACACTGACGTAAGCTACAATTTGCTGTCTGTTGATCTTCGACGCAGAGGAGATCAGAGATGTCGAAACGGAAGAACCATTCGCCTGAGTTCAAGGCCAAGGTCGCGCTTGAGGCTTTGAAGGGCGAGCGGACTGTCGCTGAGCTGGCAAGCCAATTTGGCGTTCATCCGACAATGATCCACAGCTGGAAGCGGGCGCTCCTGGAGGGCGCGTCCGGCGTATTCGAGCGTGGCGGCAAGAAAACCCCGGAGATTGATGAAGAGCAGGTCAAAGAATTGCACGCCAAGATCGGGGAGCTGGCCGTGGCCAATGATTTTTTGTCACGAAAGCTCAAGCCGTGGATCAGCAAGTGAGGCGGAAAATGATCGAACCTGCCAATGCCAATCTGCCCATTGGTAAGCAATGCAAGCTGCTGTCGATTCCGCGGTCTTCGTTTTATTATCAGCCCAAGGGCGAGACGGCGCTGAACCTGGCGCTAATGCGTCTGATTGACGAGCAGTTTCTGGAAACGCCGTTCTTCGGTGTTCGGCAGATGACCTGGCATCTTCGCAACGAAGGCCATCTGGTGAACGCGAAACGGATCAGACGGTTGATGCGGCTCATGGGCTTGATGCCGATCTACCAGAAGCCCAACACCAGCAAGGCGGCGAAGGGCCACAAGACGTATCCCTACTTGTTGCGAGGGTTGCGCGTCGACCGGCCCAACCAGGTCTGGGCCGCAGACATCACCTACCTGCCAATGCGACGGGGCTTCTTGTATCTGGTGGCGATCATGGACTGGCATACCCGCAAGGTTCTGGCCTGGCGCATCTCGAACACGCTGGAAGCCGACTTCTGTGTCGAGGCTCTGAATGAGGCGATCCACCGCTTCGGCCCGCCAGAGATCATGAACACCGACCAGGGGAGCCAATTCACGTCCTTTGCCTGGACAGATCGTCTGCGCCGCTCCGGCGTGCGCATCTCGATGGATGGCAAGGGTCGGTTCCTCGACAATATCTTTGTCGAACGGCTCTGGCGCAGCCTGAAATACGAGTGCGTCTACTTGCACGCATGGGAAACAGGATCAGAAGCAAAGGTGGGCGTCGGCAAGTGGGTCGAATTCTACAACCGCAAACGCCCCCATTCCGCCCTTGGTGGCAAACCTCCGGCCGTGGTTTATTGGCTGAGAAAAGACGAAACCCAAACAGGTCAGCAGGAGCAGAGAGTAGCTTAAGTTACGCCGAAAGCTGTCCAACGATTGGGGAGTAGCTCA
>NZ_JAQNCY010000027.1 GCF_028368855.1 Leisingera sp. SS27 | reverse complement strand
TAACAGGCTGCTGAAATAGTCCTGTCTCGACAGCGGTTTGAGAACATGATTCACCCTCAGCACGTTAGCGGCGGGGGTGAGTATGCGGGGGACAGACGAGACGAGCGGGTCGCTGTTCAGCTATGTCGATCTGGAGGAACGCATCCCTCCGCGACATCCGCTGCGCAAAATTCGGCAGGTGGTGAATGACGCGCTCGTCAGCCTCGATGTCGAGTTCGAGGCGCTTTACACGGATTTTGGCCGCCCCTCGATCCCGCCGGAGCGTCTGATCCGGGCGAGCCTGCTACAGATTCTGTTCTCGGTCCGATCCGAACGGCAGTTGATGGAGCAGATGGACTACAATCTGATGTTCCGCTGGTTTGTGGGCCTCGGGATCGACGATCCGGTATGGGTTCCGACCGTGTTCACGAAGAACCGCGACCGGCTGCTAACGACCGAGATGTCGCGCAAGGTGATGGCGGCGATCCTGGCTCATCGCGAGGTCGCACCTCTGCTCTCGGGCGAACACTTTTCGGTCGATGGCACGCTGGTGAAAGCCTGGGCATCGATGAAAAGCTTCCAGCCGAAGGTCGACGCCACCCCGCCCGACGATGAAGGGCCGGGCGATCCGCCCGCCCCGGACACCCCGCCCGAAACCGAGCCTTCCAACAGCCCCGCCAGGACCGATCCGATGCCCGGAAATTCCCACCGCCACCGCAATGCCGAGGTCGACTTCAAGGGCGAGAAGCGCTCCAACGCCACGCACGTATCGACCACCGATCCGGACGCACGGCTCTACAAGAAATCCCCTGGCACCGGGGCCATGCTGTGCTTCATCGGGCATGCGCTGATGGAGAACCGCTCGGGCATGGTCGTGCAGGGCGACCTGACCCAGGCCGACGGCCATGCCGAACGTAAGGCCGCCCTGGACATGATCCATCGCCATTCCCCTGGATCAACCCGGCGACTGACGCTCGGTGCCGACAAAGGCTATGACGCGTCAGGGTTCGTGTCAGACCTGCGCCAAGCCTGCGTGACGCCCCATGTCGCCCAGAAAGCGAGATATTCAGCGATTGATGGCCGAACCACACGGCACGAGAGCTATGCCCTGTCCCAAAAGCACCGCAAGAGGATCGAGGAACCGTTCGGCTGGGCCAAAACAGTCGGAGGCATGGCGCAAACCATGTATCGCGGCATTGATCGCGTCCGATCACGCTTCATCCTAACCATGGCCGCAAACAATCTTGCCCGGCTACCACGGTTGCTGGGGGCGTGAAGGGAAAGATGGAACCAGGAGCGATACGCAGACGCATCGACAGGCATGACACATCCGTCGAACCGGACCGGATCACGGGAAAGCGTTCCGGCTCAACAACTATTTCAGCAGCCTG
>NZ_JAQNCY010000026.1 GCF_028368855.1 Leisingera sp. SS27 | reverse complement strand
CACCGGCACAAGCCAGTCGAGCTTGAACGACAGGATCTGGATGATCAGCGCCGAGCCGAGATCGCCGCCCAGCACAATCGCCAGCCCGGTTGGAAAAGCCAGGTAGCCGCTGGCGGCAAAGCCGGAAGTCAAGAGCGCCACCGCCGCCGAGCTTTGCAGCACGATCGCCAGGACCAGCCCCATCAGCCCCGCCTGCAGGTGGCTTTGGCGTGCGGTCAGCAGCCGCTGGAACGAGGCCCCGTAACTGCGTTCAATCCCGGTCCGCACCATCCGCACCGCATACAAAAGCAGCATCGTCGCGCCAGCAAGGCTGATCAGAAAGGTCAGTATCGCCATGTCAGTTTCCGCTCAAAACCTATTCCCGGAGCTTAACCGCTCCCGGCATGGCCTTAGTGCCGCACGTCTCCGGCGGCAACTGCAATTCCTGCCGCCGAACCGGCAGGTGTTCCGCTCTGCGCCCGCATCCTTGCAGGCACCTGTTTCAATCTCCCTTGCCGGATAAAGCAACCTCTGTTTTCACCCCCCAGCCGGTCAAAGCAACGGACAGCTTCTTGCCGGGATCCTGATCGGTGAACAAAACAGTAATCCGGCGAGGCTCTGGCCCGCAGTGAGGAGCCGTTTCTGCAAACTTCGGATGCGCCATTGCAACCGCAACCTTCTGGGCGCAGTCAGCAGCGACGCGCGCCAGCTGAGCCTCGTCCGCACTGTGATAGAGCACGCCTTGTTTAGCAGAAAGCGCATCCGCAGACAGGACCGCCAAGTCAAGCGCGAACCGGCGCAGCTGCTGTTCGGCAACAAAACCGAAAGTGCCCCGCTCATTGCTCTGCATTTCTCCACCCAGAAAATGCACCCGGTTTCCATTATGATTTGCCAGGGTTTGTGCCGCGCCAATTGAGTTTGTTACCACAGTCAGATCCGACTTGTGCCGCAATTCCTCCGCAACAAAGGCTGTGGTAGAACCGACATCAAGGAACACCGCCATTCCGTCACGCACATAGCTGGCCGTAAGCGCAGCAATCCGGGCCTTTTCCCTCTGATTTTCAGAAATCCGCCGTGCAAAACTTGTTGCGCTTTGCGGGCCCGCCAGAAAAGCGCCGCCATGCACTCGCTGAACAGCCCCCGCTTTGTTCAGTGCCTTTATTGTGCGGCGGACCGTCTCTTCGGACACATCCAGCATCTTGGCCAGTTCAGCGCTGCGCGCAGAGCCGCCCAGGCGGCGCAGTGCGTCCACCAGCTCCATTTCACGATGGGACAGGGAGAGAGAGTCCGACAAGAGAGTGTTCCATTTGCTTAAGCCATTTCTGCGCAATTAGGCACGGGCCACCTCCGCATTACAAGGCTTTCCGGAGCCACACTGCTGCGGCCGGGGTTCTGCACAGACATTGCCGAACGCCGCCAATGAAACAGGCCACGTAATCTGCCTTCAGCCGCTGCAGACCGTTTCCGGCTTGCTGGCAGCCGACCCGCCAGACCCGGCCCGCCAGTTCAAATCCTCCGAAGCAAGCCTGCAGGGCAACAAAAAACCGCCGCGGCTTTTGGGCCGCGGCGGTGTCCTGTGTTCCGTCCCGGAAGGTCTTACAGGTTCGGGTAGAGCGGGAAGCTGGCGCAGAGATCCGCGACCTTGGCGCGCACCGCCGCTTCCACATCCGCGTTGCCCTCTTCACCGTTGGCTGCCAGCCCGTCGATCACCTCGATGATCAGGTCGGCGATCTGGCGGAACTCCGCCTCGCCGAACCCG
>NZ_JAQNCY010000025.1 GCF_028368855.1 Leisingera sp. SS27 | reverse complement strand
ACCTAGTAAAATCCAACATCTCTCTAAACGATACAATAACACCTGACGCGGGATGGAGCAGCCAGGTAGCTCGTCAGGCTCATAACCTGAAGGTCGCAGGTTCAAATCCTGCTCCCGCAACCAGCGATACAGAACGGCCCGAAGCACCTGCTTCAAGGGCCGTTTTTGTTTGCCCCAATGCTATCAGTCCCGCAAGTTCGCCAACCAGCTCAATGGACAGGGAACCATCTTCCGGGATCAGGCGCACCTCGGACAGGAGGCTGCGGATGATCGTGCCAGTGCCCGCCGCCGCAGGCGTCAGAACGATCCGCTCCACCAGCGCCCGCAGCGCCTCCTTGGCCTCTTCCATGCCTTCGGCAGACCCAAGGGTCCGGATCACCGCGACACCCGTTCGCGGTAGCCGTAGGACTTTCCCCCGGCGGACTTCCCTTTCAGTGCCCTTCCCTTGAGGCCGCGGCGGGTTTTGTCGGCGAGATCCTTGATGAAGAGAGAGTTCATTGTCCCTTTGAAGCCGACATGGAGGAGATCAATCTCGCCTTCCGAGACCTGTAAAGATCGGCATGGTCGTGTTGCGGTTTGATGCCTCTCCTTTGATAGCATTTATTGCACCAAAGGAGACAAGCTTTGGGAACGAAACGGACGGACGAATTCCGCGCTGATGCGGTGCGGATCGCGCTGACCAGCGGACTGACACGCAAACAGGTGGCGTCTGATTTGGGTGTCGTCGTATCGACACTGAACAAGTGGATCACGATGCATCGCGATACGGAAATGGTGCCGGACAAAGACCTGGACCTTGCCCGCGAGAATGAGCGGCTTCGACGCGAGAACCGTATTCTCAAGGAGGAGAGGGATATTCTAAAAAAGGCCACAGCCTTCTTCGCGAGCCAAAAGCCATGAGGTTTCGGTTCATTGAGGAGCATGGCCGAGACTTCCCGACCAGCCGCCTTTGTCGGGTTATGAATGTCAGCGAACGAGGCTTGCGCGCCTATCGCAGCCGTCCCGCCAGCCGAAGGCAGCGAACCGACATGGTTATTCTGGCCCACATCAAGGAACAATCCCGTCTCAGCCTGGGGAGCTACGGCCGCCCGAGGATGACTGAAGAGTTGAAGGAACTTGGCCTGAACGTCGGACACCGTCGCGTCGGGCGCTTGATGCGCGAGAACGGAATACGGGTCGAACGCTCAAAGAAATACAAGGTAACGACCGACAGCAATCATGCCTTCAACATTGCGCCGAACCTTGTGAACCGGGACTTCTCAGCGGATCAGCCCAACCAGAAATGGGCGGGCGACATCAGCTATGTCTGGACACGGGAAGGCTGGCTCTATCTTGCCGTGATTTTGGATTTGCATTCCCGGCGTGTCATCGGCTGGGCCGTGAGCAATCGCATGAAGCGCGACCTGGCGATCCGGGCATTGAAGATGGCCGTCGCATTGAGACGGCCACCGAAGGGCTGCATCCATCATACGGACCGCGGCAGCCAGTACTGCTCGCACGACTATCAGAAGACCCTGCGCCAGCATGGGTTCCAGGCGTCGATGAGCGGGAAGGGCGATTGCTATGACAACTCTGCTGTCGAAACATTCTTCAAAACAATCAAAGCCGAGTTGATCTGGCGCAGGTCATGGCCAACACGCCGAGACGCTGAAATGGCCATCTTCCAGTACATCAACGGCTTCTACAATCCGCGCCGACGGCACTCAGCATTGGGCTGGAAAAGCCCGGTCGCATTCGAACGGAAAGTGGCATAAACGAGCACCAGGAGCGGCACGAAAACGGGACACGTACATCCAGTGCCTTCAGCCGCCGGGCGTCTGAAATTCCATGACGCCATACTTCGACCGCTACTTGTAGAAGATCCCATCGCTGATGCCGTGCTTGCAGCACAACTCTTTCGCGCCCAGCCCGGCCTGATGCTCCTTCAGAATGCCTATGATCTGCTCGTCGCTTAACCGGCTTCTCTTCATCGTCTGTCTCCTCAGTTGGATAACAGGCTAACTTCAAAGCGAGGACATTTCAGGGGAGCACGTCAGGGAACATCGCAGAAGTGAGCTGGGCGTTGCACCTTTTTGGCTTCCCGTGCGCTGAACCAGGCAGGAGAAGGCAAGAGAAGCAAAAAAATTGTTGAAAGCGCTGTATCTTTTGGGGTTGCGGCATTTCGGCGGTAAGATTAAACCCCGCCGCAGTGGACCGATAGCTCAGCTGGATAGAGTACTTGACTACGAATCAAGGGGTCGGGGGTTCGAATCCTCCTCGGTCCGCCACTTCCCAAATTGTCAAATGCCAAGCAAAACTGACCTTTCTGTCAGATTGTTGGCCCAGTTCCCGTTATCTGCTCGCGGGATCTGTTAGGTTTGATCTGACTTCCTTCAGGAAAACTAGGGCTGATTTGCAGGTTCAATCGGCGAAGCTGCCTGTTCCTGCTGAGCCACCAGCTGCTATGAGCACCAGGCCGGCTTGCTGCGGGCGCAGTCGGTCACTAGCAGCCCTAAGCGAACCTCCGGCCTGCCTCGCAGCTGGGACTGGTACTCATGCAAGTCGGGCGGGAAGCCGCCATTCGCTGCAGGAGCAAACCAGAGTTTTCTAAAGGCCAAATCTGCCATTGGTTCTGACCTGCAAGGTGCTTACGGAATGCTTTCGAGGAGCGATGAAACGACAAAGAAAACTACAAAAAAGAAGATCAAGAAATAGAGCCAGGCGAACGGTCGGACAATCCGCTTCGCTTCAGCCTCTTGGAGGCCAAGGTATGTTCCCGTGGCTCTTTGGTACTCTTTTTTGAAGTTCTCCGGCCATCTGTCGGGTAGAACAACTTCTATCGTCTTCTTAACGATCAAAGGCTCTTCCAATGTACCGCCGTGATCTGTGTCAATCATGGCAACCATCTTGTCCAGCTCTGCGGGAAGCACCTCCAATTTCCTTGCCTGAGAACCTACAACGTCCTCCAAAAGCTCGTGAAGTCTTTGGAAGTTTTCCGGTAGTTTTGTGAATCGTATGGACTCTTCGAACTGCAAAACGTGTGAAAGCCAATCGCGGATCAAGACAATGGACCGATTCATTGTGCGGACGTCAGCGGGTTCGCCCGGTTCTCCCCAGCTCTCGGTCAGGCGTTTCAGTAAGCCGTCAACTGGACCGAATATCTCCTGCATTTCGCTGATCTTCTGATCTATCCAAACTATAGCAGATGCCTCATCAAGGAATGAAAGTTGGCGTAGGTAACGGCCGCTGTTAAGGTCCTCGAGGTTCTCAAAAATCTCTGTATTGTAGTGTCGAAGCAATTCCGCGGTTAGCCGCCACTCCCAACCCAACGGCTTATCGATCAAAAGTCGACGCACAAACGGCGGTTTGTCCTGAAAGGGCGCAAGTTCTTCTTCCAACAAGCGGCGTTGCAAGTCTTCGCCTGGTTTGCCAAGTCGTTCGGAGACAAACCTCTCGTGTTGTTCCCGCCATTGCAGAAGCAGATCTTCTGAGTGCCGCCTTTCGTCGTTGTCGACCATCTTATGACAGTTGCGGCAGAGCCAGATACCATTCGTGATATCCGCGCGTAGCACGTCGTTTGAACCACGACGATACCTAGCACTGTTGGGACGCGCACCGGAAATGTGTGCGGCTTCGCCAATGCTTGTGGTGCCAGTTGGATTAGAGTTGGGTCCGACCGTAGGTGTCCTACAGTCAGGATTGCTGCACAAATAGCCGGCGCGTTTTCCGAGTGCTTCGATAGTGGCCTTGTTGAAATCTGGTGCCATAATGCCCAACAGTATTTTTTACCTGAAGGTATTGCCTCTTGACCGAACTGTCAGCCGAAATTCGACTTCGTCCTACTCGCATAGCTCTACTTGCAAGCCCCAACGACCAAGCGTCGATCAGAAAGTTCATGAGAGTATGTTCTTGCTTGTGGGGCGGTGTCTTCAATCCAATTATTCCGATCTTTCGGAATACTCCAAACGAGTGGCGATCAACGGTCAGACAATCGATGAAAGGAATTGATGTAACCAAAGGCTATTTGAGGTTTTTTGAACCCGACATCTTGGTTGAAGCGCACGAGGGTTATGAGCTACTCCCCGAAAATCGGACACTGACGTAAGCTACAATTTGCTGTCTGTTGATCTTCGACGCAGAGGAGATCAGAGATGTCGAAACGGAAGAACCATTCGCCTGAGTTCAAGGCCAAGG
>NZ_JAQNCY010000024.1:2500-5891 GCF_028368855.1 Leisingera sp. SS27 | reverse complement strand
TGGTTGCGGGAGCAGGATTTGAACCTGCGACCTTCAGGTTATGAGCCTGACGAGCTACCTGGCTGCTCCATCCCGCGTCAGGTGTTATTGTATCGTTTAGAGAGATGTTGGATTTTACTAGGTTTGGCGGTGACCTACTCTCCCAGGGCTTGAGCCCAAGTACCATCGGCGCGACAGTGCTTAACTTCCGGGTTCGGGATGGGACCGGGTGTTTCACTTGTGCTGTAGCCACCAAACCGAGGAAAATCCACTCCGGCGCGCCTTTATGGGGAGCGCCGGTACAATCAACAAGTCCAAGTTTCGTTAGGGATGTTTGCTTTGATTGGTTTTGTAACACTGTCTGTTACTGGATCAAATCAAGCCTATCGGGCGATTAGTACCGGTCAGCTGAACGCATTGCTGCGCTTACACCTCCGGCCTATCGGCGTGGTGGTCTTCCACGGCCCTCAGGGATACCTTGTTTTGAGGGGGGCTTCCCGCTTAGATGCCTTCAGCGGTTATCCTGTCCGATCATAGCTACCCTGCACTGCTGCTGGCGCAACAACAGGTCCACCAGTGGATCGTTCACCCCGGTCCTCTCGTACTAGGGGCAACTCCTCTCAAGTATCCTACACCCACGGCAGATAGGGACCGAACTGTCTCACGACGTTCTAAACCCAGCTCACGTACCTCTTTAAACGGCGAACAGCCGTACCCTTGGGACCTGCTCCAGCCCCAGGATGAGATGAGCCGACATCGAGGTGCCAAACACTGCCGTCGATATGGACTCTTGGGCAGTATCAGCCTGTTATCCCCGGCGTACCTTTTATCCGTTGAGCGATGGCCCTTCCACGCGGGACCACCGGATCACTATGGCCGACTTTCGTCTCTGCTCGACTTGTCAGTCTTGCAGTCAGGCTGGCTTCTGCCATTGCACTCAACGAGCGATTTCCGACCGCTCTGAGCCAACCTTCGCGCGCCTCCGTTACTCTTTAGGAGGCGACCGCCCCAGTCAAACTACCCGCCACGCAGGGTCCCGGATCCGGATAACGGACCGCGGTTAGACATCAAGAGTGCGAAGGGTGGTATCTCAAGGGAGGCTCCACCGGGACTTGCGTCCCGGCTTCGATGCCTACCACCTATCCTGCACATCACAATCCTGATGCCAGTGCGAAGCTGTAGTAAAGGTGCACGGGGTCTTTCCGTCTAACCGCGGGAAGCCTGCATCTTGACAGGCAATTCAATTTCGCTGAGTCGATGTTGGAGACAGCGGGGAAGTCGTTACGCCATTCGTGCAGGTCGGAACTTACCCGACAAGGAATTTCGCTACCTTAGGACCGTTATAGTTACGGCCGCCGTTTACCTGGGCTTCAATTCGGAGCTCTCACCCCTCCTTTTAACCTTCAGGCACCGGGCAGGCGTCAGACCCTATACGTCGCCTTACGGCTTCGCAGAGCCCTGTGTTTTTAATAAACAGTCGCCACCCCCTGGTTTGTGCCCCCGGATCCAAGTTGCCTTGAACCCGGGCCTCCTTCTCGCGAACTTACGGAGGTATTTTGCCGAGTTCCTTCAACATCGTTCTCTCAAGCGCCTTGGTATTCTCTACCAGTCCACCTGTGTCGGTTTAGGGTACGGTCTGATGGAGGGCTATTTCCAGGGACCAATCAGCGGCCCGCCCAATCCGATAAGGGCGAACAACCTTCATGATCCGTCACATCCTCCTGGCCTAGGAATATTAACCTAGTTCCCATCGCCTACGCCTTTCGGCCTCGGCTTAGGGGCCGGCTTACCCTGCTCAGATTAGCTTTAAGCAGGAACCCTTGGACTTTCGGCGAGAGTGTCTCTCACACTCTTTGTCGCTACTCATGTCATCATTCTCGCTAGTGATCTCTCCACCGGATGGCTCACGCCCCGGCTTCATCGAAAGCCTCTCTCCTCCAATGACCCCGAAGGATCTAAGGAGGAATGAGACTATGTCACACTACGCTCTGCTACCATGCACTATGTGCATCCTCGGCTTCGGCTCATGGCTTGAGCCCCGTTACATCTTCGCCGCAAGACATCTTGATTAGACCAGTGAGCTGTTACGCTATCTTTAAAGGATGGCTGCTTCTAAGCCAACCTCCTGGTTGTTTTGGACGTCTCACCTGCTTTCCCACTTAGCCATGAATTGGGGGCCTTAGCCGGAGGTCAGGGTTGTTTCCCTCTCCACGACGGACGTTAGCATCCGCCGTGTGTCTGCCATCTAGTACTCCCGGGTATTCGGAGTTTGGTTAGGATCAGTAAGCCTGTGGGGCCCCATTACCCATCCAGTGCTCTACCCCCCGGGGTATTCGGATGACGCTCTACCTAAATAGATTTCGCAGAGAACCAGCTATCTCCGAGTTTGATTGGCCTTTCACCCCTAGGCACAGCTCATCCCGATCCTTTTCAACGGATGTGGGTTCGGTCCTCCAGTGCGTGTTACCGCACCTTCAACCTGGCCATGCCTAGATCACTCGGTTTCGGGTCTGATCCCACGAACTCATGCGCCCTATTAAGACTCGCTTTCGCTGCGCCTACACCTAGCGGTTTAAGCTTGCTCGTGAGACCAAGTCGATGACCCATTATACAAAAGGTACGCTGTCAGCCCTCAAGGGGCCTCCAACTGATTGTAGGCGTTCGGTTTCAGGTACTGTTTCACTCCCCTCGCCGGGGTGCTTTTCACCTTTCCCTCACGGTACTGGTTCGCTATCGGTCAGTAAGGAGTACTTAGCCTTCGGAGGTGGTCCTCCGATCTTCAGACAGGATTTCACGTGTCCCGCCCTACTTAATACGTCCCTCAAAGCTTCCCATACGGGGCTGTCACCCGCTCTGGCTGCGTTTCCCAACGCATTCTGGTCACTCATCAGGCTCGGCTGGTCCGCGTTCGCTCGCCACTACTAACGGAGTCTCTATTGATGTCCTTTCCTCCGGGTACTTAGATGTTTCAGTTCCCCGGGTTTGCTCTTAAAGACCTATGTATTCAGTCTTTAAGTACCTGGTTCAAACCATTATTGAGTACCAAAGGTAACAATAACGATCTGTCAGGTGGGTTCCCCCATTCAGAGATCTTGGGATCAAAGCCTATTCCCGGCTCCCCCAAGCTTATCGCAGGGTATCACGTCTTTCATCGCCTCTTACTGCCAAGGCATCCACCAAACGCCCTTCTCGCGCTTGATTTGATCCAGAAAGAGAGAGTGTTACGTCTCGCAGCACCGGAAGCTGGTAAGAAACCGGCGCCTCTGTTTCTGAACCAAAAAGCAAACTATCCCGCTCTCAATCATGTCGGTGATTGAGAACTTGTTGCATGATCTTGCGATCATGCGGGTTAGTGTACTTGACTTGGACAACACTGTCTTTTCAACCAGGCATACTTCAGGACGTCTGAGGA
>NZ_JAQNCY010000023.1 GCF_028368855.1 Leisingera sp. SS27 | reverse complement strand
TTGGTGGCAAACCTCCGGCCGTGGTTTATTGGCTGAGAAAAGACGAAACCCAAACAGGTCAGCAGGAGCAGAGAGTAGCTTAAGTTACGCCGAAAGCTGTCCAACGATTGGGGAGTAGCTCAAATGTCCACTTAAGCTAATGGCGAACCGTGAGTTCGAGCCATACTATCAATACGCTCTTCGCGTGGCTTAGCACCGCATGACGACTACTTCGGTCGCGAGCAAGTGGCGAGTATATCCCGCCGAGAGAATATCCTCGGCGGCTGGCAGACAGTGTATCTCGTACCTAAGGACGTACGGGCTTGATGGCTCGCCCCAAAATCCTTCAGGTACGCCCATGCCCCTGAGCACGCCATTGTTGCGCTATCAGCCCGATCGCGGCGCTTGCTGCCCCCTTGCGTGCGGGAGTACCACAAAAAAGCTATCTAAGTGCAACATATGAGAAGAATAGAGGCCGAGTTTGCAATCCAAGCCGAGCATTGCGTTTAAGCTAGCGCCATGTGATGACCATCACTATAGCTACCCCCACCACCTCCTGAAGGCCGAACAGAGGGATCAACATAGTCGTTGCCGATTCCGATAGCGTAAGAACCATTCGAAACGCCAGAAGACGGATAATGCCCTCCATAACCGACACCGATGCCGCTTGAACTGCCTCGATGACTTGAACCGGTTATTCGATCAATCTCATGACCCGCTGCGGCTATTGCAACGATTTTAACTACCTCAGGCTCGGCTTCGTATAAATCTTGCCACGCTTTATCTTGCGTGCGCCGATCCTTGATTCTGCTGATCTTTTGAAGTTTTCGCATCAAACGGTTTCTTCTGATCAGGTCCTGACTGAGAGATCTAAGTCGTGCATCGGACCTTGACTTCGCTTCGCCGATTAGCAGGGAATTTACTCCAACAACAAAGAAGCTCACTATTCCAACGCTTAGCGAGACTGGAGCCGTCATAACGGTAACCCCTAAAGCCGCCGCAAAGGAAACATACAGCCCAAACCCGGTTAGCGCGCTACCGGCATAAGAAAGCCCTGATGAAACCTTTCCTAGCTGAACATTCCTCTCTCTCTCAATGCCCAATCTTCCTTCCAAGCTACGCCGTTCGTTCACGTATTGTCTGGTCATCTTAGGTTCGCTGCTCTGCTACATGGAAGTGGACGATGATGTCTTGAATTTCATCTTTTCCCTTCCCTAGCAATGACCGGCTCGGGACCTTGATCTCCCATTTCCTGTCAGGAGAGAAATTGATTATTTTCTCTGTTCGACTCCAAACAATTTCGTACCCACCCGCGCCATTAAAGGGAATATCAGGTAAGGTTTCGAAATGTGTCGGGCTAATTTTTACACCGCCCGAGACATCACGAAGCACCATGTTCCAGCGATCTCTATGTGGTCTTTCTGCATTTGAAGGTGCGGCTAAGGAGCTCTTATCGATGACACTAATTCCGACACCAAGAATCCTCCTTCGAAAGTTTTCTTGGTTCATGAACTCAGGCATCTGATTTAGATTCAATTCCAGAAGGTCGGTTTGCAAAGGATCAGCATTTTCTCGTGGAGCTACAAGATCAGTCTTCCAGTTACTCACGTGCTGCCCCAACGAGTTTTGCGCATGCTTGGCGCTAACAGGTATAACAGTTTCAGTGTCCTGACGGAGGAATGTTCTGGTCCAGTCTGATATCGAAAGGAGCGTTTTTTTACTACTAGGAAGGTTTAGATCGGGTTCCAAATTGGGAAAGGTATATCCAGCACATACGCTCAAGCCAATTTTTACTGCCTTGGTGTATTCGAAAAGTTCTAGTCTCTTCCTGATGAAAGTATCTTTTAGAAGTTCTACCAACTGCTTTTGCTCACTAAGAGCAAGCCCATCCTGAAGCTGAGAGTACATCACCTGAACATTGAGAAGTTGCGCCAGAGCCGCTTCGCATGCAGTCATAGCGTCTAGCGCATTGCCAAGGTTTCGCTCAAAGTGAAGTACGGAAATCCAGGACACAACGCGATGCGTGAGAGCTGGGTCGTCAAGCCGTCCCAAGATGATAACTGGCTGTGAAGACAAATCGGCATGGTACGAAGATATCTCACTTTTAACCTCGGATGAAATAGGCAGATCAACTAGTAGTTCCGGATTGGAAAAACTCTCGAACAGCGCCTGCGTTGCGACATTTTCCAACTCTATTGCATCTATCATTCACTTGGCCCTCAAATTTACTATTGCAATCGCAATCTCGTTAGTGGTATATTAATTTGTTAAGCCAAAAAACTTCGGCCTTTCAACTTTGAAAGCGCCATCTCTAGGATACATTGGAGATTCCTTAGGGTTGAAACGCTTCAGTAGTACTGAATCGTAGCCCGAATTCGCGCAAAAAACACCCTTGACTTTAGATGGAACTTGGCAATCCGCAAAATTGGACATTCATGCTGTTCGCAGCAGCTCGTAAGATGGGCTCTATCCGACCCACCGCTGCGCCGCGAACGCAGGTCCGCTCAGGATTGGCGAACGGCAAGAGCCGCCCGCCAACGTGGATCAAATGTCGATTTGCTCGGCAATGCTCAGCGCATCTTCGAGTTCGACACCAAGGTACCTTACTGTGCTGTCTACCTTGGTGTGTCCGAGCAGAAGTTGAACCGCTCTGAGATTTCCGGTTTTGCGGTAAATCTCAGCTGCTTTGGTCCGGCGCAGCGAATGGGTGCCGTATCCACTGGGTTCCAGCCCAATCGCGGCCACCCAATTCCTCACAAGCCGACCATATTGGCGCGTTGAGATATGCGGGCGGTCATGAAACCTGCTGGGAAACATGAAACGGCAGCCGAGCATCTCCGGTGACTTGATCCATGCGGCAATGGTATCCCGCGTGTTTTCAGAGAGTTCGAACTGAACGGGCCGCTTGGTTTTGCTCTGGATCACGGACACCCTTTCGCGAACGCGATCGTCCCTCACAAGGTCAGCGACGGCCAGTTTGACCAAATCGCATCCGCGAAGCTTGCTATCTATTGCCACGTTGAACAGTGCTAGATCGCGCAGGTTGCCCGCCAGTTCGAGCCGCGCGCGGATCGCCCAGACCTGTTTCGGCAACAGTGGTCGTTTCTGGCCGATGATCCGGCCCTTGTTCCAGGCTCTTCGTTTCGGGGTAACAGCGGGAAGTTGGACTCTTGACATAGATTGCTCTCCAATCCTCCCGCCAATCCCAGACATCAGCACAGCGCTGACGCCTCAGTTTACTGGTGGCTTGAATGGCCGTTGTCAGGTTGCGTGTTCTTTGGGAAACGCCGCTGATGCATTGGGCTGGTCTGAGCCCTTTTTTGCCGAATTCTGCATGCGTCATTAATGTCAGCTTTTGCATTTTCACCTCTTTGAACGCTGCTGACGGCTGCTGCGCCCCGGTCAAATTCAAACCTCAGACTGGAAACGGCCTCTCCAGTTCGCTGGCGTCTTGCAAACCCGCCGCAAACCACGTTAACACCGCACGTACTGGTTGTTTGGTAGATTTATGAACACGCATTTTTCTCAGCAGGACCGGCAGGGCCGCCTGTCGACCGTGCTTGGCGCGGACAGTCTGGTGCTATTGCGCATGGATGGCAGCGAAGAGCTGTCAGGGGATTTTGAATGGCGCGTTGAGGCGCTGTCGGCGAAGGACGGGCTGGATCTGACCGCACTTCTGGGCACCCATGCCACGGTGGAGATCGACCACGGAAAAGGCTCCCGCGCCTTTGACGGGATCGTCTGCGAGGCGCGCCAGCGCGGCGCCTATGAAAACGGCTTCCGCTATGATCTGCTGCTGCGGCCCTGGCTGCATGTGGCAGGACTCAGGCGCAACATGCGGATATTTCACAATAAAACCGTGATCACGATCATTGAGGAGGTGCTCAGTGCCTATGCGGGGCTGGGCAATCCTCATCTGGAGGTGCAGGTCTCTGAAGACTATCCGGTGCTGGAATACACCGTGCAATACGGCGAGTCGGACGCGGATTTCGTGCGCCGCCAGCTCGAGCGCCACGGTATCAGCTGGTCTTGGCGCCATGAATCGGGATCCCACACGATGCTGCTGGCAGATGCGGCCTTCAGCCTGCCGCAGGTGCCGGACGGTTCACGGCACTATTACGGTGTCGCGGGCTATCACCGCCATGAGGAGGAGCATTTCCGCAGCTGGTCCCCGGCGCAGCGCATCACAACCGGAGCGGTGCGGCTGACGGAGTACAACTTCAAGATCCCGATGGCCGCGCAGGAGGCCGAACAGCTCAGCGAGGTCTCCCACCCCAGCAGCGATATTGAGAGCTATGACTGGCCGGGCGATTACCTCACCCAAGGCGAAGGGCGCGGCGTGGCGGACCGGCGCCTGGAGGAAGAGCGCGGCCAGGTCCTGCGCCACCATGCCGAGGGCGACGTAGTGTCCCTGGGCGCGGGCTGGCGGGTGACCTTGGCAGGTGATGAGGTGCCGGGCGCGACGGGACAGACGTTTGTTTGCCTGAAGGCAACTCATCGCTTCCGCGCACAGGCCTATGGCTCGGGCGATGCAAGCGGCGATGAGGCGCCATACGAAGGCTCATACGTGCTGACGCCGGAAACCGCCCCCTTCCGCCCGGAACGCCGCACCAAAGGCCCGCGGGTGCAGGGGCCGGAAACGGCTGTGGTGGTGGGCGAGGGTGAGATCGACTGCGACGAACACGGCCGCATCCTGGTGCGCTTCCACTGGGACTGGGAAAAGGCGCATACCATGCGGGTTCGCGTGAGCCAGAATTGGGCCTCTCAGGGCTGGGGCGGCATGGTCATCCCCCGCATCGGCATGGAGGTCATCGTCGAACACCTGCGCGGTGACCCCGACAAGCCGATTGTCACCGGCTGCGTCTACAACGGCAAAAACAAGCCGCCCTATGAGTTGCCTAAGCATAAGACACGGTCGACCTTCAAAACGGATACGCACAAGGGGCGTGGGTTTAATGAACTCCGGTTTGAGGATGAAAAAGGCCTGGAAGAAATTAGGGTTCACGCCGAAAAAGACCTCAACACGATTGTTGGGCAGGACGAGGCCAAGCTTGTTATGCGCAACTATAGCGAAATGGTGCGAGACAATAGATTAGAAGAAACAGTTGGAGACGCATATCATTCCGTTGCAGGTACACTCACGTTTTCCGTGGGAAACAACGGTTTCGTGGCCACCAATGCGATGGGTTTGGGGATGCAGACGAACAAGGTTTCTGCGGCAGGTTCCAGATTGGGAAAGCTGGAAAACCTCGGGCAGCGAGATGGCAGTTTCGTGCTGAGTTGTGATGGAGATAAATCCGAAACCGTGCAAGGTAACAGCGTCGAGATCGTCAGTCGCCAAAAGATATCAACTGTGGACGGGCTGCAAAGGCAAGAAATCACTGGCAATCTTGACATGACGGTTGGTGCGTCATTCCACACATTGGTGCGTGGCCGTAAAAACGACATCGTAGATAAAAAATACACGTTAACCTGTGGGCAGTCCTCAATCACTTTGGAGCCGAATGGCAAGATTCTTATCCGTGGGATCGATGTCCAAATTGAAGGCAGCAGTTCCGTGAAGATCACGGGCGGTCGCATTGACCTGAACTAGGGGGAACAAAAGTATGGCCGAGGAAACTGTTCAAGAAGAGTTGGAAGATTACTGCGCTTTGTGGGGCATTAACATTGCGACGACGGAGGACAACCCAGCGGCGGCATTGCGCATACTTCAAGCAATGTATGGCGTGCCTATCGTCGAGCGTCAGGCTGAGCGCCGACAGATGCTTTTGCGTATCGGCGAAGCAGCCCAGCAGGCTTTTCCGGGGAACAATCATCCCTTTCATTTCGCAATCGGTACCAAATTCGGGAATTTACAAGAGAACCCTCAATTGTTCGCCTTCATTGCGAATGCTCGAAATATGTCGGCGGCAGAGTTGATTGCACTTTATGGAGATATCCAGAAAGGAATTACCCGACTAAAGTATGCTGCGGGGATCACGGGCGGTGCGGCAGCGGCAGGGGTTTTGAATGTTGAGGGCGGCTTGACTAAGGCAGGGCGTGCTGGCGCGGCGGAGGTGGTCCGCTCTGGCGATGTTCGTGAAGGTATTCGCCGGGCTATCGAAACCTCTCGTAAACCAGATGAATTGACTGATGCGATGCGTGGGCGGGTCGGCAATCGTGTCCCCGTGAATGTATATACAGCTCTGTTGACGGGCGTGTTGTTGCTGGCCGTAGCCGAAGGTGAGGAAAAGCTAACGGACTTGCGGATCGTTGCGGAGATTAAGTTAGGCAATGGTGAGATGACCGAAATCGAGTACCGTTACCTGTTGGACCTTAAGCCGACTGATGAGGTGCCGCCTCGGTACTGGGAATGATGGAAGCCGTATTGATTCGACAAAGATCTCTGCCACGCGGATTGCGGCGGGCAAGCTTGCTACCGGCCCTATTGGTGGCGGTGCTGACACCTGAGTTATGGCTTGCTCTTATTATCGGCAATGTCGTTCTGGTTGCGGTCTATGGCATAATTTATGGTATTCATCGCCGTGGTGATCCGTTTTCATCTATTCGAACAGGCAGTAGGTTATTTTCGAAAGCGAAAGAGAATCTTGAGCAGGTTAGCGATCCTGCGGTGAGCTGGTTCCTGGTGCAATCAGAACTACGTCACATCGCACGTGATGTTTGCCTGTTGCCAACTCTAGTAACCGCCATCTCCATTTCTGCTCATGGCACAGTTTCGCAAGTAGTTTTACCTGTTCTAGTACTTCTTATTCTGGCCGTTTTGGTGCTCCGGGCCTTAGAGTTTGGGATTTCAAGAATGGAAGCCTCTCAATTACCAAGAGATATTGAGGTCCTGCGTAAAGTGCTCGAAAAAGATTTCCCGGATTGGATATAACCGGTAGCGACAGACCTGTCTGTATTGGCGGCTAAAGAGGCGGAACTGGATGTATGGGAGATGGCGTAATGCCAGCAGCAGGACGTAAGGGTGATACCGGGTCTGAACACGATGGGTTCTCTCCGACACCAGCCACAGAAGGCAGCGGTGATGTCGGTATCAATGGGAAACCGGCGTTGCGTAAGGGGGATGCTTTTTCGCCGCACTCAAAGCCCAAACACCCTCCGCACGGGCGGGCGCTGGCGGTTGGGTCAGGCAGCGTCTTCATCAATGGAAAACCCGCTGGCCGTGTTGGCGATGCTATTGATTGCGGCGGGACCGTCGAAAGCGGCTCCGGCGATGTGTTTTTTGGTTGATGATCCTACAACGCAGATCCTCCTATTGGATCGCCTGCAAAATGGTTACCCCTCTGCAGCTATTGCACGGTCTCGGGCGGACGAAAGCCGCCTTTGGAGCACTCGCAGCGAAGGTTCACTTCGTCCGGCGACCTGTGAATTCGGGTGAGTGATCTCGCTGCGGCGCGCATGAGTGACCGCTCTTCCTGCTGCTTGGCGGCATCAAATTTCTTGCTCACGCGGCGATTTTTCTGCTGCGAGCACGCGCAGCGAGAAAATCCAAGGTACAGGTTGGGCTCGAACCTGCCGTCCACTGCATGAAGCAGCAACGTCAACTGCCTGCGCAAAGAGGACACAGGATGGCGCCTTGGCTGCGTTTGCAGCGAAAAACGGCTGGGCTTGGGTCAGAAATGCTTGACAATTGGGGTGGAAATGCTTGGCAGGTGCAGGCAATTTGTCCTTAAAAACAGTCATCATCGGGTCAGTTTTGCCTGACGTTTGACACAAATTGTCGTGCGACACATAGTTTTGCCATTTGCGACAGAACCTTTCCTTTTTCGTGTCTCCAACATCCCCGCTCGCTCCTCCTGTTCCGCCAGTGGCGAAGCCTCCCCTGATTTTCACTTCGGAAGACCTCGTGTCTTTCGGAGGGCAAAGCAGGGTGGGCGCAGCCCGGACTGCGGCCGGGCGGTGATCTGACACACGGGGCCGGAGCGGTGAAATTGGGAGGGGCCCGCGCCTGCGCGGGAGGAACCGGATTTCTCCGTGGAGGCTGACGCGCTGCGGCATCAGAACCCGTGTTCAGATTGCCGGCCGGATGGCAGGCGGACCAATCAAACGGAAAATGCCGGGGCAGGGGGGAGCGGGCGCAGCCCGTCGATGCCCTGCCACGACTCCTGGGATATGCAATCCGCGCGCCCCGCGCGGATTTCTACTGTCTCTTACAGAAGGCCAGCCGCCCCGGCCAGACAGTCAAGTCCTGCTACCGCAAAAGGGATCGTTAACTTCTGAGGCGGAAACTGGGTAGTTCAAACGACTTGTGGCCGCGGTGGAAAGTGGCTCGGAACGAGACGCGTTCTGCCGCTCCCGGGCCGCAGGGAGTTTGATCTGTCCAGGTTCCGTCCGGATGCCGATGCAGTCGGTATCCGGATAGAGCCCGATCACGAGCTGAAAGCTCGGGATTTGCCCACCCAAGAACGGGTGTTCAAGACGAGCATCGAAAAGGCCCGGACAGCCCAAAGCTGCCGATCGTAGCAGGCGCGGTGCAGGTGCCGCCGCAGGTGCGAAGGTCTGGGGCCAAATTCCCTGAAGCGGACGCTCAAACGTCCTTGCGCGCCGCTCCGAATGCTGCAGCCGGCAAGAAGAGTACCGAAGCGTAGGAAGCTGCCGCTGCAAAGTTGCGAACCGTCTTCGCCCTTCGAAACCTGACCGGCCCTTTCCTGCCGTTCGACCAGCAAGCGAAACGCTGCAGCGCGGCCCGTTAAACCTGACGTTGGCGCTTAGCGCAGCGTTTTCTTGCGGGGCAGATAGCCTCACGGGAACCATCCGGGCTATCGGAGAAATCTTAACATTTGGCGGCTTTGGAGATTACTCCTTCGACTTGCGCTGAAGCCCGATGTGATGATCCGCGAAAATGAACTGCTGATCGGCGGCAAGCGCCTCATGGCATGAGGAGCACTGTTCCCTTGGCAGCAGCGACGCCTTCGGCTCATACGGTTGACGGTGATGGCCGATGTAGAAGTAGCCGAGGTGGCCGGTCTCCGCGGGAAACCGTTCGGTATCCTTTATCAGCATCGCGAGGCCTGTGTAGTGGCTTTCCACAAGCACCTCATCCGGTGCGGTGTCCTTAGTTGCGGTGAACTCCTTGACGATCTGCGTGCCGTCCCGCCAAGCACCAGTTTCCATGTAGATGGCAAAGGACTGAGGCTCGACATAAGTATTGATATACTCGCTTGCTGCGATGGGCTGTCCGTCGATGATGTTCACTTCTCCCTTCGGCAGCAGCGTGGTGCCGACGTTGACCCATTGCCGGTAGTTTGCCGCCCGACCTGTATGCGAATCCAGCATGGTAGCTGGGATGCATGAGCAGTTGGGCCCCTACGAGATACAAGACCACGAACTGGTCGCCTTACAATGAAGCACTGAAGCAACGCGGATCTCTGACCATCTGGTTTGATCCGAGGATGATCTGGACGCCGCCGCCGACTGGCAAGCGAGGTCGCCGGTGCCAATTCAGCGACGCCGCGATCCAAACCTGTCTAACACTGAAAGTACTGTTCGGGATGTCACTGAGGCAGACGACGGGCTTCGTGCAAAGCCCTCTGCGGCTGGTCGGTCTGGACTATGCCGTGCCGGACTTCAGAACACTGTGTCGCCGCCAACGAAACCCGAAAGGCCGCATGAAGCCCGGGCCAAAAATAGGGTGAGCTCCATTCTGAATGTCTCTACTTCATGGTTAGGGATTTTGCGAGGGAGCAGGTCACAGAGGGTCCATCGAGTCGGTGTTTTGTTACCAGCTTAAACAGAAGCCTTTCACGAAATTCTTGAAATGCCTGCAGCGTCCTCTCCAAATAAAGAAACGTGCCTCTCAGCAACATACCTGAGTTGCAAGGACTGAGGATATTAAAATTTTCCCTTTTATTTTAACACGTTATTACCGTTCATCATGCATATTTACACCGTTGGCGGCCGCAATATCTAAGTGCGCTGCGGCTTCCTGAGTTCACAGTTAAACAGGATGGCGGTATGATCTACAAAGTTTCAAGAATTTTGCTCTTGACCGGGGCGTTGCTTTCAACAGTTGCTTGTAGTGTGAGTGGAAATTCCAACGATAGTCTCGAGGGAGTGCAAAGCACCCGCCTCCTAGTTGACGAAGGAATGCCTAGAGAAATTGGCAGAAGTTCCATGTATGAAATGGAACAAAACATGAACGTTTTCTTGACTGGCTACAGTTACTGGGACAACACTCCCCGCGGATCGGCACAGATTGCCCGGCCAGTGATCCACCGGCAGGCTGGCGGAACAGGAACCTACGAGGATCCGATCACTCTTGCAGTCGGGCATGTGAAGCGAAACGGCCGCAGCTACATGGACTACCCTGCAGGCACGAAATTCTATGTTAAAAACCTGCAAAGATACGCAATTGTCGAGGATCTTTGCGGTGACGGGCCGAAACCGCAAGCAGGTCCTTGCCACAGCGGCTACCAGGGGCACGATTGGCTGGATATCTACGTTGGCGGCCAAGGTATCGACGAGAATTGGGTCGACCGCTGCATGAACCGTATCACGGGAATTCAGCCGGTAATTCTAAATCCCGGTCCTGGCTACCCGGTTACACCAGGGGAAATTGCAGCCAGCGGGTGTGCAGCCCTTTGACGCGAAGCTGCAGTATATCTATGTCTTGCCGGCTTAAGCCTGTCAGTTGGAGCGGGCAAGACAATGGGCAATGGCCTGAAGAATAACACCGTTTGTATTCAAGTCAGAGTAGGCCTCGGTCGGACGGCCGGTCTTCAGGTAGATGCTCGACGCAAACCCGTTCTTTGTTTTCGCGGCACTTCTAGTGAACCTGAATAGTTTCTCAGAGTATTCATGCGGCTGATAAGCTGACCAGAGAAAAGCAGCCTTACTGCTGATAACCAGATTTTCCTCGCGAAACTCGGGCGTTCTGTATTCAGGCTCCTGCCCAACCGTGTCAAAGGCCCAGGTCCTTTGCTTTGCATCCAGTTGCAACCCCTGATAGAAGAACCAGGGCGACTTGTCGATTGGCCCTTCCGAGACGCAGATGAGCCGGCCGGTCTCGCGAAAGTCCTCCAACTGGGCGGCAAACAAGACATCAGCCAGATAGGCGCTTTCCTTCGACATCCCCATTTCCATTGCTTCAAGCAGCAGGGGTTCTGCGCCGAACGGCCCGATTTTGGCCGCAGCTTCCAGCAATGCCATTTGCCCATCGGCTGCCGAACGGCCAGCAAAGACCTCATATGGGGATTTGGCAGCGATCCCCCACCGCCGGAAGGCCAATGCCGAGTAATGGGCGCTATGTGACACATATGAAGTCTCAAGTTCTCCATTTGTGACCGAGTGAATTTCACCCTCTATGATCACCTTCCGAAGGTCCCAGGAAGCGACAAGCTTAGCTAGTTGCTCTCCGAAACTGCTGTGCCGGCGCAGGTTGTCCAAGGCAGCCAGCAGCCGGCCTGCGTCGGATCCGTCAAAATCCCTGTTGCCCCATTTGCGGCGATCGGTCCGGATCCATCCCTGCGGCAAGTGACGTCCCATGAAGGTCCTGCCCGTGATATTGGGCAGGATCTTACGGATAGCAGTTTCAAAGTCCGGTTGGCTGATCAAGCCAATCTGCACGGCAGCCACTAAGCCATTGATGTGACTGCCGACATCCCACATCGTGACGGCCTCGTGTTTCTGCCCCCCCGGTGCGAAGTCCACTGTCGCCGGACACAACCCGGTCCTGGGATCAGTGAAATTTTCGAAATACTGCCAGGCAACGCGGGCATCTTCCAAAAGCTCTTGCCTCTTGGCATCCGAGAGGTTCTGGCGTGTTCTTGCCAGCTCCGGCGCGACGGCAGCCGTCCTCCTCCATCGTGTTGGCAGCGGCCCTGCCGGGGCAACGGTCCGGGCAAACTCTTCAAGAAGGAGAAACTTCGTCTCCTCATCTCTTAGCATGTCCTTCAAAAGGGTTTCCAACGCTCGCCGCTCAGGTGGAAAGGCAATCGCCTCCGGCTGTATAAAAACCACCACGTCCCCGGTTCCCGCCGTGGCTGACTCAAATGCTTCCACCGCAGCGCCATCGCTGACAACCTGTTGCGGGAATTGCAGGAAACCCGTGCCCTCCAGCCCTTGGATACCACCTGTTTCTGCAATAAAGGCAACGCCGATTCCAGGCCCCAACGGCCTGACCGTCCGGATTTTCGCCTCACTCCGGCTTTCAATTTCCACAGGGAGCATTCTTTGTTGCGCGGTACTGGCCTCAGCGTTCTTTGGGTGAAAGTCGATTGGAACCCAAAAACCGTTGTCGGCCTCACCCGCAAACTGGTTTCCGGTGGAATGGGGGATTCCGGCTGCCTGAAGAAACTTTGTAAAACCTGAATACCCGGATAATTGATCACGATCATTCTCTTGCGGCTTCAGAACATGCAGGCAAACCGTCCGTTTAAAGCCGTAGGTGTCGCGCAGTTGAATGTCTGTCACCGGCAATAGCGACACATCTCCATCCAGCTCTTGTTGCGACAGCGCGTCGGCAAACCAAACCGCGGCTGCCTTCAACTTTTTCATATCCATCCCAGAGAAATCCTTCGCTGAGAAGTAGACTATGTTCTGGCTGGCAGAAGGTGCGGTGGTTTGCGTTTTTCCGTCAAAATCGTTCAGGGATACCAGGTTGCCGCCAAACAGCCTCACGACACCATTGTCCCAAGTTTCGGTCCAGACTGGGGCTGACTGCGCCGGAACCGAAAGGAGATTGAGAATGCCCGCAGAACGCACTCCGCGCGGAGCAGAGGGATTTTCCTGGTCCGCACAGGCGATTGCCTGCAGGGCTTTGACCGGCTGCTGGGCGGAGCCGCCCGACCACAGCATCCTTTTCATGGCAGAGACGGCGTCATGAGCCGTCCGGGCTTGGAAATGCTCGGAAAATGACTGCAGTTCCGGAACGTAAGGCACAACATCCAACCCGCTTCTGCCAATCAGATAGCCGTTCAGAACCTGTGCTAGCTTGCTTTTCGCAGTATGCGGGCGGCCTTGTTTATCAAAGGGGTTCACCACGCAGGCGAGCGGTATGTTCTGGTCAACAAAGGCATCAATCACCGCAATAAGATGCGGGATTGAAACGTCTTCATTGATATCTGTCACTACGGGGACAGTTTGCGCAGGAAGCTTCCGCGTAACAGAAGCTGATCCAATCCCTGGGAACAGAGCCAAGCCGGCCGCGACCGATTTCAGAAAGAATCTGCGTCTCATGTGTGGCCCGCCACCAAACCATAGTCTCGTCCCTGACGCTTTACGCTACCCCAGCTGGCTAAACGTCCGGTTACGGCACGTAAAACTGAGCGCATTACCGAAAAATACATGAGCGGACGGTAGACGAGGCGTTGAAGCGGAAACAGCAGCAAGGACCATTTGCTTTCATCTTCATCGGACGTAATGGCAATGGCAGCAATCAACAGCTCCAGCGCCGGGAGTGCCAGGTAGGCCCATATGTACTGCGCCGACTGTGTGTGCTGAGAACCTCCAACCTCGCCTGCCCAGCCACCGGCCATCAGCTTGTACAGCATCAAGATCACGAACAGATCTGCGATAGGGGCCAACAGCGGGAAAATATAGCCAAACACGAACATGTCGGAAATTGATACCAAGCCAACCGAACGCCTCTCAATAATCGCCCGTTTATGCTTCCAGGCGCTTTGGAACATACCAAAGGACCAGCGAAGCCGCTGTTTCAGAAGCTGACCCACCTTTTCCGGCACTTCGGTGTACGCCTTGGCCTTTGGCTCGAAGACTATTTTATACCCCGCCCGGTTCACCTGAATTGTGAGGTCAGTATCTTCGGTCAGAGTTTCCTCACTGAACAATCCCGCTTTCTTCAGAGCCTCAACCCGCCACGCACCGATGGCTCCCGGAACCACCAGAATGCCGTTGATCAGGTCAAACGCTTTCCTTTCGACATTCTGGGACGTTGCATACTCAAATGCCTGCAGCCGGGTCAGTAGGTTCACACGGTTGCCTGCAATGATTTTACCTGCCACTGCGCCGGTCTTCGGATCTGCAAAGTGCCTGACGAGATGTGTAATTGCGTTTCTGCATACTTGCGTATCCGCATCGATGCAGACGACAAACTCAGCATCAGTGCTCAATATCGCCCTGTTAAGCGCACTCCACTTCCCTTGGTTTGGTTGGGAGATGAGGCGGACTTCGCTCTTGTGGCCAAACTTGAGCACCTCAATAAGCGTGTCGTCGGTGGAGCCGTCATCCACCACGATAATTTCCAGGTTCTTGTAGCCGCTGGCGCGCACGCTTTCGATGCTCTGGGAGATCACCTTTGCCTCATTGTGGGCGGGGATAATCACCGCAACCTTCGGCTGTCTTTGCAGGGGTGTAAATCTTTCACGGCGGTTCAAAAGCGCCAGGATCAGAATGCCGGCTGAGCGAACTATGCCAATTGCGAGCACCGTCCAGAAAACAACAACGACAGCTTGCTGCGCCATCCAGACAATGGAGAAGGAAACTCTGTCAAAGGCCGGGGATCCGCCCTCGGCAACAGGCATCAGCGCAGCCCGGTTGGTGCCAAGAAGATCCGCCAGCGTCGTAAACTCATAGCCTTTTGCCCGCAGCGATCGGATTATGGGGCGAACTGCGTCTACTGTGGCAGTACGGTCCTGGCCACCGTCATGCAAAAGAATGACATTGCCGCGCCCCTGTTCCACCTGGTTTATCACATAATTTGCGATTTCCCCGCTGTCCCAGCCTTCCCAATCCTTGGGAACAATTTCCATACCCGCAATCGCGAACCCCCGGGCTTCAGCTGCCTCCAGTGAGGCCACCCGCTCTGCGCTGATCGGGCCGCCGCTACGCTGGAAGGGTTCGCGGTAGAGCAAGGTCTTCCGACCGGTAGATCCAGCCAGGATTTTGGCTGAGAGCGAAAACTCCAGATCAACGCGGGTGTTGGAGATCTGGTCCATTCTGGGGTGAGAAAAGCTGTGCGCACCGACCTCGTGCCCTTCGTCAACCATCCGGGTGACCAGGTCGGGAGAATCCATGACACTGGTGCCGACAACAAAGAAGGACCCCGGAACGTTCTCTTCCTGCAGGATATCCAGAATTTCCTTGGTGTATTTTTCATGCGGACCGTCATCAAAGGTCAGCACAAGCTTGCGCCTGTCCGGTTTGCCGTAGAGCTCAATCGAATACGGCTTGGGCAGAATGCTATAGGTCTGGCTGCTGATCAGGCCACTCTCCGCCTCGAAGGACAATTGACGTGCTCCTGCAATTGCGCGCTGGTCGATGCGGATAAACGCGCCCTGTCCTTTGTAATCAACATAGTTATCGAGCTCTACGACATGAAGTTCAGCCCCCAAAACATCTTTGGAAGCATTTTGATGCTGCAGGACTTTCCAAATTCCGGGATCCTCTTGCCCTAGAGACCACACAGCAACGTTGGCAATGCCAAACTCTTTGAGGCGCACCAGCTGGTTGTGCGCTGACGCGGCATCCAGCATCCAGATTTTGCGCTGACGTCCTTGGGCGTCGCGGTAGCGGCTAAAGCTATTTTGGGCTTTGGTGCTGAACCGCCATTTTGCTCCGGAGGAGCTTACTCTCTGCATGGCTTCCGAGTATGACAAGACCTCAGGCTTTGATACGCCAGACGTCCACTCAACCGAGAAATTGCCGAGCGCGACAACCAGCTTATCTGCTCCGACAGCCTGGACTGCCTCAGCGGACAAGTCCTCAATCCAAGTGTATGGTGCAAGCGGACCTGGCACGGTCTCCGCCCATGGCTCCTGAAAGAGCTTCAGGATGATCTGGTCAAACAGATCAGTCAGATCCGGTTCCTTCCAATGGGGCTGCTGGCCCTTAAGAATAGTACAGGCTTTCAGCCCTCGGGAACGGAATACATTTGAGAAGCCCGACATCAGAGGCCTGAGCCGACGGAAGGCGTCTGGCTTCAATCCTGTGAAATCCAGGCATGCACCTTGGGCATTCAATGCCGCTACAGCGGCGGCCAAATCTTCGGCAAGGGCCGCCACGCGCTCTGCATTTGCCAGGCTATCCTGAAAGACCTCTTTCTGCCTTGCCTCACCCAATAAAATGACCGGCAAAAGCTGCGGACGCAAAGCCGCCCCGGCAATGTACTCTTCAACAGCAATCCGGGTATCCTTGCTGATAACGGATACTGCAGGACGGCCCTTTTTCTCGACAATGCTGATCCACTCAGGCACGACCACGCCAATTTGGCCGCAACTGTCATCCAGCGACAAAAATGCTTGTTCAGATGACACAGGCACATGACCAAAAACCTTGGGAACCGCCGTGTTTGCCAGTGCCGAAAAAAGGGGCTGCTTGCGTCCATCTCCACAGGAAGTTTCTGCTTCTGGTACCGCAAAGGCCGAAGCCAAATGAACCTGATCGTGATGACCGGAACCGTCCGCGGTAATGGAAGAATGAATATATTTGTCCTCGTAGAAGGGATTCAGCTCCCGCAGTGCAGACTGCAAAGAGAAAGAGCCATCAAGAAACAGCACAGCCCAGCAAATGACAGCCGTTAGCAAGGCAATAAGAACAGCCCTTACCCGGCGCACGCGGACCCTTTTGGGATCGGCAAATACCCTGCCGGATGACGCAACTGTTTCAAGTCTGTTCTGATGAAAGGAAAACCGCCTCAAACAGCCACCCTCCGAACGCAGCAGTACTGCGCTTTGAAAGCCGCCAGGCACACACCTGCAAAGCAAATATCAACACTGCTGTCAGCCACGGTCCCCCGACCCCTTTGCAGGCCAACACTGCTGTCAAGATAGCGCGGTGCCTGTCCCCACAGGCGTCCACGCATGACAAACAGATCAGGCTACATGGCGTCCAGTTTCCCCATTGAAGGGGGGGCTTGTCAAAATTTCCTCAAATTTTAGCAGAAATTCCCTTTTGAACTGCGAGTTCAAGCGACAATTCCATGACTTTGGAAGGAACTGTTGCCACAAGCCGCATTAGGTACAGCTGCATGGGAGTTAGCCTAGAGCCGTGGACACCTCTAGAATCAGGTTCCCACAGGAGGTCGGCGTCGTGCGGGCACAAGCTGTTGCCGACACGGAGACAATAGCTGATGATTATCGGGATTGCAGGAGAAATCCGGAGGGACGTGCGAGGTTTGATTCAGTTTCTACTAAAAGTTATTGTTTCTCTTCGGAAGCGTTCTATCACCTTTTACCCAAGTGGTTTTCAACCGAATGAAAATCCAAGTTTGGGCCAGAGCGCTTAGTGGGGTTCACATGAAGATATCTGTAAAACTGATGGCCACCTTTCTTTTGGGCACCATTCCATCTCTTGTCCTGGCGGACCCGAAGCCGCGCAGTGCCAAGCCTGCACCCCCGCACCTTGTATCGAAAATCTATGCTGGGAATACTGATATCTGGGCTGAAGGATGCAATGGCGGCATCTACTACTCGCCTAATCAGCAAGCCCGCGCCTGGTGCGGCGACAACAGAGACAGCCTTGGCGCGGGGGAATGGAATGTCGACGCCCAGGGCCGCTTGTGCCACCAGCTGTCTTGGTATTGGCCCAACAACAGCCGCGCAGGAAAAAGCCTAGGCGACCAGGCATGTATTTCCCATGTTGTCGACCGCTGGGGAACCGTTTGGCGCAGCTGGCCCAATGACGCGGAATGGTGGCCTCTAGCCGGCAAACACTCTGGAATTAAAGAGTATTCCGGGATGAAAAAAGGTTACAAATTTCATTCCAATGTTATGGCGACTCGATCAAAACTGGGGCTTTAACGGCTTTTTTTGTTTGCTTGGAAATTGCGTCGAGCTAGTAAGTAGCGCTACCGCAATCAGGAAGGTGCTGCTTTCGGCGCCGAAAATGAACATGGGCAACGGCGAAATGACACCTGCAAACAAACTGAAGATGGCCGCGTAAATTCTACGACCAAGCCCCGCAAAAAGAACGGGGGACTACCGACCTATTAACAGTGCCTTGGGTTGGTAGGTGAAGGTAGGGAGAACTTATTGCGTACTTATGAATATCGAGCATGTATACTCAAGTGTCGGCTTTTAATAAGCCGCGACTAGCATCTCGCACATGCGAAGAATGACGGCTTTCCGCCCAATCACGTCCGGGGCCCAGAGTAGCACCGCGCCCTGGACTGACCTGCCTCCCGCGAAA
>NZ_JAQNCY010000022.1 GCF_028368855.1 Leisingera sp. SS27 | reverse complement strand
GCGCCGCCGGTGAGGGGGCTTTTACGGATACCCCCGAACACCCGCAACCCAAAAAACGCAAAAAACCAAACTTTCCGAAAAGAAAAATCACAAATCAAACAATATCAATAGCTTACATGGACACAACGTCAGCACCCCTGACCAACTCGCCGCAACCGCAAACACCCCAAACAGGTCAACCCACCCAAAAACAAACTTACCCACAGACTCAACCAAACTTACACACAAAATCAAAGAAACCCGAAAGCAGGAAGCAGGAAGCAGGGTCCTTGCCCGTGCCGCCACTCCGGGGAAGCCCGATAAACGAAAACGAGATCAGTGACCCAGACAGACAACTGGAGAGCACTCAGCCCTCAAGTTTGCTCAAACCCTCGGTCAGGCTTTCGCGCATCCCTGCTGCCTCCATGTGCAATCGCAGCCGCTGGTTAAACCCGCCCGGCGTATTCAGTGCTTCTATCAGCTCCCCGCAGCCGGACGCCTGCAGGCTGGCGGATATCAGCATCCGCAAGAAGGCCTCTCCCTGAGCGGGGTCCGAAACCCGCTGTCCAAGCCAATCCGCAGCATCCCCCACCAGGCGTGCTGCTGGCGAGAGCACCGCCTGAGCCGCCAGATAGGCCTTTAGCTCCGCGCCGTCCCACAGCGCAAAGACCCGATTGTCCGGCTCAAAGATCTGGCCAAGCAACTCCGTATCCCCAAGGGCCATGATTGGTGATCCGCCTTGCGCAATGCCAGGGAAGGGCATCATGACTGCTGCCGCCCGGGCCGGAACGACCCAATCCGCAACCTGATCCAGATCTGCACCCGCCATGAAGGAGACCACTTGCTGGCCATCCCGAAAGACCAGTCCATTCAGAACTGCCTCTGCGGTTTCCGCCATAAGCCCGAGGAAAATCACCTCACTGGCATCCACCAGGCTCTGATTGCAGGCCACTGTCACGTCCCCGAACGCCTTTGCCAGCGCCGCCGAACGGCTGGTGCTGCGTTCAGAAACTGTTATCTGGTGGCCCTTCCCCGCCAAGCCGCGCACCACGGCAGAGGCAATGGTCCCGCATCCCAAAAAGCCAAGACGCATATCAAATTTCCTTCATCAGCCTGAGAGCATCATAAATCGCCGCATGGGTATTGCGGGAAGAAACAGCATCGCCGATGCGGAACAGCTGGAACCGGCCCGCAGGATTGGAACGGATCATTTGAGGCACCCCATTGATCAAGGCGTTCTGGTCCACCTCACCAAGGTTGACCGACGCTTCTTTCAGCGCGAAGTAGAGATCATCTAGCGGCAGTGTGCCATAGTTCAGGATCACCTGATCATATTCCACCTGATATGAATGGGTGCTGTAGTCCGTACCAATTGACGCCGTCAGCCTGTTACCGCTGCGGGCAAGCCCCAGCAGACGACGGGCAACCGTAAAGGTCACATCCTTGTCCTGCAGCGCCCGCATGTAAGGCACCAGGTTCATTCCCATTATTTCAGGCGCGAATGTCCGGTCCGGTGTCATCACTTCAACTTTCGAGCCTGCATTGGCCGCCGCTTCAGCAGCCATCAGGCCCGGGTGATCGCCGTTTTCATCATAGACCAGCACATGCCCCGCCGGCTTCACATCACCGGAAATGATGTCCCAGCTGGATACAGCGTGGGGAAGATCACGGCCGGCTTCATGCAGCATCAAGCACGGCATTCCGCCAGTTGCCACAATCACCGCATCCGGGTCCAGCGCCTGAACATCCTCAGCCTCTGCCCAGGTATTGAACCGGAACGCCACGTCCCGGGCCGCGCATTGCGCCATGCGCCAGTCGACAATGCCGATCATCTCTGCCCGGCGCGGGTTTTGCGCGGTCAGCCGGACCTGGCCGCCAGGCTCCGCGGCCGCCTCAAACACAGTCACCTCATGGCCGCGCTCAGCCGCCACCCGCGCGGCTTCCAGCCCGCCTGGACCCGCACCGACGATCACCACTTTCTTGCGAGTCTCGGCCGGAGTGATCTGATGCGGCATCGTGAGTTCACGGCCGGTGGCCGCATTGTGGATGCACAGCGCTTCCCCCGCCTGATAGATCCGGTCCAGGCAATAGGTGGCACCGACGCAGGGGCGGATGTCGCCCTCCCGCCCTTCCATGATCTTTTTGACGATATGAGGGTCTGCCATATGGGCGCGGGTCATGCCAACCATGTCCAGCAACCCGCTTGCCACCGCATGGCGTGCAGTGGCCACGTCGGGGATGCGGGCGGCATGAAATGTTGGCATTCCAGTTGCCTTCTTCACCTCTCCGGCAAAATCCAGATGCGGCGCCGACTTCATTCCTTGCACCGGAATCACGTCCGTCATTGCCGGATCGGTGTGAATGCGGCCTCGGATCACGTTGAGGAAATCCACCATGCCGCTGTCCGCCAGACGCTTGGAGATTTCGATCCCTTCCTCAGGGCTGATCCCGCCCTCTTCCGCCTCATCCGCCGTGTAGCGCAGGCCAACGATGAAATCGCTGCCGACCCGCTGCCGCACCGCCTGCAGCACATCCATCGGAAACTTCATCCGGCTATCCAGCGTCTGGCCGCCGTAAGGCCCGTCCAGATCATTGGTCAGCGGCGACCAGAACTGATCCAGCAAATGGCCATAGACCTGCAGTTCGATCCCGTCCATACCGCCCTCCTTCATCCGCTCTGCCGCGTCAGCAAAATCGGAAATAATGCGGGTGATATCCCAGTCCTCGGCCAGTTTCGGGAAAGACCGGTGCGCGGGCTCGCGGTGGCGCGAGGAACTGACGGACGGCAGCCAGTCCCCCTTGTTCCAGCCGGTGCGGCGGCCCAGGTGGGTCAGCTGGATCATGACTGCCGCGCCGTGCTCATGCACCCGGTCGGTCAGGTTGCGGATCCAAGGGACCACCTCATCCTTGTAGGCCAGGATATTGTTGAACACCGGCGGGCTGTCGCGGCTGACCGCAGCGGACCCGGCTGTCATGGTCAGCGCCACACCCGCCTTGGCCCGCTCCGCGTGATAGGCAGCATAGCGCTCCTTTGGCATGCCATCTTCCGGATAGGCAGGCTCATGGCTAGTGGTCATGATCCGGTTGCGAAGCGTCAGATGCTTCAGCTGGTAGGGCTGCAGCAGCGGATCCTTGGACATGAGCGTCTCCTGACACGATGTTTTGGCTTGGCGGCGAGTCTCACACCGCTCTTGACACATATGTCGATAAAACAACCACACCTGTCAAGAAAAGTTGCGCCTGCCTTGCCCCGCTGCTATGGCTGGCACATGGACACACAGGACATTGCCCGCCCGCGGCTGAGCGAAGAGGATTGGCTGGCGGCCGCCTATGAGGTGCTGACCGATAGCGGAGTGGAAGCGGTGAAGGTGATGCCGCTGGCCAAACGGCTGGGCGTGTCGCGCACCAGTTTCTACTGGCACTTCAAGGACCGCGAAGAGTTGCTGGAAGCGATGGTGCGGCGCTGGGAGGAGAGGAATACTGGCAATCTGGTGGCCCGCAGCGAGGCCTATGCCGAGAGCATTGCCGAGGCGATTTTCAACCTGTTCGACTGCTGGATCGACCCGGAGCTGTTTGATGCACGGCTGGATCTGGCGATCCGCAACTGGGCGCGCAACGACAGCAGTCTGCAGGAACGGCTGGACCTGGCTGACTCCCGGCGCGAGCAAGCCATGACAGATATGTTCATCCGCTTTGGCTATCCGCAGGCGGACGCGCTGATCCGGGCGCGGGCCATGATCTACACCCAGATCGGCTATTTCTCGATGCAGGTGCACGAAAGCACGGAATACCGGATTTCGCTGATGCCTGGCTGGATCAAAGTTTTCACCGGCACCAGCCCCGAACAGCGGGAACTTGACCGGTTCCTGGCCCGGCACCGATAGAGGCAGGACTCTGCATCGCATCTGAAAGCAACGCTCCCGCCTGCCAGGCAGGCATCACAGATGCCTGCCCGCCAGTTGGGCCGGGCGCCGCGCCTGAAAGGCGCGGCGCGGGTCGCTTCGGGCAAGGCCCGAAGCGAAACACCTCGGCAACATTTGCGTCTGCGCACCCCGAACCCGCACGGCGCTGCCGCGACGGGCGCGAGCCCGGCGTCTCCACAAAAAACGGGCGCGGAACCTCTGGTTCCGCGCCCGCCCGGTTTCCCCGGTCAGATCTGCAGGATTACTCGGCTGCGATCTGCCCTTCGATTTTTTCGACCTTCACCGCCGAGAATTTGAACTCGGGGATCTTGCCGTAGGGGTCCAGCGCCGGGTTCGTCAGAATGTTGGCTGCTGCTTCCACATATGCAAAGGGCACAAACACCATGTCCTCGGCAATGGCCCGGTCGGCCCGTGCCATGATCTCGATCGAACCGCGCCGCGTCGACAGGCGGATCATTTCGCCCGGCTCGATCCCCATCAGCTTGAGCGTGCGCGGGTTGAGCGAGCAGTTCGCCTCCGGCTCCACCGCATCCAGAACCTTGGACCGGCGGGTCATCGACCCGGTGTGCCAGTGCTCCAGCTGCCGGCCGGTGGTCATGATCATCGGGTAGTCCGCATCCGGTGCCTCATCCGGCGGGATCACGGACGCAGGGGTAAAGCGGGCCCGGCCCTCGGGGCGCGGGAAGCCGTCACCGAACACAATCGCCTGACCGGGATCGGTCTCGTGCAGCGACGGGTAGGTGATGGTCTCGGTCTCCAGACGCTCCCAGGTGATGTTGTTCAGGGATTTCATGTTCAGCTTCATCTCAGCAAAGACTTCGCTGACGTCCTTGTAGTCCCAGGGCAGGCCGATGCGCTGCGCCAGCTCGACAGTGACCTGCCAGTCCTCGCGCGCCTCACCCGGAGGCGCCACGGCAGGACGCACACGCTGCACCTGACGGTTGGTGTTCGACACGGTGCCGTTCTTCTCATAGAGCGCCGAGGCCGGCAGGATGATGTCGGCGTAGTTCGCCGTCTCGGTCAGGAAGATGTCCTGAACGATCATCAGCTCCAGCTTCGCAAAGGCATCTCGCGCGTGGTCGGCATCCGGGTCGGACATCGCCGGGTTTTCACCCTGGATATACATGCCCTTGATGTTGCCGGCATAGGCTTGGTCCACGATCTCGGTCACGGTAAGGCCCTTCTCGTTTGAGAAGTCGCCGCCGCCCCAGACATCCGTGAAGCTCTTGCGGACCTCATCCGAGGTCACGGTCTGGTAATCCGGCAGGAACATCGGGATGAGGCCCGCGTCCGACGCGCCCTGCACATTGTTCTGGCCGCGCAGCGGGTGGAGGCCTGCGCCCGGCTTGCCCACGTTGCCGGTCATCAGCGCCAGCGAGATCAGGCAGCGCGAGTTGTCGGTGCCGTGAATGTGCTGGGAGACGCCCATGCCCCAGAAAATCAGGCCTGCCTTGCCGCCCGCAAAGATGCGCGCAACACTGCGCAGCTGCTCAGGGGAGACGCCGCAGATTTCCGACATCTTTTCAGGCGTGAACTGCGCCAGATGCTGTTTTTCCGCTTCCCAGTTCTCGGTGTATTTGTCGATGTATTCCTGATCGTACAGGCCTTCCTCGACGATCACGCTCATGATCGCGTTCAGCATCGACACGTCCGCGCCGGGGCGGAACTGCACCATCTCGGTCGCGAACCGGCGCAGGCCAACGCCGCGCGGGTCCATCACGATCAGCTTGCCGCCGCGCTTGGTGAACTGCTTGAAGTAGGTCGCCGCCACCGGGTGGTTCTCAATCGGGTTGGAGCCGATGACGATCGCCACATCAGCGTTTTCGATCTCGTTGAATGTCGCGGTCACAGCACCGGAACCCACGTTTTCGATCAGCGCCGCAACCGAGGAGGCGTGGCACAGACGGGTGCAATGGTCGACGTTGTTGTGTTTGAAACCCTGGCGGATGAACTTCTGGAAGAGATAGGCCTCTTCGTTGGTGCATTTCGCCGAGCCGAAGCCCGCAACCGACTTCGGATCTTCATCGCGCAACTTGATCAGGCCCTTGGCGGCCAGATCCATCGCCTCTTCCCAGGATGCTTCACGGAAGTGGGTCGACAGGTTGCCCGGATCGACGTTCAGGCCTTTTGCAGGCGCGTCGTCGCGGCGAATCAGCGGCTTGGTCAGGCGGTGCGGGTGGTGGATGTAGTCAAAGCCGAAGCGGCCCTTGACGCACAGGCGGCCTTCGTTGGCAGGGCCGTTGATACCCTCAACATGTTTGACCTTGCCGTCCTTCACCTTGAGCGAGACTTTGCAGCCGACGCCGCAGAACGGGCAGACGCTTTCGGTTTCAGAATCGTAGTCCTTGCTGTCGCCAACCTGGTTTTCGTCCAGCACGGTGGCGGGCATCAGCGCGCCGGTCGGGCAGGCCTGCACACATTCACCGCAAGCCACACAAGTGGACTGACCCATCGGATCGGCGATGTCGAAGGTCGGATAGGCGTCGTGGCCGCGGCCGGCCATGCCGATCACGTCGTTCACCTGCACTTCGCGGCAGGCGCGCACGCACAGACCGCAGGAGATACAGGCGTCCAGGTTCACCTTCATGGCGACGTGGCTGTCATCCAGCAGCGGGATGCGGCCCTCTTCCAGCTTGGGGAAGCGGGATTCCGTCACGCCGTTCAGCTCTGCCATGTCCCACATGTGGGAGGATTTGTCGTGCGCCTCTTCCCTCTTAGGCTGGTCGGCCACCAGCAGTTCCATCACCATCTTGCGGGCGTTTTCAGCACGCGCGTTGTTGGTGGTGACAACCATGCCCTCAGCGGGTTCGCGGATACAGGAGGCGGCCAGCGTGCGCTCGCCTTCGATCTCCACCATGCAGGCCCGGCAGTTGCCGTCCGGACGGTAGCCCGGCTGCGGCTTGTGGCACAGGTGCGGGATCTTCAGCCCGCGGCCGTTGGCTACTTCCCAGATGGTCAGGCCTTTGTCCGCCGTGACCTGTTCGCCATCGAGTGTGAATGTGACTTTATCGCTCATGGCTCAGACCTCATCCGGAAAATGTTTCATGGTCAGGCGGATCGGGTTCGGCGCAGCCTGGCCCAGGCCGCAGATCGACGCATCGACCATTGCGGTGCTCAGCTCTTCAAGAAGGCCCTGATCCCACTTCTTCTCGCTCATCAGCTTGACGGCTTTCTCGCAGCCCACCCGGCAGGGGGTGCACTGGCCGCAGCTTTCGTCTTCGAAGAAGCGCAGCATGTTCAGCGCCGCATCGCGGGCGGAGTCCTGATCGGACAGGACCACCACGGCAGCGGAACCGATGAAGGTGCCATGCGGCTGCAGCGTGTCGAAGTCGAGCGGAACGTCATTCATCGATGCTGGCAGCAGGCCCGAGGAGGGGCCGCCCGGCTGGTAGGCCTTGAAGGCGTGGCCGTCCAGCATACCGCCGCAGGCTTCGATGATGTCGGTGATGGTGGAACCCGCGGGCAGAAGATGCACACCTGGGTTCTTCACACGGCCGGACACCGAGTAGCTGCGCAGGCCCTTGCGGCCGTTCTTTTCAACCGAATTCAGACACTCCGGGCCTTCGCGGTTGATTTTGCAAACCCAGTAAAGGGTCTCGACATTGTGAACCAGTGTCGGGCGCCCGAAGACACCTACCTGCGCCACAAACGGCGGGCGGTGGCGCGGCTCGCCGCGCTTGCCTTCGATCGACTCGATCATCGCGCTTTCTTCACCGCAGATATAGGCCCCTGCCCCGCGGCGCAGGTCGATGTAGCCAGGTTCGACGATGCCAGCGCTCTCCAGCGCCTTGATCTCGGTTGCGAGGATCTCCAGCACCGCCGGGTATTCGTCGCGCATGTAGATGAAGGCTTTTTCCGCTTCTACAGCCCAGGCAGCAATCAGCATGCCCTCGAGGAAGACATGCGGGGTGCGCTCCAGATAGTAACGGTCCTTGAATGTGCCGGGTTCACCCTCGTCACCGTTCACGGCCAGATAGCGCCGGCCTTCATTCGCACGGACAAAGCCCCATTTGGTGCCAGACGGGAAGCCTGCGCCGCCCAGGCCGCGCAGGCCGGCCTCTTTAACTTTCGCCTGAACCGCTTCCCAGTCGCCATTCGCGCGCAGGTCCTTCAGCGTGGCATAGCCGCCTTCGGCCTCATAGGCCGCAAAGGTCTCATACTCAGGCACGTGTGCATGGGTGTCATCCGCCTCAATCGCCGCTTCCACTTTCTCCACTGTCGCGTGGTCGATGTGGTTGTGGCCGATTTCCAGCACCGGCGCGGTGTCGCAGCGGCCCATGCAGGGCGCGCGCAGCACGCGGACCTGAGAGGCATCCAGACCGTCTTCCAGCGCTTTTTGCAAGGCTTGCGCACCAGCCAGTTCGCAGGACAGCGAATCGCAGACACGGATAGTCAGCGCGGGCGGCGGTGTCTCGCCTTCCTTCACTACATCGAAATGAGCGTAGAAGGTGGCAACCTCATAGATCTCCGCTTGGCCGGTGCGCATCTCTTCGGCCAGCGCGCGGATATGCGCGGCGCTGAGGCAGCCGTATTTGTCCTGAATCAGGTGCAGGAACTCAATCAAGAGGTCACGGTTGCGCGGGCGGTCCCCCAGCAGGTCCTGAACCTCGCTCAGAGCGATGTCGTCAACCTGGCGGCCTTTGGGCGTTTTGCGGCCCTTGCCTTTGCCGGACTTCCATACGCCCTTGCTATCATCCAATGGTGCCATGGGATCCTCCAGTCAGCACGTCTTTCATTCAGCCAATGCCATCAAGAATGAATATCGTCAAATCTAGAAAATCAAAGGTACGATCAGGAATTCTTATGACGCCATTTGCGGCATCCTATCGTCTACAAACGTCGCAACCACCTCTTTCAAAGCGCGCACAGTTGTGAGTTCAGGGGTCCGGTCCAGAGTCGCGATGCAAATCGGGCGTGCCTGCTCCGGTTCCGTCAGCCCCAGAACCCGGGTGCCGCCAAGGTTGCCCAGCGCCTGCATCAGCGCTCTCGGCAGGATTGTCGCAGCCGATCCCTCCCGAGCCAGCACCATCGAGGCCATGAAACCGTTGGATTCGGAAACGATCTCGGGCTTCAACCCGAGATCGGCAAAGATCCGGTCCAGAATCCGCCGGTTCTGCATTTGCTGATCCAGCAGGCTCAACGGCAGGTCCGCTGCTTCCGCCCAGCTGATCGTATCGCCACGTCCTTCCACCATACCTTCCGGCGCCAGCAGCACATAGCTTTCCTCATAGAGCGGCTGCACCGTCACCAGTTCACGGCCCATGCTGTCTGTATAGGTAATTCCGGCATCAATGGTTCCATCATAAAGCCGCTGCTGGATAGCCAGCGAGGCGGTGACTTCCACCTGTGCCAGGATCCGCGGATAGGCCTGATGCACCTGATCCACCAGCTGCGCTGCCCAGGCGGTGGCAGTCGGCACCACACCCAGCACCAGCGTGCCGCTCACTTCGCCGCGGGTTGCAGCGATCTCCTGCTCCAGCGCCTTGGCATCATCCAGGATAGAGCGCGCCCGGCGCACGATCATCATGCCTTCTTCGGTGAGGCCCTGGAACCGATTGGCCCGGCGCACGATGGACAGGCCCAGCCGCTCTTCCAGGTTTCTGATCCGCATGGAAAAAGCAGGCTGCGACATGCAGCAATCTGCGGCTGCCTTGGCGAAATGCTTGTGCCGCGCCAGCGCTGTCAGTAGCGTCAGGTCCTTGAGTTCGATCATAACAGAACCTTACGCCTGTCACGCTGTCTGGCACAATGGAGCAGTTGGCCGCTCAGCCCTGGCCCGCGGAGCCAGCGGAACCCTCAGCGGCTCCGTAAAGCCCGGTGAGCTCTTCCAGAACCGTCAGGGCGCTCTGCAGCTGCACCGCCATACCTGGACGCTCCGAAAGCGCCCGTTCCACGAGGTTTTCGCGAGCAGACCGCATTTCGGCCGCAGTCTGGCTGCCCTTCTCTGTGAGACTGTAGGATACACCGGACCGGCCTGCGCCCTGCTTATGTGTCAGCCCGGCTGAGGCTAGTTTGCGCAAAGAATACTGAATATTGGGAATGTCCACGCGATTGGTGATCCGGGCCATTTCCTTGATCGAGATAGCGCGGCCGCCTTCTGCGATCAGAAGCAGCAAGGTGACCTCCGCCCCTGAGAGCGTCATGCCGCCCAACTGTTCAAATTGATCGACCTGCCAGCGGACAAGCCCTTCATGCGCCCGCTGCACTGCAATTTCCAAGTCCTGCAACTTTTCAGATGGCTGCTGATCAAATGAGTTTGGAAACAGGGACTTGCTGACTGAATGATCCAATAAAAAACTCCAAAATCTGCTGCCCGGAACAGGCAAATGGTGCGGATCAGAATACCGGCGCCTTTGGCGCACTGCCCGCCCCCAAATCAAGGCACCAATGCACCCCTGCGGCAAGCCAGGCTCAATTCCGAAAATCCAATTTAAATACTCCGCAACATATCCGCTCAAATCGCCTGAATTTCAATACCCTGGCCGATCATACGGCAGGGCTGGCAAGCGCGAACAAAAATCAATGCAAACCTCTGCACAGTTGGCAAACCGGATTTCCTGGCTGGCGGCGGAAACTCCCATCAGACACGCACTGACGGATCCCGGGTTCCAAATATTCTGAAAGCCCTTAACAGACGGGCAGATTCTGCAAATCGCGCCGCCTCATGGCATAGCGCGCCAGCCCGCCATAGGTCTCGCACACCTGCCTCTTGCCGGTTGGACCGGAAAGGCAAACTGCAGAAGTCAGACCAGGAAACAGCTCAAACAGCTCTCGCCTTCCTTCGGTGCTCAACCCGCGAACAGCCTCAGGCCCCGGCCAGAAGGTTTCTGTTGCGATACCTTCGGCAAAAATCACTTCGTGCTGCTCTGTCATAAGATGCACATAGGTGACCGGGCCGCGTGCACCGGACAACTGGACGCAGCGAGTGTCGAGCTCCGCGAGAAGCTTGGCAGACAGGAAGCTTTCGTCAAACTGTTCATCACCGCCAAAGGCCTTGCGGCCAGTAAGCAAGCGGTGCTGAGGGGACAGTAGCATCGGCCGCTCCGGACGCAGCAGTCCGCCCGGGCGCAGAAGGTAAGGTCTCAAATGCGGACGCCGGGCCAGATCTGCCGAACTCAGGGTCCGGCTGCCGGTCCAGATCACCTGCTGATAGCCATTGTCGGCTGTCTGCAGCAAGTCGCCAACCTTGATCTGCCCGGCCGGCACCGCGCCTCGCAGCGTGGCAATCAAGACTTCGGGCGTAAAGCAGGGAATACCGGCAGAATACATCTGCTGCGCAGTTGTCATCTGCGCCGGGGCAACCCCCTGCAGAACCAGCTTTTCACCGCTCGGGAAAGTGAGGAGGGCATTACCGAACCCGTCATCGCTGACAGAGATATCCCATGCCCGTACAGCACCGGCCGGTCCGGTTCCGCCCGTCAGGCTTGAGACGTCCAGCTGGTCGTTATAGAAGCCGTCAAAATCGTCATCGCCGATACTGAAATCGGTGATCGTATCAGTGCCGCCGCCACTGCTCAGGATCAGCTCGTCATAGCCGATGCCGCTGGTGATCGAGTCATCACCTGCACCGAAAGTCACGGTGTCGTCACCAGCACCCGCATCAATCACGGTGCCGGCGCTGTCGGCAGAGGCATCAACCGCATCCGCCTGATCCGTAAGGTTCAGCGCCTCGATCTCCGAAAAGGTGATCGTGTCGGTACCGTCGGTGATGGTGCCGGCCTCATCCCCGGAATAAGTAACAGTAACACCCGTGGTGACACCCGACATGTCGACAGTGTCATAGTCGTTACCGGCTTCGCCGCCTGTCAGGGTGTCATTTCCGAACCCGTCCGACATCTCGAAGGTATCGGCATCGGCTTCGCCATGCATCTCGTCGGCACCGCTGCCGCCAACCAGCAGGTCGTTGTCGTTGCCCCCGTACATCGTGTCAGCACCGTCGCCGCCTTCCAACGTATCGTTGCCGTCGGTTGCAACGATACTGTCATCCCCGGCCCCGCCGACGAGACTGTCGTCTCCGGCCGAGTTCCTGAGGGTATCATTGCCAGCGCCGCCGATCAGCGTATCGTTGCCAAGGCCCGTGGTCAGGCTGTCGTCGCCGTCACCGCCTTCGATGTAGTCGTCGCCATCACCGCCAGAGATGGTGTCCGCGCCAAGACCGCCGATCAGGGTATCCGCCCCGGCCCCGCCATCCATGACGTCGTCGCCGTCGCCGCCATCCATGCTGTCGTTGCCGGCCTCGCCATACATCAGGTCCGCGTCGGCGCCGCCTGCCATCACATCGTTATCATTGCCGCCGTACAACGTGTCGTTGCCGTCACCGCCTTCCAGCGTGTCATTGCCATCGGTCGCAACAATGCTGTCGTTGCCGGTGCCGCCAACCAGGCTGTCGTCGCCAGCAGAGTTGTGCAGTGTATCATCGCCCTCACCGCCGACCAGCGTATCGTTGCCTAGTCCTGTGCTGAGGAAGTCATTGCCTTCACCCCCGTCGACATAGTCATTCCCATCTCCACCGGAGAGCGTGTCGCCTCCGGCCCCGCCGATCAGCGTATCCGCCCCCTCTCCTCCGTCCAGAATGTCGTCGCCGTCACCGCCGTCCAGGCTGTCGTCGCCCTGTTCACCCAGCAGCGAGTCATTGCCGCCCTGGCCGTAGACAATGTCATTGCCGTCACCGCCCAGTACTGTGTCGGCCCCTTGTTCAATCGGGGTGACAACAGGATCGTCAATGACATCTCCGGACAAGGTGAAGCCTGCCAGGCCGTCGCGGGTCTGAAGAGTAAACTCGATCGAGGAACGGTCCTCGAACCCGGCGGAGAACCACGCGCTTTGATCCGTATAAGCATTCAGCTGTGTCCCGGTGGCCGTCACCAAATTGCCGTCGGTCGATGTGCTTAAGTTGGAATCTGAAGAAACGCCGAAAGAGGTGAAACTGCTGCCGTCTATTATGACCGCTTCGGCGTCTCCGTAACCACTGTTGTCATCAATATCGTTGAACGTCGCAGTGGAGTTCAGATAGACCGGCTCGCCTGTTGCCGGATCAAAGAACTCCAGCCGGAAAGTTGCCTGGTCCCCCGCCTGATCCCCTTCCAGCAGGATCTCCGCACCATCGGTGTAACCGAATTGCACCGACAAATTCGAGTTGGATTTCTCGACCAGGACCAGCTTCCCCCAGATCGAGGTGCCATCCTCCAAGGTCGCAACATCTCTAAAGACAGCATAATCGCCCGCCGACCCGGTCCAGCCGTCATGCGAGATACTCTCGATATTTCCAATCTTCAGTTCAAGCGGGCTGGCGTCCACGCCCTGTTCGAACCCGTCCCCCATGTCGCCATAGATGACATCATCACCCTCGCCGCCGTCAATGACATCACTGCCTTCTTCACCAGCAACAGTGTCAGCGCCTTCTCCCGCTTCAATGATGTCGTCGCCGGTGCTTCCGGCGAGCTTGTCGTTGCCTTCAGTGCCTTTCAGAGACGCAAGGAGGCCGGAAAGCCAGTCAGGTAGAGGCATAGTCAAATCTCAATCTCTGACCACGGGTGCCAGAGCACACAAAGGGCCAAGTGTTTCCGGCGAAACAGCCGCTAATGCGCCCCTCAATACACGCATCCCGGTAATGAATCGTAAATCCGGCGGACGCTGTGAACATTCCGTAAAGGCCGCAGCAGAAGAACCGGAATGCCTGCCAGGGCACGCGGCCCCGGTCAAATCCCGGTCATTCGGCTCATTTCGCCCTTCTGAGGTGAGTGATTCGCATTGTCTTGCAGGCTGTCCGCTAAAAGTGGAACTGTATTTTCGCCGTTCCAGGCCTCGAAATAGCCCAATTACGGGGCACCAAGACGCATTTTAACGGCCCGGAAATGAATCCCCCTGAGTGTTTTGACGTCTGGCACCTCACTGCCGGCACCGCCTCAGACCGCTTTCAGGCAGTCCGGCAGACTGAATTGTTGATGGGAACCACGCCGTAATGACTCGACTGTTAAAATTCTGGAACAACATGCGGCTGGGCCGCAAGCTGCCGCTCTCCATTGCCGCGCCAACAATCTTCCTGACTCTCGCGTCGGGGTTCTTCTTTGCTTGGGAGGCCGGTCAGGCGCTCAGGGCCAACCGCGAGGCGGCCTATGCCACGCTTCTGGAAGAGCGCAAGGAAGCGTTGGAGAACTGGGTCGCCGGGCTGCGCTCCCAAACCAGAACGCTGGTCGCCAGCAAGGCGGTTGAAACAGCGCTGCGCGACTTTTCCAACGGGTTCTACTCGCTTGGCGACACGCCCGGCAGCTATCTGCGCGCCGCCTATGGCGAAGGCAACCCGAACCCGGCAGGCGAGCGCTACAAGCTGCTGGATGCCAAAGACAAATCGGCATGGTCCATCCGCCACAAGATGAACCATACCGGCTTCGTGACGTTCCTCGAAGAGCAGGGGTTCCTGGATGCCTATCTTTTGGATGTTCAGGGCAACATGGTCTATTCGGTCCACAAAAACGAAGACTTCGCGCTGAATTACCTGGATGGACCGTACACGGACAGCGGGCTGGGCCAGGCTTTCCGCACGGCCCTCGAAATGGAGCAGGGCAGTGTATTCCTATCGGAAATGGCCGGATATGAACCAGACGGCGGGACGGCCGCGATGTTTGTCTCCTCTCCCATCTACAAGAAAGACGCGATCATGGGTGCGCTGGTGCTGCGCGTTCCGGTGGACGGCATCGCGGGCATCCTCTCCCATTCCGCACTGCTCGGCGAAACCGGGCAGGCCTATCTGGTGCGCGGCGACGGGATTGCCTTGACCGCATCGGGACGCGAGGGCGGCCACCAGGTTCTGACCAAGCTGCCAGAACTGCAGCAGATCACCGCAGCGCTCAGCGGCGGGGAAAGCAGCTTTTCCGGAACCCCTGGCCTCGCTGGCCAGCCGGTTGAGGCGATGGCCGCCAGTGTCGGGCTGGACGACCGCACCTGGGGAATTGTGCTGGAAGTCGACAGCGCCGAGGCCTTGGCTGCGGAGAAAAGCCTTGTTAATGCCTCCATGCTGCAGGCCGTTGGGGTTGCTCTGGCAGTTGCTCTGCTGTCCTGGATTGCGGCCCGTGGGATCGCGCGCAAGGTGTCTGGTCTTTCTGACAGTGTTGAGCACATTGCAGCCAAGGATTATGGTCATCCTGTTGCGGGTCTCGGAACCGGTGACGAATTCGGCAACATTGCCGGCATTCTGGAAGGTTTCAAAGCCGATCTGCAAAATGCCCAGCTTGCTGAGGCGGAACGGGCGGAAGCTCAGCGCGAGCAGGACCTCGTGGTGAATGAATTGCGGACCGGCCTGACACATCTGGCAAAGGGCGACTTTTCCACCACAATCGATACGCCCTTCCCCGAAGCTTACAAGGGTCTGCGCCTCGACTTCAACCAGACAGTCAACACGCTGAGCGCAACCGTGCGCGAAGTGGTGGAGGCCACCACCAGTATCCGCAACGGCACATCGGAAATCAGCCAGGCTTCCGACGACCTGTCGCAGCGCACCGAAAGCCAGGCGGCAACGCTGGAACAAACAGCTGCTGCTCTTGATCAGATGACCGCCAGCGTCAAGGCTGCCGCGGATGGCGCACGCAAAGTCGAAGCTTCCATGAACGAAGCCAGGGACGAGGCAATGGCCAGTGGAGAGGTTGTTCAGAACGCAGTCACCGCGATGAATGGCATCGAGGAGTCCTCCCGCCATATTTCGCAGATCATCGGCGTGATCGACGACATCGCCTTCCAAACCAACTTGCTGGCCTTGAACGCAGGTGTCGAAGCCGCGCGCGCCGGCGAAGCGGGGCGCGGCTTTGCTGTCGTTGCCTCCGAAGTGCGTGCGCTCGCGCAGCGCTCCTCAGACGCAGCCATGGAGATTAAAACGCTCATCTCCAATTCCGGTGAACAGGTCGAAAAGGGCGTGGACCTAGTCGGCAAGGCCGGCGAAGCGCTGCACAGCATCGTGTCGCAAGTCTCCCATATCTCCGGTCTGGTCTCGGACATTGCCACGGGTGCAGCAGAACAGTCGACCGGCATTGGCGAAATCAACACCGGGGTTATTCAGCTCGATCAGGTCACCCAGCAAAACGCCGCCATGGTCGAACAGATGACTGCGGCAGGCCAATTGCTGAATGGCGACGCCTCCAACCTGGCTGGCCTCGTGGCGCAATTCGATGTTGGTCTCGAAATAGCCGCCCCGCGCGAGACCACGCGCCCGGAGCTTCCATCGGCGCATGGAACCGGCTGGGATGAGATCCCCGTGGCTCCGGCCGCCATGCCGGATTCGGACGGTTCGGCCGCACTGGCAAAATGGCAGGACTTTTAATCCTGCCGGTCCGGACTTCTGCAATGGCTGCTGCTTGTGCCACACTGCGCAGCAGCCGAAAGCAACCGTATTGTGGAAACCGGATTTTCAGACTTTAAAAGGAACATAGAGCAAAACCGAACACATGGCAGTTTTCAGGCCGCTGTTGCCAACGGTGTTTTCGGAAAAAGCAAAGGTGGCTGAATGGCCCTGTCAAATCTCACCGCTCGCTGGCTGCGCGCCTTCGGCAACAGGACCTACCTTCCTGCACTGCTTGCGCTGGCCGTCGTATGTGCTGCGGGACTTTACGCCGAAAGACAGAACGCCACGATCCACTACCAATCCCAGCGCGCTGACACGCAGCAAGCGGCGGGGATAGTAAAATCCCGCCTCGAGGGCCAGCTGAACGGCGACTACCAGCGTCTGCGCGGCCTCGCAGCAATGCTGGCGACAGAACCGGATATGAGCCAGGAGCGGTTCAGCCGGATTGCCGCCCAGGTATTGGAGGGGAAGACAGCCATCCGCCATATTGCGGCGGCTCCTGGACTTGTTGTCACACTGGTTCACCCGATGAAGGGTAACGAAGCGGCCCTAGGGCTGGATTACAACAGGAACGAGGCACAGCGTGCTGCTGCACACCGGGTGCGCAACAGCGGTGAAATGGTTCTGGCTGGCCCGGTTAATCTTGTGCAGGGCGGCTCCGGATTCATTTACCGCTTGCCGATCTTCACCGGCACCGGGGAACACCGTCAATTCTGGGGTATTCTCTCGGCGGTAGTCGAAACAGATACGCTTTATGCGGTTACCGGCCTGCATCACGGCGGCGGGCTTGAGATGGCGCTGACAGGCCGGGACGGAACCGGTGCTGCCGGGCAGCAGTTTTTTGGCGCAGACGGCATCTTTGCGGATGACCCGGTGCTGCTGGAAATCATCCTGCCTGCCGGGTCCTGGCTGCTGGCAGCCCGTCCGCTGGAAGGCTGGCAGAAAAACCCCGGAAACCTGTGGCAGCTCCGGTTTGCGCTTCTGGTGGCAGGCACTTTGATCGTTTTTCCTACGTTTCTTGCAGGCAGGCTTTCCGATGCCCGTCAAGCTGTGATTGGCAAGCTGCGCCACCGGGAAGCGGAGCTAGAGGCGGTATCGAGGCGGTTGGAGATTGCGGTGAAAACCTCACGGGTTGGCATCTGGGAATACGACGCCGTGACCCAGAGAGTGAGCTGGGACAGCAGGATGCACGAATTGTACGGCGTGCCTGAGGAACTGGGTCCGCCAAGCGGAAAGGCTTGGGTTGAAACATTGCATCCAGACGACCGCAGCAGAGTTCAAGAAGCCCTGAAAACCGCAGAAGAGAACCACACAAGCTTTGCCTCCGATTTCCGGATTGTTCTGGCAGACGGCGTGGTCAAGCACATCCGGGCGCTGGCCAGTCCGTTCACCGATGCGCGCGGCCGGAAGCTGATGATCGGCGTCAACTGGAATGTCTCCGAAGACGTAAGCCTGCGCGAGGAACTGATTCGCGCCAACCAGACCCTGTCCGAACGCAACAGTGAGTTGAAACTGGGCAAGCAAGCCTTGGAACAAGCGCATGCAGAACTGCAAAAGCAGCAGGCGGAACTGCACCGTTTGTCGCTGGTTGCCAAACACGCCTCTGACAGCATCATTCTGACGGATGCAGAGCGCCGGATTCTCTGGGTCAACGACGCTTTCACGCGGGCGACAGGTTACCAAGCAACTGACGCCATTGGCAGGACCCCGTCCCAACTTCTGGACGGGCCGAATACCGATGCCAGGGTGATCCAGGAAATGAACCGCCACAAGGACCTTGGCATACGCTATCACAACGAGGTTCTCAATTATACGAAATCAGGGGACGAAGTCTGGTTCGATACCAACATTGTGCCGGTCAAATGCGAGGATGGGTCTGTCGATCTGATCATCGGCATCGAACGGGACATTACCCACAGCAAGCAGCGGGAACGGGAACTGGCCGAAGCCAAACTGGCAGCGGAACAAGCCGACCGGGCCAAATCAGAGTTTCTTGCCAACATGAGCCATGAGATCCGCACCCCGATGAATGGCATCATTGGTATGGCCGACCTTCTGGCAGAGGCGGAACTGCCGCCTGACGAGCTGCAAAACGTGGAGACCATCCGCAGCTCAGCCCAGGCCCTGCTGAAGATCATCAACGACATCCTCGACCTGTCGCGGCTGGAAGCGGGCAAGCTCTCTATCACAGGTGAAGACTTCAATCTGCGCGATTGTGTCAGCAGTGCCGCCAATCTGTTCCGCCCGAAAGCGCAGGAAAAGGGCTTGCCTTTGGACATCAGCTATGCGGACGGGCTGCCAGAGCGGATGCACGGCGACGACGGACGTTTGCGCCAAATCCTGGTCAACCTGATTGGCAATGCGGTGAAATTCACAGCGGAAGGCAGAATATCGGTTCGGGTGTCACATGCGCCTGGCGACCCTTACCACCTCGTTGCTGAAGTCGAGGACAGCGGGATCGGGATCTCCGAGGATCAGGTACGCCATATCTTCGACCGCTTCACTCAAGCCGATGCCGCGACGACCAAGGCATTCGGCGGAACTGGACTGGGTCTAACTATCTCCAGCATGCTGGCAAAGCGGATGGGCGGCGGCATTTCGGTCATCTCAGAACTGGGCGAAGGGACCTGTTTCCGGCTTGAACTACAGTTGGAACCGGCACGCGAAGCAGTGAACAAAGTTGCCCCGCTCGCCTCGGGCAGCCCCCCGCAGCTTGCGCCTTGCAGGGTGCTTCTGGCGGAGGACAATCAGACAAACAGGCTCCTGATCCGCAAGTATCTGCGCGACCAGCCGGTGGAACTCTCCGAAGCAACAAATGGACGCGCCGCAGTGGATATGTGCATTGAAATGCGGCCGGATATCATCCTGATGGACATGTCGATGCCGGTTCTCGATGGTCTCTGCGCCACCCGGGAGATCCGCAGCCTACCCGGTCCCCAGCCGGTCATCGTGGCCCTGACCGCCAATGCCTTTGCCAGCGACGAGCAGGCCTGCCTGGATGCCGGTATGGATCACTTCCTGGCCAAACCCGTAAAGAAGGCGGTGCTTTTGCACACGCTGTCTGCCATTGCCGAAAAGATCACATTGCAGCCCGAACCCCGGGCCAGGGCCTGACGGCGGCAACCCGAAACCCGTTCTACTGCCAGCTTATACAGCCGTGCCGATCAGGCCGACACCAGCCGCCATCAGAACTGCAGATCCCAGCCTCCGCATCCAGTAGCCTTCCTTCAGAAAGACAAAGCCAATCATGGCGGCAAAGATAACCGAGGTCTCGCGAAGCGCAGAAACAGCTCCGAGCTGGGCAAAATTTTTGGCATAGAGCACCAGCCCGTATGCAATCATCGACACCAGCCCGCCGGCAATTCCCAGTACCCAGGTCTTTCGTGGCAGAAGTCTCAGCGTCTGCCGTCTGCGGACACCAACAAACCCGGCAATGAAAATATGCAGAAAAGCCCCCCAGGCCCAGTAGCTCAGGGTATGATCTGAAAGACGCACCCCCATGCCGTCGACAACGGAATAGATCGAGATGCAAAATCCGGTGCCTGCTGCAAATCCAAATGCCGCTCGTCCGACACCGGACCGCAGTGCCTTCCAGCTGCTGAGCTGAATGCCGCAGGCAATCACTGCAATTCCGGCCCAGGCCTGCAGCGGCAGCACTTCACCGGCAAATGCCATCGCCCAAACTGCAACCAACGCCGGCACAATGCCGCGGGCAATCGGGTAGACGACGCTGAGGTCACCATGCTGATAGGCACGGCCCAGCATGTAGTAATAGCCGAAATGCACGACCGTCGATGCCAGAATATAGGGAAAGCTTTCTGGCGCCGGCAGTGGCAGCACAACAATCATTACCGCACCCGGAATGACTTGGCCAAAGGCCACCAGCCCTAGGGTGGTGGTCCGGTCGGCAGCCGTCTTCACAATGGCATTCCATAGGGCATGCAGCAGGGCTGCGGACAAAATAGTGGCAATTACGGGAAGCGTCATATCCGGATCAGTCTTTTGGCAAGAGCCCCGCAGCAGGGGCTTCTCCCCCTTCGTCTTCGGGCATTTCCTCGATGAGCCTTGTCTCCAGGAGCTGTCCGCTGCGGTAGAGCACCGGGGTGGCGACGGCGGCGATGTGGCTGTTGAACTCGCGCAGGGCGCGCAGGGTTTCCAGGTGGATGTCGGAGGTGTCAAAGCTTTCCCGCGCGCCGCCCTGCAGCCGCTTCAGGTGCCGCTTGCGGCTGTCGTGCTCCATCCGCTTCAGTTCGGTCTTCTCCAGGCTCAAGAGCCGCGCGCTTTCCAGATCGCCGGAAATCAGCACATTGGAGGCCAGCT
>NZ_JAQNCY010000021.1 GCF_028368855.1 Leisingera sp. SS27 | reverse complement strand
TTGGTGGCAAACCTCCGGCCGTGGTTTATTGGCTGAGAAAAGACGAAACCCAAACAGGTCAGCAGGAGCAGAGAGTAGCTTAAGTTACGCCGAAAGCTGTCCAACGATTGGGGAGTAGCTCAGTTCATCGGCAATCTCACCGGTAATAGCTGCGACGGCTTCCAGAACCCCCTGTCCCCCGTAGCGTTTCTTGTCGCCATCGCGCAATTCTTCCGCCTCATGGGCACCACTCGAAGCGCCCGAAGGCACAGCCGCGCGGCCAATGGTGCCGTCTTCCAGGATCACGTCGACCTCAACCGTCGGATTGCCCCGGCTGTCGAGAATCTCGCGCGCCTTTATGTCAAGTATAGTGCTCATTTATTCCATTCTTCGTTTTTTTCAAACAGCAGCTGCTGAACCGCTGAGCGCTAAAAAAGGTTCAGTAAAGCTTTCAAGCATCAAACTTGCTGGGCATTTACAGGTTAGTTTTCACACAACAATCCGATGCCGCGATCAGCAACTCTCAAAACAATAGGCGTTATTTGAGAGGAATTGCGTTGACGCATTCAAACGAATGCCCGCTAATCCAGCACAAATAGAGAGAGGCAAATCACTCATCAGGCCTTTCTCCGGGGTAAGCAAACGCCTGCCAGACAGGTTGATGTTCCCCTGGAACCGTTGCAGGACCTAGTCTCCCCCCGCCGCAACAGTATCGGCCCAATAAGCCATGACTTCAGTCACTCCATGGCTTGAGGCATCATCCCAACCCGCTATCGATGGGCAGGCAAAGTTGTACGGGTAGGCAGTGCGCGGGGCAAAGGTGATACTGGGAATAAGCCGACTTAGAGCTTCTTTGGCAGAGGGCGGCAGAGCGCTGTCTGCAATTGTGGTGCCGTCAAGGCTCGCGTCAATACGTGCTTCATGGATCGCTTCTTCCGGATCCATTCCGAAATCCAGAAGATAGGATGCAAGTTGGGCAACGGCGGGCATGATTTTCCGGCCACCAGCTGCACCAAGTCCGAACCTCTGGCCATCAGAGCGCTCCAGCAGCGTTGGACACATATTCGCAAGACAGCGTTTGCCAGGTCCAATGCTGTTTGGCTTGCCAGGCTCTGGATCAAACCACATGATCCCGTTGTTCATCAGAATGCCGCTATTCGGCAAGGTCATTCGGGAACCGAAGATAGAAAGCAGTGTCTGTGTAACCGACACCATGGTGCCTTCGCTGTCGACAACATTGAAATGGGTCGTACAGCTAGGAGCTGGTTCGTGGGCAATGTCGCCCATTGTGTCATACCGCTCTTGATTGGCCATCCGAATTGCCCGTTCGTATTCTGCAAAGTCCTCAGCTAAGGGCTTTGGGCCTTTCGGCGTCCATTCTGAAAGCAGCTGAAGCACCCTTTCCAAAGTCGGGCCCGCTGCCATATGCGGGGTGCCAAAGATCCTATGACCTTTATAGTCGAACTCGGATGCCGGCACGATTTGAGCACGGTAACCACTGAAGTCTTCAATACTGTGACGGCCGCCCGCAGCCCTTAGATCTCCGACAATTTTGTTTGCCAGTGCGCCTGAGTAAAATGCCTCTGGCCCTCGGGCCGCAATTGTTGCGAGCGTCACAGCAAGAGCGCTTTGATCACAGCGGGTTTGCCCCAAGGCTGTCCACGCCGACGCCTTGGGGAAACCATCTTCATCCAAGTACGCTGCTTTAGAGGCCGGAAAATGCGACAGTCCCTTTGCGGAACCGGCAATGATCAGCTGCGCATACCAATCAACCAGCATCCCTTCCTCGGCTTCAGCTACCGCCGGGGCGACCAGATCCGCCCATGGAACGGTGCCGAATTCCCGGTGGGCTTCACCAAGCCCTGCAACCAGACCCGGGATGGCCACAGCCTTCGCGCCAAAGACATTGGCGTCATCCTCGACCGCTGGCCATGGAAACAGATCGCTGGCTTTGCCGCCAATGACTGGGTAGTCCGTTGTTAGCAAACCCGCTGGAGCACGCATTCCAAAGTCAACAACCTGGGCGCAATCGTCTTGCCGGCGCCGGATGACCATGTAACCGCCGCCGCCGATACCGCTCATCCATGGTTCAACAACACCAAGGGCAAATGATGTGGCGATCGCAGCATCAATTGCGTTACCGCCCTGGTGCAGAACATTCGCCCCGATTTCCGACGCAATTCGGTTCTGTGAAGTAACCAGCCCGTTTTTACTAGTGACGGCCGGTTTGCGGATATGAAGTGACTTGCTCGCTGCCCGGCTCATGCTTGAACCCCTTTCCGGTCATTGATTGTTCTTCGCGTGATGAATGCAACAGACAGAATGGTCAGGACGAGGAAGAGGATGGAGATCGGTGTCGACACGAACACCGACCAGTTCCCAGACGATATCGTCAGCGCCTGCCGGACGGATTGCTCACCGATTGGTTCCAGCACAAATCCGATCATCATCGGTGCCAAGGGGAACGCGAGTTTGCGCATGCCATAGCCAAGAACTCCGAAACCAAGCATGACCCACAGATCAGTCGGGCTCGAATTGAAGCCGTAAACACCCAGCAGGCACAGGATGGCAATGACCGGATAGAGAACGTACCGCGGTATCATGGCAATTCGGGAAAAAAGCCGAATGGCAGCGAGACCGATCACCGGCAGCATGAGCGCAGCAATCAGCAACGCAATGAAAATTGCGTAAACCAGGTCCAAGTGCTCCGCAAAAAGCTGCGGGCCAGGTGCCAGCCCATGAATAAGGAATGCCCCCAGCAACACAGCAGTGACAACGTCGCCGGGAACGCCCAAAGCCATCAATGGGATCAACGCGCCGCCAGCAGTTGCATTGTTGGCGGATTCCGCCGCGGCAACTCCATCTAGCGAGCCCTTGCCGAATTTCTCAGGTGTTTTCGACCCCCGTTTTGCTTCGGAATATGAAAGAAACGCAGATGGGGTGGCGCCCAGCCCCGGAATGGAGCCAAGAACAATGCCGATGGCAGAACCGCGCATGATGGTGGGCAGCTTCTCCCGGATCTTTTTCCAGCTGACTTTTGCCTTTGGTACGGCAACTTTCTTCACTTCTGAAAGCGGGGCCTCGGCCTGAATGAACAGCTCTGATACTGCAAACAAACCAATCAGCATCGCCATGAGTGAAATACCGTTCAGCATGGTGATTTCCCCGAAAGTAAAGCGCGGGGTGGCCATCATCGGGTCCAGCCCGACAGTTCCAAAGATAAACCCAAAAGCCGCCGCAATCAGGCCTTTGGTCAACGAGTCTCCAGAAACGCCTGCAACGATTGTCAGAGAAAAAAGGACCAGCATTGAGAACTCGGCAGGACCAAACTTTGTCGCCAGCTGGGCGAGCAGTAAAGCGCCGAAGATGAGCGCAATTGTTGAGATCACGTCGCCAATCACAGACGACCACAGCGCCATACCCATTGCCTCGCCGCCTCGCCCTTGCTGCGTTAGCGGGTACCCGTCAAGAACAGTCGCTGCTGCAGCGGGTGTGCCTGGTGTGTTTATCAGGATGGCAGGGATGCAACCGCTGAACAGGGCGCCTTTGTAGGTTCCAAGCAGCAGGGCAAAAGCTGTAATAGGTTCAAATGCGTAGGTTAAAGGAATGACCAGCGCAATGCCCATTGTGCCTGTCAAACCCGGCACCGCCCCCATGAATACACCGAATGCAACACCGGCGAAGATTGCGATCATATTCTGGATCGACAGAAGCATCTCCAGAGCGGATAGAATATCTGCAGCCATTTCGGGACCTCACTGAAGGGGCAGGTTCAGACCAAAGCTGAACACTGCAAAGAGAATTGCTGTGGCCGCAGCCGGAAGCAGAAGGATTGCCAGTAGGTTTCTGCAGCCGAAGACAATCATGAGAGCTGCAATCAGCAGTGGCGCTGCGAAGAAGTAGCCGAACCATTGGAATACGAGGATGAACCCCGCTATGGCTGCTGCGGACAGCAGCGGGCTTAGTTTTTGCGGCCGGTTCAGAGCGGACGGAGCCTCGGCCTTACGAGGGCTACCAGATGACCGCAGTGAGGCCGCGATCAGAATGCATCCGCCAGCTCCGATCAGCATCGTGCCCAGTTTCGGGAAAAAGCGCGGCGACATGGCGCCTATTCCGTTGTCCGCAACGAAATTCGGTATCAGAAAGTAGTACAGGACGAGCGCAAGCACCAGCAGGGCCGCTCCTGAAATCATGTCCAGTTTGTAGATGTTCATCTTGGCCTCCCAACCAAGAAAGCCCGCCAGTCAAGCTGGCGGGCCAGTAATTTGCCCGTTACTTGCCGAGGCCCGCGGCGCGAATGATCTCGCCTTGGATCTCATAGTTTTCACGAACATTCTGCTCGAAGTCAGCACTGTTGCGATAGGTCATTTTCATGGCCAGCTTGTCGATGATCGACTGAAGCTCCTCGCTTTCAGTTGCCTTTTTGATAGCAGCATCAAGCCGCTGCACTGCCTCTTCAGGGAGGTTCTTGGGGCCTGCGATACCGAGGATGGAGGGCGCCTCGATGTCATAGCCCAGGTCCTTCAATGTCGGCACGTCGGGGAATTGGTCCATGCGCGCGCCAGTGATAATGGCAAGGAGCCTGAACTCGCCGGATTGCACCTGCGGCAGCCACTCGGTAGCACCTGCCATAACATCGACATGCCCGCCGAGCAGAGCTGTGACGGAAGCGGCGCCACCCTTGAAGGGCACGGCTTTCCAATCCAGTTCTTCTTCAGCCGCAAGGCGCTCCATGGTCAGGTGCTGGGGTGTTCCGGTGCCGGCAATCGCGTAGCTGATCTCGCCTGGGTTGCCTTTGGCGAACTCCACCAAGTCCTGAAAGGTCTGGTAGGGAGAGTCTGCAGGAACGACGACCCCCAGGTTCCAAGCTCCGTACTGCGAGATGAACGTGAAGTCCGTCAGCGTGTCATAGGGCAACTCCTGCGTATGGGGCGACAGAACCGCAGCCCCAGTCGTGAAGGTGAAGACGTTGTAGCCGTCTGGCTTTTGTGCAGCGCCAAGCCCTGCGGCCACCGAACCTCCGCCACCCGGTTTGTTGATGACTGTGACTGTTGCCCCCAACTCCTCTTCCAGCAGTGAAGCCAAGACTCGTGCGGTCGAATCCGTGGTACCGCCAGCTCCGTATCCAACGGTCAGGTTGATGTTTTTCTCCGGCCAGTCGCCTGCAGTCGCAGCAGTGGCGAAAACGGCCAGACCAAGGGCGGCTGTTTTGAGTAGGGTTTTCATGGCTCCTCCAAGTTATCGCATAGCAATTTTTATAATCGATAAGAAATGTTGGAATCTTTTTCTCGTTCAGTCAACATTTCTTTCTGTCCTCAGCATTGCGTTTGCCGCGAAACCCATGCTTCATTCGAGCAGAAGGGAGTGGATACGAATGAGTTCAAACGCATTGCTGAAAGCTCTGAACGCTCTCGAAGCATTTCAGTCTTCCTCTGGGTCGCTGACTGTGAAGGATATCGCGAAACTGACTGGGGAAACGGAGAGCTCTGTTCAAAGGAGCGCCTATACCCTTGAAGCGCTTGGATATCTGGAACGGGAAAACGCCGGCAGCAGGTACGTTCCCGGGCGGTCTTGCCTGCGTCCGGTCTATGGCTATCTGCGCAATAACAGGTTCCTGGAAACCGCCACTCCCTATCTCATCGATCTGTCTGAAAGGTATTCCACACGGGCTGACCTGACAGTGCTGGATGGAACCGACATTGTTTACCTCTCCCGCATTCCAAATCGGGATGAACTCCTGAACCTCTCCCCTCTCGGAAGACGCTGGCCGGCGGTCAGTACAGCTTCAGGGCGAGCGATTCTTGCTGCCTTGCCGGAAGAGGTGCGAAGCAAAATCCTGACGGACTCCGCTTTCTCGAAGATTACCCCAATGACCCTGGACAGTTTGGAAGCTGTCGAGGAGGCCATCCGCGAAGCTCAATCTGCTGGCTTTGCCTACCAAAGCGAGGAGGTTCTGATCGGCGCGGCATCAGTTGGCGCGGCAGTGCGTGATGCGGATGGCAAGGTTCATGGCGCGGTCATTCTGGGCGGTCCCGCTTCGGCATTTGAGAGTTCTAGTCAGCGGGACATTTTAGGGGAAGCGGTTAAGAAAGCAGCACTGGCCATTGGAGCTTACAATCTGTCATGAACACATTTCTCCTTGAACAGACACTCACTGGAAACGACCCGACGCAGGATCCGAGATACTTGACCTCAGTCGAGCGGGGCTTTCGGGTTCTAGATGCCTTGTCCTCCAGCTCAAACGCCATGTCGCTCACCGAACTTTCACGGAAAACCGGACTGGCGGTCCCGACGCTGCAACGGCTGACTGCCACACTTGTCACCGCAGGTTATCTGGAAAAGGAGTCAAGCTCTAAGCGCTACCGCCCCACTGTTAAAACCGTGGATTTGCTTTTCAGCTACCTATCCCGCAACCAATTTGCAAACCGAGCCTGGCCGCATCTGGTAAAACTCCGGGAGGAGCTTGGTCTGGATGTGTCTTTGTCGGTGCCCCTTGGCGGATCGATGGTCTACGTTCACCGGCTGCCAGGATATTCAGGGAATTTCGAAAACACGCTTCCTGGAAAGAAAGTGCCGATGCACTTGTCAGCCAGCGGCCGCTGCGTTCTTTCCTTCCGGAGCCGCGAGCACGTGGAAACCCAGCTGTCTGCCGGCGGACTAGAAGCACTTACTCCCTGGTCTCTGACTGATACTGAGGAGCTTATGCAGCAAATCTCTCTCTGCCGAGAAAAGGGATATGCGCTGGTTCAGCAAGAGGTGACACCTGGCATAATGACGCTGGCCTGCCCGGTCTTACAGGGGGCAACAGCAATTGCAGGCGTATCGATACACCTCCCTTCTGCCGGCTCTAATGTTTCTGTGTTTCTAGACAAGGCGCTCTTGCCAGTCGTTTCGGTCTCTCAGGCTTTAAGCATGGGGTAGTTTTCCTCTGACTGAGGTTCGGCAATCGACACTCCTGCAACCCGCGGTATCCGCAGGAATGAAGTCGTGAATGCGATCACTTCTATAGAGGCTGCAATGATCACGAGAAAGCCGCTCAGGGGGTCAAGAACTGGTATCGGGTCTGTTTCCTCCACTATGTCCGCAATGTCCGGAGTCTGGATTGTCGGCGAGGTCCGCGGCGAAAGTGCGGTCTCCGTTCGGGTCAAATCGACACCCGCACACGACCGCTCCGACGACACGCGCTGCACCGTAACGATGGGAGCGCTGCGCATGCGAAAGGATGCTGCGTCAGCAAGGGCCAAAATTCCAATGTCTGGTTTGTCCCGCTATTCAGCCAAACCTATACGTCCCGGCGCCACCCCATCCCCCTGTTACACCCCGCGCCGCTTCCCTATATTAGTCCCATGAAACACCTCATCCTGCCTGCCGCCCTCACACTCCTGACATCCGCGCCGCTTTCTGCCCAGGAGGCGGGGGAAGAGGAGGGCTCCGGCCCCACGCTGATGGAGCGCGGGGCGGAATTGTTCTGGGAGGGTCTGCGCAAGGAAATGGCGCCCGCTCTGGAAGACCTGCAGGGCATGATGGAGGAGATCGGCCCCTCGATGGGGGCTTTCCTGGCGGAAATGGGGCCGGCGCTGGCGGATATTGCCAAGGAAGTCGAGGACTGGAGCGCCTATGAGCTGCCGGAAATCCTGCCCAACGGCGATATCATCATCCGCAAGAAAACCAAGGACAACGCGCCCGCCAAGGAAGATAAGGATGAGGGGGAAGGCGTCACAGAAATCTGACGCCGCTGCGGACCCCTGTCCCCAGTTCCCCGGCGCGCGTTTGCCCTGAACCTGATTGGCCTGAACCAGTCAGCCCTGCGTCTGCACCTGCTCCGCATCCGGCGCGGGTTTGCTGAACTTCAGGTCAACCTCCGCCCCCAGCGCCTTGGCCAGCGATTTCAGCCGCGACTCCGCCACCTCGCCGTAAAGCGGCCTTGCTGTGTCTGGTAGCGTCACATGCAGCACCCGCTTGCGCGGCTGCCATTGCAATGCGCCGATCTCGCCGTTGCTGGTCACCATCAGCATGGCGCCGAACCGCATCGCCTTGCCCAGCACCTCTGCCTCGTGCTGGCCTTTCACGTCCAGCAGATCATAGAGATGCTCAAACGAGCTGCCGTGCCGCTTGTTGCTGTAGCGGTGCAGCAGCGCGAGGCCCAGGAACACCCGTTCTGAATGCTTGAGCCCGCCCAGGTTGGCGCGGGTGGCGTTGTCGAAACAGACCTCTGCGCGGTAGTCCGGATGCGCCCGCCAGCTGACGTCGTGCAAGAGGCAGGCCGCCTTGACCAGCCGCCGCTTGCTGTGGCGGGCGTTGGCGAACAGCGGATGCACGAAGTCATAAAGCGTCTTGCCGAAGCCGGGGACGCGGGCGTCCTTCATCTCGGCAAAGCGCGAGGCCTCGACCAGCGGATCGCGGGCGCGCAGGCGCTGCGGCATCTGCTCATACAAGAGCCCCTCGCGGATGCCGTAGCTGGAGACCGCGATGTCCTTGGGTTTGAAAGTCTTCACCAGCCGGGTCAGCACGTCGATGGCATAGGGCACCAGCGACATCCGGCTGGAGGACACCCCGCAGGCGCCGCGCAGCTTGTCCAGATCGCTGGTCTCAATATAGCGGGCGGTTTCGCGCACGTCCTTGGCGCTCATCCTGTATTCATGCAGCACCTTCAGCGGGTAGCCGCGGCGGTGCATGTCGATGCGGGCAATCGCGCGCCAGCTGCCGCCGACCAGGAACAGGCGGTCGCGCTGCGGGCCCATTTCGCCCTTCAGCCGTTCGATCACTTCCTTGATGTGTTCCTTGCGGCCGCGGCGCCCGCCCTTGATATCACGCAGCTTCAGCGGCCCAAGGGATGAGGTCACCCGGCGCCCGACAGAATTTTCCTGGATCTCCGCCAGCTCCATCGAGGAGCCGCCGATATCGCAGACCAGCCCATAGGCGCCGGGCCAGCCCAGCAAGACGCCCTGCGCCGACAGCCGCGCCTCTTCACGCCCGTCGATGACGTGGATCTTCAGGCCCGTTTCGCGCAGCACCTCTTCGCAGAATTCCGGCCCGTCCTCGGCATCGCGCACCGCGGCGGTGGCGACCGCGGACAGCGGCGGCAGCCCCATGCCCTTGGCCAGATGCTGGAACCGGCGCAGCGCCGACAGCGCGCGGGCGCGGCCCTCAGGGTTCAGGCGGCCCGATTCCGACAGGCCGGCCCCCAGCGCGCACATGATCTTTTCGTTGTAGAAATAGGCCGGGCTGCGGGCGGCGCCGTCAAACACCACCAGGCGGACCGAGTTGGAGCCGACATCGACCACCCCCACCCGCGACAGCGCCCGGGCCTTGGGGTCATCAAAGATCGGACGCCCGAAGGGGCCCCAATCGGTGGCGGCGGCGGCGGGGTCCTGGGACAGGTTCATGAGGGCTCCGTCTTGCGATCCGCGGACAGGATGGGGGATGGGCGGGCAGGGGTCAACAGCTTGCGGATGCGTCATTTTCCGCCGCCTCTTCGCGCACCTCGGACAGCACCCGGACTGCCAGGGGCCGTGTCAGGCTGCGTTTTTCGGCCAAGGACAGCTGGTCCAGCCGCCGCACGATCTGCGCCGCGGCGGCAAAGGAGCGGTCCATATGCGCCACCAGATAGGGAATCACATCCGGCTTGGGGGTGATCTGGCGGTCGTTGAACAGCTTGGCCAGCACGACTGCCAGCAGCTGGTCATCGGGCGGCTGCAATTCGGCATGGGTGGCGGCCTGCACCCGGCTTTGCAGGTCGGGCAGTGTCAGCCCCCAGAGGTTCGGTGCGCCGCGCCCGGTCATCACCAGCGAATGGCCCTGCGCCAGCACCAGATTGTGCAGGTGGAACAGGGCGTTCTGCTGTTCTTGGTCATCGGCGATCTGCGGCACGTCCTCAACCACGACCGGGCCTTGCGCCAGCTCCGGAACCAACTGTTCGCTCAGGCTCGCAGCGGACAGGATCCGCGCCCCGGTCTGGCTGGCCCAGACATGCGCCAGATGGGTCTTGCCGGCGCCCTTGGGGCCGGTCAGCACCAGCTTCCCGCTGGGCCAGGCGAACTGCGGGTCCAAGAGCGCCACCGCCATCGCGTTGGAGGGCGCGACAAAAAAATCCTCCCGCCCCAGCGCCGGTTTCGCCGGGAGATCAAAGCTCAGCTGCTGTGCCATCGGGTTACTCCGCGCCTGCGTCGCGTTTCTCAGCATTGGGATGGCTTTGGCCCTGATACAGTCGGCTGTCCAGATACTGTTCAGTCACAAAGCGCGCGATCACGCCAAGCGCCGCCGCCACGGGCACCGCCACCAGCATGCCGACAAAGCCGAACAAGGCGCCAAAGACCGACAGCGCCAGCAGCAGCCAGACCGGATGCAAACCCACCGAGCCGCCCACCAGCTTGGGCGTCAGGATATTGCCCTCTGCCACCTGGCCGATGGCAAATATGGCGGCCACCAGCCCGATCGACACCCAGTCGCCCCAGAACTGGAACAGCGCCAGGCCGATGGCCAGTGCGCCGCCGATCAGGGCACCGAGGTAGGGGATGAAGGTGACAAGCCCTGCGATGAAGCCGACCGCGAGGCCGAAGTTCAGCCCTACCAGCATCAGCGCCACCGCGTAATAGGTGCCCAGGATCAGGCAGACGGTGCCCATGCCACGGATGAAGGAGGCGAGCACCGCGTCGATCTCGCCCGCCAGGCGGCGGATCACCGGCTGGTGGTCGCGCGGCAGCAGCTCGTCGATCCGGGCAACCATCCGGTCCCAGTCCAGCAGCAGGTAGACCGCCACCACCGGCACAATCACCAGCAGGATCACGATATTCAGGAAAGAGGCCGCGCCGCCCAGCACCGATTGCAGCACCTCCATCGCGCGCGATTGCAGCGTCTGCATGAAGGAGGTGACGGCCTGGTGTATGCGGCTGTTCTCCTCGAAAACCGTGGGGAAATGCTCGGTCGCAAAGGCGCGGGCATCGCGCAGCAGCTGGGGCAGCACCTGCGCCAGGTCGATCATCTGCGAGATCAGCGTCGGCACAACCACCACCAGCAGCAAGAGGAAGATCAGCAGCGTGCCCACGGTGATCGCAGCGGTTGCGCCGGTGCGGCTCATGCCCCAGGCCTCCAGCCTGTCGGCCACCGGATCGATCATATAGGCGATGGCCGCGCCCAGCACGAAGGGCATCAGCACATTGCCAAGCGCCCACATCACCACCGCAAAGACAATCGCCGCGATGCCCCAGTATTTCAGCTGCTGTTTTGCCGGTAAGGCCATGGTCCGCGTGCCGCCCTTGGTCCGTTTGCGTCATATTTCTGGCGCCAGTCTTTCCTGATGCCGCAGGGGCTTGCAAGGGGGGCAGGGCAAATCCCCTGTGGGCAAGGCGGGGATAAGGCGGAAAAGGCCGGGGGCAACCGGGGGATGGCTCTGCCATGCAACGGCTGGGCGAACCTGAAAAAATGCCCGGACCAAATTGATCCGGGCTCAGCTGCCAAGGGGGGAGGGGCGCCTTAGTGGCAGTCAGGCCGGGCGCCGGGCAGCAGAACCTTGTCGACCACATGGATCACACCATTGTCCGCCTTGATGTCCGCAATCACGACGTTGGCGGAACTGCCGGTTCCGTCAGCGATGCTGACGCCTTCGGAGGTTTTGCTGATGCACAGCCGTTCAGAGGCCAGTACGGGTTTGAAATAGTTGGAACCGCTGGGGATCATCTCAGCCGTCAGTTTTCTGTCATCGACGTGGTAGAGCAGCACATTTGTCAGCTGATCCTTGTTCTCGGGTTTCAGCAGGGTTTCCACCGTGCCTTCGGGCAGGGCGGCAAAGGCTTCGTTGACCGGCGCATAAACGGTGAAGGGACCGGGGCCTTGCAGGGTTTCAGCCAGCCCGGCTGCTTTTACGGCGGCAACCAGGGTCGTGAACCGGTCGTCAGACGCCGCAATTTCGACAATGGTGTTTGCGGACGCAACGCTGGAAAAGCTCAGAACGGCGGCGGCAGCACAGGCCGCGTGTTTGATCTTGGAAAACATGAAAAGTCCTCTCTGCTGAAGCTGTGTTTGGCGTCATGACACGAGCGTTACGGCGCCAGCAGGGGGAACGGATTATTCCGCTCACGCGTCCGTGAACAGGCGTGAGGGGTAAGCCTGCTTCAGCTGTGGATCGTGCCCAGCTCCGGCGTTTCTTCGCCCGCGTTCTCATCCGGCCAGTTGGTGCGCCAGATTTCCGCTGACCAGTGGCCGCAATGGACGGCGGGACGGTAGAAGCCCGGAAGGGCGGGCAGCAGCGGCTGCACCACCACGTCATGGCGCGGCACGGCGAAATAGGGGAAGGAGTAGCGCTCCCGCCCGGTCTTGTTCACCACCCGGTGCGGGGTGGACACCAGCCGCCCGCCGGACCACAGCTCCAGCATGTCGCCGATGTTCACCACAAAACCGCCGGGCGGGCAGTCCGGGGTGATCCAGTTGCCGTCCCTGGTCTGCACCTCCAAGCCCCCCACCGGGTCCGGCGCGATGATGGTCAGCGCGTCGGTGTCCTTGTGCGGGTGGATGCCAAAGCCGTCCTCCTCCGGCGCCTGCGGCGGGTAGTGCAGCAGGGACATGTTGGTGAGCGGGGTTTCAAACGGTTCGCGAAACGCCGCCGGGTCCAGCCCCAGCCCCTCTGCCAGCGCGCCCAGCAGCAGGTGGAACACATCGTCCAGCTCTGCCCAGTAACCCAGGATCACGTCACGCGCCTCCGGTGCCTCAACCGGCCAGCGGTTGGGGCCGTAGAGCGGGCAGATGGCGCGGATGGGGTCGTCTGCCGCCACCTCATGGTGCAGTTTGTAGCCCTCGTACTTGTCCGCCGTTCCCGAACCGTCATTCGGGGTGAAGAATCCCATTGGAATGTAGCCGCGGTAATTCTCCCGGGTAATTGCCTGATCCCACTTTGATTTCTCCTCCACCGCAAAGATGGCCCGCACCGCATCGCGCACCGCCTCCACGGTTTCCCGCGCGACGCCGGTGCCGGTGATCGAGAGGAACCCGATATCCTCCGCCGCGGCCAGAATCGCGGCAACCGTTTCCTGCCGCCGGGGATGGCCCGCCTCGCGCAGCGGTGTGATGTCGATGGTGGGGATGGCTTGGGTCAATGGATCCGCACCCCCTGGCGCTTCAGCTCTCCTTGCACGGCGGTGATGTCCACCGTGTCCAACGCGCAGCCCGATTTCACCGACAGCGCCGCAGCGATGCCCGCGCCCTGACCGGCGACAGCACAGCAAGCCATATTGCGGGTGGCGGCATGAGCGATCTTGTCGCCGCCGATGGCGCGGCCGGTGACCAGCAGCCCTTGCACGCCTTTGGGCAGCATCGAGCGGTAGGGGATTTGCATGTAGCGCCCGGTGGTGGGCAGGATCAGCACCCCGTAGCCGTCGATGAACTCCGGGTAGATGCCGATGGTGTCCTCGAACCGGCCCTGATGCCGTGTCTCGTCCTCGGTGATGTTGTGATGCGCATCGATCTTGCGGGTGTCGCGGATGCCGATGGTCATGCCGAAGTTCCGCAGACGCGCGCCTTCGCAGCCCGGGGTATAGGCGCGCAGCGCGTTGATCGCGTGCATCGCCTGCTGGCGGCCCTCGATCTCTCCACGGGTCATGCTGTCGGGGTCGGTGCCGTCGATGCCGGCCAGATGCACCAGGTTCATATAGGTCATCTCACCGCTGTCATGCACCGCGCCCCAGGTGCCGCCGATGGTATTGAGATGCGCCGGGATCACCCCGTCGCGGATCGCCTGGCCAAACGGCTTGGCCAGGAAGGGGGAGAACATGTCGTCCTCCTTGCCTGAAGTCTCCACCTGCCATTCGCCGGTTGACCAGTTGGCATAGGTCTGCGGATCGGCCTTCACGCCGTCCATGAACTTCTGCTTGTCGACGCCCGCGATGTGGAACATCACGCTGGCCGCCTGCATCTGCTCCACCGGGGTCTTGAGGGTGGGTGCCCCCATCATATGGGCAATGTCGGCGTCGCCGGTGGCGTCGATCACCCGTTTTGCCAGAACCGCCTCGCGGCCTGCCTTGCTCTCGACAATCACGCCGGTGATCCGGCTGCCCTCGCGGACCGGTGCCACAAACACCCGGTGCAGCATCGGGTGGATGCCGGCTTCCTCGACCAGCTTGTCCGCGACCAGCTTGAAGCCCTCGCTGTCCAGCTCATAGGACAGTGACTGGCTTTCGGGGACCGCGGCGCCCATCGCCTTGGCGCGTTCTTCGAACTCCCAGCCGATGCCGCCGGCCTCCACCGTTTCCTCGTGCCGGTACCAGGCAAAACCCTCGACGCCCACGGTGGTGATATTACCGCCGAAACAGCCGAAGCGGTCCAGCAGAGTGACCTCCACGCCCGCCCGCGCCGCCGCCAACGCCGCTGCCAGCCCGCCGGGGCCGGAGCCCACGACCAGCACCTCGGTTTCATGGATGACCGGGATCTCCCGTGCCGGCTCAAGTATGGTCTTGGCCACGTCTCTCGTCTCCCTTGTCCCTGCGTGAGAGCGGTGTTTCCGGTAACAGTTTCGAATCTTGAACAGCGGTTCAAGTTCTTTTGCGCCACAATGGCAGGAAAGCGGCATGGCGCTGCGGTCTGGAAGCAGGAAAGCGGAAGCAATGCCGCAAACAGGCGCGGAAGGCTTTGCCGGAGCCTTAGCCTGATGCAAAGGGGCAGGGCAGCGAGGATGATTCGCCATGACGCGCAGCAAATACAGCACGGACACCCCGCGGGCGGCGGTGCCGCAGGCAGAGGCGCGGCGGATCTCAGAGGCCATTCTGACGGCCAAGGGCTGCCCGGCGGATATCGCGGCGGAGGTGGCGGCGCATCTGGTGGACTCGGACCTGTCGGGGGTGGAATCCCACGGCGTGTGGCGGATCCTGCCCTATGCGGGCTACTACGACAGCGGCTACCTGGCCGCCGGGGTGCGCCCGGAGCTGCAGCAGAACGCCCGCGGTGCCTGGAGTGTGAACGGCCATGGCGGCATCGGCATTCCGGCGATGTCGGCTGCCATCCGGGATGTGGTGGCGCGGGCGCAGGAAACCGGCATCGCGGCAATCGCTGTCACTGACGCAGGCCATACCGGCCGGCTGGGCGCCTTTGCTGAATATGCCGCCGGGCAGGGCTGCCTGGTGATCATCATCGGCGGCGGCGGGCGCGAGGCCTGGCGGCTGGTCGCCCCTTACGGCGGGCGCAAGGCGCTGATGTCCACCAACCCCTATGCCATCGGCATTCCCGGCGGGCGGCGCGGGCCGGTGATCGTTGATTTCGCCACCTCAGCGGCGGCTGCGGGCTGGGTCTACGGCGCGCGGATCGCTGGCGCCAAGCTGCCGGAGGGCGTGCTGATCGACCGCGACGGCAACCCCAGCACCGACCCCGAGGCCTATTTCGAGGGCGGCGCCATCCTGACTGCAGGCGGTGCCAAGGGCTATGCGCTGTCGGTGGCGGCTGAGATGATCGCCGAGGCGATGCTCGGCCCGGTCACCACCGAATGCAACTGGCTGATGCTGGCGCTGGACTGCAGCCTGTATCAGGAGCCCAGCCGCCTGCAGGAGATTGCCGAGGGCATTCTGGATGAATTCCGCAACTGCCCGCCGGCGCCCGGGTTCGACCGGGTCGAAGTCCCCGGCGAGCGCGAGGCGGATGCGCGGATGGAGAACGCAGAGAAACCGATCCTGCTGCCGGAAGCGACCTGGGCGGAGATTGAAAAACTTGCTCACAGTCTTGGCGTCGAAGCCAAGACCTGAACGGGTCAGCCCAAAGGGCTCATTGCCAGCGTCTTTGCGCAACACAAGGCCCGGGCCTGACCTTGGGAGGGCGCGAATGCGCCTTCCCGGGGGGAAGGTCAGGCGCGGGCCGTGCCGCTGCGCGCCACGCCCCAAGAAGGGAAAAGTGCTTAAGGCAGGCTAACACGCTTCCCGGCAAGGACTGATCCTCCTCTTGCCCGCACCCCCATCACCCACTAAACCGGGCGGGAACTCGAACCCACATCACCGATGGAGCCAAGATGCGCCTGTCCCGCTATTTTCTGCCGGTTCTGAAAGAGAACCCCTCGGAAGCCCAGATCGTCAGCCACCGGCTGATGCTGCGCGCCGGGATGATCAAGCAATCCGCCGCCGGGATCTATTCCTGGCTGCCCTTGGGCTTCAAGGTGCTGAAGAAGATCGAAAGCATCGTCCATGACGAGCAGATCCGCGCGGGCCATATCCCGATGCAGATGCCGACCATGCAGTCGGCCGACCTGTGGCGCGAGTCGGGCCGCTATGAGGCTTACGGCCAGGAGATGCTGCGGGTGAAGGACCGGCATGACCGCGACATGCTGTTCACCCCCACCGCCGAAGAGCTGATCACCGATATCTTCCGCGCCCATGTCAGCAGCTACAAGGACCTGCCGCTGACCATGTACCAGATCCAGTGGAAGTTCCGCGACGAGATCCGCCCGCGTTTCGGCGTGATGCGCGGCCGCGAATTCTACATGAAGGACGGCTACAACTTCGACCTGACCAAGGAAGATGCGCTGCACGCCTACAACCGCCACCTTGTCAGCTACCTGCGCACCTATGAGCGCATGGGGCTTCAGGCGATCCCGATGCGCGCCGACAGCGGCCCGATCGGCGGCGATGACACCCATGAATTCCTGGTGCTGGCCGAGACCGGCGAGTCCGAGGTCTTCTATGACAGCGCCGTCACCGATCTGACCTTCGGCGACCGCGAGATCGACTATGACAGTGTCGAGCAGTGCCAGAGCGTGCTGGAGGAGTTCACCTCCAAATACGCCCGCACCGACGAGACCCACGACGAAGCCCTGTTCAATCAGATCCCCGAGGAGCGCCGCCGGGTGGCGCGCGGCATCGAGGTCGGCCAGATCTTCTATTTCGGCACCAAGTATTCCGACGCCATGGGCGCCACCGTGCAGGGCCCCGACGGCAAACCCGTGCCGGTCCACATGGGCTCCCACGGCATTGGCGTGTCGCGTCTCCTGGGTGCGATCATCGAGGCCAGCCACGACGACAAGGGCATCATCTGGCCCGAGGGCGTGACCCCGTTCCACTGCGGCATCGTCAACCTCAAGCAGGGCGACGACGAGGCGGATGCCGCCTGCAACCAGCTTTATGCGGCACTGACCGCGGCCGGTCTGGACCCGCTCTATGATGACCGCAACGAGCGCGCGGGCGGCAAGTTCGCCACCATGGACCTGATCGGTCTGCCCTGGCGCATCACCGTCGGCCCGCGCGGGCTGAAGAACGGCGTGGTGGAACTGACCTCGCGGCGCACCGGTGAAAGCGAGGAACTGTCCCCGGAAGAGGCCGTGAAGAAGGTGGTGGAGGTCTACAAGGCCCACCCGACCGGCCGCGGCTTCTGAGCTTCGGCAAATAAGTATCTGTTAACAATTGAAAAGGGAGCCTCATGGTTCCCTTTTCTTTTGGATGCGCAGACCTGCGTCCCAGGCTCAGAGGAGGTCCTGACTGGGAAGGAACAGAAAGTTATCCGCGCTCAGGTCATCGAGATCCTTGCCCAGCAGAACAATCACATCTCCTCCGCCAAAGTTGAGAATCATGTTCGGGCCGTCCCGGGCGACGAAGCCCATCAGATCCTCGTAACTGTCCACGCCGCCGATCTGCAGCGCAATCACATCGTCGCTGGCATCAAACTGCATGACCCAGTCCCGCCCGTCGCCTTCGGCAAAGATGAAGGTATCGCTGCCCGCGCCGCCGATCAGGGTGTCGCGCCCGGCGCCGCCGCTCAGCTCGTCATCGCCCGGCCCGCCGATCAGCCGGTCATTTCCGGACCCGCCCTCCATCCGGTCACTGCCGCGTCCGCCAATCAGCACATCATCGCCGCTGCCGCCGTCCATGCCGTGCAGGCCGCTGCCGCCGATCAGGAAGTCGTTGCCGCTGCCGCCTTCCATCATGTTGACGCCGCCGCCGCCGATCAGAATGTCATTGCCATCGCCGCCGTCCAGAAAGTCGAAACCGTCCCCGGCTGACATCCGGTCATTGCCGCCGCCACCCAGCAGGAAGTCGTTGCCGCTGCCGCCGCTGATGACGTCATCGCCGCCGCCGCCGGACACGAAATCGTCGCCGCCGCCTGCGCTGATCCGGTCATTGCCCGGTGTTCCGTTGATTGTGTCATTGCCGCCGGTGCCGCCGCCCGCAATCACGGGGCTGAGACCGGCACCGGGGCCGGACACTGCAGAACGGATACTGTTCATTGGAAATCCTCAATGTCAGGTAATATGAGGCCCAACCTGACAGTGAGAATGGTTAACAGTGTGCTACCGGTTCCGCTTGCCGGACATGCCAGACCTGCTTTTGACGGAATGATTACGCCGGATTTCCGCCGGTTTGACAGGCCGCGCGCAACCTGAGGCCCGCCCGGCCGGCCGTGGCAGAGGCGGCAGGCGGGAAACCGGCCTCTGCCCTCCGGCGTTCAGCCGTGTTTCAGCGGATATTCCTGGCCCGAGAAACGGTGGAACACGGCGGCAATCACAACCAGCGCCACGGCACCGGTCAGCACCGGGAACAGCAGGAAAGAGAGGCCGGGATCGGCGGCAAAGACCACCAGCGGGTCGGCGCCCGCGGGCGGATGGGTCAGCCGCAGTGCCGCCATCAGGGCAATCGACAGCCCCACCGCCAGTGCCAGCGCCCACCATGTGTCCGGCAGCAGCGCGTTCAGCGCCAGCGCGACGGCAGTGGCCAGCACATGGCCGCCGACCACATGCGCGGGCTGCGACAGCGGGCTGGCAGGCACCGAGAACAGCAGCACGCAGCTGGCGCCAAAGGGCGCCATCAGCAGCAGCAGGCTGGCATGGGTTGTCAGCAGAGACAGCGCCGCAATCGCCAGAAAGGCGCCAAGCCCTGCCATGATCACCATGCGCAGCGACGGATGCGGCAGCGCGCGATTGAAGTATCTGTCCATAGTTCGACCCTTTGAAACCGGAACCCGCCTGATAAAGCCTCGCCGGCGGGCAGATGCAAGGCAACGGGCATATGCGGCAGGTCACATTGCGGTGACGCCAGCCGGGGCCGCGGCCAAGAGTTTTGAGAAAAACTCTTGGCAAATCTTTTCCTCAAAAGATTTGCCGCGCTTGCGGCGGAACGGCGGATTATCGGCCAGTTCTGCAACCGCACCTTGACCCCAGGCGCCCCACAGCACAGTTTGCAGGCAAAATTTCCGGGCAGGACACCTTACATGGCCACCACACCACCGCCGTTTTCCCGTTTCGAATGGATCATCGCCTGGCGCTACCTTCGTGCCCGCAAGGCCGAAGGCGGGGTCAGCGTGATGACCTGGATCAGCCTGATCGGCATCACCCTGGCGGTGTTTGCGCTGATTGCCACGCTGGCGGTGCGCTCCGGCTTCCGCTCCGAATTTGTCGGCACCATCCTGGGCGCCAATGCCCATGTCACCGTTTATTCCTATGGCGAGGTGAATGAGGCGGGCGTGCTGGACCGCAGCCTCAAGGACTATGAGGCGCTGGCTGAGACCGTCGCCGCGGTCCCCGGCGTCACCCGGGCCGCACCGCTGGTCAAGGGGCAGGTGATGGCCAATCTGCGCCAGCGCAATGCAGGCGTCGAGGTCTTCGGGATTTCCGCTGAAGACATCCAGGGCATCCCCGGCGTCGCCCAAAGCGAGGAGGCCATTGGCGATCTTGCGCGGTTCGAGGAGGGCATCGCCATCGGCTCCGGCGTGGCGCGGGAACTGGGGGTGACTGTGGGAGACAAGATCAAGCTGATCTCCCCGAACGGCGTCAAAACCGCCTTTGGCACAAGCCCGCGGGTGAACGCCTATGAGGTGGTCTATGTCTTCACTGCGGGCCGCTGGGACATCGACCGCACCCGGGTCTATCTGCCCTTTGGTGAGGCGCAGAGCTTTTTTAACCGCGAAGGTGTCGCGGATGAGATCGAGGTCATGGTGGAAGACCCTGAAAACGTGGATCAAATCGCGCTGCCGATTCTGACGGCGGCGGGCGGCGTTGCGGGGGTGTGGACCTGGCGCGATGCCTCCGGCGGGTTCCTGCGGGCCTTGGAGGTCGAGGACAATGTGATGTTCATCATCCTGTCGATCCTGGTGCTGATCGCGGCGATGAACATCGTCTCCGGCCTCATCATGCTGGTTAAGAACAAGGGCCGCGACATCGGCATCCTGCGCACCATCGGCCTCAGCGAGGGGTCGGTCATGCGGGTGTTCTTTATCTGCGGCGCCTTTACCGGCGTCCTGGGCACAATCTGCGGTGTGGTGCTGGGCTGCCTGTTTGCGCTTTATATCGACCCGATCTTCTCTTTCGTGAACTACATCATGGGCGGCGGGGTCTGGGATCCGTCGATCCGCGGCATCTATGCGCTGCCCGCTGAGCTGCGGCTTGCGGATGTGCTCTCGGCCACCGCGCTGTCCTTGGGGCTGTCGTTCTTCGTGACCATTTTCCCGGCCCGCCGCGCGGCGCGCCTCAACCCGGTGGAGGCGCTGCGCTATGAGTGAGATCACGCTGGAGCTGAAGGGGATCACCAAATCCTACCTGACCGGCACGCCGGGGCAGGTGGATGTTTTGCGCGGCGCCGACCTGACCCTGCAGGCGGGCGAAGTGGTGGCGCTGGTTGCCCCCTCGGGCGCGGGCAAGTCGACGCTGCTGCACATCGCGGGGCTGCTGGATACGCCGGACGCAGGCGAGGTGCGGGTGGCCGGTGAGGACGTCACCCGCAAGGGCGACCGCCGCCGCACCCGCGTGCGCCGTCAGGAAGTCGGGTTTGTCTATCAGTTCCACCACCTGCTGCCGGAGTTCACCGCGCTGGAGAACATCGTTCTGCCGCAGCTGGCCAACGGGGCCTCGCAGAAATCGGCAGTGGCGCGGGCGGCGCAGCTTTTGGGAACCGTGGGTCTGGCAGGCCGCGCCGATCACCGCCCGGCGGCGCTGTCGGGCGGCGAGCAGCAGCGGGTTGCCTTTTGCCGGGCGCTGGCCAATGCGCCGCGGGTTCTCTTGGCGGATGAGCCGACCGGGAACCTGGACCCCGCAACCTCTGATCAGGTGTTTGCAGCGCTGATGGAGCTGGTGCGCGGCACCGGAATGTCGGCGCTGATTGCCACCCACAACCTGGAGCTGGCTGCACGGATGGACCGGCAGGTGAAGCTGGAGAACGGGCTGCTGGTGCCGGTTTAGGCGGGACAGCAAATAGAGGTGGCATGCGAAGCCGCAAGGCAAGGACTGGTGAACCGGGATTGGATTATCAGCCAGAAGGAGGCAGGCGATTGCCGGTGTTTAAAGATGTGTCTCAGACCGAGATCGAGGAAATTAACAGTTGGCAGTTTCCACTTACCGTAACGATTGAGCAGACATCCGGAACCCTCTTGCGGGTGGCAATTGGTGCCGGTGCGATCGGCGGCGAGGCAGCAGACGTCGCTGGGATAACAGGTCTGCGCAGCATTGAGGTGCAGGCCGATAGTCCAGCCTATGTGTTTGAATTTAAAAACTTTGTTTCATATGCGGTCACAGATGAGCAGTTTGCTCAGAACAACGCGGATGAGACATTCGAGGGGAACTGGGTCAGAAAATTCTCGACTTCGTTTTTCTTGGATTTTGTCAGGAAGTCCACCTGGGCGTCTACTGATTACCCGGGTGAGTTGACGCACTATCAGATCAACACGCTGGACCACACGGTTGATGTCGTTTGCTATGAACCGGTTGAGTTTTCCGCAGCCTGAATGGCTGCTACTGGATATCTGAGCCGATCTGTAGCACTGGTTCACTCTAGCCAAGTATGGTTCCAGTGATGGTGGTTTCGGACGTTGCAGAAGGTCCCGCAGGTGGAACAGGCGCGGTCAGACGCTTGGACGGAAGCTCGCCAGTTTCAGCCCGAAGCCGATGAACACCACACCCGTGATCCCCTTGAGCCAGCGCTGGAAGCCGGGGCTGCCGGCCGCCGCTGTCAGGCGGGTGAACAGCAGCACCATGGCGCCGAACCAGAGCGCAGCAATCGCCGCGTGCAGCGCCACCAGCAGGAAGGCGGAGGCGGCAGGTGTCCCGCCTGCGGTGATGAATTGCGGGAAGGCGGCAAGGTAGAACATTGACACCTTGGGGTTCAGGGCGTTGGTCAGGAAGCCCTCGCCAAAAGCGCGGGCCAGTGTGCGGCGGCGTTTGGCCGGGGTGACGCGGGCGGCGAGGCCGGTGCCGTTGAAGGCCGCGATCAGTGCCTTGGCCCCGATCCAGCAGAGATACGCAGCACCGAGGTATTTCACGATGGCAAAGGCAGTGGCCGATTTCACCAGGATGACCGACAGGCCCAGGATCGAGAGCGCGCCATGCAGGAAAAAGGCCGCCACGAAGCCCGCGATATTGGAGAACCCCGCGCCGCGGCCAGAGGCGGGGACGGTCTTGGCAATCAGGAACCCATTGGGGCCGGGCGACATCACCAGAAGGGCCGCGACAAAGGCAAACGCGGCAATTTCGGACCAGGCCATCAGAAAAACTCCGTCATGAAAATCAGCTGCTGCGGAGCCTAGCCGCAGGGCCGCCGGCGGGCAAGGCGGCGGAACCTTGCCGGCGGAGAAGGTGCGGCTTTGGCCCTTGGACAGCTGTTTGCTATCAGCTATTCAAATTGGCGCGGGCGGGTTAGGCTGTCCGGGGTTGCGCAGAAAGGGCTGAGACGTGGTGAATTCGGTAATCGAGAAAGATGTGACGGTTGAAGGCAATATCACCTCCAGCAAGGGCAGCGTCGAGGTCCGGGGCCGGGTTGTCGGTGATGTGTCGGCGCTGGCGGTGACGGTGCTGGAAGGCGGCACCGTGGATGGGGCGCTGAGTGCGAAATCGGTTACCGTGGAAGGCGCCTACAGCGGCAAGATCCAATGCGAAGACCTGCGTCTGGCAGCCAGCTCGCAGGTGCAGGCGGATGTCTCGGCGCAGACCATGTCGACCGAAAACGGCGCCCAGCTGCAGGGCAACATCAAGGTCAGCGGCAAGACGAACGGCGCGTAAGCGCAGATGCTCCGGCGGGCGTCAGGCGGTTTGCGTCTGGCCCCGGCCTGTCTGTCAGGCTAACAGTCCGGGTATGACTGATACCCTGCCGCCGTGCCCCGAGTGTTCCTCTGCCTATACCTATCAGGTGGATGCCCTGCTGATCTGTCCTGAATGCGCCCATGAATGGGCGGCGGGTGAGCCCGCAGACGATGCCAAAGAGGTGCGCGACAGTGTCGGCAATCTGCTGGCGGACGGCGACACGGTGACGGTGATCAAGGACCTGAAACTGAAAGGCACGTCCTCGGTGATCAAGGTCGGCACCAAGGTGCGCGGCATCCGGCTGGTGGACGGCGATCACGACATCGACTGCAAGGTGCCGGGCGTCGGGCCAATCGGGCTGAAGTCGCAGTTCGTGAAGAAGGTGGCGGGCTAGGGCGCAGCCTGCTCCTCAGGCCATCTGGGTGATCCAGACCCCCAGCGCCATCACCGAAATGCCTGCGGCGCGGGTCAGGGTCAGCGGGCTGACCTGGGCGCCGAACAACCCGAAATGGTCGATGGCGGCGGCAGAGATCAGCTGGCCGATCAGCACGAAGAACACCGCGTTGCCGACGCCGAAATGCGGCGCCACATAGGTGATCGACAGGACGTAGAAGGCGACCAGCACGCCGGCCAGCAGCAGGTGCTTGGGCGCGGCGGGGATCCTGGCCAGTGCTTGCGGGCCTGCGATCAGCGCGTAAAGGGATGTGGCAATCAGCGCGATCAGGAACAGCACCACCGCGGCAGAGGCGGGGGAGCCGATCAGCTTGCCGAGTGCCGCGTTCAGCGCCGCCAGCACCGGAATGCCTAGGCCCGCGGCCAGCATGATGAGAGCGTATTGGGTCATTAGGCGGCTCCTGCAGATTGCTTGGTGGATTTGTGGCCGGAAATCCGGCGGCAAGACAAGCCCTACGTTGCGGCGCAACGCCGGAATCCGGCGCGAATTCCGGCCATGAAAAATCGATTTTTCATGGCCGTTTTCATTGCATGAAAACGGCTGATCAATCGCAGATGCCGTTCAGTTCCGCGTCCTTCCAGGGCAGGTAGACCGCGCTCTCGCGGCTTTGCGGCAGCGGGCTCACCGGCATGGCGCCGGAAAGCATGCGGTGCAGCCGCTGGGTGCGGGCGGCCTGCGGCGCGAGAGCGCGGCAGCAGACGTATTCCTCGACAATGGCACCTTGCTGTTCAAACCCGTAGGTGAGGAAGCTGGGATCGCCTTCCAGGTCGAACAGATAGGGATCTCGGTCCTGGCCGTGTTCCGCCGCAGCGCGCAAGGGGGAATAGCCGGTCTGGCGGCGGTTCTGCCATTGCCAGACATGGGTGGCCTCATGCGCTAGCAGCATCGTCTCCACCAGATGCAGCCGGTCCGGGTGTTCCGGCAGGTAATTGTCCAGATACCAGTCGCGGGTAAAGAAGATGCGGTTGAACAGCGCGACGGCGGCGGGTTTGGCGGTGACGATCTCGTCCTTCACAGGCGGCAGGATGCGCTCGCGGCAGGTGACGCGCGGGCGCGGCATGCGGCGGAAGGTGACCGGCCCCAACGGCGCGCCCTCGACAAGGCGGACCTTGTCTGCGTTGAGGCTGGTGCCGTGCAAGGTGGCCAGATAGGCGCGTTCGGTCTCTGTCAGCGGGCGTCCGCAGGCAGCGAGGAACAGCAGGGCGAGGAGCAGGCAGCGGATCATATGCGCTTTGCCTCAGCAGCTCATCGCCAGCACGCGGCTGATTTCGGTGAGCGAGCGGCCGGATTGCCCCATCCATTCATTGAACGCGGCCTGCACCGCTTTCAGGGCGGTCTTGGAGGTTGCGGGTTTGTCGATCACGCTTTCGGCGATGAGGCGGGCGGTGACGTCCTGGGACAGGATAAAACTGTCGCGGCCGGCAAAACGCATGGCGTATTGGCCGGTGTTGCCGCCCAGCCTGCTTCCGCGTTTCTTGAGCATGTCCAGCAGCCCGATGTAGTCGGTAGAGGGCCAGCCGCCCAGCACCTGACCTGCGCCGCCCTCATCCCGCAGCTCCATCAGGAAGGCGGCGTTTTGCCGGACCGTGGCGAGCTTGGCGCCATTGCGGACCACGCGGGTGTCGCTGAGGATGCGGTCAAACTCGTCCTCCGGCATGAAGGTGCAGAGGCCGGGGTCGAAGCCGTGAAAGACCTCCTCGAACCCGCCCCATTTCGCCTCGATCACTTTCCAGTTGAATCCCGCCTGGAAGATGCATTTGGTCATGGTGGCGAGCCAGCGGTCCTCGGGCAGCCCGGTCACCTTCGGGTCGGGTTTGGAGAGTTTTCCCTCCAGCGCGGCGGGGCCGCCGTGGCGGTCTGCGGAAATGGCATAGATCTCGTCAAAGCTGCGCATGGGCGGGTCCTGTTGGCGGTCCGGTCAGGTTAGCGGCGCGCGCGCAGCTCGACAATGGATTTGCCGAGGCGGAAGGGGGCGGCGAAGCTGACGAGGCACAGCGCGATGATCTGCAGGACCAGGATATGGGCGTTCGATTGCAGGTATTCCCATTCCTCCTTGAGCTTGGACACATGGGCGATGAGGTCGTCATAGGCGCGGGCGATGATCAGGAAATCGCCGGCGATGGCGGGGACCTTGCGGCGCATGGTGCCGACGGCGGCCTGTGTTGGGGCGTCAAGCGCGGTGAAGACCAGGAAGGCCTCCGGGTCAAAGGCGCTGGCCTTGGCCTCCATGTCTTTCATCTCGTCCATCTCAGCGCGGCCTGTGCCGAACAGGAAGCTGAGGCCCTGCAGCGGCGCGACCTCATCTGTCACCGCGATGAACAGCGGCAGTTCGGCGTTGCCCGCGGTGGAGGCGGAGAGGAATTCGACCTTTTCGCACAGGACCGCGATGTCGGTGTCATAGGCGGGGTCGCAGAAGCGCAGGCGGAAGCGGGCGGCGTCGCGGTCAAAGGCGGCGGTAGCGGCATAGGCGATGTCGATCTGGCGTTCGAGCCGGGAGCTATCCGCGGCGTAGATGCCGGAAATTACCGCCACCAGCGCGCCGAAGCCGCCGAGCAGCACCCAGACCAGATCCGCCAGTTTCCAGGCCCGGTGGCCCGGCGGTTTGCGGAACAGGAAGGCGGTCGCGATGAGGCCCGCGAAGAAGAACAAGAGGAGCAGGGGCAGCTGGTTGTCCGCGATGAAGGCCATGGCTGTCCCCGTTCTGTGATTGGCTGGCCTAACCATAAGAAGGGAAAGCGGTTTCAGGCAACAGCCCTCACGAAGCTGTCACCGGATGCGCGGGTTTGGCCGGGCGGGGGGTGTCCCTGTCCGGTGGCTGTCTGTCTACCCGTCTGTCTGCCTGTCTGGAGCCGTTGGGCCGTTTTGTTTGTGTGGCCGTTTCGTGCTGGCCGGAAAAGAGGTGGCGGCGCCGCCAAGAGGCCCGGAGGGGCCAAGGGCGGAGGGCCGGGCAGGGGATCGCAAGCCCCCATGTCCGCTCGAAAGCTTCCGTTGTGCGGAGAACCCCTGCACCCGATGAAGAGGTGGTCTTGGGGGTTCCCGTATCTCCTGTTGATGCGGGGTGTCAGTCCGCACCGTTTGTCGCGACGCATTGGAGTATGGCAGAGCGGGGTTAAGGGAGGGCAAGCGGGGCGTGCGGTGGATTGGGGGGTGGCGCAACACCCTTGATGGCCGCCCGCGGCCCGGTCTGCGCCTGCCTGCCACCGAGTGTGGTGATTGGGGAAACTACATTTCCTCTGAAGTAACTTCACCTCCCGCCGCTTGAATGCGTTGAGGGATGTCATTTTCTCCAATTATTCCGTTGTACTTTTCGATATCAATAAATGAAAAGTCGTAAGAGTCATTGTAAGATTCATTGAAAAATTTGTTGTGATCCTGGATGATCATCGCATCTCGCGTAAGGCCTATTAAGGTGTGGTCGTCTTCGTATTGCAGGAACTTTTCTATAGGAAGTTTTTCTAAAAGACCCTGAAGTTCGCTAACTGTGGATATTCCGAAATTTTTTAACTCCTCAATCACTACTTCACAACGTTTTTCCCAGCTTGAATCGTCGAATGGGTCTCGTATGGGGATGTTATTTTCAGTGGAAAATTTTTCACATACAACTCTGAAGGAGGAAGTGGAGAGAAAGTCTGTGGCAAGAGATACGTCACCGGAGAATAACTTTTTCTTGTACTCATCGGCTGCTACAGCGATCCGAGACAGCTCTCTGTCGATTAGCTCTAAGTTGCCTGAAAGGATATTGAGGCGCCTTTGGAGGTCTGGAGGAAGTGCTACCTTCGACTTGTATTTTTGTTTGTGCTCAATCTCTGCCCAAGCCTGTTCTAACAGGCTGCTGAAATAGTCCTGTCTCGACAGCGGTTTGAGAACATGATTCACCCTCAGCACGTTAGCGGCGGGGGTGAGTATGCGGGGGACAGACGAGACGAGCGGGTCGCTGTTCAGCTA
>NZ_JAQNCY010000020.1 GCF_028368855.1 Leisingera sp. SS27 | reverse complement strand
ACCTAGTAAAATCCAACATCTCTCTAAACGATACAATAACACCTGACGCGGGATGGAGCAGCCAGGTAGCTCGTCAGGCTCATAACCTGAAGGTCGCAGGTTCAAATCCTGCTCCCGCAACCACCGTTTCCGACCAAGCCTCCGCAAACAGCGGGGGCTTCTTCGATTCAGGGCTCCCCAAAGCCATGATCCCCGCCAGTTCCCCAACAAGTTCAAGCTGATGGCCCCCAGGTGCGTCTGCGTCCGGAACCATCCGCACCTCTGAAATCAGCGCCCGCAGCGCCGCCGTCGCCTCCCGCCGCACCTCCGGCGCATTCAGGGACCCAGCCAGATCTTCGATCAGCTCCCGGTACCGCGCCGACAGGCTCGGGTGAAGCCGCAGGGCAGGGGGCTCCGGGTTGTCCGCGATGACCGCCTCCAGGCGGGCCTTCTCACCCTCCAGCTCAGACATCTTGTCCTTCATCGAGGCGGTATACATGCCGTCCTCAATAGCGGTCAGGATGTTTGAGATCCGGCTCTCCACCTTCTTGAGGGAGTGTTCGGCCTTCTGCCGGTCCTGGCAGGCCCCCGCGGCGGCGTCGTTGAACGCCTTGCGGTATTCCTCCGCGAACTGCGCCAGCAGGTCCGGTGCCAGCAGGCGCTGCTTCAGCCCGGAAAGCACCCGCTCTTCCACTTCTGCCCGGCCGATGGTGGCGCGGTTGGTGCAGACCGCAGCACCCTTGTTGCGGGCACCTGCGCAGCCGTAGCGCGTCTTGTTGATCAGCGTGTAGCTGGCGCCGCAGCAGGCGCAGCGCAAGAGGCCGGACAGAAGGTAGGTCGGCCGGCGCGCGCGTTCCAGCCGGGGCCGTTCGGTCAGAACGCCTGCCGGGTTCATTGCCTGCCGCACTTCTCCCTGACGTGTCTTCACTGCGTGCCAGAGCTGGTCATCAATGATGCGCAGCTGCGGGACCTCTTCGATCTTCCAGTCTTCGGGCGGGTTGAGTCGGGACAAGCGTTTTCCGTTGTCCGGGTTGGTATCATAGGTCAGCCGGTTCCAGACCAGCCGTCCGATATAGAGCTCGTTGTTCAGGATGCCGGTGCCGCGCTTGATGTTCCCGGAGACCGTTGAGGGGTTCCAGACTCCGGTGCCCTTGCCGCTCTGGGGAGCAGGCACTGCTTCGGCGTTCAGCGCGGCAGCGATTGAGCGCGCGGAAAGCCCGTCTGCGTAATCCCGGAAGATCCGGGTGATGACGGCGGCCTCGTCCGGCTCGATCTCCCGGTCGCCGGTGCTGACCGTGCCGTCGGGCAGGATCTCACGCTTCACCCGGTAGCCGTAGGCAATCCCGCCAGCAGATTTGCCCCTGGCAATGCGTCCTTCCAGCCCGCGCCGTGTCTTCTGGGCTAGGTCCTTGAGGAACATGGTGGATACCAGCCCGCCGACCCCGACCTTCATGTCATCCAGCTCATTCTCCGAAGCCGTGTGGATCTTGACTCCGAAGAAGTTCATGCGCTTCAGCAGGTTTGCGGAATCCGCCATATCCCGCGAGAGGCGGTTCTGGCTTTCGGCGGCAATGACGTCGATCCCGCCGCGTTCGGCTGCCTGGATCAGGCGCTGGTATCCCGGGCGCAGCGCGTTCTTGCCGCTGAGCGCGTGATCTGTGAAAACTTCCGTTACCTGCCACCCCTTCTGTTCACACAGACGGCGGCACAGCCGGATCTGGTCCTCGACCGATGTGTCTTTTTGTTTGTCTGTGGAGTACCGGGCGTAGATGGCAGCGCGGAGACCGGGTGTTGCAGTCATGGTTTATTCCTTCGAAGGCGGTTTGCTCCTTTGTGCCGCGATGTCTTCCTGAGCAGCCTGGCGGGCAAGGAGCTGGATGATGTGCAGAAGCGGGTCCGGGCAGTTGGCCCGGCCGTTTGTCTGAGAAGTGCCGGAGTGACAGGCTGTCCCTCTGGAATTGACATAGCTCTTCTGGTCCCGTGCCATAGGCCGAGGTCTCCCGCCGCTCCCAGGCCGGTGCCCGGGGCGTTTTTTTGATGCTGCTGATCTGGCCGGGAACTGCCCCGGCGGCTGTTGGCTTCATCATATCGGGAGAGGGAGGGCGGCGGGCCCCGTGAAAGGGGGGAGATGCCGCCCCGGGGCCGGGTTTATGTGGACAACCTGCCGTTTGGGCCGGTTTGCTCGGGGACGGGGCGCTGAGGTGCGCGCCGTTGCGGCTGGACCGGCGGCGTTTGCCGCGCGGGCAAAACCTTTCCGAAAGGGAATTATCCGGATTTTGGGTCAACCGGTGCTTGCACCGCGGAAGTTTGCGCATAAGAATTGTGCAAACCTCGCGGCGGTGCGGCTTGGTTGGCGGGCGCATCTACTGGTCCAGGACCGGCTCCGGACCATTTTTGCGCGGCACATCGCGCAGCCAGGACCGGACCGCCTTGGTATCGAACTCTCGTTTCTGCACCAGGTCTGCAGCCATGTCCTTAAGCAGTTGTTGATGGGGGTACAGCAGCGCGCGCGCGTGGTCCTCGGCGTAGTCGAGCCGCTCCTGCAGGCGCTGGCGTTCGCAGGCCGTCAGGCGGGAGGGATCCTGCGGTCCAAACCAGCCGTTGCCGAAGGCCCCTAAACCCAGTTCAAAATCCATCGCCAGGACCATCCGAGCTGCTTTTCCGAGGTCGGAGGTGGCGCTGCCGCCAGCGCCAGCGGACACAGTCCCAAAGATGAGCCGCTCCGCCGCCCGCCCCGCGAGGTGGACGTAGAGCTGACGGTCGAAATCTGCCGGCAGACCTGCATTCGCGGGAACATCCCGTTCGATTGTTCCGCCTGCGGCAGCCACCCGGACCTGCGTGATCGCCTCGCCGAAGATCCAGGCGGTGATGGCATGGCCGCATTCATGGACGCAAATGCGGTAAAGCAGGTCGTGGTTCTCCTCCTGTGCCATGACTTGCAGATGGCGGCGCAGAAGCTGCAGATCGAGCGGGCAGCCGCTGTGCCGGGCTTCACTGCGGGCAGAGCGCACCGCCGCATCCACGTCGGCGGCGGTTTTGCCAATGCTGTCCCGCGCCAGCTCCAACATCGCATCCTCGGGGAATGCGTCCTGCAGCCGCTCAGCAAGGAGGTGCTGCAGCATCGCCATGCTTGGCAACGGCATCTCGATCTTGATGTCAAACCGCCCGGCTCTCAGCACCGCGGGGTCGATGTGCTGCGGGTGGTTGCAGGCACCAACCACCATGATCCCTTCCTCCAGGCCGATGCGGTCCATCTGCTCCAGGAGACCAGCGATCACCTGCGATCCATATCTGCTGCCGTGGGTGTCGCCGCTGGTGCGCGAGCTGATCGCGTCGATCTCATCGATGAACAGGATACAGGGCGCATTCTTCCGCGCGTCTTCGAAGCTTTTGCGCATCGCGAGCAGCAGGTTGCCCAAATGACCGGCGCTTTGCCATTCCGCGCAGCTTGTTTGAACGCAATTGACAGCGGCGCTCCGGCCCATCGCGCGGGCGAGGTGGCTTTTGCCGGTGCCCGGCAGGCCAAAAAGCAGCAAGGAGTGCGGGATCTCATTCCAAGCCACTTCGCCTTCGGCCCAGAGCCGCAGGTCTGCAACCAGTTGCCGGGCGGTGTCATAGGACCGGCCAATGCCGGTGATCTCTTCCCTCGGCGCGTGGGCTTCGGGCGGTGAAGCGGCAGCGGCTGCAAGCGCCTGGGACAGGCGCTGCGCCATCTTCTTCGCTGTGGGCGCACGCAGGGCGAATGAGAGTGCGGGCGTGGAGAGCTCTTGCAGCTGGCCGTTCGGGGGCAGCGCCGCGCGGGCGGCGGCTTCATCAATGTGACCCGTGCGGCTGTGGGTCTGGCGCAGCAGGGCGATCAGAAAATCCGCGTCCACTTGCGGTAGTGTCAGCTGATGGCAGTGCTCCGTCACCAGCGGCGCCGGTAGCGCCATCTCGTCCGGCAGGCAGATCCACAAAGGCTGGCTGTGCGCCAGGCCTTTAATGATGAGATCCTGCAGTTCATCAAAGTGCCGCTGCTCAACTCCGCCGTCGCGGGCGCTGGGGACAGCAAGGGTCACGCGCTGAGGCAGTTGCACCTGGCGCCGGGCGTCATAGGCCTGCCAGCCCGGCGGCAGCAGGGCGTGGTTGAGGAGATTTTCCACGCTTGAAAACCCGGAGGCAGGAATGTTGTGCAGGATCAGCACGGCGCCCCGGGCAAGCTGCGTGTCCACCGCAGCCGGGGAGCCGAAGGCCGCGGCGATCCGAAGCAGAAGAAGCAGCTTGTCTGCCGGCAGGTCTGTGTGCGGCAGCCAGCGACCTGTCTCATCGCAGGCAAATGGGTCGGCGCCTTCCTGCTCCAGGTGTTCCCAGAGTTCTGGCGGCAGATGCCGCGCGTTCGGGTGCTCGCTCAGATGCTGCAGCAAAGAATGGGGCTGTTCCGGGGGCGTGGACACAAGCGGCTCCTCGGTGTCGGCACCGTCGGCTGGCGCGTCTTCTTTGAGTGTCTTGCGCCGCGTCTGCTGCAGCTCTTCGTAGTAGAGATGATAGCGGCGGGCGCAGTCTTCAGCGAACTTCCACCAATCGGGGCGCGCGGGGGAGTGGTTGGATTGGTTCATAGCAAGCCTCCTGTGAACAGGCAAAAGGGATCGGGCGCCCAGCGGGGCCGGGCGGAAAACAGGTCGGAAATTGAAGGGGAGGGAGGCGCTTAGCTGTCTTCTTCCGCCTTGATGGCGTCGAGCATCGCGAAGATCACCTGGCACACATCCGGAAAATAGACCTCACTTTTGACCCTCAATTCATCTGCGTAGAGGTCTGGCGGCGCGACGCTGTCGGGGTGCTCTGCCTTCAGCCGCGCATGCAGGCCTTTCTCAATTTGCACAGCTGTGTGGCCAGAGCTGATGGGAACTGTCCGCAGGACCTGCGCCTCCGTCTCCTTGGTCTTCAGAAGTTGGTGGTAAAGGCGGGAGACGGGATCGCGGCTGTAGCCGAGTTTGATCAGCTTGGCACCTTTGGCGAGTTTAAGCTTCATGACGTAGAGAAAACTTGGCGCACTGCTCCAGCCCTCGCCGCAGTTGCTGCATTGAAACCGGCCAGTCTGCATGTTGGCACGGGCAATCCGCTGAACATGGCCGCAGACCTGATGCTGGTACAGACGGTAATTCTGGTTGCCACCTGTGTCTTCTCCGATCAGGTGCCACCCCCGTTCTTCTGCTTCGGCCTGTTCTTTGTCAGCGTGGCAAATCTCGCACCGTACACTGCACAGGCCTTCGGCTGCCCGCTTAACCATCTCAAATTGCCGGCGCAAGTTATGGCCGCAGGGGGCGATATAGTGGGCATAGTGACGGTCTTCCGGATCGCGGCCTGCCCACTTCAAACCTGCGGCCACAGCGTCGGCCTGCCACCGGTCTTGAATGCAGTGCGGGCACTGCGGCTGGCTGTTCATGAGAACAAAGATCTTGCTGGCGTGTGTCAGACCGCAGCTTTGGCAGGCTAGAAGCAGATGATACCGGTCTTTGATGCGCTGGACGATTTTGAAACCTTTTGCGCTGGCGGCGGCGCGCCAGTGGGGATGGACCGTTTGCGGGAAATGTTCGCAGGTTGAGTGGGGCATGGCAGCCTCCGCATAGGCAAAATTGGGCTGGGCAGGCGCCGGAACTGGCGCTTGCTGAAACTTCAGAAATGGCATGGCTGAGCCGGGCGCTGCGGCGTGTCCACTGCGGGGCGGGTCAGAAGAATGCTGGGATGGTGGGCTTAGTTGGGCAGGAAGTTCTGCGCTTCATCCGCCACAGAGAGTTCGATGAGAGCGTTCATCTGGCGCGCGCCGGTCTGCAGCAGCGTCTGGCAATCACCATCTTCAGCGGTGAACAGCTCCAGGTTCTCAAAGTACAGATGTTGAAACCTGCGAGCCTCTTCCGGCCCTGTGGACTCGATGAGGAAGTGCAGCAGCATGCTCATGCGCTGCATTGGCAAATCTTCGGCACTGACCATCTGTGCGGTCAGGATGTCGCCGCTGAGTTTAAGGCAATCCTGCCATTTGGCTTCAGCGGCCTCTTGGATACCGGTGGATGCGGGATCCCACGAAAGAGCGTGCGACAGATCACGCTCCAGTTCGAGGGCTTCGTCCACTGCCTTGGTCAGCGTATCGAAGGTGCGGGTGATGAAGGTGGGGCTGCCATCTGCGACAGATGCGGGCTGCAGGGCTTTCAGCGCGCCGGGGCGCGTGATAACGGGGATGGTAGTCATGCTGGTCTCCTAGTCGAGGTCAGTGTGATTAGGACGGTAAGGTGGTAACGACACCTCTACCGTCCGCATATTGAGCATATGCGTTATATGCAGCATTGTCAATATGCTGCATATCGCTTAATGGTGTCCTATGGCCAAGCAGACAGTCTACCCAGTAAAGAAACTTGTGAATCTGACAGAAGAACAGGCAAAACGTATTGCCGACTTCAGGTTCGAAAATCGCTTGCAGTCAGAAAATGAAGCTATTCGGCGTTTGATCGAGATTGGCTTGGATGCCAACTTGGGAAGCGGAGATCAGAAGTAACGACCCTGATTTTTACGTCGTATTTGCTCTTTTTTCTAAGAACCAGAAAACCCAAAGCAAGGAGTCGCCCGAAGCTCCCGGTTGGGCGTGTCCGGCAGACAAGTCGGCCGAATTGGTCCACAGCACTTTTGAGCTTGTACCGAAGACCAATTGTGGAAATCGCAATATTCGTGGACACGTCAGAACCAGGTGCCATGGGTGATACTCGCAAAATTTCGAAAGTGAAGTTTCTTTCTTTTTAATTTTTCAACCTAATTCAGCATGCTCTCTTAGCTGCCAGTGGAGCCTTTCGCTTTGCTTCCGGCTTCCAACGCTGCCGGCAGGTGACGCGCAGCACAGAAACCGGGCTCTGTGGCAAGGGAGTAGACCATGAAAAATCCGATGCTGAAACTGGCAGCAATTGCCCTCACCGCATGCGTGGGGTCTGTACCCGCGGCATTTGCCGATTACCCCGAAAAACCGGTGTCGTTCATTGTTCCGTGGCCTCCGGGAGGAGAGGAGGATGTGCTGACCAGGATGATCGCAACCGAGTTCCAGGACTTGTATGGCGTGCCTGCGGCCGTTGTGAACAAGCCGGGCGGCGGCGGCGGGCCGTTTCCCGGTGCGCTGGACGTGGCGGCGGCGCCTGCCGATGGGTACACCGTCGGGTCTTTTGTTATCGGGGTGCCGGTGGTCGGACCCACGCTTGGCATTCCGGAATTGTCTCCGAACCCGTTTGTTCCAGTTGGCGTATTCATGACCTATCCTTTCCTGATCGTGGCAGGAAAGGATGCACCTTACAGCACAATGGAAGAACTGGCGGCCTATGCCCGGGAGAATGATGTCACGCTTGGCCATTTCGGTGCCGGGCTGGTGCCGACCCATGTCACCTTCGGGCTCGCTGAAGAACTGGGCTTTGAGTTCGGCTCGGAGGCCGCCTATGACGCGCTGGATTGCAATACGCTGGCGTCCGGCGATGTGGATGTCATGAATTCGGTGGCAGCACTGGTTGCGCCGTGCTTGTCCGAGATCAAGGTGCTGGCCAGCGTTACGGACGAGAGGGTGTTTCTGACCCCTGACGTTCCCACAGTTTCGGAAATCGCACCCTCTCTGGATATCGTCCTGTGGAACGGTCTGTTTGTCCCCAAGGGAACGCCGGAGGACATCATCGCCAAGATCGAAGCGGCCGCTGTCCGGGCGATGCAGAGCGAGGAGGCGCAAACTTACGTGCAGACAAATGGCGCCCAGATTTACTGGAAGAACCGTGCCGAAACAGAGGCACTGATCGAACGGGACATTGAAACCTTCAGTGCGCTGACCTCCGAGTGAGGGGCATCACTTTGCAGCGGCACGGCGAAAAGGCTCTGCCGCTGCTACGCTATTCAGCGCTGTGTGCATCCAGCAAATCGGAAATAAAGACATCCACGACCTTGTTGTCCCGCCCGCCGCGCTTGGTGATCAAGTGGAATTCCAATTCCGTGGCGAACCTGCCGGGCAGGATTGGGCAGACCATCCCCTTGTCTTCCCATATCTGTGCGAAATGCGTCGGCAGGAACCCAAGGTACTGTCCCGAAAGAACAAACAGCATGGCTGCATCCATGTCCTCAGTGAACACAGACGGTGAGGGCAGGGCGGGAGGTTTCTCCAGGACCTGCTCCAGTGCGGTGCCGGAGGACACCATGGCATGGCTGCCAATTTCCTGAAGCAGGCGGCTTTCATCGGTGATCTGTGACAGCGGATGAGCGCAGGCGCAATAAAGCGCAACGCGCTCAGTGAACAGCCGGGTGTAGTCCAGACCCGGTATCCGGGCAGGAAACAAGCCGATGCTCAGATCATAGCGGCCGTCCAGCGTGCGGCTTTGCTGATCGGCGGAGCGGGTTTCCTCCAGTCGGAAGGTTACCTTGTTGGGGCGTGTCTGAAACTTGCGGACCGCCTCCGGCAGGCGGAAGGCGGGATTGGTGGCCATATTTGCCTGCAGGCCGATCTTCACCTCTCCGACCAGCCGGTTCTGGATCTCTGCGGCGGCGAGGTTGAAATTGCTGAAAGCCCCCAGAACCGTTTGAGCAGCCTCATAGACCGCTGTCCCCTGGTCGGTGATCCGGAACCCTGAGCGGCCGCGCTGGCACAGGGTCATGCCCAGCTGCTCTTCAAGCTCTTTCATCTGGATGCTGATTGTGGCCGCGGACATGTTCAGAACGCTCTGCGCGGCAGCAAACCCGCCGCAGTCGACAACCGTCACGAACACCCTGAGCTTGCGGATCGAGTTTTCGTGGAGGCTCAGCACGGCGCATTCCTTTGGTAACAGTAAAGTATGATTTGTATATTTTGAATTTACCAAAGTGATTTTTCCATGAAAATCTGAACCTGCCGGAAAACTTGGACGGGAAGTGAACCTTATGACCGCGATGAACCTCGACCGCCTGCGCGCGCTGGCGGAAAAATCCGACCTCAACGACCAGGCTCTTCAGGCTTATCTGGACAGCGGAGTGGCGCATGGCGGCGACAAAAGGGAGCATGTTGCCCCTTATGCGGGGATTTCCTCGTTTTTGCGTGCGCCGCTGCAGGACGGGTTCGCCGGCCTTGATATCGCGATGCTCGGCGTGCCCTTCGATCTGGCGGTGACAAACCGGCCTGGTGCCAGGTTCGGGCCTCAGCAGGTCCGGGAACTGTCGGTTCTGGCTGCGGGTCCTAAGAACCATGCGACAGGGGTTATTCCGGGTACGCTGGCGCGTTTCGCCGATTGCGGCGATGTGCCGATTGCGAGCACCTACAATCTGGAACAGGCAACTCAGGAAATCGAAGACTATTACCAAATGGTCGCAGACGCAGGCGTCATGCCGCTGTCAGTCGGCGGTGATCATTCGATCAGCTATCCTATTCTCAAGGCTATCGGCCGCGACGCTCCTGCCGGACTGATCCATATTGACGCCCATGCCGACACCGGGGGGCCATTCAACGGATCCCGTTTTCACCATGGCGGGCCGTTTCGCAATGCGGTCCTGGCGGGTGTCCTGGACCCGGAACGCACGGTTCAGATCGGCATCCGGGGCCGCGCGGAACCACATTGGGATTTCTCTTATGACAGTGGCATGCGGGTGATCCATATCGAGGAGTTCTACCAGATGGGCTTGGACAATGTGCTGGCGGAGGCCCGCAGCATTGTTGGCACAGGTCCCACTTACATCTCCTTTGATGTCGACAGTATCGACCCGGCTTTCACGCCGGGAACCGGAACACCGGAAATTGGCGGGCTGCTGCCGCGGGAGGTCCAGGCTTTGATCAGGGGGCTCCAGGGACTGAACTTGATTGGTGCGGATGTGGTAGAGGTTTCTCCGCCGTACGATCGGTCGGGCAACACCGCCCTGGTCGCGGCAACGATCCTGTGGGAACTGCTTTGCATTCTCAGCTTTGCTGCATCGGAAAAGAAACGGTGAAGCACTGGAGCAGTCCTCCCGGAAGACAGGTTCCCGAGAACACCAGCAGGCAACTCAAACCAAAACAAGCCACCCGAAAGTTCTTCAAGTGCAAGGCCGGGAACAGGCCGCGCAAGCACCCGCAGGGCTGCTGGAGCGCCTCCCCGGCGTAAGGGGCAGACGAGGTAGCTTCAGCTACCTATAGTCTGTCTCTTTGGGGAGCTTTCACGCGCATTTGTGCGCCTGTCTAAGCTGCCCAAGCCTCAGAAAAACTATATGGCAAAAGAGCTTATCCTCAAAATGAAGAGTTTCTGAGGCGGATCCGCGTTTTGCGTTTTCGCCGAGGCCGCGTACCCAATGAAAAAAGGAGTACCGCCTCATGGCCTACCAATACGTCCACGTCGAAACTTATACCCGGAAGCCGAAGCTGGTGAAGGGCACGAAAGATCAGCTTAACTCCGTTCAGCAGGTCTTCGAGGAAGCGCAGAGGTACCTGCACTATTGCAAGCATATAGAGAACCCGCGTGCGCCGGTTCCGGTTCTGAGTCACGGCGCCATCCCAATCAGCGAACTGCAGGCGCTGCATGACCGGCGCTGCTGTGAAATACGTGAAACAGTCACGGCGTCGTCCGGCAAGAGCTACACCCGCAGACTGCGTTCTGATGCGCCGACCTTGTACACAGAAGTTCATTCTCATCCAATTGCAGTCCGCGAGTTTCTGGCAGACCGGAAAAAGCACCAGCCGGTGATCAACAGATGGGCGAACCTTGCCTTGCAGGACTTCCGTAAACGGATGCCGCGGGGTATCCAGTTTGCTGCGACGTTCCACCTGGATGAGGCGAATGTGCATATGCACATTCTGGCGCTGAACATGAACGATCCGCGGCTGGATGCCAACAAGCTGCACGCCGGCAAAGTGGCGGCGGCGGATTACCGGGCCAGGCATGAGAAGCCGCGGACACTCTCGTCCCTGCCGAAGCCAGAATTGAAGCCGAAGCCGCGGAAACCAAAGAAGCCGCGCCCGAGCAAGAACCGGGTCACCCAGAAAAAGAATATGGCAAAACATGAACGGGCATTGGCTGAATGGGAGAAAGCCTGCGCCAGGGCGGAAGCTGCCAATGCCAAAAAGCTCGAGGCGTGGAAGAAGGAGAACGGGCGGCATCTACATGCCGCCCGGAAGAAGCGGAAAGAAAAGAACCCTGAAAAGGAAGCGTTTGATGCTGGGATGATACGCTTTCAAGACCGCTACTACGAAGCGGTCGGCAGGCCCTGCGGGCTTCTGCGCAAGGGACCGGGCCACGAGCGCCTGACCACAAAGCAATACGCTGCGCGCAAAGCCGGTGCCAAAGCCCGCGCGGAAGAGCAGCTGGCGAACCTTCGGTTCGAGACCCAGCTGGAAGTGCAAGAGCAGGCGCTGGAAGCGCAGGCCAAGGCCTTGGCAGAAAAAGAGAGCCGCCTTGCGGCAGAATATATTGCAATGAAAAAGAAGGAGGCAGAGGTCAGGGAAAGAGAAAAAGCGTTGGCGAGCCGGGAGAAGGAGGTTGAGGACAGGGAAAGATCGATAAAGGGTCAGGAAGAAAGGGCGGGAGCTGTTCAAAAGCGGGTTGAAGCAATTTCTTTAGGTTTGGAATTGATCCGCCGTGATCAATTGCATTGGATGGCCGGCAATGACGGGCGTGGAGGCAGGCTGGTGGCCGGCCCACGCGGCGGTCCGGAACGGCCGCTGCCGCTCAAGCTGCATGCACGGCTGTCGCCGGCGATGTCGCTCCTCGAGATCCTTTTGAAGATCATCGCGGAAATCATCGAGGATGCGCTGCACGAGCATCGCAGGGCGATTGCCAGGGATGCGCAAGCTTTGGCAGAATGCCGGCAGAAACTGGACCTGCCGGAGGATCCAGTGGTTGCTGCAATCTTCCAGCGCAATGATCAAGGCGAGAGGTTTGAGGTTTAGTTCCGGAGAGCCGCTCAGATTGATAGAGTTCAACAAGGGCGGAAATCAGTCACTCACTGCGCGAAGCTTCAATGCTCACTACGCGGGACAAAGTGAATTTTCGCTGCAAACTGCCTCGATGACGGGAAACTGCACTTTTGTCTACAGCAACCCACTAGAAGAGCAGGAAACGGATGTTCGCTGCATTGAGCAGTAACGGCAGCTTCGACTAACCGCGCTGCAGCGTTGTTAGCTTTCAGCAAACCGCAGAAATCCGAGCGACAGTCAGTGGGTAATCTCAGATAAGCACAACTGCGGTGCCCACAGAAATCAGAACGAAAACGCAAAAGCCCCAAAAAAGCAGCATTTTCGATCTGCGTGAGACGAGCGGCTTGTTCAGAGGCAACAGCGGACGTCGTTCCATTTTCCTTTTACCTTGTTTCAGCATTAGCCACGCACTTCGTCGGGCCTTTTGATCCGGAGTGAACGACGATACCACCCAAAGTGATAAAGGCTATCGCGGCGAAGACTTCCCAGCCTGGTTGGCCTAAGCCAAGTACAAGCATGAGTATGGTGGAGAATACCGGAGCTGAGTATCCCAGGACACCAAGCAGAGCAGCGTGACCTTGGCGCATTCCCAGATCCCAGAGAAAGAACGCACCTCCGGCAGGGCCCAAACCCAGCGCGGCGATGACCCAAACATCTGAGGCGGTCAGCGCCGGCAGGTTCGCACCCTTTGTCATCCACCAAAGCCCGCAAATCAGAGACGACGCAAAGCAGATTGTCGTCATAGCAGAGATAGCGTCTGACTGATCATGGCGGCGCAGGTTTGAGAACAGCGCCCAGAGAATTGCTCCAACAAAGGCAAGACCGTAGCCGAGTATCTCAGATAGCTGGAGTGCAAATCCATCTTTGCCGATCAGGATTAACACCCCGGCAAAACCAAGCGCGGCTCCAAGGTAACCCGGGAACCCGCTGCGCAGTTGGAAGAACAAGTTGCCAAGAATGATCAGGCAAGCAGGCCAGAGGTAGTTGATCAGCGACACTGAGATGGGATCTGCGTGATGGAAAGCTTCCAGATATGACAAGTGGTAAGCTGTCAAAAGCCCGGTAAACAGGATGGTGCGCCGGTCCAGCAGACGCACTGGCTTCCGGCCTGTTGCGGCACATATTGCAAGCCCCATGCCCGCCGCGATCGCAAAGCAGAACGTCAGGACCAGATAGGGCGGCAGGGAGGCTGAAAAGGCTCCAAGAACCCCCAATGTGCCCCAGGACAGAATGGCCAAAGTACCCAGTCCTGTGTGCCGGGCTGACATCAGAAGACTTCGCTTCCCAGAACCGCATCATGCGAGGGTTGCAGCAGGATAGTCTCGCCAGCCTCGTTCGGCACTCCCATGACCAGGACTTCAGATTTGAAACCGGCAATGTTACGTGGCGGCATGTTCACCACGCAAACGACGGGCCGTCCAAGCAGCTCTTCTTCGGAGTAGTTTTTGATCTGAGCGCTGGACCAGCGCTGGCCTAGGTCACCAAAATCAACGCAGACCTTGTAGGAGGGGTTGCGCGCGCGGGTGAAATCCTTGACCTCGACAATCTTGCCCAGGCGCATTTCCACCTTGGCGAAGTCGTCATAGACGATCTCTGCTTTGTTCATGTCATTGTTCCTTACGACAGTGCGGCCAGAATGGCGGCTTCCGATCCTGCAGTATCGGCAGTGCCGCCCAGATCGCGTGTCTTGGTGTCAGGATTTGCCAAAGAAGTTTCAATGGCTTGTTCGATATCGGCTGCGGCGTCTGCTTCGCCCAGATGCTCCAGCATCATGGCAGCGGTCCAGACAGCAGCAACCGGGTTGGCGACGCCTTTGCCTGCGATATCAGGCGCCGAGCCATGGACCGGTTCAAACATTGAGGGGTACTTGCCCTCCGGGTTGATGTTGGCCGAGGGCGCGATACCGATTGAGCCAGCGACAGCCGGACCCAGGTCGGACAGGATGTCGCCAAACAGGTTCGAGGCAACAACCACGTCAAACCAATCCGGATGCAGGACAAAATTCGCGGTCATGATGTCGATATGGAACTGGGCCGTACCGATACCTGGATGACGCTCGGCGGCGGCGGCAAAACGTTCGTCCCAGAACGGCATGGTGTGAATGATGCCATTCGACTTGGTGGCCGAAGACACATGTTTGCGCTTGCGGGTTTTGGCCACGTTGAACGCATAGTCCATGATCCGGTCCGTGCCGCGCCGGGTCAGGATGCTTTCCTGAATGGCGGCCTCGTTCTCCGTGCCCTGATAGACGCGCCCGCCGATCTCGGAGTATTCCCCCTCGACGTTTTCACGCACGATGATCATGTCGATGTCATCCGATCCACGCCCGGCCAGGGGCGAGTTAATGCCCTTCAACAGGCGCACGGGGCGAACATTGGCATATTGATCCAGTTCCCGGCGCAGCGGGATCAGCAGCCCCCAAAGCGACACGTGATCCGGAACACCGGGAAAGCCGACAGCCCCTAGAAAGATGCTGTCAAACGCCTTCATCTGCTCGATGCCATCTTCGGGCATCATACGGCCCGTGTCGTGATAGCGTTCGCAGGACCAGTCGAATTCGGTCCAGTCCACAGTGAAGTTGTGCTTTTGCGCCACAAGGTCAATGACGCGCTGACCGACCGGCAGAACCTCTTTGCCGATCCCGTCTCCGGGGATGGCTGCGATACGATATGTTTTTGTCATAGCCGGGATTCCTTACGCGATGCCGCCGATATGCAGGGTTTTGACTTCCAGGTATTCATCGATACCTTGATGCGCACCCTCACGGCCCAGACCGCTTTCCTTGATGCCGCCGAAGGGCGCGACCTCAGTGGCGAAGCCCCCGACATTGATACCGATCATTCCGGTTTCCAGCTCCTCGCTGACACGGAATGTGCGGGTCAGATCGTTGGTGTAGAAATAGGCTGCCAGCCCGTAGGGGGTGGCATTGGCCGCTGCAAGCGCTTCTTCCTCGGTGCCGAATTTGAAGAGCGGCGCGACAGGGCCAAAGGTCTCTTCATCGGCCACAATCATGTCTGAAGTCACCCCAGCTACAACAGCTGGGCTGATGAAGCGGGTGCTGGTGTCTTCCTGCGCCCCTCCGACAATTACAGATCCGCCCTTGGCAGTGGCATCGTCCAGATGTGATTTGATCTTGGCAATGGCAGCGTCGTTAATCATGGGACCAATTTCCACACCGTCCTCAAACCCGTCGCCCAACTTCATGTTTCCAACAACGGCTGCCAGCTTCTCAGCGAAGGCGTCGTAGACACCGGCTTGGACAAAAATCCGATTGGCGCAGACGCAAGTTTGCCCACCGTTTCGGAACTTCGAGGCCATGACACCTTCGACAGCAAGATCCAGATCGGCATCGTCGAAGATGATGAAAGGAGCGTTGCCGCCCAGCTCCAGGCTGAGGCGTTTCATAGTGCCCGCGCATTGCTCCATAAGCAGTTTGCCCACACGGGTGGAGCCGGTGAAAGACAGCTTGCGCACCGCAGGGCTGCCGGTCAGTGCTCCACCGACACCTGCAGGGTCCCCTGTGACAATGTTGACCGCCCCGGACGGAAAGCCCGCGCGTTCCGCCAGCACGCCGAGTGCGAGGGCAGTGAATGGCGTGAACTCCGAAGGTTTGATAACAACCGGGCAGCCTGCAGCCAGCGCCGGAGCGATTTTCCGGGTGATCATCGCCGCCGGGAAATTCCAGGGCGTGATGATCGCGCAGACGCCGACGGGCTGTTTCTGCACGATAATGCGGCGGTCCTGCACCGGGCTGGGGATAGTTTCGCCATAGACGCGCTTACCCTCTTCGGCGAACCATTTCACGAAAGACGCGGCATAGGCGATTTCGCCTTTGGCTTCGGCGAAAGGTTTGCCCTGCTCCAGGGTCATGAGCGTAGCCAGGTCATCCTGAGATTCCATGATCAGGTCGAACCACTTCTCCAGCAGCGCGCCACGATGAGCTGCAGTGGTTTTGCGGAAGGTCGCAAAGCAAGCCTCGGCAGCTGCAATTGCGCGATCCGTTTCGTCGGAACCGCAGTTCGGCACAGTGCCGACAACAGAAAGTGTTGAGGGGTTGTCAACTTCGATTGTCACGCCGTTGTCGGCGTCGATCCATTCGCCCGCGACCAGGTTTTTCTGACGAAACAGAGAGGTATCTTGAAGGTTCATAATTTCCAACTCCAGCAGTTAGGAAAATTCTATCGGGTTTGCGCGAGGGAGAATCGTGAATTTGCCAGCCGAGCAGCACTCCGTGCCACATTTGGCCCGGCTTCAACATTTTGTGCCGTACCTTAGTCGCGGTCGACCAGATCCTGGATCGGCACGCTGTGCTTTTCTACAACCGGCTTAATCACGATGTATGAGAAGTACTTATCGATGCCGAGGTTCCGCTCCAGAAGATCCTCCATGATCTCCTGATACTGGGACACACCGCGCGCGACAAACTTCAACAAGTAGTCGTACCCGCCGCTTAGCAAGTAGCAATCCACCACATTGTCATGCTTTCGGATTTCGTTTTCGAACCGCACGAAGTCCTTGCGGCGGTGGTCTGCAAGTGTGACTTCGGTGAAAACCGTTACGTGCTCAGCCAGTTTCTTGAGGTTGATGACGGCCCGGTAATTCTGGATGTAGCCTGCTTTCTCAAGCCGCTTCACCCTTTGCAGGCAGGGGCTGGGAGACAAGCCCACAGCCTCTGCCAGATTCACATTGGTAATGTTGCCCTGCGCTTGCAAGGTGGAAAGAATATTGATGTCGATCCGGTCGAGCTTCGGCGTCCCCACCATATTCTTTCCTCCCGTTTCTTAGCCCGCCAACTCTGCCTGATGGGCCTTTGCCATGTCCATCATGCTGTTGAATTGGAAGTTATATTTCGGCATCTCGCCAGGGTTCATGGTAGCACCAAAACCTTCCTGGTCGTGCCGGCGGTAGATCCAGCAATTGGCCAGCCCGAATTTGTTGGCGGGTGCGTGGTCGTGGAACATGCTTTCAGCGGTGTGCAGAATTTCATGCTTCTGAATACCCTGACGCGCGAGCATTTCGAGCATGTAGTCGAAATTGCGGTCGAACGGCTTGTAGCTGCCCACGTCCTCTGCGGTGTAGACGCCGTCGAAATGCACACCCAGGCGGGTGTTGGCCCCCGAGAAGGTGAGATTGTCGGTGTTGGTCAGCACCACCAACTTGAAGTGCTTCTTCAGGTAGGTCAGAGCCTCTATGGTATCGTCGAAAGCCGGCCAGTGACGCGCTGACCTTCCGTAGGCCTCACATTCTTCCCAGGTGACTTCGACACCCCATTCCTCCGCCAGGCGGCGGTACACCACGGGCAGCAGCTCGTAATACTTCTTCGAGGGCGTATAACGCTGCGTTGTGCTTTCGTAAAAGGCGTGGGCCTCAAGAATGTCGTCGCGCGACAGGCTGCGGCTCACCCGGTCTGTCAGGGGTTTCAAGCCGGTGACCATTCCGGTTTCCCAGTCGAGCAAGGTGCCATAGACGTCAAAGGTCAGTGCTTTGAAATCGCTCAGTTTCATGTCTTATCCTTTCAGATCCAGAAGGGTGTTCAGGGTCGCACGGAGACGGGTAATCAGCAGATCTACCTCAGTCTCAGAGATGCAGATGGGCGGGGCAAGACCGATCACGTCATCGGCAAATGCACGGAAAATGACGCCGTTCTCGTAACCTGCTTTGGCGAGGCGGGCGGCAACGTTCATTTCCTTGGCTGGTTTTGCCTTGGTGGATTTGTCAGTGACGATCTCCACAGCTGCCAGCAGTCCTTTGGCCCGGACATCACCGACCAGCGGGTGATCCAGCAGAGTTTTCAGCTGCGCCTCGAAGTAGGCGCCAACCTTCTTCGAGTTTTCGATCATACCGCCCTCGTAGAGCTTGATGACCTCGAGAGCGACAGCTGCGCTGACAGGATGCCCCGAATAGGTGAAACCATGCCCAAACGGCACGCCTTCCGGCGCGGCATCGGCGATGGTCTGATAGACGTCATCCGAAACAAACACCGCACCCATAGGCGCATAGCCCGAGGTCAGGCCTTTGGCGGTTGTCAGGAAGTCAGGCGTCAGCCCTTCGTGCTCGCAGCCAAACATCGGCCCGGTCCGGCCAAAGCCCGTGATGACTTCATCCACAATGAACAGGATGCCCAGTTCGCGGCAGGTGTCCTGCATAGCCTTGGCATAACCCTCCGGGGGTACGATCACACCACCTGAGCCCTGGACCAGTTCCATGATGAATGCAGCAGTGTATTCAGCACCAAGCTCTGCAACTTTGGCTTTCAGGTTGGCGACGCCATGCGCGATGATTTCCTCATCTGAGATTGCTTCGTTGCGATACGGATAGGGCGAAGCAATGTGGTGCTGCCATTGCATCGGCAGATCGAACTTGTCGTGAAAGACCGGCAGAGCAGTCAGTCCGGCACCGTTCGAACTGGAGCCGTGGTAGCCCTTTTCCAGCGCGATGAAGTGCTTCTTGGAGCTTTCGCCGCGGGCGTTGAAGTAGTAGCGAACCATGCGGATCACGGTATCCACCGCATCCGAACCGCCCAGAGTGAAGAACACGTGGTCCAGATCGCCAGGAGACAACTCGGCGAGCTTGGCCGCCAATTCAATTGCCGGCTCGCTGCCAAAGTGGAAATACCCGGTTGCATAGGGCAAGCGCTGCATTTGCTCAGTGGCAGCGGCAACAACATTCTCGTGGCCGTATCCTGCGTTGACGCACCACAGACCTGCAAAGCCGTCGAGCAGTTCATTGCCCTCGGAGTCAGTCAGGAAGACACCCTGCCCCGATTGCATAACAGTTACACCCCGTTTTTCGTGGGCGCGGATTGGAACCACAGGATGGAAATAGTGGGCCCGGTCTTTTTCGATAAGAGAGTTGGATCGCATCGGTTTCTTTCCCGTATGAGCTTTCAATCGAGGGTAAGGGAAACTGCCGGAAGGAAAGTGCGTTTTGCAGCCGGGAACGGCATTTTCAGCCGTCGTTTTTCCTTTGACAGCATTTTATGCTGCATCTACCCGGCTGACTTTGCGGGAATTAAAGTGGATCGTGCTCTGAGAAGCCAGTTTTGCAGCATATTCTGAAAGTATGCCGGATCATCGCGCCATTGGCTTTGGAATGCCATGCCGCGAACGAGGCACATGAATTCATTCATCATGGCTTGCCGTATGTCTGCGCTACAGCCGAACGCCGCGAGCTCGACGTGCCAGACGTCATTGAGCGCCTCGTTGAATTTTTGGGATTCTGCAGCGACATAGGCCAGTTCTGTCTCATTCACGCGGGCTTCGGACAGGTAATCCATGGACACCTGAAAAATTCCGCTTTGGTATCTTTCCCAGATGTACTCGGTCAGGGCTTTCAGTCGGTTTTGGCCAGGTTGCAGTGTCCGGGTGAAACTGCGCAGTAGATCCGCCTCGCGGCAAAGCATCTCAGCATAGGCCGCCTGAATGAGTTCCTTGCGTGATGGGAAATGGTGCAGCATCGCTCCCCGCGACACGTTGGCCTGGCGGGCGATGTCTTGTGTTGACGTATGCGCCAATCCCCGATCAACGATCAGGAACTGTGCTGCTTCCAATATCCGGGCCTGGGTCGCCGCGGACCTTTCGGCCTGGGTTCGCCTTGGTTTGCTGGATGCCTTCATGTCTTAGCCTGCCAGATACGCTGGAAGCCAAAGCGCAATTTGCGGAAAGACGACCATCAGCAGTACGGCGAAACACATCAAAAGGAAGAAAGGTATCGCATAGACCGCCACCTTGTGGATCGGCACGCCAGAAAAGCCCTGAATGACAAACAGATTGAATCCAACAGGCGGTGTCATCTGGCCCAGCTCGATCATGATAACCAGGAAAATGCCATACCAGATTGGGTCAAAACCAGCGGCGACGACGACAGGCAGAGTGATCGGCAGGCTCATCACGATGATCGAAATGCCATCCAGGAAGAACCCGAGCAGAATGTAGAATAGAGCCAGTGAAGCGATCAGGACATAGGGGGACAGGTTCAGAGCATCGATCGCCACTGCAATGTTGCGCGGGATGTGCATGTAGCCGATGGCGGACGACAGAAAGGCTGCACACATCAGGATTGAACAGACCATGCAGGAGGTTTTGAGCGCATTGATCAGCGACTCCGCCAGCATGGCGCGCGACAATTGCCGGCTGGATGCCGCGAAACAGAGTGCGGCAAAGACACCGATGGCTGCTGCTTCAGAAGGTGTTGCCCACCCGGTATAAATCGAGCCCAGAACCACCAGGATAAGGCCAAAGACCGGAGCAAGGTTTCCCAGAATAGCACTTGGCCGGGCGTCCTCCTTACTGATTGCGTCCTTGGGTGCAAGTGCTGGTGTAATCGCGCATCTTGCGGCCAGATAAACGGCATAAAATGCTGCGATCATGAGGCCGGGAACCACACCTGCGATGAAGAGTTTTGCAATCGAAACTTCGGCCAGAACCCCGTAGATGATCAGGACAATGGATGGCGGAATGAGAAGCCCAAGGCTGCCAGCACCGGCAAGGGAGCCAAGCGCGAGACTTTGGGAATATCCCCGCTGGTTCAACTCACTTGTGGTGATCCGGCCGACAGTGGCAGTCGTCGCCGCGCTGGATCCGGAAACGGCGGCAAAGAGAGCTGATCCCAAAACATTGGTATGCAGCAACCCTCCAGGAATTTTTGATACGAGCGGAGAGAGACCTTTGTAGAGCCGTTCGGAAATGTCCGTCCGGAACATGATTTCTCCCATCCAGATGAACATTGGAACAGCGGCAAGTTCCCAGGAGGAGGCGCTTCGCACAATGATCCGACTGGCAATCGCTCCGATCTTGTCAGGCGGGAAACCCATGAAGGCGAACAGCGAAACTGCCGCAGCGGTGGCGAGAGCAAGAAATACCCACATACCAGTCGCCAAAACAGCGAGCATCAGAATGAAAACGGCGAGTGCTGTTGTAACGGGGTCCATGATTAGCCCTCCTGTGTCTTTGGAATAAATGGGCGGATGGCAAGGGCCGATAGTTGCAGCACCAGCAGGCAAGCGCCGGCAAAGACAATGGCATCCGGTATCCACAATGGGACTTCGGCCACGCTTTCGCTGACTGCGCCGCGCTTCCAGTTCTTGATCAAGTTGCGCCACAGGAATGTGCAGAAGTAGGCCCCGAGACCTGTTGCGCAGGCAGCCACGATGAATTCGGTCGCTTGCTTAATTCTGCGCGGGAGCCTGAGTGTAACCAAGTTTACCTGGATCATGCCTCCGTCCCGCAGTGTCCAGGACAGCGATAAGAAGGTGATCGACAGAACCGCAAAGCCAATGAACTCATCCAGGACATGGGTCGAGGTATCGAATAAAGTCCTCATGACGGTTTCCAGCAGGATGTGGGAAACGGCGTATATGAGAATGGCAGCCGCGCAAATCAGGGCGGAATAGGACACAGCATCAATCGCACGCAGAAGAAGTCGCATGGTATTCTCCAGGATCGTCGGTGGCTTCAGGAGACGCCACCGACTTGTGGGGTGTTATTGAGCTTTCGCTGCATTGAAGGCGTCGATCAGGGCTTGCCCCCGGGCGCCGGTGGTCTCCAGCCAGTCGTTCAGTGCAGCTTTGCCGGCGGCTTGCAGGGCGGTCCGGTAGGTGTCGTCGTCCGATGTGACCACAGACACTTTGTTTTCAGCCAGCTGACCGTAGGTTGCGGCAAGACGATCCGGGATCGCAGCCCAGTTCTGATCGCGGGTTTCGGCGGCTGCTTCGAGGACAGCAGCCTGCTGCTCTGCGCTGAGATCATCGAAGGTGTCCTTCGAGATGTGTACGAAATTCAGAGGGATCGCGTAGTTGTAGATCTCAGTGAACGTGTCGAAGTGTTCCCAGAAGCTGCCTGAAACCCCGCCCTCGGCAGAGGTTAGAACCGCATCAATTGCGCCGGTCGAGATCGAAGGAACAACGTCTGCCCAGGACAGGCGAACTGCGGCTGCGCCCAGTTCGTTCAGGGCTGTGGTGCCGTTCTTGTCATAGGTGCGGATTTTCAGGCCCGCCAATGCATTGGTGGAAATTTTTGGGTCACGGGCCCAAATGCCCGACGGCGGCCAGGGAGAGGCGTAGAGCAAGATTTGGTCGTTATCTTCAAAGACCTTTTTGAACTCGGGTTCAGCCACCTTGTACAGCAGTTCCGCTTCTTCCACCGTGGTCACGAAGAACGGCAGCGAAGAGATCAGGAACAGCGGATCAATGCCACCAAGCGCGCCGCCATAGGTGTCGGCAATTTCCAGGGCTCCCTCGCCCACGGCGTCAAAGTGATCAGCCGATTTGTAGCCCAGAGCGCCGCCATAGTGGACAACGACTTCGACAGACCCGCCGGTTTTTTCGGCGACCAATGAGGCAAAGCGCGCATCGCCAACCCCATGGATAGAAGTGGCCGAATACTCATTGGAAAGGTTCAGGGTGACATCAGCCGCATTTACAGCGGCGCCGGTGACAGCGAACGAAAGCGCCGCGACGCTTGCGAGAAGCATGTGTTTCATTTGGTTTCTCCTTGTTGGTTTGGTTTTGATTTGGACGTCAGCTGCCCAGTGTCATTGACGCAATGTCATGGGGCATGTCGGTCAGCATCTCGTAGCCGTCATTGGTGATCAGAACGGTGTCCGAGTGGCGGAACCCGCCCTGGCCGCGCCAGTAGATGCCCGGCTCGATGCTGATCACCATGTTCTCCTGCAGGACATCGTCACTGCCTTCGGCAACCCAGGGGCCTTCGTGACCTCCCATGCCGATCCCATGGCCAGTGCGATGCAGGAGATTGTTCCCAAAGCCCTCGGCGCGAAGAAACTCCATCACCTCGTGGTCGACTTCGTGGCAGCTGACGCCTGGGCGCAAAGCTGCGAAGCCAATCTTTCCGGCTTCGACCATGGTGTTGAAGACCTCGGCATCTTCTTTGCGGGGAGAGGTCACAAAGAAGGTGCGTTCAGTTTCCGCGGAATAGCCATTCACACGCAGGAAAGAGAGGCCGACATTCGGCCCTTCAATCAGCGTGTCCGAGGGCTCTGGAAAGCGGTGCGGCTGGGCACTGTAGGGTGCGGCCCAAATGCCCTGCCAGATGTTTGAAATATAGGGGTCTAGATACCCCTCTTTTTGCGTGATTTCCTCTCGCAACAGGCTGTTTGCCTTGTCCGTGTCCGCGATGCGGCCACCCTGGCGGGCCAAATCCATTGCTAGCTTCAGGCCACGGTCTGAATACTTCGCCGCCTTACGGATGGCAGCAACCTCGTAAGGGCTTTTGACCATGCGGAGCTGTTCGACATAAGGCAGGACCTGAGGCGACCAGCTGGACAGCGCCACCAGCAATTCACCGGTGATCGACATTTCGACGCCAATGTTTTCATCGGCAGGCAACACAGATTGCAGCGCTTCTATGTAGCTGCCGCCGGCCGGTGCGGGGTAGTCGATATATTCGACGATCTGGTGCGGCACAGCGATGGTCGCCATGTTTTCGGCTTCGATCCGGGGTGTCAGAAAGACCGGTTGGTTACCCGGACGGACGACAATGAAGAAGGGGCGTTCAAAGGGTTCGTAGCGGAAACCAGTGAAGTAAAAGATGCTGTCTTTCGTCGAAATCAGAAAGGCGTCCAGGCCTGCCTTCTTGATTTTCTCTTCGAGAGCGGAGAAGCGGGTTTGGTGTTCGAGCATGGTCTTCCTCAACTAACAATCAGGACTGACTGTTTCTTTATTGAGGCCTGTTCTGCCCGGCGTTTTCTGCTCTTCTCGGCCGGGATTCAGCATAGGATGCTTTGGGGGCGGCGGCTGCCAGCATAATCTGTTTTCACCCTGACGAGCGGGGAAATTGGCAGCTCGTGACCGAACTCTGCCTTAGTCTAAGGCTTAAGTGTAAGTTTAGCTCGTTCGTGCCTAAACTTGTTCCTCCAAAACTATGAAAGCCGGCGGTTAGGCCGGCTTTCAAAAGGTATGTCTTGGAATTTCAGTGCTGGTACACTCCGCGGAAGAACTCATGCCAGCGAAGCGACAACCATTGCTCCGATGACGGCGAGGCCAGTTGCAACAAACCCGAAAAGTTCCACCGTGTTCTTGAGGTCTTTGGTCATTTTCGTCTCCTGTGAATGATGTTGGCAAGCTCTGTTGTTGAGCTTGGGATAACTTTTAAGACACTGCTTTTTCTCAATAAACCACCAAGTCATCATCCCCGGTATGCCAGCTGCGCATGCCTTGAGAGAGTGAATTTCGCATCACTCTCCTTTGGCGGAATTTTGTACTGCTGCGGCGTTGGCAGGAAGCAAATTCTGCTGTAGCTCTCCGTCAGGGGCGATTTGAAGCACTCCTGAACTCAAAAAATGCGTTTCCGGGAATCGCTGCCGTCAATAGCAGAGGCCAAAGGCGGAGAAGACAAACAGGCCGCACCTGCGAAGGTGCGGCCTGTTCTTTCTTCAAAACTCAGTTCCAGCTGCGGAAGAACCGGATTTTGGGATCACCCCAAAAGCAGCTCGGGCAACCAAAGAGCAATCTCCGGAACAAATGTCGTCAGAGCCAGGGTTGGAAGCCACGCGAAGATGATGAAAATCAGCGTCGGCAGCAACATGCTGGAAACTGGCGTCTTGGTGATTTTCGCGCCGAGGTACAGCAAGGGGGCAGTAGGCGGCGTAATGTTCGCCATTCCAAGGTTGACCCCCAACACAGCGGCAAAATGGATCGGGTCCATTCCTACGCCTTGCACGATCGGCAGCAGGATCGGTGTCGACAGCAGCAGGCCAGAGATGTCGTCCATCAGCATACCGATCAGGATCATGACCAGGTTGACCATCAGCAGGATCACAATCGGGTTCTCTGACACAGAGTAGACCAGATCCTTTGCGATGTTCGGGATATCCTCAAAGATCAGGAATTTGCTGACGATAAGCACCATGAAGATCATCACCATGACGACGCCGATGATCACACCTGAATCCGTCAGCGCTTCAACCAGAGCCCGCCAAGTCAGGCCGCGGTAGACATAGATTGCCACAGGAATAGCGTAGACGACCGCAACGCCGGCGGCTTCTGTCGGTGTCATGATACCGCCGTAGATGCCCCCCAGAATGATGAGCGGCATCAGCAAAGCCGGAAAGGCCAGAGTCGCCTTTTGCCGGAATGCCATGCCAAACTCCTGCGGGCGCTCCAGCAATTCGATGTCATCATATTTGCGCAGCATGAACTGGTTCACAGCGATAAGCAGAGTTATCAAAATAAGCGCAGGGACGACTGTCGACAGAAAGCACTTGAGCACCGATTGCTGCGCCACCCAGCCATAGAGAATATGGTTTCCGCTGGGCGGGATCAGAAGGCCCAAGGGGCTTGCGCAAACGATCAGCGCGGCCGATTGCCCTTCGGGGTAATTCGCGCGGCGAAGATGCGGCATCATGATGCTGCCGATACAGGTCAGCGTCGCATTGGCGGCACCGGAAATGGATCCGAAAATCCCGCATGCCAGAACGGTTGCTGCGCTCAACCCGCCTTTCAGGTGGCCGATGAACAGTTCGGCAAGGCTGACAAGCGGAGCCGCGATTTTGCCGCGCTCCATGATTGTCCCGGCAATCATGAAGAGAGGGATCGCCAGCAAAACCAGGGAACGCAGTTTCGTCGAACCCGACGGCAGGTAGCCCGAAACTTCGTGCCCTCCCATGGCCGCAAGGAAAAGAAGAACCGCACCAAATGCCACATAAACGCTAACACCCAGCAGCAGCATGCCGCAGATAATGACCAGACTGCCTGCAATGATCATTGGCCAGCCTCCTCTGACTTTTTCATTTCGCCCGCGTCCGTGTCGTCTCCGTACTCAACTTCGACGCCTCTGATATGCGCGTAGAGATACGCCGCGGCAAAAATTGTCATGAAGAAGAAGCCAAGGAAGATTGAGATCCGCCAAGCGAAGTATGGGATCTTCAGGGCCGGGGTGGTTTTCCAGATCGGGTATTTCGCCAGCTCTTCTGCCAGCATCAGGTAGCCCCAGTAGAGAATGGCTGCGGTCACCACCAGTTCAATGGTCAGCACGATCAGCCGGCGCCACCATCGCAGTCTTGGGTTTGTGATGATAATCCCGAGGATGTCTGCATTGATGTGGTGTCCGCGTTCGGAGGCCAAAGCTGATCCAGCAAAGAACCCCCAGAAACAGGCAGTCAGCAGCCATTCTTCATAGGCGAACAGGTCGCCGTTGAAACCATACCTGATAATGACGACCAGAAAGAACGTGACCGACATCAGCAAGCCGCTGAAAATCACGATCCAGCGCATCACTCTCAGGGAACCCTGAAGAGGCGATGCGATACCCTTTGGTAATATCTCGGCTATGTGCGCCATAGAGTTCACCCTGCTGTAAGTGCATACACTTGGGCCGGCCTCTCGGCCGGCCCTGCTTGCGATGTCAGTTGCTTATTTAAGGCTGGACAGAAGGCGCTCGATATTTGCCTTGCCAACGCTGTCTTCAAGCATGGGCCAGATTTCAGCACGAACCTTGCTTGCCATTGCCTGCTGCTCCGCCGGCGAAAGCTTGAGGATGGTGTAGCCGCTTTCGATCAGCTTCTGTTCGAACACTGCGTCATTCTCGCGGTTGTAGGCGAAGAAGTCGTCCGATGCCTTCGTGAACGCGGCTTGAACCGCCGTCCGCTGCTCTTCGTTCAGCTTTTCCCAGGTCTTTTCTGAAATGTAATAGGAGGTGTTCTCCGGGATCGAATTGTACTGGACGAAATGTGTGCCGACGTCGCTCTTTGCAAAGATCGAGTAAGTTGCAGTCTTCGTGCAGCATATTGCGCCATCAACAATGCCCGACTGAATTGCAGGGAAGATGTCGCCCCACGACATGGTTGTCGCCTGGTAGCCGAGGGTCTCGACCATCGATTTCACGACGTTCGAGGACCAGACACGAATGTTCATGTTCTTGGCGTCGAAGTTGTTCCAGTTGGCCGGCTCTTCAGTGGCCACGATGCCGACAAAACCTTCCGGGTTTTGACCGAGCAGGCGCACACCATGGTCAGAAAGGGTTTCCTGAATGATGGTGTTGAACTCGGAATCCAGGTCGCGCATCACCGAGTTCATCTCGTCCCAATCGCTCACAAGAAACGGCATGGACAGGATTTCAAGACGCGGGTCGGTGTCTGCATAAAGAAATGCAGCGGCAAAATCGATGTTCCCGCGGGCAACATCTTCCAGCAGTGCTTCGCCGGACCCAAGCTGGTTTGCTGGGAACACCGAAATCTTCAGGCCTACATCTGCGGCCTCAATGTCTGCTTTGACCTGTTCCATCATTTTGGAACCCTGGTGATCTACCGGGAAAACCCCGGCGAACTTCAGCCGCATATCGGCGGCAAATGCGGGCGCGGCAAGCTGCAATGCAACAGATCCAGCTGCCAGATATTTCAGGAATGTTTTCATCTTCAGTATCTCTCCTCATGACCGAAGGTTTTCGTGGTCGAGGGTGTTCCCGCGCGCGTCCTCGTCGTGCGCTGCTGTGAGAGCGTCAGCAGAGCGAACAAGGTCTGCAGCGTTTTGCGAGCCAGCCTGCCGAGACCACCGCCAGCCAATCGCCTGTGTCCGCAGGGTCATAAAACTGTGGTGTTTCCGGCATCACCAAAGGTTCCCCTCCTCCTCTTTGGTTCAATCAGAGTAGGAGCACGGCAAATCCTGATTATGCTGAAGGCTGCAGTGAAACGGCAGAATCTGTGGGCTTAATCAGGTCCTTCAGTGCCATCTTTTGTGCTGCGCCGCTTGCCGTCAGTTTGTCGATTCTAACGCTCATTTTTTTACTTACGGCCTGCCTTTGGCGGGTTGCGGCTTGGTGTCTGCATCTCGTGATCTTGGCGGGGCGTTCGTTCAGAGATCTATGAGACGGCAAACAGTTTGATGGCCCAAACTTCTGCCAAGGCGGCACAGAATGCCTTTTCCGGACAGGAAAACAAAATTTCATGAAGCGAACGCCCATTACCATGCCGGTCAAACACAAGAGGGTGCGTGATGACTCCATATGAACAAGTGCTGGCGGAGCTGCCGGCAGAGATCGTGGTGAACGACAAAGACATAATCAACGGTTACACAACTGACTTCCGGAAGAAGTATACCGGCGAAAGCCCCGCACTGCTGCGACCCCGTTCGACAGATGAAGTGGCCTCAATTGTCAAACTTTGCAATCTGCACAGCGTCGCCCTTGTCCCGGTCGGTGGCAACACAGGATATTGCGGCGGCGCGACCCCGGACGAAAGCGGCCAGCAACTGCTGATCAGCTTGCAGCGCATGAACAAGATCCGGGAGGTGGATGCCGACAACCTCTCGATCACTGTTGATGCGGGATGCATTCTCTCTGAGATCCATGAAGCGGCGGAACAGGAGAACTTGATGTTCCCCTTGTCGCTTGGCTCTCAGCAATCGTGCCAAATTGGCGGGAACATTTCGACAAATGCCGGAGGGGTTTCGGCAGTTCGCTACGGGATTACTCGGGACCTGGTTCTGGGCCTCGAGGTCGTGCTGCCGGATGGCCAAGTGCTCAGCAACCTGTCCCCGCTGCGGAAGGACAATCGAGGGTATGCGTTGCATCAGCTTCTGATTGGCGCTGAAGGCTCGCTCGGTATCGTTACAGGAGCCTCTTTGCGTCTGTTTTTGCCCGCGGCGAGTCGCGTCACTGCCTTTCTGGCGATCAATGAGATCAGTGATTTGATGCCGCTCTTGGCAAAAGCTCAGCGGTATACAGGTGAGGCGGTCACGTCGTTTGAATACATCTCTGGTGCATCTCTCGACCTTCTCTTTGCCGGCAAACCTGAATTGCGCCACCCCATTCAAACTCCTTCCGAACATTTTGTGCTGATCGAGGCCGCATCGTCCTCCCCGGTTCTGGGCCTCGACCAGGCCATCGAAGCGTTTTTTGAGGATGGAATGTCCGGCGAAACAATCGTGGACGGTGTCATTGCAACAAGCGAACAGCAAAGACAGGACTTTTGGAACCTGCGTGAACACATCCCCGAAGGTGAAGTGCTCAACGGCGGCTCAGTGAAGCATGATGTTTCTGTTCGTATCTCTGATATGGCCAGGTTCATTGAACTTGGCTCCGATCTCGTCAATCGGTACGGGCAGGGAGCCCGTCTTTCTGTTTACGGCCATGTTGGGGATGGCAATGTACACTTCAACGTGCTTGCCCCGGAAGGTGCCGAGTCTCCAGCCTACCTCGATGAAGTGAGTGCAAAGGTTTCTCCCTGCATTTATGACCTCGTCGCAAAACTCGACGGCTCATTCAGCGCTGAATACGGACTTGGGCAGGACAAGCTGCCACTTGATCAAATCTATGGAGACCCGATCAAACGGCAATTCATGAACGCATTGAAGAATGCCTTTGACCCTCTAAGTGTCATGAACCCAGGCAAAGTGGTTAGTGGTCACACAGGTACTCATTTGAAGTGAGCTACTCCCCAATCGTTGGACAGCTTTCGGCGTAACTTAAGCTACTCTCTGCTCCTGCTGACCTGTTTGGGTTTCGTCTTTTCTCAGCCAATAAACCACGGCCGGAGGTTTGCCACCAA
>NZ_JAQNCY010000002.1:336332-421164 GCF_028368855.1 Leisingera sp. SS27 | reverse complement strand
CTTGGCCTTGAACTCAGGCGAATGGTTCTTCCGTTTCGACATCTCTGATCTCCTCTGCGTCGAAGATCAACAGACAGCAAATTGTAGCTTACGTCAGTGTCCGATTTTCGGGGAGTAGCTCACTGGAACAAGGGCCGGATTATCGGACAGAAACGACCATTGCTGCCAAAACAGGTCTGGGCGATCCGCGCGCGGCTCGAACTCGCAGGCAACCTGCGCGATCTTGCGCTGTTCAACGTGGCAATTGATAGCAAGCTTCGCGGATGCGATCTGGTAAAACTGGCCGTCGCCGACCTGGTGAGGGATGATCGCGTTCGCGAACGCGTATCTGTAATTCAGAGCAAAACCAAGCGGCCCGTTCAGTTTGAACTCTCTGAAAACACGCGGGATACCATTGCCGCATGGATCAAGTCACCGGAGATGCTCGGCTGCCGTTTCATGTTTCCCAGCAGGTTTCATGACCGCCTGCATATCTCAACGCGCCAATATGGCCGGCTTGTGAGGGATTGGGTGGCCGCGATTGGGCTGGAACCCAGTGGATACGGCACTCATTCGCTGCGTAGGACCAAAGCAGCGGAGATTTACCGGAAAACCGGAAACCTCAGAGCGGTTCGACTTCTGCTCGGACACACAAAAGTTGACAGCACTGTCAGATACCTTGGCGTCGAACTTGAAGATGCGGCTCAAGCATCGCTGCGCAAATCGACATTTGAACCACGTTGGCGGGCGGCCCGTGCCGTTCACCAATCCGGACGGGAACTGCGTTCACGGCGAAGTTGTGGTTCGGATCGAACCTGAAGCGGCCGTCGCCAATCATACTGGTTACTGTATGAGCACAAGGCGGGTCACAGCCATTAACGGACCTGGTGCAAAAAAACCAGCAATCTCGAAAATAGCCCGCCAGAACAATCTGCAGCGAGAGACATACTCGGCAGATCCAGCCGGCGCGCCAAGCAAGTTTGCAATGCTTTCACGTGATCTCAAAGCTAGCCTCTTGTAATCACGGATCGCATGCCCCATCTCGGTTGGGCAAAGCTTCTTCCTACGACCTTCTGTTTCCTAACGGCCCCAGTTGTTCCTATGTCGACACTGGGCCGGGCTATCGCGTTTTGCGGATGGCATTTTTTAAGGAGACGACACGATGGCCAATGGCACCGTGAAATGGTTCAACTCTCAAAAAGGTTTTGGTTTTATCGCTCCTGAGCAAGGATCGCGGGACATCTTTGTCCACATTTCTGCTCTGGAACGCGCTGGCATCCAGCAGCTTGACGATGGCCAAGCCGTGACTTTCGACATCGAAAGCGGCCGCGACGGGCGCGAGTCCGCAAGCAATCTTGCACTTGCGTAAGCCTCTGCAAGGTTGAAACCTTCAGCGGGAGCATTCTTGCAATGCTCCCGCTTGCCGCATTTGCTGTGACCAACATTCAGATGCGGTTTTCCCAAAACATACAGAAAGAACAATCTTGATAGAAATCTCCTGGGGAACCCCCATGATCATTTTTCTGCCCTCCGAGGAGCGGACACGAAAAATCTCGACAATCGAACAAGCCCATTTCTGGCTGCAGAGAGCTTGGCCTGTTTCTGATCACAATAGAGATGTTGCGCTTGAGAAAATCAATGCAGCGATGGACTGTCTCGCGCCTGTAGGCGCCGCCCGCGCAGCATTCCTCTCGGCAGTCGGCTCTGCTGGGTTTCACGCGGATTTCCCGGCCGCTGCGTAGAACACTGCAACGAACTGGCGCTGCTCTGTCCTTCTGCCCCATAGCGCACCTGACAGAAGGCCCAAACTGAACTTTCACGCAAAAATAGCCCTGCCCACAATCAGCCTCGTAGGAGTTGGATGATGACCAAGTTTAATATTGAGGAATTGAAACTAGCTGGCCTGTCCCGCAAGGAAACAGCGATGGAAAAGACCGCACGGGCTGCGCGTGAAATCCTGGAAGACGAAAACGAAATACGGCGCAGCAAAATCGAGCGCCTCCGGCGCTCCCGGCTTCAGTACAAGCGCAGTGGCCAGTGAAGTGTAGGCCGCCTGGCGCCTGAACCATACAAACTGCAGTTCATTTGGGCTGGCGTTCAGAGGCAATCACTCTGGACCTGTCGCGTTTGCGTGCGCAAGAGAACCGGCACGCCCTCATGAACTTAGCTCATTTCTTTTCTATTCTGTTGCGTCAGATCCAGCTCAACCCTGCTGACGTTCGCAAGCCCGCAGGCTGCCAAGGAGTAAAAGCAAGTAGGAGCTTGGCGACATGCCAATCCAGCATAATGAAAATTGTGGTACCCGGAGGGATTCAACGGCGGCCAGGCGAGCCGGATCTTACCGAAACAGCGGTACGCCAAGCATTTGAAGACTTGCAGCGCCGGCAGATCCGTTCGCCGAACCATTCACTCCAGAATACAGAATTGCACCGCAAGCAACGGCGCTCTCGCGGCACGTCTCTGCGTGCAGGTGTCACAAAGGTACCTTGTTCGTTTCTTTCAGTCATCACGTGAGTCCTTACCGCCTGGTATGTCCGGCGCAGGGCTGACAACTTTGCTGGCGCGATTGTCTGCCGATGGTGCCAACCCTTCGTTCTCAGCAGCTTGTATAGCAAATGCGCCTGAAGGGCCTGCCTGTTCAACACTCTGGGTAGCCTGCTCGCGATCCTGGTCCGAAACGCACTCGCCAAGGTACAAACGGCGGATTTGGGTTTCAGACACTCCGTCAGCCTGCATGACCAAGCGCACCATCGGGTCGGCGAGCATTTCTTCAAGGAAAAACTGCGACAAGTCCTTACCCGACAACTTGTCCTTGGCTTGGGCGCTCTCGAGGTCCGCCAATGAAACTGTCAGGCTGCGAGCCAGCCCTGGATGTGACGCGCGCGGGTGCAGGTGTATCAAAACAGAAGCTTTCCAGGCCTGAGGTGTCAGGTGGCCAGGAGGTGCGGACAGTTCGGTTTCAATGCCATATTCCCCAGCTGGGAGTGTCTCATCAAATCCAGGCAAGCTGAAAGGGCGGGAGAATATTGCGACGGCCTTGGTTGTCAGCTGATCCATTTTCTGGTTCTCCTTTGCTGCGGTGCTGTTCTTGCCGCTCTGGCAAAGCGGATTTGCCACGAAGACGGTATCAACGGCCTTTGAGAGTAGTCGGGGCTGGTCTTGAACATGCAAGGCAAGCGGATCTGAACCCCGCTCTGTCTTTCTCGCATTCGCACCAGCCGAACTGTTCGGAACGGCCGCGTCACCGGTGCCCAGACCAAAGCCGGAGCTCAAGCCATTGAAAGAGATGCTGCGGTCGATCAATTGCGAGCCACAGTTTTCAGCCTCTCTGTGAGGCGAAGAAAGCACCTGCAGTCACATCTGATATAGGTATTCCCGGCTCAATTTGCTACGGGACGCTCCAGGCTTGAGGCCGCTGAACGAGGTTTGGAGCTGCAGCACCAAGAGACCGCCGGTATCACAAGAGTGCCGGATGCCGTCCATTTCGTCTGGCTGCACCACTGTCTGCAGCAGATCTGCCGTCGCAAAGAACTTTTTCAACATCGGGCGCTGCCATGGTGTGCAAAAGGGCGCTGTAGTTCAAGCGCAGAGTTATCTCGCTCCCGATGCGCAGCGGGCAATTCGTGGTTTCCACGACGAGGTGATCGCTGGTCGCTCCGATGTAGGAAACCGCAGCTGGAAAGATCAGCCCGGCCGGATCTGTGTCTTGCAGCCCGATGGCCAGTATCGACCGGGTCTTCCAATGATTGCCTGGCACCAGGCTTAGCGCTGACAATGCAGGATCGGACAGCTTCAACGGTGCCAGCTTTGACTTTGCCTTGGTCTCGATCACCTCTGCCTGCAGGACGAAAGCATCCGTATGAAGCCCGCTTATCGGATTTCCGGAAACCGGATCGGTGCCGAGCAGGATAGCCTCCCCCAGGCGCAGATTGTTCACCCTTCCTGCCGGTCCCGTATCTAGCGCCCACCGCAGATTTGCGGAACTGCCTCCGGAAACCACATCAACGAAAGGACCGCATTCCGCCTCCGTAGCGTCTGCGAGTGATGAGAGTGCCGCCATATCCTCAGCGGTGGGTGCAGGGCCGGCCAGGCAGGCAAAGTTCGCACCAATACCTCTGAGCAGCACACCCGGCGTTCTGGTGACCTGAAGCGCGATGTCGGTCAGATCCTCAGGCATTATGCCTTCTCGAAAATCCCCCATTTCAACCATCAGGATGATCTCGTGATTGGCGCCTTGGCGCAGGGCAGCGGCGGCGAGGCTGGCAATGATCCCGGTTTCGGTGTTGCAGCTGGCTTCGCAGGACGAAACAATTTGCTCCACCTGGCTCAGCATGGGGGTTCGGATCATCAGGACCGGACATGTTATCCCTGCCTGGCGCAATCGCTCGACATTTGCTATCCGCGCTTCAGCCAGCCCTATTACACCGCCCGCAAGCATCGCTTTTGCAATGTCCGGGTGACCGCACACAGCTTTGGTTACACCCGTTACCGTGATCCCGCGTGGCTTCAGGCGGTCGATAAGAACGCGCGTATTCTGGCGGATTTTGCTCAGATCAATTTCCAAGCGCGGGGCAGTCATAACGCGGCCTTCCCCGGCACCGGCCGCAATTGTGGATAGGCAGACAGAACAAGTTCAGCCAGATGAGCGGGAGGGCAGCTTAGGGCATCGCTGACCGGCAGGTCCAGCTTCCGAGCTTGGTCCCTGATAGCGGCATTGATCCCCGCATCAGTCAGCCCTTCATGGTTGAGGGTTACGCCGATTACCTTTGTGTCCGAAAACGCTTCGATCAAGGCAATCTCGTCACTGGGGTCCGGCATTGCCATCTCCGGAAAGTCGCAGCGGTGCGCCCGTGCTGGCGCATGCTGAAGGATTACCGCGTCAGGCTGGCTGCCGCGCAGAATGAAGGCAGATGTGCAGAACGCCGGATGGCTGAGTGCGCCCTGGCCTTCAATCAGAATGACATCCGGCCGTTCGTTCTCGAACGCTGCAATCACAGCCCCTTCCAGCTCCCCGCAGCAGAATTGGGGCGGCATCGCGTCCATTGCGACTCCATATCTGGCGCCCTGCATCAAACCTGTTTGGCCGGTGCCAACCAGTACCGTCTTGATGCCCTGCGCATTCAGCGCCCTGGCGAGCAGGGTTGCCGTGGTTCGTTTTCCAATTGCGCAGTCAGTTCCCAAAATGGCGATGCGGATCGCCTTTACACGCGCAATACTGCCGTCGAACAGACGCATGTCCTTGCTGAGCCGGGGCTTGCGGATATCCCGGACAGTAACGTTCCAGGATTTTGCAGCAGCAATGATCTCCGGGTCTTCACTTAGGTATTCATGCAAGCCGGCTACGATGTTCATTCCCCGCGAAATCGCCTCCAGAACAACCGTTCGGTCCTCGCAAGAGAGTTTCCCGTTAGACGGTGCCATCCCGTAAATCAGTGTATCAGGGACTGTGCTTTGGTGGGCAACGGCTGCTTCAAGGCTGCCGAAAATCGGAATCCGGTTGATTTCCCCATCAAGGACTTGCCCGCTGTCACACCCGTGGTGCCGGCTGTCGATCACTGAGAGTATCCGGTAGGCCTTTGAGTGCCGCACCAGCCCGTTTGCAGTTTTTCCATCATTTTTGGCGAAGTTTCCTTCGCAGTACACTATTGCACTGGGGACAGGGAGAAAGGGCAGTTCGCCTGAGCTCCCCGGTTCCTCAGAGTGGAATGGTGAGTGCAAACGCCCATTGCTTGCATTTCGCCGTGCTGAGAGACCGGCTTTGGCTGCGAAGTCCATGATTTGTCCTTTGGATTGAAACAAGCGCTTGGCATTCACGTGCCCGCCGCAAGTTAAGACGCCGCCAAGCAGGGCAGCAGAAGGTGCAAGGCCTAGTTATTCAGAACGCAGCGGCCTCTCGTCCGCTGAAAATTCCTGTCGCACTCCCATCGGTTGCCAGACCTGTCGAGATGAGCGTTTTCGGGCAGATCTATGAGAATGCAGCGGTCGCCAGACACTGCGTAACCGCGTTCGCACTTCCACCCTGTTCTGTACGGTGCATCGTCAAAGTAGGCATTTTCAGGAACGAACACGGCTTTGCATGCTCCATCCTGTTCAAAGAACCCGCGCTCACATGTCCAAGACCGCCCATAGTTTGAGCCGTTCAGGTAGGCGTGTTCCGGCACATCGATGGCAAGGCATTTCTCTCCTTTGGCTTCATACCCTCGATTGCAACGCCAAGCTGGCCCGCTAGTGTCGTTCGTCAGATAGGAGTTTTCCGGCAGGGCAATTTTCTGGCAAATGTCGTCGATCTTCCGGTATCCGCGCAAGCAATTCCACCGCTTGCCCGAAGGGTCGAGATAACCGCCTTCTGGTACAAAGACCTTACCACAGGATGTGCCTTCGACCTCAACATACCCATGCAGGCACTCCCATCCCGTACCGTAAGGCTTGTTCGTCGGGTACGCGTTTTGCGGCACTACAATTGCAACACATGTATTGCCGGCGGGACGGTAGGACAGATTGCATTCCCACCCGTCACCGTAGCTTTTGGCATGGGCGTTTTCAGGTATCGAAGATATGCTTGGCTGCGGAAAAGCAGGTGCTGCGAACATCAGAATAAATCCGAACACAGCTGCAAAATGTCTGACCAGAGTTTTCAGGAAAGCCCAAGAGAAGTTTTTTTTGTCCGGCAGCATTGTGCTGGATAGAGAAGACACCGGTAGTTCCGCAAAATCACGAGGCATCAAGATCCAGCCCGGCAAGGCATGCCTGTGCAAGATCACGGTTTGGTTGATCTGAGCCAGGAACCGTTGCCCAGCCTGTTGCCATCACGGCATCCCGGCGCTTGTATGTGGTTGCTTCCTGGATTGTCACCAGTTTGGCGGCCCGGTCAGAATCTGTTCGGGCCAAGTTGATGCAAACCGGCACCAAAGCCGCGATCAGTTCGTCTTGGGACCTCGAACTGGCCATCGCATCTGCTTGGCCGCTTGTCACCCAGCCGCCCCAAGAGAACCCTGCGATGGTAATTGAGACTGCGCCAATCAGGGCTCCGTAAACTCCTGGCCTGAGCCATTCGGGATAAGTCATCTCTGGTCCTCCTGCGGAGAAAGCGCCGCGTCGCTATGGTTGCTGTTTTCTGTCAAATCCGCTGGCCCGGCTTTGCGCGGCTTCTAGGTCGTTCTGGGTGATCATGCGCAACTCGGTCCGGCCGGCTTGGCCGCCTCTGCCGTGGATCAGCAGATAGATTGCTGCGGTCCGGTAGGCCACGAAGCTGAGCCCCTGAGGAAGCTCCTCTTCCACGATGACTTCATACGCTCCGGCCGGAAGCTCGCCTGGATAACCCGCCAAAGAAAACGGGTGGGCATACGTCACCATCAGTCTGGACGACCGCGTGTTCATCCTGGATTTCCTTGATTGCCCGTGTGGCAGTTTCTTGCCTCTTCCGCAGCGGGACTTTCCGGGACCTTCAGGATGTAGGCCCGGCATCGCTGACTATGTCAAAAACTCTAGGACGGGCGGGGAGAGTACGCACTAATCGATGTTAGCTATCTCGGGTTTTCCTGATCTGCATGCACTAAACGTGAAAACAGTCGCCCGTGAGACCTGTGCCACCCAGCTGCCGGTTTGCGTCAGGCTGCTGCAGTTTCAATGCGCAGGCAGGCATGTTCAAATGGTCCGCTTCTTTTGCAGACGGGTGCGACGGGTCTTTGCAAAGAATCCGAACCGGAAGACTGCTAGCTAACCTGTGTCAGTACGTGCAGATCCAATCCCGGATAGGAGTACTAAACTGGCGCCACATTTTGCCGGTGTTTGATTGTTTTCGAGTGTCAAAGAAGCGCGGGGTATGTGCTGGTCCAAATCGGTTCTGCACATAGTTCGCGCTTCTTATTTCTCGAAAACCTCTGAAAGGACACAGATATGACCCCCGAAACAAGAAGACTCTCCGTCACATTGGATTCCATAAGGGCGGCCTGCGAACGAGCCCCAGCCGGACCAAAGAAAGAAGCGGCTTGGAAGCATTACAGGCTTGCGGAGAAGGCGCACAGCGATGAAAATCATACCGAAATGTACAGAGAGATCGAGGCTGCAAAACAAGTCCTCGCGTAGCCAGCCAGTTTGGAACCCATTACCTGGCTGCCCGGTTTCTTTCCGAAGGACGTGCGCTTCATTTCAGAAGCGGTCCAACCTGATCCAGATACGCCGGATCGAAATCCGCCAGTTCCATGAGCCGGTCAATATCTCCGAACTTCACGTAGCCCTCCCGGAAGGTGACCAGTTCCCGTTCCCGAAGTTGACGCAGAACACGATTTACATGGACAGCGGTCAATCCCAGAGCGTCGGCAAGATGGTACTGGGTCAAAGGGCAGGCATAGCCCTCCTTGCTTCCCAGTCCAACGAACGCCAGCCTCGCACCCAGTTCGAGCAGAAAATGTGCCATTCGCGCATCTGCATCGCGGCGACCTAGCCCGACAAGATGCTCGACAACCATCGCTTCATCCCGGGACGCTGCCCAAAGTATGGCTGCCGCCAGCCTTGGGGTGTCGGCCAATGCTCCCAGCAGGTCGCTTGCAATAACCTCAGCTGCTTCGATCTCCACAACAGGCTCGATGCTATGGTCTGAAGTGCGCAGCAAAACGCTGCGCAATCCCAGGAAATCACCCGGTATTTGAAAGTCGACAATCTGACGTGACCCCTCCGGCTGGATTTTGTAAGAGCAGGCCCAGCCTGAAGCCAGAATATAGGCAGCTTGCCCGGGCTGACCCTGATGCACGAGGTCACAACCTGCCGCAAAGGTCTTCCGCCGCTGATGCAGCTGCGTCAGCACGGCCAGCTCATCTCCTGAAAGAACGGCAAATGCCGATAACTTCCTTGCAAGCGGACTGTGTTCGATGGAGTTCATTACCCCTCCTGAGCTGGCGCGGTGGCATTGAACACCGCCGGTCCACGGGACTGCTTTGGATCAGTTCAGCCTGCTTCGTTTCCTGCAAAGGTACTGAAGATAACCTCTCTGTCAGTTTATCATGGAACGCAATGCACGAAAGGAAGGCCTAAAATGTCCGAGCGGACCGAATGTGCAGGAATGGCCGCGTTATCGATCTGCGAGGCATTGCTGCTGGCTATGAAAGATCTTCAGGTGCTGCCTGAACATGAAGTCATTGGCGTTCTTCGTGATGCGGCAGCATTTCATGAGAATGCGGATGGAACGGGAACTGATACCGAAAGGCACCACGCTGCTGCCGCTCTGATCCATCAGATCATTGCCAACGGAAACCCTGTTCGGCAGCCTTGATGGAAGCTGACGAGGCCAAATCCAAACTGGGTTCCTTCATCATCAGGAAGACAGCTCACAAAACGCTTGAGCATCAGAAGCCTAGCGGAGCCAAACACCCTATCCGCGTGAAGAAAGCCTAGTCCCGCTCCCTGCTTCTCGGTCGTGGTTGCAACGAACGGGCGGTTCGAATTCCGCGCCTCAGAGTAGCATTGAATGACCGGTCTGGCGACATCGGCTGCATCGCAGCGATGAGCGTGCCGCATCTGCAATAGAATGCTGCGTCAGCAAACACCCGGAAGGGCAACGGCGGCTCTGTCCGGCTGTGTGTGAATTCACTAGGTCCAACATCTCGCAATCGCAGCGAACGGCAAGAACGGCGGGCTGCAACGCAGCACAAGACCTCGGCTGATTGCGTCAATCCGCCGAGTTTGCAAAGGGCGCTTCCTGCGCATAGATGCCGCTCGGATAGTCCAAAAAAGCGCCTACAGCGATCGTCCGCTTTGAATGGCGGACGTTTGTGCCTTCGTAGAACTGGGTGGGCTTACCCCCTCGCGAGCTATCCGGCCTGGATGAAACAGTGTCCAAATCCTGCTCCCGCAACCACCGCCTCTTGCGAGGTATGCGCAGACACACAGCCCCCTCGCGGGGCTGTTTCAGTTTTAGCGCTAAGTTCCTGATGCACTTGTTGAAGTTTGGAAAGCTCCGCTGCAACGCGAGTGCTTTCCGACGAAGTTGCGACCGACAGATTAACCGCCAAGTCGCCGATGAGATCGATGGTCAGTTCTTCGCCCGCAATATTGGGTGTCAGAACTACCTTGTCGATCATGGCCCGGAGATGCTGTGAGGCTTCTGCCCGCCGCTCCGGGGTGTTGAGCGGCGCCATCAGGCCGGAAACCTCCTGCTTGTAGCGGGCGCTCATATTGGGGTGCCCAAAGGCCTTCTTCTCCGCGATCGCTCTGGCTGCAACGATCTTGAACTGGCTCTGAAACTCAATGAGCCCAGACCCTAGTCTCCGCTGGTAGAACGGCCGGGCGCCATTGGAGGGCCTGGCCGGACTTTGTGTGAAAGGTTAGCCGCGTGCGACGTTAATCACTTGCATTTGGGTATATTCCGCCAGCCCTTCGATTGACTGTTCGACACCGAGACCAGAACCCTTGAAACCAGCCATTGGGATATGCGGTCCGATATTCAGCTGCTGGTTCACCCAAATGGTGCCGGATTCAATACGCCCGGCGATCTCGGTGGCCTTGGCCGTATCGCCCGAATGCACGGAGCCGCCCAGCCCGTAGTCGGAGGCATTGGCGCGGGCGATCACATCATCGATGCTGTCAAAGCGGATCACCGGCAGAACCGGGCCGAACTGCTCTTCATCCACGATCTTCTGCCCATCGGTCACGTCGCGCACGATCGTGGGCGGCACGAAATAACCGGGCCCGTCTTTGGCGCTGCCGCCGGCAATGATCTGGCCGCAAGCCCGGGCATCTTCCAGGAAGACCTTAATCTTCTCAAATTGCGCCTTGTTCTGGACCGGGCCGATAGTGGTGCCCTGCTTCATGCCGTCGTCGACCACCGCTTGCCCGGCAAGCGCGGCCAGTTCAGCGCAGAATGCGTCGTAGATATCGCTGTGAACATAGGCGCGTTTCACTGCCAGGCAGACCTGGCCCGCATTCAGGAATGCACCGCCAAAAATCTTTTCTGCAGCCATTTTCACGTCTACATCGGGCAGCACGATCGCCGGATCGTTGCCGCCCATCTCCAGCGTCACCCGCTTCATGGTGTCCGCCGCGCTCGCCATGATCCGCTTGCCGGTCTCGGACGAGCCGGTAAAGCCGATCTTGGCCACATCCGGATGCGCCGTCAGCTTGGGGCCGAGGTCATTGGCGTCGGTGATGATGTTCACTAGGCCAGCTGGGAAAATCCGGGCGCAGATTTCGCCCAGCTTCAGCGCAGAAACCGGAGTCGTGGGTGCGGGCTTCAGTACAATGGCATTGCCGGCCATAATCGCCGGGCCGATCTTCCAGCAGCAGAGCAACAGGGGGAAGTTCCAAGCGATAATTCCCGCCACCACGCCCAGAGGCTTGTGCCGGGTTTCGATCCGGAACTCGGCGTCGTCCTGAATCACCCGGTCGGGCAGCTCCAGCGTGGCAGTATGAGCAAGATAGCCTTGCGACCAGGCAACTTCTCCTTGCGCCTCGGGCAGTGGCTTACCCTGCTCCATCGTGATCAGCCGTGCCAGTTCATCCGCTTCTTCGCCGATGGCGGCGGCCAGCGCCTCGACCTTGGCGCGCCGCTCCGCCATAGGAACTGCGGCCCATGTTTCCTGCGCAGTCCTGGCAGCGTCCACGGCTTCATTCATTTGCGCTTCGGAGGCATGCGGCACACGGGCAAATACTTCCTCCGTTGCCGGGTTGATCACGTCGATCATGCGCTCCGCCGAAACCTGTTCGCCGTTGATCAGCATGCGGTATTCCATTGCCGTTCTCCCTGTTTATCCGTCAGCCGGGTTTGATTGAAAAAGACAACCACGGCCCGGCGGCGGGGTCTTGGGCACCGGTGCCAAAGAGTTTGCGTCCTGCGCCAAAAATCCGCCGAGAGTGCAGGTGCTGAGGAAACCGCGCGGTGAGCAGCCGAACTTCCGGCGGAAAGTGCGGTTGAAGTGGGAGATATCGCCAAACCCAGCGCCATAGGCGATTTGAGCAATCGGCATCCGGGCACCGTGCCGCGCCGCATGGCGCAGTTTACCTGCCACCGCATCCAGCCGGGTGCGGGTCAGGCACTCGGTAAAGGTGGTGCCGTTTTCCTGAAACTCCCGCTGCAGTTGGCGCCGCGACAGCCCGGTGCGCGCGGCCAGCGTGTCCACGGTTAGCCCCGTGTCACCGCTCAGCAGCTCCAGTGTCTCGCGCACCAGCCGGAACCGGTGCTTGCGGCTGCCGAGGCTTCCTGCCCCTTGTCGTGCCCCATTGGCAAAGGCTAGCGGCACCAGATCAAAGATATAGCCTGCGGTGTCCTCTGCCCCGCCGGCATCCAGCAGCCCGCACAGGCTGGCATGCAGCAGATGCGCCGGGGTGATCTTGCGGCCCGCCGCGGGCATCTCCCGGCGGCTTTCCAGCACCAGCGCCCGCGGCAGATGCGCAGACAGGAACACCGCAGGGCGGCCGCTGACGCTCAGTTCAGCCGCGCGGGTGGAATCGAGCAGCAGAAACTCTCCCGGCTGCAGCAGCACCTCGTGGCCAGCGTGGAGGATGCCGGTTTCACCTTCCATCTGGCGCAGCAGAAAGAAATGCTCCTGGTCGTCGCGCAGAATGCCCTTTCGGGTACGCTCGATGCGGGCCGGCGGACAATGAACCTCGGCGACATCCACGCAGCCCCGCTGCCGCAGGTTGAAGGTTCCGGTCCAATCCCGCACAGCCCGGTCCGGGGCCGCGTAATAGTGGCCGCAACTGGCACGCAGTGTGCTGTTCCAGTGGTCAAAACAGGTCATGCAGCCTGCGGGCCTCCCGCCCCGATGCGTTCGCGGCCTCTGAAGGGGGGGTCTTGCAGCATCGCTTCAACGCCGCCGTTCATGCTGGCCCGGGCGAGCAGTCCGGTGAAATGCGCGGCCGCCAGACTGGCGCCCCGGACTGGCGAAGAAGGGCTGCCTGGGCAGGCGCCGTACCGGGCGGAAGGCAAGTTCAGCAGCGACCATTGGCCGGCCCCGCAGCGGGCATCGCCTTGCACCGAAAACACGCCCTCTAATCCCGCCGGATAGACCGGCGCGCCGCGGGCCGGAGCGGAGGCTGCCAGCATCTTGCCCGCAGCCAGAACCGCCGCCACGGCCTCAGCCAGCAGCGGGCTGGCCTCACCAAGGCCAAAAGAGCAGTGAACGATCTCCGCTTCCGATTCCGCAGCCCGGTGCAGCGCCTCTGTCACGGTAGAAAGTGATGTGGCAAGACGGCCGGAAAAGATGCTGAACCCGGAAATTTGCGCGTCCGGCGCATTTGCGCGGATGGCAACAGCCATGTGGCGTGCGTGCAGCGCTGCCGGGCTTTCGGCTGCTCTGGGATGCATCGCGCAGATATCCACGCGGCCTGCCAGGCCGGGGGCGTTTTCAGCCAGCGGCCCGTCAATGAGGGCTATCAGCGGCGAACGGGTCATTCCAAGACCTCCGTCAGGTCGATCACCATGTCAAAATCCCCGTCCGCCGCGGCTCCGCCGTGGGCGGTCAGGATGCGCGTGGCGCGGGGGAATTCCGTGTCGATATGGGCCAGGATCCGGGCGGCGGTGGCAGGATCCACCTCCGACAGCGCCTCATCCAGAATGAGGATGTCAAACGGTGTCAGCAGCGCCCGCAGCAGACACAGCCGCTGGCGTTCGCCGCCCGACAGTGTCAGCCCGCTTTCACCCAGCATCGTGTCGAGGCCCTCGGCCCTGCGGAATCTGCCCGCCAGGCCAAACATATCGAGCATTTGCCAGACCTTAGCTTCATTCTCAGGCTTGGACCAAAAGGCGCGGCTTTGAAACAGGTTGCTGCGAAGACTGGCCCGCAGGGTAAAGGGCCGCTGCCCGGCATAAGCCACCCGGTCCGGCAAGCGGGATCCGCTCAGCAGCTGCAAGTCCGCACCACCCAGGGTCGCACGCCCGGCCAAGGGCTGTGCCCGCCCGCAGAGCACAGCCAGCAGCGACGTCTTGCCTGCGCCGCTGGCGCCTTTTAGGGCCACCCGGGCGCCTTCGGGAATGCGCAGGGTGAGCGGGCCAAGAGGGGCTGCCGCACCGCGGGCCACAGTCATGTTGTCCAGCTCCAGGCCATAGCAGGATGGAGAGAAGGGTCTGGAAAGGGCAGGTGGCTGCCGCATCACCGCGTCCAGCCGCGCGGCGGCCACCTTGACCCGCGCCTGCGCGTGCCACAGGCCCAGGAGCGACTGCATCGGCCCGGTCATGAACCCCATGTAGGCGATGAAGGCAATGAGCGAGCCCAGCGGCCACTCGCCGCGGATCACCATCAGACCGCCAGCGAGGAAGATCGCGGACCGTGTCAGTGCCGACAACAGCACCGGCACCGCGCGGGTGAATTCGCCCCACAGGTTCTGTGCAATCAGTCTCTGGCTCAGCCCGGCATGATCCCGCAGGCTGCGCCGCTGCGCCCATGCGCCACCCCGGGCGGCTTGCAGGGCGGGCAGGCCGAACAGGGTCTCTGACAGGCCCGCGCTGTACCGCCCCTGCATCTCGCGCACCGAAGCCGCGTGGCGTTCAGTCCGGGGCCGGGCCCAGATCAGGAACAGCAGCTCCGCCGGGGCCAGCATCGCCGTCAACAGCCCCAGCCGCCAGTCCAGCACCATCAGCATTGCCGAACCGCCAATCAGCCGGATCAGTGCCGAGGAGCCGCCCAGCACCGCGTTAAAGGCAAATTTCTGCACCTCCGCAGCATCGCCATCAATCCGTGTCAGCAGCTCACCGGCGCGCTGGCTGGCGAACCAGTCTGCAGGCTTGGCGGCGAGCCGGGACAGCAGCCGCTGCCGCATCCGCGCCAGCATCCGGACAGAGGCGCGCATATGCAGGATATTGCTCAGCGCGCCGGTACTGGTTGCCAGCAGGCCGATCCCGAACAGTGCCGCGGACCAGATCACCAGCTGCGCCGTATCGCCCGCCATCAGTCCGCGGTCGATCACCAGCTTGCTGGTATAGGGCGGCAACAGGCCAATCGCGGCCGCAGCAAAACTGATCAGCAGAAGCACTGCCAGCCGTCGCCGGTGCGGTCGCAACAGCGGCAGCAGCCAAGCCGCGGTGGCGGGTGTGAAAAGCGCCGCGCCCGCACCTGAAGGCAGACGCGGCCAGGTCCGGGCGGCAGCACCGCCGCCCGGCTGGGGGGAGAGTTTGGCAGCAGGCCCGGTCATCCCTGCGGCACGACATGCAGGGTGGAGACGGACATATCCCCGCCCGAGGGCATCCGGATTTCGCCCGCCCGCTCCAGCGTCTCGCTGTCATAGATGCCGATGTCGTCATTCGTGCCCGCGACATAGATCTCTTTCCCATCGCTGGAGACATTGATGACGTAGTAGGTGTGCGGCAGGTCGACCCGCTTCACCAGCTCCTTTGTCTCAAGGTTGTGCTTGGACAGCTGAGTATAGACGCCATAGAGGTGCTTGGGGTCCACCGCACTGCGCACGGCGGAGAACATCAGCACCTCGAAGGAGGCAAAATCGGCGATCTCCGTCTCCCCGGTGGTCAGATCGACCGACTGGTAGCCCCAGACAAAATCCGCCAGCTCCTGCTGGGTTTCGTCCGTAAAGACCGCCGCAGTATACATCAGCAGCATCTCGTCGTTCTGGCTGCCGGTCGGCCAGAACGCCAGCACATCCGGCGGGCTGTAGGCGGGGCGGTCCCAGCTGGCATTGGCAATCGCCACCTCGGTTTCTCCGTTGGAGGGATCGACCCGGTAGATCTCATGCCCGGCGACATAAACCTGGCCATTGCGGTCGCTCGCCATCAGGGTGGACCGCCGCGGCGCGTCAAAGGTGGCGGACGGCTTGGCCTCCAGCCCGGCGCCGGCGTCATAGACGGCAAACTCCGGCTGCATCACCTCATAGCGGTCGGTCTTCTTGCGCACCGGATTGCGCACCGTGTAGATCTGGCTGCCATCCTTGGACACCGCCAGGGAGGCCAGCGAGCGGCGGGTCACATCGCCCTCGGACTGGGCGGCATGAAAAACCTTTTCACAGGTCTCGATATCGACACCGACCACGTCCTGCCAATGGTTCACCAGCACATAGGCGATGCGGTTGTCCGGCGACATGGCGATCACGCCGGGTGTTACATTCGCCCCAAGATCGCAGTCGGCTTTGACCGAGCGGTCGTCCGCATCAAAGACATAGAGGTTGGAGGGCCGGGCCACCGTTACCAGAAGGTCGCCAGCGGCCAGCGGCAGGGCTGATGCGCAAAACGCGGCAGCAGCAAAAAGCGCGGATTTCATGATGCGGGTCTCCTCAGGTTTCGGCATCGGTGGGATAGGTGGCGCCAAGCGCGCGCCAGTCCTTGGCGGCATTGGGCGCGCCTTCGTCCCAGTTCGGGTGGTTGACCATGATGTCGGGTACCTGCGCAGGCCACCAGCAGGGGTCGGAGCAGCCGTAAAGGTCCGCCTCCATCGGCTGGCACAGCGCGGCCAGGCCGCCAAAGGGATCGACCTCCCAGCCCGGGTCGAATGTGGTGGCACAGCCTGCGGTCACGGTCTGCATCGCGCGGACCTCTTCCATCTGGCCTTCGGCCGCGGCCTGCTGAACGCGTTCGGCTTTTTGATTGAGCGGTTTCATTTTCCAAACGCCCTCCTCGGCGCAACATGGTGGTGAAAATACTGCGGTGCCTGGGCGATCAGCCGGGCATAGGCGCCGACGCCAAAGTCGATCCAGTCGCGCATCAGGTCGCAGTAGTGATAGGTCGGCATCATCGGGTCGCTGAAATGGGCATAGCTCTCGTGGTAGCATCCGCCCGCGCACAGATTGCGTATCCGGCAGGTAGCACAGCCCTTCTCGGTGCGGTCAGACCGCGCCTTGATGAAGCCCGACAGCTCCTTGCGCTTGATGCCCTCATCGATGGTGCCGAACTGGTCCATTTCCGATCCGGTGAACCGGTGGCACAGGTTCAGCGCGCCATCGTGATTGACCGCCAGCATCCCCACACCGGCCCCGCAGGGCAGCGCCTTGGACCGCCCTTCGTAAAGGTCGTTCATCATCTGATGCATGTTGGAAAAGCCGATGTTGCGGCCCTCCAGCGCCGCCTCGACATAGAGCCTGCCAAGGGATTTCATCCCCTCGAACACTTCCAGCAGCTCGGCACCGTTCAGGTTGAAGGCATCCATCTCCCCCGAGGTGACCGGCGAGAATCCAACCTCGGCAAAGCCGATATCGTTGATCAGATGATCCCAGATCTCCACGATATTGGTGATGCCTGCAGTCAGGGTGACGCGGGCGCCCACAGGTTTCGATTTGTACCGCGACAGCAGCAGTCGCGCTTTGGCAGCCACGGCGTCATAGGTGCCCTTGCCGCCCACCGTCTTGCGGTTCAGGTCGTGCTGGGCCTTCGGCCCGTCGATGGAGACCGTAAGGCCAAAGCGATGCTCGTCCAGCCAGTCGATCAGCGGCTCGGTCAGCAAGGTCGCATTGGTCGTCAGGCTGAAACTCACCGTCTTGCCAAGTGCTGCAAAATGCGGCTCGGCCCAGTCCACCACCTGCCGGATCAGGGGCAGGTTCGACAGCGGCTCGCCACCGAAAAACACGATGTTATAGCTGTCCCGGTCCGGGTTCTCCGCCAGTAGCATCTCTGCTGACTTCCGCGCTGTGTCAAAGGCCATCTTCTGACCCTTCGACGGCACCGCCAGATCCTCCTTGTAGCAATAAGAACAAGCCAGGTTGCAGCCGGTGTTGACGTTCAGAACGATGGTGGTCAGCGGGAAGGTCTCGATCTCGATCGGCGGCCGTTCCGGCTGCAGCGGGCGGCCGTCATTGACGATATCCAGCCGCACCAGCCCGTCGAGCCGCGCCGCCGCATCCTCAGCAGCAAACCGCGCCTCGAACTCGTCAATCGAGAACGCCTGCTCCTGCGCGGCATAATCAAGGATATCCCGGTCCACCCCGTCCATCTCGAAGATCGAGGTGGTGGGGACGTGGAACAGAACCTCCCGTCCTTCGACTTCTACGCGGTGCGCATTGGCCGGCTGATAGTGAAAATCTTTCATGATCTCTCCCCCTGTCTCAGCGGATCGGCGGGTCGATGAAGCGCTGCACGGTGACGATCAGCATCGCCTCCGCCTGCTGGCCCATCGCCTCTGCCTGCACGGTCAGTTCACCCGCATTATTGGCGCTAAAGGGGCGGTCCGGGTTGGGTCCGGCAACCGCGGGCGCAAAGATGCCACTGGCCTGCATTTCGCCTGCAAATTCAGTGTCTTTCATGTGCGCTGCGTGCTCATGCGCGTTGGCAACGGTCCATTGCGCCTCAACCCGTCCGATGCGCACGTCATCCTCGGTCCCCGCTTTTCCATCGGGTCCGTTCCACATGCCAACCGCGTTGAAATAGGCAGGCACCGCTGCCGGGCCATCCTCGCTGCCGCCGCCAACGCGGGCGATGGTGAACTCCGGCTCCACCCGCAGGCTGTCGACAGAGGTGTAATGGGCGATCTGCCCCTCAACCCCGCCCGCGCTGAAGGTGACAACGCCATTTCCTTCAGAGGCCAGCGACAGCGCCGCGCCATAGGTATTCGCAGCCGCCTCGCCGGCAGAGGCGTCCAGCCCGTCCAGCCCGGTGCCAACCACCTGCACCTGCGCCTCCCCAGCCGGCACGGCAGAGGGAACAGTGCCCAGGATGACGCTGCCAGTCCCGTCCCGCACACCGCTCAGCGGCGCGCCCAAGGCGTCGTTGCTGCGGTCGAACTGGCGGCCCTGCAGGCTGTTGCCATCCTCCGACAGCGCCAGCACCTGGCGGTAGGGGGTTCCGCCAATGTCCAGATTGGCGCGCCATTCATACCCCGTGTACAGGTTCATCTGCCCCGACACCGGATGCGCATTGCCGTCCGCCGTCATGAACGTGCCGCTGACCTGATAGGGCGAGGCATCACCGGTCACCGTCAGCTTACCGTAGGCCTCGCCGATGCCGGGCAGATCGGTCATCACCACCCAATCGCCCGCCACCGGCTGCTTGTCCGCCGCCTGCCAGTCCGTCCAGGCCGCGGTCTCCAGCGGGTTCTGTTCGGCCAGATAGCCGGCGATCTCGGTCCGGGCGATCTTGTACCACTCCCGGTCGCGGCCAAGCGCCTGGTATTCGATGGTGGGGAAATGGCCGACATGGAAGTCCATGTGCAGCTCCCACTCCTCCGCGGTGCGGTTCTGCAGCAGCCCCCGCGCGCCGGTGTGGCAGCGCGCGCACATCGAGGCGAAGGGCTCGTCAAAGCTTTCCTGCGCGTTCGGGTCCTTCTCCAGCGCATAGCGGAACGGCGCGGCCTCAGCAGGCGCCAGCCCTTGAGTGTCCGCCAGATGCTGCACGATGGCGCGGCGGTCCCCGGCGCTGATCTCCAGCCCGTGCGACTGCTGCATCCGGACGATGGTCATCATCCAGCCCTCGGGGCTTTTGCGCTGGCCGCTGATCCGGCTCAGCCCGTTTTTCTCTGCCGTGTGGCAGGCAGAGCAGATGTTCTGCAGCAGCTCTTCGCTGGCCATTGCCGGCATTGCGCCCGCCGCTGATATCAGAAGTGCAGCCGTCAGGCCGTGGGGTCGTAGTTGCATGGTTCAGTCTCCCTGTTTGCAGTGTCCCAGGGGATCTGCGCCCCCTCGGTAAAGCCTTGCGATAAAAGCCATTGATGGATCGCCTGCGCCGCCTGCGGCGGGGCCTCGGGCAGAACCGCGCTGTGAAAGCGCTCCGCGTCCGGCAGCGGCTGCCCGTTCAGGCGGCGCAGCAGCGGCACGATCTCCTGCCCGGCAGCAAAAGCCGCGCCGCCGGGGGCATCGCGGGTGATCAGCACCTCGCGCCGGGCCAGAAAACCGTCCTGCACCACCACCTGCATCGCGGTGTGAGGGCGGATGTCCGTTTCATGCGCCGGGGCCTCATCCGGCCAGGCCGCGCGCTGCTGCCAGAACGGCGTCTGAAACCCCGCCTCGCGGTAAAAATCCCGGCCCACTCGGGCCTGCCGCCAAAACGTCTCCGCCACCCGGTTGCGGTAAAAGTCGCGAGCCAAGTCCGCCTCCCCCGCGAAAAGCGCCCGCGCAACCGGCACCGCCATCAGCGCCGAGGAGACCGCCCAGAACATCCCGTGCCCCGACAGGGGATCCAGCGCCACCGCCGCATCACCCAGCCGCGGGCAGCGCGGATCCAGATCCGGCGCCGCGAGGCGCGGCGAAATCGCATGAACAACGGAGCGGCGGGGCAGCGGGGTCTCTCCCGCCACAGCGCTCCACAGCGCCGCCACGGCGGCTTTGCCACTTGACTGCCCCAGCGAGGACGCAGCGCCCACCGCCTGCAGCCACAGCCGGTCCCGGTCCACAGGCACCGACCAGACCCAGCCGCCGGGCCGTGCCGCAATCCGCGGTGTGGTCATATCTCCCGCCTGCGGCGGCACGAATCCGGCAACGGAGATCGTGTCCGGCCCGGCCAGCTCAGCGCGGTTCAATTCAGTGGATTGGCGCGGCGCCCGGCGGCCGCGGGCCTCAAACAGCAGCCGGGCGGTCAGGCATGTGCCATCGGCCAGGCGGATTTCACCTGCATCGGGCCGCACGCTGGACACCGACGCAAAAACAACCCTGACGCCCGCACCCTGCGCCGCCTTCAGCAGCCCGGCATCAAACTCGCTCCGATCGGCCAGATGCTCGCTGTTCTGCCCGCCCTGGAACGCGCCCCAGCTGACATGACGCTGGGCCGCCGGGCCGATCCCGGCCAGCGGCAGGTGGTGCCGCGCTAGGATCGCCGCGACGCGGGCGGACATGCCCTCATACCGGGCGGCGCGCGGCGGCAGGGTGGCCAGCACCACGCGGAACCCGGCCCGCGCCAGCAGAACCGCCGCCACCGACCCGGCCGGGCCGCCGCCTGCGATCGCTATATCAAAGGTGCCTATTTGAGGTGCCATTTATCCAAGGTGCCCCGGCGGGCCGCCTCTTGTGGCGGACACTTCCGGACAACAACCCGACATTTCCGGACAGAATCGGCCGCTTGGGCCCCGGTTGCGGCTATTTTTCTGGAATTGGCGAATTTTGCCGTATTCTAGCGCAATCCAGAGGAAATGCGCGATGCCACACACTTACCAGCCCCGGATTTCTGCCTCCACCTTGAACGATCCGTTGCGGGCCGTTGAGTTCATGAACGGTGACTCTGCAGCCATTTCCCGCAACGCCGGGATACATCCGCAAGACCTGGACGGTGAAATAGGTCTGAAGAAATTCGTGGACTTCTGTGAACACGCCTCTCATCAGCTTCAACTCCCCGATTTCGGCTGGCGGGTCGGTTCGGTTTTTGACCTGCAAAACCTTGGCGCACTTGGTGAATATATCATGCAGGCGCCGACGCTGGGGGCAGCTCTGGCACTGTTCCGCAATGCCTTTCCGATGGTGCAAAGCGACTCGGAGCTCAGCCTTTCGGTGGATGGGGGCAAGGCACGGCTGACCTACCGGATCCTCGACAACAGCATCTGGCCGCGGCAGCAGGATGCAGAGTTGACGCTGTCTGTTTTCCACAGTCTGATTCGCTCTGCAAGCGGCCCGGACTGGCGGCCTGAACTGCTGTCGCTAGAGCACGAATCAAGTGCGCTGCTCAGTCACAATGCCGCCGGGCCGCTCTGCCCGGTACAGTGTGCGGCGCCCTCGAACACGCTGGTGTTTTCCTCCGGCCTGCTTGACCTGCCGCTGGCTGCCAGCGAAAATCCAGCCTTTAAAGCCGCTTCGCAGTCGATTGTCCGCTCCGCCCGTCAAAGCGAACGGGAGGCGCCGGTGACGGTGCGGGTGCGCCGAGAGCTGCTGATGCGGATCGGCCGTGAAAGTTTTGAACAGACCGCCATCGCCGCCGCCCTGGGCATGTCGCGCCGTACTCTGCGGCGCCGGCTGGAGGATGAAGGGCAGAAGTTTTCCCGTCTGCTGGCGGGCTGCCGCATGGAGATAGCCAAGCGCATGCTGCTGGCTCCGGGCGCGCAGCTTCACGACATTTCCGAAAGGTTGGGTTATTCTGAGGTTTCTGCATTTGAGCGCGCCTTCCGGCAGCGGGAGGGCGCGACTCCCAGCCAGTTCAGAAAGCAAACTTCTGCCTGAAGAACCCGGGCTAGTGCCGCGCGCAAAATGCTGGTTGCAAAGAAGAAACGGCGCGCAGAAGCGTTTGGAAACACCGCGGCACTACAAGCCGCTGAGAGGACTGATTTGACCGGACCGGTTTGACTTTTGGAGGATGACTGGCCTCTTTTTCACTGGATGGTGGATCCCGGGGCAGGTGGGCGGCTCCCGAAAAATGGGCTTTCGTATTTCTTCATTTTCTCAACCAGGGGCCGCCACATTGATTGCTGCGGCTGCCCCTTAGAGATTACTGAAGCTTGCCGGGCAGGCTCAGATCACCTGAGGCAACATCGAAAACATCGGTGACACACAGCAGGGGGGCGTGGATGTTGGCATTCACCCGCAATGCAGAGGTGACCCCGTCATAGGCAACGCCATCCAGCTGCACATCGCTGGCAAATCCGGCGTTCACCTTGATTTCCGGCCCGTCAAACAGCGGTGTAAATCCTGGGCTGTCCAAGAAGACCGGGAAACCCGGCCATGTCGCGGGCAGCTTGGGCGAAGCGCCTTCGGGGATGTCGCGCACGGCTAATGCGCCTGGGCCGCAGGCCTCTGCCGGAGTCAGAACAACCCAATGGCTGTGCCATTCGACACCGTCATTTGCGGGATCGCCATCGCCGTTTTCGTCAAAAAGCGGGGTATCGTCGAAATCCGGGTGGCTGGTTGCAGCCAGCGCAAGAATTCCGGTGCCGCCCTCGAACCCCACTGCAGATGGGTCCAGAGAGGTCGGCCACACATAAGACCAGACATCTGCACCGCCAACTGTCCCACCCGAATCCGGGACTGAGGCGCCTGCGGTGCCGGCAGTGGTCATGTGGAAGGTCACGGTATTGCCATCGCGATGCGCATGGGAGGCCAGAATGTCAAAATCCGCCGCCTTGCCAGGATCTGCAGGCGAAATGACGGCCCCCTCTTGATGCAGGGCGTGGTCCCCGCCTGCGAAGGCCGTTGAGGCCCTGAGAACAACGGCGGCAAGTACTGATGGGGAAAGCTTCATGATCGTCTCCTTTCATTTGATAGCGACTCGCTACTAAAAGATGAGATGGATTGCAACTTTAATTTCGACTCGCTATTGTCTGGTCATGAAAAACGATCACGGTATCCGCATCCTCATCAACCGCCTTGCCAGGATAGACACGGCAGGCGGCTGGATTGGGGATTTGAATCCGACCCAAAAGGCGGCGCTCGAGTATCTGTCTGCAGCCAATCAGTTTTCCCGGTCGCCGTCGCATGTTGCGGAGTATCTCGGAACCACGCGCGGAACGATGTCCCAGACGCTGAAGGCGCTGGTGCGCAAGGGGTATGTCACCGAGCGGCGGCAAGAAACGGATCAGCGGTCAATATGCTACGCGCTCACAGAAGCAGGTGTGGCCGCCCTGAAGGAGCCGAACCCCATTGCTAAGGCGATAGGCGCGTTGCCGCCGGACGTCAGGGAAGATCTGGAAAGCGGCCTCATGCAAAGTTTGAGGCTGGCTTTGGCTGCCAATGGCGGCCGGGCGTTTGGACGCTGCCGGACCTGTACCTATCACGATTCCAGTTTTCCGAATGGCTTTTGCACTTTGCTTGGGCTGGCCTTGGAAGCCGGGGAAAAAGACAAGATTTGTATTGAGCATAAAGAGGCCTGAATGACACATCCTGACTTGTCGGTGGAAATCGGCGGCATTTTCTTCGGAAGTGTCCAGAACCGTTGGGCGGGCAAAGCAGCTTCAGCCATTCAGAAAGACCGGGTGCCCGGCCGCCAGTCCCTTACTCTGACCGGATTTTCAGGCGATGCCCAGGCGGACTTGACCGTGCACGGCGGCGAGGAAAAAGCGGTCCATCACTATGCCTTTGATCACTATGCCGCCTGGCAAAGCGAAGGGCATATGACTCCCGGCACGGCGGCTGCGGCTTTTGGTGAAAACATCACCACAATTGGCCTGACAGAAGAAAACCTCTGTATAGGCGATATCCTCAGGCTGGGGTCTGCCACCGTTCAGATCAGCCAGGGCCGCCAGCCGTGCTGGAAACTTGGCTTTCATACGGGCAACGAAAAGATGCCTTACCTGTTTCAGAAAACGGGCCGTACGGGGTGGTACTACCGTGTTCTGGAAGAAGGCGGCGTAGCGGCAGGCGACAGGATAACCCTGATAGAGAGGCGCCACCCGGACTGGAGCGTCTTGCGCGTGACACAAGCCCGCTTGACCCGGAGGATATCCTTGGAAGATGCCGGAGTGCTGGCGGAAATGGAAGCACTGGCTCCAGGCTGGCGGCAGGCGTTCGGGCGAATGGCCGGAGGCGAAAAAACCGAGGACACGAGCAAAAGGCTGGGAGCCTAGCTTTTGCACGAACCGGTCATCGGCCAACCATCCGCGCAGTGCCGGACCTGAACTGTGGAAGGATACAAAGCCCCGGTGCTGATGCAATCCGGAGGCGGCACCGGCTCTGAAATCTTCAGATCAGTGCCGCCCGATTGCTCATTCTCAAGCCGGCAAAGGCAGGTTACTCCGCGGCGATCGCGCGGAGGGCTTCTGCGCGTTCGTTAAAGCGTTCCCATTCGAGGCCAGGGCGGTAGCGCCAGGCGAGCTTGCCTTCGCCGTCCATTGCGATCAGGTGCAGCCAGCCGTTGTCAAACAGCTCGCGCACCCTGGGGTGGCGTTTCAGGATTTTCGACATCGCTTCGCGCGGCGCTTCGATGACTACGGTCAGGCGCAGCGGGTCGTGCTGCAGACCGGTGCCGTCGTGGACGGATTGCCACGGCAGCCCCGGACGCGGCGCGCCGGTGTTGCCCTCAAGAACGCCGATCCCGCCGACCACGTTGTGAAGCAGCTTGTTGCCGCCGCCGAACACGGACGGCGCCACGGTGGAGCCGTAGTACTGGAGGCTGATCCAGCTGGCGACCACCACGGGCGCCGTCACGATCAGCTCAAGCACACCGAACCCTTCGTCCCGCTGCCAGTCGTAGTCGTGCAGGAAGGCCTGGCCGGACAGGTCTGTGGCGCCGGTCCGGTGGCGCGGCGCCGCGACAAAGGCGCGGCAGCCTGCCAGACCCCATTCAGGGCGTGTCTCAGCCCAATCCCGGGCCCGGCGGGTAATTGCAGCGGCGCGGTCCGCGCGCGGCAGGCGCATTGCGCGCTCGGCACGTGCCAGGCTGCCGGCTGCGGCGAGCCATGTCCTCAGCTGCTTCAGGTTTTGCTTCGGCTTCCCATCCGGCAGGTCCTGTTCAAACAGGATCAGATCGTCAGTTGTTGTATGATGAAGCGCCGGCACGAAGACGGTATCGGAGGGGATGCTGATCCCCTTGTCCCGCAGGCCGGCCTGCACGCTCGGGTCGTTCAAAAGGCTGGCCAGCAGGCGGGCATTCACATCTCCGGCGTAACCGCCGCAGGCACCGCAATGCAGCGTGCTTTCATGCGGATTGTTGGTTACTCGGGCGCCGTGGCCTGCCAGCAGCACGATCCGTGCGAAATTCTCCGTCAGCGACATGGCTGTCAGTACCGATCGGGCCATGCCCACGCGGCTCTCCAGATCGATTTCCGGGTCCATCACGGGGGCGGGATCTGCGGCCGGCTGGCCATTCAGCCCCAGTGCATCCCGGAGCAGTTTGCCCACATAGATCGGGCCAGCGGCCTCCACAAAGGCAAAGGAGGAGACAGCGGCGAGCTTGAACCGGCCCCAGGCGCGTTTGGCCCGTGCCGAGTAACGGCGGTTGAGGTTGGCTTGCCCGGTTTCGCCTGCCTGAGAGGCCATGCCGGGCTGGAGCAGCACCGGGTTGCGCCTTTCGGTCACATCCGAACCTGCGGCCTTATGGGCGCTGGCCAGGCCGAAGAAACCTGCAAAACCGATGGTCTGGATGCTGCTGCTTTGCGCCTCCAGTGCGCGGCGGAACACTTCCGAGCGCACGTCGATACAGAAGGCTGCCTGCACATCCGGGCGCCCTTCGGTTTGCTGCGGTTTGCCCTGCAGCAGCTTGGCCTCCAGGGCGCGTTGTCCGGCCCGTTCTGCGGCCTCCTGCAGAACAGCGTCGATGACCAGGTCCGCAGACGGGGTGACCGGGGCCTGATGGGCCGCAACAGCCTCTGCCCAGCGAGCCTGGATTTGGTCTTTGTAAAGCTCGAACAGGGCTTCATCAAAGACCATCCGGATGGCCAGAAGCTCTGTCACCGTGCTGTCCTGCTTGCCCTCCAGTTCCGCTTGCCACAGGAGATAGCGGCTGTACTGTGCCCAGCCGCCCAGCGTCATCAGCCAGCGGTGGAATGCAGTTGCGGCGGCGCTAGAGTTCACGCCAAGGGTTTCCGACGCCCGGCCGATGGCCCGCCAATGCGACCGGTTGGTGTCCGCAGCAAAGGCGCAGAAACCCGTCAGGCCGTGGATCTCCGGTGTCAGGTCACGCGCGGCAAAGTCCCGCCAGGCACTGAAAGCACCGCCGGTGCCGTCCTGCTGCCACAGGGCCTGCCCCTGATCGAAATGACTGGCGGCCCATACGCTGACGCGGTCTTCGATCAGTCCGGGCCAGTCGATGCCCGAAACCTCTGCGGCCAGTTCGGCCACTGTTGGAAGGGCTTTGGGTTCAGCAGTCTCACTGGCCAGGGCGGCCTTGATGTCTTGCAGTCTCGGCGCATTGAAGCGGCCTTCGACCGCAGCCAGAGCGACCTGCAGGTCGGCTTCAGTGATGCTGCCTGCCTCCAGCTTCTGCGCCCAATAGGCGCGCGGCGGTGTAATCCGGGCACCTCCCGCGCGCTCAAGACGCGCAGCAGTGACGGCCAGGGGTTCGCTCGTCTGGCCAAGGAACGGGTTCACCGCAACATTGGCAGAGAGCGGGAAGAGCGGCGGGATCGCCTTGGCAGCAGTGTTGGCTTCGGCAACAAGTTCCAGCAGGGCGGCGGGGTAGGACTCGAGTTTCGCAAACATGAGCGGGTTTCCTTTCAGGCAGCAGCGCGCTTGGACCATCCGTCCAGCAGCTTGTCGAAGATCGCATTGGCGTAGAGACCGTTGGTCAGGTGGACGCGCAGTCCCGCGGCCGCTGGGTGAGATGCCCAGAGCGGGAAGGTTGCCTGCGCCACGGCCACCAGGCCAAAGCTTGCGAGGGCAAGGAGGATGAGCGCCCATTCCAGCGGTCCGGGGGTTGGGGCCGGCGGCAGGCTGCCCGCGGTCAGATGCTGGGCGATGACCTGCAGGGCAAAGTAGCTGACCGAGGCAGCCAGGGCATAGGCTGCGGTCCGTTGCATCAGTGCCCGCGGCGCCGCGTCGGCAAAGCCCTGTGCCAGCAGGTAGGCGACACCGAAGATCAGGATCACACCCAGGGCAATGGCCTGGACCGACTTGCCGTCAAATCCCAGAACCGCACCAACGCCGCTGTAGATCACGATGGCAATGGCAAAGGCCTGCAGCACGTTGCGCGCGCTTGGCACTGCTACCGGACCGGGACGGCGGATCGCGGCGACGTTGCGCACTGCCTCGCCTGAGCTGAGGAAGGCATGCGCCTTATAGAGCGAGTGCGCCACGATGTGCAGCAGGGCAAGCGGGAACAGCGCCAGGCCGCATTGCATGATCATGAAGGCCATCTGCGCGATGGTCGACCAGGCCAGCGACGTTTTAACTGCGGGCTGGGTCAGCATCACCAGGCCGCCGAACAGCGCGGTGAACCCGCCGAGCATGACCAGCAGCGCCATCACGCCCGGAGCCAGCAGCATCACGTCGGCAAAGCGGATCAGCAGGAACCCGCCCGCGTTGATCACACCTGCGTGCAGCAGGGCGGAAACCGGTGTGGGCGCCTCCATCACCTCGGTCAGCCAGCCGTGCAGCGGGAACTGCGCCGAGGCCAGAACCGCCGCCGCGGCGATCAGCAGGGCGGCCGCGGCCGTCAGCCAGCCGGCTCCGGCCGTGGACAGGATCGTTTCGATATCCGTCGTCCCGGTTGCGGCGATCAGCAAAATAACGGCACCGGCCAAGGCGCCCTCGCTCAGCCGTGCAACCACGGCCTTCTTGCGGGCAGCCCGCCGGGCTGTCGCGCGTTCGGGATAAAACAGCAGCAGCTGGTTCAGCGCCAGACTGGTCACTGTCCAGGCCGCAATGAGCTGGATGAGATTGCCGGACATCACCAGCAGCAGAACAGAGGCCAGTGCCGTGCTGACCCAGCCCGTGAAGGCGCCCTGCCGGTCTTCGCCGTCCAGGTAGGTCTTGGAAAAGCGCAGGACGATCCAGCCGATGAAGCTGACCAGAACCAGCATCACCGCACTTACCGCGTCCAGCCGGACCGACAGCCCGGCCCCGAAAAGCCCGATCAATGCCGAGGTGCCGGAGCCATTCAAAATCAGAAGCGTGGCAGCTGCCGCCGCGATGGCAAAGGCGGCAAAGGCAGCGGCCTCGGCCAGTACCGGCACCCGCCCGGGACGTTTGCCGGGATGGCGGAACGCATAGAAGGCTGCAGCCAGCAGGACCAGCGGGCTGAGGAGGGGCAGAAGAAGATAGGTCATGATCGGAACCCTTCAGTTTTCTCAGTCAGAGACATTGGGAAATGCATAAGACACAGCTTTCCGTGATAAAAATTCATTGTTTGATCGATTTCGTTCTAGTATATAGAATGAATGCCATTGAACTATCATCATCTCCGGTACTTCTGGGCGGTTGCGCATGACGGCAATCTGACCCGCACCGCGCAACGGCTGAACCTGTCGCAGTCGGCGCTGTCAGTTCAGATCAAGCAATTGGAAGAGCGCTTGGGCCACGACCTGTTCGAACGCCGCGGGCGGCAGCTTCATCTGACTGAGGCCGGGCGTATCGCGCTGGGCCACGCGGATGCGATATTCTCGACCGGTCAAGAGCTTGTCGCTACGCTGTCGGGGGCGGTCCAAAGCCGGAAGGCCCTGCGTGTGGGCGCGCTCGCGACGCTGTCCCGTAACTTTCAGATCGGGTTTCTGAGGCCGATCCTGTCCCGCAGCGATGTTGAGGTTGTCCTGCGCTCAGGCAGTCCGGCGGAGTTGCTCGAGGGCCTGGGAACGCTGAACGTCGACCTTGTGCTGATGAACCAGCCGCCGCCGGATGACAGCCTGACCCCGTATGAGGCACACAAGATCGGCGAGCAGGATGTCAGCATTGTCGGCAGTCCTGCGCGGCTCGACCCGGACCGCCCGCTGCGGGAGCTTCTCCTTGAACAGCCCTTCATTCTGCCCACCGCCGGCAGCAGTGTGCGCACGGCTTTTGATGCCCTGGCCAGCCGGTTGTCGGTCCGTCCTCAGATCGCGGCGGAAGTGGATGACATGGCCATGATGCGGCTTCTCGCGCGGGAGGATATCGGGCTGGCCCTTGTTGCGCCCATTGTCGTGACGGATGAGTTGAACTCCGGCCGGCTCAGAGAGGCCAGCGAGCACCCCCGCATTCAGGAAACATTTTTTGCGGTCACGCTCCGCCGCCGGTTCCCGAACCCGTTGGTCCAGGATCTGCTCGAACGGCATGCCGCGTCGGCGTTTCTGTCTTGAGGCAGCAGAAACTGCCGGGGTGGCACTTGGCAGCCGGATGGTCCAAACAGGAGGGCAGCGGGGCGGTACCCGGCAGCCTGACGGCAATCTCTGAAAAGCCGGAAGTCTGTCATTGCCACCTCCCGGCGACTCTGCTAAACGCCATCCATCCTGCAGACCCCGGATTCGTTTCCGGGGTCGTTATGTTTGTCAGGATGCACGAACTCGGGGACCTTCGGGGCCCTATATCTCAGGCACCTACGGGGGCCTTCAACATAGCTGGGCCAAAGACAAGAACCTAAGGCCTGGCACGCTAAACGGAAGACAGAAAGCATGGCACTCAAGTCGTATAAGCCGACGACGCCGGGCCAGCGTGGGCTGGTTCTGATCGACCGTTCGGAGCTTTGGAAAGGGCGTCCGGTCAAATCTCTCACTGAGGGTCTGACCAAATCGGGCGGCCGGAACAACACCGGACGGATCACTGCACGCCGCCGTGGCGGCGGCGCAAAGCGCCTCTACCGGATCGTTGACTTCAAACGGAACAAATTTGATGTAGCGGCCACCGTTGAGCGGATCGAATACGACCCGAACCGGACCGCATTCATCGCGCTGATCAAATACGAAGACGGCGAGCAAGCCTACATCCTGGCGCCGCAGCGTCTGGCAGTTGGCGACCAGGTCATCGCATCCGCGAAGGCTGACATCAAGCCGGGCAACGCAATGCCGTTCTCGGGCATGCCGATCGGTACCATCGTTCACAACATCGAAATGAAGCCCGGCAAAGGCGGCCAGATTGCCCGCGCAGCCGGTACCTACGCTCAGTTCGTTGGCCGTGACGGCGGTTACGCTCAGATCCGCCTGTCCTCGGGCGAACTGCGCCTGGTCCGTCAGGAATGCATGGCAACCGTCGGTGCTGTGTCGAACCCGGACAACTCGAACCAGAACTTCGGTAAAGCCGGCCGTATGCGCCACAAGGGCAAGCGTCCTTCCGTGCGTGGTGTCGTCATGAACCCGATCGACCACCCCCACGGCGGTGGTGAAGGCCGGACCTCCGGTGGCCGCCACCCGGTGACCCCCTGGGGCAAACCGACCAAGGGCAAACGGACCCGCAACAAAAACAAGGCGTCGCAGAAGCTCATCGTCCGCTCGCGCCACGCCAAGAAGAAAGGCCGCTAATCCATGGCACGTTCCGTATGGAAGGGCCCCTTCGTTGATGCTTACGTCCTGAAAAAGGCAGAAGCAGCGCGTGAATCGGGCCGCAATGAAGTGATCAAGATCTGGTCGCGCCGTTCCACCATCCTGCCGCAGTTCGTCGGCCTGACCTTTGGTGTGTACAACGGCCAGAAGCATATCCCCGTCAACGTCTCGGAAGACATGATCGGTCAGAAGTTCGGTGAATACTCGCCGACCCGCACCTATTATGGCCACGCCGCAGACAAAAAAGCGAAGCGGAAGTAAGTCATGGGCAAGGAAAAGAACCCCCGCCGCGTGGCAGACAACGAAGCAATGGCAAAACTGCGCATGCTCCGTACCTCCCCGCAGAAACTGAACCTGGTGGCTCAGATGATCCGCGGCAAGAAAGTCGAGAAGGCCCTGACCGACCTGACTTTCTCCAACAAGCGGATCGCGCAGGACGTGAAGAAATGCCTTCAGTCCGCCATCGCGAATGCTGAAAACAACCACAACCTGGACGTCGATGAACTGATCGTCGCCGAGGCATGGGTTGGCAAGAACCTGACCATGAAGCGCGGCCGTCCGCGTGCCCGTGGCCGGTTCGGCAAAATCCTGAAGCCGTTCGCGGAGATCACCATCAAGGTGCGTCAAGTTGAGGAGCAAGCCTAATGGGTCAGAAAGTCAATCCGATCGGCATGCGCCTTCAGGTGAACCGCACCTGGGACAGCCGCTGGTACGCCGACACCAAAGACTACGGTGATCTGCTGCTCGAGGACCTGAAAATCCGCGAGTTCATCAAGGAAGAATGCAAGCAGGCTGGCATTGCGCGCGTCATCATCGAGCGCCCGCACAAGAAATGCCGCGTGACCATTCACACCGCCCGTCCGGGCGTCATCATCGGCAAGAAAGGCGCGGACATCGAAGTCCTGCGCAAGAAAATCGCCAAGATGACCGATTCCGAGCTGCACCTCAACATCGTTGAAGTGCGCAAGCCGGAACTGGACGCTCAGCTGGTCGGCGAGTCCATCGCTCAGCAGCTGGAGCGCCGTGTGTCCTTCCGCCGTGCCATGAAACGGGCCGTGCAGAACGCCATGCGCATGGGCGCCCTGGGTATCCGGGTGAACGTCGCTGGCCGTCTGGGCGGTGCGGAAATCGCGCGTACCGAATGGTACCGTGAGGGCCGCGTGCCGCTGCACACCCTGCGTGCCGACATCGATTACGCACACTCCGAAGCGATGACCCCCTACGGGATCATCGGGATCAAGGTCTGGATCTTCAAAGGCGAGATCATGGAGCACGATCCTTCGGCGCGTGACCGTAAAGCACAAGAAATCCAGGACGGCCCTGCACCCCGTGGTGCTGGTGGCGGCCGTCGCTAAGGAGGATTTGAGATGCTTCAGCCAAAGCGCACTAAATTCCGCAAGATGCACAAGGGCCGGATCCACGGCCTGGCAAAAGGCGGCTCCGACCTGAACTTCGGCACCTATGGCCTGAAGGCAACCCAGCCTGAGCGTGTGACTGCACGCCAGATCGAAGCTGCCCGCCGTGCCATGACCCGCCACATGAAGCGTCAGGGCCGTGTCTGGATCCGTATCTTCCCGGACACTCCGGTGACCTCGAAGCCGACCGAAGTCCGTATGGGTAAAGGTAAAGGCTCCGTGGACTACTGGGCAGCCAAGGTTAAGCCTGGCCGCGTGATGTTCGAGATCGACGGCGTCAGCGATGAAATCGCACGCGAGGCTCTGCGCCTGGCCGCGATGAAGCTGCCGGTCAAGACCCGCGTCGTGGTCCGCGAAGACTGGTAAACTCTGCCGGTCATGGAGAATTAAAAGCCCCCCGCTGAGCAATCAGCGGGGGGCTTTCTTGTTTTTTGGCTGGGGCAGTTTATAGCCGCACCGCCCTGTCAGGCGTGAGCTGGTAGATCTCTGAGGCGAGGTTTTTGGCCCGCAGGTAGCGTGCCAGCGAGCCAAAGGTCACGGTCGCGACGCCCTTGCCATGGTCGGATGTTGTCAGCGAAGCCGAGGCGGCGGGGGCCAGAAACCGTTTCAGCCCGTTGATGCGGATCGGCTGGGGGTGAAACTCGGCGGCGATCCGGGCCTTGATCCCGGATTTGTCCGTCGTGCCATAAATACTGGCAATCAGCAGGTCCAGGGTCAGTTCGTTGCAGTTCTGGAACTGCGTTGTGTTGGGGTTGGACAGCACCGAATAGCTGGGGTTGTGCAGTGCGGGATAGACCGGGCTGGCGATGGCCTTCAGCAGTTTGCGCTGCAAGTGCGGGGCGGGGATGATGATGCCCGTATCCAGCGTGTGGGCGCTTCTGAAGAAATCTGCAGGCGCCTCTTGCACCAGGGAGCTGCGGGTCAGGTCATCCTGGTCTTGATAGAGATTGTACACCCGGTACCCTTTGGCGCTGCTGCCGTCCGGGGTTTTGATCGTTGAATAAACCCACAAGGCGGTATGCGTATAGTTGACCCCCTCCGGCAGCGTGTGCGGTGGCCGCCCGGTCCGTGCTACAATTGCGATACCGGCGCCGCGGGCCGCCAGATCCAGTTGCACCTGATTTGAAAAGGCGGCGGTATCAGAAATGGGCAAATGCGTCTTGCCGGTTTCGCTGCTGCCAGCTGCAGCAGGGGCGGCATGGAGGGCGGCCGCAGCAGCCATTGCGATGAATATCCTGCGTATCATCGGTTGCCTCCTTGTGCCGGCTGCGGGATTTGCCCCGGGGCAGGGTGGCTATGGGCATGGCTATGCGGATGGGGGGAGGCCAGCGCGTTTGCGGACACCACGAGCCCGGCGCCCACGGCCAGAACAGGAATGGCAACAATTGCCACAGCGGTGGCAGCCGCAGCTTCACTGCTGGCGGCGGCGCTGTATCCGGAATGCTGAAGGCTTTGTGCCGAATGCTGGGTGCTGGGGCCTGCTGCGGCCTGGGATGCTGCGCAAACCGCAACGGCTGCCAGCAGGCTCTTGGAAATGGGCATGATTTGAACTCCGTCCATGAACGATGTTCACAACATTGCGCCACCTCTGCGGCGCCGTCAAGTATTTTCTGAACGTCGTTCACGAATTCACGGACTGCCCGTCGGCCCAAACTGGCTGGACGGTGCCGGATTGGGAAAGCAGTGCAGTTTCCTCTGCTGGAGAGCGAACCGGTTTCAGGGCGTCCGGCCGCAAGGTATCGTCTTCGAAAAGGGTCATTGCGCAATGCCTTCACTTCTGCGGTTCCTGCGGGATCTTGCACATCGGGCGTGAAATTGCGGCGAGCCACGACAGGGGATTTGCCTGAGGCCTGCCGCTCTGCAGGCTGCGCGGCAGCAGAAAGAGCGGGCGATTCTCCTGGCGGCACTCGCGCTCGCAGGCGGGCTGCGCTAAGACGCTGGCATGGCCCAGATTGAATCGCTCTTCGTGACCCGCCTCTACCGCGCGCAACTGTCTGAATACGGACCAAAGGTTGACGCGCAGGAACTGGAAAACTCCTGCCTTGTCATCGCCGGCGATGATGATGCGGGCCAGGACTGGTGCGAGGAGAACGGCTATCCCGGCTATACCTCCTATGCTTCGCTGACCGATCTGCCTTGGCGCTTCCCGATCTTTGCCGACCTGGTGAAATCGCTGGACCAGCACGTCGCGGCGTTCGCAAAGGATCTGGAGTTCGATTTGGACGGGCGCGCGCTGAAGCTGGAAGATCTCTGGATCAACATCCTGCCCGAGGGCGGCACCCATTCCAGCCACCTGCACCCCCATTCGGTGATCTCCGGCACCACCTATGTGTCGATGCCCGACGGCGCCAGCGCGCTCAAGCTGGAGGACCCGCGCTCCGCCCGGATGATGGCGGCGCCCACCCGTACCAAGGAAGCCCGGCGCGAACTGCAGCCCTTCATCTACATGAAACCGGATGTGGGCGATGTGCTCTTGTGGGAAAGCTGGCTGCGCCACGAGGTGCCGATGAATATGGCCGAGGACGAGCGGATTTCAGTGAGCTTCAACTACAAGTGGGACTGATTTGCCTTCCCCTGCGGTTCAACCGCAAACCGGGCATTGCCAATGTATGACCATGCGCCGCTCGTGCTCCGAGACGGCGAGCAGGTTGTTCATGCTGTCCACGCGCGCATCGCGCCCACGCTGACCGAAATTCTGGTCATTGTTCTTTGCGCGCCGGTTGCTCTGGTGATCTGGCTGTTCGTTCACCGGGCCTTTCGCTCAGCCACTTATGTGATCACCACGCAGCGTGTTCTGGTTGTGGAAAAGCAGGGCATGAGCAGTGAAGTTGCCATCAAAGACATCCGGCGTCTCAGGACCGTCCGCGGCGCCATGATGATTCATACGGCAGAAACCCGCCTCTGGCTCCCCCGCCTTCCCGACGGCTGGCAGTTCGAAACAATTCTCAACAGGGTGCGGCAATTGTAAAAGCCTTCGAACCCGCATAGCGTCCCGGAACGGCACTGCGGGAGGTATAGATGGCGCGGCGTTCCCCTTTTGAAATCGGCGGCTTCCACATTCCGCCCGGCACCCGCCGCACGGTGGATATGCCGGTCAGCGTTCTGTCGGACCACACGCCGGTCACCATGTCCGCCCATGTGATCCACGGCGCGAAGGAGGGGCCAGCGCTGTTTGTCTCCGCCGCCATCCATGGCGATGAAGTGATCGGGGTGGAAATCGCCCGCCGCCTGCTGCGCAGCCGCCAGTTCTCGCGCCTGAAGGGCACGCTGATCGTGGTGCCGATCGTCAATACCTTCGGCTTCCTGAACCACTCCCGCTACCTGCCGGACCGGCGCGACCTGAACCGGTGCTTTCCGGGCAGCGAGGGCGGATCCCTGGCCAGCCGCCTGGCGCATCTGTTCATGACAGAGGTGGTGGCGCGCTGTGATCTGGGCATCGACCTGCATTCCGCCGCCATCCACCGCACCAACATGCCGCAGATCCGGGTGTCGCCCAAGTCCAAGGAGACGCTGGAATACGCCGATGCCTTCGGCGCCCCGGTGGTGATCCGCTCCTCTCTCCGTGATGGCTCGCTGCGCAAGGAGGCGCAGAAGGCGGGCGTCGATATCCTGCTCTACGAGGCGGGGGAGGGGCTGCGGTTCGACGAGCAGTCCGCCCGCGTCGGCGTGGCGGGCATCCTGCGGGTGATGCACGCGCTGGGGATGATCCCCGAGGATGGCGTGCCGCTGGCCGAGGCGGTGCCGGTCCGGGCCAGCGACAGCAGCTGGGAGCGTGCGCCTGCCGGCGGCCTGTTGCGCGCCTACAAAACCACCGGTGAAATGGTCGAGGAGGGCGACGTGCTGGGCATTGTCGCCGACCCCTTCGGCGAGGAAGAGGTAGAGCTGACCGCCAGCCAGCCGGGCCTGATCATCGGCCGCGCCAACATGCCCATCGTCAACGAAGGCGACGCGCTGTTCCACATTGCCAAAGTCTCCGCGCCGGAGGAGGCAGAGGGCCGCATCGAAAGCCTGAACGCCCAGCTGGACGGGGCGGCGATGTTCGATGAGGATGAGATCATCTGACCGCCTTTGGCGGGCAGCCCTGGGGCGTTCCAATCTTTCCCTTGCCCCTCACCCCCGTCTCCTCTATAGGGACCCATCGCTTGAACCCAATCCGTCTTGGATCCGGGTCAGGTGATTCTTTTTTGCTGCCCCTTCCGGGCAGTTGACATAACCCACCAGGTAAAAAGGTGACCCTCGGGGCCTTCTGGTGCTTTGGACAAGGAACAAAGGCGATGAACGCCAATGATCTGCGCGAGAAGACCGTGGATGAACTCCGCGATATGCTCGCATCCCTGAAAAAAGAGAGCTTCAACCTGCGCTTTCAGCAGGCAACCGGTCAGTTGGAATCGACCTCCGGCATCAAAGCGGCCCGCCGCAACGCTGCCCGCGTCAAGACCATCCTGAACGAAAAAGCTGCAGCAGCAGCCGAATAAGGAGCGACACAATGCCCAAACGTATCCTGCAAGGCGTTGTGACCAGCGACGCAAACGCCCAGACCGTCACCGTCTCGGTTGAACGCCGCTTCACGCACCCGGTTCTGAAGAAAACCATCCGTAAGTCCAAGAAATACCGGGCTCACGATGAAAAGAACGCTTTCAAGGTCGGCGATTCCGTACGCATCATCGAATGCGCGCCGAAATCGAAAACGAAACGCTGGGAAGTTCTGGAAGCCTAAGAGTCTCATCCGAGACTCCTGGCGGCTAGACTTAACAGTCAGTCGAAACCCTGGGGGATAACAGCACGCATCGCTGCCCCATAGGTCGGGAGAAACCACATGATCCAGATGCAAACAAATCTGGATGTTGCTGACAACTCCGGCGCCCGCCGAGTTCAGTGCATCAAGGTTCTGGGTGGCTCCAAGCGTAAATACGCTTCCGTTGGCGACATCATCGTCGTCTCGGTTAAAGAAGCCATCCCGCGCGGCCGCGTGAAAAAAGGCGACGTCCGTAAGGCCGTTGTCGTGCGCACCGCCAAAGAAGTCCGCCGCGAAGACGGCACCGCGATCCGTTTTGACCGGAATGCAGCTGTCATCCTGAACAACAACAACGAGCCGGTCGGTACCCGTATCTTTGGGCCGGTTGTTCGTGAACTGCGCGCGAAGAACTTCATGAAGATCATCTCGCTGGCTCCGGAGGTGCTGTAATCATGGCTGCGAAACTCCGTAAAGGCGACAAGGTCGTCGTGCTGGCAGGCCGCGATAAGGGCAAGGAAGGCACCATTGCTTCCGTTGACCCGAAGGCCGGCAAAGCCGTCGTCGAAGGCGTGAACATGGCCATCCGCCACACCCGCCAGACTCAAAACAGCCAGGGCGGCCGTCTGCCCAAGGCACTGCCGATCGACCTGTCGAACCTGGCACTGCTGGACAGCAACGGCAAAGCAACCCGCGTCGGCTTCCGCGAGGAAGACGGCAAGAAGGTGCGCTTCGCCAAGACCACCGGGGAGACTGTCTGATGCTTGACGCTGCAACCTACACCCCGCGCCTGAAAACTCTCTACAAGGACACCATCCGTGGCGCCCTGAAAGAAGAGTTCGGCTACAAGAACGACATGATGCTCCCCAAGCTGGAGAAAATCGTTCTGAACATCGGCTGCGGCCGTGCTGCTGTCAAAGACAGCAAGAAAGCCAAATCCGCCCAGGCCGACCTGACCGCGATTGCGGGCCAGAAGGCTCTGACCACCGTGGCAAAGAACTCCATCGCCGGCTTCCGCGTTCGCGAAGGCATGCCAATGGGCGCCAAGGTGACCCTGCGCGGTGACCGGATGTACGAATTTCTCGACCGTCTGATCACCATTGCGATGCCCCGTATCCGCGACTTCCGCGGTGTTTCGGGCACCTCCTTCGACGGCCGCGGCAACTATGCCATGGGCCTGAAAGAGCACATCGTGTTCCCGGAAATCGATTTCGACAAGATCGACGAGGCCTGGGGCATGGACATCGTGATCGCCACCACCGCGAAAACCGACGCGGAAGCAAAGGCGCTGTTGAAAGCTTTCAACATGCCCTTCAACAGCTAAGCGCGGGAAGGATAGAGACCATGGCTAAGAAAAGCATGATCGAACGCGAGAAGAAGCGCGAGCGCCTGGTGGCTAAATACGCCGCAAAGCGTGCCGAGCTGAAAGAAATCGCAAACGACGAATCTCGCCCGATGGAAGAGCGCTTCAAGGCGCGTCTGAAACTGGCGAAACTGCCGCGCAACTCGTCGGCAACCCGTCTTCACAACCGTTGCCAGCTCACCGGCCGTCCGCACGCTTACTACCGTAAGCTGAAGGTCAGCCGTATTGCGCTGCGCGAGCTGGGTTCTGCTGGTCAGATCCCCGGCCTGGTGAAATCGAGCTGGTAAGGGAGAGACTGATATGAACGATCCTATCGGCGATATGCTCACCCGTATCCGTAACTCTCAGATGCGCGGCAAATCCACCGTCATGACCCCGGCTTCCAAGCTGCGGGCATGGGTGCTGGACGTGCTGGCGGACGAGGGCTACATCCGCGGTTATGAGAAGATGACTGGTGAAAATGGCCACCCGGCCATCGAAATCAGCCTCAAGTACTTCGACGGCGAACCTGTCATTCGCGAGCTCAAGCGGGTCTCCAAGCCCGGCCGCCGCGTTTACATGGGCGTCAATGACATCCCGTCGGTCCGCCAGGGCCTGGGCGTGTCGATTGTCTCCACCCCCAAGGGTGTGATGTCGGACGCAAACGCACGCGCAGCCAACGTTGGCGGCGAAGTGCTTTGCACCGTCTTCTAAGGAGGCCTCGCAATGTCCCGTATTGGTAAGAAACCGGTCGAACTGCCCAGCGGCGTTTCCGCCTCTGTGTCCGGCCAGACCATCGAAGTGAAAGGCCCGAAAGGCGCCCGCACCTTCACCGCAACCGACGACGTCACCCTCTCCGTGAACGACAACGTTGTCACCATCGAGCCGCGCGGCAAGTCCAAGCGTGCCCGTCAGCAGTGGGGCATGTCCCGCACTCAGGTGGCCAACCTCGTGACCGGCGTGACCCAGGGCTTCAAAAAAGAGCTGGAGATCCAGGGTGTGGGTTACCGGGCTCAGATGCAGGGCAACACCCTGAAGCTGAACCTGGGCTACAGCCACGACGTCGACTTCGTTGCACCCGATGGCATCACCATCACCGCACCGAAGCAGACTGAAATCGTTGTGGAAGGTATCGACCAGCAGCAGGTGGGCGAAGTGGCGGCGAAAATCCGCGACTGGCGCCGTCCCGAGCCGTACAAAGGCAAGGGCATCCGCTACAAGGGCGAGTTCATCTTCCGCAAGGAAGGCAAGAAGAAGTAAGGACCAGCAAAATGGCAAACAGCAAACGTACCCTGTTTCTGAAGCGCCGGCTGCGCGTCCGGAACAAGCTTCGCAAAGTGAACGCAGGCCGTCCGCGTCTGTCCGTGCACCGTTCGAACAAGAACATCTCTGTTCAGCTGATCGACGACCTGCGCGGTGTGACCCTGGCAGCAGCGTCGACCCTGGAAAAAGATCTCGGTGTAGTCGGCAAGAACAACATCGAAGCAGCGGCCAAAGTTGGCGCAGCAATCGCAGAGCGCGCGAAAGCGGCTGGCGTGAGCGAAGCCTACTTCGACCGCGGCGGCTTCCTGTTCCACGGCAAGGTGAAGGCTCTGGCCGACGCTGCGCGTGAAGGCGGCCTGAAGATCTAAATCCCATGCGGGCAGCCTCTTGGGGCTGCCCCGATGATCCGGGAGACCGGCCTTTGGGCCGGTTCTCACCAAGGATCGGAAAAACAGGCGCCCCCTTTGTTACTGGACTGCGCCCTATGAAAGGAATGCCTGATGGCAGAACGTGAAAACCGCCGCGGCCCCCGCCGCGAGCGTGAAGAGGCACCGGAATTTGCAGATCGCCTGGTCGCGATCAACCGCGTGTCGAAAACCGTAAAAGGCGGTAAGCGCTTTGGCTTCGCAGCCCTGGTTGTCGTTGGCGACCAGAAAGGCCGCGTCGGCTTTGGCAAGGGCAAGGCGAAAGAAGTGCCCGAGGCGATCCGCAAGGCGACCGAGCAGGCGAAGCGCCAGATGATCCGCGTGCCGCTGAAAGAAGGCCGCACCCTGCACCACGACATGGCCGGCCGTCACGGCGCAGGCAAAGTTGTGATGCGGACCGCACCGGAAGGTACCGGTATCATTGCCGGTGGTCCGATGCGTGCCGTGTTCGAGATGCTGGGCATCAAGGACGTGGTCTCCAAGTCGATCGGTTCGCAGAACCCCTACAACATGATCCGCGCCACCCTGAACGGCCTGCAGAAAGAGCAGAGCCCGCGTTCGGTGGCTCAGCGCCGCGGCAAAAAGGTCGCCGACATCCTGCCCAAGCGGGACGACGCACCGGCAGCTGCCGAAGCTGAAGCGTAAGGAGTAGAGAGACATGGCAAAAACCATCGTCGTCAAGCAGATCGGCTCGCCGATCCGCCGCCCCGCCAAACAGCGCGCAACCCTGGTTGGCCTGGGCCTGAACAAGATGCACAAGACCCGTGAGCTGGAGGATACTCCTTCGGTCCGCGGCATGGTCAACTCGATCCCGCACCTGGTTCAGATCATCGAAGAGCGCGGCTAAGCCCCTTTTCGAGCACTGACTTTGGAAAACGCCTCCGGTTCGCCGGGGGCGTTTTTCGTTTCCGGGCCGGGAGGGGCGGCGGCGGGTGGCGCAGATGTGTTGTGTCTCGGTCGTTACGTGGTATGCGTGTGTGCAACCTTCCTGTCAGCAGCGGTGACCCAAATATGATCAACCCGGCCCGCGTTCCAATGCGAAAAGGCGCCAAAGCAGCTGTCTGGGCTTTTGCCGGGCTGTTCCTGCTGTGCACCGGAGTGTTCGGCCTGGTTGGACGCAGCGATTGGAACCCGCTGGTCTCGGCGGCGGAGTGGACATCGGAAAATGTCGCAACCTCCGCTGTAGCTGTTTATGTTTCGTTGCGCGCAATCAACGCTGCACTTTCAACGGCGCAGGAAATTGAAGTGGGTGCCTCGGTCGTCGGACAGGCGAGCCTGCAGCCCCTGAAGGTTCTGGAACCGGTTGATGACACGGTGGAGCGCGTGGCCGACGCGGTGTTTCTCGTTGCGGCAGGGGCGGCGCTGGTCACGGTCGGTATGGCGCCCGTGGCATCGCTCGGGCTTATCGCTCTCGGAGCCGGGTTGTTGGGCCGGGCTGCTGCCAGCCATATGTCCAGTTTCTCCGGACCAGTGATATCGCTTTGCAATAGAGGGATTGCCTTTGGATTCGCGGCTGGCCTTGCCATGCCCTTGGTTTTCGCCTTCGGTGTCTGGGCCGGTGAGCGCGCCACCGAAGCCCGGATGAGTGCTGCTATGGCTGAACTTGATGGCGTCGCGCAGAAAGCCAACATTCTCTTAGGGGCAGAGGATGACGTGACAGCGGAGGCATCTCAGGAAGCACAAGCGGATGAGGGGATGCTGGGGTGGCTCGGCGGCCGGATAGCGGGGGTCAGCGATGGTATCAGTGGAGTCTTTGAGCAGAGCGGACGGTATCTCGAAGCGGCGCAGGTGTTTGTAGCGGAGGCCGACTCAATTCTTCGCTCATCTCTGACATTGATCGGCGTCTTCGCGCTGCGAATGCTTGTCCTGCCGGTCTTTCTACTCTGGGGCGCGGTGTCATTGTTCAGGGGTTTTTTGCGTCCTGGCACCTGAGACTGGAACCGAGCTCGGGACAACTGGGGCAGCATTTTCTGAGCTTAGCGGAACCAGTGCAGCGTTCTGAAATTTCTATCGGATCTGACTGCGTTCGCCGGTCGTGAGAGAGATTGCTATAAAAGCCCTTGCAGCGCGTGCATAGCGGCTTGCCGGTTGCGTCAGTTGTTCGACTCATTCCCCGGTCCTATCTCGGTGTCACATCGAAAGACTGAACAAAGACCGCCGGGAATAGGCCCGGCATCAGACACGAAGGACCTGAACGATGGCACATGTTATCTCCGCTGCACACACCGGCCACAGCCTGACCGCCCGCATCCGCGCAACCGTCGAAGGCCTGGTGGATTCCTGGACCAAAGCCCGCGAATTCCAGCGCACCTACAACGAGCTGGACGCGCTGTCCGACCACGAGCTCTCGGACATCGGCGTCCGCCGCAGCGACATTGCCGACATCGCGCATCAGCACGTCTACGGCTAAGAATTCCCTTTTCCCGGGCGCTCCTCTCCTCCTCCTCTTCAAGCCCGGGCCAAAGCGCCTCTGCCCCTATCCGGGGCGGGGGCGGTTTCTATTGCGGGCTTTCAAGGTGCCTCACGCATTTGTGCTATGCACCCGCCGCATAGCCGCCAGACCGAAGCAGCCGTTGCGGGCCTGCCGGTCCATCCTTATCTCCCTGTCACTTCAGACGAACAGATCAAGCGACGCGCCGGAAGCACGTTCAGGCAGCGCAGCGAAGGAACAAGAACAATGGCTTATTCAACTCTCACCGCGCCGGTCTCTGCCGGCATCCCCGCCCGTTTTGCAGGCATCCTGTCCGGTCTTTACCGGAACTGGCAGCTGCGCCGCGAATACCGGCAGACTGTGCACGCCCTGCGCGCGCTCTCGGCCCGCGACCTGGCCGACATCGGCCTCAGCCGCTGCGCCATCCCCGGCGCCGCCCGCGAGCACGTCTACGGCAAGTGATCTCCCCGGCCGGCTGACGGATCCTCCTCCCTCTCCGAATGCCTGGCCCAAAGGCGCCCCTGCCATCCCGGCGGGGGCGTTTTTGTTTGTTGTCGGGGCACGCACAAAAAAACCGCCCGGCGGCAGGCCGGGCAGCGCCCGAACTGCCCCTGTCAAACCGAAGGTTTGACGCCGGCAAAACGGGGCGGGCGCTCCTCGCCCACCCCGGTTCGGGCACTGCCCTCCGTGATCTTCAAAACCGGGGTCGCCAGCCCGTTGCGCACTCACCGTACGCACCGCCTACGGGGTTTTAACCCCGCTCTGCCAACATCATCCCCGGTCATGATCACCCGCCGGGCCTGACACCCCCGGCACCTGGAACAGGGCTCCGGTCTGGCACCCGGAGCGCGCGATACGCGTATTCGCATGGGGGCAACCCCATCCCATCTCCACCCCGGCGGCGCCGCCACCCTTTAACGGACGGCCAGCAGCGGAACGGAAACAGAGACAGACGGCAGGACACGCAACCGGCAGGGCAGGGGCCTTGGCGAAGGTTTTGCGCGCATGCCAATTGCAGTGGCGTTCAAGCAGAGCGGTGGTACCGCTAGGCCACCCAGTGCATTGCTCTTCGCATCGTTTCTCCGAACTTCTTGTCCTGAAGCTCTGCCCAATTCTGAATCAGGATCTGCTCGGGCGTTATGTGGCGTTGGTAAGTTGCAGAGTAAGTGATTTTCCTATCCTGCCTGACCGGTGCATGCCTGTGGACACCAGCGTAGCTGAAGCGCAAATAAAGCAGCACGAACCCATATGCTTGCTCGATGCCAGCATCGCGCAGCTTGTCTCTGCAATTGCAGGCGTCCCTCGTAACTCTGTCAAAGTCAGACGCTGCCCTGCTTCTTTCTAGTCTGACAAAGCTGAGGAACAGGCGTTTGTCTTGAAGAATTTTTTGCCCTTCGACAGTCTTGGCTGCGCTATGCCGCTTCAGCTTCTCGCGTGTGAACTCATAGATCGAAAGATCGCCGTGCTCAGTTCCTGTAATATCCATGAATCTTTTTCTCATTGACAATGGGGTGATCAAACTGCGCGCTGAAGTGAACGTCAACACTGGCAGCCTCGCCCCCTTGATCCCATCCCCCAAGCCGTCTATAGGCACCCGGTGGCGTTCCGCGCCACAGAATCACCAATCAAGAAACGCCGTGTTTGGCCCATCACGCTTCGGGGGCCACATCCGGCAAGGAGAAGCGACATGAAACTTCACGAACTGCGCGACAATGCAGGCGCCGCCAAGAAACGCACCCGTGTGGCCCGTGGCCCGGGTTCCGGCAAAGGCAAAATGGGCGGCCGCGGCATCAAAGGCCAGAAATCCCGTTCGGGTGTCTCGATCAATGGCTACGAAGGCGGCCAGATGCCCTTGTACCAGCGTCTGCCCAAGCGCGGCTTCAACAAGCCGAACCGCAAGGCATACGCCGTTGTGAACCTGGGCCTGATCCAGAAATTCATCGACGCAGGCAAGCTGGACGCAGCCTCCATCACCGAGGATTCGCTGGTTGCTTCCGGCCTGGTCCGCCGCAAACTGGACGGCGTCCGCATCCTGGCCAAAGGCGAAATCACCGCCAAAGCAACCATCGCAGTCACCGGCGCATCCGCTGCTGCTGTTGACGCTGTTGCTAAAGCTGGCGGCACTCTGACTGTGGCAGCCCCCGCCGCCGCAGAGTAACGGCTTGTGAGCGGCGCCAATGCCGCTTACATAGTCTCCGAGTTTTCCTAGAACGCCGCCCGAGCCGGAAAACGGTTCCGGGCGGCGTTTCGCTAAAGAAGAGACCTTTTCATGGTATCAGCAGCAGAACAAATGGCGGCAAACACCAGCTGGGCTGCCCTTGGCAAAGCTACGGATCTGCGCAACCGCATCCTGTTCACCATCGGCCTTTTGATTGTCTACCGCCTGGGCACCTTCATTCCGGTTCCCGGCATCGACGCAGCCGCTCTGCGCCAGTTCATGGAGCAGGCAGGCCAGGGCATCGGCGGCATGGTGTCGATGTTCACCGGCGGCGCGCTTGGCCGCATGGGGATCTTTGCCCTCGGCATCATGCCTTATATCTCCGCCTCCATTATCGTTCAGCTTCTGACCTCGATGGTGCCCTCGCTTGAGCAGCTCAAGAAAGAGGGCGAGCAGGGCCGCAAGAAGATCAACCAGTACACCCGCTACGGCACCGTGGCGCTGGCGACCGCCCAGGCCTACGGCCTCGCCGTGTCGCTGGAGCAGGGCGATCTGGCCACCGATCCCGGCATGTATTTCCGCATGGCCTGCATGATCACTCTGGTCGGCGGCACCATGTTCCTGATGTGGCTGGGCGAGCAGATCACCCAGCGCGGCATCGGCAACGGCATCTCGCTGATCATCTTCGTCGGCATCATCGCCGAGGTTCCGGCAGCGATTGCCCAGTTCTTCGCCTCCGGCCGTTCCGGCGCGATCAGCCCCGCCGTGATCATCGGCGTGATCCTGATGGTCATCGCGGTGATCATGTTCGTGGTGTTCATGGAGCGCGCGCTGCGCAAGATCCACATCCAGTACCCGCGCCGCCAGGTCGGCATGAAGGTCTATGACGGCGGGTCCTCGCATCTGCCTGTCAAGGTGAACCCGGCGGGCGTGATCCCGGCGATCTTCGCCTCCTCGCTGCTGTTGCTGCCGACCACAATCTCGGCGTTCTCCTCAGGTGCGGCGACCGGTCCGGTGATGTCCTGGCTGCTGGCCAACTTCGGCCCCGGCCAGCCGCTGTACCTCTTGTTCTTCGTCGCGATGATCGTGTTCTTTGCCTATTTCTACACCTTCAACGTCTCCTTCAAACCGGAGGACGTGGCGAACAACCTGAAGAACCAGAACGGCTTTGTCCCCGGCGTCCGCCCCGGCAAGAAGACCGCTGAATACATCGAGTATGTGGTCAACCGCATCCTGGTTCTGGGCTCCGGCTACCTGGCCCTGGTCTGCCTCCTGCCGGAGGTCCTCCGCGGCCAATTCGCCATCCCTGTATATTTTGGCGGCACGTCCGTTCTGATTGTGGTATCCGTCACCATGGACACAATCCAGCAGGTGCAAAGCCACCTCCTCGCGCATCAGTATGAGGGCCTTATCGAGAAGAGCCAGCTGCGCGGGCGCAACAAGAAACGGACAAAACGGGGACCCTCTCGCCGATGACCAACATTATTCTCCTTGGCCCGCCTGGTGCGGGCAAAGGTACGCAAGCGCGTTACCTTGTGGAAAGCCGCCGCATGGTGCAGCTCAGCACCGGCGACATGCTGCGCGAGGCCCAGACCTCCGGCACCGAAATGGGCAAGAAGGTCGCCGCCATCATGGCCGAGGGCAAGCTGGTCACCGACCAGATCGTGATCGGCCTGATCCGCGAGAAGCTGCAGGACACTTCCCATGGCGGTTTCATCTTCGACGGCTTCCCGCGCACTCTGGCCCAGGCCGACGCGCTGGAGCGCCTGCTGCGCGAGATGCACCTGAAGCTTGATGCCGTGATCGAGATGCAGGTGGACGACGACGCGCTGGTCGCCCGCATCACCGGCCGCTCCACCTGCGGCGGCTGCGGCGAGGTCTACCACGACCAGACCAAGCCCTGGCCGGAAGACGGCAAATGCGCCAACTGCGGCAGCACTGACGTGCAGCGCCGGGCGGACGACAATGAGGACAGCCTCAAGACCCGCCTGATGGAATACTACAAGAAGACCTCGCCCCTGATTGGCTACTACTACGCCAAGGGCAACCTCCAGCGCCTGGACGGTCTCGCTTCGATTGAGGAAGTGCGCAAGAGCATGGCCTGGATCATGGGCGAATAAGCCGCCTTGCGGAAGCGGTTCCTGAACAGGGCGGCCTTAGGGCCGCCTTTCGTGTTTATGCGCCGCCAGGGCATAGGCCTGCACAAACTGCGCCTTCAGCGCTTCACCGCTGGCGGGCGACATCTCAGGGATATGTTCATTGATCCAGTTATCCTGGCCGGACATATTCAGGTACCCCATTGACCAGGTTTCAAACAAACGCCCGTCAGCGGACTCGTGCAGAACTTCGCAATAGTCATGGTGGCGGACGTCGGCCTTGATGCGGTCGCCAAGCCCCCTGATCTCGGCCTGCGGACCCTCGATCACCTGCAGATAGCTGCTCCCGCTGCGGATCAGAAAGCCGGTCACGTCCACGAGGAAATTGAGCGCCCTGGCTTCTTCAAGGATTTTGACGTCACAGTAGGGCGGGTGCGCTGCTTTGGACTTGTAAAGCAGTCTCGACAACATGGCCTGAAACCTCATGCACTCTGAAACAACACAATTCAGGATGCGGAACCGGCTGGTTTGTCGCTTCCGGCGCACCCCGGTGCCTTCTCCTGTGCAGAAGCATATTCCTTAGCGGTTGACGCCACCTTAAAATCCACATAGGCAACCCCATCCCTTCTGGGAATGATTCCCGGCGGATGGATTCGTCTGTCTGCCTTACCACCTCGAAATGCTGGACCCTCTGGCCACACTGCCACGGTCAAGTGTTGTGAAAAAAGGTTCCGGCGCTACGGAACCGCAACGAAAAGGAAAGTGACACGTGGCACGTATTGCCGGCGTTAACATCCCGACTGCAAAGCGGGTTCCCATCGCCCTCACCTACATCACCGGTATCGGCAACACCTCGGCGAAAGCCATCTGTGAGGCTGTTGGCATCGACGCAACCCGTCGTGTGAACGAACTGTCCGACGCTGAAGTTCTGGCCGTGCGCGAGCACATCGACGCCAACTACACCGTCGAAGGCGACCTGCGCCGTGAAGTGACCATGAACATCAAGCGCCTGATGGACCTGGGCTGCTACCGTGGCCTGCGCCACCGCCGCAACCTGCCGGTCCGCGGTCAGCGCACCCACACCAACGCCCGCACCCGTAAGGGCCCGGCGAAGCCGATCGCCGGCAAGAAGAAGTAAGGGGGGCTTGATCAATGGCACGCGATAAAACCCGTATTAAGCGTAAAGAGCGCAAGAACATCGCCACCGGCGTTGCTCACGTGAACTCTTCGTTCAACAACACCAAAATCCTGATCTCCGATGTGCAGGGCAACGCGATCTCCTGGTCGTCCGCCGGCACCATGGGCTTCAAAGGCTCCCGGAAATCCACTCCTTACGCCGCTCAGATGGCTGCTGAGGACGCGGGCAAGAAAGCCCAGGAACACGGTGTGAAGACCCTGGAAGTCGAAGTTCAGGGCCCCGGCTCTGGCCGTGAATCGGCTCTGCGCGCACTGGCCGCTGTCGGTTTCAACATCACTTCGATCCGTGATGTGACCCCGATCGCGCACAACGGCTGCCGCCCGCCGAAGCGCCGCCGCGTCTAATTCGAATTTTTTGCTGGGGCCCCGCTTGATTCGCAGGGCCCCAGTGCGTCATTTAAACCTCGGGCGTCCTTGGCCTTTTGGACATGGGGCAGGGACAGGAATGGAGGGAACGCATGATCCATAAGAACTGGGCAGAGCTGATCAAGCCGGCACAGCTGGAAGTGAAGCCGGGCAACGATCCTGCACGCCAGGCAACTGTCGTCGCAGAGCCGCTGGAACGCGGTTTCGGCCTGACCCTGGGCAACGCGCTGCGCCGCGTCCTGATGAGCTCGCTGCAAGGCGCGGCCATCACCAGCGTGCAGATCGACAACGTCCTGCACGAGTTTTCGTCCGTGGCCGGTGTCCGCGAAGACGTCACCGACATCATCCTGAACCTCAAGGGCGTGTCCCTGCGCATGGAAGTCGAAGGCCCCAAGCGCCTGTCGATCAATGCCAAGGGCCCGGCAGTTGTCACCGCTGGCGACATTGCCGAGACCGCAGGCATTGAGGTTCTGAACCGCGACCACGTGATCTGCCACCTGGATGACGGCGCCGACCTGTTCATGGAACTGACCGTGAACACCGGCAAGGGCTATGTCTCGGCAGACAAGAACAAGCCCGAAGACGCACCGATCGGCCTGATCCCGATCGACGCGATCTACTCGCCGGTCAAGAAGGTCTCCTATGACGTTCAGCCGACCCGTGAGGGCCAGGTTCTGGACTATGACAAGCTGACCATGAAGGTGGAAACCGACGGCTCCATCTCCCCTGATGATGCCGTGGCTTATGCTGCCCGCATCCTGCAGGACCAGCTGGGCATTTTCGTCAACTTCGACGAGCCGGAATCGGCCGGCCGTCAGGACGAGGACGACGGTCTGGAGTTCAACCCGCTTCTGCTCAAGAAAGTGGACGAACTGGAACTGTCTGTCCGTTCGGCAAACTGCCTGAAGAACGACAACATCGTCTATATCGGCGACCTGATCCAGAAGACCGAAGCCGAGATGCTGCGCACCCCGAACTTCGGCCGCAAGTCGCTGAACGAGATCAAAGAGGTTCTGTCGGGCATGGGCCTGCACCTTGGCATGGACGTCGAGGACTGGCCGCCGGACAACATCGAAGATCTGGCCAAGAAGTTCGAAGACAGCTTCTAAGTGTTTCGAGGAGGGCTCCGGCCCTCCTCTTCAATGCCCGGACTGCCGGGGACGAAACGGGCACCCGCCCCAAGGTGAGCGGCTGACACGCATCAGCCGCCTGACAAAGCAAAACGCAAGATAAGGAATTGAAAAATGCGTCACGCACGTGGTTACCGCCGCCTGAACCGTACTCATGAGCACCGCAAGGCCCTGTTCTCCAACATGGCCGGCTCGCTGATCGAGCACGAGCAGATCAAGACCACCCTGCCCAAAGCAAAAGAACTGCGCCCGATCATTGAAAAACTGATCACTCTGGCGAAACGCGGCGACCTGCACGCCCGCCGTCAGGCAGCTTCCAAGCTGAAAGAGGACAAGGACGTCGCGAAACTGTTCGAGGTTCTGGGCCCGCGCTACAAGGACCGTCAGGGCGGCTATGTCCGTGTTCTGAAGGCCGGCTTCCGTTACGGCGACATGGCTCCGATGGCCATCATCGAGTTCGTCGACCGCGACGTTTCCGCCAAAGGCGCTGCCGACAAGGCCCGCCTGGAAGCAGAAGAAGCAGCTGCTGAAGCAGACGAATAAGACGCGCTGAACCTGTCTGGGTTCACTGTCTGGCCCCCGCTCCGCCCGGAGCGGGGGTTTTTCTTACGCCACGGCAGCTCGCGGCGTTTCAGATTCACTTTCAACGTGAAAGGGAATCGTAATTTTCTTCTGCCTTAACGTTGTCATCCGAAATTTCCGGGACAGATGTGATGGCAAAGAACAAGACATCCGCGGCCAGGCGGTTCTCACTGGCAAACCTCAGTACCAAGGTGAAAATCGTTTCCGTCGCGGTGCTGCCGTTGCTTTTGGTGCTTGGGGTGGGGGTGCTTGCCGTCTTCAACCTGGGCCGGATGGACCAGTCGGCCAAGGCGGTGGATCACACCCAGGAAATCCTGACCGGTTCGCAGACCCTGGCAGAGGCGGCTTCGCAAATGGAGGCAGGCCTGCGCGGCTACCTTCTGGCGGGCCGGGAGGAGTACCTGGTCCCGTTCGAGGCGGGCAAAAGTCAGGTTGCTGAAACTCTCGCCAGCCTGCGCAACCTGGCAGCAGGCGATGCAGAGATGCTGGCCACCCTGGACGAGGCGGAGCAGACCCTGACCGGCTGGCAGGAAAACGTGGCCGCCGGCGCCATCGCGCTGCGCCAGGAAATCGGCGACGCCATGACCATGAACGACATGGCCGCCGAGGTGAAGAAATCCAAGGGCCGGGTCTACTTCGAGCAGTTCCGCACCGAGATGACCAATGTCATCGAGGAGGAGCAAGTCGAGCTGAACAACCGCCGCAACACCTTCATGTCGCTGGTCAATGCAGGCATTGCGGATCCGGACTATCTGAACACCTCGCTTCAGGCGGTGGAGCAGACCCACAAGGTGATCAGCCGCGCCAAGGACCTGCAGGCCGCCGCGGTGGACATGGAGACGGGCATGCGCGGCTTCCTTCTGGCAGGCGACCGGGAGTTTCTGGATCCCTACATGGAGGGCAACGGCCGCTTCAACGAAGTTATGGCCGACCTCCGGCTGGCGCTGGCAGACAACCTGATGCAGTCAAACCGCCTGAACAAGGTTGCGGGGATCATTGACGAATGGCGCAATGAAGTGGTGGTGCCGATGCTGCAGCTGCGCCGGGTGATCGGCAGTGCCGCCACCATGGATGACATGGCCGACCTGGTCGCAGAGGGCCGCGGCAAGGAGTATTTTGACAGCTTCCGCGCGACTATGGCTACCCTGCAGGCCGCCGGCAGCGCAGCTATGGCGGAACGCCGCGCCGCCAACGAGGAACTGGGCGCACAGACCCGCACCATGATCCCCGCGGCTATCGGCGGCGCCATCCTGATCGGCGGCATCCTGGCGCTTGTGATCGCCTCCGGCATTGCGTCGGGCATCCGCCGCATCGTGACGTCGATGCGCGGCCTGGCCGAGGGCAACAACGCGGTGGAGATCCATGGCCAGAACCGCGGCGATGAAGTCGGCGACATGGCCCGCGCGCTGGAGAAATTCCGCGACGAACTGGTGCGGATGCAGGAGGCGGAGGCGCAGAAGGCAGAGAGCAAGGACGCCGAACTGGCGGGCGTTGTGCGCGAGCTGAGCGAACGGCTGTCGCGGCTGGCCCACGGCGATCTGACCATCCGCATCGCTGAGCAATTCCCGGAGGAATACGAGCAGCTGCGCGCCGACTTCAACGGCTCGATCGACAATCTGAACGTCACCGTCCAGCAGGTGATCGAGGCCACCACGAGCATCCGCAGCGGTGCCGCGGAGATCAGCCAGGCTTCCGATGATCTGTCGCACCGCACCGAAAGCCAGGCGGCAACGCTGGAAGAAACCGCTGCTGCCATTGATGAGCTGACAGCCAGTGTGAAATCCGCGGCCGAAGGCGCCCGCAATGTGGAAAACACCGTGCGCGAGGCCCGCCAGGAAGCCGAAACCAGCGGCGAGGTGGTGCAGGAGGCGGTTGCCGCCATGGGCGGGATCGAGGACAGCTCGAAGAAGATCAGCCAGATCATCGGCGTGATCGACGACATTTCCTTCCAGACCAACCTTCTGGCGCTGAATGCCGGGGTGGAGGCCGCCCGTGCAGGCGAAGCGGGCCGCGGCTTTGCCGTGGTTGCCTCCGAGGTGCGGGCGCTGGCGCAACGCTCCTCAGACGCGGCGATGGAAATCAAGACACTGATCTCCGACAGCTCCCGTCAGGTGGACCAGGGCGTCGATCTGGTGGGCCGGGCAGGCCAGGCGCTGGAGTCCATCGTGGGCCGCGTCAGCCATATCTCGCAGCTGGTCTCTGAAATCGCCGAAGGCGCTGAGGAACAGTCCACCGGCCTGCATGAGATCAACACCGGCGTCACCCAGCTGGATCAGGTGACCCAGCAGAACGCCGCAATGGTGGAGGAAGCCACCGCGGCGGGCCACATGCTGAACAGCGACGCGATGAAGCTTGCAGACCTGGTGACGCGGTTCCAGGTGGACGGCAGCAGCGCCGCATTGGCAGCGCCGGCCGCGCCAGCGGCGCAGCCCTCGGCACATGGCGATGACGACTGGGCCGATGAGGATTGGGCGGCCGAGCCTGGCCCGGCGCCGGTTGCAGCCGCCGCCAGTGACGGCAATGCCGCCCGCGACATGTGGCAGGACTTCTGAGGTCTGCGCACAGGAAACTGCCAAGGGCTCTCCCGCAGCGGAGGGTCCTTGCGCTTTTTGGGGTGCGGGATTTTCAGGGGTGACAGCCCCGCGAATCTCCGCTAGCGTCCGGCCCATGACCCGTACCTATGCCGCATTCTGGTATTTCTTTTATCCGCGCCACATGGCGGACGGAGGGGTCAGCGCATTCCCGGGTTAGACAGACCGGAACGCACCAGGATACCACCAACCGCCCGCAGCCCGCAGGCGGTTTTTTTGTATCCGCCGCAGCGCCACGGGCCTCCCGCCAAGGAAGCTGAAACATGACACCGCAAACCGAAAACCTCCGCATCACCGGCATGCAGGAACTGATCTCGCCCGAGGACCTCGCCGCGCAGATGCCCTCGACGGCTGCCGCCACTGATACCGTTCTGGCCAGCCGCACCGCCATTCAGGACGTGCTGCACGGCCGCGACGGGCGCGTGGTGGCCGTGGTCGGCCCCTGTTCGATCCATGATCCCAAGGCGGCAATGGAATACGCCGAACGGCTGGCCCCGCTGCGCCAGAGGCTGGCAGGTGAGCTGGAGATCGTCATGCGGGTCTACTTCGAGAAGCCCCGCACCATCTCTGGCTGGAAGGGGCTGATCAACGATCCTGGCCTCGACAACTCCTTCCGCATCAACGAGGGCCTGGGGCTGGCGCGCCGCCTGTGCCTGGACATCAACGCGCTGGGCCTGCCGGTCGGGACAGAGTTCCTGGATACTGCGGTGCCGCAATACATCTCCGACCTGGTGGCTTGGGCCGCCATCGGCGCCCGCACCACGGAAAGCCAGATCCACCGCGAAATGGCCTCCGGCCTCAGCTGCCCGGTGGGCTTCAAAAACGGCACCCGCGGCAATGTGCAGATCGCGGTGGACGCGGTGCGCTCGGCCGCCCATCCGCATCATTTCATGGCACTGGCCAAGTCGGGCCGCGCGGCGATTGCGGCCACCAGCGGCAACCCGGACTGCCACCTGATCCTGCGCGGCGGCGGCGGCACAAACTATGACGCGGCCTCGGTCGATGCGGCCTGCAAACTGGCGGAAAAGGACGGCATCCGCGGCCATGTGATGATCGACGCCAGCCACGCCAACAGCGGCAAGGACCCGATGCGGCAGCCCGCGGTGCTGCGCGATGTGGCGGCACAGATTGCCGGCGGCGACAGCCGCATCACCGGCGTGATGGTGGAAAGCCATCTGGTGGCAGGCCGCCAGGACCTGGGCAAGGGGGCGCTGACCTACGGCCAGTCTGTCACCGACGGCTGCCTGGGATGGGAGGACACCGTGACAGAGCTGGAGCATCTGGCCGAAGCGGTTGCCAAACGCCGCACGGCGGCCCCGCAGGCGGAACTGGCAGAGGCCTGAGGCTTGCCAGGGGGCAGGCCTCTGAACTGCGCGGTCTGCTCCTTTATTCATCTGGCTGAAAATATCCCGGGGTGAATTGGCCGTCAGGCCAAGAGGGGCAGCGCCCCTCCGCCCCGCAAGGATGAGGCTTGCCTGCAGCCTTGCAATCCGGGTGCGCTCTCCGCATATCCTTCACGCAGCAACCAACGGAGCCCCCATGATCCGCCCAGCCCTGACCGCCTTTGCCCTGTGCCTTGCCCTGCCTGCGCTGGCCTTGCCCGCCGCCGCTGAAACCAGGGTGCCGCAGTCCCGGGCAGAGATCGCGCTGGGGTTTGCGCCGCTGGTCAAAGAAGCCTCTCCGGCGGTGGTCAACATCTATGCCAAGGTGGTGCGCCAGGTGCAGCAGCGCCGCCGCTCCCCGTTCATGAACGACCCGTTCTTCGACGATTTCTTCCGCGGTTTTGCCAAGCCGCAGCCGCGGGTGGAGAACTCTCTGGGGTCAGGAGTGATCCTGTCGGCGGATGGTATCGTGGTTTCCAACTACCACGTTGTCGGCAGCGCCACGGAAATCCGCGTGGTGACCAATGACCGGCGCGAGTACAATGCGCGGGTGATCCTGGGCGACAAGGCCAGCGACCTGGCAATCCTGCAGCTGGATGAGGCCGAAGACCTGCCGCATCTGGACCTGCGCGACAGCGATGAGGTCGAGGTGGGCGAGCTGGCGCTGGCGATCGGCAACCCGTTCGGGGTCGGCCAGACTGTCAGCAGCGGCATCATCTCCGGGCTTGCGCGCACCGGCATGGGGGCGGGCGATGGCTTTGGCTACTACATCCAGACCGACGCGCCGATCAACCCGGGCAATTCCGGCGGTGCGCTGATTGACGTCAACGGCGATCTCATCGGCATTAACACCCGCATCCTGTCGCGCTCCGGCGGCTCCAACGGCATCGGCTTTGCGATCCCCGCCAATCTGGTCAAACAATTCGTGGAACAGGCGCGGGACGGCGCCGAGGAGTTCCAGCGCCCCTGGGCGGGCATGGCCGGGCAGCCGGTGGATGCGGATCTGGCTGCCTCGCTGGGCATGGAGGTGCCGGAGGGCATGGTGGTCTCCGACCTGCACCGGGAAAGCCCCTTTGCCAAGGCAGGGTTCAAGGTGGGCGATGTGATCACCCATGTGGACGGCGAGGTGGTGAATTCGCCCTCCGAAATGGTGTTCCGCATGTCGGTCTCCGGCCTGGGCGGCACCGCGGACATTACCCGCCTGCGCGGGGACGAGCGCGAGGCGGTGGCGGTGCCGATGATCACCGCGCCGGACCAGCCGCCCGCCAACCCGGTGCAGCTGGATGAGCGGACTGCACTGCCCGGCCTGACCGTGGCGCAGATCAATCCGCAGGTGATTGCGCGGCTTGGCCTGCCGCTGTCGGCGGAGGGCGTGGTGGTCACCGATCCCGGCCCTTATGCGGGCCGCGGCGGGGTGCAGCCCGGCGATGCGCTCTTGGCGGTGAACGGCCAGCCCGTCAGCGGCACTGAGGACGTTTATGCCATCCTCGCAAACAGCGGCCGCTGGATTCAACTGGACCTGAACCGCCGCGGCCAGCGCGTCACCCTGCGGTTCCGCACCTGATGGCGGACCTGTTCGGCAGCCCGGAGCCTGGCAAGGACGAGGCGCAGCAGGCCAGCAGGAACCGGCCGCTGGCCGACCGCTTGCGGCCGCAGTCGCTGGCGGATGTGATCGGCCAGGAACAGGTGCTGGGTCCAGAGGCGCCTTTGGGCGTGATGCTGGCCTCAGGGTCTTTGTCGTCCCTGATCTTCTGGGGGCCGCCCGGCGTGGGCAAGACCACCATCGCACGGCTGCTTGCACGGGAGACTGACCTGCATTTTGTGCAGATCTCGGCGATCTTCACCGGTGTGCCGGATCTAAGGAAGGTGTTTGAGGCCGCCAAGATCCGCCGCCAGAACGGGCAGGGGACGCTGCTGTTCGTGGATGAGATCCACCGTTTCAACAAGGCCCAGCAGGACGGCTTCCTGCCGCATATGGAGGATGGCACCATCCTTCTGGTCGGGGCGACAACGGAGAATCCTTCGTTTGAGCTGAACGCCGCTGTGCTGTCCCGCTCGCAGGTGCTGGTGCTGGAGCGGCTGTCGCTGGCCGACCTCGAACGCCTGACCCAGCGCGCCGAGAAGGAGCTGGGCCGCGCCTTGCCGCTGCGCGGGGATGCCCGCGACGCGCTGCATGAGATGGCCGATGGCGACGGGCGGGCGCTTCTGAACCTTATTGAACAAGTTGCCGCCTGGAAGGTGGAGGCGCCCCTGGGGCGTGAGGCGCTGTCAAACCGGCTGATGCGCCGCGCGGCCAAGTTCGACAAATCCGGCGACGAGCATTACAACCTGATTTCCGCCCTGCACAAGTCGATCCGCGGCTCTGATCCGGATGCGGCGCTTTACTGGCTGGCGCGGATGCTGGAGGGCGGCGAGGACCCGCGGTTTCTGGCCCGGCGCCTCACGATGATGTCGACCGAGGATATCGGCATGGCCGACCCGCAGGCTAATACCGTCTGCCTCAACGCCTGGCAGACATATGAGCGTCTTGGCAGCCCGGAGGGCGAACTGGCGCTGGCCAACGCCGCCGTCTATCTGGCGCTGGCGCCGAAATCCAACGCGGTCTATGTGGGCATCAAGGCCGCCCGGCGGCTGGCCAAGCAGACCGGCAGCGCGCCGCCGCCCAAGCATATCCTGAACGCGCCGACCAAGCTGATGTCGGAGCAGGGCTATGGCGACGGCTATGCCTATGACCACGATGCCGAGGACGGGTTCTCCGGCCAGAACTACTTCCCCGACGGGGTGAAACGCCCGGTTCTGTATCAGCCGGTGGAGCGCGGGTTCGAGCGCGAGCTGAAGCGGCGCACGGATTATTTCGCGAACCTCAGGGCAAAGCGGAACAAGTGAAGCGGCTTTGCCGGCAAAGCCGCTGCCTCCGGCGGGAGTATTTGGAGCAAGATGAAAGAGCCGGGAGCCATTTGCTGGCAGCCCTGCGCGCCGTGCAACACGGGCAAAACTTGACATCCCTGCCTGTGCCGGCGACAGGACGGGGATGATTTCTTCGGTTTCCATGGTGGCCCTTGGCGGCGCAATCGGGGCGGTGTGCCGTTATCTGGCCGGGCTGGGCATCATCCGGGTGCTGGGGCATCACGATTTCCCGGTGGCGATCCTGACGGTGAACATCCTCGGCTCGTTTCTGATGGGGATGTTCGTGGTGGCGGCGGCGCTGCGGGACCTGACCTGGCTCAGCCCGCTGGTGATGACCGGGCTGCTGGGCGGGTTCACGACCTTCTCGGCGTTCTCGCTGGAGACCGCCAACCTGATCGAGCGCGGCGCCTTCGGGCAGGCGGCGCTCTATGTAGCTTTGTCCGTGGGCCTGTCGGTCGGCGGTTTGTTTCTGGGCCTGATGGCCGCAAGAGGAGTGTTCGCATGAGCGGCGTTCAGATGATTACCGTCAGCGAAGACGATGGCGGCCAGCGCATTGACCGCTGGCTGCGGCGGCTGTTTCCGCATGTGAACCAGGGCCGCATCGAGAAGATGTGCCGCAAGGGCGAGCTGCGGCTGGACGGCGCCCGCGTGAAGGCCAATACCCGTGTCGAGGCGGGGCAGGTGGTGCGGGTGCCGCCGCTGGCGGACAGCGACCTGAAACCTGCCGCGCCGCGCGAGATGCGGGTTTCCGATGCCGACGCCAAGATGATCCGCGACTGCGTCATTTACCGCGACGATGACGTGATCGTGTTGAACAAGCCTGCAGGCCTGGCGGTGCAGGGCGGCTCTGGCACCACCAAACATGTGGATGGTCTGGCAGAGGCGCTGAAGTTCGGGCTGGAAGACAAACCCAAGCTGGTGCACCGGATCGACAAGGACACTTCCGGCGTGCTGGTGCTGGCAAGGAACCGCAAGGCAGCCCAGGGGCTGACCGCTGCCTTCCGCCACAAGAACACCCGCAAGATCTACTGGGCCTTGGTGGCCGGCGTGCCAACGCCGTACCTGGGCGAGATCAAGAACGGGCTGGTCAAGGCGCCGGGGCATGGCAAGTCCGGCGAAGGCGAGAAGATGATCAACGTGCATCCGCACGACATCGACGACACGCTCGGCGCCAAGCGCGCGCATACGCTTTACGCCACGCTCTACCGGGTGGCCAGCCGCGCCGCATGGGTGGCGATGGAGCCGATCACCGGGCGCACCCACCAGCTGCGGGCGCATATGTCCGGCATGGGCCATCCGATTGCGGGCGACGGCAAATACGGCGGCTCGGGTCAGGAGAACCTGGGCGACGGCTGGGGGGCCTCGATCGGCGGGGTGATCTCCAAGAAACTGCATCTGCATGCCCGCCGGATGGTGTTTGAGCACCCGGTGACGCACAAGCCGGTCTCGGTGGTGGCGCCGCTGCCGGAGCATATGAAGGAAAGCTGGGAGACCTTCGGCTGGACCGAGGATCTGGCAGCGGACGACCCGTTCGAGGATCTGAAGTGAGCGCGGACCTGCGGCTGATCCTGTTTGACGTGGATGGCACCCTGGTGGACAGCCAGGGCGCGATCACTGGCGCGATGGATGAGGCTTTTCAAGGGGTTGGCCTGGAAACACCGCCGCGCGAAATGATCCTGTCCATTGTCGGCCTGTCGCTGCCGCTGGCGATGCAGGAACTGGCGCCGGAGCAGGACGCCGCCACGCTGGAGGCGCTGGTGGAGGGCTACAAGTCCTCTTACATGCTGGCGCGCGAGGCGGCGGGCGCGGCGCATTCGCCGCTTTATCCCGGCACGCAGGAGATGCTTGCGGAGCTGAACGAGGTGCCGGAATACCTGCTGGGGGTCGCCACCGGCAAATCCCAGCGCGGCGTGGATGCGCTGATCGCGGCGCATGGGCTGAATTGCTTTGTGACGCGGCAGGTGGCCGATCACCACCCGTCCAAGCCGCATCCGTCGATGGTGCTGACGGCGATGGCGGAGACCGGTGTGGAGCGGGCAAGCACCGTGATGATCGGCGACACGCGGTTTGACATTGAAATGGGGCGCGCAGCGGGGGTCACCACCATCGCCGTGCCCTGGGGCTATCACCCGGCAGAGACATTGGGCGCCGACTACCTGATCCGCGATTTCGCGGAGCTGCGCCCGTTGCTGGCAGAGATCTGGAAGGGCTAGGATATGAGCGGCTGGGCACAAAAGCGGTTCTGGAAAGAGGTCACCGTGGCAGAAACCGCAGAAGGTTTCGCAGTGGAGCTGGACGGCCGCCGGGTCAAGACCCCGGCCAAGGCGGCGCTGGCGGTGCCGACACGGGAAATGGCAGAGGCGATTGCAGCGGAATGGGACGCCCAAACCGAATCAGTTGACCCGAAAACCATGCCCTGCACCCGCTCTGCCAATGCCGCCATCGACAAGGTGACACATCAGCACACCGAAGTTGCGGCAATGCTGTCTGAGTACGGCGACAGCGATTTGTTGTGCTACCGGGCGGACTCTCCGGTTGAGCTGGCGTCCCGGCAGGCCGCCGAATGGGACCCGGTTCTGGACTGGGCGGAAGCGGAACTAGGGGTGCGCCTGCAGCCCCGGACCGGGGTTCTGCACCAGCCGCAGGAGGCCGCAGCCCTGGCGGTTCTGGCAGAAAAAACCCGCGCCATGACGCCTTTCCAGCTGGCCGCATTTCACGACCTGGTAGGCATTTCAGGCTCTTTGATCCTTGGGTTTGCAGCCGCTTCCGGCTGGCGCAGTGCCGATGAAATCTGGCAGCTGTCGCGTCTGGATGAACGCTGGCAGGAAGAGCAGTGGGGCGAGGACGAGGAAGCCCAGGCCGCAGCCGAGGTGAAACGGCAGGAATTCCTGCACGCCAAGCGATTCTACGATTTCTCCTGACCGGATAAGAAATTACTTATCCACAGCCGGACCTGAAATAAAATTCCGCGCGGACCCCGTTCGTGCGGAATTCGTACATCGAAATTCCTGATACCGCACTTGACGTTTGCTGATGAATGCGCCCAAACTCAGCCACGAATTAGGGGCAAACCCTTCTTCAGTCTCATATCCGGCGGGGGATCGCCGGAAAATAAGAACCGCCGAATGGCGGGCTATCAGGAAGAGGTAAATATGAAAAAATCCGTTATTTTGGGCGCAATGACCTTTGCCGGTCTTGCGGCTGGCGCAGCATCTGCTGGCACGCTGGACGATGTGAAGGCCCGCGGCAAGCTGAACTGCGGCGTCACCACCGGCCTGGTCGGCTTTGCGGCCCCGAATGCAAACGGTGAATGGGAAGGCTTTGACGTTGCCGTCTGCCGTGCTGTGGCTGCAGCCGTGCTGGGCGACTCCAACGCTGTCGAATTCGTGCCGACCACCGGCAAGACCCGCTTTACCGCGCTGGCGTCTGGCGAAATCGACATGCTGGCCCGCAACACCACCTGGACCTTCAGCCGCGACGTTGACCTGAAGTTCGAATTCGTGGGCGTCAACTACTATGACGGCCAGGGCTTCATGGTCCCGAAAGAGCTGGGCGTGTCCTCGGCCAAGGAACTGGACGGCGCCACCGTCTGCATCCAGACCGGCACCACCACCGAGCTGAACCTGGCGGACTTCTTCCGCTCCAACAACATCAGCTACGAGCCGGTTCCGATCGAAACCAACGCCGAAGCGCAGCAGCAGTACCTGGCAGGCGCCTGTGACGTCTACACCACTGACGCTTCCGGCCTGGCCGCAACCCGCGCCACCTTCGACGATCCGGCCGGCCACGTGATCCTGCCGGAAATCATCTCCAAGGAGCCGTTGGGCCCGCTGGTCCGCCATGGCGACCACGAGTGGGGCGACGTTGTGCGCTGGAGCCTGATGGCGCTGATCGCGGCAGAAGAGCTGGGCATCACCTCGGCCAACCTGGGCGAAATGGCAGCTGGCACCGAGAACCCGGAAATCAACCGCCTGCTGGGCAGCGAAGGCACCCTGGGCGAAATGCTGGGCCTGTCGGCTGACTGGGCCAAGAACGCAATCGCGTCGCAGGGCAACTACGGCGAGATCTTTGCCAAGAACATCGGCGAAGACACTCCGGTCGGCTTGGCCCGCGGCCTGAACGCTCAGTGGACCGAAGGCGGCCTGCTGTACGCTCCGCCGTTCCGCTAAACACACCACCGGGAGGGGCGCAGGATTTTCCTGCGCCCTTTTCCTATCATGAAAAAAGCTCTGGCAAGCTGCGGAGCGGGGACAACCCCGCCAGGATCAGAACGCCAGAGTCAGGGGATCACAATATATGTCAACGTTGACTGACCCGCCGAACGAAGGCTTTCGGCTGTCTATGCTCATCAACGATACCCGCTACCGTTCACTGACCTTCCAGGTGATCGCGGCTATCGTCCTTGCCCTGTGCATTTGGTATCTTGGAAACAACCTGATCCAGAACCTCCGCGCTGCCGGGCTCAACATTTCCTACACATTCCTGGGCGACCCGTCCGGCTATGACATCAACCAGCGCCTGGTTGAATACGACAGCCAGTCGAGCCACGCCAAGGCGGCTCTGGTCGGGCTGCTGAACACGCTGCTGGTGGCCTTCCTGGCCTGTATCACTGCGACTGTGTTCGGCGTGATCGCAGGTGTTCTGCGGCTGTCCAACAACTGGCTCGTCTCCAAGCTGATGGCGGTCTACGTTGAGATCTTCCGCAACATTCCGGTACTGATCTGGATCATCATCATCTTCACCATCATGACAGCCGTGCTGCCGGGACCGCGGGAATTCCGCGGCGACAACGCAACGTCCAGCATGCTGTTTGACGCCTTTGCCTTCACCAACCGCGGCATCTATATCCCGATGCCCTGGTTCGAAAACGGCATCTTTGCCAGCACAGCAATGAACTGGCTTCTGGTGCTGGCCGGGTTTGCAGGCTCCTGGATTGCGGCGCATCAGATCAACGTCTGGGCCAACAACAAGCAGGAATCCACCGGCGTACGGCCCAAGACCACGGCACTGATCCTCGCCGCGTGGCTGGTGCCGTTTCTGGCGCTGATGCTGATCATGGGGCTGACCTGGGAATATCCTGAGCTGAAGGGCTTCAACTTCAGCGGCGGCATCAAGGTCGGCGGCCCGCTGATCGCGCTGTGGTTCGCGCTGTCGATCTACACCGGCGCCTTCATCGCGGAAAACGTCCGCGCGGGTATCCAGGCTGTGTCCAAGGGCCAGACCGAGGCCGCATCGGCCCTGGGGCTGCGTCCGCGCCGGGTGATGAACCTGGTGGTTCTGCCGCAGGCGCTGCGGGTGATCATCCCGCCGCTCATCTCGAACTTCCTCAACATCACCAAGAACTCCTCGCTGGCGATTGCCGTGGGCTATGCGGATATCACCGCAACTCTGGGCGGGATCACCCTGAACCAGACCGGCCGCGCCATTGAATGTGTTCTGCTTCTGATGCTGTTCTACCTGACCGCTTCGCTGACCATCTCGATGGTGATGAACGTCTACAACGCATCTGTTAAGTTGAAGGAGCGCTGAGACATGAGCGATACGCACGCACACTCCATCGCCTTTGTCCGCGATACCGAAATCCCGCCGTCGCCGCCGCCAGCCGGGGAAACCGGCGCGGTCAAATGGCTGCGGGAAAACCTGTTCTCCAATGCAGTGAACTCTGCCCTGACCATTGCATCGCTGCTGGTCATCTACATTCTGCTCAGCAAGACCCTGCCGTGGCTGCTGAACGGCGTGTGGACCACCAGCTCGCTGGCGGAATGCCGCGAGGTTCTGCAGGGCAAGACCGGCGCCTGCTTCTCGGTGCTGACCGAACGCTGGAACCAGCTTCTGTATGGTTTCAAATACCCGTCGGACCAGTACTGGCGCCCGAACCTGGCCCTGGTGCTCTTGCTGTTTGCCATTGCGCCGGTTCTGTTCTTTGACTTGCCGCGCAAGCTGTTGGCCTTTACCGCGGTCTACCCGTTTCTGGCCTTCTGGCTGATCTGGGGCGGCACCATCCTGGCGCCCATCGTGGCACTGGTCGGCTTTGCTGCAGGCGCATTCGTGTTCCAGACCTACGGCAAGAGCAGTTTTGCGGTCGGCTTCTTCGGGGCGATTGCCGCAGCCTTTGCTGTGTGGATCATCGGCGGAATGCTGATCCCGGACGGGGCGTCCGACAACGCCATGCTGCAGGCCGTGCCGTCGCGCGACCTGGGCGGCTTCATGCTGAACCTGATGCTGGGCGTGACCTGTGTGTCGCTGTCGCTGCCGTTGGGCATCGCGCTGGCGCTGGGCCGTCAGTCGGACATGCCGCTGATCAAGTGGATGTGCGTCGTCTTCATCGAGTTCGTGCGCGGCGTGCCGCTGATCACCCTGCTGTTCGTGGCATCGGTGATGCTGGCCTACTTCTTCCCGCCGGAAAGCACCGTCGACCTGTTCCTGCGCGTGGTGATCATGATCACCATGTTCTCGGCAGCCTATATCGCCGAGGTGATCCGCGGCGGCCTGGCAGCCCTGCCGAAGGGACAGTATGAAGCGGCTGACAGCCTTGGCCTGGATTACCCCCAGGCGATGCGGCTGATCATCCTGCCGCAGGCGCTGAAGATCTCCATCCCGGGCATCGTGAACGTGGCCGTCGGCCTGTTCAAGGACACCACCCTGGTTTCGGTCATCTCGATGTTCGACCTGGTGGGCATGATCCGCGGCCCGATCCTCGCCTCCACCGAGTGGAACGGGGTCTATTGGGAGCTTCTGGGCTTTGCTGCGCTTCTGTTCTTCGTCGTCTGCTACGGCATTTCACAATACTCACAGTGGCTCGAGCGCCGTCTCGCCACCGACCACCGTTAAGGAGTTCAACATATGTCTGAACTTATGTCCGACCGCGCAATCGACCGCTCCAAAATGCAGGTGAGCGACGAGGTTGCCATTGAAATCACCAACATGAACAAGTGGTACGGGTCCTTCCACGTGCTGCGCGACATCAATCTGACCGTCAACCAGGGCGAGCGGATCGTGATCGCGGGCCCGTCGGGCTCCGGCAAATCCACCCTGATCCGCTGCCTGAACGCGCTGGAAGAGCACCAGCAGGGCAAGATCGTGGTGGATGGCACCGAGTTGTCCAACGACCTCAAGAACATCGACAAGATCCGGTCCGAGGTCGGGATGGTGTTCCAGCACTTCAACCTGTTCCCGCATCTGACCATTCTGGAGAACTGCACCCTGGCGCCGATCTGGGTCCGCAAGACACCCAAGAAGGAAGCCGAAGAGCGGGCGATGCACTTCCTGGAGAAGGTGAAGATCCCGGAGCAGGCCCACAAATACCCGGGCATGCTGTCGGGCGGCCAGCAGCAGCGTGTGGCCATCGCGCGCTCGCTTTGCATGATGCCGCGCATCATGCTGTTCGACGAACCCACGTCGGCGCTGGACCCGGAGATGATCAAGGAAGTCTTGGACACCATGATCGAACTGGCCGAGGAAGGCATGACCATGCTGTGTGTGACCCACGAGATGGGCTTTGCCCGTCAGGTGGCGAACCGGGTGATCTTCATGGATGCGGGCCAGATCGTCGAACAGAACGAGCCGGAAGAGTTCTTCAACAACCCGAAGAGCGACCGCACCAAACTGTTCCTCAGCCAGATCCTGGGCCACTGAGGCAACTGCACCACCAAACAGAAAGGCCGGGCACTGCGCCCGGCCTTTTTTGTTGCGGAACCTGTGTTCAGGAATGGCTTGCGAATACCTCAGTCGTGCCGTCCGCCAGGATCAACAGGGTGTCAAACGCCTCGCGCTCGTCCCCCATCTCCATGCCCGGTGAGCCGATCGGCATGCCCGGCACGCTCAGCCCCAGCGCCTTGGGCTGTTCCGCCAGCAGCCGCCGGATGTCTTCGGCAGGCACATGGCCCTCGATCACATAAGGCCCGGCCATTGCGGTATGGCAGGAGGACAGATCGCCGCTGACGCCCAGCCGCTCCTTCATGGCCCACAGATCCGCGTCCGCCACATTGCGCACCTCGGTCTGGAATCCGGCGGCGGCCAGATGATCGGCCCAAGCGGAGCAGCAGCCGCAGCTGGGCGATTTCATGATGCGGATGGTCTCTGCCGCTGCCACGAAACCGGGCAGGGCGGCAAAGGGGAGGGCGGCTGCGGCCAGCAGCATAAAACGGCGGTGCATGACGGTCTCCAGTCCGGCAAATGTCTGGCAGGCAATCTAAGCAGGCGCGCGCGCCTTTGCCAGTGGCCTCCTGCGCGGGATGCGCCAGCGTGCCGCAGGGCTCACTCGCCCAGCAGCTCCCGCGGCACCGCAAAGTCGATTACCTTGCCGCTGCTCCAGCTCAGTTCGCGCCAGCTGCCGATATCGAACTCAGCCACCAGCGTCGCGCCGGTGGGATAGTCGTCGAACCGCGCATGGTCGGGCGGACTGGAGACGATAGTATGGGCAAAGGCGGCAATGCCGGGGTTGTGGCCGATCACCATGACCCGCTTCTGCTCGGCCTCGCTCAGCACCTTGAAGATCATATCGGAATTGGCGTGGTACAGCCGCTCTGTGAACGTGGCAGGAACCCCCAGGTCCATCAGCTCGCAGGTCTCGCGGGTGCGTTGCGACGAGGAGGAGATCACCTGATCCGGCAGGTAGCCGCATTCGCGCATCCAGGCGGAAATGGCCGGGGCTGAGCGGCGGCCGCGCTTGTTCAGAGGGCGGGCATGGTCGCTGGGGACATTGGTGTCCCAGGCGGATTTGGCGTGGCGGGTCAGGATCAGGGTGCAGGTCATTGCGGGTGAAAATGCCTCATGTGATGTGCGGTTTGGCCGGGGTCGCGGCGGGCAGTGCGGCTGAGCGGGCAGGCCAGCCGGGCAAGGCAGCCGCCGGACATGCATCCGGCGCCTGCGCTGGTGTCGAGATACGCGTGGCAGGCCGCCAGATCGTAGGGGCCTCCGTCGGCCAGGGCGCTGACAGGGCAGGCGGCAAGGCAGGGACGGGAGGGGCAGCTGTCGCAGGGGGACTGTGCCAAAGGTGCAGGGGGAATGTCAAATTCCTGTTCGAAATGAATGGCCCCCCGCATGGATATCATCATGCCGGCGCTATCATGCACCAGCATCTGTGACGGGGATGTGAAAAACCGCCCGGTCCCCAGCGCCCAGTTGATGAAGGGCGTGTGGGGCGGCCCGCCAAAGGGGAAATAGGCGGTGCCGCCCAATGTATCCGCCAGCGCGCCGATCACCCGTGCGGACCAGCGGTCGACCGGGTCCGGGGCGCCGTCGAGGCATTCCGGGCTGGATTGGAACAGTGGCCAGAAGGCGCTGCCTGTGCCCAGAAGCAGCAGGGTGCCGCCCTCCAGCGATTGGACCGGCCGGCGGGCCGGGTGCAGCGCGCCCTGAAGCGCCATACCGGCGCCGGCGGCGGCCGTCTCAGCGGCAGCGTAAGAAGCAGCGCTGCTTTGGCGGGCAGCGGGATTTCCGTTATGGCTCATTTCAGGCGTCCCCGTCAGGCGGCTTGGGGCGAGCCTAGCAGCGGTGCTGGCGCCAGCAGAGGCCAAAAACGTCCCGCTCTGGCCTGCCGGCGTCTTCCTGCCAGCTCTCAGCCCCCATGCCTTCCTCATATGCCGGAAACGTGATCCGTGGTATGATCCCGCCGGGGCATGCAGGCCGGATTATCCGGCATCGTGCCTGAAAACGGCCTGCATCTTCCGCCCCAGGGAGTGACAGAATGCCAAGATTTATCGTGACCGGGAACTATACGTCTTCTGCGATGAAGGCGATGATCGAAAACCCCAGTGACCGCGAGGCCGCTGCCCGTGCTCTTGTCGAGGCCGCGGGCGGAAAGCTGGAGACGTTTTATCTGACCACCGGGGACCATGATTTTGCGATCAAGGTCACGATTGACGACATCAGCGGCCTGCTGGCAGGCCTCCTGGCAACCGGTGCCAGCGGTGCGGTCAGCAACCTCAGGACCGTGCGCGCCTTCACCTCGGATGAGTTTACCGAGATCCAGAAGAAGGCGGGGTCCATTGCGGGTGCGTACAAGGCGCCGGGGAGCTGATCCCGGGATCCCCTGTTCATCTGGCTGAAAATATCCCGGGGTGAATTGGCCCGGCAGGGCCAAGAGGGGCAGCGCCCCTCCTGAGTTTCGCGTGGCGCGCGGCGGTCAGGCGCGGATCATCGAACCTGCGCCGTGGTCGGTGTAAAGTTCCAGCAGAACCGCGTTCTGCACCCGCCCGTCGACAATGATGCAGGCGCGCACGCCGCCGCGGACCGCATCCAGCGCGGTTTCGGTCTTGGGGATCATGCCGCCGGCAATGACGCCGCTGGCGGTCATCTCCTCGACGTCCGCAGCCTTCAGCTCGGTCACCACTTCACCGCCGGCGTTCTTGACGCCCGCAACATCGGTCAGCAGCAGCAGCCGGTCGGCCTGCAGCGCCTTGGCGATGGCGCCGGCCGCAGTGTCGCCGTTGATGTTGTAAGTCTCGCCGTTCCTGCCCGACCCGATGGGGGCAATGACCGGGATCATGTTCTTCTCGAACAGCCCGTGCAGCACCTTGGGGTCCATTTCCGCCGGTGCGCCGACAAAGCCCAGGTCCGGGTCGGCCTGGTCGCAGGTGATCAGGTTCGCGTCCTTGCCCGACAGGCCGACGGCGCGGCCGCCCTGGCTGTTGATTGCCTGCACGATGCGCTTGTTGACGACACCGGACAGCACCATCTCCACCACTTCCATGGTGGCGGCATCGGTCACCCGCTTGCCGTTCACGAATTCGGACTTGATCTGCAGCTTTTCCAGCATCGCGTTGATCATCGGTCCGCCGCCGTGCACGATGACCGGGTTCACGCCCACCTGGCGCATCAGCACGATGTCGCGGGCAAAGGTCTCCATCGCCTCGTCGCTGCCCATGGCGTGGCCTCCGAGCTTGATGACGACAATCGCCCCTGCAAAGCGCTGGAAATACGGCAGCGCGCTGGAGAGGGTTTCGGCGGTGGCAATCCAATCGCGGTTCATGTCTTGTTTCTTCATTGCTGCATCATCCCTTGGTCTGAATGTGTTACGGGGTTCCGGCGCTGCTGCCAAGGGGAGGCTTTGGCGCACCCCGTTGCAGATGGCGGCGCGGATGCTAGGCTCAGCCCAGATTCTCTCATCAGGAGGGCGCCATGCGCCAGAAGACACTACTGCTGACAGGCGCCAGCCGCGGCATCGGCCATGCAACCGTGCGCCGGTTTAACGCCGAGGGCTGGCGGGTCATCACCTGCTCGCGCCAGCCGTTCCCGCAGGAATGCCCCTGGGGCGGCGGCCAGGAGAACCATGTGCAGCTGGACCTGTCGGACCCGTCGGACACGATCAACGGGGTGGGCCGGATCCAGGAGCTGCTGGACGGGCAGCTGGATGCCTTGGTCAACAATGCGGGCATTTCGCCCAAAGGGCCGGAGGGCGAGCGGCTCAGCACGCTCAACACCGACCTGATGGACTGGGGCAAGGTGTTTCACGTGAACTTCTTCGCCTCGGTGGTGCTGGCCCGCGGCCTGAAGGATGAGCTGGCCGCGGCCAAGGGATCGGTGGTCAACGTGACCTCGATCGCGGGCAGCCGGGTGCATCCCTTTGCAGGCGCGGCCTATGCCACCTCCAAGGCGGCGCTGGCGGCGCTGACGCGGGAAATGGCGCATGATTTCGGTCCGATGGGTGTGCGGGTCAATGCGATTGCGCCGGGCGAGGTGGAAACCTCGATCCTGTCGCCCGGTACCGAGAAGATCGTCGAGAAGCTGCCGATGCAGCGGCTGGGCCAGCCGGAGGAGGTGGCCTCAGCCATCTATTTCCTGTGCTCGGAGGGCAGTTCCTACATCTCCGGCGCCGAGATCGAGGTGAACGGCGCCCAGCACGTTTAGTTGCAGATCTTCGGCCCGGCCGTGAGGCCGGGCAGCGCCCGTCCCGCCCCCCGTCATGCCGAAGGCGTGCTTCCAGCACGACGGGGCGGGCGCTTCGCTTCCCACCCCGGCGGGGCGGGCGCTGCCCTCAGCTCATTGTCAGCTCACCGCGCGTTTCAGCATGGGCAGATTGCCGAGCAGCAGCACGTCGAACGCCAGAACAGCCAAGAGCGCGAGGCCGGTGAGCGGAAAGGCCAGCGAGACCAGCACGGCGATCAGCGCGGCACCTTTCCAGAACGGCATCTCTGCCGGTTCCGGCGGTGCGGCCAGGCGGGCGGCACCGGCGGGGCGGCGTTTTATCCACATCACCAGGCCGGAGACGCAGACAAAGATCACCGCTAGGCAGAAGACCACGTTCAGGATGAAGCTCCAGGTGCCCATCAGACCCATGTGGAAGGGGATGCTGACGGCCATCGCCTTGCCGGCCCAGGAGTAGTCCGCGTATTTCACATCGGCGAGGATCCTGCCCGTGTACTGGTCGACATGCACGGTGCGGTCGATGAAGGGGCTGTCGCCGTCGCCGCTCATGCTGTCGCGGTTTATGGTCCAGACGCCTGTTTCACCGCCGGGGTAGGCGAGGCGGAAGCGGCCCTCCATCCCCAGGTCACGTCCCAGCGCGATCAGGCTGGCGGCATCCACGGTCGCGCCCTCGGCCACGCCGGTAATGCCCGCGTCAGAGCCGGAGGCGGGCATCGGGGTCTGTTCCAGTGCCCAGGGCACATCGTTAATGGATCCGTGGTTCATGCTGGCGTGGATATCATCGGACAGGGGCACATTGTCCCATTTTGCTGCTGGGAACGTGGACCACGCCTGCATCATCTGTCCGCCCCAGATTCCAGTCCAAGAGAGGCCCGAAATCAGGAAGATCACCAGCAGCGCCGACATCCAGAAACCAGTGACGGCGTGCAGGTTCTTCCACAACGCCCGGCCGCGGGCGCGGAGGTTGGGGACAAAAGCGCTGACGGCATTCCCGCGCGGCCACCACAGGTACAGCCCGGTCAGCACCAGCACGATGCCAAGGCCCGCGGCAATCTCGATCAGCCGGTCGCCGGTGTCGCCGATCAGCAGAGTGGAGTGGATGTTGTCGGCAAAGTCGTACCAGCCTGCGCGGCGGTCCCAGACCTGGATTACTTCACCGGTGTATTGATCCAGCGCGACGAGGCGCTGGCCGTCATCTGTTTTCACCCGGAACACGGCGGCCAGATCGGGGGCCTTGGGGCCGATCCATTCGGCGATGGTGCCGGGCTGGGCGGCCAGAACAGCGGCCTCCTGTGCGGGGATGCTTAGTTCAGCGGTGCCTTGGGTGACGGTGATCTTCTCGCCGTCGCGGCCATCTGCTTGGGTGATGAACATCATCATCAGGCCAGTGACGGCCAGCATGATCAAAAAGGGGATCACAAAGAGGCCGGCATAGAAATGCCAGCGCCAGACGGCGGCGTAGAATTTTTGGGACAGCGGACGCGATGGGTCCGCGGATTGCGGTTGGCTGGTTGCCATGGTGTCTCTCCATACCGGAACGGGGCCGGGCGCGCGGGGCGCCGGCGGAAATGTCAGTTTGTTCAGAAAATCAGGAGAGTGCGGGCGGGCCGCGGGCGTCATAGCGCCAGTGGAAGCCGGCGGTGCGATGGGTGAAGGCCTCGCGCGACCAGCGGTCGCTGAGAGGCGGTTCCAGGTTCAGGCTGATCAGGCTGCCCGGCAGCAGCGCCACGGCGCCAAGGGCTGCAAACGGACAGCTGCGGTCCTCCATCTGTTCGGCAGGTGCGTGGGGTTCGCCGCTGTCCAGATCGACCCAGGTTTCCACCGGCCCGTGGCCGGTACAGATCACCAGCAGCACCTTGCCGTCCTGCGCCGAGGCAGGCATCCAGCCGGAGGGGATCAGCCCGGCCACGGCCAGGGCGATCACAACCAGCAGGGAGGGCAGGCGGCTGAGCACGTCAGTTACAGCCCGGCGATGATGGAGCGGAGGGTGGCGATCCCGTCACCCTTCTCGGATGAGGTCAGCACAATCTCCGGATAGGCCGCCGGGTGTTTGGCCAGCGCGCCCTTCACCTGCTCCAGCACCTTGGCGCGGTCCTTTTCCTTAACCTTGTCGGCCTTGGTCATCACGCACTGGAAGGTGACGGCGGAGCTGTCCAGGAGCTTCATGATCTCGTCGTCCACCGCCTTCACGCCGTGGCGGCTGTCGATCAGCACAAAGGCGCGGCGCAGGTTCTGGCGGCCGGACAGGTAGCGTTTCAGCAGTTTCTGCCATTGCTCTACCACCTTGAGCGGCGCGTTGGCATAGCCATAGCCGGGCAGGTCGACCAGATAGAGCGCAGGCCCCTGGGTGAAGAAGTTGATCTCCTGGGTGCGGCCCGGGGTGTTGGAGGCGCGCGCGATGCCCTTGGTGCCCGTCAGCGCGTTGATCAGACTCGACTTGCCGACGTTGGAGCGGCCGGCAAAGCAGACCTCCACCCGGTCGGCGTCCGGCAGGCCGTTCATTGCCACCACGCCCTTGAGGAACTCGGTCTCGCCTGCAAACAGCTTGCGGCCCTTCTCGGCGGAGATCTCATCCGGCGCTTCGGCCAGGGAAAATTGCATCTGCATCACAGCACCTTTACCGCGTCGCCCAGGCGGATTTCGCCGCCGCGCACCACCTCGGCGTAGACCGAGAAATCCTGGTGGCCCCAATTGTCCTTGAGGGTCTTGAGCGTATCGGCGTCGCGTTCGCCGGTTTCGGGATTGGCAGTGGTCGCCAGGCAGCGCACCACCCGCTCGCGCACCGCAAAGACGGTTTCGCCGATCTGCACCTCGCGGCCGAGCCAGTCGTTTTCGGCCCAAGGATCACCCAGGTCGAACCAGATGTTGCTGCGCCAGCGCAGGGGCGAGAGGGTGTGGCCGATCGCCTGCTCCACCGCGCGGTGGGAAGACAAGTTGGCCAGCGACACCGATGGGAATGGTGTGTCGGTCATGCCGCGGCCCGGCACCCTGACAATACGGGAAGACCCGGCGCGGTTTTCGGGCAGCAGCGGCTTTTCCCACTCCAGGAAGCGCTGCAGATCGTCCGGATTTTCCGGGTCGAATGTCAGATCAGGCCGGGCAGGGTGGGTCAGCGTCAGCTGGCCGCTGGCATCGTCCAGCCGGGCGTTGATGGCCATCAGCCCCGGCGCCTTGGAGCCGCGGGTGAAATTGGCGCAGGGCACCCATTCGGAACCGTCCGCCTTGGAGGCCTCATGCGCAACCGCCCAAACACGGTCGCCGGGCATGGTCTGCCCGGCGATCATGGTGACGCTTTCCAGTGCCTCCCGCCCATGGGATTTGAGCGGGTGGCGCCAGATGTCTGTGACCTTTGCGGTCATTCCTTCTCAGCCTTCGGCTTCTTCTTGAAGCTCGACTTGATGTTGCCGAACACGTCCGGCTTGTAGCCATGGCTGCGCATGATCAGGTACTGCTGGCTGAAGGTGATCGTGTTGTTGGCGATCCAGTAAACCACCAGGCCGGAGGCGAAGCCGCCCAGCATGAACATGAACACCCAGGGCATCCAGGCAAAGATCATCTGCTGGGTCGGGTCGGTGGGCGCCGGGTTCAGCTTTTGCTGCAGCCACATCGAGATGCCGAGCAGGATCGGCAGGATACCGATGAAGACCAGGGCCAAGATGCTCTCAGGTGCCGGGGAGGCAAAGGGCAGCAGGCCAAAGAGGTTCATGATCGAGGTTGGATCCGGCGCGCTGAGGTCCTGGAAGGGGCCGAAGAAGGGCGCGTGGCGCAGTTCCAGGGTGACAAAAATCACCTTGTAGAGCGAGAAGAAGATCGGGATCTGGATCAGGATCGGCAGACAGCCCGCGGCGGGGTTCACCTTCTCCTTTTTATACAGTTCCATCATCTCCTTCTGCATCTTCTGGCGGTCGTCGCCGGCGCGCTCCTTGAGCTTCTCCATCTCCGGCTGAAGCTCTTTCATCTTCGCCATGGAGGCATAGGATTTATAGGCCAGCGGGAACACCAGGATCTTGATCACCACCGTGAGGCCGATGATCGCCCAGCCCATGTTGCCGATCAGGACGTTCAGATTGTGCAGCAGCCAGAACATCGGCTTGGTCAGGAAGAAGAACCAGCCCCAGTCGATCACGTCCAGGAAGCCCTCGATGCCCGCCTTCTCGTAGCCGCGGATGGCGTCCCATTCCTTGGCGCCGGCAAACAGCTGGGTGGTCACTTCGGTGGACTGGCCCTCTGCCACGGTGACGGTCGGCAGCACGATGTCGGTCTGGTAGATATCGCGGCGTTCATCGAACTTGGCGATGGAGCGGAAGCCCTGGCCCGGTGCGGGCACCAGGGTGGACATCCAGTAGTGGTCGGTGAAGCCGATCCAGCCGTTCGCCTCGACCTGCTTGACGCTGGACTTGGAGCCGTCGCGCGGGTCCGGATCGAAATCGGCCATGTCGTCATAGTCGGTCTCGGCCAGCTCGCCGTCGGTCATGCCGACCAGGCCTTCGTGCAGGATGAAGAAATTCTTCAGCCCCTCGGGCTGGCCGTGGCGGGCCAGGGTGCCGTAGGGCGCCAGCGACACGGTGCCGCCGGAGGCGTTGGCAACCGACTGGGTGACGGAGAACATGTAATCCTCATCCACCGCGATGGTGCGCGAGAAGGTCAGGCCATTGCCGTTGTCCCAGGTGAGCGTGACCGGGCTGCCGGGGGACAGGGTGGCGCCCTCAGGGGCGGACCAGATGGTGTTGGCGCCTGGCACGTCGTTCAAGGTCAGACCTGCGCCCGGTGCCCAGCCGTAGAGCGCGTAATAGGCGCCGGCCTCGCCCACGGGCTTCAGCAGTTTGACGATCGGGGAGCCCTCATCCAGGGTCTCGCGGTAGTCCTTCAGCGACAGGTCGTCGATCCGGCCGCCCTGCAGCGAGATGCTGCCGGTGACGCGGGGGGTGTCGATGGCGACGCGCGGCGCATCCGGGGCGGCGGCCTCTTCGGCGGCGGTGTCTGCCACCGCATCGGCACCTGCGGCGCTGGGCGCGGCAGCGGTATCGCCGGCAGGCGCGGTTTCAGTGACCGCGGTTTGCGGTGCCTGCTCCGGTTCCGGCGGCGGGAAGAAGGTATACCACCCCAGGATCACCAGAAAGCTGAGTACGGTTGCGAGAATAAGATTTTTGTTCTGATCGTCCATTGGGGACTGCCACCTCGTGTAGGGAAGGACACGAGGGGTTCAACAGAGGTGGGCCGCAAAGGTCAAGCAGAATCGCGGTGCAGCGGGGCGTCAAGGGGGGGCGGTGCGGCAGAAATTCAAAGGAATTGCGCGTTCAGGGCGTCTGGCGGCCAATTGCCGGCGCATCCTGCAGCTTGGCTTCATGCGCGGTGATCCAGTCCAGGGTCTGGTCAAAGGGCATCGGGCGGCCGATGCCGAAACCCTGCACGTGGCCGCAGCCGAGCTGCGCCAGCAGCGCGTGCTCTCCTGCGGTTTCAACCCCCTCGGCAAGGGTCTCCAGCTCCAGCCGCTCGGCCATGGTCAGGATGGCAGAGATCAGTTTCTGCTGCTCCGGGTCCTGATCCGCCTTCATCACGAAGGTGCGGTCGATCTTGATGCGGGAGATGTTGAAGCGGCGCACCGCGGAGATCGAGGCATGGCCGGTGCCGAAGTCATCCAGGTCAATCGGGCAGCCCAGCTCGCTGAGAGCGAGGATGTTGCGTGTGACCACATCGTCAGGCTGATCGGTCATCACCGTTTCCAGGATTTCCACGCAAAGGCGGTCAGCCGGCAGGCCGAAGCGCTCCAGCTCCCATTTGATGCGGCCCGCCAGGCCCGGGTTGCGCAACTCCTGAGTGGCAAAGTTGACGCCGACGCAAGGCACCGTCACCCCGGCATCATCCCAGGCCTTGATGGCAACCAGCGCGTTGTAGAGCATCACTTGGCTCAGCCGGTCCATCAGTCCGGCCTCCTCCAGCGCGGGCAGGAAAGTCGAGGGCGGGATCAGGCCCTGCACCGGATGCTGCCAGCGGGCCAGCGCCTCAAATCCCGAAACCCGCCCGGTGTCGGTGCAGATCTGCGGCTGGAACCAGGCCTGGATCTGGCCGCTTTCCAGCGCTGCAGCAGCTTCCTCGCGCAGGGTGGAGCGGCTGCCGGTGCAGCCCGGCATGTCGGTGGAATAGGCCCGGATGCCGCCAGGCCCGTTGCCCTGCGCCTCAGAGAGGGCGGCAGCGGCAGCGCTGATCCACTCGGAGCTCGTGGCGCCGGGGGCGCGGCTGTGCTGGCAGAAACCCATCGAAGAGGTCATGTAGATGGTGGTTCCGTCCAGCGCCAGGGGTTCCTCGGTGGCGGATTGCATGCGGCCGGCCAGCTGAATGCACAATTCCAGGTCCAGCTGCAGGGTTGGTGCCAGGCAGACCGCAAAGCGGCTGTCACTTATCCGGGCGACGATGTCGTCCTGACGCAGCGCTGATACGATTTGCGCACCGCAATGCTGCATGAACCGGTCGCCGGCCTCCTGACCGTGACGGCCCGTCAGTTCCCGGTGGTCGTCCAGCTCCAGAATGAAAATGGCAGAACGCAGTCCGCCCTCGCTGCATTCGGCGTGGATCCGGGCGGCCTCCTGCTCAAACCCGTTGCGCAGCATCATGCCGGTGACCGGGTCGCGCGGCTGAGAGCCGCCGCCCAGTTTGCTGAAGCCGCCGCCGGCGGCAATCAGGACCGGCAGCCCCAGCGCAACGGCCAGCAGTGCCGTTTCGCCGCCGATCCAAAAGGTGGCCAGGGTCAGAGCAGGCAAAAAGGCCAGCATCGCCGGCCCGGTAAGTGCGGGGGCGAGGATATGCCGGAGGCGTGCCAGGAAGCCTGAACCCGTATGTGTCATTCCCAGACCTTTCGTCTGCAGCCGTTCGTTCGGCCCTGAGACTAAGATGCTGATATAACCCGGGAGTTAACGCAGCTGGGGAATTTCCGGATTTTCGCCTGCGGAATCGGCAATCTTCAGCTCAAGACCCGCGAAATCGAACAGTTTCGGGTCCAGAAGATGCGACGGGCGCGCATTCATCAGCGCGCGGAACATCACCTGACGGCGGCCTGGTGAATTTGATTCCCACTGGTCGAGGATCTGTTTCACCTGCTGGCGCTGCAGCCCGTCCTGGCTGCCGCAAAGATCGCAGGGAATGATCGGGTAGTTCATGGCGCGGGCAAACTTTTCGCAGTCTGCCTCTGCCACATGGGCCAGCGGGCGGAACACAAACAGGTCGCCTTCCTCATTGACCAGCTTGGGCGGCATGGTCGCCAGCCGGCCGCCGTGAAACAGGTTCATGAAGAAAGTTTCCAGGATGTCGTCGCGGTGGTGACCCAGCACCACAGCCGAGCAGCCCTCCTCGCGCGCGATGCGGTAGAGGTTGCCGCGGCGCAGACGCGAGCACAGCGCACAGTAGGTACGCCCCTGCGGCACCTTGTCGACGACGATGGAATAGGTGTCCTGATATTCGATCCGGTGCGGCACGCCCATCTTCTCGAGGAACTCCGGCAGCACTGTCGCCGGAAAACCGGGCTGGCCCTGATCCAGGTTGCACGCGAGCAGGTCCACCGGCAGCAGGCCGCGCCACTTCAGCTCATAAAGAACCGCCAGCAGGGTATAGCTGTCCTTGCCGCCCGACAGGCAGACCAGCCACTTGGGCGTGCTGCCGTCTTCGCGTCGCTCCACCATGCCGTATTGCTCGATCGCCTCGCGCGCGTAGCGCACGATGCGTTTCCTGAGCTTCTTGAACTCGGTGGTCGAGGGGGCGCCGGCAAACAGCGGGTGGATTTCGTCCAGATCATCATCAAGCATGGCCGCGCCCTAGCCGAGGCGGGGCGTTTTGCCAAGGAAAAAAGGCGTGGAGGGGGTCAGTCCTTGCGCTCTGGCACCGGGTCATAGCCGTCGCCGCCGAACGGGTGGCAGCGTCCGATCCGGCGTGCGGTCAGCCAGGCGCCTTTGATGGCCCCGTGTTTCTCCAGCGCTTCCAAGGCATAGGCCGAACAGGTGGGCTGGTAGCGGCAGTTGAAGCCGACCCAAGGGCTGAACAGCAGCCGGTAGGCGCGCACGGGCAGGGCAAAGAGATGGGCCAGCGGGGTCATGGCGGATAGATAGGGGCAGGGCGGCCCGGTGGCAATGCGGCCACAGGCCGGAGCGGTTACTGGCCGTGGATCTTCTTCAGCGCATAGATCAGGTCGCGCTTCAGTTCTTCGAACGGGCGCTGGGCGGTCTCAATGGCGCGGCCGATCAGCACGTAATCCCAGCCGGGGCGGCCGTGGTAGGGCAGAATCATCCGCGCGGCCTCGCGCAGGCGGCGCTTAGCGCGGTTGCGGGCGACCGCGTTGCCGACTTTCTTGGAGCAGGTGAAGCCCATGCGGATGCCGCCGTCATCGCGGCGGTTGCGGCCCTGCACCATCATCGCCTTAGTGCCCTGCTTGCGCGCAGGCGGGCGGGCGCAGGCGAGGAAATCACGGCGTTTGGCCATGACCTCGATCTTTTGGGTGTCAGGCGGACAAACGGACACCGCCGGAGGCGTGTCCCCGCGGGCAGCGTTGCCGTCCTTGGGGGCCTCCGGCGGTGTCATGTCCGTCAGAACGTGAACTGAGCTTATGCGCTCAGTTCTTTACGGCCGCGGGCGCGGCGTGCGTTCAGGATCTTGCGGCCTGCCTTGGTGGCCATGCGCGCACGGAAGCCGTGGCGGCGTTTGCGAACCAGGTTCGAAGGCTGATAGGTGCGTTTCATCGCTCCGGTCTCCACATTTTGTCATCGGGTGCGCGGAATCGCCCGCCCGGGGTCTATCTCGAAGCCCGGTCTTTAGGAGGGAATGGCGGGTAAGTCAAACCCTGTAGGGTGAGAAATCACCTTTTGGGGTGAGAAATCGCCTCTGAGGGTGACGGCAAGGCCGCCGGGTGTGCAACATTTCTGCCGAAAACTGCCCCGGAGCGGCCTGCCCGGACAGGGCGGCTGTAACACGGGGGCGGTGATTCTGCCATAAAGCTCACGGAATCGGGGGTTGTGATCAAGCGCCTGTGAGGCAGGGGGAACCAGCCTCGCGGAAAAACCATTTAAGACGTAGCAACAGCAAGAGCGCAATTGGAACGGACCAGATGAGCGGCATGACAGAGACACCGGAAACGAATCCCCAGCCCAAGGAACAGAACGGTGCCAAGCCGGGACTGGCGCGGCATCTGCCGCTGATTGCGGTGGTGGCGGTGGCGCTGATCGGCGCGGTGGTGCTGAAGGATTACCTGACCTTTGACACGCTGCGTGACAACCGCGAGGCGCTGATGGCGTTCCGGGATCAGAACTATCCTGGGCTGGTGGCGCTGTTCATGGGGATTTACATCGTGATCGTGGTGTTCTCGCTGCCCGGGGCGGCGGTGGCCTCTGTCACCGGCGGCTTTTTGTTCGGGCTGGCGGCGGGCACTGTCTTCAATGTGGTCTCTGCCACCATCGGCGCTGCGGGCATCTTCCTGGCTGCGCGCATGGGGCTGGGGGCTTGGCTCACGGCCAAGATGGAGGCGGCAGAGGGCCGGGTGCAGATGCTGAAACAGGCACTGCGGGAAAATGAGGTTGAGGTGCTGCTGCTGCTGCGGCTGGTGCCGGCGGTGCCGTTCTTTGTCGCCAATCTGCTGCCCGCGCTGGTCGGGGTGAGTTTCCGCAACTTCCTGTGGACCACTGCGGCGGGGATCATTCCCGGCGCCATCGTCTTTACCTGGATCGGCGTGGGCGTCGGCTCTGTCTTTGACCGCGGCGAGGACCCGGACCTGAGCCTGCTGTGGGAGCCGCATGTGATCGGACCTATCCTGGGGCTGTGTGTGCTGGCAGCGATGCCGATCATCGTGAAATCCATCCGCGGCAAGAAGAAGGGGCGCTGAACATGACCCGTATCACCTGCGATCTTCTGGTCATCGGGGCCGGTTCCGGCGGTCTTTCGGTGGCGGCGGGCGCCAGTCAGATGGGGGCTGACGTGGTGCTGCTGGAAGGCCACAAGATGGGCGGCGATTGCCTGAACTACGGCTGTGTGCCCTCAAAGGCGCTGCTGGCAAGCGCCAAGGCAGCCTATCGTCAGACGCATTCCAGTGAATTCGGCGTGGCGGATCAGGTGCCGCAGGCGGACTACGCGGCGGCCAAGGATCATGTGCATCAGGTCATCGAAACCATCGCCCCGGTGGACAGTCAGGAGCGGTTCGAGGGTTTCGGCGTGCGGGTGATCCGGGAGTTCGGGCATTTCACCTCGGAAACCGAAGTCGCCGCAGGCGCGTACCGCATCACCGCGCGGCGGGTGGTGATTGCCACCGGCTCGGCGCCGCTGGTGCCGCCGGTCCCGGGACTGGACAAGGTGCCCTATGAAACCAACGAAACGCTGTTAGATCTGCGTGAGAAGCCGGAGCACTTGCTGATCATCGGCGGCGGTCCGATTGGCATGGAAATGGCGCAGGCGCATATCCGTCTGGGCTGCAAGGTGACAGTGATCGAAGGCCAGCGGGCGCTGGGCAAGGACGACCCGGAGGCCGCAGCGCTGGTGCTGGATGCCCTGCGCGCAGAAGGCGTGGAGATCGCCGAAGGCGCCATGGTCTCCCGCATTGGCGGTCAGGCGGGTGCCATCGAGGTCGAAACCAGGGACGGCAGCATCTTCAAGGGAAGCCACCTGCTGATGGCGGTGGGGCGCAAGGCCAATATGGAGCGGCTGAACCTTGCGGCTGCCGGGATTGAGACGCAAGGCAACGGCATCAAGGTGGATGAAAGCCTGCTGACCACGAATAAGAGAGTATATGCCATTGGCGATGTGGCGGGGGGGATGCAGTTCACCCATGTAGCAGGCTACCATGCCAGCGTCATCATCCGTTCTGCTCTGTTCGGCCTGCCGTCGAAGGCGAAGACCAGCCACATCCCCTGGGCCACCTATACCGATCCGGAGCTGGCGCAGGTCGGGCTGACAGAGATGCAGGCGCGCGACCGTTACGGGGTAAAGCTGGAGGTGGCGCGGTTCGGCTACAGCCACAACGACCGCGCCATTGCAGAACGCAAGACAAGGGGCTTCATCAAGGTGATGGTGGCCAAGGGGCGCCCGGTGGGGGTCACCATTGCGGGCCATCAGGCGGGAGAGCACATCGCCTTGTGGTCGATGGCCATCGCCAATGGCCTGAAGATGAGCCAAGTGGCGGCAATGGTTGCACCTTATCCCAGCATGAGCGAGATTAACAAACGGGCTGCCGGAGCCTATTTCTCCCCGCGGCTGTTTGAGAGTAGATTTGTTAAACGCGCAGTGCGCTTTGTTCAGCGCTGGATTTCATGAACTGAAGGCCGCTTCATGCTCAACACGCTCTCGGGCAGATTCCTGATCCTGACCACGGTCTTCGTGATGCTGGCCGAGGTGCTGATCTTTGTGCCGTCGATTGCACGGTTCCGCGAGGACTACCTGGCCGACCGGCTGGAGCGGGCGCAGATCGCCTCGCTGGCGCTTCTGGCTGATGACATGCTGGAGACCGAGCTGGAAGCGGAGCTGCTGGAGAACGCGGGCGTCTACAACGTGGTGCTGCGCCGCGACGAGATCCGCCAGCTGATGCTGGCCTCGCCGATCCCGCAGGAAATCACCGCCACCTATGATTTGCGTATGGCCGGCGCCCTGACCCTGATCCGCGACGCAATGATGCGGCTGATCCGCCCGGAGAATGAGATCATCCGGGTGATTGGCGCGCCGGTGCGCGAGGCGGGCCTCCTGATCGAAGTGACCATGGAAACCGCCCCCTTGCGCGCGGCGATGATCGACTACGGGGTGCGGATCCTGATCCTGTCCGCCGTGATCTCCGTCTTTACCGCGGTGCTGCTGTTCGGGGCGGTGCGGATCGTGCTGGTCAAGCCGATCAAGGGCGTGGTCGGCTATATGCAGCGCTATGCGGCGGCACCGGAGGATGCGCGCGGCATCATCCATCCCAGCTCCAGCGTGGTGGAGCTGCGCGAGGCGGAAGAGGCGCTGATGCAGCTGCAGACCGAGCTGACACAGGCGCTGAAACAGCGCGAGCGGCTGGCCCAGCTGGGGGGCGCGGTGGCCAAGGTGAGCCACGACCTGCGCAACATCCTGACCTCGGCACAGCTGTTCACTGACCGCATCGAGATGAGCGAGGATCCCCTGGTGCGCCGCCTGGCGCCGAAGCTGGTGAACTCGATCACCCGGGCGGTGTCGCTGTGCGAAGGCACATTGGCCTTTGGCAAGGCGGAAGAGCCATCGCCCACCTTCGGCGTGGTCTGCCTGCATGAGATCACTGCCGACATCGCCGAAAGCGAATTGCTGGCCGCAGACAGCGGCAACGTCGGGATCATCAACGCGGTGCCCAAGCCCATGATGCTGCGTGCTGACCCGGAGCAGCTGTTCCGCATCGTGATGAACCTGGTGCGCAATGCCCGCCAGGCGATTGCCGCCACCGGCAATCCGGGACAGGTCACGGTGGAGGCCCGCGAGGAGGCGGACGCCTGGTACGTCACAGTATCGGACACCGGACCGGGCCTGCCCAAGAGGGCGCAGGACAACTTGTTCACCCCGTTCCAGGGCGGCGCCCGCAAGGGGGGCACGGGGCTGGGGCTGGCGATTGCAGGCGAACTGGCCCGCGGCCACGGCGGCAGCGTCAGGCTGAACAAGACCGGTGCCGAGGGCACCGTGTTCGAGATCTGCCTGCCTAAGGGCGACGGCACGCTGTGAGACCTTCGCAAGGGACAGCCTGAAAATGGCGGCGGCCCGAACTATTTTTGTTTTTGGGGTTGCGCCCGCGCGAAGCTATGAGTAAACCCCGCCGCAGTGGACCGATAGCTCAGCTGGATAGAGTACTTGACTACGAATCAAGGGGTCGGGGGTTCGAATCCTCCTCGGTCCGCCACTTCCCAAATGTCGAATGCCAAGCAAAACTGACCTTCTTGTCAGTTTTCTGACCCAATCCCAGAAAAACGGACGTTCATGCGGCATGCAGCTAAGGTGCCCAGAGAGCCCACAGCGGACCTTGATCGCTTGCCAAGCCTTCGCTTCTGCAGCACGACGCAATCGGCGCCTGAACGGTCGTTCACTGCCCTGCCACGGCAAATCCGCTCACGGGACTATGCTGCTGTCGCCTTAAGGTCCGCTCTGGGTTTCTGACCAAGGTCTTGGTATGATCGGTTGCTCTGGGGTTGACCCCACCGGACGGTCACAAAGGTTCAGCTACTTAAGACTTTACTTCTTTGCAGCCAGTGATATCGGAACCATAAAGGGATCACCGGAGCACGCAAGCATCCATAAATTGCAAAAAGCAAGAAGCAACCACCTAGAACTTATGAACGATTAATGGACCTCACAAGCATTAAAAGCGACATTGACATGCGTTCCGGATCGACTTTTTGGGTAACTGTTTTTTGTGCCTTTCTTCATGGCACACAAGCCTTGACGGGTGAATCATTGGGCGTGGAGGGTTGCGCTGTCGCTAGCAGCGAAAAGTTTCGCAATGACCTCTTTTATATGGCGAGAGGCTCAGAAAGGTGCGCCCACCTAAGAAGAGAAGAAAAATGCGGACCCTCAACCGAAAAATGGAATCAACCCTTAAGGATATCTTTAATTGAGGGCGGCCATTTAAATCCCCATAATGAAACTTTTGAAAAATCAGCTAAATATTTTGGTGATATTTTTCACGAAGCGTCAGGGCTTTCAGTTACCGTCGGGAGTGATTTAGGTAACTTACTAATCTTTGTTGCAGATTTAAATACACTCACCCTCGTGAAGAGGATGGGAATTCTCGAGGTGTCAAGATATTTGGAGAAATTTTCAGAGAGCGGCATCCCATGTTCGGGGAGGGCTTACAAAGCTGATGGTGAAGTTTTGCATGTCAATATTGCTATCAATTCACATCTTTCGCCCTCCGAAACAGAATCATGTATCTATGAAGAGCTATACAACTCATCCGGATTGTTTAGTGACCCTGAGGGCAGTGAATCTCTTTTTGACAGCTACCCCCTTCTATACGGGGAGGGCGGATCTGTCAAATTTCCACCGGAATTGATTTTAATGATGAAGATATACTACAGTATAGATTCCTCTCACTTTGAAACGACTTCTTCCCTTAAGGCGGCAATTAGAGATTTATGCCCAGCTAACTGATAAATAAGGCATATCAAAATAAAGGAGAGTGGCAGTGTCAGATTGTCCCCATAACGATGAAGCACCACAGGATGATGATCCTTTCACAGAAGCGTCGGAAGAAGTAAGGGATGCCTTGGCTGATAAGTGGGAAGACGTAGCTGAAGGTGTTCCTGATGGTCCGTTAAGAGATTTAACTGAAGCACTCAGAGACGTCGCGCAAACTGCAAACAAAGTTGATGACTTTGCTGCTGTTGCTGACGCAGTTATAGATGAAGTTTATGGTCCGACTACCATCACTCCTTCAGAAACGCCGTCTACGCACGGAGTTCCAAACGAAGCTTGGGTGGCGGCAGGTTTGCCGCATTGGGTAGGTCAATCTCATAATACAAGCAGCAATGCATGGGCGAGATATACCAACTCCAAAATACTCCTGTCGGAATGGGCGCGAGGCCTATTTGGCGGCTCGGATGGCCAAGAAGGAGGGAGTGGGCCTGGGAGAGACCCGGACAGCGCAGGAGAAGGTTCCTCAGAAAACACTCTGCCAGAGGACGGGGCTTTCCCGTGCCCGCCGATTTCGCCACTTGTTATCGATCTTGACGGTGATGGTATTGAGTTGCTCTCCCTTGAGCATTCCGATGTACATTTCGATTTAGACAACAACGGTTTTGCAGAGAAAACAGGGTGGGTTTCACCAGATGATGCGTTGTTAGCTCTTGACTTGAATAATAATGGAGTGATTGACAACCAGGCGGAACTCTTTGGAAACGATGTTGGACATGAAAATGGGTTCTCCAAACTGTCTGAACTGGATAGTAATGGTGATGGCATTATTGACGCGTCCGACGACCAGTTCAGCGATCTTCTTCTTTGGCAGGATTTAAATTCGAGTGGAACGAGCGAAGAAAATGAGTTGCAAGGCCTTTCTCAGGCGGGCCTAATTCGTATTGATTTGAATGCAGCTACTGTATCAGAAACCAATGAGGGCAATCTAATTTCGGACCGTTCTTCAGTCACCTGGAGTGACGGAAGTTCGTCTTCTATCGAAGATGTTTGGTTTCAAAATGATCCAAAAATTGGCGACTTTATTCTTCCCGAAAATTTCGAATTCAGCACTGAAGCTCTCTTCATGCCTCGCCTTTTCGGGTACGGAAACCTTCCCTCTACGCTTGTTTCTTTCTCAACGTCAAACGAACTATTGGCGTCTGGCATTGAGCTAATTTCTCAACTTGAGGCCGGAAACGTAGCGTCCTTTCGAGAAAACTTTGTAGAATTCCTCTTTCAATGGGCTGATGTAGATAGCATCGATCCAACTTCTAGAGGGTCCTATGTAGATGCACGAAAACTTGCATTTCTAGAGGTGATTTACGGGAGAGATTTTGTTCAGGATGGCGACGCTGACCCACGTCAAAATGCAGGCGATGATTTGGATCTACAATTTGATACGATCGCAAATGATTTCGCTGCTCGCTTTATGGCTGAAAGTCCGTCCTCTAGCCTCGCACTCGGCAGGATTGAATCCCCTACAGACCACCCATTATTTTCTCTCAGTTATTTCGCAAGCTTAAGAAATCCTGAATTTGACACCTTGCACGAGACGGGCCGATTTGAGTTCGTTATGCACGAACTCTGGGATGAAGTTTCAGCTGGAGTCTTGGAGGCATCAAATTCGGCCTAATTATTCAGTTAATTCGCCCGGACTTGGAGAGAACCCAAGATAGCTTCGAATTTGATTTAAGAAACGCAGCCGAGAGCTATTCAAATCCGAGCTTCGCATTGGCTTTCGTGTTTCAAATAGAGACATCCAGTTCTGACGTGCTCATCGGTACTAGTGGAGCAGATCATTTGGTTAGTGTCGACAACGCAGTCTTTTGGGCAAGTGCAGGAGACGATACCCTGAGCGGTGGCGGCGGCGCGGACACCTATCTCTACAGCCTCGGCGATGGCAATGATGTCATCGCAGACCGCAGCGGCCAGAACGTCAACGACCGCCTCGTCTTCACCGATGTCAACGCGGAGGACGTCACTTTCTCGCAGAACGCGGGCAAGGATCTGGTTATCACCCTGAGCAACGGCGACACCGTCACCGTCACAGACCACTTCGACAACACGCTCGAAGACATGGAGCTGATCGAATTCGCGGACGGAACCGTGCTGGATCTTGCAGGTATTTCTGCCAAGTCCATCAGCGATCAGAATGGTGCAGGGGATGATCTGGTGCTTGGCGGCATCGGAA
>NZ_JAQNCY010000002.1:0-336232 GCF_028368855.1 Leisingera sp. SS27 | reverse complement strand
CTGGGCAACGGAGACACCGTTACTGTCACCGACCACTTCGAAAATACTATCGAAGACATGGAGCTGATCGAATTCGCGGACGGAACCGTGCTGGATCTTGCAGGTATTTCTGCCAAGTCCATCAGCGATCAGAATGGTGCAGGGGATGATCTGGTGCTTGGCGGCATCGGAAATGATCAGTTCCTCGGCGGAGCTGGCAATGACACGCTGAAAGGCGGCGACGGCGCGGATACCTATACCTACAGCCTGGGCGACGGCAATGATGTCATCGCAGACTACAGCGGCCAGAAGGTCAACGACCGCCTGGTCTTCACCGATGTGAACGCGGAGGATGTCACCTTCTCGCAGAACGCGGGCAAGGATCTGGTTATCACCCTGGGCAACGGAGACACCGTTACTGTCACAGACCACTTCGAAAATACTATCGAAGACATGGAGCTGATCGAATTCGCGGACGGAACCGTGCTGGATCTTGCAGGTATTTCTGCCAAGTCCATCAGCGATCAGAATGGTGCAGGGGATGATCTGGTGCTTGGCGGCATCGGAAATGATCAGTTCCTCGGCGGAGCTGGCAATGACACGCTGAAAGGCGGCGACGGCGCGGATACCTATACCTACAGCCTCGGCGACGGCAATGATGTCATCGCAGACTACAGCGGCCAGAAGGTCAACGACCGCCTGGTCTTCACCGATGTGAACGCGGAGGATGTCACCTTCTCGCAGAACGCGGGCAAGGATCTGGTTATCACTCTGGGCAACGGAGACACCGTTACTGTCACCGACCACTTCGAAAATACTATCGAAGACATGGAGCTGATCGAATTCGCGGACGGAACCGTGCTGGATCTTGCAGGTATTTCTGCCAAGTCCATCAGCGATCAGGTTACAGATAATGGCGGAGACGATACGCTTGTTGGTACTTCCGGCGACGACAGCCTCGACGGCGGCGCAGGAAATGACCGTATTGATGGCGGAAGTGGAGCCGACACCCACAATGGTGGGACCGGTGACGACTATCTCATTGGTAACACAGGCGCAGATTTGTTTGATGGCGGAGAGGGAGTAGACACTCTCGACTTCACCTATTCCAGCAATGGCTACACTATCGATCTTAGCCAATCGACAGCCGTGTTTACGGACGGCTTCGTCGAGCAAGTGCTCAATATTGAGAATGTGATCGCCGGGAGCGGCCACAACACCCTCATCGGTTCAGACGCGGACAATTTCCTTGATGGCGGAAGAGGGAACGACACCCTTTCTGGCGGAAATGGGAACGACCAGCTTCAAGGTGGTGACGGTGACGACAATCACCAAGGTGGTGCAGGCAACGACACATTGTTCGGCAGCATTGGAGATGACTTCTTCGACGGCGGAGAAGGTATCGACACACTGGACTTCTCATACTCCAGCAATCATTTTACCGTCGATTTGTCTCAATCCAGAGCAACCTTCTCAGATGGGTTTGTCGAACAGGTTACCAACATTGAGAACCTTGTTGGCGGTTCAGGCAATAACACCTTGATTGGCTCGGACGCCGACAACCAGATAGATGGTGGCGCAGGCAACGACACGCTTACCGGAGGATTGGGGATCGACACATTTGTGTTCGGAAACCAATTCGGCAGTGATCAAGTCACTGATTTCGAAGATGGGGTCGACAGGCTGAATCTCGACATTGAGGGCGTTTCGTTTGGCGATGTTGTCATCTCAGACGTTTCGGGGGATTCGCACATTACTGTTGCTGACCACGGAACCGTGGTGCTTCACGGGGTTAATGCCACGCTACTATCCGAAGAGGACTTCCTGTTCTGAGGGCAACCGGGTTTCCTTTCGGTCTCGCCTCATAGCGTGAAACTATTTGAATGACCGCTATCACCAAGCGGTCATTCATCGTAAAGAAGCAAATAACTGACGTTACTCCAAATAGTGTCATCCCACGAATGCTTGCCAGCTTCGCTTGAATAGCTGCTTCCAGTTCTGCGCCGCGGCGAAACGAATACTGCTGCGGCGTGTTTTATGCTGCGAGCGCACGCAGCGAGAAAATTCAAGGTGCAGATTATGAACTCTACTGCCGTCTGCTGCATGTGGCACCAATGTCGGCGTCCTGCAAGAAAGCGGACGCAAGCGGAAGCCCATGCTGCGCATGCAGTGAATGACAGCAAGATGAAAAAACGGACATTGATCGGTGGCCAAACTATCGAGACGCGACATGCAAGGACCTTTTGCGCCTTCTTGCTCGAAAAACCTAATTCGACGCCGCAATCTAGTCGGGCTGGAACGCATTCGTCCAAGCTTCCGCTCGAAGGTGCTCAGAAGCTGAAAACAGCCTCGTTGCAGTTTCTTGAGAAGCTCCCCCAACGTGGGCGTGTATCCTTGGTTTCAAGCCCGCCATCAACTTTTTGCCATGAGTATGCTCGAAGGCAACCGGAACCAGACCATTGGCAGGCTTGAATCCCGCGACATTTGGGGCCTGGTTTGGCATACCAGTGGCGCCCCATTCTTCCTTGGCTTGCTTCCGAGGGACATAGGTGTTCGCGCGAATTTGCTCTCGGGCTACATGAGCGGCTTGAACCAGGTTATCCCGTCTCAGTGCAGTTTCATCGGTGATTGCGGCATCGATTAGAGCCGGAGCAACATCATGAAAAATGGCTTTTAGGTGGTCCGATTGCGCGAAGGAGTGTTCAACGTCGTTGAGCGGCGTAAAAAGCTCAGAAACACCAGTAATACCGTTTCGGTCTCGTTCAGCCGATGCCGTCGCTAGCTCGAATGCCATTTCTTGCTCGGTTCGAAAGTCTCGATCCCGGTGGATTATGATCTGGGCATCTGGCCTCATATCCGAGATCATGTTCGCCAGAAGTCGCGCTGCTGGCAGATTGCCACAGCCGTTGTAAGACAACACTGTCAAATTTTCCGGGGCCCCATTTGCCAAGGCAAGAACCCTAACCGGCTCTGAGTCTTTGTCTTCGGTCATGAGTATGACCTGCCGCGCTGGATCGAAAATTTCCGCGCCGGCGGCAAGTGCACCGAGTGTCATCATGATCGGGATGGCTGGTCGCTGCGCCTCGTCCAGGGGCACCTTCGCACCCTCTGCCATCCAAACAGCTTCGGCATTATGGTCGTGCATCAACCGTTGGATCAACTGCGGGGAGTGGCTGGCAAAGAGAATGCGGGTCTGAGTTTCTGCTGCAACACCCTTGAGGGCTTCGTAGAGACGCGACTGACTGTCCGCATGCAAATGGGCGTCTGGCTCGTCCAGAAGCAGCAAGGGCGGCGCGTAGAAGCAAGCGTATGCGACGATCTGAATGACCTGCAACATTCCAGTGGACGCCATGTCGAGCGTCACCGTTGCACGGGGGGTCTCGACCTCTACGTTGATGAACCGATCATGGTGCGGATTGTGTTTAACCAAAACGCGCGCGCCGTCGTAGCAACGGTCCAGCAGCTCGGCAAACGCCTTCCAGCCGCTCGCTTCTGGTAGCGCATCAATCGAGCGCTGTTGGAGCCATGCAGTCCGTGCACCTTCATCCAAATCACGTTTGAAAAGATGGTCGAGCACAGTGCGCAAGTACAGGTTGGCGTCTCCGTGCATGACCGCAGCATCCATCGCCGCCTTTGTTCTCCACTCCTCGCGCATAGATATGCCGGACAGGCCAGGGGTCAGGATCGAGAATGGTTGCTCATCACTGGCTAAGATCTCTGCGAGATCATCGTCACCTTCGCGCGTGATTGCGATATTTGCATTCTTACCGCGGCGGATTTCAATTCTCAGAGTCTTTTCCGCATTTGTATCTAGATCCACACCAGAATACTGAACGGAAAACCCGTTGTTCTGAGTTGCTGCGCCTCCGTGACGCAGATCGAGTAGTTGTTCAGTTGGTCTGAATAGAACCGCATCGTTCGCAACCGTTGTCGAAAACTCTGGGGTTCCATTTCTTCGGTGCCCACGGAATGAAGCCTGAAGAATGGAAACCCCGAGTTGAGCAGCTTGCAGAGCGCTGCTCTTGCCGCTCGTGTTGCCGCCGACCAATGCTGTCATCGGTTTCAGATCTATTTCAAGCACTTCGATGCGCTTGAAATTTCTTACCTCAATATTATCCAGACGAATTCTCAATTCTATGCCTTGTTAACTCAATGAAACGCCGCTATCCGGCACACCCAATCAGATCCCGATCACCTTGCATAGATCAATCCCATCCTTCCAACCATCACACGCCCACCAAAACGCAAGTGCCCGATGGGATACAGAAGGCGCATTTAGCCAAGTTTGAGAAATTTGCGGGTGTCCGCTCTGGAGAGGCTGCGCCGCTCCATCAGGCAGTGATGTGAACTCCCACTATGGTCCGGCCACGCCTAAATGAGCGACCACAGTTCGCAACTTTGCAAACGTCGCTGTCTGCGCATCGCGCCCCCTGAAGCGGTCCGCAGCATTGGCAGTAGCTCGCCGGGTTCGGTGAGTGGCCGCTTTCGGTGAGATGGCCCGAAAATGTTGCACCGGCAGCAACCTTGCCGCGTCACACCAAGTCTATGACCGCTTCGGGCTGCCTGGCGTCGTTTGGCAGAAGCGTCCTAGTGAAGTTTTTCTGCAACCCTGCCGCCGCATCACCGCAAGTCGGCAGAGAGCCCGAGGCGGTCATTGCTATTTCTCGCTGCGCGCGCTCGCAGTACGAAAATCGCTGCATCAGCTTGGTTCATGGCGCTGCAAGGCGGCGGGAAAACCGGCCATTGGTGCAAGGCGCAGCAAAGATTGAGGCGGCAACTCACAGGTCGCGGGACCTTGCAGCCATTCGCTGCACCAGCGACCTGGACGACTGCACACGTCTGCTTCAGCGCAGAAGCGCCCTTTGCAAACTCGGCCGCTTGACGCAACCAGCCGAGTTTTTACGCTGCCGCGCAACCCGCCGTTTCTGCTGTTCGCTGCGACCGCGAGATCCTGCACCCGGTGAGTTCACACAATGCCGGACAAACTGGTCTTTCGCCGCAGACGTGTGATCGGTGCTGCAGTTGCGGCGACATCAGCGGGCCGGGCGAATTCTTCCGGCAGGAAACCGCAACTGGCCTAAGCCGCCTCGGCTTCGCGAAGATGCACGCCAAGCAGGATCAGGCCCGGCCAAAGCATATAGGCTTCGATTTCAATATTCTCCCCGAAAGAGAGCAGCACCATTGTCATCAGTATTCCCAGCGGCAGGCGGCCGCGCGCGTGTTTTGCTGCATCCGCCATGACAAAACCGATGTGCCAAACCAGCGGAATGAGCAGTGCGGCAAAACCGGCAGCACCTTTGACGAACAGCAGCCCGTACCAGGTGTGATGGCTGCCGATGGGCATGTATTCCACGGCATGGGACCCGGGTTGAACTGTGCCGTGGCCAAACCAGAAGGCTTCGGTCTGCCAGCGCTCGCTGGCTATCCGTTGCAGTGTTTCACGGACCCGAGTGCTGTCGGCCCTCGCCCCCTTGAATGCGGCCACCGCATCGCCAGCCAGCGCCGCCAATGTGCTGCCGGTCACCGCCAGAGACGCTGTCAGCCCAGCCGTTACATGCCAAGCCCAGCAGCGCAGGATCAGGGGCATCATGCGCGGTGCAACGGTACAGGCCATCAGCCCTACCAGCCCCATCCGCGATTTTGATGCCAAAATCATCAGGACCCCGGCGGCCACACCGGCCAGCATCCACTTTCGGTTTTTCTCTTCCAGCGCAAACAGCACCAAGATGACCCCCAGCAGCGCCGCGAAGGGCGACCAGGGGGCATAGAATTGCCAGCGCGGTGTCCAGCTGGCCGGATCGTAGGTGAACAGGTAAAGACTGAAATATTCCGGCCCCGGCCCGCCAACGGCCTTCAGCGGTGAGGTGAAGACACGTTCGGGAAGGCCAAGGTAGGGCGCTGCCAGCAGAACCGGTGCCAGCGCCAGCGTCCAGGCCCCGATCACGCATTGCCCGCGGATCAGAACCTCGCGGCGAACCGGCAGCACCGCGCCAACCAGCGGGAACAGCGCCAGCAGTGCCCAGCCCTTGGCCCAGCCGATCGAGGACTTGATTGTCTTCTTGAGGCCGAGCCCCCAGTCGAGGTGCCCGATCCACAGTGCCACCAGCAAAATGGCCATGCCGATGATCCAGGCCCAGATCAGCACCGGAACCGGACCGGTAGCACGCAAGTCGGGCCGGAACGCCGGGCCAAGGTAGAGTGCCAGCACCGCTAGCGCGCCGAGAACCCAGGCCAGAACCGGGCCCACGACGTATAGCGCACCAACGGCGTAGAAGGGCCAAGTCAGAACCATGGAGCGGTAGATCATCCGCTCTGCCGGGTTTTGCGGGGTCATGCTTCAGCTGCCTTGGGCGCGGCCAGAAGACGGCCGATGACCGCGGATCTGATCCAGCCCAGCAACAGAGCGATCAGCAGCATGAAGGTGGCCGCCGCCCCGGCGGCAAAGGCGAGCTTACGGTCAGGCGAAGAGGGGCGTTCGGGAAGGGACGGGTTTTCGAGTATCTGAACCAGCGGGTATGAGGCATAAACATCCGATTTCGTCGACTGGGTTCGGGCGATGGCAGAAGCAAACACTGCTTCAGCCACAGAGAAATCTCGCTGCAAATCCTTCAGCCGTGCTGCGCTAGCCGCCAGTTCTTGCAGCCGGGTCTGCTCGAACACCAGACGCTGAGCCAAAGCTTCATACTGCCGGGCTGTGCCCATGCGCTCTGCATCCATCCGCACAAGCTGAGCCAACAACTCTGCCCGCGCTCCGTCCGGGGCCAGATCAAGCCTTTTCAGCTCATCAATTTGGATACCTGTCACTGCCGCTGCCTGTTGGCTTGCACTGTGTTCCGCCGCAGCCTGGGCTGCACGTGCGGCTTGCACCTTCGGGTGCCCTTCACCGTAAGACGCACGGGCTTCAGCCAGTTTTGCAGCATGGATGGCGCTTTCGTCTTCCAGAGCGAGAAAGTCTGCATCGGCAAAGAGTTTCAGGGTTGCGGCCGCGGCGGAGGCCTGGATGCCTAGGGTTTGCTCAAGCGCGGCAACGCTTTGTGTCTTTTCCTCAAGAATACCGGCAATGTCCTCAACCCGGCCTTCCAGTTCGCGGGTGTCTTCGACCATTGCATCGAACTCCTCGCCAGACAGCAGCCCGGAGGATTTCTGAAGTTTGCCGATGTCAGAGCGTGTGACCGCTACCGAACTCTGGTAATCACCAATGGCGGCCAGACCGCTGTCCTCGCGGGTGGCTTGCTCATCCTTGCGCAGCGCGTCCAGTTCTTCGAAGAAGGCCTGCAGCAGGGCATTGCCGCGCTGCTGGGCGTTTTCTGCACTGGGACCCGTCATTTCGATGTGAATGAGGCTGGTTTGATCCACCAGCCGGATCCGCGGTTTGCCGAATTCACGGCGGCTCAGTCCCATCGCGCCAGCAGCCGCGGCGAGGATACGGTCAGCACCGATCAGGCGCTTGTATGTTTCGGTCGGGCTGACGGAGTTGCTGGCAAATGCGGAATTGGCATAGGAGGACGCCTGCCCGATACCATTGAGGTTCATTGAGGCCGACGCCCCGGACCCTGGCAGGATGAGCGACGCATGCGATTTGAAGGCAAGCGGTGCGGTTTGCAGGTAGCCGTTGATCGGCGCCCAGACCAGTGCCAGCCCAAGCAGCAAGAATGCCAGGTAGCGGCGGATGCGGCTGGTGTCGCCCAAACGCCCGCCGACGATGATGCGGCGGAGGGATATCCGGTGCCAAAGCCGCCGCGGAGCATCAAATTTTCCGGCAAGTTTCTGCAGCATGTCAGTCTCCTTCAACCTGAGACTATCCCGGCGCTTTGCCCGCCGCGCCTGCGCGCAAGGCTATCCCGGTGCGCATCCGTATTCGCGGCTATCCGTTGGAGTAGGTTTTAGGACTGCGCCCCCGCAGGCAGTCAGAACAGCCCCGCCTCGCGTGCAGCCAGTGCTGCCTGGGTGCGGTTTGCCACTTCCAGCTTTCGGTACAGCGTTTTCATGTGCAGTTTCACTGTCGGTTCGGTAATGTCCAGATCGCGGGCGATTTCCTTGTTGGACTTGCCCTCGGTCAGGCCTTTCAGAACCTGAAGCTCGCGCGGTGAAAGTTTTTCGGCCAGCGGGTGGTCCGTTTCCGGATCTGCGGCAGTCATGAAATCAATGGGTGCATATTGCTCCCCCATCGCCATGAACTTGACCGCATTGATCATTGATTTTGCCGGCAGGGTCTTTGGCACAAACCCGGCGGCGCCGGCCTCCAGCGCCTGTTCAGCGATCTGGCGGGTGGCCGCACCGGACATCAGGGCAACCCGCTGCCCGTTTCTCATGGCCATCGCCCGCTTGAGGCCGGCCAGCCCGTTCATGCCGGGCATATTCAGATCCAGCAGGATCAGATCAAAGGGATCTTCGGTCTCGATCAGCTTGCATGCCTGATCCAGATCCGCCGCGGTACTGGTCTTGAAGGAACCTTGGCCTTCCAGGAACAGAACAAGCGTGTCACGCAGCAGGTCGTGGTCATCGGCAATCAGTACTCTCATAACATGCTCCTTGATCCCTTCCTCTACACGTACCGCGTGAATGCGGCGCTTGCACGGCAAAAGTCGTGTGTATTCGCCGCAGCTTGGAAAGCATTTGGATAGATTTTGATCCGGGCGGATAGGTTCGCACGCCGCAAGGCAAGCAGGGGATGCCAACGGGCCCGCGACCTGTCCTCCCGCTCCGTTGAGAGGAGCGGCCGCCTGTAACAGCCTGAGAGCAACCAATGACAGCTCAAGGACTTAGCAGATGACACTTGCATATTCCTCTTCCAGTTTCGGTGCTGCCCCAGCAGTCAAAACCGACCGTCTGAACACGGCTTACCTGCCTGCTCTGGACCTCCATCTGGTTAACAGCAGCGCTGATCAGGCTGTTGCCAAGCTGCTGTCGCCTGGCCGCCGGCGCGCTTTCTTCATGAACGCGCATTGCTGCAATATCCGCCGCCGCGACCCGCACTATGCCGAGGCTGTCGCCGGGGCGGATATCCTGCTGCCTGATGGCATCGGAGTTGAACTGGCGGCAAAGTTCACCGGTCATTCTCTGACGGCCAATTTGAACGGCACCGACTTTGTGCCGCAGCTGTTGCAGCGTGCGGCCAGCATGGGCAAATCGGTCTACCTGTTCGGCGGGCGGCCGGGGGTTGCGGATGCAGCCGCGGCGCGGCTGGTCTATGACATCCCCGGTCTGCGCATTGCTGGCACCCGCGACGGGTATCAGGGAGCACGGGACACCCAGGCCGTTATCGCGGACATCAACGAAAGCGGCGCCGACGTCGTGCTGGTCGCGCTTGGCGTGCCGATGCAGGAGCTGTGGCTGCACCGCCATGCTGATGACCTGAAGGCCGATCTTACCCTTGGAGTGGGCGCGCTGTTCGACTTTCTGTCGGGCTCGGTTGCACGGGCGCCGGAACCGGTCAGGGCGGCAAGGATGGAGTGGGTCTGGCGGCTGGCTATGGAGCCGCGCCGGATGGCACGCCGCTACCTGACCGGAAACGTCAGCTTCCTGGCTCATGCCGGACTGGCTGCGCTGCGGCGGAAGCGCCTCGCCGACGCCCAGCAGCGCGCGCTTGATATCACAGTTGCACTTTCGGCGCTGCTGCTGCTGTCACCCTTGCTGCTGCTGGCAGCGCTGGCAGTAAGGGCAGACAGCAAGGGGGCGGCGATTTTCAAACAGGCGAGAGTCGGGCTGAACGGCAAAACCTTTACCATGTACAAGTTCCGCTCGATGACGGCAGATGCCGAAACCCGGCGGGCGGAAATCCTGAACGTCTCAGACCGGGACGGGATCTGCTTCAAGTCGCGTCAGGATCCGCGGATCACCCGCGTGGGCCGCTGGCTGCGCCGGACCTCCATTGATGAGCTGCCGCAACTGTTCAACGTGCTGCGCGGGGATATGTCTATCGTCGGCCCCCGCCCGGCACTGCCGTGCGAGGTTGCAGATTACCCGCCCCGGGCGCTTGGCCGCCTGCAGGTCAAACCGGGCATCACCGGTGTCTGGCAGGTATCCGGCCGTGCCTCTGTCGGCTTCAAGGAAATGATCGAGATGGACCTCAGCTACATTCAGGCGCGCTCGTTCAAGCTGAACCTCCAGCTCATCCTCAGAACCTTTGGCGCGGTGATTTCTGGCCGCGGCGCCTACTGACCCCTCACTTCAGGAGATATACAATGACACATATTCGCAAAGCTGTTTTTCCGGTTGCCGGCATGGGGACCCGTTTTCTGCCGGCCACCAAATCGATCCCCAAGGAGATGTTGCCGCTGGTGGACCGCCCGCTGATCCAATACGCGGTGGACGAGGCGCGGGAGGCGGGGATCGAGGAGTTCATCTTTGTCACTGCCGCAGGCAAGGGAGCATTGGAGGACTACTTCGACACTGCCTCCGCTCTGGAAAACACATTGGAAATGCGCGGCAAAACAGCGGCTTTGGAAGCCATCGCACGGGCCCGGATGCCGGAAGGCGCCCTGTCTTTTGTACGCCAAAGCAAGCCGCTGGGCCTTGGCCACGCTGTGGGATTGGCCGCACGCCTGGTTGGAGACGAACCCTTTGCGGTGCTGCTGCCCGATGATGTCATCCGCGCGCCGCGCGGGGCGCTGCGCCAGATGGTGGAGGCGCATGCCGTAAGCCGCGGCCACATGGTAGCAACCATGAAAGTTGCGCGCGAGCAGACCTCTTCCTACGGCATCCTGGATGTCGCAAGGGAGGCCGGAAAACTCGCACACGCCCGCGGGATGGTTGAAAAGCCGGATCCTGCACAGGCACCGTCAACACATGCCGTAGTTGGCCGCTATATTCTGGAGCCTTCGATTTTTGGGGCTCTAGGCACCATTTGCCCAGGCGCAGGCGGAGAGCTGCAACTGACGGACGCCATCAACGCGGACCTTCCAACAGCAGGTGTGACCGGGTTCCGGTTTGACGGCGAACGGTTTGACTGCGGCAATGTGCAAGGATTTGTGCAGGCAACGGCCGCCTTTGCGCTGGACCGGCCGGAACTGGCCCGCGAATTGTCCGGCTTTCTTGCCGGGCGTGTTGCCCCGGTTCCGCAGGCGGCGTGATTGCGGGACCTATTCGAAAGGATAGGCCGGTATCCGTCTAACCTTTTGGCGCCTGGGCCGCGTCGTGTCATATCTTGATCAAATGTCAACGGAGGCCGCGTGATGCTTCATATAGCGCTCAAGACAATTGCCATTTGCCTGCTTGCAGCACAGCCGCTGGCAGCGGAAAACTTGGGCCAGCCAAGCGGAGAGGTGGTTCTGACTGTGTCCGGTGCCCCCCAAACGGGCAACGCCGGGGGAGCAGCGCAATTCGATTTGGCCATGCTCGAAGGGCTGGGTGCCGTGGAGTTTGAAACCTCGACAATCTGGACGCAGGGCGTGCAGCACTTTGAGGGGGTGCCGCTGGATCAGCTGGTTGACCGTTTGGACATCACCGGAACCACGTTGCGGGCTACCGCCATCAACGACTATGCAGTGGACATCCCTCTGTCAGATGCTGTCGAAGGGGGACCGATCATTGCCTACAAGCTCAACGGCGAGGAAATGTCGGTGCGTGACAAGGGGCCGCTGTGGATTGTTTACCCTTATGACAGCAAAACGGAATATCAATCAGAGGTGGTTTATTCCCGCAGCATCTGGCAGCTCGACCGCATCGAAGTGATCGAGTAGCGAACCGCCCGAAAGAGCACTCGTTCGCCTGGCTGCCCGCTTATGAGGGTAATGGCAATGGCCGGCAGAAAACGGAGCAAGATCTGGTTGCGGCTGGCCGCATTTGGTTTGCCTGCGCTGATGGGTTTTGCAGCCATTGCCTTGCTTGCGTTCAATGTTTCCCGCGACATCACACGGCTGAACTCGGCCAGTTCCGACAACATTCAATGGACTTTGTCCCAGACGGAAGTGGAGTTTCTTCAGTTTGACTTGGCGTTGTCGCAGGCGCAGCTGGAGGAGGCACCGGACTTTCGCAGCCTCCGGCGGCGGTTTGATGTTTTCTTCAGCCGCATCCGGACGCTGCGTCAGGCGTCTATTTACAGCGATTTGCGGGAAGTGCCGGAGTTTGCGGCCAATCTGGCAACAGTAGGTGCCTACCTGGAAGCCGTAGTGCCTGACATTGACAGTGAAACAAGCGCTTTGCAGGAAGCCTTGCCCGCCCTCAAGGCGCAATCGGAGGCAATCCGCCCGGATGTGCGGCGGCTGTCCGTATCCGGCCTCAACTATTTCGCTGTGGAGTCCGACTTTCGGCGCGAGGCTTTTTCGGGCACCCTGTTACATTTGGCGATTGCCATTGCCGCGCTAGTGGCAGCGCTCGCCGTGCTTGCCTGTTACCTGGCTGTGCTGAACGCTCAGAACGTGCGGCGCAGGACACAAGTCATCGAAGCCAGTGAGCGCATGAACATCGTGACAAGCACGTCTCTTGACGCGGTGGTCGTGGCGGATACGTTAGGGCGCATCACGGATTTCAACGCCGCTGCCGAACAGATTTTCGGCTATTCCGCGAAAGATGCAGTGGGTTGCGATCTGGGCGAGCTGATTGTGCCCGAACATCACCGCGCTGCGCATCAGGCCGGCATGGCCCGCCTGCGCGAAACCGGCGAAAAGCGTGTTGTGGGCAGCGGGCGTTTCAAGCTTGAAGCCAAGCGGGCAAACGGCGAAGTTTTTCCCGTGGAGCTTGCCATCCAGTCTGCGGACACCAAGGAAGGCGAAATATTTATTGCGTTCCTGCGTGATATTTCCAGCCAGGTGCAAGCCGAGGCCGAGCTTGTTCTGGCCCGCGACCGTGCAATGGCCGGCGAGAAAGCAAAAACCGATTTTCTGGCCACCATGAGCCATGAGATCCGAACCCCGTTGAATGGGCTGCTGGGCAATCTGACCCTTCTCGAGGAAACCCGGCTCAGTGCCAAGCAGTCCCGCTACATAAGAAACATGCAGACGTCCGGCAAACTGCTGATGAGCCATATTTCGGATGTTCTGGACATTACCAAATTCGACGCGGGCAAACTGCGGCTGCAAATGGTGGACATGAATATCAGCACACTGCTGAAAGACATTGTAGACAGCCTAAGCGGTGCAGCGGCGGGCAACGGCAGCACTTTGGAGTGGGGCTGGGCAGGGGCGCCACTCAACTGGGTTCACGCGGATCGGGACCGCATTCAGCACATTCTGATGAACATCGTCGGCAATGCAGTCAAGTTCACGAAAGACGGGCGGATATCCATCACCGCTCAGTCCAGTGCCGCTGACGAGGGGAAGACCATTCTGCAAATTTCGGTGCGGGATACTGGTACAGGCATCGACCCGGGCCTGCTGCCGCATATCTTCGATGATTTCGCGACCGGAGACAGCTCCTATGACCGGGAAGTCGGGGGAACCGGACTGGGTCTGGGGATTGCCCAGCGGTTTGTGAAAGCGCTGGGTGGCCGCATCACTGTCGTAAGCACTCCGGGAGAAGGCAGTGTCTTTAATGTCAGCTTGCCTGTTCAGGCCATTGCGGCACCTGAGCCGACGAGGGAGGCCCGGTTTGCTGCACCTGCCAGGAAGCGGGCAAATGTCCTGCTGGTGGAAGACAACGAGATCAATCGCCAAGTCGCCCGGGAGATGCTGACAGCACAGGGGCATTTTGTGACCGAAGCGCACAATGGCCGGGAAGCGGTCGAGATCGCAGAAGAAACGGGCTTTGACCTGATCCTAATGGATATCAGCATGCCGGTCATGGACGGTCGCAGTGCCGCACGGGCGATCAGGACCGGCGGCGGCGCGTCAGCGCGCACGCCGATTATTGCCGTGACAGCAAACGCGATGGCCGAGGAGCAGGAAGCCTTTCTAAAGGATGGCATGAATGATGTGCTGACCAAACCTTTGACACGTGAAGGCCTGTTGCAATTGATTGCAGACCACCCTTCCCCGGCTCCGTCAGCACCGGCAGGAGCTGCACTGCGGTCGCTGCAGCTAATTGAACTGGAGGAAACGGTTGGTGCAGAAGCGTTGCAACCCCTCCTGAGCCGCTTTGAAGCTGAAATGGAAGCCTTCCTCAAAGGCCTTGAAAACGGGCAGGATTTGGCTGCGAACGAAACCGCAGTCGAAGCCCACCGGATTGCCGGCAGCGCCGCAACCTTCGGGCTTCCGGAGCTTCGCAGTGCGCTGATCCGTCTCGAGAAAGCGGCGCTCAGCCAGGAACGTCAAGCGGCAGAAGACGCGCTGAGCCCGTTAAGAAATGCCTGGACCTCCACCAAGCCAGTGCTCAATCTGTTTTAGTAGTTGAAGGCGCCAATGAGCCTGCCGACCTCACCCAGGTTGGTGATTGTGCTGTCATAGCAGGCAATGGCATCCCCGGGCAGGAGGAAGGGGTCATAATCGTCCCGGTCAGCGCGGCGCAGCAGGTCTTCGATCCTCCGTTCGATCACAACCGACACTTGGGTGACCGGGTTTCGGGAAAACAGGACGGAAGAGCGGTGCGCGCTGGTGGCGCGAGCGCCGCCTACGCAGTTGGTGTCCACCACCGCCTGCAGGTACCGCGTGCCATAGGGAAACTCGCGCACCTCGCGGCCAATAGCAGAAAGCGCGTTGCCTGCTGCCGGCTGGGTGAGGTTCGACAAGAAAAGTGTCACCCCCGGCGGGCTGATGGGGCTGGGCCGCATCAGGTCTTCCTGGAAGCACCCGCGGCTGGGCACATGCACCTGATCGCCTGTCAGCAGCATGATGTCGACGGCGTTCTGGCCTTCGAAAACTCCGCGCATGTCCAGCAGGTAGAGGCTGCTGCCGCGCCGCACCTCGACTGCCGAGATATCCGCATCCGGGCGCACCCCGCCTGCCGCACGTAATGCAGCAGACAGGTTGCGTGCTTCGGTCGAGGCACCCAGTGCCCCCTGCCTGCGGGAATCCACTTCGTCACCTGGCACACCGCCGATTTCCACGGCTTTAGGCTCAAAAACAGCTCCTGAAACACCCACCGTGACCGAGGCAAAATCAGCGGCCCGGACCGACAGCCGCGGCCGGTCAGAGTAGAAGTCTTCGGCGATCAGTTTTGCGGCGATGTCATCTTCAATCTGGATGGCCGTTCGGCCCTGCGCACGGATCGGTGAAAGGAAGGGAAGCTTCAGCGTGCCATCCCGCGAGATGACGTAGTCGCCATTGAAGGTCTCATCATCGCCGACACGCACGTTCACCAGGTCATTGCGGGTGAACCGCTCGCCTGCCAACGCAGCCTGCGCTGTTCCAGCGCCCTTGCCGCCGGTTCCGCCGACGGCGGGGCGGCACCTGGACTCGTTCATTGTCTGAGACTGCAGAAAACCGGCTTCGCTACGGGACACCTCTGGTTCACGGTATTGGGCCTGATACCCGTCACCAGAGGCAACCGGCTCCAGGTTGTCAGGCGGGTCGATCTGCGCGCAGCCGCTCAGAGACAAGATCGCCAAAATTGCCGTTCCATTTCTGAGGGGTTTCTTCATTGAACTGCTCGCGGGATCACTGCGGGTTGTACTGGTGATACGGAATTCGGCCACAGCGGTCGAGAGCCCGTTGATATCGCAGCGCTATCCTTTCGGATATGGAACAGTTCTGTTGCACCATTGCCCTGTCCCTGGGAGCAAGGGACAGCAGGTTCTCCAGCCCGCTATGACTTGATCCAACAGCTCTATGGACAGGTTCCGATGCCCCGCACCTTGCAAGTTCCCTCCTTCGCAAAAAACCTCTTTGCCTACGGTGCGTCTGAGGCGGCTGCCAAGGTTTCGCGGCTTCTGGTGGTTGTCGCGGTGGCGCGCACGCTCCACCTGGATCAGATCGGCATTGCTGCGGCAGCCCTGGCGGCGGCCGATATTGTCAAGTCGCTGACGGAAAATGGCGTCATTCAAAAGATCATCGCGGCCCCGCAGGCTCAGCTGCAGCAGACCTGTGCTACTGCACACCGCATTTACTGGGTCTGGTGCGTCGGATTGTTTTTGCTTCAGTCGCTGGCGGGGCTTGTGCTTTATGCCAGCGGCGGCAGCGTCATGCTGCTGGCACTGGTGCTTCTTCTGGCGGGTGAATACCTGTTCATGCCCGCCGGGCTGGTACAGGCAGGCCTTGCCATGCGGGCAGGAAAGCTGCGCCAGACTGCCGCCATTTCGGGCATGCAGATCGTGGCGTCAAACCTGATGTCGGTGGTGCTGGCGCTGCTTTGGCCGTCCGCCCTCGCGCTGATATTGCCGCGCCTGCTGACAGCGCCGTTCTGGCTGGTCGCAATGCGCCACCTGCATCCCTGGAGCCCCGATCCGTCCCAAGGCTATGCACCGCTGAGCCCGTTCCTAACCTATGGATGGGCGGTGCTGGGCGTCGAACTGGTCAAGGCGCTGCGCCTGCAGGCCGACAAGGTTATCGTGGGCGCGCTGATGGGGGCAGAGACGCTTGGCCTCTATTTCATGGCCTTCAATGCCGGCCTCAGCCTTTCCAACTCCTTCACCGTGGCTTTCTCCACTGTTCTGTTCCCGCATCTCTGTGCCAGCGCGGACAAGCTGCAAGCGCTGCGCCAAAGCTTGCTGGTGGCAGTCGGGATCATCGCACCGGCTGTCATCGCGCAGTCGCTGCTGGCCCCGCTCTATGTCCCGGTCCTGTTCGGGGCGGGCTGGGCAGGCATCGAAGGTGTTGTGTCGATCCTCTGCCTGGTTGCGATCCCGACCACGCTGTGGTCCGCAACTGCGGGCTGGCTGCGGGCAAACGGCCGACCAGGGCAGGAATTCCGGGTCACGCTCGCCACCACCGGGGTGCTGATACTGAACACCTGCCTGCTTGCGCCCTACGGCCTGACAGTCGTCGCCGCCGGCTATGCCGCAGTTGCAGCGCTGATGATGACGGGCGCATCGCTGCCAACCCTTTCCATGGCCTTCCGCCACCGCACCGCAGAGGTTTGAGACATGCCGTATTTCTCCGCAGTCATTCCCAGCTTCAACGCTGCCGCCACGATCCGGGAAACCCTGGCCGGGCTCCAGGCGCAAACCTGCGCCGATTGGGAGGCGGTTGTGGTTGATGACGGTTCAATGGATGAGACCCGCACCCTGGTGCGGGCCGCTGCCGCTGCCGATGCCCGGATCCGGCTGGTCCGCAACCCCGGGAAAGGCCCCAGTGCGGCCCGCAACTTCGGCGCAATGGAACACGCCTGCGGTGATGTGATTGCGTTTTGCGATGCGGACGACATCTGGCACCGGGATAAGCTGTCGCAGCTCCGAGCGAGCTTCCGGCAGGGGGCCGTCGATGGTGCCTATGGACGGATCGGTTTCTTCCGCGCCAACCCGGCAAATGCCCGCGTGTTTTCAACAGTTCCCGTGCAGGATCTGACCATCGCCATGCTGCTGGGGGAAAATCCGGTCTGCACCATGTCAAACTTTGCCGTACGGCGCAGGGTCTTTGCGGCAACCGGCGGCTTTGACGAGGCAATGGTCCACAACGAAGACCTGGAGTGGCTGATCCGCCTGGTTGGCGGCGGCGCGCGGGTGAGCGGAATTGACAGCCTGCATACTTACTACCGCACTTCCGTTGAAGGATTGTCGGCGGATCTTGAGGCAATGCGGGCAGGCCGTGAACAGGCAATTGCAACCGCCGCCGGTTTTGGCGTGGTTCCAAGCGCCACCTCTCATGCCATTCACCACCGCTACCTTGCCCGCCGGGCGCTTCGTCTGAATGGGGCTCCGGCTTATGCGCTGAAACAAACTGCGTCCGGCATACTCAAAAGCCCGCGCGGATTTTTCTCCCCGTTCCGCAGGGGCGGCCTGACATTGGCCGGCTCACTGCTAGCGCCGTTCCTGCCCCGGCCGCTGCGCCGGAACCTGTTTTCCCGTTAACTTTCTCGAGGATCACAACCATGGCCTTCACATCAATTGTCGTTCCTGCTTTCAACGCCGAGACAACGCTCGCTGACACTCTTCTTTCCTTGCAGAGGCAAACCTGTACGGAGTTTGAAGTCATTGTGGTCAATGACGGCTCTACAGACTCAACAGCCACGGTTGCTTCGGGCTTCTGCAGCGACCCGCGCTTTCGCGTGGTTCACCAGAAAAACCGCGGCCTTGCTGGAGCGCGCAACTCGGGTATTGCTGGCGCACAGGGCGATGTAGTGGCGTTTTGCGACGCAGACGACATGTGGGAGCCGGAAAAGCTGGCCTGCCATATCAGCCATCTGGCGGCCAGCCCCAGGGTGGGGATCAGCTATGCCGGATCCGCCTTCATCTCGGAGGATGGTGCGTTGACGGGCCAGGCGCAGCGGCCGCGGCTGCAAAACATCGACGCCAAGCACATTTTCAAGCGCAACCCGGTCGGAAACGGATCTGCCGCCGTGATCCGGCGGGCAGTGTTTGACGAAATCGCCTTCCGGCCCCGGTCCGAGTCTGAGCGCGACTGGTATTTCGACGAGACTTTCCGCCAATCCGAGGACATCGAATGCTGGCTGCGGATTGCCTTAACGACCAACTGGGCGTTCGAAGGGATCCCGGGCCTGCTCACACGCTACCGGATCAATTCAGGCGGGCTTTCTGCTGCGACAGGCCGCCAGCTTGCCGCCTGGGAGCGGATGGTTCGCAAGCTGTCACAGACCAACCCCAAGTTTTTTGCGCAAGAAACAGGAGTGGCGCGGGCATATCAGCTCCGCTACCTCAACCGGCGCGCCATCAGCGATCTGGACAGCCGCCGCGCAGTACGTCTTGGCAGGGCGTGGCTTGCCTGTTCCCTGCAGCCGCTTTGGGAGGATCCGTTGAAGTCCGGGGCAACCCTGGTGGCGACTGCGCTGCTTGCCGTGACCGGGCCGAAGGCTCTGCGAAAAACAATGGACCTGACCGCAAGGGCACACCGAACCGAGGCCATGTCATGACCGTTATTCGCGTAACCCACCTGGTTGACGACACCACTGCAGGCGGAGTGATGCGCGTCGTCAGTCACATGATGACAACGCCTGATCTTAAGCGCGAGGCTGATCACAGCTTGCTGGAGGTGAAACGGAACAGGCATTCCGTAGGGCGGCTGGAAGCGGATGTGATCATTTCGCATCTTGCGATCAGCTGGCGCCTTCTACCCTTGCTGGCCTCCTTGCGTGTCTTGAACCCCGCAGCACGCCTTATTCATGTCGAGCACAGTTACACCAAATGCTTCACAGTTCTGAATGTAAGACGGAAACGGCGGTTCGGCGCTCTCCTCAAGCTTTCATATGCCCTGTTCCACAATGTCGTTGCCGTGAGTGCCGCACAGGGGCAGTGGCTGAGGGATGAGGGTTTCGTTCGGCCGGACGCTATGCATGTCATTCCCTCCTGCGTTGATCTGTCTGCTTTCCGGGAACTGGCACCGTCAGAGGGCGCGGTGAAGACAATCGGTGCCATTGGACGGCTGGAACCGCAGAAGGGGTTTGATATCCTGATCAAGGCTTTCCGCGAACTCAACGACCCCGGCATTGCCCTTCATATCTATGGTCAGGGGTCGGAGGAGAGGTTGCTCCGCGACCTTGCCGCCGGTGATCCCCGCATACATTTCAAAGGCTTTTCTTCCAACCCGGTGGCGACCATGGCTAGTCTTGACGCGGTAATGATGCCCTCGCGATGGGAGGCCTACGGGCTGGTTGCGATTGAAACCCTGGCAGCGAGACGCAGGCTGCTTGTCAGCAACGTCGATGGACTTACGGATCACTTGCCCCATGGAGCCGCACTGGTTGACGGCGCAGGAATAAAACCCTGGCAGAGCGAACTAGAGGAGCTTTTTGCAGCACCGCCGCGCCCCCGCGGGCTGGGGCACGCTCATAACTACGAAAGACATTTTTCCGACTGTTGGAAATCGCTGTGTTTGTCTCCTGGCATTGCTTCACAGAGAGGCAGTTCACCAGCGGGCTGTGTATTCTGAGTGCCGAGATTTAGCTGCACGGTTCTGAGAGCGCTTCTTTAGCTTCGATCTGGCCGACATGTTTTTCTCGGTTTCAGAAGAATTGAGCCTGCGGACCTACAGGCGGCGCGCCTGCCTGAAGGGTGCTGCCCACATTCATAGACTTGCTCAGCGAAACTCCTCTGGCCGATGCGTAAACTGTGTACATGCCCGATTTCTTAGAAGGCCCACGCTGAAATTCGGTTTTAGGCTGTCTATTCCTAGTCGCCTGTGCGACAGGCCGGTGGTCCGCTTCGGGCCGCCTTTGCAAGCGGCCCAAATTCTTCAAATTTCCACGCTTTCAGAGATCGCGAGAGCATCCTCCAGCTCGACGCCGAGATAGCGGACGGTGCTGTCCATCTTGGTATGTCCGAGCAGGAGCTGAACGGCCCGCAGGTTGCCAGTCTTTCTGTAGATATGCGCCACCTTTGTCCGGCGCATGGAATGCGTCCCATAGGATGTGGAATCCAGCCCGATGGATCTCACCCAGACCCGCACCAGACGGGCGTACTGCCGCGTTGAGATGTGTAGACGATCGTGAAATCGGCCCGGCCAGAGGTATTCTGAGCCGACCATCATCGGTTCCTCCATCCATCGCGAGAGCGACTTGCGCGTGCCCTCCGTTATCTCGAAGCGAACAGGCCGCTGGGTTTTGCTCTGGACAATCGAGGCGCGTTCCTTGAACTGGCCCGAAGCATAGACATCCGCGACCCTCAGTTTCACCAGATCACAGCCACGCAGCTTGCTGTCGATGGCCAGGTTGAACAGGGCAAGATCCCTGTGGTTCCGGGCGATCTCCAAACGGACGCGAATGGCCCAGACGTGTTTTGGCAGGAGCGGCCGCTTCTGACCGACAACGCGCCCCTTGTTCCAGGCTGGGCGGCACGCGCGAATGGCGGGTAAATTGGCAATGGGCATGATAGGCTCTCCGATCCGCCACGCCCTTCCACGACACCAACCCGACGTTGGTGCATAATTCTAACATGCTAATTCAGCAGCGCGGCTAATTGCGGTTAGGTCAACCGAGCGATGAAATGGGGAATCCTCGGGCCGAGAGCGAAGCTTCGAAAATATTGCCCGTGCCTGGATGAACGTCCGCAATGGATGAATTGGCTGGCAAGCCTCGCGCCTGCAGCATCCAGCACCGCGTGCCTCATTCGCATGTCCGGTTCGGGCTGCCAGCCGTAATTGCTTTTGGCGACAGAAGCAGTGGCTTCGTCCCGCCATCTTTCCCGTTTCACATCCGGTTTTGAAGGACAGGTGCGGCTTGTTGAGGCCAGCATCGTCTGTTTCAGCGGACGCATCATGGTGGCCGAACCTCGAGCGCATAACATTCGAAACGCCTGTATTTCAGACTAGGCTTCGGTAGCGCATGCTCTTGATGGATATTCTTGGCCGTCTTCCAGTGAAGATTTAAGGCACGGGCAAAGCTGTTGACTGTACCGGTGCAACGCCAGGCCTGATCGGCCTGCTCCCTTGGCAATTGCACGTACGGGCGTCCACGCTTGACAGAGAAGCCCTTGTTCTTGAACAACTTTGACAACGTGGCGGGCTTCATTCCGTTTTGCGCGGCAAGATGCTCACAAGAATTGCCGCTCATGTAGATGGAATAAAGCCGTCTCACAAAATCGATCCCAGCAATTGTAAGAATCCGGCGTACCATCATTGGGGAAACCCCAAGCCATTCAGCAAGCTGTTTCAGGTTTTCGGCTCTATTGAAGGCAACTCTGATCCGGCGGCGCGAGCATGAATGCCAGCTTCCTGTTGCCGCCTTAACGTAAAGCCAATTCTGCCGTTGGGGATCCGCACTGAAAGCGACCTTAACCATATCCATGTCCCCTTGCAGCCACCAACTCCGGAAAACCTGTTCCAATTCAGCCTTCAAGGTGAATTGCCTTAAACTGCACAGCCTCATCAAGCTTCGTAATCCGAAATTTGAGGCCGGATTGATGTAACATTCTGAAAAAAATAAACAATTTACAAATCTTGAAGGCGCGTTAAAGCTCGTCGTGATCCAGTGGCTGTGAGAATCGTCTCCCGACTGCCTGTTTGGGTATCCATGCGGCGCGGTTTTGCCTTGTCATCGGGCTGACAGGTGCACGCAGGAGGTAACTCCCTTTACCTCCATCTTTGCAGCCTTTGAATTCAGGCCAACGAGAAAGGAATTTTAGCATGAGTTAGAAAAGCAAAAGGCCTCGGAGTTGCAGCTCCGAAGCCCCTTAGACGTATCAAGATCGACCCCGATACGTCTTCTTCATGACCCAAATTCCGGATCCGGTCAACCGTGCAGTTCGCTTCTGTGCGCGGGTCTCTGTGTCTTTAACCGAAGAAGGGATCCCAACGATGCCGCAGTCAGCTCTGCGGCGCGGGACAACTACTGATGTATGAATTGACCTCTGAGGGACCTTATGTCCCTCCGAAACGTAGCCGGGCGACGCGAATGTTCCCAGCCCGCTCTAAAGCGAGTGCACGCGGGTTTCTGCTTGCCAAATTGCGATCAGAAACCGCCTCGCGGCAGGTTATCTTCGAGAGTGATCTGGAGCGGAAATGCCTACTGGTAATTTTGGCGCAAAGAGGCGTGGTCGACGTTTGGGACCAGCCGCCGCAAGTTGAGTTCCGCGGGCCGGACGGGCGTATCAAATATCATACATTTGACTATCTGGTCACTCGTGATGACGGGAAGAAACTGGCGATCGCTGTCAAGCCCGAAGGCCTGGTCGAGAGATACAATTTTGGCGAACACCTAGCGCTGCTACGCGCACAGCTTCCTTTGCGTATCGCAGATGACGCCGTTCTGGTCACGGAGAACAGCTTTTCGCCAGCTGAAGTGCGCAATGCAGAATTGTTACACATGTTCAGTGGTACAGCCGACCCAGATGCCGATTTACTTGTTTCGACGCGGCTGAAGGGCCTGACTGGGGACGTCCAGGTCAAGGAGATCGTAGATTCCAGCGGGTTGGGCGGGCGTGCTTTCAGAGCGGTCTTTCGATCGATTTTCGCAGGCGTTGTCTCGACGGATCTGATGTGTCCGATCACAGAACTCAGTGTCCTGTCTCCAGTGGAGGCCGGCTGATGCCAGTGAAACTTCGCCTAAGCAAGTCGGATGCTCTGATCGCCTCAGGACGGGTACAAATCATCGACAGGGTATCGGATTCTACAGTCGACATACGTTCTATGGATGGCTCGCAGCATCCCATGAGTTTGAGCCACGCTGACCTGAAGTCCATGCTCGATAGCGGCCATGCCACAATCGAATATGGGTACTTCTCCTGCGCGCAGGCCGCCCGCAGGGCATTGGCTGGGAGATCCATCATCAGCCGAATGAGACCAGATGAAAAGGCATTGATCTTCTGGAAGCAAATGTGGGTTGAGGGGTTTCTAGAAGCCGAGGGAAACTTCGAGGTAACGCGATCAGAAAAGGGTGTTGCCAAGTTCCTGCCAGAGCTGACACGCCGCATGGAAGCTAAGCTGCTTGAAGCCATTCGGATAGGACAGAACGGGCCTGAACTTGCCATGCTGCTGAAGCGGAAGCCGCCCTGCCGTACATCGCTTATGAATTGGGTTCGGGATTGGCAGAAAACCAGAGATCCCATGTGTTTCGTAAAGCGATCCCGGTTCAATGGGTCGAACGCCAAAGGAATTTCAAGGCAGGTTGAGGGGTTAGTCCAGAATGCCATAAAGACATTTCTTCACCCCAACCGCGTGAATGTGTCGCGAGTGACAGAAGAAGCCAATCGTGCAGTTCGGCAGCTTTACAAAACTCGAGCTTTGGGTGATCACATGCCCGAGCGAGAGGTCTCTGAACGAACGGTTCGGCGTCGCATTGAGGAGCTAAACAGGTTCGAGACATGTGCTGCACGACACGGGCTGGCCGTCGCCAAAAACAAGTACGGGCCCTACGGACAAGGTCTTGAGGTCGAGGCCCCGCTGCAGCGGATTGAGATGGATGAGTGGCAAATCGACCTCTTGGCCATTCTGGATGCTTCAGGTGTCGATGCCAGTGATCCAAAATTCGATGAGCTGAAAACCGGTCGCTTCTGGGTCTGCGTAGCCATCGATGCGGCCACACGTGTCATTTTGGCTGTCAAACTGGCAAAGACGCCGTCTGTGGAGACGGCTTTGGCCACTCTGTGGTTGGCGATGCGGAGTAAGTCTCAGATTTCCGCAGATCTGGGCTGTCAGCGGGAGTGGGTGCAGCACGGTCATATCTTCAATGTCGTCGTCGACAACGGGCCCTCGTTCGTGAACCCGGAATTCAAGGCCGCACTTTCTGACCTGGGGATTGGTTATGAAGTGCTGCCAGCGGGCGTGCCCAAGTTACGCGCCCGTGTTGAACGTGTGTTTCGATCTCTAGGGACTATGCTGATGCCGTTCCTGACAGGGCGGACATTTGGCAACCCGCAGGAGCGTGGTGATTACCCAGCCGACAAATATGTTGTGCATACGGCGGAAAGTATCGTCGAGTTGTTGGTGCGTTTCGTAGTTGATGCTTATCATCACCGGTCACATCAAGGGTTGGCATACGCGACCCCTGCAGACACCTGGGATCGGCTGGAGCGCAAATTTGGACATAGTCCGGCCAAATCGCCCCATGTGCTGCGTCATATCCTCGGTGTACCGCTTCAGCGCCAGCTCGGTCGGCATGGCGTTCTTGTCTGCGGAATAGCCTACAATAGTGTTGAATTGGCACGCTATTTCCAGCGGTGTGGCGGTGCTCAGGTCGATGTCCGGCTTGATCCGGAAGATCTTGGCCACTTATCGGTTTGGTTCGATGACGCCTGGCACACGCTCAAAGCGGGCATTGCACAGGCGGTTGGCATATCACTTTCGGTGTGGGAGGCGGCAGCCCAGGATTTCCGCCGCCGAAACCGATCTGATGCGCGGCTTCACGTAGACGTTGTTGATGCCGCTTTAGAACGCATCAAGCAGCTTGACGACAATCAACGAGCATGGCGCCAGATTGGCCCGCTTACTGTTTCTGCAAGGGATATCCGGCGCGCAGAGAATGAGTGTTTCCTAGGGCTCAATCTTGCCTTTGAGACCGGGACAATCGCCGAAGTTGGCAGGAGCGACGTCACCCGCATCGCCGATGCACTTAACACCCGGGCGGATGTCAAATTTCCTTCTGATGCCGGTCAAAAGAGCTCCACCGCACCGCGAGAAGGCTCTGAAACGTCAGATCCGCAATCTTTTGTTTGGAGGTTCAGTGATGAAGATGAACAAGATAAACCCTAGAACCCGCCAGATTATTCAGGACATCCGTTCAGCCTACGTCCCAACCGAGGCCTATGAACGGCTCGACAGTTACTTTGGCCAGCTTCTGGAGCAGCGGCGTGCGGACATGGCGGAAGGGATCGTGTCCAATCTTCGGGGAATTGTTCTGGTGGGGCAGTCTGGCGCCGGAAAGACATCTGCCATCAAGGAATTGCGGCGGCGGTATCAGAACCGCCTAGTATGCGACGATCCAGACGGGACAATGGAGCTGGCCGGTTTGCACGTTCCATCTCCCGCCAGTATGAAACATGTTGGCACGGCAACCCTCCAGGCTTTGGGCTATCCTTTGTCCCGTGACCGGTCTGCGCCGGTTATCTGGGATATGGTCAGACGCCAGCTGAAGCTGCGGCAAACATTGTTTTTGCATCTTGATGAGGCGCAGGATCTTGCTCAGCACCAAACTGATAAAGAGCGACAGGCTGTCGTCAACACGCGTAAATCTTTGATGGAGAACAGCCAATGGCCCGTTGGGCTCCTGTTGACTGGAATGCCTGGATTGAAGGTGATTGTGAACCAGGATCCCCAGCTCGCGCGGCGTCTCTACCCCATCGAGATTGAGCGCCTTTCCGAATACACCGGGCAGGATCAGGTTCTGAGCCTTGTGGCACGTTACTGTGATCGGGCGACCTTGGAATGGCACGAGGATGTCAGGACAGCAGATTTTGCCTCCCGTCTGATGCACGCTGCTGACTACGAATTCGGTCTTCTCGCGCAATATATCGTGGAGACAATAACCGATGCCCTGAGATCTGAAGGGGGGAGTACAGTAGTCAGTAAGAGGCATTTTGCTGCAGTTTACCACATGCGTACGGCCGCAATCCCAGGTCTGAATCCCTTCATTGCAGAAGACTTTTACCACATCGACCCGCGGCAATGCTTCAATGATGACGTAAAAGGGGGGTGCTGAAATGCTCACCGGGCAACTTGCTTTATCTGTTACGCCCCTTGCAGGGGAGACGCCTGCTAGCATCGTATCGCGGATGGCTGCCCGGAATGAGACGGCTCCCCGTGTTTTTTGCTCCGATATGGGAATGCGGTGGCCCTTTCTATGTTCGGGCCATGCAGATCAACTTGATTTGCTCTCTGAACTAGGTGGTATTGACCGTAGTCAATTGGAGCGGTGGAACCCTGAACAGAAGGGGATCGGACGCTATCGAATAGGGAAGACCCTTTCCAGTACGGGAGCGTTTCGGCGAACGGCCACGCGCATTTGTCCCGTCTGCATTGAAGAGGCAATAGCGGAAAGGGGAATCCCGGGCATTCATCAGTTGCTGGAGTGGAATATTCTTTGTTTGCACGGCTGTGCGCAACACAGCGTCAGTCTTATTGAGCTGCCCAAGGCTGAAACCTCTCATGAAGCTTATGATGTAGTGGCGCAGGTTCTGCGTCACCGGGATAAAGTCCGGCGGGCGGCGTCTGAGCCCGCCAGGCATCTTCCCTCTGTTTTCGAAAGCTACGTACGCGACAGGATTTTTGACGGCCCCCAAGCCGACTGGCTGAAGGGGCTGGAGCTCACCCAATTGCACCGGGCATGCTTGACCCTGGGCAGCGCCATTCTTGGAGGTGATGCGAAATTTCTTTTTCAGGAGCCACTATCCAGATCTCAGCGCTATTGCGATGAGGGGCTCAGGGTTCTCACCGGCGGATATGACAGCTTGGCGAAGCGATTGGAGGACTTGAGGTGTGCACCAAAGGATCAGCGCCCCTACTGCTCAAGAGATCTCGGTTCTTTCTATTCATGGCTTCGCACGGCATACCGGAACACCGAGTTGGTGGAGATCGCCGATTGTGTCCGGAGTTTCGTGTTCGAGAATTACACCACAAATCCTGAAAAACGCATCCTTGGGAAACCGCCGCCGGATAGACACCGCATGTCATTTGACACTGCGCGGATCCAATCTGGTGTCGGTGTTGCACTGCTTAAACGTCTCATAGCGCATGTCGACCAGCTGCAGGAAGGTGAGGCTGCGCAATTGACAGAAACTACACCTGACCAACTGGCCAGGGCGCTCGAATTCTGGAGCGGGCTATGTAATCTCACAGCCGCAGCTGCGGCTCTGCAAGTGCGGCCTGTCCAAGTAAAGGCATTGATCAACCGCGGGCTGCTGCGATCCATCAAATTCGGAACCGCGTTACGGTATGTCTACCTGGAGGACCTCGACAGATTAACGGCGGCAGTATCTGAGCTGCCCAAGGTTGATAACAGCACGGGGTACCTGCCCATCAGCCAGTACTGCAGGGAGAACGGAATTGGATTGGTGCGGATAATCCAGCTTTGGCAAAACGGAGAATTAGAGGAATTAGTGCGGTCCGGAGGCGGCGAAGGGCTGCGGTCCATCCACGTGCCTTGCAAAGCAGGTTCTGTCAGAACGCAACAAAATCTGTTAGGCGACCTGACACCCGCGGAGACCGCCAGATACCTTCAGATTGGAATCAGCTCTGTCCGGGCTCTGCGCGATGCAGGTTTCCTACAACAGATCGTGCGGCAGAATCCGGACACCAACCACCACCACGCTGTCATAACACAAGACAGCATACGGGCATTTGAAACCCGTTACCTGACATTGGGCCAGATAGCTGAGGGAGCAAAGATAGCGCCAATTCACATGGCGCGAAAATTGGACCGTGCAGAAATTCCGGCAGTTGAGGAAACTGCATGCTTTGTCCGGGTTTACCGGCGAGATTTACTTCCAGCAGAACTCAGCGGACGGCAAACTTGACCATCAGGTGCCCGATTTGCGGTGTGAAACACCGCCCGGTGAGTCATCCAAAGCAATGAGAGGCAAATCTATGGATATTCCAGAACAGTCAGAGATCGGCGACAGAGAACTCGCAACAAACCTGGACAAGCAATTCGCTCTTCTCGAAGCAGCCTATGCATCAAAAGATGCGGAGGTCATCGACCAGGCTTTGCATCAGATCGTTGACATCAGGAGGCAGCTCAAACAGGGGCTGCTTGACTGGATTGAAAAGGGCTAGAATCACGACCCCAACCAGGCTGGTCTGTTACGGCAGACACCTACGCTAGCAATTCCAGCCGTTCGCGGAAGGTGTTGCAGACGAACAGTTTGAGCCCACTGCAGAAGTCAGAAAATTATACCGCGCGCACGCAGCCTACCGATCCGCTGCACCGCTGAAAACTACCCGCCGCATGGCAGAAGGTAATGCGGACGTTCGAGCAAGCTGCAGCTAGTTTCGATGAGTAATGCCCTAGTCGCGCAGACAAAATCATCGTTCCGGCTCCGCAAACGAATGTTTGCTCCCGGCGAGCTGCGAACAGACTAGGAGGCCCAAGCGGGCTGCGACTGCGGCATCTTTCGTCCGTAGTGGGCGGCGGCTTTGGGCCGAAAATCACCTACTCCGTATGTTGCAATTTGGGAGGTCGACCTAATCGCTTTTGCGGTTGCTCTGGCGCTGGAAGACCGCTGTCCGAGTGGATGTTGGACGCAGTTTGCCAATGGACACCGAGAGCACGGGCGAAGCTGTTGATGGTTTTTGTTTGATGCCAAATTTCTTGAAGGCTTCTGCTTGGTAAGGCTGGTCGGGAGTGTCGCGGGAAAACCTTTAACCCCTTTTCCTTGAACAGTTTAGAGAGGGTTGCAGGCTTCATTCCGTTCTGCCTGGCAAGGGAGCTGCAGCACCTTTGTGCTAAGTATTTATTATGGAGGTCTCTTACGAAGTCGATGCCTGCAATGCTCAACAGTTTGCGGGCCAGCAGAGGGCTTATGCCGAAGTGGCAGGCCAACTCTCTCAAATTTTCACACTTCAAGAAAATCTCACGAATTTCACGCTTACTGAATGGTGCCCTGTCCGTCAGAACAAGCCTGAAGTTTTACACCGCTATGAAGGTCGAGGTTAGGATGCCTGGCGCTATCCGAAGCCGGGTGGTGCATCCGGGCCTCCTGTCACTTTCACCAAAAGTACCTATGGGGCCTGCGTCCATCCGGCCAGCTTAAAACCTCCGGGTCTGCGCCTTTGATAACGAGTGCCTCCAGAAGTTTCGTCCTGTGCCTTGCAGGGCGCGTATGAAAGATCTTGTCATGCCAACGTGGCCAGTTTTCCAGCCAGCGGATGCTGCCGTGCTCCTTCGAAAGCCGGTGCTCTAGGCCGTGCGCCGAATAGCGAGCACTTACCGCGGCGCGCGCCTTTTTGCGTTTGTAGTGGGCCATATCTAAGGCCCTTCATGTAGTTTCCGTGCTACATGGCGCTCTCCATTCATTTGACTGTTTCAGGCTGGGTCCGGTCAGCGGGCCCCAAAATGCAGCCGATTTGCTTACCGGAACCATTCCGATAAAGCAAGGGTCATGGCGAGTGTCGGCTTGCAGGGCTGCGGGTTAGCGATATTGACTGCGCCTGAAACATCATCCGCATCGAACAGTCCAGGGGCCGCAAGGATCGGGACGCGATGCTACCCGTCAGATCTCGCGTCCGTTCAGCTGCCATTCGCCACGCCAGTCACGGACTCACACACCGCCGGACGAAAGCAGCCTTTTGCTCACGCGGCTATTGCTGACGCAGCATATGCTCGCAAGTGCGACAGGTTGGTCGCTGCGATGCAGCCGATGTCGCCAGAACGGTCATTGAAAGCCAATTTGAGAGCGAAAATCCAAACCGTCCTTTCGTTGTGCAGCTGATCGACAAGCGAGGCGCGGGACTTTGCCGTCGTTGCCCTTCCGGGTGTTTACTAACGCAGCATGTACTCGCAGTCGCGGCAGACAAATTTCAGTGGCGCAGCAAGTTCCCAAGACCGACCCTTCAGAGGTTTCAATATTGGCAAATTTCAAACTGCCCTTTCGCTGCGCGGGATGTCTGACGTCAGCACCTGTGTGCCTGATTGAGGGATTTGCACAACGGAGGGTTTCTGGCTCATCTAAACCGTCAAGGAGTGAAGATGAGACGGAAAGCTGGAACCGACAAGCCGACGGCCGATCGGGTCGTCAAAGACATTCGCCGCAAGACGCGCAAGCACCATTCGGCGGAGGAGAAGATCCGTATTGTGCTGGAAGGTTTGCGTGGCGAGGAGAGCATCTCTGCGTTGTGCCGGCGCGAGGGGATTGCCACGAGCCTGTACTATTCCTGGTCGAAAGAGTTCCTGGAGGCCGGAAAGAAGCGGCTGGCAGGCGACACAGCCCGGCAAGCGACAAGTCCCGAAGTGAAAGAGCTGCGGGCTGAGGCGTCGGCGCTGAAGGAGGCCGTTGCCGACCTCACCTTGGAAAACCGCTTGCTCAAAAAAAGCATGCTCAGGGATGGGGACGACGACAGATGAGATACGGGCCGATTAGTTGCTGCTCGGACATACCAAGATGGACAGTACCGTCAGCTATCTCGGCGTCGAGTTGGAGGATGCTCTTGCGATCTCCGAAAGCGTGGAAATTTGAAGAAATTGGGCCGCTTGCAAAGGCGGCCCATACCAGACCTTTGTCACGGTTCCCTGGTCTGCCGTTAGGTGTCTATTCACACAATTTGGTGATGGACTTGCGCAAGATCTCACGGTTACTCAGTTTGGATAGAACCTGCAGAAATGCCAGATTTTGTTTCTTCTTCTTCGCCTCAAAAGAATAGGAAGTTGGAATCTTGAAAGAAATCTTGCCAAGTAACGTCATCTTCAACGTCAACTAAGATGCGTTCATTGGTTGATCTGACACACACTGTAAAATAAACATTATTCTCGATAACGGTTTTCCAAGTCTTCAAGTCAGAGCGGTTTTCGACTCCAGCGAATTCATCAAATTCAACTTTGTCCTCGCCAACTGCAAAATCTCGCACCAAATCTAACTGAGTGCTTCTTTCAGTGACCGTTCCGCTTATCTCATCCCAGTCGACCAAGTCTCCAGTTTTGAATTCAAAAACGTCATTTCCGGCGCCTCCGGATACGATATCTTTGCCGCTTCCGCCATTGAAGATGTCATTGCCACCGGAGCCGTTAATCAAATCATCTCCAGCTCCGCCGTAGACCGTGTCTTGGCCATGTTGATCATTCTGGCCGTTGTCATGGAACACATCATCTCCATCGCCCAAGAAGGCCAGATCACGCCCGTCCCCCCCCCAGACGCTGTCGTTTCCCTCTCCCGCGTCGATAGTGTCGTTATTTGTGCCTCCGTGAATTTGATCATTGCCTATCCCGCCGGAAATGGAGTCGTTCCCTTCATCACCGCATAAAAGGTCATGGCCGCCACCACCATTGATTACGTCATGCCCGGCTCCGCCGTAGACTGTGTCTTGGCCATGTTGATCATTTTGGCCGTTGTCATGGAACACATCACTTCCATCGCCGAGTAAGACAAGGTCGCGCCCGTTTCCTCCCCATACGCTGTCATTTCCCTCTCCGGCGTCAATAGTGTCGTAATTTGTGCCGCCGTGAATTTGATCATTGCCTATCCCGCCGGAAATGGAGTCGTTCCCTTCATCACCGCATAAAAGGTCGTGGCCGCCACCACCATTGATTACGTCATGCCCGGCTCCGCCGTAGACTGTGTCTTGGCCATGTTGATCATTTTGGCCGTTGTCATGGAACACATCACTTCCATCGCCGAGTAAGACAAGGTCGCGCCCATTTCCGCCCCATACGCTGTCGTTTCCTTCTCCAGCGTCGATAGTGTCGTAATTTGTGCCGCCATCAATCTCGTCGTTGCCACTTCCGCCAATGATTTTATCGTCTCCTGTCCCTCCGTTTAGAGTATCGCTACCTGCGTTCCCTTCGAGCAAATCATTGCCTCCAGCGCCGATAATTGAGTCATTTCCGCCGCGACCGACAATGATGTCTGCTCCCTCTGTTATGTAGGAGATTTCGATCCTGGTATTCGCCCACGCGTTCATGTCAAGCTCAACTAGGCCACCCGAAATAACGACACCATCGCTGTAATTTAGTACCGGAACGGCATTTGAATCGTCGCCACCTGCACCACCGTCCCAGAGTTGGGTCTTAACGATGAAATAGGGTGTGTTAGGAATATATCTGCCTACATCAAGGGTGACATTTTCAGAAAATGCACCACTTCGCTCCGAAACGAAGAGTACGAGAGATTTGTCATCCTCGGGATTTCCATACCCATGTACGTCGATCTTCCCCGGCACTTCAAAATCGAACTTGGCTTGAAGACCCACGAGGCTTTCGCTCATCATCTTGAAAGCTTCACCAGAAATCGATAACCCGTCTCCGTGATGATTTAGAAGGGCCCTTTCTTGCGTTTGGTTGAAGGTCAGTGGCCAGATCTGCGCTGCTTCTATCCCATGTGTGGCCATTTCATAGACCATCTCCACCAGCATTGAAGCATGCTTGAGTCCCCTAGTATCGTGTGTGCCTCTTTGCGGGTTCCATTCTGTTAGATGCTGCGTCAATTCTGGCAAATCCTCGGATCTGTCGAGCAATTCCTCAAACGTATTGACCCGTCGAAAGACATTTGATTTTCCTGCATCCACACCTTCGAGACCTTCATTGGCATAGTAGTGGAGGAGGGCGCCGGTGATTGCATCTGGTGCACCATCTGCCGCATTGATGCCAACTGCAATATCTTCTGCCTGCTCCCAATCCCGGCCTTGACCATCGATAGTGTAGGTCTGGAAACTGATGGGAATGACGCCATCGTATTCCTCGTCAATGTAGCTTTGCTTGTAAAATGACGGGACATTGCCGCTCACATCAACATAGATCGAAGACGTTTCGTTTGGCGAGAATATCCCTGCAGAAGCCGTGGTCTGCACGAGAATGTCAGCATCATTTCCAGCGGCGTCGAGTTTTTTGTGCACCAGAACGGAAAGTTGCCCGACAAGGTGGCCATACTCGGCGGCTGTCATTTGCCCACTGCCCCAGAATTCATTTCCGAGTTCGAATGCCGTAATGATAACGCCGTTATCCTCAGCATTCTTGATAGCTGCATCAATGTAGGAAAGTACGTCATTCACATAACTCGAATCCAATTGATTTCTGGAGCCGAATGTGCCGCCCTGCAAGGCGTTTAAAGCATCGGTTTCAAACCCGCCTTGGGTAGGAATGACAATCGAAACATCAGCACCTATTGCTCCCGCGGCTCCAAAAAAGTCATTCATTGGCGTCAAGGCCACGGAGGAGTCAACTTTTGATACGGCCGAGTTTGGTTTTTTTATATCGAAGTGCGTTTCAGTGACAGCCCCGCCAGGAAATCGCAGTGTTGAAACTCCCAAGCTTTGAACGTCTGCTAGATGACTGTCGGAAGGGTCAACGAACTCGGTATCGTATTGCGTTACCAAATTCGCCCCAAACATGGATGAGGTGATTGTCACGATGTCTGTTGCGGCATCATCTTGGTCAATAATGGAATAGACTGGCATTTTTCCTCACAAAAATCGGAAAGCATTTGGGTGCACCATCAAACCACGCGGCATAAGCCGCTCTTATCCGGCGTCCGTCCCTTGCGTACGGGCTTATCTGGGATCTCCAGTGTCGTAGGGGGGCATCACAGGGCAGCAGTAGGCATTCACCGCAGCCTTTCGTTCACCCTAGTTGGAAAGCCGCCATGTGCCGTAAGTTTTCTGATTGTGCAGCGGTTATTGAGCCCAATGAAAACAGACTTTTGCCCTGGAATTTGTTTGCAAGAATAGCTGCAACCGAGGTTAGATGCCCATTGAGCCGCATTTTCATAGGTTTCATGCCCTTAAACCAATGTGAGTCAACTCTTCCGCTATAAGTTCTTTTGGTTCTGATAGGCCGGTCAAAAAAAAGCAGGAGACGTTACCTGGCCATTTTCGCAGGGGCTTACTCAGCTCCCTGTGAGGTGCTAAAACCATTGTATTAAGCAACAAAATCACTTTCTGCTCTCCCTTCTCAGAATTTGCCCCAGGCGCGACAGCGAAGGTTAAGAGGCAAACTGGCAAAGCGATCCGGAACAATCGCGAACAGTGAGTGAACATTGGGGGAACTTTTTAAATATTCCGTTAATGGAAATTGTTCCCCATCTTTCCTTTTGCGGGCCTCTAGGTAAGCAAAGCTGTGCGTAAAATTTTCGGAAATTTCATTAAGTTTACACTTGTTTAACCACTTGCGGGGAAGCATGGAAGTTGCAGCCTCAACCAAGCTGCCAAAATAAAGAGACTTTCTATTTATTGAGTTTGTCAGCTGCTTTTCTGACCGAGCACTTGTGATAGCATCAGTGGCTTTGATCGGCCATTGCAGGCTGCAATAAGTAACCGCAATCACATAGCGAACGCAGGCTTATCGTACTGGGTGGGTAGTTCAGTTGGAGAAGCTAAATGCCAAAAAAGGAAACTCAATCTGGAAATGTGGTTCAAATATTGAGCCTCTCACGAGCGGCAATGAACAATTCACGCAAATACCCAGTGCAAAACGTACCATCTCCTCGTGATCTGGTAAGAAGAGAATTTTCGCGAAGGCCTTGCTCGACGAATGAAGGAGATATCTTCGAACAAGTATTTCGGGATGTGGACGATGAAACCTTTTGGCAGTTAATGGAATTAATAGAAGAGGCGGGTTATTCTATTTACTATGCAAATTGCGACATCGAAGAGTCTCACGAGACTTTCCGAGCATTAAGGCCATCACCTGATGAAACTTGACGGACTCTCCTTGTCACATGGGTCTGCGTTTTTTTTCGTGTGGTTCACATACCACCCCTCCCTTCGCAGCGGTATGTGCAGGCGACGATATCCATACCGCACAGGGCATTCGGCCAACTCCTTCAGGCGCATCTGCTGGGCATCCCAAACCACGTTCTACGGCTGGTTCAAGCCACCCGGCACCACCATTGGCTTTCTGGAACGGTGTTGTTGCAGAACTCTGAGTGCTAAGGATTCACATCACGAATCCATGCGGTTAGACAGGGCAGATGTGCAAGCCTGCACCGGCCCGCTACCATACGACGAATTGGTCCAGCTACAACGATGCGCTCAGAAAGCGCGGGTCGCTTCTGATCTGGTTGGACAAAGAGATGACCTGGCTCGCGCCGCATGATGGCAGCCCCGGTCGCCCTGCGGTTTTCTCAGATGCGGCGATCCAGTTCTGCCTGTCGATCGAGGTTCTGTTCAAGCTGCCCCTCCGGCAGTCCGTCGGGATGGTCACCAGCCTTTTGAATCTGGCGGGTCTGGACTGGCCCGTTCCGGATTTCTCTACGCTTTGCCGCCGACAGAATACACTGGCCGTCCAGATCCCATATCGCCGCGCCGATGGGTCGCTGAACCGCTTCGTCCGCGTCTCGTTCATTGCCTGACGAAATCTCGCTGCGCCTGGCGCGAATGGCCGCTCCTTACACCGCATTGCCGCGCTCAAGATGATGCATAAGCAGAAAATTGGCGCTGCGAGCGAGCGCAGCATGAAAATCGAAGGTCGGGGTTGGGCTCGAACCTGCCGTCCACTGCATGAAGCTGCAACGTCAGCTGCCTGCGTAAAGAGGACACAGGATGGCGCCTTGGCTGCGTTTGCAGCGAAAACCGGCCTGTCCTGGGTCAGAAATGCTTGACAATTGGGGTGGAAATGCCTGGCAGGTGCAGGCAATTTTTCCTTAAAAACAGTCAGCATCGGGTCAGCTTTGCCTGACGTTTGACACCAAATTGTCGTGCGACACATAGTTTTGCCATTTGCGACAGAACCTTTCCTTTTTCGTGTCTCCAACATCCCCGCTCGCGCCTCCTATTCCGCCAGTGGCGAAGCCTTCCCTGATTTTCACTTCGGAAGACCTCGTGTCTTCCGGAGGGCAAAGCAGGGTGGGCGCAGCCCGGACTGCGGCCGGACGGTGATCTGACACACGGGGCCGGAGCGGTGAAATTGGGAGGGGCCCGCGCCAGGCGCGGGACGAACCGAATTTCTCCGTGTAGGCTGACGCGCAGCGGCATCAGAACCCGTGTTCAGATTGCCGGCCGGATGGCAGGCGGACCAATCAAATGGAAAATGCCAGGCGCGCTAGAGCGGAGCGGATGCGCGGCTGACTTCTGTGCAAGCGATCGCGGTCTCGTCCGCGATCACATTCTAAATAAGACAGGAAGGGCAGGAGGAAAGCAGCCGGCGAGATCGTCAGCTGCCATTCACCGCGAGGATCACGAAGTCACACACAGCGGGACTCTGCCGACATTCGATTTCTGCACTTCGCTGGTGCAGCATCCGCTCGCAGGTGCAGCACTGTTTCCGCCACGCCACAGCAAGTGTCGCCACAGCGGCCGTTCAAACGGGGTTCGACAGCCGAGATCCAAACCGCACTTTCGCCGCATGGCTGATCTACGCGAAAGGCGCGGGACCTTTGCCGCCCTTTGCACGTGCAGCCATTGCTAGGGTCAGGACTCATAGCCAATAGATGACCATTGCTGCGAGGGCGATTGCTGATAGGAAGACCTTCGGGCACCTATCGTATCGGGTCGCCACGCGCCGCCAATCCTTCAACCTGCCAAACATGATCTCTATCCGATTGCGGCGTTTGTAACGGCGCTTGTCGTGTTTCACCGGTTTCTTCCGCTGTTTCCGGCCGGGGATGCAGGCGCGTATCCCTTTGTCTTTCAACGCTTCCCGGAACCAATCAGCATCATAGCCTCGATCTCCCAGCAGCCATTCCACCCTTGGCAAGCTGTCCACCAAAGCGCGGGCGCCGATGTCGTCGCTGACTTGCCCAGCCGTAACGAACAGGCTCAGCGGGCGTCCCTGGCTGTCGCAGATGGCGTGCAGCTTGGTATTCATGCCGCCTTTGGTTCGACCAAACTGGTCGCCGTGCGGTGTGCCTTCAGATAGGTCGCGCCCACTGCCCGGCAGTCGAAACACAGTTTCGATGAGAGGGGATCATCACCGCCGACTTCTCGCCGTGTTCTGCGGCCAGACCGGCCATCATCCGGGCGAAGATGCCCTTGTCGCTCCACCGTTTCCAACGGTTGTACAACGTCTTGTGCGGGCCAAGGGCCGTCGGAGCATCACGCCACTGCAAGTCATTGCGATTAATTAATATAATACCGCTCAACACCCGCAGTTCATCAACATGTGGCTTGCCGTGGGACTTGGGAAAGAAGGGGGAAAGACGCGCCAGCTGCGTGTCGCTCAACCAGAAAAGATCAGACATGTCACCGCTCGTTTTTTGAACCGTGAATCACGCAGACAACCGGAAATCAATGGGTCCTGACCCTAGTTGCTTCAAGCCCACCATAAAGACCAGGAACACAGCATGTATTGACAAAACGCGATTTTGGGCTACTCTTAAATCAACTACTGACCTTTGTCAGACGGCATCCAAGCCCTGCATCTGTCCTGAATTTCGGGGCTATGATGCGGGGCTTTTTTGTTTTGGGAGGAGCAAAAGGGCCAATGCGAAAAACGATCAAACTAGGCATTCTGTTTTCACGCAGTGGCAGCTACGGTAGCCTGTCAAGCGCCAGCAGGCGAGGCGCACTATTGGCAATCGACGCCATAAATTCTGACGAGTCCTATGACTTCGTTTTTGAAACCGTCGAACGCGATCCAAAGGGTAACGTTGACCTCTACGCGCCGCTTTGCAAAGAAATCCTTGAAGAGAAATCCGTCGCCCATGTCATTGGCTGCGTCACCAGTTGGAGCCGGAAAGACGTCATTCCGCTTCTTGAGCGATATGGCGCTACGCTATGGTATTGCCTCCCTTACGAAGGGTTCGAGGCCTCTGATCACGTCGTCTACACACACGCCTGTCCCAACCAGCATTTGCTTCCACTTCTTAGTTGGGCACTGCCACGATTTGGAAACCGTGGATATCTTACCGGGTCCAACTACATTTGGGGCTGGGAAGTAAATCGCGTTGCGCGCGAGATTATTCTAGAAGCTGGCGGTGATGTTCTCGGCGAACGCTACCTTGCGCTGGACGACGTCAGCATTGGGCATATGATCGAGGAAATTCAGGCGACCCGGCCGAACTTTGTATTGAATTCACTGGTTGGCGCATCGTCTTACACATTTCTGAAAGCTTTTGCTGAACTCGCCAAAACTGATAGCTTTTTCACCCCTGATAACTGTCCCGTTCTGTCGTGTAATCTGACCGAAAGTGAATTTGTTGAAATTGGCGCCGCAGCAGAGGGGCTAATCTCAGCGGGTCCATATTTTCACGGTGCGCGGGGATGGCCATGTCATGGGGTTCGCAGCTTTGAATCTTCATTTGAAGCGGCTTCATGGGCCGCGGTAATGGAACTTGCAAAGCTCTTGCAAGCAAACCCAGGGGCGGAGTCTGCGCCCATTTCAAAGTTGCTGAGCGTCAACACGCACAGAACAATGGTTGACACTGAAACACATCACACTGCCTTGCCTGTTCTAATCGCTCAGGTCAAAGACGGCGCCTTTCAGGTTCTTGAACAGTGGCAAGACATACCCGCCGATCCCTATCTATCTCATTCAGAGCGCCGCACTGATACCCGCCTTCCAAGATTGCAGATCGTCAAATGAGGATACGGCTACATATCCCTGATCTTAGCAAGCTGCGGGTTGCTATATTGCATCGTCCACATGCAACAGTCCAATCCTTGCGCCGCCAGTGCAAACCCATTGGTCTGGACGTTTTTGATTGTTGGCCTGAATTGCCCCCGAAAGCATTGGCAGCGGATTTCGTCTTTTTCGACGCGGATATGGGCTATGATGCTCAGTTTCCTTGGAACGCAGGTGAAGCCCCAATGCCGATGATTGCCTTGATCGGCTCCGAAGCGCCTGGGCGGATTGAATGGTCTCTATCGCAAGGGGCCGATGCTCAAATACTTAAACCAGTGGGCGACGGCGGCGTCTTTAGTGCGCTCTTGATCGCTCGCCGGGCTTTTGAGGTGCGCCAGCAGATGCGCGACGAAATATCTGTTTTACGTGGAAGATTGTCTCAGCGTCAAACCGTCGTACAGGCAGTGACGTTACTTGCAGCAGCCGGTCGTAGTGAAGACGAGGCATATGCGCAACTGCGGCAGTTGGCGATGGCGCGGCGTGAAACAATGGAAGACGCGGCGCACAGAATTGTTCTTACAGCCCAAAGTCAAGGAGGGCTTCATGGCAAACTCGGCAAGCACTGACCCGGATATCCCGACAACGATTGAACCTGGCGTGATTGCACAATTTGCACGTCGAAAGCTCGCCTTGTTTGGTCTCTTTTTAGTTCTAATGACACTATGTGCCGCGATCTTTGCACCGTGGCTCACAGCGTTTGACCCAAATGAGCAGATGTTCGACGGACTAACACTTCAAGGTGCCCCGATGCCCCCAGGTGGGCAGTTTGTGCTTGGTACTGATCTGTTGGGGCGCGACCTGCTGACCAGGATACTTTACGGCGCACGAACCTCGTTGATCATCGGCGTAGCTGCAAACGGTTTAGCACTGCTAATTGGTACAATTATCGGTGTAACAGCGGGGTATTTTCGCGGCTGGGTTGGAAGTGCGTTGATGCGCATGACTGATTTGATGATGGCATTCCCTGCGTTATTGCTTGCGATCTGCCTGGCGGCAATTTTCCAGCCATCGCTTTGGATAGTAGCTCTGGTGATCGCCATTGTTTACTGGGTTCAAACGGCGCGCGTTCTGTATGCAGAAACCGCATCACTTGCGCAGCGTGAGTTCATTGCCGCTGAGCGAACTCTTGGTGCGGGTCACTTGCGCATTCTGCTCAAACATATCCTACCGCACCTTGTTCCCACCATCATCGTATGGGGCACACTTGGTATTTCCACCACTGTTCTGCTCGAAGCAACGCTTAGCTTTCTGGGAGTGGGCGTACAACCACCAACGCCAAGCTGGGGCAATATCATCTTTGAAAATCAAACCTATTTTCAAGCAGCTCCGTGGCTGGTCTTCTTCCCCGGCCTTGCAATTGTGACACTGGCGCTTGCGTTCAACCTTGTTGGTGATGCTTTGCGCGAAATTTTGGACCCCACTCAAAGAGGACGCGACTAATGGCCGGTTTTGTCTTGCAACGCCTATTTCAGTCCCTGCTGATCCTGCTTGGTGTATCCATAATCACATTTGTGCTGCTTTACTGGCTGCCTGCGGATCCTGTTAGGCAAATCGCAGGTCGATCTGCAACGCCACAAACCGTAGAAAATATTCGCCAGCAACTGGGTCTTGATCAACCTTTATGGGCGCAGTACTGGCGTTACCTGACCGGCTTGGTACAGGGTGACTTGGGGCGCTCCTATCTGCAAAAGACTGAAGTCAGCACGTTAATCGCATCCCGACTTCCCGCATCACTTCTGCTTATGGCCGGTGCCATTTTTGCAGAGCTGTTGATCGGATTGAGCATGGGAATTATCGCGGCCCTGCGACGCGGTACCACCACAGACCAATCGCTGATGATCATCTCTTTCATCGGCGTTTCGGCGCCTCAGTTCGTTGTTGGACTTCTACTACTCTACGTCTTTGCAGTTCAACTCGGATGGTTCCCAATTGGCGGCTATGGGACATTTTCACATCTTGTGTTGCCGTCCATGACGCTCGGAATTCTTGGCTCTGGTTGGTATAGCCGAATGATGCGATCCTCGATGATCGAAGTTCTGCGGCAGGACTATGTACGTACGGCCCGTGCCAAGGGCCTAACCCGAGTTCGCGTTACTTTTCGGCACGCCTTACCCAATGCGATCCTGCCAATCGTTGCAATGATTGGCATCGATATCGGAATTTTCATGGGCGGGATCGTAGTTGTTGAAAGTGTCTTTGGCTGGCCGGGAATTGGCCAACTTGCATGGCAAGCGATCCAACGTGTCGACATTCCGATCATCATGGGTGTGACTTTGGTTTCGGCCACTGCAATCGTCATCGGCAACCTGCTGGCTGACCTTATCGGCCTTTTGATCGATCCCCGCATCCGAACACGATGACAACCACCACTCACCAATAAAAAAGTCTTCAAAGGGAGGAAACAATGAAGAATTTGATTGCAACCACGGCGATGGCAATTTGTCTTGCTCTACCGGCTGCGGCTGAAAGCTATCAGCCGGACCCCAATGCAAAATCTGGAGGTAATATCGTCATTACCTATAAAGATGATGTGGCAACACTTGATCCCGCAATAGGCTATGACTGGCAAAACTGGTCCATGATTAAGTCACTCTTTGATGGGTTGATGGATTATGTTCCGGGTACAACGGACCTGCGACCGGGACTTGCGGAAAGCTACACTATCTCGGACGATGGTATGGTCTTCACTTTTCAGTTGCGCGCGGGTGTGAAGTTCCACAATGGACGTGAAATGACGGCAGAAGATGTCGTCTATTCATTGAACCGCGTTACAAATCCAAAAACGCAAAGCCCAGGGGCTGGTTTCTTTTGGTCCATCAAAGGGTATGACGCGGTCGCTAGCGGCGATGCTGAAACGCTTGAGGGTGTGACGGCCATAGACCCGTCCACAGTGCAGATCGAGTTGAGTCGCCCTGATGCGACATTCCTGCATGTCATGGCGCTGAACTTTGCTTCTGTGGTTCCGCAAGAAGCGGTTGAGGCGGCCGGAGATGACTTCGGCAAAAAACCAGTTGGAACCGGCGCCTTCTCGCTTGGTGATTGGACGATCGGTCAGAGCTTGGTCTTCGCCAAGAACCAGGACTACTGGCGCGATGGCATCCCCTATCTTGACCAAATCACGTTTGAGGTTGGTCAGGAACCCATTGTTGCATTGCTTCGTTTGCAAAACGGTGAAGTTGATGTGCCTGGCGACGGAATACCGCCCGCAAAATTTCAGGAAGTGATGGCGGACCCCGCACAAGCTGATCGTGTTGTCGAAGGCGGGCAATTGCACACTGGGTACATTACCCTGAACACGCAAATGCCACCGTTTGATAATGCAGTGGTCCGGCGCGCCGTCAACATGGCGATCAACAAAGAGCGGATCATTCAAATCATCAATGGGCGAGCCGTTCCAGCGACACAGCCTCTGCCGCCAAGTATGCCCGGCTATACAGACGGCTACGCTGGGTATGCGTTTGACCCGGAAGCAGCCAAAGCGATGCTGGCAGATGCGGGCTTTGCCGATGGGTTCGAAACCGAGCTGTACGTTATGAATACAGATCCAAATCCACGGATTGCACAGGCAATCCAGCAGGATTTGGCCAGTATCGGGATCACCGCAGGTATTAAATCTCTTGCGCAAGCCAACGTTATCGCCGCCGGAGGTGAAGCTGACCAAGCGCCTATGATCTGGTCGGGCGGCATGGCATGGATCGCGGATTTCCCGGATGCGGCCAATTTCTATGGCCCTATCCTTGGTTGTTCCGGCGCTGTTCAAGGCGGTTGGAATTGGTCTTGGTATTGCAACGAAGCGCTTGACGCAAAGTCGACAGAAGCGGACGCGATTGTCGATCCCGACCGCGCAGATGAACGGTTGGCAATGTGGAGCGAAATTTACATGGAAATCATGGAAGACGCGCCATGGGTGCCAGTATTCAACGAACAGCGCTACACCATGAAATCTGCTCGCATGGGCGGTGCAGATGCGCTTTACGTGGATCCGGTCTCTATTCCTGTCAACTATGACTATGTGTTTGTGACGGACTGATGTGTAACGCTTGTTCCTACACAATCCACAATCATCAGCACCATTTTGGCTGGGACAACTCGCTTGTCCCAGTCGAGACGGTCTCACCTGGTTCGACGATTGAATTTCGCTGTGTTGACAGTTCTGCTGGGCAACTGACTGCTGACAGCACTGTGAAAGACGTCGAAACGCTGGATTTTGGTAAGATCAATCCGGTGAACGGGCCAATCTACGTTGAAGGCGCTGAACCAGGGGATGCGCTGAAAATCACAATCGACAGCTTTAAGCCCTCTGGATTTGGCTGGACTGCAAACATTCCTGGTTTCGGCCTACTGGCTGACCAGTTCACCGACCCTGCGCTGACGTTGTGGAAATATGATCCCAACACGATGGAGCCTGCCCTGTTTGGCAAACACGGGCGTGTTCCCCTAAAACCCTTTGCCGGAACCATTGGCAACGCGCCTGCCGAACCGGGGCTACATTCGATTGTGCCACCCAGGAATGTTGGGGGCAACTTGGACATTCGTGACCTTTCGGCAGGTACAACACTTTATCTGCCCGTCGAGGTTGCCGGAGCCATGCTGTCCGTCGGAGACACACATGCAGCACAGGGCGACGGTGAAGTATGCGGAACCGCCATTGAATCGCCTATGGATGCCGTAATGACCATAGATTTGGTGAAAAATGCGCAGTTGAAAATGCCTCGCTTCACCACCTCGGGCCCCGTCACACGGCACCTGGATGCCAAGGGGTATGAGGTCACAACAGGTGTTGGACCTGATTTAATAACCGGAGCACGTGATGCGGTGATGGGCATGGTGGATTTGCTGTGTAGATCTCACAGCCTATCGGCCGTGGATGCCTATATGTTGGTGTCGACATGTGGTGACCTTCGGGTCTCAGAAATTGTTGATGCCCCGAACTGGATTGTGTCATTTTATTTTCCAAGGTGTGTCTTCGAATGAATAGTGAAAATACAACTCCCTTCAAGGTCGCTACCTCCAATTGCCCCTCGGGTACTGAACCCGTTTTGCGGGTCGATCAACTGGCGATTTCCGTGAACACTGAGAACGGTTTGAAACCCCTCGTTCACGAGTTGAGTTTTGACCTGCACCGTGGCGAAACCCTTGCTATCGCGGGGGAAAGCGGATCTGGAAAGTCCCTGACCTCATTGGCGATAATGGGGCTGCTTCCGCCGCCAGCAGTGCGTGTGACCGGCGGGTCAATCCATTTTGGTGACCAGGAGCTGACCACCCTTGGTGAAAATGCGTTCAGGCAGATCAGGGGCAATCGGATTGCCATGATTTTTCAAGAGCCGATGACGTCGCTGAACCCAGTAATGAAAATTGGTACGCAACTTGCCGAGGCGATTTGCGCACATGAAGCGATCTCACTGAAAGAAGCGCGCTTGCGCGCCCTGGAAGCGCTAAGGTCAGTACGCTTGTCTGAACCGGAGAAGCGGCTAAATCAATTCCCACATGAATTGTCAGGCGGGATGCGTCAGCGAGTTATGATTGCGATGGCGATTGCCCTGAAGCCTGACATTCTGATCGCAGACGAACCCACTACTGCACTTGACGTTACTGTGCAACGCGAGGTGCTAGACCTACTTCGGGACCTCCAACTTGAAATGGGGACAGCTCTGATTTTGATCACACATGATATGGGTGTCGTGGCTGAAATGGCTGACCGCGTGTTGGTCATGAAAGGCGGGCATTTCGTCGAAGAAAACCATGTAGAGTCACTTTTTGCAAAGCCACAAAAGGTCTATACAAGAAATCTTTTGGAGGCGGTGCCCAAACTTGGTGATGGGTCAGGCGAGGCGCGAATGGGCAGGCCTGACGAAGACACACTGGTCGCAGAGTTGGAAAATGTCGTCGTACATTTTGACGTGCGTAGCGGGATCTTAGGGCGCGTCACCCATCGTGTTCATGCCGTTGAAAACGTCAGTCTGAACATTCGCAAAGGCGAGATTTTTTCACTGGTCGGAGAAAGCGGTTGCGGCAAATCGACCATCGCCAAGGCGATGGTCGGACTAGTGGATCATTCAGGTCGTATCCGTATCAACGGACATGACATCAGTCCGACATATGGTGCGATGTCCAATCAGACCCGCCGCGATATCCAAATGGTGTTTCAAGACCCGATGGCGTCGCTCGACCCTCGTATGCGGGTTGGCGAACTGGTCCGCGAACCTTTGGTGATACATGGCGTGGGGACACGACAAGAGCAAGACCAACATGTTGAATATTTATTTGAACGTGTGGGACTGGCGCGAGACCAGATCCAGCGTTATCCGCATGAATTCTCCGGCGGTCAACGGCAACGTATCTGCATCGCACGTGCTCTTGCTCTTAATCCCAAGCTTATCATTGCAGATGAAAGCGTGTCGGCCTTGGATGTCACAGTTCAAGCTAAAGTTTTGGATCTGTTGAAAGAGCTCGTTTCTGAATTGGGCGTGTCTTTCTTGTTTATCTCCCATGACATGGCCGTTGTTGAAAACATCTCTGATCGCGTTGGCGTGATGTATCTTGGTCAAATTGTCGAGACGGGAAGCCGCCGACAAATTTTCGGGTCACCACGTCATAGCTATACCAAAAGGCTGCTTTCCGCGGTGCCTACACCGGATCCAAGTCGAGAGCGCCAATCGGCGGCCCGTCTTGTCGGTGATGTTCCCAGCCCAGTCAAATCCATTGCTGAACGGGTATCTCATGTTGAGCTGGTGGACATGGGTGATGGGCATCTGATTGCGCTGGAGGACACTATGAAATAATCAGAGTCTGGATTTCGCTCTACTCTCTAAGACTAAAACTCGCGCGCGATGGGCTTAGGTCATGTTGACAAATGGCGGAACCATAGGCGGATTGACGTGATGTCGATGAAACCCAGAAAGCTCTCAGCAGTTTTGTCATAGCGGGTTGCGACACGGCGCGCGTTCTTGAGCTTGTTGAAGCACCGTTCGACCATATTGCGCAGCCGGTAAAGCGTATGATCCACTCCAACACGCATCTTGCGGGTCTTTCGCATCGGGATTTGCGGCTGGATATTGCGCACGTTCATGTTTTCCCGAATGCGATCAGCGTCATATCCACGATCTGCCAGCAGCACTTTCGGCTCGGGCAGGTTGTCAGCCATGACAAGATCAAAGCCAAGGTAATCTGACGTTTGCCCCGGCGTGATCTCGGTTCTCATTGGCAACCCGTGCGCGTTGACGCGGAGGTGGATCTTGGTCGAAAACCCACCTCTTGAGCGGCCAAAACCCTGTTCCGGAGTCCCCCTTTTGCGCCAGCGGCTTGGTGGTGCGCGCGGATCACGGTGCTATCAACCATTTGCAGGGCGCCGGGGACGGCTCTGCTCTGGTTCAGGGCATCCAGGATATCCTCCCAAAGCCCTGCCAGGGTCCAGCGCCTGAACTGGCGGTAAACGCTGGACCATTTGCCGAACTCCTCAGGTAGGTCCCGCCACGGGGACCCGGTTCTGGATATCCAGAAAATCCCGTCCCGAACAAGGCGGTGGTTGGCCGGTTTGCGCCCGTTTGTATCGCGGATAGCGAGGATGAAGTGTTCAAAAAACGCCCATTCCTCATCCGTCATCAGATCTCGTGCCAAGCTGGTCTCCATCGAAGATACCAGCTTGAATCTCGCCTGCGGTGCGTTGTGAACCCCTTTTGTCAACACCGCCTAGGTCCACGGCGAAGCAGCCTTTTGTGTTTCGCGCAGCATCGTTCAACTTGGGCTCTTCACCCTATTTCGCCGCTTCCGGCCCGGAGGTCGGCTCATTAGACATGAACAGCCGCCCCGCGAAAGAGACCGCTGAAGTTCAAGGGATTAGCCCATTTCGCTGATGGCCGGTTCCGTCTTGTCCCTATCGCGGTGCTTGCTGCGTTGGCATTCGGCGGCAGTGAGCCCACACCGGACCTGTTAAAATTGTGCTGCACAAGCGAAGTGGAAGAACCTTTCTGCGCTTGCATAGAGACACCGTCTTCGGTGCGTTGGAGATAGCGGCCATTCATGCAAGGTGCAACGACTTTGAAGCCGTGAGATTATGCAGCGCGGGATCTTGCGGACTTTTAGCGTGTGCGCAGCACTTACTTCAAGCTGCGCCGCTATACGCAAATCTCGAACTAGTTTTTTCGCCCTGCGCGAAGCTCAACTAAACTTCTAAGTGCTCTTAGAAAAACCTGCCGATCGCGCCGACCAACCAAGGACAGCAATGTGACTGCTTCCTTTTGATCTTGCGGCAGATCGTTGCACGAACCAGGCAATTCTGACGAAAACATGCGAGCCCTGGAGACCAGCATGGCACGAGCTCCTTCATCAAGCCCCTCCGTTAACCGAGCCCAAAAAGCAAGGCTTTTTCCGGAAACCTTGCAAGCCTTATTCAAAAGCTCCAACTCGGCACCTTGAAGGACACGGGCGACTTCTGCTCCTTCGGCATGCCATGGGTTTGCATCTGTCTGTTTCAATTGGAACTCATCCTCTGCGCAGAACTGGGCACACGTAATGGTTGTTGTCAAATCGATCGTTTCCTGCGAGTGTTGTTGAGCTGCTTTACTTCTGTCAATCTTTTGAGTGAAAAGTTACATGTGTGAATTTTTTGAGGGTTTTCATGATAGCTGATCGAATAGATGCTGCCTGTAAGATCGCGGGTATGCGGCTGAAGAGGGCCTGCACAGTTTCGGGAGTGAACTACGGAACTCTCAGAAGCCAAATGAGGAACAATCGCGAAATTCCAGCCTCCACCCTGGCTCTTCTTTCCGCCGGTTTGCACATACCCATTCAGTTCTTCTTCGAATTGCCGGCTGAAACCAGCGCAAGCGCAGCCAGCTGGAACCGATGGCGGGCGGCGGAGATGGCGAACGTGGAACATGCGGCCTGTACCAGGGCAGGCTTCAACGTGACCACAGACCACATTTTAGACTGGTTTCACCGGGAAGGCGGGCAACTGAAAAACTGGGAGTGGTTCGAGGATCAGGTTGACCTCTACGAACCCATAGAACCCACAGACAGGATAATGCACCCGATCCAAATCGGGAAACGCAGCGCGACGGCGGAGCGGTTAATGCTGGCAGGCAACCGTGACTTTTACCGGATCGTTGGAAGTTTTGAGGAGAAGATCCTTGAGCGCGCCATTCACTCACACAGAATGCTTGAGGAAGTTCCCTACATCGTTACCGATGAAGTGCTTGATGTCATCAGCAAGGGGCAAAGGATAAGAGGCGGCTACCGTAAAGTAACAATGCGAGTGACCGACACCCGAGGAGAGCCGGTCACTGCAGTTTTCTCAAAGGTTACCTGGCTCGACACTGCTGACAATGTGGGAAAAATGGACAGCATTGAGGCCTAAAATCATCTGGTCATTGGCCAAACCCTCTGGGACCGGTTCCGCCCAGCGGATTGCGTTCCGGTACTTGCCGTTGAAGCCGTAATCGTCAGCGAGGCGCCGGTGTTTGTAGGCAATGATCGTGTACATCCAATCAAAATCCCAGCGCATTGCTGCCAGAAGCTTCACATACTGAGCGAAATCTCCCAGCCGCCGTATGCCGCCTCTTTCGTCTGGCGCCACCTCTATTCCGCCGAAGTAGATCAGCCTGCCCCTAAGTTCATCTACCAAGGGCTGCGACACGCTGGCAACGACGTTGTCTCTGCCAACGTACTTGGAGGCCGCAAGGTTCCGGAAGTAGTTTCCGAAGTCCTTCTCACCAAGGTCAACCAGCTTGGCGGAAATGCAGATTATGCACCGGCCTTCCTTCTTCAGAAATAGCCAAAGTGCGCGTCCTGATAGCAGTTCATCTTCGCTGGTCTCTGACATCGGATGCACTTTCTTCTTTCCTACTTCCCGCAGAAGGGCTGGCAGTTCATCCGGGTTTTCACACACGTAAAGAGTAAGGCCGTCAGCTTTGAAGCGCTCTTCAATAGCCTGCATATGTGTGTGAATGTTCTGACGTTCCATTATCTTCTCCTGTTAAAAAGTCGAACTTGCACCCGCGTGGCGAGCGGGCAGAACAAGGATTCCCTTCTTTCGGGAGGCAGAACATGACTCTTTTTGTGCCAGGGTCTTGACGGCAAGGTGAGCGGAGCGAAATCAAAGCGCCCCAAAGGGCACGGCCGGGGTATCGCGATGCATTGACCGCCTCGTTTCGAGCTCTGGCACCGGCGCTCGTGGGTTTCCAGGGCTTGGCGTTCTTGCGCGGGGGTATGACAGCATGAGCTTCACGCCTGGCAATAGCGTCGTGGCATTTCCGCGTATCATACGCTCCGTCCGCTGTGACCGATCCGATTTCCTGACTGGACGGGATTTAATCCAGTAGTTCGGGCAACATGGGCGCGTCACCAACATTGCTGGTGGTGACCTCGACCGCGCGAACCTCCAGCGTTTCCTCATCGATCCCTATGTGAATTTTGCGCCAAATCCTGCGTTTGGGGCCGCCGTGCTTTCTGGCATTCCACTCGCCTTCACCCTCTGATTTGATGCCGGTGCTATCGATCAGAAGGTTCAGCGGGCCGGTCCCTCCGCGATACGGCAGGTTCACATTGAGTGTCTTTTGACGGCGGCAAAGAGTGCTGAAGTCTGACCTGCCCAGTCCAGCACGACCAGTTGCAACAGGCTTTCAATGAAACCCGTAGTTTGCCACAGCGGCAAGCCAAACAGGACTTTCAAGGTCAGAGAGGTCTGGATCGCCGCATCGCTAAACTGCGGTTGTCGACAGCGTTTGCCTGTCGGCGGCGGTGTCCAGACCATCTCCGGATCAAACCAGATAGATAACGATCCACGCTGTCTCAGGCTGTCATTGTAGGACGACCAGTTCGTGGTCTTGTACTTCGTAGGGGACCAGCTACTCATGCCCTCCAGCTATCATGCTGGATTCACGCAGTGAATCCCCTTCCCGATTTGTGCAACAAAGCCTCTACAACCGCAAACGCCCTCATTCCCCACTTGGCGGCAGACCGCCAGCCGTGGTCTATTGGCTGCGAAAAGAAAAAACCCAACCCGATCAGCAGGAGCAGAGAGTAGCTTAAACTACGCCAAAACCTGTCCAAACATTGGGGAGTAGCTCAATGCGGTCTCAGCAGACCCCGAGTGCTGTTTTCTTACATTGCAAACTGCTTGGCACAAAATCAGAGCTCTTCACAATTATCAGCCCACGTATCCAGAACCTGAGCAGCCAGCAGACATGCATCAGCCTCCTCCAGCGCGCGAATAGCCAAGGTGTTTCCTTTCAACGCCAATACCTGCATGTTTCGCCTAAGGTTTTCCGAATACTGCCGAAGGTATTCCGCGGCAATCAGCTTATTTCTTCTTGATAACGTCTCTGTCATTGCACCGATTAACAGTTAAATTTCTGAAAGCTCCGAGCTCGTACAGAGGGGAGGCTTAACTTAGCAGGCTTCACCGACCGCAGAGGTTTAATTCGCCAGTTTTGCTAGCAGTCCTCGCGTGGAACCGTCTTTGCCATCTGCCGGGTCTCCTTGCACCAGAGGCAGTATGGAAATCGCCAACTCTTTGCCCAGTTCCACGCCCCATTGGTCAAAGGAGTTGATGTTCCAAATCACCCCTTCCGCAAAGACCCGGTGCTCGTACAAAGCAATTAGCTGCCCCAGCACAAAGGGGGAAAGTTTGGAGTAAGCCAATGTGACGGAAGGGCGGTTGCCTGGGAACGTGCGGTGCCGGGCAAGGCAATCCTGATCGACGGCGGCGTCCGCACCTGCCGTTAGTTTCCGGGCCGCTTTCAAAGACCTGCCGCGCATCAGCGCTTCCGACTGGGCCAGGCAATTCGCCTTCAACAGGTCATGATGCTCTTTCAGATGCGGCTCATGGCTTTCCGCAGCGATCAGGAATTCCGCCGGGATGATCTGGGTGCCCTGATGAAGCAGCTGATAAAACGCATGTTGCCCGTTGGTGCCGGACTCTCCCCAAACAATCGGGCCCGAAGCGCGCTGCAGCGGCTCACCGTTACAATCCACGCGCTTGCCGTTGCTCTCCATGTCCAGTTGCTGGAGGTAGGCTGGCAGCCGATCGAGCCGCTGATCATAGGGAAGCACCACCCGGGTTGTATAACCGCAAACATTGTTGTGCCAAATCCCGACAAGTGCCATCAGAACCGGCAGGTTCTTCCGTAGCGGCGCCGAACGGAAATGCTGATCCATCTGGTTTCCGCCTGCTAGGAATTCGCCGAATTTCTGCGCGCCAATGGCCATCATGATGGGCAAACCAACCGGCCCCCACAGCGAATACCGTCCGCCGACCCAATCGGCGAAGCTGAACACCCGGTCCTCTGGGATGCCAAAAACCGCCGTCTGCCCCGGAGCAGAGGACACTGCTGCAAGATGCCCCCCGCCTTCGCTTCCAACAGCCGCTTCCAGCCAGCGAAAAGCGGTCCGGGCATTGGTCATCGTTTCAACTGTGGTAAAGGTCTTGGAGGCGATGATGAACAGGGTTGTCCTGGGATTGAGCCGATCCAGAGTGTCCGAGATTTGCGCACCGTCCACGTTGGACACAAAATGGCAACGAGGGCCTGTATGGTAGGGTGCCAGAGCGCGAACTGCCATGAGAGGGCCCAGGTCTGATCCGCCGATGCCGATGTTTACTACGTCGGTGAAGGCCCGGCCGCCAGGCGCGGTGACCGTACCGGTCCGGACACCTTCGGCAAAACGCTCCATACTGTCTCTTGTGGCCTTGATCTCAGGGCGAACATCCTCGCCCCCGACCGCAAGTACAGCCGTATCCGGCGAGCGCAGAGCCGTGTGCAGCACGGCCCGGCCCTCCGTCGCATTTGAGCGGGCTCCCTGGAACATGGCATCCCGCTTGTCCGGAACCCCGCTCTCTTCAGCCAGGGCGATGAGATGCTGAAGGATGTCCTCGTCCAAGTTCGTCTTGGAATAGTCGAGCAGCAGCCCATCAGTCTCAGCCGAGAAGCACTGAAACCGTTGCGGGTCATCAAACAGACCCAGGATCGGACGTTCGGCCACCGCTGCATGCAGGTCTTCAAGTGTTTTCCAAATGCCGTGCATTCACCCTCTCCCCAGTTCACTTGCTTCCCGCGCGAGTTTCTCGATTGCGTACCAGTTGCGGGTTTTGATCAGATCATCAGGCGCGACCCAGCTGCCGCCGGCGCAGACCACATTACCCAAACTCAGGTAGCTCTCTGCATTGGCCGGGGTGATGCCGCCGGTGGGGCAGAAAGAAATCTGCGGTAAGGGGGCGCCGATCGCCTTGAGCGCGAGAGCACCACCGGAGGCCTCAGCCGGGAAGAACTTCAGCATGCCATAGCCGCGGGCCAGGAGTCTCATCGCCTCAGTCGCTGTGGCTGCACCGGGCAAGAGCGGCAGCCCAATGGATTCACAGGCGTCCAGCAAATAGTCAGTGGCGCCTGGCGAGACGCCGAATTTGGCGCCTGCTTCCTTGGCAGCTTCGGCGTCTTTGGGGGTGATCAGCGTTCCGGCTCCGACAATTCCGCCCTTCACCTGCGCCATCTCGCGTATCACGTCGAGCGCCGCGCCGGTTCGCAGTGTGACTTCCAGAGCGGGCAGCCCGCCTGCTACCAGCGCTTCGGCCAGGGGGCGGGCATGGGCTATGTCCTCTACCACCAGCACTGGCATCACTGGTGCCAAAGCGCAAATTTCGCAGGTGCGCAGGCTGGCGTCCTGTGGGGTAATCCGCATCATTCAAACTCCGAATACGCTGGCGCCTTCGTCGGCTGAGGCAACCGAGCGGCGGAACAGGGAAAACAGCTCGCGGCCGGTGCCATGCTGATAGGCGCTGAGGCCGGCAATGGCGGCTTCGCGTTCGAGTACGCCTTCCGTCAGGATTTCCAATGTGCCCTTCACCGCATCGAGCCGCAGCAAATCGCCGTCCCGGATCCGGGCAATCGGGCCGCCGTCAAGGGCTTCAGGAACCACATGTATCGCCGCCGGGATTTTGCCGGAGGCGCCGGACATCCGCCCGTCGGTGACCAGCGCCACCTTCTGGCCGCGCCCCTGAAGGATGCCGAGGAACGGCGTCAGACTGTGCAGTTCCGGCATGCCGTTGGCCTTGGGGCCCTGGAAGCGCACAACCACGATCACGTCGCTGGTCAGTTCGCCTGCCTTGAAGGCGGCCTTGGCTTCTTCCTGGTCGTGAAAGACCCGGGCGGGGGCTTCGATCACCTGATGTTCTTTCGCAACTGCTGAGACTTTGATGACAGAGGTGCCCAGATTGCCGGTCAGCCGCTTCAGCCCGCCGGTCTTCTGGAACGGTGCATCTGCAGGGCGCAGCACCGCGTCATTCAGGCTTTGCCCCGGGCCGGGACGGAAGGTGAGCCCGTCCTCCGACAGGAATGGCTCCTGTGTATAGGTTTCCAGCCCTTCACCCGCGACCGTCCGGGTGTCCGGGTGCAAAAGCCCTGCCTTCAGCAGCTCGCCAATCATGTAGCCCAGCCCGCCAGCAGCGTGGAAATGGTTCACGTCGGCCATGCCGTTGGGATAAACTTTGGCCAGCAGCGGCACAGATTCCGAGAGTTCCGCAAAATCCTGCCAGTCGAGAAGAATGCCACCCGCCCGCGCCATGGCAATGAGGTGGATCAGCAGATTGGTGGAGCCGCCAGTGGCCATCAGCCCGACGATGCCGTTGGCATAGGCCTTCTCGTCCAGCACGTCGCAAACTGGGGTGTAGTTGTTGCCAAGGGCGCTGAGCGACAGCGCTCTCTTGGCGCCCTCAACCGTAAGTGCCTCGCGAAGAGGAGTGCCTGGGTTTACAAAGGACGACCCGGGCAGATGCAGCCCCATGAACTCCATCAGCATCTGGTTGGTGTTGGCAGTGCCGTAGAAGGTGCAGGTACCGGGGCCGTGGTAGGCAGCCATTTCTGCCTTCAGCAGCTCCTCCCGGGTGACTTCCCCGGCGGCAAATTTCTGGCGGATCTGTGCCTTTTCGTCATTGGCGAGGCCGCTGGTCATCGGTCCTGCGGGCAGGAACACCGCGGGGATATGGCCAAAAGCCTGGGCGCCGATCACCAGCCCGGGCACGATCTTGTCGCAGACGCCCAGAAACACTGCGGCATCGAACACGTTGTGGCTAAGTGCAATACCTGCCGCCATGGCGATGGTGTCGCGGGAAAACAGGCTCAGCTCCATGCCGGCCTCGCCCTGGGTGACGCCGTCGCACATCGCAGGCACCCCGCCCGCCACCTGCGCAGTGCCGCCCGCCTTGCGGACGGCATCGCGGATCAATGCTGGATAGGTCTCAAACGGCTGATGCGCCGACAGCATATCGTTATAGGCAGTGACAATCCCCAAGTGCCCGTTGCCGCCGGCCGCCAGCGTTTGCTGGTCCGTACCAGATGCTGCATAGGCATGCGCCTGACCGGAGCAACTGAGATGCGCCCGGGCCGGTCCTTTGCCCTTTGCAGCGCGCATCCGCTCCAGGTAGGCGGTGCGGGTCGCTTCGCTGCGCAACACGATGCGCTCCGTGACGGCTGCCAATGTGGAATTCAGGGTCATGTCGTGCCTTTGCTGTCATTTGCGAGGGCGGAGATCAGAGAAGCCATCTTATGCTCCGATACTGCGCCAGCGGCGGCCATCCCGGTGGATCAGCAGCAGAGAATCGTCGGGGCCGGAACTGCCGCTGTCATAAGGCTGCGGCGTGTCTCCAGTATCCTGCCAGCCGGCGATGATCGGATCGGCCCAGGCCCAGGCAGCCTCAACTTCGTCTCCGCGCATGAACAGCGTCTGGTTGCCGCGGATCACATCCATGATCAGCCGCTCATAGGCGTCCTGCGGGCGCCCTGATTCCGCCAGCTCATCGGCAAAGGTCATATCCAGGTTCGCACCAGTCAGCCGCATGCCGCCAGGCCCTGGATCCTTGATTGTGGTTTTCAGAGTTATGCCCTCATCCGGCTGCAGGCGGATCACCAGCACATTGCCATGCACAGGACCGGAGCCTTCAAAGATGTTGTGCGGCGGGTCGCGGAAATAGACTGCAATTTCGCTGACCCGCTCTCGCAGGCGTTTGCCGGTGCGCAGATAAAAGGGTGTGCCTGCCCAACGCCAGTTTGCCACTTCAACCTTGAGAGCAATGTAGCTTTCAGTACGGCTGGCGGCATTGCATGCATGATCGCGGTAGCCATCGCCGCTCTGCGAAATGTTTCTGCTGCGGTACTGACCACGGGCAATGCTGGCCTGCGGAACCGGGCGCAGCGCCTCGATCACCTTGACCTTCTCGTCCCGTACCGAATTGGGTGTAAATTGCGCGGGCGGCTCCATTGCCGTCAGGCACAGAAGCTGCATCAAGTGGTTCTGCACCATGTCCCGCATGGCACCGGATTTGTCATAGTACTCGCCGCGTCCTTCAACGCCGATGCTTTCCGCCACTGTGATTTGCACATGGTCGATGTGGGACGAGTTCCACAGCGGTTCGAACAGTGAGTTAGCGAAGCGCAGAGCCATCAGGTTCTGCACTGTCTCCTTGCCCAGATAATGGTCGATCCTGTAGATCTGCTGCTCTTCGAAATGCTTTCGGAGAGCGGCGTTCAGAGCCTGAGCTGAGGCGAGGTCATGGCCAAAGGGCTTTTCAAGAACAATGCGGCTTTCTGGAGTGGCGATGCCCGTCTCGCTGAGACGGCGGGCGATGTCGGTGAACAGCGACGGGCCAACCGACAAGTAGAAGGCGCGGACTGCATCGTCACGCAGCTTGCCGCGGATCTCATCCCACCCGGCATCGCCGCGGACATCTACGGCGGCATAGTCCAGCAGCGCTGTGAATGAAGCGATCTCCTTGGGGGTGGTCTCTACTTGCTGGCCGAATTCGCGGATCGCGTCTGCAGTCTGATTTCGGAACTCTTCTGCGGTCAGCTCGCTGCGCGAGGTGCCGATGATCCGGCAATCAGTGTTAAATTGGCCGATCTGAAAACGGTGGAACAGGGCTGGCAGGATTTTTCGGCGGGCCAAGTCACCGGTCGCGCCAAACAGCACGAGGTCAAAAGGATCAACTGGAATGACGCGGGAAACCACAGTCTTAACCTGCCTTCTGATAGGTCGCGTGAAGCGGAGTTGGAAGCCCTGTGCGATACTGCGGAACTTGCGGATCGATTTTGTGCATTTTCACTTCTCTGGCATTTGGCAGGCCACTCAAAAAAGGTAACGCTAACATTTTGAGTGATGACAACCCGGGGCTAGGATCCCGGTTCTGAAGGGCACTGGTGAACTCCCGCTCACCGCCATGCAGATTGAATTTAGTTCAGGCGAGCACCTCTACTTCGTTTAGATCGCCTGCAATGCGGATCAGCGGACATTGGCTACCGGTTTGCAACCGTCCCGCACCGCTAAGTCCCATCAGATCAGCCGGGATTCGAGTGGCAGAGGCAAGAGCTTCCTCAAGTGGAACATTTACCTGTGACGTCAAAACCCGCAAAGCGGAAGTCAGGTCCAAATCAGCTCCGGCCAAAGTTCCATCCGCCAGCGTTAGCTTGCCTTGTTTTCTGGAAATCCGACGGCCTTCAAGCTCGAATGCATCCTGCGCAGTGCCCGCAGGTGCCATCGCATCGCTCACCAGAAAGATCCGGCCCGGCCCCGTCTTGGCGGCCCAGGCGGCCCGCATGGATTCAGGGTGAACATGAACACCGTCGGCAATCAATCCAGCGCTCAGCCTGCCCGAGGCCAGAACCGCACCGACAAGCCCGGGTTCCCGGTTGCCCAGCTGGCTCATGGCATTGAACAGATGGGTGGCACAGGATGCACCCGCTTTTGCGTAAGACAGGCAGGTTTCATAGTTTGCATCGCTATGGCCCAGTGAAACAACTGCGCCAGCGGCAACTAGCGATTTCACCTGATTAACCGACACATTCTCGGGCGCAACCGTTAGCATCAGCGCTGGCAAGGATTGCGCAGCCGCCACAAGTGCGACCAGATCGTCCTCCTCCATCGGGCGGATCAATGCGGCGTCATGGGCGCCCTTCCGGGATACCGACAGATGCGGCCCTTCCAGATGCAGTCCTGCAATCCCCGGCACGCCTTCAGCCACAGCCGCCGTGGCGGCCGCTATGGCGGCGCGGGTCTTGGCAGCAGTGTCGGTGATCAGGGTGGGCAGGATCGAGGTTGCCCCCAAGGTCCGGTGGGCAGCCGCAATGCGCCGCAGGGTGTCCACTGAGGGATCTCCATTGAACATGACACCGCCGCCGCCGTTCACTTGCAGATCGACATAGCCGGGGGCGAGGATGCCGCCCTTAAGGTCGACCACGTCTGCGCCCCCGGCCGGCGCATCAGTGCCAATTGCGGCGATGCGGCCGGCCTCGAGCCGCAGCGCTGCGCCCTTATGCAGCTTTTCTCCGTCGAAGACAGATCCGCCACAGTAGATAATCGCCCCGCTGCTCATACCGTTTCCGTCACTTTGCGCAGATGCCGCGGCGCATCCGGGTTTATGCCGCGCTGTGCCGCCACTTGCTCAACCATCGCATAAAAGGAGACGATGGCCGCCACGGGGTCTGTCAGCCAGTGGCCGGTGCGGACATGCGGAAGCACATTGGCCTGTGCCGCCAGAGGTGTTGTGGCAAACACCTGAGCCCCTTTGGCTGCCAAGGTGTCAGCGACTTGCGCCAGGAGCGGCTCCGCGACATCATTCGCGGCAAATGCAATGACCGGAAAGCCGCTCTCCACGATCGACACCGGGCCGTGCAGCACCTCTGCTGAAGAATAGCTTTCCGCATGGATCTGACAGGTTTCCTTGAATTTCAGCGACGCCTCGTTCGAGATTGCCATGCTGGGCCCGCGTCCCAGAGTGAACAGCGAGCTTCCAGTAATGGCCGCGGCTGCAGCACTCCATTCGCAGCGCGTGGCAGCATCAAGCTGTTCCGGCAGGCGATGCAATGCTGCCAAGAGTTCGGCATCGCCTTTCAGTTCAGCCAGCAGCCACAGCCCGGAAACCAGTGATGTCACAAAGGTCTTCGTCGCCGCCACGCTGCGCTCCGGGCCGGCGTGCAGCGGCAGCGCCGCCTCCGCCGCCAAAGCGAGAGGGGACGCAGGATCGTTAGTGATGGCAACCGTGCCCGCGCCTGCTTTCCGGGCAGTTTTGGTCAGCTCCACGATGTCCGGGCTCTGCCCTGATTGCGAAACAGACAGACACAGAGCGCCGGCAACCTTCAGTTCGGCCCCGTAGACGGAGGCAACCGACGGGCCAATCGACGCCATCGGTAAACCAAGCAGCAGCTCGCTGGCATATTTGAGATAGGTGCAGGCATGGTCCGAAGAGCCGCGCGCGGCCGAAATCATGAACTTGAGCCCGTAATTCCTCGCCACATCCGCAGCCGCAGCCAGGGCTTCGCCGCCATTGCTAAGCAAGCGATCGACCGCGACGGGGATCTCTTCGATTTCCTGTCGCATCAGGGTGGTGTTCGGGGTCATCGGGTCAGCCTTTCCATCGGTGTTGCGGATCAGGGGGTAAGCCTCAGCTCAGCCACAAAGTCATAGGCATCGCCGCGGTAGTTGGACTTGGTGAACTCTGCAACACGGCCGCTGTTGAGGTAGGAAATGCGCTGGATGCTAAGCCCGGCTGCACCTTCGGCCACACCCAGCAAAGCCGCGTCTTCCTCTTCCAGATTAACTGCAGAAATCTTCTGAATGGCGCGCACCGGCCGACTGCCGGTTTCCTCCAGGAGCTCATAAAGCGAGTCGCGAACAGCCAGCGGGTTCGGCAGAATGTCCAGCGGCAGCGAAGCACGTTCCACAGCCATTGGGCGCCCGCCGGCCTCGCGCAAGCGGCAGATTCTCGCCACCTGGCCGTCAGCTGGCAGCCCAAGCACCGCCACCTCCTCTGGCGAGGGAAGGAAGACGCCTCGTTCAAGCCACTTGGCGCTGGTTTCCATGCCTCGAAGCCGCATATCTTCGCTGAAAGAAGTGAGGTGGGAGAGTGACTGCTCAAGACGCGGCGCGGATTCCCGAACGAAAGAGCCAGAGCCTTGGCGCTGAACAATCGCACCCTGCTTCACCAGCTCCTGAATGGCCTTGCGCACAGTCACCCTGGACAGCCCGGTGATCTCTGCAATCTCCCGCTCTGGCGGCAAAGAGGAGTTGGGCGGCAGAACACCAGCCTCAATGCCCTCTTCCAGCCGTTGACGCAGCCGGACATAGCGAGGCCCGCCGGTGGTCTCGAGCCAATCATCAGGAGCGAGGAAAGTTGTTGCATTCATGCTGACAGCTCCGCTTGAAAAGCCCGGGCCAGAGTTATGGCACCATCGATGGGCGCACCCTTGGGCTTTGTAACCGCATTCTGCGCGTTCTCCGGCAGGAACGCAGCATAGTGTGGGCCGATGCCCCCGGTAAGGCAGAGCGGCATGGCCGGGGTCCACCCCATCATTTCCAAGCCTTGCAGCAGGTGGCCTGCAGCGTCGCGCATCAGCGAAGCGGCAATGCCATCCCCAGAAGCTGCTGCAGCCGTCACTAAGCGCGCAATCTGGCCGAATTCATGCGGCTTAGCATCCGAGGCGAAAGCGACAATGCCATCGGTCCCGCCGTATTCCTTCAGCAGCGCGTCTGTCAGGGCAGTTTTTGCCGCCAGACCATCCCAGGCGTCCAGCGTCACGGCCAATGCCCTGCGGCCAACCCATTGAGCCGACGCCTCATCGCCTAACACCGGCCCCCAGCCGCCAGCGAAGCGCCGGACGCTTTGCGACTGATAGGCCATGAACGATCCGGTACCGCAATGGGCAATTGCGCCATCGGCTGCGCCATGGGCTCCTGCAAGTGCGGGATGGCGGTCATCCTCGACACGCACAGCCTCCAAAGGCAAGTCTGCAGCCACCCGCCGCGCAATCCGATCGCCCGTAACGCCGGCCAGCCCAAGATAGGCCGGCAGCCGCTTCAACAATTCTGGTGAAACATCCAACCCAGCTGCCAGTTCTGCCAACCCTTCCTTCAACCGCACAATAGCGCCATCGTAGTCGCTGGTAACGTTGGCTGGACCAGTCTCGACAAGAACCTGCCGGGTTCCATCAGCATACGCAATCCGGCATGTCGTTCCGCCGCCATCCACGGCGATGATTGGATTGTTTTTTGTCTCAAGCATGCTGATACCTTTATGATGCCTTTGTTGCAAAGTAAATACCAAATTACATCCATTCCCCCTCAGACCCTCCAAATTCATCTATATTTAAGGCGCCAATATAGACATCATTTTTTTGGTGGACAAATGGTATTGTATAGGTATGCTTCCCGCCAATGAGGAGAGAACACGTGCTGCCAAACCCGACTGAGCAACTCCACCCCGACGCCAGCAAGCTGGACAATCAGCCGCTGGAAGAAGCCGCCTTAGCGCTCGCCAAAGGCCAGCATGAGGCAGCTGGCGCTCCGAGGCATGCCTTGCGCGCTATTAGTGGAGGCGCCAAGGCGATGGCACGCAGCCTCGCTTCGGGCGGGTCCCTTTACTATGCCGCAGCAGGCTCCTCCGGATTGATGGCCGCCGCAGACGCCATGGAACTGGGCGGCACTTTCGGCATTGCAGAAGACCGTATCCGCATTCTTATGGCAGGCGGGTTGCCGCAATCCGCACACATGCCCGGCGGAACTGAAGACGACACCGCAGGACTGGCCGAGGGACTAGCCGGGCTTTCCTCAAGTGACACGGTCATTACAGTCTCCGCCAGCGGCAGCACGCCTTATACGCTTGAGGCAGCCCGTCTAGCCCGCCTCGCAGGTGCCTGCACTATCGGAATTGCCAATAATCCCGGTAGCCCGCTGCTGGCGCAATGCGACCACGCGATCCTTCTGACGACCCCGCCAGAGCTGATCTCCGGTTCAACTCGCATGGGTGCGGGCACGGCTCAGAAGATCGCCTTGAACATGCTTTCCAGCCTGATGGCAATAAAGCTGGGTCATGTCCACGACGGGATGATGGTCAATCTGCGCGCAGACAACGCCAAACTGCGCAACCGTGCAGAAGGCATTATCACTCGGGTAACGGGCGCCACCCCCGCTGCAGCCCAGGCCGCACTGGAGCTGGCAGATGGCGCCGTGAAACCGGCTATCCTCATTTGCGCCGGAGCGGCATCCCCCGGCCACGCAGTTGAGCTGCTGGAGGACAGCGCGGGTCGGCTGCGTTCAGCATTGATGAAGCTGCCGCAACTTCTGAGCTAACTCAAGATCAAACATGGGAGGAATCAATGAAACGGAAAACTCTTAAAGCTGTGCTTACCGCAACAACGTTAACCGCCACGGCAAGCTGGGCGGACGATGTAACCCTGACTATTGAAAGCTGGCGGAATGACGACCTGACCCTCTGGCAGGACAAGATTATTCCTGCCTTTGAGGCCAAACATCCCGGTATCAGGGTGAAATTCACCCCGTCGGCACCTCCGGAATACAACGCAGTGCTGAATTCCAAGCTGGACGCAGGCTCCGCGGGTGACCTGATCACCTGCCGCCCCTTCGACGCTTCGCTGGCCCTGTTCCAGGCCGGCCATTTGGCCGATCTCGGCGATTTGGACGCCATGAGTAACTTCTCTGACGTGGCCAAATCGGCTTGGCAGACCGACGATGGCTCCTCCAGCTTCTGCGTGCCGATGGCCTCCGTCATTCACGGCTTCATCTACAACGCCGATGCCTTTGCTGAACTGGGTATCGAGGTGCCGAAAACCGAAGCCGACTTTTTTGCAGCACTGGAAAAGATAAGCGAGGACGGCAGCTATATTCCAATGGCGATGGGCACCAACGACCAGTGGGAAGCCGCAACCATGGGCTACAACAACATCGGCCCGAACTACTGGAAAGGCGAAAACGGCCGCCGCGCTTTGATTGCAGGCGAGCAAAAGCTGACGGATGAAGCCTGGACCGCACCCTACGCCACCCTCGCAAAATGGAGCCCCTACCTGGGCGATGGCTATGAGGCGCAAACCTACCCGGACAGCCAAAATCTGTTCACACTCGGCCGCGCCGCCATTTATCCCGCGGGGTCCTGGGAAATCTCGGGTTTCAACACGCTTGCCGACTTCAAGATGGGCGCCTTCAAGCCGCCGGTGCAGAATGCGGGCGACACCTGTTATATATCTGACCACACAGACATCGGCATCGGCATGAACGCCTCCACTGACAACCCGGAAGCTGCCAAGGCCTTCTTGACGTGGGTTGCCTCGCCGGAGTTCGCTGCAATCTTCGGCAATGCTTTGCCGGGCTTTTTCCCTCTGTCCAAAGAGCCTGTGGAACTGGAAGATCCCCTAGCCAAGGAATTCGTCAGCTGGCGCGGTGAGTGTGAAAGCACCATCCGCTCCACCTATCAGATCCTGTCACGCGGCACACCGAATCTCGAAAACGAGACCTGGGGTGCATCCGTCGCGGCTATCAAAGGTACCGCTTCCCCTGAGGAGCTGGGTACCAAGCTGCAGGACGGCCTGGCCAGCTGGTACGCTCCGCAACAGAACTAAGCCTGTAACGGGGCGCTCTGTCGCGCCCTGTTACCCGGCCCCGCCGGCCCTCCTGCCCCCGCACGGCCGACCAATTCTAAGACATGGAGGAAGTACTCATGTCCCGCCCTTTACAAACCGGCAAAGCGATACATGCAAATGATGTAAGTGCGTTTGCCCAGGACATCAACGAGGCCTCCAGACTGGAAACGGGCAAGTCTGTGCAAAAACACGCTTCCCGGCGCCGCCCCCGTCTGCACATCGCAGTATTTCTTGCGCCCGCGGTACTGATCTATACGGCGGTGATGATCTTTCCTCTGGCCAACACGCTGCGGCTGGCACTCTATTCCAGGATCGACCAGGAGCGTGTCTTCACCGGCCTGGCCAATTTCCAGACCCTCTTTTTCGATCCCATTTGGTCCGAGCAGTTCTGGAACGCGCTGGGGAACAACTTCTGGTTCTTCCTGGTTCACATGCTGGTTCAGAACCCGATCGGCATTGCCCTGGCTGCGATCCTCAGCCACCCCCGGCTGCGCTTTGCCGCGCTTTACCGGTCGGCCATTTTCATTCCGACCATCCTGAGCTTTGTGATTGTCGGTTTTGCCTGGAAACTGATCCTGTCGCCGATCTGGGGTATCGCGCCCTCTATGCTGGACGCAGTCGGCCTCAAGTCACTGTTTGCCCCCTGGCTGGGCAAGGAAGAATACGCGCTGACCACTCTCGCTCTGATTTCGGTGTGGCAATTCATCGGCATCCCGATGATGCTGATCTATGCAGCCCTCTTGTCTATTCCCGAGGAAATCCTCGAAGCAGGCGAGGTCGACGGCATCACCGGCATGGGCGCTTTCTGGAAGATCAAACTGCCGCTGATCCTGCCGTCGATTGGGATCATCTCCATCCTGACCTTTGTCGGCAACTTCAACGCCTTCGACCTGATCTACGCCTCCCAAGGCGCGCTGGCCGGGCCTGACTTTTCAACCGACATCCTTGGCACCTTCATGTACCGGACGTTCTTCGGCTTCCAGCTGCAGCTTGGCGATCCGCACATGGGCTCTGCCATCGCCGGCGCGATGTTTGCGATCATCCTGCTGGGGGTCTGTATCTACCTCTTTGGCGTCCAGACCCGGATGCGCCGCTACCAGCTGTAAGGAGCAGATGACATGAACAAGGCCCGCTCCAACCCGCTCAACACCTATGCCATGCATGGCGCTCTGATCCTTTATACACTGATTGCGCTGTTCCCGGTCTTTGTGATCCTGATCAACAGCTTCAAGTCCCGCAAGGCGATCTTCCGCGAGCCGCTGGCGCTGCCCGATGCCGAGAGCTTTTCAATGATCGGCTATCAGACTGTGATGAAACAGGGGGACTTTTTCCTGTATTTCCAGAACTCGCTGATTGTCACTGTCGCCTCGCTGGCCTTGGTGCTGCTGTTCGGCGCCATGGCCGCCTATGCGCTCAGCGAGTACCGCTTCAGGGGCAATACGCTGATGGGCCTCTATCTGGCGCTTGGCATCATGATCCCGATCCGCATCGGCACCGTTGCGATCCTCGAGATGATGGTGGCATCGGGTCTGGTGAACACCCTGTGGGCGCTGATCCTGGTCTACACGGCCCAAGGACTGCCGCTCGCGGTCTTCATCCTCAGCGAGTTCATGAAGCAGGTCAGCGACGACCTCAAGAACGCGGGCCGTATCGACGGGCTCAGCGAATATACCATCTTCTTCCGGCTGGTGCTGCCGCTGGTGCGTCCGGCGATGGCAACTGTCGCCGTGTTCAACATGATCCCGATCTGGAACGACCTGTGGTTCCCGCTGATCCTGGCTCCGGCAGAGGAAACCAAGACCCTGACACTGGGCAGCCAGGTCTTCATCGGCCAATTCGTGACCGACTGGAACGCGGTCCTATCGGCGCTTTCGATGGCAATCCTGCCAGTGCTGATCCTCTATGTGATTTTCTCACGCCAGTTGATCCGCGGCATTACCTCGGGAGCGGTGAAATGACCCGTGTCCTGATTGCGGGCCTTGGCAACATGGGCCTGCCCCATGCCCTGGCCCACCATCTTAATCCGGATGCAGAGATCGTGGCGCTAGTGAACCGCTCCGGTACAGTCAGCCATCCGGACCTTCATGACTACCCGGCCTTCACCGATTTCCATCAGGCATTGGCAGAAACCAGTCCCGATCTGGCGGTCATCGCCACCTACTCCGACAGCCACGCGGAATACGCCTGCGCGGCGATGGAAGCAGGCGCGCATGTGTTTGTCGAGAAGCCGCTGGCTACTAATGTAGCAGACGCGCAGCGTGTGGCTGAAACTGCCGCACGGCTGAGCCGCAAGCTGGTGGTCGGCTACATCCTGCGCCATCACCCCAGCTGGCAGAAGCTGATCGCCGAGGCCTGCAGTCTTGGCGGTCCCTATGTCTTCCGCATGAACCTGAACCAGCAGTCCAGGGGCGCTGAATGGGAAACACACAAGGCACTAATGCAGACCACCAGCCCGATTGTCGACTGCGGCGTCCACTATGTCGACGTGATGTGCCAGATCACCGATGCCGCCCCGGTTAAGGTGCATGGCATGGGTCTGCGGCTGTCGGATGAGATTGCTGAGGACATGTATAATTACGGCCAGTTCCAGGTCGTCTTTGCTGACGGCTCCGCCGGCTGGTACGAAGCTGGATGGGGGCCGATGATGTCCGAAACCGCGCATTTCGTGAAGGACATCATTACCCCCAATGGCTCGGTTTCCATTACCGGCGGCAGCCGGGAGACCTCCTCGGATGTGGACAGCCACACCCGGGTTGGCAGCATCCTGGTCCATCGCCCCGAAGGCGGCCAGTTGATCGACATGCCGGATGAGCCCGGCCACCAGCAGCTTTGCGATGCCGAACTGGCCTTCATGCTGCGCGTCATCGCCAAAGACACCGATCTCAGCCGGCACATGTCCGGCGCCGTGCAATCACTCACCATTTGCCTGGCCGCGGATCAAAGCATCCGCACCGGCCAGCCCGTTTCTCTTGAGGAGGCCTGCCAATGACTGCCCTGTCACTGAAGAACATCAATAAATCCTTCGGCCCTGTCCACGTCCTGAAGGACATCAATCTGGACGTTGAAGACGGGGAGTTTGTCGTCTTTGTCGGCCCCTCCGGTTGCGGAAAATCCACCCTTCTGCGCGTGATTGCCGGCCTGGAGGATGCCACGTCCGGTGAGATCCGGATCGCCGGCGAACAGGTCAACCTGACACCGCCCTCAAAACGCGGTATCGCCATGGTGTTTCAGAGTTACGCGCTTTATCCGCATCTGAACGTGCGCGGCAATCTGACTCTGGCCTTGAAACAGGAACGCCAGCCCAAAACCGTGATCGAAGAGCGGGTCGTGGAAGCCAGCCGCATGCTGGGGCTGGAACCCTATCTGAACCGCTACCCGTCGGAGCTGTCCGGCGGCCAGCGCCAGCGCGTCGCCATCGGCCGCGCTATCGTGCGCCAGCCCAAGCTATTCCTGTTTGACGAACCGCTCTCCAACCTTGATGCGGCGCTGCGGATGAACACTAGGATCGAGATCGCTAATCTGCACCGCCAGCTGTCTGCGTCAATGATCTATGTGACCCACGACCAGACTGAGGCGATGACCCTGGCAGACAAAATCGTGGTGCTGCGTGACGGCCGGGTAGAGCAGATCGGCAGCCCGATGGATCTTTACAACGACCCCGCCAACCGTTTCGTCGCAGGCTTCCTGGGCTCTCCTTCAATGAACTTCCTGCCTGCGGATGCGCTAACACCGGGGGATCCGCGCGAGATGGGCCTGCGCCCCGAAGACATCCGGCTCGAAGGCGGCGGGCCGATTGCCGGCACTGTAACTCATGTGGAACAGCTTGGCGGCGATACAAATGTCATCCTGCAAACCGCCCGCGCCCCGCTGACAATCCGGCTGTTCGGCCAGCACGCAATAGCCCCTGGCAACGATGTCCAATTCGGATACGACCCCAGCCGTGCATACTATTTTGGAGATGACGGTCAACGTCTGAGGATAGAGTGAAAGATGACTCGAGCCTCGATCATTGCAGCTTTAAAGTCCACTTTCAGCCCGCACGGCGGTCCCGCAACAGCCGAACAGCCATCGCTAGGCTCAGGATCCATTGATTTCCGTTTTACGGCGTGATTCAGCACGCCTAAAACAAGCGGTGACGATATCTGATCTTTTCTGGTTGAGAGACGAGCAAATGGCCCGTCTAGTGCCCAATTTTCCGAAGTCCCATGGCAAGTCAGCAATCGCACTCACGGCTATCTTCATCTACTGGTTGTGAGTCCTGCCCCAATGCCGCCTTCACAGTGGGGATCAGCCGGGACAGCACAGCAGCGTCCAGATCACTGTGAAACCGCAGGCAACGCCCGCTGGCCAGGTGCAGCTCGATAGGAACGGAGCGGCTGGCAACGGATTCCGCTGGAGGAGCCCCGGCCACCAGGAGATCAACCGGTAGAAATACGACCCCTCGGTCAGGAGACCATTTCCGACCTGGCTGCGGCGTAGGGGGGTGAGTTCCGCCAATTTTCACGAACCCGAATGACCGCAAACGGGAAAGGTCGCCTCGCTGTCGAAAATCCCGCGCTGCGGGAGCGAGGGTTTTCTGCAGCAGCAATAGCAAAAGGCGGCTCCGTCCCGCAACCTGTAGATTGCCGCTTACAACCTCGCTGCATCCCGAACGAATGGCCGCGCTTCACGCCGCATGGCGGCGCTGAAGATGATGCAATCGCGGCGATTTTGGTGCTGCGAGCGCACGCAGCGAGAAATTGCAATGGCTGCCTTGGGCTCTCGCCCCGGTTTCGCCGCCGAGAGCGCGAACTGCGGCTCCTGATTTGCCAACGACCGTGCATTGAGCGACATTACACAAGATCAAGGACTTGGACCGCCGCGCCGATGACCGGTCTCGACCAGCGTGTTACACTGGCGTTGCCGCGCGAGCATTAGGCCGTTCTGAGCCCTTTGCGGTCACTGACCACCAAGCAGGCACTCGCACCTGCAGAAGGCCGTGAACGGCGCTTTGCGGCCATCCAAAACACATCCAACGAACGATAGCGGTGCGGGACGGAACGGACTTTGCGGGTGCCACGGCCAAGGTCAGCTTTGGATGTGTCAGTCTGCCACCATATCAACTTCGGTAGGCGAGAAACCGAAAGAAGCGACCATGTTCCGATGAGCATCGGTCCCAAGAAACTGTGAAAGAACTGCATCGACTTCATTCAGTAGTTCTGCGTCGTTTAAACCGAAGGCGAACGACCCGAATGCAGGCGGCTTTTCGGAGTTTGGCACAAGGATCAGTTCTAGGCCCCATTCTGGGTTCCGCTCGATGAAGCCGCCATGCGCTCGACCGACGCTGGCATAGGCGTCGGCAGTGCCTTCACGAACAGCTTGTGCGGCTTCGGTATATGTTTCGAAAATCATGATGCGGTCTGCACTGACGCCAAATTCAACCGCCGAGCGATGCTGAAACTGGTCACGGATAACCGCTAGTCGGACGTCAGAATTGTCGGCAACCGATTGATAACCGCTCAAACCCAACTGATTGCCCCTAGCCACCAGTAGCCCGTCTGGTAGCGCCCAGATCGGTCGGCTGAACAATGCGCTCTTCCTGCGTTCATCAGTTCCAAAAAGACCGGTCGTCATGCGCCATCGGCCATCCCCGACACCGGGCAGAAGTTCAGCAAATTCCGTTTCTACTGGTTCAAAGTCTGCAATACCAATTTCTGCAAATACATACCGGGCGAGTTCCACATCGCACCCCGTGACGCGGCCCGTAGCATCGACATAATTGAATGGCGGTTCGATCAGGTAGGCAAATTTCATGGGTCATCCTCTTTCGTGTTTTGGCCATAGCTGGCGATCTTGATGGCGAGGATGCTTTCGCATTTGTCTAGAGTTGCGCGTTTTACCTTCAGCGTTGCCGAATGATCCGACAGGATTTGCCGACGTTCTTCGACACCGGCATCGCCTGCTTTGGCGAGAGTCGTGAACCGACGCATTTGCTCTAGAGACATGCCGGTTTCGCGCAGCCAGTAGAGCAGGGTCAGCCATTCGATCAAACGAGGTGTGAACCGACGATGCCCATCGGTGCCACGCTCAATCTCTGGCAGCATTCCTGACTTTTCGTAGAATCTTATCGTATGTGCGGATAGCCCACAGGCTGCCGCCGCTTCAGCAATTCTCATATTCGCAAGTGCTCCTCTAACCTTTGGGTAGCGAGTTGGAGCAACTCTAAGTCAATAGCGATTTTTGAAAAGCTGACCTTCGTGCAGCGCGCAGCATCGGTCAAATCGGGCCCGAAGCCCGATTTCGCCGCGCGCGGCATGAATGTCTGCTTCAGTCGAAGGAAAATCTATGAGTCGCTAAAGGTAACTTTGCTGCGTCGGATGAAAATATTTCCCTTTAAAATCAAACGCCCAAGTTACCCAAAAAGGAAAAACTATGTGTCGCCCGACACAAATTTCCGGGCGACACATAGTTTTGCCATTTGCGGCAGAACCTTTCCTTTTTCCGTGTCTCCAACATCCCCGCTTGCACTTCCTGTTCCGCCAGTGGCGAAGCCTTCCCTGATTTTCACTTCGGAGGACCTCGTGTCTTCCGGATGGCAGGCGGACCAATCAAATGGAAAATGCCGGGGCAGGGGGGAGCGGAGGCACGGCTGACCTCTGCGCAAGCGATCGCGGTCTCGTCCGCGATCGCATTCTAAATCAGGCTGGAAGGGCAGGCCGCCGAACTGCAGGTTCTTATCAGTTGAGCCGAACGGCTGCATCGCGTTTGGCATGCCTGTGACGCGGCCTGAGGAACCAATCCAACTGGCGAAAGGGAAGCTGCGTTCAGCCGCCAATTTGTGCAACAAGGCCCAATTCCTGCTCTAGCCCGGCTCAGCAGTCCCGATTCTGCTCCACAGCTCATCGGCAACGACACCTATGGCCTGATCTCTCCGTCTCATCTTGAAAATCATCGTCCGGCGCAGGGGGAACCCCTCCAGGTTCAAGGAAAGCAAAGAACCGGACTGTCGCTCTTCCTTAGTCATATGGTCGGGCAGGCCGCCCCAGCCCAGGCCGGCGAGGATCACCTTTTTCTTGGCGGCCAGATCGGAAACGGTCCATTTCAGCCCCCCTGGCAGCAAATCGCGGCTCTGTTCATGCGCAGCGCCGCCTGTGCCGGCGGCGACGACCTGCACATGGCCTTGCATTTCGGCAGCCGAAATTGCGCGGGAACCGGCCGGCAGGCCCAGGCCGGGGCTTGCCACAGGCCGGATCGTGACCTCGGCAACCGGCTCCGCCTCCACATCGTCCAAGGGCACCCCGTCCAGGGACGCAAGCGCGATATCCGCCTTGCCCTCCATCAGCCGCGCAATCGGTCCGCCCATCATCTCCATCCGCAGCCGCAGGTGGGTGGCAGGATGGCACCGCCCGGTTTCGGCAAGGGCAGGCAGCAAGGGGTCCAGATCCATCGTCGCGCTGACAGCCACGGTCAGCTCCGGCTCTTCCCGGGCGCGCAGCCGGGCCGCGGTGGATCTCAGCCCCTGCATCTGCCGCAGCACCCGCGATGCCTCGCGATAGAAGATTTCACCTGCCGGGGTAAGCGCCGGGCGGTAGGCCTCGCGGCTGAAAAGCTCCAGCTCCAGCTCTTCCTCCAGCTGGCGGATGGTGTGGCTGACGGCGGACTGTGATTTATGCAGTCTTTCCGCCGCGCCGCGAAAGGTTCCGGCGGAGACAATCGCCTCCAGGGCAAGGAGCTGGTCGTGTTTCATCGGCCCTCAGCATGATCTATTTTTCTAATCGTTATGCTGAAAACACAATATTATCAATAAATCATTCCGGGCGGTATCCAGAGGGCATCACCACCACAGGAGACTGTCATGAAACTCTACTACAAACCCGGCGCCTGCCCGATGGCCAGCCACATAGCCCTGCATGAAACCGGCCGTCCGTTTGAAATCGAGGCTGTCGATACCGCGGCAGGCCGGACCGAAACCGGCGCCGATTACCATGCAATCAATCCCAAAGGCTATGTTCCGGCCCTGAGATTGGAGGACGGCAGCATCCTGACCGAAGGCCCGGCCATTTTGCAGTATATCGCCGACAGCCACCCCGAGGCGGGCCTGGCGCCGGCCGCAGGCACCCTGGCGCGGTCACGGATGCAGGAACAGCTCAACTGGATCGGGACCGAGCTGCACAAGGCCTTTGGCCCGCTGTTCCGCGAGGGTACGTCCGAGGCTGGCAAAGACGAAGCACGCACCGCGGTTGCAGGCAAGTTCGATCTGATCGAGGCGCAGCTGGCGGATGGCCGGGAGTGGCTGGTTGAGGATCAGTTCTCAGTGGCAGATGCCTATCTGTTCGTGGTTTCGAACTGGGCGAATTTCACTGGCATCGACCTCTCCCGCTGGCCCAATCTGGCCGCTTTTGTAAGCCGCAGCGCCAATCGCCCGTCCGCCCAGGCCGCAATGCGCGCAGAGGGTCTGATCCAATGACGCTCGCCGATTACAAACAGGTCGGCGCACTGATGGAGGCCTATTTCGAAGGCCTCTATCAGGCCGACAGCACCATGCTGCGCGAGGTGTTCCACCCGCAGCTGGCCTATGTCTGTGCCACTGAAGATGATGAGCTGTATCTGGATCTGGAAACCTACATGGCCCGGGTCGACGGACGCGAGCCGCCGTCCAAACGCGGCGACCCGCGCGAGGAGGAGATCCTGGAGATCGCCTTTGCCAGCGACCGGCTGGCCCATGTCAGCGCCCGGATGACCATGATAGGCCGGGATTTCCACGACCTTCTGACCCTTGTCCGTCACGGCGCCGAATGGCGCATCGTTGCGAAAGTTTTCTCCTATGTTCCGCGAAAGGACTAACTGATGCCTTATGTGAATATCAAAGTTACACGCGAGGGCGGCCCCGAGGGGACAGGCCCGAGCGCAGACCAGAAGGCGCAGCTGATTGCCGGGGTCACCGGTCTGCTGCAGGACATTCTGGGCAAGAACCCGGCGACCACATTTGTGGTGATCGACGAGGTTCCTCTCGAGGATTGGGGCGTGGGCGGCCTGCCAGTTCAGGAGTACCGGAAGCAGGCGCAATGAAGACACGGCTGACAGAGGCGCTGGGGATCACCTGCCCGGTGATCCAGGCGCCGATGGCCTTTGCTGCGGGCGGCGCGCTGGTCCGCGCCGTCACCCAGGCCGGCGGGTTGGGTATGATCGGGGGGGCTTATGGAGATGCCGGCTGGATCGAACAGCAGTTTGCCGCCGCCGCGGGGGCGCGCGCGGGCTGCGGGCTGATCACCTGGAAACTTGCGGAACAGCCGCAACTGCTTGACCTGGTACTGGCGCAGGATCCCGCGGCGGTGTTCCTGTCCTTCGGCAACCCGGCGCCATTTGCGCCTGCGGTCCGCGATGCCGGCGTGCCGCTGATCTGCCAGGTCCAGACCCTGCGCGACGCGCAGCAGGCGCTGGACTGCGGCGCGGACATCCTCGTGGCTCAGGGCGCGGATGCCGGCGGTCACGGCGAGGCGCGCGGCACCTTTGCGCTGGTTCCCGAAATCGCGGATGACATCGCACGCCGCAACAGCCAGGCGCTGCTCTGCGCCGCCGGCGGTATCACCGACGGGCGCGGCCTGGCGGCGGCCCTGATGCTGGGCGCGGACGGGGCGGTGATCGGCACGCGGTTCTGGGCGTCGCACGAGGCGCTGGTGCATCCGCGCATCCTGGACCGCGCGCTGGCGGCAACCGGTGACGATACGATCCGCACCAAGGTGGTCGATGTGGTCCGCGGCTATAACTGGCCCGCCCGCTACAATGGCCGCGTGCTGCGCAATTCCTTCATTCAGAAATGGCACGGCTCCGAAGCGGCCTTGAGGAAGGAAGCAGATGCTGAAGCTGCTAAATGGTCGGCGGCTCTGGATGCGGGTGATCCGGAAGTGGCAACGGCTTTCGCCGGCGAAGGTATCGGCCTGATCCGCTCGGCGGCACCTGCGGGTCGCATTCTCGCGGACCTCATGGAAGACGCGCAGCAGTGTTTGGCCCGGGCGGCTGAGGCAATGGGCGGGCACGCGGCCGAGTAACTATCCGGGCCCCTGCGGCAGCACCAATTCCGGCACAGGCTGGGACGGCCCTGCCTGTGCCTTCCGCTGCAGGTGTCAGCAAATTTGGTCCAGGACAAACTTGCCGGAGTGACCGGGCGCCTCCGACCGGCGGTGCGCTTTTGCGATCCGGTCCAGCGGCATGATTTCCTCAATCCCCGGATCCAAGATGCCCCGGGCCAGCCAATCCGCCAAAGGCAGCAGAACCTGCTGATTGGCGGGGTTCTGAACCGTCACCGGTGTGATGCCCCGCGCTGCGGTTAATATCCCGCCGGGCTTCCGCCATTCGGGCACAATGGTTGCATAGGTGCCGCAGTCCTTCAGCGCGGCAAAGGCCTGTTGCGCATGGTTCCGGCCGCGCACATCAATGGCGCCATCCACCTGCTGCGCGCCCGGCGTGGCTAGTTTAAACCCCAGTAATGGCGCAAGTATTTCCGCCATGGCACCAACCGCCCCTTGGGATTGTTGATCAGGACAGATGCGCCCAGCGGCAGGTCCAGTGCCTGAAGTGCTGCCAGTGGGGTCCTGGCAGTACTTCAGGCACGGCAGCCGCTGTTGTGAAGGATGCCGTATCGGCAATTTTCATAACTTGGCTGGCTGGCGGTGCGGTAAGTTCCGTGTGAGTGCCCACCGGTGAGCCTCGCTGCGGTGATATCGCCATCACCCGGTCGCCGGGGGCTAACCCGTTAGTGTTCGCGCCAAGCGCCTCGACCGTACCTGCCGCATCCCAGCCCAGGAGCATTGGAAAATGTGCCGGGTCACCGGGCAGGATCTTCCCTGACCGGACACCGCTATCCACCGGGTTCACACTGGATGCATGGACGCGGATCAGAAGTTCCCCCGGCTTGGGAACCGGGCGGGGCAGCTGCCCTATCGGGAAAACATTTGCTTTGCCAAAACGCTCGATAATTGCAGCTTTCATCCGTGCCTCCAGTTTTTGTTGTGGCCGAAAAAAATTATTGGATGCGATCGTGGGGCGGCAGAAATCCTTTGACACCAAGCAGGTGATTGAACAGGCGATGCTGCTGTTTTGGGAGCGGGGGTATGAGGCCGCCTCGATGGCTGACCTCAGCGCGGCTATGGGGCTGAATCCCCCAGCATCTACGCGGCCTTCGGGAACAAGCAGGCCTTGTTTGAACGGTGCGCCGACCATTTTGCGCAAAGTTTTGCTGAGCTTGCGCTCCGCCAGATTCCCGTATTGCCTTAGTATCCGGTCCGGGGCGCGTGCCCGCTTTACAAGACAGCCAGGCGCTTGCGGAATTGCTCACAACCCGGAGATATCCGCATAGACATTATAGTCGGCAATCTTGCCATCGCGCAGGCCAAGGCGCGTTGCAAAAGGAACCTCGTGCTCACTTTGATCCTTGCGGGTGTAGTGCACGGATCCTTCACAGAAAACAGTATCACCGCTCGACCATATGCCGGTGATTGTGTGGTGCATCGCATCGATCGTTGTGAAGAATGCGGCATTGGCATCCTCGACGGGCTTGCGTCCCGTGATGGTGTCAAAATTGCCGAGCCGGAAGGTCACATCATCGCTCAGAAAGCTGACAACAGCTTCGGCATTCATTGCGTCCACCGCAGAATAGAGACCGCCAATCAGTGCGGTATGAGGCGTGGTTCCCTTAGCTGTAATTTGCATTGGTGGTTCTCCTGGTTTGAGGTTCAGTCGGTGATGAGGACGCCTGGCTCCTCCGCCTGCCGCGATTGATCAGCCTGCGCCAGAGGCCGGGCGGCAGGGTATGGCCGTTTGTGATGGCCAGTCCGAGGAACAGGACAAGAAGGGAGATCACAAGCGACAGATGGACGGGCTCCCTGAAGACAAGCGCGCCGAAGGCAATTCCAAACAGCGTTGCGAAGTATCCGACCTGCGCAAATCCAACCCCATCGGTGCGGCGCTGGACTTTGAAGGTCAGAGCGTAGCTTAGTGCGGTGATCAGACCCGTGCCGGCGATGGCAGAAAAAGTGCCAAGGCTCAGTGCGGCGGTTTCTGCGATGCCGCCTGTAGCCAGAAGCAGAATGCCGGTCAGCACGAGCTGGAGCAAAAGTGTTCCGGCCGCCAGCATCACCGGGTCGCCGCCTGGAGGGTAAGCGCGGCTGCGGAACACGTTTCCCATGGCCAGAAGCAGGGGACTTGCTGCCGCCAGGACGACCCAGAAAGAGGCAACTCCTTTAAGCTCACGGCTGTTTTGGGTGGCAAGGCTGATCCCCGCCAGGCCGATCACGATGCCAACCAGCCGATGGGCGGGCAGCATCCGGCGCTCCGCAAGAGCGGTGATCGCAAAGGTAAAGAGCGGCGAAAGCGTTACCAGAGCTGAATAGAACCCTGTCGAAACATGCTCCAGAACTGAATAGCCGATAAGGGCGGGCCCGCTGACGCCGAAAAGCCCGGCGCCAAGGTAATAGGTTAGATGCCTGCGGCTGCACTGCAGGTGCCTGCCAGTGGCCGCGGCTGCGGCCGACAAGGTGATGCTTGCCGCACAGAGTTGCCAGAACAGTGCGGCAATTGGGCCGGTATCTGCAATGGCCACGAATTTCGACAGTGTGAAACTGACCCCGACCAGCATCCCGATCGCTATGATCAGGGCTGTGGGGGGCAGGGATTTGATGAAGCCGGGCATCACGCCGTTCCCCTGGGCGAGGATATTTCCGTAAAGGGGCTGTCTGGCCCAATCGGGATGATGCCGGCCGGATTGATATGCCGGTGGCTTTGAAAGTAATGCGCGCGGATATGGGGCAGGTCGATGGTTTCGCGAACCCCGGGCAGTCCGCCGGTATCGCGCAGGTAGCGGGACAGGGCAGGGTAATCGGCGATCCGTTTCCGGTCTGTCTTGAAATGCGTCACATAAACAGGATCAAACCGCACAAGTGCCGGAAACAGTCTCAGGTCGATGCCGGTGATCGCCTCCCCGGCCAGGTAGCGCCGTTGTTCCAGAACCATTTCGACTTTGTTCAGAGCGTCAAAAAGCTGCGTCACGGCCTCGTTATAGGCCGTTTGCGAGGCGGCAAATCCAGCACGGTACACTCCATTGCAAATCGGTGTGTGGATCATGCCGGTCAGGCGGTCGATTTCCTCCTGCAAAACGCAGGGATAGAGAGTTGGCCCCGTCGCGCCCGCTTCGCCAAAAGACGTGTCTAGCATCCGCATGATATCTGCGGATTCGGTGCTGACGATCCTGCCGCTTGGCTTGTCCAGCAAGAGGGGCACGGTGACCGGTCCGGTAAAGTCCGGTGCGGCCCGCTGGTAGACCTCAAAAAGATAGCGGTCGCGCGGCACACCTGCGGTCTCGACGAAGCCTTGCTGGTCAATGATCCAGCCATTCTCTGACGTGACCGGATCCATCCATGTGATGCTGACCGCATTACGGAGGCCTTTGAACGTCAGCATCAGGTCAACGCTGTGGCACCAGGGGCAGGCCTTGGACAAGTACAGATGATACCGGCCTGATGCCGCCGGAAACGTGGCACCGGGGCCGGCTTCAATCCAGGACCGGAACACACTTGGCAACCGTTGAAAGCGCCCGTCTGCAGAAGCAGGCTTGTCGCGAAGAATTCCATTGATGAGCATTCTGGGCATGGCGGTTTCCGGCAGCTTGAGTGTTGTGAATGAACTATTTGGTTTCTGAAATTTCTTTAATCGGCTATCTGGGAAACTTCAGGGTGAGCAGAAGTTGACAATTGAAAGAGCAGAATGATTGAAATTGGCGCCATCCCGATTTTTGTGGCGGTCGCAGAAAATGGCGGGTTTGCAGCCGCTGCCCGGCAGCTCGGGATCACAAAGTCCGCAGTCAGCAAGCGGATAGGCAACCTGGAAGCGCATCTGGGAATGCAGCTGTTTCACCGCTCGACCCGAAGTATGTCACTGACCGAAGCCGGTGAAATCTACCTGTCGCATGCTGTGCAGGCGCTTGGGTCCGCGCAAGAAGCGGAGGAAGCTGTCACAGCCTTGCGGGGGCAGCCTGTCGGGGGGCTCAGGGTCAACGCGCCGATGTCCTTTGGGTTGCTGCATGTTGCGCCATTGATCAAAGAGTTTCTGGAGCGCCATCCAGGGATCACACTTGACCTGAACATGGATGACCGGGTGTCTGATTTGGTTGAGGCCGGGGTCGACATGGCAATCCGGGCGGGCATCCTGCCGGACTCTGCTCTTATCGCACGCAAACTGGCGCCCATTCACAGTGTGCTCGCCGCGTCACCAGAATATCTGTCACAGGCAGGAACACCCCGGTATCCCGAAGACCTGTTGCAGCACAGCTGCCTGCACTACAGCTATTCACGCGACGCAAGAGAGTGGACCCTGTGTGGTCCGAATGATGAAATAAGTGTGCGCACAAAGGGCAAGATGCGTGTCAACAACAGCCAGGCCCTGTGTACAGCCCTGATTGACGGGCTGGGGATCGGACGCCTGCCGACTTTTGTGGCAAGTCCCCATTTGGCAGCAGGCCGCCTGGTCCGGGTTCTTCCAGCTTATTCGCTGCCTGAACAATCTTTGTATGCGGTTTTCCCGGAACGGCGTCACATGCCTGCGAAAGTTCGGGCATTTGCCGATTTTCTGGCGGAACGGATCGGCGGCGATACACCTTATTGGGACATTGAGGCTGGCGTGGACGTGTGACGCTTCATTTCAGTCTCCGGGATCGCGAACCAGCCTTCCAGCAACCACGCGGCACTGCGTGAATTTCGCAACCGCAGCAAATGCCGCCCTTGCTGAGCCGTTTCGAAGATTCAAAAGTTATGGCATGAGTCCGGCCAGGGCTGGCTATGTCTTTCGTGAGAGGCAGGCGTTATCCAATTTGGCAACCCTCTTCATCGAGCTTAGCAGCGCTGAGGAGTGGCATAGAAACACTCTCCTGCCATGGTTGTCCCTGGTCAGATGCTTGCTGTCCGGGTGAGATCGTTCTGGCTATTCAGAAAGCATGAGACTCACCCTAAAGGCCGATCTGCAGCAGCCTCCAGCGGCGGTCGAGCATCCGCTTCTCCGCACCATTACGGGGTTTCACAACAAAAAGACTGTCCCGGACTGCTGGTGGCAGTGTCAGTGCAGGGATTGAATATCCGGGATCGCTGATCTCTTGGCGTTCGGCGGGCACGCTGTTCGTGGCATTGCTGAAGAGTGTTGCACGTGCCATCTCAGACGGTTGTAAAATGTGGTTCACTAGCTGATGCGCCCCCTCCAGATCGCTGGCATCGCTCGGAACAACAAAGAGATCCGCCCACAAGTTGGAGCCTTCCCGGGGAATTACATACTGATAGCTGCTGTTTTCATCTTCCATCTGTGGTGCAAGGCCTGCGGTGCTCCAAGCGATGGCCAAGCAGATCTCACCGTCCATCAGCGCATCATACTGGTAAGAATCATAAGACCGGACATAAGGCGCAATGGCGGACAGCACGCCAAAGGCAGCTTCAAGGTCCTGTTCTGATTGGGACTGCGGATCCAAATCAAGATAGGCCAGTGCAGCGGCCAGAACCTCCTCCACTGAATTGACGATGGATATGCCGCAATCTGCGAGCTTTCTGGCATTTTCCGGGTCAAACACCAGCGCCCAGCTGTCGAGCGGTGCGTCAGGCAGGCGCTCTTGCACCGCCGCACGGTCAAAAGCGAGGCCGGTTGTCCCCCACAGATAAGGCAAAGCGTAGCCTTCTGCCTGCGGAAGCGTGGTCAGGAGGATCTGCATCAGCTCTGGATCGAGTGCTGCTGCGTTTGGAACATCTGCAAGGCTGAATTCCCGGATCGCCCTGGCATCTGCCAGACGGCCGACTGTTTCAGAAGCCACGATCGCCAGGTCATAGCCGGTGCCGCGGGCAAGAAGCCGTGCCTCGGCCTCGTCGGCATCACCATAGGTGTCCAGCACGACCGCAGTGCCTGTGGCGTCCTGAAATCCGGCCAGGGTGTCCGGGTCGATATAGCCGCTCCAGTTATAGAGCCAGACCTGACCGGGATCCGCTGCGGCTGTCAGGGGCAGAAGGGAGGCAGATGTGATGGCAGCGGCAATCAACGGTTTCAGGCGCATTTCGGGCTTCCCTTGCTGCTTGCGGCGGCCTCGTCCGGCCAAAGGCGGGTCAGGGCGGCGGCAATTGCCACCTTGTTGACGGGTTTAGCGAGGTAATCATTCATTCCTGCGGACAAGCCTTCTTCACGCTGTTCGCTCATCGCGTTGGCGGACAGGCCGATGACCGGGACCGACGTCAAGCCCTTCTCCTGCTCTGCAGCCCGGATTGCCCGGGTGGCTTCGAGCCCGTCCATTTCCGGCATCCGGACATCCATCAGCACCAGGTCAGGAGCCCAGCTTTGTGTCAGCTCCACTGCCTCGAACCCGTTTCCTGCTGTTATGACGGTACATCCCAGCCGCTCCAGCATCTTACCCGCGACCATCTGGTTGACCCGGTTGTCGTCAGCAACCAGAACCCTTTTGCTGAACGCGGCTGTGACAGGCTCGGGCCGGGATACCGCAACCGGTGGAGGGGCATTCCCGGCGGGAAAATCCACCGTGAACTCGGCGCCCTGGCCTTCGGCGCTTTGGAGCGCGATTGTGCCGCCGATCGCCTGGGTGAGGTTTTTGACGATGGCGAGACCAAGGCCGGTTCCGCCGAACCGTGTTGTTGTGGTTGCATCGGCCTGGGCGAATTGCTCAAAAATCCGTTCTTGGGCTTCCGGTGGTATCCCTATACCGGTGTCCCGCACGGTGATGCGGATCATCCGGTCACCGCCGGGGGCAGGCGGCAATTCAAGCAGCTTCACCTCGACGGTTCCGTTTTCGGTGAATTTCAACGCGTTGCTGACCAGGTTGACAACGATCTGGCGGATCGCGGTGCCATATCCCTGCACATGCCAGTTGCTGACCTCCGCAGCCGCATCCAGACGCAAGCCGATCTTTTTGCTCTGCGCCCGTGCGGAAAACAGGTCAATCACCTCCAGGCAGGTCGCGTGAACATTGAAGGCCTCTGCTTCCAAATCCAGCTTGCCTGCCTCGGCCTTGGACAGGTCCAGGACATCGTTGATGATGCACAGCAGGGAATTTCCGCTCACGATCATCATGCGGGTCATATGGCGCTGCTGGTCATCCAGGCCGGTGTCATTCAGCAGCTCCGCCAGGCCCAGCAAACCGTTCAGCGGGGTCCGGATTTCGTGGCTCATCGTTGCCAGGAAAATAGACTTCGCCTCAGAGGCGGCTTCTGCCTTTCGCCTGCTGGCCTCAATTTCCGATTGCGCGCTGATGATGAATCGCTCCATCGGCAGATGCACGAAGCGGGCGGCAACAAAAACGCCGATTGCGCCGATTATCACGGCCGCTACCGCATAGAGCAACTGGGTTTGCGCGGCAATGCGGCTGGTCTGCGCTTCGGCTTCCTTCACCTTCATCAGAATAGTAAGCAGCCGCCTGGACAAGTCCGAGGCCAATGCAGCTGCCTTTATTTCGGCGGCTGCTTCCCGGCTCGCATCGGGATCAGTCAGCAGCTCTGTCAGCAGCAGGATATCCTCAAGTTCGGAGATCGGGTTCAGCACCGGCTGTGACAGAATTTCCTGCGCCCGCGGCGAGAATGCTGAAAGCGCATCTTCACCTGTAAGTCCGGCAAGCGAGTCCTCTGCGGGCCTTGCGCTTCGCCGGATGCGCCCGCGCGCGATCAACGCCTTCTGACTGCCCGGTTCATTCTTCAATTCGTCAAAAGCCAGCGACATTTCGGACAGAGACACAAGGAGCTGGTCGACGACCCTGGTGTTTTCGGCACGCTGGGCCACGCTTCTCTGCCCGGAGAGGGTGACGCAGAATGCAGCCACAGCGGCCGCCAGCAAAATCGCCAAAGCGATGCCGCTGCGCAGCCGGAGATAAGTACGCGTAATACGCTGCTTGGTCATTGAGCGCCTGGATTGAAGTTCTGGGAAGCCCCTGCGGCCTTTTTCAGCAGACTAGGACCGAATGTCTATTCTGAAAAGCAAGCATTGAAGAACAGTGAACTATCTGAATGAAAAAGTTTAACCAGTGGCGGCTCGTGCCCCTGCCGGCTTTGACCCGCACCGGCCCGGTTTCCGTCACCTCCGCCGGTTTGTCTCACAGAGACAGATCCAGCTTTTGTGAAGGAAGGGGCGCTGACAGCCAGGTTCGCGACGATGTGCCAAAAGCGCGCGTCATCTCCCTCAACGGAGTTTGAAACATCGTGCCTGTAGCTGCTTCGCTGTTTGCGCGGCACTTGCAGCGGCGCTTTATTTTATTTGTGTGTTTGTGGCGAATTCCATGAAGGCACGGATCACGCGGACGTTACGGCGCTGTGTGAGGTAGATGATGCTTTCGCTCATCGTGAGGTCGGCATCGCGCAGGCTGTATTTTACCAGACGGTCATCGTGGCCGAACTCCGCCTCGGAGACAAAACCGATGCCGGCGCCAGAGGCAACAAGCTCGCGCACGGCCTCACGCCCCTCAGCGACAATCGCGGGCTTCAGCCGGATGCCCTTCTCGCGCGCGGCGGTCTCCACTTTCTCGCGGGTCTTTGAGCCCTCCTCGCGAAACACCAGCGGCAGTTCTGACAGTTCCTGAAAGGACAGGTCTGGCTGCGAGGCCATCAGCAGGCCGCGAGCGGCAAAGGCAATGATGCCGGTGGCGCCGAGGTTCAGGATACTCATATCCTTGCCGGGGGACAGGCTGCCAGCCACTCCGATTTCGGCATTGTAGTCGCGCAGTTCATCAATGATTTCACCGGTGTTCCCGGCCCGCAGCGAAATAACCACATTCGGGTAACGCTTCTGAAACGGCCCGAGGAAGCCGGTCACATGCTGAGCGGAATCCGCAATGATGCGCAACTCTCCCTCGACTGCGGCACGTGTCGCCGACAGGTAGTCTCCGATCCGGCTTTCCACCTCGAAATACTGCTTGGTCATGTGAAGCAGTTCCTCTCCCGCATCTGTCAGGAACACCCGTTTCTTCTCTCGCCGGAAGAGCAGCACATCGTGGTCCTGCTCCAGCTTCCGCACCTGTTCGGAGACAGCGGGCTGGGTCAGGTGCAGTGCCTCTGCGGCGCGGGAGAAGCCGCGCAGAAGGGCCACGTGATGAAAGGCCTTGAGCTGAGAATGACGCATGGGGGTTCCTGTGGATTTGTATAGGCCGGACCTATCATTGAATTGTTTTTTGCAATTTTACATATGAACGAGGCTGGCGCAATCATGCACTCGAACCATGCTTTGGAGACAGGCAATGACCGCTTCCGCACCGCAGATCGACCCGCCTTTTCTGGGCGAGCCTTATCTTCTGACACCCGGGCCGCTGACCACCTCATATGAAGTCAAACAGGCGATGCTGCGGGACTGGGGCAGCTGGGACGACGACTTCCGCGCCATGACGCGCGACATGCGCAGCCGCCTGCTGGCGCTTCTGGGTGAGGGCGCCCAAGAGTTTGATTGCGTGCCGATGCAGGGCTCCGGCAGCTTTGCGGTCGAGGCGATGCTGGCGTCCTTTGTGCCGCGGGACGGCAAGGCGCTGGTGCTTGCCAATGGCGCCTACGGGCTGCGTTCGGCGCAGACGCTGCAATATCTGGGCCGCGACTATCAGCTGCTGGACAAGGGCGACTACCTGCCGCCGCGCGGGGATGAAGTCGCCGCCATTCTGGCAAGCGATCCGGCAATCACCCATGTGGTGGCGATCCATTGCGAGACTTCTTCGGGTATCCTGAACCCCGTGGAGGAGATTTCCGAAGCTGTTTACGCCGCGGGCCGCAAATTGCTGATCGACTCGATGTCGGCCTTTGGGGCCATAGAACTGCAGCCGTCGCAGATCCGCTATGAAGCGATGGTGTCCTCGGCCAACAAATGCATAGAGGGCGTGCCGGGCTTTGGCTTTGTCATCGCCCGCAAAGAGGAACTTGAGGCGGCCAAGGGCAACAGCCACTCGCTGTCCCTGGATGTGCATGCGCAATGGGCGCATATGGAAAAGACCGGCCAATGGCGGTTCACCCCGCCGACCCATGTTGTGGCGGCCTTCCTGGAGGCACTCAGGGCGCATGAGGCCGAAGGCGGCGTCGAAGGGCGCGGCGGCCGGTACACCCGCAACCGCGACGTGATGGTTGCAGGCATGCGCGATCTGGGGTTCGAGACCCTGCTGCAGAACCGCTGGCTGTCACCCATCATCGTCACATTCTTTTGCCCAGCGGATGAAAATTTTGTCTTCGATCGCTTCTACGACCTGATGAAGGAGAAGGGGTTTATCATCTACCCCGGCAAACTGACGGTTGTGGATAGTTTCCGCGTCGGTTGCATCGGGCAGATGGATGAACATGTGATGCGGCAGGTAGTGACTGCCGCCAAGGAAACGCTTGCCGAAATGGGCGTCGCCAGCGCGGCCCCGCCCGCCGCGGCGCTGGAAGAACGCGCCAAACTGGCCGCCTGAGAGATAGAGGACTTTAAGATATGACCATTCAATCCCCCGTCGTTGCAAACGGCCGCGCCTATGACGTGCCGAAGACCTGCGCGATTGCCATTTGCCTGGACGGCTGCGAGCCGGAGTATCTGGACAAGGCAATTGCCGACGGTCTGATGCCCACGCTCAAGCGGATGCGCGCGGAAGGCACCAACCGGCTGGCGCATTCGGTGGTGCCCTCCTTCACCAACCCCAACAACCTGTCGATTGCCACCGGCCGCCCGCCGGTCGTGCACGGGATCTGCGGAAACTACCTGATCGACCCGGACACCGGCGAAGAAGTGATGATGAACGACGTGCGCTTTCTGCGTGCACCGACGGTGTTCAAGGCCTTTTATGACGCGGGCGCGCGGGTGGCCGTGGTCACCGCCAAGGATAAGCTGCGGGCGCTGCTGGGTGCAGGCCTGGAGTTTGGCGGCGACCGCGCCAAGTGCTTCTCGGCTGAAAAATCGGATACCTCGACAGCCGCCGAGCACGGACAGGAGAAGGCATCTGAGTGGCTCGGCATGGCGCAGCCCGAGGTCTATTCGGCAGAGCTGAGCGAGTTTGTCTTTGCCGCCGGTGTGAAGCTGTTGAAGGAATGGGCGCCGGATGTGATGTATCTGACCACCACTGACTATGTGCAGCACAAGTACAGCCCTGACCAGGCGGAGGCCAAAGCCTTCTACGAGATGTTCGACAAGTACCTGACAGAGCTGGACGCGCTGGGCGCCGCCATCGTGGTGACCGCCGACCACGGCATGAAACCCAAGCACCACGCCGACGGTTCCCCCAGCGTGATCTATGTGCAGGACCTGATGGATGAATGGCTGGGCGAGGGCCAGGCGCGGGTAATCCTGCCGATCACCGACCCCTATGTGGTGCACCACGGCGCGCTTGGATCCTTTGCCACCTGCTATCTGCCTGAAGGCGCGAACCGTTCGGAAATCATGGAACGGCTGGCCGGTTATGACGCGATCACCGATGTACTGACCCGCGAGGAGGCGGTGGCCCGGTTCGAACTGCCCGCCGACCGGATTGGCGATATCATTCTGGTTTCGGGCGAAAACATCTGCATCGGCACGTCTGAGAACCGCCACGATCTGGCGGCGCTTAATGAGCCGCTGCGCAGCCATGGCGGGCTGACCGAACAGGAGGTACCCTTCATCTGCAACCGCGTCCTGCCGCTGCCGGAGCGCCCGGTGCTGCGCAACTTTGATGCGTTTTTCTATGCCGCGCAGGCGGCGGCGCTGTAACCATGAAGGATCAGGCGATGAGCGATATCGAAATCCGAAACGAGGGCATGCGGATCGGCGGCGAGGTGGTCTTTACCGAGGAGACTGTGCCGGTTCTCTACCCCTACACCAACGAGGTGGTGGGCCATGTGCCGGCGGGGCAGGCCGAGCACGCCCGCAAGGCGTTTGAGATTGCCGCGAACTACACGCCGAAGCTCACCCGCTATGAACGCAGCCAGATCCTGCAGCGGGCAGGGGAGCTGATCGGGGAAAAGCGCGAGTGGCTGGCCAAGTGGCTGACGCTGGAGCTGGGCATCTGCCATCAGCACGCGATCTATGAAACCAAGCGCGCCCAGGACGTCTATCAGTTTGCCGCTGCCGAGGCGTTGAAGGACGATGGCGAGATCTTTTCCTGCGATCTGACCCACAACGGCAAGGCGCGCAAGATCTTCACCAAGCGCGAACCGGTGAAGGCAATCTCGGCGATCACCCCGTTCAACCATCCCCTGAACATGGTCAGCCACAAGATCGCGCCTGCTATTGCCACCAACAACTGCATGGTCTGCAAGCCGACCGAACTGACGCCGCTGACCTGCATTGCATTGGCTGACATCCTGTACGAAGCGGGTCTGCCGCCGGAGATGTTCCAGGTGGTTACAGGCTGGCCGCAGGACATCGGCGACGAGATGATCACCAATGAAAACATCGACATCATCACCTTCACCGGTGGCGTGCCGGTGGGCAAGATGATTGCCGAGAAAGGTGTTTATAAGCGGCAGGCGCTGGAACTGGGCGGTAACGATCCGCTGATCGTGCTGAATGATCTGTCGGATGCCGATCTGGAAAAGGCGGCCACTATTGCCGTGGCGGGAGCCACCGGCAACTCAGGCCAGCGCTGCACCGCGATCAAGCGGATCCTGGTGCAGGAAAGCGTCGCTGACAGCTTTGTGCCGCTGGTGCTGGAGAAGGCGCGGAAGATCAAATTCGGCGACCCGCAGGACCCGGAAACAGAACTGGGCTGCGTGATCCACGACAAGGCGGCGGAGCTGTTTGAAAACCGCGTGCTGCAGGCCGCGGAGGAAGGCGCCGAGATCCTCTATCATCCGACCCGCCAGGGCGCGCTGCTGCCGCCGATCGTGGTCGACAAGGTGCCCCACAATAGCGAACTGGTGATGGAGGAGACCTTTGGCCCGGTGATCCCGATTGTCCGCGTACCGGATGATGATGCGGAGGTGATGAAGATCTCCAATTCCACCGAGTTCGGGCTGTCCTCCGGTGTCTGCACCAACGATCTGAACCGGGCGATTGCCTATATCAACGGACTGGACGTCGGCACCTGCAACATCTGGGAACAGCCCGGCTACCGGATCGAGATGTCCCCCTTCGGCGGCATCAAGGACAGCGGCAACGGGGTCAAGGAAGGTGTCATCGAGGCGATGAAATTCTTCACCAACGTGAAGACCTATTCACTCCCCTGGCCGGAATAACTCCGGCCCACCAGGGCCGGCTCCACCTGGCCCCGGCCTTTTCATCCCTCCCTTTTGACCCCTGCACGGAGGCGGCACATGCTCGTCCATACGGAAGGTGAATCCAATACATCCGAGGCCCGCAAAGCCTGGCTGAAGACCTCCATCGGCCCCAGATCCGCTCCGCTGCTGGAGCGGGACGCAAATGCCTTCCTGCATCAAAGCCTGTCCAGCCCCTGCGTCAGCACCATCGCCAAGGCTGAGGGAATCTGGATCGAGGACATGGACGGCCGCCGGTACATGGATTTCCACGGCAATTCGGTGCATCACCTGGGTTATGGCCACCCCAAGCTGGTCGCCGCGATCAAGCAGCAGCTGGATGACCTGCCCTTTGCGCCGCGCCGTTTCACCAATGAACCAGCGGTGGAACTGGCAGAGAAACTTGCGGCAATCACCCCCGGCGATCTGGGCAAGACCCTGTTCACCACCGGCGGCTCCGACGCCAATGAGGTGGCACTGAAGATCGCCCGCGCCGCCACCGGACGGTTCAAGACCCTCAGCTTCTGGGATGCGTTCCACGGCGCAGGTTTCGGTGCTGCCTCGGTCGGGGGAGAGGCCACCTTCCGCAGCCATATCGCAGGCCCCTTGCTGCCGGGAACGGAGCATGTGGCGCCCTTCAGCCCGTCGAACTGCGCCTATGGCCACAAATCTCTGGAGGCCAGTGCAGAGGCCTGCGCATGCATGATCGACTATGTGCTGGGCCGCGACGGCGACTATTGCGCCTTCATTGCCGAACCCATGCGCGCAGTGCCGAACGTGCCGCCGCCAGGGTTCTGGAAATCAGTGCGCGAGATTTGCGACCGTCACGGGGTGCTGCTGATCCTGGACGAAATTCCCACCGGGCTGGGCAAGACCGGGCAGATGTTCTCCTTCCAGCATGACGGGATCGTGCCGGACATCGTGACACTGGGCAAAGCGCTGGGCGGCGGCATCCTGCCCATCGCTGCCTGCGTGGCGCGGCGCGATCTGGATGTCTGCGGCGATTTCGCCATCGGCCATTACACCCACGAAAAGAACCCGGTTACGGCCCGAGCGGCCCTGACCACGCTGCAGATCCTCGAGGAGGAGGGACTTGTGGAGCGCGCCGCCGAGCTGGGCCGCCACTCGCTGGAGCGGCTGCGCGATGCACTGGGTCAAGTGTCCATTGTCGGTGATATCCGCGGCCGCGGGCTGATGTTCGGGGTGGAGATTGTCGAGGACCGGCAGACCATGACGCCCGGCATCGCCAAGGCAGAACAGATCTACTACGCCTGCCTTGAAGGCGGCCTCAGCTACAAGATCAGCCAGGGCAGCGTGCTGACCCTCTCGCCGCCGCTGACCATCTCCCGCGGAGATCTGGACCGGGCACTGGATATCGTGATTGCTTCGGTGAAAGCTGCAGCCTGACACCTCCTTGTGCGGCGCTGTACTAAGCCCCGGCAGCTGCCGGCGCATTTTAGCTGCTCCTGGTAACTGCATTCGGCTGTCGCGGCAGCGGGAAATAATACATCCCTGACGTGTGTTTCTGGCCTTTCAGGCTGATGCGCCGCTCTTTTAGCCCCCGGTAGAGTCAATGCAGGCCGGTGCCACTTGGCGCCGCAGCCACATGAACCGCCGGCGTGCCGGCGTCTATCTGATGGGAGACTGAAATGACTGCATATCTGAAAACGATGCTGTCCAAGCTGCGCGGCGATGAGCGCGGTGTGACACTGGTGGAATACGGCATTGCCATCGCGCTGGCGGTGGCCCTGGGCACTGCTGCTCTGGATCGTCTGGCGAACGACGTCGAAGACGGCATGGACGCGGCGGGTGCGATTATGCCCAACTCGCCCACCCCCTGATTCACGTCAGGGAATTTGGCGGACGCGGGGCTTCGGGGGGAATGCCCCGCGCCGCCAGAGGACTGCCGCTGGCGACTGGTGGCAGCAAGCATGGCAGGAAGCGGAAGCCTGCGGACAAATTCACCGACGTAATGCCGGGACCGCCCTTCTGCTGCGCCAGCCAGCGACGAAAGGAAACCTGGCATGAATATTTCATCACTTCTCAGCATGATTTCCGGATTGGCCCTGGCGGGCGGTTCCGCCTATGTGGCCAAGGATTACATCGAGGGGCAGGCTGTGACAGGCAGCCCAGAAGGCCCTGCGCTGGTCGAAGTTGTGGTCGCCTCTCAGGATATCGCTTTCGGGACGGCATTGACCGCGCAATCCCTGACCACCATTTCCTGGCCGGCCGAAGCCCGGCCCGCTGGCACCTTTACCAGTTTTGACACGCTGCTGCCGGATACCGGAAAGCCGCCGCGCCGCGCCCGTCGCGCGATTGCGCAGGGAGAGCTGATCCGGGTGTCCAAGGTCTCAAACTTTGGTGAGAAAGTGACGATCGTGCAGACGCTCAAGCCGGACCATCGCGCGATGGCCATCAAGGTCAGCGCAGAAACCGCAGTGGGCGGTTTTGTGACCCCAGGCGATAGTGTTGATGTGCTGCTGACCCAGGGCCGCGGTGCCGGGCTGAAAACGGTGACCATCCTGCAGAACGTCCGGGTGATCGGAGTGGACCAGGATGCCAATCAGGAAACTGACCAGCCGGGCGTCGCCCGCACAGTCACGGTTGAGGTCACTCCGGACGAAGGCCAGCGCCTTGCACTGGCGCAGCGCGCGGGCACGCTGAGCCTGACCTTGCGCAACCAGGAGGCGGCCGCCGAGGAAGTTCCGCTGGAGTCGATCAGCCTGAATGATGTGCTGCGGAATGTGCAGGTGCAGCAACCGGAACCGGCGGCAGAGCCTGCGCGCAGGACCGTTCTGATCCGCCGCGGTACCGAAGTGTCTGAAACTGAAATCCGCTGATAGAAACCGCACTAAGGGGCCTGCCGGACCATGCGCCAGAACAACCGCATAAGACAGTTTGCACAGGATGAGCGCGGCACGATGCTGGTTATCTGGGGGCTGACCTTTGTGGTGCTTCTGGGGATCGCGGCGATGTCTTTCGACCTGGGCCGCACCGGCATCACCCGCAGCGAACTGCAAGCCTACACCGACAATGTGGCGCTGGCGGCTGCAGGCGAGCTGGACGGTAAGGATGATGCCATCACCCGCGCCCGGGCCGCTGCTGCCAATCTGATCAGTGACCGCAAGACCTTCGGCACCGGCAGCAGCCTGCTGAGCGGGGACACCGATTACACGCTCACCTTCTATTCAGAACTGCCGGATGATGACACCGCGGCCCTAAGCGCCGTCACCACAGACCCGGCAGAGGCGGCCTTTGTCCGAGCCGTTGCGACGCCCAGCACAGTGCAGGCTACCTACGGAGCTGCATTTGCCGCGCTGACCGGGCGGTCCCGCCCGAATGAACTGGCGGGCGCAACCTCGGTGGCGGGCTTCACCCAATATGCCTGTGACATTACCCCGCTGATGTTCTGCATCCCGCCGGGATTTTCGGCGGATGCCAGCATCGGCGACATGATCCTTTTGCGTTCCGGCGGCAGCGGTTCCGCCTGGGGGCCGGGAGATTTCGGCTTTCTTGATCCGGCCAAGGTGCTGGTCGACGACGAAGGGCCGTGCGCGGGGCTCAGCGGGGCACAGCTGGACGCCTGCCTGCTGGGGGCGGAAGGCAGCATCACCCAGTGCTTCAGCCAGCGCGGTGTCGATATTGAGCCGGGGCAGAAGGTCGGCATCCGCGATGCCATCTTCAATGTGCGTTTCGATATCTACAAGGCGATCATGAACGGCAAGCGCAACGACTCCAATTATCCGCCTGCGCCGAATGTCATCAAGGGCATCGTGCCCAGCAGCGGCGGCAAAGGTAAAGGCGGCGGCAGCTGCATCGGCAATAACGAGGACCCGTCGCCCGATACCGTTGGACTGCCGCGCGACGAATGTTTTGCCTCCGGCGGCTGCACACGATTTGGCGACGGCAACTGGTCGGCCGGACGGACGGATTATGTCGGCACTAACTATGGCGGGGTTGACCCGCACCCAGGTGCCACCACCCGCTATGAGTATTACCTGGAAGAGATTGATGCCGCTGGCGGTCCCGGAGGCACTGGCAGCATCCTGTCGGGTCTTGCCGAGACCGGTCGCCCGGTGTGCTCACCAAATCAAAGCTCAAACCCGCAGCGCCGGGTGGTGATTGCGGCGGGGATCGACTGCTCCGCAAACCCGATCAACGGCGCAACTTCTGACGTGCCGGTGCAGGAATTCGTGAAGATCTTCCTGACTGAGCCGGTGGGGGACGACGGCGCCTCGCCGCCGACCCTGGATATCTGGGGCGAGGTTGTGGGCAGCGCAGGCGGCGGCGCCGGGGGCACTGGTGACACCGGTATCTTCCGCGATGTTGTGCAGCTCTACAGGTGACCGGGATGGCTGGCAAAACACTTACCGCAGTCTGTCGGGCTGCTTTCCGCAAAAGAGAAGAGGGCGCGGTGCTGGTGGAATTCGCACTGATGCTGCCGGTGATGCTGCTGGTTTTTGCGGTGATCATCGAGGGCGGGCGGATGATGTGGTCTTACCAGGCTGCAATCTCCGGCGTGCGCGATGCAGCCCGTTATCTGGCGCGGGTAGCACCGCAGAACATCTGCTCTTCCGGCGGATCAGTGGATGCGCATCAGCCGCAACTGCTGGCGATCGTGCGCGAGAGCATTTCCGGTGATGCGCTGTTTCCGGCCAGCCTTGCGGTGACCTCTGTCACCCCCGGCCTGACCTGCCAGGCAGGCAGTTACCGGATATCGCCTGCGCCGGTTGTGACGGTGCGGGCCAGCCTGACCATGACCTTTCCTTTTGCGGGTGTTTTTGAACTGAACGGCGGCAGCCGTGCCACCATCAATACGGTCATCACAGACCAGAGCCGGGTGTTCGGAACATGAAGGCGCTGACGAAAGCATATGCAGCGCTGCACCGGTTCCGCAGGGACCAGGAGGGTGCTGCGCTGGTGGAGCTGGGCGTTACCATCCCGCTGTTCCTGCTTTTGTTCATGGGTATCATCGACTTCGGCCGCATGGCGTTTCACTATGTGGTGGCGGAACGGGCGATGAATGTTGCGGCGCGGGTGGCGGCGGTGCGGCCGCCGGCCTGCGCCGGGGTGCCGGAATTTCACCGGCGCGACCCGTCGGCCACCGGCACGCCGCCCGAATTCGGCACCTCCTGCCGGGCGGGGACGGACATCTGCCTCGATGCGGGCACAGTGACCTGCGCGGGCAGTGCGGCCAATGCCACGGCAAACGAAATCTGGGGACTGGTGCGCGGCGCAATGCCGCCGGATGCCACCATTGCCGCGCTTTCGTTCAGCTACAGCTACGACGGCAGCCTGGGCTTTCTGGGCGGGCCCTATGTGCCCGTGGTCACGGTAGAGCTGCAAAACCAGACATTTCAATTCGTGTCGCCGCTGGGGCGGCTGGCGGCGCTGGCCGGCGCGGCGGGGGGTTCCGGCCTCGGCGCTGCGGTGCCGTTCCCGCCGATGAGCGTCTCGCTGCCGGGCGAGGACCTGGCGCTGGGCCAGAGCGGTTGAAGCGATAGAGAAAGGAGAGGCCGATGCAGGCTGATACACAATCCATCGTGGTCATTTCAAAGGATCCGGCGGTCTGTGCGCTGGTCGCCAGCGTGGCGCAGTTCCAGCCCGGAACCGGGGTGCAGAAATGCGCATCAGCGCTCAGCGAAATCAACGGCACCGCCCTGCAGCTGGCCATGGACAACGACCTGATCATCTTTCGCGCAGGGGCAGACCCGGCTGCTGAGGCTGCGGCCGTGAAAGAGATGCTGCGTCACACCAGCGGCGGTGCGCGAATCCTGGCACTGGCGGACACCAGCATGCCGTTTGCAGACCTGCGCCTGCTGACAGAGGCCGGGGTTCAGGATGTGCTGCCGGAAACCGCCTCTGCCGATGAGATGTCAGCCGCAATCCGTAAATGCCTGAAAGCTGAAGAACCACAGCCCTTAGCCGGCGTCAGCACCCGCGGCAGCCGTGAGGGAATGGTGGTCGCGGTCAGCCAGTCCTGCGGCGGTGCAGGGGCGACGACGCTGGCCGTGAACCTTGCGGACTGCTTGACCCGGCGCCGCGGCCTGCGGCGGCAGGAGGCAGAGTTCAGGGTTGCCCTCTTGGACCTGGACCTGCAGTTCGGTTCCGTCGGCAGCTTCCTCGACCTGCCGCCGAACCGCTGTCTCTATGAGCTGGCAAGCGAGGGGTTCGTTCCCGACAATGTCTTTGCCGAACAATCGATGAGCGAGGCCGCCCCCGGCCTGTGGGTGCTGGCAGCCCCGGCGGAAATTGCACCGCTGCATGCGCTGAAACCGGAGCAGGTGCAGGCGCTGATTGCGCATTTGCGCCAGCAATTCGACTTTGTTGTGATCGGCCTGCCGCGGGCGTTGGCAGAGTGGCTGACGCCGGTTCTGGAAGCCAGCGAACGGCTGCTGATGGTGACCGGCAGCTCGGTGCCTGCGATCAGCCAGGCGCGGCGGTTGCTGGATTTCTACGCCGAGGCCAGCATGAGCCTGCAGACCGACATCGTGATCAGCCGCGAACGCAAACCGCTGATCACAGCAAGCCATCATAAAGAAGCCTCCAAGCTGCTGCAAAAGCCGTTCAAATACTGGCTGCCTGACGATCCGTCGGCGGCATCTGCGGCGGCAGACCGGGGGGTGCCGCTGTCAGCTGCGGCCGGGCGTTCCAGACTTGCCAAGGCGATCCGGCGGCTGTCCCGGGACTTGATCGAAACAAGAAAAGCCCGCGCCGGCGCGGCACAGCCTCAGCAGGGAAAGGCGATTTGAGATGTTCAGGAATTTTGGCAAACGAACAGAAGACAGCGCCACGGACACGGTGGTTCCGCTGTGGCCGGAGGCGGGCGCACAGCCGCCTTCAGCAGAGCCGGACACCAGCGAGGAAATCCGCAAGCTGATGGCCTTTCTGGAGTTGAAAAGCCGGATGCACGAGGCGGTGATCGACCGGCTGAACCTGGCGGTGATCGACAAGGTCGAGCCGGAGGAACTGCGCCGCGAGGTGGCGGCGCTGGTGAGCGATGTGCTGGCCGAGGAGAACAACCCGCTGCGCGCCGATGAATTCCGCCGCCTGGTGGATGAGCTGATCGACGAGGTGCTGGGGCTTGGCCCGCTGGAGCCCTTGCTGGCCGATCCGGGCATCAACGATATCCTGGTCAATGGCCATCAGACGGTCTTTGTCGAACGCAGTGGCGTGCTGGAGCAGACCGGCGTGCGGTTCCGGGACGAAAAGCATCTGTTGCGGATCATCGACAAGGTGGTCTCGCGCGTCGGGCGCCGGGTGGATGAAAGCAACCCTTGGGTGGATGCGCGGCTGGAGGACGGCAGCCGGGTCAATGCCATCATCCGGCCCTGCGCCATTGACGGCCCGTCGCTGTCGATCCGCAAGTTCGCCCGCGACCCGCTGACGATGGAGAAACTGGTGGCGGGCAATGCACTGAACGGGCGTGCTGCGGCCTTTCTGCAGGCACTGGTCGAGGCGCGCGTCAATATTCTGATCTCCGGCGGCACCGGTTCCGGCAAGACCACCATGCTGAATGCGATTTCCGCCAGCATCGATCCGCGGGCGCGGATTGTCACCATTGAGGACGCGGCAGAGCTGCAGCTTCAGCAGGCCCATGTGGTGCGGCTGGAAACCCGTCCGCCAAACCCGTCTGGCGGCGGTGCGGTCAGCCAGCGCGATCTGGTGCGCAACGCGCTGCGGATGCGGCCCGACCGGATCATCGTCGGCGAGGTGCGCGGCGCCGAGACTTTTGACATGCTGCAGGCGATGAACACCGGCCACGACGGTTCGATGACCACGGTGCACGCCAATTCCGCCCGCGATGCGCTGGGCAGGATAGAGCAGATGGTCTCGATGATGGGAATGGAGCTGCCGCTGGGGGCAATCCGGGCGCAGATGGCCTCCGGCCTGCAGATCATCGTGCAGCTGGCCCGCCTGTCGGATGGGCAGCGCAAGGTGATCAGCATCTCCGAACTCACTGGCCTGGAGGGGGAAGTGATCACGATGCAGGACATCTTTGTGTTCCGCCGGATGGGGAAGACTGCCGATGGCGGCATCGCGGGTGAATTCATCCCAACCGGCATCCGGCCGCAATGTGCCGCTTTGCTGGAGGCTGCGGGCGTGGGCTTTGACGGCAGCCTGTTCCAGCCGGAGGGCACCTGATGCTGAAGGATCTGTTGAACGAAGTGCACAGCTGGAACGGCCAGCTGGGAGGCTACGCGGTCTATTGCGGCATTGCAGTCGGTTTGCTGCTGCTGATGTCCGGGCTGCGGCAGATTCTGGGCCGCAAGGGCCGGTCTGCGGCTTCCCGCAGCCGCCGGATGCGGATGATCGCACAGGGGCGCAGCGGCAGTGAACGGCTCGCCATCCTCAAGCCGCCGCAGCAGCGGACCGGCTGGCAGCGTAATCCGGTAGCAGGGGACTTGCCGCAGATCCTGCGCCAGGCGGATGTACCGCTAAGCCCAGGCATGTTCTGGCTTGGCTGCGCCGCGCTGACGGTATTGTTCTCGGTTGCCGCCGTCCGGTATGCGGGTCTGCCTCAGGGGCTAGTTATCGGGGTTCTTGGCGGCTTTGGCGTGCCGTTTGCGCTGCTGCTCAGCCAGCAGCGCAAGAAGGTGGAGAAGCTGATGCACCAGCTGCCGGATGCGCTGGAAATGCTGGCACGCGGCCTCAAGGTTGGCCACCCGCTGAACAATTCGATCGGCATCGCGGCTCGCGAGATGCCGGATCCGGCAGGCACCGAGCTGGGCATTATCTACGATCAAGTAACCTATGGCGACGATCTGCCGGATGCGGTGCAGGAATTTGCGGACCGGACCGGGCTGGAAGATGCGCAATACCTGGCTGCCAGCATCAGCATTCAGCACGGCACCGGCAGCGACCTGTCGGTGATGCTGGAAACCCTGTCGCGGGTCATCCGAAGCCGTATTGTCCTGCGCCGGAAAGTGCATGCTCTGGCCTCCGAGGGGCGGTTGACCGCCTGGATGCTGTCAGCCCTGCCGCTGGTGATCTTTGCCGCCGTCTCGGTGCTGACGCCGGACTACTACGCGGGTGTGGCGGAAGATCCGCTGTTCCGGCCGATGATGGCCGGGATCGTCCTGCTGACCGTGCTGAACGCGCTGATGCTGCGCAAACTTGTCAATTTCAGGATCTGACCGGGGAGGCCTGCCATGGAGGAATATGTCACAGGGGTATTGACTGGAACCGGGCTGGCACCCGGCGCGTTGGCCGCCGCCGCGGTGGCCGCAGCTGTGCTTTTGATCTACTTTGGTGCGGCCGCCAGCCTGGCCCGGAAATCGCCCGCTGCAGCACGGCTGTCATCGCTGGGTGAAACCCGCCGCCGGCAAACCCGGGACCTGGCGCTGCTGAAGGCGCCTGCCGACCAGCCTGGCGGGCTGATGAAAGCCTTTGTGCCTGCCAGCATGACGGAACGCTCGGAACTGGAGAACAAGCTATCTCAGGCCGGGTTTTCGCAGGCCGGGGCGCTGCGTACTTTCACTTTGATCCGTGTTCTGCTCGGGCTGGCGCTGCCGGGTGCCCTGCTGCTGGTCATCGCCGCCGCCAAGACACCAGGTTTGCTGCCGCCCAATCCGGTCACCGCGCAAGTGGCGGGCTGGACCAACATGCAGGTGTTCCAGGCGCTGAGCGGGCTGGTGGGGGCGGGCTTCTTCGGCCCGGTCTATGTGCTGAACGCCCGTGCCGCTGCCCGCCGCCGCCGGATTGAGGAGGCATTTCCCAACGCGCTGGACCTGATGCGCATTTCGGTTGATTCCGGACTGGGCTTCGACGCCGCAATGACACGGGTGGGTAACGAACTGGCGCAGGTTTCGCCGGATCTGGCCTTTGAGCTGCTCAGCGTACAGCGGCAGATCCAGGCCGGTCGGGCGCGGCAGGATGCGCTGCTTGATATGGCCAGCCGCACCGGCGTAGAGACGGTCCGGTCGTTTGCCAATGTGGCCCTGCAGTCAATGCAGTTCGGCACCAGCATGGCAGCGGCTCTGGCCACCTATTCCGAGGATTTGCGCAATCAGCGGGAAATGCGCGCGCAGGAAATGGCCAGCAAACTGCCGGTCAAGATGTCGGCGGTTCTGGCCTCTCTGATGCTGCCTGCGCTGATCATGATCACCATCGGCCCGGTGGTCATCCGTTACATCCGTTTCATTGCGAACTGATTCGAATTCAGCTTGGACAATTGCTGTTTTGGGCCGCAATTGGTTCTGGGGAATAAGCCCAAAAGACTGAAAAAATCGCCATATGATTGTAAATTTGCACGGTTGACCGCATTTTTCGTCAAATTCTTGACGCAATTGAATGAACCGGCCAGCATAAGAGAACGCAATAGGGAGTTGATTAGTACAGGCGCTTGCTAAGTTACTAAAAGCGCTATGTTAAAAGTTAATATTGCTGTGGGGGGACGCGCGTTATGGGGACCAATGCGCTTTTTGACACCCACACTATTCGGGCTGCTGAGGCCGGAATGATTGCGCCAATTGCGCGCTGGTGTGAGTGTTTGCACGGCTGTGCGCCTTTCAGGGACGCGTTGAGCGGACTGGCGGCGGCCATTAAAGGGGAAGCAGCTGCAATTTGCAGGGTATCAACCGGCCAGGGCCGGGCTTCCGGATCAGTGTTCTTTGACAGGGCTGCGGGCAGCGGAAACGGACCGCCATTGGAGCGTTCCTTTGCCCGCTCGGTGCTGGGCAGCTATCTGGACAAGGCCAAACCCGGTGCGATCTGGTACAAATCCATGAGCGATGAAGCGGCGGATCCGGTTCTGGACCGGTTCCACACGTCCCGCAATCTGGTGGAACTGGCGGTGATCCCGCTGTCGTCCGGCAACCAGTACACCGATTTCCTGGAGGTTCATTTCTCCACCCGGCCCGGTGCGGTGCAGCAAGCGCTGCTGAACATCATCTCCGGCACCTTGGTGCGGACATGGACCAACCGGTCGCCCGGGCTCTACGCCGAGGCCTGCCTGACAGAGCGGCGCGCGGCCCGCGGAGCCGGCGTCCAAGCGCATCTGCTGAGCATGGACAACCCGGCCCAGCTGAGCCGCGCCGAGTACCGCGTTTGCGTGCTGTTGAGCAAAGGGCAGACGGCCAAGCGGGTGCAAACGGATCTTGGGATCTCGAAATCGACGCTGCGCACGCATCTGCGCAACATCTACGCCAAGACTCAGACCGGCAACATGAGCGAGCTGGTTTACCGGCTGGTCTCGGTGGACACCTTCGCCGGGCAAACGCCGCGGCGGAACTCAGCCGCATGACAGGCATCGCGGACCTGCTGCCGCTGGCTGCAGCCAGCCCGGTGCTGATCCTGGCTGCAGCGGGGGATCTGCGGCACCTTCGGATATCCAACCGGCTGATGCTGGGATTGGCCGCGGTCTTTCTGCTGACCGCGCCGCTGTTGCCGCTGGCGGAAACCGGGCAGCGTCTGCTGGCAGCCAGCATCGTTTTTGCCCTGTGCTTTGCATTGTTTTGCGGACGGGTTCTGGCAGGCGGCGATGTCAAGATGATGGCGCTGGCCATGCTGTTTGTGCCGTCCTCTGCGCTGGCGGCATTTGGCTGGAGCTTTAGCGCCGCAATGCTCACCGTGCCCCTTGCACTGACTATGCTCGTCCGAATAGAGGCCGCTGCTTGGCGGAGTTGGGCCTCGCTTCAGACGCCAGGGAGGATGCCGATGGGGGCGGCCATTTCCCTGGCGCTGATGCTTTTGCTGGTTATTCAGGCCGCCAAGGCGTGACCCCGCAAAGAAAATGAGAACTTAGCGCGCAGGTGGAAACACCGCTGTCCGCTTGACCGTTCCATAGACAAAACTGGTGTCGATGGACGCAATGCCGCCAACCGGATGGATGCGGTTGCGGATGAATTCTTCATAGGCCTCCAGATCCGGTACCAGCACCCGCAGCTGGTAGTCCATCGCTCCGGTCAGCACGTGGCACTCCAGCACCTCTTCGATCAGCTGCATCTTGCGCTCGAAATTCTTCACGTCCGCCTCGCCGTGCCTCTCCAGCTTGATGCGGACAAAAACGGTGATCGGCAGCCCGTAGGACTTGGCATCCACCACTGCGCTGTAGCCCTGGATAATACCTTGGGCCTCCAGATTGCGCACCCGCCGCAGGCAAGGGGACGGGGAGAGGTTCACCGCCTCTGCCAGGTCCTGGTTGGTCATCCGCCCGTCGCGCTGCAGGGCGCGGATGATCTGGCGGTCCTTGCTGTCCATAATTGCACCCTCATTGGCATAATCTGCCAATATCAATACTCATCTGGAAATACTTCGCAATCCATTGCCGTCGAAACAGGCGGATGATGCCTGTAACAACAGACAGGAGCATCCCATGAAAACCTCCGGCGGCTTTGCCACTCGTGCCATCCACCACGCCTATGACCCGCAGGACAACGAAGGCGCGCTGACGCCGCCGCTGCACCTGACCTCTACCTTCACCTTTGCCACTGCGGAGGCCGGAGGCGAGATGTTCGCAGGCGAGCGCCAAGGCCATATCTACAGCCGGATCTCCAACCCGACCTGCGACCTGCTGGAACAGCGCATCGCCACGCTGGAAGGTGCTGAGGCGGGCTTGGCGCTCAGCAGCGGCATGGGCGCCATCACCGCGGTTCTGTGGACACTGCTGTCACCCGGCGACGAGGTGATCGTGGACAAGACGCTCTATGGCTGCACCTTCGCCTTCATGCGCCACGGGCTGGCGAAATGGGGCGTTACCATCACCCATGTCGACATGACCGACATGGAGAACCTGCGCGCGGCAGTTTCGGACAAGACCCGCGTGGTCTATTTCGAGACCCCGGCCAACCCGAACATGCGGCTGGTGGACATCGCCGCGGCATCAGAAATCGCCCATGCCGCAGGCGCGCAGGTGGTGGTCGACAACACCTATGCCACCCCCTATCTGACCCGCCCGATTGAACTGGGCGCCGATATCGTGCTGCATTCCGCCACCAAATACCTGGGCGGCCACGGCGATGTGGTGGCGGGCCTTGTCGTGGGCACCGCCGAGCAAATTGGTGAAATCCGCCTGGTCGGCATAAAGGACATGACAGGTGCGGTGATGGCGCCCTTCAACGCCATGCTGATTCTGCGCGGCCTCAAGACCCTGGCGCTGCGGATGGACCGCCATTGCGCCTCTGCTGCAACCGTGGCGGATTATCTGGCCGCCCACCCTGCGGTGAAATCGGTGTCCTTCCCGGGGCATGACAGTTTTGCCCAGGCCGATGTCGCCAAACGCCAGATGGCGCAGCCCGGCGCCATGATTGCCTTTGAGGTCGAGGGCGGCCTGCAGGGCGGTATCGCCTTCATGAACGGTTTGCAGATGATCCAGCGGGCAGTGTCGCTGGGTGATGCGGAAACCCTGATCCAGCACCCTGCCTCGATGACCCATTCGACCTACACCCCGGAAGAGCGCGCTGAGCACGGCATCAGCGACGGGCTGATCCGCCTGTCGGTGGGGCTGGAGGACGTGGCCGACATCCTGGCCGATCTGGAGCAGGCCTTGCCCGCCCCCGTTCAGCACGCCGCCGAGTAAGGAGAGAACCATGCGCCCCGATCTGACCCACCTCAAGACCATCGAACAGCGGCTGTTGTGGCTGTCGCATTGGATGATTCACAACGCGAACCACATCCGCCCCAAGGCGGACGGGATCAAGATCGGGGGGCATCAGGCCTCGTCGGCGTCGATGGTGTCGATCATGACGGCGCTGTATTTTTCTGCACTGAAGCCCGGCGACCGGGTGGCGGTGAAACCGCATGCCTCGCCGGTCTTTCATGCGATGCAGTACCTGATGGGCAACCAGACCCGCGAGAAGATGGAGAATTTCCGCGGCTTCGGTGGGGTGCAGAGCTATCCCAGCCGCACCAAGGACGTGGATGACGTGGATTTCTCCACCGGCTCTGTCGGCCTGGGCGTCGGAATCACCGCGCTGGCTTCGATGGTGCAGGATTTCATCACCGCCAAGGACTGGGGACAGGACGCCCGCACCGGCCGTATGGTGGCGCTGGCAGGTGATGCTGAGCTGGACGAGGGCAACATCTACGAGGTGCTGCAGGAAGGCTGGAAGAACGATCTGCGCAATACCTGGTGGATCATCGACTACAACCGTCAGTCGCTGGACGGCATCGTCCGCGAGGGGCTGTTCGAGCGGATCGAGAAGATCTTTGACGCCTTCGGCTGGGACGTAGTGCGGGTGAAATACGGCGCCTTGCAGCGGGCTGCATTCGAGGAGCCGGGAGGCGAGCGCTTGCGCGCCTGGATCGATGCCTGCCCGAACCAGCAGTATTCCGCGCTCACCTACATGGGTGGTGCGGTCTGGCGGCAGCACCTGATGGATGATCTGGGCGACCAGGGCGATGTCAGCGCGCTGATTGAGAAACGCAGCGATGATGAGCTGGCGGAGCTGATGGAAAACCTCGGCGGCAACTGCGTCGAGACGATGGCGGACACTTTCGCATCCATCGGCCACGACCGCCCGGTCTGCTTCCTGGCCTATACGGTCAAGGGCTGGGGCACGCCGATTGCCGGCCACAAGGACAACCACGGCGGGCTGATGACCAAGGCGCAGATGGCGGAATGGCAGGCCCATATGGGCGTTGCGGAAGGTGCGGAATGGGAGCCCTTCGCCACCGTTTCCGACCCCGCCGCGCTGCAGGGCTTCCTGCGTCAGGTGCCGTTCTTTGCCGAAGGCCCGCGCCGCCATTTCGACGCGCCGCTGCCGGTGCCCGCGATTGCCATCGGCACCTCCCGCGAAATCTCCACCCAGATGGCGTTCGGCAAGATCCTTGATGATCTGTCCAAGGGCGACAGCGAACTGGCGGCGCGGATCCTCACGACCTCGCCCGATGTGACCGGCACCACCGGGCTCGGGCCTTGGGTCAACCGGCGCAAGCTGTTTGCCCGCGAGGTGCAAAAGGATGCCTTTATCGAGCACCGCATCCCGTCGACGGCGAAATGGAACTTTGCCCCCGAAGGCCAGCATCTGGAGCTGGGCATCGCGGAGATGAACCTGTTCCTGCTCTTGGGCGCTGCGGGCCTGTCGCATTCGCTGTTCGGCAAGCGGGTGATCCCCATTGGCACGGTTTACGACCCCTTTGTCTGCCGCGGCCTCGATGCGCTTAACTATGCCTGCTACCAGGACGCGCGTTTCATGATCGTCGGCACCCCGTCGGGTGTGACGCTGGCGCCCGAAGGCGGCGCGCATCAGTCGATCGGCACACCGCTTATCGGCATGTCGCAGGACGGACTGGCAGCGTTTGAACCGGCCTTTGCCGATGAGCTGGCAGTGATCATGGAATGGGCCTTCGACTACCTGCAGCGCGACGGCGAGGGCGACCCGGATGAGCGCACCTGGCTGCGCGACGAGACCGGCGGCTCGGTCTATTTGCGCCTCACCACTAGCCCGATGGAGCAGCCCGGCAAGCGCGCCGATGAGGACTTCCGCCAGGGGGCCATCGACGGCGGCTACTGGCTGCGCAAACCGGGGCCGAACTGCGATGTGGTGATCGCCTACCAGGGCGCGGTGGCACCGGAGGCGATCAAGGCTGCGGGAATCATCGGCGAAAGCCGCCGCGACGTGGGCGTGCTGGCCGTCACCTCTGCCGACCGGCTGAACGCGGGCTGGACCGCGGCGCAGCGGGCGCGCGCGCGCGGCAACGCCGCCGCCAGGTCCCATATTGAAACTCTGATGGGCGGTCTGCCGCCGCACTGCAAGGTGATCACCGTGATCGACGGCCACCCGGCGACGCTTGCCTGGCTGGGCGGGGTTGCCGGCCACCAGACCATCCCGCTGGGGGTGGAGCATTTCGGCCAGACCGGCACCATCGGTGATCTCTACCGCCACCACGGGCTGGATGCTGCCGCTATCGTGGCCAAGGTGAACGGGTTGACCGCCGGCAAACGGGTCAGCAACGCGGTGCCGGCCGGGTAAACGCCTGTCTGAGCTTGCGAGATCAGGTTGAAGCACAGGGGCGGCCGCGTGGAAACGTGGCCGCCACTATTACTATTCCGCCACGCAGTCGGCGAAGTAATGGGTCAGCCCGTCGGGCCCGGTTTCCTGCACCAACCCGTGGATGTCGGTCTCGAATCCCGGGCATTCCCGCCCGAAGGCGCGGTTGAACTTCAGGTATTCCACGATCTTCTTGTTGAACACCTCGCCCGGGATCAGCAGCGGAATGCCAGGCGGGTAGGGGGTCACCAGGCTGGTGGTGATGCGCCCTTCCAGATCATCAATCGGCACCCGCTGGGTGGTGCGCCGGGCGATTTGGCTGAAGGCATCGCTCGGCTTCATCGCCGGTGTCAGGTCGCTCAGGTACATCTCTGTCGACAGCCGCGCCACGTTGTTCTTGGAATACAGCGCATGCACATGCTGGCACAGGTCGCGCAGGCCCATCTGCTCATACCGCGGCTGGCTGGCGCAGAACTCCGGCATCGCGCGCGGCACGGCCAGGTTGCGGGCAAAGTCGTCCTTGAACTGCTGCAGCGCGCTTAGCAGTGAATTCCAGCGGCCCTTGGTGATGCCGATGGTGAACATGATGAAGAAGGAATAAAGCCCGGTCTTTTCCACCACCACGCCATGTTCGGCCAGATATTTGGTCACGATCGAGGCCGGGATGCCCCAGTCCTCGAACCGGCCGTCCAGTTTGAGGCCGGGTGTGATGATGGTGGCCTTGATCGGGTCCAGCATGTTGAACCCCGGCGCCATGTCGCCAAAGCCGTGCCAGCTGTCCTCGCCGCCCGCCTGCACGCCGTCGGCGTCGGTTTTCCTCAGAACCCAGTCGTTGGTGCTGCCGATCCCGTCCTCGGCTAGATCCTCCGGGCCCCAGACCTGGAACCACCAGTCATCGGCGCCGTATTCCTCATCGACCTTGCGCATGGCGCGGCGGAAATCCAGCGCCTCCATGATGCTTTCCTCGACCAGCGCGGTACCGCCCGGCGGCTCCATCATCGCCGCCGCCACATCGCAGCTGGCGATGATCGAATACTGCGGGCTGGTGGAGGTGTGCATCAGGTAGGCCTCGTTGAACAGATGCCGGTCCAGCTTGGTCTCCTCGCTGTCCTGCACCAGCACATGGCTGGCCTGGCTGATGCCCGCCAGCAGCTTGTGAATCGACTGGGTGGCATAGGTTACCGAATGCTTGGTGCGCGCCCGCTTGCGGCCCATCGCGTGATAGCTGCCATAAAACGGGTGAAACGCCGCATGCGGCAGCCAGGCCTCGTCGAAATGCAGGTTCTCCGTATAGCCGTCCAGCTGGCCCTTGATCACCTCGGTATTGTAGAGCACCCCGTCATAGGTCGACTGCGTCAGCGTCAGGATCCGCGGTTTCACCGCATCGGCGTCCACGCCCTTCAGCAGCGGGTTGGCGCGGATCTTGGCCTTTATGCTGTCTATTTCGAATTCCGAATGCGGAATCGGGCCGATGATGCCCCAATGATTGCGGGTCGGCTTCAGGAACACCGGGATGGCGCCGGTCATGATGATCGAATGCAGGATCGACTTGTGGCAATTGCGGTCAACCACCACCACGTCGCCCGGTGCCACCGTGTGATGCCAGACCATCTTGTTGGAGGTCGAGGTGCCATTGGTCACGAAATAGCAGTGGTCGGCGTTGAAGATCCGCGCGGCATTGCGTTCCGAGGCGCCAATCGCGCCATTATGGTCCAACAGCTGCCCCAGCTCCTCAACTGCGTTGCAAACGTCGGCCCGCAGCATGTTTTCGCCGTAGAACTGGTGGTACATCTGCCCGACCGGGCTTTTCAGGAAGGCCACGCCGCCGGAATGCCCCGGGCAGTGCCAGGAGTAGGAGCCGTCCTCGGCGTAATCCAGCAGCTTCCTGAAGAACGGCGGCTGGATGCTTTCCAGGTAACTCTTTGCCTCGCGGATGATGTGGCGGGCGACAAACTCCGGCGTGTCCTCGAACATATGGATGAAGCCATGCAGCTCGCGCAGGATGTCATTGGGCAGGTGGCGGCTGGTCTTGGTCTCGCCGTAGATGTAGATCGGCACATCGGCGTTTTTCCAGCGCACTTCCTCAATAAACGTGCGCAGGGCGACTACAGCGGGGTCCAGATCGGGGCCGGTGGTGAATTCCTCGTCATCGATGGACAGAACAAAGGCGCTGGCGCGGGACTGCTGCTGTGCATATTGCGACAGGTCGCCGTAGCCGGTGACGCCCTGCACCTCGAACCCTTCATCCTCAATGGCCTGGGCCAAGGCGCGGATGCCTGAGCCTGAAGAGTTTTCGGAGCGGAAATCTTCGTCAATGATGACGATGGGAAAGCGGAATTTCATGCTAACCTCCTGAGAGCATGCCTGATTTGACGATACAGGCTGCCCGCAATGATGCAACGCCTCGCAGATCGCGTTACGTCCATCCGGGCCATGGCCTGGAGGGCATGGTCAGATTTCGCTGGCTTTTGATGGGAAAGTAATTGACAGTGTCAATTACCATGACTCAGCAACGCTTCCACCTGCACCAATCCCTTGGCTACCAGATCACCATGCTGGCGCGCGTGATCGAACGCCGTTTTGAACAACGCATCGCGGAATACAGGCTGACCCGCGTCACCTGGTGCGTGCTGCTGGCCGCGGGGGAAGAGGGGCTGGCGACCCCCTCGGAGATTGCTGATTTCATCGGTATCGACCGCACCGCCACCTCCCGCGCCTTGCGTCAGATGGAGGCCGGCGGGCTGATCACCCGCCGCAGCGGAGAGGGCGACGGGCGCTCAATCCGGGTAGCGCTGACCGTGCCGGGGCAAGCCGCACTGCTGGCGGTGCTGCCCATCGCGCAGGAGAACGCCGCGTATTTTGAGGCCAAGCTGAGCGGCGAAGAACTTTCTGCGCTGCGCCAATCCGCCGCCAGGCTGCTGCAGGACGAGCCGCGCATCGTCGCCAAGCTGTAACTCAAAGGGGCCTTCCATGGGCAAGCTGTTTTCCTACCGCAACCGGCCTGTGCACCTGGGGCCGTACCCGATGGAGACCCTTGTGCGGCAGGCGGCCCCCGAAGGACTGGATGCACTGCCGCCGCTGGCGCAGGTCAGCTTCCGCCGCCCCGATGCGCCGCTCTCCCTCGTCAACGCAATGCGGGACTACCAGGCGATGCTGGACGCCACCCGCGAGGGGCTGGTGAAAAAGGAACGCGCAGAAATCCCTGTCGACCCGCAGGAGCGCACGGATCATCTGAAGGCCTTTGGCTACTTCTGCGACGCCTCTCTGGCGGGCGCCTGCGCGGTGCCCTCTGACGCCTGGCTGGGCGCGCCGCTGGTGAACCCGGATGTGGCGGCACTGGCGGAAACCCTGCGCACGAAACAGACCAAGACCTTTGCCTCCGGCATCGACGTGGTGATGGCGAACCTGCGCGAGGCGATGCAGGCCCCGCCCGCGGACTGCCGCCACCACACGCACGCACTGGTTTACGTATACGAATTTCCACGCGACCCCGAAGCGGGCGAGGATGGCACTGATTGGCTGTCGGATGCGCAGAACCAGCGCGCCTGCCTGCGGGCGGCGGAAACCGTGGTGACGCTTGCCAGCTACATCCGCCTTCTGGGGTGGGAGGCGCGCGCGCATACCGGTGCGGCCAGTGACGTGCATCTGGGCAAGCTGGCGGTGCAGGCCGGGCTTGCCACCTATGAGGATGGTGTGCCGGCAAACCCGTTCCTCGGCGGCCGTTTCGGCATCGCTGCCGTGACCACCACGCTGGAACTGGCCGCCGATCTGCCGCTGGTGCCGGGTCAGGCGCCGGGGCTCAAATACCGGCTGGGACTTGGCGCCCACGCCAAGAGCGCTGCAACCCGCGACCCCTACGCCAAGCGCCGCTTCATGGATGGCCCGCACCCATTCGAGACCCTGAAGCGGGTGGCAGACCCAACCACCTACATAGACGAGGTGAATGTAGCGCGCGTCCCGAAACGTGCTGACATGTTCGCACGCTCCCTGTTCGGCGACCTCGGCAAGGGCCCGCAGGAGGCGGCGAAGAACGGAAACTACGTCCGCAAATCCTCTTCGGCCTTTGCCTTTCGCTCCTCGCTCGCGGCCTTGGTGCTGCTGCAGGACGGCGACCATGCGCCACGGGTCGACCCCAGCGCCGCGGACGCTGCCCGCAATGCCGCCAATATCAAGGCCGCCGCCTATTTCCTTGGCTGCGACGCGGTGGGCCTCTCGCGCTGCCCGGACTGGGCATATTACTCCCACGACGCGGCGGGCGAAGTGCTGGCGCCCTACCATGAAAACGCCATCAGCATCATCATCGACCAGGGCCATGAGACGATGGAGGGCGCCTCCGGTGATGACTGGATCGCCTGCGCCCAGTCGATGCGCGCCTATCTGCGGTTCTCGCTGCTGGGCGGGGTGATCGCGCAGCAGATCCGCAACCTCGGCTATACCGCCCGGGTGCATTCGGTGATGGACGGCGAGGTGCTGCAGCCGCCGCTGTTGCTGCTGTCGGGCCTGGGTGAGGTCTCCCGCATCGGCGAGGTGATCCTGAACCCCTTCCTCGGCCCCCGCCTGAAATCCGGTGCCGTGACCACCAACCTGCCGATGACCCACGACAAACCGGTGGATTTCGGCCTGCAGCGGTTCTGTGAAGCCTGCAACAAATGCGCCCGCGAATGCCCGTCCGGCGCCATCACCGCCGGGCCGAAGCTGATGTTCAACGGCTACGAGATCTGGAAGTCCGACAGCCAGAAATGCACCACCTACCGCGTCACTGTACCGGGCGGCGCGATGTGCGGCCGCTGCATGAAAACCTGCCCCTGGAACCTGGAAGGGTTGTTTGCAGAGGCGCCGTTCCGCTGGGCCGCGATGAATATGCCGGGCAGCGCGCCATTGCTCGCAAAACTCGACGACGCGCTGGGCCATGGCGAGGTCAATACCGCTAAGAAATGGTGGTGGGATCTGGAGATGGTGGAAGAGGGGCCCTACGCGCCCTCGCCGCATCCTGTGAATGCCCGTAAGCTGTCCAAGGACTTAGATCTGAAGTTTGAGGACCAGACGCTGGCGGTCTACCCCGCACAGCTGGCGCCGCCGCCCTATGCCTGGCCCGCGCCGATGGACCGCGAGGCCGGAATTGCTGCCTATCAGGCGATGATCCCGGCAGCGGAGCACAAGCGCCGCCGCGCGGCAGGCCTGCCGCCGGAACATGTCTATACCGCTGATCAGGGTGCAGCGCCGGTCATGCGGGTGCGCCTGTCCAAGGTCGAGCAGATGGCGGAGGCTGTTACCAAATATGAGTTCTCCCTGCCGGACGGTGCGCCGCTCCCGCAGGCGACCGCAGGCGCCCACATCGACGTGGTGGTAGCGCCGGAATTTTTCCGCCAGTACTCGCTGTCGGGCGATCCGGCCGACCGGTCGAAATACCAGATTGCGGTGCAGCGCGAAGACGGAGGCCGCGGCGGGTCCAGGCTCATGCACCGGATCTTTGATGAGGGGCGGCTGGTCTTCATATCCAAGCCGGTCAACCACTTCCCGCTGGCAGAGGATGCCGCCAAATCCTACCTGATGGGCGGCGGCATAGGGGTGACGCCGATGATCGCCATGGCTCACCGTTTGCACGCTCTGGACCGGGACTTCGAATTCCACTTTTCATATTCGAAAAAGATAAGTGCAGGGTTCTTATTGGATCTGGAAGCCGCGCCGTGGATTGATAAAGTACATCTGCATTTTTCCGACCAGGGCACCCGTGCGGACCTTCAGGAGGTTCTGAGGTACACCCCCGGCAGCCATGTCTACACCTGCGGGCCGGAAGCCTACATGCAGGCCGTGCTGGAGGCGGCGGAAGCCAATGGCTTCCCCGAAGAGGCCCGTCACATGGAGTATTTCTCGGTTCCCGAACAGCCCGAATACGAGAACCATCCCTTTACCCTGAAGCTGGCAAAATCGGGCCGCGAGATTCTGGTTCCAGCGGAAAAGACTGCAACTGAAGCACTGGCCGAAAGCGGCATCCACGTGGATGTGAAATGCTCCGACGGGATCTGCGGGGTCTGCAAATGCGGGCTTATTGCCGGCGACGCTGAACACCGCGACTTTGTACTGTCGAACAAGCAGCGCGAGGGCGCCATCATTCTCTGCCAGTCCCGCGCGCTGGCGCCGGGGGGGGTGCTGGAGATTGATCTCTGAGCCACGGTCCTGATGGAACGGCACAATTTTCTTGTAAAAGAAAATTACCAAAAGTTTTCAGTAAAACTTTTGCGCGCGGGGCAGGAGCGGTTCAGAATGGCCGCCGTTCCCCCAGCAGGTAACGGGCCACGTCCGCAAAATCAAACGCCAGCGACACCGCGATCACCACGCAGACCAGCAGGATGATCCGCCGCGGCCAAACGGGCATTTCCGGCCGTTTTCGTTGCCGCCACAGCCAGAAGATCAAAGGCGTCCACAGGATCACATGCGGCAGTCCCAGCAGCCGCACATATCCCAGCTTCCCATACAGCCAGTAGACACCGGCTGCCGCCAGCACGCTCGCGGCCACAGTGACCAGCCCCGCCAGACGGCCTGGTTTCCAGATCAGCAGCGCCAGCGGCAGCACAAAGGCGCCCAGAAACAGGATGTTGACCCAGATCTGCACCCACAGCGGCTGGGTTTCGATTGCCTCTTCCAGTGTCATGGCATGGCCCTCCTGACCAGGAACCCTAGGCAAGGGCAGGACAGGCGGCAAGAGTCAGAGCGGGGATCCTTCGCGCATTTCGTCCTGCTCGTCCGGTGTCGGTGTGTGGTTGAACACATAGGCCGTGCGGCAGGCCTCCTCGCCGCCCAGCTGCGCGATCCTGCGGCGCTGATCGGCAAAGGCGCGGGCATTCACCTCCTCCGGGTCGCAGATTGCCAGCAGCCGCCGCGCACCCTCAGCCAATGCCGCCTGGATCTTCGGATCATTGACCCCGTCCATCGCCCGGTTTGCCTGCTCATTCGGGTCCGCCTCCAGGTCAAACAGCTGCGGCTGCATCCCGGCATAGTGGACGTACTTCCACTTGCCCCATCGCACCATGAAGGCGCCGGTTTTTGACCCGCCGTCATGGTATTCGCTGAAGCCGGTGCGGGCCTCGTCATAAGGCGCATTTGCAACCGCGCGAAGCGACACGCCTGGCAATTCCGGGGCTTCCCCCGCGCCGCAGACCTCACGCGCAGTGGCGGCGATGTCAGTCAGGCTGGTGCAGGTCGCCACCTGCTGCCCCGCTGGAATGCCTGGTCCGGCGGCGATCATCGGCACCCCTGCGGATTGCTCGTACATCACCTGCTTGGTCCAGAATCCTTGATCCCCCATCATGTCGCCGTGATCCGACACATACAGGATCACCGTGTTTTCCAATTGGCCGCTGGCCTCCAGTGCCTTGATCACCCGGCCCACGCAATCATCCATGAACGACGTCAGCCCATAATAGGCCGCCTTTGCCTCGCGCATCGTCTGTTCGTCGAAATAGTCATCGTAGTTGAAAAAGGCGGCGATGTTGCGCAGTTCCTCATGCTCCGGCAGCCCCTCGCCATAGCCCACAGGCAAGTCCATTTCCGCGGGATCGTACAGGCTGTACCATTCGTCAGGGCAGGTCAGCGGGTAATGCGGGCTGACCAGCGACACAAAGGCCGCCCAAGGCTGCTGCTGGCGCTTGGGGTCGGCCAGCCAGGCTTCGGCGGCCTTGGTGATCGCCAGGTCATAGTCGGTATAGGTGCTGCTGCCCGCCCCGACGTCGCCGGCCAGTTCTGCAGCAGAGTCATAAGGCGGCGGGTTTTCCCGCAGCAGGCCGATGGCCCAGCCGACGCCTCCGACCACATGCATCGGCAGGATTTCCTCGGTAAACCCGTTGTCATCCCCGGCAGAGCGGAAATGCAGCTTGCCGATCGACACCACCTCGCGGCCCGTTTCCCGCAGGGCATGCATCCAGCTCGGCGGTTCTCCAGCATAGGGCGTTGCGCTGTCCCAATGGCCGGTCTTGTGAATCCAGTCTCCGGTTGCCAGCGCTGCCCGTGTCGGAACACACATGGGCGAGGGCGTATAGGCCGAGCTGAACATCGTGCCGCGCGCCGCCAATGCGTCCAGGTTCGGAGTTTTCACAATAGGATGCCCTGCACAGCCCATCGCATCCTTGCGGTGCTCGTCCGAGATGATGACCAGAAAATTTGGCGGTTGGCTCATCCTGTCCCTCCCTTTTGGCTTTGGCCTCAGGCTGGCGGAAAAACACGGCGCCTGAATGCCTGTTTGCGGCATATTGGCAGAAGATTGCCTCCTGCGCTTCAATCCCCGCGGTTTCCAGGCTTGCGGGCCGGGGGACAGGCTGCTAACTCTGCCTGAAGATTGTTATGATATAACATAAAGGGTTTGTGCGTGATGGATGGCAGACTGCCGGTGACAGTGCTCTCGGGCTTCCTCGGGGCGGGTAAGACAACACTTTTGAACCAAGTTTTGAACAACCGCGCTGGCCGCAGGGTTGCAGTAATCGTGAATGATATGAGCGAGGTGAACATCGACGCGGACTTGGTGCGCGGCGGGACGGAACTGTCACGCCAGGATGAAAAGCTGGTGGAGATGACCAACGGCTGCATCTGCTGCACGCTGCGCGACGACCTGCTGCAGGAGGTGCGCCGCCTCGCGGCTGAAGGGCGCTTCGACTATTTGCTGATCGAAAGCACCGGCATTGCTGAGCCGCTGCCGGTGGCTGCGACCTTCGATTTCCGGGACGAGGAGGGCACCAGCCTTTCAGACGTGGCCCGGCTGGACACAATGGTCACGGTGGTCGACGCAGTGAACCTGCTGCGCGATTTCGCCAGCCATGACTTCCTCAGCGACCGCGGTGAAAGCCTGGGCGCGGAGGACGACCGGACCCTGGTCAATCTGCTGACAGACCAGATCGAGTTCTCTGATGTCATTATCCTGAACAAGGTATCGGACGCGGGACCGGAGCAGACCGCCGCGGCGATGGCGGTCATCAAGGCGCTGAATCCGGATGCCGAGGTGATCCGGGCGGATTACTCCGAAGTAGACGGGGACCGCATCTTCGACACCGGCCGTTTCAATTTTGACAAGGCGCACGAGCATCCGCTGTGGGCCAAGGAGCTCTATGGTTTTGAGCACCATGTTCCGGAAACAGAGGAATACGGTATTTCCTCCTTTGTCTACCGTGGCCGCCGCCCCTTTGACCCCGCACAGGTCCACGCTGTTTTGAACGGCGATCTGCCGGGCGTAATCCGGGCCAAAGGGCATTTCTGGCTGGCCACCCGTCCCGAATGGGCTGCGGAGTTCTCGCTGGCCGGGGCAATATCCTCTGTCCGCCCGCTCGGCCTGTGGTGGGCTGCGGTGCCAACGGAGCGCTGGCCGTCTCATCCTGAGGCCCGGCAGGAATTTCTGCAGAACTGGGACGAAACCTGGGGCGACCGGCGGCAGGAACTGGTGTTCATTGGCGCAGGTCTGGACAAGGAGGCGATCACCGCGCGGCTGGACGCCTGCCTTATGCCGGAAACGGCCAACGGCTTCGATCCGGCCTGGTCCGTGCTGGAAGACCCTTTCCCAAGCTGGCGCCGCAATGGCTGACCGCCGCGCGCTCCGCAATCTGAACTCCCGCCTGAAACGGCGGCGCAGGGCAGGGGATCCGATGCAGGCTTATGATGCTTTGCCGCCGTCTCTGCGGCAGTGGCTGGCGGACGCGTGCCTGCCCTGGAGTCCGGCGTCAGCGCTCAGGCTCTGGACCAAGGCGGGCGGCAGCCGCGATCCCGCTGCAGCCGTGGCACGTCTGGACGCCGCAGAACAGGCAATGCTGAAACGGGACGCCCGCGTTTGGGCCTTTCGGAACTAGAGAAGAAGACCACCGCTTCAGGCGGTCTTTTTCTCCGCCTCCGCCGCAGCGTCGAACTCCGCCCGTGCCGCATCGATCACTGGCAGATGCTCCAGCGCCCACAGTCCCAGTGCCCTGACCGGTTCGCGGAACGACTCGCCCAGCGGCGTCAGTGCATATTCCACCTTGGGCGGGATCGTCGGGTGATAGGTCCGGCTCACCAGCCCGTCACGCTCCAACTCGCGCAAGGTAAGGCTCAGCATCCGCTGGGAAATTCCCAGATGGCGCTTCAGCTCATTGAATCGCAGCACGCCGTATTGCGCCAATGAGATCACAATCAGCACGCTCCAGCGGTCGCCGACCCGCGACAGCACCTCATTGATGCGCCCGCACTCCGGGCATTGACCCTCCGCCATGGTGGTTCCTTCCGTGTTACCGGGGCTCAGGAATGTGCCTTCTTGCGCCCTTTCCAGTTCCGCTTATATAGCCGGTTACAAATTTATACCACCCTTCCTGAAAGGACCGGAAGCATGAGCAAGAGCACTCTGATCGAGAAACTGAACTGGCGTTACGCCACCAAAAAAATGGACCCAGTCAAGGCGGTTCCGCAGGAAAAGGTCGACCAGATCATCGAGGCGATCCGCATGGCGCCGACCTCGTCCGGCACCCAGCCGTTTGAGGTGTTTGTCATCACCAACCCGGAGATCCGCGCGCAGATCCGCCCGCACGCCTGGGACCAGGCGCAGATCACCGACGGCTCGCACCTGATCGTCTTTGCCGCCTGGGACAACTACTCCGAGGACCGTATCGACGCGGTAACCCGCCAGATGACCGAGGAGCGCGGCGAAATCCCGATGCTGAACCAGTATTACGACAATCTCAAGGCAACCTATCTGCCGCGCGAGGCGCGCACCAACCACGACCACGCCGCCCGCCAGGCCTATATCGCGCTGGGCTTTGCGCTGGCCGCGGCGGCGGAACTGGACGTGGACAGCACCCCGATGGAAGGGTTCACGCCGGAAAAGATCGACGAAATTCTGGGCCTCAAGGACAAGGGGCTGCGCTCGGTCCTCCTGCTGCCGCTCGGCTACCGCGCCGAGGAAGGCGATTGGCTGCTGCCGATGAAGAAGGTGCGCAAATCCCGTGAAACCATCGTGACAGAGATCGCCTGAGGCCTCTTCGCGCGATAGCAGCAGGCGGCAAATTCAGCCGCCTGCCAGCACCCTCTTGCAGAGCGCAAAAGACAATCCAATTGCTCTGAAAGCTTTAATATGCTGATTTCAGGCTACATTAACAGCTGTGTGCTATTAAAGAAGGCACGGCTCTTGCCGCTTCCAAAGGGCCGAAAAATGGTGTGTTTTTTACCGGGGGCAGCCAAGGCGTGTTTACTTCTGATTTCTCTGCAGGCGAACTGCAGCCGGAACTGAAGCAGGTGTTTTTTCATTGGCGGAACGCCTCTGATGATGGCGATTTTCCGCGGCTTACGCAGTTCGAGCTGCCAAATGCCCGCCCGGCGCCGAATGTCCTGTCCGTTTATGAAATAGAACGGACACAAACCGGCGCACCTGCCGATTTCAAGGCGCTGTATGTACGCAACAAGATCATCAACACGCTTGGCAACAAATACGTTGGCACCCGGCTCTCGGAACACCCTGGCTTTGGCCCCGGTTCCATGATCTGGAGCTGTTTTCACGAAGTGGCCTCCACTTCCCGGCCATTGCTCGCCGCGCTGCCTTATGTCGGCCCGCTGCCGGAATACCGCAGCTCGTCCGAAATCTACCTGCCGCTACGGGGGGAAGGGGTGTCAGTTGATTATGTGCTGGTGGGGGTCGTCCTGCTGGAGCAGGAGTACAGCCGCAAGGCACCTTGATCAGATTGGAGTGATCCCCAGTTCGCTCTTGAAGCCGGTTGTAGCGCACCGTTACTCTCCGAAAAGTTGCTGGAAACTCAAGGCGAGGCGAACGTGAAAGACAAGGAACCAGAGGACGTGTGGGAGGGGGACCTCTTAGGTTTTAAGTCCGTCGGGGAGGCTTTCACCCGTCTGATCAAGACGATTGACGACACCAAGGTGATCTCGATTGAAGCCGGATATGGCCGGGGAAAAACGTTCTTCCGAGAACGATGGGCCAAACATCTCGAAGCTTCAGGTGAGGTGGTCATCCAGATCGATGCGCATATGGCTGATCACACCGGAGATCCAGTTCTTACATTTGTAGGTGCTCTAATCGACAAGCTTCCAGAAAGTGACACACCAAAACGAGATGCCGCCTTTGCCAAGGGTAAGAAGGTTTTGGGTGTGTTGGCCCGGACAGCAGGAGGCATTGCAGCGCGGCAAGGTGCCGGTGCACTGGTTGACTATCTGTCCGACGAGATGAGCGAAGGACTAGAAGGGCAGGAGAGTTTGCAAGAGCATTTGGATGCCTTCAGCGACGGGGTGTCAAAAAAAGCAGGTAATCTGATTGCAGCTCAGATTGAGGCTGAGAGGGTACGCAATATTGACCTGCCTGAACAAATGAAAGCACTTAGGGCAGCTCTTACTGGAGAGGACCCAGAAAAGGAAAAACCGGAGAAACGCGTAGTTGTTCTTGTAGACGAACTGGACCGGTGCCACCCGGACTATGCAATAGCCTTTCTTGAAGCGATGAAACTTGTATTTGCACATGACGGGTTCGTCTTTTGCCTGATGGTCAATGCGCACTATCTGGAGGGTCTTGCAGCGAACCGGTTTGGCCAACCTGAAGATGGGGAGCGTTACCTCGACAAATTCGTGGACATACGGTTGGCTTTGCCGCTGACCGATGAGGTGTTTTCGGAGGCAGTAGAGCAGTTGTTTCGCGAACTGCCTGAAGGAATTCCATTTGGTGAAGGGCCTGAATTTACTCTAGCACGCGCCTCTGCTCTTGCTGGCGCATTGGCTGTGCGTTCAAAGATGTCAATGCGACAAATCAAGAGGGTTCGGCTGAAAATCGAACTGGCTTTGCGGTGCTATGCGGATCGGCCTTTCGACGTGCCTTTGCTGGTTGGCATTGCATTTATAAACTCTGGTCGCGTTGTTGAAGCAATGCTTTGGGAGCTTTTGCCTCGCGCTAGACTGACCCCGCAAGTCGCGGAAAGGTTTCAAACGGATGTGAACAATGGGAAGGCGCAATTCGGTCGCTATGATGCGGCTTCTTCTTTCGTTCATGAGCATTGCCAGGCTTTGGTCGGGCTTCCGGAGGACCGGTATGAATGTCCGGAAGGGCGCAACATGCGTGACTGGGCTAAAATTTGTCTGTTTCTGGGGCCGCGCTACATCCCCGATCACGAAGCTGCTTTGAATACTTTGGCTCAATTCGATGTGCGACCCAACGAGGGGCGGGCTTAGCAGGGCTTTTCCCTTGCACAACCCTGGGAATCCGCCTATACGCGCGCTGTCAATACAAGGGCGGCAAACGTCCGGGCGGCATATCTGAGCAGGGCTGGGGACTACCTCGGCCCTTTGTGTTTGTTTGATCAGATGTGCTCCGGATCACGTTCTGGACTGGCTTAACCAAGACCGGCGGAGACAACCGCCCGGCCAGAAACACTAGTAAAGGAAACCTGAGACCTCATGGCTCAAAACGCATCGATGGAGGAATTCGAAGCCCTCCTGAACGAAAGCTTCGAAATGGACACCCCGGACGAAGGTTCGGTTGTCAAAGGCAAAGTGCTGGCAATCGAAGCCGGCCAGGCCATCATCGACGTCGGCTACAAAATGGAAGGCCGCGTTGATCTGAAAGAATTCGCAAACCCCGGCGAAGCGGCTGAAATCGCAGTCGGCGACGAAGTGGAAGTCTTCCTGCGCGCCGCTGAAAACGCCCGTGGCGAAGCTGTCATCTCCCGCGAGATGGCCCGCCGCGAAGAAGCCTGGGACCGCCTGGAAAAAGCCTACGCAGACGATCAGCGCGTCGAAGGCGCGATCTTCGGCCGCGTCAAAGGCGGCTTCACTGTCGACTTGGGCGGCGCTGTTGCCTTCCTGCCCGGCTCGCAGGTTGACGTGCGCCCCGTGCGCGACGCAGGCCCTCTGATGGGTCTGAAGCAGCCGTTCCAGATCCTGAAGATGGACCGCCGCCGCGGCAACATCGTTGTCTCCCGCCGCGCGATCCTCGAAGAGTCCCGCGCCGAACAGCGCGCCGAAGTTATCGGCAACCTGTCCGAAGGCCAGGCAGTGGACGGTGTCGTCAAGAACATCACCGAATACGGTGCGTTTGTTGACCTGGGCGGCGTTGATGGCCTGCTGCACGTCACCGACATGGCATGGCGCCGTGTGAACCACCCCTCCGAGATCCTGTCGATCGGCGAAACCGTCAAGGTTCAGGTCATCAAGATCAACAAAGAGACCCACCGCATCAGCCTCGGCATGAAGCAGCTGCAGGAAGACCCGTGGGATCTGGTTGGCGCCAAGTACCCGCTGTCCTCCGTGCACAAGGGCCGCGTCACCAACATCACCGATTACGGTGCATTTGTTGAGCTGGAGCCGGGCGTCGAAGGTCTGGTCCACGTCTCCGAGATGTCCTGGACCAAGAAAAACGTCCACCCGGGCAAAATCGTCTCCACTTCCCAGGAAGTCGACGTCATGGTTCTGGAAATCGACGGTGCCAAGCGCCGCGTCTCCCTGGGCCTCAAGCAGACCATGCGCAACCCGTGGGAAGTGTTCTCCGAGAACAACCCCGAGGGCACCCAGGTCGAAGGCGAAGTCAAGAACATCACCGAATTCGGTCTGTTCATCGGCCTCGACGGCGACATCGACGGCATGGTTCACCTCTCCGACCTGTCCTGGGACGAGCGTGGCGAAGACGCGATCCAGAATTACCGCAAAGGCGACATGGTTTCGGCCGTTGTCTCCGAAGTGGATGTCGACAAAGAGCGTATCTCGCTGTCGATCAAAGCCCTGGGCGGCGACAAGTTCGCTGAAGCCGTGGGCGGCGTGAAGCGCGGCTCGATCGTGACCGTGGAAGTGACCGCGATCGAAGACGGCGGCATCGAAGTGGAATACGAAGGCATGAAGTCCTTCATCCGCCGCTCCGACCTGTCCCGCGACCGTGCCGACCAGCGCCCCGAGCGTTTCTCGGTTGGCGACAAGGTCGACGTGCGCGTCACCAACGTCGACTCCAAGACCCGCCGCCTGGGCCTGTCCATCAAGGCGCGCGAGATCGCGGAAGAGAAAGAAGCAGTGGAACAGTATGGCTCCTCGGACTCCGGCGCATCGCTGGGCGACATCCTGGGCGCCGCACTGAAGTCGGGCGACTAATCTCCCCGGCCTCACGGCTTAATAAACGGAAAGCCCCGCAGAAATCTGCGGGGCTTTTTGTTTGGGAAAGGTGTTGTTCGCCCCCGGCGTCAGCTTCGGGAGCTGCTGTCGTCCTGGGACGTCGGCGCCTCTTCTAGGCGCGCCTTGAGCTGGCCAATAACCTTCTGCGCCGCCGCGATTTCCTCTGGTGACAGATCTGTGGCAAGCGCGTTCACCCAGGGGATCTGCATCGCAATGGCGGCATCATACAGGTCCCGTCCCTTTGGCGTCATGACAACTAGCTGAGCGCGCTTGTGGTGCGGGTTCGGCTGAAACTCTACAATCCCTTCGCGCTTGAGCTCATTGACGATCCGTTGAATGCCTTGCCTATGAACTCCCATGTTACGGGCGTGCCAGGCGACGGTTTCCGCCTTTTCCGCATAGGCAATGGCGCCAAGTATCTGCCATCGCGCGCTTGTCAGCCCCAGCCCGGAAACCAGGCGGTCACCAGCAATCTGCAACCGGCCATTCAGCCGGAACACATCCAGAATCAGCTCCGTTACCGCTTCTCCCGCTTCGCTTCGTTGCTCTTCAAGCATGACGTTCCCCGAATATTTGACAATGTGTTGTCATTGTGGCTGTTTATCCCTATATGACAACATGACACCAAGTTGAAGCGGCATACAAGGAGCACCTGCGATGGTCAATTTCAAACCCCTGGATCCTGAGTTTCCCATTGATCAGCAGCTGGCGGTCGAGGCAGGGCCGGTCGTTCTGGTTAACCTCTTCACGGTTGATCCTGCTGAGCAGGATGCCTTGGTCGAAGCGTGGAGAAATGATGCCCTGTGGATGAAGAAGCAGCCGGGCTACATCAGCACACAGCTTCACAAGGCCATCGGCGATGGCAGCATGTATCTGAATTATGCGGTCTGGGATTCCGTTGCGGATTTCCGTGCGGCGTTTTCCAATCCGGAGTTCCAACAGCAGCTTGGCCACTATCCCTCCAGCGCTGTAACGGCTCCCCACTTGTTTGAAAAGATTGCCGTGGCGAACTGCTGCACGTCCTGATGCCTGCCCGGCAGACCAACTAATTGGGAAGTGAAATGAAAACGAAGATTCACGCCATTGCAGGCGCCATTGGCTTTCTGATGATCCTGACCTTTTGGACATCAACGGCCATAAGTGAATTGTTTGCGGGCCACGAGATGATCGCGGCCGTGAAAGAGACAATCCTGAAAGGCACGTTTGTCCTTATCCCGGCCATGATCATTGTTGGCGGGTCCGGGATGGCGATGGGCCGCCGGCGCAAAGACGCTCCGGCGAGGGCCAAAAAGAAGCGCATGCCGGTAATCGCGGTGAATGGCTTGCTGGTTCTCGTCCCTGCCGCCTGGTTCCTGGCCGGGAAGGCTGCGGCCGGTGAATTTGACGGCATGTTCTATGCGGTCCAAACGGTTGAGCTGATCGCCGGCGCCGGAAACCTGTTCATGATGGGCTTGAACTTCCGTGATGGCCTGAAGATGACCGGGCGGCTCCGGCGTTCCGGCTAACGGCGCCGTGGCACGATCAGGTTTTCGCGGATCCCCGGATGCCCCTAGTTCGGCCGCACCGCCACCAGCACGACGCCCAGTTCCTCTTCCAGCTCCTGCAGCTTCTTTAGCTTCTCGTCAGGCAGGGCGGCGGTGGTTGCCTCAACACCTGCCAGCGCCACCACCGGGCTGCCGATGTCCTTTTCGAGGCTCTTGATCGCGTCCAGTTTGTCAGCCTCAAGCGAGGCAAGCGGGTACAGCATCGTTGTTTCCTCCGTGTTGATGACGTCAACTATAGCCGATTCTTCGCGGTGCAGCCCCGAACTGCACAAAAAAGGCCCCGGCACTTGCCGGGGCCTTATGCGGCTCAGGATGGATCAGGCGTGCTGGGCGCTGTCCGCGTGGGTGACAACATCCGGTTCCAGGTCCCAGTTCTTGCCGTCCAGACCGTCTATCTGGTCGTCCTCCGAAACCCGCAGGCCCACGGTGCGCTCCAGAAGGAAGGACAGGATCAGTGCCGTGACAACACCTGTGCCGATGCAGACGGCAGTGCCCGCCAGCTGCATTACCAGCGAAATCTCGCCATGCTGGAACGCATAGGCGCCTTCCTCAATGCCAAAGTAGCCGCCGCGCGGGGTGCCGGCCTTGAAGACCCCCAGCAGCACCATGCCCAGGGTGCCGCAGCCCAGGAACAGCGGGAACAGCTTATGCTCGTCGATGCCGCGCTTCAGCGTGAACTCATAGACGGCGTAGGCGGCGAAAGGTGCAACCAGGCCAACGATGAAGGCCTGCCAGGGCAGGTATACATCAAAGCCGGATGCGCCGGCGACATAACCTGCGAGCGGCCCCAGCAGGGTATAGGCGTATTTGCCAGTGGCATAGGCGATCAGCAGCCCGGTAATGGCGCCGCCGGCCCAGACCATGGCGTAGTTGTTGATGGCGATGCCGACGCTGGTGTCGGCCATGGTGACGCTGACCGCCAGCGCCTCAGGGTCAAAGAAGAACAGGCAGGACAGGATCACCATCGGCAGGCCTGCAAAGATCAGCAAGAGACCCGGCGCGCACAGGCCGATGCTCGGTGCCAGATAGGCCGAGATCCGCGGGTGCGGTGCCATCATGCCGGGGCGCGCGCCCAGTTTCGGGGTGAACACCAGCGCCATGCCGGCCGGGAACAGGTAAACAAAACCAACACCGAAGAAGTCGTGGAAACCTGCATTGGTCAGCGGCCCGACAGAGCCCCAGGTCGCCCAGCTGAGCGCGGAGGAGACCACCGCGGCCACAATGCAGGTGATGAAATAGGCTGAGGCCTTCATCCGCTCAGATACCGCGAAATGCAGCAGAATGTTGATAATGCCCGCAAACACCGCCAGGAAGAAGATGAAGATCTGGAAGGTGTTCAGCCCCGGAAATGTTGCCGGGTCGGTGTGATGCGCCAGCGCATTGGTCATGGCGCCGCCCAGCCACCAGTCGTTGATGGAATCCATCATGGTGGCGCCTTCCATGATGTAATACTGCCCGGCCCACAGGCCGAAACCGATGACGTAATAGGTGGCAAAGCCGAGGAAGAACCCCAGCGTCTTTTCAATGGTCGAGTTGAACAGGTTCCTGCGCCGTGCGGTGCCCGCGTCGATCAGCAGCAGGCCGACAACGACCAGGATGGCCCCGACGATGCCGGATGCGTAAAGAATGTTCTGCACCAGCGAATTCAGGGTGACTTGCTGTACATGTATCGTGCTCATGTCCAATGGCATTTCCAGTTCTCTCCAAGTTGGTTTGCTGTCCTGCCGGTTGTTTGCCACCGGCTTTGACAGGCCGGCGCCCGTTGCCGCCAGAGGGCGGATGCGCCGGTTAGATTGGACCAGATCCGGTCAGTTCCGCTGACGCGCCTGGTCAGGAAAGCATGGGCGATGACGGGCGCTTTACAATGAAAAATTTTACCTGCCGGAAATATAGTTTCATATGCGGCATGCGAGGCCGGCAGATGCCGCATCCCGCGCGGCTTTGCGGGGAGAGGTGCGGTCTTCGGCGCGTGACCGGCACAGGCTTGCGGCGCCCCGAATCAAACCGGGCTAGCGCCGCGCGGCAGTGCTGATGCCGCGCTGCGGCGGCGCTTTGCCGCCCGCGATTGGGGGTTTGCGGCCTCAAAAGGTGGTAAAGAGCCGCCGATTTGCCCGTCAAACCTGCGGCATTTTGTTCCCCCGCGCTCGGAATTTTCCTATACTCTCAGAATAATAGCCAAAACATACCGGCACCCTGGGAGGAAAAAGAACATGATCCGCTCTGAGTTGATTCAGAAGATTGCAGACGAAAACCCGCACCTGTATCAGCGGGATGTGGAGAGGATCGTGAACACGGTGTTCGAGGAAGTGACTGATGCCATGGCCCGCGGCGACCGGGTCGAACTGCGCGGCTTCGGCGCCTTTTCGGTCAAGAAGCGGGACGCGCGCACCGGCCGCAATCCCCGCACCGGCGAGACGGTCGAAGTCGAAGAGAAACATGTGCCGTTCTTCAAGACGGGTAAACTCTTGAGGGACCGCCTGAACGGGAAAGCCTGATGCGTTACATTCGCTACGCGGTTCTTGGGGCTCTGGCCATTGTGCTGGTGTCCGTCTGTCTGGCAAACAGCACGGTGGTTGAGCTGAAACTGATGCCTGCAGCCTTTGCCGAACTGGCCGGTTTCAACTACAGCATAGCGCTGCCGCTTTTCGTGGTGGTGCTGGGCGGCGTTGGTGCGGGGCTGGTGATCGGCTTTCTGTGGGAATGGATCCGCGAGCACAAGCACCGCAGCGAAGCGGCCCAGAAGGCCCGCGAGGCGCGCAAGCTGAACCGTGAAGTGACCCGACTCAAGAAGCAGAAGAACGAAGGCAAGGACGAGGTCCTGGCGCTTCTCGAAGACGCGAGCTGAGCCTGCAATGACGGACATCCGGGTCAAGATCTGCGGGCTCAGCGCCCCGCAGGACGTGTCGGCCGTTGCCGCTGCCGGGGCAGCCTATGCGGGTTTTGTGTTCTTTCCGAAATCACCGCGCAATGTCTCCATCGCCCAGGCCGCAGCGCTGGCCATCGAAGCCCCGATCGGCCTGTGCAAGGTGGCGCTGACGGTGAATGCTTCGGATGATGAACTGGATGCCATCACCGGCGCGGTGCCGCTCGACATGCTGCAGCTTCACGGCAAGGAATCTCCGGAAAGAGTAGCCGAGGTGCGCGCCCGCTACGGGCTGCCGGTGATGAAGGCGGTGGGCATTGCCGATGCGGCCGACATTCCCCAGATCGCGCTTTATGAGCAGGTGGCGGACCAGCTGTTGATCGACGCCAAGCCGCCGAAGGAGGCAAAGCTGCCCGGCGGCAACGGTCTCGCTTTTGACTGGCGGCTGCTGGCGGGGCGCAAGTACTGGCAGAAACCCTGGATGCTGGCCGGCGGGCTGACACCTGAAAACGTGGCAGAAGCGATCCGCATGACCGGCGCGCGTCAGGTTGATGTCTCCTCCGGCGTCGAAGGCGCACCGGGTGAAAAAGATGCGGCTCTGATCGAAGCCTTCACCAAGGCGGCCCGCGTCGCCCGCGGCTGACGCCCTGCATTTCCCATTGGCAGCGATCGCGGCTCCGCCGGGATTTGAGTCTTTGGGGAAAGGTGAAAACACCGGGCCTGCATCTTCATCTTTCCAAAAATACTCACTGCGCAACCGCTGTTTCAAGGCGCACCGGCTAGGGTGTTGCGCCCCCGGCGTACGCTGGTCTCACGGGATCTTAAGCGGCGTGCGGCATAGTTCCAATTGATCGCGGTCACTGCCGGGCCTGACATCCCCGGCGCTTTGGAACAGGGCCCCTTGGCACGGGCACGCACAGACGACGTTTCGCGTGCGGGAGCAACCCTCCCGTCCCGCCTCCGCCCCTTGGCGGCGCCGCCACCCTTACCTTCGCGCCTCTCAGGCCAGGCAGCATACAGCAAACAGCAGCAGCACACCGGCAGGGCAGGGGCCTTGGCCGGGCACAGCTGGTTGCGCAATCTCCCTTTACCAAGGCGCTGCTGCAATATAGTCATGGCGGGCGCTGCGAAAGTGAGGGAAGAACCATGGCCGACGATCTTTTCAATAGCTTCATGAACGGTCCGGACGAACAGGGCCGCTTTGGCATCTTTGGCGGGCGTTTCGTCTCGGAAACCCTGATGCCGCTGATCCTGAGCCTTGAGGAAGAATACAACAAAGCCAAGGACGACCCCTCCTTCTGGGCTGAGATGGAGAGCTTGTGGAAACACTACGTTGGCCGTCCCAGCCCGCTGTACTTCGCCGAACGCCTGACGGCGGAACTGGGCGGCGCGAAGATCTATATGAAGCGCGACGAATTGAACCACACCGGCGCGCATAAGGTGAACAACGTGCTGGGCCAGATCCTGCTGGCGCGCCGCATGGGCAAGACCCGCATCATCGCCGAAACCGGTGCCGGGCAGCACGGGGTGGCCACCGCCACCGTCTGCGCCAAGTTCGGGCTCAAGTGCATAGTCTACATGGGTGCCCATGACGTGAAGCGGCAGGCGCCCAACGTGTTCCGCATGCGCCTGCTGGGTGCTGAAGTCATCCCGGTCACCTCTGGCCGCGGCACATTGAAGGACGCGATGAATGATGCGCTGCGCGACTGGGTGACCAACGTGCGCGACACCTTCTACTGCATCGGCACCGCGGCCGGCCCGCACCCCTATCCGGCAATGGTGCGTGATTTCCAGTCGGTCATCGGCAAGGAAACCCGCTGGCAGCTGGCCGAGCAAGAGGGCGAAGGCCGTCTGCCGGACACCGTGATTGCCGCAATCGGCGGCGGTTCCAACGCCATCGGCCTGTTCTACCCGTTCCTAGATGATCCTTCGGTCAGCATTATCGGCGTGGAAGCAGGCGGCAAAGGCGTTGATGACCGGATGCAGCATTGCGCGTCGCTCACCGGCGGCCGCCCTGGCGTGCTGCACGGCAACCGCACTTACCTGCTGCAGGATGAAGATGGCCAGATCCAGGAGGGCTTCTCGATCTCCGCTGGTCTTGACTACCCGGGTATCGGGCCGGAGCATTCCTGGCTGCATGACACGGGCCGCGCCCAGTATGTCTCGATCACCGATAAGGAAGCGCTGGAGGCCTTCCAGGTCAGCTGCCGCACCGAGGGCATCATCCCGGCGCTGGAACCCAGCCACGCGCTGGCCCACGTGATGAAGATCGCGCCGGAGCTGCCCAAGGACCACATCATCGTGATGAACATGTGCGGCCGCGGCGACAAGGACGTGTTCACGGTCGCCAAGCATTTGGGCTTTGACATGTCCGACACCGAGGAAGGCCGTACCTTCGAGGAATAAGGCCAGTGCCGCATCACCTCTGTTTTGTCTGAATGAGGCTCCGGGGTTTCCGGGGCCTTTTCTTTGCGGATCAGCGCAGCGACCGCAGCACCTGATTACGCGCCTGGGTCTCTTCCTCCATGCAGGCCCAGTAGAACATCGGCGCCGCACTGCCGCCCGCGGCCAGTTCAGGCTTGCACGCCGCGTCGCGCTGCCTCAGCCAGCTGCGCTGTTCTGCCAGCAGGGCCGCGCCTGTGCCGCGGGCATCTGCCAGCGCTTTTTTCTGCTTCCAGAGGCGGTTCAGCTCGTCGTCTGCAAGCTGCCACTTTTCCTGGGCGCAGAAATTGGCATCGATCTGGGTCTGTCCGCTGCAGCGGGATTGCGCGGCTGCGGCAGCAGGGCTGAGTGCCGCCAGCAGTGCCAGTATCCGCATCATCGCTGGTTCTCCTTCTGCCTGGGGCACCGTTCACGCCGGGTCGGCGGCGTAGCTTTGCAGCACGCTGAGCGGCACGATGTCCAGCGCCCGCATGTGGGTCGCCTCCAGCAGGACCTTGGGCGCGCAGCCTTCATCCGCGGCCTGCAGAAAACGGGCAGCGCACAGGCACCAGCGGTCGCCGGGCTGAAGGCCGGTAAAGCTGAACTCCGGCCGCGGCGTTGACAGGTCGTTACCAACGTATTTTGAGAACGCCAGGAACTCTGCCGTGGTGACCACGCAGACAGTGTGGCTGCCCTGATCCTCGGCGCAAGTGTTGCAATGGCCGTCGCGGAAAAAGCCGGTCACCGGGCCATTGGAGCAAAGCGCAAGCGGGCCGCCCAATACGTTGATGCTGTCGTCTTTTTCCATCGAAGACCTGCCTTGCTGCGTGCCCCAGTAAGTGTAGTGCGATTGCACGGTGCGTCCCGGTATTTCCGGCAGCAGGGGCAGGGCTGTCAAATACAAACCGCCCGCCAGCGGGGCTGACGGGCGGCTGAACTTTTCGCTGAAATGCGGATCAGGTGTTGAACAGGAAGTGCAGTACGTCGCCGTCCTTGACGACATAGCTCTTGCCTTCGGCCCGCATCTTGCCGGCTTCCTTGGCGCCCTGTTCGCCATTGCAGGCGATAAAATCGTCATAGGCGATGGTTTCGGCCCGGATGAAGCCTTTCTCGAAATCGCCGTGGATGACGCCTGCCGCCTGCGGCGCCGCGGTGCCGGTGCGGATGGTCCAGGCGCGTGCTTCCTTAGGGCCGACTGTAAAGTATGTTTCCAGGTGCAGCAGCTCATAACCCGCGCGGATCAGCCGGTCGAGCCCGGCTTCTTCCAGGCCCATTTCCTCCAGGAACATCTGTGCTTCGTCTGCTTCCAGCTGGCTGATCTCTTCCTCGATCTGGGCAGAGATGATCACATGGCTGTTGCCCTGTGCGGCGGCCATTTCCGCGACCTTGGCGGAATGGGCGTTGCCCTCGACCGATTCCGACTCGCCCACGTTGCACACGTACAGGACCGGCTTGGTTGTCAGCAGCTGCAGCATTTTCCAGGCCTTGGCGTCCTCGGCGTCAACCTCGACCAGGCGGGCAGGCTTGCCGTCTTCCAGCATCGCCTGCGCGGCGGCCAGCAGGCGGTCCTGCTGCTGGGCTTCCTTGTCGTTGCCCTTCAACTTGCGCACCAGATTGGCGCGGCGCTTCTCGATGCTTTCGAGGTCGGCCAGCATCAGCTCGGTCTCGATCACCTCGGCGTCCGTGACCGGATCGACGCGACCGTCCACATGGGTCACGTCGCCGTCTTCAAAGCAGCGCAGCACATGGGCGATGGCGTCGGTTTCGCGGATGTTTGCCAGGAACTGGTTGCCCAGGCCCTCACCCTTGGAGGCGCCTTTGACCAGGCCCGCGATGTCGACGAAGGTCATCCGGGTCGGGATGATCTGCTTGGAGCCGGCAATCGCCGCCAGTTTGTCCAGCCGCGCGTCCGGCACGCCGACCTCACCCACGTTGGGTTCGATGGTGCAGAACGGAAAGTTGGCCGCCTGCGCCGAGGCGGTTTTGGTCAGTGCGTTGAACAGCGTCGATTTACCCACGTTGGGCAGGCCGACGATTCCCATTTTAAAGCCCATTGCGGCCTCCTGATGCCATTTGGGAGCTGCTTCTAGGCAGCATTGCACGCCCGCGCAAGCCAAGTCTGTCTGGCAGAAGTGTCACAGTTGCGAACTGTGTGCCGCTTCACAGACAGTATGCACACTGATTTTCCATAAGCCCCTTGGCAAATGTTTAGGGAGTTTTAGAAGACTCCTGAAAAAGCTTAGCCAAAAGTCATTATTTTCCGAGGGGCTGGAAATGAAAAAGACAACTCTGCTGGCGGCTGCGGTTTCGGCAGCCATGGCGGCACCTGCTGCGGCGCAGGAAGTGACACTGGGCCTGGGGTATTCTGATTACCACCGGGAGACCGCTGAAAACGGCGCCCTGTTTGCTGCCGAATACCTGCACACGCCGTTTTACGAAAAGGGGCGTATGTCGGCGCGGTTTGGCGGCACTTTGCAGGTGGTGGAGACCGGCGACGTTTTTGCCGGTATCGGCATCAGCGGCCTGATCGACCTGAACAACAACTGGTTCATCGAAACCAGCGTCATGCCCGGCGCCTATCACGAAAGCTCGCCGGAGAACGATCTGGGGTCCGCCTTCGAGATCCGCAGCCTGCTGGCGGTGGGCAAGCGGTTCCAGAACGGCAAAGCTGTGTCGCTGGCCATCAGCCACAAGTCCAACGCCTCCACCGCGGATGAAAACCCGGGCGTGAACTCGCTGACACTGCGCTGGCATATTCCGCTGGGCAGCTGAGCCGGACCGCCGGACCTCGCGCGGGATTGATTTCCCGCGCAACATTCGGCACACCGGGGCGGACAGATTTCAAAAGGCCCGCCCATGACCCGTATCGATGCCAAATTCGCCGAACTGAATGCCGCCGGCAAGAAAGCCTTTGTCACCTATGTGATGGCCGGCGACCCCGATTACGACACCTCGCTGGAGGTGGTGAAGGGGCTTCCGGGCGCCGGTGTCGACATTATCGAACTGGGCCTGCCGTTCACCGATCCGATGGCTGACGGGCCAACCATCCAGCTGGCGGGGCAGCGGGCGCTCGACGGCGGCATGACGCTGGAAAAGACGCTGCAACTGGCCGCCGATTTCCGCAAGGACGACGACACCACCCCGATCGTGCTGATGGGCTACTACAACCCGATCTACAACCGCGGCGTGGAGAAATTCCTGGAGGACGCCAAGGCCGCCGGCATCGACGGGCTGATCGTGGTGGACCTGCCACCGGAAGAAGATGACGAACTGTGCATCCCGGCGCAAAAGGCGGGGCTGAATTTCATCCGCCTTGCGACTCCCACCACCGACGACGCGCGCCTGCCCAAGGTGCTGCAGAACACCTCCGGCTTTGTCTATTACGTCTCGATCACCGGCATCACCGGCGCGGCTGAGGCCGAGGCCGGCGATGTGGGGCCCGAGGTTGCCCGCATCAAGGCAACGACGGATCTGCCCATCATCGTGGGCTTTGGCATCAACACGCCGGAGAAGGCGCAGAACATCGCGTCTATTTCGGACGGCGCGGTCGTGGGCAGTGCCATCGTCAGCCAGATCGGCGCAGGCAAGCCCCCGGCAGAGGTGCTGGCCTTTGTGAAGTCGCTGGCGGACGGTGCTCATAAGGGCTGACCTCTACTTACAGATTTGGAGCTGAGGGCAGCGTCCGGCCCGGCGGGGCAGGAAGCGAAGCGCCCGCCCCGTGGGGGGCGGGACGGGCGCTGCCCGGCCTATCGGCCAGGCTGTCCGTATCTGTCAGGCAAATTTGTTCTTTAATAGCCGCGCCTTCGGGCGCGGTTTTTTGCGTTTCCAAGGGGGCGGCAAAGGGGGCGTTGCCTTTACCGAAATGAATTGGTAAATAAACTTTACCAAATGAGATCGGGAGAGAAACCAGTGCCGGTGATCACCAATATCAACGACCTGAAGCGCATCTATGAACGCCGTGTGCCGCGGATGTTTTTTGACTATGCCGAAAGCGGCAGCTGGACCGAACAGACCTTCCGCGAGAATACCTCGGACTTTGAGCAGATCCGCCTGCGTCAGCGGGTGGCAGTGGACATGACCGGGCGCACCACGGCGACCCGGATGATCGGCCAGGACGTGGCGATGCCGGTGGCACTGGCACCGGTGGGGCTGACGGGCATGCAGCATGCCGATGGCGAGATCAAAGCGGCGCGCGCAGCGGAAGAGTTCGGGGTGCCTTTCACGCTCTCCACCATGTCGATCAACTCGATCGAGGAGGTTGCGGAGGCGACCTCCAAACCGTTTTGGTTCCAGCTTTATACAATGAAAGACGACGACTATATCCGCCGCTTGATCCAGCGCGCCAAGGATGCCAAGTGCTCGGCGCTGGTGATCACGCTGGACTTGCAGATCCTGGGCCAGCGTCACAAGGATCTGAAGAACGGGCTGTCCGCCCCGCCCAAGCTGACCCCGTCCACCATCGCCAACCTGATGACCAAGTGGACTTGGGGCCTGCAGATGCTGGGCGCCAAGCGGCGCAACTTCGGCAATATCGTGGGTCATGTGCATGGCGTCTCCGACACCTCGCAGCTGGGCGCCTGGACGGCGGAGCAGTTCGACCCCGCTCTGGACTGGGGCAAGGTCGAAAAGCTGATGGAGATGTGGGGCGGCAAGGTGATCCTTAAGGGGATCCTGGATGCCGAGGATGCGAAAATGGCTGCAAATCTGGGGGCCGATGCCATCGTGGTGTCGAACCACGGCGGGCGGCAGCTGGATGGCGCGCTGAGTTCCATCCGGATGCTGCCGGAAATCATGGATGCCGTCGGCAGCGATGTTGAGGTGCATCTGGACAGCGGCATCCGCTCCGGACAGGACGTGCTGAAGGCGCTGGCGCTGGGGGCCAAGGGCACCATGATCGGGCGCGCCTTCGTTTATGGCTTGGGCGCCATGGGTCAGAAGGGTGTGACTGCGGCGCTGCAAGTGATCCAGAAGGAGCTGGATACCACCATGGCGCTGTGCGGTGAACGCTCTGTTGAGGCGCTGGGGCGCCATAACCTGCTGATCCCGGAAGACTTCGGCGGCCGCTGGCAAGCGTGAAGCCAGCGCAATAACGACAATCGAACGGAGTTTTTGCTGTCCAAGCCTCCCGCATGCGCGCAACTTCGAGTTGTTTTATTTGGCATCGGGAGGTTTTGATGCGGACGTTTTTAGCAACCTGCGCAATTGGTGCGGCAGCGATGGCGGCGCCGGCGGCGGCGCAGACGGTTTATGTCAATCAGGGCAGCGACTGGACACCCAGTCTGCGCCAGCAGTTCTACACCCAGGATCAGGGCGCGCGGATCATGCCGATTGCCTGGATGCGGGCGCTGACCCTGCCGGATGGCGAGGCGTTCCTGCATGATGCGCTGGCCCGCTATGGTTACCTGCCGATGGCGGGGCGGCAGCAGGCCGACCTGCCGGCCGGTTTCACCACCAATGGAACCGGTACGGATATGGCTGTGGGCATGAGCTGCGCCGCCTGCCACACCCGCCAGATTGAGGTGAGCGGCACCGCCTACCGCATCGACGGCGGCCCGGGGATTGTCGACTTCCAAAGCTTCCTCAAGGATCTGGATGATGCGGTGCTGGCAGTGCTGGCAACGGATGACGCGTTTGACGCCTTTGCAGATCGGGTGCTGGGTTCCGGTGCGGACCCGGCTGCCGAAGCGGCGCTGCGGGCTGAGGTCGAGGTCTGGAGCAAGCGGTTCCACACCCTGATCGACCGGTCGCTGCCGGATCCGGCCTGGGCACCCGCCCGGCTGGATGCGATTTCGATGATCTTCAACCGTCTGGCCGGCCTCGACATCGGCGAAGCGGTGGATGATTACCTGATCCCGGACAATATAGCGGTGGCGGATGCGCCAGCACGTTATCCGTTCCTGTGGAACGCGGCGCGGCAGGATTACACCCAATGGCCAGGGTTTGCGGCCAATGGCAATGATCTGCTGGGGCTGTCCCGGAACCTGGGCGAAGTGTATGGCGTCTTTGGCGAGTTCCATCCGCAGCCGAAGACCGGCGGGCTGTTCAACCGGGACTTCATCTCGGTGAATTCGGCCAATTGGGAGGGGCTGAGCGAGCTGGAGAAATGGATCTGGGATATCGGTGCGCCGCAATGGCCCTGGGAGCTTGACCAGACACTGGCGGCGCAGGGCGAGACGGTCTTTAACCGGGACACGGCGGACGGCGGCTGTGTTGAATGCCACGGCAAGAAGAAAGGGAAGTTCCGCTCGATCTTCCACACCACCTATGCGACGCCTGTCCTGGATGTGGGCACTGACACCCGTGAATGCGGCGTTCTGGCGCGCAGCGTGAAAACCGGGGTGCTGGACGGTGCCTCCATCCCGCTGACCGGCACCACCCTGGGGGCCGAAGCATCAGCCTTTGATGTGCTGGCGGTTTCCGTAGTCGGTGCGATTGTGCAGCATGGGCTGTCAGGCGCGGACAAGGATTTCATGGCGCTGGCCAAAGCTGCGGGGGATACACCCTCAGCCGAGGATGATCACGAGGTGCTGGAGCGGTTCTCGGATCTGCGCAAGGCGTTTCCTACCGGGGATAGGGCTGGGCTGCTCAAGTCCATGACCGACGCAGAGAGCTGTAAATATGAGGCGCGGGTGCTGGCCGGTATCTGGGCCGCTGCGCCCTATCTGCACAATGGCAGCGTGCCCACACTGACAGCGCTGCTGACAGCACCAGCCGACCGGCCCGCATCGTTCAAGCCCGGCCCGAACTACGATATCGAGGCGGTGGGCATGGCGGCAGAGCAGAGCGCCTTTGATCAAGTGATCGAGACCACCGGCTGCGATCAGCTTGATTCGGGCAACAGCCGCTGCGGCCACGACTACGGCACCAGCCTCTCCGAGGCGGACAAAAAGGCGCTGCTGGAGTACCTGAAGTCGATCTGATGCCGGAAAATGCCGCCGCACCCCTGTTCGCAAGGGGTGCGGCGGCATGAAACCCCTTTCCAAACTGGCTGAACGGGGCTATAGGCACGGCTTCACGCGGGGTGACAGCCTTGGAGGCACCCCGGCAGTCATATTGGAGAATTAAGATGGCAAAAGAGATTCCTGATCTCGTAGTCCAGGAACGTGCGGGGACAGGCAAGGGCGCCGCTCGCGCTGCGCGCCGCGCAGGCATGGTTCCGGGTGTGGTTTACGGTGGCGATGCAGAGCCGCTGGCAATCCAGGTTCCGTTCAACGAGCTGCTGAAAAAGCTGAAAGCCGGCCAGTTCAAGTCCACCCTGTGGAACCTGAAAGTGGAAGGCCACGAAGACGTGCGCGTGATCTGCCGCGACGTTCAGCGTGACGTGGTGAAGGACCTGCCGACCCACCTCGACCTGATGCGTCTGCGCCGCACCTCGAAGATCAACCTGTACATCCCGGTTGAGTTCATCAACGAAGACCAGGCCCCCGGCATCAAGAAGGGCGGCATGCTGAACGTGACCCGCCCCGAGGTTGAGCTGGTTGTGACCGCCGGCGACATCCCCGAGAAGCTGGTTGTCGACATGGCAGGCCTGAACATCGGCGACGTTGTCACCATCTCGTCGATCGAGCTGCCGAACGGCACCAAGCCGACCATCGACCGCGACTTCGTGATTGCAAACATCGCGTCGCCCGGCGGCCTGTCCTCTTCCGATGACGAAGAAGGCGAAGGCGAAGAAGGCGAAGCGGCAGAAGCTGCAGAAGCATAAGGCCTGCGCCCATCGGGCAACGGTTTTGCGGGCTCCCGATCGGGGGCCCGTTTTCTTTTGTGCGGCGGGTCCTTTGCAGGTGATTGACTTTTGCCCGCGCGGCTGTCCCATTTCGCTCTGAGGACGGGAGGAGACGGGCATGGCGGACTACGATATCGCCGTTGCGGGCGCGGGCATTGTGGGGATGAGCTGCGCGCTCTGGGCGCAAATGCGCGGCCACAAGGTATTGCTGATCGACCCGGAGGATCCGGGATCGGGCACCAGCTATGGCAACGCCTGCACGCTGGCGACCTATGCCTGCCTGCCGGTGAATGATCCCTCGGTGCTGACCTCGCTGCCCAGCCTGATGTTTTCCAAAGACAGCCCATTGTCGCTGTCCTATGCCCATGCGCTGCGCAATCCGCGCTGGATGCTGTCTTTCCTTGCAAACTGCCGTGCCGGGCCCGCACGCCGGATCGCGGGTCATCTTGCGGATTTGCTCTCGCATGCCGATGCCGGGATCAATCCGCTGATCGAGGCCGCGGGCGCGCAGGATCTGGTGGTGGAGCGTGGCCAGCTGTCGGTCTGGTCAACAGAGAAGGCCGCCAAGGCTGCCAGCGATGGGCTGGAGCGCCGCCGCGCTCTGGGTGTGCCCTGGCGCGAGGTGGACCCGGAGGAAGCGCTGGAGATGGAACCGGGGCTGCACCTGCCCATCAGGCGCGCGGTGCATTTCCATGCAGCCCGCAGTTTGCGCGATCCGCTGGAGTTCATCACCCGGATGCACCGGGCCTTTGCCTCCCTGGGCGGCGCAACCCTGCGTGCCAAGGCAGAGTCGGTCAGCGCCTCGGGCACTGGCGTGGAGTTGCAGGCCGGCGGGCAGAGCCTCACGGCAAACCATGCGGTGATTGCCAGCGGTGCTTTCTCCAACCGGATCGCGGGGGCAGGCACGCGGAAGCTGCCGCTTGGCACCGAGCGCGGCTACCACGTGATGTTTGAGGACGAGGCGCACAGGGTGACGCGGCCCGTGGGCTGGGGAGAGGCCGGATTTTATGCGGTGCCCCATGCGCAAGGCCTGCGGCTCACCGGAACGGTGGAGATCGCAGCGCTGGATGCACCCATGAACAGGTGCCGGCTGGCCTATATCGCCCGCAAGGGGGCTGAGATGCTGGGGCCGCTGCCCGCACCCGGCAGCGAATGGCTGGGCTACCGCCCCACCATGCCGGATTCTCTGCCGGTCATTGGGCGCAGCCCGCAGTCGGACCGGGTGCTTTATGCCTTTGGCCACCAGCATATCGGGCTGACCCTGGGTGGCATTACCGGGCGGCTGATCACGGACCTGGCGGAAGGCCGCCAGCCCAACGTGGATCTGGCGCCTTTTGCAGCGGACCGCAGCTTTGCCTGACGCCGCGCGGGTCTGGATTCCGCGGCCCAAATAGGGCATCACTCGGTTTCCTTGAAACGCAGATCGGGCAGGTCCCCCATGAAACTCTTTGTCGGTCTTGGCAATCCCGGCCCGAAGTATGAGCGCAACCGCCATAACATCGGCTTCATGGCGCTGGACCGGATTGCTGGCGATCACGGGTTTTCCCCCTGGAAGTCCAAGTTCCAGGCGCTGATCTGCGAGGGCAACCTGGGCGGCGACAAAGTGCTGCTCTTGAAGCCGCAGACCTTCATGAACCTGTCCGGCCAGTCGGTGGGGGAGGCGATGCGGTTCTACAAGCTGACGCCCGCCGATGTGGTGGTGCTGCATGACGAGCTGGACCTGGCGCCGGGCAAGGCGCGCATGAAACAGGGCGGCGGCCATGCGGGCCACAACGGGCTGCGCTCAATCCATTCGCACATCGGGGCCGATTACGCGCGGGTGCGGCTGGGGATCGGCCATCCGGGCCACAAGGACGCGGTGGCGGGCTATGTTCTGCGCGATTTCCCCAAGGCGGATGAGGGCTGGCTGGATGACCTGATGCGCGGGATTTCGGATGGCGCGGCCGAGCTGGCCAAGGGCGATGGCGGCAAGTTCATGAATGCGGTAGCCCTGCGGGTCGCACCGCCGCGCAGCTCCACCACCAAATCCAAGGCTGAGGCGAAGCAGCCCGCCAAGGAGAAACCGGCGCCGGATACCCGCTCGCCGCTGGAAAAACTGATGGACAAGTTCAAGTAAGCTCAGGCTGAAAACAGAAAGAGACAGGCAGATGGTGAAACTGATTATCGACACCGATCCGGGCATCGACGATGCGATGGCGATCTTCTATGCCGCCGCGGCCCCGGATATTGACCTCCTGGGTCTGACCACGATCTTCGGCAATGTGACCACCGCAACAGCCACCCGCAACGCGCTGCGCCTCTTGGAGGCTGCGGATCTGGACGTGCCTGTGGCTTCTGGTGCCACCGCGCCCCTGGTGCTGCCGCCGTTCAAACCGTCCTCCCATGTGCACGGCGACGAGGGCTTTGGCGACATCCCGGCGGCAGAGCCCAAGGGCAAACCGCTGGAGGAGGACGCCGCGGCTTTCCTCTGCCGGATGGCACGCGAGCACAAGGGGGAGCTGGTGGTCTGCCCGATCGGCCCGCTGACCAATATCGCGCTGGCGATGCAGCGTGATGCGGAGTTCATTGATAACGTGAAATCCATTGTGGTGATGGGCGGCTCTCTGGAGGAGGGCGGCAATATCACGCCCCACGCAGAGGCCAACATCTACCATGACCCGCACGCGGCGGATGTGGTTTGCCAGGGCGGTTCCAAGGTGGTGTTTGTGGGGCTCGACGTCACCCACCGCATCCTGTGCCTGGCGGAGGATTTCGAGGCAATCGCCGCCAAGTCGCCGGAACTGGGCGGCATGCTGCAGGAGATGTCCTATTTCTATCTGAAGTTCTATCTGGAGGTTGCGGGCAAGAACGGCTGCTCGCTGCATGATCCGGCGGCGGTGATTGCCTGCACCAACCCGGAACTGTTCGGAATGCGCGACGTTGCCTTGCAGGTGTCCTGCGAGGGCGAAACCTCTGGCGCCACGCTGGCTGCGCCGGACAGCGGGCGGGCGCCGGTCAAGGTCTGCATGACGGTGGAGGCGGAGGCTGTGAAGGCGCTGTTCCTGAAACGGCTGGCGCTGCTGCCGTAACCTGGCCGCCCAGAGCCTGCTTGGCGGCCATCAGGCCGTCACGCGTACCGCTTGGCGCCGGCGACGCAGAGCACCACAAACGCCGTGGCGCCCAGCATGGCGGGGGCCACCGGCTCTGACAGCAGCCAGCCCGCCAGCATCAGGCCCAGGAACGGCTGCAAGAGCTGCAGCTGCCCGACGCCCGCGGTGCCGCCGAGCGCCAGGCCGCGGTACCAGAATACAAATCCGATCAGCATCGAGAACATTGAGACATAACCCAGGCTGATCCAGACCGGCAGGCTGAGCCCCGCAAGGGTTTCGGGCCGGGCGGCCAGCGCAGTCAGTACCATCACCGGCAGCGCCAGCGCCAGCGCCCAGGAAATCACCTGCCAGCCGCCCAGCCGCCGCGACAGCTGTGCGCCTTCGGCATAACCCAGACCGCATAAGGTAATGGCTGCCAGCATCAGCGCATCGCCAGCAAGCGACACATCCGCATTCTGCGACAAGGCAAACCCCGCAACAGCAAGGCTGCCGAGGATGGAAAACAGCCAGAACAGCGGGCCGGGCCGCTCGCCGCCGCGCAGCACGCCGAAGATGGCGGTCGCCAGCGGCAGCAGGCCGATGAAGACGGTCGAATGCGCGGCGGTGATGTGCTGCAGCGCCATCGCGGTCAGGAGCGGAAAGCCGATCACCACTCCGCCCGCGACCACTGCCAGCGGCAGCAGGTCCTGACGGCGCGGCACCGGCTGGCGCAGCAGCAGAAGCAGCGCGGCACCGGCCAGGGCGGCTATGACTGCGCGGGCTGACGTCAGGAACACCGGGTCCAGCATCCCCACCGCAACACGGGTTGCAGGCAGCGATCCGCTGAAGATCACAACGCCCAACAACCCGCTGCCCCAGCCCGAAAATGATGCCTGCATTGCCTGTCTCCCTTGTCTTTTGGGCTTTCTAAGACTGCAGGCGTGCCATAGACAGATACAGATCCATACAGTTTTGCAAACCTGTATTGGCGTCTGGAGCAATACAGTGAGGTCTCCCATGGCAAAGCCCTCCCGCCGTGCGCTGGTTATCAATGACATCCGGCGGCGCATCACCTCGCGGGCGCTGGTGGCCGGCGACAAGCTGCCGTCGGTTCGGGGCTGTGCGGCCAAGCTGGGCGTGTCGCCCTCCACCGTGGCGGAGGCCTATGATGTGCTGGCCGCCGAGGGCGTGATCCGGGCCCGGCGCGGGGCAGGGTTTTATGTGGCTGCCAAACCGCAGCCCTTTGCGGTGTCTGAGACCGGGCCGCAGCTGGCGCGCGAGGTGGACCCCCTGTGGGTGGCGCGGCAGTCGCTGGACGCGGGCACGGATGCGCCCAAGCCCGGCTGCGGCTGGCTGCCGGAGGACTGGATGCCGGTGGCCTCGCTGCGCCGGGCGATGCGGGCGCTGGCGGCGGCACCGGAGGCGGTGCTGACGGACTATGGCAGTTCCAAGGGCGCCGCCGGGCTGCGGCGCCATATCAGCCGTCAGCTTTTCGACCAAGGGCTGGCCTGCCCGCCGGATCAGGTGCTGCTGACCGGCTCCGGTTCGCAGGCGCTGGATCTGGTCTGCCGGATGCTGCTGCGCCCGGGCGACACCGTTCTGGTCGATGATCCCTGTTACTTCAATTTTCAGGCGCTGCTGCGGGCGCACCAGATCCGCATCATCGGGGTGCCCTACACGCTGGATGGCCCGGACCTGAAATGTTTCGAGGCGGCGCTGGCGGAGCATCGTCCGCGGCTCTATCTGACCAATTCAGCGCTGCATAATCCGACCGGGGCCACGGTTGCCGCGCCGGTGGCGCACCGGGTGCTGGCGCTGGCCGCGCAGCATGACCTGATCATTGTCGAGGACGACATCTTTGCGGGCTTCGAGCCCGAAGCCTCCCCGCGTTTGGCCACGCTGGACGGGCTGGAGCGGGTGGTGCGGACCGGCAGTTTTTCCAAGACACTCTCGGCCTCGCTGCGCTGCGGCTATATCGCGGCCCGCGGCAGCTGGATTGAGGCGTTGACCGACCTGCAGGTTGCGGTGAACTTCAGCGGCCCCAGCCCGATGGTCGCGGAGCTGCTGCACACGGTGCTGACGGATGGCAGCTGTCGCAAGCACCTGGAAGCCCTGCGCCACCGGCTGAGCCGCTGCCGGGCGGAGGCGCAGGTGCGGTTGTCAGAGCTGGGAATCCGGCCCTGGGTGCAGCCGCGCGGCGGTTTTTACCTGTGGTGCGAACTGCCGGGCGGGATGGATGCGGCGGTGCTTGCGCGCGCCGCGCTGCACGAGGGGCTGGTGCTGGCGCCGGGCAATGTTTTCAGCGTGTCGCAGGGCTGGACGCCCTTCATGCGGTTCAACGTAAGCCAGATGCAGGACGAGGCCTGCTGGCAGACCCTGGCGCGTTTGCTGAAGGCCGGAGCGGGTGTTGCCGCCGGCGGGAAGGATGCCTGCTGATGGCTTGCCCGCAGCACAGCAGGCCGGGCGCCCAGGCCCGCTGAAGGGGGCCGTGCGGTGCGCGCTGCCCCGGTTATCCGTAGTCGAGCTTGGACTGCGCAATGATGGCCTGTGCCGAGGCGCGTGTTTCATAGTTTTCAAGAAACACGAGATCATGCACCTTGCTGGCCTCCTCAATCCGCCTCAAGTCCTCTGTCAAGGCGCGGTCATAGAGTTCGGCGGGAGTGCTGCTGCGTCCTCTGACCTCGAATTGGGACCCGAGCACTGCCACCTGCTGGCCGCTGCGCATCAGCTTGGCCATGAAGACCAGATTCAGAAACCTGCTGCCGTCCTTGCGGTGGTTCACCAGCAGGAAACGCGCCTGTCCGGCTGCCGGGTCCGTCAGGAATTCACGCATCCGCTCGCGCACGGGGCCGGCGCCGCCTTGGGGCTGGAGAAAGCGGCAATTGCGCCCCAGAACCTCCTCCGCGCCGTAGCCGGTCAGTTCGCAGAACGGGCTGTTGACCCCGGCAAGCGGGCTGTCCGGCAGGGTGGAATCCGCCAGCGAAAGCGCAACACTGCTGCGATCGAACGTGTTGAAGAGGGCGTCGAAGCCGCTGTGATCGTTGAAGAATGCTGCCATGGCATCATAGTGATCCGAGCAGCAGCGAGTCGCAACAATAAGTTGCATTCATGACGGCAAAGAACGTTCACGCAATGCGGCTTCCGGCAGGCCGTTTTGACACAGGCAGGGTGCGGCGGTGCGGCCCGTCAGCCCTGGGTGAACAGCTGGTAGCCCGGATGAGCAACCGCACTGAGACTGGTGATCGGAGCTTCGCCGATCCAGGTGGTGCGCTCCATAACAAACAGCGCGTCTCCGGGCTTGCTCTGGAGTATCTCACTGTCGTTGGCGGAGCCGGGGCGGGCATAGAGGCGCAGGTCGCAGCGGCTGTAGGGACGGTTGCGGACCAGCCATTCGTTTGCGCTTTCGCGGGTCAGGTCAACGGATGTGATCTCCGGCACAGTTTCCAGGCAGATCCAGCGATCCTCGAAAATATAGGGGCGGCTGTCAGCCAGGTGCAGCGCCTCGACGCGCAGCATCGGCCGGGCCTCCGGAAGGGCGAAGTTGGCCATGATGGCCGGGCTGGTCGGCTGCACGGATTGCCGGATCAGCTGGTAGCCGTAGGTGCTGCCTTTCTGTTCAACCTCAAGCCGGGTGATCGGAATGTTGAGCGTTGCGCGCGTCACCGGGTCGCGCCGCACCGTGGTGCCGCCCTTGCGGCGCCGTTCCACCAGCCCGCTCTGGGCCAGGTCGCGCATCGCCCGGTGCACCGTGGAGCGGGCGCAGCCGAATTGGGCAGCAAACTCTTCGTCACGCGGCAGCTTGTCCCCCGGCCCGTAGGTGGAGTTCAGGATCATCTCCCGGATGCTGTCCCGGATGCTCACCCAGGAATGCCGCTGCTTGTCCGTCATCGTCCTCCCCAGGCCAAACGGGAAAATTCGCTCCGCCGCTCCATATTGCATTCTGCGCGGAAAGGCGAATTGAACCCGCGCAACCGTGATTGACATTATTATGTAGCTACATATTAATGTAAAGCGCGTACAAAATATCAATATCTGCGCTGCCGTGCGCGGCCCGCCGCAGATGCACCGACAGACGGAGGACTGGAGACATGGAAAGACGCTCATTCTTGAAAGCCGGCGCAATGGGCGCGGCTGCGGCCACGCTGGCCAGCCCGGCCATCGCCCAGGGCAAGATGCAGTGGAAGATGGTCACGGCCTGGCCCAAGAACCTGCCGGGACCGGGTGTGGCGGCACAGATGCTGGCCGACCGGATCACCACCTTGTCGGGCGGCCGGATCGAGGTGAAACTGTTTGCCGCGGGCGAACTGGTGCCGGGCCGGGGCGTGTTCGACGCTGTGTCCGAAGGCACGGCTGAGCTGTATCACGCGGTGCCGGCCTATTGGGGCTCCAAGTCCAAGGGCATCCTGCTGTTCGGCTCGCAGCCGTTCGGCCTGCGCGCGGATGAGCAGTTCGGCTGGCTGTACCACGGCGGCGGCCAAGCGCTCTATGACGAGATGTACGGCCGTTTCGGCATTAAGCCGTTCCTGTGCGGCAACTCCGGCCCGCAGTGGGGCGGCTGGTTCAAGACAGAGATAAACTCCGCTGAAGACCTGAAGGGGCTGAAGTTCCGCACCACGGGCCTGGCGTCGGAGATGGCCTCGAAACTGGGCATGGCGGCAGAGGCCACCAGCGGCCCGGCAATGTTCCAGGGCCTGCAGACCGGTGCGCTGGACGCGGGTGAGTTCATCGGCCCCTGGACCGACAGCGCGCTTGGTTATTACCAGGTGGCCAAGAACTATTACTGGCCCGGGGTGGGTGAGCCGTCCTCGGCTGAGGAATGCGGCGTCAATGCCAATGCCTTTGCCGAGCTGCCCGATGACCTGAAACAGGTTGTGTCGCTGGCTTGCGAGAGCCTCTACAACCCGGTCTGGACCGAATACACCACCAAACACGCGCTGGCGCTCAAGAAGATGGTCGACGAGGATGGCGTGCAGGTGAAGATGTTCCCGGAAGACGTGATCGCCGCAATGGGCACTGCCGCCAAGGAGGTGATCGCGGAACTGCAGGAAGACGAGGACGAGCTGGTGCGCCGCATCACCGAAAGCTTCCTGGCCTACCGCGACAGTGTTGGCGGCTACATGAGCTATGCCGACAATGGCCAGATGAATGCCCGCGCCTCGGTGATGGGTTACTGATAGCGGCAAGACAGTCGGCGCCCGCCGCATCGGGCGCCGGTTTTTTGATGGGGAGAGCAGGATGCAACGGGTTGCAGATGCGCTGGACGGTGTGAACCGGTGGCTGGCGCATGTGGTGCGCTGGCTGGCGCTGATCATGGTGCTGGCACAGTTTGCCATTGTTGTCGGGCGTTATGTGTTCGGGGTCAATTCAATCGCCGCGCAGGAGAGCGTTCTCTATATGCATGCCACCCTGTTCATGCTGGCCGCGGGCTATACGCTGCTGGTCGACAAGCATGTGCGGGTGGATGTGTTTTATGCCGGCCTCAGCCGCCGGGCGCAGCGCCGCATCGACATCTTCGGCCATCTGTTTCTGCTGCTGCCCTCAATGGCGGCACTGCTTTACTGGTCCTGGCCGTCGGTGCGCAATTCCTGGTCCATTCTCGAAGGCCCGCTGGCTGTTGGCGGTATTGAGGCCGTGTTCTTGCTGAAAACGCTGATCCCGGCCTTTTGCGTGCTGGTAATGCTGCAGTCGCTTGCGCTGCTGATCCGCCTGTTTTCCGAAGGTGACACCTGATGACCGCCTATCTTGACCTGATCATGTTCGCCGCATTGATGGCGGCGATCCTCATGGGGTTTCCGGTCGCGTTCTCCATTGCCGGTGTGGCGGTGATCTTTGCCTATCTCGGCTGGGTGCTGGGGGTGATGGACATCTCGCTGCTGGGGGCGCTGGGCCAGAGGGCCTTTGGCCTCCTCAGCAACGAGGTGCTGATCGCCATTCCGCTGTTCGTGCTGATGGGGGCGATCCTGGAGAAAAGCCGCATCGCGGAAGAACTTCTGGATACCATGGGACGGCTGTTCGGCCAGCTGAAGGGGGGCTTGGGCATTTCCGTGGTACTGGTGGGGGCGCTGCTGGCGGCCTCAACCGGGATTGTCGGCGCGACGGTGGTGGCGATGGGCATGATCGCCCTGCCGGCCATGCTGCGCGCAGGATATGATCCGCGGGTGGCCTCAGGCATTGTTTGCACGGCGGGCACGCTGGGGCAGATCATCCCGCCGTCGACGCTGTTGATCATCCTGGCCGACGTGATGTCGAACGCCTACCAGCAGGCCCAGTATGAGCAGGGCAAATTCTCGGTTGAGGCGCTGTCGGTGGGCCAGTTCTTTGCCGCGGCGCTGGTGCCGGGGCTGGTGCTGGTGCTGCTCTATCTTCTCTATATTCTGATCCGCGGCCTGCTGCGGCCGCAGGACATGCCGTCAGCCCCGGCCGGGGCGGCCCGCCCGGCAAGCGGCGACGTTGTGCGCGCGGTGGTGCCGCCGGTTCTGCTGATCTTTGCTGTGCTCGGCGCCATTCTGGGCGGTGTTGCCACCCCGACGGAGGCGGCATCTGTGGGCGGTATCGGCGCCCTGCTGATGGCGGGCGCAAGGGCAGGCGGCCCGGCGCGGCTGATCCTGTTCGGCGCGGCGGCACTGATCCTGCTGGGGATCCTGTCCGGGGTGCATCCGGTGCGTCTGCAGCGCAGCGATCTGGGCGCCGGCGATCTGGCGGCGGGCGTTTTCTATGCGCTGCTGGCGGGGGCAGGGGGTGTTGCCATCGTGGCTGCCCTGCGCAGCGGCTTGCAGAAGCGCATCCTGCATGAGGCCTTGACCTCAACCGCCACCATGACGGCGATGATCTTTGCCACCATCCTGGCGGCTGGCATGTTCTCCCTGGTTTTCATCGGGCTGGGCGGCGAGGAGCGGGTGGCGCACTTCCTGGGCAGCATGCCCGGCGGCCCGACCGGCGCGCTTCTGTTCTGCATGCTGTTCATCTTTGTGCTGGGCTTCTTCCTCGATTTCGTTGAGATCTCGGTGATCGTGCTGCCTCTGGTGACGCCGGCCCTGATCCTGATGGGCCATGATCCGGTCTGGCTGGGCATTCTGATTGCGATCAACCTGCAAACCAGTTTCCTGACGCCGCCCTTTGGCTTTTCGCTGTTTTACCTGCGCGGCGCCGCGCCGAAAGAGGTCACCACCCGCCAGATTTACCAGGGGGTGGTGCCGTTCATCGGGCTGCAGGCGCTGGGCGTTCTGCTGGTCTGGCTGGTTCCCGGTCTTGCCACCTGGCTGCCAGCAGCAATTTTCTGACAAGGGAAACGGATTGAAGGCAGGGCGGCTGCGCGGAGAATATCCCGCGCGCCGTCCGCCGCAATCGCGCTGCCGAGGTGCGCATTATTGCGGGGGCGCGGGGGAGGCCTGCCCCTGGCGGCTAAGGCAGGTTTCCATTTCCGCCTGCATGTTCTCGATGGCGTTGCACAGCTGCTCTGTGAACGCCTTGGAGGTCAGCGACTGGGTGGCGTAGCCCGGCGTCAGGATCGATACGCCGGTTCCGATTCGCGGGCGGAACCGGCGAAACACCAGATCCTCTGTGGTCTGGCGCTGCTGCAGGCAGCTGTAGGCGGTGATCATGTCGCAGATCATGTAACAGATGCCTGCCGCAACAAATTGCAGGCCGGGTGCCCAGGTGCGCAGTTCCAGCCGCTTGCGGAACCGGCAGCCGCTCCGGTGGAATGCGGTCTCAGTCTGGACCGTCAGCGGATGCTGATCGAACAAAACCGCCATCGGTTTGCCGTCCAGATCCTGCGGGGTGATCTCTGCGGCTGCCGCAAGCGGGTCGCTGGCGGGCACCACGCAGACGCATTCCAGATCGAAATCCATCTGCCGGACAGAGGGGCGCGGGGCAGGGGTCTCGGCAAAGCCGATGTCGAATTGCTGCGACGCGATCAGGTCCTCGATCACGTCCGAGGACCGCATGATCAGTGCCGCCTCAAGCTCATCCTTGCCCTGCAGAAAATCCGTTAGAATCCGCGGCATGAACAGCCCGGCTGCCGCCGGGTGGCAAGCGATGCGCAGCTTGCCGGCCTCGTGGCTGCGGATCTTGCTCACCGTGCGCTCGACCCGTTCGATGCGCTCCAAAACGGTCTCGCATTCCTCCAGAAAGAACCGGGCCTCCGGCGTCGGGATCAGCTTGCCCTGCTCGCGGACGAACAGGCTGAAGCCCAGCTCGCCCTCCAGCGTGGAGATCATCGTGCTGACAGCGGGCTGGGTGCGCCCGACGGTGCGCGCGGCCTGGGAGATGGAGCCGCTGCGCATGACCTCGCGGAAGGTGAAGATCTGGCGGATCGAGAAGTTCATGGTTGGGGTATCAAGTCAGTTTATGGAGTAACAGATATTTTGAAATTGATCTTATGCCCCTTGTCCAGCCAAATCCGCCAAACCCGGTGCGGGGACACCGGAAGGAGGACAGATGGACACATTTTCAAAATATCTGCTGACCGGGCTGATCTGCCTGGTGGCCCTTGGCCAGTTCGTCCAGGTGGTCACCCGCTACCTGCTGCAGATCCCGGTGATGGGGCTGGAGGAGACCATGCTCTATCCGACCATCTGGCTGTACATCCTTGGCGCCGTGAACGCCTCGCGCGAGGACACCCACATCCGCGCCAACGTGCTGGAAATCGCCATCAAGACAGAGCGCGGCCATACCGTGCTGGCGATCATCGGTGAAGTCATCAGCCTGACCGTCGGCCTGTGGCTGCTGAGCTGGGCCTGGGAATACACCCAGTACGCCTGGCGGGTCTGGAAGGAGAGCCCGACGCTCTACCTGCCGACATTCTATTCCGAAGTGGCGCTCGTGGCCGGTCTGGCCCTGATGATGCTCTACACCGCGGTGCACCTGCTGCGCCATATCAACGCCCTGCGCGCCGGAGCCGCAAAATGATTGAAATCGCACTCCTTGCCATCGCCGTTCTGGTTCTGACCCTGACCCTGGGCGTGCCGCTGCCCTACTGTTTCGGCGCCGCTCTGATGATCATGTATTTCCTGGGCGATGTGACCATGAAGGGCATGATGCTGTGGGGCTCCCAGCAATTGGGCAACCCGGTTCTGCTGGCCATTCCGCTGTTTGTTCTGGCGGGCACCATCATGTCGGCCAGCGGCATTGCTGCCTCGCTATTGAACTTCGTCAATGCCTTCATCGGGCATATCCGCGGCGGCCTGGGTGTTGTGGCCGCGGTCAGCTGCGCCATCATCGGCGCGATCTCCGGCTCCGGCCTGACCGGCATCGCTGCCATCGGTCCGCTGCTGATCCCCGAGATGGAAAAGCGCGGCTACCCGCGGGAATACGCCACCGCGCTGATTGCCAACTCCTCAATCCTTGGGCTGCTGATCCCGCCGTCTGTCACCATGATCGTCTATGGCTGGGTGACCGATACCTCGATCCTCGCCTGCTTCCTGGCGACCCTGGGGCCGGGCCTGCTGATTATGTTCAACTTCTCGGCCATGAACCTGTGGATGAGCCGCAAGTTCAACCTGGTGCTGGATGACGCGCCCACCTTCTCCCAGCTGGCAGGCGATGTGGCCAAGAAAGGCTTTAACGCGACCCCGGCACTGCTGATGCCGGTGATCATCCTGGGCGGCATCTACGGCGGCATCATGACCCCGACCGAAGCCGCCGCGCTGTCGGTGATTTATGCGCTGCCGGTTGGGTTCTTCATCTACAAGGGGCTGAAGTGGAACAGCTTCCTGGAGGCCGGCAAGGAAGCCGCCACGGCGGTGGGCGCGATCATGGTGATGATCCTGTTCTCGATGATCTTGAGCCAGATGTTCGTCTATGAGGCGATCCCGCAGAAGATGGTCAGCGCGATCTTCGAGATTACCGACAACAAGGTGCTGCTGCTGATCTTCATCAATATCCTGCTGTTCCTGGTCGGCATGGTCGTGAACGACGTCACCGCCATCATCCTGATTGCGCCGCTGCTGCTGCCGCTGATGCAGGCGATCGGCGTCACCCCGGTGCAGTTTGCCGCGATCATGGGCGTCAATACCGCGATGGGCGGTGTCACCCCGCCCTATGCCTCGATCCTCTACCTCGGCGCGCGGATTGGCAATGTGAAGGTCACCAAGGTGATCCCGCCCGCAATGATCCTGATCCTGACAGGCTATGTGCCGGTGGTCTTCCTGACCTCGCTGTGGCCCGACCTGTCGCTCTTTCTGCCGCGTTTCTTCGGCTACTGACCCCACCCCTGACAAACACCAGACACCCTACGGAGGAGACTACCCATGAAACACTTTCTGACCGGCACCGCTGCTGCTGCCCTGATGTCGCTGGCAGGCCTCGCCTCGGCCGCCGACCTCAAGATGAGCCACGTGCGTCCCCAGGACACCACCATCGACAAGGAGCTGCGCGCCTTTGCAGCCCAGGTGGATGAGGCCACCGGCGGCGAGGTGTCTATCAACATCTTCCCTGCCTCTGCGCTCGGCGATTACACCACTGTGCAGGAGCGCATCAGCGTTGGCGCCATCGACATGGCGACCCAGCCCGCAGCTGCCGCGGCGGACCGCCGGATGCAGATCAGCTCCTTCCCCTATCTGGCCAATAACTGGGATGAAGCGCGCAAGATCTACGGCCCCGGCGGTGCGGTGCGCGACGTGATGGCAGAGCTTTATGCCAAACAGGACATCACCATGCTGGCCGCCTACCCGGTGTATTTCGGCGGCATTGCGCTGAATACCGATGCGGTCAGCCCCGGCGACCCGTCGCAATCCAACGGCATCAAGGTGCGGGTGCCCGGCATCAAGAGCTTCCAGCTGACCGGCGAGGCGCTGGGTTACATTCCGTCGCCAATCCCCTTCTCCGAGGCGTTCACCGCGATCCAGACCGGCGTGGTTGACGGCGTCATCGGTTCCGGCGCCGAAGGCTATTACGCTTCGTTCCGCGATGTGACCAAGGCCTATGTGCCTGCCAACACCCACTTTGAGGTCTGGTACATGATCATCTCCAACGGTTCGCTGGCTGAGCTGGACGCCGAAGACCAGGAGGCGCTGAAAGCCGCCGCGGCGGAGTTTGAAGCGCAGCGCTGGACCGTCGCCGAAAAGGATCAGGGCAAATGGGAGCAGCGCCTGGCCGATGAGCTGGGGGCCAAGGTGGTCGATCTGAGCGCCGGCGAACTGGCCGCGATGGCCGCCAAGGTGCGCCAAGACGTCTGGCCGGTGGTTCTGGAAGACGTTGGCGCCGGCTGGGGCCAGAGCATTCTTGACCAGATCGGCAAGTAATCCCGTATCAAGGACGGGGGCGGCCGTGCGCCGTCCCGCAACCGCAGCCAACCCCGGAGAAGCGGCAGGATGGAAGCAGACTATGCAGTGATCGGCGGCGGCGTTGTCGGCCTGTCGGTGGCCTGGGGGCTGCTCAGGCGCGGCAAGCGTGTCACGGTGCTGGACGGCGATGACGGCGCGTTCCGGGCCAGCCGCGGCAACTTCGGCCTGGTCTGGGTGCAGTCCAAGGGCATGAAGCAGCCGCGCTATGCCAGCTGGAGCCAGCAGTCCGCTGCCGCCTGGGCCGGATTTGCGGCGGAACTGGAGGACGGCACCGGCCGCTCTGTCGGGTTGCAGCAGAACGGCGGTTATGACCTGCATTTCTCCGAGGAAACGCTCTATACCACCGTGGCGCAGTACGATGCGCTGAAGGACAAGCTGGGCGGCAACTACCCTTACGAGGTTCTGGGCCGCAATGCGCTCAGCCGCGAGGAGCCGCATATCGGCCCCAAGGTCGCAGGCGCGATCCTGCACCACCAGGACGGCCACGCAAACCCGCTGCGCCTGCTGGTCTCTCTGGCAGAGGACGTGCGGCGGCTGGGCGGCAGGGTTCTGAACGGCAAGACCGTTAACGGCGTGTCCAAGCCCGATGTCTTCAAGGTCCAGTGCAGCGACGGCACCGTGGTTACGGCGGGCAAGGTAATGCTTTCGGCAGGCCTTGGCGCGATGGAGCTGGGCCCCAAGCTGGGTTTCAAGGCACCGGTGCGGCCACAGCGCGGCCAGGTGCTGATCACCGAGAAGATGCCGAAACTGATCAACCGCCCCTCGCTGATTGCCCGTCAAGTGGATGAGGGGGGCATCCAGATCGGCGCCACCAACGAAGAGGTCGGGCTGGATGACGGCGTGACGCAGCCGGGTCTGTCGGGCCTCGCCGCAGAGGCCATCGCCGCCTATCCGGCGCTGGCCCGCGCGCAGCTGGTGCGCAGCTGGGGCGCCCTGCGTATTCTGTCGCCCGATGGCTTGCCGATCTACCAGGAAAGCCCCGAGATGCCGGGCGCTTACCTTGTCACCTGCCACAGCGGCATCACCCTGGCCGCGGCCCATGCGCTGTTCCTGCCTGACTGGCTGGAAGGCACCGCAGCCGCCCCTGATCTGGAGGTGTTCAGTGAAGACCGATTCCCCGTTTCTTGAGCTGGCAGATGATGCCCCCCGCGTGCGGGTCTGGTTTGACGGTTTGCCGCTGGACCTGCCCGCAGGCGCCAACCTGGCTGCCGCGCTGCTGGCGGCTGGCGTGCAGGTGTTTCGCCACACGCCTGTGTCGGGCGCGCCGCGGGCGCCGTTTTGCATGATGGGCGCCTGTTTCGAATGCCTGGTGGAAACCGGCGGCCGGGTGCAGCAGGCCTGTATGCTGGAAGTCGAGGAGGACATGAAAATTGCCCGCCCGCATGAAGCGGAGGCTGGCAATGAAACGCTGTGACCTGGCAATCATCGGCGCAGGCCCGGCTGGCATGGCGGCCGCAGCAGAAGCCGCTCGGCAGGGCCTGAGCGTCACCCTGCTGGACGAGCAGAACCGCCCCGGCGGGCAGATCTACCGCGAGGTGGACCGCGCGGGCGGGCCGCGCGGCGCTATTCTGGGGCAAGAGTATCTGCATGGGGCAACCCTGACAGCGGGTCTTGGCGGGGCCGGGATCACCCACCTGCCAGGTGCCGTTGTCTGGGCCATTGAGGACGGGTTCCGCATCTCCTTTAGCCGACAGGGCCGGGCAGGGCAGGTGGACGCGGACCGGGTAGTCCTGGCCACCGGCGCGCTGGAGCGTCCGATGCCGGTCCCAGGCTGGACCCTGCCGGGCGTGATGACCGCAGGTGCCGCGCAGATCCTGCTGAAGCAATCCGGCGTCCTGCCGCGCCGCGCCGTGCTCGCCGGGAGCGGGCCGCTGCTCTATCTGATTGCGGCACAGATGGTGCGGGCGGGCACGCCGCCGCTGTCACTGGTTGAGACCCAGACCGGGGCCAGCCCGCTGGCAGCAGCCCGCCACCTGTCCGGCGCGCTGCGCGGATGGCGCTATCTGGCCAAGGGCTTGAAGATGCTGGCAGAAATCAAGCGAGCCGGCGTGCCGCGCTATACCGGTGCCACGGAGATCGCGGTGGCCGGCAGCACCGCGGCCGAGGCGGTGACCTTCCGCAGCAAGGGGCAGGCGCACAGCATCGCCTGCGGTACCGTCCTGCTGCATCACGGCGTGGTGCCGAACACCCAGGCCGCACGCTCAATCAATGTGCCGCATGTCTGGTCAGACGCGCAGCAGTGTTTTGTGCCTGAGACTGGAAAATGGGGCGAGACCGGCAGGGACGGTGTCCTGATCGCTGGCGACGGCGCGGGCATCAGCGGTGCAATGGCGGCCGAATATGCGGGCCGGATTGCAGCATTGAAAGCGGCAGAGGAACTGGGCCGGATCACCGCACAGGAGCGCGACCGCCTGGCCGCGCCGCTGTTCAGCCGCCGCAGCCGGGAAACCGCGGTGCGCCCGTTCCTGGATGCCGCCTATCCGCCTTTTGCGGGCGCTGTGCGGCCCGCGGACAGCACCATCGTCTGCCGCTGCGAGGAAGTCACCGCGGGCGACATCCGCAGTTATGCCAGGCTCGGCTGTCTCGGCCCGAACCAGGCCAAGGCCTTCGGGCGCGCGGGTATGGGGCCGTGCCAGGGCCGCTATTGCGGACTGACCGTGACCGCGCTGCTGGCCGAGGCCAACGGGCAGACACCCGATGAAACCGGCTATTACCGGATCCGGCCGCCGATCAAGCCGGTGACACTGGGTGAACTGGCCGCGATGGAGAACCTCTCCGCCAATGCCGCTGAATAGGAGAACAAGATGATCGAACGGATCGACACCGGCGCCCGGATGAGCAAGATCGTGAAGCACAACGGCGTGGCCTATCTGTGCGGCCAGGTCGGGGACGGCGCTGACGTGGCCGCGCAAACCCGCGACTGCTTGTCCCGCGTCGAGGCGCTGCTGGAGAAGGCCGGGTCCTCGCCGCAGCAGATCCTGCAGGCGATAGTATGGCTGGCCGACATGAAGGACTTTGCGGAGATGAACGCGGTCTGGGATGCCTGGGTGCCGCAAGGCCACGCCCCGGCCCGGGCCTGCGGCGAGGCCAGGCTGGCGCGGGCGGACCTGAAGGTGGAGATCATCGTGACCGCGGCCTGCTGACAGGCACGCCGGAAGAGTTCAGCCGGGCGGCCTAAAGGGATTTTGAGACCTGGCGGGCCAGTTCTGCCAGTGCCAGTGCCAGGGCATCGGCGGTGGCAGCCGGGCCGGCGCCGTCGACGGGCGTGGTGATGTCAAACCGCTTCACGAATTCGCGCACTGTGCCCTCGGGCGAGGAGACCGCGAACTGGCCGGACAGTTCAAACTGGCCATCGGCGCGGGCATAGACCTGATCCACCCGCACATCCAGACGCGCGTCCGGGCCGGTGTTCAGCGGCCAGGGCTCAATGGCTGCGGCCGCGCCGGTGCGCTCGTTCAACCCGCGGGCCAGGGCGGCGGTCATGCCGCGGGCCGGATCGTCTGCCCATTGCGCGCCACCCAGCGCATAAAGCGCTCCGCCTTCGCCCTCCGCAACGATGTCCGAGGCCGCGGCATAGGACGGCAGCGACACCAGCCGCACCTCAATCGAACGGGAGCGCAGGTTTGCGACGGTTTCACCCGGTGCAGAGGAAATCAGATAGCGTGGATCGTTGCTCCCGGCGCAGGCCGCCAGCAGGGTGATGGGGAGCAGAAATTTCAGGGTGTTAATCATCTTATCTTCCAAACAGCAGGGAATTCGGGTCGCGTTCGATCTTGCGTGCCAGCTGGGACACCGCACGGGCAGCGGTCTTGATCTCGCGCAGCGCGTCCAGGGTTTCGGAGTTGAAGCTGGAGCGGCCGCCATAGGAGGCGATCAGTGCCTCGGACTGGGCCACCAGACGCTCAAGCCGGGCTGAAAGTGCAGGCAGTCCTTCGGCAGCGGCCGCCACAGCGTCTGCGGCACCGCGGGCAGAGGCCATGGTGGCATTGGCATTCTCCACCAGCCCGCCCTGGCGCATGTCTTCCAGTGTGGCCTGCATTTCCTCCAGCGCAGCGGTCAGGGCCGGGGGCAGGGCGCGGGCGCCCTCTGTGCCGATTACCGCATCGGCGCTGTCTATCAGCTGGCTGGCTGAGCGGATCAGCTCCTCGGCCTCCAGCGAATTCGCCTTGGCCGCCAGTGCCCGGAAATCGGCGACCAGCGCGGGCAGTTCATCCGACGCCGCGGCAAGGCTGGCGGCGGCCTGGCTGCCCTGTTCCAGCGCGGCTGCAAGATTGGCCGCAGCCCGGCCCTGCTGCAGATCTGCCAGCAGGGCACGCACGTCGGATACAGCCGCCTGCAGCTCTCCCGGCAGGGCGCGGGTGCCCGGATCGGCAAGCAGTGCGCGGGTGTCCTCCAGCAGCGCCACCGCAGCGGCGGGTGCCTGACGGGTGCTGTCGGCAGCGGCCAGGTTTTCAATGCTGGCGAGGGTGGCGATGGCCTGCGCCATAAGCTCTTCCACCGGAAGTTCGCTGATGCGCTCCAGCGCGCCTTCGGCGGTGGCAGTGAAATCGGGCAGGTCGGAGGGGGCGCTTGGCAGCTCTGGGAAGGGTTCTGCTTCGCGGTTGAAGGCTGCGGGGGCCGCGTCCTCCAGCGTCACCAGCTCGACGAGCAGTTCCGAGCTGAACAGGCCTGCAGAGGCCAGCCGCGCGCGCAGGCCGCCGGCCACCGCCTGTTCAAGGAAATCAAGCGCTTCTGCCTCGCCCGCACCGCGCGGCAGGCCCATCAGGCCAGGTTCCAGCAGCAGCTTGGCGATCAGCCGCACCTCGGCTTCGTCGCTGCCGCTTTGAATGGCTGCGTTGAGGCTGCTGACCTCGCCGACCTTGACGCCGCGCAGCTGAACCTCCGCGCCGCTGGCCAGGCCCGCCACCGACTCGTCAAAGGCAACCGCGACGGCAACCCCGCCGGACAGGGTGCGCGCAAAGGCGGTGCGGCGGGCTGCGGCCTCGTCGGTGTGGATGTCAAACACTGTGCCGGGACCAACGGTCTGGCCGCCGTCAAACACCGAGTCGAACTCGATGCCGCCGGCCACCAAAGAGGCGATGCTGTCGACGTCCAGCGACAGCCCGCTGGGGCCGATCGAGACCGAGAAGCCGGAGCTGTCCCAGAAGCGGGTGGCGGAGTTGATGCGCCGGTCATGCGGTGCATCGATGAAGGCATCGACAACGATGCTGTCGCCGCTGACAGTCAGACGAGGGGTTTCCAGGCGCCCGACCTCGATGCCGCGGAACAGCACCGGCGCGCCCTCAGAGATCATCCGCCCGTCGTCGGTGCGCAGAGTGATCCGCCGCCCGCCGCGGCCCGGCTGCGCCAGCGGCGGCCGGTCTGCGCCCTCAAAAGCGGTTTGGGAAAGACCGGGGGCCTGATCCCAGCTGCCTTCGATATAGACACCGGACAGCACCGTGCTGAGCCCCGATATGCCGCGCGCTGAGACCTCCGGCCTGACCACCCAGAAGGTTGCATCCGCATCCAGATAGGGAGCGATCTCCTTGTCGATGCGGGCCTGGACGGACACCTTGCTCAGATCATCGGCAAAGCCGACTTTCTCCACCCGGCCGATCACCACATCGCGGTAACGCACCGTTGTTTCATTTGCAGCGATGCCTGAAGCGTTTTCAAAGCTGATGGTGATCAGCACGCCGCGCTCGGAATAGGCTTTCCAGGCCACGCCCAGCGATACAGCGAGCGCGGCCAGCGGCACCAGCCAGACCAGTGACAGGTTGCGCCAGAGCGAAGGGCGCCGGGCCGTGATGTTCATCGGGGCGGGATCAGGCGTGGTCATTCAAATTCTCGCTTTCCGCGTTCCAAATCAGACGCGGATCAAAACTCTGGGCGGCCAGCATGGTGAAGGCAACCGACAAGGCAAAACTGACCGCTGCCATGCCAGGGGCGATGGCAGCAGCGAAATCAAGCTGGACGAGGGCGGTCAGGATTGCCACCACAAAGACATCAATCATCGACCACCGTCCGATAAATTCGACCACCTCATAAAGCACCAGCCGGCCATGGCTGCCAAGGGCTGCCGGCCTGCGGACGGACACCGCCAGATAGGCGATGGCGAGGAACTTGGCCACGGGGATCACGATGCTGGCGAAGAAAACGATCAGGGCCACACCGTAGGAGCCGTGGCTGAACAGTTCGGCAATGCCGCCGATCAGGGTATTTTCGGAACTGCGGCCAAAGGTGGTGGTGCGCAGCATGGGGTAGACATTGGCGGGCACATAGGCAACCAGCCCCGCCGCCAGCCAGGCCCAGACACGCTGCAGGCTGGCGGGGGCGGCAGGTTCCAGCGGGCTGCCGCAGCACGTGCAGGCCCGGGCAGCGCCCGGGTTGGCGGTCCCGCAGACGCGGCAGCCGGCCAGCCCGGCGGCTGCCGCGGTCAGGAAGCGCTGCGGGTTTTCAGGGTTTTCCATACGGTCAGCCTGCAAATCGCGTTATCGGTCAGAATGGTTACCACCAGGAGCGCGGTAAACGCCCAAAAAGCCGGTCCCAGCCCGACGCGCGCCAGGCCAGAGACTTTGACCAGGGCCACTGCCACGCCGATGATGAAAATCTCAGCCATGGCCCAGGGCTTCAGCCGCTCTGCCCAGCGATAGGCCGTGGCGGCGTGCGGTGCAGGGTGCCAGCCCAGGGCCATCGGCGCCAGAGTATAGATCAGCGCGCAAAAGCGTGCCGCGGGCAAGAGCACGATCAGCAGGCCGGTCGCCAGCGACAGAGGCGCCATCGGCCCGCTGGAAAAGGCCAGCACGGCGTCCAGGACCGACGCCTGATGCGACAGGCCCTGTGCCCTCAGCTCAAGGAACGGGAAACCAGCCGCTGCAGCCAGCAGAATCAGCGCGGTGAGCGACAGCATCGCGATCCGTGTCATGGCGCCCGACTTGGGCGCCGCCAGCACCGTGCCGCAGCGGGCGCAGCGGGCAACCGTATGGGGTTTCACATTCACGTCGCGGTTCAGCACGTCGCAGGTCGGGCAGGCAATGAGCTGGTCTGTATGCATGTCTCCGGTGTCCGTTTCCGCCGCCTGGCCTGCGGCTGTGAACTTGAGCGGCAGCTCGAGCTCATGATCACGAAAACGAGGACTATTTCAATGCGAACATGGCACGTTCAGCCGGTGCACCCGCCTGAATAGCGGTCACAAAAGATGGAAAAAGCCCAGCCAAGGCTGGCAAGATTGCGATTGACTGGCTGGACAGCCAGCTTGAACCGCCGATCCGGCATTTCGCGCCTGTGCGTGGTTTCTGTGCGCCGGTGAGTTTTCCGGCGCGCGGTGTCCCCGGCGGCTGCCGGGCGTGGCGCAGGCGGCGAGCTTCCTCGCGAGTTCGCGTGTGCCGCAGTTGCGGGTTTGGCCAGCGAACCGATCCTTCTTGGTAAGCAGATCTGTTCGTTGTCCAACGCGCGGAAATGCATTGCGTGCTGCGGCTTGACGGGCGAAGCCCCATCGCGCGCGAGGAGCGCTTTCTTTCGATTGCAGAACGCAATTGAAAGGAGCTGACGCAGTTCGCGCAATCTTTGAGAGGTATCCAAACACTACGTGGAATCATCGCAATTCCAGGCGCTTTCAATGCCATTTCAAGGGGTTGGGGCTGCCAGTGCGATTTGTGAGAAAAAGGGAAATTTCGTCTTGCGTTCCACATGCTTGCGCAGATATACGGGTCAGCGGAGACGTGGCCGAGTGGTCGAAGGCGCTCCCCTGCTAAGGGAGTAGGCGGGAAACCGTCTCGAGGGTTCGAATCCCTTCGTCTCCGCCATCATACAGTGAAATTCTACGTGATTCCGATCCCCGGAAGACCTGCTTGCCGGGATGTCCGGCGGCGGTTCTGCGGCCTTCTTTGAGGCCTGGATCGCGATGCTTCGCGGCGTAAACCTGCGGAACTTGCAGCCCTTTCACCTGGAACCGCTGCCGCCGTGAATGCTTGGCAAGCAAAGAAGGGCGTGCGCTGTCGGTTTACTCCTGTTGGCTGAGGCTGGTGACAAACAGTCCCATCTGTGTGCCCCTGCCTTCGGCGGTTATCCTTGCACCCGGCTCCAGGCCCTGAACAAAACCGGCTGGGAAATTGCACAACTCCCCCCAGGCAAAGGGCATGTCGGCAATTCTTATAGGGTTGGGGCATTTGCCAGCCTTCAGAAGCTTGACCTCTGAGACAGTGTATCCTGCCCGGGTTTCTGTACCGGCGGCGATTGCAACGATTAATGGAATGCCCAGTGAAACGAAGTGGCTGAAAACCGTAAAGGCAAAAAACGGGGCCAAGCCGGTGAGGATGATCTTCATGAACGTGCCGTGCTTGCGGGGCTGCATTTTCATCCCCTTCAAAACGGCAAAAGGCGCAGCTGCAGCGGCCAGTCCGCCGAGGAGAATTGCGGCAACATGCGTTTGGGTGAGCCATTGCTCTGACGGCAGGAATTGATACCCGGCCTTGCCCGACAGGATGGGCAGCGCCCCCAGGAAGAAGGCACTGAGGACAGCCAATGCGAAGATGCGGACACTGCGCGGACGTGCGGCGCGTTCAGGCATAATTGCCTCCAGCTGTGAAAACTGTGAAAGGGTCTTTGCAAATGCAGAGATGAAAAAAACCCGGCCTCGCAGCCGGGTTTCCTTGTTTTCAGGCAGGCTGAGGCTCAGGCGGCCAGCCCCTTGGAGCCAATGTCCAGGAACTTCTGGCGCCGGTCCTTGACCAGTGCGGCAGCTTCCATGCCTTTCAGCTCGTCCAGCATCTCCTGGATGGCGCTGCTGACGGATTTGATCGCCGCCTTCGGGTCGCGGTGGGCGCCGCCCAGCGGTTCCGGGATGATCCGGTCGTTGACGCCCAGCTTGTTCAGATCCTGGGCAGTGAGGCGCAGCGCCTCGGCGGCTTCACGCATCTTCTCGGCGTCCTTCCACAGGATCGAGGCGCAGCCTTCAGGGGAAATCACCGAATAGATCGAATGCTCCAGCATCGCCACGCGGTTCGCCGTGGCAAAAGCCACCGCGCCGCCAGAGCCGCCTTCGCCGATGATCACCGAGATCAGCGGCACACCGATCTTCAGGCACATCTCGGTCGAGCGCGCAATCGCCTCGGACTGGCCGCGCTCCTCGGCGCCTTTTCCGGGGTAGGCGCCTGCGGTGTCCACCAGCGTGATCACGGGCAGCTTGAACCGTCCGGCCATCTCCATCAGGCGGATCGCCTTGCGGTAGCCTTCGGGGCGCGCCATGCCGAAGTTGCGCTCGATGCGCGACTTGGTGTCGGAGCCCTTCTCGTGGCCGATCACCACCACCGGCTGGTCGTTAAACCGCGCCAGCCCGCCCATCACCGCCAGGTCATCGGCAAAGTTCCGGTCGCCGGCCAGCGGCGTGTACTCGGTGAACAGCGCCTTGATGTAGTCCTGGCAATGGGGGCGCTCCGGATGGCGTGCCACCTGGCATTTGCGCCAGGGGGTCAGCTCCTTGTAGAGGTCCTTCAGCAGCTGCGCCGCTTTGGCGTCCAGCGCTGCGGCCTCATCCGCCACATCCATTTCCTCGTTCGCGCGCGCCAGCGCCCGCAGTTCTTCCGCCTTGCCTTCGATTTCGGCCAGCGGTTTTTCGAATTCCAGATACTGGGTCATGTCGCCTCTGCTTGGCAGGTTTGCAGCTATATGGCCTTAGCCGCGCCAAGATGCAACTCAGCAAGATTTGTGATTTGCTGCCGTGGCATGAGGTGAGGGCAGAGAAAGACAAGGAGATGCCGCCAATGGCCGCCAGTTACGAAGACCGGATCCTGCGGGTTCTGGCCTATATCCACGACAACACCGATGGCGATCTGTCACTGGATGCCCTGTCGGATGTGGCGGCCATGTCACGGTTTCACTGGCACCGGGTTTTCCGGGCGCTCACTGGCGAGACCTGCGCCCAGGCCGTGCGCCGTATCCGCCTGCACCGGGCAGCGGTCTGGCTTGTGATCGAGGATATGCCTGCCGCTCAGATTGCAGCCCGCGTCGGCTATCCCAATCAGCGCAGTTTTTCCCGTGCTTTCTCTGATGCCTATGGCTGCAGCCCCGCCGCCTTCCGCCGCGGCGGCAAGATCGGGCTGCCGAATCCAACTCTCAGAACAGGAAGCTATCCCATGCATGATGTTATCACCCGCACCGACCCCGCCCGCCGCCTTGCCGGCCTGCCGCACAAGGGGGCCTACCATGAAATCGGCAAAAGTTTTGAAGCCTTCGGGGCCATCTGCGAAAGCCGCCGGCTCTGGCCGCAGGTCGGCGCTGTGATGGGGGTCTATTTCGATAGCCCCGGTGACGTGGCCGAAGCTGATCTGCGCAGTTTCGCCGGGGCCGAACTGGCCGGTGATCTGCCGGAGGGGCTGGAAGAGGTGAACCTGCCCGGCGGCCGCACTGCGGTGCTGACCTACAAGGGACCCTATTCCGGCATTCATTCCGCCTATGACAGCCTGTTCGGCAACTGGCTGCCCGCGTCGGGGGAGGAGCCTGCCGATCAGCCCTGTTACGAGGTTTATCTCAACAATCCCCGCGACACCGCGCCGGAGGATCTCCTGACAGAGATCTGCCTGCCCCTGAAATAACGCCCCGCCCGGCAGCAGGCCGGGCAGCGCCCGCCCTCTTGTGCGGGGGCGGGCGCTCCGCCCCTTCGGGCCGGAAGAGGCACCTGCGTTATTGCGGCCAGATCACCGGATAGAGCGAAGCCACCAGCAGCGCCGCCATGGTCCAGTTGAACAGCACCAGCCGCCGCGGGCTGGTCAGGAACCGCGCCATCTGCTGGCCCAGCACCGTCCAGGACCCGACAGAGGGCAGGTTGATCGCTCCGAAAATCACCCCCACCAGCAGGATTGCTGCCAGCGTCTGATCCGGCGTATAGGCGCTGATGGCGGTCAGCGCCATCGCCCAGGCCTTGGGGTTCACCCACTGAAACGCCGCCGCCTGCAGAAACGTCATCGGGCGGCCCTCGGTACCCTTGGCCTGCACCGGCGCCGCATTGGCGATCTTCCACGCCAGCCACAAGAGGTACACAACCGACACTGCCTTCAGCACCGTGTAGCTGACCGGGAAGGCATCAAACACCTGCACCAGCCCTGCGCCGACCAGCAGCACCATGAACACGAACCCCAGCGCCACCCCCAGCATATGCGGGATGGTGCGGCGGAAGCCGAAATTGGCGCCTGAGGCCATCAGCATCAGGTTGTTCGGTCCCGGCGTGATCGAGGAGACAAAGGCGAAAAGCGCAAGCGCAGTGAGAAGTTCGTAAGTCATGCGCAAAATCATTGCGCCGAACACACCAAATGAAATTGCGTTCTACCGCGTCCTGCGGCTATTTTTGCAACCAATGGCGAAGAATGACAAGATAAACCAGCAAATATTGCAGGAACTCACCCGGGATGGCCGGATCAGCAACCTGGAACTGGCAGAGCGGGTGGGCCTGTCGCCTTCAGCCTGCCTGCGCCGGGTGCAGGAGCTGGAACGGGCCGGCGTCATCACCGGTTACCGCGCGGTTCTGGACCGGCAGAAACTGGGCGTAGGCTTTGCCACCTATATCGGCGTCGGCCTGGGCGAGCACACCAAGGAGGCGCAGCAAGCTTTTGAGCGTGCGATGAGCGCCGCACCGGAGGTAGTGGAGTGCCACAATATCACCGGCACAATCGAATACCTCCTACGCGTCGAATGCGCTGACTTGCCGAGTTACAAGAAATTCCACACCGATATCCTCGGCACCTCGCCTTATGTCACCGCGATCACCACCTATGTGGTGATGGGTTCGCCCAAGGATCTGCGGGCGTGATCTCTGGCTGAGACTGGATAATTGAGTATTTGGGGAAAGATGAAAGGCTGATGCGCTTCATCTTTCCTAAAATACTCACTGCACTGCGTTGGCTTCAGGCGCGCGGCTGTAGGTGTTGCGCACCCTGCGTACGCCGCTCTCACCGGATCTTAAGCCGCATTTGCCAGACTTGCCCCCGGTCGCGATCACCCGCCGGGGCTTGGCTCCCCGGCACATTTGGAACCGGACTCCCGCCTGGCAGCGGGGGCCGTGCAGAGACAACGTTTAGCACGCGGGCGGATACGCCCGTCCATCTCCGCCATTCTGGCGGCGCCGCCAGTCCATAATGCCTCCGCTGAAACGGACCATGAAAACAGGCAAAAACGGACCAGACACACCGGCAGGGCAGGAGCCTTGGCCGGGGAAAACGCATGCCGTGCCGCTGCTCGCCTCTCCTAGGTCAGGCGCTGCCCTTTTGTCCCGCGAGCAAGACCCGCATCGCAATCTCGGGCGAGGCCAGTACCGGCACCCTTGCCTGTTCGCGCAGCAGTTCAGCTGCCCCGGCCATCGAGGCCTGTGCCAGCACCACGCAGGCAAAATCCATTGCCGCCAGCGCCTCCGCCACATCCTCCGCAATGGCAGCTGCAAAGCCCGCGCTGTCCGCAGCCTCGAACAGCGGCCAGTGCTGGCCCAGATCCAGGCAAGTAAGCGCCGGGTCACGCGCCCCGAAGGCGCGGCGCAGCAGCGCTTCCGAAGGCCCGGCGGTGCTCTCCAGGCAATAGGCCATCAGCACCGGTCCTCCGGTGCGGGCAGCCTCCTGCATCATTGGCCAGTCGATGCGTGTTGCCCCTGCCTTTTCCGCCGCCGGGCCGAGCGTGGTGCAGGTGCACAAGACCGGCCCGTCCGCGGCCTCAACGGTCTCGGCAATCTCGGCATTAAGCGCGGCATCAATTCCGCTTTGTGCCCGCTCCAGCCAATCGGCGCGCACCTGCTGGTCCAGATCCGCCCCCGGTGCCAATGAAAGCGCTAGGGCGCGAAAGGTTTCCACATGCACCTCAGCCGTATGCAGCAAGGTCAAATCCGGCATCTCTTCCTCCAATCAAAAAGGGCGCCCCCTGGGGACGCCCTTGAAACTTTTAGCCGCGGACCGGCGTCAGCTGCCCGCGATCAGCTCGGCCTGCGCCACAATTACCTCGGCCTGCTTGATCGAGGCAATATCGACCAGACGGCCCTTGTAAACGGTTGCGCCGGCGCCGGAGGCCTTGGCCTCTTCCATTGCCGCCAGAATCTCGCGGGCTTCGGCCACCGCCTCATCCGACGGGGTGAAGACCTGGTTGGCCAGCGCGATCTGGCTGGGGTGGATCGCCCATTTGCCGACCATTCCCAGCGTCGCGGAGCGTTTGGCTTGCGCGATATAGCCGTCTTCGTCCGAGAAGTCGCCGAACGGGCCGTCGACCGGCAGGATGCCATGGGTGCGGCAGGCGGCGACGATGGCGGCCTGCGCCCAGTGCCAGGGGTCGGACCAGTGTTTCTGGCCCTCGCGGATCATGTAGTAGTTCTCCTGGGTGCCGCCGATGCCAGTGGTTTGCATCCCCATCGAGGCGGCAAAGTCTGCAGCGCCCAGCGACATCGCCTGCAGGCGGGGAGAGGATTTGGCGATCTCCTCCGCATGGGCGATGCCCGCCGCGGATTCGATGATCACCTCAAAGGACACCGGCTTGCTGCGGCCCTTGGCGCGCTCGATTGCGGTGACCAGCGCATCCACCGCATAGACGTCCTCGGCGCAGCCCACCTTGGGGATCATGATCTGGTCCAGCCGCTCGCCGGCCTGTTCCAGAATGTCCACCACGTCGCGGTACCAGTAGGGTGTGTCGAGTCCGTTGATCCGCACCGACAGGTATTTATTGCCCCAGTCCACGCTGTTGATCGCCTCGATCACATTGGTGCGGGCCTGATCCTTGTCATCCGGCGCCACCGAATCCTCCAGGTCGAGGTTGATGACATCCGCTGCCGAGGCCGCCATCTTCTCGAACAGCTTCACTTTGGAGCCGGGGCCGAACAGCTGGCAGCGGTTGGGGCGCGCCGGGGCGGCGGGCTGGATGCGGAAGCTCATGGGGCAATCCTCCGAGTAATGACGTTTCAATTCTGCTGGGGTGAAGTGTTAGAAAGTTGCGCGGCCATGTGCAAGGGAATTTTGCACATGCAGAAAGTACCGCTGCGATGCGGCGCCGGAAACATTGCCGCAAACAGGCGCGAACCGGCAGGGAGCCTGTGCGAGCACCCGGTCATGAGACGTGCATTCATTGAAAACTGGGCCCTGTTTCTGGGCATGCTGATGCTGATGGTGGCCAACGGCCTCTTGGTCACCCTGCTGACAATCCGGGGCGCGGGGCTTGGCTTCTCCGACCTCACCATTTCGATCATGCAGGCGGCCTATCCGGCCGGTGCCCTGCTGGGCACGGTGATGGCGCCGGGGATGGTGGCCAAGGTGGGCCATATCCGGGCGTTTTCGGCGCTTGCCTCGCTGGTGTCGATCTCGGCGATCCTGCATCTGCTGACCTCCGACCCCTATTCCTGGTCGGCGATGCGGTTCCTGGCGGGGGTTTGTTATCCCGGCATGTATGTGATCACCGAAAGCTGGCTGCAGGCGAAATCGGAAAACAGCAACCGGGCGCAGATCCTGTCGATCTATTTCATGATCTGGATGGCAGGCCCCGCTATTGGCACTGCACTGGTGGCACTGCCTGATCCCAGCGGCAACCTGTTGTTCGGGGCAGTGTCGATCCTTATTTCCCTGTCGATCGTGCCGCTGCTGCTGTCCGGCAACAAGGCGCCGGAATACGAGGTGCCGGACCGGATGCCGGTGCGCAAACTGTACCGCGTGTCCCCGATGGCGGTGCTTGGCAATCTGGTGAGCGCAACCGCCGTGGCCGGCTGGTTCATTGCACTGCCCCTTTATGCGCTGTCGCGCGGCATGAGCCCGGCAGAGGCCTCAGGCGTTCTGGTGGTGGCAATGGTGGTCGGCGCCGTGGTGCAGTACCCGGTCGGCTGGATCAGCGACAAGACCGACCGGCGGCTGGTGCTGATGGGGCTTGGCGTCATTGGCGCCGCGGCCTGCCTGTGGATGCTGGCGACCCCGACACCGCAGGCGCTGGTGGTCGGCTTTGCGGTGCTCGCAGGCGCCAGCCTGCCGATGTATGCGGTCTGCTCCGCCCATGCCAACGACCAGCTGAAACCGGCGCAGATTGTGCCTGCCAGCGGCGCGATGGTGTTCCTCTTGAACGTCGGCCAGTTCGGCGGAACGCTGGCGGCCCCAAATATGGTCAGCATTGCTGACGGAAATGGATTGCTGATCCTGCTTGCAGCCCTGTGTTTTATGGTTGCAGGCGTCGCTGCGCTGCGGCGCACGCAGGCCGATGCGCCGGAGGAAACCGGCTCCCAGCAGGCGATTGCGGTGCTTGGCGCGCCCCAAACCGGGGTGCTTCAGGCCGAATCCTGGCTGGAAGAGGAAAATAATGTCAGCAATGGTGACATAACGCAGAAATCTTCTGCAAATTGACAAAACTGCAGGAGGTTCTTGCGCGTCAGCAGCGACGGGCAGCGGAATAGGTATGAACTTGTGCGGGAATCTTCGCAAACTCACCGGCAAGAGTGAAGAGGAAACCCGCCATGATCGAAACCCCTTATCTGCTGTTCCTGGGCGACGCGCCCGATATGCTGGCCGCCAAGGTTGCCATCGGCATCCGTGACTGGCGCCCTGATCACGCTGTTGGCCAGATCCGCCTGCCGGGCTGCGGTGCCGACCTGGGCCTGAAGGACCTGACCCTGGCCGAAGCCAAGGAAGCCGGCGCCAAGACCCTGGTGATCGGCGTTGCCAACCGCGGCGGCGTGATTTCCCAGGCCTGGAAGGAAGTGCTGATCGAAGCGCTGGAAATGGGCTATGACCTGGCCTCCGGCCTGCACAACCTGCTGCGCGACGAAGGCGACCTGGTGGCCGCGGCCCAGACCCACGGCGGCACCCTGCATGACGTGCGCGTGCCCACCGTCGGCTACCCGATCGCCAACGGCAAGCCCCGCACCGGCAAGCGCTGCCTGGCAGTTGGCACCGACTGCTCGGTCGGCAAGATGTACACTGCCATGGCGATGGACAACGAGATGCGCGAGCGCGGCATGAAGTCGACCTTCCGCGCCACCGGCCAGACCGGCATCCTGATCACCGGCCACGGTGTGCCGCTGGACGCTGTGATTGCCGACTTTATGGCGGGTTCGATCGAATACCTGACCCCGGACAACGACGACGACCACTGGGACCTGATCGAGGGCCAGGGCTCGCTGTTCCACGTGTCATACTCCGGCGTCACCATGGCGCTGGTGCACGGCGGCCAGCCGGACGCGCTGATCCTGTGCCACGAGCCGACCCGCACCCATATGCGCGGCCTGCCGGAATATGACGTGCCGACCCTGGAAGAGCTGCGCGACGTGGCCCTGCCGCTGGCACAGCGTGCCAACCCGGCCTGCCAGATCGTCGGTATTTCGGTGAACACCCAGCACCTTAGCGAAGACGACGCGGTCAAGTACCTGGCTGAAGTCGAAGAGCGTATGGGCCTGCCCGCTGTTGACCCGTACCGCCACGGTGCAGGCCGCCTGGTGGACGCGCTGGCTGCAGTCTGATCTAACACCCCCGCCGGGCGCGCGTGCCGACAGGGCAAGCGCCTCCGGCGGGAGTATTTTTGGAAAGATGAAAAGGCAGGTGCCAGGAGTTTCCGGCGCCGTGCCACGGCCCGCCGCGGCTCGCGCGCAGGGCCGCAGGAAAGGGCAGCTTCATGAACATCACCGTCACCCCGGACGTCTTCAAACTGGCGCAGGTCTTCACCATCTCGCGCGGCTCGCGCACCGAAGCCAAGGTGCTGACCGTCCGTGTCGAGAAGAACGGCGTAACCGGCTGGGGCGAATGCGTGCCTTATGCCCGTTATAATGAAACACTGGAAAGCGTGACCGCAGAGATCGAGGGCCTGCCTGCCGATTTCACCCGCGAAGAGCTGCAGTCGCTGCTGCCCGCCGGCGCCGCCCGCAACGCGGTTGACTGCGCGCTGTGGGATCTGGAGGCAAAACAGGTCGGTAAACGCGTCTGGGAACTGGCAGGCCTGCCGGAGCCGAAGCCGGAGATCACGGCCTATACGCTGTCGCTGGACACGCCTGAGAACATGCAGAAGCAAGCGGCGGAAAACGCCTACCGGCCGCTGTTGAAGATCAAGCTCGGCACCCCCGATGACATGCCCCGTCTGGAAGCCGTGCGTGCGGGTGCGCCCGATGCCAAAATCATCATCGACGCCAATGAAGGCTGGTCTGCTGCGGTTTACGCCGAACTGGCGCCGCATCTGGTGCGCCTGGGCGTGGAACTGGTCGAGCAGCCGCTGCCTGCGGGCGAGGATGAGGCCCTGACCGGCATGGAGCGCCCGGTGCCGGTCTGCGCGGATGAAAGCTGCCATGACCGTGAGAGCCTGCCCAAGCTCAAGGGTAAATATGACGTGGTCAACATTAAGCTGGACAAGACCGGCGGCCTGACCGAGGCGCTGAAGCTGCGTGAGGCGGCACTGGCTGAGGGCTATGAGGTGATGGTCGGCTGCATGGTCGGATCTTCGCTGGCGATGGCGCCCGCGACGCTTGTGGCGCAGGGTGCGGCGGTTACGGATCTTGACGGGCCCCTGCTTCTGGCCGAAGACCGCGAGGAACCTTTGACATTTGATGCCGAGGGCGTGCACCCGCCCAAGGCTGCCCTGTGGGGTTGAGGAGACAACAATGACCCGTACTGTTTATGTGAATGGCGAATACCTGCCCGAGGCTGAGGCCAAGGTTTCGATCTTTGACCGCGGCTTCCTGTTTGCTGATGCGGTTTATGAAGTGACTTCGGTCCTCGACGGCAAGCTGATCGACTTTGAAGGCCACGCCGTGCGTCTGGACCGCTCGCTCAAGGAACTGGACATGGCGTCGCCTTGCTCCAAGGAGGAGCTGCTGGAGATCCACCGCAAGCTGGTGGATCTGAACGGCATCGAAGAAGGCCTGGTTTATCTGCAGGTCTCCCGCGGTTCTGACGGCGACCGGGATTTCGTGTTCCCCTCCGCGGACACCCCGCCGAGCCTGGTGCTGTTCACCCAGAACAAGCCTGGCCTGGCCGACAGCCCTGCCGCTGCGAAAGGCGCCAAGATCATCTCGATCGAGGACATCCGCTGGGGCCGCCGCGACATCAAGACCGTGCAGCTGCTCTATCCGTCGATGGGCAAGATGATGGCCAAGAAGGCCGGCTGCGACGATGCCTGGCTGATCGAAGACGGCTATGTGACCGAAGGCACCTCCAACAACGCCTATTACGTCAAGAACGGCAAGATCGTGACCCGGCCGCTGTCCAATGACATCCTGCACGGTATCACCCGTGCCGCGGTGCTGCGTCTGGCGGCGGAAGCGCAGATGGAGATCGAGGAGCGTCTGTTCACGATCGAGGAAGCCAAGGGTGCAGACGAGGCCTTTACCACCTCTGCCAGCGCCTTTGTGATGCCGGTGGTGGAAATCGACGGCGTGACCTTGGGCGACGGCACCCCGGGACCGATCGCCAAGCGCCTGCGCGAAATCTACCTGGAAGAAAGCCGCAAGAAGGCCGTCTGAAGCTGCTTGCTGCATTGCTGAGAAAGGCCGTCCCTTGCGGGCGGCCTTTTGTTAAATAGAGAATCGATTCTGCGATTTCCGGCCCGCCGGGCGGGTGCAAAAGCCCGGTTCACAGGATGCTGAAACGGCGTACTTTCCCCGTCTTGGAAACAATGGGCGCCCTGGTTTTGGGACTGTTTTGCAAACCCCCCGTTTCAGCTCTGGATTTTAACTAATTTTACACAAAATGCGCCCGTAGGCGGCGCCTTGCGGTATTCTGATCTCAGGCGATGGAAACCGGCCAGGGGGGCCGCTGGCCAGAGCCGCAAACCGTGGAGGTGCCAGTATGCAACAGTGTTACCAGCCGGAGATGGGGGAAGCCGTGAACAGCGAGGCCGCCGAGCCGAGCGACGTGGAAATCCTGGCTGCTGTGCGTCAGGTGCTGACCGCGGATGAGGCCGCGCATCCCGATTTTGCCAAGGCGCCTGCCAGCCAGGGGTGGCTCGCTGGCAAGCTCCTGGCGCGGGAGCGGACGGCCTCTGGCGCGCTGGCAGCGCGTCTGCTGGGCCGCTGGCGCGGTTAGGCGCGCCTTCGGGGGTGCGCGCCCAGCCGCGGATGTGTGGTCCGGGGTATTTCCATAAAGACATTTCGCAGCGGCCGCCCAGAACGGGCGGCCTTTTTCATGGCCGCAGCGCTGCCGGCGGTTTGTGCTAGGGTAGAGCGCGAACCGGACTGAGGAGGGGCAGATGCTGAAACGGGGTCTGATGCTGCTGGCCGCGGCTTTGCTGTATGTGCCGGCAATTGCGGCGGCGCAGGACGCGCCGTGCGGCGGAGAAAGGCCGTGCCGGATTGACGGCGGGACGTATCACCTGGCCTTGCCGGACAGCTGGCAGGGCGGGCCTGCGGTGATGTTCCTGCATGGCTATGGCGGCAGCGGGGCCAAGGTTGCTGCCAATAGCAGGCTGGTGGCTGCGTTCACACAGCGTGGCTATGCGGTGATTGCCCCCAGTGGCCTGCCATGGGCAGAGGGTAAACCGGCGGATTGGTCGGTTCGCGATGGCTGGAACACCTATCCCCGCAACGATACGGACTTCCTGCGCGTGGTGCTGGCGGATGCCGCCGGGCGCGCAGGGGTGGATCCAGAGCAATTGCTGCTGAGCGGCTTTTCCCGCGGCGGCTCGATGGTCTGGGACATGGCCTGCCAGATGCCGGAGTTTGCCGCCGGGTATGCGGCGGTTTCCGGCGGCTTCTGGCTGCCGGTGACGCGGGACTGCAAGGGACCGGTGCGGCTGCTGCACATCCACGGGTTTGCTGACACCGTGGTGCCGCTGGAAGGCCGCGCCATCCCCGGCGCCAGTGTGGTGCAGGCCGACGTTTGGGAGGGGCTGCAACTGTGGCGGCGTGAAAACGGTTGCCCCAGCAACGCCGCGTCGCATGAGGCTGAAGAGGGGCTCTGGCGCAAGCGCTGGGACTGTGAGGCGGGCGGCCTGGAGCTGGTCTTGCACAAGGGTGGCCATGGCTTGCCCAAGGGCTGGAGCAAAATGGCGCTTGATTGGTTTGAAGGCCCGAAGAACTGAGGCGGCAGGGCGGGGCTGGCCTGCCTTGCCGCCCCCGTTATCAGCGGCCCGCCGTCAGCCGCTGCCTGAAGAACCCCAGGATCTCATCCCGCGCTGCCAGGGTCGGGCTGCCTGCCGTATCCACCAAATGCGCGGTGACCACGCTGTGCGGGGTGGGGACGTGTTTGGCAAAGAACGGCGGGACCTCCGCGGCGGCGGCGCTGTCCGGCAGGGTGCGGGCGTCAAAGCGGTCCCCCAGCGCTTCGGCATAGGCGGCAAAGCGCTGGGCCTGGCAGAAGGCATCGCCTTGGAACCGGTAGGCAAGCACGGTGAGGTCCTCTTGCTCCAACCGCGCGCGCACTGCGGCCAGTTCTTCGGGCGGGCTTTCGACAGCTGCCGGGTTGTCCAGCGGCAGCGACGGCTGGGCCAGCACCGGCGCCAGCATGGCGGGTTCCAGCATCATCGACAGCGCAAAATTGCCGGTGAAACACATGCCGATGGCGCCTGTGCCGGCGCCGCCGCATTCGCCGTGCGCCAGACGCGCAAGCGCCCGCAGCCACTGGGTGACCGGGCTGGCGCCATTGCCGGCAAACGCGCGGAACTCGGCGCTGACGCAGGCGCGGCGGAACACCTCGGCACCGTCCTCCGCCGTGGCCACGGAACCGTCACGGCCGAACAGCGAAGGCATGTAGACGGTGAAGCCTGCGTCGCGCACCCAGCGGGCAAAGCGGGCCACATGCGGGCTGATCCCCGGCATTTCCGCCATCACGATCACCGCCGGGCCCTGGCCGGAAACATGCACGGTTTTCTCCGCATCGTTGAGGGTGATCCGGCGCGGCTCAAAATCTTCGAGCGTGTCGTCGCGGTCCATCGGGCGCTGCTGGGTCATCGGGGGTGTCCTTTCTGCTGGCGAATCTAAGTTTCAATTTTGAACTCAGATAGAAATCCCCTATCTGGGTTCGCATGTCAAACTCAGCTTCTGATTCCCGTGAAACCCCGCCCGCCGTCCGCCGCCGCGCCCTGGTACCCAAGGAACAGTGCCCGATGGCACTGGCTGCGGAGATCCTTGGCGACCGCTGGACTCTGCTGATCCTGAGGGAAGCCTTTTACGGCGTCTGCCGCTATGACGACATGCGCGAAGATCTGAAGGCGCCGCGCTCAACTCTGACGGACCGGCTGAACAGCCTGGTGGCACGGGGCATTCTGGAGAAACAGCCCTATCAGGAGGCAGGCGACCGGGTGCGCCAGGCCTATGTGCTGACTGAGGCGGGGCGCGGGCTGGCGCTGACCTTTCTGGCGCTGGCGCAATGGGGGGAGGCGCATGTCACCGGCGGTGCCGCCCCTGTCGCGGTGTTAGACCGCGAAACAGGCGCGCCGCTGCGAGTGGCATTAGTGGATGAGGGAGGCCGCGCAGCAGATCCCGCCCGCGCGGCATTGCGACTGAGGAACTGAGACGCCTGCCCCGCGCGCGCGGCTGCTGACAATGAGCTGGCAGCAGGCACATGCTAGGCATGCCTGCAAGCGGCATGCGGAGGGGCTATGGAAGCGGATGCGGGGGCGCGGCGGATCGCTGGCGCAGTTCTGGTGGCGGTATCAGCGGCGGTTTTCAGCACCGCAGGGCTGTTCACCCGCGGGGTAGAGGCAGCTGCCTGGGCGGTGATCTTCTGGCGCGGGCTGGCAGCGGCGGGCTTCACCCTGGGATGGCTCGTCCTGCGCGGGAGGCTGACGGCGGAACTGCGGGCCTTTGATGCCCGTGCGCTGCTGATTGCAGTCATGGGAGCCGCCGGCAGCGCAGCCTTTATCACTGCGTTCAAGCTGAGCAGCGTGGCCAATGTGGCGCTGATCTATGCGGCGGCCCCTTTTGCCGCGGCGGCTTTGGCCTGGCTTGCGCTAGGCGAACGCCCCGCCGCGAGGGTGATGCTGGCGAGCGGCGCGGCGCTGGGCGGGGTTGCCGTCATCGTTTCGGGTTCACTGGGGCAGGGCAGCCTGGCGGGGGACGGCCTGGCGATGTTCATGACACTGATGCTGGCCGCTATTATGACCGCCTACCGCAAGTGGCCGGATTTGGCTGCAGCGCTGCCTAATGCGGTGTCATCTGTCCTGTTGTTGCCGGTGGCGGCATTTTGCGCGCCGGTGATGCAGGTGTCCCCGGGCGAAATTCCGGTGCTGCTGCTGTTCGGGCTGGTGTTTGCGGTGGCCTCTGTCACCCTTTGCGAAGGTGCACGCCGGCTGCCTGCGGCGGAAACAGCGTTGTTGTCGGCGCTTGAAACGCCGCTGGCGCCCCTGCTGGCCTATGCAGTGCTCGCGGAGCGGCCAGGCCCGCAGACATTGGCGGGCGGGGCAGTGATCCTGGCGGCGGTGCTGTGGTCGCAATGGCCTGCGCGGAGGAGGCCCGCGCAGGGAACTGCTGTGTAGACGCCTACTGCTTGTCGGTGACGTTTTCCTTGAACGCTACCTCAAAGGCCGCCTGTTTCCCGGCGCTTGCTTCGGTCTGGTAGTTGGCCTTCCACTCCTCCATGGTCATGCCGTAGTAGATCTCGCGGGCCTCATTCTTGTCCATCTCGATGCCGCGTTCGCTGGCGGCTTCCTGGTACCAGCGGGCCAGGCAGTTGCGGCAGAAGCCGGCCATGTTCATCAGGTCGATGTTCTGCACATCGGTGCGGTCTTCCATCAGGTGCTTCTGCAGGCGGCGGAAGGCGGCGGCCTGGATTTCGGTCTCGGTTTGCTTGTCCATGGCGGTGGCTCCGGAATTGTCTTGCGTCCCCGCAGGCCTAGCAGCCGGGGCAGGGGCGGGCAATGGGCGCAGGCGGCGATGTCAGATCAGCTGCAGCGCCAGCCACGGCCCCAGCGCGGTGGCGAAGATCACGATCTTGTAGGTGCCGAGCCAGCGGTAGACACTGAGGCTGACATCCGTCGGCGCCAGGCCGAACATGCGGGCATGCAGACCTGCCACCCAATCGCGCAGCAGCATCAGAAGCACGGCAGAGAGAGTAAACAGGCCGAGGTGCAAAATGGTCAGCCAGCCGAAAAAGGCAGAGAGGGTTTCCTGGGTCATGACTGCTCCTTTCCCCGAAAATCCCGCGTTTCCGTTACTGATATGGGGGCGAGACGCCGGTTCTGCAACGCGGGCCACCGTTTTCCGGCACGGAAAACGGCCAGGAAAAATAGGTTTTTCCTGGCCGGAATTCGTGCCGAATTCCGGGTCAGAGACCGGAGGCGTCCAGTGCCTTGGGCAGGATGCGGGCCAGGCGTTCAGCCCAGATGTGCTGGCCCTTGTGCTCTGCAATCAGATCGTTTCGCAGTTCGATCAGCGTGTTGGGGCGGCCCGGCTTGGTGGCGTGGGTCTCAATCGCGTCGCCGGGCAGATAGCCGGTGTAGGGCTCATTGACGCCCACACACAGGCCGTCCTCGCGGTTCAGCGCGTCCACGACAAAGGGTGAGAAGCGCTCGCCTTCGGGAAACAGGATGCCGATCTCCCAGGGCCGCGGGGGCCGCCCGCGCAACTGGCGGGTGAAGCTGTGTACAGAGATGATCACCGTGCGGGGGCGTTCTGCCAGCCGGGCCAAAGCCCGGTGGTAGGGGCGGTAGCAGCCTTCCAGCCGCTCCTTCAGCTCGGCTTCGCCCGCGTGGCGGTTGGCGGGTATGATGGTGCCGTCATAGAGCTTCATTAGAAGCGTCGGGTCGTCCTCGCCGCGGTTCGGGTCGATCACCAGGCGGGAGAAATTCGACGCCACAACCGGCGCGTCCAGCATCTCGCCCAGGAGCTTGGACACCTCGTAGGCGCCGACGTCATAGGCGATGTGGCGCTCCATATCCTCGCGCGGGAGGCCAAGGTCGCCGCCGCCGGCAAAATCCGGCACATGGTTGGTTGCGTGGTCGCAAGTGATCAGCCAGCGGGCTGGACGGTCTGCGCCGTGAACAAAAAAGGGTGTGTATGTCATGAGCCTGATATGTTTTGCCGCAAGCTGTTTACGGGAGTTGCGGCAGAATGGGAATTGGGGGATAAGCACTTCAAACGCTGTTTGCGGTAACATGTGCAGGGCCGGAGGAGAGAACCCCAATGAAACGATCGCGCAATGTGAAGATTGTCGCCACCTTGGGGCCGGCTTCGGAGACCTACGAGACCATCCGCGCGCTGCATGAGGCGGGCGCAGATGTGTTCCGCCTGAACATGTCGCACGGCAGCCATCCGGAGATTGCCGAGAAGCACAAGATCATCCGCCAGGTGGAGCAGGATCTGGACAGCCCGATTGCCATTCTGGCCGATCTGCAGGGGCCGAAACTGCGGGTCGGGGTCTTTGCCAGCGGTTCTGAGGAGCTGGAAGAAGGGGCGAAGTTCCGCCTCGATCTGGATGAGGCAGAGGGCGATGTGTCCCGCGTGTGCCTGCCGCATCCGGAGATCTTCCAGGCGCTGGAAGCGGGTGCGCATCTGCTGGTCAATGACGGCAAGATCCGTCTGGTGGTGGATGACTGCGGCCCGGATTTTGCCAACTGCACGGTGGAAACCGGCGGCACAATTTCCAACCGCAAGGGGGTGAACGTGCCGGATGTGGTGCTGCCGCTGGCCGCCTTGTCGGAGAAGGACCGGGCGGATCTGGAATTTGTATGCGCCCTGGGTGTGGACTGGCTGGCGCTGTCGTTCGTGCAACGGGCCAAGGATGTCTATGAGGCCCGTGCGCTGGCGGATGGCCGCGCGGCGGTGCTGTCAAAAATCGAGAAGCCGCAGGCGGTGGAAGACTTTGAGGCCATCCTTGATGCGTCCGACGGCATCATGGTGGCGCGCGGCGATCTCGGCGTCGAGTTGCCTGTGGCAGCTGTGCCGCCGATCCAGAAGCGGCTGGTGCGCAAGTGCCGGGCCGCGGCCAAGCCGGTGATCGTGGCAACCCAGATGCTGGAAAGCATGATCGAAAGCCCGATGCCGACCCGCGCCGAGGTGTCCGACGTGGCAACCGCCATCTACGAGGGCGCCGATGCGGTGATGCTAAGCGCCGAAAGCGCGGCCGGCCAGTATCCGGTTCAGGCGGTGCGGACCATGGACAAGGTAGCCATCGAGGTGGAGGCAGATCCGACCTACACCCAGATCATCGCCGCCTCGCGGTCGGCCAAGGGCACCACCGTGGCCGACGGCATCGTCGCCGCGGCGCGGGAGATTGCGGAAAAGACCGAGATCAAGGCGATCTGCTGTTTCACCCAGTCCGGCACCACCGCGCTGCTGACCGCGCGGGAACGCCCGGGCGTGCCGATCATTGCGATGACCCCTGTCAGCGCCACCGCGCGGCGGCTGTGTCTCAGCTGGGGCTGCAAATGCGTGATGACACCGGAGCTGGACCGCTTCAAGGGGGCTGTTGTCAGCGCGGCGCGGGCCGCACGCGCGGGCGGATACGCAACCGAGGGCGACCAGATCGTGGTCACTGCGGGTGTGCCCTTCAACGTGCCTGGCACCACCAACATCCTGCGCATCGCGCCCTGCGACGAGCGGCTGATCTACAGCACCGACCCGGAGTAAGCGCCGGCCGGTCTGCCGCGGGGCAGGGGCGTGATTGAAATACCGCCTTCTGCGCCTACCATCATCCCGTGTTGCTGTGCTGACGGGGGATGGGCCATGCAGACGGATCTGGCGCTGGTTCTGGGGCTGGTAATAGGGGCCTTCACGGTGCCGGGTATTTTGGCCGCTCTCAGCGAGCGCCGGGCGCCGCGCGCGTCAGGGCTTACCATCCTGATTGCCATCGGGCTTGTGACCTATGCAGTGATGATGAACCCGGGCGGCTACAGCGTCGAAGAGATCCCCGACGTGTTTTCCCGGGTTGCGGCGCAGCTTTTCTAGAGAATCCGCTTGCCCATCCCGCCTGCATTGCTTAAAGGGCAGCTCTGTTCCGCGCGGCCGGCCGTCGAGGCATGCCGAGTCGCGCGTCTAGCGAACCCGCATTGAAGGAGACGGAAATGCCCAAGATGAAGACAAAGTCGAGCGCCAAGAAGCGCTTCAAGATTACCGCCACCGGCAAGGTGAAAGCGGGTCAGGCCGGCAAGCGCCACGGCATGATCAAGCGCACCACCAAGTTCATCCGCGACGCCCGCGGCACCACCACCCTGTCCGCACCGGACGCAAAGATCGTCAAGGGCTTCATGCCCTACGACCGCTAAGAGGAGATCTGACACATGTCCCGCGTTAAAGGTGGTACCACAACTCACGCCCGTCACAAGAAGGTCATCAAGGCAGCCAAAGGTTACTACGGCCGCCGCAAGAACACCTTCAAGGTTGCCCGTCAGGCCGTCGACAAGGCCAACCAGTACGCAACCCGCGACCGTAAGAACCGCAAGCGCAACTTCCGCGCGCTGTGGATCCAGCGTATCAACGCTGCTGTGCGTTCGCACGACGAAGCGCTGACCTACTCCCGCTTCATCAACGGCCTGACCCTGGCCGGCATCGAAGTGGACCGCAAGGTTCTGGCCGACCTGGCCGTGCACGAGCCCGAAGCCTTCGGTGCGATCGTCCGTCAGGCACAGGACGCGCTGGCAGCCTAAGGCGCCAGAGAGTTCGAATTCGAGAGAAGGCCGCCCAACGGGGCGGCCTTTTTTCTGTGGCAGCAAGACCTCTTTTGCCAGGCTGAATCAAGGAGCGTGCAGCCGTCAGAAAACAGGCCGTATGCGTGTATTGATTTCACCGGCATGTCCAATTTCCGCCATCTTCATGAAGCAAACTGGGCCGATTGCTACACTCTCGGAAAATGGCTGTTTCACCAGATGTCCAACGCGGATTTTCAGCAACGTCTCGATCGCATCAATGCAAGGGTTCCGGCCTCGCAGAGCGCAGCTGGTTCCTTCAAGCCGCAGAATAGAAGGCCTGCCCGGCAAAAGGCGAGCCCCGGAAAACAGTTCCTGTCTGTGCTGCCGTCGGTCCTCAGTCTGCATTTTATCAGCTTTATGAACAAGAACTATGAAGCGGTCCGGGAAGTGTTCGGAGTCGGCGGCGTGCTGGCGGGCGCAGCCTTCGGCGTCGTAACGTTTCTTTGGGGGCTCAGCCTAGCATGGCGGGTGGTTGTCAGAGGTCCTCTTACGGGCGGGGATCACTCTGGGCCCGTTGAACCAAAACCTAAAGCATCGGCCAGGGCCTTGACGCTGTCATCGCTTACCGGACTGCTGCTAGGCGTGCTTGTTTACGCATTGGGATTTCTTTGGACTGCAGCCCAGAAAATGGAAATTGAGCTGACTGGGCTGTTCGCCATTGGCAGTAATGCGGTTGTTTTCCTTTTGCTGGGCTTCATGCTGTCGCTGCTGTTGCCGCCGTTGTTCCTGCGCGGATACGGATTAGGGCGTGTGCCGCTTTATTTTGTGTTCGGAATGGTTTTGTCCTACTTCGCGGTCCGGCTGTTGCATATCAACCCGCTGGACTGGGAGGATTTCATTATCCGATTGCAGTGAGGCTGATCGCAGCAGCGGCAATCGTTTAGTACTTTTCCGGCCGCGCAAAAGCTAACGTGATGGGCGAATCGGGTAAGCTGTTGATAAGGTAGGAATTTATTAGCCTCCTGGCATCCGCAGTGAAAACACGGTCTGCGCTTCATCCGAGACTGCCGAAAGGTGGCCGCCATGCGCCGCGGCGATCTGCTGGGCGATGTAGAGGCCCAGGCCCAGGCCGTTCTGCGACTCGCGGGTGCCGGAGCGGGTGAAAGGTTCGAACAGCAAGCCCATGGTCTCCGCCGGGATCGGGTCGCCATGGTTGGCGACCGACAAAACGAAATCGCCGCCGTCATCGCCAGCGGATACAGTGACTGGTTTTCCGGGCGTGCCGTGTGTGACCGCGTTGGACAAGAGGTTGGAGACCAGCTGCGCGATGCGGTCAGTGTCGCAGTCTATAGGATCGGCGAAACTGTAGCTTTCGGTGATCGGAGTGCCCGGGTTTGCCAGCCGGATTTCCTCAACTGTTTGCGACAGAACCGGCTGCAGGTCTGTGGTTTCGGTGCGCGCAACTTCGATGCCTTCGCCAAGGCGGGAGCGGGCGAAATCGAGGATATCGTTGATCAGCGCCGACATGCGGGTGACGGACTGGCGGCCGAGCGCCATGATCTCCAGCGCCTTGGCAGATTGCGGCTCATTCTCCAGGAGCCTCAGTGCGGCGCCGACCGCGGACAGCGGGTTGCGCAGGTCGTGGCCCAGCACGGCGATGAACTGCTCGCGGAAACGGGCCTCCTGCTCGCGGTCCGCCAGATGGGCCGCGTTCATCTTGGCCTCTGTCACATCCCGGGCGTTGCAATAGAAACGGTCGCCCTCCGGCACCGCGTTCCAGGACAGCCAGCGGTAACTGCCGTCCTTGTGGCGGTAGCGGTTTTCGAACTGCAGAACCGGCTGCCCGTGTTTGACACGCTCAAATGCGGCCTCTGTCCGGGACATGTCATCCGGGTGCAGGAAGTCGAAAAATTGCCGGCTTTCGATTTCCTCCGGCAGCAAACCCAAAGTGCGGAGCCATGCCGGGTTGGTGTCTGTGAAGACGCCGGAAGCGTCGACCACGCCCAGAAGGTCGGGCGTGACCTGCCAAGTCAGGCTGGTGCGGTCCATGTGTGTGGGCACGGGAGGTTTTCCATGAAGAGCAGAACAGTATCCAGGATGCACATGCCGCAAACTTTCTGACAAGTTCTAAGTTCATGACGTGACGGAGGAAAATTGCCCGCGAGCAGGGGGGAGCAGGCCGCGCTGGTCACCACATCCGGCTTTTGGCATATTCCGCATAGCCCGCATCATAAGCCTCTGCTTCAAACGTCTCTTTCTGCTCCTTCAGGAACTGGCCTGCGGTGGGTACCGCCGGGCGGGCTGACTCTGGATCCCACAACCGCGAGCGCATCAGTGCCTTGGCGCATTGGAAATAGAGCTCTTCGATGTTGATAACCGCGACAGTGGCGGGCAGCAGGGATTTGCGGGCGAAATGGCTGCGTATCCCTTCGTCGGCAGTCAGCGAGGCGGTGCCGTTCACCCGCACAACGTTGTTGCAGCCCGGCACCATGAACATCAGGCTGACGCGCGGGTCGCGGACGATGTTGCGCAAGCTGTCGATGCGGTTGTTGCCGCGCCAATCCGGCAGCCAGAGGGTGCGGTCATCCGCCATATGCACCACCGGGCCGTCATCGCCGCGCGGGCTGGCGTCGGTGCCTTCCGGGCCGATGGTGGACAGGACCGCGAACTTCGAGGCGCTGATCCAGTCGCGGTAAAGCGGCGTCAAGCGGGGGGTGACTTTGGTGAGCGACTGCGGCACCGGGGCGCTGTAGATCTCTTCAAGCTCATCAATGCTGCTGAGGGTTTGCATGGGTCCGGCCTCCTTTTGGTTGCGTTTTAGCTTGCCCTTTTGCCGCCATGGGGCCAGTTTTCGCGCAAATGGGCCAGAATGCGGATATCCGGCGGCGAGGATCGTCCTCGTCCGATGCGGTGCAGTTGCTGCCGCATGGGGTGGCTTCCTACGCGCGCACATACGCGGACGGCTATATCTCAACCTGGCATGATCACCCGCGCCATCAGCTGGTCTATGCCGTGGCCGGGCTGATGGCCGCGGAGGCCGGCGGCACCAGTTGGGCGGTGCCTGCGGGCTCGGGGCTGATCGTGCCGGCGGGGATGCTGCACGAAATCCGCATGGCGGGGGAGGTGCAGCTGCAGTCGCTGTATATCGACCCGGCGGAGCCAGGAGCGGAAGCCCTGACGGAATGCCGGGCGGTGCTGATTGAGCCGCTGCTGGCCGGGCTGATCGCGGCGCTGTGCGAAATGAACAATCCCTGGCCGCTGCCGCCGCGGGCGCATCACCTGAGCCGGCTGATCCTGATCGAGCTGGGCGCGGCGGCGAAATCGCCGCTGGCGCTGCCCTATCCGGCGGACGCCCGGCTGCGGCGCGTCTGCGATACGCTGATGGAGAGCCCCGGCAGCAATCAGACAATTGACCACTGGGCGGTGCTGGCGGGGATGAGCCGCCGCAGCTTCACCCGCCGCTTTCAGCAGGAAGCGGGTCTCAGCTTCGGCAGCTGGCGCGACCGGCTGCGCTGTCAGATCGCGCTGCGCGCCGAAGCGCGCGGCGCGCGGATGGAGCAGGTGGCCCGGCAATTGGGCTACGCCAGCCGCCAGTCCTTGCTGGCAATGATGCGGCGGGTGGTATAACCGGTCCCGTGCCGCATCGTAGTGATTTCCGGAATCGCGCATTCCGCCGCCTTATGGCAGGTTGCACCGGAGTTTGACGGAGTGAAGCCAGAATGAAATTTATCCGGGATGTGATCGCGCAACTGGAAACCCCGCGTGAGGCGCGGCCGCTGGGCAGCGGCTGGCTGTCGGGATCCATGGCGCTGCTGGCGGCCATCACCGGGCTGCTGCTGGTGCTGCTGCGCTGGTATCCAGAGACGTTCTCTTATCCGCAGATCGCGTTCGTGCATTCCAGCGGCTATGTCACCGTCTTTCTGCGCTTTGTGCTGCTGGCAGGCTATGCGCTGTCGCTGCTGAGCCTGATCCTGAGCCGCCAGAAAAGCCTGGGCTGGGCGGCGCTGGGGCTGTCAGTTGTCGCTTCGCTGATGGCCACGGCGCAGCCGCAGCACGCAGGTGAGGCGCCGCAGAGCCTCTATTTCGGGCTCGACTATTTTGTCGTGAACGTGCTGCTGGTCGGGTTCCTGTTTGTGCCGCTGGAGCGGTTCTTTCCGGCGCGGCGCGAGCAGACCGTGTTCCGCACCGAATGGCGTGAGGATATGTTCTACTACCTGGTCAGCTCCATGCTGGTGCAGGTGCTGACCTTCCTGACCATGGCGCCCGCCAACTATGTGAACACCGAGTTTGATCTGGAGGGGATCCGCGCCCATATCACCAATCTGCCCTTTGCGGTGCAGGTGCTGATCATCATGGCGGCAACCGATTTCGTGCAGTACTGGGTGCACCGCGCATTCCACACCTTCCCGGCACTGTGGCATTTCCATGCGATCCACCACTCGGCCAAGAAGATGGATTGGCTGGCCGGCGCGCGGATGCATTTCATCGAAATCGCGGTGCTGCGCGGGCTGACGGCGGTGCCGATGTTCACGCTGGGCTTCAAGCCGGAGGCGATCCAGGGCTATCTGCTGATCGTCTATTTCTACTCCAGCTTCATCCACGCCAATATCGGCTGGAAGCTGGGGTTTGCAGAGCGGTTCCTGGTCACCCCGCGCTATCACCACTGGCACCACGGCAGCGAGCGGGCGGCGATCGACATCAATTATGCCTCGCATTTCCCGCTCTATGACTGGCTGTTCGGCACCTATCACCTGCCGGAAGAGGAATGGCCGTCGAAGTACGGGGTGGCGGGGGATTCCGTTCCCAATGGCTACTGGCGGCAGTTTCTATATCCGTTCAACCAGAAACGTTGGAAGAAGCGGCCGGAAAGCAAGCGCGGAGACTAAGCCGCGATCCCGTGCGGTCCATGGCGGATGATGGCCCATTGGCCATAGCTGTCTTCCAGGTCCAGCTTGATCGCCGCGTCAGACTTGGTGCTTGCGCTGCCGATTTCGGCCAGGGTGAACTCGATCCCGCCGGGGATGCCGATCTGAACCCGGTGCTCGCCGCCGCCATGCGGCGCCTGGATCGGGCGGCCTGTGGAAGTGATCAGGCCTTCGATATCCAGTTCGGCGGTGCGGTTGTCGATGTCCACCTCATAGTCGATCCGCTTGGTCAGCGTCTCGTGCACGGTGTCGCACATGGCGCGGAACACCCACCAGTGGGTGGCTTCCTCGTCGGTTTCGCCGCCCAAGAGCACGGTTTCCAGCGCCGCACTCTGGGCATCAGAGGCGCGGTCGTCGATGATTGCCTGCAGCGCGCCCTTGCCTTCGAAGATCGGGCCCGGCCAGGCGTATAGCAGGGCGGACCTTGCGCCCGCCAGGTCCGTTTCACCGAAGTGGCCCTTGTCGATATGCAGCACCTCGAACCCGGTGCAATTGCCGTGGGTCGGCAGATCCTCAAACTGGCAGGGGCAGCCGTAGTTGCAGTTGCAGTTCCCGAAGCTGCGGCCTTCGATATACCAATCCACATGTGCCATGGCTGTGCCCTCCGGTGCTGCTGAGAAGATATGCTGGCAGTGTACCATAAGAAGGCCGTGATTTCAGGCGCCGCTTGCCCGGCGCCGAAGCGTACCCGGGCATTTGGTCAGTTTGACAAGAAGGCATCAGTGCCGGTGACCGAGGCATAGGCAAAGCTGAGCGCGGCCATGAAGGCCCTGTGGGTCTGCTCTGCCGGAACAGTGACGCCATTGTATTCCAGGTCGCGGCTGGTGGAGCAGGCGTCTTCGATCACGGTAACCTCAAAGCCGAAATCAGAAGCGGCTCTTGCGGCTGCATCAATGCACATGTGGCTCATGCTTCCTGCGAGTGTCACGCGCGTGATGCCGTTTTCGTCCAGCAGCTGCTTGAGACCGGTGCCGAGGAAAGCATTGACCTTGTGTTTGACCACCACGGGCTCATCTGCTGCGGGCTGTATCGAAGGGTGAAACTGAGCGCCGGGGGTGCCGGCGGCGAAGAAAAGAGCGTCCGGGCGCTCATTCTCGTGGCGCACATGCACGACAAGGCGCCCCTTGGCACGGGCGTCGTCCAGCAGCCTGCGGGCGTTGGCGGCCGAGGCCTCCATGCCGTGCAGCTCCCACTTGCCACCAGGGAAATAGTCGTTCTGGATGTCGATCAGGATCAGTGCCGATTTGGTCATGTGTCACTCCTTTGCGGTTGCTGCTTTGGTATAGCGCCTGGCGCTGCAGCAGAGTGATTGGCGGAAATGACATAAAACAGGCATAATCAGACAAATGGTACAGGAGCGTCAGATTCGCGTTGCCCTTGTGGCCTATCCGGGTGCTCAGCAGGCTGCGCTGCTGGGACTGCGTGACCTGCTGGAGGCCGCAGGCGGCGGGGCGCCGGGGCAGGCGCGCCGGTTCAGGACCGAGCTGGTCGAGGATTTTTCTGGTCAGGGCCAGTTTGATGCGGTGGTCCTGCCGCCCAGTCTGGGAGCGCGCCCCGAAGGTGCGGCTCTGCGGGCTGTTGCCGGATGGGTGAAGCGGCAGCACAAAGGCGGGGCGCTGGCGTGCTCTGTCTGTGCCGGTGCCTTTCTGCTGGCGGCAGCCGGGGTGCTGGACGGGCGCCCGGCGACCACCCATTGGGCGCTGGCGCAGGATTTGGCGCGGACCTATCCGCAGGTGCAGCTGCAGGCGGAACGGCTGCTGATTGACGATGGCGATGTCGTGACTGCGGGCGGGCTGATGGCCTGGACCGATCTGGGACTGCGGCTGATTGCGCGCTTCATGGGACCTGCGGTGATGCTGGCGACCGCCCGGTTTTTCCTGATTGACCCCGGCGTGCGGGAACAGAGCTATTACAACCTGTTTGCCCCTGACCTGACCCATGGCGATGCTGCGGTTTTGCAGGCCCAGCATTGGCTGCAACCCCGGTTTCATCAGCCGGTGGCAGTGCCGCAGATGGCCGCTGCCGCCGGACTGGAAGAGCGCACCTTTCTGCGCCGGTTTCAGGCCGCCACCGGTCTGGCGCCTTCGCAGTATTTGCAGCAGCTGCGCATTGCCAAGGCGCGGGAGCAGCTGGAGCTGAGCACAGCCAGTATCGATTCTATTGCAGCGGCAGCGGGCTATCTGGATGTCTCAGCCTTCCGCAAGCTGTTCCAGCGGACGGTGGGCTTGTCCCCCAGTGCCTACCGCAAGCGGTTTGCACCGGCGCGGGGCTGAGGCCGCAGCAGCGGGGTGCAGGGTGACACAGCCGCCCACGCATCCGTCCCCGCCCTCTTGCTTTCGCGCGCCCTTGTGGTAGCAGGGCACAAGCAGAATTCGAGGGGCCGTGATGGACGATCTTAAAGCCAAATACCTGGGTCAGATTGCGGAGGCCGCCGACGAGGCGGCGCTGGAGACAATCCGCCTTGCAGCCGTCGGCAAGAAGGGCGAGGTGGCGCTGAAGATGCGCGAGCTGGGCAAGATGACCCCGGAAGAGCGTCAGGTGGCCGGCCCCGCGCTGAACGCGCTGAAGGATGAGATCAACTCGGCGCTCGCGGCCAAGAAGGCCGGTCTCGAAGATGCCGCTCTGGACGAGCGCCTGTGCACCGAGTGGCTGGACGTGACCCTGCCGTCGCGCCCGCAGCGCCAGGGCAGCCTGCATCCGATCAGCCAGGTGCAGGAAGAGATCACCGCGATCTTTGCCGAGCTGGGCTTCTCGGTCGCCGAAGGGCCGCGCATCGATACCGATTGGTACAACTTCGACGCGCTGAACATCCCCGGCCACCACCCGGCCCGCGCCGAAATGGACACGTTCTATATGCACCGCGCCGAGGGCGACAACCGCCCGCCGCATGTGCTGCGCACCCATACCAGCCCGGTACAGATCCGCTCGATGGAAAAGATGGGCGCGCCGCTGCGCATCATCTGCCCGGGCGGCGTTTACCGCGCCGACTATGACCAGACCCACACGCCGATGTTCCACCAGGTCGAAGGCCTGGCGCTGGACAAGGACATCTCGATGGCGAACCTCAAGTGGGTGCTGGAAGAGTTTGTCAAATCCTTCTTCGAGGTGGACGACGTCGAGCTGCGCTTCCGCGCCTCGCATTTCCCCTTCACCGAGCCCTCGGCAGAGGTGGATATCCGCTGCTCCTGGGAGGGCGGCACGCTGAAAATCGGCGAGGGCGACGACTGGATGGAGATCCTCGGCTCCGGGATGGTGCACCCCAAGGTGATCGCGGCCGGCGGCATCGACCCGGAAATCTACCAGGGCTTTGCCTTCGGCATCGGCATCGACCGCCTGGCGATGCTGAAATACGGCATCCCCGACCTGCGCGCCTTCTTCGACAGCGACCTGCGCTGGCTGCGCCACTACGGCTTCCAGAGCCTGGACATGCCGGCGCTGCATGGCGGTCTGAGCAGGTAAGTGTATCTGATCGGGATCTGGCTGGCGCGGTACTATGACTGGTGTACTGCGTTTTGTGAAAGGAACCCGTGGTGGATTGGTTTCGCCATCCCGGTTTGTGCAGTTGTGCCATTCTGGTTGCTGATTGTGCACGCACCGGCGTTGATCGGAGTTGCTTACATTCTGATTGCAGCTCCTTTGGCTTCAATGTTTCTGCATGCTCATCAGAAGGTTTGGGCTAAGCGCATGTGAGTGTGAATATTTTCTGATTTCCCAAGCTAGGGAATGCGATAACTGGCTAAGCGGACTAAGTCTTGGCGAGGCCGCACTGATTGCAAAGTAACCGCGGGGCGCAGCCCCGCATCGTGCCCGATCCGGCCCGCCCCGCCGGTGGCGTGCTATCAGCACGACGCGGGCGCGATACGCCCATCCCCGGGTCCGGCGCGATGCTCTGTGATTGAACGCACCGGTTAGCCCGAGAAGGGATAGGCATTGTCTTCGATGGTTGCTCCAGCGCGGAATCAAGGCCGAGAGTCCGCCGCGCCATCGCCTGACCGCCCGCACGGGCAGGCGATTTGGCGAGCCAAGCGCCACAGCTAGATGTTCTACGGACTTTGCCGGGATAAACTGCCAAACATGATCGTTGGTTCGCCTCCCCGCGGTCAGGCGAGAGCGCGGCTTGTGTGGGCCTCAGGCGGGGGCAGGGGCCGTTCCGCCCAGCCGTTTCCCCAGCGCCTTGATCCTGGAGACCCGGTTTTCCTTGTCCGGCACGATAAAGCCGCGGAGCTTGCGGTTGACCATTCCGGCCATCAGCTTGCCCATCAGCTTAGGCGAGCGTGTCTTGGCATAGCGCAGCTTGACCAGGGTGCCACCGCCGACCTCTTCCATCTCGATGGTCTCATACATCATCAGGCCCATCGGCAGGTTGTAGCGGCCGGTGACATACTCGCCGGGGTTCCAATCCAGCACTTCATAGGGAAACAGCGCGTCGCCGTGGTAGCAGTGGTACATCGTGCCGGGTTCGATCTTGCCCTTGTTGGTGTTCAACAGGTCCATCTTGTCGGCGCCCAGCCATTCGGTGCGCAAGTCAGGGCGGGTGCAGATGGTAAAGGCGACCTCTGGCGACACAGCCAGCGGGATGATCCATTCGTCAAACAGCAGGTCATCGCCGGCACCGACAAAACTGCGCTCGGTCGCACGGCGGCGCTGCCAGGCAACGCGCATGTCGCGGACCACATATTCGACCTGGCCGATATGTTCGATGTCCTCGCTGTGGAACTCGCTTTCATCAAAGAAATCAACCAGGTCCATCGCCCTCAGCGCATCGCAGGACAGCAGTGTATAAGCGGTGAGGCCGGTGCGTTCGGTGACGGAGTTTTTCAGAAGCCTGAACGCGGTGATCACGTCGGGGCCGGCCAGCTCATGGGTGCCGCGGCTGTGCTGCTGGATGCATTCGCCGTGATGCACCACCAGCTTCAGTTCCAGATCGCCGATCTTGCTGCAGGCGTCGCAGGTGCAGCCGGTGTTGAGGATCATCTTCTCCTTCTCGCGGGCGAAGACGCAGTAGAGGCTTTCGGCAAAATCGAGGATGAATTGCTTGGTCATCACCTCGGTTTCAAAGGCATAGGCAAAGACCGCATCGCCTTGCAGGCCTGAAACTTGTAGCGGCGCCCGGATGGCAGGGAGCAGTACGCCGAACAGCGCATCCAGGATTCCCTTGGAATGCTCCAGCGGGGTGCCGGCCATGAATTTGGTGTAGCCCGACAGGTCGGCAATGACGAAGAAGGCGTTTTGAACCCCGGAATGCTGATCCGTCATCGGTGTCTCCCTGGCAGTGAGGAGATCAGTATGCGCGAAACCGGGGGAATCTCAAAACATCGCGTCCGGAGAATGTTTGCAGGGCAGGCTGCGGCCCCCACAAACTTGTGACGTGACAGCTGCCGCCGGTTGGCTAGGCTCTGCCATATGATCCGAGCAGCCATATCCATTTCCGCCGTCCTATTGTGGGCTTCTGCCGCGGTCGCCATGGGGCCTTCGAAACCTGCTGAATGCCTTGGCGCTACGCCCTGTAAACTGGGCGGCCGCTCTTATCATGTGATGGAGCCGGAGGGCTGGGACGGGGTCTCGCCCCTGCCGGTGCTCTTGCATTTCCATGGCTGGTCCCGCACCGGCCGCCATGCGCAGAAGAGCGAGCGGGTGGGGGCCTCTGCCAAGCGCCGCGGGGTGCTGCTGGTGACCCCGAACGGGCGCAACAAGACCTGGGATTTCTGGTCCGCGGAAACAGAAGATGTTGCCTTTGCCGACCGGGTGCTGGAGGACGTCGCTAAACGCTATCCGGTTGACTCCGAACGCATTTACGTCTCGGGCTATTCCTACGGTTCGGCCATGGCCTGGCGCTATGTCTGCCACAGCGGCAATGATGTGGCGGCGCTTCTGGCGGTGGCCGGCACCATCCAGCAAAGCGAAGACTGCGCTGAGGCCCCGCGCGAGGTGCGGCATGTGCACGGCCTGAAGGACAGGGTGATGGATTTCCCCTATGGCCCGGGCGGTGAACGGACCTATCCGGTGGCGCTGTGGCGGGCGCGGCTGGGATGCGGCACGGCGCGGGCGCTGGGGCAGTGGCAGGTGGTCGACTTCCTCAAGCTGGAGCGCACGGTCTGGGCCGGCTGCACACAGGGGCAGGTGGTGCTGGACACCCATCCCGGCGGCCATTTCATCCCGCATGGCTGGATCGGGCGGCAATTGGATGAGCTTTTGAACCTCACTCCCAGCTATCCTTGAGAGCAGGCGCGCAGAACCCTTGAACCTTGGCGCATTCTTTGCCATTGCCTCAGGTCAAACACGCATGTCTGCCAAGGGGTCCCCGACCGATGAAATTCACGCTTTCCTGGCTGAAAGACCACCTCGACACCGACGCTTCGGTGGAAGAGATCACTGATGCCCTGACCGATCTGGGCCTTGAGGTCGAAGGGGTCGTCAATCCGGCGGATGCGCTGAAGGATTTCAAGCTCGGCTATGTGAAGCACGCCGAAAAGCACCCGGATGCTGACAAGCTGCGGGTCTGTAAGGTGGACACCGACGAGGGGGAGCTGCAGATCATCTGCGGCGCGCCGAACGCGCGCGAAGGCATCACCGTGGTGGTCTGCAAGCCGGGCATGTATATCCCCGGCCTCGACATCACCATCGGCGTCGGCAAGATCCGGGGTGTCGAAAGCTTTGGCATGATGGCGTCCGAGCGCGAGCTGGAGCTGTCGGACGAGCATGATGGCATCATCGAGCTGCCCTCCGGCGCGGTCGGCGACAAGTTCGTGGACTGGCTGGCAGAGAACGATCCGGCCAAGGTCGATCCGGTGATCGAAATCGCGATCACTCCGAACCGCCCCGATGCGCTGGGTGTTTATGGCATAGCCCGCGACCTGGCGGCGCGCGGCCTCGGCACGCTGAAGACTCGCGCGTTTGAGGCGATCCCGGGCGACTTCGCAAGCCCGGTCAAGGTCACGATCGATGCCGACACACTGGACGGCTGCCCGCTGTTTGCTGGCCGGGTGATCAAGGGCGTGAAGAACGGCCCCAGCCCGCAATGGCTGCAGGACCGGCTGAAGGCGATCGGCCTGCGCCCGATTTCGGCGCTGGTGGACATCACCAACTTCTTCACCTTCGACCAGAACCGCCCGCTGCATGTGTTCGACGCGGCCAAGGTCGCGGGCGATCTGCGGGTGCATCGCGCAGCTGGCGGTGAGACGCTGAAGGCGCTGGACGAAAAGGAATACACCTTTGGCGCGGGCCAAATGGTGATCTCGGATGCCAATGGCCCTGAAAGCATCGGCGGCATCATGGGCGGTGAGGAAACCGGCTGCACCGAGGAGACCGTGGATGTGTTCCTGGAGAGCGCGTTCTGGGATCACGTGCAGATCGCCATGGCAGGCCGCGCGCTCAAGATCAACTCCGACGCGCGCTACCGCTTTGAGCGCGGCGTCGATCCGGAATACACCATCGAGGGTCTGCACCGGGCGACCCAGATGATCCTGGACCTGTGCGGTGGCGAGCCGTCTGAGGTGGTGATCGCGGGTGACGTGCCGGATCATTCGCGCGCTTACAAGCTGGACGCGGACCGGGTGCAGTCGCTGGTGGGCATGGAGATCCCGGAGAGCGATCAGCGTCAGACCCTGACCCGCCTGGGTTTCCGCCTGGAAGGCAGTATGGCGCATGTGCCCAGCTGGCGTCCGGATGTGCAGGGCGAGGCCGATCTGGTGGAAGAGGTCGCGCGTATCGCGTCGCTGACCAAGCTGCAGGGCAAGCCGCTGCCGCGGCTGACCGACGGCATCCCCAAGCCGGTGATGACTCCGCAGCAGCGGCGTCAGCAGATGGCGCGCCGCACCTGCGCCAGCCTCGGCTACAACGAAGTTGTCAGCTACAGCTTCATCGACAAGGCCTCGGCTGCGCTGTTCGGCGGCGGCGATGATGCCACCATGCTGGCCAACCCGATCTCCTCCGAGATGTCGCACATGCGCCCCGATCTGCTGGCAGGCCTGTTGCAGGCTGCGGCCCGCAACCAGGCGCGCGGCTTCATGGATCTGGCGCTGTTTGAGGCAGGCCCTGCCTTCACCGGCGGCGAACCGGGCGAGCAGGTGAACCAGATCGCAGGCTTGCTGGTGGGCCGTACCGGGCCGAAGGACGTGCATGGCGCCTCGCGCGCGGTGGATCTCTATGATTCCAAGGCTGATATTGAAGCGGTGCTGGCTGCCATTGGCGCACCGGCCAAAGTACAGGTCCTGCGTGAAGGTGCCGCCTGGTGGCACCCGGGCCGCCATGGCCGGATTTGCTTGGGTCCCAAGAAAACTCTGGGTGTCTTCGGCGAGCTGCACCCGAAGGTGCTGAAGGAGATGGGCATCAAGGGGGCCGCCGTGGCCTTTACCATTTTCCCGGATGAAATTCCGATGCCGCGCAAGTCCTCGGCCACCCGTCCGGCGCTGGCGATCAGCGACCTGCAGGCGGTGGAGCGGGACTTTGCCTTTGTGGTGGACGACAGCGTCGAAGCGCTGACTTTGGTGAATGCTGCAGCCGGTGCCGACAAGGCGCTGATCGAGGGCGTGCGCGTCTTTGACGAGTTCATCGGCGGCTCCCTGGGCGAGGGCAAGAAGTCGCTGGCAATCACCGTGCGGCTGCAGCCCAGTGATCAAACGCTGAAGGAAAAGGACATCGAGGCGGTGAGCGAGAAGATCATCGCCAAGGTCACCAAAGCCACTGGCGGCACCCTGCGCGGCTGACGGCGGGTCCAAGGCTTTTGAGAAAAAGCCTTGGCAAAAGTTTTGAGGAAAACTTTTGGGCGGCTCCCGGTTCCGGGGCCGCCCTTTTCCCTTTGCAGCGGCGGTTCAGAACCGCATCTTCAGCCCTGTCAGGTAGTCGGCCAGAATGTCGAACACCAGACGGATGCGGCGGCTGGTGTGCAGTTCGCGGTGAGTGGCCAGCCACAGCGGAAATTCCAGCGTTGGCATGTCCTCCAGATCCAGTGGCTCCACGTCCGGGCTTTTGCGGGCGATGGCGTCCAGCATCGGCACGATGCCGAAGCCCTGCCTTACCAGTTCCCAGGCCGCCAGGCCGCTGGTTGAGCCGACAGGGAAGTTCCCTTCGCTCAGCCGGATGCCGAGCGGCTCCATGTAGGCCAGGAACTGGGGAATATCGCCGAAGGACACAAAATCATGCGCGTTGAGGTCGGCGCGGCAGCGCGGCGTGCCGCGGCGCTCCAGATAGCTGCGGGCGGCATAAAAGCGGGCAGTGGTGTCCTGCATCTTGCGGGCGATCAGTTCCGGCTGTTCCGGGCGGACGTGGCGGACCGCGATATCCGCCTCGCGCCGCTGCAGGTCGCGGATGTCGTCCGCGGCAACTATCTCAATCCGCAGCCGCGGCGCTTGCTGGCGCAGCCGTTCCAGCACCCCGGGCAGGATATGGGCCGAGATGCCATCGCTGGCGGTGATGCGCACCAGCCCTTCGATGGTCTGCGCTTGTCCTGTTGCCGCCAGGGCTAGCCCATCAGCTGCCTCGCCCATCTTGCGGCTGTGCGCCAGCAGCTCCTGTCCCGCTTCCGTCAGCGCAAGTGCACGGCCAAGGCGCTCAAACAACAGCACCCCCAGCTCTGACTCCAGTGCTGCAACCTGGCGCGAGAGCGTCGGCTGGGTGAGGCCAAGCTTACGTGCCGCTGCTGACAGAGAACCGGTTTCAGCGGTGGCGAGAAAGGCGCGGATATGGTTCCAATCAGGGCTCATCATGCAAATACGTATAACAACCTTGCGGATTTCGGCAATTTATCCGTGGTTCCTGCATAGGTAGGGTGCGGGGACCCAAGGAGATGAACCATGACCGCCGACGCCCGCTTTTGGAACAAGATTGCCCCGAAATATGCCAAGTCCAAAATCCGCGACATGGATGCCTACCGTTATACGCTGGAGCGGACACGGTCCTATCTCAAGGCGGAGGACACCGTGCTTGAACTTGGCTGCGGCACCGGATCCACCGCCATTGAGCTGTCAGGCGGTGTCTCCAAAATCGTCGCAACCGATCTGTCGGAGGCCATGCTGGAAGTTGGCCGCGAGCGGGCCTGGGACGCCGGCGCAGGCAATGTCGAGTTTCAATGCTGCAGTGCCGGGCAGGCGCCGCAGGGGCCGTTTGATGCGGTCCTGGCGCATAACCTGCTGCATCTGCTGCCGGATCTGGCAGAGGTTCTGGATGGCGTCGCGGACCGGGTAAAGCCCGGCGGGCTTTTCATCTCCAAGACCCCCTGTCTGGGCGAGATGCGGGGCAGCTGGAAGTACTGGCTGTTCTCGGCGGCCATTCCGCTGATGCGGCTGGCGGGGCAGGCGCCCAGCTACGTGGATTTCATCGACATCCGCAGGCTGGAGGCCGCGGTGCAGAAGGCCGGGTTCGAGATCATCGAGACCGGCAACTACCCGGCCGATACCCCCGGGCGCTACCTGGTGGCGCGGCGGCGCTAAGGTTTGCCTTTGCAGCTTACGCGCTAGGTATCGGGGTGGAGGCTGAGATGTTTGAAGACCGGATGTCTGCCGGACTTCAGCTGGCCGAAGAACTGGCTGAACTGCCGATGACGAACCCCGTGGTGCTGGCGCTGCCGCGGGGCGGGGTTCCCGTGGCGCTGCCCGTCGCGCAGAAACTGCAGGCGCCGCTGGATCTGATCCTGATCCGCAAGATCGGCATGCCCTCCAACCCGGAGCTGGCCGCAGGGGCCCTGGCCGAAGGCGGCAATCCCATTTTCAACGGTGCCTTGCTGCAGGCCGCTGGCATGAAACCGGAGGACTTCGCGGCTCAGGCTGCTCAGGCGCGGGAAGAGAACGCCGCCCGCCGTGCCCGCTATCTGCAAGGGCGCGACCCGGTAGATCTGAAGGGACGCTCTGTAATCGTGGTGGATGACGGAATTGCGACCGGCGCCACATTCCTGGCAGCGCATTTCTGGCTCAAGGAGCGCAAACCTGCGGAAGTGGTTCTGGCGGTTCCTGTTGCGCCGCCGGAAGCGGTGGACGAACTGCGCCCCTTGGTGGATACTCTGGTCTGTTTGCTGAGCCCCAGGGAGTTCTGGGCGGTCGGCGCGCATTACAGGGATTTTACGCAAACCAGCGATGACGAGGTCATGGCCGCCCTGGCCGCGGCCCCGGGCGCTGGCGCAGGAAAGGACAAGACGTGGCATTGAATGTTTATCTCTCGGGCGAGATTCACACCGACTGGCGGGAACAGATCGTTGAGGGCGCAAAGGGGCTGGAAGTGAGCTTCAGCGCACCGGTGACGGATCACGGCGCCAGCGATGATTGCGGCGTGGCGGTGCTGGGGCCTGAGGACAACAAGTACTGGCATGACCACAAGGGCGCGATGGTCAATGCGATCCGCACGCGCAAGGGAATTGCGGACGCCGATGTTGTGGTGGTGCGCTTCGGCGACAAGTACAAGCAGTGGAATGCGGCCTTTGACGCGGGCTATGCTGCGGCGCTGGGCAAGTCGATCATCGTGCTCAGCCCGCCGGAGCATCAGCACGCGCTGAAAGAGGTTCACGCCGCCGCGCTGGCGGTGGCGGAGGAGCCGCGCCAGGTGGTCGAAATCCTCACCTATGTGCTGACCGGCAAGCTGCCTGCATGACACCGCCCATGCTGGAGACCCAGCGGCTGATCCTGCGCCCGCACCGGGTGCAGGACTTCGAGGCCGTGGCAGCGCTTTGGGCTGAGCCGGAGGTGGTGCGTTTCATCTCCGGCACGCCGTCTGCACCAGAGGAAAGCTGGGCCCGGCTGCTGCGCTACATCGGCCATTGGCAGGCGATGGGGTATGGCTATTGGGCGGTGACACTGCGCGAGAGCGGCCGGTTCATTGGCGAGGTGGGCTTTGCCGACTACCAGCGCAGCATGGAGCCGCCGCTGGCGGGCGTGCCGGAAGCGGGCTGGGTGCTGGCACCGGAGGTGCATGGGCAGGGGATCGCGACCGAGGCCGTTGGCCGGATCCACCAGTGGGCGGAGGAGATGACGGATTGGACGGAAACGGCCTGCATCTTCGACCCTGCCCATAAGGTATCGCACAGGGTGGCGCTCAAGCTGGGTTATGCGCCCGCAGGCGAGGCGCTGTACAGGGGCAGCCCGACGCTGGTCATGAAGCGTTCCGTCAGCCGGTAAAGCTGCAAACATTCCATTATTTCAATGTTTTGGCCTGCGTTTCCAGAGGCTCATCCATCTGTTGTCCGCAACGCCAAGCAACGCTTCTTTAACGCCCCTGGTCTAGGTTCAGGGCGACTAGGAACTACAACATAGGCACCGCGCTTTCCGGAGGGCGGTGTTTGGGACTGCCGAATGACCAACCGCCGCCGCCCTCCAGTGCAAGTCACCCCGCTGATCGAGGATGCGGGCCTGTTCAAGCGCGAAGTGCGTGACGTGGTAGTGGAGCTGGTGCCGGTATTCAGCCGCAACAACCGCGGTGATCTCGTGGTCAAGGGGATTGTGCAGCCGGATGCAGAGATCGAGGTGGTGTTTGCCGGCCGGCGGCTCCGGGACGCAGGCAACCTTGTTGTGCGCATGAAAAAGCTGCGGGCTGCGGGTGTGCGGGCAGCCATGAACGGCCACCAGGCAATGAACAGCATCCGTCAGCTGAGGCTGCCGGTGAAGGTCCGCGGCACCTGGCGGTTCCGGTTTCAGCCAGACCCCTCCGGCTGGGAGGTCAAGAATTACCAGCTGATTGCGGCGCAGTGGGCGTTCGCGGATGAGGAAGGCGTCACCGTACTGGCGGGCTGGCCGCCGGCCAAACCTGAAAACAGAGTGCAGGAGCGCGCCCGGGCGGCAAGAGCCCGGAATGCAGCCCTGCGGGCCATGCAGGGCGCGCGGCAGCAATAGGCATCCGGGACCCGCGGCGTGCAAACGCCCCGCCAAAGGCGGGGCGCCACGCCCAACGGGATGCGGCCCCGGCGGGGGCCAAAGACGGGCGGGAGAGCCTCAGCCTGCCTTCTTGATTTCCACCGAATGCGGATAGGGTATGGAAATGCCCTTGGCGTCAAAGGCCTCTTTCACGCCTTGGGTGAGGGCAAATTTCACTTCCCAGTAATCCTCCGCCTTGCACCAGACCCGCGCGGTCAGATCGACAGAGCTGTCACCCAGGTTGGTGACCCGTACCCAGGGCTCCGGATCTTGCAGCACCCGCGCATCCGCATTCGCCTCTGCCAGGATAATTGCCTTGGCGGCATCGGCGCTGTCGCTGTAGTCGATGCCGAACACCATGTCGACGCGGCGGGTGGCATGATGCGAGAAGTTGGTGATCACCGAGCCCCAGGCCTGGCCGTTGGGAACGATGATCTGCACATTGTCAGGCGTTGCCAGCTCGGTCACGAACAGGTTCACGTCCTTCACCGTGCCGGCGGTGCCGCCGATGTCGACATACTGGCCGATCTTGTAGGGGCGGAACAGGATCAGCATGAAGCCTGCAGCCAGATCGCTGAGCGTGCCCTGCAGCGCCAGGCCGATCGCAAGAGTGGCAGCGCCCAGCATCGCCACCAGGCTGGTGGCCTGAATGCCGAAAATGCCGAGAATTGCAACCAGCACCACCGCCAGCAGCACCCAGCGGATCATGCTGGCGGCGAAATTCCCCAGTGTCGGGTCAATCTGCGGAGTCTTGTTGATACGGTTGCGCACCGCACCGCTGATCCAGCCGGTGGCAATCCAGCCCAGGATCAGCACCACCAGCGCCTTGAAGCCTGCCACGGCAAGCGGCCACAGCGCGCCGGCCTGTTCGATCAAATGTTCCATTTGCGGTTATCCCTTTCAAACGCGCAGAGGAGCGGAAACCCGCCCCTCTGCAATTCCTTGGTGCCGGTGTCCCGGCGTTATTTTTTTAGCGAGTCGCGGATTTCCAGCAGTACGTCAAGCTCCGTTGGGCCTGCGGGCGCCTCCTCTGCCGGGGTGTCCTCCTGCCGTTCCATCGCGTCACGGGCGCGGTTCACGGATTTGACCAGCAGGAACACCACCCAGGCGATGATCAGGAAATTGATCACCGCCATCAGGAAGGAACCATAGGCAAAAACCGAGGCGCCGGCCTCGCGCGCGGCTTCCAGCGAGCCGTAGCTGGCGCCATCACCGCCCAGAACCACGAAATTGTTGGTGAAATCCACTCCGCCGGTGAACAGCCCGATGATCGGGTTGATCAGATCATCGACCATGGATTTCACGATTGCGGTGAAGGCGGCACCGATAATAATACCCACCGCCATATCCATCACATTGCCTTTGGCGATGAAGGCCTTGAATTCGTCCAGCATGTCCGTTTCCTTTCCATCCCTGTCGCGTTTTTATGTGCTACAGGCTAGGAGCGGCTTTTCATGCTGTAAACGGGGAATATCCGGCGGGCAGCGCCTCAACCGCAGGGCGGCACCACGGGCGGCCCCGGGCCGCCCAAGGTCAGCTCACACCAATTCAATACCATCCGTGTCCAGGTCGTCCTCTGCCTCCGGTACCGCGCCGGCCTGATCGTCCAGGCTCAGCGCGGCCATCAGGTCCATGCCGGACAGATCGCCGGCACCATCAAGCGCATCGTCATAGGCAGCCAGCAGTTCATCCGGGCTTTGATAGCCGCCATCAGGGGCGTTGATGCGGAACAGTTCTTCCTGCGCGCCGTCTTCACCGCTGCCGTAAAACACCACGGATTGCACGGCAGACAGATCGCCGCCGATATCATCCGACAGGAAATAGGACAGGTAATTGTCAAAGGTCGGCTCGGTGCCTTCGGGCAGGGCGGGAATGCTGTAAGGGTTCGGGTCCGGTTCTTCGGCCAGAATGAAAGTGCCGCCAAGCGGGTCGCCCGTCTCGGAGAAAACTTCGCCGAAGAAGAGCTTCTCATAGACAGGCTCTTCCGGTTCTTCCGGTCCCTCAGGGTCATCGCTGACCCCCTTGATGGAGCCGGCGTCCGTGGTGGTGGACGTGGCGCGGATCCCGAAAACGTCGATTTCGTCGAGGCTTTCGATATCCAGCGCGACCGTCATTGTGTCGCCGGTCTGCAGGTAGGTTTCCTTGTCCTCGCCTTCCGGTCCCAGGCCCGGGTCGCTCAGCTCCGTGGCCTCGTCCCACTGCACCTTTTCGCCGTCCAGCCGGGTGCCGTTCATGTTCAGCGGCCCGCTCAGGGTTTCGCTGGAGCCGGAGAAGTCATCATCGCCGAAATAGACGGCGTTCACATCCATGGCGCCTTCTTCGACGGTGATGTCGGCAAAAAACGCGCCGTTTTCCTCGTAGACGGTGACGGTATAGGCAAGGCCGTCCACGGCATAGGTAAAGATCTTGGAACTGTCTGGCATAAGAAGGGCTTTCACTCGTGACCGGAAAGGGCTGCACAGGTCTGCCCTGCCGGCCGCTGCTGTCCGGGCATCCCGCAAATCCACAAATTTGCCTTATTTTTAACAAAATTGGCGGCGGGCAAAAACCATCTGCGCGGGAACAAACCGGACTGATTGTCTCCGTCAGGAGAACGGCGGGCCGTGTGCCGCAAGCCTCAGGACAGCAGCATCCAAACCGCGACCGCGGCCAGCACGGCCCCAAACAGCGTGTTCAGCCTGCGGGCGCTGCCTGGTGTCTGGAACAGCTTGGCAATGCTGCCGCCGGCCAGCGCCCAGACTGAGAAGGCCAGAAGGTTATTGAGGGTGAAGACGGTCGCAATCAGCAGCACAGGACGCAGGCGGCCAGCTTCTTCCAGGGCCAGGAATTGCGAAAACATCAGTGCAATGATCACATAGGCCTTGGGGTTCAGCGCCAAAAGCACCGCACCGTCCGTGAAGCTGGCCGCCCGGGCCTGCTGCGCGCCTTCCAGCGCGCCGGCCCGGAACAGTTTCCAGGCAAGCCGCAGAACGTAAAGGGCGCCTGCTGTCTTGAGCACTGCAAACAGCTGCGGGACCTGTTCGATTGCGGTGACGAAGCCAAGCCCGATTGCCGCGGTCACGATCCAGGTCGCCAAATGGTACCCCGCATTGGCCGGCACTGTGGCAGCAAAGCCGAACCGCGCGGCATTGGCGGCAAAGAACAGGTTGCCGGGTCCGGGACTGTAGGCGAGCGGGAACAGGAACACGATCAAGGCAGCGGTGGTCTGGAGCATATTGAAACCTCTTGGCGGGGTTCCAGAAACGCCAAATCCGCTGGTCCGGTCGATCCGGATCTTGCGCAAAGACCGGCACGCCGCGGTTACAGATGGACCTTGCCGGCAAACTCCCTTGCTGCGACATCGCGGATGAAATCTGCCAGTTTTAGAAAGCTGGCCGGCGTGCCGCTGGACCGCCGCCACGCCAGTCCGGCCTGCCGGTAAAGCCCAGGCTTCATCTGAGTAATAGCAACATCTCCCTCACCGGGTTTGACCTCGGATCCGGCGTAAAGCGCGGGCAGAAGGGTCATGCCCATCCCCAGCGATACCATCTGGCGCAGCGCGTCCAGGCTGGTGCCTTCGAAATCGTCGCGCAGGCGGGCGCCAGACGCGGCGCAGAGATCGGACACCTGGCGGCTGAGCATGTAGGATGCATTCAGGCTAAGCAGGCTTTCACCCGACAGATCCGCTTTTCTGACATAATCCCGTCCCGCCAGCGGATGCTCCCGGGGCACGGCCAGGTGCAGCGGCTCCCGGAACAGGAACGTGTGGCTGATGTCGTCGCGGGCGATGGGCAGCTGGGTCAGAACCAGGTCATGCTTTCCCGCCAGAAGATCCTCGATCATGTCGCGCGGCGTGCCGTCCCGGATGACCAGTTTCAGCTCCGGATAGGCCCTGTGCAGTTGCCGGAGCACCCGGGGCAGCAGATAGGGGCCGATCGTTGGCGAGGACCCGAGCCGCAGTGTGCCTGCCAGCTCGTCTTCAGACGGGCCGCCGATCTGCTGGAGCTTTTCAACGTCCTGCAGGATCTTTTCAGCCTGTGCGGCAACCTCGCGCCCTTCGGGTGTCAGAATCAGGCCGCTGCGCCGCCTTTCTGCCAGGCGGGTGCCAAGTGCCTCCTCCAGCGCGTTTATTTGCAGGCTGAGAGAGGGCTGGCTGATACCCAGCTGGCGGGCCGCATTGCGGTACTGCAGCGATTTGCTGAGCACGCTGAAGTAGCGGAGCTGGCGCAAGGTAATGGCGGACAAAGGATCCTCGCTGCGTAAATGGATAGGAAAAACCTATCTTACTTTCAAATAAGATTGGCTTCCTGCGGGTACAATGCCTGCCTATCTGAAAAAGCGGGCCAGGGATGCATCAGCAATGCACACAGCCCAAGGCATCAGAAATGGAGGCAAACCATGAAAGACAGTCCCCGGGTAAAAGCGTTTTCGCTGCAAGTGCGGCTGGCGCAGCTGCGTGTGAAGCATCAGGACGTGAAAGCGAAGATTGCGTCGGAGCTGAAACGTCCCGCGCCGTGCAGCCTGATCCTGCGCGGGCTGAAACTGCGGCGTCTGCAAATCAAGGATGAGATGACGCGCTGTATGGCGACGCTGAAGGCGCACGGGCTGTCGCGGCTGTCGCCGCAGCATTCTGCCTCAGGAGAGCCGGCATGATCCTGCATTGCAATCTGCTTCACCCGGTCAGGCGGTTTCTGCACAGTTCTGATATCGACGATATGCGGGCCGCAATTCTCGATGGCGAGGATGACGATGATGGACCCGATGGCGGCAGCCCGCATGTTCGCGTCAAAAAACGCCGCCGTGCAGTTCTGGTTGCCGAGTTCGGCTCAGGCAGCATCTGAAGGCTGAAAAGCGAGGTGGCCAGGTCCAACAGGGTAAAAACGAAGAAGCCCCGCCGTCCGGCGGGGCTTCAGTGTTTCAAACAGGCAGTGGATTACTGCTTCAGCGCCTCTTCCGGAGAAATGCAATCCAGGCCCAGGGCATCGCCCACGGCGGCATAGGTCAGTTTGCCCGCGTGCACGTTCAGGCCGTTCAGCAGGTGACGGTCGTCGGCGCAGGCCTGGCGCCAGCCCTTGTTGGCCAGGTTCAGCATGAACGGCAGGGTCGCGTTGCCCAGAGCCTGGGTCGATGTGCGCGCCACGGCGCCCGGCATGTTGGCCACGCAGTAGTGCATGATGCCGTCGACTTCATAGATCGGGTCGGCGTGGGTGGTTGCCTTGGAGGTCTCGAAGCAGCCGCCCTGATCGATGGCGACGTCGACAAGAACTGCGCCCGGCTTCATCTCAGAGAGCTGTGCGCGGGACACCAGTTTAGGCGCTGCTGCACCGGGAACCAGAACCGCACCGATCACCATGTCGGCTTCGCGCACCAGTTCAGCGGTGGCGCCGGCAGTGGAGTACTGGTTCTTGAAGGAGCGGCCGAAGACGTCGTCCAGGTACTTCAAGCGGGTCAGCGAGCGGTCGAGGATGGTGACATCCGCGCCCATGCCAGCCGCAACCTTGGCCGCGTGGGTGCCAACAACGCCGCCGCCGATCACGACGACCTTGGCCGGAGCCACACCCGGGACGCCGCCCATCAGCACGCCGCGGCCGCCGTTGGCCTTCTGCAGGGTATAGGCGCCAACCTGGGGGGCCAGGCGGCCGGCCACTTCGGACATCGGCGCCAGCAGGGGCAGGCCGCCGCGGTCGTCGGTCACGGTCTCGTAAGCGATTGCAGTACAACCGCTTTCCAGCAGGTCGTGAGTCTGTGCCGGATCGGGTGCCAGGTGCAGGTAGGTGAACAGCAGCTGGTTCTCGCGCAGCATCTTGCGCTCAACCGCTTGGGGTTCCTTCACCTTGACGATCATGTCGGCGGTGGCAAAGATTTCCTCAGCGGTGTCCAGGATCACGGCACCGGCGGCAACATAGTCTTCGTCGGCGAAGCCTGCGCCCATGCCGGCGCCTTGCTGGATGACAACCTCATGGCCGCGCAGGACGGCTTCGCGGGCGGCGTCCGGGGTCATGCCGACGCGGAATTCCTGCGGTTTGATTTCGGTGGGGCAGCCGATTTTCATGTGAGTATCTCCTCAAAACTCTCTGCGGGCATATTGCCGCAGGCGGCCCGGAATGTGCTGCTTATTTGGGCAGAATAAAAACATGCCTTTCGAAGATTCTTCGCGTATAATGGCAGAATACAGCAAGGATCTTCGCAAAATGTCGCTAGACGAAACAGATCGTCGCATTCTCTCGGTGCTGCAAAAGCAGGGGCGCATCTCCAACGCCGATCTGTCGGAGCGTGTGAACCTGTCCGCTTCGGCCTGTCACCGGCGGGTGCAGCGGCTGGAGGCGGAGGGCTATATCCGCGAATATGTCGCCCTTTTGGATGCGCGCAAGATGAACGTGCCGTCGACGGTGTTTGTGGAGATCACCCTGTCCGGCCAGGCGGACGAAGTTCTGGACGCGTTTGAGAAAGCGGTGTCGCGGATTCCGGACGTGCTGGAATGCCACCTGATGGCGGGCACCGCGGATTACATCCTCAAGGTGGTGGCGGAGAACACCGAGGATTTCGCCCGCATCCACCGGCAGCATCTGGCGCGGCTGCCGGGGGTGGCGCAGATGCAGTCGAGCTTTGCCCTGCGCACGGTATTCAAGACCACGGCGCTGCCGGTCTGAAGCAGGATTCCGGCGGGGTGACATGTGTGCACCCCCTGTACACCCCCTGTGCACCGGTGCCGCGCCTTTTCAGGCCGGGCCGGGGTAGGTGAACAGCAAGAGGTGGGTGAGGTTGAAGGCAAAGTGCATCAGCACCGGCACGCGGAACCGGCCCGATCCCCAATAGCCCAGGCCGCAGGCGAGCCCCAAGAGCGCCGCAAATGCAGCCACCGCGGTACCGGCGCCGATATGGGCAAGGCCGAACAGCAGGCTGGCGGCAGCGATGCCCGCAGCAGGCCCGAAACGGCGGCTGAGGCCGTGCTGCAGGTAGCCGCGGAAGAAGGCTTCCTCTGCCAGGCAGGTGAGCAGCAGGTTCGACCCCATCCACAAGAGCGTCCAGTCCGGCAGCGATGGCTCAAGCTCCAGCGCGCCGGTCAGGAAGGCCAGCGGCAGCAGGGCGGCGAGGATGGCAAGGCCAAAGACCAAAGCGCGCCTTCCTGCCGGATCCTTGCGCTGCAGCAGGGCAGGCCAGGCCAGCAGCAGAGCGAAAAACACCAGTGGCTTGTCGAGGTTCAGGTGCAGGGAATACGGCGCGCTGCCGGGGCCGGCTTGCACCTGGTTCAGGATCAGCAGATTCTGCACCCCCGGCAGCAGATGGGCGCCAAGCGCCAGCGACCACAGCACCAGCACCGCATGCCCGGCCAATCCGGCAGGACCGCGGGTGCGGGGGAGGAGGGCGGCAAGCAGCAGGCCGGCAGAGAGCACCGCCAAACCCAGCGGTTCCAGATGCCCAAGCGCCCAGGCCGCGCCTCCGAAGGCGGCAAGCAGGGCAAAGGCCGGCCCGCGATGCCCGCTCCAGCCGGCAGCCAGCGCCGCCATCAGGAGCAGCCAGGGCCAGGTTTGCGGCAGGGTGGATAGAATAAAGCTCATGGTCTGCACATAATCCGCTCATCCGGGAGTTTTCCAGCCGGTTATGCAGCGGTTCCGCGGCTTTTGCGCTTGAACCCGTCCGGGATTTCCGCTTGCCTTGAGGGAAGCTGCAGTCGGGCGGGTGACATCAAGCCGTCACATGGCACCGCTAAAACGCAGGCTTTGCGCACTTCACAAGGAAGGAACCCGCCCGTGACCCGCGAATTTGAAACCGCCTCCCTCGAATGGCTGGAAGCGGAGCTGCAGGACACGCTGGACGAGGACATCGAGATCGAGTTCTCGGAGCCGATGCTGTCGATGGAGATCCGCAAGGTCTACCGCGAGCAGCACCCTGAGATGCTCGACCGGCAGGTCTATTTCCGAAACCTCCTGCGGCTGCAGGCGGAGCTGATCAAGGTGCAGGACTGGGTGCAGCACACCGGCGCCAAGGTCTGCATTCTGATGGAAGGCCGCGACAGTGCCGGCAAGGGCGGGGTGATCAAGCGGATCACCCAGCGGCTGGACCCGCGGGTGGCACGGGTGGTGGCGCTGCCGGCGCCGAACCGCCGCGAGCAGAGCCAGTGGTATTTCCAGCGCTATGTGCCGCATCTGCCCGCAGGCGGCGAGATCGTGCTGTTCGACCGCTCGTGGTACAACCGGGCAGGGGTTGAGCGGGTTATGGGCTTTGCCAGCGAGGACCAGGTCGAGCAGTTCTTTCAGGACGTTCCCGAATTCGAACGGATGCTGGTCCGCTCAGGCATTATCCTGCTGAAATACTGGTTCTCGATCACTGATGAGGAGCAGCAGCTGCGGTTCCTGATGCGCATCCACGACCCGATGAAACAGTGGAAGCTGTCGCCGATGGATCTGGAGAGCCGGATCCGCTGGGAGCAGTACACCAAGGCCAAGGAGGCGATGTTCAAGCGCACCAACATCCCCGAGGCGCCCTGGTATATCGTCGAGGGCAACGACAAGAAGCGCGAGCGGCTGAACTGCATCGAGCACCTGCTGACCAGGATCCCCTATGAGGAAGTGCAGCACGAGAAGGTGGAGCTGCCGGACCGCAAGTACAATCCGGACTATGAGCGCCAGGTGCTGCCGGATGAGCTGTATGTGCCGAAGATCTACTGAGGCCTGACCGGCACGAAAAAGGGGCGCCGGAGCGCCCCCCTTGCCATTTGCCCGGCGGGGATATCAGAACAGGAAGTCGCCAGATTGCAGATCCTGTGCAGTGACACCCGCCAGCAGCATGCTGTCGCCGTCGCTGTCGGTAATCAGCAGCCCGTTTGCGGTCTGGCTGGTGTGGTTGCTCATGAGGTCGCTGAAGCTGTTGATGCCGTCGGCGTTGCTGAGGTCTATGCGCTCGCCCTGGGTGTCGGGGTTGAAATCGCTGACGGTATCGGCACCGGTGCTGAAGACAAAGAGATCGCCCTGGGCGCCGCCGGCCATGCGGTCATTGCCTGCGCCGCCGTTCAGGGTGTCTGTGCCGTATCCGCCCCATAGCAGGTCATGGCCATTCTGGCCGAGGAGCTGGTCCTTTCCGCCGCCGCCATAAAGCTTGTCCTGGCCTGCGCCGCCTTGCAGCGTGTCATTACCGCTGCCGCCGACCAGGGTGTCCTTGTAGTTGCCGCCGTTGAGGCTGTCGTTGCCGCCACCGCCGCGCAGGGTGTCGCGGCCGAGGCCGCCGTTCAGCACATCATTGCCGCCGCTGCCGGTCAGTTGATCGTCACCCGCAAGCCCGCTGAGGGAGCCGGCGCTGGAGAGGGTCAGTACATCGTCGCCGGCGGTGGCGCCGCCGCCTGACCCGCCGCCCGATCCGCTGTCGAGCTGCAGCGGTGCGCTGGTGCGGGCAAAATTCTGGGTCACCATGACCGCGTCCCAGCCGTTGAAGTTGCCCTGTTCAATGCCGATGCCGATGACCTCGACATTGGCGTTCAGTATGTTGGCGCGGTGGCCGGGACTGTTCATCAGGGAATTGTGCAGGTCGATGACATCGTCCGCCAGGCCAGGGGCGCCGCGCTCGCTTTGCCAGGCGATGTTTTCCGCCCAGGTCCAGCTGCCGGAGAAGACAAAGCCCGCGTCCTCCATCCGGTCGCCGGCGCTGGAGCCGCCTGCGCCAGTGTGGGAAAATACATCCTGCTGCAGCATCCATTCGCTGTGATCCTCGGCGGAATCGTTGAGGCGCAGCTCCAGCTGCACCGGATTGAGCCCGCGCGAAGTGCGCTCTGCGTTGATCAGCTCGAGCATCTGCCGCTCGAGATCGCTTGCCTGTGACATCGTAAACTGCTCCGTAAGTGAGCCGGCTGTGCGGCGGTGCCCTGATCGGTTAACGAAATTTTATGGCACTGAAAGGGCGGCCCTGCGCAGGCGGCGGTTACCGGCGAAGCTCTGCCCGGGACACGGGCGCGGGTACGCGGATTATTGCGTGTTTGTGCCCTGCACCTGCTTGGCCGGGCCGCATGGGCTGCGGCGGCTGATTTCTGCTGGCTGCCGGCCGGCCGGGTGTCTTGCCGGATTCGGGAGGGATGCGCAGCGGTGTGCAGGAGTTCGCGGAAAACAGAACAGGAAACAGTCCGGACGCCGCCGGGGGAAACTGGCAGCGTCCGGTAAAATTGGAAACCCTGAACGGCGAGCCTTGTTTGCAGGGACCAAGACCGGCGCCGGTTATAGGGGGTAGCGCCGCCTGCCCAGGGTTTCGGAGAACCGGGTGTTCCAATCCCGGCCGGCGGGGCAATGGTTAGGGAAACGCAACTGATCTGCCCTGCCGTGAGTCTCTTTTAGCAGAAAGTGGCAGAGAAATACACCCTAAAGATGTACTTGCTACCAATTTGATATTTTTACGTGTGCCATCTCAGGGGCGGACCGGCCTGCCGCGGGGCGTGATCAGCCGAAGGAGGTGCCACAAATGACAAACCCCCGGGCAGCGCCTCGGGGGTTGTCTGATCTTTTTGCGGCCGGTCCGGGGACCTGCCATAGTGCTGTCCAAAGCTGGAGAGCAAGGTGTGCTTACAGCAGACCTTCGCGCTGGGCTTTCTTGCGTGCCAGTTTACGGGCACGGCGGATCGCTTCAGCTTTCTCGCGCGCTTTTTTCTCGGACGGCTTTTCGAAATGTTGCTTGAGCTTCATCTCGCGGAAGACGCCTTCACGCTGCAGCTTTTTCTTCAGGGCACGAAGCGCCTGATCGACGTTGTTGTCGCGAACACTAACCTGCATGTGGTTTTCACCACCTTTCTAAGTTGAGTTGCAAGGATTTGCAGGAGGTGGCCGTATAGCAAAGCGCGTATATTTTGTCTAGTAGGGTATCAGGACGCTGCCAGCGGGAGGCTGAGATGACCAAAGACCACGATCACGCACCGGACGCTATCAAGGATAAACTGCTGGATGCGGCGCTGAATCATGTGCCGTTTGACGGCTGGTCAGAGGTGACGTTCCGGGCCGCCTGCCAGGATGCGGACGTGCCGGAGGTGCTGGCGCATGCGGTCTGCCCGCGCGGCGGGGTCGACCTGGCGCTGGCGTTTCACGCCCGGGGCGATTCGCGGATGCTGGAGCGCCTGCAGGCAGAGGACCTGTCGGGCATGCGGTTCCGGGACAAGGTTGCCGCGGCGGTGCGGTTCCGGCTGGAAGCGGTCGAGGACAAGGAAGCGGTGCGCCGCGGCACCACGCTGCTGGCGCTGCCGCAATATGCCGGCGACGGCGTCAAGGCGATCTGGACCACCTGCGACCTGATCTGGGACACGCTGGGCGACGGCTCGGATGATCTGAACTGGTACACCAAGCGCGCCTCGCTGGCCGGGGTCTATTCTGCCACCGTGCTGTTCTGGCTGGGCGATGACAGCCTGGAGCATCAGGCGACCTGGGATTTCCTGGACCGCCGCATTGATAATGTGATGAACTTCGAAAAGTTGAAGGCCGGCCTGCAGAAGAACCCGCTATTAAAGCCCTTGCTGGTGGGGCCGAACTGGCTGGCCGAACAGATCAAACCGCCGAAGGGTCGCAATGACCTGCCGGGGTCGGTTGATCCGCGGCGATAGGGGCTGGGTAGGCTGTCTTCACCGGAAGACAGCCGCTGTTCCTCTCTTCATGGGGACGGTGCATGGCTTTGGCCGCCAATGCGGGCCGTGCTATCCGTCGCGGCCGGGTTCGTCCGGATTGCTGGAGAACAGAGCGATCTTGTTGCCTTGAGGGTCACGTAAGTAGCCAACATAGAATTGCGGCCCGTAAGCGGCGCGAAAGCCCGGCTGGCCTTCATCCGAACCGCCTGCGGCAAGCGCGGCAGCGTGAAGGTCGCGAACCTGCTGTTGATTGGCCGCCTGAAACGCGGTCATGGAACCGTTGCCAGCCGAGGCAGGGCACCCGTCAAATGAGGGTTTGACGTAGAAATCAGGGGGAGCGGACGGCATTCCCGGCGTGGCCTGCAGTGTGTAACTCAGTCCCTCAGGCCCCTCTGCCAGTTCGTAGCCAAGGGCTGGCAGGAACGCGCAATAGAAGCGTTTTGCGCGCGCGATGTCATCCGCGCCGACTGTTACATACGCTATCATGCCGGGTGGTGTCCTTTGCAGGTCAGGCTGTTGCAGCGGTTTTGCCGGGCGAGGCTAGGCCAACTCGCAATCAGGTTCAATGAAGGCGGCCTGTTTCCGGCCAGTGGGTATAGCCTTGCCGCCCGCATGGCACTCCGCAAACCGCGCCAGCTGCGGCGCCTTTGGTGTTTGCGCGCACCTTGCCGGATGTTAGGCAGAGGGCAAGGATCAGGAGGACACATTCCGATGACAGAGATGATGCGCGCGGTGGAGATCACCAAACCCGGCGGGCCGGAGGTGCTGCAGCTGACGCAGCGCCCGGTGCCGCAGCCGGGCCATGGCGAAGTTGTGATCAAGGTGGCCTATGCCGGCGTGAACCGCCCCGATGCGCTGCAGCGCGCGGGCGCCTATGAACCGCCCAAGGGCGCCAGCGACCTGCCGGGGCTGGAAGCCTCGGGTGAAGTGGTGGCGGTGGGTGCAGGTGTCACTGGTGTTTCGCAGGGCGATCAGGTTTGTGCGCTGCTGCCGGGCGGCGGCTATGCGGAATATGTCGCCACCCCTGCGGCGCATTGCCTGCCAATCCCGGCGGGCATGGATCTGAAACAGGCGGCCTGCCTGCCTGAAACCTTCTTTACCGTCTGGTCCAATGTCTTCACCCGCGGCGGGCTGAAGGCCGGGGAGCGGTTCCTGGTGCATGGCGGTTCTTCCGGCATCGGCACCACCGCGATCCAGCTGGCCAGGGCCTTCGGGGCGCGGGTGTTTGCCACTGCGGGGTCGGATGAGAAATGCCAGGCCTGCCTGGACCTGGGCGCTGAGCGGGCGATCAACTACCGCGGCGAGGATTTCGTCAAGGTGCTGCGGGACGAGGGCGGAGCCGATCTGGTGCTGGACATGGTCGGCGGCGATTACATCCCGCGCAACATCAAGGCGATGGCAGAGGACGGCCGGCTGGTGCAGATCGCTTTTCTGCAAGGCCCCAAGGTGGAGCTGAACTTTGCCCTGATGATGGTCAAGCGGCTGACCTTGACCGGATCGACCCTGCGCCCGCAGAGCGACCTGGCCAAGGCGCAGATTGCCCAGGACCTGCGCGAGGCGGTCTGGCCCCTGCTGGAGGCAGGCAAGGTGGCGCCGGTGATGGACAGCGAGTTCGCGCTGGAGGAGGCGGCAGCGGCACATGCCCGGATGGAAAGCTCCGGCCATATCGGCAAGATCGTCCTGAAGGTGGGGTGACAGCCTCAGGCCTTCACAGCAAAGGGCCGGCGGATGCGCCGGCCCTTGTTTTTTTCTTCCAGTGTTCACTCCACCGCGCGGCGGTACAGATGCCAGGTTGCATGCCCCAGCACCGGCACCACGATGATCAGCCCGGCCAGGAAGGGGATTGATCCGACGATCAGCGCCACGCCGACGATCACGCCCCAGGCCATGCAGACCATCGGGTTCTTGCGCAGCACCTTGATCGAGGTTGCCACTGCGACCGGCAGGCCGACATGGCGGTCCATCAGCAGCGGGAAGGACACCAGGCTCATCGACAGCGCGGCAAAGGCAAAAACCGCGCCCACGATGCCGCCGCTGATCGACATCATCCAGCCCTCGCGGGTGGTTAGCACATCGCCGAGGAACCCCAGGATCGACGCTGGCGGCTCCGGCCCCAGGGTGCGGCTGTAAACCATATCCGCCGCCACCAGCCAGATGATGAACAGCGCTGCCAGATACAGGCCCAGCACCAGTATGGCGCCGAAGGAGGGCGAGCGGATGACCGCAAAGGCATCCATCCAGCGGGTCTCCATCCCGGCCTCGCGGCGCGACGACATCTCATAAAGGCCGACTGCCGCGACGGGGCCGAGGATGGCAAAGCCCATGATCATCGGCACAACGAGCGGCAGCAGGTTCATCGACAGGCTCATCACGATGAGGGCGATGCCGATAATGGGATAGAACAGCACCAGAAACATCGCGTCGGAGCGGCAGGCAGCGAAATCCTCCAGCCCGGCGGCCAGGGAATGGATGATGTCATCCATGCTGAGCTTGCGTGCCTCCGGCATTGCCGCGGCGCCTGTGCTGCGCATTTCGCTGACGGATTGGCCAACGTGGTGGGAGGTGGTCTCTGCACCCTGCAGAAGCCAGCTGAGCGGGTTACCGATTGTTTTTGCCATGCGCTTCCTCCTTCTCGCTGACCAAAACGGAGTGCCGTTCAGGCAGGGCCGGGCGCGGCACGTGGTGTAATGTAGCACGAAACGCGGCAGTTTCCGCTTCACAGGCGCTTTACCGCCTTGGGGCGGGGCGGAGGCATGTTTCCGCACCTGCCGGCGGCGGCGTCGGCTGCGTGGCAGGGTTTGAGTATTTTTGGAAAGATGAGGCCAGGGTCCCTTGTTTATCTGGCCCGAAATATCCCGGGGTGAATTGGCCGTGAGGCCAAGAGGGGCAGCGCCCCTGCCAGTTCAGCGGATGGGCGCGAGGCGGGCGTTTTTCAATGTGCAGTCCCTGATCACGTCGCGCCCGCAGGGCACCGGCTCCAGCCCCTTGGACAGGCAGATGCGGGCCTCCTGGATGGCGCCGTCGCGGCAGGTAATGGTCAGGCTGTCGCGGCTGAGGTCCGGGTTGTCCTGCAGAAAGGCCTGCTCAACAACGGCGGCAGGCAGGGTCACCGGCTTCTCGAGCCTGCGGAAGGCGGCGGGGCGGGTGACGCGTTCGTAGGCCGCACGCATCGCGCTGTAGTAGTCCCGCGCGCTGAGGCCGGAGCAGGTGCCGTGTTTCTTCCATTGGTGCCAGGCCAGCCCTGGGCTGCCCATGATATCCGCCATGTCCCGGCTCATCACGCGGCTCGGCGGGGCCTCTGCCGTGCGGCAGTAGCTGGGCCAGCCGCGGTGGTACTGGGGCCAGAGGCCATGCAGCGTCCAGCCGTAATCATGGCGGGCATCACATTGGTCCGCGCCCTTGGCGTCGCCCTCCAGCGTGCACCAGTTCGGCGACCAGCTGAGCGACAGCACGTAATAGTCGAAGTCGCCCGCAGGCTCGCCGTCCGCCGCCGCAAACGCCGGCAGCAGGGACAGAACAGCCGCAAAAACACCTGTGAACAACTTGCGCATTGGCCTCTTTCCTTATGCATCGATGCCGACTATATAGGGCGGAAGTTCCCCGACAACGGAAACCTGCCCCGGATCGCCGGGGACGCCATTTCAGGCGGCGGGAGAGATGTATCCGGGGATCAAAGGTGTTTTAAGGAGATGAGCACATGGCAAAACCGTTGATGGCCAAGGCAACCGCCGTGTGGCTGGTGGACAATACCACGATCAGCTTCAAGCAAATCGCAGATTTCGTGGGCATGCACGAACTGGAAATCCAGGGCATTGCCGACGGCGAAGTGGCGGTGGGCGTCAAAGGGTTCGACCCGATGGCCAACAACCAGCTGACCCAGGAAGAGATCGACAAGGCCCAGGCCAACCCGCTGCACAAGCTGAAGCTCAAGTTCAACCCGGCCGCGGCCGGTGAGGAAAAGCGCCGCGGCCCGCGCTACACTCCGCTGTCCAAGCGCCAGGACCGCCCGAACTCGATCCTGTGGCTGGTCAAGTTCCACCCGGAACTGAGCGACGGCCAGATCGCCAAGCTGGTGGGCACCACCAAGCCGACCATCCAGTCGATCCGCGAGCGCACCCACTGGAACATCGCCAACATGCAGCCGATCGACCCGGTGGCGCTGGGCCTGTGCAAGCAGTCCGAGCTGGACTCTGCTGTGCAGAAGGCCGCGGCCAAGAAGGCAGCCGAAGGCGGCGTGATGAGCGATGACGAGCGCCGCAAGCTGGTCTCGACCGAGCAGTCGCTGGAGATGGACGCTGAGCCGAAGATCCCGTCCGCCATCGAGGGTCTGGAAACCTTCACCCTGGGCGGCGGCCTCAATGACGATGAGGACGAGAAGAAAGAAGAGAACGTCCTGGACGCCGACAGCTTCTTCAACCTGCCCGCGGGCGGCGATGACGAGGACGACGACGAGGACAGCCGCTTCTGATCCGGGCCTGTCCGCCCTAGGCCGGGCGGGCCGTCCGGCAAGTGGAAAATCTGTAAAAAGCCGCAGATCCGGTGCTCCGGATTTGCGGCTTTTTCTGTTAGAATTGAGTCTCAATCATACAAGATGTTGACTGCGCACGTGTAGTTCGCGCAGCATGATGTTGCGGTGCAGCCATGTTCCAGGCTGCCTGCAGAATTGAGCACTGCGGAGGACGCCCTTGGGTAAAAGGGGGCTGGTATGCGGCGCGGAAGGACAGTGTTTTGTGAGTTTGCCAGGGGTCCGGACCCGGAAGGCCGGCCCGTGCAGGGATGGCAGGAGTATTGGTTATGGACGCATCCGGGGGTGCGGCGCTTGGGGCAGGCAGCCGCTTGGATCTGGAAGAGCTGGCAGGCGCAAGCGGCGCCGGGTTCTGCCAGGCATTTGCAGATCAGCTGGCACGGGGATTCGGCGCGGATCTGGTCACAGTCAGCGCATTGCGGATCCGGCAGGGCGAGCACCTGAAAGTGGTGGCCAGCTGGTTCGACGGGATGCCGCTGGGGGATTTCGAATATGACGCGCGCGGCGCGCCGTGCCGGGACGTGGTGTTGCGCGCCGCGCCGCAGGTGTTCGCGGACCGGGTGCAGCAGCTGTACCCGGAAGACGCGATGTTCATCGAAGAAAACATCAACGCCTATGCCGGGGTACCCTTGCTGGACGCTGCGGGCGCAGTTGCCGGCCTGGTGCAGGCGGCATGGCGGCAGCCGCCAGGGGCGGCGCTGACAGCAGAGGCCGCAGCAACCATGCAGCAGTTTGCCCCGCGGCTGGGGGCGGAACTGGCCGGAATGCAGGAGTCCGCGGCCCTGGCGGCGCTGGCGCGCGGGGCGGGACCAGGCAGCCTGTCGCCCCTGGCGGCCCTGCGGCAGCTGGCGGTTCAGATGCAGCGCGCCTTCCGGGTGCGCAGGGCTTTCATCGCTGAATACACGGCTGACAGCCCGGGCTGCTACAGGGTTCTGGCATGCTGTGATGGCGGGCTGGCCGCTGCAGGCAGCGGCGAGGAGCTGATGCCTTCTGAGGGCGCCCCTTGCGCTTTCCTGCAAGAAGGCGAACCCTTTCTGGTGCCCAAAGGGCTGCAAGAGATGTTTCCGGCGCAGGAGGCGTTCCGGGCGCAGGGGGTGGTCTCTTATTTCGGGATGCCGCTGCGGGATGAGAATGGGCAGCTGATTGGCCATTTTGCGCTGCTGCACGACGGCGAAATGGCCGCCGGATTTCAGAGCAGCAGCTTGATCGGCGTTTGTGCAGCACGGGCTGCGCATGAGCTATCCCGCCGCAGGGCGGAGCGGCGGCGGCGCCAGGCGGAACAGGCGCTGCTGCTGCGGCGCAAGGCCGAAAGCCTTGGGCTGCTGGCGGGTACCATTGCACATGAGTTCAACAATCTGCTGGCCGGGATGCAAGGCCAGAGCGAGCTGGCGCTGGCACATCTGGAGGCGTCACACCCGGCGGCGGCGGATGTGCGGGCGGTGAAGGCAGGGCTGCAGGACTCGGCCCGGCTGATGCGGCAGCTGCTGGGCTATGTCCGGGGCGCCAGGACCCCGCAGCCGGAGGCCTGCGATCTGAACCGGGTCGTCCGTGAGACGCTGGCGCTGGTGCCGCCAGAGTGCAAGCTGGGCAAGGCGGTGGTGCTGGATCTGGAGGCGGAGGAATTGACCGCCCGGATGGATCCGGCCCAGGCCGGTCAGCTGCTGATGCAGGCGGTGCTGAATGCGGTTGAGGCGATCGGGCCCGGGGCTGGCACTGTGACGGTGTCCACCCGGCGCCGCAGCCTGGGCACGGCGGAGCGGCAGAGGCTGCTGGCCGGGCGCAGGATGCCGGCGGGTCCCTGCGTCATGCTGGAGGTGCGCGACACCGGCGGCGGCATGGCACGCGATACCGTGGCGCGGATATTCGACCCGTTCTTCACCACCAAGCCCGGCGGCCGCGGCCTGGGGCTGGCGGCGGCGATGGGCATCATCAGCAGCCACCGGGGCGGGCTGGCCGTGGACAGCCGGGAGGGCGGCGGCAGCACATTCCGCTTCTATTTCCCGGCCTGCGAGGCGGCGGCGGTGCCGGCTGCCGGATCCGCTGCGGCGCCAGAGCCGCGCAAAAGGCAAGCGCGCCGCATTCTGGTGGTGGATGACGAGGACACCGTGCGCCGTGCCGTCGCCGGCCTGTTGCAGCTGCGCGGCTGCGAGGTCGCAAGCGCCGATGGCTATGATGCGGCGCTGGCGCTTATTCAGACTCGAGGACCGTTTGACGGTGCGGTGATCGACATGAGCATGCCGGGGCGCGGCGGCTGGGAAACACTGTCCCGGCTGCGGCAGCTCCAGCCCGGGCTGAACGCTGTGATGATGAGCGGCTTTGCCTTCAGCGCTGCGCAGGCGGGTTACCCGGAACTGGATGGGGTTCAGGTGCTGGACAAGCCGTTCACCAAGGAAAAGCTCTACAAGGCGCTGTTCCGCTAGGGGAGCCCGCATAGCGGAGTGCTCCCGCGCCTGCAGGTGCCCCTGCGGGCCCCTTGGCAGCCTTGGGCGTGGCGCCGCGCTGATGCGCGGCGCGGTGGCGTCTAGGCGCCGGGCGCCTGTTCCAGCAGCCAGGTCCGGACCCGTTCGATCCGGCTGGTGCCCGTCTTGGCCTGCGGTGTCAGCAGATAATAGGCGCTGGCGGGTGTGCAGCGGTGCGGATGGGCCAGGGTCAGGCTGCCTTCCGCCAGCTCGCGGCGGACCAGAAGCTCCGGCAGGATCGCCACCCCGTGGCCGTATTTCACCGCGTCGATCAGCATCTCGAACTGGCTGAACAGGGGGCCGGTGGGACGGGCGGGCAGCGCCTGGCCCAGATCTTGGAACCAGATCTGCCAGCTGAGCGGCCGGGTGGTGTGCTGCAGCGCCGGGTGGTCCAGCAGGCGGGCTGCTTCCTGCAGCGGAGCCTCCAGCAGGCCGGGTGCCGCAACCGCCACCAGGGTTTCCGGCATCAGGAGATCGGCACGGAAACCGGGCCAGGGCGGATCGCCCTGCACGATGGCCAGATCCACCAGGCTGGCATCCACCTGTGCATTGTCCAGGTAGGTGATGGTGTTGACCGTCAGCCGCGGCTGCGCCTGAGCAAGTTCCGCAAGCCGCGGCATCAGCCAGCGGCTGCCCAGCGTCGGATAGGTGCCGATGTTGAGCGCGCCGTAGGGATTGTCGCGGGTGCGCAGCCGGTAGAATGTGGCTTCCAGCGCCTCCAGCTGCGGCGCCAGCTCCTGCAGCAGCATTTCGCCGGCGCCGGTCAGATGCACCCGCTGGCGCTCGCGTTTGAACAGGGTCTGGCCGGTCTGCGCCTCCAGCCCCTGGATCTGGCGGCTGAAGGCGCTTTGCGACAGGTTCATGACGCGGGCGCCCTGGGCAAAGCTTCCGGAACGTGCGGCGGCCTCGAAACACAAGAGGGCGGAGATGGGCGGGATCTTGCGGCGCATGGGGTTACCCTGCCATGTGTTGCAATTTTTGCAAGAAGGATTGCGGAAACGCCGCTTTTGGAACGGGAAGCAGTCTGCAATTCTGGCGTCAGATGCAACACCTGGCGATGTGAACAGAGCCAAACATGGGAGCAGGCAGCATGACCTTTGTACCGCAGATCAACGACGCCGATGTGCAAGCCGTCGCCCAAGCCATGCAGGCCATGCCCGATTCCGCCTCGGTGGCGGAGTTTGTGCCGGGGCCGGGCATCCAGCGGCTGGAGCTGACGTTCGACATCCAGCTGTTGCAGGAGGCGCTGGAGGAATGTCTGCGCCGCGAGGACTTCATGGGCGGCATGCAGGACCAGGGGTTCGCCGCGCTGCCGCTGACCCGGCGCCCGGGGCAGTCCGAGTGGACCGCCAATGATCTGTCGGGCCGCTACTGGCTGCGCGCCGACAGCCGCTATGTCGAGGAGCCGCGCGAGGATCTGGTGCAGGAGGTGGAGTTTTCCGAGTTCAATCCGAAATTTGCAGGCACCTATTTCGAGCATGTGCACGAGGAACTGGCCAAACGCTTTCCGATCGGGCGCACGCGGGTTTTGTCCAAGGGGCTTTACAACTGCAACTCGTGGCACCGCGATCCGGAGCCGCGGCTGCATATCCCTGTGCTTTCCAATCCCGGATCATTGTTTATCGTGAATCATCACGTCACCCACTTGCCAGCGGACGGCTCTGTCTATTTCACTGACACCCGCGGATACCACACCGCATTGAACGGAGGCGAAACCCGGCGCGTCCACATCGTGGCGGCGCTGGCCTATGAACAGGTGACGGAATGAACCAATACGCCGGCATGGCGCGGGCCGGGGACAATGCGGCCCTGTGTGATCTGCGCAGCGATACGGTGACGCGGCCCGATGCGGGCATGCTGCAGGCAATGGCCGCGGCGGAGCTGGGCGATGACGTTTATGGCGAAGACCGGTCAGTGAACCGCCTGGAGGCCGTTCTGGCCGAACGGCTGGGCAAGGAAGCGGGTCTTTTTGTGCCCACCGGCACCATGAGCAATTTTGCTGCCATGCTGGCGCATTGCCAGCGCGGCGAGGAAGTGATCTGCGGCAGCGGCTACCATGTGAACGCCTACGAGGCGGCTGGCGCCTCGGTTCTGGGCGGCATTGCGCTGTGCCCTCTGCCCGTGCGCGCGGACGGGGCGCTGGACCCGGCAGAGATCCGGGCTGTGGTAAAGGAGGATGATCCGCATTTTGCCGTCAGCCGCCTGGTGTCGCTGGAGAACACCCACAACGGCCTGGCAGTGCCGCTGGCGGATATGGCCGCAGCGGCACAGGCCGGCCGGGCTGCCGGGCTGTCGGTGCATCTGGACGGGGCGCGGTTCTTTAACGCAATCACCGCGCTGGGATGTGCGGAAACGGATCTGGCCGGGCTGACGGACACGGTGTCGGTCTGCCTGTCCAAGGGGCTGGGCACACCGGCGGGATCTGTGCTGGTCGGGCCAGCGGATCTGATCGCCAGGGCGCGGCGCTGGCGCAAGATGCTGGGCGGCGGCATGCGGCAGGCAGGCGTGCTGGCGGCGGCAGGGCTCTATGCGCTGGAGCACAACGCGGACCGGCTGGCAGAGGATCACGCACGGGCAGCGGACCTGGCCGGATTGCTGCGGGGGCTGGGAGCGGGTGACGTGTCTCAGGCCACCAACATGGTGTTCTTCACGCCCGCTGACGGGCGCAATGATGATCTGCGGGCGCATCTGGCAGCCGAGGGTGTGGTGATCGGCGGCGGCAGTTCCGGCGCGATCCGCCTGGTGCTGCACAAGGATGCGGACGATGGTTCACTGTCCCGGGCGGTACAGGGGCTGCAACGCTTCTACGGCTGACTGAGGAGAGCCGGAAAATTTCGAATTTTCCGGCCAAAATTCTTCGAAGAATTTTGCGCCCGGCCGCGGCGTCAGATTTCCTTGCGCGCCTGCATCGCGGCGGAGATGGTGCCGTCATCAAGGTAATCCAGCTCGCCGCCGATCGGCACGCCCTGCGCCAATGAGGTCAGCTTCACCTGTCCCTGCAGCTGATCGGCGATGTAATGCGCCGTGGTCTGGCCGTCGATGGTGGCATTCAGCGCCAGGATCACTTCACTGATGCCTTCGGTGGCGACCCGGTCGATCAGCCGCGGGATGCGCAGATCCTCCGGCCCAACCGCGTCCAGCGCGGAGAGCGTGCCGCCCAGCACATGATAGCGGCCCTTGAACACGCCGGAGCGCTCCATCGCCCAGAGGTCGGCCACATCCTCGACCACGCACAGCTCGCCGTTGCCGCGCACCTCATCGGTGCAGATCGGGCAGATCTCGCTGGTGCCGGCATTGCCGCAGTTGAGGCATTCGCGGGCGGTTGCGGCCACCTCGCTCATCACATCCGCCAGCGGCGTCAGCAGCAGCGCCCGCTTGCGGATCAGATGCAGCACCGCGCGGCGCGCCGAGCGCGGCCCCAGCCCCGGCAGCTTGGCCATCAGGGCAATCAGGTCTTCAATATCGCTGGTGGAGTTCTTGATCATGCCTTGGGCCCTTTGCTTCCCAGCCATATAGGCTGATCGGGACAGGGAAGTGCAAGGGCAGGGCAGTAAAATGTTCGGGGTTTGTTTTGCTGCGCGCCGGGGGTATGCCTAGCCTGAAACGGCGGAGGGTTCGGGATGGCAGGCGGCACATGGCGGGAAGCAGGAAAATCTCCACGGTTGCGTTTTGCCCGGCTGACAGGGGTGCCGCCGCAGGAGATTGCCCGCCACATGTCAGACCCGCGGATGGCGGAGCATATGCCGTTGCTGGCAGGGGCATGGGATGAGGCCGCTGCCAGGGAATTCGTGGCCGCCAAGGAGGCCTGCTGGCAGCGCGACGGGCTGGGCCATTGGGCTTTCTTGCGCGGGGAAGATTACCTTGGCTGGGGCGGGTTCCAGAAAGAAGGCGCGGAGTGGGATTTCGGGCTGGTGCTGCGGGCTGACTGCTTTGGCCTTGGCCCCGCCATCGCGCGCAAGGCATTGGCGTTTGCCCGCCAGGATCCGCGCATTCCCTTTGTCACCTTCCTGCTGCCGCCGACGCGGCGGCACCTGCGGCCGCTGATGCGGCTGGGGGCGGTGCAGACCGGGGAGGTGCAATACGAGGGGCAGCGTTTCTTGAAGTTCCGGCTGGAGACTGGATGAGGCGGGCAAAGAAAAAGGCGGCACCAGACGGGCCGCCTTTTTTGCATTCAGCTTGCCGGTTCTTAGAACGGCAGCTTGATGTCCTTGGGCAGGCCCATGCTTTCGGTCAGCTTGGCCATTTCGTCCTGCGCTTTTTCCGCGGCCTTTGCCTGGGCGTCTTTGATGGCGGCCAGGATCAGGTCCTCGACCACTTCCTTGTCGTCGCCGTTGAAGATCGAGGGGTCGATGTCCAGCGCCTTGAGGTCGCCCTTGGCAGAGGCCGTGGCCTTGACCAGGCCGGCGCCGGCCTCGCCGGTCACCATGACGTTGTGCAGGTCTTCCTGCATCTGCGCCATCTTGGTCTGCAGTTCCTGTGCCGATTTCATCATCTTGGCCATGTCGCCAAGACCGCCGAGGCCTTTGAGCATCTGTCTTCTCCTAAGTGCGGGGGCGCAGGGCGCCGTAAGTCATCCCCGCACATATCGCAATTGCAAGCGCGATGAACAAGTGGGGGGAGGCGGTGCAGTCTTCGATTATGCCCAAGGCTTTCTTATCATCGAAGAAAAGCTCGTGGTTATCTACGGCTATAACGAAGGCCAGAAGGCCCCACAGCGCGCCCGCGAGTGAAAACGGCAGTCGCTTTCCGCTATAGAATGCGAATCCGGCAAGGGCAAAGAGGGCCAATGCAACAGGTTTGGACGAGAGCCGCACAAGGACATCCCATGAGCTGTCTTGTGCTTCCCCTGCGTCGAAGCAAGTGGTGGCAAAGGCGGTGGCCGGCATTATGAACAAGAGGGCCGTCAGGCCCACCGTCAGCCGTCCTCGAAGGGATCCCATTCGTCCTCCACCTCGGGCAGGGCTTCGGCGGCAACTTCGGCGGCCAGTTCCTCCGGTGTGCGTATGCGGGTGATTTTAGCCTTGGGGAAGTTCTCTAAAACGGCTTGCACCAGCGGATGCGCAGTCGCCTCTTCACGCAGGGCGTTCTCAGCCGCATCACGGATCTCGGCAATGGTTGCGGCATCGCCGTCCGGCGCGATGGAGACCACCCAGCGGGCGCCGGTCCAGTTCTGCAGCGCTGAGCCAAGCCGGGCGGCCAGGTCGCGCGGCGCCTGGGCCGAGGGGGTGAACTCGATCCGGCCCGGCTGGTAGGAGACCAGACGCACGCCGGTTTCGACCTCGACCAGCAGCTTGACGTCGCGGTTGGTGCGGATCAGTTCCACCACGTGTTCAAAAGACGGATAGCGGGCGAGGGCGGAGCTGACCTGCGGCGCCAGCGCCGTCACCGTGCCGCCGCCGCCGTGGGCCACAGGTGCGCCGCCGGATGCACCGCCTGCCGCGCCGCCTTGCGGCGCAGCGCCGCCAAGCGCCGGAGCGCCCATGCCCTGCATGGCTACGCCGCCACCGGGGCCGCCCGGCCCGGGGGGCGGGGGCGGCGGGGTGTCCTGCAGCTTGCGGATCAGCTCCTCAGGGGAGGGCAGGTCGGCCACATGGGTGAGGCGGATCACTGCCATTTCCGCGGCCATCATCGCGTTTGGTGCGGCGGCCACTTCCTCCAGCGCCTTCAGCAGCATCTGCCACATGCGGGTCAGGACGCGCATCGCCAGCGCATCCGCCATCGCCTTGCCGCGGGCGCGCTCGTCCGGGCTGACGGTGGGGTCCTCGGCGGCATCGGGCGTGATCTTCACAACCGAGACCCAATGGGTGATCTCGGCCAGATCGCGCAGCACCGCCAGCGGGTCGGCGCCCTCGGCATACTGGCCGCTGAGTTCTGTCAGCGCCGCCGCCGCATCGCCGCGCAGGATCATGTCCATCAGGTCCAGGACACGGCCGCGGTCGGCAAGGCCCAGCATAGCGCGGACCTGATCGGCGGTGGTTTCGCCTGCGCCATGGGAAATCGCCTGATCCAAGAGCGAGGTCGCATCGCGGGCGGAGCCTTCGGCGGCGCGGGTGATGAGGGCCAGCGCGTCCTCGGCTATCTCGGCGCCTTCGGCTGTGGCGATCTTGCGCAACAGCGCAATCATCACCTCCGGCTCGATCCGGCGCAGGTCGAAGCGCTGGCAGCGCGACAGCACCGTCACCGGCACCTTGCGGATCTCGGTGGTGGCGAAGATGAATTTCACATGCGCGGGCGGTTCCTCCAGCGTCTTCAGCAGTGCGTTGAACGCACTGGTCGACAGCATGTGGACTTCATCGATGATGTAGATCTTGTAGCGGGCCGAGGCGGCGCGGTACTGCACGCTGTCGATGATCTCGCGGATGTCGTTGACACCGGTGCGGCTGGCCGCGTCCATCTCCATCACATCCACATGGCGGCCTTCCATGATCGCGGTGCAATGCTCGCATTTGCCGCAAGGGTCGGTGGTGGGGCCGCCTTGACCGTCTTCGCCGACGCAGTTCATGCCTTTGGCGATGATCCGCGCGGTGGTGGTCTTACCGGTGCCGCGGATGCCCGTCATGATGAAGGCCTGGGCAATCCGGTCGGCGGCAAAGGCGTTTTTCAGCGTCCGCACCATGGCGTCCTGACCCACCAGATCGGCAAAGGTCTCAGGCCGGTATTTGCGGGCCAGAACCTGATACTTGGAGGGGCTGCTGCCAGTGGAGGTGTCGTTCATTTTGTCTCGTGCCGGATTCGATGTGCGGGTGGCCCGCGTTCCGCGCAGGGTATTGAAGCGCAGCCGGTTCGTCCACCGCTGATGGGCAGGTGTCAGCCGGCCAAGAAAAGGTTTTGGATTTGGCGGCTTTGGCGGTTAGAATCACCTTGCAAGACCCTGGGCGGGAGTGGGAATTGGAACGCAACGCGAGGAGGCGGCATGCGATCTGACGAAGTCTCTGGGACTGCGGCGCAGGAGATGCCTGTGGCAGTGAATATTTCCATATACGAAGTGCCCGTCGCGGGCGGGCTATTGGCGCTGTGCCCCTTGCCGGGTAAGGGCGGCGACTATGCTGGCGACATGGGCCGGATCAACGCCTGGAAGCCCGGACTGGTGATCTCCATGACCACGGCAGACGAACACGCGGCGGCCGGCAGCCACCGGCTCGGCTGCGATATCCAGAGCATGGCCAGCCGCTGGATCCATCTGCCGGTGCCGGATTTCGACGTGCCATCGCGGCAGGTGGCGGCGAAATGGCCCAAGGCCAGCGCCTCGGCGCGGATGGCGCTGGAGGGCGGCGGCCGGGTGCTGGTCCATTGCAAGGGCGGCTGCGGCCGCTCCGGCATGGCGGTGCTGCGGCTGATGATCGAAAGCGGCGAGGACCCTGCGCAGGCGCTGGCCCGGCTGCGGGCCGTGCGCCCCTGCGCGGTAGAGACGCAGGCGCAGCTGGAATGGGCCTATGCCGGGCGCCCGGCAGGGCTGCGGCCGCAATAGGGCGGCGGCATCCCGCTTTTTGCGCGCGTGGTCAATGCTGCCTTTAACCGGCAAAATGAACCTTGCATAACGTCCGCATAAAGGGCGCTACATTCCAGGCCTCGTTGAGCGGGACATCCCAGCTTGCCCAGGACCATATTTGTGAACCATGAATTTCGATATCGTCGGCGAGACTGCCGAGAAACGCTGCCCATTGCGGATCTGATGCTAGGTCTGTGCCTGTATCCTCGAATGCTTGGATAATCATGTCCGCTAGGGTGAAGCGCACGTCCTTTTGACCGGTAACCTTCTCAAACAGAGCCAGGTATTCGGGTAAGCCGGAGACCTCGGCAACTTCGAACTCCCAATCCTGCATACCGGGATCGTCTCTCAACCCAAGCCGCGTTGAAATGAATTCTCTTGCTGCCGCAGTGTGATGCCGGAGAGGTGGTTCAATCATCCGCTGAGCATAACTTATACTGTTCAAAATTGAAGCTATTGAGCACTTCGTCTTTCGCAAGCCATCTATTCGGTTCGCTGTCCGGAATTGCACTGTGTAGTGATTGGTTGCCTGAATGCGCAACCCGAACGGGTGGCGCACCGGGCCGCGTCATGTCACAACGCCAGCATCTGCTCCGCCTGACGCGCCTCTGCCGTTTTCGGCAGCGCCTCCATCAGCGCGCAGGGGCGGGCGTCCAGTTTGGAGGCCGCAAAGCCGGTGCCGTCGCGGCTGAGAATCGCATCGGCAAAGCGGTCCAGCCCCTCGCGCGGGGCCTCTTCCCCGACACCGCAGAACAGCCGGATCCGGTCATGGCTGGCCACGAATTGGGCCGGGCAGTTGCGCGGGCAGCCGTCCAGCTTGCTGGTGCCGGTGATTTCGAAATCCTCCTGGGTCAGCGGCTTGGCCTTGGTCATCGCCTCAGCCAGCTTGGCGATCATCCGCTCTGCTGCCGGGCAAGGTTTCCCGAGGTATTTGCAATCCGTTGCCGCATAGAAATGCGTCTTGTCCGTCCACATCATGTTTGCGCCCTCCGCGCGTGGTGCGGGGGTCTTGGGGACAAGAGACCGGATGAGAAAGCGGAAAGCCCGCGGTGCCATCAGACCCTGTCCGGACACCCCGCCCGGGTTCGAGTTTCATATCCGATGGCAGGTCTCCTGACTTGCGGGTCGCAGCTTTCCCGATCCTTCCCGGCCTATTCGGGCCAGTGGCTCTATCGGGTTCGCTCGCCGCTTACAGTTGCGGGGGCAGTCGCGGAATTGGCCTTGCGCTGGGCGGGGCCGCACCGTGTTCCCTTTTCATCCCGGACACAAGATTCTGTGGCACGGGAACCATCAACACAAGCGGTAGCGGCTTCCGCCTCGAGTCGTCAAATGTTTTTCTGCGTCTGCACAGATGCGCGCAGCTGCAGGTGCAGTCCGCGGATCACGTCCGAGTCCCGCCGCACCCGCGCCAGCTGCCAGCCACCCTGCAGCAGGATATAGAAATTTTCCGCCGCTGCACGGGCCTCATCCCTGGGCAGCCCCAGGCGCTCGGCGTGCTGTGCGGTCTCCGTGATCCAGCCCTCGAAAAGCTTGGCGGCGTGCTGGTGAAAGGCCTCGTTCTCCGGCCCTTCGAACAGCGTGGCCGAGACCGGGCAGCCGCTCCATTTCCCTTGCAGGTCGAACAGCTTGGCCAGTTTGTAGCAGACGGTTTTGGCACCTTCCTGAAAACTGGGGGCGGGGTCAAAAGACACGGCAATCACTTGCCGCATCTGCTCCGACGCCCAATCCGCCGCAGCCAGCGCCAGATCGGATTTACCGTTCGGGAAATGGTGATAGAGCGAGCCTTTGGGCGCCTCCGCCGCGGCCAGCAGTTCGGCCAGGCCGGTGCCGCTGTAGCCCTTGTTCCGGAACAGCCCGGCAGCCGCCCGCAGCAGCCGCTCGCGGGTCGGGATGGGGCTGTCCGGGCCGGGCTGGGGTGTCGTCACGTCAGTCATGTCGGCAGGTTGACAGCATTAGACCGATTGGTCCAGAGGTGGAATAGACCAATTGGTCTAGGAGGGTGCCATGCTCGACAGCCACGCAGAACACGCCGCGGAAGTCCGGGTGGAGGACGTGCGCTTTGCCGCCGGTGAGGCAGAATTGGCCGGGCGGCTCTATCATCCGGCGGCACCGATCAAGGCAGCGGTGGTGCTGAATGGCGCAACCGGGGTGCCGCAGGGGTATTACCGGCATTTCGCACGCTGGCTGGCGGCAGAACGGCAGATGGCCTGCCTCACTTATGACTACCGGGATTTCGGGGCCTCGGCGCGCATGCACCCGCGCCGGTCCCGGGCCACCATGGCGGACTGGGCGCTGGCGGATCAGCCGGCCGCCCGCCAGGAAATGCAGCGGCACTATGCGGGCGTGCCGATGCTGGTGATTGGCCATTCGCTGGGGGCGATGCTGATGCCCCTGCAGGATGGCCTGACGGACGTCGCCCGCATGATCGTGGTTGCGGGCGGCTTGGTGCATCACCACGATCATCCCTGGCCCTACCGTGCGCTGGCACTGGCCTTCTGGTTCGGCCATGTGCCGCCGCTGGTCCGTGCCTTGGGCTATCTGCCCGGGCGCGCGGTGGGGTTCGGGGCCGATTTGCCGGCGGGGGTCTACTGGCAGTGGCGGCGCTGGTGCACCACGCCGGGCAGTTACCTGCCGGAAGCCGGGCGGGGCCTGCCGCAGCCGCACTGGGCGGAAACCGGCATCCCTGTGGATTTGTTTGCAATGGCAGATGACGATGTGGTGCCGCCTGCGGCGGTCTGGCGGCTGGGCGATGCCTTTGGGACTGTGCCGCAGCGCCGGATTGTGCTGGATCCGCAGGAAAGCGGGGTGCAGAAAATCGGCCACCTTGGCGCCTTTGCCCGCGCCAATGCGGCGCTGTGGCCGCGACTGGTGCCGCGGGACGAGTAAGGGTTCCGTCAGGCAGGCCGACTCAGGCGGACCGGCTCAGACGCTCTTCGGTGATGCGGGCGTAATCCGCCAGCCGCAGCTTGAAACGGCGGTTCAGATTGCTGCGCGCCAGTTTCAGCGATTGCACCAGCAGGCGTCCGGTCAGCGAGGTTGGCGACAGCTTGAGCCGCACCGACATCCGGGTCCGCTGCGGCGACAGCGCCAGCAGCTCAACCTCCGTCCGCCCGTCAATACCGCTGCCGCTGCCCTCCAGCACCATGCCCGACGGCGGCGTGTATGAAGCCATTGCCAGCCTGATCTCACGCGGCTTGCCGCGGAAGCGGAAGGCCAGGTCCCAGGCCAGCCCGTCTTCCGGGCGGGCCAGATCGCCGCTGCGCTGAAGCTCAATGCCGCGCCGAAGAGCAGACCGCTCCAGCATGGCGAAATCCGAGATCGCACCGAACACCTCGGCAATCGGGGCATCGATGTCTTCTTTGCTGTGAAATTCCATGTTCGCCTGCCTCGTTTGCGGCTTGGGATCTGCGCCGTTTCCGGCAAATATGCGCTTTAGTCCAGCGTGTCCGCAAGCCAGTTCTTGATCAAAAACTGCGCAATCGCCCCTTTGCGCGCGGGTTTCAGAACCGGGTGTTCGCCCGCATAAACAGTCATCATCTCCTGGCGGCTGATCCAGAGCGCATCCTCTATTTCTTCCGGGTCGATGGTGATCTCCCGGCTCAGCGCCTCACCCGCGCAGCCGAACATCAGCGACATCGGAAAGGCCCAGGGCTGACTGGACAGATAGCTGACAGCGCCGACCTGCACGCCGGTCTCCTCCAGCACTTCGCGGCGCACGGCAGCCTCCAGCGTCTCGCCCGGTTCGACAAAGCCCGCAAGGAGCGAATACATCCCCTCCGGCCAGCCGGGGGAGCGGCCCATCAGGACGCTGTCGCCATGGGTGATCAGCATGATCACCACCGGGTCGGTACGGGGGAAATGCGGGGCTTTGCAGGCCGGGCACACCCGCTGCCAGCCCGCCTGCGCCGGATCGCTGGGGGAACCGCAGCAGGCGCAGAACCGGTGGCTGCGGTGCCATGCCAGCAGCGCCTTGGCGGTGGCCGCCAGCTCCGCCTCCAGCGGCGTGAGGCGCGTCATGATCCGGCGCAGTTCCGCAAACACATGCGTGTCCGGCAGCTCCGGATGCTGCTGTTCGCTGGCATCGGCAAAGCTGTTCAATGCGTCCTGGTCCAGATCCCGGGGCTGCCAATCGCTGATGTCGCAGGCAAAGCAGGGCGTGCCGCCAGGGGCCAGCCCCAGGAACAGCGAGTCCGGCTTGCGCGCGGCGGCCAGCGGATGTTCCGGCGCGGTCCAGGCCAGGCCGCAGGGCAGATCCGCCGCCGCATCGCGCCATGTAAGCGGCTTGCCCCGCCACATCAGCAGAACCTGTGCCTCAGAGCTGTTCCATGCAGCCTCCAGCGCCGCTGCATCAGTGCGCAAATGCGCAGCGCGCTCCAGCCCGCCGCCGCCGCCGAAGGTCACCTGTTCCGCGCGTTTCATGGCAATTCTCCTATGACTGGCGGGGTTCGGGCCGCGCTCAACGGGAAATGCGGCAATCCATGACAGTGTGACGCAGCCGTTGCCAGCATTCAGGGGAGATCTGCGCTTGCCTGTCGCCATGCGGCCACACCCGGCACGGCTGATGCCGGGTGATTTCGCAGCAGAGCAGGGCGCAAAAAGGTGACAGCGTAAGACGCCTGTGAAAAAGTTAACGCGCGCTGCAAAGGAAGCTTTGCAAATCGCGGAAACGCTGATTCAAATAACGCGAAACAATAAATGGCGCCGAATGGTGCAAAAGGAGCAGCGGGCAGGCGGTGTCAGCAGTAATTCGGACATGACAGGCGGGGCGGCTGCCTCCAAGGCCCGCGGTGCCGGGGAATTGCATGTGCTGGCCACCACGGACCTGCACTGTAATCTGCTGAGCCATGATTACTATGCTAACCGGCCTGATCCTGCCATCGGGCTTTCGCGGGTAGCAGCCCTGATCGCCAAGGCGCGTGCGCAAGCAGCGGCCCGGGGTGCGGCATGCATTCTTGTCGACAACGGCGATGGTTTCCAGGGCGCGCCGCTGGGCGATGTCCTGCCGCAGGCGGAAGGGCCGCATCCGCTGGTGCGGGCGTTCCAGGTGCTGCAGTATGACGCGGCGGGGCTAGGCAACCACGATTTCGACATCGGGCTGGACGCGCTGGCAGCGGTGAGTGCGGACATGCCCTGTCCGTTGCTGTGCTCCAATCTGCGGGCGGTGCAGCCCGGCCTGGTGCTGCCGTTTGCACCCTCAGCGGTGCTGGAGCGGCAGGTGCCGGGCTGTTCGGATCTGCCGCCGGTGCGGATCGGGCTGCTGTCGGTGCTGCCGCCGCAGACGCTCTCATGGTGCCGGCAGGCGCTGCAGGGACAGCTGCAGGCGTCCGGCATCGTGGAAGCCGCGGCAGAGCAGGCCGGGCAGCTGAAGGCGCAGGGCTGCGATCTGGTGCTGGCGCTGGCGCACACCGGCCTGGCGCCAGCAGGCGGCGACCGCAGCGAAAACGCCCTGGACGAACTGGCCGGGCTTCCGGACATCGATGCCCTGGTTGGCGGCCACACACACCTGACATTGCCGCACCCGGATTACCCCTTTTCCAAGCCGGTGGTGATGCCGGGGGCGCATGGCTCGCACCTCGGGGTGATCCGGCTGGAGCTGGAGCATGCCCCCGGCGGCTGGCAGATGGCCGGCGGCTCTGCCGCTTTGCAGCCGGTCTCGCATCCGGGCGCAACCGGCACCGCAACGCCGCTGGCGGACGAGGATCCTGCCCTTGTGCAGGCGCTGGCTGGGGATCATTCCCGCACGCTCGCAAGGATGCAGGAGCCGGCAGGCCACAGCCCGGTGGCGATGCATTCCTTCTTTACCTTTTTCGCACCGGACCGCGGCCTGTCCCTGACTGCCAGCGCCCAGGCGGCTGCGGCGCGGGTGCTGCTGCGCGGCTCTGCTGGTGAAAACCTGCCGCTGTTGTCGGCCGCGGCACCGGGGAAATTCGGCGGCCGCTCCGGACCGCAGTCCTATACCGATATCGCGGCCGGGGATCTTTGCGCCAGAAACATTGCCGATCTGCAGGTCTTCCCGAACGAGCTGCGGGTGGTTCAGGTCACCGGCGCGCAGCTGCAGGACTGGCTGGAAATGTCCGCCGGGCTGTTCAACCGGATTGAGCCGGGCAGCTCCGGCCAGCGGCTGAGCGATCCGCAGCGGGCAGGGCATAATTTCGATGTGATCTTCGGGCTCAGCTACCAGATTGATGTCACCCAGCCGCCGCGGTTTTCCGCATCCGGAGACCTGCTCAGCCCGGCAGCACAACGGATCACGGATCTTTGCTGGCAGGGCCGGCCTGTGGACGCCGGCCAGCACTTTGCGGTTGCGGTCAACAGCTACCGGGTCAGCGGCGGCGGCCGGTTCCGGATGCTGGAGGACGCCCGGGAGCTGCCGCTGCCGCCCTTGCGCATCCGCCAGGCGATCCGGGACTATATTGCCGGGCGGCTGCCACCGGAGCCCCTGGCAGACGCGCCTTATCCCTGGCAGCTGGCGCCAGTCCCGAGCACCCGCGCGGTGGCGGTGACGGGCCCTGGCGCGGTGGCGCACCTGGCAGAGCTGCCTGCCGGTCTGGCTGTCCCGCGCGGCTTCAACGGCAATGGTTTCTGGGAACTGGACCTGCAGCTTTGAACATCGCGAATGCGGTCCTTGCCATTCCCGGCGGCGGTCCTTATATCGGGATTCGAGAGGTTGGCGCGGGCAGGCGCCTCGCCAACCTGGTCAGGTCCGGAAGGAAGCAGCCACAACGAGCCCCGCTTGGGTCGATGTCCAGCCTCTCACTTAACTCCCCCGATTGAACTGCGCAGACCTTGAACAGGGGATCTCCCGCCCGCTGTGGAGCAATCAAAGATTGCACCGCGCCGTTGGGCCGTGCGCCACGCTGGCGCGTGGCGGGGTCCGCCGCTTCATCTGGCTGGAAAATATCCTGGGGTGAATTGGCCGTGAGGCCAAGAGGGGCAAAGCCCCTGCCTGCCTTCTTCCGGGTCAGAACCGGCCGTTGTCCGCCGGGTAGACGCCGAGGATTTCCACATTGGTGGTGAAATAGCTCAGCTCATCCATTGCCAGCTGCACATTGGCATCATCCGGGTGGCCTTCGATATCGGCATAGAACTGAGTGGCGGTAAAGGAGCCGTCCACCATATAGCTTTCCAGCTTGGTCATGTTGATGCCATTGGTGGCAAAGCCGCCCATCGCCTTATACAGCGCCGCCGGGATGTTGCGCACCTGAAAGACGAAGCTGGTGATCATATTGTGGGCGCCGCGGCGGGTGTAGTCGATATCTTTGGCCATGATCAGGAAGCGGGTGGTGTTGTCGCCGTTGTCCTCGATATGGCGGGCCAGCACGTCCAGCCCGTAGATCTCGCCCGCCAGCTCGCTGGCCAGCGCGGCAGAGTGGATGTCTCCGGCCTCAGCCACGTCACGCGCGGCGCGGGCGTTATCGGGGCTGACGCGGCCGCGGATGCCGTGCTCGCGCAGGAAGGTTCCGCATTGCGGCAGCAGCACCAGATGCGAATGCGCCTCGCGGATATCCTCCAGCTTCGCGCCCGGCACCGCCAGCAGGTTGATATGCACCCGCACAAAAGCCTCGTCGATGATATGCAGCCCGCTGTGGGGCAGCAGCCGGTGGCTGTCGGCCACGCGGCCGTAGGTGGAGTTCTCCACCGGCAGCATCGCCTGCTCCGCCTCGCCGCTGCGCACCGCCTCCAGAATCTCCTCGAACGTGCGGCAGGGCAGCACCTCCATGCCGGGGCGGGCGATGCGGCAGGCCTCGTGGCTGTAGGAGCCAAGCTCCCCCTGAATGGCGATTTTGCGGCTCATGGGTGTGTTCCCCGTGCAAAACTTCAAGAATTGGGCGTTTCGTCGCGCTGTCTATACCTTGCCACTTGCAAGGGGAAGCCTTAGACACCCCTGCAGACAGCTAAATGGACTCGCGATCATGTTTGACACGATGACCCTCACCAAAGCGACCGCAGGCATCTGCGGCGCGTTCCTGGTATTCCTTCTGGGCAAATGGGGCGCAGAAGTACTGTATCACATGGACAGCCACGGTGAGGCTTCCTATGTGATCGAAGTCGCCGCGGCCGAAGACGCCGGCAGCGACGAGCCGGAAGTCAGCTTCGAAGAGCTGATGGCCTCCGCCGACGCCGCCAAAGGCGCCAAGGTATTCAAGAAGTGCTCCGCCTGCCACAAGCTGGAAGACGGCGCCAATGCAACCGGCCCGTATCTGTACGGTGTGGTTGGCCGCGACATCGCTTCCGCTGCGGGCTTCGGTTACTCCGGCGCGCTGACCGGCCTGGCCGACAAGGCCTGGACCCCGGAAGAGCTGGACGCCTTCCTGGCCAAGCCGTCGGCCTATGCCTCCGGCACCACCATGTCGTTCTCCGGCCTGAAAAAGCAGACCGACCGGGTGAACCTCATCGCCTATCTGGACAGCCTGGACGGCTAAGCCGGACCGCTGTCCCAGCTATCCAAGTGAAAAAGCCGCTGCGGTTTGCAGCGGCTTTTTTTGATGTTCGCGTGAGTGGTGTGCCGCGGGTGGCCTGATCAGGCCGGGTTGTTCTCACGGTAGTAGGCCAGCGCGTCGCGCTCTGTGCCGTCGGGCAGGATGCAGACGCCGATAGTGCCCGCCTTGCCGCTGCGCAGCACATATGTGCCGCCGGTCTGCACGCAGTATGCCTCTTCCGGACTGGTGTAGACGACTTCCTCTTCCTGCTGGGCGCAGGCGCTCAGTGCAGCGGCCCCGGCAACCGCAAGGGCGGCAAATCTCATTGACTTCAGCATCGCAAACTCCCTCGTTTCATAACGCAATCGTGATGTGAGGCTGGCAGGCAATTATATTTCGGGCAAGCGCCGCCGCGCGCAGGCCCTTGTTTAGGCTGCTTTATGCCCAGATCAGGCGTTTGATCACCCAATCTCAACTTGAATGTTACCGCCCCCGGACATTAGCTTGGGTGCGAAAACCCGGACCAAAGTTCCGGGCACAGGAGGTCATGGCAGATGAACACCGCCAAAGCTGCAGCGCGCGTGCGCGCGAAGGATAGAGTGAACCCGTTGCAGGCGGCCGCCGCGCTTGCGTTCGGCTTGATCCTGGCACTGGCCGCCGCCACGCAGGTGCGGGCGGAAGAGGCCCTCATCAAGGCGCATGGATTTGCCGAGTTCGGAGAGCTGAAATACCCGCAAGGCTTTGACCATTTCGATTACGTGAATCCTGAGGCGCCCAAAGGCGGCGAATTGTCGATTTCTGCCGTCGGCACCTTCGACAGCATGAACCCCTATACCCGCAAGGGCCGGGCAGGGGCCTTGTCCTCGGCCCAGTTTGAAAGCCTTCTGGTGGACTCCTATGACGAGCCCGGGTCCTACTATGGCCTGATCGCCGAAAGCCTGGAATACCCCGAAAGCCAGGATTGGGTGATCTTCAACCTGCGCCCCGAGGCAAAGTTTTCTGACGGCAGCCCGGTCACCGCGGATGATGTGGTGTTCTCCCACAACATCCTGCTGGAGCAGGGACTGAAATCCTACGCCGAAGCGGTGCGCAAACGCATTCCCAAGGCAGAGGCGCTGGGGCCGCACCGGGTGAAGTTCCACTTCTCCCCGGATTTCCCGCGCCGCGCAATGATCACCCAGGTGGGCGGCACCTCGGTGTTTTCCAAGGCCTGGTTCGAGGCCGACCCGGAAAACCGCCGCATCGACCAGCCGCGCCTGGATCCTGGCATCGGCTCCGGGCCTTATGTGCTGGAAAGCGCCGATGTGAACCAGCGCATCGTCTACAGGCGCAACCCCGACTACTGGGGCAAGGACCTGAACGTGAACCAGGGCCGCCACAACTATGACCGCATCCGGGTCGAGTATTTCGGCGATGATGTGGCTGCGATGGAGGGCTTTAAGGCCGGCGTCTATACACTTCGCCCCGAAAACAACTCCAAGAACTGGGCCACCAATTATGAATTTGCCGCAGTCGGCTTGGGGCATGTGATCAAGGGTGAGTTTCCGGACGGCAATGTGCCGGCCGCCAGCGGATTTGTGATGAACCTGCTGAAACCCAAGTTCCAGGACATCCGCGTGCGCGAGGCGATGCAGCTGGCGTTCAATTTCGAATGGACCAATGAAAGCCTGCAATACGGGCTGTTCCGCCACCGCTCCTCCTTCTGGCAGGATTCGCCGCTGGCGGCCGAAGGCCTGCCAGAAGGCCGCGAAAAGGAGGTGCTGGAAGCGCTGGGCGACCAGATCAGCCCGTCCATCCTGACTGAGCAGCCGGTGATGGCCCATGCCTCCAAGGCGTCGCGCCCCGGCGACCGCAAGAACCTGCGCCGGGCGATGAAGCTCTTGGATGAGGCCGGCTGGGCCGTCGGCGATGACGGTATGCGCCGCAACGCGCAAGGCGAGCCGCTGAAAGTCGAATTCCTGGCCGACAGCCCGACCATTGAACGCATCGTGCAGCCCTATGTCGCCAACCTGCGCACCATGGGCGTGGATGCGGTGCTGAACCGGGTGGACTATGCCCAGTACACCAGCCGCCGCCGGGAGAAGGAGTTCGACATGATTTCCTCCGCCTATCCGATGTCGCTGGAGCCCTCGACCGGCCTCTACCAGTATTTCGGCTCCGAGGCGCATGAGTATTCGGTGTTCAACCCGGCAGGCCTGGCCGACCCGGCGGTGGATGCGCTGATCGGCAACATCGTCGATGCCAAGACCCAGGAAGAGCTGCGCGCCAACGCCCGGGCGCTGGACCGGGTGCTGCGGGCCAAGCGCTTTGTGGTGCCGACCTGGTACCTGGACGTGAACTGGATTGCCTATTGGGACATGTACCGCCAGCCGGAAAACCTGCCGCCCTATGACACCGGCCTTCTGGACCTGTGGTGGATTGATGCAGCGCGTGAGGCGGAGCTCAAATCCGCCGGCGCGCTGCGGTAAGGGACCTGAGATGGCAGCCTATATCCTCCGGCGCCTGCTGCTGGTGATCCCGACCCTGTTTGGCATTCTGGTGGTGAACTTCGCCCTGGTGCAATTCGTGCCAGGTGGTCCCGTCGAGCAGATCATCGCCCAGCTTGAAGGCGGCGGCGACGTGTTCGAGGGTTTTGCAGGCGGCGGCGGCGATGCCGGCACCGAGGCAATCAGCGCTAACGAGAATTACGCCGGCCGCCAAGGCCTGCCGCCGGAGCTGATCAAGGAGCTGGAAGAACAGTTCGGCCTCGACAAGCCGCCCTTGGAACGCTTTCTGACCATGCTCGGCAACTATGCGCGCTTTGACTTCGGCGAGAGCTATTTCCGCAAGATCGATGTCACCGACCTGGTGCTGGAGAAAATGCCGGTCTCGATCTCGCTCGGCCTGTGGTCAACGCTGATTGCCTATCTGATCTCGATCCCGATGGGCATCCGCAAGGCGATGCGCGACGGCTCGCCGTTCGACACCTGGACCAGCGGCGTGATCATTGCGGCCTATGCGATCCCCGGCTTCCTGTTTGCCATCATGCTGCTGGTGCTCTTTGCCGGCGGCTCCTACTGGCAGATCTTCCCCCTGCGCGGCCTGACGTCCGACAAATGGGAAAGCCTCAGCCTGTTTGGCAAGGTCATGGACTATTTCTGGCACATCGCCCTGCCGGTCACCGCCTCCACCATTGCGGCCTTTGCGACGCTGACGCTGCTGACCAAGAATTCCTTCCTCGACGAGATCAAGAAGCAATACGTCATGACCGCCCGCGCCAAGGGCCTCAGCGAGAACCGGGTCCTTTACGGCCACGTGTTCCGCAACGCGATGCTTATCGTGATCGCGGGCTTCCCGGCGGTGTTCATCGGCGTGTTCTTTGCCGGCTCCCTGATCATCGAGACGATCTTCTCGCTCGATGGCCTCGGCCGCCTGGGGTTCGAGGCCGCAGTGGCGCGCGATTACCCGGTGATGTTCGGCACCATGTATATCTTCGGCCTGATGGGGCTGGTGGTCGGCATCATCTCCGACCTGATGTATGTGGTGGTCGACCCGCGCATCGACTTTGAAAAGCGGGAGGGCTGATCCATGGCGCTCTCCCCCCTGAACCAGCGCCGCTGGCGCAACTTCTGCCGCAACCGCCGCGCCTATTGGTCTCTGTGGATCTTCGCGGTGCTGTTCGGCCTGTCGCTGTTTGCCGAGTTCATCGCCAACGACAAGCCGATCCTCGTGAACTACCGCGGCGAGGTCTTCGCGCCGGTGTTCAAGTTCTACCCGGAGACCAAGTTCGGCGGCGACTTCCAGACAGAGGCGGTCTATTCCGACCCGGAGGTCGAATGCCTGATCCGTTCCGGCGGGGTGGAGGACTGCTTTGATGAGCCCGACACCATCCTGGAAGACATCGCCGCTGGCACCTATGCGGCAGATGATTTCCACGAAGGCTGGACCCTGTGGCCGCCGATCCCCTACAGCTTCAACACCACCGTCGACCGCCCCGGCGCCGCGCCGCTGCCGCCCGGCGGGCTGAACCTCCTGGGTACCGATGATACCAAGCGCGATGTGCTGGCGCGGGTGATCTACGGCTTCCGCCTGTCGATCCTGTTCACCCTGATGGTGACCGGTGCTGCCAGCCTCATCGGCATTCTGGCCGGCGCGGTGCAGGGCTATTTCGGCGGGTTGACGGACCTGGTGTTCCAGCGGGTGATTGAGGTCTGGGGCTCGGTGAATTCGCTCTATGTCATCATCATCATGTTTGCGATCCTGGGCCGCAGTTTCTGGCTGCTGGTGTTCCTGATGGTGCTGTTTGGCTGGACCGCGCTGGTCGGCGTGGTCCGGGCCGAGTTCCTGCGCGCCCGCAACCTGGAATACGTGCGCGCCGCCAAGGCGCTGGGGGTCGGCAACCTGACCATCATGTTCCGCCACATGCTGCCCAACGCGATGGTGGCGACGCTGACCATGCTGCCCTTCATCATCACCGGCACCATCGGCCTGCTGGCGGGTCTCGACTTCCTCGGCTTCGGCCTGCCGTCCTCGGCGCCGTCTTTGGGCGAGCTGACGCTGCAGGCCAAACAGAACCTGGAGGCGCCCTGGCTTGCCTTCACGGCCTTTTTCACCTTTGCCATCATGCTGTCGCTCTTGATCTTCATCTTCGAGGGCGTGCGCGATGCCTTTGACCCGCGGAAGACGTTTTCATGAATGTGCGGAACATCAGGATTGCCCCCGGCCCGAGGGTGGGGGCAAACCGTCCCCGCGTTTTGCCGGAGGCAAACCTTTGGTTTGACGGGGGGCGGGTCGGGGGCGATCCGAGCCGCTGCGCGCCTCGGGTGCTTTTTCATTACTGTCTTCCAGACTTGCGGACGTTCAAATGACCAAATCCTCCCCCCTCCTGAACGTCCAGAACCTCCGCGTTTCCTTTCGCCAGGACGGTATGGTGACAGAGGCCGTGCGCGGCGTCTCCTTCTCTGTCGGGCGCGGTGAAACCGTGGCGCTGGTGGGTGAGTCCGGCTCCGGCAAATCGGTCTCTGCGCTGTCCACCGTCTCGCTGCTGGGCGACAGCGCCACGGTGACAGGCTCCGTCACCTATGACGGCACCGAGATGGTGGGCGCCAGCGAGCGCCACCTGATGCAGGTGCGCGGCAATGACATCAGCTTCATCTTTCAGGAGCCGATGACCTCGCTCAATCCGCTGCACACCATCGAACGCCAGCTGGAGGAATCCCTGGCTCTGCATCAGGGGCTGACCGGCAAACCGGCGCGCGCGCGCATTCTGGAGCTGCTGGAAAAGGTCGGCATCCGCGACGCCGAAAACCGGCTGACGTCTTATCCGCACCAGCTCTCGGGCGGGCAGCGGCAGCGGGTGATGATCGCCATGGCGCTCGCGAACAAGCCCGACATCCTGATCGCCGATGAACCCACCACTGCGCTGGACGTGACCATCCAGGCGCAGATCCTCGACCTCCTGGCGGACCTCAAGGAAAGCGAGGGCATGGGGCTGCTGTTCATCACCCATGACCTCGGCATTGTGCGCCGCATCGCCGACCGGGTCTGCGTGATGAAAAGCGGCGAGATTGTCGAGGAAGGTCCGGCGGCCGAAATTTTTGCCAACCCGCAGCACCCCTACACGCAGAAACTGCTGGCGGCGGAGCCCTCCGGCCAGCCGCAGCCGGTGCCGGAAGATGCCAAGGAGCTGGTGGCGGCCAGGGACCTGAAGGTCTGGTTCCCGATCCAGCGCGGCCTTTTGAAACGCACTGTCGGGCATGTGAAGGCAGTGAACCCGATGTCGGTCTCCGTGCGGGCGGGCGAGACCCTGGGCATCGTGGGAGAGAGCGGCTCCGGCAAGACCACCCTGGCGCTTGCCATCATGCGGCTGATTGCATCCGAAGGCGCGGTCACCTTCCAGGGCCAGGACCTGCGCAAGTGGTCCACCCGCGACCTGCGCGCCTTGCGCAAGGACATGCAGATCGTCTTTCAGGATCCGTTCGGCTCGCTCAGCCCGCGGATGACCTGCGCCCAGATCATTTCCGAGGGCCTCGCCATCCACAAGGTCGACCAGCACCGCGACACCCGCGAGCTGGTGGCGGAGGTGATGACCGAAGTGGGGCTCGACCCGGCAGCGATGGACCGCTATCCGCATGAGTTCTCCGGCGGCCAGCGCCAGCGCATCGCCATCGCCCGCGCCATGGTGCTGCGGCCCAAGCTGGTGGTGCTGGATGAGCCGACATCGGCGCTGGACATGACGGTGCAGGTGCAGATTGTCGAATTGCTGCGCGATCTGCAGACGCGTTATGGCCTTGCCTATCTGTTCATCTCCCACGACCTCAACGTGGTGCGGGCGATGTCGCATCAGGTGGTGGTGATGAACCAGGGCGACGTGGTGGAGACCGGCGCGGCAGAGGAGCTGTTTGCCAACCCGCGGGCAGACTACACCCGCAGGCTGCTGGCGGCGGCGGGTTAGACCGTTCCCAGGTTAACTCTCTGGCAGGCTTTGCAGCATCTATGCGTTCGCACCTTAGGCAACGCGCATAAGTTGCGGCAGTGCGGTTGACCAAATGTTTCGCGCGCGAAACATTCAGGCAGCATTGCTGACCTATTCGCGTTGGCCGGAAACCCGGCAGAATGCTCCCGCGCCCGCAGGTGCCCCGGCTGCGCCGGACCCCCTTGGCGGCCTTGGGCGAGGCTCAGCGCCGAGGGCGCTGAGCCTCGCCCAACGGGAGCGCTGCGCCATAGGCGCGGCGGCGACGGGCGGGAGAACCTTGCCTTTGAACAAAGGGGATCAGATGGCGGTGCTGTGGCCTGCCTGGCTCAGATCATAGGCGTCAAAGCTGCGGGCGATCATCCGGGTCAGCGGGCGCGCCTCTTCGCGGATGGCCAGACCCTTTGCCGATACAGTCAGCATCTCCGGAAAGGCTGCACTGGCTTGCTTCAGCATCCGTTCCAGCCGGGCGCCGGTCACTGCAAAGCGTGACAGGATCTCTTCGCGGCAGATGCGGAAATCGCACATCAGCGCCTCAATCAGCCGCGCCCTGAGCAGGTCCTCGCCGCCAAAGGCATGGCCGCGGGCGGTGGCGAATTGCCCGTCCCTTATTGCGCGGACATAGGCCGAGGTGGCCGGCGCGTTCTGCGCATATCCTTGCGGAAAGCGTGAGATTGCCGAGGCGCCGATGCCGATCAGAACTTCTGCCGGATCGTCGGTATAGCCCTGGAAGTTGCGCCGCAGCCGCCCGGTTTGCTGTGCCACTGAGAGGCCATCGTGGGGCCGGGCGAAATGGTCGATGCCGATCTCCCGGTAACCGTCCCACTGAAACAGCTGGCGGGCGGTTTCGAACAGCTCCAGCCGCGCCTCCGGCGTCGGCAGTGCGTCAGAGCGGATCATGGTTTGCCGGCTGGCCATCCAGGGCACGTGGGCATAGCCGTAGACCGCCACCCTGTCCGGCGTCAGCGACAGCAGCTTCTGCACGCTTTCGGTCATGATTGCGGGCGTCTGATGTGGCAGGCCATAGAGGATATCGGCATTGAGACTGCTGATCCCATGCGCGCGCAGCTGCTCGATGGCGGCGCGTGTGGTCTCGAAGCTCTGGATGCGGCCTATCGCTTGCTGGATCGTGCTGTCAAAATCCTGCACGCCTACAGAGGCGCGGTTCATTCCGGCCTCCGCCAGCGCATCCAGCCGCCGGTCCCCGATCTCATTCGGATCGATCTCGACCGAGAATTCGGCCCGTGGCGCCAGTGGAATGGCCTCAGTAATTGCCTCCGCCAGATCACGGATCAGATCCGCACTCAGCAAGGTCGGCGTGCCGCCGCCCCAATGCAGGCGCGACAGGGTGACGCCTTCGGGCAGCTGCGCTTTGAGCAGGGCAACTTCCGCCTTCAAAACCTCGGCGTACGCCTCCACCGGGGCGTCGGAGTGGGTGCCCTGCGTGCGGCAGGCGCAGAACCAGCACAATCTGCGGCAGAACGGCACATGCATATAAAGCGAGATGCTGCTGCCGGGCAAAATCTTTGAAACCCATCTGGAAAACTGCACGGAATCAGTCTCTTTCCCAAAGTGCGGCGCAGTCGGGTAACTGGTATAGCGCGGTACTTTGGCGTCAAACAAACCCAGTTCGGCCAATTGAGCTTTCTGTTCCATTCAATTACCGTTATGGGAACGCGCGAACCTGAGCCTTGACCCAGATCAAACCGGACCAACGTATGAACGCTCCAGTCCTTTCCCATTCCAGATGCGGTGACTGCCCGATCCGCCACCGTGCCGTTTGCGCGCGCTGCAACGCGGACGAGCTGGAGGAGCTGGATGCGATCAAATACTACCGCACCTATGAGGCCGGCCAGCCGATCATCTGGTCCGGCGACGTGATGAACTTCGTGGGGTCTGTTGTCTCCGGCATCGCATCTTTGACCCAGACGATGGAGGACGGGCGCACCCAGATGGTGGGCCTCTTGCTGCCCAGCGATTTTGTCGGCCGCCCGGGCCGCGAAGGCGCGGCCTATGATGTGGCGGCAACCACCGATGTGGTGATGTGCTGTTTCCGCAAGAAGCCGTTCGAGGAGCTGATGGAGCGCACGCCCCATATCGCCCACCGGCTGCTGGAGATGACCCTGGACGAACTCGACGCCGCGCGCGAGTGGATGCTGGTGCTGGGCCGCAAGACCGCGCGCGAGAAGATCGCCAGCCTTTTGGCCATCATCGCGCGGCGTGATGCCACGCTGACGCCGGGCGGAGCCACCAACCGGATGGTGTTCGACCTGCCGCTGACGCGGGAGGCAATGGCCGACTACCTGGGCCTGACGCTGGAAACCGTGAGCCGCCAGATCTCGGCGCTGAAACGCGACGGCATCATCGAGCTGGAAGGCAAGCGGCATGTGACCGTGCCTGACATGCGCCGCCTGATGGAAGAGGCGGGCGACGACAGCGACGGCGGCTTCCTGGGCTGAGGCCGCCTTATCCCTGCAGCTCCTAACTGTTTTCCGTCAGCCAGCGCGCCACCCGAGCACCGGGACTGCGCGGGCCGGAGGGGCGCAGGCTCCACAGCCGCAGCGCGCGCGGCAGCTCGGCTCTGACTGCAAAAGGTGCCACCAGCCGGCCGCTGTCCAACAGCGGCGCCACCAGGGCCTGATGACCGATCAGAACCCCTGCGCCATTGACGGCCTCCTCCACCGCCAGCGAGTAGAGCGAATACTCCGGGCCCCTCAGATGCAGAACTTCGCCCGGGCAGGCGGCCTGCAGCCAGTGCTCCCAGTCCTGCGCCCAGACAGCGTCTGACAGGCAAGGCACATCCTGCAGATCCGCTGGCGTGCGCAGCTGCTCTGCCAGCGCGGGCGCGCAGACCGGAAAAATCACGTCCTGTTCAATCACCTCGCCCTGATCGCCGCCAAAGAACAGGCACAGGTCATAGGGCGTGCGCTTGAGGTTCGGCGGCTCCTCGGCGGCAGTGACCGAAACCGCCATCTCCGGCATCGCGGCCCTGAGAGCGGGCAGGCGCGGCGACAGCCAGAACTGGGCAATCGCTGGCAGGGTGGCGATATGCACGGTGCTGGGCTGGGCTTCTTCGCGCATCAGCCTTGAGGCGGCGTTCAATTGGTCGAACGCGGCGGAGAGTTCCGGCAGCACCCGCGCGCCTAGCGCCGTCAGCGTGACCTGTTTCGGGCGCCGGATGAAAAGCTGTGCTTGCAGCGCGTCTTCCAGCGATTTGATCTGGGCTGAGACCGCACCGGGCGTCACCCCCAGCTCCTGCGCGGCGGCAGAGAAACCGCCCAGCCGCGCGGCGGCCTCAAACGCACGCAGGGCGGTCAGCGGCAGCGATTGGGCAGGGGGCGGGGAAACAGCCATACATGAGCCTCAATTTTTCTAGCCCTAGTTTTTCGGAAAACTGATTTGCAGGCAAGGGGGCATCAGCGCTTTGATGGAGGCAGAGAGAAATCCGCCACCGCGTGAAGGAGACAGACCATGACAGAGCTTGCCCGCCGCAACTGGGTGCCCGCCGCCTGCGAGGACTACGTGCAGACCGTGGCCGCCAATACTGCTGCCGCCACCAGCGCGGAGACCGCTGCGCGGCTGACCGCGCTGGCGGATCTCAATACGCAGATCCACGACTGCGACTGCTTCAACCTGAACCCGGCCACCAATGTGATGAACCCGGCGGCAGAGGCGCTCTTGGCAACCGGTCTCGGCAGCCGTCCATCGCTGGGATATCCCGGCGACAAATACGAAATGGGGCTGGAGGCCATCGAGGAGATCGAGGTGATCGCCGCTGAGGTTGCGGCACAGGTTTTCAACGCGCGTTACGCGGAGATCCGCGTGGGCTCGGGTGCGCTGGCGAACCTCTATGGCTTCATGGCGCTGACCAAACCCGGCGATGCCATCATCGCGCCGCCTGCCGCGGTGGGCGGCCATGTCACCCATCACGCGGGCGGCTGCGCGGGCCTTTACGGGCTGAAGACCCATCCGGCGCCGGTGGATGCGGATGGCTATACTGTCGATCTGGATGCGCTGCGCGATCTGGCGCTCAAGGTGCGGCCCAAGCTGATCACAATTGGCGGCAGTCTCAACCTGTTCCCGCATCCGGTGGCAGAGGTGCGGGCGATTGCCGATGCGGTGGGCGCCAAGGTATTGTTCGACGCGGCCCACCAATGCGGCATGATTGCCGGCGGCCATTGGGCCAACCCGCTGGAGCAGGGTGCGCATATGATGACGATGAGCACCTACAAGAGCCTGGGCGGACCGGCTGGCGGGCTGATCGTCAGCAATGACGCAGAGATCGCCGAGCGTCTGGATGCCATCGCCTTTCCCGGCATGACTGCAAACTTTGATGCAGCAAAGTCGGCGGCGCTGGCGATGAGCCTGCTCGATTGGGTGGAGCATGGCGCAGGCTATGCCAAGGCAATGGCCGATCTGTCGCTGGCCCTGGCCGAGGCGCTGGAAGGGCAGGGGCTGCCGGTCTTTGCCGCCGCGCGGGGTATGACGCAGTCGCATCAGTTTGCACTGGAGGCGGCGGAGTTCGGTGGCGGCCAGGCAGCATCGAAGCATTTGCGCAATACGGGCTTCCTGGCCTGCGGCATCGGCCTGCCCATCGCGGAGGTGCCGGGTGACATGAACGGGCTGCGCATCGGCACGCCGGAACTGGTGCGCCGCGGCGTCACCGTGGAGCATGCGCCCCAGCTGGCGGAGCTGATCACCCGGGCCTTGCGGACGGAGGACCCGGCAGCCATGGCGGCAGAGGTCGCCGAATTCCGCGCCGCCTTCCAGGGCATGCACTACGTGCGCTGAGGCCAGACAGGCGGGACGCTGAAACGGGGCTCTCCCGCGCCCGCACGTGCCCGGCAATGCCGGACCCGCTGGCGGCCTTGGGCCAGGCTCGGCGCATCGCGCCGAGCCTGGCCCAACGGGAGGGCGCCTTTCGCAGGAAAGGCGGACGACGGGCGGGAGAAGCTTGGATTTACGGACCTGACGGCAGCGGGTGACCCGGCGGTTCTGTTGTGTTCTACTATTGCGGTAACACAACATGGAGGCGGCAATGCAGTTTGGAAGTCTGATCGGGATGCTGGTCATCGGAGCGCTGGCGGGCTGGCTGTCCGGCAAGATCATGCAAGGGCGCGGCTTTGGCATCCTTGGCAACATCATCGTCGGCGTGGTGGGCGCTTTCCTCGCGGGCACCATCTTTCCGGCACTGGGGTTTGCCGCGGGCGGCGGCTTTTTCTGGTCGCTGATCCACGCCACCATCGGCGCGGTGATCCTGCTGTTCCTGATCGGTCTGATCCGCAAGGCAGGCTAGGACCTGCCCGCTGGCACGAAAGAAAAAGGCGCCCTGCGGGGCGCCTTTATGATTGTAATCCGGGAAGGCTTTAGTGCGCCATCAGAACCGGCACCGCGGCCTGCTCCAGCATGTTGCGGGTGGCGCCGCCCAGGATCGCCTCGCGGAAGCGGGAGTGGCCGTAGGCGCCCATCACGATCAAGTCGGCGGCGGTGTCGGCGGCGTGGCGGTTCAGAACGTCCGACACCCGGGTCAGCGTCTTGCTGAGCACGTCGATCTCGCATTTTACACCGTGACGGGCCAGCATCTGCGCCAGCATGCCGCCGGGATCGGAGCGTTCGGGACCATGCTGCGGCGGGTCGATCACCGCGATGCGGACCAGTTCAGCACCCTGCAGGAAGGGCATCGCACGGCGGATCGAGGTCATCGCCTCAATACTTTCGTTCCAGGCCACCAGAACCGTTTTCGGTGCCTTCAGCGGCGCGCCCTTGTCCGGCACCACCAGCACCGGCGCGCGGCCCTCGAACAGGGCGGCTTCGACGATCGGTTCTGCCTCGGCACGTTTGCCGGATCCATAGGGCTGGCCCAGCACCACCAGGTCGGAGAACCGTGCCTGCCGCGCCACATGGCGGCCGATGTCGGCGATCTGGGCAACACCGCTGTCGGTGCCATAGGCAACGCCTGCCTGCTTCAGGGCCGCGTCTGCCTGAGACTGGACCTCTTCGGCCTCTTCCTGAGCGCGGGCCAAGGTTTCCTGCAGCACCATCGCATTGGCGCCGGCATAGTAGTATCCTGTCTGGGTGCGGTCGACACCAAGGCAGAGCGCATCGGCATGGGCGCCGAATTCCTCAGCAAGGGCCGCAATTTGCGCCAATGGCGCCGCTGCGGTGTCCGCAGCTGTCAGAACGGTAAGTAAGGACTTGTAGGACATTGACACCTCTCGGCGAAAAGTGCACCGCAATCCTGACGGGTGCTGGTGCGTGGAGTTTCACTGCTCGGGAAGAAGTGTCACATGTTGCCCGGATTTGTCTTGATGCAGATCAAGGCAGCAGGAAGGCGCGTTTTGCATGAAGGGCGCGGTCTAATAACGTTCCCGTATCCGCAGGATTCGCGGGGGCATGGCAAAGGGACGCAAGATGTCTAATTATATCAAGCTGATAGCGCTTGGTCTGGTCACGCTGTTTGCGATGATCGGCACCAATTACGCGCGGGATCTGGCTTACCAGGTGCACGCGATCATTGTGATGATCGTGGCTGGCGGCCTGTTTCTCTACACTTTGCGCAGAACCGACGAGCCGAAAGTGGCCGCCGCCGGTCTGGAAAATGAGTATTTCGACAGCGTGATCCGCGCTGGCACGATTGCAACCGCCTTCTGGGGTGTGGTCGGGTTCCTGGCGGGGACCTTCATCGCGTTTCAGCTGGCATTTCCGGCGCTGAACTTTGAATGGGCCGACGGTCTGGCCAACTTTGGCCGCCTGCGCCCGCTGCACACCTCCGCGGTGATCTTTGCCTTTGGCGGCAACGCGCTGATCGCAACCTCCTTTTACGTCGTGCAGCGGACCTCCGCGGCGCGGCTGTGGGGCGGCAATCTGGCGTGGTTCGTGTTCTGGGGCTACCAGCTGTTCATCGTGCTGGCGGCAACCGGCTATCTGCTGGGCGGCACCCAGTCCAAGGAATACGCCGAACCCGAATGGTACGTCGACCTGTGGCTGACCATCGTCTGGGTTGCCTATCTGGCGGTGTTCCTGGGCACCATCATCAAGCGCAAGGAGCCGCATATCTATGTGGCGAACTGGTTCTACCTGTCGTTCATCGTCACCGTGGCGATGCTGCATCTGATCAACAACATGACCATCCCGGTCTCGATCTGGGGCTCCAAGTCGGTCATCGTGTGGCCGGGCGTGCAGGACGCGATGATCCAGTGGTGGTACGGCCACAATGCTGTGGGCTTCTTCCTGACCGCGGGCTTCCTGGGCATGATGTATTACTTCATCCCCAAGCAGGCCGAGCGTCCGGTGTTCTCCTACAAGCTGTCGATCATCCACTTCTGGGCGCTGATCTTCCTTTATATCTGGGCCGGTCCGCACCACCTGCACTACACCGCGCTGCCTGACTGGGCCTCGACCCTGGGCATGGTGATGTCGGTGATCCTGTGGATGCCTTCCTGGGGCGGCATGATCAACGGCCTGATGACCCTGTCGGGCGCCTGGGACAAGCTGCGCACCGACCCGGTGATCCGGATGATGGTGATCTCGCTGGGCTTTTACGGCATGTCCACCTTTGAAGGCCCGATGATGTCGATCCGTGCGGTGAACTCGCTGTCGCACTACACTGACTGGACCATTGGCCACGTGCACTCCGGCGCGCTGGGCTGGAACGGCATGATCACCTTTGGTGCGCTCTACTATCTGGTGCCGGCACTGTGGAAACGCGAGAGCCTTTACAGCCTGCGTCTGGTTTCCTGGCACTTCTGGCTCGCCACCATCGGCATCATTCTCTATGCCGCGTCGATGTGGGTGACCGGGATCATGGAAGGCCTGATGTGGCGTGAAGTGGACGCCAACGGCTTCCTGGTGAACTCCTTTGCCGACACCGTGGCTGCGAAGTTCCCGATGTATGTGGTGCGGGGCCTGGGCGGGGTGATGTTCCTCGCTGGGGCGGTCATCATGTGCTACAACCTGTGGATGACGGTCCGTAAGGCGCCGGCCAAAGAGGCCAGCCTGACGGTCCCGGTTCCGGCTGAATAAGGAGCCAGGAAGCAATGTCTATTCTCGACAAACATAAGATCCTCGAGACCAACGCGACCCTGCTGCTGATCTTCAGCTTCCTGGTCGTGACCATCGGCGGCCTGGTGCAGATCGCACCGCTGTTCTACCTGGAAAACACCATCGAGAAGGTGGAGGGCATGCGTCCTTACACCCCGCTCGAAATGGCGGGCCGCGAGGTCTATATCCGGGAGGGCTGCTATGTCTGCCACAGCCAGATGATTCGTCCGATGCGCGACGAGGTCGAACGTTACGGCCATTACTCGCTGGCGGCGGAGTCGATGTACGACCGTCCGTTCCAGTGGGGTTCCAAGCGGACCGGGCCGGACCTGGCCCGCGTTGGCGGCCGCTACTCGGATGAGTGGCACGCAGACCACCTGCGCGACCCGCAGTCGGTGGTGCCGGAATCGGTGATGCCGAAATACGGCTTCCTCGAAGAGAAGAAGATCGACGGCAAATACATTGGCGACATCATGGCCACCAACGCGCTCTTGGGCACGCCCTACACGGATGAGATGATCGAAGCCGCGCAGGCAGACTTCCGCGCTCAGGCCGATCCGGACAGCGACTATGACGGGCTGCTGGAGCGCTATGGCGAGGACATCAATGTGCGCAACTTTGATGGCCAGCCGGGGGTTTCCGAGGCCGATGCGCTGATCGCCTACCTGCAGATGCTGGGCACGCTGGTCGACTTCTCGACCTTCACCCCGGATGCGAGCCGCTGAGGAAGGAGCAGAGATGGAACTCTACACACTTCTCAGGCAGTTCGCCGACAGCTGGATGCTGCTGTTCCTGTTCACCTTCTTCATCGGTGTGATTGTCTGGGCGTTCCGCCCGGGCAGCACCAAGGCCTACAAGGACACTGCAAACATCCCGTTCCGGCACGATGACGCACCCGCGCCCAGTGAGGGCCAACCCGCCGCGAATAAGGAGGCGAGGGCATGAGCAAGAAATCGCAGAAATTCGAAGGCGATCCGAACACCACCGGCCACGAGTGGGACGGGATCGAGGAATTCGACAATCCGATGCCGCGCTGGTGGCTGTGGACCTTCTACGCCACCATCATCTGGGGTGTTCTGTACACCGTCGCCTATCCGGCGTGGCCGCTGATCAACGGCGCAACCGCGGGCGTGCTGGGCTGGTCGACCCGCGCCGACGTGGCGGCGGAGATCACCGCGGTGGAAGAAGCCAACGCGCCGGTCAACGCCAAGCTGGAAGCGGCTGAGCTGAACGCCATCGCGGAAGACCCGGAACTGGGCTCCTACGCAGTGTCCGCCGGTTCCGCCGTGTTCAAGACCTGGTGCGCCCAGTGCCACGGCTCCGGTGCGGCTGGCGCCAAGGGCTATCCGAACCTTCTGGACGACGACTGGCTCTGGGGCGGCTCGGTGGAGGACATCCACGCAACCATCACCCACGGCATCCGCAATGAGGACAGCGACGAAGCACGCTATTCCGAGATGCCTGCCTTCGGCCGCGACGAACTGCTTGAGAAGGAAGAGATCTCTCAGGTGGTCAACTACGTGATGTCGCTGTCGGCTGAGCCGCAGGATGCGTCCAAGGTCGAGGCCGGATCGGTTGTCTTTGCCGACAACTGCGCCTCCTGCCACATGGAAGACGGCACCGGCGACCGCGCGCAGGGCGCGCCGAACCTGGCGGATGCGATCTGGCTTTATGGCGGCGATTACGAGACGCTGACCGAGACTGTCAGCAACTCGCGCTATGGCGTGATGCCGGCCTGGAACACCCGCCTGACCGAGGCAGAAATCCGCGCGGTTTCGTCCTACGTCCACCAGCTGGGCGGCGGCGAATAAGCCGGGACCGGTTTTCAGAAACAAAATGAGGGCTGCCCATCGGGCGGCCCTTTCCCGTTTTGATGCAGCGCCAAGTCACGGAAAGGATGCGGCCGATGGGTGAAAGCAAGCACACGACCGGGACAGTGCGAAGGCGTCATCGGTAGCAATGCAGGGGGCGCTGGACACACCTGTGACAGTCTGCGTGCTGCCTGAAGTCTGCAACGTAAGCCACGCGGCATCATTTCAGGTGGAGCCAGTCGGTTTTCTTGCTTTGACAAACTCGATGAATGCCTGAAGGCGCGCCGGAACATTTCGCTTCGACAGATAGTTGAGAGAAAAGCAGGGAAGCTTCTCTGCAGAGCCTGAAAGAACTTCGATCAGTGTTCCGCTTCGAAGTGCAGGTTCTGCCGTTGCTGCAAACAAATAGGCAAGACCCAAACCTTGTTCCGCGTATCTGAGTATTGAATTTACGTTGTTGGAGACAACACGCGGATTGGGCATGACGGTGAGGGGGCCTGAGCTGGTCCGGAATGACCATGGAGCCAGATTGCCGGAGTCTCCGAATGCAAAACAAATCCCGTCATGAAGCGTCACGTCCTGCGGAGCGCTCAGAGGTTTCGCACCCTCAAGGTAGGACGGCTTGGCGACGATGACCATGTCATGCTGCGGCCCAATTGCGATGGCGTAGGTATCAGGATCAAGCAATGTCTCGGCGCGGATAGCAGCATCGGCGCCACTGGAAACAAGATCAACTTTTCTCTCGTCATAGATCACTTCGATGGTCAAAGCAGGGTGCATCACCGCGAAGTCAGCAATCAGTGCGTCAAGGAACAGCTTGCCAGTTCCAACTGGCGCGGTGAGGCGAAGCGTTCCGCCAAGCCCTTCCCCAATTTCAAGGACATCCTCCAGAGCCGCGTCCAGTTCCGTCAATGCTGGCAGGCTTCTTCGATAAAGGGCCTCACCGGCGCGTGTCAGGGCAATTGCACGCGTTGTGCGTTCGATGAGCCGAACGCCAAGCCGGTCTTCAAATCGTTGAACGGCCTCGCTGACAGAGCCAGCTCCCAATTTCAGGTTTTTTGCCGCCGCTCTAAATCCATTTGCACGAACGACTTCGACGAAGACTGTCAAATCATTCAGCTTGCCGTGGGCCATTGTTCAACTTTCCTGACAAAGTGATCTGAAAGATGGTATTTTTCTAACAGGTGCGCTTCCCTAAATCTATTCTCAATGACCCACAGGAAATCCCTCCGCCTGCAAGGCGCAGATGCTGGGTCGAAACCACGAAAGGAAGACGCCATGAGTACTCAAAAAATCTGGGACCTGCATATGCGGGTTCCTGGCCCGCTGGACGAAGAAGCTGCCGCCGGCATGAAGCAACTCGCAGAAAGCATTGCGCAAGAGCCTGGCGTCATTTGGAAGATTTGGACCTATGAACACGGCTCGGACCGGTTCGGTTCGACATATCTCTTTAAAGATCTCGAGTCTTTGGAGAGCTACAAGGCCATGCACATGAAACGTCTGGAGGCGTTCGGCGTGATCGACATCACCGACCATGTCTTCGACATCATGGAAGATCTGAGCAGGATCAACAACGCTCCGATCGGTTCGGAAGTGTAGCTTGAGCGGAAGCTAAAATGACCCCGCCACAAACGGTGCGGGGTTTTCTCTGCTTGGTCTCGGGTCAGGATGCATTGATTTGCAACGCGCTGCTCGGCTCAACGCTCCGGAAACGGAGCGGAGACCAGTCTGGGGGTGAAAAAGGGGGGCGTGGACGCCAGATCGGCCGGACGAGGGGGCGAACATCAAACTCAATGCCATCTGCGGCAGCCATGGACGCCTCCTCAATCTGTTTGCCACCGCCGTGGAGGACAGTGATTGCATTGGTGCCTGCGCATTGCTGAGAAGTTTGCCCATTGCCGGCTGATAGCTTGGGGACCGTGTTTGCGACATCGGTTGGTTCGGGAACGCATTGCAAGACAAAGGCATACGCGCCTGTATTCCCGGTAGAAAGCATCGCAAGTCCCTGGATAAATACGAAAAGCTACAAAAACGGCGCAACCACCCCTCTCATTACATTGATGCCTCCAGGCTTTCCTGTCAGCAATCGCCTCAGCCGCAGCCGTCATTTACTGGTTATGAAACCTGGCCCTCACAACCTTTTCCCAACCATCTTTGATGCAAATGCTGGCCAATCTCACCGATTACATTGAAACCAGCAAACAAGTTCATGACCGCACGGCTTCCGAGGTTACCCCAAGCGGCCTGACCGGATAACCGTTGCCTTTCCGCCAGGATTGGCGGACCCTGCCGTCTTCAATGAACCGACGTTTCTACCAAGGCAGCCCTTCTAACAGGGCGTGGCATCCTGCAAAACGGGCTGGCAGCGGGGCTTTCGGTGGCGCAAATCTTCCCGTCGGGGTGCGGTCAGTTACTGCGGCAGCGGATGGGGCGGGTTCATTTTGCGCGGGTCTTATCCCATAGACGTCATCGATTTGCGCTTGCTGGCACGGGCGGCGTCGGTGCGGGCGCTCCACCAGGCGATGCTGCCCCAAAGCACCACGTAGAAGAGGCCGGTGCCCAGCACCAGCTCACCGGGGAAGGGGCCGATGTCGGCGCGGTCCAGCGCTTGCTGCCAGGAGGTCACGCCGGTGGGGTGCACCGCCAGCTTGCCCGCATAGGCCAGTGACTGGATCAGCAGAATCCAGAAGTAATTGCGCCGGATCCGCCGCCCGATCGCGGTCATCACGCCGACGTGGTACTCGGGCCGCAGGTAATCGGCGGCCAGCACGTCCTGCCAGTGCTCCTCCAGGTGCAGATCGCCCTCGATCAGCATCGGGGTGTAGAAATGCGTCTCCAGCCAGCGGGCGCGGGCGCGGAACACGTTGAAATAGCGGTAACGGCGGGCCTCCAGCATCAGGAAGAAGATGATCAGAACGCCCACGAGGATCAGCGGCAGCGGCGAGGCCTCGGGGGAGGAGTAAGAGATCGACAGCGCCACGCCCAGAGTTACCACCGACCAGTTGGTGGTGGTGTCGAGCCGGGTGCGCCAGACCGTACTGCGGTAGATTTCGCCGCGGTAGAGATGCGCAAGTGCGCCGACTTCATCCGGTGACAGCGGTGCGCGGGCATCCGCTGCCGTCTGTTCGCGCTGTGACGTGTCCATGCCACGAGGGTAAGTTTTTTGGCGCGGACGGGCAAATTATTTGCTCCAGTTTGATCCGTATCAAACATCGCAGCTGACAGCCGGGGTAAAACCGCAGGTGAAAGAGTTTGCTGCTTGGCCAATACCCCTCCTGGGCAGCAAGAAATCCCGCGAGGCCGACGTGCAGGCCAAACGGGCCATGCGCCGGTTTTCCGATCTGTTCGCGCGTTTCCTGGAAAACCGGCGCTTTTTTCTTCTCAAATCTTCTGCGGATTGATGCAGCGGACCTGCCGTGGCCGCCCACGCAGCCATGCGGTGAGTTTGGCCAGCAGGCCCGGCGCGCGCGGCGGTGTCTGATAGGCGCGCGGCAAAGGTTTGGCGGGCGGCAGATCGCGCAGCCGCACGCAGTCCTGGCGGGCGGCAGTCATCATCGAGCGGGCATAGATATCGGTCAGCATGTCACGGCCTCCTGTTTTGGCGTGTGGCCTCGACTCTTGCCTGAATGTGCGATTCCTGCGAGTTAAGAAGAATGCCATTGTGTAAGGAGTAATTACATATGGATTGGCTGCACATGCCACCTCTTGCGGCACTCAGGGCTTTTACTGCCTTTGCTGAGACCGGAAACGTGGTGCAAGCGGGTGTGGCACTGAATGTCAGTCACGCTGCCATAAGCCAGCAGCTGCGGGCACTGGAGGCGCATCTGGGCGCGGCGCTGCTGGACCGCAGCGGCCGGGCGCTGGCACTGACAGCGGATGGGGTCCATCTGGCCCGGGCGCTGCAGCTGGGGTTCGGCGCCATCGAGGCCGCTGTGCAGGAGATTTCGGCAGCTGGCGCGGCCCGGCCGCTGCATGTCACCTGTACGCCGATGTTTGCCGCCCATTGGCTGATGCCGCGGCTGGCGGAGTTCCAGGCCAGCCACCCGGAGATCGACCTGGTGCTGGATCCGCGAGGAGAGATTGTGGAGCTGAAGCCGGGCGGAATCGACCTGGCCATCCGCTACGGCGACGGCAACTGGGCGGGGATGGACACCCGGATGCTGCTGCAGTCACCCATGGTAGTGATTGCCGCCGGCAGTCTGCTGAGAGGCCGTAAGGTGGCGGCGCCGGAGGACTTGCTGGACCTGCCCTGGCTGGAGGAGCTGGGCACGACGGAGGCCTCGCGCTGGCTGGAATCGCGGGGTGTCACGGACAGATTGCGCGGTTCCCGGACCCGGTTGCCCGGCAACCTGCTGATGCAGGCGGTGCGCGCAGGGCAGGGGGTCGCGGTCAGTGTCCAGGCGTTCGTTGAAGATGACCTGCAAGCCGGCCGCTTGTGCGCCTTGTTCACCGAGGGCGAGGACCGGGGGTATCATGTCGTCACCCGCTCAGGCATGATCCGCCCGGAGGCCCGCAAATTCGCTGCTTGGCTCAGCCGTCAGGCGGAGGCCTGAAGCTGTTGCGGCTAGGGTCAGGACACATAGCCAGCAAATTACGAGTGCGGCGGGAGCAATGGCTGATAGGAAGACTTTCGGGCCGATATCGTAGAGGGTTGCCACACGCCGCCAATCCTTCAGCCTGCCGAACATGATCTCGATCCGGCTGCGCCGTTGGTAGCGGTGTTCGTCGTGCTTCACTGGTTTCTTCCGCTGTTTCCGGCCAGGGATGCCGGCGTGTACCCCTTTGTCTTTCAAAGTGTCGCGGAACCAATCGGCGACATAGGGTACCTTCTCCCCCGAAGCGGCCTTCTCCTAGGAGTGGTTCAGCAAGGGGGCAGATGGCTTCAGTGAGCCCCCTACAAGCCCGAAACTAACCAGTTAGGCACAGGGGCATTCCTAGGGGTATTTTGCCTGTCTGAGGGCAATCAACTGTCTTAGATTGTTGTGTGAGAGGCCGATGGCTGGGGTGGTAGGATTCGAACCTACGGTACACGGTACCAAAAACCGCTGCCTTACCACTTGGCTACACCCCATCGGTGAGGCGCTGTCTAAAGTTTGTTGCAGGGGGGTGCAAGAGGGTTTTTGAAAAAAAGTGCAGTTCTTTTTTCCGCCATCGGGGAAATGCTGAAGAGATGTTATCAGGTGCCACCGGCAGGTCCGAATGCTGCCGGGCAATATTCAGGATTTTCAGCATACTAAGAGAGATTTACGCGCTTGATGAAGCCTGTCGAGCTGATCAGGAACGGTCCTGATTTGGCGGTTTCAGACTGCAGCATCCTGCCGTTGGAGAGGCCGGCCCCGAAGGGGGCTGGCCTTGGTCAGGCAGAGCTCGGATCCCTTGCTGCAGCCAGGGTCAGGAACCCCAGATTGCCTGCTGATGCGCCTCTTCGCCGCTTTCGAAGATATGCGGCTGGACGCCGCGGCTGGCGAGCTCACCCTGCATCTTCAGGCGCATGAAGGCGCTGGTGGTGTAGTGGGCGATCGAGGCCGAATGGGTCTCCAGCGTCTGGCCGACTGAGGCTGCGTAATTGTCTTGCAGATCCTCGGCGATGCGGAAGCCGTTCTGGTTCATCACGATACTGACGTCCCGGCCGCTTCTGGCAAAGGCGTCCTGCAGCACGCGGTCCAGATCCTCGACATCCTGCCTTTTGCGGACGCTCCAGCCTTCGAGGTTGAGGAACATGGTGTGTCGGGCGGCGTCATAGGTGACACGTTCGGAGAGGTTGAGGTTCAACAGGTCGTTCATCAGCCCCATGGGTTCGTCCCGGAAGATGCGCGCGTCCATCTGGGCCACGTTTTCGATGACCGGTTTGAACTCCATCTGGTCGAGGATGTCGCGCTGCAGGTCGATGCCAGGGGCGATCTCGATCAGCTCCAGCCCCTTCGGGGTCAGCTGGAGCACGCAGCGTTCGGTCACGTAGAGCACCGGCTGCGAGCGCTTGGAAGCGTAGGGCCCGGAGAAGGTGATCTGTTCGATCAGGCGCACGAATTTCTTGTTGCGGCCCTCCTGGACGATGCGCAGTTCGCCGTTTTCCACGGCAACCTTCAGCCCGCCTGCGGTGAAAGTGCCGGCAAAGACCACCGCGCGGGAGTTCTGGGAAATGTTGATGAAGCCGCCGCAGCCGTTCAGGCGGCCGCCGAAGCGGGAAGCGTTGACGCTGCCCTCTGCGTCGCATTCGGCCATGCCGAGGCAGGTGAGGTCCAGCCCGCCGCCGTCGTAGAAATCGAACATCTGGTTCTGGTCGATGATGGCATCGGCATTGGCGGAGGAGCCGAAGCTGGAGCCGCCCGCCAGCACACCGCCGACGGCGCCGGCCTCGGTGGTGAGGGTGATGTAGGGGGTTGCCTTTTCCTCATTGGCCACAGCCGCGACACCATCGGGCGCGCCGACACCGAGGTTCACGGCGCCGTTGGGCGGCAGTTCAAAGGCGGCGCGGCGGGCGATGATCTTGCGCTGGTCCAGCGGCATTTTGGCGATGCCTTCGACCGGGACCCGGATTTCGCCGGAGAGCGCCGGATTGTGCTGCACGCCATAGTTCATCCGGTGCATCTCCGGATCATCGGCAACACAGACACAGTCCACCAGAAGGCCAGGGATCTTCACGTCCTTGGGTTTGATTGAGCCGTCCTCGACGATGCGTTCCACCTGGGCGATGACGATGCCGCCGTTATTGTGGGCGGCCATTGCCTGGGCCAGGCAGTCCAGCGTCAGCGCCTCGCGCTCCATGCTGATATTGCCGGAGCGGTCGGCGCTGGTGCCGCGGATGAAGGCGACGTCGATCTTGGTGGCCTTGTAGAACAGCCATTCCTCGCCATCGACCTCGTGGTAGCGGACGATGTCCTCCTCGGTCACCTTGTTGACCTTGCCGCCGCCGTGGCGCGGGTCGACATAGGTGTGCAGGCCGACCTTGGAGAACAAGCCGGGCTGGCCGGCGGCGCAGGCGCGATAAAGCTGCGAGATCACGCCCTGAGGCAGGTTGTAGCCGCAGATCTTGTTTTCCTGCGCGGCCTGGGCAACCTTGGGCATGCGGCCGAAGTTGCCGGCAATCACCCGGCGCAACAGGCCGTCGTGATGCAGCCGCCCGGTGCCCAGCCCCTTGCTGTCGCCCGCACCAGCACACATGATCAGCGTCAAGTCGCGGGGCGCGCCTTCTGCCAGAAACCGCTTCTCCAGCGCGGCGTGCAGCATTTCCGGGATACAGCTTTGGACAAAGCCGGTGGTGGTCACGACATCGCCGTCACGGATCAGCGCCATTGCCTGTTCGGTGGTGGTTGTCTTGTCTTTCATGGCGGCGCTTCCTCCCCGACGCGGTTTTCACCTTGCGGCGGCTTAGCAGCCGCACGGAAATCTGGTCAGGCATGGTAGGCGGGCACCGTGGCGGCGCTGTCCTTTGATTGCGTCAGCGGACAGGGGAGTTACGACATTGCGCCGGGCGGTGCAGCGCCGAAGTTTCCGATCGGCGGCAGTGTTTTCCAAGCAGAGGCTGCCTGTATACCGCGGCCGGCGGAAAAAGGCGGAAAAAGGCTTGCGCCGGTGCCAGTTAGAGACCTTGAAGGACCCGTGTTCAGGGGCGGAAAAGCTGCTTGCGGGCCGGATTGCGGGCCTGGTGCCCGTGCCTTGCGCCGGTGTGAAGCCGCAACACTGTTGAAGGCATTTTTGGAACGCAGCCCGAGGCAGCGGAACCTTCAGGCTTGTTTGGCCGGCAGTTCCGCTGTGTTCTCTGTCCAGCGGGCGATCTGCTCCAGCAGTTCCTGTTTGCGTACAGGTTTGGATAGGAAAGCCGACATTCCGGCGGCGCGGCAGGCCGCTTCGTCGGTGCTGAGCACATTTGCCGTGAGCGCGAGGATCGGGCAATGCGGTCGGCCGTTTTCCAGCTCCCAGATACGCAGGCGCCTGGTCGCTTCCAGCCCATCCATAACCGGCATCGACATATCCATCAGCACAAGGTCGAAGCTTTGCGCGGCAAAGGTGCTGAGCGCCTCCTGACCGTTGCTGCATATCGTCAGGCTGATGCCGGTCGGCGCCAGCATTTTCTGCAGGACCAGCTGATTGGTGCGATTGTCCTCCGCCGCAAGGATCCGCAGATGGCCAAAACCGTCGCCGGGTTGTTCGGCGCTGGCCGGTTGATCTGCGGCAGGAAGGAGCGGGCTGTTCAACGCATCCAGCAATGTGCGCAGCAGAAGCCTGCCGCGGGCGGGCTTCAGGAGAACGTGCACGGTCTTGCAGCTCTTGAGCACCTGGTAGTCGGCCAGCAACTGGCCGCCCGTGCAGTACACAATGGGCAGTTCCCGGCAGCCTGGCAGCGCGTGCAGTTCCTGGCAGAAAGCTCTGGCCTGCTCCAGCGGCAGGCTGGTTTCCACCAGCACCAGATCCGGCCGTCGCTGCTCCGCAGTTACCGCCGTGACTTGAGACAGCAGGTCTTGCAGGCTGGAGGGGGCAAATGTTTCCGCGCCCCAATAGTCAAGCTGGCGCAACCGCACTTCGCGGGAGAAGGGCAGATCCGCAATCACCGCCACGCGGGTTCCTGCGAGCGGTTGCGTTCGAGGTGCCGCAGGGACTGCGACAGGCAGGGTCAGGCAGACGGTGAAACAGGACCCTTTGCCGACTTCCGAGACGACATCAATCCGGCCACCCATTGCCTGTGTCAGCCGCGAGGAAATTGCCAGCCCAAGCCCGGTGCCTTCGAACCGCCGGGCGTTTGTGCTTTCGACCTGTTCGAAGGCATGAAAGATCTGGCCCAGGCTGTCTTGAGGGATGCCAACCCCGGTATCGCGGACATCAATACACAAGGGAATCTTGTGGCTTGCATCGTAATTGAGGGTGATGCTGATGAAACCGCGCATGGTGAACTTGATGGCGTTGCCAACGAGATTCATCAGGATCTGCCGCACCCGGCCGCTATCGCCGCAAAACACAGCCGGGGTGCCTTCGGGGATGTCGATGCAGATCTCCACGCCCTTGGCAGTGGCGCTGGGAGACATAAGCGCGGCCACATCATAGATCACGTCGCGCATGTTAAAGGGCTGCTCGAGCATCTGTGTCTTGCCGGCCTCTAGCTTGGAGAAATCGAGGATGTCGTTGACAATGCGTAGCAGAGCCTCTGAGGAAGTCAGAATGGTGTTGGCACAGGATTGCTGCTCAGATGTCAGGCTGGTCTCGCTGAGCACTTCGGCCATGCCGAGCACGCCGTTGATCGGGGTGCGGATTTCATGGCTCATGGTGGCCAGAAAGCGGGACTTGGTCTCAGTGGCAGCTTCAGCCCGGGCTTTCTCCTGCATCAGCCTGTCGGCGATCCGTTTCTTCTCCAAAAGGCTGATTTCAAGTGTGTCGAGTGCGGTGAACATGGCGGCAATCTCGTTCTCGCCGGCCGGTGCCACGGGATGTTCACGGCTGGCGAGCCGCCGCAGTTTCTGGGCCGCCAGCTGGACCGCTGCCGAAAAACTGCGTGCCCTGCGCATGGAAAACTTCAGGGCCGCGGCCATCAGCAGGGCGGTTCCGGTCAACCCCAGAACCAGGATGCGGGTCAGTGCCTGGTTGGTCTCTGCGACGGCCTGTTCCGCATGCTGTGCGGCCATTGAGGTGACGATTGCGGCCTGACGGGTTACGGCCTCGCTGCTCATGACCAGTGCACTGAGTGTGGGGATTTCCTGTTCGGGTTTGATGCCCAGGAGAACAACAGCCTTGACGCACCATTCCGACAGGGCCGTGTCCAGCGCCCGGACTTCCGCCCGCAGCGGTGCGGATAGCGGCAGTTTTGTCAGCGCGGCGAGTTCCTTGTTGATTGCAGTCAGGTAGCTTTGAAACTGCCGGGCCACTTCCTCTTGCGGGATCAGCCGGGTCATTGCCAGCACATCCTGAGCATAATCTTCGGCGCCGGTAATGCCCGCTGTGACGCTGCTGATGCGCCGGGTGACTTCCAGCGATGCCTCCAGTGCGGCGTCTTTGCGGGCGGAGGCAAAGACGGCCATGCCGCCGACCAGAAGCGCCGCGAACAGGGCCGCCCCTGCGATGACCAGTACCGGCAGCACGATGGACCTTTTGATGTTCATACGTGATGTCCCTCAGCGGTGCGCATCAATTGGCCGGCAGGATTGGGGTTGGCACATTGGTTCCGGTGTCCGTCAGCGTTGCCAGGAAAGCGATGAGATCCTCGGTGTCACCCTCTCCCAGGAGGAAACCCTCTATGTCTGACGTTCTGGCAATGGCTGTGCTGCCGCCAGCGGCATAATGGCGGATCACCTCTTCCAGGGAAACCAGAGTGCCATCGTGCATATAGGGCGCCCGCAGCACGATATTGCGCAGGCCCGGGGTCTTGAAGCGGAAGTTCAGGTCAGGATCCGGCGGAACCAGGCCGCCGCCGCCAAGATCACTGGTTGGCAGGCCGATGTCATACATCTGGTTGTTGGTGAACATCCAGCCGGTGTGGCATGACGCACAGTTCGCCTTTCCGGTGAACAGCGCAAAGCCGCGCTTGGCGGCGTCGGATACGGCCGTCTCATCACCTTCCACCCAGCGGTCGAAACTGGCGACACCGCCGACGATGGTTCTCTGGTACATGGCGAGTGCTGCCAGGACGGTTTCCTTGCGGATACCCTGGCCCGGGAACAGGTGGTCGAACCAGATTCTGTAGTCTTCCACGGACGACAGCCGTTGAGTGATACCGTCGAAGGTTGCATTCATTTTTGCCGGGTTGGTGATCGGTCCGATGGCCTGCTCCTCCAGGCTGCGCGAGCTCCCGTCCCAAAGCAGCGGTGAGATCCAGGCAGCGTTGAGCAGTGTCGGCGCATGGCGCCGCACGGGCGTGTTGGCGGCGCCAATTGGCTTGGGTACCGGCACTTCCCAGCCGAAGGAAGGGTTGTGGCAACTGGAGCAGCTGATGTTCTGCCCGCCGGACAGGCGCGGGTCAAAGAACAGCATCTTGCCCAGGGTGGCGATCTCGCGGTTATAGGGCGCGTCTTCGGGAAATGGCACCGTTTGCGGGCGCTCGAACGCCTCAAGCCCGGCCGCCTGGGCCAGGCTTTGGAAAGTCCACAAAAGCAGCGGCGCCAGGACGGCAGCTTTCCACCGCATGCAGGACCTCCTCCTCGTTTCCCGTAACCTTGTTAACCGGAAAGCCATCATCTGAGAAGGCCGTTAAGATATCGTGAGCTTGGTCTTGTCCGCTGATGGCTATGACGCAGCCGCGCGGGGCGTGCCGGAGATCTTTTTGGGCCCAAGCCGCCGGGTAACAAGCCAGGGGCCAGTTTTCAGCACCATCAGCGCAAAACCGGCGGTCCACATAATGGCCGAGAGCGTGATCCCATCCAGGCCAGCAGTCAGTTCGGTACTGCCGGCAACGCGGGCTGCAGCAGCACCCAGCAACAGCATGAAGGCTATTGTCAGTGCTGCGCCGGCGGCCAGCGGCCGGCCGCTATGTCCCATGGTGGCGCGCATCATTACTGCCAAGGTCATGCTGCCGATGGCACCAATGCCCAGAATATGTGCCGCAACAGCCGGTTCCAGCAGGCCGAAGGGAACGCCGCCTGCGGCGATCAGCCCGGCAGGCACCAGTGCATAGGCCAGGTGCAGCATCAGCAAGAGCGGGTCGGGCAGGGTCGCCAGGCTGCGCCAGCGTGTCAGCCGCACCGCGTGCAGCAGGCCGGCTGCCAGCAGCAGGGCACCGGAAAGGGCGGCCCAGGGTGCCGCGGTCCAAGCCGCCAGCGCCGCGGCGCCGAAGACCAGCGTAACGGCGTCGAACTTGCTGAAGGTCACTGGCATCTTCGTTGCACCGCGCTTGGCCAGCCAGTTGCGGGTGAAGCTGGGAATGATCCGGCCGCCGATCAGCATGATCAGGAAGATAAGCACCGCAATGCCCAGACGGCGCGAGACGTCTGCCGCACCTTCGGTCATCGCCTCGATGTGGAAACAAGCGTTGGCCACGCCCAGCAGGGTGACCGGCACCAGCACCTTGAGATTGCGCCAGTTCTCACCGGTGATGATCTCGCGTGCGATCATGGCAACCACCGCCGCCAGGAAGGCGCAGTCCAGGACCATCACCCCCAGCGCAGGCAGCTTCAGCCAGCCAGCCATCGCCAGCCGCCCCAGCAGCCACAACCCGGACAGCAGCGCCAGCGGCAGCCCGCGCGCAGGCATCCGCCCTGTCCAGTTCGGCACCGCGGTGAACAGGAAACCTGCCACGACAGCAGCCCCGTAGCCGAAGATCATCTCGTGTATGTGCCAGTCGGTTGCAAGGAGCGGGCCGGAGTATTCCAGGTCACCGCGCCAGACCAGCAGCCAGGCAGGGATTGCCAGCAGGGCAAACAGGCAGGCTCCCAGAAAGAACGGCCGGAAGCCGAAGGAAAAGAGAACAGGTCCAGTGTAGTCGGTTCGCGCAGCCATGACGGCCTCCATGCGTCCGGGCAAATGAAAGGCGGGCGGCACTGGTCAGGTGCCGCCCGCCGGTCCGGCGCAAGGGACGCAATCTTTTGCCGGACCCCGTGGATCAGCACCGGCGGGCAGGGGAGAGGGAGGTTCCCCGAAACCGGATTCCCGTTTTTTCCCGCACGGTTGTTTCCTCTGGCGTCACTATGCGATAACGGCTGAAGGACCACTTTGTCCTTCAGCAAACTTGCGGTGCATTCTTGTCCAAGCTCGACGAAAGCCTTTTGACCGGGTTGCCGCCCTTCAGCCTCCTGGAGCGCAGCCAGATCCGCGAAATCCTCGATCATGCGCTGCCCAAGCGTTATGACGAGGGGGCGGAGATCTTTCACGAGGGCCATGACGCCGAGCGCTTCCACTTGCTGCTGGATGGCTACATCCGGGTGGTGAAGACTACAGAAGGGGGCGAGCAGATTATTGCATTGCATATCTCGCCCGGGCAGCTGTTCGGCATTGCGCCTGCGCTGAACCGCGACACCTATCCGGCAACAGCCATTGCAGCTTCGGAATCGCTGGCGCTGTCCTGGCCTGTGCGGTTGTGGGGGGATTTCACAACCAAGTACCCAGGTTTTGCCACCGAGAGCTACAGCACCCTGGGCCAGCGGCTGGGGGAGATGCAGACCCGGATTACCGAGCTGGCCACACAGGCGGTGGAACAGCGGGTGGCGGCGGCGCTTCTGCGGATGGTGACCCAGTCGGGCCGCAAGGTGGAGGAGGGGATCGAAATCGCCTTCCCGGTGACCCGCCGCAATATCTCGGAGATGACCGGCACAACGCTGCACACCGTCAGCCGGCTGTTATCGGCCTGGGAAAAGGACGGCATCGTGCATTCCACCCGCAAACACATTGTGGTCACGGCCCCGCACAGGCTGGTGCTTCTGAGCGGGGCGCAAGGGTAGCACTTTGCGACGCGGCAGCGGCGTGTGCTGCGGTCAGAAGTTATCCCACCCCTGAGCCATCGGCAGATCGTCTTCTGCATAGGCCGTATCGGGCTGCGATGCAGACTGCGCAGGCATTCTTGCCACGGCCGCCGGTTCGGCGCCTTCGCTGCCGTCTTTGAACTTGGAAACCTCCTGGGTGAGGTGGCCCGCGTCATTGGACAGCATCTGGCTTGCGGCAGAGGTCTGTTCGACCATGGCTGCGTTCTGCTGGGTAACCTGATCAAGCTGCGACACACCCTGATTGATCTCTGTCAGCGCGGTTGACTGCTCGGACGCGCCGGTTGCGATATCCTGGATGTGATCTGAGATTGTGGCGACACTCTTGATGATCTGCTGCAGTTCTTCGCCGGACTTGCCAACAAGATCGACGCCTGTGGCGACCTGCCGGTTGCTTTCACCGATCAGCTGCTTGATTTCACCCGCGGCGTCCGCAGAGCGCTGGGCCAGCGCGCGCACCTCAGAGGCAACAACCGCAAATCCGCGGCCAGCCTCTCCGGCTCGGGCGGCCTCAACGCCGGCATTCAGAGCCAGAAGATTTGTCTGGAATGCAATGTCGTCGATGACACCAATGATTTTCGAGATTTGCTCAGATGAACTTTCGATCTGCGCCATGGCGTCGATTGCGTTGCTCACGACCTCGCCGCTGCGTTCAGCCGATGTTTTGGCTTCTGAGACGATGCCTTCAACTTTCTGGGCGCCTTCGGCGGAAGCTTTCACTGTTGCCGATAGCTGTTCAATCGCCGCGGCAGTTTCCTCCAGGGTGGCAGCTTGGCTTTCGGTTCGCTGGGAGAGATCCCCGGCAGCTTGCGAGATTTCCTGCGCGGTGCGGCCGACCGCGGAGGATACTTGCTTGACCGTCCTCACAGAAGATCCGAGCTGTTCAAGCGAGTGATTGAATGTCTTTCCAAGGGCGCCGACATCCGGAAGATCGGACACTGTGACCCGGTGGGTCAGATTGCCGCCGCTGAGTTCATGAAGGCCTTCTCCGATTTCATCCAGGGCGCGGCGGCGCGCGGTGATGTCAGAGGCCACTTTCACAACCCTCACTACCTCGCCGTTTTCCCCTTCGACCGGCGCATAGGTCGCTTGGATCCAGATTGTTTCACCGGACTTTGTTACGCGCGGAAACTGGTCCGTAAACACTTTGCCGCTGGCCAGATCCGACCAGAAAGTCTTGTAGTCATTGGATGCGACCAGATCCGGTGCGACAAACATGGAATGGTGTTTTCCCTGGATCTCCTCCAGGGCATATCCCAACGCGCCCAGAAAGTTCTGGTTCGCAGTGATGATGGTGCCGTCCGGGTGGAACTGAATGGTTGCCTGAGTGCGGTCAACCATTCCGGCGATGATTGCAGTGGTGTCGTCTTGCTTAGCCGTACCCGGCTTTTTTCTGATAAAAAACACTAGTTTTACTCCAAGGATTGCTGGGTCTCAGTCCTGTGGGTTAAGTTTCATATCGCAAAAACAGAATAAAATAGTTAATACGCCTCAGCACCGTCCGAGAAAAAAAGATTGGCTCTTCCAGAAGAGGGCCCGCAGCAAGCACCAAGCACTGGCCGAGTGCCTCAATGTGCAGATGCGGTCCGAGGCACTGGTAAGTCTTGCAGCCGGCACCCCGGTCAGGACTGCTTCAAGCCATAGCGGCTCCCCTCAAGTTTTCCCGGAACGCCATTTCCTCCAGTCCGTATTCTTCGCAGGCATCAATTACCGTGTGAAAGGGTGCGATCGGGCAGCCAGGGCAAAGCATTTGGCGGTTCATGAACTCGCCCGCGCAGGCGGGCCAATGATGGAACAGTTCCGAAAGCGGCAGGTCGGGATCGTCGAAATCGGGGCGGCGCATGGCGTGTCCTCCTTTTCCTGCATTTTGCTTGCAGCAATGCGCGCGGTCTTTGCGCTTCGACAATATCCATGGCGGTGCGCGGGTTTAGGCAGTTCCTATCCGCAACTGTACTCAGGACCGCGATATGTCAGAGATACTTACCAAGTCGCGGGCCAGGAACGTGTTCTACGGGGGCTCCTTGTTCTTCGTCGTCGTGTTCGTGGCCATGACCGCGCACAGCCACCGCTATATCACCCAAACATCAACCGCTGGCATGGAGCTGACCGACGAGGTGCGCCAGGGCAAGCATGTGTGGGAGCGCCACTCATGCATCAACTGCCACACGCTGCACGGCGAGGGCGCCTATTTCGCACCCGAAGTGGGCAATGTCATGACCCGCTGGGGTGTGCTGGACGACCCGGAAGGCGCCTATGAAATGCTGGACGGCTGGATGAAGTCGCAGCCTTCCGGCGTAGAGGGCCGCCGCCAGATGCCGTTCTTCGAGCTGACGGATGAAGAGACCAAGGCCTTGTCCGAATTCCTGCGCTGGGCGGATCAGACCGACACCCAGAACTGGCCGCCGAACGACGCGGGCTGAGGGGAGAAAAACAATGAAATATCAATCTCAAAAAGTGGCCTATGCCTACTTCATGGTAGCAATGGGCCTGTTTGCCATTCAGGTTCTGGGCGGTCTGCTGGCCGGCTGGATCTATGTCTGGCCAAACACGCTGAGCGAGCTTCTGCCGTTCAACATCGTTCGGATGCTGCACACCAACGCACTGGTGGTCTGGCTCTTGCTGGGCTTCTTTGGGGCCGCTTACTACCTGATCCCCGAGGAAAGCGAGCGTGAACTGTTCTCGGTGAAACTCGCCTATATCCAGCTGGCAATCCTGGTTGTCGGGACGCTCGGGGCGGTGGGGTCCTACCTTGTCGGCATCCATGGCGGGCGCGAGTTCTTGGAACAGCCCCTGTGGGTCAAGTTTGGTATTTTGGTCGCGGCGGTGATCTTCCTCGTGAACATCTCGCTGACCGTGCTGGCGGGCCGCAAGACCGCGATCACAAACATCCTGCTGATGGGCCTGTGGCTGCTGTCGCTCCTGTGGATCTTTGCATTCATCAACCCGGACAACCTGTCGCTCGACAAGATGTACTGGTGGTTCGTTGTCCACCTGTGGGTGGAAGCCACCTGGGAACTGGTGATGGCTGCGATCCTAGGCTACCTGATGCTGAAGCTGACCGGTGTTGACCGCGAGGTGGTGGAGAAATGGCTCTATGTCATCGTGGCGCTGGCACTGTTTTCCGGCATCCTCGGCACTGGCCACCACTTCTTCTGGATCGGCACCCCCGGGTACTGGCAGTGGATCGGCTCGATCTTCTCGACCCTGGAAGTGATCCCGTTCTTTGCGATGATGAGCTTTGCCTTCGTCATGGTGTGGAAAGGCCGCAAGAACCACCCGAACAAGGCGGCTCTGCTGTGGTCGCTGGGCGCCTCCACCGTTGCCTTCTTCGGCGCCGGCGTCTGGGGTTTCCTGCACACGCTGCACGGGGTGAACTACTATACCCACGGCACCCAGATCACTGCCGCTCACGGGCACCTGGCCTTCTACGGCGCCTATGTGGCGATGAACCTGGCGATGTTCACCTATGCGATGCCGCAATTGCGCAACCGCGACCCCTATAACCAGGTGCTGAACATGGCCTCCTTCTGGCTGATGACCGGCGGCATGGCCTTCATGACCTTTGTGCTGACCTTTGCCGGCACCATCCAGACCCACCTGCAACGCGTCATCGGCGACTACTATATGGATGTGCAGGACCAGCTCGGCATCTTCTACCTGATGCGTCTCGGCTCTGGCGTGGTGGTGGTCCTGGGTGCGCTCCTGTTCATCTACGCAACCGTCGTGGTCCGCCGCGAAGTCATCAAACCCGGCCCCGCGGCCGTACCGGGAGAGTAAGCCATGAACGCAATGAACATGCCTTCCGTGCCCTTCTACCGTCCCGCAGGCGATGAATGCACCGTCTTCGAGATGGCCCAAGCCAACGGTCTGCCCCTTCTTCTGAAGGGGCCCACCGGCTGCGGCAAGACGCGGTTCGTGGAACATATGGCAGCCCGGCTCGGGCTGCCCCTCCACACCGTTGCCTGCCACGACGACCTGTCGGCTGCCGACCTGATCGGGCGCTACTTGCTGAAGGGCGGGGAAACCGTCTGGGTCGATGGTCCGCTGACCCGCGCGGTGCGCGAGGGCGGCATCTGCTACCTCGATGAGGTGGTCGAAGCCCGCAAGGACGTGGCCGTGGTCTTGCACCCGCTGACCGACGACCGCCGCCGTCTGGTCATCGACCGCACCGGCGAGGAACTGGCCGCGCCCAAGCCATTCATGCTGGTCGCGAGCTACAACCCCGGCTACCAGAACATTCTGAAGAAGCTGAAGCCCTCGACCCGGCAGCGCTTCCTGTCGATCGGCTTCGACTTCCCGGAAGCCTCTGCCGAGACCGCGGTGGTTGCCTCTGAAAGCGGGCTGGACGAGGGCCGCTCCGCCGCGCTGGTGCGCCTGGCGGGCCATATCCGCAAACTCTCTGGCATGGACCTGGAGGAAGGTGTCTCTACCCGGCTGCTGATCTATGCCGCCACGCTGATTGCAAAGGGCATGGGCGTAGAGCGCGCGGTAGAGGCCGCCGTCATCGAACCCCTCAGCGACGAGGCTGATGTGCAGCAGGCGCTGCGCGACCTTGCCGCAAGCGTCTACGGGTGATGCCATGATCCACGCTCTCGACCTTCTGGAACCCGAAGAAACGGTTGGCAACCTGTGGCATGGCATGGCGACACGGATCGGTGCCGCAGAGGATGGGGCCGAGCACACCGTCCGGTTCGAGGACATGCGCGCCAGCGTGGCGGCCTTGTTCCGGGCGCTGGGCGGGGCCGGGGGCGTTGAGATCCAAGTAGCGCCTGCGGTGCTGTCGGACCATCGTCCGGACCGGCTGCGCCGCATCGGCACCCCTCGGGAAATGGTATATACCGCCAGTTTCGACGGCGAGCGCCTGCGCTTGCCGCCGGAAATGTCAGTCTTTCCCAGCCCGGAGCTGAACCGCAAGGCCTACTTGTGGCTGGCCGCAATGGCTGCCTCGATCGAATTGCCGGAACGCAACGAGGACCGCTATCAGGCCGATCAGCTGGAGATCGCTGCCAATGCCCGTGCTGCGGACAAAGTGTTTGCCGCCTGTCCTGGGCTGCGCTCTGCCTATGGCGCGTTCTGTGCCCATACCGCCGAGACCCGCAAACGCAACGGCCTGCCGCGTTCCGAAGCGCGGATCGAGCGCATGGTGCTGGATCAGATCGGCACCGACTGCCGCATTGCCGAGCCCTGCACCTGCACCGCGCCGCGCGGCTACCGGACTTATCAGCCGGTGCCGTTCTGGCTGCGCTTGGCCGTCCCGCAAGCGGGCAGGGGGGCAGCCCCCGCAGCGGACGAAGAAATGAAAACCCCTGGCCTGGCCGTTACTACCCGCAAGACGGCAAAGCGGCAGGACCAGGATCAGACCACCCGCAAGGACAGCTTCATCGTCCACCGGTTCGAGTCTATCCTGTCCTGGGCCGAAAGCCTGAACATCAACCGCATGGTCGACGACGACGACAACGAGAACGCCCAGAAGGCGGCGGAGGACCAGGACAACCTCACCCTCTCGCAGCACATGAAACGCGCGGCCTCGCGGCTGCGGATCTCGCTGGACCTGTCGCCCCAGGATGCTGAGCATGAGCGGCTGGCCGGGCAGTTCACCTATCCCGAATGGAACCACCGGCTGGGCAAGCACATGCCCGCCCATACTTGCGTGCTGGAGGCTGAGGGCAAACCGGCGGACAGCTTCCAGCCCGACCCGCGGCTCGTTACCCGCGTGCGCCGCCAGTTTGCGCCGCTGCACCCGCGCCGGGTAATGCTGCCGCGGCAGCTGGACGGCGACGAGCTGGATCTGGAAGCAGTGGTGAAATCCCATGTCGATCTGGCCTGCGGCCAGCAGGGCAGCGACCGGGTCTGGCAGGCCAGCCGCCCGATGGCCCGCGACCTGAGCGTGGCGGTGCTGATGGACTGCTCCCGCTCGACCGAGGCCACGGTCGGCGACCGCCCGGTGATCGAGACCGCACGCGAATCCCTTGCGGCTCTCGCAGGCGGCATTGCCACTGCGGGCGACCGTCTGGGCATCTGGAGTTTCTCCTCCCTGCGCCGGGACCGGGTGTTCGTGACCCGCGCCAAAGGGTTCGAGGACCCGATGTCAGAAGCGGTCACCGCCCGCATCGGCGGCTTCAAGCCCGGCCACTACACCCGCCTTGGCGCCGCGATCCGCCATGCCTCTGCCCAGCTTGCAGAAGAAGGTGCTGAACGCCGCCTGCTGTTGGTGCTGACCGATGGCAAGCCAAACGATCTGGATCACTATGAGGGCGTGCATGGCATCGAGGACAGCCGCATGGCGGTGCGCGAGGCCCGCGCCCTGGGGCAGTCGGTGCATGGCGTGGTGATCGACGCCGACGGGCAGGACTGGTTTGCCCGCATCTTCGGACGCGCGGGGTTCACCCTGCTGCCTGACCCTGACCGGCTGCCGCGCGCGCTGCCGGAAATCTATCAATCCCTGACCATGGAGCACTGAGATGAAACGCATTTTTTCTCTGGCCCTGCTGGCCCCCTCCAGCGCTTTTGCCGCCACGTTTGAGCGCCCGATCCCGCAGCCGCAGACTGAAACCGCAGAGTTCTGGTTCCTGGTAGGGTCCATCGCGCTGATTATCAGTCTGGGATTCGTTCAATATCTGGTGAGCCGGCGATGACACCGCAGCCTTCCTGGCGGCTGCTGGCAGCGCTTTACCCGTTCGGGGCGGGGGCCGCGGCGGTCAATATCTTCTTTGCCTCGCTGATTGCCAGCTGGATCGGCTGGCGGGTGCTGAGCCCTTATGAATCGGTGGCCTGGGGGCTGCTGCTGGGCCTGCCCCTGACGTTTGTCTTCGCCCGTCACATCGAACGCCTGAAACAGCAGGCGAACGGCGGCTGAACGCCTCCCGGCATGTAAAAATGGCCCTGCAGAGCAAGGCCTGGCACCGTTTAACATCAAAGGGAGACACAAGTGGCAAGGCGGCTGGTTTTGAGGGGGGAGCCGCCTTGCCGCGGGTTCAGCCGGCTGTTGGCAGCAGGCCGGCTTCCTCCGCTGCCTTCACCTCAGCCAGATCCGCCTCGCCGTCAGCGTTGGCGTCGATGGTTGCAAAGGTTTCCTCTGTCAGGTCGGGAAACGCCGCCTGCAGCTCTTCCAGCGAATAGGTGCCATTGCCGTCGGTATCGGCCTCGGTGATGGATTCCATCGCCGCCAGCGGTGATGCGGTCAAAGCAGCAAAGGCGGCAGCGGTCAGTGCGAAGGTTTTCATGTGAGACACTCCAATCATAGGTTCGGGTCTTCCAGCGGCCGCGGTGTTCCGCGTGCCGTGGCCTAGTGCTAGGCCGGGCCGGTGCAGGCTTCCACGCTCTTGCCGCAGGCAGAGAGTTTCAGGCACCAGGCTGCCGGAAAGGTCTGTTCTGCCCGGCGCATTGCCGCTCTGAATTCCTGCTGGTCCTTTCTCCGCTTATGCTGCTGAGCCCGCCCTGCAGGTTTTCGCCCGTTCAGCCGGGAGTTCTGCAAAAGAAGCCGTCATTGCGGCTTTTGCCGAAATCAGCAGAGGCCAGATGCAGAGGGGGCCCGGTGAGTCGCAGAGACAAGGCAAGTTTTACTGCTGCCGCGGAGAACGGGCGCCGCGGGCAGCTTTGCCTGGCAAGGGGGTAAGACCGGAAGTCAGCTGCCGGATCAGGACCTATTGCGAGGGGACCGCAAAGCCGCCGTTCAAGGCGCTGACAGCCAGCTCCGGGGCATTGTTGCGGGTTGCCATGCGCTCCAGATTGACGATGGTCGACAGCATGATGCGGTCGTGGCTCCAGTCGCTGGGGCGTTGCAGCAGCATCGCGGTCGCAAGCACAACCCCGGTCATCGCCAAAGAGACGGCGCCCCAGCCGAGCGAGTTCGGCCCCTGCGGTTGAACGGCCGTCACTGCGATGATACGCCGTTGCAGAGACGCGCCGCGGCGGGTTTCGCGGCGGTCTACCAGGGCCACTGCGGGGCTGCGGCGCATGAACAGCGCCGGGCTGCGTGCTGCATGGGCGCAGGCACGGATCAGGCATTCGCAATAGGAGCGCACATCGAAAGAGGGCCGCGCCATCAGCGCCTGATCGCAGGCGAACTCACGCAGCAGCCGCACCTCGCGGCGCCACAGGTAGAAGGCGGGGTTCCAGAACAGCAGCGGGCGCAGCATTTCCAGCAGGAACTCGCATTCGATGTCGCGCTGGCGGAAATGCTGCAATTCGTGCGCAATGGTCAGACGCAGGTCGCGCGGGTCATTCAGCAGTTGCGTGGGCAGGACCACATAGCGGCAAAACGGCCCGCGGGTGGAATAGGCGACGCGGATGTCATCAGACACCATCAGCTGCACCCGGCCAATGCGTTTCCAGATAAAGGCACCCGCCAGATTCTGGCGCAGCCGGAAGACGGAAACGGCAACATGCGCCAGGCAGATCAGCGCCCCGGCGGCAAACGCCGCTGCAAGGGCCTGTGCCCACAGCGGCTGCAGGCTGGTGAGGCCGCGCACCGCATCTTCGCGCAGGCCGAGGGTGGCCTCAAAAGTTCCGGCGCTCATGCTGACATTGCCCTGCAGATACTGGGAAACCAGCATGTCGGAGAAATTCGGCGGATGGGCGATGACAAAGCGCGTAAAGGCCAGGATCAGCAGCGGTGAGGCCGCCAGCAGCACCGTCATGCCGTTCAACAGCCGCAGCTGCGGCCGGTAGGCGCGCCCCAGAGAGCTGCGCGCCAGCGCCTTGCGGGCGGCGAACCACAAGAGGGTGCCCGCCAGCAGCAGAATATTCAGATCAATATAGGCATTCAGCAGAACATCAGCGTTCATTATCCCCCAGCCTTTCCTCCAAGAGCGCCCGCATCTCCTCGAGCATCTCGTCGGTCACATCCTCATCATCGACCAGCCGCGCCACCAATGCGGCGGGCGCGCCGTTGAAAAGCTTGCTCGAAAGGTTTTTCAGAGATGTTTTCTGATACTCTGCCTTGGGAACGGCGGGGCGGTACACCAGCGATCGGTCCTTGCGCTCGCTGGTCAGGAAGCCCTTCTGCTCCATGATCTTGAGAACCGTGGCCACCGAGGTGTAGGCGCGTTCCTGCATCTTGTTAAGCTCTGCCAGGATATCGCGCACGGTGCCGCCGCCCATGTCCCAGACCACGGTCATGAATTCCAGCTCAACCTCGGTCAGCAGGTAAGTGTCGTGTTTCTTGCGCATCGCCTCGGCAGTCCGGCTCATGTGATCGTTCCAGTCATGCTAGGGGAAGCAGGCTTCCGTGAAAACTATTTTTTTAGAAGATGCGCGGTGGCAGGGCATTTGTTGTCAAAATGTGCGCTGCCGCGCGAGTCTTCTCAGCAAGTTGCGGGGTGATGACCCAGTCTTATCGGTAGTGACTGGCGCACCGGTTTTGGGTTTTGGCTGAGACGGCCTTGAAGGGCAGGTTTGCCTTCAAGGCCTGTCTCAATGGTGTTTTGGTCTTACGCGTCAAGGGCAAGCCGCCTTTGGCGGGGCCTGCGGCCCCCTTGACCCGATCCGCGGGCGTCAGACCTTCCAGAAGCAGAAGATGCCCCATGCAATCGACAGCCCTAGCGGCCACCACAGCGGCATCCCCACCAGTCCCAGCCAGGCCAGGAAGATGTAGGAGGTGCCCAATAGGCTGATGAACAGCCGGTCGCCGCGGGTGGTGGTGAGGCCAAGCACGCCCTTGCGGGCCGCGCCGCCGGGGTGGCGGATTTCGGCGATGATCAGCACGCCGATGGCGCTGAAGATGCCGATGAACAACAGGGCAGTGGGCCAGGTCCAGGCCATCCATGAAAGCATTACACCCTCCCCATCGCGAAACCCTTCGCGATGTAGTTGCGGACAAACCAGATCACGATGGCGCCCGGAATGATTGTCAATGTGCCGGCCGCCGCCAGCAGCCCCAGTTCATAACCCGCGCTGGACGCGGTCTTGGTCATGGTTGCGGCAATCGGCTTGGCTGCAACCGCGGTCAGGGTCTTGGCCAGCAGCAGTTCCACCCAGGAGAACATGAAGCAGAAGAAGGCCGCCACACCCACGCCCGCCTTGATCGACGGCACAAAGATCGTCGCAAAGAAGCGCGGGAAAGAATAACCGTCAACGAATGCGGTTTCGTCCAGCTCTTTGGGCACGCCGCCCATGAAGCCCTCGAGGATCCAGACCGCCAGCGGAATGTTGAACAGGCAGTGCGCCAGGGCCACAGCCAGGTGGGTATCGAACAGCTCGACGGCGGAATAAAGCTGGAAGAACGGCAGCGCGAACACCGCGGCAGGCGCCATCCGGTTGGTCAAGAGCCAGAAGAACAGCTGCTTGTCGCCCAGGAACCGGTAGCGGCTGAAGGCGTAGGCCGCCGGCAGCGCCACCGCGATGGAGATCACCGTGTTGATCGACACGTAAAGGATCGAGTTGATGTAGCCCCAGTACCAGCTGGGATCGGTGAAGATGGTCTTGTAGTTGTCCAGCGTGAAGGTCTGCGGGAACAGCGAGAAGCCCGACAGGATTTCATTGGTCGTCTTGAAGCTCATCGCCACCAGCCAGTAGATCGGCAGCATCAGGAACAGGATATAGACGATGGGGACGATGGATCGTTTCTGCATCTGGATCCCTCCCTTAGTTCAGATCGTCCTTGGTCATCAGCGTGTAGAACAGCCAGGAGACCAGGAGCGTGATTGCAAAATAGATGAGCGACATGGCAGCGGCGGGGCCGAGGTCGAACTGGCCAAGCGCGATTTTCACCAGGTCGATCGACAACAGCGTGGTGGAGTTGCCGGGACCGCCCCCGGTCAGCACGAACGGCTCGGTGTAGATGTTGAAGCTGTCCATGAAGCGCAACAGGATGGCGATGGTCAGCACCGTCTTCATCTTCGGCAGCTGGATAAACCGGAACACCGCCCAGTTGGAGGCGCCGTCGATCTTGGCCGCCTGGTAATAGGCGTCGGGGATCGACACCAGCCCGGCATAGGCAAGCAGCACCACCAGCGAGGTCCAGTGCCAGACGTCCATGGTGACAATGGTCACCCAGGCCGCCACCGGATCCTGCGTCATGTCATAAGAGATGCCCAGCACATGGTTCAGGAAGTAGCCCAGCAGACCGATGTCAGGCAGGGTGAAGATGTTCCACATCGCGCCGACCACGTTCCACGGGATCAGCATCGGCAGCGCCATAAGCACCAGGCACACCGGCACCCAGAACCCCTTGCGCGGCATTGACAGCGCGATGGCGATGCCCAGCGGCACCTCGATGATCAGGATCAGGAAGGTGAACATGAACTGGCGGCCAAGCGCCGCGTGGAACCGGTCAGAGCGCAGGATCTGCTGGAACCAGTCCAGCCCCTGCCAGAAGAACACATTGTCGCCAAAGGTCTCCTGCACTGAGTAGTTGACCACCGTCATCATCGGAATGAGCGCGTTGAAGGCGACCAGCGCCAGCACCGGCAGGACAAAGAACCAGGCTTTCTGGTTTTCGGTTTTCATCAGGCTGCTCCTTGTTCGCCAGTGGCATTGGCCGGGGCGGTGGCAAGCCAGCCGTCCACGTAAAGCCGGGTCATGTCCTGGCGGAAGGCCAGATGCACGGCGCTGCCTTTTTCCGGTGCGGCGCCTTCGGTGACGGCGTTGATGCGGCAGCCGCCGGCCTCGCACTCCACCACCGTGTGGCGGCCGATGTCAGAGACCTTGGTGACCGTGGCAGGCAGGCCGTGGCCCGCCAGCGAGACGAATTCGGGACGGATGCCAATTTCAGTCTGGCCCTCCGCCGCGCCTTGAATGGGCCCCTCCAGCATGATCTGCTGGCCTGCAAACACAGCGGCGCCGTGCTGCAGCTCGCAAGGCAGGATGTTCATGCCCGGCGAGCCTATGAAATGGCCCACAAATGTATGCGCGGGGCGCTCGAACAGTTCCACCGGGGTGCCGATCTGCACCACTTCGCCCAGCTGCATCACCACCACCTGATCGGCGAATGTCAGCGCCTCGGTCTGGTCGTGGGTGACGTAGATCATTGTCGCCTTCACCCGCTGGTGCAGTTCCTTCAGCTTGGAGCGCAGTTTCCACTTCAGGTGCGGGTCGATCACGGTGAGCGGCTCGTCGAACATCACAACGTTGACGTCCTCGCGCACCAGGCCGCGGCCCATGGAGATCTTCTGTTTGTTGTCGGGGCTGAGGCCCGCCGCCTTCTGCTCCAGCATCTCGGTGACTTCGAGCATTTCGGCAATCGCCATCACCCGCTGGTGCACCGTGGCCTCGTCCCGGCCGCGGTTCCTGAGCGGGAAGGCCAGATTGTCATAGACCGTCATGGTGTCGTAGATCACCGGGAACTGGAACACCTGGGCGATGTTGCGCTGGTCCGGGGGCAGGGCGGTCACGTCCTTGCCATCAAACAGGATCTTTCCCTCGGACGGCACCAGCAGGCCCGAGATGATGTTCAAGAGGGTGGATTTGCCGCAGCCCGAGGGGCCGAGCAGCGCATAGGCGCCGCCGTCGGTCCAGTCGAGGTCGATTTCCTTCAGCGCGTAATCCGAGTCGGACTTAGGTGTCGAAAGATAGCTGTGGCGCAGTTTGGAGAGTGTTATTTTAGCCATTGATGCCTCACGCCGCGCGGCTGCCGTCGGGGGCAAAGAAATATGCCTGCGCGGGGTCCATGTAGAAGTCGTGCAGCTCACCCACCTGGTAAGGGTGGACGCCATGGGCCAAGGAGACCCAGCTGCCGGAGCCCATGTCGAAATGGGCAGAGCTCTCAGAGCCGGAAAGCTCCGTCACCTGCACCTGGCCCGACAGCTGCACATGGGCGCCGTTTTTCGCGACAGGCAGCACGTGGTGCGGGCGGATTGCAATGGTGTAGGTGCCATCCGCCAGACCGGCTGCATCGCCAGCCAGTTCCCAGGTGACGCCAGCGCCCAGCCGGGCCATGCTGCCCTGCTTGGTGATCTCGGCAGTGTTGATCGGCGGGTCGGAGAACACCCGCGCCGCATCGACGTTGCCGGGGTTGCGGTAGATCTCGGCGGTGGGGCCGAACTGGGTCACCTGGCCGTCGCGCATCAGTGCGGTCTTGCCGCCCAAGAGCAGCGCCTCTTCGGGCTCCGAGGTCGCATAGACCACCACCGCGCCGCGGCCTGCAAACAGTTCTGGCAGCTGGTCGCGCAGCTCCTCGCGCAGCTTGTAGTCGAGGTTGGCGAGCGGTTCGTCCAGGAACACCGCGCGGCTTTCCTTGGCAATTGCACGGGCCAGGGCGCAGCGCTGCTGCTGGCCGCCGGAAAGCTCATGCGGGCGGCGGTGCAGCATCGGCTTCAGCTGCAGGATCGCGGCAGCTTCCTCGACACGGGCCTCGATTTCCGACTTCGCCATGCCCGCCACCTTCAGCGGCGAGGCGATGTTTTCGAACACCGTCATATGCGGGTAGTTGATGAAGAACTGGTGCACCAGGCTGATGTTGCGCTTCTGGGTGCTGAGGCGGCTGACATCCTCGCCATCCATCAGCACCTGGCCGCTGGCCATCGGGTCGAGGCCCGCCATCAGTTTTATGAGTGAGGTCTTTCCGGAGCCGGTGGCGCCGAGGAGGACGTTGAAGTGACCGGGCTCCAGCAGCAGGGAAGTTTCCTTGATGTGCTGAATGGCGCCGACGCGCTTGGTCACACCCTTGAGTTCGAGTGCCATCTTGCTTTGACTTTCCGGCAGGCGGCCTGTTTGCGCCCGGGGCAGGGGCGCGCTGGGGTCTTGGGGAAAAAGGCCCCGGATGACGGGAAAGAGTCTCCGGGGCCTGATGCAGCCCGGCCAGATGATGGGGATCGCTGGCCGGACCGGGAGGAGGCCTTAGTTGGTTGCCCAGCGGGCCACCAGCTCGTCATAGTTGACGGTCTGGCCCTGCGGCTTCTCGTTCTCCAGCGGGGCTTTGGCGCCGCCATTGGCGTACCACCACTCCGCGTCTTTCTCTTCGTTCAGGCGCGGGCCGCAGCCGCCATAGACATTCGCCTGCTCGTCTGCACGCTGCATACGGCCCATGGTGATGTCCATTTCCTCGGCCAGACGGTCCATCGCTTCCTGCGGCGTGAAGGCGCCGGAGTTCACGTCACCGATCTGCTGCCACCAGATCTGGGCCAGCTTCGGGTAATCCGGAACGTTGATGCCGGTCGGCGACCATGCCACGCGGTCAGGTGAGCGGTAGAACTCGACCAGGCCGCCCAGCTTGGGTGCGCGCTCGGTGAAGCTCTCGTGGTTGACGGAAGAGTCGCGGATGAAGGTCAGGCCAACGTGCGATTTTTTCACGTCCACGGTCTTGGACACCACGAATTGGGCATAAAGCCAGGCAGCCTGTGCGCGGTCCAGCGGGGTGGACTTGAGGAAGGTCCAGGAACCCACGTCCTGATAACCGACCTTCTGGCCTTCTTCCCAGTAGGGGCCGTGCGGGCTGGGCGCCATCCGCCACAGCGGGTTGCCCTCGGCGTCGACGGTGTTGTTGCCTTCGGACTGGGGTTTCACCATGTCGGCGGTAAAGGCGGTGTACCAGAAAATCTGCTGTGCCACATTGCCCTGGGCCAGTGCCGGCAGCGACTGGTAGAAGTCATAGGACGCTGCGCCCGGAGGCGCGTATTTGCGCAGCCATTCGTCCCACTTGCGGATCGCATAGACCGCTGCCGGGCCGTTTGCCGCGCCGCCGCGGGTCACGCTGGCACCAGCCGGGTTGCAGGAGCCTTCTTCCATGCGGATGCCCCATTCGTCGATCGGCACGCCGTTCGGCTCACCCTTGGAGCCGGCACCGGCCATCGACAGCCAGGCATCGGTCATCCGCCAGCCGAGGTCCGGCGCGCGCTTGCCGTAATCCATGTGGCCATAGATCGCCGTGCCGTCGATTTCCTTGACCTGTTCGCTGAAGAACTCGGCGATGTCCTCATATGCGGACCAGTTGACCGGAACGCCCAGGTCATAGCCGTATTTTTCCTTGAACGCGGCCTGCAGGTCTTCGCGGTCGAACCAGTCCTTGCGGAACCAGTAGAGGTTCGCGAACTGCTGGTCGGGCAACTGGTACAGGTCGCCGTCCGGGCCGGTGGTGAACTGGGTGCCCATGAAGTCATCCAGATCGAGGCCGGGGTTGGTCACGTCCTTGAACTCGCCTGCCATCATGTCGGTCAGGTTGTACGCCAGCTGCAGGCGCGAGTGGGTGCCGATCAGGTCGGAGTCATTGACGTAGCCGTCATAGAGGTTCCGCTTGGTCTGCATCTGGGTCTGCACGGCCTGAACGACCTCGCCTTCACCCAGGATCTGGTGGTTCACCTTGATGCCGGTGATTTCTTCAAACGCTTTGGTCAGCACTTCGGATTCATAGCTATGCGTCGGAATGCCTTCCGACAGCACGTTGATCTCCATGCCTTTGTAAGGTTCAGCGGCCTTGATGAACCACTGCATCTCCGACAGCTGTTCATCCTTGGTCAAAGCCGACGGCTGGAACTCTTCATCAATCCATTTTTTGGCCGCCATTTCGTCGGCATAGCCAATTGATCCCGCAACCACCGCACAAACGGCTGCTGCGGAGAGAAGATACTTACGCATCTCTTCCTCCCTGAAAGTCTCTTGAGGCCAGCTGCACGTTGGCTGCACCTGACTGGCATAGAGCTTTCATAGGTTGGATTATGTTGTCAAACTAATTTTTTAGTAATGCGTAGCTTATTGAATTTGCTTGTTATTTGAGGCTTCAGTTGAGTGCAGCGGCGATGCCGCATTGCAGCATTTCCGGTTGTAACGCAACGGCAGTTTCTCCAAAGGCGGGATTTGAAAAAACAGTCGCCGCGGCTGGGCTTTGCGTCTAAGGAGGGCAGCATGACGCAAGACACCACATTCGAGATCTTCCTGACCGCACCGCCGGGGCTGGAACAGGCGCTGCTGGCCGAGGCCATGGAGCTGGGCTTTGCCGTGCCCAAGGCCGTGCCGGGCGGGGTCACGGTGCAGGGCAACTGGGCGGAGGTCCGGCGCGCCAACCTGTCGGTGCGCGGCGCGGCGCGGGTGCTGGCGCGGATCGGCGAATTCCGTGCCTTCCACCTGGCCCAGCTCGACAAACGGTCGCGCAAGTTTCCTTGGGGCGAGGTGCTGCGTCCGGATGTGCCGGTGAAGGTGGAGGTTTCCACCAACAAGAAGTCCAAGATCTACCACGCCGGCGCCGCTGCCCAGCGGGTGGAAAAGGCAATTGCCGAAACCCTCGGCGCCCCTGTCAGCAAAGACGCCGATCTGACTGTGAAGCTGCGCATCGAGGACAACCTCTGCGTCTTCAGCGTCGACACCTCGGGCGAGGGGCTGCACAAGCGCGGCCACAAATCCGCGGTCGGCAAGGCGCCGATGCGGGAAAACCTTGCCGCCATGTTCCTGCGCGAATGCGGTTACGACGGCACTGAGCCGGTGGTGGACCCGATGTGCGGTTCCGGCACCTTCGTGATCGAGGCCGCCGAGATCGCCAAGGGCCTGCAGCCCGGCCGCAGCCGCAGCTTTGCCTTTGAGCAGCTGGCAACTTTTGACGTGGACGCCTGGGCCGAAATGAAAAAACAAGGCGAGACGCGGGAAACGGACCTGCTGTTCCATGGCTCCGACCGCAATGCGGGCGCCGTGGAGATGGCCGCTGCCAATGCGGAGCGGGCGGGCGTGGCCGATTGCACCCGTTTTGCCCAGGCTGCGGTCAGCGACCTGCAACGCCCGGATGGCCCGCCGGGCCTGATCATCGTCAACCCGCCCTATGGCGCCCGGATCGGCAACAAGAAACTGCTCTATGCCCTTTACGGCGCGCTGGGGCAGGTGCTGACGGAGCGGTTTTCGGGCTGGCGCGTGGGTATCGTCACGTCGGAAACCAGCCTGGCCAAGGCAACCAATCTGCCGTTCCTGCCGTCCGGCGCACCCGTTGCACACGGCGGCCTGAAAATACGCCTGTTCAAGACAGGTCCGCTGCCCTGACGCGCGGCCGCCACGGCGGCTCATTTTGTGACGTGTGGTCTCTGTTTCCGGCCTGCTTCCGGCCCGGCTATGCTGCCGGGCGGAACAAAAGGGGAGAGCCATGCAGCAGGCCGAAGATTTCCGTTCAGAGAGCCGCGCCCTGGCAGCCATCCTTGAGGACCTGCCAGAAGCAGAGTTTCACAGCGAAACCCAGTTCAAGGGCTGGACCATTGATCATGTGCTGGGGCACCTGCATCTGTTCAACGCAGCGGCAGAAGCGTCTTTGCAGGGGGAGGCCGCCTTTGCCGCCTTCATCGCGCCGGTCCTGCGGGACATGCAGGCGGGCCGCTCCATCCTCGAATGCCAGTTTCCCTGGCTGGATGGCCTCAGCGGCCGGGCGCTGTTTGCGGCCTGGCAGGGCGGTGCGGAACGCTGTGCCGATGCTTTTGCCGCAGCGGACCCCAAGGCGCGGCTGAAATGGATCGGACCGGACATGAGCGCGCTCAGCTCGGTCACCGCCCGGCAGATGGAGACTTGGGCGCACGGGCAGGAGGTATTCGACCTCCTGGGGCATGAGCGGCAGGAGCAGGATCGCATCCGCAACATCGCGCATCTGGGGGTGGCCACCTATGGCTGGAGCTTCCACAACCGCGGTCTGGACGTGCCGGAGCCTGCGCCCTTTGTGCAGCTCACCGGGCCGTCGGGGGCGGTTTGGGAATGGAATGCTCCGCAGGATGAGGATTATGTCAAAGGCTCAGCGGTGGAGTTTGCCCAGGTTGTCACCCAAGTGCGCGGCTTTGCTGATACCGGTTTGCAGGTCTCCGGCACTGCTGCCGAATGCTGGATGCAAATCGCCCAGTGCTTTGCCGGCCCGGCAGAGAACCCGCCGTTGAAGGGAACACGGTACAGGGCCGGGCAGGCAACGCCACAGGCCGGATGAGGCAGCGGTCCCGCAGGCAGGGGTCTCCCGCCCGGCTTCCCCTTCCTGGCGGAAGGCTTCAGCCCGTTGGGCGTGGCGCCGCGCCTTGCGCGGCGCGGCGCCCAAGGCTGCCAAGGCCGCCCGGCGCAGCCGGTGGGCCTGCAGGCGCGGGAGTGCGCCGCTGAGCCTCCCGATAACGATGTGCTGCAGCAACGGGAGAGTTGGGCATGGCTTACGCCGCGGCCCAGGCCCTGGTCAGCCCTTCCAGCGTCATGCGCTGCGGGTCTGCCACTGTAACGGGCAGTCCCTGGGCTTTCAGCGCGGCGGAATAGACCGCCTGAAGCGGCGCATCGGCAAGCAGAGCCACATTCTGACCCAGCCAATAAGGCCGCGAGGCTGCCAGCTCCGCTCCAAGCAGCACCCCCCAGAGCCTGCCGCATATATCCTCTGCCGGCAGACGCCCCAGCCTGGCCTCTGCCTGGAGGGCTGCCAGCCGTGCCGCCAGCAGTTCCGGCTTGGCGATTCCATCCGCTGCCGCTGTGGTGAGCGCGGCCCCGCTGCAACCGGTATCAGCGTCCAAAGCCATCGGCTGCGTCACCGCAGCTGCGAGCTGTCCGGTCAGCGCGCTTTGGAAGCTCACCGCCTCCCTGGCACTGACCTGAACCCAATGGGTGACAGCGCTGCCGGGCAGGCAGACCACCCCATCCCAATCCGGGTTGAGCTGCACAAATCCGTGCAGCCGGGCTGCGGCCCCCTGGATCAGCCCGCATGGCGCAGGCTGGCTCAGCCCCGGCAGGGCATGGACGGTCAGCTCTTCCAGCTCCATTGCGGCCAAACGCGCTCCGGCAGGTGCGGCCGGCACGTTCAGCGGCGGCACCACGGAACTGCCGCCGAGAACCACGGGGTGCGCTTCGCCTGACCTTAACCGCCGCAATCCGGCAGCGAGTGCCGCAGGGCTGCTGTCCGGCAGTTCATGGACCTGCGCCGGACCTGCGGTCCCACCGGTTACATGCCAAGCGGTCAGTGCTGTTCCGTCCAGATTGGCGGCCAGCCACTTGGCGCCCTTGCCGGCAGGCTGAATCATCACCCTACGTCCTCTATTACCCCTGTGCCAAAGCTTATGGCCGCGAAACCGGAATCGGGCAAGTGCGCCGCCAGGCAGAGGCAGAGGCAGGGGGCAGAGATGTAAAGGCGCGCGGGCTGCCCGTGAACCCAAATGCCCGCGGTCACGCGAAATGCTGAAACTAAGGTGAGGAACGCACGAACGCCGTGTCCCCATTTCTAGGGAATTGCGGGCTGCACGGGCAATTGTCTATGAAATGGAAAGTCCATTCTTCGGACCTGTCTTTGCAAAGCCTTGCCATTTAACAGGCATTCCGGTGCTGTTGCGTAAAGAAAGCTTGCGTGAGGCAGTGCTTTGATTCCCGAAAGACTTCCCTTGCCGGGGAAACAATCCGCATATTTTTCAGCAATCGTTTCCTCGTTTTCCCGGCGGAACACGTGTTTCCGGTACATTTTGCGGTGAAATGAAAATTTTGCGCGCAATTGTCTAAATATGTCCTAATTAAGGCGGAGTGCAGGATTGCACCGCAGCCGTTTATTTGAGGCTGCCGAAAGAAAAAGGCGCGGGCGCGTGGGGGCGCGCCCCGTTTCGAACCTGAAAATCAGTAACGGCAATCCGCGGCTTCAGGTTCGCGGACTGTCTGGGTGAATTGTGCAAGCCCGCCGTTTCAAGCGGCGGCCCGGCCGTGGGGACTGGCTGGAGTGAGGGGATGTGGAATGAGAGATGCGGCTTCCGGAGGGGCGGGGCTGTCCTTTGTGCGGGTTGAGGTCGAGGGAAGGCTGGCGTCGAAGGCCGTCGCTTTCCTCCGTCCGCTGCACATGCAGCCGGCAAATGTGAATTCTGCCTTGAACAGTTTTGCGCCGGCGGGTCAGGCCGGCTGGAGCGCAGAGGGGCGCACAGGCGGGGCCTACACAGCAAGCGGCAAGCGGGTCCTTGACCTATTGATGGTGCTGTTGAGCCTGCCGGTAGTCCTTCCGCTTATTGCCGTGTGTGCAGCGGCGCTTTGGCTTGAGGGCGGGAGACCGTTTTACACTCAGGCCCGGCTTGGCCGCGGCGGACAGAGGTTCTGCATCTTGAAGCTGCGCACCATGGTGCGCGATGCCGATCAGCTGCTGCAGCACTACCTCGACACGGATCCGGCGCTGCGCCAGGAATGGGACGAGACCCAAAAGCTTAAGAACGATCCGCGGATCACCCGTGTCGGCCGTTTTCTGCGCGCAACGTCGCTGGACGAACTGCCGCAGCTGTGGAACGTCGCGAAGGGTGACATGAGCCTGGTCGGCCCGCGCCCAATGATGCCAGACCAGCTTCCGCTTTATGGTGATGCGCGTGCCTATTTTGACCTGCGGCCGGGAATTACGGGCGTCTGGCAGGTGTCCGTGCGCAACGAAGGCAGTTTCGCAAGCCGTGCCCGGGCGGATGCAGATTACCGGCGCGGCCTGTCGCTTGCCGGGGATCTGGTGCTGATCTGGCGAACAGCCGGAGTGGTGCTGAAGGGGACGGGGTATTAACACCTTTCTGGTATGCTGTGTCGGCGTCCCGCCTGCTGGCATCAGACTGTCCGGCCATTGCAGGGAGCACGGTTATGAAGCATTTTGCTGTGTCAGGGGCCATCACCGCCAGTCCGGTGCGTGGCACCCGGAAGTTGGAGAAGGATGACGAGAACGGCATGAGCGAGCAAGGGTTCAAGAGGTTCCGCCGCCGCCGTGCCCCGGCGGAAGCTGCACCCGCGGCTTCCGGTGAGCCGCGGCAGCGCCCCTTGGAAGCGCCCGTTTCGGCTGGTACCGCTCAACTGCCTGCCACTTTGCCGGAACCCTGGGAGCGAATCCGGCAAGTTCCATTCCTGAACACTGCGGAACAAAAGCTGCGGTTGCCGCTTGTCAGCCGCTTTCGCTCTGCGCCTGCTGCCAAATCCTTTGATCTGCTCCGCACCCGGCTTTCGCACACTCTGCGGGCACGCGGGTGGAAACGGGTTGCGGTGACCGCCCCGCTGTCGGGTTGCGGCAGCACCTTCTCTGCCGTCAACCTCGCGCTCAGCCTGGCCCGGGTTCCCGGCAGCCGCACCGTGCTGATGGATCTGAACTTCCGGCACCCTGGGGTTGCACAGGCCATGGGGATCCAGGCCGCTGCTGACATGGGGGCGTTTCTGTCCGGTGACATTCAAATGGAAGATCAGCTGCTGCGCCCTCTGCCGTCGCTGGCTGTCGGACTGAACAGCGCCAAGGATCAGGATGCAGCCGAAATCCTGCACAGCCGAAGCTGCAGCGCAGCGGTGGACGACTTGATGCTGCGCAGCGGTGCTGACACCGCGCTATTCGACCTGCCCCCGGTGCTGGAGCATGACGATACCGCCGCCTTTCTGCCTCAGGTGGACGGCGTGCTGCTGATTTCTGACGGCACCAGCAGCACTGCGGCGCATTTGGCCGCCTGCGAGAAGATGCTTGCTGGCCATACCGAGCTGCTGGGCGTGGTTCTGAACCGCGCGCGCAAGTCGGAAAGCCCGCTGAACTGAGCGCTGATACGCCATAGTTTCGCCCGGTTGCTATGGTGTAAGATCAGGCATGGCAGCATCCTGTGCGGCTTGATCTAATTGGAACGGCCGGGGATCCCGGCGGCATGAGAGCAGACAGATGGGGCCGATCTACTCACTGGGCGATTTTCTCGACATGGTGCGGCGCAGGCTGTTCACCATCTTTTGCGTGTTTGTCTTCGGCTGTCTGATGTCACTGTGGTTCGCCGCCAGCCAGCAGCATGAATACGAAACAGCAGAGGTGCTTCAGATCACCCAGCCGCAAATCGCTGGAGAATTGGCCAAATCCACGGTCGAAGGCTCCTCGGCGCGGCGCATGCAGCTGATTGAGCAGCGGCTGATGGCCCGTGGGACATTGCTGGAAATAATCGGGAAATTCGGCCTGTATGCGGATCAGGACTCCCTGACTGAATTGCAGAAAGTGGTGCAGCTGCGGACAGCAGTGCAGATCACCGGTGTTGCGGCCGCCCGCGAAGGCTTCGCCGATGACGGTACAATTTCGGTGCTGACCATCACTGCCCGGATGCCCACAGCGGAACAGGCGCAGCAGGTTGCCAGCGAGTTCGGCCGCCGCACGGTTGAACTCAGCATGTCAACCCGCATTGACCAGGCCCGGGAAACCCTCAGATTCTTTGTTCAGAAGGAAGCGGCCTTGGCGGATCAGGTTGCGGCGCTGGAGGATGAGATTGCCGCTTACCGCAACGCAAACGACGTGACCCTGCCCGGAACCATCGAGTTCCGCAGGGCTGAGATTGCCGCGATGAACGAGGGCCTTCTGGAAATTGCCCGCGAGCGGATCGAGATCCGCCGTGCAGCCGACCGTGCCCAGTCGACAGAGCGCGCTGCCACTGCCCGCCGTCTGCAGGAGGAGGCCGAACAGCAGCTTGCGACGCTGGACGCGCAAGAGGCGTTGCTGACACGGCGCAGAGCCGGGCTGGAGGCTTCCTTGCAGACAACCCCGGAAGTCGAGCGTCAGCTCGGAGCATATGACCGCCGGCTGGAGCAATTGCAGGGCGAACTGGCGCAGATGACTGCGCGCCGCAATGAGGCGGAGGTCGGTTTCCGGCTGGAGGCCAGCCATCAGGCAGAGCGCCTGACAGTGATCGAACCGGCGCCGCTGCCGGACTACCCGGTGACCGGCGCCCGCAAAACCAAGGCGCTGATGGGGGCCGCGGCCAGTGCCGTTCTGGCCTTACTGGCAGCCTTCCTGCTGGAGCTGCGCCACCCGGTGCTGCGCACCGCCGCGCAGATGGAGCGTGAAACCGGCCTGATGCCCGTGGTTTCCATCCCGGTGATGGACACCCGCCCGCCGCGCCGCGGGTGGTTCCGGCGCAAGGCCTAGACGTTGTTGGGTGTCTGCCCCGGCGGTAAACCTGCAGAGGGCGCCGCTTCCGCCCAAGGCTGTCCCCATCTTCGGGCAATAATCCAGGTAGGCTTGCAGGCTATGCCTAAGGCATCCCCAGAGCCGCTGCCATCTCAGTGATTTCCGTCCAATGCCAGCTGAGTGCCGCGCCGCCAGCCGCGCTGCTCAGAAGTGCATAACCGGCGTCATGCACAGGATCCCAGACGTGATGCCTGCGCGCCAGCCGCACCAGCACCGGATAGGCTGCCAGCATCGACAGGCCCAGTGCCGCAATTCCGCCTGCCAGCCCGAACCAGGCCACACCGCCTAAGAACAGCCCCGTCTGCAGGCAGGCCCGCGCGGCAGAAAACACAAAGAATCCGCGGCTGTCGCCCGCTGCCAGTGCTGCCTGATCATAAGTCATGGTGATCACCGCAGGTGCCAGTGCCAGGGTAATCAGCACGATCATCGGCCCGGCCTGCAGGTAACGGTCATCATAGAGCAGTTGCACCAGCCACGGCCCCGCCCAGGCCATAATTAGCAACAAACTGAGAACGCCGCCCGTCAGCCCGCAGCGCAGCTGCCGTTGCCGCCGCAGGTTCTCAGGTGCCTCTCGCGCAGGCTTGTCGCGGTAGACCGGGATCATCAGCCGCTGGTTGACCGCATGGCCCAGGAGCATCGGAAAACTCGCCAGAAAATAACCGATGTTATAGACCCCCAATACTTCCAGGGAGACGAATTTCCCAAGGATCGCCCGGTCTCCCTGCGAGGTCAGGAACCAGAAGGCTGTAGAGAGGAAGATCCACTTGCCGAAATGGATCAGCTCCCGCGCCGCCGCTCTCTCCCAGCGGAACCGGTTGGCGGCGCTCGGCAGGCCATAATGGCACAGGGCCAGTTTGGCCGCAGCCTGAATGACCCCGCCCAGCACCAGGGCGATAACGGATTGCGTTGCCAGCGCCAGGCCAACCATTGCCGCCAGCCCGATGGCCTGGCCCGCCAGGTCCAGTGCCGTGACCCGCCCTGCCAGCAGATGCCGGTGCGCGGTTTCGATCCGTGTCGGGTTGAAACCTGCAATGGCCAGACCTGCCCCTGCGATGGGCAGATACAGCAGCAGCTCCGGAGCGCCATAGAACGCGGCTGCGGGCCACGCCAGGAGTGCGGTCAGCAGCCACAGGCCGAAGCCCCGGATCACCTGGATGGTCCAGGCAGTGTCCAGAAAATCCGGATCGTCGCCGCGCTTGTTCTGGGCAATCGACGGCCCGATACCGACGTCCGAGAACAGCGACAACCCCACTGTCACCACCGTGACCAGCGCCATCAGGCCAAAGGCCTCGGGAAACAGGATGCGCGTCAGGATCAGGTTCGAGGCCAGCCGCAATGCCTGGCTGCCGCCATACCCGATCATTAGCCAGGAGGCCGAGCGCAGCACCCGCGCAATCATCCCCTGACCGGCAAAAAGCGAAGCCACCCGCTGCATTCCTGCGAAATCCCCTAAACCCGTATGCTGCAGGCTAGGCGGGCGGGGCAGGGGCGTCAATCTTGCAGGGGCAACGGCAGCCGGGAGATGTTCAAGCGGCTGAAATGCAGCAACAATTCCGGCGCCTGTGCTGCATTCTCCACGCCCTCGAGACAAGCTGCATGCGGCGCTGGGCAAGCTGCCAAACCACCGTTAACCTGCCACGGATACATGCACCTGCCAGGAAGCCGCCGCGTTGAAGATCGCCTATGTCCTGAACACTTACCCGCAGCCCTCGCACAGCTTCATCCGCCGCGAGCTGCAGGCGCTGGAGCAGCAGGGCGTGGAGGTATTGCGCCTGGCAATGCGCCCCTCTGATGCCCCTCTGGCCGATCCTGGCGATCAGTCAGAGGCCGCGCGCACCGAATATGTGCTGAAGGCTGGCCCAAGCCGCCTCCTGACGGCGCTGGTGCGGGAGGGACTGGCGGCGCCGCGCCGTTTTTCAAAGGCGCTGGCGCTTGCGCTTCAACTGGCACGCGCCTCGGACAAGGGGGCGCTGCGCCACCTGATCTATCTGGCTGAAGCGGCCCATGTGAAACAGCGCTGCGCGGCGGAAGGCGTGCAGCATATGCACGCGCATTTCGGTACCAACTCGGCGGCGGTGGCGATGCTGGCGCATGTGCTGGGCGGTCCCGCCTACAGTTTCACCGTGCACGGGCCGGAAGAATTCGATGCCCCCCATGCGCTGTCTCTGAGAGAGAAGATCCGCCGCGCTGCCTTCACCGTGGGGGTCAGCAGTTTCGGAAGGAGCCAGCTGAGCCGCTGGTCGGCGTTTGCAAAGTGGGACAGCCTGAAAGTGGTGCACTGCGGCATCGAACCGGCCCGCTTTGCCAGCCCTTTGCCGTTGCCCGGCGGCACGCTGCGGCTTGCCGCCATCGGACGGTTTGTCGAGCAGAAGGGGCAAATGGTACTGGTCCGGGCCATGGCACAGATAGTGGCGCAGGTCCCGGATGCGCAGCTGGCTTTGATCGGTGACGGGGAAATGCGTCCGGAGCTGGAAACGGCCATTGCCGAACTTGGGCTGCAGCGGAATATCACGCTGACCGGCTGGCTGGCAGAGGACAGCGTGCGGCAGGAACTGGGCCGCGCCCATGCGCTAATGATGCCTTCCTTTGCCGAGGGACTGCCGATGGTGGTGATGGAGGCAATGGCCGCCGCCCGGCCGGTCATCGCCACCTATGTTGCGGGCACGCCGGAACTGGTGCAGCCGGGCAAGACTGGCTGGCTGGTGCCTGCCGGCGATGAAACGGCGCTGGCACAAGCCGTTCTGGAACTGTCGCATACTCCTGGGGAGAAACTTGCCGAAATGGGCCAGACCGGCCGCATCAGGGTGCTGGCGCGGCATGACAGTGCCGAAGAAGCAGCCCGCCTGGCTGGGTATTTCCGCGAAGCCATCGACAAATAGCAGTCGTGCCCTCCCGCCCGTCGCCGGCGCATCTGCAGATGCACCGCTCCCCTTGGGCGTGGCCCGGCGCAGGGCGCCGGGCCACGCCCAAGGCCGCCAGGTGTGTCCTGGCGCAGCCAGGACATTCCGCGGGCGCGGGAGAGCCGCGTAAAGCGGCGGGCCGTCAGCGGCCGCGGGTCCAGCGGGTGCGGGAGGCAAACAGCGGCGTTTTCACCGCCAGCGCAACCGCGGCATAGGCCAGGAACCCGGCCGGGTCGCGCAGCAGCAGGCGAAGAACCCTGCTTGCACCAACGCGGGGGGTGTCCTCGTTCAGCATCAAATGCGGGTAGATTTTTGCCACTTCCGCCACTCCGGCATTCTGCCGCCGCCGCACTTTCACCAGATTGCGGAACCCCTCCACCATCGGCCAGCTGTAGGATGCCGCCACCTGCACGCGCTCCTGCGGAGTGAAGTTCAACCGCGCAAAGATGTCGTCGGCGATGATATCCGGCCAGCCGCCCCAGCGCTGGCGCCCGGCACGGTTCATGGCAAAAATACCGAACCCCGGCACGCCGCTTGAGAAGAACGGCAGCCGCATCCAGAACCGCGCATAGGCGCGGGTCACCAGGCTGCGGGCCGGGGAAACCCGCGGGCGGCCGCTGGCATAGCCCGGTGCGCCGCTATCCAAGGCCGCTGCGATCTGCGTGATCAGCTCCGGGGAGATCTGCACATCGGCATCCAGATAGATCAGGATATCTCCGCGCGCAGCGGCGTCACCGGCATTCAGCGCGCCGAGCTTGCCGCCCTCCGGCAGCTCCAGAACCTGCAGCTCCCAGCTTATCGGAACGGCAGTCCTGCGGGCGTGCGCGGCGGTGGCATCGGTGCAGCCATTGGCCAGCACCAGCACCTCTGCCGTCATGCCCGCGGGCAGCGGATCTGACGCAAAGACTGCCTGCAGGCAGCTTCTGATATAGTCCGCCTCGTTATGGGCCGGGATCAGAACGGAGAGCCGCGGGGTCATTTCACCGCCTCCAGTGCGTCCCAGCGCGGGTTCTGATCGCTCAGGGTGCGCAATGCCCCCCAGCTGCCCCATTTTCCGGGTGCGCCGACGTCGGCATAGGCGGTGAACAGGCTGCCGCCAAGCGCCTGCCAGCCGGCCAGCAGCTCGCGGTACAGCCCGCCCATCTCATCCGTGTAGTTGAAATGGGTAAAAAAGCCTGTCAGCTCCGCGTCTTCCACCATCGGGCCGATACCCACCACATGGCTGCCGCCCTCATACATGATCAGATCCAGCCCGTGTGTTTGCGCGGCACCCGCGTGATAGGGCAGCACGCGGCCAAGCAGATCCGCCAGCGTGTCGGCGGGATTGCCGGAGACCTGTCCGCCACGCAACTCCGCCCCGGCCCGGACGCTGGCGGCGTCGTATTGATGCCGTCTTGCAAACTGAGCTGCTGCAGTGCCTGTCAGCCCGCGCTCTGCTGCCAGTGCCAGTGCCTGCGCGCGGCTGTCATCGATCCAGGCGCGCACCACGCCAGAGCGGTCTTCCAGGCCCAGCACGCCGCCGAAATACCCCGTGACTGCATAGGCATCAAAATAGGCAGCAGGTTCCAGCCGCCCGGTCTGTTCAGCCGTCCACAGGGGTGCCGTCAGCACTTGTTCTTCCAGCCCCAGCCAGCCGGTTTGAGACGAAATCACCCTTACCAGCCGTGTGCCGTCTTCGCCGAACACACCGGTCCAGATCTGTGCCACTTCCGCTGCGCGGCCGCCGTAGAACTGCATCCACAATCCCTCGCCCTCCCAGCGCGCCCGGGCCTGGCCATCGGCCCAGGCGGCCTGCTGAAACTGCCAGTTCCAGACCTCGTTGGAGTATTCCACATAGGCGCGCAGGCCTGAATCCAATCCGCGCTCCGCCAGCTGCGCGAAGCGCCGCACATATGTGTCATCTGCCATATGGGGCATGTTGAACCAGGGATCGGCATCCAGCTTATTGGCCAATGCCAGCATCACTTCCGCCGGAACCCCCTTCAGCGCCCAAGTGTAGTCCGACGTCAGCGGCCGGCCTTCCCAGCCGGTCTGCTCAGAGTCATTGGTGGCCATCCAGTCCATGAACCGCAGCGCGGCAAAACCTTCCAGCCGCTCCAGCCACAGCGGATTGAACAGCGCGCCGCTGTCAAACGCTTCCAGATGCTCTTCCCGCACCACGGTGATGTTGCGCACGTACCGGCCGCCGCGGCCCATCCGCTGGATGCGGATCTCCACCGGGCCGGGGCCGGGGGTGTAGTCAAAACGCACCTCGCCTTTGCCATAGCGGACGTTTTCTGCCCTGCCCAGAACCTCAACGATGCCCTCACCTTCGAAGCGCAGGACGTAGCGGCCCGCGAGTGAAACGGCTGTCTCCGGTAGGTCGGTCAGTATCACCGTGCCGATTGAGCTCAGCTCCGGCGGGATCGCGGTGGGCCAGCCAGCCGGGTCCAGATAACCGGCGTCCATCAGGGTGGCATGATCCACACCACCCCATTGCCCGGGTACATGGCCGATCCAGGGGCGGGCGGTTTTAAAATGATCAAGAAACGGCGCCTGGGTGCTCCAGTCGGCAATGCCCGCAAGGTTGATGGCAATGGGCTGGCGAGCTGCGGCTGGAGGCGGTGCGGCAGCGGGAGCGGCCTCCAGTACAGAAGCGTTCAGCACAGGCACGGGCGGATCCTGCGGCAGCGGCGGCGGGTCCGCAGGCAAGGCCGAAGCGCGCGCGCGGCCTCCCTGCGCGGCCTCCCAGGCAACGGCTTGCAGGCGGGCGGCCAATTCACGGGGCGGCGCAGGATAGGGCGTGCCCCAGCGGTCCGACAGCCGGTGCGGCAGCCCGGCGGGGTCCTTGCCCGTCAGCACCGCATATTGCAGCAGCGCCAGAAAGTAGAAGCCGGTTGCATTGGGGTGGATATCATCGGCAAAGACATCGCGGATACTGGAAAGCCCCGGCATGGTGCCTGCCTGGATCTCATCATCCAGCCGCGCCATGGCCTGGCCTGCTGGCAGCAGTTTCACGGTGCCGCCAGTGGCCGTGTTCACCTCTGCCACCACCGCCTGCCAGCGCGGCAGGTCCTGCTCCAGCCGCATCCGCCAGGGCACTCCGGCCCCTTTGTCAAACGGCACATCGGTGCCGGAGCCGCTGTCCAGGCTGTGCCAGGTTTCCTGCAGATAGAAGTGCACATCCGGGTTGGCAGCGCGCGCGAGTTCATAAAACTGCGCGACCGCCTGCTCCGTGCCGCTCCATTCCAGATGATTGGCCAGCGGGATCGCCTCCGTCACGATCACCGCATCGGCAGGTGCGCGCAGTCTTTCGCGTGAATCAACACCTTCGGCGCTGCTGCTGTGCTGCCAATTGTAGCTGAGAGGCGCGCCGTTAATGATCTGTGCTTCGACCCGGGCTTCTGCCTGGGTGTCCAGCAGCTGCTCCAGCATCTGCGGGTTGTCCGGCCCGAACAGCGAATGGCCGATCATCACAACGGATGTGATCAGCGCCTCCAGCTTCATGCCGGCGCTCCGGCGGCGGCAATGCCGGTGCGGGGCAGGGCGCGCACGGTCTCCCAGACGATCTGCTGCACCCTGGCTGCGGCCGCGGCGCTGAAGGCCTCAGCAGGGCTGCCATCCGCGCGGCTCAGCTGATGCGGCAGGCCTATGGGGGGGCGCTGATACAGCACCGCATAGTGGGTCAGGGCCACGACATAGGCGCCCAGATCGTTGATGTGGATCCTGTCCAGTTCCCCTTCAGGCGTGCGGGCAAACAACGCTTCACGTGACACCAGCCCGGGGATTTCCCCGGCCTCCGCTGAACGCGCAACCGCTGCCAGAACCTGCCCGCCGGGGATCAGATACACCGGCTTCTGCGGGTTGCGGCGGCTGTCCGTGCCCAGCAGCTGACGTGTCCACAGAGCGTCCAGGTCCCCGTCAATCCGCTGCAGCCAGCCATCCGGATCATCCAGCCGGTGCCAGGTTTCATAGAGATACAGGCGCGTCTGCGGCGAGGCCTGCCGCGCCAGATCCGCCCATTTCCCCAGGTGCTTGGCCGAATCGAAATACTTGAGCGCATCACGCAGTTCTACCATTTCGGTCAGCACCACCGCGCCGTAACCGCCGGACCCGATTGCCTCCTTCGCATCACGGTAGGCAGGCGCTTGATTGGCGGTCTCAAAATCAAGGATCGCCTCGTCCGGCTCCCAATGCGCCCGCAGCGAAGTGCCCGATCCCAGCTGGCTGTTATAGGCGTGCCCTTCAGGCGCCAGCTGCATCAGCATGTGCGGCATGTCCGGCCCGACCAGCGAATGGCCGAGGTGAAACACCTTCAGCGGCCCTTCAGGCGGGGCCAGCGGCGGCGGCACCGGCACGGACCGGCTGCGGGTGGCAAACACCATCAGCCCCAGCGTGGCGGCGGCTGCGCCCGCGGCCAGAAGCCCGCGCCGCCCCATCATCCGCGCCCCCGGATTTCCGCAGTGGTCATGATGAGGCCCGCACCAATGGCAAAGCGCCCGCCCACCGCCTCGCCGCGCTTGAAAGGCGTCCGGTCGGCGGTGAAAAACGCCTGATAGGCGCTTGCGGCCAGATCAAACTCCAGCTCCATCCCGTCAAAGCCGTAAAACGCCCGGCTCAAGCCGTACTGCGCCTTATAGGCCGCCTCCTTGGCGGAAAAGATCACCTTGGCCATCTGGCCAGGATTGTCCTGCCGTTTCAGCCAGGCCTGCTCCCGGTCAGAGCAGATTGCGGGCAGCAGCTCATTCTTCAGCGGGGTGTCTTCCTCGACGTCGATGCCCAGCCCTTGCACCACTCCGGAATGCGCCAGCACCGCCATGGCGCAGCTCTTGGTATGGGTGATGGAGCCCACCAGCCCCTCAGGCCAGACCGGCGCCCGGTCGCTGCCGACCTGCACCGGGACGGGGGGCACGCCCAGCTGCCGCATCGCCAGATGCACGGCGTCACGGCCTGCGGCAAACTCGTTGCGCCGTTTCGCAACAGCATTGGGCGACAGACCGGCGGCCTCCTCTGCCAGCGGCGCCGGAGGCCTACCCAGCGGATCCGCCCCGGCCAGAGCCACATCGGCGGCAAAAAGCGGCCGGACCAGGGCCAGCCGCTCTGCCAGTCTGCTGTTGCTGTCCGTCATCCGGTCCTTGTCCTGCGGTTTGCCCGCATCGCCCGCCGTTTCGACATCATGTCGCTGCGGTCCGGGGCTGCGGCTGCCTCAGGCTGTTGTTCCGTATTTGCCGGGGTCCCTGCAAGCCCTTCGATGTGCGCGGCCAGTCCGGCCAGGGTCGGAAAGCGGAAAATGTCGGTGATCGACAGGGCGCTGGTGCCCAGTTCCGCGCGCAGTTCCCGGTGCGCCTGCACCGCCAGCAGGGAATGGCCGCCAAGGGCAAAGAAGTTGTCCTGCGCGCCGATGCCGCTGACCCCCAGAATGCGGCTCCAGACCGTGGCAATCCGGGCTTGCGCGCCTGCGTCCAGTGCCACTGCCGGGGCGGCCTTGGCCTGCGCGGGCTGCGGATCCGGCAGCGCCTTGCGGTCGATTTTCTTGTTCGGGGTCAGCGGGAAAGCGTCCAGGGTGACGATATGCGCAGGCACCATGACCTCAGCCAGCCGGGTTGCCAGCGCCTGTTTCAGGGCGTCTCCGGATACAGGTGCAGAAACGGTGACATAGGCAACCAGCTGTTCTGCGCCGGCGTCGCCGCGCGGGACCGCCACGGCGCCGGTCACACCGGGCTGCGCCGTCAGCGCGGCCTCGATCTCCCCCAGCTCAATCCGCTGGCCGCGGATCTTCACCTGATGATCGGTGCGGCCCAGAAAGATGAGACTGCCCGTTTCGCTCCAGCGCACCAGATCGCCGGTGCGGTAGAGGGGCGTTGCAGCGAACGGTGCCTTTACGAAGCGTTCAGCCGTCAATTCCGGCCGCTGCCAGTAGCCGGCGGTGACTCCCGCGCCGCCGATATACAATTCACCTGGAGCCCCTGCGGGCACAGGCGATTGCTTCCCGTCCAGCACGTAAACCTGTGTATTGGCAACCGGCGTTCCAATCCCGGCTGTCCCCGCAGGGACGGTGCTGATTTTCTCCACCGTCGACCAGATCGTCGTCTCGGTCGGCCCGTACATGTTGTGGATGTCCGCGCGTGTGGCCGCGCGCAGCGCCTGCACCAGATCACCCGGCAGCGCCTCGCCGCCCACCAGCAGATGCTGCAGCTGGCCCAGACAGGCGCTGGCATCCCCGTCTGCGGCAATCATCCGCGCCATTGATGGCGTGCATTGCATGTGGCTGACGCCATGGCGCACGATCTGTGCCGCCAGCGAGAAATCATCCGCCGCCAGCTCCTGCGGCGCGTTCGACAGGCGCAGCACCTCAGCCAGCGGCTTCAGCCCCTCCAGCACCACGTCCGGCGCGATGCCGTAGTCGATCAGGCAGGCGATCTCATCGACGCCGATGCGCTTCAGCTGCTCCACCCGCTGGCAGGCATCCTGGATGGTGCCGAACAACCCGGAGTCCTCGAAATAGCGCTCAAAGGCGAAATCGAGGATGGCTTCCAGTTCCTCCTCCGACAGCATTCCCAGGTCCATCTCGAAGGGGTTCTTCACGCCTTCGGGTTTCTTGAAGGCGGGGAAGGCCCAGGCGTATTGCTTGATCAGCCCGGCGGCAGACCGCAGGTAGTCCTTCATCGGCTCCCGCGCGACGCGGCGGGCTTCCTCGCGGGTTTCCGCCAGATAGCTGTGCAGCATCAACGTGACCTTGAAATCCGCAGGATCATGGCCGGCCGCGCGCAGGGCGTCATGGTAGATGCGGATCTTGCCCGCGACTTCATCAATGCTCTGGCCCAGAAGATGGGTCAGCACGTTTGCCCCGATCGACCCCGCTTCGCGCCAGGTTTCCGGGTTGCCCGCGGTCGTCACCCAGACCGGCAATTCCTTGGACACCGGGCGGGGCTGGGTCAGGACGCTGTGCTCCCCGCCGTCCTTGCGGGGAAAGGCCACTTCCTCGCCGCGCCACAGCTTGCGCACGGTTTCGATGGTTTCAAACAGTGCGGGCTTATTGGCGGGCGGGGTGTTTTCGGGGCGCAGGATGAAGTCATCCGGCTGCCAGCCGGAGGCAAAGCCGATGCCGGCGCCCCCCGCGGTCAGATTGTCGATCACCGCCCATTCCTCGGCAATCCGCGCGGGGTGGTGCAAGGGCGCGACGCAGGAGCCGGAACGCACACCGATGTTCTGCGTCACCGCAGCAACGGCGGCACCAGTGACGGACGGGTTCGGGTAGGGCCCGCCAAAGGCGTGGAAATGACGCTCCGGCGTCCAGACCGCATTGAAGCCGTGCCGGTCGACAAACTTGGCGCCTTCCAGCAGCAGGTGGTATTTCTGCGGCCCCGGCCCGTCGTCATTGCCCCAGTAGAACAGGTTGAAATCCATCTTGCGATCGCTGAGGGCCACCGGCCCCTTGGACAGCTCCAGCCGGCTTTCGTCGCTGGAAAGCACCAGCTTCAGCCCGCGCGAGAGCGTCCAGAACAGCTCCAGAACCGAGATGTCAAAGCTGAGGCTGGTCACCGCCAGCCAGGCATCGCCGGGCTGGTGCGGGATGCGCTGGTCCATACCGGTAAAGAAGTTCGCGGCATTGTCGTGGGTGACCATCACCCCCTTGGGCAAGCCAGTGGAGCCGGAAGTGTAGATCAGATAGGCCAGATCGCTGCCGGTGGCGCCGCCATCAGTGTTTTCACCCTCTGTCCCCGCAGGGACGTCCTCAATTTTCAGCACCTGCGCATCCGACGGCGGCAGGCTTGCGGCCAGCGCGCCCTGGGTCACGATCACCTGCGCCTGGCTGTCGGTGATGTAGTGCGCGATGCGATCGGCGGGGTAGGCGGGATCCAGCGGCACATAGGCGCCGCCGGCCTTCATCACCCCAAGCGCGGCAAACACCAGCTCCGGCGCGCGGCGGATGTGGAGACCCACATGTACGCCCGGTTTCACGTTCATTTCACGCAGGCGCCCGGCCACCGCTTTGGCGCGCATGTTGACCTCAGCGTAGGTGAAGCTCTGGTCCTCGAACACCAGTGCGGTGGCATCCGGGGTCTTTGCAGCCTGCGCCTCGAAGGCTGCGTGGATTGTCAGGCCGGCCGGGACGTCCGCAGCGGTCTGGTTCCAGTCCTCCAGCAGCATCTTGCGCTCGGATTCGGGCAGGATTGGCAGCTCTGCCACGGTTCTGCTGCTGTCCTCTGCAATGGCGTTCAAAACCAGGTCCAGCCGCGCGGCGAGCAGGTCCGCAGCGTCTGGCGTCAGGGCGGCCGCGTCGCAGTGCAGTGCCAGGGCGCCAGCGTTCAGGGAGACCGTGACGGCACAGCCCGCAACCGCCGCATCATCGCCCAGCATCAGGCCGATGGCGGGCTGGGCCTGTGCGGAAATCTCCGGTGCGCGGGCCACCAGATCCTCTGCAAAGCCGCCAAATTTCCGTGTTTTATCAATATTTTGTGCGGTGCGATCCGCCAGGGCCGCAACACTATCCTGCCGCTGCGCCTGCAGCGGCACCCAAGCGGAAATCAAGCCGGGCAAGCCCTCCGCGCCTACAGCGGAAAGCGCAATATCACCGGTTTCCGCGCCGCTGCTGAGCAGGGCAAAGGCGAGGACGGCTGCGGCGGCTTGCTCTTCACTCAGACCGACGGGCAGGGCGATGTCCCGGCGGCTGTATTCACTGCTGCAGCGGCCTGAGGCCAGCGGCATCTGCACCGGCTGCATTGCGGCGAGCCGCTGGCGCCAGTGGCTTTCACCCCCTTGGACCGCAGCAAGACGGGCAGTGAGTGCCCCGGTCTCTGCTGCGGTCAGGGAGGGAACCTGATCTCCGGGTGCGGTCAGTTTGGTAACGTCCAGCACCTGGCCTGCGGGTGTGGTCAGGCGGGACAGTGTGAGGGCGCCGCTGCCGGTTGCGACTTTTACGGTGGACTTGCTGACCTCCAGCACGGTGCCCGGCGCGCCGCTGCCCTCAGCAGCATCCGCGGCTCCGGCCAGCACGACGTTCCCGCCAAGACGCAGCTTGGCGGCGCACAGCGGGTTCCAGTAGCCGCCGGTGTCCAGCGCCTGCACCAGCCGGGCCAGTTCCGCTGCCGGGCGGGAGACGTCCAGCATCCCGCCTGCCTCTGGACGGTCGGACTTCCTGAACAGGCGGCGCTGGCTCAGGTCTTGCGGTTGACGGTTCAACTCACCGGTTTCCAGCTGGGAGACGACCTCGCCGAAACTGTCCATCGCCGCGGCATAGCATTTGGAGTTGAGGCTGAAGGCGGTTTCATCCTCAGCGACATCAAAAAGCCGCTGGGCCAGGATATCGCCCTCATCCACGCCGCCCTCAATCAGGTGCCAGGTGATGCCATGCTGCGCCTCGCCATTGATCAGGGCCCAGTTCGGTGTGTTGAGACCTGCGTAATGGGGCAGCGGGCCGTCGTGGAAATTAACTGCGCCCTTGGCGGCCTGCGCCAGCACCGCATCCGGGATCACCGTCAGGTTGGCGATCGACAGCAGCCAGTCAAAGCCGCCATTGAGCTCTGCGGGAGTGTTCAGAATGTCCAGCCCCTTGTCCGCGGCCCAGGCGCGGATGCCGGCATCCTGCGATACCACCGCCCGGATCTGGTGGCCGCGGGCCAGCAGCGCCTCGGCGCAGCCGATCAGAAGGGATTCATTGCCAATCAGGGCACAGGTGAATGCGGTCATTTCTGCTCCTTTGCAAGCGGAGAAGGGAGGCGCGTTTCCGAAGTGGGGTGGTGGCGCGGCGCAAACGGCGCGCGCAGGCTGTGCAGGCAGAGATCGCGCAGGAAATGCGGCGGATCGGCCTGCGGCTTGTTCTGGATCAGGCGGCGCAGGCCATAGATCAGGCTGCCGGAGATGCGGGCCAGCGTGGCGGCGGCGGCATAGGCGCGGCCGTGGTTCTTGACGAAGTAGTGCAGGCGCGAGTCGAACCAGTAGCGCGGCGTGCGCTGCCAGCCCTTCATGCCGGTCGAGGCGGAGCCGATATGCGCCACTTCGCTGGCGGGCACATAGTGGGTGCGCCAGCCCGCCCGTGCGGCCCGGCGGCAGAGGTCAGTCTCTTCAAAGTAAAGGAAGAAGGTCTCGTCAAAACCGCCAGCGGCCTCAATCGCCTCGCGGCGGATCATCAGGCTGGCGCCGGCAGTCCAGTCGACCTGCACCTCTGCCTGCGGCATCTCCATGGCGACGACCCAGGGTTTCAGCAGCCGGGTGAAGATGCCGGTCCGCACGCTGGCCTCGAATTCGCCCGCGATGGAGGGAAAGCGGAAGGCGGTGCGGTGCGGCGCCCCGTCCGTGCCGCGCACATAAGACCCTGCAAGGCCCGCGCCTGGACGCTCCAGCAGGAAATCGCGAAGGGTGCGGATGGTGTCCCCCTGCACAAATGCGTCGGAGTTCAGGAGATAGTAGAACTCCGGCGCGCTGCCGTCCGCGAGGCCGGTGCCGAGGCCGATGTTCATGCCTGCGCCAAAGCCGCCGTTCACCGGCGAGGCGATCACCCGCACCCGGTTGCTGTCCAGCCAGCCGCGTGCCCGGGCAGCCGCCCGGATCTGGTCAAAGGAGCCGTCGCCGGAGCCATTGTCGATGATCAGCAGCTCTCCCGGCAGGTCTTCCAGCTCGCACAGCGCCGTTTCAGCGGCCTGCACTGTCATCTCCGGGGTGCGGAAATTCAGAAGAATGATGAGGATGCGCTGTTGGGCCATGATGGTTACTCCGCCGCCCGGATGGAGCGGGACGGGCTGGAGGCTGCTGCCCGGTCTGCGGCATCGAGCCGCGTTTTGACGCCGGCGGCCAGCACGCTGACGTTCGGCACCAGCACCATGCTGTCATGGTCGCCCGGCACTTCGTCCACCTCGACGGCGGGCGCCCAGCGGGTCCAGTCGTTGTCGGCGAACACATACTCGCGTTCGCTGCTGACCCAATGGCCGCCGCTGACCTTCCATTTGCGGTCCAAGGGCGGGCGGAACAGCGTCAACGGGCCGTGCCAGGGTTTGAGATCATACGTCTCCACCGCGGCGCGGAAGGCCAATTCGATCTTGCGGTTGTTGAACTCGGGCAAGGCGCCGGTTTCTGCCGGTCTGGCGCGGCGTTTTTCAAACTCCCAGGCGATCCGGTTCCTGGCCCATTCGCTCAGGTAGCCCAGTCCCTTTCTGCGCAGTTCTTCCAGCTTGATCAATGCCTTGTCCTGACGCGACAGGGCGGGGCGCACAGGCAGCGGCGTATCCAGCAGGATCAGCGCCGCGGTGTCCTGGCCCTGCTGCTTCAACTGCTGCGCCATCTCATAGGCGGTAATGCCGCCGCCGGAGAAGCCGCCCAGCAGATAGGGGCCGTCGGGCTGGATCCGGCGGATTTCTTCCAGGCAGCTGCGGGCGGCATCCTCAATCCTGTCATGCGGCGCATCGCTGCCCACCAGCCCCTTGGCTTGCAGGCCATAGACCGGGCGGTCCTTGCCCACCAGCAGCGCCAGATGCCGCAGGTTCAGCACGTTGCCGAACATGCCTGCAACCAGGAAGAAAGGCCGCCGCCCGGTGCCGTCGCCGGGGTGCAGCTGCACCAGATGGGTGAACTGCGGCTTCTCTTCGGCAGCCTGCGTGCCGCCGCCCGGCTCCTCAGCAACTCCGCCGCCGGTGCGTTCAATGATCCGTTCCGCCAGCGCGGCAACGCTGGGCGCCTCGAACAGAACCGACAGCGGGAATTCCACATCAAAGGCGCGTTTCACCTGCGCAAACAGCCGCACCGCAATCAGGGAGTGACCGCCGAGGTCAAAAAAACTGTCTTCTATACCGACCTGGCTGACCCCCAGGAGCGAGGCAAACAGCTTTGCCAGCTGCTCTTCCACCGGGTTGCGCGGAGCGACATAGTCGGTGTCGAGCTGCGGCCGGTCAAATGTCTGGGCCTCCGCCTCAGCCGGTGTGCTTTGCTCCGCTTGGGCGATCAGGGCTGGCAAGTCCAGCGAGGAAACCACCACCTGCGGCAAGCCAGCGGCCAGGGCGCGGGCCAGAGCCTCGCCGCCTTCCTCTGCCTTGATGCCGTTTGAGATGTTCAGCTGCAAGCGGCGCTCCTCGGGCGACAGCGGCTGCGGGCTGCTGGCGGGTTCCAGCCCCAGCTGGGCGGCTGTTGCATCTGCCTCGCCTTGTTCTGCTGCCGCATCGAAACCGCCTGCCAGACGCTGCATCCGGAAACCCTCGATTTCCACCAGCACGGCGCCATCAGGGCCGGTCAGGGTCACGTCGAAAGCGGCTGAGCCATTGGCATCACTGCTGGCGAGGCGCATGTGGCTGAAGACTTGCGGGGTCAGCGGCGCATAGACCCGGATGGTGCCGTAGGAGACCGGCACCCACAGCGTCGTGGCGTCATACCCGGGGATCAGCTGCATCGCCCAGCCGGTGGCCAGATCCAGCAGGCCGGGGTGCAGCAGGCAGCCGTCGCCAGCCGCCGCATCCGGCAGCGACAGGGCGGCAATCCCTTCGCCGTCGCCCAGGGCTGCGCGGTCCAGCACATGCCAGCGCGGGCCGAAATTCAGATGCGCCTCCTGCGGGGAACGCAGGCGCCCGCGCGCAGGCGCCTGCTCCTCCGGGCATCGGGTGAAAATCGTCTGGAGGGGGAGGGGGGCGGGGCGTTCTGCCGCCGCCGTTAAGGCCAGCATTGCCTGACAATTCAAACGGTAACCATTTGTAAATCCCGAGTAAACAAACAGTTCATAACCATTTTCATTAGCTTCTAACTTTACCAGTGCCTCGCGCGTGCGGCCTTCTTCCGCAATCAGCGGGCGCAGGAAGTAGAGGTCCCGGATCTCGAAGGGATCTTCCACGCCTATGGCAGACAGCGCCTCGGCGGCCATTTCGACATAGCCGGTGCCGGGCACCAGTGCGGTGCCATACCTGGTGCGGTGCTCATCCAGCAGCCAGTCGGCCGTGCTGAAACTGGGGGTGAAGATGCGGTTGCCCGCGGCATCAAACGCCTGCTGCTGCAGCAGCGGCTGCGGGCAGGGTTCCGGTGTGCTGGCGCCTGCGTTGGCGTTGCGGCCCGCCATGGCGTCAGCGGCCATGCCGGTATCCGCCCAGACGCCCCAATCCACGGCAATCACCCGCGTCTGACCGCCCGCGCGGTGCTTGGCCCAGGCGTTGAGGTACTCATTGGCGGCGATGTAATCCACCTGACCCGCGGGCCGGGTCGCGGTGGAAGAGGAGGAGAACAGCACCATCAGTTCCAGGCTGCCGTCCGGGAACACGGTATCGAGCGCCCGCAGTCCGCTGACCTTGGGGGCCAGGACCCGGGCGATCTGGTCGTCGTCCTTGGCCAGCAGCGGGCCATCATTGATGACACCGGCCCCATGGATCACCCCGGTGACAGGGCCAAAGGCCGCCTCGGCCTGCTCCCGTGCCGCGCGCAGGTCGCCACTGTTGCAAACGTCGGCAGAGAGCGGCAGCACAGCACCCTTGCCGTCCGCCTCCAGCGCCATGACGGCACGGATGCGCTGGGCGGTGCGGTTCACTGGGCTGTGGCTGGCCAGATACCGCTCCCAGGTCTCGCGCGCCGGCAGACCGTCGCGGGAGATCAGCGAGACCCTGGCGCCGTAGCCGCGCATCAGGTGGGCCGCAATGGTCAGGCCGATGCCGCCATAGCCGCCGGTGATCAGGTAGTGGCCGCCCTGTTTGAAGGGCGGGGTTTCCGGCTCGGGCAGCGGCTGCGGGCGCCAGCTGAGTTCAAATCGCTTGTCGCCGCGCCAGGCGGCGGAGAGGTTTGCCGGTTCCGCCATCACTTCTTCGAGAAGGCGGCGGGTAATATCCGTCTGCGCCGCCGGGTTGCGGCGGGCAAAGAGGCCCTGCGGAGCCTGCGGCAGTTCAATGTCCACCGCCGAGCAGGTCAATCCCGGCAGTTCCCGCGGGATCACCCCCAGCGGCCCTGCGATCATGGCCTTTTCCGGATAGGGCAGCGCCTCATCCCGGACCTGCGCGGCACCGGTGGTAAAGACCGTCAGATGCGCCGGGCCGGGCAGATCTGCATTGCCCAGTTCCTGCGCCAGGGCGGTCAGGGAATGGAATCCCATCTCAAGGTTGCGGTCAAAGAAGGAGGAACCGGGGCGGAAGCTTTCGCTCTCGGTCACCAGCCAGAAATGCGCGATGCGGTCCGGCAGTCGCCCGGCCTCTGCCAGATCCGCCAGCAGCGCGCCATAGGCGGCGCGGCCCTGCTCCGGCGGCAGGATATAGGAGGCGGGTGAAAGCTGCGCATAGGTGTCGCCTGCGCGGACACGGACAACGCTGTGGTTTGCAGCCTCCAGCCTTTCGGCAATGCGGGCGGCGTGGCCCGCCTCATCCTCGAAAATGAGCCAGTTGTGCGGTTCCTGCGCCAGCTCTTGCCCCGCATCCAGCGCGCAATCGGCCAGCCGCGGACGCCAGGCCGGGCGGTAGCCCCATTTGCCCGGATCATCGTGACGGGACGGGGCGTCGCCCTCGCTCTCAGCGGCTGGTTTGCCGGGCTCGATGAAATAGCGGCTGCGCTGGAAGGCATAGCCCGGCAAAGGCAGGCGGTTGCGGCGCGCCTCGCCCCAGATCTGCGGCCAGTCGGCCTCCACCCCGCAGGCCCAGAGCCGGCCGATGACGCCAAAGAAATAGCTGTCGTCCATCACGTCCTGATCGGGGTGGCGCAAGGAGCTGAGCACCTGTCCCTGCTTCACCGCAGGCGACATCTGCGCCAAGGCGCTGAGGGCCTTGCCGGGGCCGACCTCCAGGAACACCCGGTCCGGGGTCTTGGCAAGGGTCTCGATGCAGTCGGCATAGCGCACGGTGTTGCGCAGCTGGCCGGTCCAGTAGTCCGCGCTGGTGGCCTGTTCAGCGGTCAGGGCGGTCCCGATGCGGTTCGAAATAACCGGCAGGCCGGGCGCCGACAGGGTCAGATTGCGGATGAAATCGCCATAGTCCTGCAGGATGCCGTCCAGCATCCGCGAGTGGGCGGCGATGTCGATGGGGATGCGCTGGTGTTCGGCCTCGCGGACGGTCAGCTCTGCCGACAGCCTGTCCAGCGCCTCCTGCGGGCCGGAGACGGCGGTGAGCGAGGGCGCATTCACGCTGGCGATATCCAGATCATAGCCGATGATGGCCTCAACCTCGGCCAGGGGCAGGGCAATCGACAGCATGCCGCCTGCGGGCACGGTGTCAAACAGCCGCCCGCGCAAGAGGACTAGATCAATGCAGTCCTCAAAGGACATTACGCCGGCCAGGCAGGCGGCGGTGTTCTCGCCCATTGAGTGGCCGACCAGCGCGGCGGGCTTCACGCCCCAGCTGATCCACAGCTGCGCCAGCGCGTATTCGACGATCATGATCAGCGGCAGCTGCACCGAGGGCTGCTGCAGCTTGGCGTTGGCCGCATCCTCCTCGCCTTCTTCAGGCAGCCAGATGGCGCGGATATCGTAGTCGAGGCTCTGCTGCAGATGGTCCAGCCCGCGGTCCATCCACTCGGCAAAGACCGGTTCGGTCTCGTATAGATCCCGCGCCATGCCCGCATATTGCGCACCGCCGCCGGGGAACATGAACACCACCTCGGGCGCGTTGCCCAGCCGGTCATGGGTGAAGACCTTGCGGGGATCGTTTTCCTCAATCAGCTCAATGGCTTCGGCAGCGGTTTCCGCCACCAGAACCCGCCGCTTGGCAAAGCCGCGGCGGCCCTCCTTGAGGGTATAGGCCACATCGGCCAGATCGGCCGCGGGATTGGATTTCAAATAGTCCGCCAATCCTTGAGTGTTGGCGTCCAGCGCCGCCTTGGACTGTCCGGAAACACAAAGGATCTGGAATGGAAAGTCGCTTTCTTCCGAGGCTGCGCGTTCCGGGGCTTCCTCCAGGATCACATGTGCATTGGTGCCGCCCACCCCCAGCGAGTTGATGCCGGCGCGCCGCGGCCCCTTGTGCGGTGTCCACGGGGTGAGGGCGGCGTTCACGCGGAACGGCGAGGTCTCAAAATCAATCGCCGGGTTCGGCGCCTCGTACCCCAGCGAAGGCGGAATTTCCTTGTGATGCAGCGCCAGCGCGGTCTTGGTGAGGCTGGCAACGCCCGCCGCGGTGTCCAGATGGCCGATGTTGGTCTTGACGGAGCCGATGCGGCAATAGCCCGTGTCACTGGTGGTGGCGCGGTAGGCGTCGGTCAGGGCCGAAACCTCAATCGGGTCGCCCAGATAGGTGCCGGTGCCGTGGCATTCCACATAGTCGATGGTCTCCGCCGGGGTGCCGGCTGCGTCCAGCGCCATTTGCACCGCTGCCGACTGGCCGCCCACCGAGGGGGCCAGATAGCCGGCCTTGTCCGCGCCGTCGTTGTTGATGGCCGAACCCTTGATGACCGCCCAGATGTGGTCGCCATCGGCAATCGCATCCTCCAGCCGCCGGAGCGCCACAGCGCCGGCACCGGAGCCGAAGACCGTGCCTTGCGCCCGGTGGTCGAACGCGTGGCAGTGGCCATCCGGACTAAGGATCTCGTTTTCCTTGTAAAGATAGCCGCGGCCCTGCGGCAGTTCGATGGTAACACCTCCCGCCAGCGCCATATCGCACTCGCCTTCGCGCAGGGCTTTACAGGCGTAATGCACCGCCACCAGCGATGTGGAGCAGGCGGTCTGCACGTTGACCGAAGGGCCATGCAGGTCAAAGACATGGCTCACGCGGGTCGACAGGAAATCCTTGTCGTTGCCGGTGTGGCGCAGCAGGAACATGCCCACGTCATCGACCAGGCCCGGGTTGGAGCAGATATTGAAGTAGAAATAGCTGCCCATGCCGCAGCCCGCGTAAACACCGATGGGGCCATTGATGCTTTCGGGCGGATGGCCTGCGTTTTCCATCGCCCCCCAGGCCACCTCCAGGAACTTGCGGTGCTGCGGGTCCAGGATCGCGGCTTCCTTGGGGCTGAAGCCGAAGAATTCGGCGTCAAACTCGTCAAATTCCTGCAGCCGGGCCGAGGCGGGCACATAGTTCGGGTCGGCCATGACCGATGCACGCTCGCCGTTTTCCAGCAGCGTTTCGCGGTCCAGCACCTCAATCGATTCAATGCCTGCGCGCAGGTTCTGCCAGAACGCTTCGGCAGACCCAGCGCCCGGCACTGTTACCGACAGCCCGACAATGGCAATGTCACCGGGCCTTGTCTGTTTTGCAGCGCCCCCCGCTGCGGATGTCCCATCCTGCATCGTCAATACCTGACCCCACTAGCCCTTCGCAAACAACCCGGCACGCCGCAGCCAATCCGCTTTGCGAAGATGGCAGGGCCCGCCGGACGGGTTTATTTTCGGGTGCCGGGGTTCTCCCCGGCTGCTGGCCCGGCCTTGCGGCTTGGATCCCCATCTGTTCCGCGGGGCCGGGTGAACTCAAATTTACTTTCGTCAATCCATGCGGCTGTCCTGTGGACGCATTGTGTCAATTTCGGCCGGAAAAACGGAAACATTGCGGCATCACAGGATGCTGCGCCGCTCAGGCCGTCCGGTGTCAGGCATCAGCGCCTGCGCTCCGCCAAATAGCGCAGGTTTCTTCTGGAACAAGCCCGGGTAGAGCAGCCTCTCGGCATAGCCCAGCACGGATCCGGCGCACATCCAGGTGATTGGAATGAGCGTGGCATTCAGCAGCATGTCCACCATGGTGGCTGCCAGGATCAGCGCGATCGGAGCGGCATAGGGCGACACGCTGCCCCGCGGCGCGCGCGCCGCCGCCGCGGCCAGCAGCATCAGCGGTGCCGCCAGCAGCCCCATCTCGGCGATGTACCCCAGCCAGCCGAAGGTGCCGAAAACGATGATCCAGCGTCCGTCCGGGATCGACAGGATCTGCCCGGTTTCTTCGTGCCGCACCAGATTGCGGCCCCATCCGCCCCAGCCGAACCAGGGTTTTTCGGCGGCGCGGGCCAGCAGCTGCGCCTCGTTCTCGAACCGGTAGTTCAGCGAATGCGCCCGTTCGGCGCTGATGGTGCCGGCCTGGGCCACCAGTTCCTCGGTCGGGACCAGCCCGGTGTTGCGCAGCATCGGGTAGACCACCGCAATCAGCGCCAGCAGCAGGGCCGCACGCAGCTGCCAGCGCAGCGGCGCCAGCGCCACCACCGGCACAAAGGCCAGCGCATAGGCCAGCGAGGCGAGGCTTTTGCACAGCACCAGCACCGCAAACAGGTAACCTGCGGCCAGTGCCAGCCGGATACGGTCCCCGCCAACTGCGGGGCGGGCCAGCGCGGTGGCTGCCAGCAGCGCCGACAGCATGAAGAATGCCAGCCACAGCGCATGCGGCAGGAACACGATGGGACGGAAGCCGCCCTGGCGCATCATCTGGCTGAAGTCGTGCTGGAAGAAGCCGTAGATCCAGACGTTGATCTGCGGACTGAAGCGGATTTCGATCAGCGAAGGGACTGTATAGGCGAGGCCGCCAATCATCAGCGCCAGCAGCAGATCGCGCTGGGCCTCCGGGGTGGACAGATACCGGCGGGCCAGCAGGAAGGGGATCAGCACAATCACCTGGTTGATGATCACCGAGCCCAGGTCGCGCCAGCGCAGGCCGGGCAGCTGATCGGTCAGAAAGATGATCGGGTCGGAATTGGCGATCTTGCGGAACAGGATCGGCTCGCCATTGGTCAGCACGGTGGGAATGACCCCGAACACGAACAGCAGCACCAGCACCCGCACCGCCGGGTGCCGCGGCAGCAGCGGCACCGGTTTGCGCAGCAGAAATACGCACAGCACAAAGGCCATCACCGAGGGGATGGCGAACTTGTCCATATCCGGCACCAGCGGCAGGTCGAACTCGGCCAGCGGCGGCAGCAGCAGGTAGCCGGCAATGATGCACCACAGGATGGCCCGCTCCAGCGGCAAGCGCCGGAACAGGATCAGGCTGGCCAGCGGCCAGGCCAGCAGCATCAGATAGGCCAAAGCGTTGGGCAAAGCCCCGTGCTCCCTCAGTTCCCCGGTATTTGCATCAAAGTTTACCTGTTGCGGGCCGCGCTGTCGCGCGGATTTGCAACAACGGGTTAACGGGGTGCAGCTTTGCCACGCTGGCAGCAGCGCCGCGCCCTTCACACTGGCCGGGCGGCGGCGGCGGCGGTATCACAGGGCAGAGCAGAACCGGGGACGCCCATGTTTTTTGAATTCCACGGCCGCCGGGTTGCGGTGAACACGGCCGCCCGCGCCGGGCTGGAAGCCGAGATCCGCGCCCGTTTCAAGGCGGGACAGGGTTTTGCGCTGGCGACAGTGAATCTGGACCACTTGGTGAAGATGGCGGCGTCATCGGAGTTCCTGTCTGCCTATCAGGCGCAGGACATGGTGGTTGCGGACGGGCGACCCATAGTCTGGCTGTCACGTCTTGCCCGCCGCCCGGTGGAGCTGATGCCGGGCTCTGACATGGTGCTGCCGCTGTGCCGCCTGGCCGCTGAGGCCAAGGTGCCGGTGGTGCTGGCGGGCAGCACGGAGGAGGCGTTGCTGGATGCCGAAGAGGCGCTGACGGATGCGGTGCCTGGGCTGGAGGTTGCCTGGACCCACGCCCCCTCCGGCCGGTTTGATCCGGAAGGGCAGGAGGCAGATCAGATCCTTCACCGGCTGGACGCCACAGGCCCCTGCCTGTGTTTCCTGGCGCTGGGCGCCCCCAAGCAGGAGCGGTTCGCCCAGCGCGGCCGCAAGCTGGCGCCTGCGGCCGGTTTTGCCTCTGTCGGGGCCGGGCTGGATTTTCTGGGCGGCCACCAGAAACGTGCCCCCGCCTGGGTGCGCGCAGTTGCGATGGAATGGCTGTGGCGAGCGCTGTCCAGCCCCGGCCGGCTGCTGCCGCGCTATGTCAAATGCCTGGCGATCCTGCCCGGGCTTGCCCTCGCGGCCTGGCGCATCCGGGCGCGCTGACGCGACAGATTTCAACTGGATATTTTGCGAGGCTCTGCCTCGCGCTCCGGGATATTTGGAGCCAGAAGAACGGATCCGGTTTTCATCTGGCTGTAAATATCCTGGGGTGAATTGGCCGGAAGGCCAAGAGGGGCAAAGCCCCGGATGAAACCGGCTTACTTGTATTCCAGTATCCCGCGCGCAGAGCCACGCCAGCGGCGCCAGTAAAATTCCAGCGCGCCTGCGGCTTCGGCGAACTTTCCGAGCACCGTGAACAGCGCCTGTTCAAACCCCGTGCGGCGGGACAGGCGCAAAACCTGCGCCGGGTAGATCAGCGCAATCATCAGCAGTAAGGGATGTGCCAGTGCTGCCGAGGCAATACCGGCGGGCAGGGCAGCGCCCCACAGGAGCGCGCGGCGGGTCTCGGCCACCCAGTGCCGCTCCGGCCCGGTGCCGTGCAAGGCGGCGCCTTCGGCAAAGGCGTGGCCTGCGCGGCGGCTGCGGTTCCACCATTGGGTGAAGCGCAGCATCTGCGCGTCATGCAGGGTCATCTCAGCCTCCAGCCGCCAGACCTGCCAGCCCGCCCGGCGCAGGCGCAGGCACAATTCCGGCTCCTCACCCGCGATCAGCCCCTCGCGGTAGCCGCCCGCGGTATAGACCGCCGCCACCCGCATCAGCGCGTCGCCGCCGCAGGCCTTGGCCTCGCCAGCGGGCGTGTCCCATTCCGCATCGCACAGACGGTTGTAAACGGACACCTCAGGAAACCGCTCCCGCCGCCGCCCGCAGGCAACTGCCGCCTTCGGGTGTGCCTGCATGAAATCGGCGGCGGTGGCGATCCAGTCCGGGTTCACCTCGCAATCGCCATCCACGAATTGCACAAATTCGATCCCGGGCTCCAGCTCCGCCAGCCCGGCGTTTCGGGCGCGGGCGGCAGTGAACGGCTGGCTGAGATCCAGATCCACCACCAAGGCGCCCAATTCCCGCGCCGCCGCTGCCGACCCGTCCGTGGAGCCGCTGTCGACATAGACCAGCTGCTGCACCTGGCCTTGCAGGGAGCGCAGGCAGCGGATCAGCCGTTCTCCCTCGTTGCGGCCGATGACCACAGCGGCGATGGCAGCCGCGCTCATGCCGCCTCTCCGGCAAGAAAATCCCTGTATGCAGACGAGCCGCGCAGGAAGCCCCGGCGCTGCAGATCCGCAATTTCCGCGTCCTTGATTGCCTCGGGTGACCACAGGCTGAGGTCCGGCTGCGCCTGCATCACGCCGCTGCGCTGGCGGTCTTCACCATGCGCGGAAACGGTCTCGGCCTGGACTTGCAGATCCCGCGCCAGGCTGTCGCCGGCAAATTTGTAGTGGCGGATCAGCCCTTCCATGTCTGCCAACTGCACGCCTGCAGAGGCGTGCGGATGCACCGCTGACTGGACACCCGGCCCGTTGAACACCAGCGGGTGCTTGCTGAGGCAGCAGGTTTCGCCAAAGACCTTACCGCGCACTCCGCCGAACAGCATCTGCGCGCCGCCGGGCGGCAGGGTGTTCTGGCGAAGATAATAGGCAAAGCCCGTGTCTTCGGACGCATAATCCACCGTTTGTAACGTGCTGATGTCAGAAAACCGGAAGCTCTGCACCGCTTCTGCGTAAGTCAGCCCGCGGGCAGCGGACAGCGGACCGTCGGGGAACATCTCCAGCATTTCGGCTTGCAGTGCCGTGAATCCTTGCTGCGTCAGGTAGCGTGTCAGCCCGCCCAGCCCCACTGCGGCGCTGCCCTCAAAGTCGAACAGTTCATCCATGTCTGCAAACAGGCACCAGCGGTCCCGGCCATACCGGTCCGCTGCATAGGCGCGGAATGTGTTTTCGTATTGCAGCCATGGCAGGGCGGATTGCAGCACCGCTGTGTCCGGTTCCTGCCGGATGCGGTCTATGGTGCCGTCGGCAGAACCGTTGTCAAAGAACACAAAGGCAGAGACCCCCAGCCTGCGGTAGTGGTCAAAGAACACATCAAGGTAATAGGCTCCGTCGCGCACCAGGGCGATCAGCACCACCTGATCCGGAGCGGCAGAGCGGTGCGCCGGCCCGTGCAGATGGCGCAACGAGGCGCGGAATCTGGCGCGGTGCGCGATACGGCCGGCACGGCCTGCCAGCTTCTGGGTGAATGTCTTTCCCACAGCGTCCCCGATCTGCGGTTGCCCGGAATTCCGCTTGCAGCTTGCAGGCTTCCGGTCCTGTTCGCAAGAGGCCGGAATTCTGCCAGAATTCCGGCTCGGAAATCATATGATTTCCGGCCCGTTTTCCGCGCCGGAAAACGGTTGTCAGGGGGTCAGTAGTCCCGCTTAAAGAACAGGCCGACGCCGGTTTCCCCCTCGCTGTCCACGGTGCCCTGAACCGTCAGGCTTTTGGTGACATCCAGATTGATGCTCAGCTCGCTGTCGCCCTGGGTGTTGACGTTGAAATCGGTATAGACGTTTTCTGCCACATATCCGCCCAGCCCCAGTTGCCCGGCGCCCAGGTTGTCGGTGCCAATGTCAACATCCGCCGCACCGGTGGCGTCGCGCACCTTGCTCTGGGCGCCGCCGCCGCGGCCGCTGAGCGTGAGGGCAGAGCCTGCCAGCCGTGCCAGCGCCAAGGGTGAGATATCCCCGATGTTGTCGCCGAACAGCAGCATTGCCAGCGCTTCCTCGCTTGGCCGCGGAGGATCCGAGGTCACCTTGATTTCCGGCGCATCGACCCGGCCGGAGATTTCCAGCGTTGCGGTGCCCTGTTCCGTGGCCGCCGATGATTTGAACTCCAGATAGGGTTTCAGGTCGCCCAGGAGGGTGATCCGGCCCTCATCAAGTTCCAGCCGCCGGCCGAGGATATCAAAGGTGCCGCGGATCAGGCTGATCTGGCCGGAGGGCGAGGGCCGCGCGGTGGTGCCGCGCAGATGGATCTGGCCGCCCAGTTCCGAGCGCAGGCCACGGCCGCGGGCAAAAATCCGCGACGGCGCGCTGATCATGATATCCAGGTCGGTCCTGCCGGAACCGCCTGCGCTGCCGCTGCTGCTGCCAGTCAGTCCGGCGCGGGCAAGTGTCCGGCGCACTTCGCGCGGTGCCCCAACGTGGCGGATTGGCGGGATCGGAGCAGAGGAGACCGAACCGCCTGCCGTGTTCAGGTTGATATTGGTTTCACCCACATTGATCTGGCCGGCAATCCTGTTGTTCCCGGCCATGGCGCCGGACATTTCCAGGCTGCCGTTCAGCAGGGACTCATAAGACAGGTGGTCGGTCACAACCACGTCGCCGATGGCGATCTGCAGGGTGCCGTTGAACGGCGGCAGCAGCCCGACCGGACCGCTGATCCGCACCGTGCCACCGTCGCGGGGGCGGGCAGAGACTTGCACCTGTGCATTTGACCGGGCGATGGAGACCGTCGCGTTGATGTCATCCACCCGCTGCGCCGCGGCCGGGATCGCCAGCGAGGCGCCGGGGATTGAGATGGTGCCGCTGACCCCATCGAGCGCCGGAACACCGCGCAGGGCCATGTCGAAATTCGCGGGCCCCTGGATCAGGTTCGGGGTCAGGAACGGATTAAGCCCCTCCAGCCGCAGTGTGCCCTTGGCGGTCACATCAGCGGTGCCTTTGGCTTCGTTCCAGCTGCCGGCGATGCGGCTGTCGATTCCAGCCGGGCCGCTGGCAGTGCTGTCCACGGTCCAGGTGCCGTCGCGCCGGGTGGCGGTGCCTGCGGCTGCCAGCCGCCCGGGCAGGTCGGGCACCAACCGCTGCAGCTCTGCCATCACAGCGTCGAATTTCAGATCGGTGCTGCCGTTGCTTTCGGTGAAACGGGCCTCGGTCTCCACGGATATCCCCGCAGGGCCAGCGGCTTGAACAGTCGCCTGCCATTCGCCATTGCGCCGTTCCGCCGCACCCTCAGCACTCAGCTTGCCTGCCAGTTGCGGCACAAAGCGTTCCAGCTCGTTCCAGGCGGCAGCAAAGGTGAAATCCGCGTCGCCCTGAAGCGTCACCGATCCGTCCAGCTTGGCGCTGGAGGTATGCGGCCCCTTCAGCTCCGCGACACCGCTGAAGGTATCGCCGGTGCGGCTGAGGGTTGTGGCCAGCTCCAGTGTGCCGGGCGCCTGCGGCACCAGCACCTCCAGCCGGTTCAGGCGGGCGGTGATGTCCAGCTGGCCTGCCTGGTTGTTCAGCGTGCCCTTGGCGTTGGCGGCCAGCGCGCTGCCGGACAGGTCAAACCTGTCTATGGTTATGCCGTCCTCATCCCGTGCCGCCGTCAGAGCGACGGTTGTGGTGCCAGCCAGCAGTTCGTCCGCCTGGGCAATGCCCGCGGACAGGTCCTGCGCCTGCAGTGAAAGATCGGTGTCGAACCCGCCGGTCAGCGGGATGAAGGATCCCGTGACCACAGCCTGAACCGCGCCGCCCAGCGGGCGGCCTGCCAGATCGGAAAAACGGCCAAGATCCTGAGCCTCCGCCGTAAGGTCAGCGGTAACTTTCAGCCCTTCTTCCAGACCGTCAAAGGCGACATCGCCCGCGGCCTGATAGTCGCTGCCGCGCAGCTCCATACCGGTGATGCGCAGCGCGCCGGGGCCGTCGGTGCTGAGCGTGCCTTCAAACCGGATCTCATTGCCGGTGGCCTTGGCCAGTGCCGGGTCGCGCGGCTGGAACCCGCTGAGGCCGGCGCTCAGCCGGCCCTCCAGCGCAAAGCCGCTGGTCTGGTCCAGGGTGCCGCGGCCGGCGATTTCAGCCGTATCCACCAGTGCGCCGGGGTGGCTCAGCTGGTTCAGAACCCCGTCCAGCACCCAGCGGCCTTCGAGAGTTTTCTGCAACTGCAGGTCGGCCTTGGCCAGCGTGGTCTGGCCGTCGCTGGTCGGCAGCGTAACCGCAGCCTGGCCTGCGGGCGGGGAGATCGCGGTCTTCAGGTTGGCGGTGGCCAGCTTGCCGCCCGCATCCAGCGCTGCGGCGCCGGTGATCCGCAGGGCGTTGGTGCGCAGGACCAGCGTATCCAGCGTTACAGCGCCGCTGCCCTCGCGCAGGCCTTTGACGTTCAGGCGCAGGCCGGGGCCGAAGAACGGCCGGTGCACCGGCGGCAGCAGCACGTCGATGTTGCCGCCCAGATCGGCGGAAAACCCGATGTCGCGCGGCGTTTCCGGCGCGGCATCTGCAGGCAGGGGACGGGCTGCCAGCACCACCTGGCCGCCCAGCCGCTCGGTGCCATTGGTGCTGAAGGCGATATCGGCGGTGAAATCCGTTACCGGTCCGCTGCCCTTGGCGGTCAGCTGCAGATCGGGGTTGCCCGGCAGGTCCAGCCCGCGCGAAATCAGCCCGCCTGCAGCCTCATCCACCGACAGATCCAGGGTGATCTGCTGGGTTTCATTGGCATAGGCGGCCTCCAGCCGGATGTGGTCGCCGGGCTTGTCCAGCCGTGCAGCCTCCAGCTTGGTGTCCAGCGCGCCGTCTGCCAGTTTCAGCGTGCCCTCAACCCGCAGTGTGGCTGCGCTGCCCGCCAGTTCCTCTCCCAATTCAATCCGGGCGGCCTTGATCTGACCCAGTTCGATGGCCACCGGCAGCTCCGGCAGGGCAAAAGGCGTGGTTTCGGCCTCCGGCAGTTCCGGGTCCGGCGGCAGCGGCTCTGGCGCGCGCTCCACGGCGATGCGCTCGGCTGACAGTTCATTGACCGAGAACCGCCCGCGCAGCAAATCCAGCCGGTTCCAGTCCAGCACCGCGCCCTCGATGGTCAGCCAGATGCCGTCCTCGTCCGCCACGGTGATCTTCTTGATCTTGGCCTCAGAGGAGAACGCGCCCTCCAGGCCCGACACGCTGATATAGCGGCTGTCGCCTGACAGAGTGTCCTCCAGGAAATCAACCAGCAGCCCGCTGGCGTCCTCCTCTGTGGTTTCCTGCGCCGCAACCGGCGCCACGGTCAGGCCCAGTGCGAGCGTATAGCCAAGAACCTGTCTCAAAACGCCTGTCCTATCCCGATATAGAATTGCAGCCCGTCCTCGGACCCGCCGTCCACCGGATAGGCGAGGTCCAGCCGGATCGGGCCGATGCCGGCCACATCATAGCGCACACCAATGCCCGCACCCGCATGGCGCGCGGAAGAGCCGGAGACGAAACTGTCCGCATCGACAAAGCCCAGGTCGTAGAAACCAACCAGCGAGATCTTGTCGGTGATCTTGCCGCGCACTTCGGCGGACAGGGATGCAAAGCTGCGCCCGCCCGCGGTGCCGCCGTTGGACGGCACGCCCAGCGACTGGTATTCATGCCCGCGCACCGTGCCCGCACCGCCGGAGAAGAACAAAAGCGTGGGGGAGATTTCGCTAAGCGACGGGCCCACGACGGAACCCAGCTGCACACGGCCTGCCAGCACGATCCGGTCCTCCGCGCCCAGCCCGTAATAGGCGCGCCCGTCGCCTTTCATCTGCAGGCCCGACTTGCTGCCGTCAAACCCGATGAACGGTGTGGCGGACCCTTGCAGGAAATAGCCCGAGGCCGGGTTCACCCGGCTGTCGCGGGCGTCATACTCGGCGCGGAACCTGCCAGCCACGTATTTGAACCGGCGCTTGCCGAAGACGTCCTCTGCCAAGGTGGAGGATACCCCCAGCGCGGCCTCGGCAAAAAACATCTCCGAAAACGTCCGCCGGGCGCCGATGGCGCCATAGACGCGGGTCGCGGTGTAGTGCTCCTCGTCCAGCCGTTCGGCCTCTGCCAGATAGAAAATCAGGTCATCCGGACCCAGCTTGGCAGGCCGGTCCAGCCGCACCGCGATGCGGCCGTCGATGTCGTTGCTGCTGCCGATGCCGCTGACACGCGCCTCGATCCGCAGTTTCTCGGCATTGCCGAACAGGTTGCGGTGCATCCAGCTGCCCGACAGCTCCAGCCCGTCGGAGGAGCTGACCTCGGCACCAAAGGTCAGGCGGCGCGGCGGAAGGTCCTCAACCTGGGCCACGAAATCCAGTGTGCCATCCGGGTTCGGCTGCTCTGCCTCGCGCAGGACAACGCTGGAGAACGTGCCGGTGCGGCGCAGCCTGGTGGCAGATTTTGCGATCAGATCAGGGTGGAACGCTTCTCCTGCCGGGAAGCCCGCGATGCGGCGGATGGCGTCTTCGGTCACGGCGGTATCGCCAGTGACGCGCATCTGCCCGAACCGCAGTTTCGGCCCCGGCGCCAGCCGCAGCTGTGCGTCGAGCCGGGCCTGCAGGTGGTTGGCGGTGATGTTCTGCTCCGACACGTCTGCCTTGGCATGGCCGCTGCGGCGCCAGGCGCGGACACCGGCAATGGCTGCGTCGCGGATCACTCCGGTTCCGGCCGGCTTGCCGGGGGCGAATCCCTCGGGGATCTCCACATCACTGATTTGCGGGAACGGCGCCAGCTCTGCCCGGCCAAATACAAACTGCGGGCCGGGTTTTACGGTGATTTCCACCTTGTTTACGGTCTTCGGCGGGTTCAACGGCTGGATCTGCGCGGCTTCGCGCCCATCCAGGCGGATGTTCACAACCGGCGAGAAATGCCCGGCGTCATAAAGCACCTGCACCAGCGTCCGGTAATCCGACAGCGCAGCCGCCAGCAGCTCCTGCACGTTGGTCTCGCCGCTGGCAGCAACCGAAGCCGACGCGCCACGCAGCTTCTCCGCAAGGGCCGCGTCCGCACCGGGAGCTTGCAAGATTGTCTCGGCGGCATTGCCCGGCAGCACCGGCAGGGTCAAAAGACTGAAGGCTAGGGCGCACGCCAGACGGCGCGGGCGTATGGGAAAATTCATGTCTGCTCCGGCAGCGGGCGTAATATTGCCGCCTGATCCAGGCAAAGGCTCAGGCGTTCCAAAGCAAGCCTAGCACGGGAAAAATGCGGGATGGAACCGGCAAAGCGGCGGCAATCCGCCGGCGTCCGGCAGCGGCGGATTGCCGCGCATGACGCTGCGGAGTGATGGCAAAATTTAATGAACATTGGAAAGCGGAACAGGGTATGTGATAGTTTAAATCAGCTCCGGCAGAATTTCCCGCCGGAGCTGTCACTGATTAACAAAGAACAAGAGCAACGTCAGGCGCAGCCACCACTCACAACGCAGCCAGCCTGACTGGAATGATACCACGCATGATTTTACTGTCCATATAATTGTCAGTTTGATAAACTTGCGTGGTGTCATTTCACCCTGGCCCCTTGCCGGGGCGCAGTTTATGAGGATCCGGGAGAACGGTTTTGGACCGGTTGAGACCAATTTTCGAACTTCGCGACATGCTTCACCAGATGGAGCGTGATCTTGGCCTGGACCGCCTGAGCCGGTCAGAGCGGGATGTGCTTTTGGCGGCAAATTCGCTGACAAAAACGCCCGGCGAGGCGGTGCAATCCGAACAGATCCGCAATCACCGGCTGGTCAAGGGGCTGGCCCAGGCCACATTCCACCGCACGCTTAAGTCGCTGCTGGAGCTGGGGCTGATCAAACGGGCCGGCGGCAGCAAGGCCAAGCATTACGTGGTGAGTTTCAATCCTGCGGCAAAGTGACGGCGCCGCGCCGACCATACATTCCGCGGATTGCAGGTTTCTCCGCTCCCGTTTAATGGGAGCGGCATGAGACGAGTTTTGCAGCTGTTTGCTGGCCTTCAAAGTTTTGCGGTGATCACGGCCGCCTATATCATCTGCCACGGGCTGACCGCCTGGGTGGTTACACCTGTGCAGGGGATCTTCCTGCCAGAGATCACGGTCTTTGCCAGCCTGGTCTACCTGCCGCATGGGGTGCGCATTCTGGCGGTCTGGCTTCTGGGCTGGCGTGCGGTGCTGCCGCTGGCGGCAGGCGCCTTCCTGTCGGAGCTGATTTTCACCGAAGCCGGCGTGCGGCAGGTGATGGAACCGGTGCTGCTGCAATCGATTGCTGTTGGTGCTGTCTCAGCCTATGCGGCATTTGAAATTGCGGGGCTGTTCGGCCGGAACCTTTATGCCGGCCAGTCGCGGCGGATATCCTGGAACAGTCTTCTGGCGGTTGGCGCGCTGGCATCCCTGATCAATTCTGCGGGGCAATCGGTTGTGTTCTCCGGCCTCATCTTTCCCGGCGATCAACTGCCGGTGATGGCGGTCTATGCCGCCGGCGATCTGCTCGGCCTTGCTGTCTGCATGCTGGCGCTGACGCTGATCTTCCGCTGGCTGCGCCTGGCCGGCAAGCGGCGCTGCCCGCAGGAATAGCAAAGACCGCCGCCGGCGGGCTTGCGGTCACGGCAGAGGGCGGCGGCGGGTCTCAGCCCGCCATCAGCCGCGCCACATCCAGCATCCGCGCCGAAAATCCCCATTCGTTGTCATACCAGCCGAACACCCGCACCTGGGCGTCCCCGGCCATCCGGGTTTCCGGCCCGGCAATCACCAGCGATTCCGGGCGCGCCCGCAGGTCGGAGGAGACCAGCGGCCTGTCGGTCCAGCCCAGCACTTTCGACGCTGCAACGCCTTCGCGCAGGGCTGCACCAAATTCCGCCTCGTTCATCGGGGATTTCAGGTGTGCGACCAGATCAATGGCAGAGACACTCGCCGTCGGCACCCGCACCGCGGCACCGCTGACCCGGCCCTTCAGATGCGGCAGCACCTCGTCGATCAGATGCATGGCGGAGGTGGTCGTCGGCACCATCGACTGTGCTCCGCCGCGCGAGCGCGCAAAATCGCCGCGCGGCGCGTCCACCATCGGCTGCGAGTTGGTATAGCAGTGAATGGTGGTCATATGCGCGGTGTCGATGCCTGCGATGCCATCCAGCAGCTTGACCAGCGGCGTCAGCCCGTTGGTGGTGCAGGAAGCATTGGAGACGATCCGCGCATCGCCCAGGGTCTCCTCGTTTGCACCCAGCACAACGGTCAGCTCAGCCGCGGGGGAGGGGCCGGAGATCAGCACCTTGGCAGCCCCCGCCTTCAGCCCGCGCTCGGCCACATCGGACGTCCGCGCAATGCCTGTGCACTCCAGCACCAGATCAACCCCGCTGAGGTCCACCTTGGTCAGATCCGGTTCATGGCTCACGGGGATGGTGCGCCCCATCACCTGCAGCGCATCGCCGCCGTGCTCCACCGGATGGGCAAAGGGGCCAAAGGTGCTGTCGTATTGAAACAGATAGGCGCACATGTCCAAGGGTGCGATATCATTGATCCGCACCACCTCGATGCCGTCTCCGCGCGACGTGGTCAGAATCTGGCGCAGGATGGCGCGGCCGATGCGGCCGAATCCGTTGATAGCAAGTTTCATGCGCAATCTATGGCAGGCGCTCCGGCACCGCTCAATCCATGGACTCCCGGAAAATGATCACATTTCCCAAGAGGATGTTTCAGAAAAACCCTGCCAAACCGCGTAAGCGTCAGGCGCGTGCCTAATTGCGGCAGATCACCTGGGCGTAGTACGTGCCGGTGATGTTGCGCACCATCGTGTCCAGGTTGACGCGGCAGCCGGTGGCGGTGCGGATGGCGCGGACCGCCTGGCGCGCGGTCAGCACCGCGGGCGGGCGGAAGGCCAGATGCTCCAGGTTCATCCGGGTGGCGCTGTAGCGGCCCGGGGCGTCCTCCACCGGGGCCACCACCCAGTCGCGGCCCAGCACGGTGACCTGCTTGCCTTCCACGCCCTTGGCCCCTGCAGCCGGGGCCAGCACGGCGCAAAGGGCCGCTGCCAATGCAGTCTGTTTCATCATCGAAATGCTCCTGCGGTAATCACTGGCCTCAGCCTAGCGCAGGGCAGGGTCTTTGCAAGGTGCTGCTTAGGGTCCTGACCCTAAAGGTGATCCACCGCTTCCGCCTGGCGCAGCTCTGCCGCGCACAGCTGCAGGCCGCGCAGCAGCCGCTCGGCATCCGCCTCCGGCTGCTGGCCCCGCGGCGCAGAGCACCCCGCCACGATTGGCGTCTGGCCGGGCCGCGACACAGGCACCGCGTAGCCAGTGATCCCGGACTCGAATTCGCTGTCCGTCAGGCAGTAGCCTTGCGTGCGGGCGTCAGCGACGCGCTCCAGAATGGCGGCGGGATCGGTCAGGGAGGCCTCTGTGTGGCGCGGGAGGTCCGTTTCCGCCAGAAGCTTGGCGGCATGTTCCGCGGGCAGCCCGGCCAGCAGCATCCGCCCCAGGCTGGTATGCGCCAGCGGAATGTGGGAACCGGCGGTAAAGCCATAGGTGATATGGCCGTGCTCGACAGTGGATTGCGCCAGCAGCAGAACCCGGCCCTGATCCAGCATCGCCAGCGTCACCTCAATTTCCATCTGCCGGGCGTGGCGGTTCAGCACCGGCTGCACCCTGCGGCCGAACTGATTGGCCTGCAGGAACCCGCCTGCCAGTGCCAGCACCCGCGGCGTCAGCGACAGCATCCGCCCGTCCTGGCGCAGATAGCCTGCCTGCACCAGCGTCAGCGCCCCCCTGCGGGCGGTGGCCCGGTCCTGGCCGCTGCGCCGGGCAATCTCGGCCAGAGTCATGCTGGGGGTCTCCGCGTCAAACACCGCCAGAACCGCCAGCCCCTTGGCAAAGCTTGACGAAATATTCCTGTCCTGTTCTGCCGTTGTCATCACCTGGCCGTCCCGTTCTGTTCCCGTCGTGCCGCTGCCCGGCCGGGCATTGTGCGGATACCGGCATCAATGTTCGCTTTGCGAACGCTGTCAAGGCGCAAAACCTCCGCAATATCCAGATAGCGCAACGGGTTGCGGTAAATGCGGCTGCCGGCTGGACGGCACGGCATTTCCAGTGCAATTTCAAACAACTCCGCATGACGAGGCCGCCCATGGCAGAAGATTTCACATCCGGCAATCTGGCCCGCCTGGGGCTGCTGACTCCCGAGGACTGCCGCAAGGCGGCGGAGATCACATCGCGCGCCCGGTTCGACGGGATCGAAACGGTGCGGGTGCTGTTCCCCGATCAGCACGGGCTGCTGCGCGGCAAGACGGTGATGGCGGACGCCTTCGCCTCCGTCTTCGATCGCGGCCTCAACGTGCCTGCAACCCTGCTGCTCAAGGACACGTCGCACCGCACCGCCTTTCCGGTTTGGGAGGAGGGCGCGGATCTGGCCGGCCCGATGCAGGGGGCAGGCGACGTGCTGCTGGTGCCGCGCCTGGACACTTGGCGCGCGCTGCCCTGGTCGGGTCATTCCGCCTGGATCTTCTGCACCCCGGTCTACCCGGACGGCCGGCCCATCCCCTTTGCCCCCTGCGCGGTGCTGCAGCGGCAGGTGGAGATGCTGGCGGCGCAGGGCATGGCCGCCACCTTCGGGCTGGAGGTGGAGTTCCACCTGTTTGAGCTGGCCGACAAATCCGCCGCCCATACACAGGCGACCCGCCCCGGTTCCCCGGTGCAAACCCGCAACCTGACGCAGGGCTATCAGTATCTGACCGAAACCCGCTATGGCGAGGTTGAGGGCATCCTTGACCTGTTGCGCCGCAACGCCCAGAAACTGGGCCTGGCGGTACGCTCGGTCGAGATCGAGATGGGCCCCAGCCAGGTCGAATTCACCTTTGCCCCCGGCAGCGCCATGGCGCAGGCAGACGCGATGGTGATGTTCCGCACCATGGTCAAGGAGATCTGCGCCCGCAATGGCCTGCACGCCAGCTTCATGGCCAAGCCGCGGCTGGACAATGCCATGGCCAACGGCTGGCATGTCCACCAGTCGCTGCAGGACCTCGCCACCGGGCGCAACCTGTTCATGCCGGAAACTGCGGGGATGCTGGCACCGCCCGCCAGCGCCTGGATGGCCGGCCTCTTGAAATACGCGGCTGAGACCTCGCTGCTGATCGCTCCCACGGTGAACAGCTACAAACGCTACCTGCCGTTCCAATTGGCCCCCAGCCGCATCGGCTGGGGCGAGGACAACCGCGGCGCCATGCTGCGGGCGCTGATGCAGCCCGATGACCCCGCCAGCCGGATCGAGAACCGCGCCCCGGACAGCACCGCCAACCCCTATTACGCGCTGGCCGCCCAGATTATCGCCGGCGCCGCGGGCATCCGCGAAGGGCTGGAAGCCCCGAAACCCACCCTGTCGCCCTACAGCGAAGACGCGGACCGCCTGCCGCGCTCGCTGGGCCAGGCGCTGGAAGGGTTCGCAGGCTCAACCCTGTGCCGCGAGGTGCTCGGCGCGGAGACCGCAGACTACCTGCTGCAGCTCAAGACCTTTGAGTGGGAACGCTACCTCGATACCGTCAGCGAATGGGAGCAGGCGGAGTATTTCAACCTGTTCTGAGGCGCCAGAGGGCTGCAAAATCTAGCCGCCGGGTGATTTGCCGTCTTGATCGCCAGCCCCGCCCGTTGATACCGTATACCCGCGTATGCGGGGGCTGTGCCCTTGCCATCCGCGGCGCCATTTCCGGCGGCCAGAGACATTGAAACCCACGCCTCTTCGAAGGAAAACACCCCCATGAAATACACCGAGGAACACGAGTGGCTGCTGCCCGAGGGCGACCTGATCACCGTCGGCATCACCGCCCACGCCGCCGAGCAGCTGGGCGAGGTGGTCTATGTCGAACTGCCCGAGCCGGGCACCGAAGTCTCCAAGGATGACGAGATCGTGGTGATTGAATCGGTCAAGGCCGCCTCCGACATCCTCGCGCCGCTGGACGGTGAGATCGTCGAGGTGAACGAAGCGCTGGCCGACGATCCCGGCAAGGTGAACGAGGACGCCGAGGGTGACGCCTGGTTCTTCAAGATCAAACCGTCGGACCTGTCGCCGATGGACGATTACATGGATGAGGCCGGCTACAAAGATTTTATCGGCTGACCGGGCTGCCCTGCGGCACCGGGCGTGCGCGGGGCAAGCCACTGAAGTTTTGCGGTTTTGGGGCCGGTGGCGCGGAAAACAATGACCCCTGGCCCCGGGCGCGCGCATTCTCAACCGGAAGATTCCGAGGGCTTTTCTTCAGCTCCCGATGAAAGGCGCGTGCCTGTGCGGCCAAGTGCAAGTCTGTGTGACCGCACCGCCCCTTCTGACGCTTGCGTGCCACTGCCGCGACTGCCAGAAGCTCTGTGCGAGCGCCTTCTCCTTGACCGCTATGTTTGCGGCAGAGTCTTTTTCTGTCACTGGCAGGCTGCTGGCAGGGCGCCTCAGGTCCGGGCAGCGGGAGCATAACTTTTGCCGTGACTGCCTGAATTTTGTTTTTACCCGCATTCAGGGCGCGGAGAGCCGTGTCAATCTGCGTACGGCTCTGTTCGCTGATCTCGCCAGGTTTGAACCCTTTGTCGAACTGATGACAGAGGAGAAGCTGCCGTGGTCAAATGTGCCTGCCACGCATAGTTATGCCCGGTTCCCGGAAACGGCGGCAGAACTGGAAACCCTTATGGCTGAGTATCTGGATCGCGGCGGCGTCTAAGGGCAACTGCCGTTCAATACCCCCGCTCACGATCCACTTCGTGCAGCAGGTCTTCACCTGCCTCCAGCCGCTGCAGGTTCTCCACCACGTCTTTCAGCGCATCCCCCAGGTGCCAGCCCGACACATGCGGAGTGAGGGTGACCTTCGGATGCGCCCACAGCGGGCTGTCCGCGGGCAGGGGTTCCTTGCTCACCACATCCAGCACCGCATGGCCGGGTGTGCCCGCGTCCAGCGCCGCCAGCAGGGCCGGTTCATCCACCAGATCGCCTCGGCCTGCGTTGATCAGCACCGCGCCCGGCTTCATCGCTGCCAGCATTTCTGCATTCATCAGCTGCCGGGTGGCGGGGGTGGAGGGCAGGATCGCACAGACATAATCGCATTCGCCCAGCATCTGCGGCAACGCCGCTTTGCCATGGCGGCAGTCCACGCCGTCGATCTCCTTGGGCGAGCGGCTCCAGCCCAGCACCCGGAACCGCAGGTCGCGCATCAGCCGCGCCGTCATGCCGCCGATATGGCCGAGGCCAAGAATGCCCACCGTGGTCTCCTGCGGGCGTTGGGGCGCCAGCGGTTCCCAGGCGCTGCGGGTCTGCGAGGCTGCGTGCGCCCGCATGTTGCGCTGATCGCGCAGCACATAGGCCAGGCAGAACTCCGCGATCTCATGCGCAGGTTCCAGCGGTCTCAGCCGGGCGACGCGCACATGCGGTGCCAGGCTGGGGTGCGCCACGATGGTATCCACCCCGGCGCCAAGTTTCTGCACCAGCTTCAGGTTTGGCAAATGCGCGGGCAGATCGCCTTTCAGCGCGGAAACGGCCAGCACCGTGATCTCATCCAGGTTGCCGGGGGCAGAGACGGGCCGGATATCGGCGCCGGGCGCCATTGCCTGCAGTTCCTCCGCCAGCTGTTCCTCGGTGTACCAGCCGTCGTGGCCGATACTGATCAGCATTGCCATGCGCGTTCCTCCCCGCCGCCGCGTCCCTTTGCGGGACTAAGCCACGGATTGCGCGCAAACGAAAGATGGAAACCGCAGCCTTAGTCCAGCCGCCGCACCAGGATCTGGTTGCCCTCGCCGCGCTTGGTCTCAAACAGTTTCAGCGTGGCAATCAGGTCGCTCAGCTTGCGCTGGCCATAGCTGCGGGTGTCGAAGTCCGGAAACGCTGCGGTGATGTACTGGCCGATCTGGCCCAGGGTGAACCATTCGTCCTCCTGACCGATCGCATCCATCGCCCGCACAACCAGCTTGGTCGGGTCCGCGAGCTCCGATGGCGCGTTGCCGTTGCCCTCTTCCTTCTTGGGCTTGGCCTTCGCCTTTGCAGGCTCCTCCAGCAGGTTCTCCACATAGATGAAGCGCTTGCACGCCTGCACAAAGGCGGCCGGCGTCTTGCGCATGCCCATGCCGAACACATCCACCCCCTGTTCGCGGATACGGCTGGCCAGCCGGGTGAAATCGCTGTCCGAAGAGATCAGCACGAACCCGTCGAAACGGCCGGAATGCAGGATGTCCATTGCGTCGATCACCAGCGCAATGTCTGAGGCGTTCTTGCCGGTGGTATTGGCAAACTGCTGGTGCGGCACAATCGCCAGCGACGCCAGCTTCTCCTTGTTCCAGCCCTGGGGGCCCCCGCCGGCAAAGTCGCCATAGATGCGCCGGATGCTGGCCTCGCCAAAGGAGGCGATCTCCTCGAACATCGCCTCGGCGTATTTGGCAGAGATATTGTCGGCGTCGATCAGGACGGCCAGAAGCGGTGGTTTGGTTGCTGTTGCCATTCGGGTGCTCTGCCTTTTTTGTTTCTGATTGCCGCAGCGGTGCTCAATACCGCCGCAGGGGGCTGCCGGTGTTCCGGCAAGTATGAACGGGTGTTGTGGCGATTAAATGGCGGCCGGACGGCCCGCCGGTCAGATGGGTGCTGTCTTGGGGGTGCACAAGCGGTGCACAGGGGGTGTACGGATGTCACCCCCCATTTCCGGGCTCAGGCAAAGGGATCGTCCGGATATCCCACCCGCGCCAGATAGAGGCCATGCCCCGGGCAGACCGGCCCGCAGGCCGCCCGGTCGCAGGCCTCCAGCGCGGACTTCACATCCTCCGGTTCCCAGGCCCCGGCGCCCACACGTTCCAGGGTGCCGACAAAGCTGCGCACCTGATTATGCAGAAAGCTGCGGGCGCGCACATGGAAATGGATTTCCGGCCCGGAAAAGCCCTGCACCCGCTCCACCCGCAGCTCATCCAGCGTCTTGACCGGGCTCGCCGCCTGGCAGATCGAAGAGCGGAAGGTGGTGAAATCATGGTTTCCAATCAGATGGTTGGCGGCATCCTGCATGGCGTCTGCATCCAGATCATGGCTGATCTGCCAGACCTGGCCCGCGTCATGGGTGGCTGGTGCGCGGCGGATCAGGATGCGGAACAGATACTGCCGCTCCAGGGCTGAAAACCGCGCGTGCCAGTCCCCCTCCACCCGGGCGCAGTCCACGATGGCGACCGGATCGGGCTTCAGATGGTAATTCAGCGCTTCCGACAGGCGGAACGGGTCCCACTCCTTGGCCATGTCGCAATGGGCAACCTGTCCCAGCCCGTGCACGCCGGTATCTGTGCGCCCGGCCGCAGCGATGGTGTGCTCCCCAGGCTCCAGCCGCGCCAGCGCAGCCTCGATCGCCCCCTGCACCGACGGCAGGTCCTTCTGCCTTTGCCAGCCGGCAAAAGGCTTCCCGTGATATTCGACTTTCAAAGCAAAACGCGGCATGGCCGGGCAAGTAGCAACAGCGCCGGGCCGGGGCAAGCCCCGTGTGCGCTCTGGTATCCGGGCGGGATGCTGCCTATCTTGTCAGCAGCAAGAACAGAGCAGGATCAGGGCCTTGGTGATAACCTCCCTTGCAGACGGGGTGATGAGCGGGGTGGAGAGCGCCGCCAGCGGCCTTTCCGCGGCGCTGTTCGACCGGCCGGTCCGGCTGGGGGTCACCGGGCTGGCGCGTTCCGGCAAGACGGTATTCATCACCTCGCTGGTCGCCAACCTGATGGACCGGGGCCGGATGCTGCAGCTCGGCGCCGCGCGCGAGGGCCGGATCGAGGCCGCCTTCCTGCAGCCCCAGCCCGACGACACCGTGCCGCGGTTCGACTATGAAAACCACCTCGCGGCGCTGACCGGGCCGTCACCTCATTGGCCGGACAGCACAAGGGCGGTTTCCGAGCTGCGTCTCAGCCTGAAGGTGCGGCCCGCCGGCCTCCTGGCAGGCCTGCAGGGGCCGCGCACACTGCATTTGGATATTGTCGACTATCCCGGCGAATGGCTGCTGGATCTGGCTTTGCTGGACAAGACCTACGCCGAGTGGTCTGCAGATGTGCTGTCCCGCATTGCCAGCCGTCCGCAGGCGGACCGCTTCCTGGCAGAACAATCCAAGGCTGTCCCCGCAAGGACGCATGACGAGTTGCAGGCGCAGGCGCTTGCCGCCGCCTTCACTGAATACTTGGCCGCCGCCCGCGCGGCTGGCTTCTACGACTGCACCCCTGGCCGTTTCCTGCTGCCGGGCGATCTGGAAGGCTCGCCAGTGCTGACCTTCGCCCCGCTGCCACCAGAGGCCAGCGCCCCGCGCGGCAGCCTCTGGCGCGAGATGGAGCGCCGCTACGAGGCCTATAAATCCAAGGTCGTCAAACCCTTCTTCCGCGACCACTTCGCCCGTATCGACCGGCAGGTGGTGCTTGTGGATGCGCTCTCGGCGATCCATTCCGGGCCGCAGGCGGTGGAGGATCTGCGCCATGCGATGACGGATATCCTCAGCGCCTTCAAACCGGGCCGCAACCATTTCCTGACCCGGCTTCTGGGCGGCAAGCGGGTGGAGAAAATCCTGTTTGCCGCCACCAAGGCCGACCACTTGCACCATGCCCAGCATCCCAAGATGACCGCGATCATCGAGGCCCTGACCCGTGAGGCGCAGGACCGCGCCCGCTTTGCCGGGGCGGATACTGCGGCGCTGGCGATGGCCTCCCTGCGCACCACAACGGAAGAAATGCGCCTGCACAACGGTGCTGAGCTGCCCTGCGTGCGCGGCAGCTTGCTGGAGAGCGGCAAACAAGCGGCCTTCTACCCCGGCGCATTGCCGCAGGACCCGGCCCAGCTGCTGACCCCGGCGCGGCAAGGCGCCGAACGCTGGCTGGAGGGCGACTACCAAGCGATGGCCTTTGCGCCCGCGCCGCTCACCCTGAAACACGGCAGCGGGCCGCCGCATATCCGCCTGGACCGCGCCGCAGACTTCCTGATCGGAGATGCCCTGTGACCCTCTCCCTGCGCCCAGCCACGCCTTTGGATGCCGGAACAGTTGGTGAAATTCTCTACCGGTTTCAGCAGGATACCGCCTGGATGCCCAAGCTTTACTCCTCTGCCGAGGTTATCTTTTTCTGCGGTGTCATGATCGACCGCGGCTGGGTCACGGTGGCAGAGCGGGACGGAGCAATCCTCGGGTTTCTCGCCCGCAAGGAGGAGGAGGTCTGCTCTCTCTACCTTGCTCCCGGCGCCTGCGGGCAGGGCGCCGGCAAGATGCTGCTGGATGCCGCCAAGGCTGCATCCCCGCGGCTCTCCTTGCGCACCTTCACGGCCAACGGCCGTGCGCAGCGGTTCTACCAGCGCGAAGGGTTCACTGAGACCGGACGGGGCGATGGCCTGAACAACGAGGAAGGCTTGCCCGATATCGCTTATGAATGGCGCACCGCCCCGGAGGCCGCGGCATGAGCAACAAGCCGGTCCTGTTTGATCTGGAGGAAGATGGCGCCGCGCCGCCCGTGGCCGAGGCGCCGCCGGTGCCCGATCCCGCTCCGTTGGCAGTCCCGCCAACGGCCATGGAGCAGGCCGCCCGCATCGCGGCGCGCCACCCCTCGCGGCTGGCCCGCTGGTTCTGGGCACTGCTGGTTGCCCTCATTGGCGCCATGGCCTCCGTTGCGGCCTGGGATTTTGCCGCAGGCCTGGTCGCGCGGGTGCCGGTGCTGGGCTGGGCCGTTACCGCTGGTCTGGGGCTGCTCCTGCTGCTGGCGCTGGCGATGGCCTTGCGCGAACTGGCCGCGCTCTCCCGGCTGCGCCGGGTCGATGCCTTGCGCCATCAGGCAACGGAGGTCGTGGATCTGACCGACGCCCGCGCCTTCACCACCCGGCTGGAGGCTTACTACAACGGGCGCGAGGATCTCAGCTGGCATCAGGCAAGGCTGGCAGAGCGGCAGGCGGAGGTGATGGACGGCGACGCGCTGCTGCTGCTGGCAGAGGAAGAACTGCTGGTGCCGCTGGACGCCATTGCCTTGCGCGAGGTGGAGGCGGCGGCCCGCCAGGTCGCCACGGTGACCGCGCTGGTGCCGATGGCGCTGGCGGATATCCTGACCGCGCTGGTTTCTTCGCTGCGCATGATCCGGCGTGTGGCCGGGATTTATGGCGGCCGGCCGGGTTTCTTCAGCTCCTGGAGGCTGACCCGCGCGGTGCTGGCGCATCTGGCCGCCACCGGCGCAGTGGCCGCAGGCGATGACCTGTTGGAGCCGGTGCTGGGCGGGTCGGTGCTGTCCAAGCTCTCCCGCCGTTTCGGCGAGGGGCTGGTCAACGGTGCCCTGTCCGCCCGCGTTGGCATCGCCGCGATGGAGGTTTGCCGCCCGATGCCGTTCTCCGCGCAGCACAAACCCAGCACCCGCAAGGTGGTGCAACGGGCGTTGACGGGTTTGTTTTCAAAAGAAAAATAGACGCCGTCAGAACAGTTTCGGGGGCTGGTCCTTGGGCTGGCGCATGGCCACCACGCCGGTGCGGAAACCTTCGCCGATACGGTCCGCCAGGGCGCCCCATTGCAGCGCGGTGCGTTCCGGCAGCTCCGCCCGCAGCACCTGATGGAACAGGCCCAGCCACAGCGGGAAATGCTCTGCCTTCACGTCGGGGCGGCTTACGTGCACCCGCATCGGATTGCCGCTGTAGCTGCGCTCGCGCAGGATCGCATTGCGCCAGAAGCCCGCGATATTTTCCTCATGTCCCGGCCAGTCGGTGACATGGGCGGCAAAGACCGGCCCCAGCACGTCGTCCGCACGCACCTGCATGTAAAACACGGCAACCACGCGGGAAATCTCCTCGGCGGTGATCTCGAACCGCGCCAGCGGGTTCTGTGTTCCGGTGTCGGTCATTGTCTGCTCCGGCCTGATTTGGCCTGTTGATAAGTGGAAGCCAGGCTGAGCGGAAGGGCAAAGGCGCATCTGCCGCAATCTGAGCTTGCGGCAGCGCTGGCGCCTGCGGCTGCTGCCGTTATGGTGAGCGGGAGATTTGGCAAAAAAGGCATTCATTGATGGCGGAGAGCGCAAAGAGGGTGCTGGTTCTGGGCGCCTACGGGTTTATCGGGGCCGAGGTCGTGCGTGCCTTGCGGGTTGCTGGAATGCATGTGACCGGCCTGGGCCGCAGCGCTGCGCAGGCAGCGCGGGTGCTGCCTGGGGTTTCCTTTGTGCAGGGTGACTTGCTGCGGCTGTTGCGGCCTGAGGATTGGGCGCCGCTGCTGCAGGATGCGGACGCCGTGGTCAATTGCGCGGGGGTTCTGCAGGATATGGCACCGGGCGAGCTGGAGATGGTGCACCACACGGCCATCGCAGCCTTGGGGGCAGCCTGTGCAGAGCAGGGTATCGCCGTGGTGCAGATTTCAGCGGCCGGGGCAGGGCCGGATGCCGGGACAGAGTTCATGCGCAGCAAGGGGCGGGGGGATGCAGCCTTGCGGGCCGCTGGCGCACCGCTGTGTATCCTGAAGCCGGGGCTGGTGATCGGGCAAAATGCCTATGGCGGAACAGGACTGCTGCGGATGCTGGCGGCGGTGCCGCTGGTGCAGCCGGTGGCGCTGGCAGACGCGCCGGTTCAATGCATCGGTATGGCCGATCTTGCCGCGGCGGTTGCTGCGGCGCTGCAGGAAGATCTGCCGCAGGGCACCTATGACCTGGTGGAGGACAATCCGCAGACGCTGGCGGAGGTGCTGGCAGAGACCCGGGCGTGGCTGGGGTTTGCTCCGGCGCGCTGGCTGCTGCGTCTGCCGGGCTGGCTGCTGCCGCCGGTGGCGCAATGTGCCGACGCTTTGGGAAGGCTGGGCTGGCGGTCGCCGCTGCGCACCACCGCAATGGCCGAAATCCAGAGCGGCGTGTGCGGCGATCCCGCACCGTACCGGGCCGCCATAGGGCAGGGGATTGCACCGCTCAAGGCCATCTATCAGCCGCTGCCTTCGGGGCGTGCCCAGCGGCTGGACGCGCGGCTGGCACTGCTGATGCCGGTCGCCGTCGCGGTGCTATGCCAGTTCTGGCTGGCCTCCGGTTTGATCGGTCTTTGGCAGCTGGAGGAGGCTGCAACGGTGCTTACGGACTCAGGCTGGGGCAGCCTGCCGGCGAAGACCAGCGTTGCCTTCTGGTCGCTGGACGACATCGCCCTGGGACTGGCCATCCTGTGGCGGCCCTGGGCGGCGCGCGCTTGTTTGGGGATGGCAGCGGTCTCGCTGATCTACCTGGCTGCAGCCACCGCTGTCACACCGCACATGTGGGCGGATCCGCTGGGACCGCTGGTCAAGGTGCTGCCGGGCCTGCTGCTGGCGCTGATCACCCATCAGCTGCTGCAGGAGCGCTGAGATGGATGCAGACCTGATCCTGCGGTGGCTGCATGTGATTGGCGCCTGCGTGCTGCTGGGAACCGGCGCGGGCATCGCCTTCTTTATGATGATGGCGCACCGGACACGGGACGCGGCGCTGATTGCCCATACTGCAAGCGTGGTGGTGGTGGCCGATCTCCTGTTCACCGCCACAGCCGTGATTGCGCAGCCAATCACCGGCGGGCTGCTGGCCTGGCGGCTGGGCTGGCCGCTAAGCGCCGGCTGGCTGGCGCTGTCGCTGGGGCTTTATGTGCTGACCGGGCTGTTCTGGCTGCCGGTGGTCTGGATCCAGCTGCGGCTGCGCAATCTGGCGCGGGCGGCGGCAGAGACGGGAGAGGCACTGCCCGCCCGTTACCACTGCCTGTTTGCGATCTGGTTTGCCTGCGGCATCCCGGCCTTCGCTGCGGTTCTGGCAATCCTCTGGCTGATGCTGGCACGCCCGGATCTTGGCGTCTGGCTGGTACGGTGACGCAGGATGGGCGATACCGCCCACTGTCTTCCCCTCCCAAGGCGGCACATCTGCCGCTTTACCCTGCTGCACGCCCGTCCTATAAGGCGCTTCATGTCCCTATTCGCGGCCATCATTATTCGAATTATATCCCCGGCGCTCTGAAACCATTGAGCCGCCGGGCAAAGGCGCTTGAGCCATCGCGCCGAACCGAATATCCCAATTTCCGACCTTGATCATCCAAAGGACGCCCCCGATGTGCGCCGACACACCCCAGACGCCTGACTACAAAGACACCCTGAACCTGCCGAAAACCGAATTCCCGATGCGCGCAGGCCTGCCCAAGCGCGAACCTGCCTGGCTGGAACGCTGGGCCGAGATCGGCGTCTACGACAAGCTCCGCGAGAAGGCTGCCGCAGCCAAGGGCGGCGATGCGGAGCGCAAGCCCTTCACTCTGCACGATGGCCCGCCCTACGCCAACGGCCACCTGCACATCGGCCACGCGCTGAACAAGACCATCAAGGACATGATCGTCCGCTCCCATCAGATGATGGGCTTTGACAGCCGTTACGTGCCGGGCTGGGACTGCCACGGCCTGCCGATCGAATGGAAGATCGAGGAGCAGTACCGCAAGAAGGGCAAGAACAAGGACGCCGTCCCGGTTGTCGAATTCCGCCAGGAATGCCGCGCCTTTGCCGACAGCTGGGTCGATATCCAGCGCGAGGAGTTCAAGCGCCTGGGCATCACCGGCAACTGGGATGACCCGTATCTGACTATGAACTACCACGCCGAGGCTGTGATTGCCGATGAGTTCATGACCTTCCTGATGAACGGCACGCTCTATCAGGGCTCCAAGCCCGTGATGTGGTCGCCGGTCGAAAAGACTGCGCTCGCCGAGGCCGAGGTCGAGTATCACGACAAGGAAAGCTTCACCATCTGGGTAAAGTTCAAGGTCGCTGAACCTGGTGATCACAAGCTGGCCGGCGCGCAGGTGGTGATCTGGACCACTACTCCCTGGACCATCCCGTCGAACAAGGCGGTGGTCTATGGCGCGGAGATTGCCTATGGCCTTTATGAGGTCACCGGCACCCCGGATGAATGCTGGGCCGCCGTGGGTGACAAATACATCCTGGCGGACAATCTGGCGGCTGAGCTTTTCAAGCGCGCACGTCTGAGCGAGGACCAGTATACCCGGGTTGCCGATGTGCCGGTCGCCGATCTGGAAGGTGTGGGCCTGACCCACCCGCTGCACGGTACCGAAGGCTCCAACGGTGAATGGGACGATATCCGCGACTTCCGCGCGGCGCCCTTTGTGACCGACACCGAAGGCACCGGCTTTGTCCACTGCGCGCCGTCGCATGGTATGGAGGAATTCGAGCTCTACCGCGACCTTGGCATGCTGGAGCAGATGATCACTTATAACGTGATGGACGACGGCGGTTTCCGCGCCGATCTGCCCTTCTTCGGCGGCACCTACATCCTGAACCGCAAGGGCGGCGAGGGCGATGCCAACAAGAAGATCATCGACAAGCTGGTTGAGGTTGGCGGCCTCTTGGCGCGCGGCAAGATCAAGCACAGCTACCCGCATTCCTGGCGCTCCAAGGCGCCGATCATCTACCGCAACACGCCGCAGTGGTTTGCCTCTGTCGACCGCAAGATGGACGACGGCATGGATGAGATGGGCGATACCATCCGTGAACGTGCCCTGCGCTCGATCGACGAACTGGTGAAATGGTGGCCGCAAACCGGCCGCAACCGCCTGCATTCGATGATCGAAAGCCGTCCCGACTGGGTGCTGAGCCGCCAGCGCGCCTGGGGCGTGCCGCTCACCTGCTTCACCAAGAAAGGTGCGTTGCCGACCGATGCGGACTTCCTCTTGCGCAATGAAGAGGTGAACAAGCGCATCGTGGCCGAGTTCGACGCGCACGGCGCCGACGTCTGGTACGAGGATGGTTTCAAAGCGCGGGTGCTGGGTAACTCCGTGGACCCGGATGACTACGACCAGGTGTTCGACGTGCTGGACGTGTGGTTCGACAGCGGCTCGACCCATGCCTTTGTGCTGCGCGACCGCGAGGACGGCACCGAGGACGGCATCGCTGATGTCTACATGGAAGGCACCGATCAGCACCGCGGCTGGTTCCACTCCTCGCTGCTGCAGGCCTGCGGCACCAAAGGCCGCGCACCCTACCGCAACGTGGTGACCCACGGCTTCACGCTGGACGAGAAGGGCATGAAGATGTCCAAGTCGCTCGGCAACACCATCGTGCCGGAGGAGGTCGTCAAGCAGTACGGCGCCGACATCCTGCGCCTGTGGGTGGCCCAGACCGATTACACCGCCGACCAGCGGATCGGGCCGGAAATCCTGAAAGGCACCGCCGACAGTTACCGCCGCCTGCGCAACACCATGCGCTTCATGCTGGGCAGCTTGGGTGATTTCAGCGAGGATCAGCGGGTTGACCCGGCAAATATGCCGGAGCTGGAACAGTGGGTGCTGCACCGCCTGGCCGAGCTCGACCACAAGGTCCGCACCGGCTATCAGACTTTTGATTTCCAGGGCGTGTTCTCGGCAGTGTTCAACTTTGCCACCGTGGACCTGTCGGCCTTCTACTTCGACATCCGCAAGGATGCGCTCTACTGCGACGGCGACACGCTGAACGCCCGTGCAGCCCGCACCGTGCTGGACATCCTGTTCCACCGCCTGACCACCTGGCTGGCGCCGATCCTGGTTTTCACCATGGAAGAGGTCTGGCTGGAGAAATACCCGGGCGAGGGCAGCTCCGTGCATTTGCAGGACATCCCGGTGACACCCGCCGACTGGCTGAATGAGCCGCTGGCCGCCAAGTGGTCCAAGATCCGCCAGGCCCGCCGGGTGGTGACTGCGGCGCTGGAGGTTCAGCGGACCGACAAGGTAATCGGTGCCTCGCTGGAGGCCGCGCCGGTTGTGCATGTGCGTGACGGTGAAGCGCTGGAGGCGCTGAAGTCGGTGAACTTCGCAGATGTCTGCATCACCTCGGACATCGCGCTGACCAACGATCCGGCCCCGGCGGAAGCCTTCCGGATGCCGGAAGTCGACGGCGTGTCGGTGGTGTTTGAAAAGGCCGACGGCGGCAAATGCCAGCGCTGCTGGAAGATCCTGCCGGATGTCGGCAGCCACGGGCATGAGGGCGTCTGCGGCCGCTGCGACAGCGCGCTGGGATAATCCGCATCTCACCCTTGAATTGCATGCAACGCCCGACCACAGCGCCGGGCGTTGTCTTTTTTACGTTCTTTCTGCGTCATTTTGCACACGCTATCCGAGAAATGCCTTGTGTTCCCTGGCCACTGCCTCCCCTAGATGTTGACCGGTTTTCCACAATTGGTTAAGAATTCGTTAATTCCATGTAGATTTTTACGTCATTTCAAAAGATGGCATGGGGCAGGGGGCAATTTTCAATGCTGAAGCTGAAAGCGGATGCGCAGAAGGCGGCTGAGTCAGGCAAAGCGCACGGCGCGGCAATCCGGATTGACGGGGTGTCAGCGCCAAAGAATATCAAAATCGGTTTGGTCGCCACAAGCACGGGTCCGGTCAAGGCAAAGCCTGCGGCTGGCGGAACGGCAAAAGACGCCAAGCCGGCCAGTCCGGTCAGCACTGCGGCACCGGCACGGGCCCCGGCGAAGCCGGAACCGGCCATGGAACCACAGCAGTTTGCTTCCTTGCGGGAAGAGGGCGCGTCTGCGCTGCCGAAGCTCGGCCTCGCCGCTGCAGGGCTGGCAGTGGCTGCAGCAATGCTGCTCTACTTCCAGTTCGGCGGCAGTGCGCCAGCAGCGGATCAGCCGGCGGCGTCTCTGCAGCCAGTGCAGGCCGCGGCAGAGCTGCCCGCAGGGGCCGCAGCGGCAGCGGGCCTCGAAGGCTCTGCGGCCAGCGGCGAGGATGCGCTGGTCGCCCGCATCACCGAAGGCACACTGGCCGCCTTGCGCAGCAAGCAGGCACAGCCCGCCGCGGCGGTCCCGGAGGCGCCCGCTGCGGCCGCCGAGGGTTCGGCGCTTTACAAGATGGTGGCGACCGCCGCCGCGCAGGGACAGTCCGCAGCCTATATCGACCAGCTGGTGAACGGCGCCTACGAGCGTCAGGAGATCACCGTTCCGGCCAGTCTGATCGGCGCTGACGGGCGGGTGGACACCGCAACGCTGCTGGCACTGTTCGTCGGCAACTAAGACCCATCGGCTGCGGCGCCAGAATGGCGCCGCCGCGCGGGCTGCAGCACGCCCGCGGACCTCAATCAGCAACAAAACAACAAGCGCCGCCCGCCAATTCAGCGGATCAGGCGCTGCACATTTCCGGGGGGAACCATGAAAACCTTCTTTGCCGCCGCCGCCGTCGGGCTGTCCGGCCTGTTTGCCACCGCCGCCGCTGCAGAAACCTGCGGCGGTATCTATACCGTGCAGTCCGGTGACAGCCTGTCGGTGATTGCCGACAAGCTCTACAAGGATGCGGGCAAGTGGAGCGCCATCCACAACCGCAACATCGACCAGATCGGCCCCAAGCCGGGCGCGATCCGGGTCGGCATGAAGCTCTCGCTGGCCTGCCTTGAGGGGCTGCCGCTGGGCCTGCCTGGCGGCAAGGACATCTCCGCCGCCGCCCCTGCATCCGCAGTGCCGGTCAAGGTCGCGCCGGGCAACGCGGCGGTGCGCCAGAAAATCAACCTTCTGACCGGCGACGATTATGCGCCCTTTACCTCCAAGGCGTCGCACAACGGCGGCCTGATCACCGAGGTGGTGAATGCAGCAATGACACAGGCTGCTCCGGCGGAGGGCTACGCGATCCACTGGGTCAACGACTGGTCCTCGCATTTTGACCCGCTGCTCTCCAACGCGCTGCTGGATCTGGGCTTTCCCTGGTACAAGCCGGATTGCGAGACGATGCCGGACAGCTACCGCTGCCAGAACTTCCACTTCTCCGAGCCGATGTTCGAAACCCTGATGCTGTTGTTTGCGCACAAGGACCGGCCGTTTGCGTTCACCAGCGACAGCGACATCGAAGGCAAGACCCTGTGCCGCCCCGCTGGTTACCTGACCTTCGATCTGGATGAGCGCGGCCGCAACTGGATTGCGGAGAAGAAGATCACCCTGAAGCAGCCGCACAAGGTGAAGGACTGTTTCGACATGGTCGCCGCTGGTGAGGCGGACGCGGTGGCGATCAATGAATTCACCGGCCGCAGCGTAATGAAGGAGGCGGGCATCGCCGATCAATTCACCGTGCTGCCGCAGCCGCTGTCGGTGCTGGGTATCTACGTGGTGGTGCACAAGACCCATCCGCGGGCGGATGAAATGCTTTCGATGATCAACAAGGGCCTGCGCTCGATCCAGGAGGACGGCAGCTACCAGACCATCGTCGAAGACCACATGGCCCGGATCTGGGCCGGGTTCTGAGGGAGGATGCCTGTATGAGACGGTTTTTCTCACACCTCCTACAACTGGCCGCCCTGTTCACCATGGCGCCGGCGGCAGCCTGGGCGATTTGCGACGTGGACTATGTGGCGCAGCCCGGCGACTCGCTGTTTACAATTGCGGAGGCCCACTATGGCGACCGCAACCGCTGGACCATGGTCTACTACGCCAACCAGAAGCTGCTTGCCGGGGCGACCGTGCTGCCGGGGCGCAAGCTGTTCATCCCCTGCATCACCGGCGCCACCGCGCCGGATGCCACGCCGCTGCGCCAGGAAAAGGCAGAGCTGACGCTGCTCACGGGCAGCGGCTATGGCCCCTTCACCGACCGCAGCTTGCCCGGGCAGGGGATGGTGACGGAGCTGATCAACGCTGCGCTGGAACTGGCCCCCGCGCCGGTCAGCTACTCCGTCAGCTGGGAGGACGACTGGTCCAAACACCTGTTCCCGATGCTGGACAAGAAAGAGTTCGACATGGGATTTCCCTGGCTCAAGCCTGATTGCGCGGCTGAACCGGGCAACGAGCGCTGTGTCAATTTCCACTTCTCCGAGCCGGTCATGACAATGCCGATCATGCTGTTTGTGCGGGCCGGTGGCGGGTTTGAATACACCGCAGACACTGATGTCGAAGGCAAGACCCTGTGCCGCCCGGCGGGGTATTTCACCCATGACCTGAACCGCCCCGGCCGGCGCTGGCTGGCAGAGGAAAAGATCTCACTGATCCAGCCCGAAACCCCGGCGGATTGTTTTCGCATGGTGGCTGAGGGCCAGGTTGATGCCGCGGCGGTAAACCTGTTCCTTGGTGCCAATACGATCGTTGCCGAAGATCTGCGGGACACCGTGGTGCCTTTGGAAAAACCGTTGTCGGAAGAAGGCCTGCATGTGGTGATTTCCAAGCGGCACTGGCGCGGCACCACCCATCTTTACCGGATCAACGCAGGCCTGCAGAAACTGCGGGAAAGCGGCCGGTTCGAGGAGATCATGTCGCGCCACCTGGAACTTTTCTGGGCGCAGCTGCAGTAAGGTAGCGGCAGAGCGGGGTCAGGCTGTCAGAGACCTGGCCTCCTTGTAGCCGTGAAAGGCAGCCTTGACCTCTCCCGGGGTGGCCCGGTCTGCGGGCCAGGCGCGCTGCATAAGCAGGTGCTCTGCCAGCACAGCATTTTCGTGAAACAGCTCTTCGGCGCAGCCCGGCGGCTCATGCCCGGAAGTATCCCAGATGAGATCGCCGCTCTCCGGATGCAGGGCGTCCTGTGCGTGCTCTTCCTGGCCGCGCGGCGTATTGTCGGCGGATTCGCTTTTGTCCGGATCGTCAGAGCGGACAACGGGCCGGGCGGTCAGGAAACCGCGGTTCGGCTTGATAGGATCTATACGTCCCGAAACTGGTATAAACATAACAGAGGGTCCTTCGCAGAGGCATTGAACCGATCTTAAAACGGTTTTAACACAACAGGCTTAACAGCCGGTTAACGGCTACCGAGAGCGGAAGCCGGTGCAGCGCAGTCAGCCGGGCGCCGCCGCTCAGGAAATGATTTTCTGAACCTTGGCATAGTTCGCTTCCGCGGCCATGTGGCTGACCGGCTTGGGGCCGGCCTGGCAGCCATTCATCAGATCCTGAAAATAGGCATCCATGTCGAAGCCTTTCCCGGGGCGCGGCTCCAGCGCCTCTTTTCTGGCGGCATCGCGTGCCGGGCCGATGTAGCCGGTGGCCAGGATGTCCGCGGAACTGTCAGCCGCCGGAGCGTTGCGCCCGCCCGTCTGGGGCGCGGCATAATTCAGTGAGGCATCCGCATTGGCGCCATCCGCAGTTGCAGCAGGCAGCACCAGCTGGCGGAATGCCTTAAGCTGCTTCATGCCGTTGTAAAGACCGGCGGTGCTGGAAGTTGCTGTAATCATCGGACTGACCTTTAGTTCCTCTCTTGAATTTCACTTTAGTAGAATTTGAGGCAATCTGGTGGGAAAGCTTTAGCACTGGTTAACGAGGCGTTAATGCTCTGCTGCCGCCGTCGCGTCTGCGCTTGCACTCCAGGCGGCAGCGCCTGACAATGCAGCCGCCGGCAGGCCGGAGGAGAAAGATGATTTCAGCAAGCCTTGAGACCCCTGTTGGACCGCTCAGCGTGTCCGAGCGGGACGGCGCCATCGTGCGGCTGGACTGGACGGCTGAGGCCAGCAGGCAGACAGCGCTGCTGACCCGGGCGCTGGAGCAGCTGCAAGCCTATTTTGCGGGGGAGCTGACGGCATTCGACCTGCCGCTGCATGTGGAGGGGTCGGACTTTCAGCGTGCGGTCTGCGATGCGATGCTGGCGATCCCCTTTGGCGAAACCCGCACCTACGGCGACATTGCCCGGGAGCTGGGCGCCCCGCCGCAGCCGGTGGGCAATGCCTGCGGCGGCAACCCGATCCCGGTGATCATCCCGTGCCACCGGGTGCTCGGTGCTTCCGGGCTGGGCGGGTTTTCCGGCAAGGGCGGGGTGGAGACCAAAGTGGCGCTGCTGAAACACGAAGGGGCCGCCAGCCTGCTGATCTGAAACGCCAGGCCGGATCCGGCGGCCAGCGTTTTCAGGACCGCGGAAATCAAGGATGCCGCAAAAGCAAAGCCGCCCGCGGCTGTCAGGCTGCGGAAGACGTGCGGCGTTTTTCCGGAACGATTTGCTGGGCGATACCAACAAACAGCAGGTAGACCGATGTCACCACCAGCCCCCAATGGGCCCAGCTGGCCGGGTGGAAGTCGACCCAGGCGGCCCAGCCGGCAAAAAAGGTCCAGGCCAGCGCCATTGGCAGTGAAACCTTGCGCCAGCGCTCTGTGCGCACGGGGTGGATGAATTTCAGCGGCAGGAACATCGCTGCCGACAGCAGGGTAACCAGCACGAGACTTGTCCAGTGGCTGGGCTCCAGCGCAAAGATCACCAGCACCGGCATGTTCCAGACGCCGGGATAGCCGGAGAAGGAATTGTCCTTGGTCTTCATCCTGGTGTCGGCATAGTACATCGCACTGCCAAAGGTAATCACGATGATTGCGAACCAGCCGGTCCAACCCGACATCAGCCCGGACTGGAACAGGGCAAAGGCAGGGATGAAGACATAGGTCAGGTAGTCGATGATCAGGTCTAGCAGCACCCCGTCGAACTCCGGCGAATAGCGCTTGACGTGGTAGTGCCGCGCCAGCGGCCCGTCGATGCCATCGACGGCAAAGGCCACCACCAGCCACAGGAACATCAGGCTCCACTTGCCTTCGGCCGCGGCCAGCATGGCCAGCATGGCAAAGACCGCACCGGTGGCAGTCAGCAGATGAACGGAGAGGGCGCGGATCTGAGGTGTCATCCGACCGTGATGACGAATTTGCCCCTGAGCCGCAACCGTTCAGTGCAAATTTGGGCGGAAATCCGTGCCTGCAGGTAGCAGAATACGGGCCATGCGGCGGCCATGGGGGGCCGGGTCGGTGATCGCGGGAGAGGAGGAGGGGGAGTGAGCGGGCCGGTCACGCTCCCAAGGCTGAACGCCGGGCGGCGGGGCAGGAGCGGCAGGGGCACCATCGGAGAACAAAACGGCAAAGCCGGCACTGGTCATGGCAGAATCCTTTCTGGATCGGTTTCTGCCATCTGGCCTGCGCCGGCTTAACAGAGGCTTGCTGCCAGCTGCGAATAATAGCGCGCATTTTATTTAACCGGGCCGCTTGCCGGTCACCCGCAGCAGCTGCCTCCAGCCTGCATCGGCGGGCAGGGTATGGTCCCGTAGGAGCAGAAAACACAGCAATCGCCGGGCTTTGGCCGCAACAGGGTCTTGCAGGCGGGGCACTCGTGGAACCATTGGCAGGCGTCCTGCGGCATCTTCTCAGCCGCTTTATGCCCGCAGGCAGGGCAAGTCAGGATGCTGGTCAGTTCCACCGGCGCGGAATGTTCATCGGGCATGGGCAGACCCTCCTGCTGACAGCAAAGGCCGGCACGGCAGGCGCGGTCAAGTCACGCTTTCGGGTGGGCATTGTTATAGACTTCCAGCAGATGGGTGGTGTCCACCGCCGTATAGGCCTGAGTGGTCGAGAGCGACGCGTGGCCCAAGAGCTCCTGAATGGCGCGCAGGTCGCCGCCTGCCTCCAGCAGATGGGTGGCAAAGCTGTGGCGCAGCGCGTGCGGGGTGGCGGTGGCCGGCAGGCCCAGCTGGGCACGGGTGCTGGCCATCACCCCCTGGATCTGGCGCGGGTTCAGCGCACCGCCGCGCACGCCGCGAAACAGGGGGGCGTCCGCCTCTTGCGGATGCGGGCAGAGGGACAGGTAGCGCTCTACCGCATCGCGGGCGGCAGGCAGCACCGGCACCACCCGCTCCTTCCGGCCCTTGCCCAGGATCCGCAAGACCGGCGGCAGCGGCGCGTCTGCGCCGGTCAGCCCCAGCGCCTCGGAAATCCGCAGCCCGCAGCCGTACAGCAGCGTCACCACCGCGACGTCCCTGGCCGCGACCCAGTCCTGCTGCGACTGCAGCTCAACGGTTTCGAGAACGGCCTTGGCGGCCTCCGGGGCCAGCGGGCGCGGCAGCTTCTTCTGGAACTTGGGCGAGCGGGCCAGCAGCACCGCGGCCGGCTCAAACCCTTCGCGTTCCGCCAGCCAGCGGTAGAAATTCTTGACCGCCGACAGCTTGCGGGCCAGCGACCGCGCGCCGGTGCCGCCGTTGCGTTCGGATGCCATCCAAGCCCGCATGTCAGATGTGGTGATCCGTGCCAGTGCGCCCAGCCCCTGCGGCCCGCCGCTGTGCTGTGTCATGAAGGCCAGAAAGGCAGTGACATCGCCGCGGTAGGCGGTGAGAGTGTTGTCCGAAGCATCTTCCAGCCCGTTTAAGCGCTCCAGCCACAGCTGCAGCGCATCCCGGCAGGCGGGAGAGATCAGCGTCATGACAGCCAGCAGCGCATCGAGCGTTCAAACACTCCGCCGAAGAAGGTCAGGAGGTCTGTTCCCTGCATCGGCGAGAACTGATGCGGGTCTTCCGATCCCATTACCAGCATACCGGGCAGGCGGCCCTCGCCCAGATCCAGCATCAGGCAGGCCTCGGAGCGGATCCATTCTGCCTTCTGGCCATAGACGCGCGGGCTGCCGCCCTGGGTCTGGCGCAGGGTCACGGGGCGTTCGCTGCCGGGCTGCCCGGCATAGCTTTCGGTGAAGCCGGGGCCAGCGAGCTTCAGCGCGCCGGACTTGCGCTCCACTTCGGCGCCGCCGGGCTGGGCGGTTTCCAGCACCAGTGCCAGCGCATTAACGCGCAGGATGTCCGGCATGTCCTGCTCCAGGCAGGCCAGGAAGGCGGTGAAATCGCGCGGCTCCAGCAGCCGCAGCACGGCGCGGTGAATGAGGTTGGTGCCGGCCAGGTTGTCATAAGCCGCGGCAATCACCGAGCGGTGGGTATCCTCCAGCCGGTCCAGCCGTGCCGCCATCCGCTCCATCGCGATGCCGCGCAGGTCAACGACGTTGGAGCCCATCGCCCGCTCATTGGCGGCAACCAGGGCATTCATCAGGTGCTGGTCCTCCAGCACCGCGTCGGGTTTGGCGAGAATCGCCTCGCGCAACTGGTCTTCCAGGCTGACTGTATTGCTTGAACTGCTCATGCGTGAACTCTTGCGGCTCCGGACCTCTGACGGGTTTGCTGACGTGTATAACACGGGAATTTGGCAATGCTGCCGAAAAATGCGGGGGGGGTGGAATTTGCTGTAAAGGGGAAGGCTCCCGCCCGTCGCCGGTGCATTTTCATGCCCCGCTCCCGTTGGGCGTGGCGCCGGGCCCAAGGCCCGGCGCCGGCGGTGTGAAACGCCGCCTCAGCGCGCCGTGAGGCGCGCTGCCAGGCCCAAGTTGCGATGCCCCCCGGCGGCAGCCGGGGTGCAGAGAGGCGCGGGAGGCCCCTGCCAAAAAGAAACCTGCCGCAACAAAAAAGGGCGCCCGGTTCCGGGCGCCCTTCGTGAGTGAGTCTTGCGCCGCCGGATCAGAGGATCTTGATCTCTGCCGCCTTGATGTCGGCCAGGAAGGCATCCAGGCCGTTGTCGGTCAGCGGGTGGTTCACCATCGCCTTGATCACGGCGGGCGGCGCGGTGATCACGTCGGCACCGATGCGGGCCGAGTCCAGCACATGGTTCACAGACCGGATCGAGGCGGCCAGGATCTGGGTCTCAAACCCGTAGTTGTCATAGATGGTGCGGATGTCCTCGATCAGCTCCATGCCGTCCAGGTTGATGTCATCCAGACGCCCGATGAACGGAGATATGAAGGTCGCGCCCGCCTTGGCGGCCAGCAGCGCCTGGTTGGCGGAGAAGCACAGAGTCACATTCACCATGTGGCCGTCGTCGCTCAGGGTTTTGCAGGCCTTCAGGCCGTCCCAGGTCAACGGCACCTTCACGGCGATGTTCTCGGCGATCTCCACCAGCTTGCGGCCTTCGGCGATCATGGTTTCCGCATCTGTGGCGGTCACTTCCGCCGACACTGGGCCGTCGACCAGATCGCAGATCTCCTTGGTGACCTCGATGATGTCGCGGCCGGATTTCTTGATCAGCGACGGGTTGGTGGTGACACCGTCCACCATGCCCAGATCGTTCAGCTCGGCAATGGCGTCGATCTCGGCAGTATCTACGAAGAATTTCATGGGGCAGTCCTTTGGATGGGTTGGCCTCGGTCGCTTCTGCCTTTACCTCATGGGATTACGGGCGGCAACATAGGCAGCAGCATGAGCGGGCAGGAGTTCTTTCAGGCAGGCGAACGGGTTGGGGTTCTGACCACGCAACCCCTTGACCGTCTTCTGGATTACCGCGCGCCGGAAGGCGGCTGTTTCCTCGGCGCCTATGTCGAGGTGCCGCTGGGCCCGCGCAAGGTGCTGGGCGTGGTCTGGGGACCGGGTGCGGGTGATTTCGATTCGGCCAAGCTGCGCTCAGTGATCCGGGTTCTGGACGTGGCACCGATGCGGGCCGAGATGCGTCAATTCCTCGGCAAGGCTGCCGATTACACCCTGACACCCATGCCCGCGATGCTGCGGCTGGCGACCCGTGCGCCGGGGCTTTCAGATCCGCCATCGATGCGCAAGATCCTGCGCCGTGGCGACGGTGTGCCGGACCGGATGACAGATGCCCGCACCCGCGTGCTGGAGGTGCTGGAGGAGTTCGGCGGCCTCGCCTTCACGCCAAAGGAACTTGCCGATATGGCCGATGTCACGCCGTCGGTGGTGAAGGGGCTGGTGAAACAGGGCGCCCTGCGCGAGGAGGAAGCCCCCCGCGACACCCCTTATCCGCATCTGGACCCGGAACTGCCCTCCAAGCAGCTGACCGAGGACCAGGCCAAGGCTGCCGCCGCGCTGGCCGAAGGTGTCCACAGCGGGCGATATGGCACTACGCTGCTGAAAGGCGTCACCGGCTCCGGCAAGACCGAGGTCTATCTGGAGGCCGTCGCTGCCGCCCTGCGCGCCGGGCGGCAGGCGCTGGTGCTCTTGCCGGAGATCGCGCTGACGGCGGAGTTCCTCACCCGCGTTGAGGCCCGGTTCGGGGCCAAGCCCGCCGAGTGGCACTCCGGCGCGACCATGACCGAACGCCGCCGGGTCTGGAAGATGGTCGGGCAGGGCGCGGCGCAACTGGTAATCGGTGCGCGGTCCTCGCTGTTCCTGCCGTTCCGCGATCTCGGCCTGATCATCGTCGATGAGGAACACGACACCTCCTACAAGCAGGAGGACGGGGTTCTATACAACGCCCGCGACATGGCGGTGCTGCGCGCGGCGATGTGCTCGGCGCAGGTGGTGCTTGCCTCGGCCACGCCCTCGCTTGAAACCTGGGCCAACGCCGAGGCCGGCAAATACAACCGGCTGAACCTCACCTCCCGCTTCGGTGCTTCGGTGCTGCCGGACATGCGCGCTGTGGATATGCGGTCCGAAGATCTGCTGCCCTCCACCTGGATCTCGCCGACCCTGAAACAGGCAATGAAACTCAGGATGGAACGCGGCGAGCAGTCGCTCCTGTTCCTGAACAGGCGCGGCTTTGCCCCGGTCACCATCTGCCGCGCCTGCGGCGCGCAGGTTGCCTGCGACCATTGCGATGCGCGGATGGTGGAGCACCGCTTCATGAAACGGCTGATGTGCCACCAGTGCGGCGAGACCAAACCGGTGCCGGAGGCCTGCCCCTCCTGCGAGGTGGAGGGCAAGATGGCCCCCGTCGGACCCGGAATCGAGCGGCTGGCAGAGGAAGCCACCGCCCTGTTCCCGGAGGCACGCATCGCGGTTCTCAGCTCCGACCTGTTCGGCTCTGCCCGCGCCCTGAAGCAGCGGATTGAGGAGATTGCCGCGGGCGAGGCGGACATCATCCTTGGCACCCAGCTGGTCGCCAAGGGCCACAACTTCCCGTTGCTGACGCTGGTTGGGGTGATTGACGCTGACCTTGGCCTGCAAGGCTCCGACCTGCGTGCGGCAGAGCGGACTTTCCAGCTGATGCGCCAGGTGGCGGGGCGGGCAGGCCGCGCTGAGCGCCCGGGCGAAGCCTTGATGCAGACCTTCCAGCCGGAGCACCCGGTGATCCGCGCGATCCTGTCAGGCGATGAGGAAAGCTTCTGGAAAGCCGAAGCTGCCGAACGCCAGGCGGCAGGGGTGCCGCCTTATGGCCGGATGGCCGGGATCATCCTGTCCGGACCCGATCTGGCAGCGGTTTTTGATCTGGGCAACGCCATGGCCCGCAATGACGGCCCGCTGCGCCAGATCGGCGCCCAGCTGTTCGGTCCGGCGCCTGCGCCCATTGCCCGGGTCCGCGGCCGCCACCGGGTGCGGCTGCTGGTCAAGGCGCCGAAAGGCGTGCCGCTGCAGGAGGCGCTTGCTCGCTGGACCGCACCGCTGCGCCTCAGGGGCGACTTGCGCCTCAGCATCGACATCGACCCGCAGAGCTTTTTCTGAGACCGGGCAGAGGGCTTTGCACCCTCGACCCCTTTGGTGCGCAACCCCAAGATTATGTGCTTGTCCTTGCAGTTGAATTGTCCTGAGTAAGATTGGGGGCGGTCTAGGTTCCGGGTGGTCATCCGGTGAACTGGCGGCGCGCGGCCCCTAGGAAGACCTGAAGCTTGTGACATTGCAGTTGTGAAATATCTCCCCACCCGCCGCGCCATATGTCCTGCGATCCGAACGGCAGAAGGACCTTCGCGGCCGCACATGATCATGGATCAGGATATCAACGTGAGCATTGCAACTTTATCCGCGCATGAGCGCATCATTGAATACGAAGTTTCCAAGGCCAGCCTGAGGGTGAATTTGATGCAGAAAGACCAGCAGGTGGTCATCGACAACGCCCCGGTTGCGATCAGAAAGCTCTTTCGTCAAATGGATGGTCTGGAACCAGCATTTGCCGTCTGCTAAGCCTCCGGCGGCTAGGAGCGGCTGGCCTGCTGTACTGACGCGAATGGGCCTGTAAATCGCGCGCAAGGCCCCTGAGCGCGCAATTTCTCGCGTTCCCTGGCCCTCGTTTCAAAGGCATTTTCCATCGGCGTGAGCTACTCCCCGAAAATCGGACACTGACGTAAGCTACAATTTGCTGTCTGTTGATCTTCGACGCAGAGGAGATCAGAGATGTCGAAACGGAAGAACCATTCGCCTGAGTTCAAGGCCAAGG